>NZ_JAQFIF010000005.1 GCF_029504395.1 Arthrobacter sp. ES3-54
CGGGGTGGCGCAACCTGGTCAATTCAACCAATTCAATACAATAAATTGGTATCAACAAACTTGGCACACTATTGAGTTCTCAAACAACAGACACATTCGAATACTTGCCGAAACAATTCATTTCCATGAATTCTTTATTTCGCTTTTCTTCGCTGCGATGTTTACAGCTTATTTCATTCATTTCCACTTTGCAAATTCGCAATTTTCATCCGAATTTCACTTTGTGGAGCGAATCCGCCCAACAGAATTGAAGCAATTTTCATTGTTTGCGCCTAGCGCATGAAGAATTGCTTCTCATTTGTGGGGGTTTGTCACCACTCAACGGCGGCGACTCAGAAAACAATACACGCTCCTTCCCGGCCGTGCAAATCGGCCGGGAAGGAGCGTGCAGGGTGCGTTTTCGAAAGCTGATCAGGACGCGGCGACTTCCACCGTTGCCAGGTTCTTCTTGCCCCGGCGCAGAAGCAGGTAGCGGCCATGCAGCAACTGGCTGGAGTCAATAACGGCGTCGGGGTCGGACACCTTCGCATTGTTGACGTAGGCCCCGCCCTCCCCCACAGTGCGACGTGCGGCGGACTTGCTCTCTGACAGGCCGGAGGCGACCAGCAGCTCGATGATGCCCAGTGCGCCGGCGTTGACAGTGGCGGACGGCAGTTCGGAGGTCGCCGCCTTCAAGGTCGCTTCATCCAACACGGAGAGATCGCCGTTGCCGAACACCGCGGCCGACGCCGCAATGACCTTCTCGGTGGCGTCCACGCCATGGACCAGCGAGGTCACCTCGTATGCCAGTTTCCGCTGGCCCTCGCGGGCGAACGGCCTTTCGGCGACCGCTAGCTCCAGAGCCTCGATCTCGGCCCGGCTCAGGAAGGTGAACACTTTGAGGCGGTCCGCGACGTCGGCGTCGGCCGTGTTCAGCCAGAACTGGTAGAAGGCGTACGGGCTGCACATGGCCGGATCCAGCCAAATCGCGTTGCCTTCGCTCTTGCCAAACTTGGTGCCGTCAGAGTTGGTGATCAGCGGTGTTCCCAGGGCGTGGACGTGCTTGCCCTCAACCTTGCGGATGAGCTCGGTGCCACTGGTGAGGTTGCCCCACTGGTCCGAGCCACCGGTCTGCAGCATGCAACCGTAGTCGCGGAACAACTGCAGGTAGTCCATGCCCTGCAGGATCTGGTAGCTGAACTCCGTGTAGCTGATGCCTTCCTCGGAGCTGAGGCGGGATGCGACGGCGTCCTTCCGGAGCATGGTGCCGACACGGTAGTGCTTGCCGATCTCGCGCAGGAAGTCGATGGCGCTCAGGGGCGCCGTCCAGTCCAGGTTGTTGACCATCCGGGCGGCGTTGTCGCCCTCGAAGCTGAGGAAGCGACGGACCTGGGCCTGCAGGTAGCCCACCCACTCGGACACGGTGTCCTTGGTGTTGAGGGTGCGTTCCGCCGTCGGACGCGGATCACCGATCAAGCCCGTGGAACCGCCCACCAGTCCGAGGGGCTTGTGGCCGGCCAGCTGGATCCGGCGCATGAGCAGCAGCTGGACCAGGTTGCCCAGGTGCAGGCTCGGCGCGGTCGGATCGAAGCCGCAGTAATACGTCACGGGCTCGCCGGCAAGCAGCTTTTCGAGCTCCGCCTCATCCGTGGAGACGTGGACAAGGCCGCGCCATTTCAGCTCCTGCCAGATATTGGCAAAGCTGGGGTCGTTCTGCTGGGCATCGAGAATATTTAGCTGGGACACGGAATCTAAGTTAGCAGGATCAAGAGACCCGCATCGCAGTTGACGCCGTGCGCCCGGCCGCCGGGCAGCCATTGCGGTCCAGCGGGCGGACAGCCAATATCGCCCGGCCGCAGGCCTACTCCTCGATGCCTGCCGGGATTCCGGCGGCGGCGATGAGCCGCAGGCGCTGCGTGGGCCGGGTCATGGCCACATACAGGTCGCCCACCCGGCCGTGCTCGTGGTTGAGCATGTCCGTCGGTTCCAAAACCACGACGCCGTCAAATTCCAGGCCCTTTGCCTCGCGGGGACTGATCACCACGATGTCCTGAGCGTAGCTCCCCGCTCCGGTCCCGACACGGTGGCCGTACACGGCCCGCAGCGCCGCGCTGGCCTCGGGCAGAAGATCGCCGTCAGCGATGACCGCCATCAGGCCGCCTTCGATGGCGTCCAGTTCCTCGGGAAGTACCTCCACGAGCTTGTTGACGATCTGGCCCTTGCCGACAGTGTCGATGACCGGGGACCAGCGCCCTTCCCTGACGGCCTTGGGTGCAGAAACCACCAGTCCGGCCGCCGTCGCCATGCGGGCCGCGGCCTCGGCGATCTGGGACGGAGTGCGGTAGTTGACCGTCAGCTCCTCGAGCTGCCAACGGTCGCCGAACATGGGGCCCAGGGCGCTGTGCCAGGAGTTGGCGCCGGCAACGGAACTTGTCTGGGCGATGTCGCCCACGATCGTAAACGACTTCAGCGGGCAGCGGCGGACCAGCAGCCGCCACTGCATGGGTGACAACTCCTGGGCCTCGTCCACCACGATGTGCCCGAAGGCCCAGCTGCGATCCGTGGTGGCACGCTCTGCAGCGGTCAGCCGCGTCTCGCGCTCCTGGTTCTGGTCCACAAGGTCTTCGGCCGTGACGAGGACGTCCACGCCGGCGGTTTCCATGTTGACCAGGGTCTGCTTGGCGTTGGCGAGGTCGCGGGCACGGTCCTGTTCCTGCTGCGCCAGGCCCCGTCCCGCGGCGGCATCAAGCTCGCCGAGCAATTCGGCGGCCTCGTCGAGCAGCGGAACGTCGGACTCGGTCCAGGGCGAACCGGCAGGGCGCAACAGCAGCGCGCGTTCCTCCGGGCTGAGGTTCGGGGTGCAGGCCTCGAGGATGGCCGGCTTGCTCAGCAGCTCCCCCACGAGCTTCTCGGGGGTCATCGGCATCCAGCACAGGTTCAGGGCGATCCGGACATCCCGGGCGGAGCGGACATCCTCCGCCAGGTACGAGCGGTCGGCGTTGTTGCCGATATTGCCGGCCTCCACAAGTTCCGTCATCTGCTCGGTGAGTTCGCGGAGCAGGATCTTGACGAAGGAGACGCGGGCCTCGTTGTGCGGCTTGCCGGTGGCGCGCGCCCTTTCCTTGGCGCGGCGGACCTGGCGCGGTGTGAGGACCAGCTTGCGGCCGTCGACCTCAAGGATCCGGTTTCCGGCCGGAATGCGCTGCCGGTTGGCCACGGCGTTGGCAACCACCTCGGCCATGTCCAGCCGGCCCTTGATGGCAGCGACGGCGGAGTCCGGCTCGGCAACGGCGGTGACGCCCGGCATGAGCCGGCCCAGGCTCGCCATCACGACGCCGGTCTCGCCGAGCGAGGGCAGCACGCGTTCGATGTACTTCATGAAGGACGACGTCGGCCCCACCAGCAGGACGCCGGCGCTCTTGAGCCTGTCCCGGTGCGTGTAGAGCAGGTACGCGGCGCGGTGCAGGGCGACAGCGGTCTTGCCCGTGCCCGGACCGCCCTGGACCACAAGGGCGCCGGAGATGGAGGAACGGATGATCCGGTCCTGCTCGGACTGGATGGTGCCGACGATGTCTGACATCCGGCCCGTCCGCTTGGAGTTCAGGGCAGCCAGCAGGGCGCCTTCGCCCTGGAGCGAATCATTGTCGGCGAGCATGTCGGCGTCGAGCACGTCATCCTCGATTGCCTTGACCTCGCGGCCCTGCAGGATCAGGTGACGACGGCGGCGGACGCCCTGCCGGTCGAACGCCGTGGCCTGGTAGAAGTGGCCGGCCTCGGGCGCACGCCAGTCCACCATGAGCCGCTGCAGGTCCTCGGTGGTCAGGCCGATGCGGCCGATGTACTGGGCCTCCCCGGAATCCAGGTCCAGGCGGCCGAACACGAGCCGGTCATCGACGGCGTCGAGCTGGGCGAGGCGGTCCTCGTAGAGGGCCGCGAAGGCATCGCGTTCGGAAACGTTCTGCATGGTGCCCACGGCACCGGCACGGCGCACCTGGGCCAGCTGGGTGCGCTTCTCCGCCCGCAACTCATCGAGCCGGGCGTAAAGTCCGGCCACATAGTCGCGTTCATGGGCCAAATCAGCGTCGTGCATCGAACGTTCCCCTATCGAAAAAGACGGACCCACCATTCTACAGCCATTTCGGCGGGCACGGCTGTTGCATGTCGCCAAACAATGCCAAGGCAGTCTTCGTCAGGGAATTCTACCGACACGTCCCGGATGGTCCAGCCTCGCCGGCCCAGCTAGATCTGCAGCAGGGAGCGGACGTTGTGGCCGGTCAGGGCCGTGCGGCCGGCAAGTTCGTCCAGTTCCATGACCACGCCGATGCCGGCCACGAGGATCCCGCACCGCTCGAACAGCCGTGCCGCGGCGCCGAGCGTACCGCCTGTGGCGAGCACGTCGTCGAGGATCAGCACCCGGCTCCCCGGCGCCAGGTCCGTGGTGTGCAGCTCAAGGGTGGCCGTGCCGTATTCCAACGCGTAGTCCTCGGAGAACACTTCGCGCGGCAGCTTGCCGGCCTTGCGGACCGTGATGACCCCGGTCCCAGTGGCGTAGGCGGCGGCTGCCGCGAGCAGGAAGCCGCGGGCTTCCACTCCGGCGACGGCGTCGAACTGGCCCTGGAACGGTCCCACCAGGGCATCGACGACGGCCCCGAAGGCGGCGCCGTCGGCGAACACCGGGGTCAGGTCCTTGAAGCTGATGCCTGGTTTGGGATAATCCGGGATGGTGGCGCACAGGCCCTTGATCAGTTCATCCACCGGCATTGCAGTCTTCGTCAGGTTCGGCTCACTTTGATTCACCCATCCACCCTACTGGCTGGCCGCTGGACGTTTCCCGGGCCGGCGGCCTCCCGGGCCGGCGGCCTCCCGGGCCGGCGGCCTCCCGGGCCGCCCCGGACAGGCCGGTTTCGCCGCCTCTTAGAAGTCCCTATGCCTCTGGCGCTGGGGGCTCGGCGTCGCCGCCCGGTTCCGGCGGGCGCAGGAGTTCGTTGGCAAGCCCGTAGGAGACCACGCCCAGCGCTTTTCTGAGCGCGCGCTCGGCACCGAACCGCCCGGCTGCCACGCTGCTCAGCCGGGCGTAGTCCCCGGCCCACCCGGACCGGCGGAACCTGTCGGCGTCACCATGCAGGAGCCGCCCGTAGAGGACGTCCTCGAACAGGTCGTGGTCATCCAGGGCCATTTCGGCCATCAGCGCCTGGCGGTCCCGGATCATCCCGTTCGTGAACAAACTGGCCGCTTCTGCCGTGCCCTCGGTTATCCTGGCGTCCGCCGAGTAGTTGCACAGACGCAGGGCCCTGACGATGAGTTTGAGTGAAACGTGTTCTTCCGGAACGATGAATTTACGCAGCAGTGCGGCCCGGAAGAGCTCAACCCAGTGCCTGCGCTCCGCCTCGACGGAGTCCACCGCAACCTGCCCGCCGTCCGGCGTGAACAGCTCGACCATGCGGAAGTACTCGGTGGCCAGCTGAACAAAGATCTGAAGCCGTTCCAGCTCACTGCCCGGTTTTCCGCGTTTCCCCTCGCCCATAATGCTCCATCATCCCCCACCGCGCGTGCTGGCATCAGGGTGTGCGGGCACAGTGCGTGGCGCGCTACCCGCCGCGGGCGTTGCGCGCCTTTACTGTTCTTGCCGGCTTTGCCGGCTTGTAGCGGGAGACGGTCGGGTCGCCGCTGAGCCAGAACCGCCAGGGGTAGTCGTGGCTGCCGCCGGCGCCGGAGACGCCGACACGGGGACCAGAGCTGATGCCAACAGCGGCCCCTTCCGGCGGGTTCGCGGGCAGCTCCAGCCGGAACGGCGGAGCCAGGGCGTCCCGCCCGCTGTCCGCCGTCGTCAATCCCAGCGCGGTGGCAAGCCGGGCCGGCCCGCTGGCGAGGTCGATGTCCGATTTCGACGTCGGGCGCCTGGCCCCGGCCAGCTCATGTCCCGCCACCACCTCGCCGGCCCGCAGCAGCAGCGCGGACGCCACGCCCTCGGGCCCGCACACGATATTGGCGCAATGGTGCATCCCGTACGTGAAATACACATAGAGGTGGCCGGCCGGGCCGAACATCGGCGCGTTGCGGGCCGTTTGGCCGCGGAACGTATGGGACCCGGGATCCGGGTGGCGCGAATCATGCGGGCCGAGGTACGCCTCCACTTCGGTAATCCGGACCGAGACGGAGCCGTCGCGCCCGTCGTGCGTCAACACGGCGCCGAGGATCAGCGGCGCCACGTGCCGCGCATCGGCCGAGAGCAGCTCCCGGAGCGACGCAGCCGTGCCTGCAACCGTGCCGGGCTGGACACCTTTTTCCGTGCCGGGCTGCGCAGCGGTAACCGTGCCGGGCTGGGCAGGAAGCGGGCTCGAAGTCATGTTCAGACTTTAACAAACGCCGCCGGAGGCCCACACGGTCGTGTCCGAATTCCGCTAGCAGGTGTCCGGCGAAGCTGGCAGGATGGGGTCATGGACTTCTGGCAGCGCTACCGGGCAATCGACGCCCGGGACACCCGTTTCGACGGGCAGTTCTACACCGCTGTCCGGACCACTGGCATCTACTGCCGGCCCTCGTGTCCCGCGCGGACGCCAAAGGCGGACAACGTCACGTTCTATGAGACGTCCGCTGCCGCGCACGATGCCGGCTACCGGGCTTGCAAACGCTGCCTGCCGGAGGCCGTGCCCGGCACGCCGGCCTGGAACGTGCGCTCCGACATCGCCGGCCGTGCCATGCGGCTCATCAACGACGGCGTGATCAACCGCGACGGCGTCGAGGGGCTGGCGGCCCGGCTGGGCTACTCCTCGCGCCAGCTCAACCGCATCCTCAGCCACGAACTCGGCGCCGGCCCGCTGTCCCTGGCGCGGGCGAGCCGCGCCCAGACCGCCCGCACCCTGCTGGTCTCCACGGCAATGAAAGTCTCGGACATCGCCTTCGCCGCCGGATTTAGCAGCGTGCGCCAGTTCAACGAGACCATCGGCGAGGTCTTTGCGATGACGCCCTCCGCACTCCGGGCCACAGCCCGGCATCACCGCTCCCCCGCGGCCACCACAGCGCTCACTCTCAACCTTCCGTACCGCGAACCGTTCGACCCAGGCGTCTTCGACTTCCTCGCCGTCCGCGCCATCCCCGGGATCGAGGAGGGTACCTCCAGTTCCTACGCCCGCACCCTGCGACTGACGCACGGCGATGCCCGCTTCCGGGTGGATTACGACGCCGGGGCGCCCGGGCGCCCGCTCGTGCTGACCATCGGCGCCGTCGATCTCCGGGACCTGGCCGCCCTGCTGAGCAGGGTCCGCCGGCTGCTGGACCTGGACGCCGATCCGGTCGCCATCGATGCCGCCCTCACCGCCGATCCCCGCCTGGCCGCCACGGTGGCGCGCACGCCCGGCATGCGGATGCCCGGCGCCGTTGATCCGCAGGAACTGCTGATCCGGGCCATGATCGGCCAGCAGATCACGGTGGCCGCCGCGCGGACCGCACTGGGCCAACTGTCCGCGGCCGGGAGCGCAAGCCTGGTGCCCGACGACGGCCTCCACCGGCTGTTCCCGACGGCCGCCCAGATTGCGGAAACCGGCTTCGAGCTGCTCCGCGGCCCACAGCGGCGGATCGATGCCGTCCGCGGCGCCGCCGCGGCGATGGCCTCGGGCGACCTGGACTTCGGCTACGGCGATGACATGCACGGGCTGGAGGCCAAGCTCCTGCCGTTGGCCGGCGTCGGGCCGTGGACAGTGGGCTACGTAGCGATGCGCGTCATCGGCGCGCCGGACGTGTTCCTGGCCAACGATGCTGCGGTCCGCAACGGCATCCGGTCGCTCGCCCAGACGCCAAACGGGGCCGCCCTGACCCCCGATTTCCGTGAGGTCAGCCCGTGGCGCTCCTACGCCACCATGCACCTTTGGCGCGCGGCAGCGGCTGCCCAGTCCGCGGCGCGCGCGCTGTCTCTAACTCAAAAGCAGACTCAAAAACAGGCTCCGAAGAAAGCGAAACCATGAAAGCCCAGCTGTTGACCATGTCCACCCCGGACGGTCCCTTCACCATCATTGCCCGCGACGGCACAGTCCTGTCATCGGGCTGGACCGCCGTTCCCGGCGAGCTGACCGGGCAGATCCACGTGGACCTGCTGCCGGGCGAATTCGAGACCGTTTCTGGGCTGGGCCGCATCTCCGCGGCCGTGGAGGCGTTCTACGCCGGCGACCCGGAGCCTGCCATGGCGGTGCCGGTGCTGCAGAAGTCTGGTCCGTTCCGCAGCCATGCCTGGGACGTGCTGCGCACGGTCGCTCCGGGGCGCCCGGTGACCTACACGGAGTATGCGGAGCTGTCCGGCAACGCCAAGGCCGTCCGGGCGGCGGCCAGTGCCTGCGCCTTCAACGCGGCGGCCCTGTTTGTTCCCTGCCACCGCGTCATCCGCACCGACGGGACCCTGGGCGGCTTCCGCTGGGGGCTGGCCGTCAAGGGCAGCCTGTTGGACCGGGAACGCGAACTCGCCCTCGCAACGGCACGGCCCTAGGCCCCAGGTCGTAGGGCTGCACGACTGCGCGGTCTCAGGCCAGCGCCGGGTCCTGCACCGTGCCGAGCCGGGCACCGGACCGGGTGGGCTGGCCCGCGAAGGCCCGGTACTCAGTTGTTGACGGGCACTCCGGCAGGCCAGGGCAGCAGTTGCGGAAGGTCCACGCCGTCGGCCGCGGCGGTGGCGCGCAGGCTGCCGAGGGTGGGGGTGCGGCCGGCGAGCCACGCGGCGATGTCCGTGAGCATGCCGTTGATCACCGTCGATGTTCCGCCGCTCCCGATGGCCACCGCGGGCAGGCCGAGCGGCTGCAGCACGAAGCGCTGGCCCTCGGGCACCCGGGCCGAGAGGAAATCGAAGACGTGCCCGCAGAAAGGCCGGCTCCAGGTTTCCGGTCCGTGGCCGGTGCCGAGATCGGCCGCGTGGATGACGAGTTCGCGCCACAAGGCCAGGCCGCCGTCGAACACGACTCCCCCGCGGTAGGTGATGGGCTCGCGCCAGCCCGCAGCGTCGAGCGAGTCGAACGCGCGCAGGGCCCTGCCCAACGCTGCGTCGAGGTCGGCCCGGTGCTGAGCGAGTCTGTGGCTGGCGGCCATGTCGATGGCGCGGTTTCGCCCCTCGGAGCCGCCGTTGTAGAGTTCCACACTCTCACCGCGGGCGGCGTATTCGAGCTGTCGGCCCATCGCGTTGGCGATCCCGCAGATGTGGGCCAGCACGTGCCCGCGGCTCCAGCCGGGCAGTTCCGAGGGCGCTTTGATGTCCTGTTCCGTCAGTTTCCCGGCGATTCCGGCCACGACGTCGGCGGCGCGGTGCAGTTCTGTCCGAAGGTTCTCTGGTGTGATTGAGGTCATGGCGCCCATCCTAAACCGAGCCGCCCAATTAACTCGGATTAACTGAGCGGAACCCGGTCAGCGGGGCGGGTAGCGGTGCCGGATGTGCCGGCGGTCATGCCGGGCCTGCCAGAATTCGATTTCGCGGGGCCGGATGGCGTAGAGCTGCCAGTCCGGATTCTCGCCACCGTCTGCGCCCGGCCGGGCCTGCCAGTCCGCGGCCGAGGCCTCGGCTGACAGCTCCACGACGTCCCCGGCCACCCGCACCTGGCGGCCCTGCTGTTGCCAGAAGAAGTTCAGCGCCGCGTGCGGGTTGGCCGCGAGCTCCTGGCCCTTGCGGGATTCCCGGGAGGTCGCGAAGTGCCAGCCGTCGGCGTCGATGTCCTTCAGGATCAGCATCCGCGACGACGGCCGGCCCAGCTCATCGGCGGTGGCCAGGCTGCAGGCGTTGGGCTGCGGCACCCCGGCCTCCAGCGCCTCGGCCAGCCACAGCCGGAACAGCTCGGCCGGGTCCGTCGGCGCTGAGGCCGGATCGAAGTCCGGGAGCACTTCGGGGAAATCGGGCAGTGCACGGAGCATTTGCCGGAACGTTTCGCTCATGTGCCTACCTTAAACGCAGCGAGATGGCATTTCGCGGCAATGTTTTTCGTAAACACTGCCGCGAAATGCCATCTCGCGTAGACGAAAGGGGAACTACCCCGCGTACTCCCGCACGCCGGCGAGCTCGCCGTCGAGGGCCAGCAGCTGGCGTTCGACGGCGGCCGGTGCGGTGCCGCCCTGGGAGTTCCGGCTGTTGAGCGAACCCTCAGTGGACAGGACCGTGCGGACCTCCGGCGTCAGGTGCTCCGAGATGGCGGCGTATTCCTCGTCCGTCAGGTCCCAGAGCTCGACGCCGCGGCTTTCGGCCTGCTTCACCGCGGCGCCTGAGAGCTCGTGGGCCTCGCGGAAGGGAACGCCCTGGCGGACCAGCCATTCGGCGATATCCGTCGCCAGCGCGAAGCCCTGCGGCGCCAGCGCTTCCATCCGTTCGGTGTTGAACGTCAGCGTCGCGATCATGCCGGACACTGCCGGGAGCAGGACCTCCAGCGTGTCGGCGGCGTCGAAGACCGGTTCCTTGTCCTCCTGCAGGTCGCGGTTGTACGCGAGCGGCAGGCCCTTCAGGGTGGCCAGCAGCCCGGTCAGGTTGCCGATCAGCCGGCCCGCCTTTCCGCGTGCCAGTTCCGCCACATCCGGGTTCTTCTTCTGCGGCATGATCGAGGAGCCGGTGGAGTAGGAATCGTGCAGGGTGACGAAGGAGAACTCCTTCGTGGCCCACAAAATCACTTCCTCCGAGACCCGCGACAGGTCCACGCCGATCATGGCCGTGATCCAGGCGAACTCGGCGAAGACGTCGCGGGAGGCGGTGCCGTCGATCGAGTTGTGCGTCGCCGAGAAGAAGCCCAGCTCGGCGGCGACGGCCTCCGGGTCCAGTCCCAGCGAGGAGCCTGCCAGGGCACCCGAACCGTAGGGCGAAACGCCGGCGCGCTTGTCCCAGTCCGCCAGTCGCTGCACGTCGCGCAGCAGCGCCCAGGCGTGGGCCAGCAGGTGGTGGCTGAGCAGGACCGGCTGGGCATGCTGCAGGTGGGTGCGGCCGGGCATGGCCACCCCCTGGTGCGCCTTGGCCTGGTCCACCAGCGCGTCGATCGTGGCGAGCACGCCGCGGGCGATGATCCGGGCGTGGTCGCGCAGGAACATCCGTCCCAGCGTGGCCACCTGGTCGTTGCGGGACCGGCCGGCGCGGAGCTTGCCGCCGAGCTGGGTGCCGGCGCGCTCGATCAGGCCGCGCTCCAGCGAACCGTGCACGTCCTCATCCGACTCCGCCGGCAGGTAGGCGCCGGAAGCGACATCCTCATCCAGCTGGGTCAGGGCGGCAAGCATGCCCTCGAGTTCGGCGTCGTCCAGCAGCCCGGCCTTGTGCAGCACGCGTGCGTGCGCCTTGGAGCCGGCGATGTCGTAGCGGGCCAGCCGCCAGTCAAAGTGCGTGGACTTGCTCAGCGCGGCGAGGGCGTCCGCGGGGCCGCCGGCGAACCGGCCGCCCCACAGCGCGCCTTCATTTGTGGCGGACGCCATTACTGTCCTGCGACGCGGATGTCGCGGCCGGAGGCAACCTTGGCGGACATGCCCCACAGCTCGATGAAGCCGCGCGCCATCGACTGGTCGAACGTGTCGCCGGTGTCGTACGTGGCGAGATCGAAGTCATAGAGCGAGGTTTCGGAGCGGCGGCCGTTGACGATCGCCTGGCCGCCGTGCAGCACCATGCGGATGTCACCGGTGACGTAGCGCTGGGTGTCCTCGATGAAGGCGTCGAGGGAGCGCTTGAGCGGGGAGAACCACTGGCCGTCGTAGACCAGCTCGGCCCAGCGCTGGCCGACGGTCGCCTTGAAGCGGGCCTGCTCGCGCTCGATCGTGATGTCCTCGAGGTGCTTGTGCGCGGTGATGAGCGCCATGGCGCCCGGTGCTTCGTAGATTTCGCGGGATTTGATGCCCACGAGGCGGTCCTCGACGACGTCGATGCGGCCGACGCCCTGGGCGCCGGCGCGGCGGTTGAGTTCCTTGATGGCCTGCAGCGGGGTGACCTTGACGCCGTCGATCGCGACCGGCACGCCGGCTTCGAAGGAGATGGTGACCTCATCCGGTGCCGGCGGGAATTCCGGGGTGGCGGTGTAGTCGTAGATGTCCTTGGTGGGGGCGTTCCAGATGTCTTCGAGGTAGCCGGTTTCGACGGCGCGGCCCCAGACGTTCTGGTCGATCGAGTACGGGTTCTTCTTGGTGGTCTCGATCGGCAGTCCCTTTTCCTCGGCGAAGGCGATGGCCTTGTCGCGGGTCAGGGCGAGGTCGCGGACCGGTGCGATGCACTTCAGGTCCGGGCCGAGGGTCTGGATGCCGACTTCGAAGCGGACCTGGTCGTTGCCCTTGCCGGTGCAGCCGTGGGCCACCGTGGTGGCGCCGAATTCGCGGGCGGCCTTGACCAGGTGCTTGACGATCACCGGGCGGGAGATGGCCGAGACCAGCGGGTAGTGGCCCTGGTAGAGGGCATTGGCCTTCAGCGTGGGCACGCAGTACTCGTTGGCGAACTCGTCGCTGGCGTCGGCGACGTAGGCTTCGACGGCGCCGCAGCCCAGCGCGCGCTGGCGGATGGTCTCCAGCGATTCGCCGCCCTGTCCGACGTCGACCGCCACGGCGATGACCTCGGCGCCGGTGGCTTCACCGATCCAGCCGATGGCTACGGAAGTATCCAGGCCACCGGAGTAGGCCAGAACAATACGCTCAGTCACGGAAATGCTCCTTAGTTGTTTGGTGATGCTGTAAGTCTGGGAAAAATCTCTGTTGCAAGCCTGTCACAAGCCCGGGGCACCCGGCTCCTTGAAAGGCTCATGGTGTGGCGTTATTGGCCGGCTTCCTCGGCGAACTGCAGGAAGCGTGCGGCGATGTCCGCGCCGCCCAGGGGGTCCCGGGTGACAAGCAGGACGGTGTCGTCCCCGGCGATGGTGCCGAGGATCGAGGGCATCACGGAGTGGTCGATGGCGAGGGCAAGGAAGTTCGCGGCGCCCGGCGGAGTCCGGAGCACCACGAGGTTGGCCGAGGCCTCGGCAGTGACGAGCAGTTCCCCGCACAACCGGGTCAGCCGGGCGTCGAGGATTTCCTGCGTGACGCCGCTCCTGGCCGCCCGTTCGCCGCCCTCCCCGGGGACGGCGTAGACCAGCACGCCTTCCTTGCCACGGACCCGGACCGCGCCGAGTTCCACGAGGTCGCGGGAGAGCGTGGCCTGGGTGACCTGGACGCCGTCGTCCGCGAGCAGCGCCGCGAGCTCGGCCTGGGAACGGACCGATTCGCCCGTCAGAATCGCCGTGATCCGTGCCTGCCGGGCTGTTTTGGTGGCCGGGCTGGCCCCCGGAGCGGCTGGCTGGACGGACATCAGGCCAAGCCGTCCACCGGTGCCAGCCCATCGACTGGTCCCAGCCCATCAACAACGGCCAGGCCGGAGCGGTGCATGAGCCAGGCCATGAGCGCCTTCTGGGCATGGAGCCGGTTTTCGGCCTCGTCCCAGACCACCGATTGCGGGCCGTCAATGACGTCCGCGGCGATCTCGTAGCCCCGGTAGGCCGGCAGGCAGTGGAGCACGACGGCGTCCGGCGCCGCGAGCTTCATCGCCGCGCTGTCCACGGAGTAGTCGCGGAACAGCTTCATGCGCGCTTCCTTCTCCGCCTCCTGCCCCATGGACACCCACGTGTCGGTGGCGACGATGTCGGCGCCCAGGAGCGCCTCGGCGGCGTCGACCGTCACCAGCACCGAGCCGCCGGTCTCTGCGGCGCGGTCCTCGGCGGCGGCGATGATCTCCGCGGACGGCAGGTACCCGGCCGGCCCGGCGATCCGGACGTGCATGCCCGCCGTGACGCCGGCTAGCAGGTAGGAATTGGCCATGTTGTTGGCCGAGTCGCCCAGGTACGCCATGGTCAGGCCCTGGAGCGAGCCCTTGTGCTCCTTGACCGTCAAGAGATCGGCGAGGAGCTGGCACGGGTGGTAGTCATCGCACAGGGCGTTGATGACCGGAACGCGGGAGTTCGCGGCCATCGCGACCAGCCCGGCATGCGCGCCGGTGCGCCACACGATGGTGGACACCATGCGTTCGAGCACCCTGGCGGTGTCCTCGACCGATTCCTTGTGCCCGATCTGCGCCTCGCCGGGGTTGATGATGAGCGCGTTGCCGCCCATGTCCGCGATTCCGGTGGCGAAGGAGACTCTGGTCCGGGTGGAGGTCTTGTCGAAGATGACGGCCACGGTCTGGCGGCCGCTGCCCGCCGCGGCGAAGGGCTGCACGCTGTAGGGCGCGGCCTTCATCCGGACGGCGAGCTCGAGGACCTCGGCCTGTTCGGCCGGGCTGAGGTCCGTGTCCTTGAGGAAGTGGCGGGTGGGCACTGATGTGGTCACGGCGGCGGTCACTTGGCGTCCTTTGCGGCGTTGTTACTGGAAGTGGCGGGCTGTTCGGCCTGCTGGTCGGCGGTCTTTTCGGCAGCGACCTTTGCGGTTTCGAGCAACGCGGGCAGCGCGGCCAGGAAACGGTCGGCCTGTTCGGTGGTCAGGATCAGCGGCGGCGCGAGACGGATGGTGCGCGGGCCCGGGCTGTTGACGATGAACCCGGCGTCGAGCCCGGCGGTGACGACGCCGGGGGCGACGTCACCGTCGAGGTCGAAGCCGATCAGCAGCCCCTCGCCGCGGACCTCGGTGACGCCGGCGATTCCGGCGAGGCCGGTGCGCAGGTGCTCCCCCATGCTCCGGACGTGCGCCAGGATGTCCTGGCTTTCAAGGACGTGCAGGGTGGCGAGGGCGGCCGCGGTGGCCACTGGGTTGCCGCCAAAGGTGGTCCCGTGCTGGCCGGCGGTCAGCAGGGCGGACGTTTCCGGTCCGAACGTCACGAGCGCGCCGACCGGGAAGCCGCCGCCGAGGCCCTTCGCGAGGGTCACGGCGTCGGGCACGATTCCGGCGTCCTCACTGGCCAGCCATTTGCCGGTACGGCCGATGCCGGTCTGGACCTCGTCGAGGATCAGCAGGGCGCCGGCCGCGCTGGTGGCCTCCCGGGCGGCCTTGAGGTAGCCGGCGGGCAGCGGCCGGACGCCGGCCTCGCCCTGGATCGGTTCGAGGAAGACGGCGGCGGTGGTCTCATCCACGGCGGCGAGCAGGGCCTCGATGTCACCGAACGGGACATGCACGACGCCGCCGGGCAGCGGTGCGAACGGCGCCCGGTATGCCTCCTTCGCCGTCAGCGCGAGGGCACCCATGGTGCGCCCGTGGAAGGCGCCTTCGAGCGCGATGATCTTGGTGCGCGGCTGTTCGGCACTGTCCGCGCCTGCGCCCGTTGTGCTGGCGCCCGTGTTCCGGCGCGCCAGCTTGAAGGCCGCCTCAACGGCCTCGGTGCCGGAGTTGGCGAAGAACACCTTGGAGCCGGCCGGCGCCTTGGAAAGTTCCAGCAGCTTCTCGGCCAGGGCGATCTGGGTGGGGCTGGTGAAGAAGTTCGAGACGTGGCCCAGGGTGGCGAGCTGGCTGGAGATCACCGACGTGACGAACGGGTGGGCGTGGCCGAGGGCGTTCACGGCGATGCCGCCGAGCAGGTCCAGGTACTCCTTGCCGTCGGCGTCCCACACGAGGCAGCCGGCGCCGCGGACCAGGACCCGCTGCGGGGTGCCGAAGACACCCAGCAGGGAGGACGAGTAGCGGGAGAGCCACTCGGCTCCGCTACTCTTTCCAGTCATAACGGAAGCTGTGGGGGCCGAGCCTGCGATGGGGGCCCGGGTGTGGTCGGGCACCGCGAAGCGGGCGGGGGCCCCATCGCCGGTCGGACTCACGCCTACAGTTTCGTTCATGCGTTCACTTCCTCGTCAGGAACGACCTGAGTGCCGATGCCGGCGGTCGTGAAGGTTTCCAGGAGCATCGAGTGCGGCAGGCGGCCGTCCACGATGTGGGCGCGCTCGACGCCGTCGTCAATCGCCTTCAGGCAGGCCGCCATTTTCGGGATCATGCCGGACTCAAGGCGCGGCAGCATCTCGCGCAGCTCCGAAGCCGTCAGCGACGAGATGAGCGATGACCTGTCCGGCCAGTTGGCGTAGAGGCCTTCGACATCGGTCAGGATGACCAGCTTGGATGCACCCAGGGCCGACGCGACCGCCGCCGCCGCCGTGTCCGCGTTGACATTTAGTACCTGCCCGGTGGTGGATCCGTCTGCGGAGATCTCCGGGGCAACGGTGGAGACAACCGGGATCCGGCCGGCCGCGAGGATGTCGACGATCCCTTCGGGGTTCACCCCGACCACCTCGCCGACCAGGCCCAGGTCCACCTCCTCGCCGTCCACCACGGTGCCCGTGCGGACGGCGCGGAGCAGTCCGCCGTCCTCGCCGGACATGCCGACGGCGTAAGGGCCGTGGGAGTTGATCAGGCCCACGAGCTCACGCCCCACCTGCCCGGTGAGGACCATCCGGACCACGTCCATGGCCTCGGGCGTGGTGACGCGCAGCCCGCCCTTGAACTCGGACTCGATGCCCAGCCGGCTGAGCATGGCGTTGATCTGCGGGCCGCCGCCGTGCACCACCACGGGGTGGATGCCGACGTGGTGCAGGAACACGACGTCTTCGGCGAAGGCGCGGCGGAGCTCGTCGTTGACCATGGCGTTGCCGCCGTACTTGATCACCATGGTGCTGCCGGCAAAGCGCTGGATCCAGGGCAACGCCTCGATCAACGTGGCGGCTTTGTCCCGGGCGTCCGACTGGGACGTGGTCTCGCGGGTCTGGGTGTTCATGATCGTCCTTCTGTTCGTCCTTCCTGTGCCTTCCCCGGGGGGGTTAGCTGGAGTAGGCGCTGTTTTCGTGGACGTAGTCGTGGGTGAGGTCGTTGGTGAGGATCGTGGCCTCGGCCCCGCCGGCCTGCAGGTCGATTTCGACGAGGACCTCGCGCGGTTCGAGGTCCACGAGGTTCCGGTCATCGCCGATGCTGCCGTTGCGGCAGATCTGCACGCCGTTCATGGACACGTTCAGCTGGTCCGGATCGAACGCCGCGTCGGTGGTGCCGACGGCGGACAGTACGCGGCCCCAGTTGGGGTCCTTGCCGAAAATCGCGGTCTTGAACAGGTTGGAGCGGGCGACGGCGCGGCTGACGATTTCGGCGTCCCGCTCGCTCGCGGCGTTGAATGTCCGGATGGCGATGTCGTGGCTGGCGCCCTCGGCGTCGCCGATCAGCTTGCGGGCCAGTTCGGAGCAGACCTGCGTCAGGCCCGCGCCGAAGTCGGCGGCCGATGGTGCGGCGCCGGAGGCCCCGGATGCCAGCAGCACCACGGTGTCATTGGTGGACATGCAGCCGTCGGAGTCCGCCCGGTCGAAGGTGACCCGGGTGGCGTCGCGGAGTTCGGCGTCGAGCGTGCCTGGCTGGACGTCGGCGTCCGTGGTGAGGACCACCAGCATGGTGGCCAGGCCCGGGGCCAGCATGCCTGCGCCCTTGGCCATGCCGCCGATGGTGAACAGTGTGCCATTGGAGTCCGTTCCGGTGAACACGGCCTGCTTGGACACGGAGTCCGTGGTCATTATCGCGGTGGCCGCCGCGGGGCCGCCGTCGGCGGCCAGGGCCGCCGTGGCCGAACCGATCCCGGCCAGGATCTTGTCCATGGGCAGCTGTTCGCCGATCAGTCCGGTGGAGCAGACCACAACGTCGGTGGCGGAGACGCTGAGGGCTTCGGCGGTCTTCTCCGCGGTGGTGTGGGTGTTCTGGAAACCCTGACTTCCGGTGCAGGCGTTCGCCCCGCCGGAGTTGAGGAAAACGGCGTCCACGCGGCCGTCCTTGACCACCTCGCGGGACCAGTGCACGGGGGCCGCGGCGACGCGGTTGGACGTGAAGACCGCCGCGGCGGCCTTGGACGGGCCGTCGTTGACCACGAGGGCAACGTCCGGCTTGCCGGAAGCCTTGAGGCCGGCCGTCACGCCGGCGGCGCGGAATCCCTGCGGTGCGGTGATGCTCACGGTGCGACTCCCTGGAGGTTGAGGCCGGCGGATTCTGCCAGGCCGAGGGCGATATTCATGGACTGCACGGCCCCGCCAGCGGTCCCCTTGGTCAGGTTGTCGATGGCGCAACACACGATCACGCGGCCGGCGTGCTCATCGAAGGCAAGCTGCATGACCGAGTGGTTCGAACCCTGGACCGACTTGGTGGACGGCCACTGGCCCTCCGGGAGCAGGTGCACGAACGGTTCGTCGTCGTAGGCCTCGGCCCAGGCGCGGCGGAGCTCTTCGGCGGTGACACCCGAGCGCACCTTGGCTGTTGCCGTGGTGAGGATGCCCCGGCTCATCGGCGCCAGCGTGGGCGTGAAGGAGACGGTGACCGGAGCTCCCAGCGCCTTGGAGAGTCCTTGCTCGATCTCCGGGGTGTGCCGGTGACCGCCGCCTACCCCGTAGGGGCTCATGGACCCCATGACTTCGGCGCCGATCAGGTTGACCTTGGCGGCCTTGCCGGCCCCCGACGTGCCGGACGCCGAGACGATCACGACGTCGTCGCCGTCCAGCAGCTGGTTGCTGAAGCCGGGCGTGAGGGCCAGCAGGGCCGACGTCGGGTAGCAGCCGGGGACGGCGATCCGGGTGGCCCCGCGGAGGGCATCGCGCTGGCCGGGCAGTTCCGGGAGGCCGTAGGGCCAGGTCCCGGCGTGCGCGGAACCGTAGAACTTCTCCCAGGCCTGGGGATCCTCGAGGCGGTGGTCCGCGCCGGCGTCGATCACCAGGGTCCCGGCGGGCAACTGCGCCGCGATCTCCGCGGACGCCCCGTGCGGAAGCGCCAGGAACACGACGTCGTGCCCGGCCAGGTTATCCACGGTGGTGTCTTCGAGGATCCGGCCCGCCAGACCATGGAGATGCGGCTGCAATTCCCCTAGTCTGGAACCGGCGTTGCTGTGGGCCGTGATGGCGCCGATCGTGACATCGGGATGACCGGCGAGGAGCCGCAGGACCTCGCCGCCGGCATAACCGCTCGCCCCGGAAACGGCAACAGAAATAGTCATAAACACGACTATACAGCAAGAGTATGCATAGGTGCCGATATTTATGCATAGATCGCGCCTGTGCCTAAATACACGCGTCTCCGGCGCCCGATCGGCGGGCCACAGAAACCCGCGGGCGTATGCTTGGTAAAGGGTGATCCAGACCGTGCCGCTGCAAATGTCAGCTGCAGCGTTGCCCGTAACAGCAACGAGGCAGGCCCCCTATGACCACTACGCTCACCACCCCAGAGCGCCCTAAATCGCGAGTCAGGCAACCCAACGCCGTCGTTCTCAGCTATTCGGAGCTGCTCAAGACCGTGAAGGCCGCCGGTCTCCTGGAACGCCGTGTCGGCTTCTACATCACCGTGTTTTCGGTGCTCGCCCTCCTGATGGCCGCCACCTGGTTCGGGTTCGCGCTGATCGGTGACAGCTGGTTCCAGCTCCTGATCGCCGCCGCCCTGGGCATAATTTGCACGCAGCTGAGCTTCCTGGCCCACGAGGCCGGGCACCGGCAGATCTTCGCGTCCCGCCGCGCCAACGACTGGGCCGCACGGCTGCTCGCCACATCCGTGGCCGGCATCAGCTACTCCTGGTGGGAGCAGAAGCACGGCGCGCACCACAATCACCCGAACGTCATTTCCAAGGACCCGGACATCGCGCCCGGCCCCATCGCCTTCCACGCCGAAGCCGTAGCCGACCGCCAGGGGCGCCTCGCGTTTCTGACCCGCAAGCAGGGCTGGTTCTTCTTCCCGCTCCTGTTCCTGGTGGGCCTGGGCCTCCAGATCGATTCCGTGAAATTCATCGTGCGCCGCGCCAAGGTCACGCACCGCTGGGTTGAAATCCCGATCCTCGCCGTCCGGCTGAGCCTCCTGCCGGTTCTCGCCTTCTCCTTCCTGCCGCTGGGCATGGCATTCGCCTTCATCGGCGTCCAGCTGGCCGTGTTCGGCTTCTACATGGGCGCGTCCTTCGCACCGAACCACAAGGGCATGCCGGTACTGCCGGCGGACAGCCGTGTCGACTTCTTCAGCCGCCAGGTCCTGACGTCCCGGAACATCTCGGGCGGCCGCTTCATGGACATCCTGCTCGGCGGCCTCAACCGCCAGGCAGAACACCACCTCTTCCCGGACATGGCCCGCCCCCAGCTGGACAAGGCCGCCAAGATCGTCCGCGAATACTGCGCCAAGCACCAGGTCCCGTACACGGAAACCACGCTGATGCAGTCGTACGCCATCATCGTCCGCTACCTCAACGACGTCGGACTCGCCGCGGGCCGTCACTTCGAATGCCCGATGGCAACGGTCACGCGCCGCTACTAAAGGACGCATCACCCCGGGGGCCACGCAGGATCCGCCGCGTTTGGACGGCGTCCCGTGAAGGCGTCCGGCGAAGCATCTCGTGACGGTCGGTTACGGACCGCCCCTTCATGGTTACCGCCAGTGTCCCTAGGATGGACCCAGGGACCGGGACAGACTTTCCCGCCCGGAAAAGGAGCCACATGATGCACGCAATCGTCGCCCGCCAGGCCGGGGGTCCCGAGGTCCTGGAGCTCGACAAAACAGCCCGCCCCGTTCCCGGGCCGGGCCAGCTGCTCGTCAAGGTCGCCGCCGCGGGCGTGAACTTCATCGACACCTACAAGCGCAGCGGCATCTACAAGGTCAGCTACCCCTTCACGCCCGGCTCCGAGGCCGCCGGCACCGTGGAGGAGGTCGGCGACGCCGTCACCGGGTTCGCTCCCGGCGACCGGGTGGCCACGGCCGAGGGCGCTGACTGCTACGCCGGCTATGCACTCGTCGACGAGGACAAGGCCCTGCCGGTTCCCGACGGCCTGGACGACTTCACCGCCGCGGCCCTGCCGCTGCAGGGCGTGACGGCTCACTACCTCATCAACTCCACCTTCAAGGTGGAGCCCGGCCACACGGTCCTGGTCCACGCCGGCGCCGGCGGCGTCGGGCTCCTGATGATCCAGCTGCTCAAGGCCAAGGGCGCCCATGTCATCACCACCGTGTCGACGGACGAGAAAGAGCAGCTGGCCCGCGACGCCGGGGCCGCCCACGTACTGCGCTACGACGGTTTCGCCGCGCGGGTCCGGGATTTGACCAACGGCACCGGCGCTGACGTGGTGTACGACGGCGTCGGAAAAGACACCTTCGACGCCTCCCTGGCGTCGCTGCGCATCCGGGGCATGCTGGTGCTCTTCGGCGGAGCGTCCGGCCCGGTCCCGCCGTTCGACCCGCAGCGGCTCAACGCCGGTGGCTCGCTGTACCTCACGCGGCCGACCATGGGCCACTACCTGCGCGACGCCCGGGAACGCCGCTGGCGCTCCGACGAAGTCTTTGCCGCCGCCGCCGAGGGCAGCCTCAAGGTCCGGATCGGCGCCCGCTACTCCCTCGCCGAGGCAGCCCGTGCCCACGATGACCTTGAACAGCGCCGCACCACCGGCAAGGTCATTCTGGTCCCCTAGGCCGCACGGTCCCCTAAGCCGCACGGCAACACCATCCGTTCATCTCCTGCAGGGACAATGCGCCAGTGACCGAGCAACGACTGACCCCGAGTGAAGCCCCCGACGCCGGTACGGTGCAGAGTCTTCCCGCAACCCGCGCCACCGTCTACGAGCCGCAGTTGCCGGGCGCACTCTCCGCCCCGGCGGAGCGGACGCTCATCGACATCCTCCGCGATACCGCCTCCCGGTTCCCGGATGCTTCCGCCCTCGACGACGGCCACCGCTCGCTCAGTTACGCCCAGCTCATGGGCGACGTCCGGGCAACCGCGAGGAATCTGCACCTCGCCGGGCTGGGTGCCGGAGACAAGATCGGCGTCCGGATCCCGTCCGGCACCAACGAACTCTACGTCTCGATCCTGGCGGTAATGCTGGTCGGTGCGGCCTACGTCCCGGTGGACGCCGACGATCCGGATGAGCGGGCCAAACTGGTCTTCGGCGAGGCCAGGGTGGCCGGCATCCTCCGCGCCGGCGGGAAGATCGTCACGGACAGCAACCACCCCCGGCCGTTCCCCGGCGCCAGGCCGCCCGGCCCCGACGACGACGCGTGGGTCATCTTCACGTCCGGCTCCACCGGCACACCCAAGGGCGTCGCGGTCCAGCACCGCTCGGCCGCCGCGTTCGTGGACGCCGAGGCCCGCATCTTCCTGCAGGGCGATCCGGTGGGCCCGCAGGACCGGGTGCTGGCCGGCTTGTCCGTTGCCTTCGATGCCTCCTGCGAGGAAATGTGGCTCGCGTGGCGCCACGGTGCCTGCCTTGTTCCGGCACCCCGGGCGCTGGTCCGGACCGGGATGGACCTGGGCCCCTGGCTCATCAGCCACGGCATCACCGTGGTCTCCACCGTCCCCACGCTCGCCGCGCTCTGGCCCGTGGAATCGCTGGAAAGCGTCCGGCTGCTCATCTTCGGCGGGGAGGCGTGTCCGCCGGACCTGGCCGAGCGGCTCGCCGTCGAAGGACGCGAAGTATGGAATACCTACGGGCCCACCGAGGCCACCGTGGTTGCGTGTGCCGCGCGGCTCGGCGCGCCCGGCCCCGTCCGGATCGGCCTGCCGCTGGATGGCTGGGACCTCGCCGTCGTCGACGCCGATTCGCTGCCCGTCGCCGAAGGCGAGGTGGGCGAACTGATCATCGGCGGTGTGGGGCTGGCCCGGTACCTTGACCCGGTCAAGGACGCGGAAAAATACGCCCCCATGCCGTCCCTGGCATGGCCGCGCGCCTACCGCTCCGGCGACCTCGTCAGGTACGAAGCAGCAGGCCTCATCTTCCAGGGCCGCGCCGATGAACAGGTCAAGCTCGGCGGCCGCCGGATCGAACTCGGAGAAATCGACGCCGCCCTGCAGTCGCTGCCGGACGTCGCCGGCGCCGCCGCCGCGGTGCAGACCACCGCGGCCGGCAACCAGATCCTGGTCGGCTACCTGGCCGCAGTATCGGGCCGGGACATCGACCTCGCGGCCGCGCGCGAACTGCTGGGCGAGAGCCTGCCCGCGCCCCTCATCCCGCTGCTGACGCTCGTTGATTCGCTGCCGACCAAGACCAGCGGCAAAGTGGACCGCCATGCCCTGCCCTGGCCGCTCAGCGGAACAGGAGCTGCCGAGGCCGCAGGTGCCCCGCTGAACCTGCCCGATGACGCGCAGTGGATCGTGGAACAGTGGAGCGCCGTGCTGGGAAGCCCGGTCACCAGCCTCGACGCCGATTTCTTCGCCTACGGCGGCGGCTCGCTGGCCGCTGCACAGCTCGTATCCGCCCTGCGCGTCCGCTACCCCACCATCACGGTCGCCGATATCTACGCGACACCCCGGGTGGGCGCCCTGGTGGACGAGGCGCGGCAGTCACTCCCGGAGGGCGGAATGATCGCTGCCCAGGAGCGCACCGTCCGGCCCACCGCGCGGAAGTCCCAGGCCTTCCAGACGCTCCTTGGCGTTCCCCTGCACATCCTGGTCGGCATGCGCTGGCTGACCTACCTGATGGCCGCCAACAATCTCCTGGCCGCCTTCGCCGGATTCAGCGCCGCGCCGACCATCTCGTGGTGGTGGGTGGGCGCGTCCTGGCTGGTCTTTGTCAGCCCGGCCGGGCGGATGCTGATCTCCGTTGCCGCCGCCCGCCTCCTGCTCCGCAACGTCGTGCCCGGCACGTATCCACGCTCCGGGCGGGTGCACCTCAGGCTCTGGCTCGCGGAACAGATCCAGGACCTCGCCGGCGCCATCAGCCTGGCCAGCGCGCCCTGGGTGCCCTACTACGCCAAGGCGCTCGGCGCGAAGATCGGCGAGAACGTCCAGCTGCACTCGCTCCCGCCCGTCACCGGGCTGCTGTCCCTGGGCGCCGGATCCAACATCGAGCCTGAAGTCGATCTGTCCGGCTGGTGGATCGACGGCGACCGCGTCCACATCGGCGCCATCCGGATTGGCGCCGGCGCCAGCGTCGGAGCCCGCAGCACGCTCATGCCGGGTGCCACCGTGGGTGCCGGGGCGCAGGTGGAGCCGGGCTCCGCGGTGATCGGGAAGGTCAAGGCAGGGCAGCTGGTGGCCGGGTCACCGGCCGAGCGCCGCGGCAAGGCGCGGCATTCGTGGCCGGACTCCCCGCCCGAGCACCGGCTGATCGGCCGGCTGTGGTTCGCGGGCTTCGCCGCGGCATCCGCCGTGCTGGCGCTCATCCCCTATGTCTCCGCCGCCGTCGCGGCCTTCGTGATTTTCGCGTTCATCCAAGGCAGCTCCTCCCTGCCCGCGGCCCTGCCCGGCATCGTGCTCTCGATCCCCCTGGCGGCGCTGGCATGGTTCCTGACCAACCTGCTGCTGATCCTGGCCACGACGAGGCTCCTCAGCGTCGGCCTCGCAGAAGGCTACTACCGGGTCCGGAGCCGGATCGGATGGCAAGTTTGGGCGACCGAGCGCGTTCTGGACCTGGCCCGGGATCTGCTGTTCCCGGTCTACGCCAGCCTCTTTACGCCGGTCTGGCTGCGGCTCCTCGGCGCGAAGGTCGGCCGCAACGTGGAAGCCTCGACAGTGCTGCTGATTCCGCGCATGACCACCGTGGGCGAAGGCGCGTTCCTGGCCGACGACACCATGGTGGCGTCCTACGAACTCGACGGTGGCTGGATGCACATAGCCCCGGCCAAGATCGGCAAACGGTCCTTCCTGGGCAACTCGGGCATGACGGCGGCCGGGCGCAACGTGCCCAAGAATTCCCTCGTCGCGGTCTTGTCCGCGACGCCGGCCAAGGCAAAGTCCGGCACATCGTGGCTCGGCAGCCCGCCCGTGCGGCTGCGGCGCACCGCCATCGCCTCGGACGACACGCGGACCTACCAGCCGCCCCGGAAGCTGAAGGTCGCGCGCGCCCTGTGGGAGCTGTGCCGCTTCGTCCCGGTCATGCTGACGGTCGCAATCGCCGTCGGCGTCATGCTCGCGTTCGACGCGATGGCGACCCTCTTCAACTACGGAATCGCCGCTCTCCTGAGCGGGGTGGTGGTCCTGCTTGCCGGGGCCACGGCGGCGGGCAGTGCCGTAGTGGCCAAGTGGCTGCTGGTGGGCCGCATCCACCCCGGCGAGCACCCGCTGTGGAGCTCCTTCATTTGGCGGAACGAAGTGGTGGACACCTTCATTGAGATGGTCAGCGCCCCGTGGTTCGCGCGCGCTGCCACCGGGACACCGGCGCTCGTGTGGTGGCTGCGGGCACTCGGCGCGAAAATCGGTGCGGGAACCTGGTGCGAAAGCTACTGGCTGCCCGAGGCGGACCTTGTCACCCTCGGCAGGAACTCGACCGTCAACCGCGGGTGTGTCGTCCAGACCCATCTGTTCCATGACCGTGTCATGAGCATCGACACTGTTACTCTCGATGACGGAGCCACCATGGGGCCGCACGGCGTCATCCTGCCGCAGGCCAGGATCGGCAGCGGCGGCACGGTGGGGCCGGCGTCCCTCGTCATGCGGGGCGAAACCGTCCCTGCCGGGACGTACTGGATGGGCAATCCGGTCAGCCCGTGGGACGGGCCCGCACCGCCCGCCAGGCCCCTGTAGGCCCGGCCTGCGCACGTCCACCAGCACCACAACCCGAAGGTCCGTTCATTGAGCACCAGCGCACCAAGCAGCGGCGCCGCCACAGGCGGGGAAATCAGCCGGGAAATCAGCCGCGAGATCAGCCGGGCAACCGGCCCGGAAGCCGGCGCCCCGGACCCCTATATGCCGGGCCACGGGACCAATGCCTACCGCGTCACCCGGTATGAACTGAATCTGGACTACCGGGTCAGCAGCAACCGCCTTGCCGGGCACGCCGTCCTGCACGCCGTCACGCAGTTCCCGACGTCGGCGATCGTCCTGGACTTGGCCGGATTGCGGGCCACAAAGATCCAGCTCGACGGACGCCGGGTGCGCAGGTTCACCCAGCGGGCCGAGCAGCTCGTCATCTACCCCGATGGTCCGCTGCTCGCCAACGAGGCCTTCACGCTGGACATCCGCTACGAGGGCTACCCCGCGCCGCGCCGCGGCCTGTGGGGCGAAGTCGGCTGGGAAGAGCTCTCCGATGGTGTGCTGGTGGCCGGCCAGCCCAACGGCGCCGCCTCCTGGTTCCCCTGCAATGACCACCCGCGGGACAAGGCGAGCTACCTCATCACGGTGACCACCGACGCGAACTACCGGGCCGTGTGCAACGGCGTGCTGCTCTCCCGCACCAGCCGGGCCAGCCGCGAGACCTGGGTGTACGAGCAGGCCGAACCCATGGCCACCTACCTGGCAACGGTCCAGATCGGCCGTTACCAGCTCCTGACGCTCAATGCCGAGCGGCCGTCAGGGCACGTTCCGCAATATGTGGCAGTTCCCGCAGCGCTGGCGGCGGGCGCCCGGGCCGCCCTGGCCCGGCAGCCCGACATGATGCGGACCTTCACCAACTGCTTTGGCCCGTATCCGTTCCCGGAGTACACCGTGGTGGTCACCGGCGACGTGCTGGAAATCCCGCTGGAAGCGCAGACACTGTCCATCCTGGGCCCAAATCATTTGCGGCAGGACTGGGATTCGCAACGAATGATCGCCCACGAACTCGCCCACCAATGGTTCGGGAACTCGCTCACCACGGCGACGTGGAAGGACATCTGGCTGCACGAGGGCTTCGCCTGCTACGCGGAATGGCTCTGGTCTGAAGAGGCCGGCATCATGTCGGTGGCGGGCCGCGCCCGCGCCGCCTGGCGCAAGCTCTCCGCTGCCCCGCAGGACCTGATGGTAGGCGACCCCGGCCCGGAGCTGATGTTTGACGACCGGGTCTACAAACGCGGAGCCCTGGCCCTGCACGCACTGCGGGTTCGCTGCGGCGACCTCGCGTTCTTCGCCCTGCTGCACGACTGGACGGACCGCTTCCGCCACGGCACGGTGACCACTGCCGACTTCATCGTCGCGGCCGCTCACACGACCGGCCTCGACGCAGAGGCCCTGCTGCACCCCTGGCTGTTCGAACACGCCCTCCCGCCGCTCCCGCAGCCAGCACCGCCCCGACCCTGAGGGAAGGACTGCTCTGACGAACGCGCTAGGGCAGGACCGCGACGGCGACGGCGGCCACGAGATCCGCGGGCAGTCCTGTCTCTGCCGGCGCCAGGTCCCGGAGCCCGGCACGGCCGTCCACGTTCGTGCCCAGCACGTCGAGGGTGTCCGGGGCCGTCTGCAGCCCCGTGCCCAGCATCTTGAGCCATGCCTCTTTGCGCGCCCACAGCCGTGCCCGGCCCCGCAGCAGGGAGATGCCGTCCAGCCCGGCGAGGTGGAGTTGCTCCGCCGCGGTCAACACGACGTCGTCGAACCCAT
The DNA here is from genome assembly GCF_029504395.1 of Arthrobacter sp. ES3-54. Taxonomy (GTDB): domain Bacteria; phylum Actinomycetota; class Actinomycetes; order Actinomycetales; family Micrococcaceae; genus Arthrobacter. The sequence goes on from NZ_JAQFIF010000005.1 coordinate 27,101, forward strand.
CGAAGTCCGCCCGGGCCGGATCCTCGACGTCGATGCCCAGGCGCTGGCCCGGTTCCGGGTCCACGAGCCCGGCCAGAAGTGTCCAGCCGGCAGCGCGGGACAGGCTCAGCAACAGCGGCACGGCCTCGCCCCGGAGCCGGTAGCCGGGCTTGCCGTGGGAGATGTCCGCGCCGGTGCCGCAGCGTGGACAGCTGTACCAGGCGGTGAGGTCCGACGCCGGGACGCCGAGAAGGCCGGCGGCGAACCGCCGCTGCGCGAGCCGTCCGGCGAGGAACTCCTGCCGGGTCCGCGGGGTCATGGCCCGGGCCCGCTCGAGCTCGGCCCCGTCCAGCAGGGAACGCGAGTCGCGTTCCAGCTCGGACGCAGAGGCGGTTTCCGCCCCGGGCCCCGGCACACTGGGATCTCCGGGCACACCGGGGACCCCAGGAGCCCCGGGAACGCCGGGAGCCCCGGGAACGCCAAAGGGCGGGCAGGCACGCACAACCAGGTGTGATGCCATGACCCGCCCCTTTCAGCTCATCAGCGCTGTCGCCAGCGCAGTTCTCAGCGCTGTACCGCTCCGAAGCGTTCGTGGGCAGCGGCAACGGCACCTTCACGCGCTGCTGAGGCCTCGTCAGCCGTCAGGGTGCGGTCGTTGGCGCGGAAGCGCAGGCTGAACGCCAGCGACTTCTTGCCCTCCTCGATGCCCTTGCCCGCGTAGACGTCGAACAGGGCGACGTCTTCGAGCAGCTCGCCTGCGCCTTCACGCAGGGCGGTGAGCACCTCTTCCGCCGGGACGTCCTGCGGCACCACGAGGGCCACGTCCTGGGTGGCCACGGGGTACGTCGAGATGTGCCGCGCCACGATCACGTCGGCAGCAGCCTCGAAGAGGGCGTCGGCGTTCAGTTCCAGCGCCACGGAACGGGCCGGCATGTCATGTGCCGCCAGCAGCTTCGGGTGCAGCTCGCCGGCGTAGCCCACTACTTCGCCGGTGCGCAGCTCAAGCTGTGCTGCCCGGCCCGGGTGGAAGGCCTGGTGCCGGCCCTGCGCGACCAGGAGTTCGACGCCGAGCACGTCGCCGGCGATCCGGGCGATGTCCACCGCATCCGCCCAGTCCCAGGCCCGCGGGGTGTGGCCCGGGGCGACGGGCGAGTCGTGCCCCGTGAGCACGGCGGCGAGGTGCAGCGGCTGGTCCGGGACGCCGTCGTACAGGCCGTCCAGTACCTCGTCGCTGGGCTTGACGCCGAGCGACGGGATCGTGGCGGTGCCAAGCTGGTCGCCAGGCAGGAACACGAGCCCGGCCTCGAAGAGGGCGAGGTCGCGGAAGCCGCGGGAGTGGTTGCGCTTGGCAACCTCGATCAGGCCCGGCAGGATGGAAGTCCGCAGGAAACCGTGCTCCTCGCTGATCGGGTTGGCCAGCTTGAGGGCCTTGCGCTCCGTGCCCTCGGTGGGGACGCCAAAGGTGTCATTGGCGGCCTTGGAGACGAACGGGTAGGCCAGCACCTCGGTGAGTCCGGCGTCGGCGAGGGCCTGGATCAGGCGGCGGCGCTGCTGCTGGATGCGGGTCAGGCCACGGCCGGGGGGCGCCACCGGCAGGGTCGCCGGGATCTGGTCGTAGCCGACCAGACGGGCGATTTCCTCGGTGAGGTCGTCCTTGGTCTCGAGGTCGTGGCGCCAGCTCGGGGCGGTCACCGTGTAGCCGTTGCCTCCCATGGCAACGACGGCGCCGAGGTCTTCGAGCGAGGTCAGGATCTGCTCTTCGGTGAAGTCGATCCCGATCCGGGCCGCCGCGTACTCTGCGGGCAGTTCGATGGTGACGGCGTCCGGCGCGGTCCCGACGTCGGTCCCGGCCTCGTCGGCCGTTCCGCCGGCGAGTTCGACCAGCAGGTCCACCACGCGCTGGGCGGCGACATCGGCCACCTGCCAGTCCACGCCGCGTTCGAAGCGTTTTGACGCCTCGGACGGCAGCTTGTGGCGGCGGCGGGCGCGTGCGATCGAGACCTCGTCGAAGTGCGCGGCCTCAACCAGGACGTTCGTGGTGGCGTCCGACACCTCGGTGTGGGCGCCGCCCATGACGCCGGCGATTCCGATGGGCCCGGATTCGTCCGTGATCAGCAGATCCTCGACGTCGAGGGTGCGCTCCTTGTCGTCCAGGGTGGTGATCTTCTCCCCTGCGGTGGCGCGCCGGACGACGATGTCGCCGGCCAGCTTGTCCAGGTCATAACAGTGGTTCGGCTGCCCGAGCTCGAGCATGACGTAGTTGGAGATGTCCACCGGCAGGGAGATGGACCGGATGCCGGCGAGCCGGAGCCGGGAGGCCATCCACGGCGGGGTGGGCCGGGTGGCATCTACTCCGCGCACGGTGCGGGCCACAAAACGGTCGCAGCCGGGCGTGCCGTAGATGGGGGCGTCATCGTTGAGCTTGACGCCGTAGCCGCCGGACAGCGCCTCGGGGACCTGGACCTTGGACGCCGGGTCGGTGAACACGGTGCCGGTGGCGTGCGCGTATTCACGGGCCACACCGCGGATGGAGAAGCAGTAGCTGCGGTCAGGGGTGACGTTGATTTCCGCGGCCTGGTCGTAGAGGCCCAGCAGTTCCATGGCGTCGGTGCCCAGTTCCGGGTCGAGGCCGATCCGGGACAGCACCAGGATGCCGTCGTGGTCCTCACCGATGCCGAGTTCCCGGACGGAGGCGATCATGCCCGCCGAGAGGTGCCCGTAGGTCTTGCGCGCGGAGATGTGGAAGTCGCCCGGCAGCACGGCGCCCGGGAGGGTCACCACCACCTTGTCGCCCTCCACGAAGTTGTGGGCGCCGCAGATGATGCCCTGGACGCCTGAGGGATCGATGCCGTCCCCGGTCAGGGTCTGCTGCTGGCCCTCGGGGACAACCCGGACCTGGCACCAGTTGATGGTCTTGCCGTTGGTCTGGGGTTCCTTGACGATGCTGAGCACCTGGCCCACCACGATCGGACCCTGGACGGAATCCGTGGGGCGGTGGACTGCTTCTTCTTCGAGCCCGACCTTGACGAGCTCGGCCATGACGTCTTCGGCCGTTGCTTCGGCCGGTACCTGCGCGAATTCGCGCAGCCAGGAAAGTGGGATACGCACTGTTAGATCTCCATCCCGAAGTGCTCGCTGAAACGTACGTCGCCTTCAATCATGTCGCGCATGTCGCCAACCTCGTTGCGGAACATGAGGGTGCGTTCGATGCCCATGCCGAAGGCAAAGCCTGAATAGACTTCCGGGTCGATGCCTGCGGCGCGCAGGACGTTGGCGTTGACCATGCCGCAGCCGCCCCACTCGATCCAGCTGGGGCCGCCCTTGGCGCCCGGGTGCCAGATGTCGAGCTCCGCGGACGGCTCGGTGAACGGGAAATAGTTGGGGCGCAGCCGGATCTGGGCTTCCGCGCCGAACATCTGGCGTGCGAAGTGCTCCAGGGTGCCGCGGAGATCTGCCATGCTCAGCTTCTTGTCAATGGCCAGACCCTCGAACTGGTGGAACACCGGCGTGTGCGTCGCGTCGAGCTCGTCCGTGCGGAACACCTTGCCAGGGCACAGCACGTAGATGGGCAGCTCCCGTTCCAGCATGGAGCGGACCTGCACCGGCGAGGTGTGCGTGCGCATGAGCAGGTGGGCCTCGGGCGGCTCAACGAAGAACGTATCCTGCATGTCGCGGGCGGGGTGGTCCGGCTTGAAGTTCAGGGCATCGAAGTTGAACCACTCGGACTCGACCTCGGGCCCCTCGGCGATTTCCCAACCCATGCCGACAAAGATGTCCGCCACGCGGTCCTGCAGCGTGGACAGCGGGTGGCGTGCACCGGCCCGGCGCCGGCGCGGGGCCGCGGTGACATCCACGGTCTCTTCGACGAGGATCCGCGCGTCGTTCTCGGCCTCGAGCGCCACCGTGCGGTCCGCGAGCGCCTTGTTGACGCGTCCCCGGGAGGCGCCCATGAGCTTGCCGGCGGCGGCCTTCTGGTCCTTGGGGAGCGCGCCGATCTCACGGTTGGCAAGGCTCAACGCGGACTTTTCGCCCGTGTGCGCGAGGCGCACTGCCTTGAGTTCATCGAGGGTCGCGGCAGCGGCGATGGCGGCAACGGCCAGGTCTACGGCGGCGGTAATGGCGGCTTCATCCAGAGGGTTCGGGACGGCGGCGCCCGGCAAAGTTTCAGTCATCTACTGTTCTTAGCTACGAGTCGGATCATGCCGACAGCACACGGCACGGGCACAGGGCACGGCGCGGGTTCTCGGCAAGGCTTATGGTCACTGTCCCCAGTCTAGTAGACGGCCGTCGGCCGCCAGTCAATCGCCAGTCGAACGTCAGGCGTTCGTGACGCTTCGCCCCCGCGCCCCCAGGACGTTGAACCTGGACGTTGAACACGAGCGCTGAACCCCAAGGCATCCCCGGGCGCACCCGGACGCCGGACCCCTGACCGCCGGGCACACGCCCGGCTAGCATGGCCTCATGACGTCCGGACAACGGCTGCGCCAGATCGCCAACTTGCTGAACGGGTCCACCCTCCTGGGCCTGCTGCTGGCAGCCTGCGCCCGGACGAACGTCAGCTCCGGTCCGCGGGGACTGCTGATTGCGAGCCGCTACCGCTGGCGGCTTCCGTTTGCCGCGGCCTTCACGGTGGGCAACGTGATCCTGTTCCGCGCCGGCCCCGAATCCGCCGGCGCCAACCCGGCACTGCTCGGCCATGAGGAGCGGCACAGCACCCAGTACGCCTGGTGCCTTGGCTGGCCCTTCCTCCCGCTGTACTTCATCGCCGCGGGCTGGTCCCTCTGGCGGACGGGCAACCCGGGCAGCGCCAACTTCTTCGAGCGCCACGCCGGACTCGAAGCAGGCGGCTACCCCCGGCCGGGTATGCCGGCCATGCCCGGGGCCGCTCCGCCCGGGACCGCCCCGTGGACGCACCGAAGAATCGGCGCGGCTCCCCCCAACCGATATGAGGCCTGACATGACAGAGACCCCCAGAAGCATCTCGGTCACAGGAACCGGCAGCGCCGAGGCGGTACCGGACCTGCTGACCTTGTCGATCGGCGTTGAATGCCGCCGGGACACCGTGGCCGAGGCCTACAGCGAGGCAGGAACACGGTCGGCGGCCATCACGGCGGAGCTCCGGCAACATGGAGTGGACAACACTGACATGTCCACGTCCGGGCTGAACGTCCGGGCCGAGCTGAACTGGCAGGATGGCCGCGGCCAGACCGTGACCGGCTACCTGGCCTCCAACACGCTCACCGTCAGGATCCGCGCGGTGTCCGCGTCCTCACAGATCCTTGCCGGCGCCGTTGCGGCCGGCGGCGACTCCGTTCGGCTGAACGGACTGAGCCTCGGCTTCGCGGACCCCGCCGCCGTCGAGGCCCGGGCCCGGGAGGCCGCCTGGCAGGACGCCCGCACCACCGCCGCGCACTACGCCGCGCTCTCCGGGGCCAGCCTGGGCAGGGTCCTTTCCCTCACCCAGCACACCGGTTTCCAGGCGCCGATCCCGGTGGCGAAGATGCAGCGCGCGGTGGCGGCTGACGCGCTCACCGTTGAGGCCGGCGAGTCGAGCGTCACCGCCACGATCGGCGTCGTCTGGGAACTGCTCAACTAATTTCGAGTAATTGCTCGAGTAAGTGCTCGGGTATTGGCTCGAGTAATTGCTCGGGTAATTGCTCGGGTGTTTGCTCGAGTAATTGCCCGGGTAATTGTTCGAGTCACCGACGGCGGCCGCGACCGGCAAGAGCCGTCGAATGGCCCGCCGGCCGCTAGTGCGTTGCGCCGGCAGCGAGCCTGAGATCCGCCGTCGTCGCCAGCGCGGTGCGGACGACGACGGCGAGCGCCGCCGCCATCTGATGCGCCGGCAGCGACGGCGTGCTGCTCCCGGCCGGAAGCTGGGTGTCCGCGTAGGGAATGTGGACAAACCCTCCCCTTGTGCCGGGACTGCGCCGCAGGGCGTGCATGAGCGCATAGAAGACGTGGTTGCAGACATAGGTCCCGGCACTCTGGGACACTTCAGCCGGGATCTGCTCCGCCGTCAGCGCCGCGAGCGCCGCTTTGACAGGCAGCGACGTGAAATAGGCCGCCGGTCCGCCCTGGACCACAGGTTCGTCCACGGGCTGGTTGCCGGCGTTGTCCGGGATCCGGGCGTCGTCACAATTGATGGCCACCCGTTCCAGGGAAATGCGCGCCCTCCCGCCGGCCTGGCCGGCGCACAGCACAAGCTCGGGCCGGAACCGCTCGAGGGCCTCGGCCAATACCTTGGCCGAGTCCCCAAAGACGCAGGGCAATTCCACCGCCTGGACATCCAGCCCTTCGGCTTGGAGCAACCGTGCCGCCGAACGGGCCGCGGCCCAGGACGGATTGGCGGTATCGCCGCCGAACGGCTCGAACCCGGTCAGGAGAATCATCGCCCCAGCCTAGCAACGCCCTCACGCCACGACCTGGCCGCCCGGCGCTGCGAACGGCACTCCCACCCGAAGACCTGGCGCCCCGCCGGCCTGGCCGCATCCTTGACATTTAGTCGAACATATATTCGAATATAGACATGAGATGGGACGCACAAGCACTTGAGCGCGGCGATTCCACGGCCGCCCTTTCCGCCGATTCGCCAGCCGCACCGGCGCTGCTGCCGCTGGCCGGGCTGGTGCGGTCCGTGTCCACCCCGGACTTTGCCGGGATCACCTTCCATGAGGTCACCGCCAAATCGGTGCTCAACAAGGTGGTCGCCGGTTCGCGGATGCCCTTCGAGTGGACCATCAACCCCTACCGCGGCTGCAGCCATGCCTGCGTCTACTGCTTTGCGCGCAAGAGCCACACCTATCTGGACTTCGACGCCGGCCTGGACTTTGACAGCCAGGTGGTGGTCAAAATCAACGCCGCCGAGATCCTGCGCAAGGAGCTGGCCAAGCCCTCCTGGCAGCACGAGCACGTGGCCCTTGGCACCAACACGGACCCGTACCAGCGCGCCGAGGGCCGCTATCAGCTCATGCCCGGCATTATCGGCGCCCTGGCCGACTCCGGCACTCCCCTGTCCATCCTCACCAAGGGCACGCTCCTTGCCCGGGACATCCCGCTCCTGAAGCATGCGGCGGCCCAGGTGCCGGTGGGGGTAGGGATTTCGCTGGCCATGACCAATGAAGAACTGTCCGAGGCCGTGGAACCGGGCACGCCGGGGCCGCGCGCACGGCTGAAGCTCATTTCGCGGCTGCGGGAGGCAGGCCTGCCCTGTGGTGTCATGGCCATGCCCATCCTGCCGTGGCTCTCGGACAGCGACGAGGCCCTCGACTCGCTCTTCGGAGCCCTGGCGGCGGCCGGCGCCACAGGGGTCACGGCCGGCGCGCTGTATCTGAAACCGGGCACCCGTGAATGGTTCATGCAGTGGATCGCCCGCGAACATCCGCAGCTGGCCGGCAAGTACCGTCGGCTGTACGGCAGCGGGTCCTATGCGTCCAAGGAATACCGGGCGTGGCTGGCCGGCCGCATCCGCTACTTCAAAGACCTGCACGGCTTCTCCGGCTCGCACGGATTCAGCCACAGGGATCTTGACGGCGGCACCGACCACCACGATGCCCGCGAGGAAGAAGCCCAATATCCGGCCGGAAGCATCCCGGACACTGCCCGGCACGCGAGCGCCCGGCGCGCAGGCGGCCAGCTCGCCGGCCACGCGGGCATAGCCCACTCCGGTGCAGCCTCTTCCAGCTCAGCGCAGCCCACACTGTTTTGAAGCCCGCTCCACCACGAAGCGCCCTGAGCCTTGGGCGCCGCGCGGCGTGAACGGATTAAGCCGTGAACTTAGAGTGTCTTGACCCTAGAGTGCCTTGACCGCGCCGAGCACCCTGGACAGCGAATCCTTGGCATCCCCGAACAGGAGCGAGGTCTTGGGATCGTGCAGAAGCTCGTTCTCGATGCCGGCAAACCCCGGGCGCATCGACCGCTTCAGGAACACGACCTGCTGGGCCTGCACCACTTCCAGGATCGGCATCCCGTAAATCGGCGAACCGGGGGAAGTCTTGGCCGCCGGGTTGACAACGTCGTTGGCGCCGACCACCAGCGCGATATCCGTGTTCGCGAACTCGGGATTGATTTCGGCCAGCTCCCGCAGTGACTCGTACGGCACGTCGGCCTCGGCCAACAGCACGTTCATGTGCCCCGGCATGCGTCCCGCCACGGGGTGAATGGCGAAGACCACCTCCACGCCGCGGGCCTCTAGGGCCGTGGCGAGTTCCGCCACGGTGTGTTGGCCCTGCGCCACCGCGAGTCCGTAGCCGGGAACGATGACCACCCGCTGGGCATAGCCAAGCTGAACGGCAACGTCCTCCGGCGACGAGCAACGCACAGGCCGGTCGCTCACGGCGGTGGAACCCGCCGTCGAGCCGCCCTTGAACGCCCCGAACAGGATGCCGGCGACTCCGCGTCCCATGGCCGAGGCCATCGCCTTGGTCAGGATTGTGCCGCTCGCGCCGACCAGCGTCCCGGCGACGAGCAGCAGGACATTGCCCAGGACCACGCCGGACGCTGCCACCGCCAGGCCAGTGAAGGCGTTCAGCAGGGAGATCACGATCGGCACGTCCGCCCCGCCGACGGGCAGCACCAGGAGCAGCCCGGCGGCGAGCCCAAAGCCCAGCAGCGCGAGCGACCAGCCGAACGACCCGGTCAGGACCACCAGCGCTCCAGAGATGACTGCCCCCAGCAGGACGGCGCCCATGACCGAGGGCATGCCGGGAAACAGCAGCGGGCGGGTGCTGATGAGTTCCTGCAGCTTGCCCACAGTCACCGCGGAGCCGGCGAAGGACACCGCGCCCACCAGCATGGTGAAAACCACGGCCAGGCGGACCCATGGATCTTCGTTGTGGCCAAGTTCCAGTACGGCGACGAGGGCGGCGGCCCCGCCTCCCACGCCGTTGAACAGCGCCACCAATTGGGGCATCTGCGTCATTTGCACCCGCCGGGCCACGGGGACGGCAATCGCGGAGCCCACGGCAACGGCTGCCAGGATGAGCGGAATATTATCCAGCCGCGCGGAGAAGAACACGGTGACGACGGCGAGGAGCGCCCCGGCCGCACCGATGGCGTTGCCGCGGCGTGCGGTCCGTGGCGAGCTGAGACCCTTGAGCGCAAGGATGAAGCAGACGGCGGCCGCAAGGTAGAGCAGGGCTGTCCATTCGGGGCCCAGGAGACTCATCGGCCCTCCCCCGCCCCGCCGCCGGAGCTCCCGTTACCTGAGCGTCCGTCCCCCGCGATTCCGCCGGCTGTGCCGGCCCCGGTTCGTGCCGGTGTTCCCGCCCGCTTGTGGGCGCTGAACATCTCAAGCATGCGGTCCGTGACCACGAAGCCGCCCACCAGGTTGACGGTTGCCAGGACCACGGCCAGCAGCGCGATGCCGAGCACCCAGGGGTCGCTGGCCCGTCCGGCCACAATGATGGCGCCGACCAGGATGATGCCGTGGATGGCGTTGGCGCCGGACATTAGTGGTGTGTGCAGCTTGCTGGTGACCTTGGAGACGACTTCGAATCCGACGAACACTGCCAGTACCACCACTGTCAGCAATGCGACCGGGCCCATCACGCCTCCGTTTCCAGTGCTGCCGCGGTGGGGGCATGCCGCACGGCGCCCCCATGGGTCAGGCACGTTCCGGCAACCACGTCGTCGTCGAAGTCCGGGGCCACCGAGCCGCAGTCGGTCATGAGGGCGAGGAAGTTGCTGACGTTCCGGGCGAAAAGCCGGGACGCATCCGACGGCATGGCGGACGCCGCGTCCTGCAGGCCCACGAGGGTCACCGACCCGCCGTCCGCCGGGACCTGGACGTCCTGGCCGGCGATCACGCCTTCGACGTTGCCTCCGGACTCCGCGGCGAGGTCGACCACGACCGACCCGGCCCGCATGCTGGCCACCATTGCGGTGGTCACCAGCAAGGGAGCGGCCCGGCCCGGGATGGCCGCGGTGGTGATCAGGATGTCCGCTGCAGCGACGTGCGGGGCAAGGAGGCTACGCTGGCGTTGTGCCCGGTCCTCGCCGAGGGCACGGGCGTAGCCTCCGGCTCCTTCGGCGGCGGCGTCCACGTCCAGATTGATGAAAGTGCCACCCATCGAGGCGACCTCGTCGGCGGAGGCGGCCCGGATGTCGTTGGCCGACACCCGGGCGCCGAGCCGTTTCGCCGTGCCGATCGCCTGCAGCCCGGCGACGCCGGCGCCGAGGACCAGCACCCTCGCCGGCGGGATGGTCCCCGCGGCGGTCATGTAGAGCGGGAAGAACCGCGGGTACCGCATGGCCGCTTCCAGTACTGCACGGTAGCCGGTGACCAGGGACTGCGAGCTGAGCGCATCCATGGACTGTGCCCGGGAAATCCGCGGAAGCAGCTCGAGGGCGAACGAGGTGATCCCGGCGGCTGCCAGCGCGCGGACAGTCGGCAGTTCCGCGGCCGGCGACGCCAGACCGATGGTGACCGTGCCGGGCCGGAGCCGGGCTGCGGTTTCCGGGGTGAGTGGGCGGACATGCAGCAGGACGTCGAGGACCTCGAACGGGAGTTCGGAGATCACAGTGGCGCCAGCCTCCTTGAAGGCGGCGTCCACGAACCCTGCTTCGGTTCCGGCGCCGCTCTCCACCAGGAGATGGAGCCCGAGGGCTGTCAGTTGCCGGACCGTCTCCGGGGTGGCCGCAACGCGGCGTTCTCCGGCTCGCTGCTCTCGTCCGACACCGACCTGCACGGCCACTCCTCTCGATTGCGTTCAGAGTAGGCACATGCCTGACTGTTTGGCGAGAGGCGGGCATTCGAAAGCCCGTCGGCCCGTCCGGGTCAGCGGCTAAGCCCGGCGCCCACTCCGCGCGGCCCGGTAGCCCGGACTGCGGCCAGCAGGGCTTCTACGATGGGGAAGTCCGCCGGGATCCATGGCAGGCCCAGGACCTCCGCCAGGTTGCGGAGGTCGAGCCAGCGCAGTTCGTCGTGATCCTCCAGCGGCTCGGGCTCTCCCCCAGCCAGTTCGGCGAACCAGACCCTCATCGCCGCCTTCTCGTTGAGCGGCCAGCCCGTGGCGGATTCTGCAGGCAGCTCGGCCCCGAGCCGCACCAGTACGCCCAGTTCTTCGCGGAGCTCGCGGTGCAGGGCGTCTTCGGCTGCTTCGCCTGGCTCCACTTTTCCGCCCGGGAACTCCCACATGCCGGCAAACTGCGGCGGCGCCGTGCGCCGCGCCACAAGGAGCAGGCCCGGTTCGGCCAGGGAGTCCACTACTGCGCCGCCAACGACGCCAATGAGTCCAGTCACGCCCACCAGTCTATTGCGGCCGCCGGGTCCCGGGCCGGAGCGGGGACCCGGGGCGGACGGCTGCGGGCGGGACCGGGGACCCGGGATCGCCTCGGGAGCGTGTCCTGCGCTCAGGCCGGGGCGGACGGGGACCCGGGAGCGGCCGGGTAAGGGACAATGGTGGAGGCGGCCGCGCAGACTGGTTGCGGCCGGTTGCGGAATATTCGGCGCCGCCTCCCAGTTCTTAAAAGCATATTTATCTGTCCGATCCCTCCGGACCTTCCGGAAAATCTCCCTGAAAAGACGAATGACAACCACCACACGCGCCCCGGCGCCGTCCAAGACCGGCACCCGTCACGTTGCCCTGGCCATCATTGCCCTGGCGATGGGCGGATTTGGCATCGGCACCACAGAATTCACCATGATGGGCCTGCTCAAGGAGATCGAACAGGGCCTGAACATCAGTACGCCCGAGGCCGGCCACCTTATTTCGGCCTACGCCCTCGGCGTCGTGATCGGCGCGCCGGTGCTGGCCGCCGTCGGGGCCAAACTCCCGCGGAAGTATCTGGCCCTGGGGCTCATGCTCTTCTTCAGCATCGCCAACCTCAGTTCCTTCCTCGCCCCGGACTACGGCTCCATGCTGGTGTCCCGGTTCGCCGCGGGACTGCCCCACGGCGCCTTTTTCGGGGTCGCGGCCGTGATTGCTGCCTCCCTGGTGGCGCCGACCAAGCGGGGTTGGGCCATTTCGATGGTCATGGCCGGGCTGACGGTGTCCAACGTCGTCGGTGTCCCCTTCGCTACTTGGCTGGGCCAGAGCTACGGGTGGCGGCTCCTGTTCCTGCTGGTGGGCCTGATCGGCATCATCACGCTCGCTATGCTGTGGAAGTTCGTCCCGTTCCAGAAGCCGCACGCAGATGCCAGCTTCCGCCGTGAGCTCGGCGCGCTCAAGCGGCTCCAGGTGTGGCTCGCCATCCTCGTCGGCATCGTCGGCTTCGGCGGTTTCTTCGCGACCTACACGTACATTTCGCACACCATGACCTCCGTGGCCGGTGTCCCGGCGCCCTGGCTGCCGCTGGTCGTGGCGCTGTACGGCGTGGGCATGGTGGCGGGCAACATCGTGGGCGGCCGGATCGCCGATAAGTCCGTCATGGGCACGATTTACTGGGTGCTGCCCGGCACTGCGGTGGCGCTCGTGGTCTACGCCATTGGCGTCCATTGGGCCTGGTCCGCGCTGGTCATGGTGTTCGTGGTTGGCGCCGCCGGGTCCATGCTGGTTCCGGCCCTGCAGACCAGGCTTCTGGATGCGTCTCCCGACGCACCGTCGCTGGCCTCCTCGCTCAACCACGCGGCGCTCAACGTCGCCAACGCCCTCGGGGCCTTCCTGGGCGGCCTTGTGATCGCCTGGGGCTGGGGCTACGTCGCGCCGGCTCTCGTAGGCGCGGTCCTTGCCGTGCTGGGGCTCGGGGTCGCTGCCATCAGCGGTGCCGTGGAACGCAGGCGGCCGCTGGCCTCCTAGCCGCCCTTAGCCATCCCCTGAGCCGCAGCGAAGCGGCCGGGCAAAAGGCGGACATGCTCAAAAAGAACGGCAGTCCTGTCCAGTGGAGTACTGGACCGGACTGCCGTTTTCTTTAGGTACTGCCGTTGTCTTTAGGGCCGTTGTCCTATTTGGGGCAATGGGCTGCCGGGCGGCTCAGGGGGCGTTGACGCGCTGCACGTCCGGTTCCAGGTAGATGACCCGGGCAATCGGGACGGCCTCGCGGATCCGGACCTCCGCGTCATCAATCGCCTTCGCAATGTCTTGGCCCGAGTCCGAGCGGCCGATGCTGATCTTGGCCGCCACCAGCAGTTCCTCAGGACCAAGGTGCATGGTCTTGAGGTGAATGATGGTGGTGCCGCCGGCTTCGATTGCGCCGCGGATCTTGGCGACGTCATCGCGGGTGGCCGACTCGCCCAGCAGCAGGGACTTGGTTTCCATGGCCAGCACCACAGCGATCGCCACAAGCAGCAGGCCGATCATGGCGGTGCCGAGGGCGTCCCAGATGCCGTTCCCGGTCAGGAGCGTCATGCCCACGCCGAAGAGCGCGAACACCAGGCCCACGAGGGCGCCGAAATCCTCGAGCAGGATCACGGGGAGTTCCGGCTGCTTGGCATTGCGGATGAACTTGACCCAGCTTTGCTTTCCCCTGAGGTGGTTGGATTCGATGATCGCTGTCCGGAAGGAGAAGGACTCGGCAATGATTGCGCCGATCAGGACGGCAAGCGGCACCCACCAGAAGTCCCCTTCGATGGCGTGCGGGTGCTGGATCTTTCCCCAGGCCTCATACAGGGCGAACAGGCCGCCGACGCTGAAAAGGACAATCGAGACGATAAAGGCGTAGATGTACCGCTCGCGGCCATAGCCGAAGGGGTGCTCGGGGCTGGCTTTCCGCTGCGCGCGCTTGCCGCCGACCAGGAGCAACAGCTGGTTGCCGGAGTCTGCGAGCGAGTGAATCGCCTCGGCCAGCATGGACGAGGAAAACGTCAGAAAGTAGGCGACGAACTTCAAAACGGCGATGGTCAGGTTTGCGGCCAGCGCCGCGAGAATCGCCTTGGTACCGCCATTTGCAGCCACGTGAGCTTCTCCTTATGGGGTTCTTCAGGGTGTACGCGAACACCGGAAGAACCCAGCGCCCACAAGGAATACCGTACCCGTTTCCGGGCCGCAGCCGAACCGGGGCAGGGGCCAACGGGGCCACGTAACGATTGGGTAGTCCCCTGCTGACAACGAATCCGCCCTATGTTAGCTTGAAGCCATATTCGGGATCCACAATTTGGGTGCCGACGAATATGTAGGAGGAGACATGGGCTTTCTTGGCTGGATCATTCTCGGACTCATAGTAGGTGCAATCGTCAAGGCAGTCATGCCCGGCAGGGTCGGCGGCGGCTGGGTTACCAGCCTCGTGCTCGGCGTCGTCGGCGCAATTGTCGGCGGCTGGATCGGGGACCTTCTGTTCGGCGGCGGCAAGATGGAATTCTGGAATCTCGGTTCCTGGCTCCTTGCCATTGTCGGCGGCCTCGCCGTAGCGGGCATTTACGGCGCCATCACAGGGCGCAACAAGACCACATAATTCTGCAAAGCACTGACCGCACACTGTGTGTGGGGCGGCAGTGACAGTACGACGGCGGGGCCCACCATTCGGTGGGCCCCGCCGTTCGTTTTTTGGAGGGCTTCCGGCCGGATTGCCGGCCGGAAGTGCCAGGTCCGTGCAGAGCCCCTAGGACGCCTGCTGGGAGCGGGCGCTGGCGTAGAGGCAGACGGTGGCTGCGGTGCCGAGGTTCAGGCTTTCCGCTCCCCCATAAACCGGCACGGCCACGCGGTGGTCGGCCAGCGCGATCTCGTCCTCGGACAGTCCCTGTGCCTCGTTGCCGAAGAGCCAGGCCGTGGGGTTCTCCAGCGCGAAGACCGACTCGGCCGCGGAGGTCCCCAGGCGCCGGGCCGCATTCTCGTCCTGGAGACGGTCCAGGTTCAGCTGGCCTTGGCCGTCCGCCGCGAGGACTCCGATGCCGCGTTCCTTGCAGCGGGCCACCAACTCCTCGACATCAGCGCCCAGCACCACGGGCAGGTGGAAGAGGGATCCCGCCGTCGAGCGCACGGCCTTGGGGTTGTAGATGTCAACGCTGGATGCGGTCAGGATAACGGCGTCCGCGCCGGCCGCGTCGGCTGCCCGGAGCACGGTTCCGGCATTGCCGGGGTCGCGGACCTGGCACAGCACCGCGATCAGCTGCGGGCCGGCGTCGAGTACCTGCTCAAGGCTCACGTCCAGGAAACCGCAGACCGCGAGAATGCCCTGCGGGGTGACCGTATCCGCCATCGCGGCCAGCACTTCGTCGGTGGCGAGGAATGCGGTGGTGCCCTCTGCGAGTGTCTCCAGGTCCGGGTGCCGGTCCAGGCAGGCCTCGCTCGCGTACACCTCATAGACGATGCCGGGCTCCCCCGCGGCAATCCTTTTCTGGTGCAGGATCAGGGCCTCCCGGACAGCCTGCGGGCCCTCCGCCAGGAACTCGCTGCGCTTTAAACGGGCCGGGCGCCCGGCAAGTTGTGCCACCTTCCTCACCCGATCAGCTCGAGGATTGGAAAGTGGAAAATCTTGCGGGCGCCCGGTTTCGTTCATATAAGAACCTTAGTTGCTTTCACAGCCGGTTCTTGAACGAAGCAGTCTTTCGACTACGGCAGGAACTACTTTGCGGCCTCGGCGTCAGCCTTCTTGGCAGCAGGCTTCTTCGCAGGAGCCTTCTTGGCAGCCTTCGGAGCCGGAGCGGCCTCAGCCTGGACGGCCGGAGCGGACGTGTCGGCGGGCAGCGAGTCCTTGGCGACCTTGACCAGCGCGGCGAAGGCGTTGGCGTCGGAAACGGCCAGCTCGGCCAGCATACGGCGATCAACCTCAACCTCAGCGGCCTTCAGGCCCTGGATCAGTCGGTTGTAGGTCAGGCCGTTGGCGCGGGATGCAGCGTTGATGCGCTGGATCCAAAGACGGCGGAAGTCGCCCTTCTTCTTCTTGCGGTCACCGTAGCTGTACACAAACGAGTGCAGCAGCTGCTCTTTTGCCTTGCGGTACAGGCGTGAACGCTGTCCGCGGTAGCCCTTTGCGCGTTCGAGGATAACCCGGCGCTTCTTGTGGGCGTTAACCGCCCTCTTCACACGTGCCACGTGCGTACTCCTTAGAAAATTCTGATCCCAAGCGTCTACTGCCGGATCGGTCCGGCTGGCCTGAGAAGCCTTTTTGGTAGTTGACTGCTGCCAGGTGGCGAACAGTCAGAAAACTTGGAACTTAGATGCCGAGCATCTTCCGGATGACCTTGGCGTCGCCCTTGAAGACGATCTTGTCGCCGGCAAGGCGACGGGTCAGCCGGGAGGACTTGTGCTCCAGGTAGTGGCGGCGGTTGGCCTGCTGGCGGCGCAGCTTGCCGCTACCGGTCAGCTTGAAGCGCTTCTTAGCACCGCTGTGGGTCTTCATCTTCGGCATGGGAACCGATCTCCTTACGTATCCGCAGAAAAGTCTGCAGCTCTTTCGTGCAGCCGCCCCTGCGGGCGGCATGCTGGTTGCCTACTGCCGGACATTGCTGTCCGGCAGCCGTGAACTAGTTGGTCTTCTTGCTGCCAGGCTTGGCGGCAGCCCGGGGGGCGGCTGGCCGTGCAGCGGGCTTCGGCGCTGAAGGCCTCGGCACCGGCTTCGGAGCAGCAACCGGCTTCGGTGCCGCCGCCGGAGCGGCCGGAGCGGCTGCCTTTTCCTCGGGAGCCTTGGCCGGAGCGGCCTTCGGAGCCGCGGGAGCCTTGGCTGCTGCCGGCTTCTCGGCTGCCTTCGGAGCCGCGGGAGCCTTGGCTACTGCCGGCTTCTCGGCCGCCTTGGGAGCAGCCGCCTTCGGTGCTTCCTGGGCGGGAGCCTCGTCGGCCTTGGTCTCTTCAACCGGGGCCTCTGCGACCTTGGTCTCTGTGACCGGGGCCGCTTCAACCTTGGCTTCTTCGACCGGGGCCGCTTCAACCTGGGCTTCTTCGACCGGGGCCGCTTCAACCTGGGGTTCCTCGACGGGCGCCTCCGTTGCGGGAGCCTCCGGCGATACGACGTAGCCTTCCGGCAGGAGGTCTGCCAGCGTCTGGGTCAGCGGGGCGTTGCTGTCACCGGAGACATCGACACGTCCCGAAGCCTTGGCTTCGTTCTCAGCCTTGGCTTCTGCGCGCTGCGTTGCGCGGCGGGCCTCTGCCTTGGCTTCAGCCTTGTTCTTCAGCGGGCCAACCACCATGACCATGTTTCGGCCATCGATCCGGGGGCTGGACTCCACCACGCCAACCTCGGCGACGTCGTCGGCGAAGCGCTGGAGCAGGCGGATGCCCATCTCGGGGCGCTGCTGCTCACGGCCGCGGAACTGGATCATGGCCTTGACCTTGTCGCCGGCACCGAGGAAGCGGAGCGCGTGGCCGCGCTTCGTCTCGTAGTCGTGAGTGTCGATCTTCAGGCGGAAGCGGATTTCCTTCAGGACCGTGTTGGTCTGGTTCTTCCGGGCCTCGCGTGCCTTGACGGCGGCTTCGTACTTGTACTTGCCGAAGTCCATCAGCTTGCACACCGGAGGCTTCGCCTGCGGTGCAACTTCAACGAGATCAAGATCGGACTCGGCAGCCAAACGCAGGGCATCCTCAATACGGACAATTCCTACTTGTTCGCCTGCAGGGCCGACCAGCCGCACCTCGGGGACGCGGATACGCTCATTGATTCTTGGCTCGCTAATGTTAAAGCTCCTGTGTTCGTGAGGGGTATTCCACCGGCAAAAAGAGAAGGCCCCCAATTGCCGGAGCAATCGAAGGCCTCGAGATCGGAGCTGCCGCCCTCAATGAGGCGGCATGCACTTCCTGCGGACCGGAGTCCGAGGTAGTGCCCGACCAGGTACCCGGCAACCTTGACTCCCGGAGGGAGGGGCTTCCCGAAGGAAGTTTCGCGGCTGACGCGGGTGGGAGAGAACTCCGCTTGCAAACTAAAGTCAACTCTACAGAAAGATACCCGTTCAACGCACATGTGCGTCGCCGGGCGTCAACTCCGGGCTCCAAAGTTCAGCCAGAAGCACTGCATTCTATAAAAGCCTGAGAATAACGACATTCAGTCGGTCTGTGACAAGCTTACCAGCATGAGCACATCAGACCGTAATTCCCACGTCTTCGAGCCCGCAGCCGCCCAGGCCGACGTCTCGCAGCAGATCCGCGACATCTCGGAAGTCCCCGCGATCGAGGTCATCACCACGGCCGCCGTGCACCTGATGAGCGCCGCCGCGGTAAAGCTCGGCCTCGCCGCCGAGGAAAATGCCCAGGAACTCAAGGACCTGGACGAGGCCCGCAAACTGATCACCGCCCTTGCCGGCCTGGTGACCGCGGCGGCGCCGGAAATCGGCTCCCAGCACGCGGGACCGCTGCGCGATGGACTCCGCTCGCTCCAGCTGGCCTTCCGCGAGGAATCGATCATTCCGGATGCTCCGGGCAAGGGCCCGGGCGAGAAGTACACCGGCCCGGTCAACTAAGCACAGTCAACTAAGCACAAGCGTCAGCCATAAAGCGGCGGCGGGCGGACCACTTCGGTCCGACCGCCGCCGCCGTCGTTAACGCCCCTGCGCTCCGGGGTCGGGTGCCGCAAGCGGCGGCAGCGGAAGGTCAGACGTGGGCCAGGCGGCGGCGGCGCAGGTGCTGCAGGACGAGTCCCACCAGGCAGAGGCCCACGCCGGCCAGCCCCACGGACACGAAGCCCGCCGAGGGGCCGATGAGGTCGATGAACAGCCCGGCAAGCGGCGCACCCAGGGCCACTCCGCACGTGAGCGATGAACCGTACCAGCCCATCGCCTCACCGCGGCGGCTTTCGTCAACCAGTTCGGCCACCTTTTCCGAGGCCGCGGACAACACCGGTGCGCACAGCAGACCCGGCAGCAACGCGAGCAGGCTGAGCGTCCAGACGTCGGTCGCGAAGGCCATCGGGACGGTCAGCGCTGACATCCCGAGCAACAGGAGGATCGGGGAGATGGGCCGGTGCATGGCGCCGTAGAGGATGCCGCCCACCACCGAGGCCGCGCACCAGAAGAGGAACACAATGCCGACTTCGGCCTCGTGGCCCCCGGTCTGGAGGGCCGCGACGATGCCGACGTCGGTGCCGCTGAGGACCATGCCCGCACCGGCCGCGACAGCGAATACGGAGGCCACGGCGGCGGTGAACCAGCTGAAGTTGTGGATGACTCTGTGTCGCAGGCCGGAGCCCCGCCGGCGCCGTTCCTCGGCCGCGGCGGCCAGGGGTGCCAGTTCGGCAGCGGCCTCCTGCAGGTGGGCCGGCGCGGCGGCAACGACGGCGGCTTCCGCGCATTCGAGCTCTTGCGCCTCGAGCCCGGCGTCCGGAGAAGCACTCCGGGTGGGCGGGTTGAACCACATGAGGAAGAGTCCCGAGACGGATGTCGCCACTCCCACAATTGTCAGGCCCAGGACGGACTGGCCGCTGGTGGCGACGACGGCTCCGACAGCGGGGCCGATCATGAAGACCAGTTCGGTGGCGATGGCGTCCAGGGTGAAGGCCGTGCGGCGCTGTTCCCCGGGGGCCAGCACGCCGAGGGACTGCCGCACCACGCTGAAGATGGGCAGGGTCAGCAGGCCTCCGATGAACACCAGGGGTAGCAGCACCTCGTAGGAGACGTGCGGGACGATCGACCAGATCACCGTCTCGGAGACGACAGACGGGATGAGCGCCTTACGCAGCCCCACGGTGTCGACCCGGCGCCCGCGCCAGGGGGCGCCGACGGCGATTCCGATCGTCATCACGGCGGCGGCTGCGCCGGCGGCCGCGTAGCCCTGGCCGAGGGTCAGGACGATGTGCAGGGTCAGCAAGACTCCGGCCGCCGAGTGCGGTATGCGGGCGATCATGCCGACCAGCAGGAGCCGCCGGATGGGCCGGACGGCCAGCAGCTGACGGTAAAGCGCGAAATTCACGAGACTACTTCCTTCTGGTACTGCCCACGGCAGCACCGGGAAGTCCCCCCGTTGGGCCGTCAGCTATGGTGCTGCGCGCTGCAGCTTGACCTCGATCGAATCAACCCGCTCGGCAAAGATTTCATTCCGGGCCCAGGCGTTGTTGAGGCCAGCGACAATGGACTGCACGCCGGCGGCGTCGAGCCCGTCTTCAAGGTAGAGGACCACCCGGAGTTCCGGGCCGGCTCCCCCACCGGGGAGCCGCGTGCCATCGGCCGTGGCCGTGGCAACTCCTCCCCCCGGATGAATTTCAACACGGCGGACCGCAGGAAAGCTAACCGCGCCCTCCCCGAGGGCTGCTGCGAGATCGGGATCGGCGTACGACGGCGTCCAGGTCTGCTGCTGGGCGAGGGCCCAAACCGCCGGCCGGCGCACCACGAACGTCAGGCTGGAGCCGGGATCGAGCACCAGCAGCTCGGCGCCTTCCGCGACCGCGGATAGGGCGGCCCGCGCCGCGTACACGGCGACCGGCCTGGCCTCCGGATGCCACGCAGTCAGTGACGCCGCCGAGGTGAACACCGGCATAGCCGTTCGCCCGTCCGGCGCCTTGAGCGTCACGAGGGCCATGTCGGCCTGTTTGTCCGAGTGCAGCTGGTCCCCGTGCGCCCCAGCAGCGGCTTCGCCCTCTTCGGCGAGCTGGGCGAGGATTGGCACGAACACCCTTGCGGTGGCAAGCGCGGCCACCACGGCCGCCTCGTCGCCAGTGCCCGCGGCGAGGTCGGCCAAAGCCGCAAGGTATCCGGCGTCGGCGGTGCCGGCGTCGTCCTCGAAATTGTGGATCTTTGCGTCATCGCCGGACAGGCTGCGGCCTGCCCAGGGTTGGCCGGCGGAGTCAGTGGCCCCGCCGGAGCCGGCCAGGGCGGCCGCGATGTGTCCGGGCAGATGCCGGACGGGGCCCGCCCCGGCGCCCGGCTGGACTGTGTCCCGGGGGTCGTGGGGGCCGTGCGGATTGTCGGTGTGCGTCATGGGCACTGAGCGCCTAGCGGCGGCCGGCGGCGTCGAGGGCCTCGGGCAGTGTGAAGTTGCCGTTGTAGAGGGCTTTGCCGATGATGGCGCCTTCGACCCCGAGCGGCACCAGGGAACGCAGGACCAAGAGGTCCTCAAGGCTGGAAATGCCGCCGGAAGCGATCACAGGCTTGCCTGTCTTCTCGACCATCTGGCGCAGGAGTTCGACGTTGGGGCCCTGGAGCGTGCCGTCCTTGGTCACATCGGTCACGACGTACCGGGCGCAGCCGGCGTCCTCGAGGCGGCCGAGCACCTCCCAGAGGTCCCCGCCTTCCTTGGTCCAGCCCCGGCCGGCGAGGGTGGTGCCGCGGACATCCAGGCCGACGGCGATCTTGTCGCCGAAGCGTTCGATCACCCGGGCCGTCCAGTCCGGGTTCTCCAGTGCCGCGGTGCCCAGGTTCACGCGAGCGACGCCGAGGTCGAGGGCTTTCTCGAGGGATTCGTCGTCGCGCAGGCCGCCGGAGAGCTCCACCTTGATGTCGAGCCGCCCAACCACCTCGCGCAGGAGCTCGGCGTTGGAGCCGCGCCCGAACGCGGCGTCCAAGTCGACCAGATGCACCCATTCGGCCCCCTGCTGCTGCCAGTTGAGGGCGGCCTCCAGCGGGGTGCCATAGCTCGTCTCGCTGCCTGCTTCGCCCTGGACGAGGCGGACGGCCTGGCCGTTGACGACGTCGACGGCGGGCAGGAGCTCAAGTACGGGCAACGGGGTTTCGGTGGTCATCGTGGAGTCCTCAGCTTGGGATGGTAGTTGGGAGCGGCCGTCAGGACGCCGGCAGGGTCAGGAGGTAGGCGGCCAGCAGCGACATGCCGGCGAGGACATAGAAAACGATCTGCACCCACAGCGGACTTTTCTGCTGCCGGAAGGAGATCGCGCCGCCAACCAGCAGGCCCGCGACGCCCATGAGCACCAGGGACCACATCTAGGCGGTCCGTTCCGGGGCTGCGGTTCGTTCCGGGGATGCGGGCCGCAGGCCTTGGACCCAGTTGCGCAACAGCCGGGCGCCGGCGTCGCCGGACTTCTCCGGGTGGAACTGCGTGGCGCACAGCGGGCCGTTTTCCACAGCCGCGATGAACGGGGCACCGTGGTCGGACCAGGTCACCAGCGGCGCGGCCATCCGCGGCTGGATGACGTCGAAGTCCCAGTGCTGGACGCCGTAGGAGTGCACGAAGTAGAAGCGCTCGCCCTCGACCCCGGCGAACAGCTTGGATCCCTCAGGGACGGAGACGGTGTTCCAGCCCATGTGCGGTACGACGTCGGCAGGCAACAGCTCCACCTTGCCGGGCCACTCCCCCATGCCCTCGGCTTCCGTGCCGTGCTCGACGCCGGCCTCGAACAGCACCTGGAGTCCGACGCAGATGGCCAGCACGGGGCGGCCTCCGGCGACACGGCGGCCGATCATGCGGATGGCGTCAACGGCTTTGAGTTCGCGCATGACGGTTTCGAAGGCGCCGACACCGGGGACGACGAGGCCGTCGGCGTTGAGGACGTCTTCAGGCTTGGAACTGAGGATGACTTCGGCGCCGGCCCGCTCCAGCGCGCGGACGGCGGACCGGACATTCCCGGAGCCGTAGTCCAGCACCGTAACAGTGGGCTTTCCCTCCGGGGACACCGGCTTGGTCGCGGCGGCGGGGTCGATGATGGCCCCGTCGCGGAGCAGCGGGCCGCTCACAAGGCACCCTTTGTGGACGGGATGCCCTCGACGCGGGGATCCGGTTCGACGGCTGCCCGCAGTGCCCGGGCAAAGGCCTTGAACTGGGCCTCGACGATGTGGTGGGGGTCGCGCCCGGCGGTGACGTTCATGTGCAGGCAGATCCCGGCGTGCAGCGTGATCGCCTCGAAGACGTGGCGGGTCAGGGAGCCCGTGAAGTGGCCGCCGATCAGGTGGTATTCCTGGCCTGCCGGCTCACCGGCGTGGACCAGGTAGGGACGGCCGGAGACGTCCACGACGGCTTGCGCGAGGGCCTCATCCAGGGGCACGGTCGCCTCGCCGAACCGGCGGATTCCGGCCTTGTTGCCCAGGGCGGTCCGCAGCACCTCGCCGAAGGTGATGGCCACGTCCTCGACAGTGTGGTGCACATCGATGTGGGTGTCACCGGTGGCCTTGACGGTCATGTCAATCAAGGAGTGCTTGCTGAGGGCTGTCAGCATGTGGTCGTAGAACGGAACCGACGTGCTGATGTCTGAAACGCCGGTGCCGTCCAGGTTGATCTCGACCAGGACCGAGGACTCACTGGTGGTCCGTTCCATGCGTGCGGTCCGGCCCTCGGCGGCGGTGGATCCCGTGTTGCTCATGTAGATGTGTCCTTTGGAAGAAGGCAGGGTGTTGGGCAGTCTGGCGGGGCGCTCGGGCTCCCCATCAAGTCTAGGCCTGCGGCTTTGCGGAGCCGTTCAGGATGCGTTCAAGGGCCTCAAGGAAGGCTGTGGTTTCTGTCTCAGTGCCGGCGGTCACGCGAAGGTGCCCCGGAATGCCGACGTCGCGGATGAGGACACCGGCGTCCAGCATGCCCTGCCAGACCTCGTGGGGGTTCTCCAGGCCGCCGAAGAACACGTAGTTGGAGTCGGAGGCGGCCGGCCTCAGGCCCAGCCGCGTCAGTTCGGACACGATCCTGTCGCGTTGGCGCTTGATGTCCTCGACGTCCGCCATGAGGGCCTCCCGGTGGCGCAGGGCGGCCAGGGCCGCGGCTTGGGTGATGGCGGAGAGGTGGTACGGGAGACGGACCAGGCGCAGGGCGTCCGCGACCTCCGGGGCCGCGGCCATGTAGCCGAGCCGCGCGCCGGCGAGGGCGAAGGCCTTGCTCATGGTGCGCGAGACGATGAGCCGCTCCCGGCCTGGCAGCAGGGTGAGCGCGCTGGGCGTGCCGTCGTGGGCGAACTCGTGGTACGCCTCGTCAACGATCACGATGGTTTGACTGGCCTCGCCGGCGTCGTAGACGGCCTCGACGACATCAAGCCCCAGCCCCGTGCCGGTGGGATTGTTCGGGGAGCAGAGGAAAACGATGTTGGGCTGCAGCTCGCGGACCTGGCGCGCCGCCGATTCCGCGCTGAGCCCATAATCTGCCGCGCGGGCACCGACGATGTACTCCGTGTCCGTGCCGGAGGCCAGCAGCGGGTACATCGAATACGTGGGAGGGAACCCGAGGGCCGTCCGGCCGGGGCCGCCGAATGCCTGGAGGATCTGCTGAAGGACTTCGTTGGAGCCGTTCGCGGCCCAGATATTCTCCGCGTCCAGGCCGTGGCCAAGGTATTCGGCGAGGGCTTCGCGCAATTCGGTGAACTCGCGGTCCGGATACCGGTTCAGCCCGACGGCGGCGGCGCTGACGGCCTCGGTGATCGCCGCGCGGACATCGGCCGGAACGCCATGGGTGTTCTCGTTGACGTTGAGCAGGATGGGGACGTCCAGCTGCGGCGCGCCATACGGACGCAGGCCACGCAGATTGGTTCGGAGGGGCAGTCGGTTGAGGCGCTCAAGCTGGTCAGTCACGTGACCAGTTTAAGTGGTAGCGGCACGGGCGCTGAAACTGTGACGCCTGCGACGGCACTTGGGTGATGGTAGTTGGGTGACGGTACCTGGCTTGCCGGACGCTACTTGGACGGGACGAACAGCTGCTGGCCCGGCATCACACGCGCGGCATCCAAGTTGTTCAGCTGCACGATATCGGCCACGACGTCGCGGGGATCTCGCTCCGGGGCCACGGACCTCGCAATGGCCCAGAGGGACTCCCCCGGCTGCACAGTGACGGTAACGGTCGGCGTCAGCGAGAGCTGGTCCGCGGAATCCGCCGCCTTCGCGGGCGCGTTGAGGAATCCGCTGAACGACAGGATGAGCGCCGCCAGCAGGATCAGCGGGACACCGAAGAAGACGAAGCGTCCGCGCCGGGTGAGCCGCAGCGGCGCTTGCTTGGGCCGGCCGGCGGAAACAGCGGCCGTCGCCCCTAGCGGTGCAGGCGACGTCGGGGAAGTGCGGCGGCCGGCGTTGATCGGGTACACATTGCCGTGACGGGCGCTGGCCTGGTCGGCGCTGCTCTGGCCAACGCTACCCTGGCCAACACTGCCCTGGCCGGCGCTGCCGAAACCGGCGACGCCACTGGCACCTGCCCGGCGGTGGTGATTCGTGACGCCCTGAACGAACGTGCCTTGAAACGCGCTTGAAGCTGACATGAACTGAGCCCTCCTGGACCATACGGTGCCGCCCGGCGTACTCCACGTACTCGCCGCCAACCGGCCGAACCTTCGAACATAGAACCGAACATCGGATCCGGACTCGAAACTCCGAACTCGAACACATATTCGAACTCTGCTTGTTCTGTTTTAGCACTTACTAACGAACGATGTCGAGACTCGCTAGAACAAATGTTTGAAAAAGCCCTGCGGCTGGCCTATTTTTGAGGGACAGGACAACCACAAATGAATTCACTGGGTGAAGTCATTGGTAGTTGATCAGCAGGGTCTGACATTTCAGACCGGAAGTTCCCGGTGACAGCAGCCACGGCAGCCGGGCGGAACGGAAAGGCGTTGGCGAACATGGCAGCACAAGCCACCGGCGGCAGGGCCACCTCACGGAGCCCGCAGCCCGCCCGGGCCCCCAAAAGCCTCACCGTCCGGCAAAAGAAAATTCTGGAGACCATCCAGCGGTCCGTCACGGACAAGGGCTACCCGCCGTCCATGCGCGAGATCGGCGACACTGTCGGTCTAGCCAGCCTGTCGAGCGTGACCCATCAGCTCTCCCAGCTCGAAAAGCTCGGCTACCTGCGGCGCGATCCGAAGCGCCCGAGGGCCATGGAAGTGCTCATGCCGCTGACCCTGGACGAGGGGACCACCCCGATTTCGGGAGTCGAGAAGTCCAGCGGCCTGCGGGCCGTCGGCGGCCTGTCAGTGAATGAACTCGCCAGCGCCACCGACACGGCAATGGTGCCGTTCGTCGGACGCATCGCCGCTGGCGGGCCGATCCTCGCGGACCAGGTGGTGGAGGATGTCATGCCGCTGCCCCGCCAGCTGGTGGGCCATGGCGAACTCTTCATGCTCAAGGTGGCGGGCGACTCGATGATCGATGCCGCCATCTGCGACGGCGACTGGGTGGTTGTCCGCCGCCAGGGCGATGCCGTAAACGGCGACATCGTTGCCGCACTGCTGGACGACGAAGCCACGGTCAAGACATTCCGCCAGCGGGACGGCCACACCTGGCTGCTGCCGCAAAACACCCAGTACGAGCCCATCCTCGGCGACCACGCCGTCATCATGGGCAAGGTCGTCTCGGTACTCCGCTCCCTTTAGCCATCGCCGTCGGGGCCGCCACTCAGAGTGGCCGCCTCCTCGAGGATGTCCGGCTCCTGCTTCAGCTTGGGACTTAGCCCTTCGCGGAGTCCTTCGCCAGGCGCTCCAAGGCCGCCATGGCTATCGACGAATCGGTGGTGGGCCAGAACGGCGGCAGCGCGGCGCGGAGGAATCCGCCGTAGCGCTCCGTGGACAGCCGCGAATCCAGCACCGCCACCACGCCCTTGTCCGACGTCGAGCGGATCAGCCGTCCGGCGCCCTGCGCGAGCCGAATGGCGGCGTGCGTGGCCGAGACGGACATGAAGCCATTGCCGCCGGCCTGGGCGACGGCCCGCGAGCGTGCCGTCATCAGCGGATCGTCCGGCCGCGGGAACGGAATCCGGTCAATGACCACCAGCCGGCAGGACACCCCCGGAACGTCGACGCCCTGCCACAGGGACATCGTGCCGAACAAACAGGTGTCCGGCTCGTCGGCAAACTGCCGCACGAGCGCCGTCATGGTCGACTCCCCCTGGCACAGGATGCTGAGGCCCAGCCGGGGCCGCATGGCCTCGGCCGCTTCCTCGGCCGCGCGCCGCGAGGAAAACAGGCACAAGGCACCGCCGCCTGAAGCGCGGATCAGCTTCTCGAGTTCGTCCAAGGCCTCGGGGGACGTTCCGCGGCCGGGTTTGGGCAAGTGCCGGGCGACGTAGAGGATGCCCTGCTTCGGATAGTCGAAGGGGGATCCGACGTCGACGCCGGTCCAGCTCGGGGCGCCGTTGCCAACGAGGCCGAGGCCGCCGGCAGCAGGCTCGAAGGCAGCGCCGATGGCCAGCGTGGCCGAGGTCAGGATGACGGTGTGGTCCGCGAACAAACCCTCGCGCAGACGCCCCGCGACGCTCAACGGGGCAACATTGATCAAGGCAGGCGAGCTCTCGTCCGGCTGGGAGTAGCCCTGCGCCGGGTCGAAGCTGCTGTTGCGGGAGAACCACACCACTTCGCGGTTTTCGCGCGCGGCCAGGAGGCGCTCACAGAGTTCCAGGATGACCATCAGGCGTGACCGGGCCAGCTGGCGTCCGCCGTCGGCCGACACGGAGCTGTCCCCCTTCGAATCAGACAGGGCGGCGCGGCACGCATCGCGCAGCTGGTCGATGCAGTCCAGCTGCTCGCTGTTCAGCCCGTTGGGCATCAACCCGCTGGGGACGCCGTCGATGGCCAGCTCCAGATGGGCCGCGGCATTGTTCAGCGCGTCCACCGTGATGCCCGTGTGCTTCCGGGCCCCGGACGCGGCAGCGTGAACCATCGCCACGGAGAGCTGACCGGAGACCGCGCCCGTGACGCGGTCCTGCAGTTCGTGCGCCTCGTCCACCACCACGACGTCGTACTCGGGCAGCACCGCCAGGCCTTCGAAGGCACTGACGGCCAGCATGGCGTGGTTGGTGACCACGACGTCGGCGTCGGCGGCGTTCTGCCGTGCAAGCTCGCTGAAACATTCGGCCGCAAGCGGGCACTTCTGCGCGCCGAGGCACTCCATGGAGGTGACCGAGACCTGGCGCCAGGCCCGGTCCGTGACGCCAGGCATGAGCTCGTCGCGGTCCCCCGTCGCGGTCCCCTCCGCCCATTCGCGCAGGCGGACGACTTCCTTGCCCATTTGCGAGGACGGCCCGCCCAGTGCGGCGGCGAAATGCGGCACGCTGGTGTCCTCCCCGAGGGAAAACAGCTGTCCCTCGGAAGGTTCTTCGGACGGGAAACCGCCCTCGAGCTTGTGCCGGCACACGTAGTTGGACCGGCCCTTCACCAGGGCGACCTTGACGGGCCGTGCCAGGGCAGGCGTGAGGGTCTTGAGCAGCCGGGGCAGGTCCCGGCCCACGATCTGCGTCTGCAGCGCCAGGGTTGCGGTGGAGACCAGGGTGGGCTTGTTGCTGGTCAGCGAATGGGCGATCAGCGGAATCAGGTATGCCAAGGATTTGCCGGTGCCGGTGCCGGCCTGGACCAGCAGGTGGTCGCCGCTGTCTATCGCGCGCGCCACCTGCCGGGCCATTTCGTGCTGGCCATCGCGGCTCTGGCCGCCCATGCCGGACACGGCACGGTCGAGCAGTTTAACCACGAACTCCTCGCCGGCCGCCCCGGCAACCGAATCGGCGTCGCCTTCGGCGGCTGAGCCGGCGTCGGCCGATGCGTCCGGAGGTCCGGCGGCGTCCAATTCAACGTCAGCTGCGTCGGCGTCCGCAGATCCGGCGTCTGCCCTGGTCACCGCAGCGTCAGTCATTGCTGATGAAGGGATCCAGTTCGGCGGCGAGTCCTTCACGCACCATCACCACGGCACGGGTCCCGGTTTCCTCGTGGTCCAGGCTGAGGATCTCGGCGTCGGTCTCGTGGAGCTTGCTGAGCAGGTCCCCGCGGTTGTACGGGATCAACAGTTCAAGCTTCACGCTGGGCCGCGGAATGCCGTCGCTGATGGCCCTGAGCAGCTCCGGAATGCCTTCCCCGGTGCGGGCCGAGACCACCACGTGGCGCGGTTCGCGCTGCTTGAGCCGCTCGACCACGAACGGGTCCGCGGCGTCGGCCTTGTTCAGGACAATGATTTCCGGAACCTTGCGCGCGTCGACTTCACTGAATACGGTCCGGACAGCGGCGATCTGACCTTCCGGATCCGGGTGCGAGACGTCCACGACGTGCAGGATCAGGTCCGAGTCGGCCACCTCTTCGAGCGTGGAGCGGAATGCCTCCACGAGCTGGGTGGGCAGGGACCGGACAAATCCCACGGTGTCCGCCAGGGTGTACCCCAGCCCGTCAGCGGTTTCGGCCTTGCGGACGGTGGGGTCCAGGGTGGCGAACAGGGCGTTCTCCACCAGCACCCCGGCGTCTGTCAGCCGGTTCAGCAGCGAGGACTTCCCGGCGTTGGTGTACCCGGCGATCGCCACCGAGGGCACCGCATTGCGACGGCGGTTGGCCCGCTTCGTTTCCCGGGCCGGCTTCATGGCTGCGATTTCGCGCCGCAGCTTGGCCATCCGGGTGCGGATCCGACGGCGGTCCAGTTCGATCTTGGTTTCACCTGGGCCACGCGAACCCATGCCGGCGCCGGCGCCGCCCACCTGGCCACCGGCCTGGCGGGACATCGACTCGCCCCAGCCACGCAGGCGCGGCAGCAGGTATTCCAGCTGGGCCAGCTCCACCTGCGCCTTGCCTTCGCGGCTCTTCGCGTGCTGCGCGAAGATGTCCAGAATCAGCGCCGTGCGGTCAATGACCTTGACCTTGACGATGTCCTCCAGGCCACGCCGCTGGGACGGGGCCAATTCGGCGTCGACCACTACGGTGTCGGCGCCGGTGGACATCACGATGGCCTTCAGTTCCTGCGCCTTGCCCGAGCCGAGGAAGGTTCCGGGATCGGGCTTTGCCCGCCGCTGGACCAGCCCGTCGAGGACCTCCGAGCCGGCGGTCTCGGCGAGGGCAGCGAGTTCGCGCAGCGAGTTCTCGGCATCCGCTAAGGTGCCTTCGGTCCAGAGGCCGGCCAGGACGACGCGCTCAAGGCGCAGCTGCCGGTATTCGACCTCGGTGACGTCTTCGAGTTCGGTGGACAGGCCTGCCTTGCGGCGCAGCGCGTGGCGTTCCTCGAGATCCTGCTGGTCGCCGTCGAAGTTGGTGTACACCTCGTCCAGGCGGGAGATGGCCTGTGCCTTGCCGAGTACCGACGTCGGGCCGCCGGTCGCGCCAGCGCCTCCGTTGGCGCCGGCTCCGGAGCCGCCGCCACGGCCTGCGCCTGGGGCCGGGGTGTCCTTGGACAGGATCCGGTCGATTACAGCTTGGATCTCCTCAGGACTCATGTCCTGGGCTGCTGAATCGGGTCCGGTGTTGGGGTGGCTGGTCATGGTCTCCTTTAAGGGTTCGGCACTTTCAGAATAGTGCCGATTGGTGCTCTGTGGGGCGGTATTCGCGCTGGGCTGACGGCGGGGGGTCATGCAGGCCTCCTGGATTGCCCGCGGCAGGGGTGCCTGGGCAGTGCTGGCTCCGTCCGGAGCGGTGGCTGGGTGAAGGGTAGTGGCGGCAAATGCGCCAGGCTGTGGGGACCACAGACTGTGGAGATCACAGTGAGGTAGGTGCCGTCCGCCGAACCGGGCCCGGGAGCGGGCCAGAGAGCACGGTGCCCGCAAAACACGGTGGCGGCAAAACAAGGTGCTCAGGAAATTTGCTGGATTCCAAGTGGTGCAGGCGCCCGCGGGTGAGAAGACTCACCCTTGCGATGGCGCACTCAGCGGAAGGCGTTTACCTGCATCGCTCCGGGGACGGGACAAGGCCCGTGCCGGCTACTTGGAGATCAAGATCATGTTTTTTAGCCTAGCAGACGTCAAGGCTCCCGCCCGGTTTCCCAATGGGGTGGGCCGCCAACTAATCTGGCCCATTATGGAGTCTGCACATTATTTCAGCGCCCAGCCGGCCGGGCCCTTCACCCGCAAGCCGCTCACCGTGGATCTCGCCGGTGAAACGCGCCGGCTGCAGACGTCCTCAGGCATCTTCAGCCCGGACGGGATCGACAAGGGAACGGCCGTGCTGCTCGCCGACGTTCCGGCTCCGGCGCCGCAGGGCAACCTGCTGGATATTGGTTGCGGCTGGGGACCGATCGCCTTGACCATGGCCCTGCGGGCACCGCACGCCCACGTCTACGCGGTGGACGTGAATGAACGCTGCGTGACCCTCACCAACGAAAACGCCGGGCTGTTGGGGCTGAGCAACGTCACCGCCAGCACGCCGGACGCTGTGGACCCCGAACTGCGCTTTGACACCATCTGGTCCAACCCGCCGATCCGGATCGGCAAGGATGAGCTTCATGCCCTCTTGCGCCTGTGGATTCCCAGGCTGGCGCCGGGTGGATCGGCCTGGCTCGTGGTGCAGAAGAACCTCGGCTCGGACTCGCTGCAGCGCTGGCTGGCGGCGGAGCTCGACTCCAGCTTCAGCGTCACCCGGGAGAGCACGTCGAAGTCGTTCCGGATCCTTCGGGTCAGGAAAGCGTCCCGCTAGCGACGATCACGGCCGGGCCGCTGAGTTCGACGTGTTCGTGCCCCTCCGGGCCCAGGAAGAATTTCACGCCGACGACGCCGCCGGGAACGTGGACGTTCCACGCGTCGGGTGCGCCCTGGCCGGCCCAGTGGCGAATGGCGACGGCGGCGGCGCAGGCGCCGGTGCCGCATGACTGGGTCTCCCCCACCCCGCGCTCGTGGACCCGCATGGTGATGGTGCCGGTGCCGTCGTGGACCAGCGGTTCGGACGGCACGACGAATTCGACGTTGGTGCCGTGGGGCGGCGTCGGGTCCACCCGTGGGGCCGTGAACAGCTGTGTGGCCTCGAGTTCGGCGGTCTCGGCCAGGGCTACCACTGTGTGCGGATTGCCCATGCTGACGGAAAGGGCGGGCCGGGCGACTTCGAGCCCCTCGGCGCTGACGAGCGAATCCATAGCCCGTGCGGTGGCCTCACCCGGGAAGATGAACTCCCAGGGGCCCATGTCCACGGCGTAGCCCGCAGCTGTCCGGACGATCGTCTTGGCACCGCCCCGGGTTCCAATGACGAGGGACTCGCCGGCTGGAAGATCCACGAGTCCTTCGGCGATGAGGAAGTGCACAAAGACGCGGACTCCGTTTCCGCACATCTCGGAAAGCGAGCCGTCGCCGTTGCGGTAGTCCATGAACCACTCGGCGTCGGGGTGCGCGGCCAGCAATTCCTGCCCCTCGGGCAGGAGCCGGGAAGGTACGGCACGGATCAGGCCGTCGCCGCCGATGCCGCGGTGCCGGTCGCAGAGCGCCGCGACGTGCTCGGGGCTGAGCGAGAGTGTGCCGTTGGGATCTGCGATCAGGACAAAGTCGTTGCCCGTTCCGTGGCCTTTGGAAAACTTCAGACCGCTGAGCGGTGCGGTATCGCCGGCAGTGCGGTCAGCGGCTACGGCTTGGGATTCGTCCATGCTCCAAGGTTACCGTTCCGCCCTGACCGCTCCGGCACCGTGACGGTGACCGTGACCGTGACCGTGACAGAGACCGTGACCGTGACTGTGGCCCGAACGCTATGCCGGCGGCAGAACGGGCGCTGTGCGGCCCAGTGCGGCGGCCTCGGCCACCAGGTCAGGATCGCGCCAGCCCAGCCAGGTGACCCGGGGATCGGCCCGGAACCAGGTCAGCTGGCGGCGCGCGAACTGCCGGGTGGCGATGATGGTTTCGTCCGCGGCCTGCTCCAGGCTGGCTTCACCGTCGAGGACCCGGAGGAACTGGGCATAGCCGAGGGCGCGTGGCGCGGTCCTGCCGGTGCGGAGCCCTGCGGCGTCCAGCCGTCGCACTTCGTCCAGCAGCCCCTGGTCCACCATGGCGTGGACGCGCTGGGCAAGGCGCTCCCGGAGCAGTTCCCGGTCCACGTCGAGGCCGATCTGGACGGCAGGCTGGAAGTACTCGCGGGCAGGCATGAAGGAGCTGAACGGGCGCCCGGTGAGTTCGAAGACCTCCAGGGCGCGGATGATCCTGCGATCATCGCCCAGCCTGCCCGCCGACACGGGGTCCGCTGCTTCCAGCCGTTCCCGCAGCGGCGCAGGTCCCGCCGTGGCCAGTTCCGTCTCGAGCCGGCGGCGGATGTCCGGATCCGTGCCGGGGAACTCCAGGACATCGAGCGCGGCGCGGACGTAGAGTCCCGAGCCGCCGGCCAGGATGGCCCGTTTCCCGCGGCCGTGGATGTCGGCGATCAGGGCACGGGCCTGCTGCTGGAAGTCCGAGACGGACGCTTCCTCGGTCACGTCCAGAATGTCCAGGAGGTGATGCGGCACGCCCCGGCGTTCGGCGTCGGTGATCTTGGCGGTGCCGATGTCCATGCCGCGGTAGAACTGCATCGAGTCGGCGTTGATGACTTCGCCGTCGAGCTCAAGGGCGAGGGCCACGGCCAGGTCTGATTTGCCGGACCCTGTGGGGCCGACGACGGCGATCACTGGCGGCGCAGCCGGCCGTGCACCCGGCTTTGCACTTGGCAGTGCATCCGGCCGTGCAGCTGCTTTTGCCGTGGCCGCGGCGGCGGCCTGGGCGGTGCCCTGCTGGCCAGGCACGGCGCTAACGGCCGCGGACCGGGAGGCTGGGCATGCCCAGCGACACGCCGGAGGTGCCCGACGCGCTGGCCGGGGCGGGGGCGCCGCAGGAATCTGCCTGGGAACGGTCCCAGGCGTCACCGGCGCGGGAGCGGCGCAGGCTGTAGTCATCCGCCGATGCAGGGTCGGAGACGAGGTGGAATGCGGCCGCGTCTGTGATGGTGACGGTCACCAGGTCGCCGGGCCGGGGCACCTCGGCGCCGGCGGGCACGGAGAAGTGCACCAGCCGCTGGTCCTGGGACCGGCCAGAAAGGCGGTGGGTTTCCTGGGCTTTACGGCCCGACTGGGCTGTCACCATGACCTCGACGCGGCGGCCGAGCTGCCGGGCGTTTTCCTCTGCGGCAATCCGGTCCTGCAGGGCCGTGAGGCGCTCAAAGCGTTCCTGGACCACTGCCTTGGGCAGCTGGTCCGGCAGGTCCGCGGCGGGAGTGCCCGGTCGCTTGGAGTACTGGAAGGTGAAGGCAGTGGCGAACCGGGACTTCTCCACGACGTCGAGCGTGGCCTGGAAGTCCTCCTCGGTCTCGCCGGGGAACCCGACGATGATGTCCGTGGAGATAGCGGCGTGCGGGATTTTCTCGCGGACCTTGTCCAGGATGCCGAGGAACTTGGTGGAGCGGTAGGACCGCTTCATATCCTTGAGGACTTTGTCCGAGCCGGACTGCAAGGGCATGTGCAGCTGCGGCATGACGTTGGGAGTCTCGGCCATGGCGTCGATGACGTCGTCGGTGAAGGCGGCCGGGTGCGGGCTAGTGAACCGGACACGTTCGAGGCCCGGGATGTCGCCGCAGGCGCGCAGGAGCTTGGAGAAGGCCTGCCGGTCGCCGAATTCGACGCCGTAGGAGTTCACGTTTTGGCCCAGCAGTGTTACTTCGATGGCGCCGTCGTCCACGAGCGCCTGGATTTCGGCCAGGATCTCGCCGGGGCGACGGTCCTTTTCCTTGCCCCGCAGGGCCGGGACGATGCAGAAGGTGCAGGTGTTGTTGCAGCCCACGGAGATCGATACCCAGCCTGAATAGACTGAGTCCCGCTTGGTGGGAAGAGTGGAGGGAAAAACATCCAGGGATTCGAGGATCTCCAGCTGGGCCTCGTTGTTGTGGCGGGCCCGGTCCAGCAGCGCCGGCAGGGCACCGACGTTATGGGTGCCGAACACGGCGTCCACCCACGGCGCCTTCTTGAGGATGGTCTCCCGGTCCTTCTGTGCGAGGCACCCGCCAACGGCGATCTGCATTCCCGGATTGGCTGCCTTGACCGGGGCGAGGATGCCGAGGTTGCCGTACAACTTGTTGTCGGCATTCTCCCGGACCGCGCAGGTGTTGAAGACCACGACGTCGGCCAGCTCACCGGCGGACGGAACGTAGCCTGCGGCTTCCAGCATGCCGGCCATCCGCTCGGAATCGTGCACGTTCATCTGGCAGCCGAAGGTGCGCACCTGGTAGGTGCGGGGCTGGGCCGGCCGGGAACTTTCCGTTGCGGCAGCCGGGTCTGTACTGAATGTCACAGGCGCTGCTGGCTGCATTGCCGGAGTCGCTGCCGGTGGCACTGCCGGAGGCACTGCCGGAGGCGTTGCTGGAGAAGTCGTGCCGGCTGCTGGGGAGGGAATGGTAAAACTCACTTGTTAAGGGTAACGGGTATGGGTCACGGGCAGTGGCCGGGCCTGCAAAGACCCCGGATCGGTGGTCTTAGTCCCCGGCTTCGGCACGGCCGGTGACTGCGTCGAGTACCTCGCCCACGATCCGGAAGGCGAGCGAAGGCTGGTATCCCTTGCGGGCCAGCATTGACGCGAGGCGGCGGGTGACCTTGTCGCGCTCCGCACGGTCTTCACCCCCGGTGAATCCCCGCAGCTTGCGCTCCACGAGCTCACGGGCGGCCGATTCTTCGTCGGCGTCGGTTAGCTGTTCCAGCGCACCGGCGGCGGTCTCCGGGTCGATGCCCTTGTCCGCGAGTTCGCGCCGCAGGGCCCCCTTGGCGAGTTTGCGCGTTTGGGACCTGCTGCGGACCCACAAGTCCGCAAACTCGGCGTCGTCCACCAGGCGCACTTCCTCGAAGCGGTCCAGTACGGCCTCGGCGACGTCCTCGGGCACGTTGCGCTCGGCCAGCTTGCGCGCGAGCTGCAGCCGGCTCTTGGGCGAAGTCGTCAGCTGCCGCAACACGATGGCGCGAGCGACCGCTGCGGGGTCCGCGTCTGGATCCAGTTCCGGAGACGGCGCCGCCCTTGAGCGGCGGGAGCCGCCAGAACCGCCAGAACTGTACGCGGCGGAACCGGCACGCTGGTCGCCAGCGCCGTCCGGGTCAGGGTTCCTGTGACGAAACCCTGACGCACGGCTCGCTCCTGCGTTAGAAGCCGTCAACGGCCTTCAGCTTCGGTGACTCCTCGGTTTCGGCCGGGGCCTTCACGCCGACGCCGAGCTTTTCCTTGATCAGGCGCTCGAGTTCGGATGCCAACTCCGGGTTGTCGCGCAGGAAGCGGCGGGAGTTCTCCATGCCCTGACCCAGCTGGTCGCCATCGTAGGTGAACCAGGAGCCCGACTTCTTGATCAGGCCGTGCTCCACACCCATGTCGATAATGCCGCCCTCACGGGAAATGCCCTGGCCGTAAATGATGTCGAACTCGGCGATCTTGAAGGGCGGGGCCATCTTGTTCTTGACGATTTTGGCCTTAGTGCGGTTGCCGACGGAATCCGCGCCCTCTTTCAGGGTCTGGATCCGGCGGACGTCGATGCGGATGGAGGCGTAGAACTTCAGCGCCTTACCACCAGTGGTGGTCTCCGGGGAGCCGAAGAAGACACCGATCTTTTCACGCAGCTGGTTGATGAAGATAGCCGTGGTTTTCGTCTGGCTCAGGCGGCCGGTGATCTTACGGAGCGCCTGGCTCATCAGGCGGGCCTGCAGGCCAACGTGGCTGTCGCCCATGTCGCCTTCGATTTCCGCGCGGGGAACGAGGGCGGCCACCGAGTCAATGACAATGACGTCAAGGGAACCGGAACCAATGAGCATGTCCATGATTTCCAGTGCCTGCTCACCGGTGTCCGGCTGGGAGACCAGGAGCGCGTCGGTGTCGACGCCCAGCTTCGCGGCGTATTCGGGATCGAGTGCGTGCTCGGCGTCGATGAAGGCGGCGATGCCGCCCAGGCGCTGGGCGTTGGCAACCGCGTGAAGCGCGACCGTGGTCTTACCGGATGATTCCGGACCGTAGATTTCCACGACGCGGCCGCGGGGCAGGCCGCCAATTCCCAGGGCGACGTCCAATGCGATGGAGCCGGTCGGGATGACCTCGATGGGCGCACGGACTTC
Source organism: Arthrobacter sp. ES3-54 (assembly GCF_029504395.1). Classification (GTDB taxonomy): domain Bacteria; phylum Actinomycetota; class Actinomycetes; order Actinomycetales; family Micrococcaceae; genus Arthrobacter. The sequence goes on from NZ_JAQFIF010000005.1 coordinate 63,480, forward strand.
ATCGCCGAGGCGCATGACCGAGCCTTTGCCGAACTGCTTGTCAATCTGGGCAAGCGCTGCGTCGAGCGCCTTCTGGCGATCCGGGGCTGCGGCCATGATTCACACCTCTAATACTTTCTCGCTGTGGAGTGGCCCTGTAGGCCCTTCGTCTGTCATCACTGACGCTACTTGCACCCCCCGACAAAGTTGTCGAGGAGGCCACGTATGTGGATAACGCTGTATGTCGAACGCTCTGAAAAAAGCATATCGCTATCCGAACAGGTATTCGAACAAGCGGGCGGCGTGTCAGGCGTCAGCCCAAGCCAGCGGCGTCTCAGCGTTAGCCCATCCAGGCGGCATGTCAGCGTCAGTGGGGTCCGGTGGTGTCGCGGGGTTTGACGTCCCGGCCCAGTCGGCGCTCCGGCGGGACGTCCTGGACGTCGCACAGGGCAAGCCACACCTGGCGGGGAGGAACGCCGGCGCTGAGGGCCTGGTCCGCGGTGCGTCCCCCGACTCCTGCCAGGACCAGCGAGCTGCTCAGGACGCGCGAGTACCCCGCCCCGAACTCGTCGTCCATAAGCCGCCAAAAGTCACTGATTCGCACGAGTAAAGTCTCTCACGGCCCAGGACTCTAGAATGGTTGCCATGAGCAACCCAACTGAGTCCGCGCGAGATTCCTCTCCCGGAAACGCCGGCTCTGACGCCGCCCTGGACGCCGTCGAGAACCAGCTGAGCCTGCTCTGGCGCCGGGGCCGGTCGATTTCCCATCAGCTTTCGCGCCAGGTCCACCCGGACATGGAGCCCGCCGCCTACGGGCTGCTCAGTGTGATCCGCAAGCAGGGCCCCATCAGGCTCACCGACCTCGCGTCCTGCATCGGCGTCGGCAAGCCGTCGGTGAGCCGGCAGATCGCCTTCCTTGAGGGCCTTGGCCTGGTGTCGAAGGAGGCGGACCCGCTGGACGGCCGGGCGCAGTCCATCCAGCTGACGCCCGAAGGTGAGGCACGGATGCACCAGGTCCAGGACGCCCGGCGTGAGGTGTTTCGGGAACGCCTGGCAGAGTGGCCGGCCGAGGACCTGCAGGCTCTTGCCATGTACATGGCGAAACTCAATGCCACCTACGAACGCGACGGGTTCCCCCGGGACGAGCCCGTCTGACTCCCCCGGCGGGTTGCGCAAGTCATCCCCGGCACACGTCAAAGGACCCCCGGCCTGAGCCGGAGGTCCTTTCTTGCGTCTTAGCTGAGTTGGCGTCTAGCGAGCTCCGGAAAGGAGACCCTTTGCCAGCTCGTCGTTGAGGTCGGAGTTGAGCTCTCGGTCGAGGTCGCGGCCGTAGCGCTGCGCGAACTCCTGGGGGACGGTGTCCGGAACCGCGACGCCCTCGGCGACCGCAACGCGGTCGCTGACTTCGCGGAGCATGCTCGAAAGCGGAACATCGAGGGCCGAGCAGATCGAGGACAGCAACTCCGAGGAGGCTTCCTTCTGGCCGCGTTCCACTTCGCTCAGGTAGCCCAGGGAAACACGGGCACTGTGCGAGACTTCGCGGAGCGTACGGCCTTGGCGCTGGCGGACATCGCGCAGGACATCACCGATTTCGTGACGAAGTACAACCATCTTGCGCTCCTTCTGTTCGCTCTTGGCCTGATCGGCGAGGCCCACATCCTTCCAGCGGACAACGCCGTTTACGGATACGGGCTGCTTTACCATCTGTATCGCCTTGCTCCTCGTACTGTCGAGTCCGCCGGTGGGGGCGGACTCTGCTGATGACTTCATCCTAGGCGCCTCCCTTATTTGGAAGCGACACAATGTAACAACTATTCGGAATCAACTTTTGTTCCCGGCAACTTTACGCCCGGTAGCCTTCGGAAGATAGGGCTTCGAGCAGACGCTCCAGGGCGGCGCCGCACGCGAGTGCGCGGATCTCGGCGCGGCTTCCTTCAAAGGAATAGTGGTACGACGTCGATCCTTCCGCCGTGGCGATGCCGATAAAGACCGTGCCCACGGCTTTGCCGTCGTGCGGTTCGGGGCCTGCCACGCCGGTGGTGGACACGCCGACGTCGGCGCCGCAGATGCGCCGCGCGCCGTCGGCCATGGCCGCGGCGACTTGGCCGTCCACGGAGCCGACGGCGTCGAGCAGCTCGCCGGGGACGCCCAGGACGTCGGCCTTGACCTTGTTGGCGTAGGACACCACGCCGCCCTGCAGCATCCCGGAGGCGCCGGGCGTGTCCGCCAGCACGGCGGTGACCATCCCGGCGGTGAGGGATTCGGCGGTGGCGGCCGTCATCCCGCGGCCGAGGGCGCCGGTGACGGTCTGCTCCGCCAGGCGGTGCAGGTTGGGATGCAGATGCGGCTCCGGATGGTTCATTGCTTGTTCTCCCTTACCCGTTCCTTCTCTGCCCTGATGCCGGCGGCCCGCAGCTTGAGGGCCTCAATGACGTATTCGCCGCCTGTCCACAGCGTGATGGCCAGCGCAGCCATCATCACGACGAACGCCACAACGCCCAGCCACGGGGCAAGGGATGCCAGCGGAAGGACGTACAGGAAGATGGCCACCGTCTGCACCACCGTCTTGAGCTTGCCGCCGCGCGAGGCCGGGATGACGCCGTAGCGGATCACGAAGAACCGGAGAGCGGTGATGCCCCACTCCCGGACCAGGATCAGGATAGTGACCCACCACGGCAGTTCCTGGAGCAACGAGAGCATGACCAGCGCGGAGCCGATCAGGAGCTTGTCGGCGATCGGGTCGGCGATCTTGCCAAAGTCGGTGACCAGGCCGCGGGACCGGGCGATGTCGCCGTCGAGCTTGTCAGTGTAGATGGCCACCGCGAAAACGAAGGCGGCCGCCCAGCGCCAGGGGCCGTTCTGGGCCTGCAGTCCGGGAGCGTCGAGGATGAGGAACCAGATGAAGAACGGCACCAGCACTATCCGCAGCATCGTCAGGATATTCGGCAGGTTCCAGATCCGCGAGGCGGATCCGGGGTTGGAGTCGGCGCTATTCACCTTCCTAGGCTACCCGCTTCGCACGCTACCGTCCGGTGAGCGACCAGGCGTCCTCCGAGCCGTCCTCGTCGGAGCCTCCGTCGGCGCCGTCGTGGTACTCGATCGCCTGGGTGCGGTTCTCCAGGTCGGCCGCCACGAGGTCCTCGGCGTAGCCGCCCTGGGCGATGTTCGCGTTGGCGTTATCGCTCAGGGCCGCGGTCTGCGAGTCAGCGGCCACCGGGCCGTCCTGCCCCTTCATCGCGGCCAGCACGGCGGCGAGGTCGTCCGGCTTGACCAGCACGTCGCGGGCCTTGGAACCTTCGGAGGGTCCCACCACTCCCCTGGACTCGAGCAGGTCCATGAGGCGCCCGGCCTTCGCGAAGCCGACCCGGAGCTTGCGCTGCAGCATCGATGTGGAACCGAACTGGGTGGTGACCACGAGCTCGGTGGCCTGGAGCAGGACCTCGAGATCGTCCCCGATGTCGTCGTCGATCTGCTTCTTCTGCGCCTCGGGCGCGACGTCGTCGCGGTAGACGGCCTTGAGCTGGCCCTTGACGTGCTCGACCACCTTGTGGATCTCCGACTCGGTGACCCAGGCGCCCTGGACACGCATCGCTTTGGAAGCTCCCATCGGCAGGAACAGGGCATCGCCCTGGCCGATGAGTTTTTCGGCGCCCGGCTGGTCCAGGACCACCCGGGAGTCGGTGACGGAGGAGGTGGCGAAAGCCATGCGGGAGGGCACGTTCGCCTTGATCAGGCCGGTCACGACGTCGACCGACGGGCGCTGGGTGGCCAGGACCAGGTGGATGCCGGCAGCGCGGGCCAGCTGGGTGATGCGGACAATCGAGTCTTCGACGTCGCGCGGTGCCACCATCATGAGGTCAGCGAGTTCGTCCACGATCACCAGCAGGTACGGGTAGGGCTTGATGACGCGCTTGGAATCGACCGGCGGGTGGACCTTGCCGGCCCGGACGGCCTTGTTAAAGTCGTCAATGTGCTTGAAGCCGTAATTAGCGAGGTCGTCATAGCGGGCGTCCATTTCCCGGACCACCCACTGCAGGGCCTCGGCCGCCTTTTTCGGGTTGGTGATGATCGGCGTGATGAGGTGCGGGACCCCTTCGTAGGCCGTGAGTTCCACGCGCTTGGGGTCCACCATGACCATGCGGACCTCGTCCGGGGTGGCCCGCATCAGGATCGAGGTGATCATCGAGTTCACGAACGAGGACTTGCCGGCTCCGGTGGCACCGGCCACGAGCAGGTGCGGCATCTTGGCCAGGTTGGCCACGACGTACCCGCCCTCGACGTCCTTGCCGACCCCCATGACCATGGGGTGGTCGGTGCGGCGGGCGTTCTGGCTGCGGAGCACGTCGCCCAGGGACACGGTTTCGCGGTCCGTGTTGGGGATTTCGATGCCGATGGCGGACTTGCCCGGGATGGGGCTCAGGATGCGCACGTCCGAGCTCGCGACCGCATAGGAGATGTTCTTGGACAGGGCGGTGACCCGCTCCACCTTGGTGCCCGGGGACAGTTCGATCTCGTAGCGGGTCACGGTGGGGCCACGGCTGAAACCGGTGACCTGGGCCTCCACGTTGAACTGGTTGAGGGTCTCGGTGAGCGAGGCGACAATCGCGTCGTTTGCCTCGGTGCGTTCCTTGGGGATGGAACCGGGTGTCAGCACGTCCGACGCCGGCAGGGTGTAGGTGACGTCGCCGGCCAGGGAGAGCTGTTCGGTTCGCTGCGGAATCGGGGTGGGCAGCGGTGCCGGGGCCACCGGGTTGGAGGGGACCATGGCGGCGGCAGCGGCGGCGGTGGGATTGAGTGATCCCGCAGCCACCATCCCTGGGGTGACCAGCGGGATGGCCTCGGTGGCGTTTTCGCCAACGGACCCCGCCGAGCCGAGGCCCTGGGCGGCCTTGATCTTTTCGACGGCGATCTCCGCCTGGGTGGGACGGCGGACGCCGGGGGCGACGCCCGCCTGGTTTTTGGTGCCCTTCGCACCCTTGGCGGGCGGGGCCTCGTCGGCTGCTTCTTCACCGTCGATGACAGCGCGCTCGAAGGCCTCGTCGCCGACGTAGCCTTCCAGGCCGGACTCGTCGTCGTGGTCCTTGCCGAAGAGGCGCTTGCGCTTCTTCTTGGGCGGGGCCGGGGCGTCGTTCTCGTACAGGTAGCTGCGGTCGTGGCGGTCACCGCCGTCGTCGTCGCGCAGATCGATGCCCATCAGGTGCTGGTACCCGTCCCGCAGGCGGCCGGGGATGGCGCCGAAGGGGGTCGCGGTGACGATCAGCAGCGAGGTGAAGGCCAGCAGGCCGTACACCGCCACGGGGACTGCGGTGTGCAGGGCGGCCAGCGGGGCGGCGGCAAGGTACCCGAGCATGCCGCCGGCCCTGCGCAGGCCGTCGAAGCCGTCGGCGACCGTCGGCTGGCCGCCGATGACGTGGGCCAGGCCGGAACCGGCGAACGTCATGATGAGGAAGCCGATGCCGATCCGGTTGTTGCCGCGGCCGTCGTCGGGCTGGCGGAACAGGCGGAACGCACATACGAACAGCATGAGCGGCAGCAGCAGGGACATCCAGCCAAAGGTGCCGTTGACGATCGCGAAGACGAGGTCGGGGAACCAGCCCCGGAACCCCCACCATGCGAAGGTGGCGACGAAGACGCCCAGGGCCAGGTTGAACAGGGCGGCACCGTCGCGCCGGTCCTCCGGAGCGAGGTCGCTGACGTCGTGGCCGACCCGTCTGATGCCGGCGCCGATGACGTGGGCGATGCCCAGCCATGCACCGGCCAGCACGCGCACCAGCCAGGGCTGGTGCGGCTCAACTGCGGCCAACTGCCGGGTCCGCGCTGTTCCGGTGGTTCCGCCCGTGGTTCCCCGCGGCCGGGCGGATTTGGATGCGGCGGGACTGGACCCCCGGCCGGGAGAACTGCCTGATTTGCCGCTTGAGTTTCCTCTAGGCGCGGAAGAAGTACGAGTCGCCATACTCGCCACGGTACCGGATGCCGGGCCGAAAACCCCGAATTTCCGGGCCGTCCGGGATCATGTTGCCGCCAGCGCCAACAGAAAAACGGCCTCCCCCGCCTTCCGCGGCGCTCAGGCCGCGGTTGGCCGGGAAGGCCGTTTACCAGGCATGCGCCCGGTACGTGGGAAGGGCCTACGCCCGGTGAACCAACTGAGGCTTACGCCCGGTGAACCAACTGAGGCTTACGCCTCAAGGACCACCGGGATGATCATGGGCTTGCGGCGCAGCTTGCGGTTGACCCACGTGCCCACGACCCGGCGGACGACCTGCTGCAGCTGGTGCGTGGTGTGGTCCGTGCGGTTCAGCACGGCCTCTTCGAGGGCCTCGTTGATCTTGGGGATGATCTCGTCGAAGACGGAATCGTCCTCCGCCACGCCGCGGGCGTGGATCTCCGGCCCGGACACCACCTTGCCGGTGGCACGGTGGATGACGGTGATGATGGAGATGAAGCCCTCGTCGCCGAGAGTCTGGCGGTCCTTGAGGTCCGCTTCCGTGACTTCGCCGACGCTGGAGCCGTCGACGTAGACGAATCCGACCTCGACCTGGCCCACGATGTCGGCCTGGTGATCGCGAAGGTCGATCACGGTGCCGTTGTCCGCGAGCAGGATGCTTTCCTCCGGCACGCCGGATTCGAGGGCGATCTTGCCGTTGGCGATCAGGTGGCGGGTTTCGCCGTGCACCGGCATGGCGTTGAGCGGCTCAAGGATGTTGTAGCAGTACAGCAGCTCGCCGGCGGCAGCGTGGCCGGAGACATGCACCTTGGCGTTGCCCTTGTGGATGACGTCGGCGCCGAGCTTCAGCAGGCCGTTGATGATGCGGAAGACCGCATTTTCGTTGCCCGGGATAAGGCTCGAGGCAAGGATGACCGTGTCGCCGTCGCCGACGACGACGCGGTGGTCGCCGTTGGCCATGCGGGACAGGGCCGCCATGGGCTCACCCTGGGAGCCGGTGGACATCAGCACAACCCGGTTGTCCGGCAGGTTGTCGATGTTCTTGATGTCGACCAGGATCCCGGCCGGCACCTCGAGGTAGCCCAGCTTCGCGGCGATGGCCATGTTCCGGACCATGGAGCGGCCCACAAAGGCAACCTTGCGGTTGTGGTTGGCGGCGGCGTCGAGGACCTGCTGGACGCGGTGCACGTGCGAGGAGAAGGAGGCGACGATGATGCGCTTGGAGGCCTGCCCGAACAGCCGGTCCAGGGTGGGTCCGATTTCCTTCTCGGCGGTGGTGAAGCCGGGGACGTCGGCATTGGTCGAATCCGACATGAACAAGTCCACCCCCTCTTCGCCGAGCTTGGCGAAGTGCCGGAGGTCGGTGATGCGGCCATCCAGCGGCAGCTGGTCCATCTTGAAGTCACCGGTGTGCAGGACGGTGCCGCCCGAGGTGCGGATGAAGACGGCCAGGGCGTCCGGGATGGAGTGGTTGACGGCGACGAACTCGCATTCGAAGGGCCCGAACTTCTCGACCTCGCCTTCGACGACGGTCTTCGTTCTCGGCTTGATCCGGTGTTCCTGCAGCTTGGCCTCGATGAGGGCCAGCGTGAGCTGTGAACCGACAACGGGAATGTCGGCGCGCAGGCGCAGGAGGTACGGGACGGCGCCGATGTGGTCTTCGTGACCGTGGGTCAGGACGACCGCGACGATGTCCTGCACACGGTTCTCGATGTAGGAGAAATCGGGCAGGATCAGGTCGACGCCGGGCTGGGTCTCCTCGGGGAAGAGGACACCGCAGTCAACGATGAGGAGCTTGCCATCGATCTCGAAGACGGTCATGTTGCGACCGATTTCCCCGAGTCCGCCGAGCGGCACGATCCGCAGGGTGTTCTTCGGGAGGCGCGGCGGCGTGACAAGGCCGGGAAGGGCGGTTTGGGTCATAGTGCACTACTTTCCAGGCGGAGGCCGGGCTGGTTCTTAACGATCAGGAGTGACTCCGGATCAGGAAAAGACCATCCCCGCTTCCGCCAAATCCTCGCGGATGATTGCGATCTCGGCCTCGCCCGGCTCCACGAGGGGCAAACGGACAACCGAGTTGGGCAGGACTCCCTGCCACTTAAGAACCTGCTTGGCAGCGACAGCACCCTGAATGTGGGTCATCACTGCGCGGACCACGGGGTCCAGTTCGAAATGTATGGTGCGGGCGGTGGCAAAATCGCCTGCAAGTGCGGCATCGATCAGCGCGCGGAACTGCGGCGACGCGACGTGCGCGGAGACGCTGACCAGCCCGACGGCGCCGGCGGCCATCCACGGCAGCGTGAGGCCGTCATCGCCGGAGTAGACATCAATGTCGGTGTTCGCCAGAACGCGCGTAATGGCTGCGAAATCGGCCTTCGCATCCTTCAAGGCAACGATGTTGGGGTGGTCGGCGAGCCGAATCATGGTCTCTGGCTCGATGGGCACGCCGGCGCGGCCGGGGATGTCGTACACCATGACCGGGAGGTCGGCGGCGTCGGCAACGGCCTCGACGTGCGCCTGGATGCCGGCCTGGCTCGGCTTGTTGTAGTACGGCGTGACGATCAGCTGGCCGTGGGCTCCCGCCTTGGCGGCGCGCTTGGCCATCTCGATCGAGTGCGAAGTGTGGTTGGTCCCGGTTCCGGCGATGACCTTGGCGCGGTCGCCGACGGCCTCGACAATGACGCGGAAGAGCTTCTCTTTTTCGTCGTCTTCCAGCGTGGAGGTCTCGCCCGTGGTGCCGGAGATGACGAGGGCATCATTGCCTTCGTCGACGAGCTTGCTCGCCAGTTCCGCCGACTGCTGGTAGTCGACCTCACCGTCCGTTGTGAAAGGCGTGACCATGGCAGTCACGAGGGTCCCGAACGTGTAAGAGCGAATATCAGAGTCAGCCATATGAAAAACGTTACCTTGTCCGCGGCATGTTAGGACAATGGCGGCGGTGTGACGAACGTCAAACTCGCCGGGCCGCACGTCACGTTTCCGCCGTTCGGCCCGACTCAGGGCCGCCGAAACCGCGCCAGAACGCCGTGCTGGAGGCTCGCCGTCAATACCTCAGTGCCGGTGCCGGCCGCCTGCCGGAGCGGAAGCCCATCAGGACCCCAGAACCCGCTTAACCCGCAAGAAGGCCCGAGCGGCGTGGCGCCTGCCAGGTTCGCCAGGACGGAAAACATCCGGTTGTCCATGGCGCGGGCGCCAAGATGCAGTCCCAGCCGGTGGTCTTCGCCAGCGGTGTAGAGAGCCGAGACGGCATAGATGTCCGCACCGGCTGCCGCGGCCCATTCCGCATGCCCGGGCCGGGCGGCGTCGAAGCAGATTGCCAAGGCGACCTTCCAGCCGTCAATCTCCAAGATCGCAGGTTGGCTGCCGGCCACGAAGAGGCCCTGCTCCGAAGCGTGCAGGTGCGTCTTGAAGCTGGCCTCGATGACGCCTGCAGGGTGGACGGCGAGGGAGGCCAGCCGCCGCGTCCCGTCCTCCTCCTTGAACGCGGCTCCGACCACGGCGGTTATTCCGGTGCGCCGGCAGATTTCCCGGATGCCGTCCAGCCGCCCGTCAGCAGCGCTCAGCCACTCCCCCGGCCCCTCCAGCAGGTCCAGCCGGTACCCCGTGAGGGAGAGCTCAGGAAAGATGACCAGCCGGGCTCCGTGCGACTCGGCGTCTTCGATCAGCCGGATGTGCTCGGGCACGTTGGCGGCCACGCCGCCGTCCAGGGCCTCGTATTGGACGACGGACAGCGTCAGTGCGGTGATTGAGCCAGTAGTCACTCTGCCATCCTAGGCACCTCGTCTTTCGCCGTAGGGCGCCGGTGGTGCCGAGCAGTACCGCCCGACGGCGGTTTCGCGCAGGGCCTCCGCCCAGGCGGCAAGGCGCTGGGCTGCCCGCACGTAGTGGAACAGCTCTGTCGGAGTGAGGGCGTCGAGGTCGGTCTCGGCCAGCCGCCGGGCCAGCTCCGCTCCCGGCGGCTGCACCGCCAGCGCCGTGCCTTCCTTGCCCCACTGGACGTCCTCGGCCGGCTCCCCGGCAACCAAGCGCCGGAAGAGGAAGTCCACGACACCCGGGCTCATGGCTTTGAGGACGCCGGCCCCCGAATCACCGTCCAACCGTCCAGCGGGCGGGGTATTGGCCCGGTCCGGACCTGATCGATCTGGGCCCGGATGTTGCCGACGCGCAAGTTGCCGGCTTGAGAATTCCCGGCCGGTAAATTCCGGGACGGCGATTTCCCGGCCAGCGATTTCCGGGCCTGGGAATTCCGGATTCAGGAAGGCGGGCTCTGAGGCGTTGTTCATGCGCTCATCGTATTCGAACATATATTCGAATACAAGGTCGTTCCGAGACGGACTGCCGCTGTGGCCCGGCCCAACATGAGACGATCAGATGATGACCGCGCGCGGAACGACTACTGCTTCCCGGACCGTCAGGGGCACCTCCTCCGGTACCCGGCTGGCCGGCATTGACGCCGCACGCGGGCTGGCCCTGCTGGCCATGATGGCCACCCACGTGCTGGCCACCTTTGAGTCGGACTCACAACTCACGCCCACCTGGATCGGACTTGCGTTTTCAGGACGGGCAGCCGCGCTGTTCGCCGTGCTGGCCGGAGTCGGTCTCGCCCTGTCCACGGGGAAGCAGCAGCCCCTCCAAGGCTCCGAACTCTGGGCGGCCCGCCGGGGCATCGCCCTACGGGCGCTCGTGATCGGCGCCGTCGGGCTCTCCCTGGGCGGCCTGGAAGTCAATATCGCCATCATTTTGGTCCACTATGCCCTCCTGTTCCTGTGCGTGCTGCCCTTTGTGGGGCTCGGGGTGAAACGCCTGCTGATGCTGGCCGCCGCCTGGATCCTGGCAGCCCCGGTCCTGGCCTTCCTGCTGCGGCCCTGGCTACTGTCCGCCGATCCGCCCCTGCGGCTGGGCCATAACCCGGGTTGGGAGGACCTGGCCACACCGGACAGACTGCTTGGCGACCTCTTCCTCACGGGCTACTACCCCGTGCTGCAGTGGATCGCCTATCTCTTGGTGGGGCTCGCGATCGGCCGGATGGCGTTGTCGAAAGCAGCCGTGCCGTTCCTGCTGCTGGCCGCCGGAACGGTGGTGGCCATCATTTCCAAGTGGCTGGGGATAGTCATGATGGAGGACTGGGGCGGCAGGCAGGCGCTGGAGGCGCAGATCGGCGATCCCGCCTACCCTTTGGCGAGCCTGCTGCAGGTCAACCTTGCCGGCGTCGAACAGTCGGGCTCGGCGTGGTGGCTGGCTTCCAGTGCACCGCACGCCGGCACCACACTGGATCTGCTGCACACCTCGGGGACCGCTGCCGCCGTGATCGGCGTGTGTCTCCTGCTCGGCCGGCTGGGCAACTGGGTGGAACTTGACCTGCTGCTCCCGCTGCGCGGAGCCGGGGCCATGACATTGAGCCTCTACACGGCGCATCTGTGCATCATGGGGGCCCTGCACGATCAGCCACTGCTGCCCGGCTGGACCGTGGAGGGTGTGTACTGGGCGCAGGCCATCGGGGTGCTGGTGACTGGCGCGGTTTTCGCGGCACTGGCATGGCGCGGACCGCTGGAGTGGGTAACCCATGCGGCCAACCAGGCAGGCAGCTACCAGCCGGCTCAAGTCCGCCAGTCTCCCCGCTTCCGCTAGCCTCCGCCGGCCTTCGCTACTCGAGGCACGCCGCAGGCACGCCACAGCCGGACCCGGCCGGGCTCAGCGGCCGGCCACGACTTGCTAGGGCTCCTGCACTCTAGGGCTCCTGCACCCCGGCGCGGAACATCCGCACGGCGTCGCGCATGGAGGCGCGGGCCCGCTTGCGGTCTCCGGCGGCATCGTAGGCACAGCTGAGCCGGAACCAGGAACGCCAGTCCTCGGGGGCAGCCTCGGCCTCGGCGCGGTACTTCTCAAATTCGAGGTCGGCGGCTTCGCGAATGATCCGGCCGGCGGGCGTGCGCGGCAGGGTATCCTCCGGCAGGCCCCCCTCGGCTTCGAGGATCTTCGCCAACCGCTCCGTGCGGGCCCCAAACAGCAGCTCCCGGATCATGGCCCACGCGCCAATGACCGGCAGCACCAGGTAAGCGGCGCCGATCGCCTTCGCCACGAGGCTGGGGTCCGACATCAGGAGCACGGAACGTTGAAGCGACACCACCAGGTAGAACACGAGCAGCAGTGTGACGGCCCCCACCCAGATCTTGGTGCGGTTGGCTTTTAGCGCTGTCAAGGCAGCGGACATCGGACTCAGAACCCCAGGTCCAAGTAGCCGTCGAGCCCCACGGTGAGACCGGGGTGCGCGGCGACATTGCGGATCCCCAGCAGCACTCCGGGCATGAAGGAGGCGCGGTCGAAGGAGTCGTGGCGGATGGTCAGCTGCTCCCCCGGCCCGCCCAGCAGGACCTCCTGATGCGCGACGAGGCCGCTGAGCCGGACACTGTGGACCCGGATGCCGTCGATGTCCGTGCCGCGGGCGCCCGCGAGCTCCGTGGTGGTGGCGTCCGGGCTGGAAGGCACGCCAGCGTCGGTGCGTTCGGCTGAGATCAGCTGCGCCGTGCGCACAGCAGTGCCGGAAGGGGCATCCACCTTGTCCGGGTGGTGCAGTTCAATGATTTCGACGGACTCGAAGAACTTGGACGCTTTGGCGGCGAAGGCGGAGGCAAGGACCGAGCCGAGGGCGAAGTTGGGGGCGATGAGGACGCCGACGCCGGGCCGGCCGGCGAGGAGTTCTTCCAGCCCCGCGAGCCGCTCGGCATCCCAGCCGGTGGTGCCGACCACGGCGTGCATGCCGTGCTCGACGGCGAAGCGGACGTTCGCCTCGGTGCTTTCGGGGACCGTCAGGTCCACCACGATCTGCGCGCCGGAGCTGACAAGCGTGTCGAGGGAGTCGTTGCGACCAAGGGCCGCGACGAGGTTCAGGTCCGCGGCGGCCTCGATGGCCTTCACGGCCTCTTCGCCCATGCGCCCGCTGGCGCCCAGCACGGCGACTGAGAGTTGTTCGATCATGCCATCAACCCTACCGCCGGGGGCGTTGCGTTCCGGAACCGGCGGCCTTGGGTTACAGGCCCGCCGCCCCGGACAGCCTGATCGCTATGAAGCCGGTGCACAGTGCCGCGATGCCGCCGACCGATTGTCTACTCCGTGGTCCGCACCAGCACCGCATCTGTCAGGCTGGATTGACGGGCACGATGCGTCAACCTAGACTGACAGGCATGGAGACCGACGACCTGTCCGCGCAGATTCATTCACTTGACCCCGCTATCGGCCTGCGGGCGGTCGGCGCCCTGCATCGCCTGGCAGAACAGGTCGAGGCAGCACAGGTAAGAGCTGCCCGGCACCACGGATGGACCTGGGAGCAGATCGGTGACGCCCTGGGCGTCTCGCGGCAGTCCGTTCACGCAAAATACCGAGAGTGAGATCGCGATGTTTGAACGATTTTCAGACGACACCCGTAAGATCCTTGGCTTTGCGATGGAAGAGGCCCGCTACAGCGGCGACAAGCGGCTGGGCACGGACCATCTGCTGCTAGGGGCGCTTCACGATCCCGGTCCGGCCGGCATTCTTGGTGTCACGCTCGATCAGGCACGGGCAGCGGCCGCAGCGCTTGACCGCACAGCACTCGCGTCAATCGGCATAGATACGCAAGGCTTTGAACGCGTCACCATGCCCAGCCGGGGAAAAAAGCCTCCCTTCAGCTCAGGTGCCCGGTCGGTAATGGAAGGCATGCTCCGGTACGCCATGGACCGGAAGTCACGACAGATCACCACCGCGAATCTTCTGTTGTCGCTGCTGGACCGCGAGGAACATGATCCGGCGGCCGCGCTCCTCAATAAACTGGGGGTGGACCGGGCCGAGGTCCGGCGCAGGGCCCTTTCCTCCTGATCGCGCGCTAGCTTGCTGCCTACTCCCCTGCTCCGACCCACTCCACAGTGCCGTCGGTGAAAAACTGTTCCTTCCAGATCGGCACCTGGGCCTTGATCCGGTCCACGAGTTCGGCACAGACCTCGAAGGCCTGGCCGCGGTGGGCTGCGGAGACGGCGCAGACCAGGGCAGGGTCGCCGATCTCGAGCATGCCGATCCTGTGGGCCGCCCAGATCCGCACGGGCTGCCGCTGTTCCCCGGCGCCCTCGGCACCGGCGACGCCGCCATCCGGAGATCCGCCGGGAGCCTGGCCGCCGGCCGGGACCGAGTGCTCCGCCACGAGCCCGGCGACGACGTCGGCCATCACCTGGTGCGCCGTCGGGTGGGCGCTGTAGCTGAGCCGGGAAACCTGCTTGCCGCCGTCATGGTTGCGGACGACGCCGCTGAAGCTGACCACCGCCCCTGCAGTGTCCGACTCGACCGCCGCGATGGCCTGCTCCACGGAAATCGGCTCGGCGCTCAGCACGGCGTGCACGATTTCAAATCCAGTTTCAATGCCCATGGCTGCCTTCCAGCTGGTCGCAAAGATGTCCAAGAATGGGATCCAGCACGCCCAGGCCGTCCATCACGCCTTTCGGGGATCCGGGGAGGTTCACGATGAAGGTCTGTCCGGCCGCGCCCGCGTGGCCCCGGCTGAGCATGGCCATCGGCGTCTTGGTTGCCCCGGCGCTCCGGATGCCCTCCATGATGCCCGGGATTTCCCGGTCCAACAGGGGCAGGGTCTGCTCAGGCGTCGCGTCAGTGGGGCTCAGCCCTGTGCCGCCGCTGGTGATGATGACGGCGGGCTGCTGGCTCAGCAGGGCCCTCAGCGCGGCCCCGACAGGCGCCCCGTCCGGGACCACCATGGCAGGAAACGGCTCAAAGCCGTGTTCGGTGAGCCAATCGATGATGACAGGACCGGTGAGGTCCTCATAAATACCGGCGGCCGCTCGGGTGGAGGCGATCACGACGCCGGCCTTCCGGCCGGTGGCTTCGCCGTGGCGGTGCGGTTCGGGCATGTTCATAGGATCCAGTCCCCGCTCTTGCCGCCGCTTTTGGCGAGCACTTTGATATCGGTCAGGACCGCGTGCTTGTCCACGGCCTTGATCATGTCGTACACGCTCAGGGCCGCGACCGACGCAGCGGTCAGGGCTTCCATCTCGACTCCGGTGACACCGCGGGTCTTGACCGTGGCAAAGACCGTCACGGAGTCGGTGTCGAGCTCAAAATCGATGGTGACCTTGGCGATGGGCAGCGGGTGGCACAGCGGGATCAGGTCCGGCGTCTTCTTGGCCGCCATAATCCCGGCGATGCGGGCAACGGCCAGGGCGTCGCCCTTCGGGAGCTCGCCGCCGCCGAGGAGGGCCAGGACCTCGGCCGTGCTGTGCACGGTCGCAGTGGCCGTGGCCTCCCGCGTGGACTGCGCCTTGTTGGACACATCCACCATCTGGGCCGTGCCGTCGTGGCGGAGGTGGGTCAGGCGGGGGTGCTCCGCCGCGGTGTTGGCGGTTGGTGCGGCATCCGCTTCAGGGGTTTCTGCTTCATTCACAAGATCCATACTTCCACTTCGTCGCCCGCTGCGAGTGCCGCAGTCCCCTCGGGAACGTGGACCAGGGCATTGGAGCGGGCCAGGGCATGAACCAGGTGTGAGCCGGCACCGCCCTCCAGCCGGACCGTACCGTCCGGAGCCAGCGTGCCTCGCCGGACCTGGTGCTTGCCCGGCGGGGAGGTCAGCGGTTCGGCGAGGCGCGCGCGGACGGCGGTCCGGAGCGCCGGAGCGCCGAACAGCTCCGTGAGGACCGGGCGCAGGAACATCTCAAAAGACACGAGGCAGCTCACCGGGTTGCCGGGGAACCCCAGCACAGGAACGCCGTCGAAGCTGCCGATCCCCTGCGGGCCGCCCGGCTGCATCGCCACGGCGCCGAATTCGACGTCGTGCCCCGCCATTGCCTGCCGCACCACTTCATAGGCACCTTTGCTGACCCCGCCGGTGGTGACGATCAGGTCCACGCCGGGGCCCTGCCGGCGCAGCAACGCGGCGAGCTCGTCCGGTTGGTCCGTGGAGACGCCGGTCCGGGTGACTTGGAGCCCGGCCAGGCGCATGGAGGACTCGAGCAGCGTGCCGTTGGAGTCGAAGATCTTGCCCGGTCCCAGCGGGTTGCCCGGTTCCACCACTTCGTCGCCGGTGGTGACCAGGAGCACCCGGAGGCAGGAACGGACGGGCACTTCCGTGTAGCCCATGGCCGCCAGCAGTCCCAGCTGGCCGGGGCCGAGGAAGGTCCCCGCACCGAGGGCGAGCTCGCCGGAGCGGATGTCACTGCCGGCGTCGCGCACAAACGTTCCTGCAGCCGCGGCGGGCAGGTGGACCGTGGCAGGCTCCCCGGGCGCGGGGAAGGAATCGGGCACGGCCTGTTCAATGGGTACGACGGCGTCGGCACCGGCCGGCATCATCGCGCCGGTCATGATCGGGGCAGCCGTGCCGGCGGCCAGTTCGGCCGGTGCGGCACCGGCCGGGACGGGCGCGACGACGCGTAGTTCGGTGCCGCCGACGGGCACGTCGCCGCTGCGGATCGCGAAGCCGTCCATCTGCGAGTTGGCAAAGGGGGGAAGGTCCAGCGGCGCCAGGATGTCGGCGGCAAGGCCCCGGCCCAAGGCTTCGAGCAGCGGAACCTGTTCCACCCGCTCCACGGTGCGGAGCGGGGCCAGCAGGGCGCGAACCTTGTCCCGGTGCGCTTGAACGCTGACGTGCCTTGTCTCGGTGCGGTGCATGCGGTTCCTGACCTTTGCTCGGCTCGCTAGGACTTCACGTCAACTCTAACCGTGTGGAAACCGGTGGCTCCGTTGGGCTCGACCGGGGTGGACTCCTCGACCTGCGGCACACCGTCCAGGGCCGTCGCCCGGACCTGGACCTCGTACTGTCCCGGCGTCAGGGGCAACGCCAGCTTCCACTGGTACCACGTGTCCTGGGAGATGCCCGGGGCCAGCTCGGCCTGGTGCCAATCGCCGCGGTTAACGCGCAGCTCCACCTTGCCGATGCCCGTGTGCTGGTCCCACGCGACGCCGCCGAACACCACGGTCCCTGCCGTCACGCTGCTGCCGTCGCGCGGCACGTCAATGCGGGACGAGGTCTTGATGGGCCCGCGCTCGCTCCAGCCGCGCGGCGTCCAGTAGGCGACGTCGTCCGCGTAACGGGTCACCTTCAGCTCGGTGACCCATTTCGTGGCCGAGACGTAGCCGTACAGCCCGGGCACGATCAGCCGGACGGGGAACCCGTGTTCCAGCGGGAGCGGTTCCCCGTTCATTCCCACCACCAGCAGGGCGTCGCGGCTGTCCGTGAGGGCCTCGAGCGGCGTCCCGGCCGTCCAGCCGTCCGTGCTGCGGGAGAGCACCATGTCTGCCCCGGCCTTAGGTCCGGCCATGGCGAGCAGTTCGCGCACGGGCCAGCCGAGCCAGCGGGCGTTGCCGATCAGGTCCCCGCCCACCTCGTTGGAGACACAGGCGATGGTCACGTGGCGTTCCGTCAGGGGCTTGGCCAGGAGGGTGGAAAAGTCGAGCTCGATCTCGCGTTCCACCAGGCCCGTGACCTTCAGGGTCCATTCCGCCGGATCCACCAGTGGGACCCGCAGGGCCGTGTCGATCCGGTAGAACTCCCTGTTCGCCGTCACGAGCGGGGTCAGGCCGGCCAGCTGGATCTCGGCTCCCGCCGGTATGCGCGGCGCGGGAGCGGACGGCCTCGGGAGGACCAGCTTGCTGCGCACGTCACTGACGACGGCGGCTGCTCCCCTGAGCGTGGAGGCGAGCACACCGGCAACGGCGGCAACGGCGGCGGTCCCGCCAAGGGCCAGCAGGAAGCGGCGCCGGGCGGTGCCGCTTTCATTGGCTGTAGCGTGAGCAGGCTGCGCGGCCGCGGGGGCTTCCGGTACGGCAGGCTGCGGTGCGGTGGTGGCTTCCGACTGGGCAGGCAGCGCAGCGGCTGGGGCTTCTGACACGGCAGGCTGTGGAGCGTCTGGGGCTTCTGACACGGCACGCTGGGGTGCGGCGGGGGCATCCGATTGGGCGGTCTCCGGCGCCGGCACGTCGTCCGCCACAGGCTGCCACTCCAACAGTTTCCGGATGAGCCAGCGCAACAGCGCGATTCCCACCAGTGCTACGAGCACCGGGACGGGGATGGCGTTGGCGGTCAGGTCGGCCCGGCTCAGCACGGCCATGAGGCCTACCGCGCCGAACACCGCGATGAGAATCACGCCGGCGAAGCGGCGCCGCACTTCGAGGACGCCTGCCAGGGCTGCGAGTGCGGCGATGACCAGCGCCATGCCGACCAGGAGGGCCACCTTGTCTGCCGTGCCGAACAGCGAGATAACCCACTCTTTGACGCCGGGCGGGACGGTGTCGATCACGGCCCCGCCCACGGCCGTCACCGGAGAAACCGTGGGGCTCACCAGGCTGGCCGTTAGCTCACCGAGCACTACGGCGGTCCCCACGGCCACCAGACCGGCCGCGGCGGCCCACAGGTCCCGCGACCGCCGTTGCCGCGTGCGCAGTTGCTGGGTGGGCGGTTGTTGGATGGGCTGTTGCCGGGTGGGCTGTTGTTGGACCCAGCCTCGCTGCCCCAGCGTGCCCCCTTGTTCGTGGTCCTTGCCCGCGAGTGTCTCGTCCATGTCCTTCCCCTGCCCGTCAAAGCCAACGCCGCTGCTCACTGTGCCCGCCCCGCCCGGAGTTGTTCGTCCGCCGCGTCGCGCGCAATCCGGTCCCTTGCTCGCTCTGCAGTTGCTCCCCCTGCAGCTGCCACTCCTGCGTCTGGCGCGTCTGCAGGTGATGCCTCACCGGCAGGTCCCTGGCCAGGAAGCAGCAGCGAGAACCGGCAGCCGCCGTCGACGTTTTCCACGGTGACGGTGCCCTGATGGGCACTGACTATTCCGGCGACAATGCTCAGGCCAAGGCCGGCGCCGCTGTAGCGCATGGTGCCTGCCCCCTCAGCTGGCCCGGGCACCAGGCCGCCGTCGTTCGGGACTCCGGCGTCCGTCCCGGCACCGTCCATCCCGGCACCGTCCATCCCAGCCCCGTCCGCCCCAGCAGCGTCCGTCCCGGCACCGTCCATCCCGGCACCGTCGTCCCCGGCGGCCCAACGGCCGGGCCGTCTCCGGGCCCGGTCCTTCTGCCAGCCGGTCTCGAACACGTGCGGGAGATCTGCCTCTGGGATCCCGCCGCAGCCGTCGGTGACCGCGACGACGGCCCGGTCCCCTTCCCGGCCGACTTCCACGGTGACGCGGGAACCGGGTGCGCTGTGGACGATCGCGTTGAGCACCACATTCCGGATGGCGCGCCCCATCGACGGGCCGTCGGCGAGGGCCAGGCTTTCCCGCCGGCCACCGCCGTCGAGCGTAATGCCGTGCTGCTGCGCCAGCGCGGCGAGATCGGCAATGGCATCGCTGGCGAGGTCGTACAGGTCCAACGGTTCGGCCTTGAGCCGCATGGTTCCGGCGTGGATCTTCGACAGCTCCAGGAGGTCGTTGACCATGCCGGCCATGAGGTCGGTCTGGGCGATAATCTTGCGGTAATAGCCGGGAATGTCCGCCGCCATGCCGTCCTCCAGGGCCTCGGTCATGGCCCGCATGCTGGCCAGCGGCGTCCGGAGATCGTGCGAGATCCAGCTGACCAGTTCGCGGCGGGCGTTCTCGACGGCGGCCTCACGCTGCCGGGATGCCTCCAGCATGCGGCTGCTGGATTCGAGCTCGGCGGCGAGGGCGGCAAGTTCGTGGCTCATCACCGGGGACTGGATCCCAGGACTCTCGCCGCGGCCGATGCTCCGGGCGGCGTCGGCCAGCGCCTTGGCGTTCCGCGAGACCCTCGATCCGAGCACGAGGGCTATCGAAACAGCCACCGCCGAGGCCACGGCCAGGACGTACCACATGACCTCGAGGTCCCGTGCCGAGATAAACATGGCGTTGAAGGCGCTGACCATTCCAGCCGTCAGGACCGCCACGGCGGCGAGCACCACCACGCAGATCTGGACCGCGAACGATGCCCTACGCAGCGATTTCAGGATGAGCAGCGACGCGGCCCCGATCACGGCTCCCCACGCCACGGCCCAGCCGATGATGGTCAGGAGTTCAGAGGTCTGCACCGGCGGACTCTTCCTGGTCGCTGGGGTCCAGCCGGTAGCCCACGCCCCAGACCGTTTTCAGCACGGAGGGGCGGGTGGGGTCGTCCTCGATCTTCTCCCGCAGCCTGCGCACGTGGACCGTCACTGTAGACAGGTCCCCGTAGTCCCAGCCCCAGACGGCCTTCATGAGTTCTTCGCGGCTGAAGACCTGCCGCGGGCGGCGGAGCATGAAGGCCAGCAGGTCAAATTCCCGGGCAGTCAGTGCCAAGGGCCTGCCATGGCGGGAGACGGTGCGCGCGGCCGGGCTGAGGTCGAAGCCGCCCACTTCGACGGAGGGCTCCGGGCTGAATTCGGGAACGCTCCGGCGCAGGACCGACCGGACCCGAAGTACCAGCTCACGAGGCGAGAATGGCTTGGTGACGTAGTCGTCCGCCCCGGCTTCCAGTCCAAGGATGCGGTCGTCCTCCGTCCCCAGGGCCGTGAGCATGATGACCGGGACACTGTGTGCCGCACGGAGCCGGCGGCAGACTTCCACGCCGTCCAGGCCCGGCAGCATCCGGTCCAGCAGCACCAGGTCCGGGCGGCGAACGGCTGCGAGGCGCAGGGCCGTGAACCCATCGGTGGCGATGACCACCTGGAATCCCGCCTGGACGAGGTAGTCGCGGACCACACCGGCGATGGTCGGCTCGTCTTCGACGAGGAGGATGCGCCGGTGTTCCGTAGCGTCCGGGGCCGGCTGGGTGTTGTTCACGCTTCCAGCATAGGTTCGCGGCCGCGCCGCGGGCAGGGCTCCGGATCCCGGCAGGACATCCTTCCCGAACACGTAATATCCGTGCCGTCATGCGGCTGTGACGTGGGCCGCGAGGTGGCGTAGCCTGACACTATGACAGTTCAACTGGGTATGCCCCAGCCCCGCGTGGCAGGCAGTCCCGGAACCGGGATGCCTCATGCGCCCGCACTGTCCGGGCGCCCGGAAGGCCTGCCTGCCGGGCTCGTGGATCGCTACGGCCGCCGTGCCACGGACATGCGGCTCTCACTGACGGACAAGTGCAATCTGCGCTGCACCTATTGCATGCCGGCCGAGGGCCTGGAGTGGTTGTCCAAACAGGCGGTCATGTCCGCGGAGGAAATCGTCCGGATCGTGCGGATCGGCGTCGATATGCTCGGCGTGCGTGAATTGCGGCTGACCGGCGGCGAACCGCTGGTGCGCGCGGACCTGCTGGAGATCATCGCCGCGCTCCGCACGGCCCACCCCGGGTTGCCGATCTCGATGACCACCAACGGCGTGGGCCTGGACAAGAAGGCCGCCGGGCTCAAGGCCGCCGGACTCACCAGGATCAACGTCTCGCTGGATTCCCTGCACGAGGAGACCTTCACCCAGCTGACCCGCCGCCCCTTCCTGAACAAGGTCCTCGCCGGCGTCGACGCCGCCTGGGCTGCAGGCCTGGGCCCGGTCAAGCTCAACGCTGTGCTCATGCGCGGGATCAACGACACCGAGTCCCCGGCCCTGCTGGCCTGGGCGCTGGGCCGCGGCTATGAACTGCGCTTCATCGAGCAGATGCCGCTGGACGCTGACCACGGCTGGACCCGACGGAACATGATCACCGCCGCGGAGATCCGCGAACTGCTCTCCGCCGACTACGTGCTCAGTTCCGACCCGCGGGACCGCGACGGCGCCCCGGCAGAACGGTTCGAGGTCCGGGCGCGGGTTTCCGGCACCGACCGGGCCACCGGCCCCGTGCTCGGCACCGTGGGCATCATCGCCTCCGTCACGGAGCCGTTCTGCTCCGACTGCCGCCGGACGCGCATCACCGCCGAGGGCAAGATCATGAGCTGCCTGTTCTCCCGCGAGGAAGTGGACCTGCTGGGGCTGCTGCGCGAGGGCGCAAGCGACGAACAGCTCGCCGAACGCTGGCAGGATGCGATGTGGATCAAGCCCAAGGCCCACGGCATGGACCATGTGGGGCTCGACGCCCCCGACTTCGTCCAGCCGGACCGCAGCATGAGCGCCATCGGAGGCTGATTTTTTCGTGAACGTACGCTACTTCGCTGCAGCGCGCGCTGCCGCCGGCGTGGATGAGGAACGCTACGACCTCGCCGACGGCGACACCCTCGCCTCCCTGCTCGAGGCGATCCTCGCGGTCGAGCGCCCCGAACCGCCGGCCGGGACGCCGCCGCTGGCCCGCATCCTGTCCCGCTCCAGCTTCCTGCTCAACGAAGTTGCCGTGCGTGACCACGCCGCGGCGCTCAAGCCGACTGACGTCGTGGACGTCCTGCCGCCGTTCGCCGGCGGATAACCCGAGCATGGCCGGCGGCGTGAAGCCGGTATGTCGGGCCCAGGAATTCTGGGGTATCGCGTTTGCCTGACCGGTCCTAAAGTGTGGAATATCCGCCGCGGCGGGCAACAAACATCTACGAGGAGGTCAGCATGTTCACGTTGCAGATCGAGCACAGGATCAAGGATTTCGCCACGTGGAAGGCGGCGTTCGACCGTGATCCGGTGAACCGCGCGGCGTCGGGCGTCACCGCCTACCGCATCAACCAACCCGTGGACGACCCGCACTCTGTGGTTGTTGAGTTGGATTTCGAGCAGCGCGAGCAGGCGGAGGCCCTGTTAGCCAATCTTCAGGCGAAGGTCTGGAACTCCGCCGAGGCCGCCCCCGCCCTTGAAGGAACTCCGAAGACCCGGATCCTGCAGGCGGCCTCCTGAAACCTCACGCCGGTACGGCAGCGCCCTCGGCTACCCGCCGGCACACGGTGGTCATGAGGGTGGTGAAGTCGCTCGCCGGGCCCAGACGGAGACTGGCAGCGTGCGTCAGTTCGCCGTCGTCCACCCGGAAGGTGTGCCGTGCGGTGCCGCGGTCGCTGCGCCGTTCCACGGTCAAGGTGTCGCCTTCCATACTGGCGCGCGCCGGTGCCTCGGGCGGCAGTCCCAGGCTGTTGACGTGGTACCAGAGGGTCTCCGGGTGGTCGGGGTCCGTCGTGAAGACACCATGGCCTTCGGAGCGGGTCCCATCCGCATCCGTATGCCGATAGCTCTGGGTGACGGCACGCCCGGCGGCCGCCGGGGAAAAGATGATCTCGGTGTCCGCGCTGCGCGCCGGACCCCACGCGGTTGACTCCCAGTGCGTGGTCCCCGTCCAATGGCCCAGGAAGGCCTCAAGCGCCTCGCATGCGCTCCCTTGCAGTGGCCGGTGCACAGTTTCTCCCATGTGGAGTTCCTCCCGAGTGACCCCGCCACCATCATGACGCCGTGCCTACTGCGGTGTAAAGACCGGCCGCACGCCAGCCGGCCGTGCCCAGCCCGGCACGGCCTGCGCACGGCCTCCGCACGGTCCTCTGGGCAGAAATTGGCCAATGCAGAAATTGGCCCGCGAACTACCTACAGCCCAAACGTCTCGGTTTCCTCGAACGGCCCGACCACGGTGACGGTCCGCGGGGCTGCCGCGAGCTCGCGGGCGAGCTTCTGGACCTCCGACGCTGTGACGGCCTTGATCTGGCGGAGGGTTTCATCGATGTCCTGGTACTCGCCGGACACCAGTTCCGCGCGGCCCAGCCGGGACATCCGGGAACCGGTGTCCTCAAGCGCCAGCACGATTCCGCCGCACAGCTGGCCCACGGCCTTGCGGAGCTCCTCGTCGGAGATGCCGTCCGCTGCCAGCTTGTCCAGTTCGGCGCCGAGCAGGTCTACGACCTGCCGCACCTTCGACGGCGTGCAACCGGCGTACATGCCGAAATAGCCGGCGTCGGCGTAGGAGGAGGCGAAGGAGTAGGTCGAGTAGACGAGACCGCGCTTTTCCCGGACCTCCTGGAAGAGACGGGAGGACATGCCACCGCCGAGGACGGCGTTGAGCACGCTCATGACAAAGCGGCGGTCGTCCGTGGCGACCAGTGAGGGGCAACCCATGATGATGTTGGCCTGTTCCACCGGCCGCTTGACCACATGCAGGCCGGCTGTGCCGGTGATGGCCGCACGTTCGGTGGAGCGGCGCTGCACGGGCGCGGCGGCGGGCTCAAGGTTCCAGCCGGCAGAGTGCAGGGCATCCACCACGAGCCCGCAGACGACGTCGTGGTCCAGCCCGCCGGCCGCGGTGACTACGAGCTCGTCGGGACGGTAGTAGCGGCGGTAGTGGTCCCACACGGAGTCGCGCGCCACGGCCCGGATCGCTGCTGGGGTGCCGCCGATGGGGCGGCCCAGCGGGTGCGTTCCCAGCACGGCGGCGACGAAGTTCTCGTGCGCGACGTCGGTGGGGTCGTCGCTGTCCATGGCGATTTCCTCGAGGATGACGTCCCGCTCCTGCTCCATCTCCTGCGGGTCCAGGACGGCGCCGGTGATCATGTCCGCGATGACGTCGATCGCCATGGGAAGGTCCGAGTCCAGCACGCGGGCGAAGTAGCAGGTGCTCTCCTTCGCGGTGGCGGCGTTCGATTCCCCGCCGACCTCGTCGAAGGCCGAAGCGATCTCCAGCGCGGTGCGGCGCTTGGTGCCCTTGAAGAGCAGATGCTCCAAAAAGTGCGTGGAGCCGTGCTGGCCGGGGGCTTCGTCGCGGGAGCCGACCCCGACCCAGAAACCGATCGTGGCAGAGCGCTGGCCGGGCATCGCTTCGGTCAGCACGCGGACACCGCCGGGCAGGACCGAACGTCGCACTTCCGAGCCGCCGTCGGCTCCGTGGATCAGGGTGTCAGCGTGCTGGTTCTGCTCTAGTGGCAGGGGGACGACAGTCATCAAGGCCTTTCATTGAACACGTGCCAAATCTGCCTGCAATCCTACCTTTAACAGCAGCGGGGCCGGTGGATGATCCACCGGCCCCGCTGTCTGACTCAGGAGAGACTACTCTGCGGCGTCCGCGGAGACCTCGGCGTCGTCAGCGTGCTCGGAGCCTGCCTCGTCAGCCACAACGGGCGACAGGGAAAGCTTTCCGCGGTCATCGATCTTGGTGATTTCCACCTGGATCTTCTGGCCCACGGCGACGACGTCCTCGACGTTGTCAACGCGCTTGCCGCCGGCGATCTTGCGCAGCTCGGAGATGTGCAGGAGGCCGTCCTTGCCCGGGGTCAGGGAAACGAAGGCGCCGAAGGTGGTGGTCTTGACGACCGTGCCCAGGTAGCGCTCGCCGATTTCCGGGATCTGCGGGTTGGCGATGGCGTTGATCGCGGACCGTGCTGCGTCGGCAGACGGGCCGTTGGTGGCGCCGATGTAGACAGTTCCGTCGTCCTCGATCGAGATGTCGGCTCCGGTGTCTTCCTGGATCTGGTTGATCATCTTGCCCTTCGGGCCGATGACCTCGCCGATCTTGTCTACCGGGATCTTGACCGCGATGACGCGCGGCGCGAACTCGGAGAGCTCATCCGGGGTGTCGATCGCGGAGTTCAGGACGTCCAGGATGTGCAGGCGCGCTTCGCGGGCCTGCTTCAGGGCGGCGGCCAGGACCGAGGCCGGGATGCCGTCGAGCTTCGTGTCCAGCTGGATGGCCGTGACGAACTCGGAGGTACCGGCAACCTTGAAGTCCATGTCGCCGAAGGCATCTTCGGCACCGAGGATATCGGTCAGGGCGGCGTAGCGGGTCTGGCCGTCGACCTGGTCAGAGACCAGGCCCATGGCGATACCGGCAACGGCAGCCTTCAGCGGCACGCCTGCGTTGAGCAGGGACAGCGTGGAGGCGCAGACGGAACCCATCGACGTCGAACCGTTGGAGCTGAGAGCCTCAGACACCTGGCGGATGGCGTAGGGGAATTCCTCGCGGGAGGGCAGCACCGGCATGATGGCGCGCTCTGCGAGGGCACCGTGGCCGATTTCGCGGCGCTTCGGGGAACCGACGCGGCCGGTCTCGCCGGTGGAGTACGGCGGGAAGTTGTAGTTGTGCATGTAGCGCTTGCGCGTCACGGGAGACAGCGAGTCGATCTGCTGTTCCATCTTGAGCATGTTCAACGTGGTGACACCCATGATCTGGGTCTCGCCGCGTTCGAAGATGGCCGAGCCGTGGACGCGGGGCAGAACCTCAACCTCGGCGGTGAGCTGGCGGATGTCCGTCAGGCCACGGCCGTCGATGCGGATCTGGTCCTTGAGGATGCGCTGGCGCACAACCTGCTTGGTAACGGAGCGGAAAGCTGCGGATAGCTCCTTCTCGCGGCCTTCGAACTGGCCTGCCAGTGAAGAGGTGACCTCGTCCTTGAGCGAATCCGATGCGGTGTCGCGTTCCTGCTTGTCGGCGATCTGGAAGACAGCGGCCAGCTTCTCGGCGGCAGCGGACTCCACAGCGGCGTAGACGTCGTCCTGGTAGTCCAGGAAGACCGGGAACTCGACGGTCGGCTTGGCGGCGCGGGCTGCCAGGTCGGACTGAGCTTCGCAAAGGGCCTTGATGAACGGCTTGGCAGCCTCGAGGCCTTCGGAGACAACCTCTTCGGTCGGGGCGGTGGCGCCCTGTTCCTTGATGAGGTTCCAGGAGTTGTCGGTGGCTTCGGCTTCAACCATCATGATGGCGACGTCGTCACCGGCGATGCGGCCGGCGACGACCATGTTGAAGACAGCGTTCTCGAGCTGGGAGTGCTTCGGGAACGCAACCCACTGCGAGCCGTTCTCGTCAGCGACGAGGGCAACGCGGACGCCACCGATCGGGCCGGAGAAGGGCAGGCCCGAAAGCTGGGTGGACATCGAGGACGCGTTGATAGCGACGACGTCGTAGAGCTCGTCCGGGTTGATGGACAGCACGGTGACGACGATCTGGACCTCGTTGCGCAGGCCCTTGACGAACGCGGGGCGCAGCGGGCGGTCCATGAGACGGCAGGCCAGGATGGCTTCCGTGGAGGGACGGCCTTCACGGCGGAAGAACGAGCCCGGGATGCGGCCGGCGGCGTACATACGCTCTTCGACGTCGACGGTCAGCGGGAAGAAGTCGAATCCTTCACGCGGGTGCTTGCCGGCGGTGGTTGCGGACAGCAGCGCGGTCTCTTCATCGATGTAGACCATCGCTGCGCCGGCTGCCTGCTTGGCAAGGCGGCCGGTTTCAAAGCGGATTACACGCTTGCCGAAGCGGCCATTGTCAATGACTGCTTCTGAGAACTGGATTTCGGGACCCTCCATAGAGAGTCACCTCCGTTTCATGGTTCACGGAGCCCAGCCGCATCAACCCAGTCCAGCATCTGTCTACTGGCCTGCACTGCACCCGGTCATCGATCGAGACCCACGGGCCGGGCCTCATTCCTTGAGGCCGTTCCCGGGGATCACTACCGAGGACCGCGAATGCGTGATGCGGTTGATCCTCCTGTTTAGTTTTTTCCTGAAGAAGGCGGCCCTTTCCGGTCCGGAAGGGGCCGCCCCTTAAAGCTGACTAGCGACGCAGGCCGAGGCGCTCGATGAGCTTACGGTAGCGGGTGATGTCAGTGTTCTTGAGGTAGGTGAGCATGCGCTTGCGACGACCAACCATGGCCAGCAGACCGCGCTGGGTGTGGTAATCGTGCTTGTGCTCCTTCATGTGCTCAGTGAGATCCTTGATCCGCTGAGTCAGGACTGCAACCTGGACCTCCGGCGAACCGGTGTCGCCCTCGGACGTTGCGAAATCCTTGATGATGGACTGCTTTACAGCGGCTTCAAGTGCCACAATAACTCCTAGAGATGTGCCGTGAGGCCCGAATCAGTAATGCACTGCCGGGGGTGCCGTCCCGGAATCCCCCGCCGAAGCCGGGTTTCCCGTACACAACAGGAGCCAGCCGCCACGGACTGCAGCCGGATCCAACGTTTAGTTTAGTGGCACGTCCGCGGTCTTGTCGAAACCGCCAGCCACGCCGGCCGCCTCGCCGGTTACCGCGCCGGTTGCCTCGCCGCCTACCTCGCTGGTTACCTCCGGTGGGTGCGGTGTTCCGCTTTCCTGGCCCGAAAGCAGTTCGCGGATGGCGGCGACGCCCCGGTAGAGCTCCGCAAAAGACGTGCTCAGCGGCGACAGCCCGATCCTGATGCCCTGCGGAGCGCGGAAATCGGGAATCACATCCTGATCCCACAAGGCGGCCGTCATTTCACGGAAGGCAGGGTGGTCCACCGTCATGTGGCTGCCGCGCAGTGCCGGGTCACGCGGGGTGGACAGCTGCACGCCGGCCGGTGCCAGCCAGGCGTCGAAGAGTTCGAGTGCAAAGGCTGTGAGCTGCTGTGACTTCTCCCGGAGGGCGGCCATCCCGACTTCCTCGATCAGGTCCAGGGTGCCGCGCATGGCGAGCATCCCGAAGATGGCCGGGGTGCCGCTGAGGAAGCCCCGGATGCCGGGAGCGGCCTCGTAGCCGGGACCCATTTCGAACGCGTCCTTTCGTCCCATCCAGCCCCAGATCGGCTGCTGCAGTCCGGCCAGATGCCGGTTGTTGACGTAGGCGAACGCGGGCGAGCCCGGTCCCCCGTTCAGGTACTTGTACGTGCAGCCCGCCGCGAAGTCGACGTCGGCGTCGTCCAATGAGATCTCCACCGATCCGGCGGAGTGGCACAGGTCCCACACCACCAGGGCGCCGGCGTCGTGGACTGCCGCGGTGATGGCCGGCAGGTCCGCGAGGAAGCCCGAGCGGTAGGCGATCTGGCTCAGGACCACAACGGCGGTGGCCGGGCCCGTGGCGGCACGCACCTGCTCAACGGTGACACCGGAGGCGGGATCGGCGTCGATCCAGCGCAGGGTCAGTCCCTCTTCGCGGGCGATGCCCTCCACCAGGTAGCGGTCAGTGGGGAAATTGTCCGTGTCCAGGACGATTTCCGTCCGTGCCGGATCCGTGACGGCTGCCAGGGCGGCGCGGATGAGCTTGTAGAGCACCACGGTGGTGGAATCGGCAATGATGGTCTGCCCGGGCGCCGCGCCGAGCACCGAGCGGCCGAGCTGGTCGCCGATGGCTTGGGGCAGTTCGAGCCATTCCTCGTCCCAGCCCCGGATCAGTCGGCCGCCCCAGCTGTCCTGGATGAAGCTGCTGATGTCGGTGACGGTCCGTTTGAGTGGCCGGCCCAGGGAGTTGCCGTCAAGGTAGGACAGATCCGTGTCCGTGCCGACGAAGTGGTCACGGTAGCCAGCCAGCGGATCGGCGGCGTCGAGATCTAGGGCGCGCCGCCACAGGGTGTCCGTTGCGTCGGTGCCGGCGGGGATGCTCACTGGCCGATCTCCGTCCGCACGGCGAAGAGCTCAGGGAAGAAGGTCAGCTCGAGCGCCTTCTGCAGGAACGCGGCACCGCTGGATCCGCCAGTTCCGGATTTCATGCCGATGGTGCGTTGGACGGTGCGCAGGTGGCGGAAACGCCACAGCTGGAAATTGTCCTCAAGGTCCACGAGTTCCTCGCAGGCCTCGTAGGCGCCCCAGTTGTCGGCGGCGTTCTCGTAGATGTACTTGAACACCGGGACCAGCTCCGGGCAGAACTCGTGGGCCTTGGTGACGTCGCGCTCCAGCAGGGCGGCCGGGACATCAAAGCCCTGGCGCTTGAGGTACGCGAGGAAATCGTCATAGATGCTGGGGGCCTCGAGCAGTTCGCGCAGCATCTCGTGGGCCTCGGGGTCCGATTCGAACACCGGTAGCATCTTGGCGTTCTTGTTGCCGAGGAGGAACTCGACCGCACGGTACTGGCTGGACTGGAATCCGGACGAGTTGCCGAGGAAGCCGCGGAACTGGGAGTACTCGGTAGGTGTCAGGGTGGCCAGTACGGACCATTGCTCGGTGAGCGTCTTCTGGATGTGCTTGACGCGGGCGATCGCCTTCAGGGCGGAGCCCAGGTCGTCCGAACGCAGCCAGGCGGCGGCGCTGCGAAGCTCATGCAGTACCAGCTTCAGCCACAGCTCTGTGGTCTGGTGCTGGATGATGAACAGCATCTCGTCGTGGTGTTCCGGAGTGCTGACCGGCTGCTGGGCGCTGAGCAGGGTGGGCAACTGCAGGTAGGACGCGTAGCTCATGCGCGCGCTGAAGTCCCGGACGATGTCCTGGTCCAGTTCCCTCGTGTTCTTCTCGATGGTCACGTCTCTCTTGCCTTCCTTGCCGCGTGGCTGCGAATCAGCGCGCGGCTCCAGTGAGTCAGAACGCCGTCAGCGCGGCGGCTGACGCCGGTCCGGCCCGGTTCTCAGCGGGCGAACAGGATGTCATGGGCCTGGACGACGTCCAGGCGCATCTGGTCCACCAAAGCCTCCGCCCCACGGTACGCCACCATGCCGCGGAGCCTGGAGACAAATTCCACCACAACTGTCTGGTCGTACAGATCGAAGTCATCGGCGGACTCTTCCGGGCGGTCGATCACGTGGGCCTCGACCTGACGGCTCACGCCGTCGAACGTGGGGTTGGAGCCCACGGAGATAGCGGCGGGCCAGCGGGTGCCCTCCTGGTCCACAAGCCAGCCGGCGTAGATCCCGTCCGCGGGAATGTAGCCGCTGGCGGTCGAGGCGAGGTTTGCCGTGGGGAAGCCGAGGTCGCGGCCGCGTGCGGCACCGTGCACCACCTCGCCGCGCATCCGGTGCGGCCTGCCGAGCACCGCAGCGGCGGTGGCGACGTCGCCAGCGCGCAGGGCCTCGCGCACCCAGGTGGACGAGCAGCGGCGGTCCGTCCCGTCGTCGTCGTGGATGGGGAAACCTTCGGAGCCGAACTCGCTTATGACCAGCACCTTGAAACCGAGCTTCCGCCCCAGTTCCTGCATGGTGGAGAGGTCCCCGGAATTGCCGCGGCCGAACCGGGCGTCGTGGCCGATCACCACGTGGCTCGCCTTCAGGCCGTCCACCAGGACGGTGGCGACAAATTCTTCAGGGGTCAGGCTGGCGAGCTCCATCGAGTACTTCATCACCAGCACGGCATCGAGGCCGAGCTCGCCCAGGGCTACGAGCTTGTCCTCCAGCCCCATGATCAGCTCGGGAGCCGACTCGGGACGGTGCACTTGCGCGGGGTGCGGATCGAAGGTGATCGCGACGGCGCGGGCGCGGTTCAATCGGGCGGTGCGGATCAGTTGCGACAGCACCTGCTGGTGGCCGCGGTGCACGCCGTCGAAATTGCCGAACGTGACCACCGAAGGACCAAAGTCCGCCGGGACTTCGGACAGATCGTTCCAGATGTGGACCATCAACCTCGCCTTTTGCTGCCTGCCATGAACTCCTCCGGAGCGACCGTGCCGGCTCCGGAACTCTCTAAGATTACCCGCATTCCGGGCCGCTCCCGGACGGTTCTCGGGTCCCGCAGCGGGCCTTCCACGGCCTGATCCGCAGGACTACGATTCAAAGGCACTAGTTCGGCGGCGTCCATGCAGACGCCGTTTCCCGCGATGCCCGCCGCCGCGCGAGGCTGAAGGAGTACGACATGACTGAGCTCCAAGACATCGTCGGCCAGATCCCGATGGACCAGATTGCCGGCATGCTAGGCACCGACGAACCCACAGCCCGCGCCGCGGTGGAAGCCGCCGTGCCCACACTCCTCGCCGGTATGCATAATAATGCGCAGGCCCCGGACGGTGCTGCGTCACTCGAGTCGGCCCTGGGCCAGCACCAGGATGGACTGATCGACGGCGGCGTGGACGTCGGTCAGGTGGACACGGCCGACGGCGAGAAGATCGTCAATCACGTCTTTGGCGGCCAGCAGGATCAGGTGGCCAGCCAGCTCGCCGGGACGGGACAACTGGGCGGCGCCGGAAGCGACCTGGTCCGGAAACTGCTGCCCATCCTGGCGCCGATCGTTATGTCTTATCTGGCGAAGAAATTTCTCGGCGGAAACCAGGCGGGGACTGGTTCCCAGACCGAAGCCGGCGCTCCGGCCGATTCCGGTCAGGGCGGCGGAATGGACCTCGGCGGCGTACTAGGCGGGATCCTCGGTGGAATGGTCGGTGGCCAAGGCGGCGCCGCGGGACAGGGAGGCCCGGGGGAACAAGAGGGACAAGGTGGCCTCGGCGGCCTTGGCGATATCCTTGGCGGTCTGTTCGGGAGGAAGTAGGCGATTCGCCCCTGGGTTGGTACCGGACGATGGGAACTGCTGGCTATCTCCCGAGCAGTAGCCTCCGCTGGCTGTCCCGGACCGCGCGACTCCGCCAGTTCCGCCAGTGCAGCAGCACAGCGGCAAGGATAAGCGGGACGTGGATTGCGGGCAGCCTTCTTGCGAACCATCGCGGCAGGTAGATGTCCGTGACGGAGCCGTTGCTGTCGCCGAGGTCCTGGGCGACAGCGGTCAGCGGGCAGTGGAAGCCATTGGCGGCAAAGATCAGGGTTTCACCCGCAACCACGACAGCGGCAACGCCCGTCTTCCGGTCGGTGCGGCCCCTGACTCCGGTGTACAGGACGTAGGCCATGCAGGCCTCGATCGTGAACCAGGCAGTGGTGTGAATCGACTTCACTACCCGCAGCAGCAGACGGCGATGGTCCATGTCTCCAGCCATGTCTCCAGCCTAGTCTTTGCGCTATGCGTGCACAGGTCTCCGTGGTTCAGAGGCACTCGGCCCGGCTGGCCCCGGCCGTTGGCTCCTGCCCGGCGGAGGCCATGAGGTTCGGCATGGCATGGGCGTCCGGCCCCGCTGTGGACTGTTCACGCTCCGAGCCGCTAGGTTCTGAAGATGCGGAGGCCGGTGCAGCTCGCGGGGGTAGGTTCGATCCTCTGCGCGCTGATTGCCGGGTGCGGCCTGATACCCGGTTCGACCGCCGAAGTCTGCGTCGACTGGATCCGTTTTAAGACCGTCCAGGACCAGTTTCGGCAGGCAACCCTGGTGGTCATCGGGACACCGGCGGGCACCGATTCGGAGACCAGAATCTACGGTTACACGGCACACATCCATGTCGTGGACGTTGAGGACGTTCTGAAGGGCGATCCGGAGCCGGGGCCGCTCCGCATCGCTGCGATGCCGGTGACGTGCACCGGAGGGGTGTCCTATCCGGAAGGCGATCCGCTCGACGGGAGCAGGCGGATGTTGATCTATGCCACCAAGCAGAACGGCTACTGGTTCACGATGACGCCGGCGCAGGGTGCCGTTCCCTTCGACCCCGGCACGTCGCTCCCGTTCGAAACGTCCCCGCTCGAAACGACCCCTGCGCTCAAGTAGCCGAGTCGGAGGGAGTCGCGATGCGGGGTTACGCGATGCTGAGGCGGAGGGTCCGACGCAACCCATGGTTAGTAGGGACGCTGAGGCAGACGAGTCGGAAGGGTCGGACGCGACACGGGGTTAGTTGAGTCGGAGGGATAGACGCGACACGGGTTAGCTGAGGCGGAGGGCCGACACAGCGCATGGTTAGTCGAGACGCTGAGGCAGGCGAGGCGTAACGGTCGGACGCGGCGCAGGGTCACTCGAGGCGGAAGTAGCTGTTCCTGCGGGGCGTCCGGGCGGGATCGATGTGCGGCGGCGGGATGAACCAGGGGACGCCGGCCCGCATCTGGACGGTCCATTGTTCCTTGTGGATCAGGTGGTGGTGGTGTGAGCAGAGCAGGGTCCCGTTGTCTGTCCCAGTGGTCCCGCCGAGGGACCAGTAAGTGATGTGGTGGGCCTCGCACCAGGGCGCGGGGATGGTGCATTGCGGAAAGGCGCAGCCCTGGTCCCGGGCCGTGAGGGCCTTGCGGATATGCGGCGGGAAGACCCGGGAGGCGCGGCCGATGTCCAAGACCCGCCCCTCGCCGCCGAGCAGGACCGGGATGATGTCGGCGTCGCAGGCGAGTTTGCGCACGGTGGAGACGGTGATGGGGCCGGTGAACGTCAGCGATCCGGTGCCCTCGTGGCGGGGTTCGGCGCCGTCGAGCCGGGTGAGGAGATCGCGGTAGTCGATGGTGGCCATTACCTGGGGCCGGAGTCCGCCTGCCGCGGGCAGTCCGCCGGTGGCGAGGGCGGCTTTGCAGGCGCCGACCAGGCCGTCGAGCAGCCGCTGCGGCCGGGAGCGCTGGTCGAAGGCAGCTGCACCGGCGTCGGCGCCCACACCGGCGCTCATGGCGGCCGCAGCCGAGACCTCGGCCGCTCGCGTACCGGCATCCCCCTCAGCTCCCGGGCCGGCGTCCGGGTCCGTGGCGGCGTTGGCACCCGCCCCCCTGCGCTCTCCGGTATCCGGCTCCGAACCCGTACCCTCTCCGGTATCTGGTCCGGTGCGGGGGTTGGTGGCGGTGTTCATGACCGTGATCAGCTGTTCGAACTGGTCGGGGGTGGCGAAGATTTCCAGGTGGTGCAGGCCGTGCCGGGGTTTGCGGATGAACGCGCCCTGGATCCGGCGCAGCAGTTCTTCGGAGGGTTCGGCGCCGTCCTGGTCCAGGGCGTCCGTCCATCGCCGGGCGATCCGGGCCAGGAAGTCGGCGTCGTTATCGATCGCCGTCCGGGTCAGGGCGTGTTCCATCGTGGCCGTGGCCTCGGGGCGGCAGATGTGCCGGACCCGGTCCAGGGCAAGCGTGATGACGGTCGCGGCGCGGGAGGCGACGGTGCCGGACGCGACGGCAGCGGCGAGCTCTTCCCGCACCGGCGGCTCGATGTGGCCGCCGGCACCGGTGCGGGGCAGCAGCTCCGCGGCCAGCGTGAGCCGGCGCCGGGCTTCGGCGGCGCTGATCCGCAGCCGGGCCCGCAGGAACTCGGTGGCGTTCCGGCAGCCGTCGTCCGCCGCGGCGGACAGGGCACCCTGCCCGGCCAAGCCACCACCACCGCTGGATCCCGTCGTGGCGCCTGTCCAGGCGTCGGAACCGGCGTCGGAACAGGCGTCGGAACCGGCGTCGGATCCGGTGTCGGGTTCCTGGGTCCAGCCGGTGAGCCAGCCCGTGGGCGCCACCGTCCCCGGGCCCTGGCCCGCGGCGACAGGCCGGGTCCCGGAAGATTGTTTGCGGGTCCGGTCCACGGCGCCGGCGGCAACGAGCTGCAGGTATTCGACTGCGCGGGACACGTCCTCGACGCGGTCGGCGAAGTCCGCGGCCTCCAGCAGGCCAAACCGGTCAGCCTCAGCGCACGCCGCCGGGCCTAAGGAGCGCAGCAGAGTCAGGGCCGAGTCCAACGCGTCGCCGGCGGCAAGGGCCGCGGGGTCTGTGATTGTGCCTTGCCCTGGGCCGGTCACCGTGCCGTTCAGGGCATCGCCCGCTGCATCAACCGCGCCGGCAGCGGCAGCCAGCCAGGCGAGCCGGGGCGGCAGGGAGTCCACCACCGGGCCGGCCCACGAGACCTGATCCGGGATGAACTCACCCATGGCTTCCATAGCTAAACTCTGCCAGAGGGGTACGACAGAAATAATGGACCTGGTTCCGCCGGGCCATGACGCTGGGGCGGCAGGGAGTCCACCACCGGGACGGACCACAAGGCCTGATCCGGGATGAACTCACCCATGGCTTCCATAGCAAAACTCTGCCAGAGGGGTACGACAGAAATAATGAACCCGGTTGATGCCGGGACAAAGCTGCCACGCAGCGGCTTTGGTCGCGGGGTTCGGGCGAGGATCCTGGTCGTAGGATCTCGGTCCCGGATTCAGGCGGGTTCTTGGTCGTAGAATCTTGGTCGCGGCGTTCGGTCGAGGAATTTGGTCGCGAGGTTCTTGGTCGCAGGATCTTGCCGGGGTCCAGGAATTTGGGCGGACGACGGCGCCCAGCCACCCACCGCGCGTAACACTGCGTACGCTGCCCGCCCTCCTACGGACCGGCGCGTGGCAAGCTGTAGGGATGGACAGCACAGCCGCGCCCCAAACCGGGGAATCACCCTTCGCACCACCGCTGCCGGGCAATCCGCACCACCATTTGGGTCCACGCGACCCCGGTGACGCCTGGGTCGAGGGCGACCGCGGACGCTTCTGGGGTCGGTTCGGTTCCGCCGGGCTCCTGGTCCACGACGCCGCAAAGGGGATCCTGCTCCAACACCGTGCCTTGTGGAGCCATCAGGGCGGCACTTGGGGCCTCCCCGGAGGCGCCCTGCATCAAGGGGAAGAGGCCATCCACGGGGCGTTGCGGGAAGCACGCGAAGAGGCGGCCGTACCCCCGGAAAACGTCCGCGTCCTGTTCACGTCGGTGTTCGACGTCGGCTACTGGTCTTACACCACGGTGGTTGCCGAAGCACTGGAGCCCTTCGAGGCCGCCATCAGTGATCCGGAAAGCCTCGACCTGCAATGGGTGGGAATTGACGCCGTCGGCAGCAAGGAACTGCACCCGGGCTTCGCGGCCGCCTGGCCCGGCCTGCGCAGTAAGCTCACGGAGGCCCGCCGCAACACCGGCCAGGCGTAACCAGCCCCGCGCAACACCGGCCAGGCGTAACCAGCTGGTGTGACGAGCACGGTCCACCCAGCCGCTTGTCCGGGGCGAAGCCCTGACGGAGAAGCCTCGGGGCGAACCCCGGACGGAGAAGCCTCGGGGGCGAGCCCCGGAGGGCAGCCCGCCTAGTGCTGCCGGGGCGCGGGCCGCCGGCGATACAGCCAGATGAGTCCCAGAACGGGCAGCAGGAGCGGGATGAATCCGTAGCCGCGGCCGAACAAGGACCACACCGTCTCGTGCGGGAAGTTCACCGAGTCGAATACGCTCAGGGCCCCCACCACGAGGACGCCCACAAGCTCCACCAGGACTGCCGCCACGGAAACCTTGAACGCAGTGCGGCCCGGCTTCGCGAGGGACACGGTGGCCACGACATAGACGGCTGCGGCGAAGGCTGACAGCAGGTACGCCAGTGGCGCCTCGGAAAACTTCGTGAGTATCTGGTAGCCGGCCCGGGCGGTCGCCGAAATCGCGAACACGGCATAGACAGCAATCAGCAGCCGTCCCGGCCCAGTGTTGCGGGTGTCGGTCGCCGGCGCAGTTGGCGCCGCCCCAGTCACTGCCCGCCCAGTTTCCGCCGGAGCAGTTTCCGCGGAGCCAGCAGCTGCCTGCCGAGCATCCGCTGCTCCAGTGATGCCGGAGGCCGACCCCGCCGGGGTGCTCGCGCCGTCCTGCGAGGATTTTGCGTTCACGTTTTCTGCCTCTTCCATCTCAATACCAGATCTGGTTCATGCGGGCTGCCATCACCAGAGCGGTGACGCCGACGGCGGCCAGGACGAAGTTGCTCCAGCGGGTCCGCTCCAGGATGGACCAGTACACGGCGCCGATCGGGAGGATCAACGCCGTCGCCAGATAGCCCCAGAACTCCCATGACTCCCCCGCGATCCGCTCCCCGCTGGCCACCCGGACAATCGATCCCACCAGATAGACCAGGAGGGCAAGTTCGACGGCGGCCACCGACAGCATGGTCGTGTCGTTGGGCGCCTTCTTCAGGATGCCCGCGGCGGCACAGATGATGCTGGAGAGCAGGCCCACCACAAGGATGATGTAGAAATACGCGTCCACTACTGCCCGGCCCGCTGTTCGTTGCCGTGCTGTTCAGTGGCCTGCTTCTCGGTGCCGTGCTGTTCAGTGCCGTGCTGTTCAGTGCCGTGCTGTTCAGTGGCCTGTTTTTCGGTGCCGCCCGCTTTGGTGGCGTCCTTTTCATGGGAGCGCTTTTCGTTATCGGGCGCGAACACCAGCACAGGTTTGGCGTAGCTTCCCGCGTCGGCCAAGAGTGCCACCAGCGTACCGTCCGGCGCGAACGCCGCTGCCGGCTTGTCAGCGGTCGCTGCCTCCGGCATGCCGGCCGCGGCTCCAGCGGCGACCCTTCGGCCGAAGGAAATCTCTGTGGTCTCCGCCTCGCTGAGTTCACGGTTCGGCATCAGCGCCCGGGCCGCGTCCGAGATCTCCAGCACGTCTAGCTTTTCCGCCAATTGCTCAAGGGTGTGTGCCTGGTCAAGGGTGTACGGGCCCACTTGCGTCCTGCGCAGTGCCGTCAGGTGGCCGCCGACGCCGAGAGCGTCACCGAGGTCGCGGGCCAGGGCACGGATGTAAGTGCCGGAAGAGCACTCCACCGTGACATCCACATCCAGGGCTTCCCTGTCTGCTTCGGCCTCACGCACGCGGCGGACCTGGTGAACTTCAAAGCGGTGGATCGTGACGGGACGGGCCGCGAGCTTGACCTCTTCACCGGACCGGACCCGGGCGTAGGCGCGTTCGCCGTTGACCTTGATGGCGCTGACACTGCTGGGAACCTGTTCGATTTCCCCGGTCAGTGCGGCGACGCCGGCACGGACGGCGTCTTCGGTGACCCCGGCGGCGCTGCGGGTGGCGGTGACCTCGCCTTCGGCGTCGTCCGTCACGGTGGATTCGCCGAGCCTGATGGTGGCGGTGTAGGTCTTGGAGGTGCCGACGATGTAGGTCAGCAGCCGGGTGGCTTTGTTGATGCCCACCACAAGAACGCCGGTGGCCATCGGATCAAGTGTCCCGGCGTGGCCGACCTTTCGGGTACCGGCGATCCGCCGCATCCGTCCAACCACATCGTGGCTGGTCCAGCCTTGCGGCTTGTCCACTATCACCAGTCCAGAAAGCACGCCTCCCAGTATATGCGGGCCAGCCGTGCCCCAACGCCCACGGCCCTCACCGCCCAAGTGGACGCCGGGCGTTAGGATGGCACACATGCCCGAGCTTGCCGCACATGTCCGCGACGTCCCGATCAACCAGATCCGCGAGATCACCGAAGCCGCGTGGGGAACGCCCGGTGCGATCGTGCTCAGTATCGGGGAGCCGGGCTTCGCAGTCCCCCGCCACGTCCTCGAGGCCGGGATGGCCTGCCTTGACCGGGACGAGACTAACTACACACCGAACGCCGGGATCCCGGCCCTCCGTGAGGCCTTCGCAGCCCGCTTCAGTGAACACAACGCGACGCCGGTCGGCGCCGAGCGCGTCTACGTGGTCGACGGCGCCCAGCAGGGCCTGCACTTGGCCATGAGCCTGTTGCTCTCCCCCGGCGACGAGATCCTCATTCCCAACCCCGGCTACCCCACCTTCGCGATGACGAGCAGTCTGCTGCATGCCGTTCCCGTCCGCTATCCGCTGTACCCGGAGCACGATTTCCAGCCGCGGATCGAGGACATCGAGGCGCTCATCACGCCGCGGACCAAGGTGTTGATCCTGAATTCTCCGTCCAACCCGCTTGGCGCGGTCCTGGGCGAGGACCTGACGCGCCGCCTCGTGGAGCTGGCGCGGCGGCGCGATCTGTGGATTATCTCCGACGAATGCTACGAGGCCTTCACCTACGATGTCCCGCACGTCAGCCCGGCCAGCTTCGACAGCGACGTTCCGGGCGAAGCGCGCGTGTTCACCTCGCTCACGCTCTCCAAGACCTACGGGCTGACGGGTCTGCGCATCGGCGCGCTGATCTGCCCGCCCGGGCTGGAGCAGAAAATGAATAACGTCATGGAGTCGATCGTGTCCTGCGTGGCCTCGCCGTCGCAGTATGCCGCGCTGGCGGCGTTGACCGGACCGCAGGACTACGTCAGCGACGCCCACGCCCATTACCGGGCTAACCGCGACGCGGCCTCGGCGGTGCTGCGCTCCCACGGCATTCCCTACCTCGCGGCCCAAGGTGCGTTCTACCTGTGGGCGGACGTCTCCCACGCCAGCGGCGGGGATGTCCGGGCATGGACGCGCCGTTTCCTGGCGGACTCCGGCGTGGCCTTCGCCCCCGGCACGGCGTTTGGCTCCATCGGCGAGGGCTGGATCCGCATTGCACTCTGCGGTAACCAGGCCGATCTTGTGGAGGGCCTCCTGCGTCTTCCGGCACGCGAGCCGGCAGCAGGCCCCGACGGGTCCACCGGCCCTATCGCCGGACCTGCTGGCGCCCTAGCCTGAGCACACGGCGCTCCCAGACTGGCCCGCTATTATTCTGGCTTCGGGTTGGCCCTGGACTCATCCGGGGGCGCCGTGGATTCCGGCCTAGGGAGTACATCGTGTGGTGGCAAGACCTTCTGTGGGGTTTCTGGAATGGGCTGACGGCATGGATCGTCCTGATCGCCCATGTCTTCGGGGCCTGGAGCGAGTTCCCGTTCTACAACTCCGCCCGCGCGGGGAACTGGTATGACTTCGGCTACCTCCTCGGCATGGGATCTCCCGTGCTGGGCGGGGGGCTGGGAGCCCGGGGACGCTCCAGGAGCCGCTAGGGCATTTCGAGAGGGCATTTGGCGGCAATGTTACTCCTGCACACTGCCGTGATCTGCCGTCTCGGCGGCATCTGGGTGCCACCCCCGGCCAACCCGGTGGTCAGCTCGGACTTGCCGCCAATGCCTCGTCCAGCCAGTTGCGGAGGGCCGCGGCGGGCGGCGCGCCGGCCTGGCGGGCCGCCACCGTCCCCTTCTTGATGACAAGCAATGTGGGGATGGCCTGGATATCGAACCGCCGGGACAACCCCGGAGAGGTGTCGACGTCGACCTTCACCAGCTTGAACTTCCCGGCCCGCTCCTGCGCCAACTTGTCCAGCACCGGGCTGACCATGCGGCACGGACCGCACCAGGCCGCCCAGAAATCGACCAGAACTGGGACCGAAGACTGCTCCGCGACCACCGGAAAGTCGGCATCTGACGCTGACACGATCCAGGGAAGGTCCTGGCCGCAGTTGCCGCAGCGCGGGTGCCCGGCAGCGGCCGCGGGAATCCGGTTGGTCTTCCCGCAGTGCGGGCACTTGGTCAGGCTGGATTCCACGGCACTCCGGCGCCTTTGCACAAACCTGCAGTCATGGTTCCATGGGACTCCCCCGCCCGTGAACGGGCCAAGGGTCGAAGGTCCCCGGAGACGGAAACAGCAGGGCCCGGATCCGTTTCCGGTTCCGGCCCCTGCTGTGGAAGGCACTCTTACTTGTTGCGGTCCTCATCGATCGCGTCGTTGTCGATGAGGTCCAGGTCCTCTTCGTCGAAGTCGTCCTCGTCGAGCTCCACATCCTGCGGCGTGTCACTCTTGTAGGGATCGGCGTCCCCGGCGTGCGTGGCGCTTTCGGCCAGCGCGGCCACCTCGGCGTCGCGCTTCTTTGCAGCGCGAAGCAGTTCCTCAAGGTTCGAGGCCACAACGGGGATCTGGTCGGCCACGAACTCGAGCGTTGGAGTCAGCCGCACGGTGATGTTCCGGCCGACTTCCTGCCGCAGCACACCCTTGGCCTTCTCGAGCCCCTTGGCGGCATCGGCCTGGGCCACTTCGTCGCCTAACACGGTGTAGTAAACAGTTGCGTGCTGCAGGTCGTTGGTCACCCGCGAGTCGGTCACGGTGACGCCCTCCAGACGGGGATCCTTCACCCTCCGGCCCAGCGCCTCGGCAACGACAACCTTAATCCGCTGCGCCAACTTGGCAGCCCGTGCGGGATCAGCCATTTCCACTCCTAAAAATTTGGATGTACGACGGCGCGTTAGCGGCTGAAGTACAAAGGTTCGGTTTGTTGCCACGCGCCTAAGGCGAGTCTACGACGGACTCCCGTTGGATTCTTCCGGCGGCCTGAGTGGCATCCAAGGTGGCAGCCGAGGGCCCCGATGCGAGCTTGCGAGCATTGGGAAGGCTGGCACCGCTGCCGGAGCTGGGTGGCCGACGTCGTAAGACGTCGGCCACCCAGCGTAGGGGCGGGGCCCCCTCTACGGCGGAAAAGTGGGGGCCGCCGGAAGAATCCAACGGCCCCGCACCTGTAACGCTAGGACAACCTAGACGCGCGGCTTTTCGCGCATCTCGAAGGTCTCGATGAAGTCGCCTTCGGTGATGTCGTTGAACGAGCCAAGACCGATACCACACTCGAAGTCCGTGCGGACCTCGGTGGCGTCGTCCTTGAAGCGCTTGAGCGTCTCAACGGTGAGGTTGTCACCGATGATCTTGCCGTCGCGGGTGATGCGGGCCTTGGCGTTGCGTCGGATAATACCCGAGCGGACGATGGAGCCTGCAATGTTGCCGAACTTGGAGGAACGGAACACTTCGCGGACCTCGGCGGTGCCAAGCTGGACCTCTTCGTACTCCGGCTTGAGCATGCCCTTGAGGGCTGCCTCAATGTCATCGATTGCTGCGTAGATGACGGAGTAGAAGCGCATGTCCACGCCTTCGCGGTCTGCCAGTTCGGCAACACGCTCGGCGGGCTTGACGTTGAAGCCGATGATGACGGCGCTGTCGACCGTTGCCAGGTTGACGTCGTTCTGCGTGATCGCACCGACACCGCGGTGGATGACGCGGAGCTGGACACCCTCGCCGACGTCGATCTTGAGCAGCGCGTCTTCGAGGGCTTCCACGGCACCGGACACGTCACCCTTGAGGATGAGGTTGAGGGTGTCGATCTTGCCATCGGCGACGGCCTGGTCGAAGTCTTCGAGGCTGATGCGCTTGCGGCGCTTGGCCAGTGCGGCGTTGCGGTCGGCGGCTTCACGCTTCTCGGCGATCTGGCGGGCGGTGCGCTCGTCAGCGGTCACGAAGAAGGTGTCACCGGCGCGCGGGACGTTGGACAGACCCAGCACCTGCACGGGGCGGGACGGGCCGGCCTCGGTCAGCGCGCTGCCGTCGTCGTCGAACATCGCACGGACGCGGCCGTGGGCCGTGCCTGCCACGATGGTGTCGCCGACGTGCAGGGTACCGGACTGAACCAGGACGGTGGCCACGGAACCGCGGCCCTTGTCCAGGTTGGCTTCAATCGCGATACCGCGGGCGTCCTTGTTCGGGTTGGCGCGCATGTCCAGGGCAGCGTCTGCGGTGAGCAGGACGGCGCCGAGGAGCTCGTCGATGTTGAGGTTCTGGCGGGCCGAGACCTCCACGAACATGGTGTCGCCACCGTACTCTTCCGGAACCAGGCCGTACTCGGTCAGCTGGCCGCGGACCTTGTCCGGGTTGGCGCCTTCCTTGTCGATCTTGTTCACGGCCACGACGATCGGCACGTTGGCCGCCTGGGCGTGGTTGAGGGCTTCAACGGTCTGCGGCATAACACCGTCGTCCGCTGCGACCACCAGGATGGCGATGTCGGTGACCTTCGCACCACGGGCACGCATGGCGGTGAACGCCTCGTGGCCCGGAGTATCGATGAAGGTGATCTTGCGATCGATGCCTTCGTGGGCGTGGGTGACCTGGTAGGCACCGATGTGCTGCGTGATGCCGCCGTGCTCGCCCGCCATAACGTCGGACTTGCGGATGGCATCGAGCAGTCGGGTCTTACCGTGGTCAACGTGACCCATGACGGTGACAACCGGAGGACGCGCCTCGAGGTCTTCATCGCCTTCGGCTTCCAGTTCGGCGTCGAAGTCAATGTCGAAGGTGGAGAGCAGCTCGCGCTCCTCATCCTCCGGGGACACAACCTGAAGCTTGTAGCCAAGCTCCTCGCCGAGCAGTGCGAAGGTCTCTTCATCCAGCGACTGCGTGGCCGTGGCCATTTCGCCGAGGTGGAAGAGGACCGTCACCAATGCGGCGGGGTTCGCCTCGATCTTGTCGGCAAAGTCCGTGATGGACGAGCCACGGCGAAGCCGGACTACGGTGTTGCCGTCGCCGCGGGGTACGCTCACGCCACCCAGCGACGGAGCACTCATCTGCTCCAGTTCCTGACGCTTGGCACGCTTCGACTTGCGCTGCTTGCCACGGCCTGCGCCGCCCTTACCGAAGGCGCCCTGGGTGCCGCCGCGACCGCGACCGCCCTTACCAAAGCCACCACCGGCCGGAGCGCCGCCACCGGCACCGGGAGCACCGGTACCTGGAGCGCCACCCGGACGACCCGGACCACGGCCTCCGCCGCCGGGACGGCCGGCACCAGCGGGTGCGGGACGTTCGGTGCGGTTAGGCATCATGCCGGGAGTCGGGCGGTTGCCGCCGGCTCCTGCCGGACGACCAGCGCCGGGAGCGCCGGCCGGACGCGGGGCGCCGGGGCGGGGGCCGCCTGCGCCTGCTGCCGGACGGGGACCACCCGGACGGGGGCCGCCCGCGCCTGCTGCGGGGCGCGGACCACCGGGGCGTTCACCTTCGGTGCGGCTTCCGCCCGGACGGGGCATGCCCTGGGAAGGAGCGAACGGGTTGTTGCCCGGACGCGAGGGACGATCGTTGTCGCCGCCGCGGCCGCGGGGCATGCCCTGGGACGTGGCGAACGGGTTGTTGCCGGGACGGGGACCGCCCGGACGCGGTGCAGAACCACCCTGGCGTGCCGGAGCAGCCGGGGCTTCAGCCTTGGGGGCCGGACGCGCGCCGGGCTTGACGCCCGTCGAGGGAGCAGCCGGGGCCTGGGCAGCGGGGGCTGCCGGGGCCTGGGCGGCGGGGGCTGCCGGAGCGGCGGGCGCGGCGGCAGGTGCCGCAGCGGCCGGAGCCGGAGCTTCAGCCTTGGGTTCTGCAGCCTTGGGCGCAGCGGGGCCAGGCGCAGGCGCCGGACGGGTCGCTGCCGGGCTGGCAGATGCCTGGGGGGCGGACGCCGGAGCTTCGGACTTCGAAGCTGCGGGGGCGTCGGGGAAGGCGTTGCGCAGTTTCCGCACAACGGGAGCCTCGATAGTTGACGAGGCGGAGCGAACGAATTCGCCCAATTCCTGCAGTTTGGTTACTGCATCTTTGGAAGTAATACCGAGCTCTTTAGCAAGCTCATGTACGCGGACCTTGGCCACATTTCTCCTGTCTCGGTCCGCACCGAGCCAGGCACGAACCGTCTACTTCTTACTGCGGGCCTCCGCCGCGAATGCAGCTGAAAGGCCCATTGCAGAGCGCAACAAAGTTGTCATCGTTGCGCACTCATCGCTGGGAACTCATCGGGTTTCCATCAGTTTTCTGACCCGCTTTCAGGTTGGACGGTTGTTGCTGCGGCCACCGGGGTGCCCACGGCTTCCATGCCGGCAGTGATCCGGCGTTCAACATCAGCTGTACCGGCTGCGCCGTTGAGGGCGCGGCCGAACGCTCGACGTTTGACCGCCAGTGCCAGGCACTTTTCGCTGGGGTGCAGCCATGCTCCCCGGCCAGCCATCCGGCGTCGTTCATCCACCACGACGGCGGACGAACCACCGGCGCCGGCGACGAGCCGGAGTAACTCCGACCGCGACCCTTTTTGTCGGCATCCGATACAAGTGCGCTGCGGCTGATTCCCGAGGTGTTGGACATGTGCCACGTTCGAGTATCTTCCTGCCAGTACAAATGCTTGGTGAATCATCGCGTCCCGGGAATCTGGGAAAATCCCAGACGCGCCAAAGACACACGGATACCGGCCCTTAGGCGCGGTCATGTCTATTCTAGCCCCTCCGGCGCCCGGG
Organism: Arthrobacter sp. ES3-54; assembly: GCF_029504395.1. Lineage (GTDB taxonomy): Bacteria > Actinomycetota > Actinomycetes > Actinomycetales > Micrococcaceae > Arthrobacter. Next base: position 108,327 of record NZ_JAQFIF010000005.1, read on the forward strand.
TCCCGAACCCGGACGTGCACGTCAGCTTGGAAATCACGGTTGACCCGTGAGAGCGGGCACGCGCACCGAGCCGCGACGGCGGCCCGGTGCGCGTGAAGTGCGTGCGCTTGCGCGCGTGCGCGCTTGCGAGCTATTTGCCGGTGTTGACGGCGGCGTCGGAGACGATGTCGATTCGCCATCCCGTGAGCTTGGCGGCGAGACGGGCGTTCTGGCCCTCCTTGCCGATGGCCAGGGAGAGCTGGTAGTCGGGAACGACCACCCGTGCCGAACGGGTCGCCTCGTCGGTGATCGTGACCGAATTCACGCGCGACGGCGAGAGGGCACTGGCGATGAAGGTCGCCGGATCGTCGTTGTAGTCAACGATGTCGATCTTTTCGTCGTTCAGTTCCGTCATGACCGCCCGGACCCGCGAACCCATTTCACCGATGCAGGCACCCTTGGCATTGACGCCGGGGGTGTTGGCCTTGACGGCGATCTTGGTGCGGTGGCCGGCCTCGCGGGCCAGCGCCACGATTTCGACCGAACGGTCCGCGATCTCGGGAACTTCGAGTTCGAAGAGCTTCCGGACGAGACCGGGGTGGGAGCGGGACAGCGTGATGGACGGGCCCTTGGTGCCGCGGTGGACGTCAATCACGAAGGCGCGCAGCCGGTTGCCGTGAATGTACTTCTCGCCGGGAACCTGCTCGGGCGGCGGCAGCAGTGCCTCCACCGTGCCCAGGTTCACCTGGATCATGTGCGGGTTGTTGCCCTGCTGGATGGTGCCAGCCACAAGCTCACCTTCACGGCCCTTGAACTGGCCCAACACGTTGTCATCCTCAGCGTCGCGGAGGCGCTGCAGGATGATCTGGCGTGCGGTGCTCGCCGCGATGCGTCCGAAGCCCGCGGGGGTGTCTTCGAATTCGCCTATCGGGGCGCCGTCGTCGTCGATCTCGGTGGCCCAGATGGTTACGTGGCCGCTCTTGCGGTCGAGCTCGGCCCGGGCCTTTTCGAAGGCGCCGGGGGTCTTGTGGTAGGCCACCAGCAGTGCCTGCTCGATCGTTGGGATCAGGAGATCCAGCGGGATTTCACGCTCACGCTCCAGGAGTCTCAGCGCGCTCATGTCAATATCCATCAGGCCTCCTCAGAAGGTCCATTGTTTGCTTTTTCCAGACCGGCCTCTTCGAGGTGGCTGAACTCTATCTCGACTTTTCCGCTGCGGATCCTGTCGAAAGGAAGCTTGACGGGTTCACCCTGCTTGGGCTTCATGCCCTTCTTGACGGCAATTTCCGGGACGAGGGTGACTCCCCCATCATCGACGGACTGGACCCTGCCGGTGACGTTGTCACCCTGGATCACGTTTACGTTGACCATCCGTCCGCGGGCGCGGTGCCAGTGCCGCTCTTCAGTCAGTGGACGGCCGACGCCGGGCGAAGAGACCTCGAGCTCATAGGGGCGCGCGTCCATACTGGGGTCGTTGTCCAGGGTGTCGGAGAGGGTCTTGGAGATTTCCGCGATGACGTCGAGCCCGACGCCACCGGTCTCCTCCTGCGGCAGGTCCACCACTACGTGGACCACCCGGTTGGCGCCGGCGACATGGATGGATACGTCCTCCAGGTACAGCCGGTTCGCCAGCACTGCGGGTTCCAAGAGTGCGTGCAGGCGCTCGGCCTCGACATTTTGAACGGGTGCGGCTTCAGCCTTCCCCGTCCCGGCCCGGTCTGTTGAAGTCGTGGCTTCTGCGTTGGTCATGATGCCGGCCGCCTCCCGCTAGATAATGTTGTGTGTACTAGCCTAGCGATTTTCCGGGCGGCGTGGTGCACGCGTTCCGGGCCGGCATGACAACATGGTCTGTTGTGAACGACGACACCAGGGAAAAGCGATGGCAGGATCACCTCCCCCGGTCGCTCCCCCGCTACGCGCTTCTGGTGTGCCTCGCCCTGGTGGTGGTGAGCCTGGGGGTGGTCCTGATGCCGGCCCGGCCACCGGTTCCTGCGCAGCCGCCCTTTTCCGAACAGGCGCGGGCCGCAGCACTGGCCGAAACCGTGCGGTTGAAGGAGGCCGGCAGCCAGCTTGGCTCCGCGAAACAACACGGTTCAAAAGACGGCTCGGCGCCCAGCGCGGACGGCCCTTCGGCCGGTGCCGGGAACCCCGCCATCGAGCGAACTGTGACCTTGCTGACAACCCAGGCGCAAGCGTTGCTGGCACCGGGAGAAAGCCCCGCAGACGCAACAGGCGCGGCGGCCGCGGGCTCCGGCCAGGCAACGCCCCCGGCAACCTCCACCGCTACACCGGCTCCGTCCGTTACCGGAGCACCCAGTGCCGGCCAGTCCAGCGCCGGCCCCTCAGCCGCACCCCTGCCTTCGACCGCCGCCGGCCTTGTAACTGCTCTCGCGAAGAGCGGCAACCAGCGCCTCGCCGACGCTGCCGTGGCCGACGGCGGCCTGGCGCGGCTGTTGGCTGCCGTCGGCACCGCACAGCTGCTGCAGGCGTCTGCCCTCGCGGCCGGCACCGGGACCGCGGCGCCGGCTGCCGACGTGGCCTCGCCGCAACCGTCCGGCACTTGCCCTTCGCCACCCGCGTCCTCACATTCCGACGACGGGCAGTCCGCGGCAGGGCAGTCCGGTCCAGGGCAGTCCGACGCCGGGCAGTCCGGTCCAGAACAGTCCGACGCCGGGCAGTCGGCGGCCGCATCCAGCCTCGGCGGTGCCCTGGCGGCGGTGGTCCGGACCGAAGCGCAGACCATCTACGGCTATCAGGTGGCGCTGCCCCGGCTGGGCGGCGATGCGGCGAAATCCGCAGCCAAGGAACTGGCCCGCCATGACACGCTCCTCGCCGGCGCAGAATCTCTGAGCCGGCTGCACTGCTCCGCTGTTCCGCCGCGGGAGGCCGGCTACACGCTGGGTCAATCCTTCCTGGCCTCCCCCGTTGCCGGCCTCGGCAGCCTGGAAGCCGCCACGCTGCCCGCGTATGGCGACCTCGTGGCGCTGAGCGAAGGTGACACCCGGCAGTGGGCCATCGCGGCCCTGCTCGGCGCCGGGAAGCGGGCCGTGCTGTGGGGTGCGGATCCCGGCGCCCTGCCGGGCCTGGACCCCTCCACGCTGACGTCGCGGCCGGCAGGCTAAAGGCCGTCGCAGCCGGGAGACCGCGGCCCGGGGCAAGCCTCGGCTAATTTTGGTAAGCCTTGGAATACTGGCAAGGCCCCGGCCCGGGTGATTTGCTGTAGTCATGGACACCACCGGCGCCGCAACCTTTCATGAGAACGAGCCGCACCACAATGACATCGCACACCGCCTCAATTGGCTCCGTGCGGGCGTCCTGGGTGCCAATGACGGCATCGTCTCTGTCGCCGCGATCGTCGTCGGCGTCGCCGGCGCCACTAGTGACACCGGGCCCATTCTGATCGCGGGCGCCGCAGGAGTGGTGGGTGGCGCTATTTCGATGGCGCTCGGTGAATATGTCTCGGTCAGCAGCCAGAAGGACAGCCAGCGCTCCTTGATCGAGAAGGAGCGACTGGAACTGCAGGAACAGCCGGAGGAAGAGCTCGAGGAGCTCGCCGCGATCTACCAGGGCAAGGGCCTTAGCCCCGCGACGGCACGCACGGTGGCCAAGGAGCTCACAGCGCACGATGCCCTCGGGGCGCATCTCTCGGCCGAACTCAACATTGACGAGACCGACATCGTGAGTCCGTGGCACGCGGCGTTCGCTTCCGCCATCGCGTTCCTCACCGGTGCGATCCTGCCCATGCTGGCCATCCTGCTGCCGCCGGAAAGCATCAGAATCCCCCTGACCTTCGTCGCCGTGCTCGTGGCGTTGGCGGCCACCGGCGCCGTGGGCGCGTGGATTGGCGGCGGCTCAAAGCTCAAGGCGGCTATCCGCGTGGTCATTGGCGGCGCCCTGGCGCTGGTGGCCACATTCGCGATCGGCAACGCGCTCGGCGCGAGCGGCATCGTCTAAGGCCGCAGCGCCCAATCTGGCACGTGCCAAGCCTGCCGTATGCACTCCGGCGCCTACGATAGGTCCCGTGAGCACCATCCCAGACGTCCCCATTCCGCCCGATCTTTCCCGCCGCTACTCCCGCACACCGGAGGGCCGCGCCTGGCTGGCGTCACTTCCTGTCCTGATCGGACAATTCCTCGATCAGTGGGAACTTCTGCCGGACCTGGAGCCGGGAGCCCTTCCGTGGAACGGTCACGGCGGCGTCGTCATCCCCGTCCGACGCCGGGACGGGGCTCGATTCGGCGGCAACGGCGGCGGCAACGGCGACCTGGCCGTCCTGAAGGTGGCTTTCCCGCATGAGGAGGCCACCCGCGAACACCACGCCCTCGCCCTGTGGGGAGGCCATGGCGCAGTCAGGCTGCTGGCTGCCGACGCCGGATCCTGCGCCCTGCTCCTGGAGCGCCTGGACGCCTGCCGCTCCCTCCTGGATGTCCCCTTGGAAACGGCCGTGACTGTGTGGGGCGGCGTGGTCCGCCAGCTCAGTGTGGTCCCTGATGACCGGCCACAGTGGCGGGATATCGACCACGTGGCGGCCCGGGCCGAACAGTGGAGCGATGAACTCCCCGCGACGTGGGAGCACCTGGCACGGCCGTTCCCCCGGTGGTTGCTCGAGGCGGCGCTCGAAGTCTGCCAGACCCGCGGCGCCGTCGGCAGGCGGTCAGCTAAGGACGTCCTGGTCCACGCGGACCTGCACTACCTGAACATCCTCGCCCGGCCCGGCCTGCCGGGACCGGGCACCGGGCAGGAAGCGGGGCTGGAAGCGTACGCTGCCATTGATCCGCAGCCCATGATCGGCGAGGCCGAATTTGCCGTGGCCCCGGTGCTGTGGAACAGGCTCCGCGAGCTGCCACAGCACAATCCCGGACGGGCGCTGCTCGCACGCTGCGGGGATTTCAGTGCGGCCGCCGGCCTGGACGCCGAGACCGCCCGGCAGTGGAGCCTGGTCCGCGAGGTGGAGAACGCCCTCGGCTATGCCTCGCAGCGTCACCACGAGGGCGATCTGGCCCGTTCGCTGTGGGTGGCGAGCACGCTGGCGGGCCGGACGCTTCCCGGTCTGCCCGGTCCGCAGCAGCTCCCCTCGCCCGGGGAAGCGGCCGGGGAAGCAGCCGGGCTGGCCGGCGGCTAGCCCCGCACGGCCGCCAGCGCGTCGCGGACGGCGTCGACGGCGACTCTGACGTCGGCGTCGTCCGTGCTCCAGTTGCTCACCGAGATCCGCAGGATCTCGCGGTCCTGCCAGCGTGATCCGGACATCCAGACCCGGCCGTCGCCGATGATCCGTTCCGTCACGGCGCGCGTCACGGCATCGTCCCCGAACGCCAGGGAAACCTGGGTGTAGTCGACGTCGTTGAGCACCTCGACGCCGTCCAGCGCCGCGAGCTGTTCGGCCAACTGCGCGGCCCGCTGCACGAGTGTGCGGACCTGGCTTGCCACGCCGTCGCGGCCCAGGGATTTCAGCGCCGCCCACACCGGGACACCGCGCGCGCGGCGGGAGAGCTCAGGCACGCTCTCGAACGGGTCCCCGGCACCGTCCGCGGCCTGGATCAGGTAGCTGGTGTGCAGCCCCATCGCCGACCGCAGGGCCTGGGCGTCACGCACGATCGCGATCCCGCAGTCGTAGGGCACATTGAGTGTCTTGTGCGCATCCGTCCCCCACGAATCGGCCAGACCGAGTCCCGCGGTCAGGGCCGAGAGCTCGGGCACGGCAGCGGCCCAGAGTCCGAACGCCCCGTCCACGTGCACCCAGGCGCCATGCGCCTTCGCGACGGCTATCGCCTCGGTGAAGGGGTCGAAGGCCCCCGAATGCAGGTTGCCGGCCTGCAGGCACACCAGGGCCGGGACCGGGCGGCCGCCGTCCCCCGCGCTGAGGGCAAGGTCCAGGGCGCAGTCCAGCTCGGCCGGGATGATGCGCCCCTGCTTGTCGGAGGGCACCACGGTGGGGCGCCCGAGGCCCAGGTAGCGCAGGCCGAGGTCGATGGTGTCGTGACGTTCCTGCCCCACGAAGCAGCGGATCCGGGGCGCACCGGCCAGACCGTCGCCGTCGAGGTCCCAGCCGGCATCGGCCATGAGCCGCCAGCGGGCGGCGGCGAGTCCGGTGAAGTTGGCCATGGTGGCGCCGGTGGCAAAACCGACGTCGGACTCTTCGGGTAGACCCAGCAGCTCAAGGATCCATTTGCCGGCGGCTTCCTCGATCGCGGCGGTGGCGGGCGTGGCGAAGCGCAGCCCCGCGTTCTGGTCCCAGGCGCTGAGGAGCCAGTCTGCCGCCAGGGCGGCCGGCAGCGTGCCGCCGATGACCCAGCCGAAGAACCGCCCGGACGGCATGGCCATCAGCCCGGGTTCGGCCTTGGCGGCGAGATAGTCCACCACTGCCGCGGCCGGCATGCCTTCTTTGGGCAGCGGTCCGCCGAAGTCGGCCGCGAGCTCGGCCGCCGTGGCCTTCGGCCCGATGTGGCGTGTTCCCTGGCTCTCGAGCCACCGGCGCGCGTGAGCGGCCGCGGCTTCGAGGGCATCCCGGTAGCGTTCCTCACCTGCTGACATAGCTGCATGCTACGCCCGGGGCCGGCGGACCGGGAGACCCTTACGGGAGCCGCGGGCCTAGGTGAAGTTGTCCTGCCAGACGTCGGAGCCCAGCTTGATGATCAGCGCGGCCACCACCACCAGGAACACGATCCGGATGAACTTGCTGCCCTGCCGGACCGCGGTCCGGGCGCCCAGGTAGCCGCCGGCCATGTTCGCCAGGCCCAGGAGCAGCCCGAGCCCCCACAGCACGGCACCGTGCGGCACGAAGAACAGCAGGGCACCGGCGTTGGTGGCAACGTTCACGATCTTGGCCTTGGCGCTGGCTTCCAGGAAGGCGTAGCCCATGGCCGAGACGAGGGCGATGATCAGGAACGAGCCCGTGCCGGGACCGATCATGCCGTCATAGAAGCCGATCACGCCGCCAATCACGCAGGCCACCACGTAGTGCCGGTGCCCCGCGTGGCGCAGCTTGGTCAGCTCACCGATACCGGGCTGGAAGGCGGTGAAAAGCGCGACGGCGATCAGCGCCACCACGATGATCGGCTTGAACACGCTCGCCGGCAGGTTGGCGGCCAGCGCCGCCCCGCCGAAACTTCCCGCCATCGCGATCGCCGCCATGGGCAGGGCGGTGCGCAGATCGGGCCGGACACGGCCGTAATACGTGACCGCACTCGTGGTGGTGCCGAAGATGGAGCCCATCTTGTTGGTCGCCAGCGCCTGGACCGGGCTGATGCCCGGCACCAGGAGCATCGCCGGGAGCTGGATGAGCCCGCCGCCGCCGACGACGGCGTCGACCCAGCCCGCGGCCAGGCCGGCCACGACGATCAGGATGACAGTTCCGAGCTGGATCGACTCGAGTCCGGAGACCACTACTTAGTACGGCCAGAAGGGTGCAGCATCAGCTGTTGCGCACGGCGTTGACTACGTAGTCAACAGCCTTGTCAACGGCTACATTCTCGGCATTGCCGCTGCGGCGGTCCTTGATCTCCACGACGCCGTCCACGAGTCCGCGCCCGACGGCGAGGATGGTGGGGACGCCGACGAGTTCGGCGTCGCCGAACTTCACGCCGGGGGAAACCTTGGGGCGGTCGTCATAGATGACGTCGAGGCCGGCAGCTTCGAGCTCCAGGGACAGTTTTTCGGCGGCGGCGAAGATTTCCTCGCCGCGGCCCACGGCCACAACGTGGACGTCGGCCGGGGCGACGGCGCGCGGCCAGACCAGGCCCCTGTCGTCGTGGTTGGACTCGGCCAGGGCTGCGACGGCGCGGGTGACGCCGACGCCGTAGGAACCCATGGTCACCACCACCTGCTTGCCGTTCTGGTCCAGGACCTTGAGGTCGAGGGCCGCGGCGTACTTCCGGCCCAGCTGGAAGATGTGGCCCATTTCGATGCCGCGGGCGGTTTCCAGCGGTCCCGTTCCGTCGGGAGCCTCGTCGCCGGCGCGCACGTCGGTGCACTCGATGACGCCGTCCCAGCCGAAGTCGCGTCCGGCGACGAGGCCGAAGACGTGCTTGCCGGCCTCGTTGGCGCCGGTGACCCAGGCGGAGCCGCTGACGACGCGGGGATCCACGAGGTAGAGCAACTTTGCGGCGCCCTCGGTGCCAAGCAGCGGCGCGTCCAGGGACATGCCGGGGCCGAGGTAGCCCTTCACGATCAGGGGCTGCTTCTTGAGGTCGTCGTCGTTGGCGGCTTCGAGCGTGATCTCGCCGGCAATCGGCAGGAAGGACCCGATGTTCGCTTCGACGCGCTTGAGGTCAACGCCGCGGTCGCCGGGGAGCCCGATGACGACGAGCTGACGTTCGCCGGTGGGCAGCGTGACGGCGAGGACGACGTTCTTGAGCGTGTCGGCGGCGGTCCAGGGGCCGCCGTCGGCGTCTGCGCGCGGAACGAGGACGTTGGCGGCGTCGACGAGCGTCTCGATGGTGGGCGTGTCCGGGGTGTCCCGGACCTCGGCGGCCGGGGCGTTGCTGAAGTCGATGTCCGCGGGGACCACAGTGGTGACGGCCTCGACGTTGGCCGCGTAGCCACCGGCCGAGCGCACGAAGGTGTCCTCACCGATCTCGGTGGGGTGCAGGAATTCCTCGCTCTTGGACCCGCCCATGGCACCGGCGGTGGCAGCAACCGGAATCACCTCAAGGCCGAGGCGCTCGAAGATCTTCAGGTACGCGCCGCGGTGGGCCGCGTAGCTGGCGTCCAGCCCGGCGTCGTCGACGTCGAAGGAGTAGGAATCCTTCATGATGAACTCGCGGCCGCGCAGCAGGCCTGCCCGGGGACGTGCCTCGTCGCGGTATTTGTTCTGGATCTGGTAGATGCTCAGCGGCAGGTCCTTGTACGAGGAGTACAGGTCCTTGACCAGCAGGGTGAACATTTCCTCGTGCGTGGGGGCCAGGAGGTAGTCGTTGCCCTTGCGGTCCTTGAGCCGAAAGATGCCCTCGCCGTATTCGGTCCAGCGGTTCGTGGCCTCGTAGGGTTCCTTGGGCAGCAGCGCCGGGAAGTGGACTTCCTGGGCTCCGATGGCGGTCATTTCTTCGCGGATGACCTGCTCCACCTTGCGCAGCACACTCAGACCCAGCGGAAGCCACGTGTAGATGCCCGGCGCGGCCCGCCGGATGTAGCCGGCCCGAACCAGGAGCCGGTGGCTGGCTACCTCGGCGTCGGCGGGATCTTCGCGCAGGGTGCGCAGGAACAGCTTGGAGAGTCGAAGGACCACAGGTGGGATATCCGTTTCTGGGGAAAGTGCGGGCAAAACCGGGAAAAGCATCTAGGTACTAATCTACCGTCCGGAGCGCACCCCTTTGCCGCAGCGCCCTGCTTCGGCCCTGCGGCGGCCCTCCTGCTTCGGCCCTGCGCCGGCAGAGGGCAGCACATGGAAGAGCCACGCCATAACTGATGGAAGCCCCTGGCCGTCTCCGGCTGGTCATCCCGTCATGGCGTGGCTCCCGTGGCCCCAGAGCCCCAGATCTCAGGCTGCGAGCTACTTGGTGTCGCCTCCAGGCGTTGCTTTCCCCGGAAAATGCGCTGGGGAATATGCGCGCCTGTGCGACACGGCTAGGTAGAACCTATGTGACATGGGGCCGGGAATCAATAGTCTGCAATCGGATAATTAGGACATGACGGTACAAGTCCGTTGCGGGGCCCCCGGCGGATGACGTCCCGGCCGGCGCTGCCGCTAGAAAAGCACCGTGGCGAACGTGCCCACCTGGCGGAAGCCCACCCGGTCGTAGGTGGCGCGGGCCTTTGCGTTGAAGTCGTTGACGTAGAGGCTGGTGACCGGCGCGAGGGTCTGTGCGAGGACGACGACGGCGGCCATGTAGCCCGCGCTGAGTCCCAGTCCGCGGAACTCGGGATTCATCCAGACGCCCTGGACCTGGGTCACTTCCTGTGTGACGGCGCCGAGTTCGGCCTTGAAGACCACTTGGCCCTCCGCGTTCACATGCACGAGGGAATGGCCCTGGCGGACGAGGCTCCTGACGCGGCGGCTGTAATACTCCCTGCCGCCCAGGTAGGGGGAATAGCCCACTTCTTCCTCGAACATGGCGGCACACGCGGGCAGGATCTTGTCGAAGTCAGCCAGCTGGCCAAAGCCGAGTGCGGGCTCGGGCCGGACAGCAGGCGGGCCCGAGATCGTCAGCAGGGGCTGGTGGTCGCGGACTTCATGGGCCACCTGGCCGAGCTGCTCCAGGGCCGCGTGGATGGCCAGGACAGTCTCGGCGGGGCCAAAGATCGAGGCGTAGCGGCGCCCGGAGCGGTGCGCGGCCATGGCAACGAGGCCGGCGAGCTCGGGAGCCAGCTCGATCGGCACCAGGTTGGCGCCGGCCCAGCAGGCGCCGAGGAGGGTGCCGCCGTCGAACACGCCGAGAATGCTGGCGCCCCCGGCCGTGGGGGACGCCGTGCCGGCGACCTCCAGGTGCGAGAGGATGAAGACATTGGCGACGGCGTCCCGGTGCGCCAGCGCCAGCAGTTGTCCGGTGTCGCCGCCATCAAGGACTCGGACAACGACGCCGGCAGCGGCGTCGTCCCTACGAGACGTTAACCACGGGGCTACCCTTGACAGCATTTTCGCCATCGGCGTCCCCCATCTCTTCCGCGATACGCATTGCTTCTTCGATCAGTGTCTCAACAATCTGGTCCTCCGGGACAGTCTTGATGACCTCGCCCCTGACAAAGATCTGGCCCTTGCCGTTGCCCGAGGCAACGCCGAGATCGGCCTCGCGGGCCTCGCCCGGGCCATTCACTACGCAACCCATGACCGCCACGCGCAGCGGGACCTCCATGCCTTCCAGGCCGGCAGTGACTTGCTCGGCGAGCGTGTAGACGTCCACCTGGGCGCGGCCACAGGACGGGCAGGAGACGATTTCCAGCTTGCGGGGGCGCAGGTTGAGCGACTGCAGGATCTGGTTGCCCACCTTGATTTCCTCGACCGGCGGGGCCGAGAGGGAGACGCGGATGGTGTCGCCGATCCCGCGGGAGAGCAGGGCGCCAAACGCCGTCGCGGACTTGATGGTGCCCTGGAATGCCGGTCCGGCCTCGGTGACGCCGAGGTGCAAGGGCCAGTCGCCCTTTTCGGCCAGCATCTCGTAGGCGGCAACCATGATGACCGGGTCATTGTGCTTGACGGAGATCTTGAAGTCATGGAAACCATGCTCTTCGAAGAGGGAGGCTTCCCAGACGGCGGATTCCACGAGGGCCTCGGGGGTGGCCTTGCCGTATTTCTTCATGATGCCGGGCTCCAGGGAGCCGGCGTTGACGCCGATCCGGATCGACGTGCCGTGGTCCTTTGCGGCCCTGGCGATTTCCTTGACCTGGTCATCGAACTTGCGGATGTTGCCCGGGTTCACGCGCACGGCGGCGCAGCCGGCCTCAATCGCGGCGAAAACATACTTCGGCTGGAAGTGGATGTCCGCGATCACCGGGATCTGGGACTTCTTGGCGATGATCGGCAGCGCCTCGGCGTCATCGGCGGACGGGCAGGCGACACGGACGATGTCGCAGCCGGAAGCCGTGAGCTCCGCGATCTGCTGCAAGGTGGCATTGATGTCGGTAGTCGGCGTCGTGGTCATGGACTGGACGCTGATGGGCGAGTCCGAGCCGACCCCAACGGATCCCACTTTGATCTGGCGCGTCTTGCGGCGGGGGGCAAGTACGGGGGGCGGTGCTGACGGCATTCCCAGGCTGACCGAGGTCACATGGACTCCCTTTTAGTATCGATGAAGCGAAGGTGCGGGCGGGACAGGCTAGGCGTGCTCGGACAGAAGACCGGTCAGCGGCGCCCACACAGTGGTGCGCGTGCCCGAGATGGCACCTGCGGCTGCGAAGGGGTCCTGCCGCAGGAGGTCATTCAAGGCCGCCTCGTCGGCCGCCTTGAAGATGAGCAGCGCGCCCGCACCGTCGCCGTAGGGACCGCTGGCCAGCAGGGCGCCCTCGCGGGCAAGTCCCGCCGTCCATTCGCGGTGCGCCGGACGGCTGGCATCGCGGACCTCGGAAGATTCGGCGTCGTACACGTACTCCACAGCAAAAACAGTCATACGGATACACTATCGCCCCGTTTGCCCGGTTCCCATCCGGGGGGCGCCGGGGCACGCGGTCAGCCGAGGAAGAGGACCTTGGCCACGGCGGCGACGCCGGCGGCCCAGAGCATGGAGGTGAGGGTTCCGATGATGAACCGCTCGGCGGCAACGGGGGTGGCCTTCAACTCGGCAAACCGGCCGAGGCCCTTGATGGCCACGACATAGGCGATGGAGACGGGCTCGCCGGCGAGGATTGCCAGGCACACGGCGAACCGTTCCAGGATGCCAATAATGGCGCCGCCGCGCAGGATGCGCACGCTGCTGACGGTTTCGGCAGCCGGGGCCGCGCCCGGTGCGGCGTGTGGTGCGGCCGGCGCAGCCTCCGGTGCGGCCTGGATTTCGGGGTCCGTGGTGGAGTCGGCCGAGGGGTCTTCTGCCGCGTCTTCGCCGGGAGTGCCCGGGGCATCGCCTCTGCCGTCAAGGGTCCGGTCATCTATGGTCCGAGCGAGGCGGAACACCCAGGCGGTGACCGGCCAGCCGGCGAATCCTGCGGTGAGCAGGGCCAGCGTGATCCAGAGCGCGTTCACTGCTCTCCTTCTGTGCTGTCGTGGGCCAGGGTCAGCAGCAATTCTGCCGCTGGCCGCGCCGCCCATTCTTCCTGCCAGCCCGAGCGGAGGACCGCGCGGCTCACCGACTGCTCCGTGATTCCGAGTCTCTGCGCTGCAATTTTTTGGGTGCCATGGGTGCCATGGGTGCCGAGCCGCACCGAGCGCAGCACGTCCAGCACCTTCCATTGCGCCGCAGTCCGGTCCTGGACCAGGCGGCCAATGAGCCGAAGCACCGCCTCCGCGTTGGCGCACGCCTTGGCCTCCCGGGACCCGATTGCGCCGTCCGCGGCGGCCGCTGCGCTTACTGGTGCACTTGCCCGTCGCCGGCCGCGGCCGGCGACCACTGCGAGCGGCACATGGGCGGCCGCCCCTTTGGCCCGGTCAACGGCGGTCCTGGCTGCCACGAAGGCAGGACCTGAGCCTTCCCGCGGGCTGGCGGGCAGCGGCAGGTCCACCTCCCCCACCCCGATTCCGACGTACCAGCGGCCGCTGCGCAGGGCATGCAGGGTGATCTCCACTACCTCGTCGGCCCGCTCCACCACACCCTGGACCTCGTCGCCCACCGAACGTTCAAAGCGCCCGGCGGTGGAGATGGCACCGAGTTCCTTGAGGAGCCCGGGGACGCGGTCGATGTCGCCCGTGCTGCCGCGCTGGTCGATTGTCATGACGTACATGGCCTCAGCCTAGGGAGGTGATCGACAATAATCAATCATTTGCAACTGATTATTTAAAATCAGCCGAAATAAGCTTATAAGCGAAAGTCAGCGGAATTTGGCCGGGACGGCCGGCGGATCCCCTTATCCGAAGAGGTTGACCGGCTTCACGATGTCCGCGTAGATCAGCAATGCTCCCATGCCCATCAGCAGCACCGCCACTACATAGGTCACCGGGAGCAACTTGGCGATATCGAAAGCTCCGGGATCCGGGCGGCCGAACAGCTTGGCGATCTGACGGCGGGCCCCCTCGTACAACGCCCCCGCCACGTGGCCGCCGTCGAGCGGCAGCAGCGGAATGAGGTTGAAGACGGCCAGGGCAAAGTTGAGTCCGGCCAGCAGACCTATCAAAGCGGCGAAGCGGGACTGCAGCGGGACCTCCTCCATGGCGGCGACCTCGCCGGCCACGCGGCCCACGCCCACCACGCTGATGGGTCCGTTGGGGTCCCTGGGTTCCTCGCTGAAGGCTGCCTTGGCCACGCCGGCCACACGGGCCGGCAGGTTCACCACAACCCCGGCAACCTGCTTGATGTTCTCCCCCGCCATCGGCAGCACGGACGACGCCGGCTGCTGCACGAGTTGGGTCTGCGCGCCGATGCCCAGGAAGCCGACGTCCTGGTACTGGAGGCTTCCGTCGGCGGCCTTGGCCTGGCGGCCGTCGGGACCGATCACGGGGCGGGCGGAGAGCACTGGCGTGACGGTGGTGGAGACCGTTGCGCCGCCGCGCTCCATAGTAATGCTGACCTGCCGGTCCGCCGAGGCGCGGATCCAGCCGGTGAGCTCGTCCCAACCGGTGACGGCCTTGCCGTCGAAGGAGGTGATGGTGTCATTCGGCAACAAGCCTGCGGCGGCGGCGGGGGTGAGCTTGCAGTCGGCGGAGTCCGGGTCCACGGTCTCGCCGGCCTTGACCTGGCATTTGGAGACGTCCGCAATGGTGGTGGTCTGGGTGGCGGTGCCGAATCCCATCAACAGCACCGCGGTCAACACGACGCCGATCAGCAGGTTCATCGCGGGCCCGCCGAGCATGATGATGATTTTTTTCCAGACCGGCAGCCGGTAGAAGACCCGGTTTCCGTCGCCGGGGCCGATTTCCTCGTGGGCCAGGGAGCGGGCATCGGATGCCAGCGACTGGAACATGCCGGTGCTGGAGGTGCGGACGGTGCCGTCTTCCTTGTTCGGCGGGTACATCCCGATCATGGACACGTAGCCGCCCAACGGGATGGCCTTGAGCCCGTACTCGGTTTCGCCCCGCTTCTTCGACCAGACGGTGGGTCCGAAACCGATCATGTACTTGGTCACGCGGACTTTGAACAGCTTGGCCGGGACCAGGTGACCGACTTCGTGCAGGGCAATGGACACGGCGATGCCGATCGCCACGAAGACGACACCGAGGATAAAGAGGAGGACGGGGCTCATGCTGTGATCTGCTGCTTCCTAGACGCTTCTGACGGCTAAACGTTCGTGGGTGCGGGCGCGTGCCCATCTTTCAGCATCCAGTACGGACTCCACCGTCAGCCCGGAGGACCCTGTGTGTTCGCTGAGGACGGCGTCGATCGTGTCGACGATGTCGGTGAACCGGATCTGCCCGGCGTGGAAAGCCATCACCGCTTCCTCGTTCGCGGCATTGAACACCGCCGGGAAGGTGCTGCCCTGCCTGGCGGCAGCCTTCGCGAGGGCGACGGCGGGGAAGGCCCCGGCGTCCAGGGGTTCGAACGTCCAGCTGGTGGCCTTGCTCCAGTCGCAGGCGCTCGCGGAACCCGGGACGCGGTCCGGCCAGCCGAGACCGAGGGCAATGGGCAGGCGCATGTCCGGCGGCGAGGCCTGGGCGATCGTGGAGCCGTCGACGAACTGGACCATCGAGTGCACCACGGACTGCGGGTGGACTACGACGTCGATTCGGTCCAGCGGGATGTCGAAGAGCAGGTGCGCCTCGATCACCTCCAGGCCCTTGTTGACCAGGCTGGCGGAGTTGGTGGTGACCATCAGGCCCATGTCCCATGTGGGGTGGGCCAGGGCGTCCTGCGGCGAGACGTCATGCAGCTCGTCCCGGGTCTTGCCGCGGAACGGGCCGCCGGAGGCCGTCAGGATCAGCCGGTCCACTTCCGCGGCGGTGCCGGAGCGCAGGCATTGGGCAATGGCCGAATGCTCCGAATCCACGGGCACGATCTGCCCGTCGCGGGCCGCTGCCTTGACCAGGGCGCCGCCGACGATCAGGGACTCCTTGTTGGCCAGGGCCAGCGTGGCACCGGACCGGAGCGCGGCCAGGGTGGGGGCAAGTCCGATGGAGCCGGTGATGCCGTTGAGGACGACGTCGGCGCTGATTTCCGCGATCCGGGTGGAGGCATCCGGGCCGGTGATGATCTCGGGATGGTAGCCCGTCACGGAAGCCGCGCGGGCGGCGTCGTCGATCATGTCCCGGAGGGCGGAGGCCTCCCCTGAGGCGACCCCGACGGCCCAGGCCCGGGTGTGCACGGCCTGCCGGGCCAGGAGTTCGAGGTTGCCGCCGCCGGCGCTGAGCGCCACGACCTCGAAAAGGTGCGGGGCGCCGTCGACGACGTCAATCGCTTGTGTGCCGATGGAACCGGTGGACCCGAGGAGGACGATTTTGCGCGGCTGCATGCTTCAAGTATCCCGCACCGATGTCCGGCCCGTTTCCTTCCGCCGGTGGGTCGCCGCCACTCGTTGACGCAGCAGGGCGGAGGCGTAACGTGGAAAACGTGGAGTGGACCGCGTGGTTCGACGCGCCGGAGTACGAGTTCGCCCGGCAGGTGCTGCAGCGCACCACCGCCACCCTCTACTTCGTGGCGTTCCTCTCCTCGCTCAACCAGTTCCCGGCCCTCCTCGGCGAGCGCGGCCTGCTGCCGGTGCCGGAGTATCTCGAAGGCTTCAACCGCCTGGGCCGGCCCAGCCTGTTCCGCTGGCGCTACTCGGACCGGATGCTGCGGACGGTCTGCTGGAGCGGCATGGCCATCGCCGCCACACTCATCGCCGGGCTGCCCCAGCTCGGGCCGCCCTGGGTTCCGCTCATCGCGTTCCTGGCCCTGTGGCTGTTGTACATGTCGATCGTGAACGTGGGGCAGACGTTTTATGGCTTCGGCTGGGAGATGCTCCTGCTGGAGGCCGGGTTCACGGTGGCGTTCCTTGGCTCGGACCAGACTCCCCCGCCCAGGCCCATCCTGATCCTGCTGGTCTGGCTGGTGTTCCGGCTGGAGTTCGGCGCCGGCCTGATCAAGATCCGGGGCGGACAGGAGTGGCGGGACCTGACGGCCTTGTACTACCACCATGAGACCCAGCCCATGCCGGGGCCGCTGAGCCGGCAGGCCCATCTGCTCCCCAAGGCCTGGCACCGGCTGGAGGTCCTGGGCAACCACTTCGCCCAACTGGTGGTGCCGTTCTTCCTCTTTGCCCCGCAGCCCCTGGCCAGCGCCGCCGCCGGGATCATCATCTTCACCCAGCTGTGGCTGGTGGCGAGTGGAAATTTCGCCTGGCTTAACTGGATGGCGATCATCCTGGCCTTCGCGGCGGTCACCGAGCCCGTGGCGCACGCCGTGCTTCCGGCAATCCCGCTCGACTGGCACGCCGCGTCCGCGTCCGCAGGGGCCGGGGCCGGCAGCCAGGCGCCGGTCCCGTGGCTGGTGGTGGTCCTGGTCGCCACCGTGCTGCTCGCGGTGCTCAGCTACCGGCCCATCGAGAATCTCTTTTCCCACCATCAGCTGATGAACGCTTCTTTCAACCGCTGGCAGCTGGTGAACACCTACGGTGCGTTCGGCACGGTCACGAAGCGGCGGATCGAGATCGTGGTGGAGGGGACCCTGGACGCGGAACCCGGGGAGGACGCGGACTGGCGGGAGTATGGGTTCAAGGGCAAGCCGGGAGACGTCCGGCGCATCCCGCGCCAGTTCGCCCCGTACCACCTGCGGCTTGACTGGCTGATGTGGTTCCTGCCGCTGCGTACCGTGCACGAGGAGTGGTTCTACGCGTTCCTGGCCAAGCTGCTGGCCGCGGACCGGCCCACGCTGCGGCTGCTGCGCCATGACCCGTTCGACGGCGAACGGCCCCACTGGGTGCGTGCCAGCAGCTACCTCTACCGCTTCTCCACCCGGGCCGAGTTCCGTGCGACGGGCCAGCGCTGGATCCGGACGCCGCTGTATGTCGCCATCCCGCCTTCGCGCCTGCCGCCGGGGGCTTGACGCCGCGTCCCGGGCGGGCCGGCCCCAGCGCCAGCCGGTGCGTTCTCGCGCGGCCGTAGGACGCAGATGGCCGGAATGGGGTCACCATTCCGGCCGTCTGCGGCAATCGGGCAAGCCCGCGCCTAGACGGACACCTTGTCCCGGGCCGGCGCGGCCTCCACCGCTGCCTGACGGCGGCGCAGCCACCACGAGGCAACGAAGATCAGCGCCATGGAGACGTACACCACCAACGCGAACGGCGAGGAGAACAGTGCCGTGGGGTCGTTCTGCGAGAGCTGCAGCGAGCGCCGCAACTGCACCTCGAACATCGGTCCCAGGATCATCGCCACCACCATGGGCGCCACCGGGTACCCGTAGCGGCGCATGAAATAGCCCAGGATGCCCACCACCAGCAGGATGCCGACGTCGCTCGGCGAGAAATTCACCGAGAAGGCGCCCAGGGCGGCGAAGACCAGGATGCCCGCGTAAAGGTAGGGACGCGGGATCTGCAGGATCTTCACCCACAGGCCCACCAGCGGCAGGTTCAGCACCAGCAGCATGAGGTTGCCGACATACAGCGACGCGATCAGGGTCCAGACAAGCGCCCCCTGGTTTTCGAACAGGAGCGGGCCGGGCTGGATCTGGTAGCGCTGGAACGCCGTGAGCATCATGGCCGCAGTCGCCGTCGTCGGGATGCCGAGGGTCAGCAACGGCACCAGGACACCGGCGGCCGCGGCGTTGTTGGCCGCTTCCGGTCCCGCGACGCCTTCGATCGCGCCCTTGCCGAACTGGGCCTTGTTGGCGCCCTTGGCCAGCTTCCGCTCGGCCGCGTAGGACAGGAACGTGGAGACGTCCGCGCCGCCTGCCGGGACGGTGCCGATCGGGAACCCGATGAAGGTTCCGCGCAGCCACGGCTTCCAGGACCGCTTCCAGTCCTCCTTGGACAGCCAGGCGTTCTTGCCCTTGCTGACCGGGATGAGCTCCACGGGGCCGTGCCGCAGCTTGGAAGCGACGTAAAGCGCCTCGCCGAGCGCAAAGAGGCCCACGGCGACGAGGACCATGTCGATGCCGTCCACCAAGGTGGGGTTGTCGAACGTGAAGCGCTGCTGGGCCGTGCTGTCATCGATGCCGATCAGGCCGATGAACAGCCCGAGGGCGAGGGAGGCCAGACCGCGCAGGACGGAGGCGCCCAACAGCGCCCCGACGGTCAGGAACGCCACCACCATGAGGGCCACGTAGTCCACGGGGCCGAGGCCGACGGCGAAATCGGCCACGACGGGCGCCAAAAAGGTCAGCAAGACCGTGGCGATGGTCCCGGCGATGAAGGATCCGATCGCCGCCGTCGCCAGGGCCGCCGCTCCCCTGCCGGCCTTGGCCATCTTGTTTCCTTCGAGCGCCGTGACGATCGAGGAGGACTCGCCCGGCGTGTTCAGCAGGATGGAGGTGGTGGAACCGCCGTACATGCCGCCGTAGTAGATCCCGGCGAACACGATCAGCGCCGCCGCAGGGTCCAGGGCGTAGGTGATGGGCATGAGCAGGGCCACGGTCATGGCCGGGCCAATGCCGGGGAGCACGCCGACGGCGGTGCCGACGAAGACCCCGCCCAGGGCGTAGAGCAGGTAGACCGGTTGCAGCGCGGTGCTGAATCCTTCGAGCAGGAGCATGAAGCTATCCATGGAAGAAGGGCACCCCCTCGAACAGCGGCCCCGGCGGCAGGGAGACGCCCAGCAGCCCGCCGAAGACGTACTGCAGGACCAGCGCCAGGATCACGGACACGGTGATCGCTTTCCACAGGGGTTTGGCGTCCAGGGACCAGGCGGCACCACTGAAGAGCACGGCCGCGGCCACCGGCCAGCCGGCCGGCTCGATCAGGAAGATGTGCAGCACCACGAAGCCCACCAGTTTGGCGAGGGCCACCCAGTCGGTCTTGGCGGTCACGTCCAGGTCTTCGCTGTCCTCGGCCTGACCGACCTTGCCGCGGAGGACCTGCAGGACTACCCCGGCGCCGCACAGCACCAGCATCCCGCACACGATGTAGGGGAAGGCGCGGGGGCCGATGCCGGTCTCCGACGGCGGGATCGGAATGGATCCCGCCGTCGCCAGGCCCGCGACGCCCACGCTGACGAACACGAGGGCGAACAGGATCTCCCCCGTCGGCCGTTTGGCGGGCGTTGTTGCGAGAGAAGACATTCTTACTTGACCAGGCCGATCTGGGTCAGCGTGGTCTTGACCTTGGCGATGTCCTCGGTCAGGAAGGACTTGAAGCCGTCGCCGGCCAGGAAGGCGTCGTCCCAGTTGTTCTTGGACAGCGTGGACTTCCAGGCCTCGGACGCGTGCAGCTTGGTGACGACCTCGGTCAGCTTCGCGCGCTGGGCGTCGTCGATGGAGCCGGGGGCCACCACGCCCCGCCAGTTGGTCAGCACGACGTCGATCCCCTGGTCCTTGAGCGGCTTGACGCCGGGAAGCGCCGGGGCCTCGGCCTTTCCGGAGACGGCGAGCGCCCGGACCTTGCCGGCCTTGACCTGTTCGGCGTACTCGCCCACGCCGGAGATGCCGGCCTGGACCTTGTTGCCGAGCAGCGCCGCGATGGATTCGCCGCCGCCGGAGTAGCCGATGTAGTTCAGCTTGTCCGCCTCCACCCCCTGGGATTTCAGGATCTGCCCGGCCAGGATGTGGTCCGCGCCGCCGGCCGAGCCACCGGTGATGGCCACGCCCTTGCCGTTGGCCTTGATGTCCGCCACGAGGTCGGCGACGGACTGGTACTTCGACTCCGCCGGCACCACGAGGACCAGCGGCTCTTCGGTGAGCCGCGCGATCGGGGTGGTGTCTTCGAGCCGGGTCTTGGCGCCGTTGGTCTCGACTGCGCCCACCATGACGTAGCCCATCACCATGAGGGTGTTGACGTCCTTCTCGGTGGCCAGCTTGGCAAGGCCGTTTGTCCCGCCGCCGCCGCCGATGTTGGTGACCTGGGCGGAGGAGACGAGCTTGTTGGACTGCAGGTCCTGTTGCATGGCGCGCCCGGTCTGGTCCCAGCCGCCGCCCGGGTTGGCCGGGACGATGATGCTGAGCTTCTTGATCGAGTCGGCGCCCGCGGACGAGCCGGCAGCCGTGCCGGTTCCGCTTCCTGCGCAGGCGGACATGGCCAGGACGACTCCGGCGGCTCCGGCGATGAGGGCGGCTCGGCGGGTATGAGAGGGCCGCGTGAATGGGGACTGGGCAGACATGGTTTCTCCTTGAGCGAATGTGATGCACATCATTGGAATCACGTCACTGACCCTAGGAGCGCCCGGCGCAGGGCAACAGAATTTGGCCTTAGAGGTAGTAGTGGTCATATTGGTCACGGCCACCGCCGTCTTATTGGCGGCCGGGCGGCGTTCCCGATGCGAAACTTGTGACATGTTTCACAGGATTCCCCTACGGTTCCAGCTGGTCGCATTGCAGCTGGGCATCGTGCTGGCTGTCCTCACGGCGGTGGGGGCCGTGACCATCCGGATGCAGGAACAACAGCTCCGGGACGCGTACAAGGGCCGCCTGATCGGCGTGGCCGAAAGTGTTGCCCAGCTGCCCTCCGTCATCAACGCGTTCGGAACGCCATCGCCGGCCCAGACCATCCAGCCGATCGCGGAAGTCATCCGGCAGGCATCCAATGTCACCTATGTGGTGGTGACAGACCGGCATGGCGTCCGGCAGTCGCACCCCAATCCGGCGGAAATCGGGCGGCCGGTCTCCACCGATCCCTCCGTGCCCCTGTCCGGCGAGATTTACGTGGGCACCCAGACGGGCACGCTGGGTGAGTCCTGGCGGGTGAAGGTTCCCATCTTCGATGCGGCCGGCGTGGTGATCGGCTCCGCATCCGTGGGGGTGCTGGAGAGCACCCTGGCCGCCGACCTCCACGAGGACATGCCGCAGCTGTTCGGCTGGCTGCTCGGGGCGGCGCTGCTGAGTTCCCTGGGCGCGATGTACGTCTCGAAACTGGTCTGGCGGCGGATCTACAAGCTTGAGCCCGAGGACATCGCGGCCCTGCTGGAAACCCGCGACGCCATGCTCCACGGCCTGGGCGAAGGGCTCGTGGCGGTGGATGCCGACGGCAGGATCGCGCTGGTCAATGACGAGGCACGCCGCCTCCTCGCCCTGGCAGGGGACATCACCGGGACGCCCGCCGCGGCGAGCCTGGAACCGGCGGTCCTCCGCCTGCTCTCGGCCGGGTCCGCCACGGAGGAACTGGTGCTCTCGGGCGAGCGGATCCTGCTGGGCAAGGTCAATGCGGCCACGGTCGACGGTCGCGAAGTCGGCAAGGTGCTGATCCTGCGGGACCGCACGGAACTTCACACCGTCCTGCGGGACCGCGACGGCGCCGTGGACGTGACGCAGGCCCTCCGCGCCCAGGCGCACGAATTCGCCAACAAACTGCACGTCATTTCCGGGCTGCTGGAGCTCGGAAAGCAGGACAAGGCCATCGAATACCTGGGGCGCAGCCACAACGACGCCGTCTTCGCGAACCGGCCGGTCGCGCCCGGAATCACCGATCACGGGGTCCAGGCCCTGCTGATCGCCAAGTCCACGGTCTGCGCCGAGCGCGGCATTGAGATCATCGTCAGCCCGGATTCGCTGTGCTCCGCCGATGCCTCGGGCGACGTCATCACGGTCCTGGGCAACCTGATCGACAACGCTGTGGACGCTGCGGGCTATGACAGCACTGTGGCCATCCGGCTGGACGAGAGCGCCGACGGCGGGCGGACCATCGTGGTGGAGGATGACGGGCCCGGCGTCCCGGTGGCGGAACGCGCTAAAGTGTTCGAGCCCGGCGTGAGCAGCAAGGAGGCCGAGGGAATCAACAGCCGCGGGTTTGGGCTGGCCCTGGTCCAGCGGGTTGCCCGCCGGCGCGGAGGCCGCGCGGCGGTCTCCTCATCGGCATTGGGCGGAGCCTGCTTCTCGGTAGTGCTCAAGTCGGCAGTGCTCAAGACAAAAGAGGCGGAACTACAAAAGCAATGAGCGCCATACGCACCCTCATCATTGACGATGACGTAGCAGTGGCCGGGATCCATCACGGGTTCCTGCTGGCACGCGGCGGATTCGACGTCGTGGCCATGGCCCACACCGGGCAGCAGGGCCTCGATCTGGCCGCGGAGCTGGGGCCGGAACTGGTGTTGCTGGACATTCACCTGCCGGACATGTCCGGCCTGGACGTCCTGCAGCGGCTGCGCGGGCGCCGCCGGCCGGTGGATGTCCTGGTGATAACCGCCTCCCGGGAAATTGACACGGTCCGGGGTGCGATGGCCGGCGGGGTGCTGCACTACCTGGTCAAGCCCTTCTCCTCGCAGGCCTTGATCGAACGGCTGGACGAGTACGTCATGCTGCGGGAGGAACTGGCCGCCGGCGCGGCCGGACCGCTGGACCAGGCAAGCATCGACCGCCTGGTGGCTCCCTCGCGCCGGTCCGCGGCGGCGGAAACCGCGGCGGGACACTCTGTCCAGCCGGAACCTCCGGGCAAGCCTGTCCTGCGGCTGCCCAAGGGACTCTCCCGGCCCACCCTGGACGCGGTCATCGAGGCGCTGAAAGCCAGCCCGGAGGACGTCTCCGCTGCCGGCTTGGCTCTGCAACTGGGCCTGTCCCGGGTCAGTGCCCGCCGTTACCTCGAGTACCTCGTGATTCATGGCCATGCCCGGCTGACGCCCCGCTACGGGGCGGCGGGCCGGCCGGAGAACCGCTACCTCTGGCGCCGCTGAGGCCGCGCCGGTCAGCACCGGCGTCTAGGGCCCGACATCCAGAATCGACGTCGAGAACCGACGTCGAGAATCCGCGTTTAGGACCCGACGTGGCCCGCACGGCGCAGCGTGGACGCGGCGTGCTTGAGGATAGGTCCGTCGATCATCTTGCCCTTGAACTGGAACACACCCGTCCCTGCGGCGGAGGCGGCGTCGAGCAGCTCGACCGCGGCTGAGACGTCGGCCTCGGTCGGAGCGTAGGCTTCGCGGACCACGGCCACCTGGTCCGGGTGGATGCAGGCCTTGGACGCGAATCCGGACGCCACGGCGTCACGGGACTCGAGGGCCAGCCCGGCCAGGTCCGGGATGTTGACGTAGACGGCGTCGATCGCTTCCTTGCCGAAGGCGCCGGCGGCCAGCAGCACGCTGGAGCGGGCGTGCAGCGCGACGGCCCGGTAGCCCCCGCTTTCCGTCCTGCTGGAGGTTCCGCCGAGTGACGCCAGCAGGTCCTCCGCACCCCACATCAGGGCCACCACATTGGGCTCGGCGGCGATGGCGGGGGCGTTGAGGACGCCCGCGGCCGTCTCGCAGAGGGCAATCACGCTGTAGCCCTCGAGCTCCTTCAGCTGTGCTGCGCTTTCCGCCTTGGCCAGCATGATGTGCCGGTAGGGCGTGTGTTTGAGGCAGTGCAGGTCCTTCTCGAACTCGTCCGTGCCGGCCGGGTTGACCCGGATGATGGTGCGGCTCGGATCCAGTTCCGGGACGTCGCCGGTGGCGCCGAGTTGGGCGAGGATGGCGCCGCGGGCCCGCTGCTTGTCGGCGGGAGCGACGGCGTCCTCGAGGTCCACGATCACAGTATCGGAGCGCTCGGCGGCTTTCTGGTACCGCTCGGGGCGGTCGGCGGGGCAGAACAGCAGGGCAGGACCCATCAGGAAACTCATGTCTCTATTGTCCCCTTTTGCGCGGCTTCCAGCTCGGCCGCTGCGTGGGCCCCGAGTGTCCACATCAGGCAGCTGCGGGCGGCGAGCGCCACCACGTCCCCGTGCTGGTTCCGCCCGGTGTGCTGCATGGTCACGATGCCCTGGCCGGGGCGGGACGCGGACAGCCGTTTCCCGGTGACCATTGTCTCCGTGTACAGGGTGTCCCCGTGGTACAGCGGGTGCGGAAAGGACACATCCGTCAGGCCCAGCTGGGCGATGATGGTGCCCTGGGTCAGTTGCGGCACGGACTGGCCCACCACGGTGGCCAGGGTGAACATCGAGTTCACCAGCCGCTGGCCGAAGGGCTGCCCGGCGCTCCAGGCCGCGTCGAGGTGCAGGGCCTGGGTGTTCATGGTCATGGTGGTGAACAAGACGTTGTCCGTCTCCGTGACGGTCCGGCCCGGCCGGTGGGCGTAGACCACGCCCTCCTCCAGCTCATCGAAATAGAGGCCTCGCTGTTCGATCACCCGGGGGGTGCCGGCAGCGGGGCTTGGGGCGGATCGGTCTGCGTCACTCATACGGTCAGTTCCTGGTCTTCCTCAAAGAGTTCGGCTCCGGTGGCCGCCACGACGTCCTCCACGGTTACGTTCGGCGCCAGTTCGCGGAGCACCAGCCGGGGCGGCCCGGCGTCGGTCACGACGTCGATCACGGCGAGATCGGTGATGATCCGGTCCACGCAGCCCTTGCCGGTCAGCGGCAGGGTGCAGGTTTCCACGATTTTCGGCCTGCCGCTGCGGTCCACGTGATCCATCATCACGATCACCTTCTTGGCCCCGAACACGAGGTCCATTGCGCCGCCCATGCCCTTGACCATCTTGCCGGGGATCATCCAGTTGGCGAGGTCGCCGTTGGCGGCGACCTCCATGGCGCCGAGCACGGCCACATCGACGTGGCCGCCCCGGATCATGCCGAAGGAGGCGGCGGAATCGAAGAACGCCGCGCCCTTGTTGACCGTGACGGTTTCCTTGCCGGCATTGATCAGGTCCGGATCGATCTCGTCCTCGGCCGGGTAGGGCCCGACGCCCAGGATGCCGTTCTCCGAATGCAGCACCACCTCGACGCCGGCCGGAATGTAGTTGGGGATCAGCGTCGGCATGCCGATGCCGAGGTTGACGTACTGGCCGTTGTGCAGTTCCTGCGCCACCCGGGCGGCGAGTTCGTTGCGGGTCCAGCCCTTGCCCTCGACACCGGCGGGGTGTTCGAGCGCGGAGCGCCGGTATTCGTGGCGCACGGCCTCAGGACGGGGCGGGGCGTCTTGAGCTTTGTTCGTTTCCACGGCTATGCTCCTGCCTGCTCGGGTGGCAGTTTTGGTGCGCCGGCGGCACCGGTGGCCACTGCAACTGTCCGCTTCTCAATGCGTTTCTCGCCCTGCGGGGCCAGCACCACACGCTGGACGAAGATCCCCGGGACGTGGACGTGCTCCGGGTCCAGCTCCCCCGGCTGCACGAGTTCCTCGACCTCGGCGATCGTGATCTTCCCGGCCATGGCGCACAGCGGGTTGAAATTCATGGCGGTGGCGTGGAAGACGAGGTTGCCGTGGCGGTCACCTTTCCAGGCATGCACGAGGCCGAAGTCGGGCGTGAGCGATTCCTCCAGCACGTAGTCGGCGCCGTGGAAGCTGCGGACTTCCTTGGGCGCGGAGGCGACCGCGACGTTGCCGTCGCGATCGTACTTCTGCGGCAGGCCGCCGTCGGACACCTGGGTACCGACGCCGGCCGGCGTGTAGAAGGCGGGAATACCGGCGCCGCCGGCGCGCAGCTTTTCGGCCAGCGTGCCCTGCGGGGTGAGGACCACTTCCAGTTCGCCGGCGAGGTATTGCCGGGCGAACTCCTTGTTCTCCCCCACGTAGGAGCTGATGGTGCGCCGGATCCGGCCGTCCTTGAGCAGGATCCCGAGGCCCCAGTCGTCGACACCGCAGTTGTTGCTGACGGTTTCCAGGTCCGTGGCGCCGCGCTCGTGGAGGGCCTCGATCAGGGTCACGGGGATGCCGCACAGCCCGAACCCGCCGACGGCGAGGGAGGCGCCGTCGTGGATGTCCGCGACCGCCTCGGCGGCGCTGGCAACAACTTTGTTGATCATCGGTGATCCTTCCGGCCGGCTACAGTCCCAGTTCGCGGGCGATCAGCATCAGCTGGACCTCCGTGGTGCCCTCGCCGACTTCAAGGATCTTGGAGTCGCGGTAGTGGCGCGCCACGGTGAATTCGTTGATGAAGCCATAGCCGCCGAACACCTGGGTGGCGTCCCGCGCGTTGTCCATGGCTGCCTCGCCTGCGACCATCTTAGCGATGGCCGCCTGCGTCTTGAACGGCTTGCCGGCAAGCATCCGGGCGGCCGCGTCGTAGTAGGCCAGGCGGGCCGTGTGGGCGCGTGCTTCCATCCGGGCAATCTTGAACGCGATGGCCTGGTACTTGCCGATGTTCTGCCCGAATGCGCTGCGTTCCTTGGCGTATTTCACCGACTGGTCCACGCAGCCCTGGGCCGCGCCGACGGCCAGGGCTGCGATCGCGATGCGGCCCTCGTCCAGGATGGACAGGAAGTTCGCGTAGCCGCGGCCCTGGGTGCCCAGCAGGTTGGCTTCCGGGACGTGGACGTTATTGAGCGTGAGCGGGTGGGTGTCCGAGGCGTTCCAGCCGACCTTGTTGTAGGCCTTCTCGGCTTTGAATCCCGGGGTGTTGGTGGGCACCAGGATGGTGGAGATTTCCTTCTTGATGCTGCCGTCCGAGCGTTCCTCCTGCCCGGTCACCGCGGTGACGGTGACGAGCCTGGTGATGTCCGTGCCGGAGTTGGTGATGAACTCCTTGTTGCCGTTGATGACCCACTCTCCGCCGCCGAGCTTGGCGGTGGTTTTGGTGCCGCCGGCGTCCGAGCCGGCTTCCGGTTCGGTCAGGCCGAAGCCGGCGAGCGCCTTGCCGGAGGCCAGCAGCGGCAGCCACTCCTCCTTTTGGGCGGCGTTGCCGAAGCGGTGGATCGGCATGGCGCCGAGGGAGACGCCCGCCTCGAGGGTGATGGCGACGGACTGGTCCACCCGGCCAAGCTGTTCAAGGGCCAGGGCCAGGGCGAAGTAGTCCCCGCCCATGCCGCCGAACTCTTCCGGGAACGGCAGGCCGAACAGGCCCATGTCCGCCATCTGGGAGACGATTTCGTAGGGGAAGCTGTGTTCCTCGTCGTGCTTGGCGGAGACCGGGGCCACCACTTCGTCGGCGAATTCGCGGACGGTGTTGCTGAGGTCCTGGTAATCCTCGCTGAGTTCAAAATCTGCCATGGGGGTGACTCCTGTGTCTGAGGTATTTCTGTGGTCTGTTGAAACGGGTGTTGGCTGCGCTGTGTTTCAGAAAGCTGGGTTCAAAAAAAGCTGGGTTCCTACGGTGCGGTCATTCGGCCGCGCCCATCGCGATAACGGCTTCCTCGATCGTGTCCTCGGCCTTCGAAGGTGCAGTCGGGACAGACGGGTGGATCGTCGCCAGCACCTGGTCTGCCTTGACGAGATCGCCGGACCCGACGCTGATGTGGACGGTTCCGTCGAGCGGCGCCACAAGCTGGTGCTCCATCTTCATCGCCTCCACCGAGAGCAGGACCTGGCCCGCCTCCACGGTGTCACCGTTGCTGACGGACACGGACACTACGGTGCCGGGCATCGGCGAGCGCACCGCCGGGTCGGCCGCGCCTTCCTCGCGTTCGATTGCCGCCAGCACCCGGGCGAGCCGGGCCTCCCGGCTGAGGACCTCGAGGCGGCAGGACCAGCCCTCGTTGCCGAGGAAGAGTTCCGTGGGAGCGCCGGGTGTTGGGTTGTCCCAGCTCGGGGTGACGGGTCCTGTGTAGACCGGCTCGAGGGAATAGCCCCGGGCCTCACCGTCGAGGGTCACCACGACGTGGCTTCGCGCAAGGAACTGCAACGACGCCGTACAGTGGCGGCCGTCGCCGAGCGACACTAGGACCGGAGCGTCGGTGACGGGGCCTGCCACGCCTACAGTTCCGATGCCGCCATCGGGTGTTCCCAGGCTGACCATCCGTGGAGCATGCGCGCCGGGACGCCAACCGTCCCGGCGCTGCCATGGACCCGCTGATTCGACAGGATTGTTTTGCGCCTCCATCGCCACGGCGTACAGTGCGGCCGCCACCAGTTCGAAGTCGCCCACACGCCGGAAGCTGAAGTCCGGCATCTTGCGTTCGATCAGGCCGGTGTCGAGCCGGCCGGCGCGGACGTCGGCGTCGTTGATCAGCAGCCGCAGGTATTCGACGTTAGTGTCGATCCCCAGCGCGGTGTACCCGGCGAGCGCCTCGTCGAGGGTGTCGAGGGCCGCGGTGCGGTCCTCCCCCCACGCGATGACCTTGGAGATCATCGGGTCGTAGTTGGAAGAGATCTCGAGGCCGTCCATCAGGGCTGAGTCCACCCGGACGCGGCCGCGGGTTGTTTCGACCTCGTTGCGGGCCGGGGCGCTGGGCCGCTGGGCGGGGCCGGGGATCTCGTCCAGAAGGAGGACATGTCCGGTGGAAGGCAGGAAGTTCTTCTCCGGGATCTCCGCGTACACGCGCGCCTCCACCGAATGGCCGTTGAGCACGACGTCGTCCTGGCGGACGGTAAGTTCCTCGCCGGCGGCGATCCGCACCTGCCATTCGACCAGGTCGACGCCGGTGACCATCTCGGTAACGGGGTGCTCGACCTGCAGACGCGTGTTCATCTCCATGAAGAAGAACTCGTCCGGGGCGTTGTCCGAGACCAGGAATTCCACGGTGCCGGCACCGGAGTAGTTGACGCTGCGCGCGGCATTGCAGGCGGCCTCGCCTAGACGGGCCCGGATGTCCGCGCCGTCGGGCAGGGACTCCAGCAGTGGGGACGGGGCCTCCTCGATGACCTTCTGGTGGCGGCGCTGCAGGGAGCACTCGCGCTCCCCCAGATGGATGACGTTGCCGTGGTTGTCCGCAAGAACCTGGACCTCGATGTGCCGCGGGGTGAGCACGAGCCGTTCCAGGAAGAGCGTGTCGTCGCCGAAGGCACTCGAGGCGACCCGGCGGGCGGTGGCCAGCGTGGCTGCCAGGTCCCCGGCCTCTTCGACGATGTGCATGCCCTTCCCGCCGCCGCCGGCGGACGGCTTGATCAGCAGCGGGAAGCCGACGCCGGCCGCGGCCTCGATCAGCTCGGCGTCCGTCATGCCCGGTTCGGCGATGCCCGGGACCACGGGCACGCCGTAGCCGGTGACGTGGTTTTTGGAGCGGATCTTGTCGCCCATGACGTTCAGGGATTCGACGCCGGGGCCGATGAACGTGATCCCGGCTTCGGCCAGGGCGCGGGCGAAGTCGACGTTCTCGCTCAGGAAGCCGTAGCCCGGGTGCACGGCTTCGGCGCCGGTGTCGCGGCAGGCCTTCAGGATGGCCTCGATCTTCAGGTAGCTCTCGGTGGCGGCGGCCGGGCCGATCCGCACCGCGACGTCGGCCTCCCGCACGTGCCGGGCGCCGGCGTCGGCGTCGGAATAGACGGCGACCGAACGGATCCCCAAGGCGCGCAGGGTCCGGATGACGCGGCAGGCGATCTCGCCGCGGTTGGCGACGAGCACGGTGCCGAAGAGGGGCTTCTGGGGTGTCGAAGGTGCGGTCGACAAGGAAATAGTCACAGCTGGCTCACATCCGGAACAGGCCGAAGGAGGTCTCCGGCAGCGGGGTGCGGGAGACGACGTCGAGCGCGAGTCCCAGGACGGTGCGGGTGTCCGCGGGGTCGATCACGCCGTCATCCCAGAGGCGGGCGGTGGAGTAGTAGGGGCTGCCCTGGTCCTCGTACTGGGCCTTGATCGGGGCCTTGAACGCTTCCTCGTCCGCGGCGGACCATTCCTCCCCGCGGGCCTCGTACTGGTCCCGCTTCACGGTGGCCAGCACGCTGGAGGCCTGGTTGCCGCCCATTACGGAGATCCGGGACGCCGGCCACATCCACAGGAAGCGCGGCGAATAAGCCCGGCCGCACATCGAGTAGTTGCCGGCGCCGAAGGACCCGCCGATCACCACCGTGAGCTTGGGGACCCGGGCGGTCGCGACGGCCGTGACCATCTTGGCGCCGTTCTTGGCGATGCCGCCCTGCTCGTAGTCCTTGCCGACCATGAAGCCTGAAAGGTTCTGCAGGAAGATCAGCGGGATGCCGCGCTGATCGCACAGTTCGATGAAGTGCGCGCCCTTGAGCGAGGACTCGCTGAACAGCACGCCGTTGTTGGCCACGATGCCCACCGCGTGGCCGTGCAGCTTCGCGAAGCCCGTGACCAGGGTAGTGCCGTAGTTCTTCTTGAACTCGTGGAACTTGCTGCCGTCCACCAGCCGGGCGATGACCTCATGCACGTCGTACTGGGCATTGACGTCCGTGGGAACGGCGCCGTAGAGCTCGTCCGGGTCGGCGACGGGCTCGACGACGGTGT
This sequence comes from Arthrobacter sp. ES3-54, assembly GCF_029504395.1. Classification (GTDB taxonomy): domain Bacteria; phylum Actinomycetota; class Actinomycetes; order Actinomycetales; family Micrococcaceae; genus Arthrobacter. The sequence goes on from NZ_JAQFIF010000005.1 coordinate 138,896, forward strand.
CGACGTCCCAGACGGGGGCGGCGGGCCGCGGCAACGTGGCCACGATGTCCCGGACGATCTGGAGGGCATGCTCATCGTTCTCGGCCAGGTGGTCCGTGACTCCGGAGATCTTCGAGTGCACGTCGCCGCCGCCGAGTTCCTCAGCCGTGACGATCTCGCCGATCGCGGCCTTCACCAGCGGCGGGCCGCCCAGGAAGATGGTGCCCTGGTTGCGGACAATCACGGTCTCGTCGCTCATCGCGGGGACATAGGCGCCACCGGCTGTGCAGGAGCCCATGACGGAGGCGATCTGCGGGATCTTCGCCGCCGACATCTTCGCCTGGTTGAAGAAGATCCGGCCGAAGTGTTCCTTGTCCGGGAAGACCTCGTCCTGTTTGGGGAGGAAGGCGCCACCGGAGTCCACGAGGTAGATGCAGGGCAGCCGGTTCTCCAGGGCGATTTCCTGCGCGCGGAGATGCTTCTTCACCGTCATCGGATAGTAGGTGCCGCCCTTGACTGTGGCGTCGTTGGAAATGACCAGCACCTGCCGGCCGTGCACCAGGCCGATCCCTGCAATGACGCCGGCACCGGGCGAGTCGCCGTCGTACATGCCGTCCGCCGCCAGCGGGGCGATTTCCAGGAAGGGGCTGCCGTCATCGAGCAGCCGATCGATGCGCTCGCGCGGCAGAAGCTTGCCGCGGGCCACGTGGCGTTCCCGGGACTTTGCCGGCCCGCCCAGCGCTGCGGCGGCGAGCCGTTCCCTCAACTCGCCGGCCAGCCCCAGCTGGGCCTCCCGGTTCGCGGCATAGGCTGTGCTCGTCGCATCCACCCGGCTGGCGATTGTCTCCATTGACTGCTTCCGTTCCCCGACCTGCGTGCCGGACCGGCAGCTCAGGCCGCCCGGCTATTTCGGTTAGTACCGCATAACTGAGATTTAGGTTAGTCTCTATTAACTGTGATGTCCAACACAGGGATCATTTGCAACGAGGGGATGCGCCGGTGACCGAGCCCAGCCAGACCGCCCAGCTTCCGTCAGTCCAGCCAGCTTCGACCCAAGCAGCCTCCACCCAAGCAGACTCGACCCAAGCAGCCTCAACCCAAGCAGCCTCAACCCAGCGCAGCCAGGCCAAGGCGAACAGGCGGCAGGCCCTCTTGTCGGCCGCCGCCGCGCTCTTCGCCCTCGAGGGCTTCAACCGCGTGTCCCTGGAGGATCTGGGGGCCGCGGCCGGTGTCAGCGGGCCGGCGGTCTACCGCCACTTCGCCGGGAAGCAGGCCGTCCTCGGTGCGCTGCTGCTCAGCGTCAGCAAGGACCTGCTCGACGGCGGCCGCAAGGTGGTGGCCGATGCCGACGGCGACCTGGCGGCGCTGGGCGGCCTCGTGGCCTTCCACGTCGACTTTGCCCTGAGCAATCCGGACGTCATCCGGGTCCAGGACCAGGACTTCAGCAACCTGGCCGGCGAGGACCAGGCCGAGGTCCGCACCCTCCAGCGCAGCTACGTTGAACTCTGGGTGGACGTGCTGGCCGGACTGCACGAGGGCACGGAGGCCGCCGAACTGCGGATGCGGGCGCATGCCACCTTCGGGCTGATCAACTCGACCCCGCACTCGGTGCGCAGCCATGGGCGCCGGATCGGCGTCCGCCGCGCCAGGCCGCTGCTGGAGAGCATGGCACTGGCCGCGCTCATGGCACCGGCCACCCTGCCGGAACCGCTCGATTAACCGGTTCCGCCCGCCCGGGCGCACTCTCGGGGCACTTTGGCACGGACACGCCGTCAACCAGGCTGCCGCCGCCGAACATTGCGCCCAAAGTGCCCCCGGACGGCAAACCCGCGCAGAAGAACCTGGCGCGGGACATTCCCGGCACGCAAGAAAGCTGCCGGCCGCCCCACAAAGGAGCAGCCGGCAGCCTTGGGTGCCTAGACCATCGCGAGGACCATGCCCGGATCGGCCAGCACGGCGCCGAGGTCTTGGAGGAAGCGCGAGCCCTGCTCGCCGTCGACCAGCCGGTGGTCGAACGAGAGGCTCAGCGTCATGACCTGGCGCAGGGCGACCTCGTCCTGGTACTCCCACGGCATCTTCCGGACCGCGCCGAGGGCCAGGATGGCTGCCTCGCCCGGGTTCAGGATGGGCGTGCCGGCGTCAATGCCGAAGACCCCGATGTTCGTGATGGAGATCGTGCCCCCGGAGAGCGCCTCGGGGCCCGTCTTCCCGGCCCGGGCCGTGTCCGTCAGCTCCGTCAGGGCGGAGGAGAGCTCCATGAGGGACATCCGGTCCGCGTCCTTGATGTTCGGAACCGTCAGCCCGCGCGGCGTCGCTGCCGCGATGCCCAGGTTCACGTAGTTGAACTGGACGATCTCCTGGTTGGCCTCGTCCCACCGCGCGTTGAGCGTCGGGTGGTTGCGCAGCGCGATCAGCACCGCCTTGGAGACCAGCGTCAGCGGCGTGAGCTTGTAGCCGGCGAACGCGCGGCTGGCCTTGAGCCGTGCCAGCAGCTCCATCGTGGGCGTGACGTCGACCGTCAGGAACTCCGTGACGTGTGGCGCGGTGAAGGCGCTGGCCACCATGGCGGCGGCCGTGAATTTCCGCACGCCCTTGATCGGCGTGCGGGTCTCCCGCTCGCCGCCGGCCGGGACGCGCCCGGTGGCGGGTGCTGCAGCCGGCGCGCCGGCGAGTTCCTGGGCGCCAAGTCCCTGCTCTGCTGGCAGGTCTCCGCCGCCGACGAAGTTCAGGACATCGTCACGGGTGATGAGCCCGTGCTCCCCCGTTCCGGTCACGGCCTCGAGGTCGACGCTGAGGTCCTTGGCCAGCTTGCGCACCGGCGGCGTGGACCGCGGACGCTCCCCCGGCGCGGATGCGGCCAGCCCGGTTTCGGCAGGCTTGGATTCAACTGGCTCAGCTGCGCGGACCGGTGCCACCGGCTCGGCGCGGACGGGAGCGACGGGGGCGGGCTGAGAAGCTGCCGCCGGGGCCGCGAAAGTGCGGGCGCGGCGGGCGGGCCGGCCGGAGGCTTCAAGGACGGCACCGTAGCCCACAAGGTTCGGCTCACGCTTGGCGGCCCCCGTGTCAGGCGCGGAACCGCCGGAGCCGTCGTCCTCAATCTCGAAGGAGACGATCGGCTTGCCGACCTCCACGACGGTGCCGGGCTGTTCGTGCAGGGCCGCGACCACGCCGGCGAACGGCGAAGGCAACTCGACCACCGCCTTGGCAGTCTCCACCTCGGCGATGATCTGGTTGAGAGTAACGGTGTCCCCTACCGCGACCTTCCAGGCGACGATTTCTGATTCCGTCAGTCCTTCGCCGAGGTCCGGCAGCCTGAATTCCTTGATCATAGTGGCGCTCATCCTTCCAGCCCGCTGAGGGAGTTGGGGCGGCCCATGGCACGGTCGACGCCGTCGAGAATCCTGTCGAGGCCCGGCAGGTGGTGCATTTCCAGCTTGGAGTACGGGTACGGAACGTCGAAGCCGGTCACGCGGACCGGGGCGGCTTCGAGGTGGTAGAAGCAACGTTCGGTGATGCTGGCAGCAACTTCGGCGCCAAGGCCGCCGGACTGGCCCGCCTCGTGGGTAATGACCAGCCGGCCGGTCTTGCGGACAGACGCCTCAAGGGTGACGAAGTCCAGCGGTGCGAGGGAGCGGAGGTCGATGACCTCGACCGAGACGCCTTCGTCCGCGGCCGCCAGTGCGGCGTCGCGGGCAGTTTTGACCAGCGGACCGTAGGCCACAAGAGTTACGTCGTTGCCCTCGGTGACCACGCGGGCCTTTTCCATGGACAGCGCAGTGCTCAGGTCGACGGTCTCGTCCACCTCGCCCTTGTCGTGGTAGCGCCGTTTGGGCTCGAAGTACAGGACGGGATCATCGGAGGCGATGGCCTGCTGGATCATGGTGTAGGCGTCCTGGGGGTTGGACACGCTGACCACGCGCAGCCCCGAAGTGTGGGTGAAATAGGCCTCGGGCGATTCCGAGTGGTGCTCCGGCGAGCCGATGCCGCCGCCGAACGGGACGCGGATGGTGATGGGCATCTTGACCGCGCCCTGGGTGCGGTAGTGCATCTTGGCGACCTGGCTGACGATCTGGTCGAAGGCCGGGTAGATGAAGCCGTCGAACTGGATCTCCACCACCGGGCGGTAGCCGCGGTACGCCAGGCCGACGGCGGTGCCCATGATGCCCGATTCGGCGAGCGGCGTGTCCACGACGCGGTGCTTCCCGAAGTCCTTCTGCAGCCCGTCGGTGACACGGAAGACACCGCCGAGGGCGCCGATGTCCTCCCCCATCAGGACCACCTTGGGATCGTTCTCGAGGGACTTGCGCAGGCCCGAATTGATGGCTCGGGCAAAGGTCATCTGCGTCATCAGCGTGCACCTTCTTCAGAAGCGGCTTCTGCGGGATCGCCGAAGGAAGCCAGGTAACGGGAGTAGTGCTCCTGCTGGCGGTCCAGCCAGGAGTTGGGCGTGCTGTAAACGTGCTTGAAGATATCCAGCGGCTGCGGCTCGGGCATGTTGATGGTGCCGGCCCGGAGTTCCTTGGCCACGGCGTCGGCTTTCGCGGCGACGGCGTCTTCAAGGTCCGCGGTCAGCAGTCCCTTGCGGTCCAGCAGCGACTTCATCCGGGAGATCGGGTCCTTGGCGGCCCAGTCCTCGAGCTCGTTGGCGTCCCGGTAGCGGGTGGGGTCATCCGCCGTCGTGTGCGGGCCCATCCGGTACGTCACGGCCTCGATAAAGGTGGGTCCGCCGCCGTGCCGGGCGCGGTCCAGGGCGATGCGGGTGGCCGCGATGACGGCGAGGACATCGTTCCCATCGACCCGCATGCTGGGAATGCCGAAGCCGGAAGCGCGGTCCGCCAGCTGGATGTGGGACTGCAGCCGGACGGGCTCCGAGATGGCCCAGTGGTTGTTCTGGCAGATGAAGACCACCGGCGCCTGGAAGCTCGCGGCGAAGACCATGGCTTCATTGACGTCGCCTTCGCTTGTGGCGCCATCGCCGAAGTAGGCCACGGCGACGGCGTCGGCGCCATCGTTCTGGATGCCCATGGCGTAGCCCGTGGCGTGCAGGCTCTGCGCACCGATGATGATTTGCTGGGTGGCAACGTTGACGGTGAAGGGGTCCCAGCCGGCGGAAGCGTTGCCCCGCCAGGCGCGGACCAGGTCCTCCGGTTTTACGCCCCGGCAATAGGCCACGCCGTTGTCGCGGTAGCTCGGGAAGACAAAGTCGTCCTCGCGCAGTGCGCGGGCCGAGCCAATCTGGGATGCTTCCTGGCCGAGCAGCGGAGGCCAGAGTGCCAGCTCGCCCTGCCGCTGGAGGGCGGTGGCTTCGGCGTCGATCCGGCGGATGACCACCATGTCCTCGTAGAGCGAGCTAAGCTGCTCGTCGCTGACGTCCTGGAGCCAGGAATCGAACTCCGGATGGCTGATGCGCTCACCCGCCGGAGTGATGAGCTGGACGAGATCGCCGCCCGTCCGCCTCGTTGAATTTTCACTGTTCCCGGGGCCCCCGGCGGAAATGCCGCCCTTGCCCGCGTCGTCGGTAAACACTGTAGTCCGCACCTTCTGACGTCGTCTGACCGGAACTCGCAGGACTTGTGATCCCGCGGCGCGCCAGCCGCCCGGGCGCCGTTGCCCCGGATAATTGTGACCCTACTCACAATGCTCATCGGGTACAACCGCCCGTAAAAATGTTGAGCATTATGCACTGTCTGACGACCCAGAACCGTGCTAATCTTGCGCATTATGCAACCCTTGGATGGCACTGACACCCGCCTGCTTTCGGCCATGTCACGGGACCCCCGGCGGACCGTGGTGGCCCTCGCCCAGAAGCTGGGACTCTCGCGCAATACGGTCCAGGCCAGGATGGCCCAGCTGGAGAAAAAGCATGTATTCCTCTCCTTCGAGCGGCGCATCAATCCGGTGTCTTTGGGGTACCCGCTGATGGCTTTCATCTCCGTCCACGTCCAGCAACAGAAACTCGGCACCCTGGCTGTCGAGCTCGCGGGGATTCCGGAAATCCTGGAGGGCTACGGCCTGACGGGCTCGGCTGATCTGCTCCTGCGGGTGGTGGCGCTCGACGCCGAGGACCTGTTCCGGATCAATGGCAAGATCCTGGCCTGCGACGGCGTGGACCGGACCGATACGGCCCTGGCGATGGGTGAGCTGATCCCGTTCCGGATTCAGCCCCTGCTGGAACGCGGATCCGCCGACAACTGATCTGCCCCTCATCTGTGCGCAGGGAGATCTGTGCGCAGGGAGGCCGCGGCGCTAGGCTGTGTCCGTTGGGTCCCCCTGAGTCCTTGGGTCCGCGCACGCGGCCCTGCACAACAGGCAGTGGCTGTCTGGACTGCCGGAGAGGCTTGAACCGTGAGCAGTCCCGAGGAACCGCACCGCCCGGTAGCGCCGCAGCCCGGGCATGAGCCTGCAGCCGGCCATCCGGCCTCCGGTCAGCCACCCGTTCCGTACTATGCGGCCCCGCCCGGGCCGCCCGGCAACGGCGCGCCGCCCAACTACCCGCCGCCCGGCAACGGCGCGCCGCCCAACTACCCGCCGCCCGGCAACGGCGCGCCGCCCAATTACCCGCCGCCCGGGAACGGCGCACCGCCGTACTACGGCAGCCCGCCGCCGCCGTACTACGGTAGCCCGGGCCAGCCGCCTCCCAAAAAGAGCCGCAAGGCCCTGTGGATCGTCCTCGGGATCGTCGGCGGTGTGCTGCTGCTGGTAGCGGCCGGCGTCGTCATCCTCCTTAGCGTGGTGGGCGGAGCCACCAACCAGGCGCGGGGTCTCGCGGACGACTTCACCAAGCAGATCATCGCCGGCGACGTCAACGGCGCCTACGAGAAATACCTGGATCCGGCCCTCATGGAGAAGATCTCCCGGGAGGAGTTCGCCGCCGGGGTGCAGAGCCTGGAGCTTGACGCCAGCTGTAAACCAAACTATTCCAGCCTCAACGTCAGCACAGACAACGGCGCCAACTCGGCCGACGTCGCGGGTTCCATCGACTGCGCTACCAAGCATGTGGAGCTGGCCTACCGATTTGAGGGCCGCGACGAGCTCAAGATGGTGAATATCCGGCTGCGGCCACAGCGCTGACCTTGGAAACTCCCTCTTGGCCAGCGCCCAATTAACGGCAGGAGCTCCCGTGCTGCTGGACAGGAGCTCCCGACGTTTGGTGTGCCGGCCCTAGTGGTTCGTGGCCTTCTCGGCACCCACCCCGGTCAGGGAACGGACCTCCATTTCGGCCTGCTTCGTGACGTCTTCCTTGCGCTTGTCCAGCACGGTGCCGAGCCAACCAAGGAAGAACGCGAGCGGAATGGAGACGATGCCCGGGTTGCTCAGCGGGAAAACAGCGAAGTTGGCGCCGGGGATCATCGACGTCTTGGCCCCCGACACCACCGGGGACAGCGCAATCAGGATGATGGCCGCGGACAATCCGCCGTACATGCTCCAGAGGGCTCCCTGGGTGGTGAACCGGCGCCAGAACAGCGAGTAGAGGATGGTGGGAAGGTTGGCGGAAGCCGCCACGGCGAAGGCGAGCGCCACGAGGAACGCGACGTTTTGTCCGTTGGCGAAGATGCCGCCGGCGATGGCCAGCAGGCCTATCACCACCACGGTGCGGCGGGCAACCTTGACCTCAGTGTCGGCGTCGGCTTTCCCCTTGGCCAACACGTTGGCGTAGATGTCGTGCGCGAAGGACGCCGCGGCGGTGATGGTGAGGCCGGCCACCACGGCAAGGATCGTGGCGAAGGCCACTGCGGAGATGAAGCCGAGCAGCAACGGCCCGCCGAGGTGGAACGCTAGCAGCGGTGCGGCCGAGTTGACGCCGCCGGGAGCGGACTTGATGGTGTCCGCGCCGACGAGTGCCGCGGCGCCGTAGCCGAGCACCAGCGTGAAGAGATAGAAGATGCCGATCAGCCAGATGGACCACACCACAGACTTGCGGGCATCCTTGGCCGTGGGCACGGTGTAGAAGCGCATCAGTACGTGCGGCAGGGCCGCGGTGCCGAGCACCAGCGCCAGGCCCAGGGACATGAAGTCGAGCTTGGAGGTATCGGACTTGCCGTACTGCAGCCCCGGATTCAGGACCGCCGGGTTCTTCGCGGTTTCCGCGGCACCGCCGAGCAGATCAGAGAGGTTGAAACCGTAGATCGCCAGGACCCAGAAGGTCATGACCGCGGCGCCGGCAATCAGCAGCATGGCCTTGATGATCTGGACCCAGGTGGTGCCCTTCATGCCGCCGATCAGCACGTACATGATCATCAGGACGCCGACGACGATGATCACCAGGGCCTGACCGCCCCAGTCGCTGATGCCCAGCAGCAGGGAGATGAGGCTGCCGGCACCGGCCATCTGCGCCAGCAGGTAGAAGAAGCATACGGCCAGGGTCGAGATGGCGGCCGCGATGCGCACGGGGCGCTGCTTGAGCCGGAAGGACAGGACATCGGCCATGGTGAACTTGCCCGTGTTGCGGAGCAGTTCGGCCACGAGCAGCAGGGCCACGAGCCAGGCGACGAGGAAGCCGATGGAGTACATGAAGCCGTCGTAGCCGTTGATGGCGATCGCCCCGGTGATGCCCAGGAAGGAGGCAGCGGAGAGGTAATCGCCCGCGATCGCCGTACCGTTCTGCGAACCCGTGAAGGAGCGTCCGGCGGCGTAGTAATCGGCCGCGGTCTTGTTGTTGCGGCTGGCGCGGAACACGATCACCATGGTGACCGCCACGAACAAGGCGAAGATGCCCATGTTCAGCAGGGTGGTGTCTTTGAGGGCGGCGACATTGACCGCGGGGACCATGAGTGTCATTTTGCTGCTCCGCCTACCGGGTTGCCGTGTTTGTCGAATTCGTGCCCTTCGATTCCATGGCGGATTTCGGAGGCAATGGGGTCGAGCTTGCGGTTGGAGTAGCTGACGTACCAGCCGGTGATGGCGAACGTGGAGACGAACTGCAGCAGGCCCAAGAGCAGGCCGATGTTGATGTTGCCCCAGACCTTCGTGGACATGAATTCCACCGCATAGTCGGCCAGCAGGACGTACGCGAAGTACCAGAGCAGGAATGCAATGGACATCGGGAAGACAAAGCTGCGGTGACGTTTGCGCAGTTCCTTGAACTGCTCCGTCGACTGGACTTCCTTGAAGTCCACGGCCGCCGCTGCGTCCGTTTCTTGGGCGTCGTGACCCATCGGTTCCTCCTCATTGAGACTGGTGAGCCCACACCGGCCGCCGTGGTCTCGCGGGAAACCGCATACAACCCCTCAAGCCAATGTGACTGCAATCACTGTGTACCGTGACACGCGTGCGTTCCAGAACCACCGCCACCTGCGTCGCCCAGCGGCCCCCAGGCTGCGCCAAACGGTACCCCCAGACGCCGAAACTGGCCCCGCCGGTAGGCTGGCACCATGCCCGACTCTCCCTTGCTCACCGTCGCCGCAATCGCGGTGATTGCCTTGGCGATCGCGGCCGTCGTCGCCGTGGGACTCAAGGTCCTCCGCTCCTTCCGGGACCTCGGCACCGACGTGGAACGGGCCACCTACAAGACGCTGCATGCCGCCTCCCGTGCCGGCCAGTACCTGCGGACGGGGCTGAACCCGGCCGGCGCGGCCAAGGCCAGCAAGCAGTTGCGCAGCCTCCTGGGCTGCGACGCCCTGGCCATCACCGACACGATGGGCGTGCTCGCGTGGGACGGCGCCGGCGAGGAACTCAAGCCCGCCCTGATGGGGCTCGCGGCCAAAGTGCTCGACGGCGGCCACCTCGCCGTGATTCCGGCAGGCGAACTCCAGCTGCTTGCCGCCGGCGACGGCGGGCGGACGCTGACCCCCGAGGTGGAGCGCGCCGTCGTGATCGCCCCGATCAAGGCCGGTGCCCGCGTGGTCGGCGTGGTCGCCGCCTTCGCGCCGGCAGCCGGCGCGGGACTGGTCCGTGCCACCGGCGAGGTGGCCGACTGGGTGGCCACCCAAGTGGAACTTGCCGAGCTCGACGCCTCCCGCACACTCTTGATGGAGGCGGAGGTCCGGGCCCTCCGCGCCCAGATCAGCCCGCACTTCATCTACAACTCGCTCAACGCGATCGCCTCCTTCATCAACACGGATCCGGTACGGGCGCGCGAGCTCGTTGTGGAGTTCGCCGACTTCACCCGCTACTCCTTCCGGCGCCACGGTGACTTCACCACCCTGGCCGAGGAGCTGCGCTGCATCGACCGCTACCTGCTCCTGGAACGGGCCCGCTTCGGGGACCGCGTGCAGGTCAGCCTGCGGATCGCTCCGGAAGTCCTGAGCACGGTGATCCCCTTCCTGAGCCTGCAGCCGCTGGTGGAAAACGCGGTCCGGCACGGGCTGGAGGCCAAGGAGGGACCGGGCCACATCTCCATCACCGCGGACGACTCCGGCGCGTTCGCGGAGGTGACCATCGAGGACGACGGCGTGGGCATGGACCCAGACCAGCTGCGCTCCGTCCTTGCCGGGCACAGCGACGGCGATCACGTGGGGCTGCGCAATGTCGACGCCCGCCTGCGGCAGGTTTACGGTGACGACAACGGCCTCGTGATTGAGACGGCACCGGGCGAAGGCACGCTGATCACGATGCGCGTCCCCAAATCCCAGCCCCGGCACGACGCCTGATCCGGGACGGTCCGCTACTAATCCGCGACGGTCCCCGCCGGGTGCACATGCCTGACAGCCTGGGCCGGCCAAAATGCCTGCGGCAGTAGGCTAGTGCCATGATTAACGTCCTCGTCGCCGACGACGAGCTCCCCGCCGTCGAGGAACTGGCCTTCCTGCTCGGCAAAGATGACCGGATCGGCTCCATCTACCGCGCATCCTCCGGCGCCGAGGCCCTGCGGGCGCTTGAGGCCGAAGAAGTCGACGCCGTTTTCCTTGACATCCACATGCCGGCGCTGTCAGGGCTAGACATTGCCCGGGTCATTTCCCGCAGCTCCCATCCTCCCGCGGTGGTCTTCGTGACCGCGGACGAGGACTGTGCGCTGGAGGCCTTCGAGCTCGCGGCCGTGGACTACCTCCTCAAGCCCGTCCGCGCCGAACGGCTGGCGAAATCGATCGGCCGCATCAGCGATCTGCTCAAGGACGGTGCCCCGGCGCCCGAAATGATCACCGTGGACCTGGGCGGGACCACCAAGATGATCCGGCGCGAAGACGTCACCTACGTCCAGGCGCAGGGCGACTACGCCCGGCTGCACACCGCGGAGGCGAGCTACCTCATCAGGGTTCCGCTGGCCGACCTCGAGCAGCAATGGGCCGACGCCGGGTTCCTGCGCATCCACCGCTCCTACCTGACCGCGCTGAGCCACATCAGCCACATGAAGCTTGCCGCGGCGCGGCCCAGCGTCACCGTGGCCGGGGCCGAACTGCCCATCAGCCGCCGGCTCCTGCCGGCGGTCCGGGAAAAGCTCGAAGCAAGCCGTATCCGGCCGCAGGCATGACCCGGGTCCGGGTCACGGCGCCGCGGACCGTCAATGCAGGCAGCGTCACATCGGGCAATGCCACACCGAACAGTGCCACACCGAACAGTGCCGCCCTGACCGGCGGGCGCTCCGCGGCGGCCCCGCACGAGGCAGCAGAGGAATCCGACGCCGGGCAGCTGTTCGTCCGCTCGCTCATCCGGTCCCAGCTCCGCCTGGGCCTCGTGGTGGGTCTGGGTTTCCTGCTGATCCTGCTCGCCTTCCCGCTAATGCTCGGGCTGGTCCCCGGCCTGGCAGACTCCACCATTGCGGGCCTGCCCTTCGACTGGGTGCTGCTGGGTGCCGGAATCTATCCGGTGATCGGTCTCAGCGCCTGGCTGTACGTGCGGACCGCCGCCAGGAACGAGGCCCGCTACCGGGACCTCGCCGGCGACAAGTGAGGGACATGACCGGACAGCTGGCGTCCCGGGTGGGCGGAACGTGAACCCCGTCGTAGGGGTGGCGGCGTTCGCCGCGGTCTCGCTCGCCACGGCCGTTATCGGTTTCTACGGGCTGCGGATCTCGCGCACCACCGGGGACTTCTACGTGGCGTCCCGGACGGTCAAGCCGTGGTGGAATGCCTCGGCGATCGGCGGCGAGTACCTTTCGGCCGCGAGTTTCCTGGGTGTCGCCGGACTGATCCTGCTCTCCGGCACTGATGCGCTGTGGTACCCAGTGGGTTACACGGCCGGCTACCTGATGCTGCTCCTGTTCGTCGCCGCTCCCCTGCGCCGCTCCGGTGCCTACACGATTCCGGATTTCACAGAGGCGCGCCTCGATTCGCGGGCCGTCCGCCGCGTCACAAGCCTGGTGGTGGTCCTGGTCGGCTGGCTCTATATCGTCCCGCAGCTCCATGGCGCGGCCCTGGCAATCCGGATCACCACGGGCCTGCCGGCCTGGGTGGGCCCGGTGGCGGTGGTCGGCGTCGTCTGCATCACTGTGGTGGCCGGCGGGATGCGCTCCATTACGTTCGTCCAGGCGTTCCAGTACTGGCTCAAGCTGACCGCGCTGGCGGTGCCGATCGTGTTCCTGCTGTTTGTGCTGGGCGGCGGCGAATCCGCCGTGGCTGCCCCCGCAGCCAATCCGACGGCGCTGGCTCCCGCGGGGCCGTATCAGATCATTTCACTGCTCGTGGCCCTGCTCTTTGGAACACTCGGGCTGCCGCACGTGCTGGTCCGCTTCTACACGAACCCGGACGGGCAGTCCGCCCGGCGGACCACTCTGATTGTTCTGGGCCTGCTGTCGGTCTTCTACCTGTTCCCGACGGCGTACGGCATACTCGGCCGCATGTTCGCCCCCGACCTTGCCCAGAGCGGCCAGTCCGATGCGCTGGTGCTGCTGCTGCCCGGCCGGATGATCGGCGGGATGGCCGGCGACCTGCTGACGGCGCTGGTGGTGGCCGGGGCGTTCGCGGCGTTCCTGTCGACGACGTCCGGCCTGGTGGTCTCCCTGGCGGGCGTGATCAGCCAAGACGTGTTCGGCGGCAGTGTCCGGGGCTTCCGGCTTGCGGCGCTAGTCTCGGCCATAGTCCCGCTGGGGATCGCGTCGATGACCGAATCGCTGGCGCTAGCCGGCAGCGTGGGTCTCGTGTTTGCCTTTACGGCGTCCACCATCTGCCCGGTCCTGCTGCTGGGCATCTGGTGGCGGGGACTGACCGACGCCGGGGCAATCGCCGGCATGGCGACCGGCGGCGTGCTCTGCGGCAGCGCGATGGTGGCCGGCTCGGTGCTGGGCGCTGCCCAGACGCCGTCGTGGCTGGCGCAGCCCGCCGCCTGGACGGTCCCGGCGGCGTTCGCCGTCACGATCTTGGTGTCCCGCGCAACGCGGGGCCGGGTGCCGCGGACCCTGACGCGCCTCATGACCCGGCTGCATACCCCGGAACGGCCGCTCGCGACGGAACGGTGACGCGTCGGCGATCCGGCGTCGGGCTCACCCGGCAGGTGGGCACCCGGCGTCGGGCGTGACTAGTCGATGGCCGCCATGAGCTCGACGGCGCGTTCCAGGAACGCGTCGACCTGGCTTTCCTCGTAGCCGTCCCGGCCCACAGCGGGGCGGAACACGGCACGCCGGACGTTGTCCACGCTCAGCGGCTGGTCCTCCTCGAGGTAGCCGATCAGCTCGTGGCACAAATCGTCAACGTCGGTAATGTTGTAGCTGCGGGCCTTGGGCTTGGACGGGCGCCGGAAGCGCTGGCCGTCCGGGCGGTGCAGGCGCCCGCGCAGGACGCCCGCGAGCCGGCCGATTTCGCGCAGCCAGGCGTCCTCGCCGCGTTCGGCAACCAACTCATCGCGCTCCCGCCGGGCAAGGGCGTCTTCGAGCCGGTCCAGCGCGGCGTCCACGCCGGCCGCAGCGTAGCCGCCCTTCACAGGATCGAAGGACACGGCCCGGACATCAGAGCTCTTGATGGCGCGGGCGGACGCGGACGGAGCTTCAAATGACACCCGGGCGCGCTGCAGGAAATCGTCGACCTGCTTGGCGTTGTAGCCATACTGGTTCCGCTGCACGCGGTCAAAAGACGCAGGAATCTGCCGTTGAATGTCCACTGTTACTTTGTTCCTTTGATGCCGTTCGGCTGGTTTGCTCGGCACCATTCTAGGCGCCGGAAGTGCTGGTGCCGTGCTTCTAGGCGCCAGCGAGGGCCGAGAACAGGATGAACGCCACCGGCGAGGCGAAAACAATCGAGTCCAGACGGTCCATGACGCCTCCGTGACCGGGGAGAATGCTGCTCATATCCTTGATGCCGAGCTCGCGCTTGACCATCGATTCGGCGAGGTCGCCGGCAGTGGCGGCTGCCACCATGCCCACCGCGACCACGACGCCGAACCACCACGGCTCGCCCAACACGAAGACCATGGCGAGCACGCCCACGATGACGGCACCGGCGATCGAGCCGGCGAAGCCTTCCCAGGTCTTCTTGGGGCTGATCTTGGGGGCCATGGGATGCTTGCCCAGGGATGCGCCCACGAGGTAGCCGAAGGTGTCGTTGGCCACCACCAGGAGCAGCAGGGTGGCGATTTGCCAGGCTCCCTGCGGGATCACTCCATCAGGCCACAGGCCCACCGGCGTCTCGCCGTCGGCGGTGTGCAGCAGCAGCGTCGCGAAGCTGATCAGGAACGGCACCCAGGACAGGGTGAATACCCCCGCGAAGATGCTCCGCGCCGAGCCGGCGGCACCCTCCAGGGTCCGCCACAACAGCACCGCCACGCTGCTGACGAGCATGGCAAAGAGCAGGCTTTCGAGGCCGCCGAAGTAGGCGGCGATCGGCATGGCGACCGTTCCGACCATCACGGGGACGATCGGCAGCCGCGTGCCTGCGGCCTCCAGTGCACGGTAAATTTCCCAGACGCCGAAGATCGCAAACGTGGCGGTCACCAGGACAAAGCCGAGCGGGAGGAACAGCAGGCCGCCGAGGACGCACACGAGCATGCCCACACCCGAGCCGATGGCGGCAGGCAGGTTCCGCCCCGCCTTGGGCGTCGGGTTTTCGCGTTGCTTCCCCCGCCTCCGGGCGCGCGGCCCGGAGGTCTCCTTTGCCTGATCCATCAGACCTCGAGCAGCTCAGCTTCCTTGCGCTTGAGCAGCTCGTCAATCCCGTCCACGTGCGCCTTGGTCATGGCGTCGAGTTCCTTCTCGCCGCGTGCGCCTTCGTCTTCGCCGGCGTCGCCGTCCTTGACGAGCTTGTCCAGCGTTTCCTTGGCCTTGCGGCGGATGTTGCGGATGGACACCTTCGCGTCCTCACCCTTGGACTTGACGATCTTGACGTATTCCTTGCGCCGTTCGCTGGTCAGCTCGGGAATGGTGATCCGGATGACGTTGCCGTCGTTGGAGGGGTTGGCGCCCACCTCGGAGTCGCTCAGCGCGCGTTCGATGTCGCGCAGGGCCGTCTTGTCGTACGGGGTGATGAGGATGGTGCGGGCATCCGGGACCGCGAAGGAGGCCAGCTGCTGCAGCGGAGTCGGGGTGCCGTAGTACTCCACGACAACCTTGTTGTACAGGCCAGGTGTCGCGCGGCCGGTCCGGATCGAGGCGAAGTCGTCCTTGGCTACCTCAACTGCCTTGTCCATCTTGTCCCCGGCTTCGAGCAAGGTTTCTTCGATCACGGTCTCTCCTCAGAAATTGGTGCGTCCCGGGGGCCGGGGCGCGGCACGTCTTCTTGTGCGCCTGTATCTTCCGCCAGCCGGCGGAAAGGTCCTGAAAACATCCTAGCTGTTGCTACGGGGTGACGACGGTGCCCAGGTCTTCGCCCAGGATGGCGCGGGTGACATTGCCCTCGCCTTCCATGCCGAAGACCACCATTGTGAGGTTGTTGTCCTTGCACATGGTCATCGCGGTCTGGTCCATCACGCGGATGTCGCGGCGGAGGGCGTCGTCGTAGCTGAGGCGGTGCAGCTTCTCCGCCGACGGGTCCTTCTTCGGGTCAGAGGTGTAGACGCCGTCGACTCCGCTTTTGGCCATCAGGACGACGTCGGCGTGGACCTCCAGGGCGCGCTGGGCGGCCACGGTGTCCGTGGAGAAGTAAGGCAGGCCGGCGCCGGCGCCGAAGATGACAACCCGGCCCTTTTCCATGTGCCGGATGGCGCGGCGGGGAATGTAGGCCTCGGCCACCTGGCCCATGGTGATGGCGCTCTGCACGCGCGTTTCCACCCCGGCCTGTTCCAGGAAGTCCTGGAGCGCGAGGCAGTTCATGACGGTTCCGAGCATGCCCATGTAGTCGGCGCGGGAGCGGTCCATGCCGCTCTGGGACAGCTCGGCGCCGCGGAAGAAGTTGCCTCCGCCGACGACGATTGCGACCTCGACGTCGGGGACTGCGGCGGCGATCTGTTTGGCCACGCCGCGGACGGTATCGGGGTCAACGCCAAGTTTCCCGCCCCCGAAGACCTCGCCGGAGAGCTTCAAGAGGACGCGGCGCCTGTTCTTCTTTGGCTGGGCTGAAGTGGTGACGGTTTCCATGGTGCCTTCCCGTTGGTGAACTCTGAGTTAGGTTATCGTGCTGGGCGCCCAAGGCGGCATTCCGGCCGTGACCGGAACCGTGCCTCGCGCGTGCATGCAAAAGGGGTGGCCACCGTGGTGACCACCCCCTTAGCGTGTCTGGCTATTGCCTGACTGGTGTCCGGCTAGTCTCTGCTAGGAACCGACGCGGAAGCGCGTGAAGGCGGTTCCCTTGACGCCGGCCTCTTCGAGGACCTGGGCGACAGACTTCTTGGCATCCTTGGCGAATGCCTGGTCGAGGAGAACCTCGCCCTTGTAGAAGCCGGTGACGCGGCCTTCGACGATTTTGGTCATCGCGGCTTCGGGCTTGCCCTCGGCCTTGGCGGTTTCCTCGGCGATGCGGCGCTCGGACTCGACGAGCTCGGCCGGAACGTCCTCGCGGGAGAGGTAGTTCGGGGACATCGCGGCGACGTGAACGGCGACGTCGTGGGCTGCGGTGGCAGCTGCTTCGCCTTCGCCGTCAACAGCAAAGAGCACGCCGACCTGGGCCGGGAGATCCTTGGAGGTCTTGTGCAGGTAAGCGTCGACCGTTGCGCCCTCGATGCGGGAGATGCGGCGGACAACAACCTTCTCGCCCAGAACAGCGCCCTCTTCGATGACAACCTCGGACAGCGGCTTGCCGTCGACGTCGGTGGCCAGCAGGGTCTCGAGGTCGGCAGCGCCGGACTCGACGGCCACGGTGAGGACCTTGTCAGCCAGCTGGATGAACTTGTCAGCCTTGGCGACGAAGTCGGTCTCGCAGTTGACTTCGATCATCACGCCGACGCCGTTGGAGACCTTGGCAGCAACCAGGCCTTCAGCGGTGGAGCGGCCTTCGCGCTTGGTGGCGCCCTTGAGGCCCTTGATGCGGATGATTTCGATGGCCTTCTCGGCGTCACCGTTGGCTTCGTCAAGAGCCTTCTTGACATCCATCATGCCGGCGCCGGTGCGCTCGCGCAGAGCCTTGATATCAGCGGCAGTGTAGTTCGCCATGTGAACCCCTCTGTCTAGAAATTTATGTGGTGTACGGACCGACAGGACGGCTGCTCACCGAGTGAGCGGCCATCCTGTCGGTACCCCCTATGCAGCTGAGCGCATGTGGGGAGATCCAGATTTACTTGTCTGACTACTTGGCTTCGTCGGCGGCCGGTGCTTCTTCAGCAGCCGGTGCAGCTTCAGCGGCGGGTGCCTCTTCAGCGGCCGGAGCAGCTTCAGCGGCCGGTGCCTCTTCGGCAGCCGGAGCAGCCTCAGCAGCGGGCGCTGCAGCAGCTTCAGCCTTGTTGCCTTCGAGGAGCTCGCGCTCCCACTCGGCCAGCGGCTCTTCCGGAGCTTCCGTGGTGCCGGTGGCGCGCTGGTTGCGGGCGATGAGGCCCTCGGCAACGGCGTCGGCGACCACGCGGGTCAGCAGGTTGACGGAGCGGATCGCGTCGTCGTTACCCGGGATCGGGAAGTCGACTTCGTCGGGATCGCAGTTGGTGTCCAGGATGGCCACAACCGGGATGTTCAGCTTCTTGGCTTCGTCGACAGCAAGGTGTTCCTTCTTGGTGTCAACGATCCACAGCGCGGACGGCGCCTTGGTCAGGTTGCGGATACCACCGAGGTTGGTTTCCAGCTTGGTGAGTTCGCGGCGAAGGAGCAGCAGTTCCTTCTTGGTGTAAGCCGAACCGGCGACGTCGTCGAAGTCAATCTCTTCGAGTTCCTTCATGCGCTGGATCCGCTTGGAGACCGTCTGGAAGTTGGTCAGCATACCGCCGAGCCAACGCTGGTTGACGTACGGCTGGCCAACGCGGGTGGCCTGCTCGGCGATGGATTCCTGCGCCTGCTTCTTGGTGCCGACGAAGAGAACGGTCCCGCCGTGTGCAACGGTGGCCTTCACGAACTCGTAGGCACGGTCGATGTAGGACAGCGACTGCTGCAGGTCAATGATGTAGATACCGTTGCGCTCCGTGAAGATGAAGCGCTTCATCTTCGGGTTCCAACGGCGGGTCTGGTGTCCAAAGTGGACGCCGCTGTCAAGCAGCTGGCGCATAGTTACGACGGGCATGCCGACGCTCCTTCCGGCAGGTCATTCATGAGAGAGCCCATGGCTCTCTTACCCTGCCAATAGTTGACGGTTGTTTAGCATTCGCCCGGGGCGGGCGTTGCTCCTGGCATCCACTGCGCTTCCCATCCGTACCCAAGGGAACGGACCGCAGGAGGCACAGTCCTCCGGTTCTGAAGTTTCAGGCTTCTTTTGAGGAGGGCTGGATACGCGTAGTCAGCCACTGCTCCCCCGCACCCCTGAATGAGGCGTGCCGGCTCGGACAACCACGAATTATCGTGACGTACAAGCGTGAGGGCACAGCAAACTGCTCCACCAAGTGTACTACAGCGCCCCCGTACCGAAGGACGGTTTTCGCGGGGTCGCGGGGCGGGGTTCCGGGGCTTTGACGGGCGTCGGTGAGCATGTTTTTGCGGCGCCCGGAAGTGCGCGGCCGGGCGGTATGCGACTGGGGCCTGTATCCGTCGTGGCGGCGTAGCCGTCCTAGCGGCCTCCCGGCAGGGCTGCATCCCTCGTGGCGTCGTCGAGCACATTCCGCGGCGCCCGGAACCGAAGACGAATGGGCATGAGGCTGGGATGCCGGCGCCTTCTGACCGTACTTGAGCCTTTTCCACATAGCCCTCGTGGGAAATTCCGCCCAGCGCGCCGCCGCGGCAGGCTGGGTCCATGAACATCTCCCCCGGCCTTGCAGCACTGCTTCTGGTGCTGTCCGTCATCCCCGCAGATTCCGTCGCCGCGGCCTCTGAGGTTTCGGTTTCCTCCCAGGTCTCGGTATCCGCGGCCCAGGTTTCAAGGTCCACCGTCCGGGGCTCCCCGTGGGCAGAGCCAGTCCCGGCACCTGCATGGCGCTGGCCGCTCAGCCCGCGGCCGGCGGTTCTGCGCGCCTTCGATCCCCCGGCCAGGCCGTGGCTCAGCGGTCACCGCGGTGTCGACCTTGAGGCGGCACATGATGGTGCCCCGCTCATCTCGCCGGCCGCCGGAACCGTGAGCTTTGTCGGGACGGTAGTGGACCGCCCGGTCATCACGATCGATCACGGCAACGGGCTGCGCAGCAGTTTCGAGCCGGTGGCGAGTTCGCTGAGGACCGGGTCCGCCGTGGCAGAGGGCGGTGTCCTGGGGCAGGTACAGGCCGGCCACTGCGGCCCGGCACCGCCTTGCCTCCATTGGGGCGTCCGCCGCGGCGAAGACTACGTCAATCCGCTGGCGTTCGTGATGGACCTACGACCTTCCGTCCTGCTCCAGCCCATCGACGTCGGCCCCTCATGAACGGCTCCCCCGTGAACTGCTCCCTCGCGTAGCCACCCTAGGCAGTCGCGGCGGCTGTTCGGCGCGCCTTAGACGATCGCAGAAATCTAGACGATCGCGGAAATTCCCGTGATCGCCCGGCCGGTGACCAGCGTGTTGATCTCGTGCGTGCCCTCGTAGGAATAGATGGCTTCGGCGTCCGCGAAGACTTTGGCCATCTCGAAGTCCGTCACGATTCCGTTGCCGCCGAGGATGCTCCGGCCCAGGGCCACACTTTCGCGCATGCGCGCGGTGGTGAACGCCTTGGCCAGGGCGGACTGCTCGTCCTTCGCCTCGCCCGCGTCCTCCAGCTGGGAAAGCCTCACCATCATGCCCATGGAGCTGACCGCGTTCCCGAGGATCTGCACGAGCTGATGCTGGATCAGCTGGAAGGAGGCAATCGGACGGCCGAATTGGCTGCGTTCCACGGCGTAGCGCCGGGCGACGTCGAAGGCCGCGAGCTGCTGGCCCACCGCTTGCCAGGCCACGGCGAGGCGGGTGACTTTCAGGACCTTGTTGGTGTCGCGGAAGCTGTTGGCGTTGGCGAGCTTGAAGAACTCCGGCACCACTACATTGTCGAGCGTGATGTCGGCGTTCTGGACCGTGCGCAGCGAGATCTTGTTCTCGATCTTCACGGCGCTGTACCCTTCGGTCTTGGTGTCAACGAGGAAGCCCTTGACCTGGTTGTCGTCGACGTCGCGGGCGTAAACGACCACCCAGTCGGAGAAGGTGGCGTTTCCGATCCAGCGCTTGGCTCCGTTGAGGATCCAGTTGCCGCCGTTGCGCCGCGCGGTGGTGCGCGTGCCGCCGGCGACGTCGGAGCCGCCAAGGGGCTCGGTGAGGCCGAAGGCGCCGATCTTCGTGAGCGAGTAGATCTCGGGAAGCCACGCGTCCTGCTGCTCCTTGGAGGCAAGGGCTTCGATGGAGCCGGTGAACAGCCCGTCATGGACGCCCATGAACGTCGCGATCGAGGTGTCCGCGCGGGTGGCCTCGGCGTGCAGGATTCCCGCGAAGAGGTTCGAGTACCCCTGCCTCCTGACCGGGCTGACCAGGTCGATTTCGGCAAGCTTCGGGATCAGCTCCATGGGGAACTCCGCGCGATTCCAGCAATCGACGGCAATCGGCCTGACCTCGCGGGCGAGGAACTCGCGGACCTCGGCCAGCCTGTCCTGCTCCTTGGCGCTGAGCAGCTGCTCGAACGCGAAGAAGTCGCCGTCGGCGTAGGGCAGGTTGTTAATGTCAATTGCAGCTTTGGGCATGATGTTCCTTCACTCGTGATCAGCGGCGACCAAAAGGACGCAGACTTCGCGCCGACTATATGTTACTCACGAGTAACTTATCGCAGTCTGCTGGCGCCTGCAAGCACCGGGCCGACAAAAAAGGAGCCGCGGCCGACGTCGAACGTCAGCCACGGCTCCCGTGGTGCGGCCCCCGGATAGGAGGATCCCGCAGAAATGTAGGGCTACTCGGACTTGAACCGAGGACCTTAGGATTATGAGTCCCGCGCTCTAACCAGCTGAGCTATAGCCCCCTGCGCCCGGAGCCGGACCTGGCCCGCGGGGGCCGGATTGATCCCGGGCAAAAATACTCTAGCAATAGTAGACGCATCGCACGTGCATGCGGCCACCGGTCGGCATGGTCCACCTCCAGCCGGCCGGCCGCAACCGGCCCAGCGGGCCCAGCCGCAGCCTGCCTAGACGACGAAGTCGTCGTAGCTGGCGCCCCGGTAGATGTCCTCAAACGTCTGCAGCGTGCGCGCGATGCCGTGGTTCTCCACCATTTCCCGGCTGGTTTTGCCCATTGCCGCGAGCTCGTGTGCGGGCAGCGAGAAGACACTGGCCAGCTTGGCGGCGAGGTCATCGCTGTCGTTGGGCGTAAAGAGGTAGCCGTTCTCCCCGTCACGCACCAGGTGCGGCAGCGCCATCGCGTTGGCCAGCAGAACCGGCGTCGACGCCGACATCGCCTCCAGGGTCACGAGGGACTGAAGCTCCGCCGTGCCGGGCATGCAGAACACGTCGGCCGTGATGTAGGCCCTGCGAAGGTCGGCGTCGCTGGCCATGCCGAGGAACCTGACCCTGTTCGTCAGTCCGAGCCGGGCGACCTGGGCCTCGAGGGCCGGACGGACTTCTCCGCCGCCGACGATTTCCAGGTGGATGTCGAGGTCCTTGGGCGTCTTGGCGACGGCGTCGATCAGCACGTCCACGTGCTTCTCCTCAGCCAGCCGGCCGACGAAGAGTGCGGTGGGGCTGGCGTGGCGTTCCACCGTCTCATCCGGACCCAGCTCGTAAGCAGCGGCGTCGATGCCGTTGGACAGCGGCAGGACCTTGCGGAGGAAGGCGTGCTGGTGCATGGCTTTGGCGGCGAGCGGCGTCGGTGTGGTGACGACGTCGGCCTGGCCCATGACTTTGCCCATGTCCTTCCAGGAGATCCGGCCCACGATGTCTTTGAACCACTGCGGGAACGGCAGGAAGGGGTTCAGGTTCTCCGGCATGAAGTGGTTCGTCGCCACCACACGGATGCCGCGCTTCACAGCTTCGTAGAGGACGTGCTCGCCGATCATGTAGTGGCTCTGGATGTGCACCACGTCCGGCTGGATGCGGTCAAACAAGAGACCGATTTCCTTCTTGATCTCCCAGGGGAAGGTGATCCGGAAGTATTCGTGCGTGGGCACGGAATGGGAGCGGAGGCGGTGCACGGTGGCCTCCTCGCTGAACTCGCTGTAGCTCGCGCCCTTGCCCGGGCGGCATGCCAGGACGTGCACGTTGTGCCCGCGGGCAGTCATGCCCTTGGCGAGACGGTAGCCGAACTGGGCGGCGCCGTTGACGTGGGGCGGATACGTGTCAGCGGCAATCAGGATGGTCAGCGGGGACTGGTTGTCGGACTTGGTCACGTGAAGAGCTCCTGGTGGTCGCTGTGCGGACAGCTGGATCAATGGCGGCCGGCTGGCGGTCGGCACAGGCGCGCCGAGCCTGCAGCCGAAGTCTGGACTGATGCCCTAGGACCTGCCCGCTGCCTTCCGCGCTTCCTTCTTGCGCTTGGTGACTTCCGGGTGGTGCCTGGAGAGGGCTATAACTCCCACGATAGCAAGCAATGCGGCCGTGCCCATGGCAATAGCCGTCACGGCTTGGACGTCTGGGCGCAGTTCTCCCAGAATTACGATGCCGATCGCGATGCCCACAATGGGGTCGATCACGGTCAATCCGGCGATCACGAGGTCCGGAGGTCCGCTGGAGTAGGCGTTTTGGACAAACCACGATCCCAGAGCGCCGGCAGCAATAAGCGCCACGACGCTGTACCACGGCACATTCAGCAGGAACTGCCCGTTGGGATCGAGCAGATGCCTGCCAATGATGCGGGTCAGGACAGCCACGAAGCCAAACAGGACGCCGGCGCCGAGGATGTAGACGAAGGCGCTCAGGCGGTGCTTGAACAGGACGGCGAGCGTGCCGAAGAGCCCCACGGCCAGGGCCAGCAGCAGCACGATCGTCAGCTCGTCAGAGGCACTGACGTTGTGGTTCTCCTGGGTCGCGTTGACAGCCAGCAACACGAACAGCGCTGAGCCCGTCACGCAGCAAGAGATCGCCACGACGGTTGCCCGGTTCATGCTTAGGCCCTGGTCCTTGGTGTTGACCACGGTGGTGATGACCAGCGCGATCGCGCCGATCGGCTGCACCACCGTCAAGGGGGCCATGACGAGGGCGACGGCGTTCATCCCCATCCCGACGCACAGCAACATCAGCCCGAGCACCCAGCGCGGATTGCGCGCGAGCCGGAGCAGGCCGTGGCTGCTCAGCGCGAGGCCGCCGGTATCGGCCTTGACCGCGCTGCCCTGCCGCTGTGCGCCAAAGGCCAGACAGAAGGCGCCGAGGACCGCAAGCAAAACCGCAAGCCATACCATCAGTGGGAGCCGCCGTCGTGCGCCCGAAGCTGCCTGCCCTTGCCAATGATGGCCCCGACGTAGTTGTAGGCCGCGATCCAGTGCCCCACGAGACCCAGTCCCAGGAAGATCCACGCGACCGTGGCGTAGACGTTCGCGGCGGGCACCGGAAGTTTGGACAGCACCAGCAGCGGTGTGCCCACCAGCAGCAGGCCCGTCCGGATCTTTCCGATGCGGCTGACCGGCAGATCCGGGTGGCCGTGGAAATAAAACAGTGACAGGGCGAGCAGGACCGCGTCCGGGACCAGCAGTGCGACGAGATACCACCACTCGACGACGCCGGCGATCACCAGGGTCACGGCCACGGCGATCAGCGATAGCCTGTCGGCAATAGGGTCCATGACCCGTCCGAGGTTGGACATCTGGTTGAAGCGGCGGGCGATGTAGCCATCCACCCAGTCCGTGCTGGCCATGACGGCGAGCACAAGGGCACCGTAGCCGTACTCGTGTTCGGCGAGGACCAGCCAGATGAACAGGGGAACACCAAGGAAGCGCACCACGGTCAGGACATTTGGAACCGTGAAGACCGCGTCGCGGTGGACGAGGGGTTGCCCGGGGCGGGCACCAGCGCCGATGAACTTCATCGATTCCCCCTTTCCGTGGACGGCAACGGTTTGGTGTTCCGGTTCAGGGCCTGCCTAGCCCTTCATCAGCCTGCGCACCAGAACTGCCAAGGCGGCGGCCGACGCGGCCAGCACAGCAAGGGGCTTCCAGCGGTTCTTGATCTGGCCGGTCAGCTTCTGCCCGTCAGCGGATATGGGCGTCCCCGCCGAGGAGCGGGCTGAGGAGCGGAAGCCTGCGACCTTGTCGCTGAGCTGCGCTTGGCCGACCTGCAGCCGGGCCTGGGTGGCGGCCAGCAGGGTCTGGGCCTGGGTCTTGACATCGAGTTCCCGGCCGAGGTCGTCGCGCACGCCGGTGAGATGCGTACGCCGCTGGTCCAGCCGGCTTCGGAGTTCGGCCTCTGTGGGGGCAGGCCCCAAGTCGGGCTGTGCGGCAGCTTTGGCTTCCTTTTCCGCCTTTGCCTTGGCGGCTGCGGCTTCCTTGGCGGCCTTCGCGGCTTTGTACTGTTCGGAGTTCGGATCCAGGACGGCTGCGTCGAACGCGGAGCCTTCCCTGGCGATGCCAAGATCGTGCCTGAGTCCCCGGAGCGTGTCCTCGGGAACCAGCGGCATGACCGCCTTGAACTTCCTCTGCCCGATGAGCGCCCCGATCGCGGCGATGATCAGGCACACGGCGGAGACCAGCAAGGCGGCGAGCCACGCCGGCATGATCGTGGCCAGGCCCATGATCGCGGCGACCATCAGACCGATCACCAGCAGGCCAATGAAGACCAGTGCGACGGCGAAGAAGGCGCCGGCAACACCGAGCTGCATCCCCTTGCGCTTGATCTCGGCCTTGGCCAGAGCAATCTCGTCATTGAGCTGGCGGGGCGCCAGCTTGAAGATCATCTTCAAGGTTTTCGGCAGCGCGGTAATGCGCAACCCGCTGCCTGTCCCGCCGCTGTGACGTCCGCTCATCGGTCCCGCCTAACTGGTGCCATCCGTCGATCCGCTCGCGCGGGCTTGCCGGGTCTGGACAGCTTCGCACAGACCCCGGTGTCAAAACTATCATTTAGGCTCTTGGCAGGCCCTTTCGGGCAAGGTGTGGCGCGCCCGCCCAGCCACCGGCCGGCCGCCCTCGCGGGCCCTAGGATGGACCTCTGTGAGTACAGCCCCCAATCCCGGTGATTCCCCCAGCCGGCGTCGCAAATTCCTCTACATCCTGACGCTCGGCGCCCTGACGGCCCTGGGGCCGTTCACGGTGGATCTTTACCTGCCCGCGTTCCCTGCCCTGGAAGACAGCCTTGGCGTCTCCGAGGCCGCGGTGCAGCTGACGCTCACGGGGACGACCATAGGGTTCGCGCTGGGACAGCTGGTGGTGGGGCCGCTGAGCGACAAGTTCGGCCGGCGGCTGCCCCTGATCCTGGCGACGGCGGTCCACATCACCGCCTCCCTTGGCGCAGCCCAGTCCACGGATATCGCCACGTTGGGCTTCTTCCGTGTCCTCATGGGCATCGGGGCCGCCGGCGGCGGCGTGGTGGCCATGGCCATGGTCCGTGACCTGTTCAGCGGCTACGCCATGGTGCGGATGTTCTCGCGGATGGCCCTGGTCAACGGGCTGGCCCCGATCCTCGCCCCGGTCATCGGCTCCCAGTTGCTGTTGCTCATGCCCTGGCCCGGCATCTTCTTGTTCCTGGCCGCCTACGGGACCTGTGTCATCATCGCGGCCCTGTTCGTGGTCCGGGAGACCCTGCCGCCGGAGCTGCGCGGCAAGACCGGGATGACCGTGCGCCAGCGCTACAAAGTGCTCTTCTCCGACCGGATCTTCGTGGGCCTGCTGCTGGTGGGCGGCATGAACTTCGCGGGCCTCTTCGCCTATCTTTCCGCCTCGCCGTTCCTGTTCCAGAACGTCTACGGCTTCACCCCCCAGCAGTACGGCCTGCTCTTTGGCATCAACTCACTCGGCATCGTGGCAGGCGTGCAGACCAGCGCAAGGCTCATCAGGCGCGTCCCGCCGCAGTGGATCCTGGCCTGTTCCACGGCGTGGATGTTCGTCATGGCCGTTCTGATCGTCGTCTTCGACCAGCTGGGATTCGGGCTGTGGGGCGTCCTGGTGCCGCTGTGGTTCTACATCCTCGGCGCCGGTTTCACCTTCCCCACCGTGCAGGTGCTGGCCCTGGCCAAACACGGCGCCCAGGCCGGAACCGCGGCGTCCCTCCTTGGCGCGGCGACTTTCATGATGGCGGGCTTGGTCTCCCCGGTGGTCGGCTGGCTCGGCGTCGGGTCCGCGACCCCCATGGGCGCCGTCCAGGCCGCCTGCATCCTGTTGGCAGCCGCTGCGCTGTGGCTGGTTGTACGGCCCAGCACGGTGCCCCCGATCCAGTAGGGCCCCGGGCCGATTCTCCCCCGCGGGACATGCCCATTCTTCGCGCCCAGGACTGGGCATGCCCATTCTTCGCGCCCAGGACTGGGCATGCCCATTCTTCCCGGTACCCCCGGAGGGACATGCCCATTCTTCGCGCCCAGGACTGGGCATATTGGCAATATGCCCACGCGCCAGGACCGGCACTGAGCATGTCCCGGCGGCACCGTGAACACGGCGAGCCCTCGCGGCCTGGCCCTTGGCCCACTCGCACCCTGTTCGGCGTCCGCGGCGGGAGATACAGTTATTTCATGCCCCACAGGCAGGACCCCCCGCCCCTTCCGGCCACTTGGCAGCGGTGCGACGCCGGAATCCTGCCCCTGTGGTGGGATCGTCTGTGTAGCCAGACCAGTCCGCAGTCGGCGGCCCTGTACGCCTCCGGCCTGTTCACCGAAGACCGCCGCCGCCCGATAGCCCAGTGGTACAACCCGGCCTATGACTCCGCCCTCCTCGTGGCCCCGGAATCCTCCCCCGAGTGGCCAGTGCAAAGATTCGGCATCTTCTACGCGCCCCCGGGCGGCGGATTCACCCAGGTGCACTCGGCGCCGCATGAATGGCACCCGCGGGAGCCGCGGAAGTCCCCCACGGAGCTGGAGGCCTTCCAGGCCGCGGTGGCCGAGGCCCAGCGCTTCCTGCAGGTGGAAATGTACTTCGTCTGAGTCGGGCCGCTGAAAGCCCGGCGACAACCGCCCGGGCCAGTGAACGGTACGGGTCAAAAAACGGGGCAATAAAAAAGGTCCCGCGGCTGGTTTTCACCGGCCGCGGGACCTGTCCGCTCCTCCTGCTGGACTTGAACCAGCAACCCTTCGATTAACAGTCGAATGCTCTGCCAATTGAGCTAAGGAGGAATGAAGCAGGTACGACATTAGCAAACGTTTTGCCGGTAGGGAAATCGGCCAGGGCGCCAGTGCCGGCCAGCCGCGAAATACCCCCTCCGGGTATAAAAAAGCCCCCGTTCCGGGAACCCGGAACGGGGACTGCGCGCTCCTCCTGCTGGACTTGAACCAGCAACCCTTCGATTAACAGTCGAATGCTCTGCCAATTGAGCTAAGGAGGAATGAAGCGGGTATAAGCCTAGCAAACACCGGCCCGGGAAACGAAATCGGCGGCTCAGGCGTCCGAGCGCAGGGACCGCCGCTGCACCTCAAGTTGCATGAGTTCGCGATTCAGCCGCTGGAATTCTTCGGGATCGGCCGAGGCGTCCAGACGCTGCAACTGGCCCATCTTCTCGGCTTTCACCCGGGTGATCTGGAGCTCGAACAGGCGGGCGAGGATGTCCTTGCAGTAGCGCAGGACACCTTCGGGCGTGTTGGCCGGCAGGGGCACCACTGCGAGTTCGGACACGAGGGGCCGCAGCGGCTCAGGGACCTCCTGCAGCAACTGCTCCACCCAGCGCACCGGGTCCCCGGCAAACCCGAGTCCGGTGGCCCGGATGGCCTCGTGGACGGCGAGATAGGCCGGTGTGGAGAACCGCGCCTCCGAGAAGCGTTGCCACGTCTCACCCTCGAGCATGCCTGGTTCCTGCAGCGCGACCTCGAGCGCCTGGCGCTCCATCGCCGCCACGGGGTCCCGGGGATCAGGCCGGTTGAAGGACGGGAGCACGGCCGACGTCGGCAACGGGGCAACGCCCGGCGCAGTCCCGGCAAAGCCGCGGCCAGACCCGGCAGGCCCCTGCCCCCCGCCCTGCCCATGGCCCTGACTGCCACCCGGCGGGGCCGAGGCCGCCTGCGCGGCACGCTTGGTGGCCGCGCCGACGGCCCGGCTGACTTCCTCGACCGGCATCCCCAGCCAGCCGGCGAGCTCCCGGGCGTAGGCCGGCCGGATGCCGGCGTCGCGGATCTGCGCCACCACGGGCGCGGATTCACGCAGGGCAGCGATCCGGCCCTCGACGGTGTCCAGGTTGTGCCGCTTCAGGGTGGCCCGGATGGCGAACTCGAACAGCGGCCGGCGGCTTCCGATCAAGTCCCGGACGGCGGAGTCGCCCTTGGACTGGCGGAGTTCGCAGGGGTCTGCGCCGCTGGGTTCCACCGCCACGAAAGTTTGCGCGACAAACCGCTGGTCTTCTTCGAAGGCGCGCAGTGCCGCCTTCTGGCCGGCGGCGTCGCCGTCGAAGGTGAAGATGACCTCTCCCCCGCTGCCGTCGTCGGAGAGCAGCCGGCGCGCGATCTTGATGTGCTCGGTGCCGAAGGCGGTGCCGCACGTGGCCACGGCCGTCGGAATGCCGGCCAGGTGGCAGGCCATGACGTCGGTGTAGCCTTCCACCACCACGAGCTGGCGGTCCTTGGCGATGCTGCGCTTGGCGAGGTCGATTCCGTAGAGGACCTGGGACTTCTTGTACAGCGCGGTTTCGGGGGTGTTCAGGTATTTGGGGCCCTGATCGTCCTCATAGAGCTTGCGGGCGCCGAAGCCGATGGTGTCGCCGGCGATGTCCCGGATGGGCCAGATCAGCCGGCCGCGGAAACGGTCGTAGATCCTCTGCTGGTTTCCGGGTCCCCCGGCGGAGAACATGCCGGTCAGCTTGAGTTCCGGGTCGGTGTAGCCGCGGCCGCGGAGGTGTTTGAGCAGCGAGTCCCAGCCCTGCGGCGCGTAGCCCACACCGAACTGTTCCGCCGCCGCACGGTCAAAGCCGCGTTCGTAGAGGAAGTTGCGGCCCTCGGCCGCGCCCGGGGTGATCAGCTGGGCACGGAAGAACTCGTCGGCCACCTTGTGCGCGTCCAGCAGCCGCTGTCGCCGGCCTATGTCCTCCCGGTTGGGCCCGGAGCCGCCGTCCTCGTAACGGAGTTCGAAGCCGATCCGGTGGGCCAGCTTTTCCACGGCCTCGTGGAAGGTGGTGTGGTCCAGTTTTTGGACGAAGGAGATGACGTCGCCGTCCTCGCCGCAGCCAAAGCAGTGGTACCGGCCAACCTGGGGGCGGACCGTGAAGGAGGGTGAGCGCTCGTCGTGGAAGGGGCACAGGCCCTTGTAGGACCCCAGCCCGGCTCCCTTGAGCGTCACGTAGCCATCGACGACTTCCTTGATGTCGGTGCGCTGGCGCACTTCATCGATGTCTTCGCGTTTGATCAGGCCGGCCACAGTGCCATCCTAGTCCCCGGGTACGACGCCGACGGGCCGGCCACGGTGGCGGTCACCACAGCGACGGCAGGCTGCCCACGAGGCGCTCGTACATGGCCAGCGCCGAGCCGTCCGTCAGCGAGGCGACCTGATCGATGACGACGCGCAGCCGCGCGGCGTCGTCCGCGGCGTCGAGCCAGTCGGCCGCAAACATCGGCTCCAGGTGACGGTCCCCGGTGGCGCTGAGCGCTGTAACGAGGGCATGCAGGACCTCGCGCTGGCGCTCATAAATGGGTTGCCGGTGTTCGGTGGTCATCACGAAGGTGGTGGCCAGGCCCTTCATTACCGCAATTTCCATGACGGTCTCATCCGGGACGATCAGCTCCGCGTGGTAGCGGGTCAGGTTCTCCGGGCCGTAGACCGTGCGGGTGGCCTCCAGCGCACTCTGGCAGAAGCGGCCGATGAGCTGGCTGGTCATGTCCTTGAGCGCCGCCATGGCCTTGCGGCTGCCATCGGCCTCGCGCACCCAGACGTCCGTGGCCTCCAGCCGGGCCAATGCGGCGTCGATCGCGGCGGGGTCGTTGTGCGGCAGGTACCACTGCTTGGCGTAGCCGACGACGCGGGCGCGGTGGTCCGGGTTGTCCATCCAGCGGAGCTGGAAGTGGCCCGCGACGATGGCGTCCTCGACGTCGTGCACCGAGTAGGAGATGTCGTCCGCCAGGTCCATGACCTGCGCTTCGAGGCAGGACCGGCGTTCCGGGGCGCCGTCGCGGATCCAGTCGAAAATGGGGAGGTCGTCTTCGTAGGCGCCGAACTTGCTGGTCCGCTCCCCGTGGATGACCGGCGCGTTCACGGCGGACCAGGGGTACTTGGCGGCGGCATCGAGGCTCGCCCGGGTCAGGTTCAGGCCAGCCGGCCGGCCGTCGGTGGCCAGGACCTTTGGCTCCAGCCGGGTCAGCAGCCGCAACGTCTGGGCGTTGCCTTCGAAGCCGCCGATCCCATGGGCCACCTCGTTGAGGGCGGCCTCGCCGTTGTGGCCGAAGGGCGGGTGGCCGAGGTCGTGGCTGAGGCACGCGGTGTCCACGACGTCGGGGTCGCAGCCGAGCGCGCGGCCCAGTTCCCGGCCCACCTGGGCAACTTCGAGGCTGTGGGTGAGCCGGGTCCGGACGAAGTCGTCAGTATCCGGCGCCACCACCTGGGTCTTCGCGCCGAGCCGGCGCAGCGCCGAGGAGTGCAGGACCCTCGCGCGGTCGCGCTCAAAGTCCGACCGGTAGGTGCTCTTGGGCGGCTCTTCGACCCACCGGGCGCAGTCGCGGGAGGTGTAGCCGTCCAGGACGGGGGCGGTGGTCCGGGTCTCAGCCACCGGAGACGTCCAGTTCGGCGAAGGAGATGTCGCGGGTCTGCGCATCGTCCAGGGTCCGGTTCAGCAGCCAATCCTTCGGCAGCGCAGGCTTTTTCGGAGAACCGGCGCGGCCGCGCGGGCCCTCGGCGTCGGCCCCGGGATACGGCGAGTCGAGGTCCAGCTGGTCCAGGGTTCCGCGCAGCACCTCGAGGCTGGTGACGAGTGCCAGCTTGGTCCGCAGTTCGCTGCCGACGACGTAGCCCTTGAAGTACCAGGCAACGTGCTTGCGGATTTCGCGCAGGGCCTTGCCCTCGTCCCCGAACGTCTCGACCATGAGCTCGGCATGCCGGTACACGCTTTCGGCCACCTGGCGCAGATCCGGCCGGTACCGCTGGTCGCTGCCTTCGAACGCGGCCATGAGATCGCCGAACAGCCAGGGCCTGCCCTGGCAGCCGCGGCCGACGACGACGCCGTCCACACCTGTTTCGCGGACCATTCGGACCGCGTCTTCCGCGGACCAGATGTCTCCGTTGCCCAGGACGGGAATGTCCGGCAGGGCCTCGCGCAGCCGGGCAATGGCGGACCAGTCGGCCTGGCCGGAATAGAACTGTGCGGCGGTGCGGCCGTGAAGTGCGACGGCGGCGACGCCGGAATCGCGGGCAATCCGGCCGGCATCGAGGTACGTCAGGTGGTCCTCGTCAATGCCTTTGCGCATCTTGATGGTCAGCGGGACGTTGCCCTTGGAGGCTTCCTTCACCGCGGTCTGGACGATCGAGGTGAAGAGGTCGATCTTCCACGGCAAGGCGGAGCCGCCGCCGCGACGCGTCACCTTGGGCACGGGGCAGCCGAAGTTGAGGTCGATGTGGTCGGCCCGGTCCTCCTCGACGAGCATCCGGACGGCCTGGCCGACGGTCACGGGGTCCACGCCGTAGAGCTGGACGGAGCGGACTTTCTCGTCGTCGTCGTGCGAAATAATGCGAAGCGATTCCGGCGTGCGTTCCACGAGGGCACGGGAAGTGACCATCTCCGCCACATACAGGCCGCCGCCGTATTCACGGCACAGCCTGCGGAAGGCGGAGTTGGTGATACCCGCCATGGGAGCCAGGATCACGGGGGTGTCCACGGTGATCGGGCCCAGCTTCAGGGGCGGGAGTTCCAGCTTGGGGGCGGGAGGCGTTGCTACAACAGTCACCCGACCATTGTCTCAAAGACGGGCAAATCAGCCCGGTCCCGCTCCGGCTATGTGGAAATGCCCGGCTGTGTGGATACTTTCGGGTGCCGCCGGGTCCGCGTCAGCCCCGCAGGGCGGCACGCCGCCCGCGGCGCGTGGCAGGACCGGCACCGGCATCATCTGGCTCGGCCCCGTCCGGCCAGATCCCGTCCGGCGCGACCCGGTCGGACTCGATCCCTGCAGAGCCGCCAGCCTCGGATCCACCCCAGTCAGGCTCGCCCAAGGCAACCCGCTTAACCGAGCTGCCCTTGATTCCGGTGGCCTTGACCACCAGCACGGCGATGAGGGTGGTGACCGGAACGGCGAGGACGAGCCCCACGGAACCGACCAGGGTGCGGATGACTTCCTCGGAGAGTTCGGCGCTGGTGAGGGCGTCACCGAGCGGCCGTTCGTAGAGCATGACCAGGATCAGGACCGGCAGGGCCGCGCCGGCGTAGGCAAACGCAATGGTGTAGACCGTGGAGGCGATGTGGTCCCGGCCGATCCGCATCGCGGACGTAAAGAGCTGCCGCGCGCTGGTCTCGGGGGCGAGCTCCCACAGTTCCCAGACGGCCGACGACTGCGTGATGGTGACGTCGTTCAGCACACCGAGACCGGAAATGATCAGCCCGCACAGGATGATGCCGGAGATTGAGATGTTGTCTGACATGTTGGTGAGGGTGGCGGCGTCGTGGCTGCCCACACCGGCGAGGTTTGCGGCGTCGGTGGCCCAGGCCGCCAGCAGCGCCGTAATGGCGAGGCCGAACATCGTCCCGAGCAGGGCCGTCGACGTGCGGGCGGAGAAGCCGTGGGCGAAGTACAGCACCCCGATCATGATCACCGTGGACCCCACGAGCGCCAGCAGCAGCGGCGGCTTCCCCTCGACCAGCCCGGGCAGCATGAACGAGACAAGCACGACGTAGGCGCCGACCAGTCCGATCAGGGCGCGCAGGCCGCGCCACCGCGCCACCGCGATCACGACGACGGCGTAGAGCACGGCCAGGAAGATGATGGGCAGGGTCCGGACAAAGTCGACGAAGACATAGGCCGGCGCGCCCTGACCGTCGGCTCCCTGCACCTTGGAGAGGTTCAGGTAGCGGATGTCGTCCCCGGGTTTCACGCCGTGGGACTTCGCGATGTCAGGGTTGATGACCACCTTTACCGGGTTGCCGCCCTTGTCCGGCTCGGTGTAGGCGAACGTGCACTGCGAGCCCTCGTTCGGGGGCTGCGGAGTGGTGCCGGAACCGGATGTGCCCTGCTGCGCCGCGGCGTCACCGCCTGCCGGGGCATCCGAACAGCTGCCGACGACGACCCGCTGGATCTTGCCGGTGTCAAAGGTCACGCCCGGGGCCGCCGCATAGGGGCTCGCCAGGGAGATGCCCTCCTTGCTTCCCGACGGCCACATAAAGGCCATGGCCGCCAGGGTCAGCAGCGTCAGCGGGATCAGGACGGCAGCCAGGATCCAGTTGGCCTTCTTCCGCGCCGCGAGCGTTTGGGGCGTCGGCTCCGAATGCGCAGTGTGGGAATGCGAGTGTCCGGCGCCCATCAGCAGTTCAACCTCATGCCGAAAACTTTACGGCGTGGGCGGGGGCTGTCCGGACGGATGACGGGGCACGCCGCGCGTTCGCGGCGCGCCCCGGTGTGCCGGAGTGCCGGCAAGAACGCCAGGTTACGCCGGTGCGATGTTCTGGTTGACGTGGAAGAGGTTCTGGGGATCGTACTTGGCTTTGACGTCCCTCAGTCGCTTGTAGTTCGGCCCGTAATTCTCCGCCACGCGGGACAAGTCATCGCCGTCCATGAAGTTGATGTAGCCACCCGGCGCCGAATAGGGGCGCAGTGCCGCCGCATATTCCTTGACCCAGGCGATGTTCGCCTCGTTGTCCGCGGGATCTTGCCACATGCCTGCGACCACAGGCGCGAACTTCACGTTCCGATTGGCGAACGCAGTTTCGCTTGCGCCCACGCGATGCACTGCCCCGTCAACGGGGTACAGGTGTACAGCGGTTTGTACGCTGGGGACCTTGCTGCCGTGTTCGATGTGCGCGGCGATGGCGCCGTCGTTGAGCTCCGCCAGGTAGTCGGCCTTCCAGTAGCCTTGCAGCCCTTTGGCAACCAACGGGTCGAAGGCCTGGTTCAGGGCCGGGTAGGGCATCGGCCCCACCATGGAACCCGCCACGGGAGCGACGTCGAGGAAGGGCTTCCAGCGGCTGGGACCTTCGGCCTGATCGCCCGTCCACATGCCGACTACCACGATCACTGGTTTGCCGTGCCATTCGTCGGGCAGGAATGGCACAGGCGGCCCTTGGGCGAATGCAAGGAACGCTCCAAACTCCTCCGGCGCTGAATCCATATGATCCCGATAGAACTTCGCCACTGTGTCCGCATGCTCCATCGGATAGATGATGATCCCTGCGTGGACCATATCCACCGGATGCAGCCGGTATTCCAGGGACGTCACCACACCGAAGTTTCCTCCGCCGCCCCGTAGGGCCCAGAACAGATCCTCGTTCTGGCTTTCACTGGCGGTCAGGAAGTTTCCGTCCGCCGTTACGACGTCGGCGGAGAGCAGGTTGTCACAGCTGAGTCCATACTTCCGCGACAGGTAGCCAATGCCGCCGCCCAAAGTCAGCCCGGCGACGCCCGTGGATCCGACAACGCCCCCAGGAGTCGCCAGCCCGAAGGCATGGGTGGCGTGGTTGAAGTCGGCCCACGTTGCCCCGGCCTCCGTGCGCGCCGTCTGGGCTGCTGGATCGACCCGGACCCCGGTGGTGTTGACGAAGTCGATGACCAGGGCGTCATCCCAGGTGCCGAACCCGGGAACGCTATGGCCTCCACCGCGGATGGCAAGATCCAGGGAGTTGTCCCGGGCGAAGTTGACGCAGGCGATGACGTCCGCAACTTGGGATACGCGGACCACCGCTGCCGGCCTCTTGTCGATCATGCCGTTATGCACTGCCCGCGCCGCGTCAAAGTCGGCGTCGCCGGGCGTGATGATCTGCCCGCGGACTTGCTCGCGCAGGCTATCGAACTTTGTTCCGTTCATTTTCTGTACCGTCGATTTCGTCGTGAGCTTCGACCCGGACAGTTTTCTGCGCTCCCAGCCGGCGTGGCGCCCGGAGGTTTACTTGCACATGCCTACTCTTCCCGCATTCCCCCGTCAAGGGTCCACTGCTGGCCGCACCCATCACCGGAGGCGCCGGCTCCGAATCACACTAGGCACCACCTGCCTTGACGGGCGGAGGCTGCAACCTAGGGTTGGTTATTGAGGGACGAAGGACGGAAGGACACACGCGTGGCCATGCGTAAACTAGACGACCGCGAGCCGGGAGCGGGCCGTTCCGGGCCCGCAGCCAAGGCTGTGCTGAGAATCGCCGAGGCCGCCGGGGAGACCCGCGCAGTCGCCTTGATCCTGCACGGCGGGCGGGCCGACAGCTACGACGCAGTCAGCGGGAGGCACCTGAGCCCGGCCCGGATGCGGCCCTTCGCCCGGGCGCTCCACAGGCAGGGCGGCCGACACGGGCTGGCCGTCTGGACCCTGCGCAACCGGTACCGTGGCTGGAACGGGGAGGACATGTCCCCCGTTCACGATGCCCGCTGGGCGCTCGCCCAGATCAGCCAGGAACATCCCGGCGTGCCGGTGTACCTGCTGGGCCACTCCATGGGCGGTCTCACGGCACTGTGCGTGGCCGACGACGCGCAGGTCGAGGCCGTCGTCGCGCTCGCCCCGTGGATTAATCACAAAACCCCGGTTGAACCCGTCGCGGGCCGCCGGGTGCTGATTGTCCACGGTGCCGAGGATCACTGGACAAGTCCCGCCAACTCGCTCGCCTACGCCAGGCGCGCCGAGGGCGTCGCGGAATCCGTGGACTACGTTTCGCTCAAGAGTGCCGGTCATTTCATGCTGACCCGGGTGGGTCTGTGGAACTCCCTCGCCAACGGCTTTATCCTGGACACCTTCGGCGAGGCCACGGGAGCTGACGTCTCTGGATCCACGGACGCACTACGCAGCGTCCTGCGCGGCGCCCTGCCGGCGGCCGGAACACGCCTGCCGGTGGTGTTGTGATGCCGCCGTTCCCGCTTGATGCTTTCCTTGCCAGCCTGCCGTGGGTCATCGCGGGACTCGTGGTCCTGCTGGCGGTTACCTTCGTGGTTGCCGTGCGGCAGAACCGGCACTCCGTTATCGACACCGTCTGGGGCCTCGGCTTCGTCGTGGTGGCCGGCGTCTCTTGGGTACTCTCCTCCGGATACGGCGACGCCGGACGGCGGCTGCTGCTGCTTGTCCTCGTCGCGGTCTGGGGCATCCGCCTCGCCGTCCACATCGGGCTCCGTGCACGCGGCGGCCACGAGGACCCGCGCTATGTGGACATGCTCTCCGCAGCACCCGGATCACGCAACGTCTACGCCCTGCGGCGGGTCTACCTGCCCCAGGGGGTGGTGATGTTCTTCGTCTCGCTCACCATCCAGGTCGGCATGTTCGCCACCGGAAGCCTGGGCTGGCTCGCGTTCGCCGGCGTCCTGCTCTGGATC
Organism: Arthrobacter sp. ES3-54; assembly: GCF_029504395.1. Taxonomy (GTDB): domain Bacteria; phylum Actinomycetota; class Actinomycetes; order Actinomycetales; family Micrococcaceae; genus Arthrobacter. The sequence goes on from NZ_JAQFIF010000005.1 coordinate 175,621, forward strand.
GTTGGCTTCGTGTTCGAGACGGTCGGCGACTGGCAGCTGACGCAGTTCAAGGCCGATCCCGCCAAGCGCGGCACCGTCCTCAACACTGGGCTGTGGCGCTACACCCGCCACCCCAACTACTTCGGCGACGCCGCCGTCTGGGCAGGGCTCTTCCTCGTGGCCGCCGATTCCTGGCCGGGCGTGCTGACCATCCTCTCCCCCGCCCTGATGATCTGGACCCTTGCCGGTAAGACAGGCAAGCCCCTGACGGAAAAGGCAATGTCTGCACGGCCCGGCTACAAGGAATACATCGAATCCACCTCCGGCTTCCTGCCCCTGCCGCCCCGGCGGCGGGTGGGCAGGCACTGACATGCGAGACCCGGGACAGGCCCGGCCTCCCCTGGGCTGGCGGCCGGTGAGGTGGAGGTTGATGCGCTGGCGGCCGGAACCCAACGACCGCTTCTACCGTTTCACTGTCCGCACCGGGCTGGTGCTGCGCTGGCTGTTCCGGATCCGCGTCCTCATCACAGGCCGGGAGCACTTGCCCCAGCCCGGGCCACTCAGTGCGTCCCGCGGTGCGGCCGCCCGCGGTGTTGCCGCCCGCGGTGTTGCCGCCCGCGGTGCTGCCAGCCGCGGCGCTGCCGCTAGCGGCCCGTCGCGGCCGGTGGTGCCCGGCGGGGGTGCCGTGGTGGCGATTACGCACTTCGGCTACCTCGACTTTGCCTTTGCCGAGATGCTGCTGTGGTGGCACAACCGGGCCCAGCTGCGCTTCCTCGTCACGCAGGGAGCCGCCGACCACTGGCTGGCCGGGCCCGCGGTCAGCGCAGCCGGGCATGTCGTGGTGGGGTATGGCTCGGGAGCCCACGCCTACGACGCCGCGGTCGCCCGGCTCAGGGAGGGCGAGTACATCGGAGTCCTGCCCGAGGCCGGCGTGAGCCGCAGCTTCACGGTGCGCGAATGCAAGACCGGTGCGGTGCGGATGGCCGCCGAGGCCCGCGTGCCGATCATCCCGGTCTCCATCTGGGGCGCCCACCGACTGATGACCCGCCACCATGCCTTCTCGCCGCGGCGCGCCTGGCGAGCCCCGGTCCGCATCCACGTGGGCGCCCCGATCCTTCCGGGCTCCCTCCCGGGCCCGGCCGAGGACGCCCGGCAGGCCACCGCGCGCCTGGCCACGACGCTCCAGGAGGGGATCGACACCGGCATCGCCGACTTCCCCCTGCAGCCCGCGCCCGGTGCCTGGTGGATGCCGGCCGGTCTCGGCGGCAGCGCCGCGACGGAGGAGGAACGACGCCGGCTGGACAAGGCCGACGGTCCGCGGCGCGCAGGTGCGCGGCGCCGATAAGCCCGGCTTCCGCCATCGTCTTGACTAAGCTCCATGGGGTACAAAAAGCACTCAATGGAGAGGGACACCTGTGGCAAGCACAGTCGTGACCAAGAGCGGAATCGATGAACGCGGTCTCGCACGGATAGCCCAACGGATGGCGTCGTGGACGGAGAAGTGGTTTCCGGACGCCTACATCTTCGCCCTCGCCGGCGTCGTCATCATCGCTGTGGCCGCACTGGCCATCGGCGCCTCGCCCCAGGCCATCGCTGACTCGTTCGGCAACGGCTTCTGGGACCTGACCGCCTTCACCCTGCAGATGGCCATGGTGGTCCTGACCGGCTACGTCGTGGCCACCTCCCCGCCCGTGGCGAAGCTGATCAACCGGCTTGCCCTCGTGCCGTCAACCGCGCGGACCGCGGTAAGCTTCGTGGCGCTGATGTCGATGTCCGTGTCCTTCCTCAACTGGGGGCTCAGCCTGATCTTCGGCGGTCTGCTGGCGCGGGCGATTGCCCGCCGCACGGACCTGACCGTGGATTACCGTGCACTCGGCGCCGCCGCGTTCATGGGCCTCGGCGCCGTCTGGGCGCTCGGGCTGTCCTCCTCCGCCGCGCAGCTGCAGGCCACCGCCGCGTCGCTGCCGCCGGCGCTGCTGAAAATCACCGGCATCCTGGACTTCGGCACCACAATCTTTACCTGGCAGTCACTGCTGACCCTGGCCATCCTGATGGCCCTCACCACCGTGATTGCGCACTTCTCCGCGCCCCAGGGCGGCTCGATCCGCACCGCCGAGGACCTCGGCGTGGACCTGGATGACGAGCCGAGCGAGCCCGCGCCGCGTTCCCGGCCGGGCGAATGGCTCGAATACAGCAAGCTCCTGCCGATCCTGGCCGGAATCCTCACGCTCGGCTGGCTCATGTCGCAGTTCTTCACCAAGCCGTTCCTCAGCGTGGTCAGCAGCCTCAACGGCTATCTGCTGGTGTTTCTCATCCTGGGCCTGGTCCTGCACGGGACGCCGCGGAACTTCCTGCAGGCGGTCACCAAGGCGGTCCCGGCCACCGCCGGCATCCTGGTGCAGTTCCCGCTCTACGCCGCGATGGCCGCGATCCTGACCAAGGCCACCGGCCACGGCGGGATGACCCTCTCCGCGCACCTGGCCGAGTTCTTCTCGGACATCGGCGGCAATGGCGCGTTCGCCGTCGTCATTGCGCTGTACACCGCCCTGCTGGGCCTGCTTGTGCCGTCCGGCGGCGGCAAGTGGCTTGTGGAGGCGCCGTACGTGATGCAGTCCGCGACCGACGTCAACATGAACCTCGGCTGGACCGTGCAGATCTACAACATCGCCGAGGCACTGCCGAACCTTGTCAACCCGTTCTTCATGCTGCCGCTGCTCGCGGTGCTGAGGCTGCGCGCCCGGGACCTGGTGGGCTTCACCTTTCTGCAGTTCGTCTTCCACCTGCCGGTGGTCCTGCTGCTCGTCTGGCTGCTGGGCATGACCTTCGACTTCGTGCCGCCGGTGATCCCCAAGTAACTGTCCTGGATACTAACCGGGCTTAACGCAAACTGACCCGCAGCTGCAGCCGTTACCCATAACGGCCGCAACTGCGGGTCAGTTGGGTTAAGGCTTACGCCTGGTCGGAGACGACCAGCGTTTCCGAGCCTTGGACATGGGCTTTGCCGCTCTCGAGCAGCGGTTCGACGACGGCGTGCAGGGCTGTCATCGCGTCGTCCAGTTCCAGCATCACCGGGTGCTGGTAGGCGATCAGGGCCAGAAGATCCCGGACGGCGGCCCGAGCTTGATCCGCGTCGAGCTTGGGTTCGTGTCCGAGGAAAACCTCAGTAGGTTCAGAAGACCCGGCCGCACCGGCACTGTCGGCGTCGGCGCCTGGAATTCCCTGGGCGTAACTGATGGCGAACCCCTCCAGCCTGCCCTTCCGGCTCGCCGCGATGCCGTGCCCAAAGGCACTGGCCTTGGGCGCCCGCAGCACGATCGCTCCGTGGGCGCCGCTGAGATCATCCAGGAACAGACGCTGCACCGCGGCGACGCTCAGCTCCCCGGGGCTGTCCCAGCCGTGCACGGCGGTGTAGTAGCGTCCCACGACGTCGCTGAGCTCCACCGAGCCTGTGGCCAGGTCTTCGACCTGATCGGTGGCCGCGGACTCCGAGCCGTCGCCGAACACCGGCAGCTTGAGCGGCGCCGGGTCAACGACGACGAGGCGGGAGCGCTGGATCGGGGCCAGGCCCGCGGCCTCGGCAAACGCCGCCCCGGGGGTGCCCGGCTCCACTTTGCAGCGCAGTTTGGACACGCCCGACGGCGCCTGGGCGGCCTCGTGCCGCAGCATGGTCAGCAACGTGGACCCGAGGCCGGCGCGGCGGTGGTCCCGGGCGACCTCGACATACGCCCAGAGCCGTTCCGGATGCAGCGAGGCCTCGTGGACGACGGCAGCCGCCACGGGAATGGCGACACCGTCCACGACGTCCTCGGCCACGATGCAGCGGCGCCACGGGGAATTGCCCGAGGGCGACAGCGTGCCACGGAACTGTCCGGCCTGGACCGTCTCAGGGCCGCCCCAGATTTCCAGCAGCGCGAGGTCGTCGCCCTCCCGCCATTCCCGGTATGCAATGGCCATGATCAGGCGCCGATCAGCCGTGCGGCCAGGTAGCCCTCCACCTTGTCCAGGGAAACGCGTTCCTGGCTCATGGTGTCGCGTTCGCGGATGGTGACGGCCTGGTCGTCCAGGGTCTCGAAGTCCACGGTGATGCAGAACGGGGTGCCGATCTCGTCCTGGCGGCGGTAGCGGCGGCCAATGGCGCCGGCGTCGTCGAACTCGATGTTCCAACTCTTGCGCAGTTGGGCGGCGAGGTCCTTGGCCTTCGGAGATAGGTCCTCGTTGCGGCTCAGCGGCAGCACGGCTGCCTTCACCGGGGCCAGGCGCGGATCAAGCTTGAGCACGGTGCGGATGTCCACGCCGCCCTTGGCATTGGGGGCCTCGTCCTCGGTGTAGGCATCGATCATGAAGGCCATGAACGAGCGGGTGAGGCCGGCCGCGGGTTCGATCACGTATGGGGTGTAGCGCTCGTTGGTGGCCTGGTTGAAGTAGCTCAGGTCCGCGCCGGAGGCCTTGGCGTGGGTGGAGAGGTCAAAGTCGGTGCGGTTGGCGATGCCCTCGAGCTCGCCCCACTCCGAGCCCTGGAAGCCGAACCGGTATTCGATGTCGGTCGTGCCCTTGGAGTAGTGGCTGAGCTTGTCCAGCGGGTGCTCGAAGAAGCGCAGGTTCTCTTCGCGGATGCCCAAGCCCGTGTACCAGGACATGCGTTCCTTCATCCAGTACTCGTGCCACTGCTCGTCGGTGCCGGGCTCGACGAAGAATTCCATCTCCATCTGCTCGAACTCGCGGGTGCGGAAGATGAAGTTGCCGGGCGTGATCTCGTTGCGGAACGACTTGCCGATCTGGCCGATGCCAAACGGCGGCTTCTTCCGCGAGGTGGTCAGGACGTTGCCGAAGTTGACGAAGATGCCCTGGGCGGTTTCGGGCCGCAGGTAGTGCAGGCCTTCCTCGCTGGCGACGGGGCCGAGGTAGGTCTTGAGCAGGCCTGAGAATTCGTGGGGTTCTGTCCACTGGCCGCGGGTGCCGCAGTTGGCGCAGGCGATGTCCTTGAGGCCGTTCTCGGCGGGACGGCCCTTCTTCTCCTCGTACTCTTCCTCGAGGTGGTCCGCGCGGTAGCGCTTGTGGCAGGACAGGCACTCCACCAGCGGGTCGGAGAAGACATCGACATGGCCGGACGCTTCCCAGACCTGGCGGGGAAGGATGACGGAGGAATCCAGGCCTACGACGTCTTCGCGGCCGCGGACCACGGACTGCCACCACTGGCGCTTGATGTTTTCCTTGAGCTCGGCGCCGAGGGGCCCGTAGTCCCAGGCAGAACGGGAGCCACCATAGATTTCACCGGCCTGGAAAACGAATCCCCGGCGCTTGGCGAGGGAAATGATCTGGTCAAGGACGGATTTTGCTGCCATGGGAACTCCAATTTTGTACAGGGCCGCTGGGTGCGGTCCGCGGTGTCAGCCCCGGGTCACCGGCTGGTTGCCGGACGGGGGGAAACGAACAGTGCGATGCAAACTCCAAGCCTACCGGCCCGCTACCGCTTCAGCGCGCCGCGGGGCCAGGGCAGGGTGGCCAGGATGATGGCGCCGAGCGTCAGTACGGTGCCGAGGAATGTCGGGAGCGCGATCACAGTTCCGGGCACCGGCACTATCAAGTCCAGTCCGAGGGACCCGAGCAGCTGTCCGGCGATCATCCCGAGGCCGGTGACCAGCACGCCCAGGCTGCGGACCAAGAGGGCACCGATGCCGATGAAGATGCAGCCCAGTGGGCCGCCAAGGTAATACCACCACTGCGCCGGCAGGGGGTTGCCGGCCCCGGCCACGGCAAGTTTGACCAGCCAGGCCACCCACAGCAGGGCGCCCCCGGCGATGAAGTTCACGAGTGTCGCGGCGATGGGAGTGCCGTAGTGCACGGTGGCCGTGCCGTTCATGGCCTGCTGGAAACTCATCAGGATCCCGGCCAGGAGCGGCAGCATCACGGGCACAAACAGCTGCAGCCCGGATTCCCCGGCGCTGAACCTGGGCGACACCGCCCAGGCGACGGCTGCGACGGTGAGCACACTGCCGAGCACCCGGATGCCGGTGATAGGTCTCTTCCCCGCCGGCCCGATCCCCATCCGGTCCACCAGCAGGCCGCTGAGGGTCTGCCCCGTCACGGCAGCCACCGTGAAGAGGGCAACTCCGAGCAGTCCCACAGTGAAGGACTGGGCGAACACGAAGAAGGCCCCGATGCAGCCGGCCATCACGTAAAAGGGCGGAAACTGCCGCTCGCGCACGGCCGGCAGGATCCGGGCCAGGCCGGCCCGGCCTTTGGGCAGGGTCAGCGAGATGACTGTCATCACCACCAGTCCGGTGCTGAAGCTGACCACCGCGGCGCCGATTCCGTCGCCCAGCACCACCCCGAGTGCGCCGTTGATCCGGCCCTGGACCGGGATGAACAGTCCGGTCGCGACGGCCATGGGCAGGCCCACGATCAGCGGGAGCCGGGGGGTGTGGGTCATTGGTGCCACCTTAGGTCAGGCATTATTGCTTGTATGAGCAATCCGGAATTCGAAGACATCACCATCCGCGACAGCATGATCCGGCTGGGCCAGCTGCTAAAGCTCGCGAATCTGGTGGAGGACGGCGTGGAGGCCGCAGAACTGATCAAGAACGGGCTGGTCAAGGTCAACGGGGAGATCGACGAGCGCCGCGGCCGTCAGCTTCACGACGGCGACACCGTCACCGTGAACGCCCGGACCGTGCGGATCAGCGCGCCAGCAGCCTCCTAGCCGCCTGCCCGGGCGCACGGCCTCCTAGCTGCTCGTCCGGGCGCGGCTACTTCTTCGTCGCGGCTGCTTCTACCCCCGCGGCTACTTCTTGGAGTTGAGCACCACGTGCGTCAGGAACTCCGAGACGTGGCCGACTTCCTGCTGGTTAATGCCGTGCCACATACCCGTGTACAGGACCTTGGTGAGCTTCACGTGCTTGCGGACCCAGCCGATGGTGTAGTCAATCTTGTCCTCGGTGATCACCGGGTCCTGCTGGTCCCGGCCCCAGAACAGCGGCACTGTGCCGTCCAGTTCGCCGTCGCGGAAGCTGGGATCGTCGCCCGCGTCGACGACAAACCCTGACAGGCCGACGACGGCGGCGAAGTCCGCCGGACGCTGCCGCAGCAACGTGGTGGCCATGGCCATGCCCATCGAGAACCCCAGCAGCGTCACCGACGGGTGGTTGGCCTTGACGCCGTCGAGCCAGTCCTGGACATACGCTGCGGCGACCTTGACGGCGTCGAGCGAATAGTCAATGGACGCTGTCAGCGGGAACCAGGTGAAGCCAGGACCCTCGGTGAGCGGGGCGCGCAACGAGGCCACCGCGAAATCCTGCGGGAGCATCTCCGCCAGGCTGAGCAGGTCCTGTTCGTTGGCGCCGTAGCCATGCAGCAGGACCAGCAGGGGTTTCCCGGCCCTCTCCTGCTCCGGCTTGGACCAAAGGACGACGGGGGCCGGAAGGGCATCAGCGTGAGTCATGGAACCATTCTTACAGTTACCCGCCGGTAACAACTCACGGTGGCGTAGCTTAACGTGAACAGTGCAGGATAAGGGGGTGAGCGAAACCGAAGCCATGGAAAATTCACCGGACCCCTCAGCGGAGACTGTCGTCACCCACCCGTGGACCCGCTATGTGGCCATGGGCGACTCCTTCACGGAAGGCATCGGCGACCCGGAACCGGCCAGCCCTGGCGGCCACCGGGGCTGGGCAGACCGCGTCGCCGAGGAACTCAGCCGCGGCCACAACGACTTCGCGTACGCCAACCTGGCCGTCCGCGGCCGGCTGCTGCAGCAGATCGTGGACCAGCAGATGGCGCACTGCCTGTCCCTCAAGCCGGATCTCATCACTCTCTCCGCGGGCGGCAACGACCTCATCCGCCCGGGCGGTGACCCTGACGTGCTGGCCGAAAAGCTGGACTCGGTGGTGCAGATCCTGAGCCTGGGCGGCGCCACCGTGGTCCTGTTCAACGGCCCGGACACCGGTTCCACGGTGTTGGGCCGGATCCGCAGCAAGGTGGCCATCTACAACGAGAACCTGCGCACCATCGCCGCGCGCCACGACGCCGTGATCGCGGATATGTGGTCCCTGCGCCAGCTCAATGACCCGCAGATGTGGAATGCTGACCGGCTGCATTTCTCACCGCTGGGCCACCACACGATCGCGGCCATGGTGCTGGACTCGCTGAACGTTCAGCACACCCTGCAGCCTCTCTCCCCCAAGCCGCTGCCGCAGCGCAGTTGGCGCGAGGCGCGTAGCGGGGACCTGGTGTGGGCCAAGGCGTATTTTGTCCCCTGGGTGGTGCGGCGCCTGCGGCACAGGTCCTCGGGCGACGGCGTGACGGCCAAGCGGCCCCTGGCCGGCCCGGTGTTCGGTCCCGGCGTTCCGCTCGGCTCCGGCGAAGGTCCGCCCGGCGCCGAGGACGCAGTGCGGTCCTGAGCCTGTGGGGCATAAGCTGGAGGAACACTTCTCCGGCCCTACAGATGAGCCCGCAATGAGAAGGCCCAGCAGCTGAAAGGCCCCATACCGTGAGCAGCATGTTCTTCTGGATCATCGTGTTGTCGTTCCTGGTTCCCGTGGCCATGCGCCTCTACCGCCGGTCCGTCCGCGGCCGGAACCAGGGCACGCCGGGACAGTTCGGCCAGTTCCCGGGCAACCAGAACGACCCCGGCAACCAGAGCAACCAGCCGCGGGATGGCTACACACAGCAGGACTACTTCGGCGGCTTCGGCCAGCTGGGCGCCCCGAAGCAGCCGGGACCGGCCAACCAGCCGTACCCCAACCAGCCGTACCCAAACGCGCAGGACCCCAGTCCCCGGTTCCCCAACCAGCCGTTCCCGAACGTGCCCTACCCCGGCCAGCAGTACCCGGGTCCGACCGGCTACCAATCCCCCGTTCCCTACGAGGACAGCCCCGAGTACCTGAACAACCCGCCGCAACCGCAGCGGCAGGCACCCCCAACTCCCCCAGCGCCGGCAGCAGGACAGCCGCAGGCACCGCAAATCCCCCATCAAACTCCGCAGGTGCCGTCGGGCGCGCAGGGCTACCGGGCCCGCAAGCTGGCCGAACTCGACCAGCAGTACAGCGACGGCAAGCTGTCCATGGAGGATTACATGGCCCAGCGCGCTGAAATCATGAAGGGCTAGCTCACAAAGGGGGCTAGGACCCTGAAGGGCTAGCGAAGTCGACGTCGGCCGCGTTGACCGTTCCCGCCGTGCGCCCCGGGGCCTTGTGGTACTGCCAGTACAAATTGGTGTGGGCCACCACCATTTCCGGCGGCGGGGCGCCAAAGTCGGTCAGGTCCTCGGTGGTGTGGGCGTCGGCAACCAGCGTGACGTCGTAGCCGCGGGTGATCGCGCCGTGGAGGGTGGAGCGAATGCACTCGTCGGTCTGCGCGCCGGCCAGGAAGAAGCGGCCGATGCCGCGATCGGCCAGCACGGACTCCAGGTCGGTGGCCTCGAAGGCGTCGCTGTATTCCTTGGCCACCATCGGCTCCGAATCGCGCCGCGCGAGCTCCGGCACATACTGCCAGCCGTCGCTGCCGCGCGGGAGTTCCTCGCCGTTGTGCTGCACCCAGACGACGTCCACCCCGGCACCGCGCGCCTTCTCCACGAGGGCGGCGATAGTCGCGACGACGTCGTCGCGGCGGTAGGCCTCCGCGACGACGCCGACCTGCATATCGACGACGAGCAATGCCGTGTTGGGGCGGTTGATGAGCGTGGTCATGGTGCCTCCCGGATCGTGGCTGTCGCTGCCTGCCTACTCTAATCCCGGACCCCGGAACCAACGAGGGGTCACCCGCAGCCCATGATCCGGTGCCGGATGGGCGCGCAAGTGGCCCCGCGTTGGAGTAGAAACCGAGAGGTGTCAGTCGACCTGGGGGAAGCCGAGGTCGATCACGGAAGTGGACGGGTCCGGCCAGCGGGTGGTGACAACCTTGCCGCGGGTGTAGAAGCGGATGCTTTCCGGTCCATACATGTGGGTGTCGCCGAAGAGCGAATTCTTCCAGCCGCCGAAGGAGAAGGTGCCCACCGGCACCGGGATGGGCACATTGACGCCCACCATGCCGGCCTCGACGTCGAACTCGAACTGCCGGGCGGCGCCGCCGTCGCGGGTGAAGATGGCCACGCCGTTGCCGAACTCGTTGTCGTTGACCAGCTTCACGGCGTCGGCGTAGGTCTCGACGCGGACCACCGAGAGGACGGGGCCGAAGATCTCGTCGTCGTAGACCTTCATGCCGGGCTTGACGTGGTCGATCAGGCTGACGCCGATGAAGAAGCCGTTGGAGTCGAATTCGTGCTCGCGGCCGTCCACCACTACGGTGGCACCTTCGTTGGCCGCGCCGGCAACGTAGGAGGCCACCTTGTCACGGTGCTCGGCCGTGATGAGCGGGCCCATCTGGGAGGCCGGGTCCGTGCCCGGGCCGATCGTGAGCGTGGCCATGCGGGTGCTGATCGCGTCCACGAGTTCATCGGCGATGCTGCCGACGGCGACGAGGACGCTGACTGCCATGCAGCGCTCCCCGGCGGAGCCGTAGGCGGCCGAGACGGCGGCGTCCGCGGCCATGTTGAGGTCCGCATCCGGCAGGACCACCATGTGGTTCTTCGCTCCGCCCAGAGCCTGGACGCGCTTGCCGTGATCGGCGGCGCGCTTGTAGATGGACTGCGCGATCGGCGTCGAGCCGACAAAGCTGACGGCCTTGACGTCCGGGTGTTCCAGCAGAACGTCCACGGCCTCCTTGTCGCCGTGGACCACATTGAGCACGCCCGCCGGCAGTCCGGCCTCGGCGAAGACCTGGGCGATGAAGATGGCGGAGGACGGATCCTTTTCGCTGGGCTTGAGCAGCACGGTGTTGCCGCAGGCCAGGGCACTGCCGATCATCCACAACGGCACCATCGCGGGGAAGTTGAACGGCGTGATGCAGGCGACGACGCCGACCGGCTGGCGGACCGAGTGGACATCGACGCCGCCGGAGACCTGCTCGGAACGCTCGCCCTTGAGCATGTGGGCCAGCCCGGTGGCGAATTCGATGTTCTCCAGGCCACGGGTGATTTCGCCTTCGGCATCCGAGAGGACCTTGCCGTGCTCGCTGGTCAGCAGGGCCGCCAGTTCGGGCCGGCGCTGCATGAGCAGTTCACGGACCTTGAAGAAGATGCCGGTGCGCTTGGCCAGGCTCGTGGCGCGCCAGCCGGGCAGGGCGGCGCGGGCGGCCGCGACGGCCTCCTCGACGCGTGCGGCGGAAGCCAGCGCCACCTCTTTCTCCTGCTCGCCGGTGGCGGGGTTGAAGACGGGGCCGAAGCGCTCGGCGTCCGAAATCAGGGCGCCGTTGATGAAGTGCGGGATGCGTTCCATGCGTGGATCTCTTTCGTGAAGGGCGGGGCCGTGACGTTGCTGGCCCTCAAGGGTTAGGCCCTGACGGGCAGGGCGCCTCGTTGGCGGGGACGGCTAGTTGGCGGGGTCGGCTAGTTGGCGGGGTCGGCTAGTTGGCGGGGTCGAGTGTGCCGTCGACGAGCTTGACGATCATCGAGCAGTCCTGGCCGGACTGGCCGGAGTCGATGAGCCGCTGGAAGAGCTGCTGGACGTGCTCGCCGATTTCCAGCGGGGTGCCGGTGTCACGCGCCGCGCTGATGGCCAGGCCGATGTCCTTGTTGGCCAGCTCCGTGGTGAAGGTCGGGGCAAAGTCGTTGTTCGATGCCGCGGTGGGCACGACGCCGGCCACGGGGTACCAGGTACGCAGCGCCCAGCTGTCGCCGGAGGAGACCGACGCGATGTCCCAGAAAACCTGCTTGTCCAGGCCGAGCCGGTCGGCGAGGACTGCGCCCTCGGCCGTGGAGGCCAGGTTGATGAAGAGCATGAGGTTGTTGCAGATCTTCGCGGCCTGGCCGGTGGTGGCGCCGCCGGTGGGGATGATGTTCGCGGCCATGGGGCGGATGTATTCGGTGGCCTCGGCAACGGCGCCGGCCTCACCGCCGATCATGAACGTCAGTGTTGCGGCCTTGGCGCCGCTCATGCCGCCCGAGACGGGCGCGTCGACAAAGCGGAAGCCGGCGGCAGCCGCGGCGTCGTGCAGGGCCTGCGCGGAGGCAATATCGATCGTGGAGGAATCCACCAGCAGGGTCCGGGTGTCCGCGTGGGCCAGGACGCCGTCCTCGCCGAGGTACACGGCGCGGGCGTGCTCGCCTTTGGGGAGCATGGTGAAGACGACGTCGGCGCCGGCGACGGCCTCGGCGATGCTGCCGGCGGCCTTGACTCCCCCGGCCTCGGCGGCGGCAACGGCTGCGGCGTTGAGGTCGAAGCCGCGGACTTCATGTCCGGCGTTTGAGAGGTTGACGGACATGGACCCGCCCATGTTTCCGAGTCCGATCCAGGCGATGACTGCCATGGCTTAAGCTCCTTTGCTTGATGTGCTGCCGGGCGCTCCGGCCTGAAAACCGAAAACCCGGCGTCCCTGTGTCCACCATCACACCCCTGATAGAGTGCAATCAAGGGAAAAAATTACAGATGCCATGTGCACAAATGCACACTGTCGGCTGTGGCTCCCCCATCCGTTGACGACACACTCACTGAAGAGGGACAAAAAGTGGACTTGCGCCGGCTTCCGAGCCCCGATGACCTGCTGATCCTTTTGACTGTGGCACGGCTCGGCCGGTTCAACGCGGTGGCGGAGACGCTCGGCACGACCCACACCACCATCTCCCGCCGTGTCCTGGCCCTGGACAAGCAGCTCGGCGGCCGGACGCTGGAACGCAGCCCGCACGGCTGGGAGCTGACCGATCTTGGCAGCCAGGCCGTCGCGGCTGCGGAGGCCATCGAGGGCACGCTCGGTGCCCTATCCAGCAGCATTGCCCGGTCCGGTGACGTGGTCTCCGGCCTTGTCCGGATCAGCACCCCGGACGGCTTCGGCGCCGAGTTCCTGGCCCCGGCCCTGGTGCGCCTGCAGCGGGCGAATCCGTTGCTCAACGTCGAGCTGCTCAGTGCCACACGCAAGGTCAGCCAAAACCGCTCAGGCGTGGACCTGGAAGTGGTGGTGGGCAACATGGAGACCGCCAACGCCCAGGCCATCTTCCTGAGCAACTATTTCCTCAGGCTGTACGCCAGTCCCGGATATGCGCAGGAGCACGGCCTTCCGGCAACGCTCGACGACGTCGGGCAGCACGGCTTTGTCTCCTACGTGGAATCGGCGCTCCAGGTGGCCGAGCTGGGTCACCGCTCCACGCAGCTGCCGGTGCCGCGGTCCAGCTTCCAGGCCACCAGCGTCTTCGCCCAGCTCGAGGCCGTCCGGCGGGGCGCAGGGATAGGCCTGCTCCCCAACTTCCTGGTGGTCGGAAGCCCCGATTTCCTTCCGGTGCTCCCGGACGACTTCCAGCGCCAGCTGCCCATCTGGGCAGTGGCCAGGCCCGAGTCGCTGCGCTCCGCTCCCGTGCAGGCCGTACTGGAGGCGATCCGGACCGAGATTGCCGCCCGCCAGGCAGTCCTGGCAGGCTGAGCAGTCCTGGCAGGCTGAGCAGTCCTGGCAGGCGGAGCCGTCCTGGCCGGCTGAGCAGGCTGGCACAAATGCCAACAGCCCGGGCCGCGCAGTGCGGGACCCGGGCTGTTGCCGTTTTAATTCGACGTTACTTCTTGCCTACTTCTTGGAGGCGGCGAGGAGATCGGCCGTGCCCCGGGCATCGGCGGCGTCGACGTCTCGCAGGGAGATCCCACGGGTTTCCTTGAGGAAGTACACGGCCACCATCGTGACCACACAGGCGCCGAGGAGGTAAATCGCCACCGGGGTGGAGGACTTGAACTGGCTCAGCAGGGCAACGGCGATGATCGGAGCCAGCGAACCGGCCACGATCGAGGTGACCTGGTAGCCGAGCGAAACACCCGAGTAGCGCATGCGGGTCGGAAACATCTCGGCCATGAGCGCCGGCTGGCCGGCATACATCAGGGCGTGGAACAGCAGGCCGATGGTGATGGCCGCGAGGATGATGAGATCGTTCTTGGTGTCCATCATCGGGAAGGCGAAGAAGCCCCAGGTGCCGCCGAGGACAGCGCCGGCCATGTAGACGGGCTTGCGGCCGTAGGCGTCGGAGAGCTTGCCGACCATCGGGATCACGGCGAAGTGGACCAGGTGCGCAACGAGCAGCAGCAGCAGGATCCGCGAGGTGTCCGTCTGGACAATCACCTTCAGGTAGGTAATGGAGAAGGTGACCACAAGGTAGTAGAGGATGTTCTCCGCGAAGCGCAGACCCATGGCGGTGAAGACGCCGCGCGGGTAGCGGCGGAAGACTTCGCCGACGCCGTAGCCCTTGTTCTCAACGGTGACCTCTTTGCGGGCCTCCAGGAAGATCGGGGCGTCCTGGACCTTAGTGCGGATGTAGTAGCCGACGATCACGATCACAGCAGAGAGCCAGAAGGCCACACGCCAGCCCCAGCTGAGGAAGTCGGCGGAGGACAGCGTGGCGGAGAGGGTGAACAGGACGGCGGTGGCCAGGAGGTTGCCCATCGGAACCGCCGACTGCGGCCAGCTGGCCCAGAATCCGCGGGACTTGCTGGGGCTGTGCTCGGCGACGAGGAGGACTGCGCCGCCCCATTCACCGCCGACGGCAAAGCCCTGGGCGAAGCGCAGGAAGACCAGGAGGGCCGGAGCCCAGTAGCCGATCTGCTGGAAGGTCGGCAGGCAGCCCATCGCGAAGGTGGCCACGCCGACAAGGATGATGCTCAGCTGGAGCAGTTGCTTGCGGCCGAACTTGTCGCCGAAGTGGCCGAAGACGATGCCGCCGATCGGGCGGGCAATGAAGCCGACCGCGTAGGTGAGGAAGGCGGCGAGGATGCCGTCCAGCTCCGAACCGGTGTTCGGGAAGAACAGCTTGCCGAACACAAGGGTGGCGGCGGAGGCATAGAGGAAGAACTCGTACCATTCCACGACCGTGCCGGCCATGGAGGCCGTTACTACTTTCCTCAGGCCTGACGTTTTGACGTCTGGCTCTTCAGCGCGCCTAGCGGCGTTATCCGTACTCATCGTGACTCCTTCGGTGTCTACATCGACACCCTGTGGACCATTGGGCTGAGGACGCCCGTGATGTAGGGCACATGGCGTCATTCCCCATGAGTATGGACGCTCCCGCCCTGAGCATCAACGGCCAGAAGTGCAGAGCGCATCTGCAAAAATGCACAACCGAGGTGGTCTAGTGGCCGAAGAAGGTCTCCCGTAGCTGTCCGCTGAGCTGGCCGATTTCGGTCAGGAAGCCGTCGTGGCCGATCGGCGCTTCAATGATGTGCACTTCCGGGCCGCCCGGCAGGGCCTCGGCCAGTTGACGGGACTGGGCCGGGAAATACAGGCGGTCCGAGTCCACGGCCGCCACCAGGAACTCGGCGGTGGCCGGGGCCAGGGCCTCCTCGAGGCTTCCGCGCCCCCGGCAGACATCGTGGCTCATGAGGGCTTCGGTAATGGCGATGTAGCTGTTCGCGTCGAAGCGCCGGACCAGTTTGCTGCCCTGGTGGTCCAGGTAGCTCTCCACTTGGTAGCGCCCGCGTCCGGCCAGCGATCCGGATTCCAGGGGCGCCTCGGGCTCCTGCGCCTTCCGGCCAAACCGGCCGTCCAGTTCGGCCGCTGAGCGGTAGGTGATGTGTGCGATGCGGCGGGCGAGGGCGAGCCCTGCTTCGGGTTCCGGGCCGCCGTAGTAGTTTCCGCCGTTGAAGTGGGGGTCCTGGCGGATGGCCAGGGTCTGGGCCTGCGCGAAGGCAATCTGTTCGGCTGTGCTGCTGGCGCCGACGGAAATCACGGCGCAGCGCCGGACCCGGCCGGGGAACGTGACGGCCCATTCAAGGGCGCGCGCGCCGCCGAGGGAGCCGCCCAGCACGGCGTACCAGCAGCCGATGCCCAGGGCGTCGGCCAGCCGCGCCTCCGCGGCGGCGGTGTCCCGCAGGGTGACGAGCGGGAACCGCGATCCCCAGGGGCGCCCGTCCGGGGCCGGCGTGGAGGGTCCCGTGGATCCGTGGCAGCCGCCCAGGATGTTGATTGAAACGACGAAGTACTTGTCCGTGTCCACGGGGGCCCCGGGTCCGGCGAGCTGTTCCCACCAGCCGGGCTCTTCGCTGTTGCCGCGGGTTACGTGCGTGTCGCCGGTCAGGGCGTGTTCAATGAGGACGGCGTTGGAGGCATCAGCATTCAGGGTCCCCCACGTCTCGTAGGCGAGGACCACATCCGGCAGGGGAATCCCCGATTCGAGCTGCAGGTCACCGATCCTGACGTACTGGACGGTTCCGTGCGGGTTGCGGGATGGCTTGGTTTCGGGAACACCCGTGCGGGTGACGGCAATCGTCATGTGAGGACCTATCTTCGCGCTTGCCTGCCGTCAGCTGACCGGCAGGCCAGGTCTTCACCCGGGGCACCCCGCCGCAAAAGGAGGGTTGCCGGCCAGCAAGCCGGGGCTGTCGCTGGCACTCATGACCTGGTACGAGTCTACGAAAGAGGGTGCGGAAATCACGAAGATTGTGACTTCCATGTGACAGCCCTGCCATCTGACAGCCCGGCGGCCGGCCGTCCCGTTCAAGGGAGACCGGCCGCCGGCCGTCAGGTTTACCTGGCCGTTTAACTTAGGCGGACTTGGCTGCGCGGAATCCGGCGTCGAGGTCCGCGAGGATGTCGTCGATGTGCTCCAGGCCCACCGAGAGCCGCACCAGCCCGGGATTCACGCCGGCGATGCTCTGCTGTTCGGGCGAGAGCTGGCTGTGGGTGGTCGACGCCGGGTGGATCACCAGGGAACGGACGTCGCCGATGTTCGCGACGTGCGAGTGCAGTTCGAGGGCATCGACGAACCGCTTGCCGGCCTCCGCTCCCCCGGCGATGTTGAACGCCACGACGGCGCCGGTCCCCTTGGGCCCGTACTTACGGCCGCGCTCGTACCAGGGGCTGGACGGCAGCCCGGCGTAGGCGACCGATTCGACGTCGTCCCGCCCCTCCAGCCATTGCGCCACCTTCGTGGCGTTGGCCACGTGGCGCTCGACGCGCAGGCTCAGCGTTTCGATGCCCTGGGCGATGAGGAAGGCGTTGAATGGGGACACCGCGGAGCCGAGGTCGCGCAGGAGCTGGACCCGTGCCTTGAGGATGTAGGAGAGGTTCGCACCCAGCGCGCCGTCGGCTCCGAGGTCGCGGGCGTAGACCAGACCGTTGTAGGTGGGGTCCGGGGTGTTGAAGCCGGGGAACCGCTCCGGGTCCTTCCCGAAGTCGAAGTTGCCGGAGTCCACGATCACGCCGGCGATTGCGGCGCCGTGCCCGCCGAGGTACTTGGTGGCGGAATGGACCACGATGTCCGCGCCCCACTCGATCGGCCGGATCAGGTAGGGGGTGGAGAGCGTGTTGTCGACCACCAGCGGCACGCCGGCCTCGTGCGCCACGCGGGAGACGCCCTCGATGTCCAGGACGTCCTGGCGGGGGTTGGAGACCACTTCGCCGAAGAACAGCTTGGTGTTGGGCCGCACGGCATCGCGCCACTGCACCAGGTTGTCCGGGTCCTCCACGAAGGTCACGGAGATGCCGAACTTCTTCAGCGTGTGGGCGAGCAGGTTGTAGGTTCCGCCGTACAGGCTGGGGCTGGCCACCATGTGGTCCCCGGCCTCGGCGATGTTGAGGATCGCGAAGGTCTCCGCCGCCTGGCCGGAGCTGAGCAGCAGGGCCGCGAGGCCGCCTTCCAGGCTGGCCACGCGTTGTTCCACGGCGTCCTGGGTGGGGTTGCCGATCCGGGTGTAGATGGGGGCGAGTTCGGCGAGCGCGAAGCGGTTCGCGGCGCTTTCGGCGCTCGGGAACACGAACGACGTCGTCTGGTAGATCGGCAGGGAACGCGCACCGGTGGCGCTGTCCGGCTCCTGGCCGGCGTGGATCTGGCGGGTTTCGAAGGACCAGGCGTTGGACATTGATGCTCCTCAAAGAACTGGGCACAGCACCGGGCGGGGCTTGAGGCCCAGACCGGCAGAGGCGCCGCGCTTGCCCTCCGGCGGGCGCCGGACGGCCAGGTCTTCACCCGGGGCACCCCACCGCGTTACGAGGGTTGCCGGCCAGCAAGCCGGGGCTGTGCGCTGGCACTCATGACCTGGTTTCAGTGTAGGAATGGCGGCGGAGCCCTGGATAGCTTTGTGACGAAGATGAAGAAGGTTGCAGTGGCGGCGGCTCCCGGGGCGGGCGCGTCAGGTGCGCCGGGACATCCCATGACGGTTAGGGGTGCCTAAGCTGAGAGGTCCATCACAAAGTGCCAAGATGAGGGCATGCGCATGGATCACGTCTCTTACGCCTGTGAACACGATGGCTTGGCAGCCACCACTGAACGAATTGCGTCTGCCCTCGGCGTCGAAGCCGTGAAGGGTGGAGTGCACCCCCGTTTCGGGACACGCAACATGATTATCCCGCTCGCGGGACACAAGTACCTGGAAGTCGTGGAGGTCCTGAACCACCCGGCATCTGACAAGGCCCCTTTCGGCCAGGCAGTCCGGGCGCGCTCCGAAGCGGGCGGCGGCTGGATGGGCTGGTGCGTCGAGGTTGACGATCTCGCCCCGTTCGAGGAGCGGCTCGGCCGCGCGGCTGTGAACGGCAACCGGAAGTTTCCCGACGGCCGCGAACTGGTCTGGAAGCAGATCGGGATCCTGGGGCTCATCGCCGACCCCCAGGTGCCCTACATGCTCAAGTGGGAGGGCGACCCGGAGCTGCACCCGTCCAACGCCTACGCGAGCGAAGTCAAGATGTCCGCGCTGACCATTGCCGGTTCGGCCGCGCGCGTGACGGAGTGGCTGGGCGAGCCGGTGGAAAAGCCGCTGGAAGACGTCGCCGTGAACTGGATCGCGCCGCACGGTACTCCCGGCATCCTCTCTGTCACCTTCGAGACCGCCTCCGGAGCGGTCACGATCTAAGACTCCACCTGCCCCACGCTTCGGCCGCCATCTCTTAGGTGCCAACGATGTCACCTAGGAGACGGCGGCCGAGATTATTTAAAAGCCGGCCCAGTCGTGCCGGACCAAGTACTCAGCCCAGGCCCACGGCCTTGCCGAACAGGCTGAATCCCACGAACGCCACGGTGTCCAGGATGGCGTGGGCGATCACCAGCGGCATCACCCGTTTGGTCCGCGTGTAGACCAGCGCGAAGACGACGCCCATTATCGCGTTGCCTATGAACGGCCCGAACCCCTGGTACAGGTGGTAGCTGCCGCGGAGTAGGGCGCTGGCGGCGATTGCCGCCGGCACGCTCCAGCCCAGTTTCCCGAGCCGGTCCAGCAGGTAGCCCACCACAATCACTTCCTCCACGATTCCGTGCCGGATCGCGGACAGGACCAGCACCGGCACGGTCCACCAGTACGGGTCCAGCGCGCTGGGGATGATCGACGTCGTGATCCCCAGCGCCCGGCCGGCGGCGTAGAGCCCGAGGGACGGAATGCCGATGAGCGCGGCGAGCCCCAGCCCCTGCAGGAGGTCTTTGCCGGGGCGGGCGAAGTCGAAGCCGATTTTATGGAACGCCGAGGTACCGCGCTCTCCGGCCGGCCAGTGTTCGGTGAGGAAGTAGATCACCAGGGCCACCGGGACCAGCGCGAAGAAGATGTCCAGCATCTGATAGGTGAGGTCGAAGTATTCGCGCGGGCTCTGGGAGCGGTTCAGCGTGGACGTCCCCTGGGCCAGCGGTGCCGTGGTCATCTTGTCCAGCAGCTGCACCAGGGAGTAGACCGCGGACTGCCCCAGCGACAACCCCAGGACAATCAACATTTCGAACCGCAGCCGACGGCGGGAGGGAACCAACATGATTCTATCTTGCCTGCAGTTGCCGATAGTTTGCTGGTGCCCACGTGGTGCCGGCCGCGCCGGCACCACCGGCCTTTTTGGGAGCCCTATGCTTGGGGAATATGAGTGCGCCCCGGAAAATCATCATGATCCGGCACGGCCAGTCTGCGGCCAATGCCGATACCTCGATCTACAACCGTGTTCCGGACTACCGGATTCCGTTGACACCCCTGGGCCTGGAGCAGGCCACAGCGGCCGGGGACGAGGTCCGGCGCCAGCTGGACGGCCGCCCGGTGTGCGTCTACGTCTCCCCGTACCTGCGCGCCTACCAGACCCTCGAGGCGCTCAACCTCGGCCCGCTCGTGGAGCGGGTGATCGAGGAACCGCGCCTGCGCGAACAGGACTGGGCGAACTTTCAGATCGCCGGCGACATCGAGGACCAGAAGGAGCTCCGCAACGCCTACGGGCACTTCTTCTACCGCTTCCGGGAGGGCGAGTCCGGTTCCGATGTGTACGACAGGATTTCGTCCTTCATGGAAACCCTGCACCGGCACTGGTCCAAGCCCAGCTATGCCCCGAACGCGCTGTTCGTGACGCACGGATTGACCATGCGGCTGTTCTGCATGCGCTGGTTCCACTGGTCGGTGGAATATTTCGAGTCCTTGAACAACCCGGAGAACGCCGAGGTCCGTACGCTGCTGCGCACGGCGCGCGACAAGTACGAGCTCGACAAGCCCTTCACGCAGTGGGAGAAGAGGCGCGTGGACGAGACCGTCCTCGACGCTCCGCCCATGATTTTCTAGCCAGGACTAGTGGACCGCTTGGCTAACGGACGGGCTGATTAACGGACGGGCTGATTAACGGACGGGCTGCGCCAGGCCGGCCCGCCACACTGCGTGCGTCAGGGGGATGCCGGGCCGGTAGGCCAGGTGCGTGGCCGAAGGCGCGTTCAGCAGGTGCAGGTCCGCGCGGTGTCCGACGGCGATCGAGCCCACCGCGCGTTCGCCGTCGACGTCGTTCCCGGACTCCCGCCCCAGGGCCAGCGCGCCGCCGTAGGTCGCGGCACGCACCGCCTCGTGGACGCTGAGCCGCATCTGCAGCACGGCGGTGGTGACGCAGAACGCCATGGAGCTCGTGTAGGACGTGCCGGGGTTGCAGTTGGACGCCAGCGCCAGCTGCACGCCGGCGTCGAGCAGTTCCCGTCCCGGGGCCAGCGGCTGCCGGGTGGAAAGATCGCAGGCTGGAAGGCAGGTGGCAACGGTGCCCCGCGTGCCGTTGCCGCCGGCGGCGTCCCAACCGGACCAGCTGGCGGCGAGAGCATCGACGTCCGCGGCCGAGAGATAGTTCACGTGGTCCACGCTCGCGGCGCCGACTTCCACCGCCAGCCGGACACCGGGGCCCTCGCCCAGCTGGTTGCCGTGGACGCGAAGCCCCAGCCCGGCGGCCTTGCAGGCCTGGAGCACCCGGCGGGACTGGTCCTCATTGAAGGCACCCTGCTCGCAAAAGACGTCGGCCCAGCGGACATAGGGCCGGACCGCGGTGAGCATCGGCCCGCAGACCAGCTCGGTGTATTCCTCCGCGTCCATCCCGGCGGGCACAAGGTGCGCGCCCAGGTAGGTCACCTCGTCCGCCACGGTCGAGGCGATGCGGGCGCTGCGGGCCTCGTTCTCGACGTCCAGTCCGTAGCCTGTTTTGGTCTCGAGGTAGGTGGTGCCTTGCGACACGGCCTCCGCAACGCGGCCCATCGCCAGCCGGGTGAGGTCGAAGTCGCTCGTGCTCCGGGTGGCGCCGGTGGTCACGGCGATGCCGCCGGCGCTGTAACTCTGCCCTGCCATCCGGGCCTCGAACTCGGCCGTGCGGTCCCCCGCGAAGATCAGGTGGGTGTGCGAATCGACCCACCCCGGCAGGAGCGCCCGGCCGCCGGCGTCCACGGCCTCGTCGGCCGCCGGAGCATCCGCTGCGGGGCCGAGCCAGGAAATCCGTTCCCCCTCGATCACCACTGCCGCGTCGCGGAGGACGCGGTGTTCCGCGTCCTGGGTCATCAGTTCGGCGATGTTGGTGATCAGGGTGCTCATAGAACCATTCTTTAGCGCCGGATGGACCAGCGGGTGGCGGCCAGCGCCTCCGCTGTCCGGGATGCCGGACTAGCGTCCCGCGCCGGGGGCACAGACGGGGACACGGCCGGGGTCCGGGCCGCGGCCGGGGCGGCGGGCCCCTGACCGGCCAGGATCAGGCCGGCGGCCAGCTCCGCAATGGCGGATGAGGTCTGGAAACCGTACCCGCCCTGACCGGCGAGCCAGAAGAATCCGGTGGCCTCGGCGTCGAACCCCGCCACCGGGACGCCGTCGGCCGCCTCCGTCCGCAGCCCCGTCCAGGCCGTGATGACGCTCCGGATCCCGAGCGTCGTGATCGCGTTGAGCCGGGCCACAAGCCGTTCGATGTCGCCGGGATAGGGCCGGGCGTCCTCGGGGCCGCTGGGCACGTGCTCCGCGGGCGAGATCAGGACCTGGCCGTCATCGGGCCGGAAGTAGAAGCTGTCATCGGCCGCCGCCACCATCGGGCAGGCTTCCGGGAGGGGATTCTCGACGTCGACGATCGCTGCGGTCCGCCGGTACGGCTGCAGGCCCAGCTTCTCGACGCCGCTGAGGACGGCGAGCTCGTCCGCCCAGGCGCCGGCGGCATTGACCACGACGGCGGACTGGAAGCCTTCCTGCCCTGCGCCCAGTTCCCAGCCGGTGCCCAGGCGCTGGGCCGAATGGACCCTGGCGCCGGTGATGATGTCCACGCCTCCCGCCTCGGCCCGGCGCCGGTGGTCCTCGAGCAGCACGGGGGCGTTGCAGGCGAAGGATCCGGTGTCCAGGCCGGCTGCGCTGAACGAGTCCGGAAGGAGGGCCGGGCACAGATCCAGTGCCTCGGCGTGGGTGATCCGGCGCATGTGGCCGCTGGCCTCCGCCCGGACGGAGGCCTCGTCCCCGATCAGCAGGAAGCTGCGCGGCGTGAGCACCGGTTCCGGGCGTTCGGTGTCCTGGGCGGCGATGAGGTCCAGGGTCCGGACGGTCAGTTCCTGGACCACGGGCGGGCCGTAGCTGGGAATCAGTTGCCGGGCCGAGCGGGCCGAGGTGTGGTAGGCCAGGGTCTGCTCGGCTTCGATCAGGGCCACGCTGCATTGCCCGGCCAGGGTGGAGGCAAGGGACAGACCGGCGATACCGCCGCCGACAATTACGACATCGTAATGAGCTGACATGGTCCCATCCTTGCAGATTGTCGCGTCAGGCATTTCCTAGGCCCTGCGGCTTCGACGGGTTAGGGTGGCCGCAGTAGTCGACTATCGGATTGGGGACCAATTGAAGTTCTGGCGTTCGATGATGAAGCTGCCGCAACCGGTGAAGGGTTGCCTGATCGCTTACTTGATTGTTTTTGGGGTGGTCTTCGTCTCCGTGGCGGCCACGGTTTCCTCCGGACAAGGCCGCCTGAACCCGGTGATGCCCTGGGGCATGGGCGCGCTGGGACTCACGGCGGTGGTGCTCGGGTTGGTGCTGGCTTCCGATCTCCGCGGTTCGGCACGCGCGTATGCGTCGTTGGTCAAGGACTACAAGCCCATGGGCGTGGACTACTCCAAGTCGTTCTTCGCCAACCCCAAGTTCGTCCGCATCTTTGGGGCCATGTTTGCCTTCGTCGGAATCTGGTTCATGGTGGGTGGGACCATCGTCGCTTCCCGGATGGCATGACGTCCGGCGGGGAGAATTGGTGACCAACAACTCCACGGGCCGCTGGCAGGAACTGCTCCGCCGCGCCCCTCGATGGCTGATCGCGCTCGTCGTCGCAGTGGGATGGGCTGCCATCCAGCTGGGCATGCGATACCTCAGGGGCAAGGAGGTCGTGGCGGAGGATGTCGCCTTTACCAGCGCCTTCGGTGTGGCCATCGGAATCTTCGTTGTGTGGTTCGGCCGCCGCGTTCAAGCGAAGGAGCGGAACCTCCCTCCCGGGTCGCCCACCCCAGCGAACATCCAGAAGGCCATCTCCACCGGGCAGCTGCCGGAGCAGGCATCGGCCGAACAGTGGGAAGCCGAGCTGATCTGGATCCTCATCCGGGACCGGCACACGGTGTGGGTTGCGCCTCTGGTGTTCGGCCTGTTCACCGCGCTGGCGGTCTTCCTGATTTTCGACAGCCCTGAGCATCCCTGGTTCGGAGTGGTCTGCGGCGTACTGTTTCTGGTCCTGGCAATCTGGTTACCAGCCTGGGAGCGGCGGCGCAGGGCGCGGATCCGGGAACTCATGGCCCAGTTCCCAGACAATACGTCCCAGGTTCACAACTGACTGGTCTGCGGCGCTTCTGGGACCGATCACGCCAGACTCGGCAGATGCCAATCATCGAGGTTCATAACGCGTCCCCATCGCCCACGGACAAAAGCGCGAACTGCTGGCGGGCCTGACAGCCACGTACGCCCAGATCATGGGCATACGGCCGGACACTATCCGCGTCGTCCTTCACGAAGTTCCACGCGAGAACTGGTCCGTAGGTGGGATCACGTTGGCGGACTCCGGTCAGAACGAATCGGTGTGAGCCACACCCACCCCGACTCATTAAGGCCCCGGGGAGCCGGTAACGACGTCGAGGATCCTTCGGAGCGATTCGGGCCGGGCGGCCACTTCGATGTCTCCTTTGTCGGCGGTGAGTCCGATAGCCTGGAAACCCTGATGGGTGACATATTTCTGTTCCTTCCGGTCGATTCTTCTGGGCTCGGAGGACCTTGTCGCCAGGGCGCTGAACGTGGTGGGTCGCCCGGAAGGCTCGAGCGTGTCATAGACGGCTGGCTGAAACTTCATAGTCGTGGGCCCGTCGAACGTGGCGACGCCCATATTCCAGATACCGCTGAGGGATCCGGGACGTGAATCCGGGTAGCGGACGTAGGCCAGAATCGCGCCCTGGGCGTCGAGTTTGGTGGCGGCCTTGCGTTCCCGGCGTGCTTGGAAGGTCAAGGAGCCGGCCATAAAGACTGCCCACAACGCAGCGTTCATGAGCGTCTTATCCAGCGGGTGTCCCCAGCTGACGAAGAGGGCTATCCCGGCGACCCACACAACTGCGCCTCCCAGCAGTACGACCAACTTGCGGTGGGCAGCTATCCACTTCCTCATGCCGGTCATCGTTCGGGTCGGCTCAGCCACAGGAACCCGGAGGATACGACCAGAGGTATGGCAGGCAAATAGATCAGATCAAATCTTCCCCACGTCGCCATCACCACACCTGCAGATCGATCTGATGTTGCAGCGTGCGCCGCATTTCCCCCAATAAACACCGTAACTCCCCGGCTAGAAACGAGTGATGACACTCAATTTAAGACCGGGATTATTCACTGACTAGAGAAGCCTGCTGGTCACTTTTGTGACAAAGGGTCGGCACGTCTGTCATGTGCAACCTTCAAGACTCGCCGGGACGCGCTCCGTCACGACAGCGATCCTATTAGGTCCCGGGGCGTTGAAGAGTCCAGTGGCTCACGGGGTTGTCGGCGAATGTTGTTTCCACCATCCGAGTTTGGCGGCGACCTTCTTGGAATCCTGGTTATTTGGATCGATTGTCGCGGAGATTGAGCGGAGCGTGGAGTTTTCGAAGGTGTAGGCGAGCATCTTCTGGCCGACTTCGGTTGCGTAGCCTTTACCCCAGAACTTGTGGTGAATGACGTAGATCAGTTCATCGAAGTCCCGATCCGGCGCCCTGACTACGCCGCGCAGTAGCCGACAAAGGCGCCAGTGGATCGTTCGAAAATGGCTGACGTGCCATATCCACGTTCCGATCACTGGACATGCCCTTCCCTGGTCCTGAACCGCTGGACACGTCCCTCGTTGCCGCGTGCCAGCCCAGGACATGCCCTTCCCTGGTCCGCACGACTGGACACGTCCCTCGTTGCTGCGGGCCGGCACGGGACATGCCCTTCGTTGGTCGTGGCCGTTGGACATAGTGGCATTATGTCCAGTCCTCGCTGCGGTAGCTGGGCATGTCCCGCGGACAAGCAAGTGGAGGAAGCCGGGATGAACGAGCAAGGCCGGGCCAGGCCGGTCCCCTTGCTGTTCAGCGTGGGGCCCGGCCTCAGGGATCCGCCCTAGGCTGCAGCCACCGCCGCGCGGCTGCGCACGAACGCCTGGACGCAGGCCTCGACGTCGTCGGAGCTGTGCGCGGCGGAAAGCTGGACGCGGATCCGTGCGGCGCCCTTGGGCACCACCGGGTAGCTGAACGCCGTGACGAAGACGCCGTTGTGGAGCATGGCGTCGGCCACCTTGGCCGCCATGACGGCGTCGCCGAACATCACCGGGACAATCGCGTGCTCGCCGGGGAGCAGGTCGAAGCCTTCCTCGCTCATGCGGTTCCGGAAGAGCTCAGCGTTCGCGAAGAGCTTGCCGCGCAGTTCGCCGGAGTTCTCCACGAGGTCCAGGGCCGTGAGTGTGGCCGCGACAATCGCCGGGGCCAGCGAGTTGGAGAACAGGTACGGGCGGGCCTTCTGGCGGAGCATCGCCACGACCTCGCCGCGGCCCGAGACGTAGCCGCCGGACGCGCCGCCGAGGGCCTTGCCGAACGTGCCCGTGTAGATGTCCACGCGGTCCGAGACGCCGGCGTGTTCCGGCGTGCCGGCACCGGTGGCGCCCATGAAGCCCACCGCGTGGGAATCGTCCACCATCACAAGGGCGTCGTACTTTTCCGCGAGGTCGCAGATCGCTTCGAGCGGCGCCAGGAAGCCGTCCATCGAGAAGACACCGTCCGTGACGATGATCTTGCGGCGGGCCGGGTTCTCCTGCGTGGTGGCCGCGATCAGCTTTGCCTCGAGGTCAGCCATGTCCTGGTTGGCGTAGCGGAAGCGCTGGGCCTTGCAGAGCCGGATGCCGTCAATGATGGACGCGTGGTTCAGGGCGTCGGAGATGACGGCGTCTTCCGGGCCGAAGAGGGACTCGAACACGCCGCCGTTGGCGTCGAAGCAGCTGGAGAACAGGATGGTGTCCTCGGTGCCGAGGAACGCCGAAACGCGCTGCTCGAGGGCCAGGTGCAGGTCCTGGGTGCCGCAGATGAAGCGCACGCTGGCCATGCCGAAGCCGCGCTCGTCCATTGCGGTCTTCGCCGCGGCGATGATGTCCGGGTGGTCGGCGAGGCCCAGATAGTTGTTGGCGCAGAAGTTCAGCACGTCGGCGCCGGACTCGCCGATCTGCCCGGCCTTGATGCGGTTGGCCTGCGGCGAGTCGATGTGCCGCTCGGTCTTGAACAGTCCGGCGCTGCGGATCTCATCGAGTTCGTGCTGCAGCTGGTCCTTGATGGCTGAATACATGGGTTGGCTCCTCAGCTGGTTGGATGCGGGGGCAAAATGTGGTGTCTGGAAGGGCGGTGTGGAACGGGCCTGAAAACTGCTGGCCTAGAAAACAGTCCAGTCGAGGACCACCTTGCCGCCGACGCCGGCGCGGGCCACCTCGAAACCCTTTTCCCAGTCGGTGGCCGGCAGCGTGTCCGTGACGACGGCCGAGATGGTCGCGTGCAAGACCGGGTTGGAGGAGAGCATGGCGCTCATCGCGTACCAGGTCTCGAACATTTCGCGGCCGTAGATGCCCTTCATGGTCAGCATGTGCGTGACCACCTTGCCCCAGTTGATGTCGATTGACTGGCTGGGCAGTCCCAGCATTGCGATCCGGCCGCCGTGGTTCATGTTGTCGATCATCTCAGGCAGTGCCGTGGGGTGTCCCGACATTTCCATGCCGATGTCGAAGCCTTCGCGCATGCCGAGTTCGCGCTGGGCGTCCTTGACCCGCATCTTCGAGACGTCGATCGCGAGGTCGACGCCGAGCCTGCGGGCCAGTTCCAGCCGGGGAGCGGAGACGTCGGTGATCGCGATCTTGCGCGCGCCGGCGTGCCGGGCCACGGCGATTGCCATCAGCCCGATGGGTCCGGCGCCGGTGATCAGGACGTCCTCACCGACTAGCGGGAAGCTCAGGGCCGTGTGCACGGCGTTGCCGAAGGGATCGAAGATGGCGCCGAGTTCCGGCGTGACGGAGGGGTCCTGGTGGACCCAGACGTTGGTCTCGGGGATCACCACGTACTCGGCGAAGGCGCCGTCACGCTGGACACCGACGCTGACGGTGTTGATGCACATCTGCCGGCGGCCGGCGCGGCAGTTGCGGCAGATGCCGCAGACGATGTGGCCTTCGCCGGAGACCCGGTCCCCCACCTTGACGTCAAGGACGTCCTCCCCGGTCTCCACGACCTCGCCGTAGAACTCGTGGCCGGCGATCAGGGGGGCGTTGATGATGCCTTGCGCCCAGGCGTCCCAGGCCTGGATGTGCAGGTCGGTGCCGCAGATGCCGGTCGTCATGACGCGGATCTTGACATCGCCGGGGCCGGTTTTCGGCTCGGGACGGTCGACGAGCTCGAACCCTGCGTGGGCGCCGGCCTTGTAGAGAGCCTTCATGGGCCTTCCTAACTGTGAGATTCGCTCCGCGCGTTCTGTTCCGCCGTGCGGCACGGGCTTGTGGGACAACTCACCCCATTAGACCCACCAGAAAGCATTAGCACAACCGAATTTTTCTCAATCGACGAATTAGGAATTGCTATTGCATAGAATGGCTGGCATGGAAATCCACCAGCTGGAGATGCTGCGCGAACTCGGAGCCTTGGGCAGCGTCAAGGCCGTCGCCGAAACCCTCCTCGTGACGCCGTCGGCCGTGTCCCAGCAACTGGCCGCGCTACAGAAGTCCGTTGAGGTGCCGCTGACCCGCAAGGAGGGCCGGAACCTGGTGCTCACGGAGGCCGGCCAGGTCCTGGCGGACGCCGGAGCAGCGGTGGTCAGCGCGATGGCGGATGCGAAGATGGCGATCGGCGCCTACCACGGCTCGCCGGTGGCGCCGGTGACGCTCAGCGGTTTCCACAGTGCCGGGCAGGCGCTGTTCGCGCCGCTGGCCCGGCTCCTGGACGGCCCCGGCCAACCCCGGATCCTGCTCTCCGACGAGGACGTCGCCCAGCAGGATTTCCCGGCCCTGACGGCCCGCTACGACCTGGTCCTGGCGCACCGGATGGATCACAGCCCGCGCTGGCCCGAGGAACGCGTCGCGGTGATCCCGCTCGCGCACGAGCCGCTGGACGTGGCCCTGCCGGCCGGGCACCGGCTGGCCGGCCAGCGGGCGGTGACGGCCGACGACGTCGTGGGCGAACCGTGGGTGACGAGCCGCGCCGGCTACTCCCCCGCGGACGTGCTCTCCGCCGTCGCGGCGGTCTCCAGCCGTGAACTGAACATTGTGCACCGCATCAACGACTACTCCACCGTGGCGGCACTCGTGGCGGCCGGCGGCGTGATCGGCCTGCTGCCGCGGCACACCGCACGGCCTGTGTTGAATCCGGACATTGTGCTGCGTCCGCTGGAAGGCATCAGCACCCGGCGCCGGATCGACCTTCTGGCCAGGCCGGAGAACCTTAAACGCACATCGGTCATGATGGTCTGCGAAGCACTGCAGACCATCATGACCGATTTAGTGGGCGGCTAGGACCTAGCCTTAGACGCCGAGGCGTTCCAGGATCAGCTCCTTGACGCGGCCGGCGTCGGCCTGGCCGCGGGTGGCCTTCATGACGGCGCCGACGATCGCGCCGATCGCCTGGATCTTGCCGCCGCGGATCTTGTCCGCGACGCCGGGCTGCGCGGCGAGAGCCGCATCGATCGCTTCCAGGAGCGGTGCGTCGTCGGAGACCACGGCGAGGCCGCGCTTCTCCACGATTTCCGCCGGGGTGCCTTCGCCGGCGAGCACGCCGTCGAGGACCTCGGTGGCCATCTTGTTGTTGATCTTGCCGTCTTCGACCATCTGGTTCAGTTCCACGATGGTGGCCGGTGCGACGCCGAGCTGGCCGGGATCGACGTCGGCGTTCTTGGCGCGTCCGACGATCTCGCCCATCCACCATTTGCGGGCCACGGTGGCGGTGGCGCCGGCGGCGATGGTTTCCTCGATCTCGTCCATGACGCCGGCGTTGACGACGTCGCGGAACTCCAGGTCCGAGTAGCCCCAGTCGGCCTGCAGCCGCTTGCGGCGGGCGGCCGGCGGCTCGGGCAGGGTGGCCCGGAGTTCCTCGACCCATTCGCGGGACGCGGTGATCGGGACCAGGTCAGGTTCCGGGAAGTAGCGGTAGTCGTCGGCGTCGGACTTGGCCCGGCCCGACGTCGTAGTCCGCGTGTCCTCGTGCCAGTGTCGAGTCTCCTGGGTGACCGGCTCGCCGGAGTCCAGGACGGCGGCGTGCCGCTGGATCTCGTAGCGGACGGCGTGTTCGACGGCGCGCAGCGAGTTGACGTTCTTGGTTTCCGAGCGGATGCCGAAGCGTTCGCGGCCGTGCGGGCGCAGCGAGACGTTGGCGTCGCAGCGGACGTTGCCGCGTTCCATCTTGGCGTCGGAGACCCCGAGGTTCTTGACGATTTCGCGGACAGCGGCCACATAGGCCTTGGCGAGTTCGGGCGCGCGGCTGCCGGCGCCCTCGATCGGCTTGGTGACGATCTCGACCAGCGGCACGCCGGAGCGGTTGTAGTCCACCAGGGAGTAGTCCGCGCCTTGGATGCGGCCGGTGGCGCCACCCATGTGGGTCAGCTTGCCGGCGTCCTCCTCCATGTGCGCGCGTTCGATCTCGACGCGGAACATGGTGCCGTCGGAGAGCTCGATGTCCAGGTAACCGTCGTACGCGATGGGCTCGTCGTACTGGGAGGTCTGGAAGTTTTTCGGGGTGTCCGGGTAGAAGTAGTTCTTCCGGGCGAAGCGGCACCTCTCGGCGATCTTGCAGTTCAGCGCCAAGCCGATCTTGATCGAGGACTCGATCGCGGTCTTGTTCACCACCGGCAGCACGCCGGGCATGCCGAGGTCCACCTCGTTGACGTTGGTGTTCGGCTCGTCGCCGAAGACGTTCGGCGCGGAGGAGAACATTTTCGTCTTGGTGTTGAGCTCCACGTGGACCTCGAAGCCCAGAACGGGATCGTATTTCTCCATCGCCTCTTCGAAGCTGAGGGTTGCGTCAGTCATTAGTGTGAACCTCCGTGGCTCGAAGCGGCGCCAGCCGTTGAAGCAGCCGGTGAAGAATCAGAAAGGGAAGGAGCCGTCAGTGAAGGAGCCTTGTCCAACAGCGGTCCGCCCCACTGTGCCTCGAGCAGGGATTCCAGGACTGCGCCGACGCGGTAGAGCCGGGCGTCCTGGCGGGCCGGTGCCAGCAGCTGGATGCCGACCGGCAGCCCGTCCTCGTCGGCCAGGCCGCCGGGCAGGGAGAGCCCGGGAACGCCTGCCATGTTGGCGGGGATGGTGGCGACGTCGTTGAGGTACATCGCCAGCGGGTCGTTGAGCTTCTCGCCGAGTTTGAAGGCCGTGGTGGGGGCCGTCGGGGAGATCAGCACGTCGGCCTTGGCGAATGCGGCGTCGAAGTCGCGCTGGATCAGAGTGCGCACCTTCTGGGCCGAGCCGTAGTAGGCGTCGTAGTAGCCGGCGCTCAGGGCGTAGGTGCCCAGGATGATGCGGCGCTTAACCTCATCGCCGAAGCCGGCGGCGCGGGTGGCGCCCATGACCCGTTCGATCGTCATCGGTCCATGTTCGGGCAGGACCCGCAGGCCGTACCGGACGCCGTCGAACTTGGCCAGGTTGGAGGACGCCTCGGAGGGCATGATCAGGTAGTAGGCGCCCAGGGCGTACTTGAAGTTGGGGCAGGAGACCTCGACGATCTCGGCACCGGCGGCCTTGAGCAGCTCAAGGGACTCGTTGAAGCGGTTCTCGACGCCGGCCTGGTAGCCCTCGCCGTGAAGCTCCTTGATGATACCGATCTTCATGCCCTCGACGTGGCCGGTCCGGGCGGCGGCGACAAGGTCCTCCAGCGGGTCCGGCAGCGAGGTGGAATCGCGCGGGTCGTGGCCGCCGATCACCTGGTGCAGCAGGGCCGAGTCCAGCACGGTGCGGGAGACCGGGCCGATCTGGTCCAGCGAGGAGGCCATGGCGATGGCGCCGTAGCGGGAGACGCCGCCGTAGGTGGGCTTGACGCCGACCGTGCCGGTGACGGCGCCGGGTTGGCGGATGGAGCCGCCGGTGTCCGTGCCGAGGGCCAGCGGGGCTTCGAAAGCCGCGACGGCGGCAGCGGAGCCGCCGCCGGAGCCGCCCGGGATGCGGTCCAAGTCCCACGGGTTGCGCGTGGGGCCGTAGGCGGAGTGTTCGGTGGAGGAGCCCATCGCGAACTCGTCCAGATTGGTCTTGCCCAGGATCGGCATCTTGGCGGCGCGCAGGCGCTCGACGACCGTGGCATCGTACGGGCTGTGCCAGCCTTCGAGGATTTTCGAGCCGGCCGTGGTGGGCTGCCCGATCGTGACAATGAGGTCCTTGACCGCGATCGGCACGCCCGCGAGGACGTGGAGCTCTTCGGCGGCGGCACCGCCGGCGGCGCGGATCGCGTCCACTTCAGCGGCGACGGCGAGCGCCTCGTCGGCGTTGACGTGCAGGAAGGCGTGGACCTTGCCGTCCACGGCGGCGATGCGGTCCAGGTACGCCTGGGTGACCTCGACGGCGGTGATCTCGCGGGCTGCCAGCTTCTCGGCGAGCGCGGCGGCGGAGAGGCGGATCAGTTCGTTGTTGTCAGTCATGGTCTTAGTCCTCATCCAGAATTGCCGGGACCTTGAAACGGCCTTCGTAAGCGTCGGGGGCACCGGAGAGGGATTGCTCGGCCGTAAACGTGTGGCCCACGACATCCTCGCGGAACACATTGGTCAGCGGAATCGGGTGGGACGTGGCCGGGACGTCATCACCGGCAGCTTCACTGACGGACTTCACTGAATCCACGATGACGGCGAGTTCGCCGGCCATCCTGTCCAGCTCTTCAGCACTCATCTCGATGTGCGCGAGTTGCGCGAGATGCGCGACGTCGTCGCGGTTGATCGCAGCCATGGATCTCCCCTGCAAGTAAAGGATTATTTTCCGTCCCAGTCTACGTGGGTTGAACTGCTGTTACCGTCGGACGCCGAGACGACAGTTCGCGGCAATGTTTTGTGCAAACACTGCCGCGAACTGTCGTCTCGTGGGGCTGGTTAGCCGATGCCGATGGCTCCGGTGAGGACTCCTACTCCGAGCATGACCAGGGAGATCACAGCCGTGCGCCAGAGGACCTTCTTGTGGTGGTCGCCAAGGTCCACCTTGGCCAGGGAGACCAGGAGCAGGATGGCCGGGACCAGGGGGCTCTGCAGGTGGAAGGGCTGGCCGGTGATGGAAGCGCGGGCCATCTCGGCGGCGCTGACGCCGTAGTGGGCCGCCGTCTCGCTGAGGACCGGCAGGACGCCGAAGTAGAAGGCGTCGTTGCTCATGAAGAATGTCATCGGGATGCTCAGGACGCCGGTGATGATGGCCATCAGCGGGCCCATGTCGGCCGGAATGATCTGGACCAGCCATTCCGACATGGCCTTGACCATGCCCGTGCCGTTGAGGACGCCGGTGAGGACTGCGGCAGCCATGACCATGCTGACGACGGCGACGATCGAGGGTGCGTGCGCGATCAGCTGGGCGCTCTGGTCCTTGACCTTGGGGAAGTTGACCAGCAGGGCGATGGCTGAGCCCACCATGAAGACGAACGGGAGCGGAATGACGTTGGCGACGAGCGTCACCATGACCGCGACCGTCAAGCCGAGGTTGAACCAGAACAGCTTGGGGCGGAGGGTATTGCGGTTGGGGTCCAGGGCGGTGTCGGCCATGGCGGAGTCGCGGTCGTCAACGAGGGAATCGGTGCGCTCAAGCACTGCAACGGAGGATCCTTCCGGGGAGAGGGGCGAGGCTCCGGGGCCCTTGCGGCCGTGGCGATTACCGGAACCGCCGGCCGTGCTGCCACCGGCCGCGCCGTCTGCATCGCCAACAAGGGATTCAGCTGAGTCCGGGACGCCCCAAATCTCGGGGGCGGTGCTGCGGAGGCGGTTGCGTTCCTGCAGGCCGAGCAACCAGGAGAAGACCAGCACCACAATGAGTCCTGCGATGAGGGACGGGACCATGGGTACGAAGACATCGTTGACGTCGAGCTTCAGTGCGGAGGCGGCGCGGGCGGTGGGACCGCCCCAGGGCAGGATGTTCATGGTGCCGTTGGCCAGGCCGGCAACGCAGGTCAGGACCACGGGGCTCATCTTGAGCCGCAGGTAGACCGGGAGCATGGCCGCGGTGGTGAGGATGAAGGTGGTGGAGCCGTCACCGTCGAGCGAAACAGCCGCTGCGAGGATGGCCGTGCCGAGGACCACCTTGGCGGGGTCATTGCCGAGCTTGCGCAGGATGAACCGGACCAGCGGGTCAAAGAGCCCGACGTCGATCATCAGGCCGAAGTAGATGATCGCGAACATCAGCAGCGCGGCCGTGGAGGTCATGGACTTCATCGAGTCCAGCACCATCGGGCCGATGCCGAGGCCCGCGCCGGCGAAAAGTCCGAAGACTGTGGGGACGATGATGAGCGCCAATACTGGCGTCAACTTCTTCGTCATGATCAGCACCATGAATACCGCGATCATGGCGAATCCTAGTAATACCAGCACGGCCGGCTCCTTCTTCGTTGAATGACACCACTCCGGTGTGATGCGCACTACAGACGTTAGAGTGGCGCTCGTCACGACTGGGCCTTTGGCTCAATTGATTGGCATACTGCTTATTGGATTCATTTTGCGCATTTTGCTCACGTCCGTACTAACCCCAGGCAGGAGCCCAATGAAGCGCCGCACAGCGATGCCGACCCTGCGCTTTTCGACCCAGACGCTGTTGCTGCAGCTCGGCGTCGTGGTGCTGGTGGTATTGCTGAGCAGCGCCGTCCACGCCTGGCTGACCTACGACCGGCTGGGCCGCGAGGCGGAGAGCCAGGCGCTGACCCTGGCCCGGACGGTGGCCTCGGACCCGTCAGTGCGGTCAGAGGTCCAGTCCATCAGCGCCCTTCCCGCCGCTCCCCCGGCGTCCGAGTTGTTGTCCGGTCCGTTGATGGCTGCCGCGGAGGGTGCCCGCACCCGGACCGGGGCCCTGTTCGTGGTCATCACGGACGAGACCGGTATCCGGCTGGCGCACCCGGACGCGGAACGGCTGGGCGAAAAGGTCAGCACCGACCCCTCCGAGGCCCTCGCCGGCCGGGAGGTCACCACGCGCAACACGGGCACGCTGGGCCCGTCCGCCGGTGCCAAGGTCCCGGTCTACGCCCCGGACTCCGGAGCGGTGGTGGGTGAGGTAAGCGTGGGGTATTCCACCGAAACGATCAGCCAAAGCCTGGCCCGGGACATCATCCCCATCGCCGCCACGGCCGCCGGCGCGCTGCTGGCCGGCGTGCTGGCCTCGTTCCTGCTGCGGCGGCGGCTCCAGCGGTTGACGCTCGGGCTCGAGCCCGAGGAGATCAGCACCCTGGTGCACGACCAGGTGGCCGTGCTGCAGGGGGTCGACGACGGCGTGATCGGCGTTGCGGCCGACGGCAGGGTCAGTGTTTTCAACGCCGCCGCCCAGCGGCTCCTCGGTGTTCCCGACCTGGCGGGCAGCGCTTGGGCCACCGCGCCGGTGCCCGCCCAGCTGAAGGCCCTGACCCGGGCCGACGCGGCGGAGGGTGAGGCCGTGGAACTGGTGGCCGGCGGCCGGGTCCTGGTGGCGAGCGCCCGCAAGGCCCTGCATCGTCGAGAGGACCTGGGCTGGGTGGTGATGCTCCGGGACCGGACCGAGCTGCAGCAGCTGACCCGCCAGCTCGACGCCGTCGGCACCATGTCCGCGGCCTTACGGGCGCAGCGCCACGAATTCGCCAACCAGCTGCACACGATCGCGGGCTTCATGAGCATCGGCCAGCCCCAGCAAGCCCAGGACTATCTCGCCAAACTGGCAGGCACCGGGCCGCTGGCGTTCCCGGTGGACCAGGCCGAGCTGCTTCAGGATCCCTACCTGCAGGCCTTCCTGGGCGCCAAGGGCGTCGAGGCGGACGAGCGCGGCGTGAGCCTGCGCCTCGGCCCGGAATCCGTGGTCCGCGGCCACGTCACCGAGCCGCAGGACGTCACCACCGTGCTGGGGAACCTGATCGACAACGCCGTAAACGCCGCCGTCGCCGGTTCTGCGGCCGAGCGCTGGGTGGAAGTGGAAGTGCTGGACGAACCGGGCATCGACGGAGGCCCCGGCACACTTCACATTGTGGTGGCGGATTCCGGTGACGGCCTGGGCACCGGAATGACAGCCGCGGAGGCCGAGGCGGTTTTCACGGAAGGCTATACGACCTCGGATCGGCCAGCTCGGGCTGGCGCCGGCCAGGGCCTGGGGCTGGCGTTGTCCCGGCAGCTCGCGCGCCGCCGCGGCGGAGACGTGCGCTTGCTTGAGGCGGGCTCCCCCGGCGGCCCGGGCGCCGTGTTCGTCGCCACCCTGCCGGGAACCACCGAATCCGGGCCAACGATGCCGGGAACCACCGAATCAAGCGGAGAGGACAACGATGTCTGAAGATTTCAGGGTGCTGATTGTCGACGATGATTTCCACGTCGCCAAGCTGCATGCCGCCTACGTGGATTCGGTGGCAGGGTTCCTGGCGCTGCCGCCGGCCGGCTCGGCGTCGCAGGCTCTGCAGGCCATCCACAGCCTGCGCCCGGACCTGGTACTGCTGGACGTCTACCTCCCGGACGCTTCGGGCCTGGACCTGCTGCGCCAGCTGGACGTCGACACCGTGATCCTCAGCGCGGCCTCGGACACAGCTTCGCTGCGCCTCGCGTTCCGTCGCGGGGCACTGGGCTACCTGCTCAAGCCCTTCACGGCCGAATCCCTCTCGCAGCAGCTGCGCTCCTATGCACGCTACCGCCGGATCCTGGCGCAGCCGGGGTCCGTCAGCCAAGAGACGGTGGAACGCGCCAAGCGTGCCTTGATCCCGGGCGACGTCGTTGCCTCGGCCCGTCCCCGCTCTGCCACGGAGGCCGCGGTGCTGGAATCCTTGGTTCCCGGCGAGCAGTATTCGGCCGCCGACGTCGCCGTCCGTGTAGGTGTGTCCCGGGCTACTGCCCAACGGTATCTGTCCGCGCTGGCGGACGACGGCGCCGTCGACATCCAGCTGCGCTACGGCACCACCGGGCGGCCCGAGCACCGCTACGGAATCCCCGCCGGAACCGGCCACTAGAAACGCAGGGTGCTTGGGCGTTGCGGGGGTTGCGGGGTCACTGCGGCTGGTCGGCGGCGCCGTCGGGCCGCTTCTGTGCCGCCGCCTGCTCCGCCTGGACGGCCCTGTAGATGTTGCCGTGGATCATGTCCGCCCCGACGCGCTCGATCACGCCGTCGCGTTCCAGGACCGCACGAACCTCGGGCTTGAGCCGGGTCAGGCGCAAGTTGACGTCCGACTCCCGGGCGAGGATCACGATGTCCGCCATCTTTGCTGCCCCCTGGGAGTCGACGAAGTTGATCCCGCCGCAATCGAGCACAATCCCTGTGAGCCCCGGCCTTGACCGGATGACCTCGCGCAGACGGTCCTCCAGCGCGTCGGCGGTGGCGAAGAAGAGGCCGCCGTCGAACCGGATCACGGCAACGCCGGGAACGATCTCGTCGCCGGGGTGCTCACCGGTTTCACGGAAGACCTGGGTGCCCGGTTCGCGGCCGAGGGACGGCATCTGCGGGTGGGTGGCCACCCGGACGAGCCAGAAGATCGAGAGGCCGATCCCGATCACGACGCCCGCGAGAACGCCGAAGATGAGGGTGCCGATGATCGCTGCGACCGCAATCCAGAAGTCGAACCTCTGCACCCGGGCTAGCCGTCGCAGTTCCGGAAAGTTCATCATGCCCATGACGACGGCCTCGATGATCAGCGCCGCCAGCACAGGTTTGGGCAGGATCGAGAACAGCGGCGCCAGGAAGAGCAGCGTGAGCAGAACCGTGACCCCCGAAGTGAGGGAGGCAAGGCCGGTCTTCGCCCCGGAGTGGTCGTTCAGAGAGCTCGCTGACAGGCTCGTCGAGACGGGCATCCCCTTGAAGAGTCCTGCGGCAATGTTGGCCATCGACTGGGCAATCGATTCCTGGTTGATGTCGATCTGGTAGCGGTGCTTGGCAGCGAAGGCCCTCGCATCCCCGGCGGTCTGGGAAAAGCCGATCAGGACCAGAGCCACCGCCGCGAGGGCCACGGTGCCCACGTGGTCCCACATCAGCTGGCCGTCCGGGACCTCAAGCGAGGGCAGCCCGCTGGGCACGTCGCCCACCAGGGCCACACCTTTGGCCCCGAGATCGAACAGCGCCGCAGCCAGCAATCCGCCCACCACCAGGACCAGGGCGCCGGGGACTTGGGGAGCGATGGCTTTCAGCCCGAAGACGACGGCCAGCGCGACGACCCCCACCACCACGGTGGCTGGCTGGGCCTCGCCCAGAGTGCCCAGCCAAGACCACAGTTCCTGGATCGGGTTGGAACCGGTGACCTCCGTCCCGGTGAGTTTGGGGAGCTCCCCGATCACGACGTCGATCGCCGCGCCGAAAAGGAAGCCGGTGACCACGGCCTTCGAGAGAAACTGCGCAATCCAGCCCATCTTGAAGACGGCAAGAAGCAGGAACAGGATCCCGGAGGCCAGGGTGATTCCGGCAACGAAGGAGGCGACATCTTGCTCGCTGGTGATGCCTGCCGCGAGCACGGCACTCGCGGCCACCGCCGCCAGACCGGAGCTCGGCCCCATCGAGATCTGCCGGCATGTGCCGAAAATCGCGTACACGATGGCCCCGGCGGCCGCGGCATACAGACCGTTCTGCAACGGTATCCCCGCGATTCCTGCGTAGCCCAGGTTCTTCGGAACGATCAGGGCCGCGACGGTGACGCCGGCGATCAGATCGCCGCGCAGCCACGAGCGGTCATAGGAGCGGAACTGGCCGATAAGGGGAACCCTGGTGGGCCCCTGCCCGTGCGCCGTGGTCATGCGCCAGTCATACTCCACGCGCGGAAGTTCCGCCAGAGTCCCGGCGGCCCGCGTTGGTTGCTAGCTGGCGCTCTTCTGGGCGACGAGTTCGATCTCGACGAACATCTTGGGATCCAGGAACGGCAGCACGTGGACCAGGGAGAGCGTGGGACGGATGTCGCCGAAGACCTCGCCGTGGGCGCGGCCGGCCTCTTCCCACTTGCTGATGTCGGTCAGGTACAGCTTGGACTGCACCACGTCCTTGAAGCCGAAGCCGGCCTCGGCCAGCACGGCGCCGAGCTTCTGCAGGATGTAGCTGGTCTGGGTATAGAAGTCGTCGCCCACAATTCCGTCTTCGCCGCTGGCGGCGGTTGCGGAGATGTAGAGGGTGTTGTCCACCTGGACAGCCCGGGAATAGCCGAGGGCCTGTTCCCAGGTGGAGCCGGTACCGAAGGTCTTGCGCATGGTGGGCCTTTCGCAGTTGCCGCAGGGATCGGCACAACTTTAGGTCGCCCGGCGCTGGAGCCGCCAAACCGGGTTGGTTTGTGTCGGCGGGCCTGCTGGTCGGCGGGCCTACGCGGGGCCACTGCCCGGGCTGGAGGTTCTAGCTAGAACCTCTAGCTAGAAATCCTGGCGGTAGACGAGCAGTTTGATGTCCGTGCCAGGCACCAGCCAATCGCGCTCCGGCGCCCGGAGGAAGCCGGTCTTCCGGTAGAGGCCGTGGGCACTTTCCCAGGTCTCACCCGTGGTGAGGGCGACGGCGTGGATTCCGGGCAGGGATTTGGCGTGGTCGATGATGGCCTGGACCATGGCCTTGCCGGCGCCGCTGCGCTGGACGGACGGGTCCACCACGAGCATCCGGAACTCGAGTTCGTCGCTTTGGGCGATATCCGCGTACGGCTCGCCCTCGACCGCCAGCGTCACCGAGCCGAGGATCCGGCCGTCCCGCTCCGCGACCCAAACCGTCGCGTCCGCCGCACGCTGCTCGACGTTCTGGATCTGCCGCATGTACGGGTGGTCGGCGCTCTCAAAGTAGCCTGCCGCCAGGTAGGCGTCCCGGGTGATGCGCGCTATGGCGTCGTAGTCGGCCGGAACGGCGGGGCGAATGAGGATCTGCGAAGGCACCTGTCAATGGTACGGGCGCTCTGCCCGGGCCTGGACCGGAACGGCCGTTTCCGTGACTGAACTATCACTCAGGTCAGGCGCACTCAGGCCAGGAGCCGACCGGCGGGAACGACTTTAGAGGGGGAACTTGCCGGAGAGTTCCAGCGGTCCGGCGCACGTCCATGCGGCCAGGCGCTCGTCGTCGGAGGGGCCGCCGGCCAGGGGGCTGGTGAGCCGCGGCCGGCGCACCCAGCAGCCTGCTTCCTCGGCGATCAGGGCCCCGGCGGCGAAGTCGTGTTCGTTGAGCCCGCGCTCACCAAAGGCATCGAGCGTGCCGTCCGCCACGAGGCACAAATCCAGCGCCGCCGAGCCCAGCCGGCGCATGTCGGCGAAGCCGTCCAGCAGGGCGCCCAGGCCAGTGGCCTGTTCCGCCCGGACGTCGGGGTCATAGCTGAAGCCTGTGGCCAGGATCTGCCCAGCCCGTCCGGGGACCGGGCCGAACAGAGCGGTCAGTGTGCCCTGCTCCTGGACCCAGGCCCCCTCGCCGCGCGACGCGTAGTAGGTGCGGCCCAGCGCCGGTGCGCTGACGACGCCGGCCAGCCAAACGCCGTCGGCGTCCGCCACCGCCACGGAGGTGGCGTAGTAAACGATGTTGCGGATGAAATTGGTGGTGCCATCGAGCGGGTCGACGGACCAGCGGTAGCCGCTGGGCTGCGCCGGCAGGACGGTGCCGCCCTCCTCCCCCGTGATGATGTCCCACGGCCGGGCGGCGGTGATGACGTCCCGGACGGCGGCTTCGGCGGCGAGGTCAAAAGCCGTCACCCAGTCTCCTGAGTCGCCCTTGTTGCTGACGTCCAAGGCTGCGGTTTTGCGGGTGGCCAGGACGGCGGCCCCCGCTGCCGCGGCCGACTTGGCCAGTTCCAGCAACGCCGGGATGGCCGGTGCGGACTCGGGAGGGACGCCGGGGCGGGCGCTCATTCGGCCGCCGCAACGTCGACGCCGTGGGACTGGCCGTCGTCGTCAGAGTCCAGGACACTGTTCTTGACACCGTCGGCGACGCTGTCCTCGGAGCTCTCCGCGCCGGCGTCGGCCGGCCCGTCCGCCAGCAGCGCCCGGAAACCGTCCTCATCCAGGACGGGAACGCCAAGCTGTTCGGCCTTGTCCAGTTTGGTGCCGGCGTTCTCGCCCGCCACCACGTAGCTGGTGTTCTTGGAGACCGAACCGGCCGCCTTACCGCCGCGGATCAGGATGGCTTCCTTTGCCTCATCGCGGCTGAAGCCGTCGAGGCTTCCGGTCACCACGATGGTCAGCCCTTCCAGGGTCCTGGGCATGGACTCGTCGCGTTCGTCCGCCATCCGGACGCCTGCGTCCGCCCAGCGGTCCACGATGTCGCGGTGCCAGTCCTCGGCAAACCATTCCGTCAGCGCCTGGGCAATCACCGGACCCACGCCGTCGACGTGAGCGAGCTCCTCCTCGGAGGCCCGCCGGATCGCGTCCATGCTGCCGAACGCGGTGGCGAGGGCGCGCGAGGCCCGCGGGCCGACGTGCCGGATGGACAAGGCCACCAGGACCCGCCACAGCGGCTGGGACTTCGCCTTGTCCAGTTCCCGGAAGAGCTTGTCCGTGGTGGCCGTGGGCTTGGACGGGGTCTTGGTGGTGGCCTTGGTGTAGAAGTAGGGCACCAGCTCGAATTCCCCTGTGCCCACGCCCTTGGAGCGCTTCTCACGGCGGACGCGGACGTCAGCGAGCTGCTCCGGAGTGAGGTCGAACAGTGTCGCCTCCGTGGTCAGCGGCGGCGTGGTGGGCTCGGCGGGCTGGGTCAGTGCGATGGCGGCTTCCCAGCCGAGGGCCTCGATGTCGAAGGCGCCGCGACCGGCGAGGTGGAAGACGCGTTCGCGCAGCTGCGCCGGGCAGGACCGGGAATTGGGGCAGCGGATGTCCACGTCCCCTTCCTTCCCGGGGGCCAATGGCGTGCCGCAGGCGGGGCACTCGGTGGGCATGATGAAGTCGCGGACAGGCGGGTCCTGGGCATCCCGGAGCGCCAGGACCGGGCCCACAATTTCCGGAATGACGTCTCCGGCCTTCCGCAACACCACGATGTCGCCGATCTTCACGCCCTTGGCAATGACCACTTCCTGGTTGTGCAGGGTGGCCATTTCCACGGTGGAGCCGGAAACCTTGACCGGTTCCATCACGCCGTACGGGGTGACCCGGCCGGTGCGGCCGACGTTGACGGCGATGTCGAGCAGCTTAGTGTGGACCTCTTCCGGCGGGTACTTGTAGGCCACGGCCCAGCGCGGTACCCGGGTGGTGTAGCCCAGGGCCCGCTGTGTGGCGAAGTCGTCCACCTTGATGACAATGCCGTCGATCTCGTGGGTGAGGCTGTGCCGCTTGTCGCCGTAGCGCTTGATGAAGTCCAGCACGTCGGCCAGCCCGGCGAGGACCTCGAAGTAGGGGCTCGTGGGCAGTCCCCACTCGGCGAGCTTGCGGTAAGTCTCCGACTGGCTGGCAATGTTGAGTCCCTCGCGGGCGCCGATGCCGTGGACGTACATCCGCAACGGACGCTTGGCGGTTTCGGCCGGGTCCTTCTGCCGCAGCGAGCCTGCGGCAGCGTTGCGCGGGTTGGCCAAGGGCGCTTTGCCGGCCTCGATCAGGGCTTCGTTGAATTCGGCGAAGGCCTGGGACGGGATGAAGACTTCGCCGCGGACTTCCATTTCCGCCGGGAAGCCGGAGCCGCTGAGCTGCTGCGGGATTTCCTTGATGGTCAGGACGTTGTGCGTGATGTCCTCGCCGGTGGTGCCGTCGCCGCGGGTGGCGGCCCGGACCAGCGCGCCGTCGCGGTAGAGCAGGTTGACGGCCAGCCCGTCGATCTTCAGTTCGGTGAGCCACGACGGCGGGTTGCCGCCGTTGCCGATCCTGGCAACGCCTGCCTCGGCCTTCACCATCCAGGCCTCAAGCTCCTCGAGCGAGAAGACATCTTCCAGGCTGTACATGCGCTGCAGGTGCTGGACGGCGGTAAACGCCGCCGACACCTCGCCGCCGACTTCCTGCGTGGGCGAATCGTTGGCCACCAGTTCCGGATGCATGGCTTCGATCGTTTCCAGCCGTCGGTAGAGCTCGTCGAACTCGGCGTCGGAGATGATCGGAGCGTCCTCCTGGTAGTACGCAAAGCGGTGTTTGCGGACCTGCTCCACAAGGTCCTCATACTCCGCGCGGATGTCGCCGGACGGGACCTGCTCCCCCTCGGGAGGTTGAGGATCCGTGGCGTGCCTGGGGGCTTCTTCGGCTGCTTTTTCAGTCCCTGCTGCGGTCTCTGCTGCGGTCTTCCCTGTGCTCACAGACCTATCCTGCCCTAGATCACCGACATTGTCCGGTCCAGGGGCAGGTCAGCGTCCGGTTACGGGGCCGGTCAGCGTCCGGGCACGGGGCCGGTCAGGCGGGCGCATCCACGCTTGCAGTCTGGGCGTCGACCACGATCGCCGTGATGTTATCCCGGCCGCCGCTGCGCAACGCTGCCTGGATC
Organism: Arthrobacter sp. ES3-54; assembly: GCF_029504395.1. Classification (GTDB taxonomy): domain Bacteria; phylum Actinomycetota; class Actinomycetes; order Actinomycetales; family Micrococcaceae; genus Arthrobacter. Next base: position 218,776 of record NZ_JAQFIF010000005.1, read on the forward strand.
AGTTCGTCCACGGCCGCCTGGGGGTCCGCCTCGGCTTCAAGGATGCCGGCTATCTGCTCATCGCTCAGTTCCCCGTTGAGACCGTCGGAGCAGACCAGGATCCTGTCGCCGTCCTCTAGGGGAACCAGCCAGTAATCGGCCTCGGAGTCGTCTCCGGTGCCCAATGCCCGCGTCACAACGTGCCTGCGCGGATACACAGCAGCCTCGGCTTCGCTGATCTGGCCGGTGTCCAGGAGTTCTTGCACCTCGGAATGGTCCACGCTGATCTGCACTAGCTGGCCGTGGCTGTACCGGTAGGTGCGTGAATCACCGATGTTGAACACCAGCCAGTACGGAACGTCCAGCTGTTCCACCACAGCGACGCCGGACAGGGTGGTCCCGGCGCGGGATCCCGTGGCGTGACGGATGCCGGCGTCGGCCATCAGCAGGTACTCCTGGAGGATGTTCGCCGTCGCGTCCCGGCTGCCGGTCTTGAACTGCGGCAGCTCGGCCAGGGTGCGCACGCAGATGCCGCTGGCAACTTCGCCCGCCTCATGCCCGCCCATGCCGTCCGCCACGGCGAAGACGGGGTCGGCGGCAATGAAGGAATCCTCGTTCGCCTCGCGGCGCAGCCCCCGGTCCGTGCCGAACCCGAAGCGCAGGCGCGGTCCCCGTTCCCCGTCCGACGGCGGGAGGGGGGCGTCTGGCGTAGGGTTCATGGCGGTCCTCAATAAAGTGGTGCGCGGCTGCAGTGGTGCGCGAGGGTTCACGGCGGTCACAAACCCAGCCGGGTCGCAACTGCCGGTCCGACTATTGCATATGCGCCGCAGAGTGAGAAGCCCGCCACGGGCTACCGCCGCGCTTATCCTGATCTGCCGCCTAGTCCAGGATCAGGCCCCGGCCGCTGCCGGGCTGCAACTGCACGGGGTGGATTTCACCGAACCCGCGGACGTCCTCGGCCGGGCGGGGCACCAGGACGAAGCGTTCGTCCTGTTCCAGCGCGGCCGCGGTCATCGAATCCACCAGCACGGTTCCGGGGTCCGCGAGGGCCGTCAGGCGGGCTGCGAGGTTCACGGTGGGTCCGTAGATGTCGCCGAGGCGGGAGAGGATGCGGCCCCAGACCATGGCCACGCGGGCCTGGGGCAGGATCTCGTCCTCGGTGAAGGCACGGCACAGGGCCAGGGAAATTTCGGCGCCGGCCGCTGGGGTCTCGGCAATGTAGAGGACTTCGTCGCCAACGGTCTTCACCAGCCGGCCGCCGCCGACGGAGATGATTTCGGCGCATTTGTTCTCGAAGCGCTGCACCAGCTGGGCGAGGGTCTTCTCGTTCATCCGGCGGGAGAGGCTTGTATAGGACACGAGGTCGGCGAAGCCAACGGCCCGGGCCAACGGCAGCGGCGAATCGTCCTCGTCGCCTTCGCGGCCCTCTTCGCTGGACTGCAGTCCGGCCTCGGCCCGGACGGCCAGACGCTGGACACCGGCGTTGAGCTGCCGGCGCCAGGAATAGACGAGCATTTCCTCGAGGGCGTCAATGAGGTTCGGCAGCTCGCTGACGAGCCGCTTGCGCGCAACGGCGTCCGGCACGCCCTGTTCCTGGACCATGTCCTCCACCAGGGCCTCGATCTGCCACACGACCATCCGATCGGTCATCTGGCCGATGGCCCGGGTGATGGAGATGGCGGCTTCCTCGGTGAGCTTGCCGTCACGCACGAGGTCCACGATGGTGGACAGGGCGGACTGGTCGCGCTCGGTGAAGGCGACATCCTCGTCCCCGAGGTTGGGAAAGCCGAGGGCCCGCCAAAGTTTCCGGGCAGAGAGCAGCGAGAGTCCCGCGCCTGCGGCAACCTCACGGCGCCGGAGCTTGCGTTCACCGCCCAGCAGCCGGGCCTCCAGGGCCTTGGCGGCGAGCCGTTCGGCGGACACCGTTCCCGTTGGCGGGTTGGCAGGTTCCGGGGCCGCAGGTTCGGGTTCGGGGTCGGCGGCGGGTTCGGGTTCGATTCCAAGCTCAGTTTCGGCGGGTTCGATGAGCGCGCCGGCTTCAGTGTCGAAGGCGGTCTCGGCGTTGCTGCCGGGCACAGCCGGGCCGGCCACGCCCTCGGGTTCCCGGGGCAAATCCGGGGCAGCGAGGTCGATGTCCTGGTGGACGTTCTCAGCGTTCATCTCTTCCACCTTCTCTCGTCTCCCACGGCCAGGCCTCGCCCGCGTTGTAGGTCATGTCATCGGCCCCGAACACCTCGCCCTGGGGGAGTTCGCCGATGGCGTCCAGCACGAAGTTACGGAATGTCGCGACCTCCGGGACATCCGGAACCACCATTCCAACGGGGTACCCGGTCTCCAAGGATATATTCCCGGAGCGCAATAGCCGCTGCAACAACGATTGCTCTATGGCCACATGGCGGACGGCAGCGAGGGCGACCTGTTCATCGCGGCGCCGTAACATGCCGTACCGGGTAACTAAGCGCTGGCTGGTCAGGATGTAGCGCGTGGCGTGCCACGCAATGACCCGCGGAAGGCAATAACCCAGCAGCACCCACGCCGCCAGCGCCAGGCACACGGCGACCAGCCAGGGCGTCCATTCCTTGGGGATGAGGGGCATCAGCCGCGCCGGGCCGCCCTTGAGAACCCAGGCGCAGGCATAGGCGGCCAACGCCGGAACAACAATGAACATCAGCGCCGGGACAATGAGCAGCCTGGGCTGGGGCCGGGTCACCACAATCACTTGCTCTCCCGGCAGGAGCACTTTACGCATAACCGCTTTCTGCTCCGCCGCGGCCGTCGCCCTGCCCGCCGGTCCCGGCCGGGTTCCACGGCCTCAGGTGGACGACGTCGCCGGCGGTCACCACATGTTCATGGCCCGCGGCGTCGACCACCAGGAGCGAACCGTATTCGTCCAGGCGGGTGGCGTGGCCGATGATCTCGTGGTCGCCGGGGAGCTGGGCACGGACCTGCTTGCCGAGGGTCGACAGCAGGTGTTCCACCCTCTTATGCAGCGACGGGCCGCCGGCCATGCCGGCGGCGGGGTCGCCGTCGGCGTTGCAGAAACTCCGGTAGAGGGTGGCGAAGCGGGACAGGTAGCTCTTCAGGAGCTCGGTCCGGTCCACGGTGTCGGCGTTCTCCAGCAGGACGGACGTGGCCGTGGGGACTGGAAGTTCGGGCTCGGTCAGGGTGACGTTCAGGCCGGTGCCCAGGATGACCGGCGGCGTGCCGGCGCCGCCGAGTGGACCGAGCTGGGCCAGGATGCCCGCGATCTTCCGGCCCCGCACCAGGACGTCGTTGGGCCACTTGAGTTCCGCCGGAAGGCCAGCCGTTTCCGCCAGGGCCTCGCGCAGGGCGAGGGCGGCCAGGAGAGAGAGCCAGGAGAAGCTGTGGGTCGGCAGCGGGCGGCCAGCCGCGTTGACTGGTCGGAGCACGAGCGAGACGGAGACGGAGCTGCGGGCTGGCGCCTCCCAGCGGCGGTCGAGCCGGCCGCGCGCGGCGCTTTGGTACTCGGCGGTCAGCACCGACAGGTCCGGCCAGGCGCCGGGGTCCTCGGTCACACCGCGAAGGAGGTCGGCGTTGGTGGAGCCGGTGGACTCAACCACTGTCAGGCTCGGAATTCCGTTGGCGGACAGGAACGCCTCATCGCTGAGGGCACTCAGGTCCAGGGGCGGACGGTCCGGGGTTTCCTGCACGGCTTCCATGCTTGAATCCTACCGAGGAAAGCGCCCCGAGGATCCCGCCCCTGTTGACTCAAACTCCGCCGAAACTCCCCACCTTTGGCCGGAAAGTCCGGCGGGTCGGCCGGACTTTCCGGGGAATTTCGGCCTCGGATCCTCAAACGAGGGGAATTTCCGCAGCCCTCGCGGCCGGGAAAGACTCAGCAAGTTCAGAGGAAGATGTCCGGCACCAGCTGGTCCTCCGGCGCGCCGAGGCTGTACGGGCTGAAGTCCGTCACCCCTGCCGCTGCGAGAGCCTCTTCATCGGTGTAGAAGTTTCCGGTCCGGTTGCCGTGCGCCGGGACCGCATTGCTGCCGGTCAGCACGGCGTGGGCGGCGTCGGCCATGATTTCGGGGCTGCGGGCGCCCTTGACGATCATGTCGCCGCCGGGCATGTTGCGGATCGCCGCGGTGTCGATCAACGTGCACGGCCAGAGCGAGTTCACACTGACACCGTCGGCCTTGAGCTCCTCGGCAAGCCCCAGCGTGGTCAGGCTCATGCCGTATTTGGCCATGGTGTAGGCCAGATGCATCCCGGCCCACTTGGGGTCCAGGTTCAAGGGCGGGGAGAGCGTGAGGATATGGCCGGCCTCGGAAACCCGCAGGGCCGGCAGCGCCAGCTTCGAGAGCAGGAAGGTGCCGCGGACGTTGATGTCCTGCATGAGGTCGTAGCGCTTCATGTCCACGTCATCGGTCGTAGAGAGGTCGATCGCGGAAGCGTTGTTAATGACGACGTCGATCCCGCCAAAGCGGTCCACGGCGGCACCGATAGCACCGGCGACGTCGGCGTCGTTACGAACGTCGCCGACCAGCGGCAACGCCTGGCCGCCGGCGGCCTCGATCTGTTCGGCGGCGCTGTAGACGGTGCCCTCGAGCCTGGCGTGCGGCTGGCCGGTCTTGGCCATCAGGACGATGTTGGCTCCGTCCCGGGCTGCACGCAGCGCGATGGCCAGGCCGATGCCGCGGCTGCCCCCGGAGATGAGGACAGTGCGGCCCTGGAGGGAACCGGCGGCCTGGTACGGCCCTGCGGCGGGGCCCGAAGCATCATTGCTAGAAGTCATGTCCAACACTCTAGCGGACCCATGTTACTGGCGGGTAACAAAGTGGAGCGGGAGCTTCGCGGCGGGAAAATTGTAGGTTCCCTACAGCGGCACCGGGCAATACCGTCACTAGACTTGCCAGCAGAGCCCTGTTTTTGTGGATTCCAGCCAAAGGACCCACGCACGGGCGCCGTACAACTTAGCGACAGAGCCGGAGAAACTTGATGAGCCACAATCTGACCACGACTGCGGGAAAGATTGCAGATTTCCGCGACCGCCAGGCCCGTGCCGAGCAGCCCTCCGGTCCGGAAGCGATCGCCAAGCAGCATGCGCGCGGCAAGAACACCGCCCGCGAGCGCATCGACCTGTTGCTGGACGCCGGCTCCTTCGTCGAATTCGACGCGCTGGCCGTGCACCGCTCCACCGCGTTCGGGATGGAGAAGAAGAAGCCCCTCGGCGACGGGCTCGTCTCCGGCTACGGCACCGTGGACGGCCGCCCGGTCGCCGTCTACGGCCAGGACTTCTCCGTCTACGGCGGCTCGCTCAGCCAGGTCAACGGCGAGAAGATCGTCAAGGTCCAGGAATTCGCGCTGCGCAACGGCTGCCCCGTGGTCGGCATCCTCGACGGCGGCGGCGCCCGCATCCAGGAGGGCGTCGCCTCGCTGGCCATGTTCGCTGACATCTTCCGCAACAACGTCCACGCCTCCGGCGTCGTCCCGCAGATCTCCCTCATCATGGGCCCCTCCGCCGGCGGCGCGGCCTACTCCCCCGCCCTGACCGACTATGTGGTCATGGTGGACAAGACCTCCCACATGTTCATCACCGGCCCGGATGTCATCAAGACCGTCACCGGCGAAGACGTGGACATGGAAACCCTCGGCGGCGCCCGCCAGCACAACGCCAACACGGGCACCTCGACGTACCTGGCCTCCGACGAGGCCGACGCTGTCGAGTTCGTCCGTGAACTGCTGGACTTCCTGCCCTCCAACAACCTCGCCGAGGCCCCGGTGCTGGAGCACTCCCAGGAGCTGGAGGTCGACGACGACGACCTCGCCCTGGATGCGCTGATCCCGGACTCGGCCAACCAGCCGTACGACATGCGCAAGGTCATTGAGCAGATTGTCGACGACGCGCACTTCCTGGAGATGCAGTCCCTGTACGCCCCGAATGTGATCATCGGCTACGGCCGGGTGGAGGGCCACACGGTGGGTATCGTGGCCAACCAGCCCATGCAGTTCGCCGGCACCCTGGACATTGCGGCGTCGGAGAAGGCGGCCCGCTTCGTCCGGCACTGCGACGCCTTCAACATCCCCATCATCACGCTGGTGGATGTCCCGGGCTTCCTGCCGGGCAAGGACCAGGAATTCCAGGGCATCATCCGCCGCGGCGCGAAGCTGCTCTACGCCTACGCCGAGGCCACCGTGCCCAAGCTGACCGTGATCACCCGCAAGGCCTACGGTGGGGCCTACATCGTGATGGGCTCCAAGAAGCTTGGCGCGGACCTCAACGTCGCCTGGCCCACCGCCCAGATCGGCGTCATGGGCGCCCAGGGCGCCGTGAACATCCTGTACCGCCGCGAACTCGCCGCGGTGGCTGAGAACGGCGGCGACGTCGAGGCCAAGCGCGCCGAGGTGATCCGCCAGTACGAGGAAGAGCTGCTCAACCCGTACCAGGCCGCCCAGCTCGGCTACGTGGACGCCGTCATCGCACCGTCCGAGACCCGGGTCCAGATCATCAAGGGCCTGCGTGCCCTCCGGGACAAGCGGGCCGCCCTGCCCGCCAAGAAGCACGGGAACATCCCGCTGTGATCCCCACCGGCCCCCTAACCTCGCACGTCCCCACCGGCTCCCAGCCTTCGCAATCTCAGGCCGGGTCCCTCGCCGGCGTGGGCCCAGCCACCCACCCCCTCGAGCCAGCCACCGGGCCGGAGACCACGCCCGAGGTCCTGTTCTCCGTCGCCAAGGGCGAGCCGACACCTGAAGAGCTGGCGGCACTGACCGCCGTCGTGCTGTCCCTGGGGCAGTCCCAGCAGGCCGCACCGGAAAGCCCCGGCGTCCGGCACTGGGTCCGCCGGCAGCAGCTCCGGCTGGCTCCCAGGCCCGGTCCGGAAGCCTGGCGCCGCAGCCTCGGCTGAGAGCTCTCGGCCACTCCTGAGACCCCTCTGCTGGGCAGCGGTCTGCCCCATATCCGGCCACGAAAAAAGTTCAGTGACTCTTTCATAACCACCGCGGCCGGGCTAGTCTCGTCGGGTGACTACCGAAACGATTGCCTCAGACAACACTGCCCCCGTGCGCCAGCAGACGGCCATTGACGCCGTCGCCGACGCCTACACGGACACCCTGATCCGGTTGAACCCAAGCTTCGCCACGGAGCTCGGCCTGCCCGGGCACGAGACCGAGTACCAGGACTTCTCCCCCTCCGGCCACGAGGAATTCGCGGCCGCCGCGCGCGAGGCACTCGCCGCGCTGGACGGGCTGGAGCCGGTTGACGACGTCGACGCCGTCACGCTCGACGCCATGCATGAGCGGCTGGGCCTGCAGCTGGAAATCCACGAATCGGGCTGGCACACGGCCGATCTGAACAACATCGCGTCCCCGTCCCAGGACATCCGCGCGATCTTTGACCTCATGCCCACGGACACCGCCGGGCAGTGGGAGCACATCGCGGGCCGCGCCCACAATGTCCCCGCCGCGATCGACGGCTACATCGAGTCGCTGCGGTCGGCGATGCAGGACGGCAAGGTGGCCGCGGCCCGCCAGGTGTCGATCGTGATCGAGCAGGCCACCAAGCACGCCGCGGACGACGGCTTCTTTGCGAAGCTCGCCGCCGGCGCCAAGACCGCGGAGGGCCCGCTTCCGGCGGAACTGCAGTCAGAGCTCGACGCCGGAGCGGCGGCTGCCCGGGTGGCGTACTCCCGGCTCGCGGGTTTCCTCGAGTCCGAACTCCTGCCCGTCGCCCCGGCCAAGGACGCCGTGGGCCGCAGCCGCTACGCCCTGGCATCCCGGGACTTCCTCGGCGCCACCGTGGACCTGGAGGAGACCTACGCGTGGGGCGTCCAGGAGCTGGACCGTCTCATTGCCGAGCAGGAACGCGTGGCCGGGGAAATCCGGCCCGGCTCCACCGTGGAGGAAGCCAAGGAGATCCTGAACAACGATCCCGCCCGCCAGCTCAAAGGCACCGACGCCCTCCAGGCCTGGATGCAGGAACTCTCAGACAAAGCCGTCGCTGAGCTCGCCGGCGTCCACTTCGACATCCCGGAGGTCATGAAGACGCTGGAGTGCCGGATCGCGCCCACGGATGAAGGCGGCATCTACTACACGGGCCCCTCGGACGACTTCAGCCGTCCGGGCCGGATGTGGTGGTCCGTGCCGGCCGGCGAGGACACTTTCACCACCTGGGCCGAAACCACCACGGTTTACCACGAGGGGGTCCCGGGCCACCACCTCCAGGTCGCCACCGCCACCTACCGCCGCGAGCTGCTGAACAAATGGCGCCGGAACGTCTGCTGGACGTCCGGGCACGGCGAAGGCTGGGCGCTCTATGCGGAGCGGCTCATGCAGGAACTGGGCTACCTCAGCGATCCGGGCGACCACATGGGCATGCTGGACGCGCAGCGCATGCGGGCTGCCCGCGTGGTGTTCGACATCGGCGTGCACCTGGAACTTGAGGTCCCCGAGCGCTGGGGCTCCGGGGCGTGGACCCCCGACAAGGGCTACGAGTTCCTGAAGCAGAACCTCGCGATCAGCGAGGGACAGCTGAAGTTCGAGTTCACCCGCTACCTGGGCTGGCCGGGACAGGCACCGTCCTACAAGGTGGGCCAGCGGCTCTGGGAGCAGATCCGGGCAGAGCTGGAATCCCGCCCGGATTTCGACCTCAAGGCCTTCCACACGAAGGCCCTGAACATCGGCTCGGTGGGCCTCGACACCCTCAAGCGCGCGCTCCTGGGGTAAGGATGTTCACGGTCTAACCTGCGCTTTCAGCGGCTATACGGCCAGTTGGGGCGGCTTCCGCACAGCGAAGCCACCGCAACTGGCCGCTCGTACGCCAAGGCCAAATGGACCTTGGCCGAATAGTCGACTAGTCTCTGGGGAACACATTTGCAGGGCTTTTGGAAGCCCGGGTCAGCGGCTGGGGGCTGCGACGCAAATGTCCGGTGTGCCCGTGCTCTTCGGCAGGCCCCGGCCCAAGCAAGAACCGCCGCAACGGCGGTGCGGTCTTGCTGTCTGTCATTATGCGCGCTTCGTCGCTGCGGCACTTACGCGGGACGTCGCCTATGAAGCAGGCGCATGATAGAGCTATCCAGCATCTCGGTCTCGGGTGCGCGCAGTTGGAAAATTGAACCCGCGCGAACGAACAGCTGTAGCATTTCACGGCTCCGCTAAGGAGCACGGCGGAAATGTTGTGTGCTGGGCCGGCCGGAACCTCGCTGAGGTTTCCGCAGCGGCTGATCGTTGCCGGGCAGACACCAAAACCCCATATTGGAGCACTCTATGAGGAATTTTGCCTCACCCCTAAGACCAACGGCCAATGACGCGACGAAAGCGCGGATGCGGACCCGGAAGCGGGTGGCCGTGTCCGTGGTTGCGACGGCAGTCTTCGCGGCCACGGCCGCGATTGGCACTTCGGCACCGCTAAACGCTGCGACGCCGTCAGCCACGCCAATGGCCACGACGGCGGCCTGCAATCCGTTGCCCTTTAGCCTTCCGGCGCCCGCGAACCGGCACACCTCGGCGAAGAAGGCGTGGGCCTACTACTTCCCGCCGTTCCCGCTCGCAGTGGACAGTGCCGACGCGACCCGCGACGTCTACCCGCGCTGGATGGATACCCACAACTCCGCCAATGGCGCCTACGACCTGCGGGACCGTCCGGTGGCCCCTCAGCGCGCGAGCCAGACGACGTGGCGACAGGCAGATTTCGAGAAAGAGATCCGACAGGCAGTCGGGGCAGGCCTGGACGGGTTCATCTGGGAGTACAACAGCTCCACCGACATCCGCTGGCAGCAGCTGCCCGCCATGCTCGCCGCCGCCAAGGCAGTGGACCCGGGCTTCAAGATCATGCTCAGCCCGGACTTCAACACGGCGGCCGGCTCCACCTCTGACAGTGTCTACAAAAACGTCATGAAGGTGAAGGACGACGCTTCGATCTACCGGAACAGTGCTGGCATTGTGCTGGCGCCGTTCTTCCCGGAGCGCAAGACACCTGCATGGTGGGACGGGCTCCGGAATCGCCTCGCCTCCTCCGGCGTCAAGTCCAACCTCGTTCCGATCTTCATCTCTTGGGGCGGAGGAACCCAAAAGGCAGACTGGAACAATTCGGTTTCCGGGTATTCGCAATGGGGCACGCGCATCGCCAGCGGCGTTCCGACTCTGGCCAAGGAAAGCGCCGAGGCCCACCGCCGCGGCAAGACGTATATGCAGCCGGTGGCATTCGAGGATACACGGTCCTACGACGGGCGCTACTGGGAGTCGTCCAACAGCTCCACGCTGCGGAATTCGCTGGCAACGGCGATCAGCGGGAACGCCGATTCTATTGCGCTTATGACCTGGAACGACTACACCGAGTCATGGGTGGCGCCCTCGAAGCAACGCGGCTATGCGGTGCTGGACATGGCTGCCTACTACGTTTCCTGGTTCAAGAGCGGAGTAAAACCCACCATCACGCAGGACGCCCTGTACTGGAGCCACCGCTCGCACCCCACGAACGCTCCGTATTCGAAAACGCCGATCGGCCGCAACGGCAAACCCACGCCCATGTCCATCCCGAACGGTGACGCAGCGAAGAACGAGGTGGAGCTCGTGGCCGTGCTGAAGTCACCGGGGCGCCTGACCATCACACAGGGAAGCAACGTCAAGACCATGGACGCGCCGGCCGGGCTGACGTCCTTCAAGGTTCCGCTCGTGGCGGGCACCACACCGTCCTTCAAGCTCGCCCGCAGCGGGGCTACGGTCCAGACCGTCACGAGCAACACCCCGGTGCGCTCCTCTGTGGTGTACCAGGACATGATCTACCGCGCAGGCGGCGGCGTCGCGGCCACCTGCGCCCGCTAGGCCGTCCCCGCGGGGGATGGCAGTTCGCGGCAGTGTTTTCGAGGAAAAACATTGCCGCGAACTGCACTCTCGTGTGACCGTGGCTTCGGCCGCGAGACAATCGCCACATTCTGCCCGGGAATAACTTCACAATCGGGCAGTCTTCCGGCGGAATCTAAGGGATTTTGCGCTCTAAACAAAACTTCCGCCGCGTAACATTTCTCAACATCCGTTGGTCATGCTATTCGTGGCGGTCCTAGCGTGTTCCGGTGACCACTCAGACAAGCACCCCCCCACCCGCTGGAAAGACCGGGTTCCAGCTGCCCAAATGGGCCGGCTCGTTCGGCTTCCAGATCATCGCCGCCCTGATCGTCGGCCTGGGCCTTGGCCTGCTGGCCAAGTACACCGGCAGCACCAAGGCAAACCCCAACGCCCTCGGCACCACGCTGCAGACCATCGGCTCGAGCTACGTCTCGCTGCTGCAGACCGCCGTGGTCCCCCTGATCTTCACCGCCGTCGTCAGCTCAATCTCCAACCTGCGCGCCGTGTCCAACGCCGCCCGGCTGGCGTGGAACACGCTGCTCTGGTTCGCGATCACCTCGCTGATTGCCGTGCTGATCGGCATCGGCCTGGGTGTGCTGCTGCAGCCCGGCGCCGGCACGGGCATCAGCCAGGACGCCACGTACGCCGGCAAGTCCGGTGACTGGTGGGCCTTCCTGACCGGGCTGTTCCCGAAGAACTTCCTGGGCCTCGGCGCGAGCACCACAGTCACCGACGGCGTCGCCACCACCGCCGTGAGCTTCAACGTCCTCCAGATCCTGGTGATCGCGATCGCCGTCGGCATCGCCGCGCTCAAAGTGGGCAAGGCAGCCGAGCCGTTCCTGGCCCTGAACGCGTCCGCCCTCGCCGTCATCCAGAAAGTCCTCTGGTGGATCATCCGGATCGCGCCGCTGGGCACCGTCGGCCTGATCGGCAACGCCGTGGCCGTCTATGGCTGGGACACCATCGGTTCGCTCGGCAAGTTCACCGTGGCGATCTACATCGGCCTGGCGCTTGTGCTGTTCGTGGTCTACCCCGTCCTGGTCCGCAGCCACGGGCTGTCCGTCAGGCAGTACTTCTCCGGCGTGTGGCCGGCCGTGCAGCTGGCCTTCGTCTCGCGCTCCTCGATCGGCACGCTGCCGCTGACCCAGCGCGTGACCGAGCGGAACCTGGGCGTCCCCCGCGCCTACGCCTCCTTCGCGGTGCCGCTCGGCGCGACCACCAAGATGGACGGCTGCGCCGCGATCTACCCGGCCGTGGCGGCGATCTTTGTGGCCCAGTTCTTCGGCATCCAGCTGGACTTCACCCAGTACCTGCTGATCGCGCTGGTGTCCGTCCTCGGCTCCGCCGCGACCGCCGGCACCACGGGCGCCGTCGTCATGCTGACGCTGACGCTCTCCACGCTGGGACTGCCGCTGGCCGGCGTCGGCCTCCTGCTGGCCATCGACCCGATCCTGGACATGGGCCGCACCGCCGTCAACGTGGCCGGGCAGGCCCTGATCCCCGCGATCGTGGCCAAGCGCCAGAGCATCCTGGACGAAACCCTGTACAACGCGCCGCGGAACGGGGACCCGTTCAGCGACGACGTCGGCACGACGGCCGTTGATCCGTCCGCTGCCGCAGCTCCCGCGGCTGGACGGGATGAGCGCGAACTTGTGGACGTGAAGGCGTAACGACTGAACCGGCGTTTAGTACCAGCGTTTACAGGAGAAGTCCCCGGGAACCCCCCGGGGACTTCTCTGGCTTAACCGACGTCTCTCATCGCTGATGGCCCGAATCCATCGGCCCAAATTCGTCGGCCCGAAGACGCGGAGGCCTAGCGGCCGCCGATCACACCCTTTTCGGCGGCCTTGGCGACGGCATCCGCCTCTGCCTGGGTCAGGGTGCCGTCTTTGACGGCCTGGTCCAGCCGGGGCTTCAGTGCGGCGGCATGCTTGGCCTGCTCGGCCGTGCGCAGTTCCGCCAAGGCAGCGGTGACCTTGGCCTCATCGATGCCGAGCGACTTCGCCAGGGACGCGGCCAGCGCCTTCTCCCTCGCGGCGCGGTCCGGTTTCTGTCCTGCGACAGGTGGAGTGGCCGGCGGGGTGGCGGGCCTGTTGGCTTCGCGGAAGGACTTCAGGGCGTCGGTGACCTTGGCCTCGTCGACCCCCAGCTTGGCAGCGAGTTCCTTGGCGCGGGCGCCGAGCTCCGCACCGCCGTGGCCGTGGCGTCCGCCGCGCATGCCGTAGCCGTCGGCGGGGTTGTTCCCGGGGGCACTCGAGCTGGGGGACGGGGTGGGCGTCGGCGTCGTGGTGGCGGAGGCCATCCCGGCGACTCCGAGCCCGGCGCCCAGTGCCACGGCCGCCGCCCCGAGGCCGAGCGTGATTTTGGTTGTGCGTGACATCTGCTGTCTCCTGGATCTGCCGAGTGGTGACGGCGCTTGAAGCTGATGGTTCTTCCGGGGAAGTCTGCTCCGCGAGCACCTCCAGTCTGCACCAGCCCCAGCAGAGATAGCTGTTTCCCAGCTTTCGCTTTGCTGTGAATCCGGCAGGGATACTGTGCCGCCTGGCACCCGCCGTGCGGGCGGCAAAAGTGGATAGGCTCTGGGCATGCTGATCGTGACATCGAATGACATTCCGGGCCACCGGATCGACGCCGTCTTTGGTGAGGTCATGGGCCTAACCGTCCGCTCCCGGGACATCACCGCCCAGGTCATGGCCGGCTTCCGTTCCTTGGGCGGCGGTGAGGTGCTGGAAATGACGCGGGCACTCTACGACAGCCGGCAGGATGTCATGGCCCGGATGGTGGCCGAGGCCGAGCAGCGCGGCGCCAACGCCATCATCGCCATGCGCTTCGACACTTCAGCGATCGGGCAGAATTGGACGGAAATCTGCGCCTACGGCACGGCCGTTTTTGCCATTCCCCTGACTCAGGACGAGCCCGGAGCCACGGGCCAGTCGATCTATCTGACCAATTCCGGCGGCACGGCGACTTCCGGGGGCCTGACCAATTCCGGCGTTACGGGCAATTCGGGGGGCAAGGCCACCTCCGGCGGCACGGCGCCCCAGCTCAAGCCCTGATTCCGCCTTGCCGGACCCTCTCCAAAATACTTGCGCAGAGTGCAAACATGCACGTAGTGTAAGCGCGTGCCCTCCTCACCATCTCCTTCCGCCGCCTACGTTGCCCCGTCCGGCGGATCCGGCGCCGCACCGACGTCGCGCCGCGAACTAAACAAGGCCGCCACCCGGCAGGCCATCACGGACGCTGCCATGGACTTGCTCCGCACGCGGGGTCCCGGAAACTTCACAGTGGAGGACATCGCCGAGGCAGCTGGCATATCCCGCCGCACGTTTTTCAACTACTTCGCCAGCACCGAGGTGGTCATTGCCTCGGTGACCCACGGATTCCTGGACAAGGCGCTCCAGCAGTTCCGGCTCCGCCCGGCAGGCGAGCCCATCCTGGAATCTGCGCGGGCGGCCCTGGTTGAACTGGCCGACCCCATGACAGTGGCTCCCATGGCCGAGCTGTACAGCATGGGCCAGGCCAACCCCATGCTCAGCCGTTCTGAACTGGAAGCCTGGGACCATTGCACCGTTGAAATCATCGACGCCGCCCGGGAGCGCTTCGCCCGGGTCTCCGGCGTCGAGATCGACGAACTGTACCTCCGCGCCCTCGCGGGCTCCATCATCTCCTGCGGTAAGGCCGCCATGGATGTCTGGTTCGCCCGGTGCGGCGGCGACCTCAGTCCGGCCTCCCTGTCCATCCTGCGCCAGCTCCTCATCGATTCCATGAGCCTCCTCGGTTCCGGTTTCGCATCCCACTCCCCCGCCACCCCTTCCCCAGATCGGCACTGACATGGCCCTGTTGCTCTACCGTCTCGGTAAGTTCTCCTACCGCCACCGCTGGCTCGTCATTTCCCTCTGGCTCGCCGTCCTGGTGGCCGTCGGCGGTGCAGCGGCGGCCTTCCACGGCACCATGTCCAACAACTTCCAGATCCCCGGCACTGAAACCCAGCAGATGGCGGACAAGCTGAAGCGGGAACTGCCCAAGTCCTCCGGCGGCTCGGCCGGCATCGTGTTCGAGTCGAACGACGGCCAGTTCACCCAGGCCGGCAAGGACGCGGTCTCGGCTGCCCTGGCCAAGCTGAAAGCCCTACCCGACGTCCAGGGCACCGTGGACCCGTTCGCCACCCAGGCCCAGCTGGACAAAGCCGTCGCGGACCTTGCCGCCGGCGAGCAGCAGGCTTCCGCGGGCAAGGCGCAGCTGGACGCGTCGGCCGCCCGGCTGGCCGCGGGCAAGTCCCAGCTGGCTGCGGCAGAGCAGCAGATGACCGCGGCCGGCATGTCCGCTGAGGCCATCGACGCCCAGCTCGGCCAGCAGAAGGCTGCCCTCACCGCCGGCCAGGAAAAGTTCGACGCCGGGACCAAGGAACTCGAGGCCGGCGCGGCCAAGCTCGCCCTCGCCAAACGCCAGCTTGAGGCCTCGCAGGGCATGCGGTTCGTTTCCGAGGACGGCACGGCGGCGATCGCACAGGTCCAGTTCAAGACCTCGATCAACGGGCTGGCCCCCGCGGTGCGCCAGCAAGTCCAGGACATCGCCCACGAAGTCTCTTCTGCGGGAGTCACCGCCCTGGCCAGCAAGGAAATCACCGAGGACGTCTCGGAGCTGTTCGGCATCTCCGAGATCCTCGGCATCGCCATCGCGGCCTTGGTGCTCATCGTCATGTTGGGAACGCTCATCGCCGCCGGGCTCCCCCTGCTGATGGCCCTGGTCGGTGTGGCAGTGGGCGTCGGCGGCACCTTCGCCCTCAGCGGCGCCATCGACATGAGTTCCATCTCCCCGATGCTGGCCCTCATGCTGGGCCTCGCCGTCGGCATCGATTACTCGCTCTTCATCGTCAACAGGCACCGCGGCCAGCTTCTGGCCGGCATGGATGGGGAGGAATCCGTGGCCCTCGCCACCGGCACCTCCGGCAACGCGGTGCTGTTCGCGGGCCTGACGGTCATCATCGCCCTCGCGGCCCTCGTCATTCCGGGACTCCCCTTCCTGGCCGTCATGGGCCTGTCCGCCGCCGCAACGGTGGCAGTCGCCGTCGTCGTCGCCCTGACCCTTACCCCGGCCGTGCTGTCCCTGATCGGCCCCAGACTCATTTCCCGCCGCGTCTGGGCCAAGGCGGAGAAGCACAACGCCGCTCCCGGCCATGAGAGGGAGGACCGTGCGCGCGACGAACGCCGCAGCACCCGCGGCTGGGGCGGCCTCGTCACCCGCCACCCCATCCTGGCGCTGCTGGCCGGTGTCCTGCTGCTGGGCATCGTGGCGCTGCCGGCCAGCCAGTTGCGGCTCGCTCTGCCCGACGGCGGGTCCGAGCCCGTTGAGTCGCAGGCCTTCAAGGCCTACGACGTCACCGGCCGCAGCTTCGGCGAAGGCATGACAGGCCCGATCGTGGTGGTGGGCGACTTCCCCGCCGGCCTCAGCGAGGACGAAGCCACGGCAAAGCAGCTCGACGTCGCCGACATCCTCCGCGGCACGGCCAACGTGACGGCCGCAGTTCCGGTGGCCTTGAGCGAGGACCGCCGCACCGCGGTGTTCCAGGTCATTCCCAAGGAGGGCCCTGCCAGCGCCAGTACGGTCAAGGTGGTCTCCGCGCTGCGCGCCGAAAAGGACCGCATCAAGGACTCCACCGGTGTCAGCATCGGCCTCACAGGTCAGACGGCCGGCAACGTCGACGTCTCCACAAAGCTTGGCGACGCCCTACCCCCGTACCTGGGCATCGTGGTCGGACTGTCGCTGATCCTGCTGCTGCTCGTGTTCCGCTCGATCGTGGTGCCGCTGCTGGCCACTGGCGGCTTCCTGCTCTCGCTGGCGGCCGCCTTCGGAGCCGTCGTGGCGGTCTACCAGTGGGGCTGGCTGGGGAGCGTGTTCGGGGTCGAAAACCCGGGCGCCGTGCTGAGCTTCCTGCCGATCATCCTGATCGGTGTGCTGTTCGGCCTGGCCATGGACTATCAGGTGTTCATTACCTCCGGCATGCGCGAGTCATTCATGCACGGGGAATCGGCCAAGCATGCGGTCCGCACTGGCTTCAGCCATGCCGCATCCGTGGTCACCGCCGCAGCCATCATCATGGTCAGCGTCTTTGCCGGCTTCATCTTCTCGCACCTGAACATGGTCCGGCCGCTGGGCTTCGCGATGGCCTTCGGTGTCTTGGTGGACGCCTTTGTGGTCCGCATGACGATCGTCCCGGCCGTGATGTACCTGCTCGGCGACAAGTCGTGGTGGCTGCCCCGCTGGCTGGACCGAATCCTGCCGGACGTCGACGTCGAGGGCGCCAAGCTCCGGCCCGCGGCATCAGCCACCTCATCCGAAAGCGAGCCCGAGCCAGAGGGGGTCGGCGCGCGCTGACACTCACAGCCTGCTTGTGAGTCGCCCTAAAGCCGAGTTGTCCTGAAGCCGCCCGCTGATCATTCTGATCGGCGGGCGGCTTTTTTGTGCGCGCAATTCGGGACGGGTTGGGGGTGCGTTCGCCGCCGGTTTTCTCAGCAGCATCGCCACAGGTCAACGACGAACTTTGCTCACTGGCTTCTGCCATCAGGACAGAAAAGCAGCCCCTGTAGGATCTCCGGCATGGAAACTTTCCTCTGGCCAGGCTGTGAGGCCAATCAAGATGAGACCAAGGTCGTCGTGCTTGTGCCAGGTGCGGGGTACAAGGTCGAATCTCCTCTTCTTTACTGGCCTGCAGAACAGTTGAGAGACCGCGGCTGGCAGGTTCGGGCAATTCGCTGGACCGCCGACGATGAACCTGGGGATGACCCCCACGGGTTCGCCGCTCGTGCGGTTCAGCAGGCGTTCGCCGAGGCGCCGCCCGCCGACCATCGACTCATCGTGGCCAAGTCGTTTGGCACGTTCTCTATTCCCTGGGCGGAAGAGGCTCAAGTGCCAGCTGTTTGGCTCACCCCTATCCTCACGGATGACGTCATTCGGCGAACGCTTACTGAAACTCGTAAGCCGGACCTGCTCATTGGCGGATCCAAAGACAAGTTATGGACAACCGATGCGTTGTCAGAGACGGCAGCTACGTTCGTTGACATTCTGAACGCCAATCACTCGTTGGAAGTCCCGAACGACTGGCGTGCCTCCTTGGCCGCTCACGTTCAGGTGTTCACTGCCATTGAGCGATTCCTGACCAGCACTCTCGCCTGACTGTCCCAGTTCCTTCATCGGCAGAAAGTGCTGCTCAACCCCCGTCAAGCCTCCCTGCATCTGGGACGGCGTGACGTTCGCGCTGCGGCCCCTTGGATTGCAGACTTGTCGGTCGTACTGACCCGTCGAACGTCCCATGAAATCAACCCCACTTTCAGTTGCGACTTTGGTGAGAACCCGCGCCGCTCAGGCCGCCGATGAACCTGGGGGCCGCACACGCTTGAGCGTCTTCCCGTGGTGGCCCTCGTCGCGGCGCCGACGGCGGGACACCGCGCTCGCTTCGCCGGTAGGCGATCCGGGCAGGGGTGGCGCGGTGGAGCGGTAGGTGTGGCCCGTGGGGGTGGTGAGTTCCATGGTGTGCCGCTGTCCGGGCGTGGATCTGGTTTCGTCCCCTGATGTGGGGTCTGACTCGTGTGCAGTCACGGCTCGCGCTCCCCAGCCGGGGGTTTCTTTGGTGTGGTTGCAGGCTTCGCAGAGGCCGGCGCCGTTGGTGCTGGTGGTGGGTCCGCCGTGGTGCCAGGGGATGATGTGGTCCAAGTGGCGGATCGGGGCGTCGCAGTAGGGCGTGCGGCAGGTGTCGTCCCTGGCCTGGATGAAGCGGCGGAGCCCGTGCGGGAAGATCCGGGCCCGGGAGTCCATCGCGACTAGCTCGCCGGTGCCCGGGTGGGTGTAGAGCCGGCGGAGGAAGACGCCGAAAGCGGTTTCATCGGCACCGGACGCGTCACTGGGTCTATTGGGGCTGCCGGGTCCCGGGGATCTGCCGGGTGTGCCGCCAGGTTTAGGGGGACCGCCGGCTGCACCGCCAGGTTCAGGAGGACCGGCTGTTGACTGGGCGGATTCCTGTGAGCCACTTTGTCCGGGTGAACCGACGCCGACGGTGCTGTCGTTGGCCTTGGTGCCGGTGATGAGGGCGCGGGCCCAGCCGGCGGGGACGGTGCCGTAGCCGGGGATCCGGGCCGGCTCACTGTCGCCCTGGAAAAGGGTACGGTCGGTCATGACGACCTGGATCTCCACCCCGGTGATCCCGCCCGGGGTTCCGGTGCAGCGGTCCACGAGGGTGTCGGCCATGGCCTGTCCGCGGCCCCTCGGGTCCCCGGCGGCCCGCAGGGTGTCGGCGTGCCGGCCCAGCGCGGTATACACGCCCACGCCGGCGGTCATCGGGAGCAGGGCGGTCAGATAGCACATGGTGTCCGGGGCCGGGCGGAGGCTGACATACCGCTCGGACACGGCGGGCGCGGCGCGTTCGGTGACGGTGCGCGGGTCCAGCCGGTACGCGGCGGCCCGGGCGGTGGCCACCAGCCGCCGGTCCCCGGCCCCGGCCAGTGCCCCGGTGTCGGGCGCGAGGTCCGCGTCCACGGCGGCCCGGTCCGCGGCGGTCAGGCACGCGGTCTCGCGCACGAGCAGGGTGGCGCGCCATTCGTTCAGCTGCCCGGACTCGAGCGCGGCGAGGGTGTGCGGCATCTCCGTCACGAGCGCTTTCGCGAGGCCCAGGAGCCGGCCGCCCCTGGCCGGGGACTCGCGCCGGGCCAGGGCGAGCTGCGCACCGACCCCGGCACCGCGTTTCTCCGCGGGGATTCCGAGCATTGTTTGTTCGCGGCGCTGGGAGGCATCAAAGGAGACCGCGATCCGGGCCTGCAGGGCCGCCGATGCCGACTTCACGTCCTCGAGTACCCGGAGCTGGTCGATCATCCCCGCGCTGTCCGTGGCCGGACGGATCGCGGACACCATGCGGACCAGGTCCTCGACGGCCGCCGCCACGGTCACCGGCCCGGACGCCGCACCGCCCCCGGCCCGGCCGAAACCGGTGCCGCCGCCTCCTGCCGGAACCACTTCGGGCCCCTGATTGCCGTCCATAGGTCCACTCTCCTCCGGGGGTCTGACATTCTGGGGTCACGCAAAGAGGCTTCAACCGTCGCGGACCCTGGATTAGCGGACGTCACCCGGGATGAGAGGCTGCGCCCCGAACATTCCGGCAATCCGCCAAGAAAACGCCGGTCGCAACGAGTGAACCCAACGCAACGGTCCCCCTCTGGACCGGGTCAACTAGGCTGGAACGGTGACCCGCCTCATTCTTGCCTCCCAGTCCCCCGCCCGCACCAAGCTGCTCAGCCACGCCGGCATCCGGCACGAGGTCCTCGTCTCGGATGTGGACGAGGACGCCGTCCAGGCCCGCTACGGCGTGACGGATCCGCATGACACCGCCCTGCTCCTCGCCCGGGCCAAGGCCGAGGCCGTCGCTTCACTGCCCGAGGCGGACGGCGCACTCGTGATCGGCTGCGACTCGGTCTTCGAATTCGACGGGGAGGCCCATGGCAAGCCGTACACGGCCGACGTCGCCCGCGAACGCATGCTCCGCATGAGCGGCAGCATGGGCGTCCTCCACACGGGCCACTGGCTCGTCGACTGCCGCGACACAGAAAGCGACACGGACGGCGACCCTGACGACGAAGGAACCGACACCGACGGCGGCGTCACCGCACGCGGCACCGGCGCCACCCTGGGCTCGGTTTCCTCCGCCGAGGTGCACTTCATGGAGATGAGCACCGAGGAAATCGAAACCTACATCGCCACCGGCGAGCCACTCCAGTGCGCCGGCTCCTTCACGATCGACGGCTACGGCGGGGCGTTCATCCGCAAGGTCGACGGCGATCCCCACACCGTCGTCGGGCTCTCCATCTCCACCCTGCGCGCGCTGCTTGGACAGGCAAATGTGAGCATCACCGAGCTCTGGACCGGCGGGGCCGTAGACCCAGCGGACGTCCGAGCCGAGTAAAGACCGAGCGAGAGTCGAGTGGGTCCGGAGTGAGCCAATTGGCCGTCCTTTGTGGCAACCCTACAAAGGAAGGGCCGTATACGCGCGGAATCCGCAAGTAATATCGGCGGAACCCTCAAAACCGCGCTAGGCTCCCTGAAGGAAAGAAGGAGACGCCTTGTCAGCAAATTCGGAGCAGTCCGCACCCACCGTGCCGGGATCAACACAGTCATCTACAGCCGCGGGCACCCGTCGGCTGACCAAGGTGCTGATCGCCAACCGCGGAGAAATTGCGGTGCGCATCATCCGCGCCGCCCGCGATGAAGGCATCGCCTCGGTGGCTGTCTACGCCGACCCCGACCGCGACGCGCTGCACGCCCGGCTCGCCGACGAGGCCTACGCACTCGGTGGCAACACCGCCGCGGAGTCTTACCTCGTGATGGACAAGATCATCGACGTCGCCCGCCAGTCCGGCGCGGACGGCATCCACCCCGGATACGGGTTCCTGGCCGAGAACGCCGAGTTCGCCGCCAAGGTGATCGATGCAGGCATCACATGGATCGGGCCCTCCCCCGAAGCGATCTCGGCCTTGGGCGACAAGGTCCAGGCCCGCCACATCGCCGAGAAAGTCGGCGCCCCGCAGGTCCCCGGCACCGCAGACCCAGTCGAATCCGCCGAGGAAATCCTCGAGTTCGTGGACAAGTTCGGCCTGCCGGTCGCCATCAAGGCGGCCTTCGGGGGCGGCGGACGCGGCATCAAGGTGGCCCGCACCCGCGAGGAAATCCCCGAACTCTTTGAATCCGCCGTGCGCGAGGCCACCGCCGCCTTCGGCCGCGGTGAATGCTTCATCGAGCGCTTCCTGGACGCCCCGCGGCACGTCGAGACCCAGTGCCTCGCCGACGCCCACGGCAACGTCGTGGTGGTCTCCACCCGCGACTGCTCGCTTCAGCGTCGCAACCAGAAGCTCGTCGAAGAAGCCCCGGCCCCGTTCCTCACCGAAGAGCAGAACCGCCGGCTCTACGAATCCTCCAAGGCAATCCTCAAGGAAGCCGGCTACCTCGGCGCCGGCACCTGCGAATTCCTGGTCGGCCAGGACGGCACCATCTCCTTCCTCGAGGTCAACACCCGCCTTCAGGTGGAGCACTGCGTCTCCGAGGAAGTCACCGGAATCGACCTCGTCCGCGAGCAGTTCCGGCTGGCCTGCGGCGAGGAGCTCGGCTACGGCGACCCGGAAGTCCGCGGCCACTCGATCGAATTCCGCATCACCGGCGAGGACCCGGGCCGGAACTTCATGCCCGCCCCGGGCACCATCACGCTCCTGAAGAACCCCACGGGCCCCGGCGTCCGCATCGATTCCGGCGTGGAGCAGGGCGATGTCATCAGCGGCAACTTCGACTCCATGCTCTCCAAGCTGATCGTTACCGGCGCCACCCGCACCCAGGCCCTGCAGCGGTCCCGGCGGGCGCTTGAGGAAATGGTGGTGGAAGGCATCCCCACCGTCATCCCATTCGACCTAGCCGTTGTTACCAACCCCGATTTCGCACCGGCCGACGGCGCGTTCAAGGTGCACACCCGTTGGATCGAGACCGCCTTCGTCAACGACATTCCTGCCTGGACCCCCACCGGCACCGAGGCTGAAGCGGCCGACGCCGGCGACCGCCAGCGCGTCGTCGTCGAGGTCGGCGGCAAACGCCTGGAAGTCGTGCTGCCGGCGTCGCTGGGCTCGGTCAGCAACACGGGCGGCTCCAAGCCCGCCAAGGTCAAGAAGCGCTCCCGCGGCGGCAGCGCAGCCGTGGCCGCGAGCGGCAACGCCCTGACCTCCCCCATGCAGGGGACCATCGTGAAGGTGGCCGTGGCCGAAGGTGACACGGTCGCCGAGGGCGATCTCGTCGTCGTGCTCGAAGCGATGAAGATGGAGCAGCCGCTCACCGCCCACCGCGCCGGGATCGTGATCGGCCTCGCCGCAGCGGCCGGCGAGACTGTGGCCGCAGGCGCCGTGATCGCCATGATCGAGGACGGCGACGCACAGTAAGCGACAGCGACGGCCGGAGTTTATGACGCTGCCGGTCGCGGGCGCGCCTCTGGCGCCCCCGTGACCGGCCGGTAGAGACTTGGAGTGTGAAGCCCTTCCTGCTCCTCGCCTCGCGCGCGGAAGACACCGCTGCCGAGGACGAATACCGCGCCTATCTTCGCTACTGCGGGCTCAAGCCGGAGCAGTTGCACCGCATCCGGATGGAAGCCGTCCCGCTGCCTGACCTGGAACTGTCCGACTATTCAGGCGTCATTGTGGGCGGCAGTCCCTTCACCTCCAGCGACCCGGCCGAGCACAAGAGCGCCGCCCAGCACCGGGTAGAGCGCGAACTCGCCGGGCTGCTGGACAGGATTGTGACCGAGGACTTCCCGTTCCTCGGCGCCTGCTACGGCGTCGGCACGCTCGGACTGCACCAGGGCGCCGTGATCGACCGGACGTATGGTGAAGGGCTCGGCGGCGTAACCATCAAACTGACGGCGGAAGGGCTGCAGGATCCCCTTTTGCGCGGACTGCCGGAGAGCTTCACGGCGTTCACCGGCCACAAGGAAGCCTGCACCGTCCTGCCCGCCCACGCGGTGCTCCTGGCGAGCTCGGCCGCCTGCCCGGTGCACATGTTCCGGATCAAGACCAACCTGTACGCCACCCAGTTCCACCCTGAGCTCGATGCCGAAGGGCTCGTGACAAGGATCGATATCTACCGCCACGCCGGCTACTTCCCGCCCGAATCGGCCGAAATGCTCATGGAAGACGCCCGGCGGTTCACCGCGACGGAACCGATGAAAATCCTGCGGAACTTCGTGGAGCGCTACGCGAGCTAAACCCCTGCCGCCTCCCCGCCCGCCTGCCCCGCCCCGCGTTCGGTCCCGGTTGCTTTCCGGCCGACACGGAAATGCCCGGTGCGTTCGAGGAACACACCGGGCATTTCTGTCAGCAACTGGGCTGGAGCGTCAGGCTACGTTGTTCTCGTAATCAAGATCGCGCGTTTCCTTGCTCACGAACAAGGCAATCAGCGTCAGCACGGCCATAGCGGCGAGGTAGACACCGACCAGCGCCGGGCTGCCCTTGCCCACTTCCCAGAGCCAGACAGCGATGAACGGAGCCACCGCCGCACCCAGGATGCTGGAGAAGTTGTAGCTGATGGCCGAGCCGGTGTACCGGACGTTCGTCGGGAACAGCTCCGGCAGCAGCGCACCCATGGGGCCGAACGTCAGGCCCATGAGGGAGAATCCGATGATCAGCAGCGCCATCGTGCCCACGAATCCGGCGCTGAACAGCGGGACGAACAGCAGGCCGAAGGCCAAGATGCCCGCGGTCACGGTGATGAGCATCTTGCGGCGGCCGAACTTCTCGGCCAGGGGACCGGAGACCAGGGTGAAGATGCCGAAGAACACGACGCCGACAATCAGCATCCAGAGGAAGTCGTTGCGCGTGTACCCCAGACCTGGGACGAACGCGGCGGCCGCGGCCTCGGTCATCGGCTTGCCCGCCTTCTCGGCTGCGGCCTTGGCGGCATCCAGGCTGGAGGCGCGGGTTCCGTAGGTCAGCGTGAACGTTGTCATCAGGTAGAAGAGCACGTACGTGGCGAGCATGATGAACGTACCCAGGATCAGGTGGCGCCAGCTGGACTTGAAGACCCGGGCGAGAGGCAGCTTGGCGACCTCATTGGATTCGATGACCTTGGTGAACGCGGGAGTTTCGATCAACTTGAGCCGGACGTAGAGGCCGATGATCACCATGACAGCGCTGAGCAGGAACGGCACGCGCCAGCCCCATTCCATGAAGGCCGTCGGCGACAGCGTGTAGCTGAAGACCAGGAAGATCACATTGGCGATGATGAAGCCGATCGGGGCCCCCAACTGCGGGAAGGTGCCGTAGATGGCGCGCTTGTTCGCGGGGGCATTCTCGGTGGCCAGCAGTGCCGCACCACTCCATTCGCCACCGAGGGCCAGGCCCTGGAAGAAGCGCATGACGACCAGGAGGGCCGGAGCCCAGAATTCCCAGCCTTCCACCTTCGCCGTCGGCAGGCAGCCGATCAGGAAGGTGGCAATGCCCATCGTCAGCAGCGAGGCCACGAGGGTGCCCTTGCGGCCGAACTTGTCCCCGAAGTGGCCGAAGACCACGGATCCGAGCGGGCGGGCGATGAAGGCCACGCCGAATACGGCGAACGAGCTGAGCAGCTGGGCGGTTTCGTTCTGCGCCGGGAAGAACAAGGAGGGGAAGACCAGTACGGCAGCGGTGGCGTACACGTAGAAGTCATAGAACTCGACGGTGGTGCCGATCAGGCTGGCGACAATCACGCGGCCGCGCGAATTCACCTGCTTGGTGGACCCATGCTCCGCGGAGGTTGCAGTGGATGACATGTAGTAACGCTTTCATGAAGACCGGTCGGATGTTCCCCAAGAGCCCGATGCCCGGGGCCGCCGGCTAGGGATTCGTATACGTCTGATATTAGTTCCTACTGTCCAGTCAATGGACAAATGGTCCGTTATTTGGACGCCGTGTCGTTGCCTCACGTGGTGATCGTCACACCTACTCTCACACCGTCATAAAAGCCCCGATAGGCAAAAGTCACAGCGTGTTAATAAACCGCGACCGTCCCTGAAACGCGGCATCCCTACCTTTGAAGGACAACACCCCCCAAGGAGGTCTCCCAAGTGACTGCTGAACGCACCGCCGAAATCGGCACCGCAGATGCCAGTGCCGCCCGCACTGATGCCCTTACCCTCGACCACCGGCCCGGCCGCTGGATCGCCAACTGGGATGCAGAAAACAAGGACCAGTGGGAGTCCCAGGGCCGCTCCATTGCCCGGCGCAACCTGAACTGGTCCATCTTCGCCGAGTTCCTGGGCTTCGTGGTCTGGCAGCTCTGGTCGATTGTGGTGGTACAGCTCCCCGCGGCCGGCTTCACCTTCACCACCTCGGAAATCTTCTGGCTGATCTCCATGCCCAGCCTGGTGGGCGCCACGCTGCGGATCCCCTACACGTTCATGGTCCCCCGCTTCGGCGGCCGCAACTGGACCATCGTCTCGGCCCTGCTGCTGCTCATCCCCTCGATCGGGCTGGCCATGTGCGTCTCCAACCCGGAGACCCCGTTTGGCACCATGCTGTTCGTGGCCGCCCTCGCCGGCTTCGGCGGCGGCAACTTCGCCAGCTCGATGGCCAACATCACCTTCTTCTACCCGGCCCGCGAAAAGGGCTGGGCCCTGGGCCTGAACGCCGCCGGCGGCAACCTCGGTGCCGCCGTCGCACAGCTGGCCGTTCCGATTGCCATCACCCTCCTGGCCGCCGGCACCGTCAACCTGCCGGTGGCCGGCCTCATGTGGGTCCCGCTGATCCTGCTCGCCGCGTTCGGCGCCTGGAAGTACATGGACAACCTCACCAGCGCCAAGGGCGATGTTGCGGGCTCGCTCGCCGCGCTCAAGGAACCGCACCTGTGGATCATGGCGCTGCTGTACATCGGCACATTTGGCTCGTTCATCGGCTTCGCCGGTGTGTTCCCCAAGCTCATCAAGGACTACTTCCCGGCCTTCTCCTCGATCGGGGTCGGAACCGTAGCCCTGTCTCTCGCTTTCCTCGGCCCGCTGGTCGGCTCGTTGGCCCGCCCCTACGGCGGACGCATGGCGGACCGCATGGGCGGCGCCCGGATGACGGTTTCAGCCTTCGCTGCCATGGCCGTCATCACCCTGACCATGATCTGGACGCTGCCGCTGAAGAACTTCTGGCTGTTCCTGGGCCTGTTCCTGCTGCTCTTCACCGCCAGCGGCTTCGGAAACGGTGCCACCTATCGGATGATCCCCATCATCTTCGCCACCTCAAGCCGGGCAGCAAAGTCAGGTGCCAGCACGGTAACCACCCAGCGGCTCGCGTCCTCGGCCCTGGGCCTGGTCTCGGCCATCGGCGCCTATGGCGGATTCGTCATCCCGCAGGTGCTCAACGCCTCGAACTCCGCCAGCGGCTCCTACACCCCGGCGTTCTACGGATTCGTGGGGGCCTACGTCCTGATGCTCGCCGTCTGCTGGTTCTTCTACATCCGCAACGCCAACCGAAATGCGATGGGACACGTCTAACATGACCAAAAGCGCCGACACGCACTGCCCTTACTGCGCCCTGCAGTGCGCCATGACGCTCACATCCCCAGCGGCTCTGACCCCGGCTGTCCAGCCGGGGTCAGACCCCGTGGCGGAACAAACTGCACCCTCCGTCGCCCCGCCGCTCCTGACAGTCGCCGGACGCGATTTCCCCACCAACCGCGGCGGCCTGTGCCGCAAGGGCTGGACCTCCGCCTCACTGCTGAACCACACCGGCCGCGTCACAGAGCCGCTGCTGAGGGGCACCGACGGCGTCCACCGCCCGATCAGCTGGGACGAGGCCCTGACGCGGATCGTCGCCGCCGTGAAGGAGACCCGCGCCGGGCACGGGGGGGACGCCGTCGGCGTGTTCGGCGGCGGCGGCCTCACCAATGAGAAGGCCTACCAGCTGGGCAAGTTCGCCAGGCTGGCCCTGGGCACTTCGCGGATCGACTACAACGGCCGGTTCTGCATGTCCTCGGCCGCCGCGGCCGGCATGCGCGCATTCGGCCTGGACCGCGGGCTCCCGTTCCCGCTGGCAGACCTCGACACAGCCAGCACCATCCTGATGCTCGGCTCCAACGTGGCCGAAACCATGCCGCCCTTCGTCCAGCACCTCCAGGGTGCGCGCGACGCCGGCGGGCTGATCGTCGTCGACCCTCGCCGCTCCGCCACCGCGGCGTTCACGTCCGACGGCGGCGGCCTGCACCTGCAGCCGCTGCCCGGCACCGACCTCGCCCTGCTCCTGGGCATCTCCCACGCGGTGATCCACGAGGGCCTCGCCGACGCCGGGTACATCGCGGACCGGACCACCGGATACGAGGCCGTGGCCCGCAGCGTCGGAAGCTTCTGGCCGGAACGGGTCCAGTCGATCACCGGCGTCCCCGCCGGACTGATCCGTGAAACCGCCCGGCGGCTGGCCGACGGCGCCGGCAAGGGCGGCAGCTATATCCTCACCGGCCGCGGCGTCGAACAGCACGTCGACGGCACTGACACCGCCACGGCCGCCATCAATCTCGCCCTCCTACTGGGCATGCCGGGCTCCGCACGCAGCGGCTACGGCACGCTCACCGGGCAGGGCAACGGCCAGGGCGGCCGCGAACACGGCCAGAAGGCGGACCAGCTCCCCGGCTACCGGAAGATCACCGATCCCGCCGCCCGCGCCCACATGGCAAAGGTCTGGGACGTGCCGGAAACCCTCATCCCGGGCCCGGGCCTCCCCGCCGTCGAACTCCTCAAGTCCCTTGGACAGCCAGACGGCGTCCGGTGCCTCTTCGTGCACGGCGCCAACGTGGCGGTGTCCGCCCCGGATGCCAACGCCGTGATCGCGGGCCTGCGCAGCCTGGACTTCCTGGTGGTGTGCGACTTCTTCCTCTCCGAGACCGCTGCCGAGGCGGACCTGATCCTGCCGGTCACCCAGTGGGCCGAGGAAGAAGGAACCCTGACCAACCTCGAGGGCCGCGTGCTGCGCCGCCGCCGGGCCCTCACTCCCCCGCCCGGGGTCCGCAGCGAGCTGTGGATCATGACCCGGCTGGCCGAATTGCTGGATGCACCGTCCACGTTCAGCGAGGACCCGGAAACCGTGTTCGAGGAACTCCGGCTCGCGTCCTCCGGCGGCCTGGCCGACTATTCCGGGATCGACTACGCCATGCTGGACCGCGGCGAGGCCGCCTACTGGCCCTACCCCGCCGGAAGTGACGGAACGCCGCGGCTGTTCCTGGACGCCTTTGCCCATGCCGGCGGCCGTGCCGTGTTCACGGCGGTGACGCCCCGACGTCGTACGCCTTCTGCCGGCGCGGCCCCTGTGGCCGCAGCGTCCGCGGCGGACCGCGCCGGGACACCGATGACCCTGATTACCGGTCGCCTCATGGAGCACTACCAGTCCGGCGCGCAAACCCGACGGGTCGCTGCGCTGGCCGAAGCCCAGCCGGAGGCGCGGCTGCAGCTGCACCCCGCCGCGGCCGCCGCCCAGGGCATCGCCGACGGCGACTACGTCTCGATTTCCAACGAACGCGGCGTGGTCAGCTGCCGTGCCGAGCTGAGCACGGACATCCGGCCGGAGACGGTGTTCCTGCCGTTCCACTTCCCGGAACTTGAGAGCGCCAACCGGCTCACCGAGGCCGCCACGGACCCCATTTCCGGGATGCCCGAGTTCAAGACCAGCAAGGTGTGGATCCGCCCGGCGGTTTCCGGAGACGCTGTCTCCGGGGGCGCGGCCGGCAATCGCAGCGGTGTTCAAGTTCTTCAAGCAGAGGAGACCTCATGACTGAGCGGATTGTGGTGGTGGGCTTCGGGCCCGTCGCCGCGAGGCTGATCGACGAGTTGCTGCCGGCCGTGCGCAGCGGCATCGCGCACCTGACGGTGATCGGCGAAGAGTCCGAGGCGGCGTACAACCGCGTGCTGGTGGCCGATCTTGGCGTCGGCCGCACCACGCCGGCCGCCCTGGCCCTCGCCGACGCGGCAGCGCTGGTGGCCGACGGCGTCGATGTCCGGCTGGGCGTCCGCGTCCGCCGTGTGGACCGTGCCCGGCAGCGGGTTTTGCTAAGCGACGGCACCTCCCCCGGCTACGAGCGGCTCGTCTTCGCCACCGGTTCGCGCCCTGTCATCCCCAACCTCACGGGGCTCAACCCGGACCCGGCCGCACCGGTGCTGCCGCCGGGCGTGACCGCGCTGCGGGATCTCCGCGACGCGTCCGTACTCCACGCTGCCGTGGCAGGCGGCAAGCGGGTGGTGGTCCTGGGCGGCGGCGTGCTGGGCCTGGAGACGGCCCTCGCCGCGGCCGAGGAAGGCGCCACCGTGACCGTGGTGCACAACGGCCCGCATCCCCTGGGCCGGAACATCGACCGCGGCGGCGGCTCCGTACTCGCGGCCTCCTTGCGGAATTGCGGCGTGCGGATGGCCGGCAACGCCCGCTCCGTCGGCGTGGAGCACAACGCGCCCGACGGCGGTTTCTCGGCCCTGCTCCTCGATGACGGCTCCGCGATCGACGGCGACCTCCTGGTGCTCTCCTGCGGTGTCCGGCCACGGACCGAACTGGCGGAAGGCTGCGGGCTCTCCACCGCCGCCGGGATCCTGGTGGACCACAAGCTCCGCGCCCACCACGAGCCCCACATTTTTGCGATCGGCGACTGCGCCGAGGTCCGCTGCCCGGATCCCGAGTGCGTTCAGTGCCGGACCGCACGCGGCCCGTCCGGGCTGGTGGGGCCTGGCTGGCGGCAGGCCGAATGGCTCGCCGACTATCTGACCCTGTTGGCGTCCGGCGCCGACGCGGAGGCCGAGGCCTTGCCGCCCCTTCCCGCGGAACTGCCGGGCGTGATCGTGCTCAAGGCCCGTGGCATGAACATGGCCGTGGCCGGGGATGTTTCCGCCGACCCGTGGGACGAGGAAGCCCTGACCGCCGGGGCCGTGAACGGCCGGGCCAGGCTGCAGATCGCCCAGTGGGCCGATCCCGAGCACGGCCGCTACGTCAAGATGACCACCCGCGCCGGCGTGCTCGAAGGCCTCGTGTCCGTGGGTATGCCGCGCACCTCAGCCGAACTGGTGCAGCTGTTCGAACGCGGCGCCGAACTGCCCGCGGACCGCTCGCTGCTGCTGCGCCTGGACGGGCCGGACCAGGCCGCCGCGGCGGGATCCGTGGACCCTTCCCGGACGGTCTGCCGGTGCGCGGGCGTCAGCGGCACGGCCATTGCTTCTGCTGTTACGGAGGGCTGCGGTACCGTGCCCGAGGTATCCGCGGCAACCCGCGCCGGCACGGGCTGCGGCGGCTGCCACGACGACATCAAGGGGATCATTGAGGCCCACTTTCAGGGGGCCGTTGCCTAGGCGGAAGTGAAGCTTCATCACGCACTCCCGGAGTAGGTTGAGTCCCGAAACTTCCCGCTACAGAGTTGATGCTCTATGAGCCGAGCACCAAGGATGCCATACTTCGGGCACCGGCAGTCGCAAGTCACCCCGTATCCTCTTTCGGACTTGTTTACGTGGAGGTGGAAGTGGAGCACCCAAGTTCCGGACTTCAATTCTTGGTCGGAGCACTAGCTTGCTCGGCTTTCCTCCTCAGCGGTTGCGACGCTTCCGCACCCGACGTCGGTGACACCGGATCGTCTTCACCGAAGGTGAGTGGCACCCGATCGTCTGCATCCGCGGTTGAGGACATCGGAACGTGGGAACTACTCAACTCCACGGAGGTCACCTCGTTTTCCACCACCCTCCGGTTGGGGGTGACGCGACTGGAGTGCGCAAGTGGCGTAACCGGCACTGTGCTGGATCCCCGAGTGCGGGTCGAACAGGAGCGGATCGTGATCCGGACCGATGTCGAACCCTTATGACCTGGGGGATATACCTGCCAAGGAAACGACGCGGTGCCGGTGACGGTCGAATTGAACGAACCGATCGGGAAACGCGAACTCGTCGATGCAGCATGTTTGGGGGGCCGTGCAGTCAACACGGCTCCATGTACGGACAACGGTGTGCGTTGGCGCCCCTGACCCCGAAGAAGCACTCGCTCCAGCCCGCGAATGCCGCCCAGCCCGCGGGGTCCTACTGCGCTGCGTTGTCGAACTTCTCCTGCCACTGGGCATGCTCGCGCCCCGCGTCCAGCCGGCGGTTCGCAGTCCACCTGGGCAGATATTCGGGCGCGGGCAACTCGCGGGCAGGCTTGGGCCTGGACTTGGGCACAGGCCGGGTCTGAACGGGCTTCCGGGGGTAATTCGGCTTCGGGTCGGCCAGCGTCCAGTTGATCACGGCGCGCATGATGAGGACGAGCACCCACAGGCCGAGCCCAGCCAAGATGTATTGCCAAAACACGACCAGTATCAAGATGGCCAACAGCACGAAAATAAACATGGCGACATTATGCATATGCGACACGGCCGAAGGTAGGGGCCTTACTCCCTGATCGCCCGCACGGGAGTTGTCGTCCGCGTGGTCCTACCCTGGATGCTTGGGGTCTTTACCGCGCTCCCGCCAGCACTCATCCCGTTGCCACAATGTGAACCGAGTTAACCAGGTACCAGGAACGATGGTGCCCACGGCAAGAACTGCGAGCTTTACCCATACCCACGGCTCGGAGTCGATAGGTAGGAAGGTTAGGGTGGCCAAGGCCAAGGCCAACGCATAGGAAACGAGTCGCGCGTTATGTCAGTTCTCGGACGGTTTTCCACTGGCTGATCCCTGCAGTCGCTGAAGGTTTGGTTCGTCGGCGTCTGCGACCCGCAAGCCACTGGCCGAAGCGGGGCCCAAAACTGGCGGCAATGCGGGGCCCTGTCGTTGAATCCGCCCACCGCTTCTGGTGAGCACCGCCGTCGCCACTCCTCCCAGCAGGAGCAGTCCGCCAGCCACTTCCGTGGCCGAGGGCACCTCCCGCAGGGCCAGCCACGCGGCACTCATCCCCACGACCGGCACCAGCAGCGTGAAAGGGACCACGGCCGACGGCGAGTATTTCGCGAGCAGCCGGTTCCAGATCCCGTAGCCCACCAGCGAAGCGAAAACCGCAGTGTATAGCGCGCTCAGGACAGTGGCGGGCTGGAGGTCTCCGATCGTTGCGGTGATGGCACCGGGACCATCGATGATCAGTGAAAGTCCGGCGAGCGGGAGCGGGACCACCGCACCCGACCAGACCACCAGCCCCAGCCCCGACGCCGCCTTGGCTTTGCGTGCAACTACGTTGCCCACGGCCCAAGAAAGCGCCGCGGCGAGCACAATGAGGAACGGAAGTAGCGGGGCAACGGCACTGCGGCCCACCGCTACTACCGCCAGGCCGGCGACGCCAAGTACGACGCCGGCCAACTGACGCCCGCTGGGCCGCTCGCCAAGGAACACGCCGGCCAACAGAACCGTAAGCAGAACCTGCGCCTGTAGTACCAGGGAGGCCAGACCAGCCGGCATGCCCAGCGCCATGGCCAGGTACAGCAGCCCGAACTGGCCGGCGCTCATAAAGAGTCCGACGCCGATAATTGCTGCCCAGCTGACATCGGGCTTGCGCACAAAGAAAATCCAGGGGAAGACCACCAGGACAAACCTCATCGCCACGAACAGCAACGGCGGAACGTCGCGTCCGTTGATGTGGAGGCCCAAGTCGATGGCCACGAAGTTTAGGCCCCACAAGACAGCGACGAGGGTAGCAAGCAAGGAATGGCGAAGGTTCACGCTCCTCACCCTGACAGAAAGGAGAATGAAGCACCAGCGTTGATTCATACCGCATAGCATGTACGTTTGCTTCATGATAGACATCGGAGCGCTCCGTGCGCTGGCAGCGATCGAGCACCATGGTTCCGTCATTGCAGCATCAGAGGTGATGGGCTTCAGCCCGTCGGCGGTATCGCAGCAGATCAAGAAGCTGGAAAAGCAGACCGGCTTTTCGGTCCTGGAGCGGCATGGCCGAGGGGTGCTGCTGACTGAACGCGGACTTGCCTTGGCCGCTTATGGGCGCCGCATTCTCGCCGAACTGGAAGAACTCCAGTCCACGCTCCTGGCCGATCCCGCCAAACCCTATGGCCGCTTGAAGGTGGTGTCCTTCTCCACCGCGTGCCGGGGGCTGGTGGGGCCGATGCTGGGCATGCTCGCTTCCTCCGGAACTGATCTGGACGTCACCGTGCTGGCTGAGGACCCACGTGAAGCGGTGGCACGTGTAGCCGGCGGGGAAGCCGACCTCGGCATCGTCCACGACTGGAACTCCGTCCCGCTTGTGATTCCAGAGCACGTGATGCTCGAGTGGCTTTGCGATGACATCGCGGATCTTCTGGTTCACCGCAACCATCCCCTGGCAGGAAGGGCGGAGGTGGAAGCTGCCGATATGGTTGATGAGCGCTGGATCAGCACCCCGCACGGCGCCATCTGCAACGAGGCTCTATTGCGGATTTTTGCCGACTTGGGCCGTGTCCCGGATATCCAGGTCTACGATCCGGACTTCGCAACCCACATCGCGCTGGTGGAGCAAGGGGCCGTGGTGGCGCTCGTGCCTCGTCTCGGCAGGCCCGCACTGCCCGCGGATGTGGTCGCTGTACCGGTGGTCAATCCCGTGCCGGCTCGTCACGTGGGGATGGTGCACCGCAGGACCATGGCCGAAAGCCCGGGCATTCAGCACCTTGCCGGCCTCCTGCGCAAGATTGCAGGCACAGCTGCGCGCTAGAGGCGCCCTCGGCGCAAAGCAACAAGCGTCCTCTCCGCATCACCACCGGAGACTCTGACGGCCGAGCATCAGAAAGCCCAGAAGCCCGGCTCCGGACGTGCCCTGACGGCCGAAAAGGAACCTTCGTCGGACGGCGCCACAGACCACCCGTCAACCCAGTCCAACGGGAAGCGGGCCTTTCTCCCCTTGGCACGGCCGCTGGGGCGGGGATGCAATGAACGTAGGCTCCGTTCGTCAGCAGGAGGCATCCCATGAACGTCCCGATCATTTTGGCGCTCGGCGCGATCGTTATGTTCGCCGTCGTCGTGGTTATGACGCGCGACAAGGATCCGCAGCAGCGGGCCACGGTGCTGCTGCGCACCGGGGCAGCCATCATGGCGGTGTTCACGGTCCTCGCGGGAATCGTCATTGTCGGCGACTCACTGCAGAACCCCGGCGGAACTGCCGCGATGCTGATTACCCTGGCTTGGGTGGTGCCGATGCTCATCCTAGCGGTCTCGGCGTGGTTCTGGCCGCCGGCAACCGCTCCCCTGCTGCTCGCCCTGTCTTCCGCCTTCATCGCCGCCTGCGTCTGGCTGGCCTTCGACCCTGAGGCCCTGCGCAGCTTCGTCAGCGAGAACGGACCCATCATCGCCGTCAGCGTCGTCGCGCTTGCCTTCCCGGCCGCCATACTCGGCCTGAAGCGAACCGCGCTGGCCGGCTGGCTGCTCGTAGCCCTAGGCGTGCTGCCGCTCGTGATCACCGTCATCGCAAGGTCCGGCCCGGTCGGATCGATCGTCGCTGCAAGCGTGGTCCCCCTGATCGCGGGGGTCGGCTACCTCCTCTCCGACCGGATGGCCCACGGCAGCACGGCATCCGGGAAGCATCAGGCAACTGCCGCCTGAAAACGTCCGGTTACCCGGCCGCGTAACGCGAATCGGGCCGGAAACAAACGGCGGGTAGCATCGGGGGCATGGACGCCGACGACGACGACATCACCGAAGAACTGCTGGCCGACGCCGGGAAACTCACCGGACTGAGCCTGGAACTGCTCGGGCTCGATCCGCACCCGGACGACATGACGGCCGAGCAACGGCTCCAGTTTGATCCCGAGGACCTGGCCGAAATGGCCGCCGTCTCACCGCAGGACCGTCACATTGCCGTGCGCCAGACCCGCCTGCTGGCCGGGCTCCTGTGGAACTCGTCCAGCATCCTCATCGACCAGTTGTTCCGCGATCTCGGAACGCTCAGCACGCTTGACGTTCCCACGCCGGTCGACATCGCCGGCACCTCGGTCCTGTCCTCGCTGCCGCCTCAGTTCGCGGCCAGCTACGACGCGAAGTTCACCCAGAAGTTCGTCGTCGTCGCGGCCGACGTCACCGCGTCCCTGGTCCGGGGCTGGACCGCCCCCGGCTGCCTTGCAGCGGAACTGGCCGTCCGCTGCCTGCTCGACCAGGCGGAAATCACGGAGGACATCTACGAACTGGACCTTCCGGAGGACTGGCGGGCCGACGTCGAGGAAGTCCTGCTGGAAGATGCCGACAGTGAAGCGCTGTACTCCGACAACCTGGACGTTCTCGAGGACGACGCCGCAAAACTGGACTTCGAGCAGTGGTTCAAACCCTTCGCCCCCGGCGACACGGTTCCGCCCTACGCCTACTCCTGAGCCTTGAGCCTGCTTCTGGGCCCTATTTCTGACTGCCTGGCTTGGCCATCCACGCCAGATAGTCTTCGGTGAACCGCTGGACGCCGTCCCACTCGGTGTAGACATAGTCACGGGTGGTGTCTGTGTCCGGGGAGCCTTTATCCTTGGCGATCTTCTTCATCATGTGCCTCTTGATGAAGCCGTAATGGGTGTAGAGCAGCGCGCCGGCGAACAACCCGACGTGGGTGGGCCGCCACTCCGTGTCCTCCTCGAACTTCTGCACGTAGCCCTCGGCGTGTTCCTGGTCTCCGTGGGCGGCCATGCTGACGGACACCAGGGCGGAAGGCAGACGCTCGAGCTCAGCGCGGTTCTTCTTGACGAAGTCCGCGACGTACCCCTCGTGCTTCCCCACGTGCACCGAGGCCGCCACGATCACGCCGTCGTAGCCGCCCGGAAGGGTACCGCCGGAATGTTTGAGGTCCGCCGTCTCTGCCTGGTGCGCGTGCGCCCGGACTACCTCGGCGATGTAGTCGGCGATTTTTGCTGTTTGTCCTTCAACGGTTCCGTAGGCGATATAGATTTTGGCCATGTGCCATAGTGCCTCGGCCGACTGGGATGCGGTACGGCCGAAGGTCCCGCGGGCCTCCCCCAGCGGCGCGGCCCAAGAAATCCCCAAGGACCCGATGGTAACTGTTGACCCCGCGGTGAAGCCCGCCGTAGCGCAATCCGTAAGAGCGCATCAGCCGCTCATCTTGGCCTTAGCCATCCGCGGCCAGAGCTGGCCGCCGATCCCTGGAGAACCATGAAACGTCTCACCGTTCGCCGATTTATCCCAACTGCCCTGCTTGCCGCCGCGCTGCTCGCCGCATCGCCCGCAGCCATCGCCGCACCTCCCGAGAAGGGCGGCAACCCCCCGGACTTCCCGCCCGGAACTGTTGTGGATGCCGGACTGGGATGTGTCTTCCCGCTGCTTATTGAAGCGACCAATTCCAATGCGACTATCAAAACCTTCAAGGACAAGACCGGCGCGGTCGCCCGCGTGATCACAGCAGGTCGGGGCTACACGCTCACCTACACCCGACTCGATGCAAACGGGAACCGGGTGAAATCCCTGAATCTCCGGCCGACCGGCTCGGTTCAGAAGGTAGCAGTGGCCGCCGATGGCACCCAAACAATCACAGCAACGGGGACGAACGGACTCGTCCTGTTCCCCAATGACCTTCCCCTCGGCGCGGGGCCCTCAGCAGTCCAGTATCAGGGCCGCATCGTCTACACGATCTCACCCAGCGGCGTCTTCACGCTTCTCAGCACCTCCGGGACGAGGACAGATATCTGCGCGGCCGTGGCATAGTCGCTGACACGGGCAGATCAGGGCGAATGTCCGACGGTCATTCGCCCTGATCTGCCCGCACGATGGCCGCTCCCGGTATGAGCTTCAGGGCACCTGAGCCCGACGTCTGATCACTGCCCCGCGGCGGCGTGCGTGGCGGGGTCGAAGGGCTCGAACAAGACCGAGCCGATCATGAAGATGCCGCGCTGGGGGACCCAGAATTCCCCGAGCCGGTCCTGGACGGGCAGTGCCGACGTCTGTCCCAGGCTGTGACCCTGCAGATGCGCCTTGCTATCGCGGACAAACCACATCCGCCGTGGGCGCGCCAAATAAATTTGGCCGTTGGGCACGGCGCCCGTCAACCCGAGGTGCCCCGCCCCCAGCACCGGGCCGGCGACAGCCCCCATGGCGCGCAGGAACGTCCGGCTGCGCCACAGCCGCTCCGGAACGGCGCCGGACACCGCGGACATGAGCCGGGTGACCGGCGTCGCCGCCAGCGTCAAATCCCAGCTCAGGTCCACGCCGTCTCCGACCTCGACGCTGAAGGAATAGCCGTCACGCCACCGGATGGAGATCCCGCCCGTCGACGCCGAGCCAAGGGCGCTGCCGAAGTAGCGGGGGCAGGAGGTCCCGGGCTCGGTGGTGCTGTGAATCGTCCAGACGCCGGCAGGGTCGCGAATCCAGACCGAGATGTAGCCCGGGCCGACGGAAGATGCCGGAAAATGCCGAAAGGCCAGGACGTAGCCGGAGCTGAACGGAACGCCCATGACGGCGTACCCGGCAAAGCGTTCCTCCGGGCCGGAGGGCACCGCACAGTTCTGTTGCATCGGCTCAACAAGCGAGCGGGGACTCTGCATGGCTCCGGCCTCCGGTTTTGCTACATGTGAACTGTCACATGTGGACGTGGAGCCGCCGGGCCGCTTCGGAGATGGAGCCGCTCAGCGACGGGTACACGGTGAAGGTGCTGGCAATGTCGTCGACATGCAGTTTCTGCGTCACGGCGATCGAGATCGCGAAGATGAGCTCGGAGGCGTTCGGGCCCACCACCACCCCGCCGATGACGGTGCCCGAGCCCTTGCGGGCGAAGATCTTGATGAACCCGTCGCGGTGGTTGCGCATCTTGGCGCGGGCGTTGCTGCGCAGGGACAGCTTGATGATGTCGCCCTGGTATTTGCCGGAGTCGATCTCGGCCTCGGACACGCCCACGGAGGCGATCTCGGGCGAGGTGAAGATGTTGGATGCCACCTGGTGCAGCTTGATCGGCATGACGGCGTCGCCCAGGAAGTGGGCCACGGCGATCCGGCCCTGCATCGCCGCCACGGAGGCCAGGGCAAGGACGCCGGTGCAGTCGCCGGCAGCGTAGATGTTCGGCGCCGTGGTGCGCGAGACGCCGTCGACCTTGATGTGGCCGCTCTCGGTGAGCGCGACGCCGGCTTCCTCCAGGCCGATTCCGGCGGTGTTCGGGATGGAGCCGACGCAGACGAGGCAGTGGCTGCCGGTCACCTTGGAACCGTCGCCGAGGGTGACCACGACGCCGTCATCCGTGCGCTCCACGGTCTCGGCGCGGGCCCGGGAGAGGACCTTGAGTCCACGGCGTTCGAACACGCCCTCGAGGACCTCGGCGGCGTCGGTGTCCGAGCCCGGCAGCACGCGGTCGCGGCTGGAAATCAGGGTGACTTTGGAGCCCAGGCCGTTGTAGGCCGAGGCAAATTCTGCGCCCGTGACACCGGAACCCACCACGATCAGCTCTTCGGGGAGTTCGTCCATGTTGTAGATCTGGGCCCAGTTCAGGATGCGTTCGCCGTCCGGACGCGCGGTGGGCAGCTCGCGCGGGTGGGCGCCGACCGCCAGCAGGATGGTGTCGGCCTCCACCGTCTCGGTGCCGTCGGCGGTCAGGACCTCGATTGTGTGGTTGTCCAGCAGCTTGCCGGAGCCGATCACGATGCGGACGTTCTGGTGTTCCAGCCCGGCCTGGATGTCCTCGGACTGCTTCCGCGCCAGGCGGAGCAGGCGGTCATTGATGTGCTTAAGGTCCGCGCGCATCGCCGGGGCAAAGTCGCCGCCGTCGACGTCGAACTTGACGCCCAGCTCCCCCGCCTCAGCCATGCGGGTCATCAGGTCGGCCGTCGCGATCAGGGTTTTGGAGGGGACGACGTCGGTCAGCACCGCGGAGCCGCCGAGTCCCGCACGCTCGATGATGGTGACCTGCGCCCCCAGCGAGGCGGCGACCATGGCGGCTTCGTAGCCGCCAGGCCCTCCACCGAGAATTGCGATGCGGGGTGAGCTGAAGTCAGGATGCGTAGTCACAATCAACCATTGTCCACCATCCGAACCGGAGCCACCAAGAATCCGGGCCGCACGCTGGTCCAGCGGTGCATGCTGGGCAGCAGGCCCGGCGCACGATAACTTGTACCAGTGAGCTATACAGAATTCCTGAATGCAGACCCCTTCGACGCCGCCCGCGACGCCGCCGCCTACATCGCCGAAGAGACGGGCGTCGATTCCCATGACGTCGCGCTGGTCCTCGGATCGGGCTGGGGCGACGCCGCCGAGCTGATCGGCGAGACCACCGCCACCTTGTCCGCCGCCGAAATCCCCGGCTTCTCCGCACCGTCCGTGGTGGGCCACGTGGGCACCATCCGCTCGGTGCTGACCAAAGAGGGAAAGCGGGCCCTCGTCCTGGGCGCACGCACCCACTACTACGAGGGGAAGGGCGTCCGCTCTGTGGTTCACGGCGTGCGCACCGCCGCGGCCGCCGGCTGCAAGACCCTCGTGCTGACCAACGGCTGCGGCGGGCTCAACGAGAACTGGACGCCCGGCACCCCGGTGCTGATCAGCGACCACATCAACCTCACCGCCACCTCACCGCTGGAAGGCGCCACGTTCGTGGACCTGACGGACCTGTACTCCTCTCGGATCCGCGGCCTGGCCCGCGAAGTGGACCCGTCCCTGGACGAGGGCGTCTACGCCCAATTCACCGGCCCGCACTACGAGACGCCCGCCGAGGTGCAGTACGCCAAGCGGATCGGCGCCGATCTGGTGGGCATGTCCACGGCCCTGGAGGCCATCGCCGGGCGCCACGCCGGCATGGAGGTCTTCGGCATCTCGCTGGTGACCAACCTCGCCGCCGGGATCAGCCCGGTGCCGCTCAGCCACGGCGAGGTCCTTGAGGCCGGCCAGGCCGCCGGACCGCGGATTTCCAAGCTGCTCGCAGAGATCATCGCCAAGCTCTGATCCGGGCCCTCATCCGGCTCTGACACAGATCCTGGACTACCCCGCTGCGGTCATTCCACGGCCAGGTAGTCCAGGATCTTTGCCTTGTCCGACGGGAACCGCCGCTCGATCGAGTCCGCGATCCCGGCGATGCTCTGGCGCGCCAGCGCCTGGCGCCACGCGAGTTCGGCCTGACGCATGGTCTGGGAAATAAGGCACGTCCGCGCGAAGTTCTCCTGCCGGTCCGGCTCCGGGACATTCCCGAGGATCGCCTCACACCGGAAGGCCGCGTCCTGGCCCTCCAGCGCCAGCACGATGTCCAGCACCGTGATGTTTTCCGGCCTGCGCGCCAAGAGAAATCCGCCCCGGGGCCCGGAGACAGACTCCAGCACGCCGGCCCGGACCAGCGACTGAAACTGCTTGTTGAGGTAGGCGGCCGGGAGTTTGTAGAACTCGGCCAGCCGGGCGCTGTTCACCGGCTCCCCTGGTGGTGTCCATGCCATGTTGACGCAACTGTGCACGGCCCATTCCACGCCACGGCCCATCTTCATATTCCAGACGCTACGTGTCCGGAAATTTGGGTGTCAAGGTCCCGCTGGAAGCTTTGAGATGGAACCGAAACCCTAACTCTCG
The DNA here is from genome assembly GCF_029504395.1 of Arthrobacter sp. ES3-54. Classification (GTDB taxonomy): domain Bacteria; phylum Actinomycetota; class Actinomycetes; order Actinomycetales; family Micrococcaceae; genus Arthrobacter. Next base: position 259,508 of record NZ_JAQFIF010000005.1, read on the forward strand.
ATTATCTGGGCAGGTATCGCTCGCGATTGGCGATAGTTTGGTTCCTATGACGTCTTCTGATGCCGACCTCGCCCGACTCCTGAGCGATGCCCGCGACTGGGCAAACCAGGACCCGGACCCCGCCACCGCCGCCACCCTGGCCGAGCTGATCCGCCTCACCGATGGAGGCGTCGCCGCGGCCCGCCAGGAGTTGGCCGACAGCTTCAGCGGCACCCTCCAGTTCGGCACCGCCGGACTGCGGGCGGCCCTCGGCCCGGGACCGAACCGGATGAACCGCGTGGTGGTCCGCCGCGCCGCCGCCGGCTTCACCGCGTTCCTCACCAACGCCGTCCAGCAGGCCTCCCCCGGCACCCGGCCGCGCGCCGTCGTCGGCTACGACGCGCGCTACAACTCCGATATTTTCGCCGAAGAAACCGCCGCGATCCTCACCGCGGCGGGTGTTGAGACCTTTTTGATGCCGGCCGCGCTGCCCACCCCGCTGCTCGCGTACGCGGTGCGGGCGCTGGACTGCGACGGCGGCGTGATGGTCACCGCCAGCCACAACCCGCCGCAGGACAACGGGTACAAGGTGTACCTCGGCCGTCACGCGGTTGAGGAAAGCGGCCGCGGCGCCCAGATCGTGGAACCTTACGATGCCCTGATAGCGGCGAAGATCGCTGGCGTCGGTGCCCTGGACTCCATCGTTCTGGCCGCGGACGGGTGGACCGTGCTGGAGCCCTCGATCGCCACCGAATACCAGGGCGCCGTCGCGGCCCTGGCGGTTCCGCAGCACTTCCCGGCCCGGGGGCTGAAGATCGTCCTGACCCCGATGCACGGCGTGGGCGGGGAAACGGCTGTGGCTGTGCTGAACGCCGCCGGTTTCACCGACGTCACGCTCGTCACGGAACAGGCGCAGCCGGATCCGGACTTCCCCACTGTGAACTTCCCCAACCCGGAAGAGCCCGGGGCGCTGGATCTGGCCCTCGAGGCGGCGACGCGCGAGGACGCCGACATCGTGATCGCCAACGATCCCGACGCCGACCGGGCAGCCGTGGCGGCGAAGGACCCGGCCACCGGCGCGTGGCGCATGCTGCGCGGCGATGAGGTGGGCGCCCTGCTCGGTGCCCACATCGTGGCGCGTCAGGCCGCCGGCGGCGAGGCGCCGGGCGGCGTGTTCGCCAACTCGATTGTGTCTTCCCGCTTGCTGGCGCGCATCGCGGCCGCGGCAGGTTACGCCCACGAGGAAACCCTGACCGGTTTCAAGTGGATTGCCCGCGTGCCGGGGCTGGTCTACGGCTACGAGGAGGCGCTGGGCTATTGCGTCGCCCCGTCGCTGGTGCGCGACAAGGACGGCATTTCGGCGGCGGTGTTGATCGCCGAACTCGCGGCCGCTGCAAAGGCCGAGGGCAAGACTATCTTCGACACCCTGGACGAGCTCTACCTGGTGCACGGGTTGCACGCGAGCGACCAGCTCAGCATCCGGGTGGCGGACCTCGGCCTGCTGGACGCGATGATGAACCGGCTGCGGGTCAGCCCGCCGGAATCGTTCGGCGGCTCCGGCGTCGAGGCCGTCACGGACCTGGCCGTGGGCACCGAGGAACTCCCGCCGACTGAGGGCCTGCTGTACCTGACGAGAGACCTCAGCCGCGTCATCATCCGTCCCAGCGGCACGGAACCGAAGCTCAAGTGCTACCTGGAAGTCATCCGTAGCGTCGGTTCGGCCGCCGAACTTCCGGCAGCCCGGGACGAGGCCCGCGCCGCGCTGGACAGTGTTCTGGCGGACGTCCGCGAGGCCCTGGGCCTCTAGAGTCCTACTTCCCTCTAGAGCTCTACCTCAATGTACCCGCCCACAATGCGGGTACCGAAGGTGGCGAGCCGGAGTTCCGCGCTACCGAGGCAATGTCCGGTTTCGAGGTCGTAGACCTCTTTGTGCAGCGGCGAGGCGATGGTCGGGCGATCCCCGCGGGACCCGGTGATGCCGCGGGCCATGACGTTCGCGCCGGTGGCCGGGTCCTCGTTGGCGACGGCGAAAACCTCACCGTTCACGGTCCGGAACAGGGCCACCTGGCGGCCCGCAATCAGTGCTGCCTCGCCCCACGCGGGTTCCAGGTCCGCCACGGCGCACGCCCGGTACCAGCCGGCTGTGGAGCCAACCTGCCTAGCGGCCTGATCCTCAAACTCGAGTATTGCGGTTTCAAGTACGGCGGTCATCCCGGCCCCTCTCTGATACATCCCTTACGGGCTCAACCGCTGCTGCGGCCACATATTCAAGCTAGGCCCGCGGTGTTTCATCCGGACGCGCCGGATGTGTCCGGCGCGTAAAAGAGAGCTCACACGGCCCGAAATGCGTTCGTGATGCAGAAGTTAAGATCACGAAACATAAGGGAAACTGAAGCGAAATTCCTTTTGCCTAGTCTGGGACGACAAGCTGCAGAGCACCGTCTGCGGCCCATGCGAAAGGCCCACCGTGACCGGACACCCCTCAAGCCACCCGAACCAGGGCGCAACCAGCGCCGCCCCGCGCCGTATTGTGGTGGCCGGCGGCGGCCCCGCAGCGCACCGTTTCGCCGATGCGATGCACGCCCGCGGACTCGATGGCTGGCACGTTACAGTCCTCACCGAAGAAGCCCACCTCCCGTACGACCGCGTCGCGCTGAGCAAGGCACTCACCGACAGCGACGTCGACCTCACCCTGGGCAGCGCTTCCATGTGGGACCACACGGCCCTGAATCTGAAGACCGGCGAGCGCGTCATCAGCATCGACGCCGCCGGCAAGACGGTCATGACCGCGGCGGGAACCGTCTATCCGTATGACGAGCTCGTGGTCGCGACGGGCTCGGACGCGGCCCGTCTGCCCATCCCCGGCTCCGAACTCACCCACGTGTACCGCACCCTCGAAGACGTCTGGGCCATCAACAAGGCGATCGCGGACCTCACCGGGAAGCTTGGCCGCAAGGTCAACGCGGTCACCATCGGCGGCGGTCTGCTGGGCCTGGAATCAGCGGCCGGCACCGAACAGCTCGGCGCCACCCCGATCGTCATCAACGGCTCGCCGTGGCTCATGAACACCCAGCTGGACGAGGGCGCCGGACAGTCGCTCGGCCGGCTCATCGAGGCCAAGGGCTTCACCGTCCACGGCGGGGTGTTCCCCTCCGAGGTCCTCTCCGACGACGGCCGGGTCACCGGCGTCCTCATGGCCGACGGCCGGATCATCGACGCCGACATCGTGATCGTTGCGATCGGTGTGCGGCCCCGCGATGAGCTGTTCCGGGCCGCGGAGGGTGCAGAGCAGCAGTTCCAGCTGGGCCAGCGCGGCGGCGTCGTCATCTCCGACGACTGCTCCACTGAGGTTCCCGGCATCTGGGCAATCGGCGAGGTCGCCAACTTCGGCGGCATGTGCCTGGGCCTCGTGGCCCCGGCCAACACGATGGCCGAAATCGTCGCGGACCGGCTGCACGGCGGCGACGCAACCTTCCCCGGCTTCGACACGGCCACCAAGCTCAAGCTCTCCGGCGTCGACGTCGCCAGCTTCGGCGACGCCTTCGCCCGCACGGAACACGCGCTCGAAATCGTCTACGCCGATCCCGCCCGCGGCGTGTACCAGAAGATCGTCACCACGGACGATGCCAAGACCTTGCTCGGCGGCATCTTCGTCGGCGACGCCTCGCCCTACACGTCCCTGCGCCCCATGCTGGGCCGCGAACTGGCGGCCGAGCCCGGCGCCTACCTCACCGCGGCCGGCGGCGGCGACGCCCCGGAGACCGAACTGCCGGACGACGCCATCCTGTGTTCCTGCAACAACGTCTCTGCGGGAACCATCCGCGACACCGTCAACGGCTGCGGCGCCTGCGACGGCAACGCGCCGGTCCAGGAACTCGGCGAGCTGAAGGGCTGCACCCGCGCCGGAACCAGCTGTGGTTCCTGCGTGCCGATGCTCAAAAAGCTGCTCGAGACCGAGCTGACAAAGTCCGGCGTCGAGGTCTCCAAGGCACTCTGCGAACACATCGAGCTCTCCCGCCAGGAACTCTTCGACGCCGTCCGGGTCCTGGAACTGACCTCCTTCGAGGAGATCATGGCCAAGTACGGCACCGGGGCCGGCTGCGATATCTGCAAGCCGACCATCGCCAACATCCTGGCCAGCCAGAACAGCGCCTACGTCCTGGACGCGGGCCGCGGCACCCTGCAGGACACCAACGACCGCGCCCTGGCCAACATGCAGAAGGACGGCACCTACTCGGTGGTTCCGCGGATCGCCGGCGGCGAGATCACCCCGAAGAAACTCGGCGTGATCGCCGCGGTCGCCGAGCAGTATGGCCTCTACACGAAGATCACCGGCGGCCAGCGGATCGACATGTTCGGCGCCCGGCTGGAGCAGCTGCCGGAAATCTGGAAGCTCCTCGTGGATGCCGGCTTCGAATCCGGCCAGGCCTACGGCAAGAGCCTGCGCACGGTGAAGTCCTGCGTCGGCTCAACGTGGTGCCGCTTCGGGGTCCAGGACTCGGTTGCCATGGCCATCGCGCTTGAGCTGCGCTACCGCGGCCTCCGGAGCCCGCACAAGCTGAAGATGGGTGTCTCCGGCTGCGCCCGCGAATGTGCGGAGGCCCGGGGCAAGGATGTCGGCGTCATCGCCACAGCGGACGGCTGGAACCTCTATGTCGGCGGCAACGGCGGGGCCACCCCGGCGCACGCCCAGCTGCTGGCCAAGGATCTCGACGACGAAACCCTGATCAAGTACATCGACCGCTACTTCATGTACTACATCCGCACCGCCGACCGCCTGCAGCGCACCGCGCGCTGGCAGGAAGAGCTCGACGGCGGCATCAAGCACGTCGAGGATGTGGTGGTGCGCGACACCCTGGGCATCGCCGAGGACCTTGAGGCCGCCATGGCCAAGCACGTTGACACCTACGTCGACGAATGGGCCGACACCCTGAAGGATCCCGAGCGCCTCCGCCGCTTCCGCTCCTTCGTCAACGCCCCGGACCAGAAGGACGATTCCATCACCTTCGTCTCCGACGAGCGCGGCCAGATGCGCCCCGCCACGGCAGAAGAAAAGGCGAAGGTCCTGATCGGCGCTTCCATTCCGGTCCGTGCCACCACCCCGGGACTGCCTGACGAGAACGAGGTATAGCCATGCAGCTCACCATTGACCTCACCGGACGCGAAGTCCTGGTCACGGGCGCGGACCACGCCGCGCGGCAGGCCGTGCGGCGCTATGAAGCGGCTGGCGCCATCGTGTTCCGCCTCAGCTCCCCGCAGGGCGACAGTGTTGACGGCCCGCTGCCCGAGCGTCCGTTCCTGGTGGCGGCAGTCGACGACGGCCAGCCCGGCTGGGAGGCCCTCCTGGGCCGGTGCCATGCCGCCGGCATTCCGGTGGCGGCCGAGCCAGCGGCCGGCCCGGTGGGACACGTCACGCTAGTCGGCGGCGGCCCCGGGACCGCCGAACTCCTCACCGTCGCCGCCGTGGCGGCGCTGCGGGATGCCGACGTCGTCTTCTATGACCGGCTCGCCCCGTACCAGGAACTGCCGTCCCTGACCTCGGCCGAGCTCGTGGATGTGGGCAAGAAGCCCGGCCACCACAAGGTCGGCCAGGCCGACATCGAAAAGCTCATGGTGGAAAGCGCGCTGGCCGGCAACAATGTGGTCCGCCTCAAGGGCGGGGACCCCTATGTGTTCGGCCGCGGCGGCGAGGAAGTCGCGTCCTGCGTCGCGGCCGGGGTTCCGGTCCGCGTCATCTCCGGAGTTACCAGCGCCATCTCGGTTCCGGCCGCCGCCGGCATTCCCGTCACGCACCGCGAAGTCAGCCACATGTTCACGGTTGTTTCAGGCCATGCGCCGCTGACCGAGAACGAATTGACGCACCTTTCCGGCCTCGGCGGAACCATTGTGGTCCTGATGGGGATCGGCACCCTGCACCACCTCGCGGCCGGACTCCGCCGGGCAGGGATGCGGGCCGATATGCCGATGGCGGTCGTCGAACGCGGCTACCGCCCCGGCCAGCGCACCACGATCGCCGAGCTGGGCACCATCACCTCCGCAGCCGCCGGCTGCAGCAACCCCGCCGTCCTGGTGATCGGGGAGGTTGTCCGGGTGGCCGAGGCCAACCGGGGCTGTGCCGAGGCCACTGCAGAGCTCGACCGACTGGCCGCATCACTGATGGAGGCGTAAGGATTCCCATGAGCGCATTGAATGCCGTCGCCGCAACCTTCCCGGAGCCCGGCGCACCCTTAACACCGTTGATCCCCTCAACGTCCGGCGCACCCGCGCCGGAAGCCGCAGACGACGCGACCGAACGGGACCTTCCTTTGGACGGTTTCCGGATCGGTGTCACCTCGCACCGCCGCTCGCAGGACCTCATCGAGGCCCTCGAGCGCCGCGGTGCCGAGGTGCTTCACGCCCCGGCTCTGAAGATCGCCCCGGTCCGGGAGGACGAGAGCCTGATCGAGGACACCCGGGCGATCATCGCCGCCCGGCCCGACCTTTGCATCGCCACCACCGCCTACGGCATGCGCCGCTGGTGCGAGGCCGCGGACACGTTTGGCATCGGAGACCAGCTGCTCGAGACCCTCTCCGCTACCCGGATGTTCGTCCGCGGGCCCAAGGCCCGCGGCGCCGTGCGTGCGGCCGGGCTTGCCGACGTCGGAATCAGCAGCGACGAAACCACCGCCACGCTCGTGGACATGCTCCTTGCCGAAGGTGTGCGGGGCAAGACAGTCGCGGTGCAGCTGCACGGCTACACCGATGTCCGCCAGCTTGAGCGCCTGCGCATGTCCGGCGCCACCGTCCTGACCGTCACCCCGTACCGCTGGGTCAAGCCCGACGGCGCCGACCGGCTGCCCAAGCTCATTGAGGCCGCGTGCAGCGGCAACCTGGATGTCCTGACCTTCACGAGCGCCCCCGCCGTGGACGCCATGTGGAGCACGGCGCACGAGATGGGCGTCTACAAACAACTCGTGGAGAGCCTGAAAACCACGGTGGCGACCGCCGTCGTCGGGCCCATCACCGCGCAGCCGCTGCTGGACGCCGGGCTGCAACCGCTGATCCCGGAACGCTTCCGGATGGGCGCCCTGATCCGGCTGGTCTGCGAGCACCTGGCGCTCAACCACGTCCGCCGGCTCGATACCGCTTCCGGCAGCATTGAGCTGCGCGGCCGCTCGCTGCGGATCAACGGCGAAGCGGTCGACATGGCACCGGCACCCCTGTTGCTGCTGCGCGCGCTCATCGGCGCCGGCGGGGCCGTGCTGTCCCGCGAAGCGCTCTCGGACCTCCTGGAACTGCGCGGTTCGGTGCATGCCCTCGACATGACCGTCAGCCGGCTGCGGTCCGCGCTGCCGGACACCCGTCTGGTGGAAACCGTGGTGAAGCGCGGCTACCGGATCCGGGTGTAACGGAGGCGGCAGAAAGGCAGCCCGCCCAGGTGTGACGCACGACATTACCGGCCGGTAAATACTGGCGAACAGGCAGGGCAAAAGCGGCAACACCCGGGAAACACCCCGGAAAAATCGGACGCCTACGCTGGGGTTCATCAAGCACACCGGCCACACGATGGCCACCCAGCGAAAGGGCCTGCACATGTCCGCTCCGGCATTGTCTCCCACCTCCGGCACGTCCGCCTCGACGGCAGCCGCTCCCGGCACCGCCTCTCCGACGACAGCCACAACGGCCGCCCGGCCCAGAATCGTCATCGCCGGCGCCGGCCCGGCCGCCCAGGCCCTCGTCCGGCAGCTCACCCGGACCCCGTTTGCCGGCGCCATCACGGTCCTCAGCAACCGGGACGACGCCCCCGAGGAACTGCTGGAACTCGCCGTCCTGCCCCAGGTGTCCGTCCGCTTTGGCCAGCCGGCCAGCTACATCGACGCGGAAAACCGCCGCGTGACCACCGCCGACGGCATGGAATTCGACTACGACGAGCTCGTCATCGCCACCGGCTCGGCCCCCGCCGAGGCGCCGGTGGAAGGGGCCGCGCGGTGCCTGAGTTATTCCACGATCGACGACGCCGCCCGGCTGGGCGAGGCCGTCAAGGACGTCACCCGGGTCCTCGGCCGGCGGCCGCTGGGCATCCTGGTCGGCACGGGCTCCGCCGCCGGCCAGGCCGAGGCCGTGCTCCGGGCGCGGGGCGTCCGCCCCGTCCGCACCACCGTCCGCCCTGCCGCCGTCGTTCCCACCGTCGCCGGGTCCGTCCTGCCGGCGTCCGGCATCGTCTTCCAGGACGGCTCCAGCATGAACGGCGACCTCGTGATCCTGGCCGAGGAGCGCATCGCCCGCGACGAACTGGCCGCCACGGCCGGGCTCACCACCGCGCCGCGTGGCGGGATTGTCATCAGCCAGGACTTCCGCACTTCCGTGCCGGGCATCTGGGCGATCGGTGACGCTGCAGCCTACGACGGCGTCCGGCTGGGACTGCTCGTGGCCTCCGGTTCGGCCGCGTCAGTGTGTGCTTCCCAGCTGCTTCAAGCCACGATGGCCCGGCCCCTGGCGGCCGCGGCCTGAGCGTGCGGGGGCGGCCCGGCCGGGGCATCCACCGGGCATGTTCCTATGGCAAGATGGTTCCCTGATAAGCCGCGCACCATGCGGCGCCGCCAGGGCCCGCAGGCCCACAAGGCCCGGGGAGGGACCGCCGCGTCCCAGGCCCGCCACGAAAGGGACCACCATGAGCCACGACGCCGCTACCGCGGGCACGCCCAACATCGCCTCCTACATCGACCACACGCTACTCAAGCCGGAGGCCAGCGAGGCGGAGATCCTCAAGGTGTGCGCCGAGGCGGCCGAATACCATTTCAAGTCGGTCTGCGTGAACCCGGTCTGGGTCAAGACCGTCAAGACCGCGCTCAAGGGCTCCGGCGTCCTGACGTGCTCCGTGGTCGGGTTCCCGCTGGGCGCCACGCCGAGCGACGTCAAGGCCTTCGAGGCCCGCGGCGCGGTCCTGGACGGTGCCGAAGAGGTGGACATGGTCATCAACATCGCCGCCGCCCGCGCCAATGACAAAGGGGCGCTGGTGGATGACATCGCCGCCGTCGCCGACGCCGTGCACGAGGGCGGAGCCATCCTGAAGGTCATCATCGAAACGGCCCTGCTGAGCGATGACCAGAAAGTGCTCGCGTGCGAGGCCGCGGTGGAGGCCGGGGCGGACTTCGTGAAGACCTCCACCGGCTTCAACGGCGGCGGGGCCACGGCAGAGGACGTCGCACTCATGCGCCGCACCGTCGGTCCGGACCTTGGCGTCAAGGCCTCAGGCGGCGTGCGTTCCCTGGCCGACGCTCAGGCTATGATTGCTGCAGGTGCAACACGTATTGGCGCCAGCTCCGGCATCGCGATCGTTAAGGGTGAACAGGGTTCATCCGCGTACTGATCCACGCCGGCAGCGCCCACAGTTTTGAGAGCCCCCCGGGGCCGAGGAGGAACGAATGTCCAGCAATACCACCCCGTCCCGGCGCGTCGAGAACAGCCTCGGATCCAGCATCGCCCTGTTCGTGCCGATGATGGTCCTGTTCCTCGGCGCGATCTACTCGCTGGCCTTCCTGACGCTGGACAACGTCTGGCCGATGGCCGTCTGCCTGGTCCTCTTCGCCCTCTCGTTCTGGATCCCGCAGACGCTGCTGGGCCGCTCGGATTCGGCCGGCGAAAACTAGGCTCTCCCTTTCTTAAATGACTGAAGCTCCGGATACTCCGGAGCTTCAGTCATTTAAGGACCCTCAGTCATCTGGGGAGCGCAGCCTAGCCGGGCACCAGTGCGAACAGGCCCTTGACCAGCCCGGTGCCCAGTGCCAGGGCTGCCGGGAAGTGCGCTTTGGCCACGGCCAGGCCGGCGCCGAACATCCCCACCATCGCGTAGCCGCTCACCGGGATGAGGACGAACCATTCCCGCCGTGAGCCCGCCCGGCCCAGCAGCGGGATGGAGAACGCCCCGTTGGCTTTCCAGATGTTCTTGAGCAGCGGCAGTTTCCGCAGGACCTTCGGCGGCTTGATCACCAGTGGCCAGAGCAGCGGCACTCCCCCGGTGGTGATCATGTCCCCCACAATGTGCACCAGCACGCCGGTGAGCATCGAGACCGGCAGCCAGGTCCACTGGTGCGGCGCAAACCACGTCACCACTCCTGCCATGAGCAGCCCGAAGATCCAGTTGCTGATCCAGCCGTATTTCGGAAAGAGCTTCAGTGCCTTCACCGCGATGTTGATCATGAACATGCACAGCAGGCCGGCCCCGACGGACAGCAGCCCCCACTGGGTCTGCACCTGCCACTGCCCGGCGATCGTGGCCAGCAGCACGAAGAACGCCGCGCCCAACACCGAATGTGTGCCCTGCCGGTGGCCCCCGCTGACGTTCTCAATGCCCCGCGCCACCAGGTTGGACAGCGGCGGCAGCGCGTGCGCCACTGTGCTGGCGCGGTGGTCCCAGTCGCAGACCAGCGCGGTCCCCGCCGTCGCCATGGCGCCGATCACGATTCCCGTGGGATCCAGGGGGTACCAGCCCAGCGCATACGGGCCGGTCGAGGCAATGGCTACCCACGCCGCCGCTCCCGACGCGGCGTGATGTCCTCCCATCATTCGCTTATTTCACCGCCGGTGTCGCAGATACAGCGGCATCAGCGAAGATGTTGCGGATGACGCCGTTGGCCCACTCGAGGATCTCGGCGTCCTGCAGGTCCCGGCCGCCGATCCGGGCGGTCTTGGGCTTCGGGACGAGCACGGCGTCCAGGGCCGGCTTCGCCTGCGCACCGGGGTACATCCGGGTCAGGCGCATGAGCTTGGACTCGGGCAGCTGCGCCGGGGAGAACTTGATGAAGTTGCCCTGCAGCGCGACGTCGGACAGTCCGGCCTCGCGGGCGCCCACCCGGAACCGGGCGACGTCGATCAGGTTTGTGGCGGGCAGCGGCAGTTCGCCATAGCGGTCCACGAGCTCCGCGAGGACCTCGTCGATCGCCTCGTAGGTGATGGCGCTGGCGAGCTTGCGGTAGGCCTCCAGGCGCAGCCGCTCGCCCGGCACGTAGTCGTGCGGCAGGTGCGCGTTGACCGGCAGCTCGATCTTCATTTCGGCGGCCTTCTCCTCGGCCTCGCCCCGGTATTCGGCCACGGCCTCGCCGACCAGCCGGATGTAGAGGTCGAACCCGACGCCCTGGATGTGGCCGGACTGCTCGCCGCCGAGCAGGTTGCCGGCGCCGCGGATCTCCAGGTCCTTCATGGCCAGCTGCATGCCGGCGCCGAGCTCGTTGTGCGTCGCGACGGCCTTGAGCCGTTCCAGCGCCACCTCGCCGAGCGGCTTTTCCGAGGGGTAGAGGAAGTAGGCGTAGGCGCGTTCCCGGCCGCGGCCCACCCGTCCACGCAGCTGGTGCAGCTGGGACAGGCCGTACTTGTCCGCGCCGTCCACGATCAGGGTGTTGGCGTTGGAGATGTCCAGGCCGGTCTCGATGATGGTGGTGCAGACGAGGACGTCGAAGCGCTTTTCCCAGAAGTCCACGATGATCTGTTCCAGCCGGCTCTCGGACATCTGCCCGTGCGCCACCTCCACCCGGGCCTCCGGGACCAGTTCGCGGATTTTCGCCGCGGTGCGGTCGATCGTGGACACCCGGTTGTGGACGAAGAACACCTGGCCTTCGCGCATGAGCTCGCGGCGGATCGCGGCGGAGGACTGCTTGTCCGTGTAGGGGCCCACGTAGGTCAGGACGGGGTGCCGTTCCTCCGGTGGGGTGGCCAGGGTGGAGGTCTCGCGGATGCCGGTCAGGGACATTTCCAGGGTCCGCGGAATCGGGGTGGCGCTCATGGCCAGGACGTCCACGTTGGTGCGCATCTTCTTGAGCGCCTCCTTGTGTTCGACGCCGAAGCGCTGCTCCTCGTCCACGATCACCAGGCCGAGGTCCTTGAAGCCGAAGTCCTTGGACAGCAGGCGGTGCGTGCCGATCACGACGTCCACGGAGCCGCTCTTGACGCCGTCGGCGGTTTCCTTGGCTTCCTTGCCGCTCTGGAAGCGGGACAGCGGCTTGACGACGAGCGGGAAACCGGAAAACCGTTCGGTGAAGGTCTCGTAGTGCTGCTGGGCGAGCAGGGTCGTGGGCACCAGCACGGCCACCTGCTTGCCGTCCTGGACGGCCTTGAACGCGGCCCGGACCGCGATCTCGGTCTTGCCGTAGCCGACGTCGCCGGAGATCAGCCGGTCCATCGGGATCTCGCGCTCCATGTCGGCCTTGACCTCGTTGATGGTGGTCAGCTGGTCCGGGGTCTCCACATACGGGAAGGCCTCCTCCAGTTCCCGCTGCCACGGGGTGTCCGGGCCGAAGGCGTAGCCGCGGGAGGCCATCCGGGCCGAGTACAGCCGGATCAGCTCGCCGGCGATCTCCTTGACCGCCCTGCGGGCCTTGGACTTGGTGCTGGCCCAGTCCGCGCCGCCCATCTTGCTCAGCGCCGGGGTGTCGCCGCCGACGTACCGGGTGACCTGGTCCAGCTGGTCGGTGGGCACAAAGAGCCGGTCGCCCGGCGCTCCGCGCTTGGACGGGGCATATTCCAGGACCAGGTATTCGCGCACCCCGTCGCCGCCACCGGCCACGCGGCGCTGGATCAGCTCCACGAACCGGCCGATGCCGTGCTGTTCGTGCACCACGGAGTCCCCGGCCACGAGCTGGAGCGGATCCACGGCGTTCCGCCGCTTGGACGGCATCCGGCGCATGTCCTTGGTGGAACCGGCGGAGGTACGCCCCAGCAGGTCCGCCTCGGTCAGCAGCGCCAGCTTGAGCGGATCCAGGACAAAACCGCGGCCGACGGCGGCGGTGGTCACCTCGATCAGCCCGGCCTGCGGATCCGCTTCAAGGGTGTCCACCCGCGCGCAGGGAATGTCGTTGTCGTGGAAGAGTTCGGCGAGGCGCTGCGCCGGGCCGGGGCCCTCGGTGACCACGACGATCCGCCACTGGTCCCGGACGCGGGAGCCGATGAAGTCCATCATTTCCGCCACGTCGCCCTGGTAGCCGCGGGGTTCCCGGGCATGCAGGTTCAGCACGTCGACGTCGGGCAGCAGCTCTTCGTCGCTGGCCAGCGAGGTGATGGACCACCAGGAGACGCCGTGCTCCAGGGCGGCGGTGCGGGTTTCGGTCAGCGAACGGAAGCTGGCCGAATGCAGCGCCTCGGACGCCGCGGAACTGAGATCGAGCGGTGCCGTGCCCCCGTCGGACGCCGTGGACCAGGCGGCCTCGAGGAATTCCTCGTTGGTGGCGGCGAGGTCGTGGGCCCGGGTGCGGACCTTCTCCGGCTCGATCACCACCGAGATGGAACCCGCCGGAAGCTGGTCCAGGAACGGCACCATGGCGTCCACCAGGACGGGGGCCAGCGATTCCATGCCCTCCACGGCGATGCCGCCGGCGATCTTCTCCAGCATGTCCGCGGCGGCCGGGAGCTGGGACTTCAGGGTAGCCGCGCGGGACATGACGGAGGGCGTGATCAGGATTTCGCGGCACGGCGGGGCGTGGAGTTCGGTGGGATGGTGCAGGCCGGGCCCGGTCAGCGAGCGCTGGTCGGCGACGGCGAACCAGCGCATCTGGTCCACCTCGTCGCCAAAGAACTCGACCCGGATGGGGTGGTCCTCGGTGGGCGGGAAGACGTCCAGCATGCCGCCGCGGACGGCGAACTCGCCGCGGCGCGTCACCATGTCCACCCGGGCGTAGGCGGCGTCGGCGAGGCTCTTGACGACGCTGCTGAAGGGGGCCTCCTGGCCGAGCTTCAGGGTCACGGGCACCAGTTCGCCCAGGCCGGCGACGATCGGCTGGACGACGGCGCGCACGGGGGCCACCACGACGCGCAGCGCACCGGCAGTGGACGACTCGGGGTGCGTGAGCCGCCGCAGCACGGACAGCCGCCGGCCCACGGTGTCCGAGCGCGGGGAGAGCCGTTCATGCGGCAGGGTTTCCCAGCTGGGGAATTCGGCCACGGCATCGGCCGGCAGGAAGGCGCGCAGGGCCTCGGTCAGGTCCTCGGCCTCACGGCCGGTCGCGGTGACGGCGAGGACCACGGGCACCGGACGGACGGCGCCGGCAGAGCCGGTTTCGGCGGAGCCGGCCCCGTTCGCCGCGTACGCCGTCAGTCCGTCCGCCATTTCGGCGAGCAGCGTGGACCGCATTCCGGCCGGGGCGCTGATCTGGTAGTCCTCGCTGCGGGCGGCGAACCCGCGGGCGGCCTCGGCCTGGACCCGCGCGTAATTCCGGTCTTCGGCGAGGACACGGCGCAGACCGGTGAGAGAGGGGCCGTTGAGGCTCATAGCTGTTGCTCCTGATGTGATCACGGGGTGCAGGCAACACGAATAGCCGAAATTCGTGAGAATCCCGGGTCCTCCAAGCCTACCGCGGAGGCCACGGCCGGGCCGACGGGGCTGGACCGGCGGGGCTAGGCTGGCAAGAGGAGCGGGGGCCCATCCGAAGTGGCCTGGGCACCGAATGGCTTGGTAGGCCACCCGCCAACTGCTGGCTGACAAGGAGTCACCATGAACGGCACAACCGCTACCCCTGAACCCGCTCGAACGCCTGCTCCAACCCCGCAGGCAGCTTCCGCGAAGGCCGCCTCCCGGAAAACCGTGCTTGTCACCGGGGCCACCGGCTACATCGGCGGGCGGCTGGTCCCCCGGCTCCTGGAAGCCGGGCACCGGGTCAAAGTCGTGGTCCGGACCCCGGCCAAGATCGCCGGCGTGCCGTGGCTGGACGACGTCGAGGTGGTGCACAGCAGCCTCGACGACGGCGAGGCCCTGCGGGAGGCGCTCGACGGCGTCGACGTCCTGTACTACCTGGTCCATTCCATGGCGGCCGGAGCCGGATTTGAGGACAAGGAAAAGGCGATGGCCGGGACGGCTGCCCACGCCGCGGCCGCAGCCGGAGTGGACCGGATTGTCTACCTCGGCGGCCTGCACCCGGCCGGGGCCGAACTTTCCACGCACATGCGCTCCCGCGAGGCGGTGGGGAAAGTCTTCCTGGACAGCCCGGTGGACGCAGTGGTGTTCCAGGCCGGCGTCGTCATCGGCTCAGGCTCGGCGTCGTTCGAAATGATCAGGCACCTGTCCGAGACGCTCCCGCTCATGCCGGCCCCAAGCTGGGTGCGCAACAAGATCGAGGCGATCGCCGTCCGCGACGTCCTGTACTACCTCGTGGCGGCGGCCTCGCTGGAAGATGACATCAACCGGACGTTTGATATCGGCTGCCGCCAGGTGCTCAGCTACGCCGGAATGATGCAGGAATACGCCGCAGAGGCCGGACTCCCCCGCCGCTGGGTCCTAGCCCTGCCCGTGCCGGCTCCCAAGCTGGCCGGTCTGTGGGTGGCGCTTGTAACGCCGATTCCGCTCTCCATGTCACTGCCGCTCGTGGAATCGCTGCAGCACGACGCCGTTTCCCGGGAGCACGACATCGATGCCTACATCCGTGTGCCCGAGGGCGGCCTGACCTCATACCGGCGGGCCGTGGCCCTCGCCCTGGGAAAGGAACGCGACGGCCAGGTGGAAACCACGTGGGCAAGCGCCGGGGTCGACGCCGATCCGCTGCCGAGCGACCCGGACTGGTCCGGCCACACAGTGTTCGTGGACGAGCGCAGCTTCCCCAGCGACGTGGACCCGAAGCACGTATGGACCATCATCGAAGGAATCGGCGGCCGGAACGGCTGGTACTCCCTGCCGCTGGCCTGGCAGGTGCGCGGCTGGCTGGATAAGCTGACCGGCGGGGCAGGGCTGCTGCGCGGCCGCCGGCACCCGCATCTGCTCGCGGAGGGCGAAGCGGTGGACTGGTGGCGTGTCGAGCAGATCGACCGCGGCCGGCTGCTGCGGCTGCGGGCCGAAATGCGGGCTCCGGGCCGGGCCTGGCTCGAACTTTCCGTGGAGCCGGAGGGGACGGGCAGCCGCTACCACCAGCGCGCCATTTTCTTCCCCAAGGGCCTCAGCGGCCGCCTTTATTGGCTGGCCGTCCTGCCGTTCCACAGCGTCATATTTCCCGCCATGTCGCGGAACATCACCGCGGCCGCCAGGGATCTGGAAAATCTCGAATCGGAGCCTGCCGGGCACACACCGTAGGATGTTGGAGCCCGAAACGTCCACTTCCACATCCCGGAGGACCCCCTATGGCCCTGAGTGCATCCACCACTGTTCCGCACAGCGTCGACCGCGTTACCGCGGTTTTCGTCAATGAAGACTTCCTGCGCCACACGAGCGAACTCGTTGGCGGCACCCTGGAATCCTTTGCCCTTGACGGAGATCCCGCCGGCGCCTTTAGCACCACCACCGTGCGGACCATCCCCACCACACGGATGCCCGACATCGCCCGGAAATTTGTCGGCGAAAGCCTGAAGGTGACCCAGCTCGAGGCCTGGGAGGCTCCCGCCGCCGACGGCTCCCGGCAGAGCAAGATCTCCCTCAAGGTCTCCGGCGCACCGCTGGACGTGAACGCTGTCCAGCGCCTGGTGTCCGACGGCGGCAGCACCCGGATCGAGCTTGAGGGCAACGTCACTTCCTCGGTGCCGTTCCTTGGCGGCAAGATCGCCGACGCCGCCGAGCCGATGGTCGGCAAGGCCCTGAACCTGCAGTCCCAGCAGGCCCAGGCCTGGCTCGAGAGCCACTAGCGTCGTGGAGTTGCCAGCGTTCCTCGCCGTCGTCCTGATCATTGCCGGCGTCTGGTCCCTGGTGGTCTGGCCGCAGTTCCTGCGCCGGGTCATGAAGGACCCGCGGGCCCGCGATGCCGACGGCAAGGCCACGCGCTTCCTGACCGTTCACGTGGTCCTCGTCAGCATCTCCATGCTGCTGGGGGCCGCGACGGCCGCGATCGGCATTGCCGGGCTGGTCAGCTAGGATCCAGCACACCGGCGGCAGTAGCCGCCGGTGTGCTGGAATTCCTGCCCGGTCAGGTGCCGGCGCTAGAATCAGCAAAAAAGTGGACCGCTGAAAGGGGACACCACTTGCTACCCCGTCGTGCGGCCATGTGGGCACTGGGCGCCTATCTGCTGGGCCTTAGCCTCATTGCCCTCTGGCCCGTTCCCGTGGACCAGGGCGCATCTGATTTCCTGACGCGGTCGCTGCGGCAACTGCACCGCTGGGGCGTCCCTCCATGGTTCAACTACTCTGCCGTGGAGATGACCACAAACGTGATCCTGTTCTTGCCGCTGGGCGCCCTGGTCACCCGGATACTCGGACCGCGGCTCTGGTGGGGCGGGGTTGCCGTCGGGTTCCTGCTCTCCGTCCTAGTTGAGCTGGCCCAGCTTGTCTTCCTCCCGGCGCGCTTTCCCTCAGTCGTTGACGTCGCCGCGAACACCGTCGGCGCCCTGGTGGGGGCCCTCTCGGCGTTGCTCTTCATGGCACGCCGCGGGACTGTGTGATCCCCGGGCGCACCGCGTACGCTGTGAACAGGCCATAACGGGAGGACATCGGAACTGTGCGGATCTCGGTTATCGGATGCGGTTATCTCGGTGCAGTCCATGCTGCGTGCATGGCAAAGCTGGGCCATGACGTTGTCGGCATCGACCTCGACGAACACAAGGTAGCGCAGCTGTCAGCGGGCCATGCCCCCTTCTACGAACCTGTGCTGGACGAGCTGCTCTCCGAGCTTGAGGAATCGGGGCGGTTGCGGTTCACCACCGACATGGCGGCGGCCCGCGGTTCTGAGGTCCACTTCATCTGCGTGGGTACGCCGCAGAAGCGCGGCGAGAACGGCGCCGACCTCCGATTCGTCGAC
Organism: Arthrobacter sp. ES3-54; assembly: GCF_029504395.1. Classification (GTDB taxonomy): domain Bacteria; phylum Actinomycetota; class Actinomycetes; order Actinomycetales; family Micrococcaceae; genus Arthrobacter. The sequence goes on from NZ_JAQFIF010000005.1 coordinate 277,162, forward strand.
GCGGCCGTCGCATCGCTCGCTGAATACGTATCCCCGGGCGATGTCGTTGCAGGAAAGTCCACGGTGCCGGTGGGCACCGCGGCGCGACTGGCCGAGATGTTGGCGGAGACAGTGCCCGATGCGATGCTGACCTGGAACCCTGAGTTCCTGCGCGAAGGCCACGCGGTGACGGACACCTTGAATCCGGACAGGTTTGTGTACGGCGTGCCGGACGGGAGCGAGGACCACCCCGCCGTTGCCGTGTTGGACCAGGTCTATGCTCAGCCGCTCGCGAGCGGGAAGCCACGGCTAGTGACGGACTACGCCACCGCAGAGCTAGTCAAGACTGCCGCCAACTCGTTCCTGGCCACCAAGATTTCCTTCATCAACGCCATGGCCGAGGTCTGCGAAGCCACGGGGGCCGACGTCACCCGGCTTGCCGATGCCATCGGACTCGATGAGCGGATCGGCAGGAAATTCCTCAACGCAGGCATCGGCTTCGGCGGCGGCTGCCTGCCCAAGGACATCCGTGCCTTCATGGCCCGCGCCGGCGAGCTAGGCGCAGACCAGGCGCTGACCTTTCTTCGCGAGGTTGACGCCATCAACATGAGGCGCCGGACCCGCGTCGTGGAGCTCACGCGGGAGCTCTGTGGCGGCACCCTGATGGGACAGCGGATTGCCGTGCTGGGGGCGGCCTTTAAGCCCGAAAGCGACGACGTCCGGGACTCCCCCGCGTTGAGCGCCGCGGCGCAGCTGCAGCTGCAAGGCGCCGTGGTGACGGTCACCGACCCCCAGGCGCTGGCCAACGCCGCCAAACGCTTCCCGGAGCTTCCGCTCGAACCGGATCTGGAGACGGCGCTGCACAGGGCCGACGCCGTGCTGCTGCTGACCGAGTGGCAGGCGTACCGGGAACTGGACCCGCACGCAACCAAGGCGTTCGTGTCGGCGCCGCGCATCCTGGACGGCCGCAACGTGCTGGACCCCGCCAAGTGGCGGGCTGCCGGCTGGACCTACAAGGGCCTGGGCCGGCCGTAACGCGATTCGGCCCTAACGCTGGCCGGCCGTAACGCGGTTCAATGTGGCTGCCGTCAGGCTGCCAGCGCCTGGCCGAGAGCGTCTTCCGCGGCCACCCATGAGAGCATGGCGCACTTGACCCGGGCCGCATAACGGGACACACCCTCAAACGCGGCGGCGTCGCCCAGCACCTCCGGATCGGCCGGCACCTTGCCGCGCGAACGCAGCACTTCGCGGAAGCTGTCAATGACGGTGCGGAGTTCCCCGACGCTCATGCCTTCGGCGAGGTCCGTCAGCACGGATGCCGAGGCCATGGAGATGGAGCAGCCGTCACCGTCCCAGCGCAGCTCACTGACTTTCCCCCCGGCCACGGACACCCGGACGGTGATCTCGTCGCCGCAGGTCGGGTTCAGCTGGTGGGACTGGCCGCTGCTCGCGTCCTCCGGTGCGGCCGCTGCGGCCAGGCCGCTGCCGTGCCGGGCCTTGGCGTGTTCCAGGATGATCTGCTGGTAGAGCTGGTCAAGACTCATGGATGTCCGTCCTAGGCTTGGAAGTAGGCACGGACATCGGCGGCCGCGTTGAGGAACGCGTCCACATCGTCCGTGGTGTTGTAGAGGTACGTGCTGGCGCGCGTCGTGGCTGTCAGTCCGAGCCGGCGGTGCAGCGGCTGGGCGCAGTGGTGGCCCACCCGCACGGCGATGCCCCGGCTGTCCAGGAACTGTCCGACGTCGTGCGCGTGGACGCCGGCGACGTCGAACGCGGCAAGGCCGATCCGTTCCTGCCCCGCCGCGGGACCCAGCACACGGATGCCGGGGATGGATTCCAGGCCCTGCACCAGGCGCTGGCCGAGTTCGGCCTCCCAGGCGTGGATGCGGTCCATCCCGGTTTCGCTGAGGTAGTTCACCGCCGCGGCGAGTGCCACCGCCTGCGAAATGCGCTGGGTGCCGGCCTCGAAGCGCTGCGGGCTCGGCAGGAAGCCCGCCCGTTCCATGGTGACGGTGGTGATCATGGAGCCGCCGGTCAGGAACGGCGGCATCGCGTTGAGCAGCTCCGAGCGGCCATAGAGGGCGCCAATGCCGGTGGGGGCGAGCATTTTGTGGCCGGAGAACACCGCGAAGTCGACGTCGAGCGCCTTGAGGTCCAGAGGCAGGTGCGGCGCGGACTGGCAGGCGTCGAGAACCACCAGGGCGCCCGCGGAACGGGCCAAGGCCACCAGGGCGGCCACCGGGTTGATGGTGCCCAGGACATTGGACGCGTGGGTGAACGCCAGGATGCGGGTGCGGGGGCCGATGATGCCGGCGGCGGCCTCCAGGTCCAGGGCGCCGGCGTCGTCGATCGGGATGAACTTCACGACGGCGCCGGTCCGGGCCGCCAGCTCCTGCCAGGGAATCAGGTTGGCGTGGTGTTCCATCTCCGTGACCACGAGTTCGTCGCCCGGGGCCAGGGCGAACCGGGTTGCTTCGGGGGCGGCGCCGGGCAGGGACGCGTTAAGGAATGAATAGGTGAGCAGGTTCAGGCCCTCCGTGGCGTTGGAGGTCCAGATCAGTTCATCCCACTCCGCCCCGACGAAGTCCGCCACCGTTTCCCGGGCGTTTTCGAACGCTTCGGTGGCCTCGACGGCGAGGTGGTGGGCCCCGCGGTGGACGGCCGAGTTCCGCTGCTCGTAGAACTCCTGCTCGGCCTCGAGCACGCTGAGCGGGTTCTGCGAGGTAGCCCCGGAGTCCAGGTAAATGAGCGGTTTGCCGTTGACGTGCTGCTGCAGGATCGGGAAGTCGTTGCGGATCCTCAGGACCTCGTCGTTCCCGAGCGTGATGGCAGAGCGGCGGAGGTGGGCTGGTGTGGCAACCATGGCGGAGACTCCTGGATCGGCGTTCGCTGCGGCGCCTCGAGCGCGCCGGCCGGAAGGCAGGCGGCGCCATTACGTCACGCAGATTAATCCTAATTATCCCATGCGTGGATGTCCCTGCAGTGCGCCGGCCTGTAGGCCTCCTGCGCGGCCAACTCGCGGAGCCGCTATCGCGGTACTCGACGGAGATCCGGCGTCTTATTCTTCAGCAGGGCACCATGACCCGCCGTGGCAGGTGTTCTCGGCGGTGACACTTTCGCCGGAGGCGCGCCGCCCCGTCCCAAGCCAAGTTCAGGAGCCGCCACTTCCCGTCAACCTCGCAGCTCCCGGCTTCACTGGGCTCCCGCGAGGCCAGGTGCGGCGCGGTCTGGCGCGTCCAATCGCCTCCCTCGTCACCTTTACCCTTGCGGCTCTCCTCGATGGCGCTCACGCCGGGTCCGCGCCTCGTTGGGGCGCGGACCCGGGAGCATTCCGTTAAGGGAGCCGGCGGCGGCTGGGGGGAGAGCCTCGGTCTCAGAAGGCTCTGACGCCGCCGGCTCCGACCTTGGCGCACGGCTGCCGGCTGGGGCACCGTACGATTCCAACGAAGGAGTTGGGGGGTAGGGAGGTTATGGCCCGACCACCTCTAATGGTGGCAGTGGCTGCTTCAGCAGGCAAGAGGGTCTTTGGGCCCAACCTTTCCTGCCGATCATGCCACCTGTCGTTTGCCTCCCTGAAGTTTCCTCATTTTTGGGACACTTTCCTCATTTTGAGACCGTTTCCTCATTGAGACCGTTTCCTCATTTAGGACTTGTCCCCATTGAGACCTTGTGGGCTGTTCGTGGGACTGGCTTAAGTCAATCGCCCGGAGCGGATCTGCACACGAGTAGCGTTTACCCGATTTCTGTACGCTCACGGGTCATGGCACTACTTAGGGATACTCCCGCCGGTCCCCCGGGCCACCCGGCCTGTACGCACCCGCCGGCGCTGTCGCCGGCCAGGGTTCAGGGTTCAGGGAGCCGTGGCCTAGCAGGTCCGCGCGCCGCCCGACGCCGAGTTTGGCGAAGATCCGGGACAGGTGCCCCTCCACGGTCCGCTGCGATACGCATAGCGCCGAGGCGATCTCGGCGTTCGTGGCCCCGCGGGAGACAAGTTCCAAGACCTCGGCTTCGCGTGCGGTCAGCGGGACACCGTGATCGCTGTGGACGATCTCCAACTGCGCCGACATGCCGGCTTCCACGAGCCGGTGGTGAACCCGACGCTGGACCGCGGTGAGCCTCCACCGGTCCGGGTCATCGGCCAGGATCCGCTCGGCCTGCTGAGCGGCCTCAAGGGCCAGGAGCCCGTGCCCGCCGCCGAGCGCGTCGTCGCTGATGCCAATGAGGTCGGCAGCGTCGGACGCCGATACCGCCAGCGCGTAGGATTCAAGCAGGCGCGCCTCTGGCCCGTCCACTGCCCTGCTGCTCAGCGCCAGGGCCTCGGCGTCGGCCTCGGAGACGCCACCGCTGCGGAACGCGAGCCGCCTGATATCAGTTTCAACGCCCCGCAGTCCCTCGTGCAGTGCTTCGTCTGCCAGCCGGGCCAGGGCAGTTGCGCCGCTCCCCTCCGGGCCGCCCCTGGGTTCCGCCGCCTGACAATACGCCTCCGCTAGCAGGCGAAGGGTTTTGGGCTCCCGGTAGTCCGAAAGCCGGAAGGCCAGGCAATGCTGGCTAGCCTCATAGTGCCGTCCGACGGCGGCAGCCGCGTAGGCGGCCACCGCGTGAGCAAACGGCAGCAGGTTCAAGGGGTCGGCGATGGCAAGTTCCTCGACGCCAAGCCGCAGCTCGGCCAAGCTTTCGCGCATCCGGCCCTGGCGCAGCCTGGAGTATCCCCGCATGAGGTGGAGCATGCCGCCGCTGTACAGCAGCCGTCCGGGCTCGCGGGCCGCGTAATCGTCGAGGACGCTGCCGAGCCCGTCCCAGTCACCGGCCCCGATCAGGTTCAGGCAGTGTCGCACCATTAGGTCCTCGTACATCAGGGGAAGCCCGAGGCTCCCGCTGCAGGCGCCGTTCCATGCCTCGAAGTCCAGGCGCAGACCTGCGCGCAGCAGGCCCTGGGCCGACAGCAGTTCGGCGAGCAGGGATAGGGCCGGGACGCGAATTCCGGGAGGAGTGCCGGGACTATCAACCAGTTCCCGCAGCCCGGAGTCGACAGCCACGGACCTGCTGTCCCCCGTGCGGCTGAGGAACTCAGCGGCTACCCGGGCAGCGGCCCCCTCATCCCACGGCCCGTCCCACGCTTCGTCCCGCTGTTCTTCTTGAGGGGCACCTCCCGGAGAGTGCGTGGAAGTCACAGCATCCCGGTCCGGCGTGGCGGACCCGAGCCGGGCCACGAGCAGGGCCGCCAGATACGACGATCGTCCGGCGGGCACGGGGTGCGCGGACTCCAGGCACGCCGCCGCGGCCCCCCGGCGTCCGGCAATGAAGTGGGAATAGGCCAGCTGGATCCTGGCTTCGGGGAGGAACCGGGCGTCCCGGATGGCGCTGGCGGCCCGGGCAGCTGTCGCAGGATCCAGGGCCGTGTTCGCGGCGACGGCGGCTTGGAGAAGCTGCGCGGGCGGGATCTCCACGCCGCAGTCCAGGGACCAGCGCAGCCGGTTCAGCGTGGCTCCGGGGAGCAGGGCACGCTCTGAGGGCAGCGACAGCACGCTCGAACGCAGGGCCGAGCTGCGCCCGGCCGGGACCCGGAGGCGGATAATCTCGCCGACCATCGGGCTCGCGGGCCGGACGAGCCGGTGGTGCCCGGCCGAAACAGCGATTAGTCCCGCCGTGTCCAGCGCATCGACGGCTTTGGGGCCGCTGATCCGCAGGATCTGGGCCAGGGAAAGCGGCCCGGCCAGGGCAACGATCGTGGCTGCGGTCTTTTCCTCCGGGGTCATGGACCGCAGCTGCCGGTCAACGACGTCGGCGGCAGGAACCCGGGCCATGTCGGGGTTGGCCAACAGGAACCAGACTCCGTGCCGGCATCCCAGGGCGCCGGTGCTACGGGCATGCTGGATCAAGGACATCAGCATGAGCGGGTTCCCGTCCGCAGCGTCGTGGAACAGCGCGCTGACCCACGGTGAGACGTCGGCCCGCAGGACCTGCTCGCACAGCTGGTGTGTTCCGGTCCGGCTGAGCGGGGCAAGATCGAGCTTGGCAATAATTCCGTCGTCCCACAGCGACAGGAATTCTTCCGGGATCATCGGCCCGGGCCTGCAGGTCGCCAGGATACTGGCAGCGCCGGTGGCCGCGGCCTGCGCGAGTTGCCCGACGGTCCCGTGATCGAGGCAATGTGCGTCGTCGACGACGAACAGAGGGCGCTCCGCCTCGGATTTCAGGCTTCCCGCCATTGCCCCCACGACGGCGGCGTAGGAGTCCAGTTCCCTGTCGGGAAGCCGGGACAGGTACGGCGCCAGGGCGCCAAAGGGAACGGCGGCCAGGGCCGGGGTGGCCGTCAGCCGAATCAGGTGTCTGTGGATCCCGAGTTCGCGGAGGGCGGCCTTGAGGACGGCGGTCTTGCCGGTCCCGGCGCCGCCGACGACGATCGCACCTGACCGGGTGTCGTCGCGCAGGCAACGCACCAGATCCTTGAGCAGTGTTGACCGCTCGATCAAAGGGGCGGTCTCAGCCATACTTTCCATTGCCGGTTCTTCCTGCCGCCCTCTGCCTTCCCCGGAAAGCCGACCGGGATGCCGACCGGATTCTGCCGGGTTCAGCCGAGCCGGGCGCTGTCTGCCGGAGTTGAGATGACATCTTTGAGTTCCGATCGGCTGGCGACATGCAGCTTCGAATACACCTGGTAGAGGTGCCCCTCCACCGTGCGGACCGATACGTGCATCTGTTCCGCGATCTTGCGGTTCGCCGTGCCGGCAGCGGCCCGGACGGCCACTTCACATTCCCTCGCCGTCAGGGTCGAGGTTGTGAGCGAGTGCAGACCGTTCTTGGGGCTGCCGAACTTGTCATCAAGCGACTGTTGCGTCCGCTGGGCGATTCGCAGTGCGATCCGGTTACCGGCGTCGTTCGCGCAACTGACGGCCTTCCGGGCCGCATCCCGGGCGAAGACGGCGTTGCCGGATGTGTCGGCGTCCTTGGACGCCCCCAGCAAGAGTTCGCTGTCGGCCTCCCGCATGCCCTCGGCCAGCCGCGAGCACAGTGCCGCGAATTGGCCGGTCACCCGGCCGCCGAGGCTGCCGAGCTTGTGGCCCATCTGGCGGTCTCCCAACCTGGTCGCGGCGGACTGGAACAGGAGCGCCGGGGCCACGGCCGAGGATTCCGTGTCGTTCTCCGCCTCGGCGGCCAAGGCGCGGATGGATGCTGCCCGCTGGCCGAGCTCGGCCTGAGCCGAGAGTTCGAAATAGCGGGTGAGCCGTTCCGTCAGCCAGGCCGCGGGTGGCCGCGGCTGGTCCAAGTCGCCCAGCAGGAGGCCTGCCGTCTCCTCTTCGCCCTGGAGCGCGGCGGCATAGGCACAGACTGCCGTGGCCAGCCCGGTCAAAGCATCGGGGTCCTGGGCCCGGAGCTGCCACCTGCCGGCCTGCAGCCGGGACAGGGCGTCGTCCAGGTGGCCGGCGTGCAGGTCAACGACGCCGTGCCCAATCTCGAACATCCCGCCGAGCCGGGTCTGGGGCTCGAGGCTCCCATAGGTCTCGTCCAGGTAGGCGGATGCTTCCCGGAAATTTGCCGAGAGCAGAAGCAGGAGCAGGAACCTGCCCCTCACTTCACGGACCGCCCGGTCCGCGAGGGGCACGTTGGCTGTGGCCGCCAGGACCTGCTTTCCCAGGGCCAGCGCCATAACGGCGTTGCCAGTGACGGCGAGGGCCTCGGCGCGGACGCTGGCAGTCACGATGCGCACTTCGCTGCCCAGGTCCGTGGTGTCCACATGCTCGGTCGCGGCCAGGACATCGGCGTAGCGTCCCTGGAATGCGGCGAGCTCGGCCTCGGCCAGGCGCACCTGCTCGCGGGCCGCGTCCACCACAGGGGTGTGCTGCTCCGGTTCTGCCGCCAGCCGCTCCGCGAGCTCGCGCAGCCGGGCCTTGGGATCGGCTCCCGGGACCGGGCTGCGCTTTTCCAGCTCTGCCCGCAGGAGCTGCAAGGCCGTCCACTCGGACACTGGAAGCTCCCGGCAGGCGGTGTCATCCAGGGCTTCCAGAACCCGCCGCGCGGACTCCATGTTGTTCACCAAAATGTGGGCATTCACCGATTCGATGGCCGTCAGGACCGGGCGTTCGTTTCCTTCCGCCTCCTGGATGAACCGCAGCGCCGCCGCGGGGTCCGACGCGCTGTTCGCGGTGTGGGCCGCGGCCAGGGCCACCTCCGGGCGCACCTGCTCCCCACAGTCCAGCGCCCAGGCGACGCCGGTCGCGCTGCCGGCGCCCAGGGCGTCCGGCTCCTGGAGCACGGCCGTGAGCCGACGGCGGAGTTCGGCGCTGCGGCCGGGCGGGACTACGCTGGCGACGATCCCGGCCGTCACGGGGTTGGCGACGCTAACCATCGGCGGATGGTCATGGGTGACCCGGATCAGGGCCCGCTCCTGGAGCGCGTCCATGTCCTGCGGGTTGGCGATCAGCATGAGGGTCTGCAGCGGGACCGAGCCTGCAAGTGCCAGCAGTTCAAAAACGTCGCGCTGGCCGGTGCCAAGCCGGTTCAGGCGTGCCTTCACGACGTCCCGGATCTCGCCGGTCAAGGCAATGGGGCCGTTGCCCAGGAACCATACGCCGTCCTGGCGGACCACTGTGCCCAGCTTGATCTGTTCCCGGGCGAGCGAATGGAGGAACAGGGCGTTGCCCCCGCTCGCGCTCCACAGCGCCCGGGCTGCAGTCAGGGAGAAACGGCCGCCGTATTCGTGATTCAGCGTTGCGGCCGTCTCGGCGAAGTCGAACGGTCCAAGGTCTACCCGCCGGAGCAGGTCATCCTTCCACAGGCCCATGATGTCGCCGCCGACGTGGGGCATGTCCACGCACGCCGCCAGCAAGGTGACATGGGCCCCCGCGCTCAGCTGGGCCACCATCATGCTCGAGAGCTCGTCGAGGTCATGGGCGTTGTCCACGAAAAGAACGATTCGCCGCCCCTCGGATTTGTTGTGGAGCAGCTGGGTCAGTCCGCGCAGCACCATCAGGGGGTGCTCGAGATGGGAGGCGTCGAGGTCGTTGAGGAGGACGCTCAGGGCCCCGTAGGGAAGCTTGGAGGAAATGGAGCTGCCCCTGACCTGGACAACCAGGTAATCGTCGCCGAGCTGCTCAAGGGCGCGCTGGGCGATAAAGGACTTGCCGGCCCCGTGGTCGCCCACAAGGACTATGCCGCAGCCGGAACCTGACGTCAGGGTTTCAATGACGTCGGCAACGACCTGCTGGCGGGTGAAGGGTTTATCTTTGTTCCGCCCATATCCGTTTCTTGGCGCGGGAAAAATGGCTTCTGTCTGGCCGCTGCCCGCAGGCAAGCCGGCATCTTGCTGGAACATATGAGAGACCTTCGCTATCAAATTGTGAGCGGTGATACCTCAACGGTAGGGACTACGCGTTTTTCTGGTATGCGTAAGTAGTACTCGATTACGCAGCAAGTATTCGGCCGGCTCTACGTAGCTGTACTCAGTTGGACCCGAGCGGCGCGTGGACGAAAGCAAGTAGTCGGAATCCCGTTTCACGTGTGCCTGACGGTAGCGTCCCGGGAAATCAAAAAATCGGCCTGCCGCAGGGCCGGCCGCCCTCCACGGCCCGAAGCAGGCCCGGCCGGCCGCTTGTACGCTGGCGTCCGCTGCTACCGTCCGCCGATGCCGGGAAGCTCTTCGCGGCCCTTGACGTTGAGCTTGGCGTAGCTGCGGTAGAGATGGCCTTCAACCGTTCGCACGGACACCTGGAGTTCGGCGGCAATCTGCCGGTCGGTGAGGCCGCGCACCGCCAGCGCCACAATGTCGCGCTCGCGGCGGGTCAGTATGCCGAGCGAGTCATCGCTCTTGGATGCGTCCTCACCGGGGAGGTCGTCGGCCCGGTCCAGGCACCGCTTCCGCTGGGAGTTCGCCATGCGCTCCCTGAGGGTGTCCCCCGCGGCCCGGTAGGCGTGCGCCGCGGCGTCGTAGGCAAGGGCGGCAAAGGTCCACAGTTCCGCAGCTTCACAGGTTTTCGCGGCCTCAAGGTGGTCTGCGGGGTTGTCCGTGCTGATGGCTGCCGCGTAGGCGCAGATCGCGGCGGGCCGTGGGCCCTCAAGCCCGTCCCGGAGTTCGAGCAGCCTCGGCGCCGAATCCGTGTCCCCCAGTTCCAGGCAAAAGGCCAGCGCGTCGAGCTCGATGCCGGGGGTGTCCACGTCCGGGTCCGGGTGTCCGAGCCGCTTCAGTTCCGCGATGGCGCCGGGGTAATTCCCGAGCCGGGCTTTTCCGTAGACCACGGCCATCGCGGCCAGTGAGCGCATATATCGCGGCAAGGCCGCGGGGGCCGCCTCGAAGTCGGCGAGGAGGAGCTCCGCCTTCGCCTGGGCACCGACTTCGGCGGCCGCCGCGAAGGCCATGGCCGCCGTGAGGGCAAAAAGCTGCTGGGGGTCGGTCAACCTCAGGGCTTCGAGCGCGGCGCTCAGCGTGTTCAGGGCCTGGGCGGCCTTGCCTTTGTAGAGCAGGATGATGCCGTGGGCCGCGTGGACTCCCCCGCCGAAGGAAATCAGGCTGGGCCCGGACCCGGCGACAAAGCTGGTCAGGAGCGTTTCCGCCCCCTGCCAGTCCCCGGAATGGATGGCGGCGCCGGCGGAACGAACCACCAGGAAGTCGGTGAGGAAGTAGAGCTCATCGTGATCGGCTCCGGCGGCCTCGATTGCCCGGGACATCACGGCGAGGGCGCTCAGTCCCTTGCCGTCGGCGAGGAGTCGCTCCGCGTCGAGGCAAAGCCGGAACACTTTTTCGAGGGTGTTCGCCGCAGGCAGGGTAGCGCCACCCGCGTCCGCCGCAGCCTGGGCGTCCGCCATGGCAGGGGCCGCGGCATACTCGCCTGACAGTGCTAGGACCATGGCTTCCATGGTGGCCAGGCGCTCCTTTGTGGCGCGCACAATGGCTTCTGCGTCATCGGGCCGGGCCGCGGCGAGGCGTTCGGCGGCACGTTGGAGCACCTGTGCCCGTTTCATGATCTCCGCCGGCGCGTGGCCCAACGCTGACATCACGGCGGCCCACAGGAGCGATCCCGCCAAGAGGCCGGGGATGCTGTTGCCCTTGCCGAAATCGGCGTCGAGGATATCCCGCGCCGCCACGTAGTCGGAGGCGTTGTAGCGCGTCCGTGCTATCACGGCACGGGCCGCCATCTGCAGTTCCGGATCCTTGACCAGGGCGGCAGCCTTCCGGGCGAGCTCATCCTCGTAGAGCCGGCTGGCCAGCACGGCGGCCCGAAGGAGCTGCCGGTCCTCGACCTCCGCACCGCATTCGATCGACCAGCTCACGTGGCGCAGCAGTCCTTCGGCCGACGTCGGCTCGCTGTCCATCTTTCGCAGCAGGCTCTGCCTAAGTTGCAGGCTCCTCGCCGGCGAGATCAGGTTCCGCAAGGTGTCGCCGTACACGGTGTGCCACAGCCGCAGCTCTCCGGTAGCGCGGTCCGTCACGCGGATCAGTTCGCTGTCGATCAGCGATCCCACGGCCTCTTCGCCGGTCACCGACTCGATCAGGTCCCTGGCCACGGGTTCAGCCAGCGCCACCAGATTCAGGGCTTGCCGCTCTTCCGGCGAGCGCAGCAGCAGCTGGCGGCGCACGACGTCGGTCAGCCGTTCGCCGTGGCTGTTGAGGTGTCGGGTAAACAACCAGACACCGTTGCGCCGGAGCAGCGTCCCGTCATTCTTGGCGTCGTCGAGGAGCCCGTTGAGGAGCATCGGGTTGCCGCCGGAGGCCTCCCAGAGGATCTCGGCGACGTTCGGCAGCACTTGCGAGCCGAGCTCGCCCTCCAGCATCTCTGTGGTCTGGGGGAGGGTGAGCGGCCGGAGGTCGTGCCGTTCGGCGATGCCTTCAAACCACAGCTGCAGGAGCGGTTCCGGCAGTCCGGGCCGGGCGGCGGCGGCCACGAGGAGTTTCGCCCAGCCGGCCGCAGCCAGTTCCGCCAGGATCCCGGCCGTCGCCTCGTCGAGGTCATGGGCGTCGTCGACGACGAGCAGCAAAGGTTTCTGGGTGGCGCGCTTCTGCTCCTCCAGGTGCGCCCACAGCGTCCTCAACACGGCCAGCTGCGATGTTGCTTCCTGGACCGGCAGTCCGACGATGAAGGGGCCAAGGACACCGTACGGCACCTTGGTCAGCGACGCGCTGCCGTGGATGGGCACCGGCGTCACCTCGGCGCCCAACTCCGCCACAACGGCTTCGATGAGCCTGGATTTGCCCATCCCGCTGTCGCCGAGGACGAATACGGCCACATGGCTGCCGCCTTGAAGGGCCTCCACCGCCGACGACAAATCTTCCGACCTCCCGGTCAAGGCGCGGGTCGGCGCCGTGCCGGGGCTTCCCGCCGGCCCCCTAGATGAGTCCAAGCAGATCACTTCGCGAAGAAACGCCGAGCTTCGTGAACACCTGGTACAGGTGGCCCTCCACAGTTCTGACGGAAATGCCCACCTCCAGGGCGATGTCCTTGTTGGAGACCCCGTTCCCGGCAAGGGTGGCGATTTGCCGCTCCCGTTCCGTCAGCAGCGGGCCCTTATTGCGGGGCATGACGGGCAGCGCCGGAACGGATTCCGAGAGGCTCTCGAGCATGCTGTACGCGGCGTTGGCGCTGGCGGTCAGTCCGGCGCCCTTCGCGTAGTCGAACGCGAGAGCCGCGCACCTGGCCTGGACAGCGTCCAGTTCGAGGGCCGCGGCCTGCCCGGCCGCTTCGAGCATGATCGCCGCGTCCTTCTTCCGGCTGCCGACAGCGACGGTTCGGGACAGCTCGGCAAGCGGCCCCTGCCGCAGCCCGGCGATTTCCTCCATGAAATGAAAATCCTTGACGGTTCCGTTGACGGTGGCTCCGAACATGCAGATGCCGGCAAGGGTGTGGCGGCCCTTCCGGAAATGTGCCTCCGCCGATCGCACCAGCCGGTCCTTGGCCTCGGGGTCACCGAGCCACCGCGAGGCCATGTCCAGGCAGAACTCCGTGGAAGTGGCGACTGTGAAGCGGGCCGGGCCGTCAGCCGAACGGGCCCGGTCCAGGTAGATGGTGGCCTGGACCGAGTTGCCAGTCTGAGCGTAGGCAAAAGCGGTGGCGGCGTAGGCCTGGCGCAGGGACTGCAGGCTCGCCCGGACCTCCAGCTGGGCGATCGCGGCCAGCAGCGGGTCCAGTGCCATGTATCCCCGGCCGGCATAAACGTACGCGAGCCCGACGGCGAGGTCGGTTGCGGCGCTGCCGGAATGCAGCCCGTGCCCTGCCCGGCCGCTGGCGTCCTTGAGCATGTCAATGGCCTGGCGCCACAGGCCGGAGATGAGCAGCACGTTGAAGGAGCGCCAGGCGAAGTTTTCGCGTATGCGCGGCACGTTGGACCACTCGCCCAGCTGTCCGCCGATCTCCCGCATGAGTTTGCGGGCATCGAGTTCGTGGCCGGTCAGGGACCAGGCCTCCATCAGGATGATGGCCGATCTGAGCCGGTGCACGGGATCGGCGCCCGGGACGTCAGTGGTGGCCGCTGTGGTGAGCCGCTCCATGATGGGCTCGAAATCCCCGATGAAGGAGAAGTAGTTGAACTCGCACAGATCCAGGCTCAGCGCGGCCCGGGAAAGTGCCGCCGGGGCGGCAGGCGGCTCGTCCAGGCTCAAGTCCTGGAGCCGGACTCTGGCCTGCCGGAGCAGTTCGGGGACCTGGCCGGAGCGGTCCTCCAGCCAGGCCATGCAGTCGGCTTTCGCCGCAATGAATTCGGCGAAGTTCTCGGCCGCGAGGTCGTTGACCTGCCGTTCGGAGACATCGTCCAGCGCGGACATGGCCTGCAATGGCAGCCCGAGCTGGAGGTAGGCGGCCGATTTCTGGAGCTGTCCCTCGGCCCACTCAGGGTCCGAGGGAGACAGGCTGCCGGCGCATTTGAGGGCAAACTTCGGGTCGAAAAGCTTGACGGCGGCGCTGGCAGCCGCGACAGCGTGGGCGGGTGCGAGCTGGGCGTTGCAGTCGTGGGTCCACGCCGCGTAGGCCAGCAAATCCTCGACTGTCAGCTCGTCCAGCTCATGTTCCTGGTGCCCGGGGACCTTGTCCCGGAGCTCCAGGCGTCGCTCCACGCTCAACCAGTTGCGGACAATGTCGCCGAGGTAGCGGTCGCCCAGGGTGACGAGGTGCCGGTCCGTGCGGTCGACCACGATCTGGCCGGCCTCTTCCATGTCCGCGATAACTCCGGGGCTGTACATCCTGGCGAGCCGGGACAAGGGCAGCGTCCGGGCGCATGAGAGGACGTCGATGACTTCGCGGGCCTCCGGCGATTCCCTGGCATACCTGGCCCGGACAATATCCTCCAGCGCCGTCCGGCCATCGAGCACGACCTCGTCGACGAGTGTCCACACGGATCCGGACAAGACGAGGTTTCCGCGTTCGATTTGTTCGGAGACGACTGCCTGCAGGAGCGTGGGGCTGCCGCCGACCAGCTGGTGCAGCTGGCTTGCCAGGGCCGTCGAGACCCGATGGCCCAGGGCTGACTGCAGGACCTCCAGCGTTTCGAGTTCGGTCAGGTTGGCGAGCCGGACCTCGGCAAGCTGGCCCGAGGTGATGAGCCAGTAGAAGTCCGGCGGAAGGTCTGTCGTGCGCTGGGCCGTTGCGATCAGCCGGGCGGTCCGGGTCTGCAGCAGGTTCAGCAGGACCCCGGTACTGAGTTCGTCGAGGGACCCGGCGTTGTCGAGCAGGATCACGCACTGGCGTCCGGCGGCGTCGTCGCGGATCAGCGAGGTAATACCGTGCAGGATGGCGGTCGGCGAGCCTAGGGAACTCTGCGGGAGCCGCGCGAGGGTGAAGGCGAGGCAACCGTACGGGGTTGCCGAACCAGGCCCCGAACTGCGGAGCTGGATGGTGTACACCTCGGGGCCGAATCCGCCGAGGGCGGTCCGGCCGACAAGCGTCTTGCCGACACCCCGGTCGCCCGTGATGACAACGCCCATCCGGTCCTGCGCCAGCAGTTCCTTGCGGACACGCTCGGCATCAGCGTGCCGCGCCAAACCGGACCAGCCGTGCCTCGCGACCGGACCGGCAGCATGTTCTTCTTCGGCGGGTGCCAATGTAGTGGAAACATTCCCCCAGCCCAGCGAGTCCCTCGACATGTAGTTTCCTTCGTACCGCTTTGCAGACAGCAACCCCAGACTGCCCACTTAGAAGTAGAGTATCCCTATCCCCCGACATGAGAGTAGACAGATCATAGCTGGAATGCCGAAAGCTTGGAAAGGAAACACGCAATGCGCATGCAACTAAACTGCGCGGCGCCTGCCGCGGAGCCGGGACGGCTGCGCTGGAGGGCGATCGGCCACGTTTAGGTTCGGGCCGTATTTACGTGGCCTTGGCCGGGTGGAACTTTTGTTGGGCGGCCAGCAGACCGTCCCTGACCAGGACTTCGACGGCGTCGGCCGCTGAATCGATGAGGAAGGGCAGTTCCTTCTTCTCCGGGGCGGAAAAATCGTGCAGGACGTAGTCCGCAGTCTCCATCCGGCCGGGCGGACGCCCCACGCCCACCCGCACACGCAGGTAATCCTTGGTGGCCAGGGCCTTGGAGATGTCCCTGAGACCGTTGTGGCCGCCTTCGCCGCCGCCGATCTTGAGCCGCACGGTGTCGAAGGGGATGTCGATCTCGTCATGGACGGCAATCACATGGGCGGGATCGATCCCGTAGAACTGGGCCAGGGCCGAGACGGGGCCACCGGAGACGTTCATGTAGGACAGCGGCTTGGCCAGCACGATCCGGGGCCCGCCGATGCCCAGTCGCCCCTCCAGGACCTGGGCGCGCGACTTGTGCGACTTGAAGCCGCCGCCGACGCGCGAGGCGAGTTCGTCCAGCACCATCTGGCCGACGTTGTGCCGGTTGTGTCTGTACTCGGATCCGGGGTTGCCAAGGCCTACGATCAGCCAGGTGTCGGTCATGGATCAGTCCTTCGGTGGGACGCGGCAGGGTGGGACGGTCAGGCGGGACGTGTCAGGCAGGGAAGCAGGCTCCCGGAGTGGGCGGCGCGGCAGCCGACGACATCAGAGACGACGGCGGCCGGGCCCCTGAGGGACCCGGCCGCCGCTAAATTCGCCGGAATTACTCGGCTGCGGCCGAGGAACCTTCGGTGGTGTCGGCCGAAGCCTCTTCCTCGGAGACCTCGGTGGCCTCGGAGATGTGAACAACGAGAGCCTCGGCGTCGGCCAGCAGGACGGAGCCCTTCGGCAGGACGAGGTCGGAAGCGTGGATGTGCTCGCCGGCCGTGCGGCCCTCAATGCTGACCTCGATGGCGGTCGGCAGGTGGGTTGCCTCGGCCTCAAGGGAGACGGTGGTCATTTCCTGGTTGTACACGTTGCCCGGAGCCAGTTCGCCGTTCAGGTGCACGGGGACGTCAACGGTGACCTTCTCGCCGGTGCGGACGGTCAGCAGGTCGAGGTGCTCGATGATCTGCTTGATCGGGTTGCGCTGGATGTCCTTGACGAGGGCCAGGTGCTGCTCGCCGTTGATGTCCAGGGTCAGCAGGGCGTTGGCGGTGCGGACAGCCAAGGTGGTGGCCTTCGCCGGCAGGGTGATGTGGATCGGCTCGGCGCCGTGGCCGTAGATGACGGCCGGGATCAGGTTGGCCATGCGGGCGCGGCGGGCGAAGCCCTTGCCGAATTCGGTGCGGACTTCTGCTGCGAGCTTCTGCTCAGACATGGATATCTCCTCGTGGAATTTCAAGCTGCGGGACTAAACGGTGTTCAGCAAGGGCGGAGGTCTGTTCACGACCTTCAACGCCGGGCTGCCGTGCAGCTGCCCTTCAGAAGGAGATTCAGACCCAGTCGATAACGGAGACCAGCAGTCCGGTTGACCGTGCATACAACTGGTGCAAGCGGCCTACCGGCGCTCTCCCTCGCCAAGGTTTCGGTACAAGGCTACCAGCGGAGGGCCCGGTTTCTAAAACCGGGCCCTCCGCCGGCCGGCTCAGGCCTGGCCGTCGAACAGGCTGGTGACGGAGCCGTCGTCGAACACTTCACGGATGGCGCGGGCGATCAGCGGCGCGATGGACAGCACGGTCAACTGCGGAAAGCGCTTGTCCGGGGTGATCGGCAGGGTGTTGGTGACCACAACCTCGCGGGCGCCGGACTCGGACAGCCGGCGGGCTGCCGGATCGGAGAACACGGCGTGGGTCGCGGCGATGATGACATCCTTGGCGCCAGCGTTCTTGAGCACCTGGACGGCGCCGGAGATGGTTCCGCCGGTATCGATCATGTCGTCGATCAGGACACAGGTGCGGCCTTCGATCTGGCCGACGACCGTCTTGGAGACGGCCTGGTTGGGCACGGTGAGGTCCCGGCTCTTGTGCACGAAGGCCAGCGGCGCGCCGCCGAGGCGCTCGGCCCACTGCTCCGCGACGCGGACGCGGCCGGTGTCCGGCGAGACGACCGTGACCTTGTCCGAGCCGACCCGGGTGCGGATGTAGTCGGCCAGGAGCGGGATGGCCATGAGGTGGTCCACGGGGCCGTCGAAGAAGCCCTGGATCTGGGAAGTGTGCAGGTCGACGCTCATGATGCGGTCGGCGCCGGCGGTCTTGTACAGATCGGCGACGAGGCGTGCCGAGATCGGCTCGCGGCCGCGGCCCTTCTTGTCCTGGCGGGCGTACGGGTAGAACGGGGACACGACCGTGATGCGCTTGGCGGAGGCCCGTTTGAGCGAATCGATCATGATCAGCTGTTCCATGAGCCAGTTGTTCAACGGGGCCGGGTGGGCCTGGATCACGAACGCGTCGGTGCCTCGGACGCTCTCGCCGGCCCGCACGTAGATCTCGCCGTTGGCGAAGTCGTAGGCGTCCAGGGGCAGCAGTTCGGTGCCCAGCTCCTTCGCGATCTCCTTGGCCAGCTCAGGGTGCGCGCGCCCTGCGGCCAGCACCAGCTTCTTCTCGCCGTGTGCCGTAATTTCGCTCATTATTGCTAGCCCTCTTCTGTCGGTGCCGGAGTAGTGGAGGATGTTGGGGCGACGCCGACGGCGCTGTCGGACTCGGCGCTGTCGGACTCGGCGCCGTCGGACTCGGCGAGGGCGGACTCGGCCAGGGCGGCGGAGACGGAACCGGGGCGGTTGGCCGCAACCCAGCCGTCGGAGTTCCGCTGCGTGGCCAGGGTGACGGCGAGGGCGCCCGCCGGGACGTCCTGGCGGATGATCGCGCCGGCACCGCTGTAAGCGCCGTCGCCCACGCGGACGGGAGCGACGAATACGGTGTTGGAACCTGTGCGCACACCCGAGCCGATCACCGTGCGGTGCTTCTTTTCGCCGTCGTAGTTGGCGGTGATGTTGCCGCAGCCGATGTTGGTGTCCTCGCCGATTTCCGCGTCTCCGGCGTAGCCGAGGTGGGACAGCTTGGAGCCGCGGCCGATCGTGACGTTCTTGGTTTCGTAGAACGCCCCGATCTTGCCGGTCTCGCCCAGGACGGTGCCGGGGCGCAGGTAGGTGAAGGGGCCCACGCTGGCGCGGGGGCCGATCGTGGAGCCGGAGCCGTGGGTGCGGATCACCTTCGCGCCCGCCCCCACTGTGACGTCGGTCAGTGTGGTGTCCGGACCGACGACGGCGTCGCGCGCCACTGTGGTGGCACCGTGCAGCTGCGTGTTGGGCAGGAGGCGGACGTCCTCGTCGAGGCTCACGGTGGCGTCGATCCACGTCGTGGCGGGATCCACGACGGTCACGCCGGCGCGCATCCAAGCTTCGACGGTGCGGCGGTTGTGTTCGGCTCCGAGCGCCGAGAGCTGGACGCGGTCGTTGGCGCCCTCCACCTGCCAGCGGTCTTCGGTGACGACGGCTGCGACGCGCCCGCCGGCGTCGCGGGCCAGGGCCAGGACATCGGTGAGGTACTTTTCGCCCTGGACGTTGTCCGTGGTGACGTGGACCAGCGCGTCGCGCAGCACGGCGGCGTCGAAGGCGTAGATGCCGGAGTTGACCTCACGGATTTCGCGTTCGGTGCTGGTGGCGTCCTTGTGCTCGCGGATTCCCGTGACGGTCCCGTCCTCTGCGCGGAGGATGCGGCCGTACCCTGTGGCGTCGTCGAGCACGGCGGTGAGGACAGTGACGGCGTTGCCCTCGGCCTCGTGAGTGGCGACGAGCTCGGCGAGGAGTCCGCCGGTGAGCAGGGGGACGTCGCCATAGGTGACAACGACTGTTCCGCTCAGCGGGCCTCCGGCGCCGGGCGCATCGAGGGCTTCGAGTGCGGCCTCGACCGCCCGGCCGGTGCCGGGCACATCGTCCTGGTCAACGATCAGGGCTTGCGGATCGAGGGCGGTGACATGGGCGGCGACGAGGTCGCGTTCATGCCGGACCACGAGGGCCAGTTCGCGGGGGTGGATACTGCGGGCCGCCTGGAGCGCGTGGCCGACCAAGGAGCGGCCGCCGATCTCATGGAGAATCTTTGGGGTGCGGGATTTCATCCGGGTACCGGCCCCTGCAGCTAGGACAATCACGGCGGCTGGGCCAGTGTTCTCGGGGCTCACGTATTGGCTCTCCTTGCTTGGTTGCGCAGTGTGTCTCGCCAGTTCCGCCCATAGGACTCGAACCTATACTCCACGGCTCCAAAGGCCGGGGTGCTGCCATTACACCAGAGCGGATCGTGCCGGGCATGACCTGTGGCACGAGAACCAATTCTGCCACGAAGGTTCATGCTCGTGCGACTCAGCGCCGCCGGAAGGGCGACGGACCGGTGCGGCCGGACGGTAGGGCAGGATGGTGCCGTGAGCAAGACTGCAGGCGCATCCGGCGGGGCGGACGGCGGCAACCGCAGGCCCGCGCGTGCCCCTGGCCACGTTGTCCGGCCCCGCATGACAGGCCTGCAGCGCCGCACGCAGTTGATCGGTATCGGCCGGGGGCTTTTCGCTCTCCGCGGCCTGGACGGCTCCACCATCGAGGAAATCACCGCCTCCGCGGGCGTCTCCAAACCGGTGATCTACGGGCACTTCGGCTCCAAAGAACGCCTGTATGCGCAGGTGGTGGAATGTGAGTTCCACATCCTGCTGGCCTCCATCAACGAAGCCCTGGCCGAGGACGCCAAGCCACGCGTCCTGGTAGAACGGGCCGCCGTGGCGCTGCTGACCTACATCGAGGACCGGACCGACGGCTTCCGTGCCTCATGCGCGACGCGCCGACGTCCCATCCGGAAGGGGCCTTCTCCACCCTGCTCTCGCAGGTGGCGGCGCGGGTGGAGCACATCCTCGAGGACGAGCTCGCCCGCCGCGGCTTCAGCCCCGCCGCCGGCGCCATGTATGCCCAGATGCTCGTGGGAATGGTTGCGACCACCGGCCAGTGGTGGCAGGACAGCCGCACGCCGGACAAGCGCGAAGTCGCCGGGCACCTCGTGAATCTGGCCTGGAACGGCCTGACGGGGCTGCAGAAGGATCCCGGGCTCCGCAGCCAGGACTGAGCCCCGGGGTGGTGGGGGCGCGCTTGCTTGCTGCCGCTGGACATGCCCAGTGCTGGGCCCGAAGAATGGACTTATCACCAACATGCCCATCCCTGGGCCGCGCCGAGGGACATGTCCTGCGCGTTTTCAGCCCTGCAAGGGACATGCCAGTGTTGGCCTGCACAGTGGGACATGTCCTGCGCCCAATCCAGCCCTCCGAGGGACATCCGGAGCGGCGCGCGGAGCCCTTGAACTCCCTGCAAGGGACATGCCCAGTACTGCTTCCGAGGAATGGACATAAGGCCAATATGCCCATCCCCGGGCCGCGCCGAGGGACATGTCCTGTGGGTTTTCAGCCCTGCAAGGGGCATGTCCAGCGTTGGTCTGCGCAGTGGGACATGTCCTGCGGGTATTCAGCCCTGCAAGGGACATGCCCCGTGTTGGCCTGCGCGGTGGGGCATGTCCTGCGGGAGTCACACGCTCAGAGGGACATGCCAGCCTTGCCCAAAACCACTGGGCATGTCCCGTGGCCGCCCGGAAGCTACTCCCCCAGCACTTCCAGGGCCTCGAGCCATTCGAGTTCGAGGGCCTCGCGTTCGCCGGCGAGCTCCCGGAGTTTCGCGTTGAGCTCGGCGAGCTGGTCGAACTTGCTGGCGTCCCCGGCCCCGGCCGTCATCTGGGCGTGGATCTTGTCTTCCTGCTGCTTGAGCTTGCCCAGCTGGCGGTCGATCCGGTTCTTGGCCTTGCGGGCGTCGCGCTTTTCGGCCTCGGACGGGCCTGCTGCGGCGGGGGCCGCACCCCCGCCGGAGGAAGTGACGGGGTTCCCGCCGCCGGTGATCGTGGAGCCCGCGAGGGCGCCTTCCCGCAGTTCGAGGTACTGGTCGACGCCGCGCGGCAGGGCGCGGATCTTCCCGTCGCCCAGGAGCGCCATCTGGTGGTCCGTGACGCGCTCCAGCAGGTACCGGTCGTGGCTGACCACAACGAGGGTGCCGGGCCAGCCGTCGAGCACGTCCTCGACGGCGGCGAGCGTATCGGTGTCGAGGTCGTTGGTGGGCTCGTCAAGCATCAGCACGTTCGGCTCCCCCACGAGCAGGCGCAGGAGCTGCAGCCGCCGGCGTTCGCCACCGGAGAGGTCCCTGACCGGCGTCCACTGCTTCTCGTTGGTGAAGCCAAGCTGCTCCACGAGCTGGCCGGCGGTGAATTCCTTGCCGCCGACGTTGAAGGAGCGCTTCTCACGCTCGATCACTTCGATCACGCGCAGGTCCGAGACGTCATCGAGTTCCTTGACCTCCTGGGTGAGGACCGCCGTGACCACCGTCTTGCCGCGCTTGACCTTCCCGGAGCTGGGCTGGATCTCGCCGTTGAGGAGCTTCAGCAGGGTGGTTTTGCCGGCGCCGTTGACGCCCACGAGGCCCAGCCGTTCACCCGGCGCAAGCCGCAGCGTGATGTTGTCGAAGAGCTTCTGCCCGGCGTCGCCGCCGAGGAAGTCCAGCGAGACGTTCTCGAGGTCCAGGACGTCCTTGCCGAGCCGGGCTGTGGCCATCTTACTCAGCGCCGTCGAGTCGCGCGGCTCGGGGACGTCCGCGATCAGGGCGTTGGCTGCCTCGATCCGGAACTTGGGCTTGGCGGTACGGGCCGGGGCACCGCGCCGGAGCCAGGCGAGCTCCTTCTTCACGAGCTGCTGGCGTTTGCTTTCCACCACGGAAGCGGAGCGGTCACGTTCGGCGCGGGCCAGCACATAGGCGGCGTAACCGCCGTCGAACGGGTCCATGATGCCGTCGTGGATTTCCCACGTCTTGGTGCAGACTTCGTCGAGGAACCAGCGGTCGTGGGTGACCACGAGGAAGGCGCCCTGGTTGGCACGCCAGCGGGTCTTCAGATGCCGGGACAGCCACGCGACGCCTTCGACGTCGAGGTGGTTGGTGGGCTCGTCGAGCATAATGACGTCGTGGTCCTCGATCAGCAACTTGGCCAGTGCCACACGGCGCTTCTGCCCGCCGGAGAGCGCGTGGACGTTGGCGTGCCAGTCGACGTCGGACACGAGTCCGCCCATGACTTCGCGGATCTGGGGATTGCGGGCCCATTCATAGTCAGCCTGGTCCCCCACGATCGCAGCACCGACGGTGAGGTCGCCGTCGAGTACGTCGCTCTGGTCCAGGTATCCGATGTTTACCTCGCTGCGCTTGGTCACCCGGCCGGAGTCCGGGGTGGAGCGCATGGCCAGCAGCCGCATGAGGGTCGACTTGCCGTCGCCGTTGCGGCCCACCATCCCGATCCGGTCGCCCTCTTCAAGGCCGAGGGTAATGCCATCGAGGACGGTACGGGTTGCATACGAGACCGTGAGGTTCTCGCCGCCGAGCAGGTGTGCCACTGGGAACTGCTTTCTTAGGTGTATCGATTAGGTGTATCGCTGAAGTGAAGCTGTTACGTCATGAGATGCGGTGCGCCAAAAGCTCCTAAAGGAGCGTATCGGAGATGATGCGGGCCCCGTGCACCGGGCCGTGCACCGCCATGGCGTCGAAACTGTGGTGCCGAAGGTCTTTGGCCAGCCCCTCAGCCGCCGCCGGGTTGTGGGCAAGGAACGCAACCGTAGGCCCGGACCCGGAGACGATTCCAGCGATCGCTCCCAGGGATTCACCGAGTCCGAGGGTGTCCCGGAGGCCCGGAGCGAGTTCGATCGAGGCGCGTTGCAGGTCGTTGATCAGGACACGGCTCAAGGCGTCGGCGTCGCCGCCGCGCAGGGCCTGGAGGATCATCGGGTCCACGGCGATGGGTTCCTCGATCACCGCTCCTTCGGCCACGCGCAGCCTGTCCAGGGCCCGGTAGACCTCCGGGGTGGGCAGGCCGAAGTCCGCCGTCACGAGTACCCAGTCGGTCTGGGCCTTGACGAGGGCGGGCGAGAGATCGTCGCCCAAACCGAGCCCCACGGCCGTGCCGCCGAGCAGCGCGAAAGGGACGTCGGCTCCGAGTTCTGCGGCCAGGTGGGCCAGCTCGTCGCGGGACAGGCCGCTGTTCCACAATGCGTCGCAGGCCAGCAAGGTGGCGGCGGCGTCGGCGGACCCGCCACCCATGCCGCCGGCCACAGGCACCCGTTTCGTGATCTCCAGGTGGACACCGGTGGAGTGTTCGGAGACGTCTGCCATGATGGCCGCCGCCTTGTAGGCCAGATTGCGGTAATCGAGCGGAATGTCCAGGCCGTCAAAGGTGCTCGCGTTGCTGATGCTGACGGTGATCTCGCCAGTATCGGTGCTGGTGGCGGCAACTTCTTCGTAGAGTGAGACCGCCAGGTAGACGCTGGCAACCGAGTGGTAGCCGTCCGGCCGCAACGGTCCGACGTCCAGTGAGACGTTGACCTTGCCTGGAGCCTTGACTCGAACAGTCCTCGCGGCAAAGCGCTCTCTCACTGCGTTCATGGCTCCACGCTATGGCATTGCGGCCCGGGCTCCAAGCACGGAACCGCGCCCAGGGGAACCCATAAGGAGCTCAGGACGACCTTAGGCGACCGGCTGCTCGTGCGCTTCGGCGATTCTGGCGAACGCCGCAATGTCGATCACTTCACCGCGGGCGGTGGGGTCGATGCCGGCGGCCCGCAGGCAGCGTTCGGCCTCGGCGGCGCTGCCGGCCCAGCCGGCCAACGCGGCCCGGAGCGTCTTGCGGCGCTGCGCGAAGGCTGCGTCAATCACGGCGAAGACCTGCTCCCTGGTGGCAGTCGTGACGGGGGGTTCCCGGCGTGTGAACGCGACGAGTCCGGAATGGATTTTGGGTGCGGGCCAGAAGACGTTCATGCCGATCACGCCGGCCTTGCGCATGCTGCTGTACCAGGCGGCCTTGACCGAAGGCACGCCGTAGGTCTTGGAGCCGGGCCCTGCCGCGAGGCGGTCGGCGACTTCGTCCTGGACCATGACCAGGCCGTGCTGCAGGCTCGGGAAGTGCTGCAGGAGGTGGAGCACCACGGGGACGGCGACGTTGTAGGGAAGATTCGCCACGAGCGCTGTCGGCTCGACGGGCAGCTCGGTGACCCGCATGGCGTCGGCCAGGACGAGGTGGAAATTCCCGACGGCGTGCGGCCGCCACTGGCCCACCGTGGCCGGCAGGCGCCCGGCGAGGACCGGATCGATTTCGACGGCGACCACGCTCCGGGCGGCGTCCAGCAGGCCAAGGGTCAGCGACCCGAGCCCGGGACCGACTTCAAGGACTGTCTCATCGGCCCGGATGTCAGCGGTGTTCACGATCCGCCGGATGGTGTTGCCGTCGATGACGAAGTTCTGGCCGAGGGTCTTCGTGGGCCGCACGCCGATTTCCTCTGCCAGCCGGCGGATATCGGAGGCACCCATGAGCGGTGCGGGCGCCGCTCCGGGGAGGCTTTCGGGGGCGGAGGGGCTCGGTTCAGTCACCTAGGTATCCTATCCCGGCGCGGGTACGCCGCAGGCCGGGTCCGGAGGGAATCCGGACCCGGCCTGTGCGGTCCCCTGGCTGTGGTCAGTAGCCGCGGAGTCGGGCGGTCAGTGGCCGGCTGCCAGCCGCCGGGCTGGCGTACTGTTCTGGCCCACTGGACTTGCGCGTGCTAGCTGGAGGCGGCCCAGCCGCAGCCCCAGGGCTGCAGGCCGCGCTGGGCGTAGACGCGGTTGGCGACGGCGATCTGCTGGGCCTTGCTGGCCGCAGCGGCGTTCGGGGCGTAGGCGCCGCCGCCGGAGCTGAGCCAGGTCCCGACGTCGAACTGCAGGCCACCGTAGTAGCCGTTGCCGGAGTTAATGGACCAGTTGCCGCCGGATTCGCACTGGGCGATCTTGTCCCACATGCCCTGGTTCATCATCGCGGGGGCGTCTGCACCGGTGTTGGCGGCAGGCTTGGGCTTTTCCTTGGTGCCGACGGTCACCTTTTCGGTGACGGGCTGGGTGCTGACGGTCTCGGACACCAGGGTCCGGGAGGCTTCGCGGCCGTCCACGAGGACCAGCTTGAAGCTCTTGCTGGTGGTGCCGGCAACGCCGGCCTGGGTGACCTTCTTCTCACCCTTGAACATGTCCGCGCTCTCGGTGGTGAGTGTTTCGAAGGCGACGGGCTCGGTGGTCTTGGCCGTCTTGCTGACGTCGACGCGGGAGACCTTGATCACCATGTCATTGACCACGGGAGCGTTCCCGGGCTGGGAGACGCGGTCGGTGGCCCCGAGCGAGAGCCCGGCGTCCTCCAGGACCTTGGCCACGGTGGCCGCGGTGGTGGTGGTCTTGGCTGCCTTGCCGTCCGCGACGACGCTCACGGTCTTCGGCGTCGAGATGGAAACGAAGGAGCCGCTGACGGCGAGCTGGGCATCCTTGGGCACGGAGAGCTGCGAGGCGCTGGCCACACCGAGTTCGGTCACGAGCCCTTCAACGTTGGGCGAGGTAGTGGAGATGGTCCGTTCGGCGCCGTCCAGGCTGACCTTGACGGCCTTTGCGAGGTTGACGTTGATGACCGCCCCGTCCTGCACATGGGCGTCCAGCGAGGGCGACACCCTGTCGGATGGCTGCAGTTCAACCTTGGCACCCTTGACGACTTCCCCGACGGTTCCGCCGAAGGACTGGACGGAGCTGACTTTGCCATCCACGTTGAGTGTGATCGTCTTGTTGTTGCCGACAAAGGCCACGAGGCCCAGCACCAGTGCCACCAGCACTACGAGCTGCGTGCCAACTTTGACGAAGCTGAACTTTCCGTCCGATGTGAAGAACTTGACCACAATTGCCCGAATCTCTTGGACCTTCCGGGCACGGGGATAAGTACACGTGACCACCCTTCGTGAGCGCGCCAACGGCGGCTCCGGACAGCGTCCGGAGCGTCACGGAACATGCGTGCACTGCCTCACCCAAAACGAGAGCGCGCATGTGGTTCGTTTGCCACAATGCACGCCCTGCTTGAGTGAAATTGACCGTAGGCCTTCCCCGACCCCGGCTAATAGTTGACCACTGTAATCGAAGCGTTATAAAGGCGCCAAGAATTTGTGCATACCCGGTATCTATGCCGGACGGCTGCAGAGGGTCGGTTCAGTCCCAGGATCCGTACGCCCGCACGGTATTTGCGGCGATCTGGGCGCACAGCTCGGAAAGCTCCGAACCAGTCACATCGGCCATGGCCCGGACCGTATACGGAACCATGTAGCTCGCGTTCGGGCGGCCGCGATGCGGGTGCGGGGTGAGGAAGGGCGCGTCGGTCTCGACCAGGATCCGGTCCGGCTCCGCGATGGCAAGCGCTGAGCGCAGGTCCGCCGCGTTCTTGAACGTCACGGTTCCAGCAAAGGACATGTACCAGCCCTCCGCGTTGCAGGTCCGGGCGAGGGCCTCGTCGCCGGAGAAGCAGTGGAAGACCACCCGCTCCGGGGCCCCCTCTTCGCGCAACACCTGGACGACGTCGTCATGGGCGTCGCGGTCGTGGATTTGCAGCGTCAGCCCGAGCCGTTTGGCGATGTCGATATGGCGGCGGAACGAATAGCGCTGGTGGGCCAGGCCCTCCCCCTCGGTCCGGAAGAAGTCGAGGCCGGTCTCACCGATCGCCCGGACCCTCGGATGGGCGGCCAGGGCCTCGATCTCGGCCAGGGCTTCCTCCAGTCCGCCGCGCCGGGCGTAGCCGGGCGCATCGTTGGGGTGCAGGGCAACTGCGCCAAGGAGCCGCGAATCAAGCTCAACCGCCTTGACCGTAAACCGGGACGATTCGAGGTCGCAGCCCACTTGCACCGCACCCTGGACACCCACCGCTGCGGCGGCGTCGAGGGCGTCCTTGACGCCAACCAAGAGCTCCGCGTCGGGAAAGTCCAGATGCGTGTGGTTGTCCATGACCGGCACGGGAAGTGGCTCCGGTGCCGGCGGATATCCGCTGCGTCCGGTACCGTCATCTCCGGGCGGCCGGAACGGGACGGGTGTGAGGGGATTGAGCATTCATCCACCCTAACCGGCGCCGAGATTTCCCCGGAATTCTCTGTCAGGCCCGGCAGTTGTGTTAGTAGTCTGTAAGTACTCTGTTATTTCCCCGTTAGGAAACAGGCGAACGCCGCTGAGGGGTCCGGCGGCCGCTGGCGTCAGTGCCGGGACCCACCAGGGCTGAAAGGCTGCCGATGGATTACCACCGCACTTCCGTAGACGACATCCTCCCCGAAGGACAGAGACTCCCGGGCCGCCCCGGCCTGGACCCGAACGCCTCCGGACACCGGGCCTCGGCGCCGGCTATGGACGAGGATGCCTTCCACTCAGCCAGTACCCGGATCCTGACGGCCATTAATACGGTCATCGACGGCAAGGCCGAAGCGGCCAAGCTGGCGCTCACCGTGCTTCTCGCCCAGGGCCATCTGCTCCTGGAAGATGTCCCGGGGGTGGGCAAGACGCTGCTGGCCAAGACCCTGGCCCGCACCATCGACTGCTCCGTCAACCGGATCCAGTTCACGCCGGACCTGCTCCCGTCCGACGTCACGGGCGTGTCCATCTACAACCAGGCGACCCGGACCTTCGAGTTCCGGCACGGTGCGGTGTTCGCCAACATCGTCATCGGGGACGAAATCAACCGCGCCTCGGCCAAGACCCAATCAGCCCTGCTGGAGTGCATGGAGGAGCACCAGGTCACGGTGGACGGCACGTCCTACCGGCTGGATGAGCCGTTCATGGTGGTGGCGACGCAGAACCCCATCGAGATGGAAGGCACGTACCCGCTGCCGGAAGCGCAGCGGGACCGTTTCATGGCCCGGATTTCCATGGGCTACCCGGACCGTGAGTCCGAGATGGAGATGCTCGAGACCCACCAGGCATCCTCTCCGCTGGCCCGCGTGACGGCAGTGGTCACCGCGGCGGAAGTGGCCGCCATGATCGCCACGGTGCAGCAGGTCTACGTGTCCCGTTCCATCAAGGAGTACACGGTGGCCCTGGGACGGGCCACGCGTGATAGCGGGCTTCTCCGGCTCGGTGCCAGCCCGCGGTCCATGCTGCAGCTCCTGCGCGCGGCGAAGGCCACCGCCGCGCTGGAGGGCCGGGACTTCGTGCTGCCGGACGACGTCGTTAGCGTGGCCGAAGCGGTGCTCGCCCACCGGATCATCCTCGACCGCAAGGCGGCCAGCGCGGGCGAGACGCCGCAAAGCGTCATCCGGGCCATCATCGCCAAGATCCCCGTTACGCCGGAAGTGACGGCTTCAACCAACGGAAGCGGCCGCACTGGCCGGAAGAAGGCCTCGGCCATGGCAGCCGCGCCGTCACCCAAACTGCCGAATCCGCGCTAGGGAATGGGTCCGCCGTGGCGTTGAGGGATCGGTTGCCCGGACACTTCTTCAGCACCCGTGGCTGGGGCCTTCTCGGCGCGGGCGCGCTGTCCCTGCTGGCCGCGCAGATCATGGGACGCCGGGATCTGCTGGCGCTGGCCGTACTGCTGCTGGTCCTGCCCGTGCTGGCCCTGGCCGGAACCCGCGTCCTGAAGCCGAGGTTCCAGGTTTACCGCGAATTCAGCCCGTCGCCGGTCGAAACGTCGGCGCGCACCACGGTCCGGCTGGCCGTCGCGCGGACCGGGGCCGGGGCGGGCCACGCGATTATGGAGGAACACTTGCCGGCCCGGTTCGGCGAATCCCCCGTCTTCAGGTTCCCGGCACGTGCGGCTGCGGCCGGCACCAGCCGCTATGAGTACCACCTTCGCTCGCCCCGGCGGGGCCAGTTCCTGATTGGGCCTGTGACGGCGGAGTTCAGCGACCCCTTCGGGCTGTCCTTCCACCGCCACGCGATTGACGACGGCGACCTCCTCACCGTGACGCCCGCCGCCGTGGAGCTCCCCGAGACGGGCCTCGCAGGCGCCCGCGGACACGACGGCGTCACACCCACGCGGGCCCGGGCCAATCCCAGCGACGATGACGTCATGACCCGCGAATACCGCCACGGGGATCCGCTGCGCCGAGTGCACTGGGCCGCGACCGCCCGCCACGGGTCCCTCATGGTGCGGCAGGAGGAGTCCGTCACCACCCCCGAGGCGACCGTCATCCTGGATCAGCGCCTCTCGGCTTATCCCCACGGCGTGTTTGGCCACAGCGCCCTGTCCCCGGGCGGCCACTCGGGCAACGGGGAGGGGGACGGCCATGATTTGCTGACCTGCGACGCCTTCGAGTGGGCTGTCACGGCGGCGATGTCGATCGGCGCGCACCTGGCGGAACGCAACTACTCGCTGCGGTTCCTGGACACCGCCGGTGCGCCCGCCTTCCGGAATTCGCCGTCCGCTCCCGATCCGGAAGCCGAGGCATACACCGGAACGGCCGGGCTGCAGTCCATCGCGGAAAGCCTGGCCGCCATCCAACTTTCCGGCCCGCACCACCCGCACCACCACACCCAACAGCACCGTGATCGCGCCCCGCAGCCCCGCCCGCGGGAGGCTGCGGCGGGAGCCCCGCAGGTCTTCGACGACGCCCTGATGGACAAGCTTTCGGCCCACCGGCTGCGGGGACCGGTCCTGGCGATCCTGGGCAGCCTGTCCCCGGCGGAGGCCCGGGCGCTGTCACCGGCGGCCGGGTTCGGCGCGAACGC
Organism: Arthrobacter sp. ES3-54; assembly: GCF_029504395.1. Classification (GTDB taxonomy): domain Bacteria; phylum Actinomycetota; class Actinomycetes; order Actinomycetales; family Micrococcaceae; genus Arthrobacter. The sequence continues at coordinate 306,982 of NZ_JAQFIF010000005.1, forward strand.
ATTTGCGCTGCTGGTCATGGACCACGCACAGGATTCCGGTGAGATGCCCGAGGTACTGGAGGCGTTGCGGCTGGGCGGATGGCGGGCCGTGGCGGTAACTGCGCGGAGCTCGCTGCCGGACGCATGGGCAGCCTTTGACCAGGCAGACCCGGCGATGTCCGCTGCGGCCGACGTCCGCCGCGGCGTAGGGGGCCGGCCATGACACTCGCACCGCACCGCAGCTCCGGATCTGGCACCGGCACGGCCGGCAAGGAAGAACCGACAGTCCTGTCCCCCGGCGCGGCGCCCCGGCCGGACGGACCCGGCGCCCAGCCCTGGGTGATGGGAACCGCCGTCGCGGTGGCAGTCGCGGGCGCCGCCCTCGGCTTCAACGGCGTCTTGCGTGGGTGGGCCTGGTACTCCCCGGTCTTCAGCACCGTTCTCTCCGTCGCGTTCTCCATGGCAATGCTCCGGTCGTTGCGGGCCCGGACATGGCTCGTCGCTGCCGGCGGCCTGGTGGCGCTCATAGTGGCACTGACCTTCATTTTCTTCCGGCAGCACAGCATTGCCGGGTTCATCCCGTCCCCGGAGACCATGAGTTACCTGGGGAAGTTCCTCCGGCGGGCCAGCGAAACCGTCCTTGCCGAGAGCACCCCGGTGGCCCCCAACGCCGGAATCGTGATGTTGATCTGCGCGGTGCTCGGGCTGTTGGTGATCCTCATCGATGCGCTGGCGTTCCCGCTGGCACTGCCGGCCACAAGCGGGCTGGGGATCCTGGCCATTCTCGTAGTGCCGGCCATGGTCAAACCGCAAAGCGTGGGAGTGCTGGGGTTCGTGGGCGCCGCCGTCGGGTATCTGCTGATTCTCGGGTGTAGCCATTGGTTCACGCCGGATGCCCGCACCCTGGCCGACACCGCCCGGAACCCCGGGCAATTCCGGCGCGGAGCGGTCACAGCCGTCGCGGCGCTGACCGTCACGCTGCTGCTGCAGCCTGTCATCCCGGGATTCGACCAGGGCACGTTCCCGCAGGGCTCGCGGCTGAACCCCTTCGGCGGCGCCACCGGCCTGAATCCGATGATCAGCCTGGGCAACAGCCTGCGCAGCCCCTCGGGCGAGGGCCGGATCACCTTCGCCACGAACTCGCCGACGACGCCGTACCTGCGGTCGGTGACGGTGGACAGCTTCGACGGCGATTCCTGGGCACCTGATGACCGGGAGTCCACCCGGCAACCCGGGACCGGCAGGATCGAGTCCGGGCTGGATAGGGCCCCGACAGAGCTCCGCGTGATCACGGCCGTCAACACCGGCCAGTACACGAGCCCGTACCTGCCGGCACCGTACGCGCCGGAAGCCGTCAACGGCCTCACTGGGCGCTGGAGCTGGGATCCTGCCACGCTGAGCATCAAGGGGGTCGACACGAACTCCCGCGACCAGCAGTACATGGTCACGTCCGTTACCCCGCAGCTCACGGCGGCGCTGCTGGCCGGGGCCTCCGAACCGGTGCGCGGGATCCCGGAACAGTTCCTGCGGCAACCGTCGAACGTTCCGGAGGTTGTGAGCAGCACGGCCAAGACCGTGACGGCAGGAGCCGCCTCGCCGTATGCGAAGGCCATGGCCATCCAGCGGTTCCTGCGCTCCACCGAGTTCAGCTACTCCCTGCAGTCCCCTGTGCAGGGCGGCTACGACGGCAACGGCTTGTCAGTGCTGGCGGACTTCCTGAACCAAAAGAGCGGCTACTGCATTCATTTCGCCTCTGCCATGGCCGTGATGGCCAGGCTGGAGGGCATTCCCAGCAGGATCGCCGTGGGCTACGCTCCCGGACGCCCCACCGGGGCCACGGTGGCGGTCTCGGGCCAGGGTCCGCTTCCGGAGTTCGAAGTCGATGCCCGTGACGCCCATGCCTGGCCGGAACTCTACTTCCAGGGCGTCGGCTGGGTCGCGTTTGAGCCGACGCCGTCCCGCGGCCTCGTCCCGGCCTACGCCACGGACGCCTCCCTGCCCAGCGGCGCCAGCACCAACGAACGCAACGATGCCCTGACCCCCGGGGACGGTTCCACGCACGCCCCGGTCCCGGCCCCCGGCACGGTTCCGTTGCCCGGAACCGGGACGCCGGCGCTCGGGGACGCGCAAGCGGCACGGGCGCTGTACGGCGTTGGTGCGGTGCTGCTGCTGGCGCTGCTGCTGGCTTCCCCGCGGCTGGTGCGCAGCGGTTTGCGGCGCCGCAGGCTGAGGACGGCGGCCCGCGGCTATCCCGGCGCCACCGCCGGACCGGCTCTGCCGGCCTGGGCTGAACTACGGGATCTGGCCACGGATTACGGCGTGTCCCCCGGAGCGAGCGAGACGCCGCGGCATTTCTCGCAGCGGTTGCGCTCCTCGGCAGCGTTGGGGGAACCCGGCGGCGCGGATGGGCCCGGGCAACGGGCAGCGGCCGCCCTGACCGAGGACTTTGAACGTGAGCAATACGGCCGGCCGGGGGGCGCCGCCGGACCGGCGCAGACCGCAGAGTCCGCGGATCCGGCCGATTCCGCCGCGGCCAGGATCGCCCTGGTGCAGGCCTCGCTGCGGGCCAACGCGAGGCCCTTGGTGCGTCTGCGCGCGGCCTGGCTGCCGCCGTCGGTCATGTCCAGCTGGCGGCGGATCCTCCCGGCGCCCCGCCGGATCCTCTCCCGGACAGCACAACGCACCCGGCGGGGACTCGCGGAATCCTGGGGGAAGATCCGCAACTCCGTTCGCCGGGTGCGCCGCGGCTAGGTCGGGTGCTTAGCCGGCGTAGGGGTCGGCGATGCCGATGTACTGGGTGTAGAGGTATTCCTCGATGCCCTCGAGGCCGCCTTCGCGGCCCAGGCCGGACTGCTTGACGCCGCCGAACGGGGCGGCAGCGTTGGAGACCACGCCGGCGTTCAGGCCCAGCATGCCGGTCTCGAGCCGTTCGCCCATCCGGATGCCCCGGTTCAGGTCCCGGGTGAAGACGTAGGCCACAAGCCCGTACTCGGTGTTGTTCGCGAGCCGGATGGCCTCGTCCTCGGTGCCGAAGGTGATGATCGGGGCGACGGGTCCGAAGATTTCCTCGGACAGGATCCGGGTGCCCTCGGTGACGCCGGTGAGGAGGGTGGGCTGGTAGAAGTAGCCCGGGCCCTCGACGGCGGAGCCGCCGGTCACCGCGACCGCGCCGGCGGCGACGGCGTCTGTGACGAGCTCGTGGACCTTGTCCCGGCTCTTGGCATCGATCAGCGGGCCCACCTTGGATTCGGCCTCGGTGCCCCGCGCGGTGGTCATGCCCGCCATCTTCGCGGCGAACTTCTCCGCGAACTCCTGGGCGACGGATTCGTGCACGATGAACCGGTTCGCCGCGGTGCAGGCCTCGCCCATGTTCCGCAGCTTCGCCAGCATCGCCCCGGCGACGGCGGCATCGACGTCGGCGTCCTCGAACACCACGAACGGGGCGTTCCCGCCGAGCTCCATCGAGGTCCGCAGCACCGTCTCGGAGGCATCCGCGAGCAGCCGGCGGCCGACCTCGGTGGAGCCGGTGAAGGACAGCTTCCGCAGCCGGGAGTCCTTGATCAGCGGCCCGGTCGTGGCACCGGCGGTGGAGGTCGGGATGACGTTCAGGACACCAGCGGGCAGCCCGGCCTCAAGCATCACGGCCGCGAACAGCTGGGACGTCAGCGGGGTCAGGTTCGCGGACTTGAGCACCATGGTGCAGCCGGCGGCGACGGCCGGGGCGATCTTGCGGGTCGCCATGGCGAGCGGGAAGTTCCACGGCGTGATCAAAAGGCACGGGCCCACCGGCTTCTTGGTCACCAGCAGCCGGGACTTCCCGTCCGGGGACACCGAGTACCGGCCGAAGGCGCGGACGGCTTCCTCGGAGAACCAGCGCAGGAACTCCGCACCGTACGTGACCTCGCCCCGGGCCTCGGCCAAAGGCTTGCCCATCTCCAGGGTCATCAGTAACGCGAAGTCCTCCGCGCGGGCCGTGACCATCTCGAAGGCGCGGCGCAGGATCTCACCGCGTTCCCGGGGCGGGACCTTCGCCCAGGACTCCTGCGCGGCGGCGGCCGCGTCCAGGGCCGCCTTGCCGTCCTCGGGACCGGCGTCGGCAATGCTGAGCAGGACCTTCCCGGTGGCCGGGTCCTCGACGTCGAAGGTCTTCCCGGACGCGGCCGGACGCCACTCGCCGTTGATCAGCAGGCCCGTCGGAACGGACGCCAGCAGGGCACTCTCCCGCTCGGCGGAAACAATAGGCTGGGCAGTTACAGTCATAATGACTCCCTCGTCAGCAATTCGGTTGGCCCTAGTTTCTTGGCACTAGTTTGTTTGAATTAGTTATTGGTGTCGGCGCACGTTCCCGCAGGCAGGCCCGGGCGTCTGGATTACTGCCACGGTACTGCCGCGCTCACGGGCAAGTCTATGCATGGGCGCACTACCCGATCCAGAATATGCTGTGCAGCTGCACAACCGCTCCGTGCCACCCGTGGGGGCTCGATCCAGCTGGGCCGGCGCGGGTTACAGGCGCCGGGAGCACACCGCGTTTATCACCGCGCGGCGAGGACCGCGGCATAGAGTTCGCGCTTGCTGACTTTCGCGTCGTCGGCCACTGCGGACACGGCCTCCTTCAACCGGATGCCTTGGGCTATCAGCCCGTTGACGGCAGCCACGTGATCCTCGGGACGGCCTGGTTCGCGTTCAGGAGCGCCGCCCACCACCACCGCGATTTCGCCGCGCACCTCGTTGGTCTCGGCCCATTCGAGCAGCTCGCGCAGGGTGCCGCGGATGACCTCTTCGTAGGTCTTGGTGAGTTCCCGGCACACCGCGGCCCTGCGGTCGGCGCCGAAGCTTTCGCGCAGGGCCCGCAGCATGGGTTCGAGCCGGTGCGGCGCCTCGAAAAACACCATGGTGCGCCGCTCGGCGTCGAGCTCCGCCAGCCGCGAGGAGCGTTCACCCGCCTTGCGGGGCAGGAATCCCTCGAAGCAAAAGCGGTCCGTCGGCAGGCCGGAAAGGGCCAGCGCGGTCAGCACGGCGGACGGTCCCGGCGCCGCGGTGACGGTGAGGCCGGCCGCTACGGCGCCTTCAACCAGCCGGAACCCCGGGTCCGAGACGGAGGGCATGCCGGCGTCGGTCACCATGACCAGGGTCTTGCCGGCCCGGACTTGGTCCAGCAGGTCGGCAGTCTTGGCAGCCTCATTGTGCTCGTGATAGCTGATGATCCGGCCGGCCACGGTGATGCCAAGGTTCTGCACGAGGCGGTGCAGCCTCCGGGTGTCCTCCGCGGCGACGATGTCCGCCGTCGTCAGCAGCTCCACGAGCCGCGCCGAGGCATCTCCCGCATTGCCGATCGGCGTCGCCGCGAGGACGATCCTGCCGGGTCCGCCAGCGGCGGGAACACCAGCGGCCGGAACGACGGCGACGGCATCGTCGTCGAGAGGAGGATCGAGGGGAGGAAGAGGGGAGGTGCTGGGTTCGTGGTCCACAGGACCAGCCTACTGCCGCCGGCGCGCAGCCCTGCGAGCACAGCTGCGAAAGGTAGCATGGGCAACGTGACCCAGACCCCCACGCGGCCGCCCGAGGCTGGCCCCGCCGCATCGCCGACAACAGGCCGGAGCAGCGCCAACGGCAGAGCCGGGAGCCGCTTCCGCACCGGCCGCAACCTGGAGGGACACCGCTGGATCGGCCGCCCCGCCGAGGCCAACACGCCGGAGGCCCTCAGGGAACGCCTGATCGGCGGCATCCAGAGCTGGCGGGACTACCCGGCGTCGCTTCGGCTCTGGTACTGGCTGATTCCGGTTCTCACCGCCGCGTTGGGCGGCGTCCTGAGGTTTGTCCGGCTGGATACGCCCCGCAACCTGGTTTTTGACGAAACCTACTACGTCAAGGACGCGTATTCATTCCTGGTCAGCGGGTACGAGCGCAGCTGGCCAGACCGGGCGAACGACGCCTTCATCGCCGGCAATCCCGGCGTGCTGCTGAACACGCCGGAGTATGTGGTCCACCCGCCGGTCGGCAAATGGATGATCGCCGCGGGCATGTGGCTGTTCGGGGCGGACAATCCCTTCGGCTGGCGGTTCGGAGCTGCCCTGACGGGGACGCTGTCCATCCTCCTGCTGGCCCTGATCGCGCAAAAACTCTTCCGCTCACTGACCCTGGGCGCTGTTGCCGGCGTCCTGCTCGCTGTGGACGGCCACCACCTCGTCATGTCCCGGACCTCGCTGCTGGACATCTTCCTCATGTTCTGGATCCTTGCCGCGTTCGGCGCCCTGCTGATGGACCGCGACGACGGCCGGCGGCGGCTGGCAGCCCGGCTCGGCCGGCAGGCCGCAGCCTCTGCCACGGGGCGTCCCTCGGCGCTTCAACTCACCTCCGGACCCTGGCTCGGCATCCGGTGGTGGCGCCTCGCCGCGGGAGTCTGCCTGGGCCTGGCGGTCGGCACGAAATGGTCCGCACTGTTCTTTCTGGCCGGATTCGGCCTGCTGACCGTCTTCTGGGACCTCAGCGCGCGGCGCATAGCCGGCGTGCATGCCTGGATCAGCGGCGGCATCCTCAAGGACGGCGTCCCGGCCTTCCTGAGCATCGTTCCGGTGGCCGCCGTGGTCTACGGTGCCACGTGGACCGGCTGGTTCCGGTCCACGGACGCCTACTTCAGGCACTGGGCCGAGACCAACCCCTCGGCCGAGTGGGGCTGGCTGCCGAACGCCGTGCGGTCCCTTGCGCATTACCACCTTGAGGCCTATAAGTTCCATCAGGGCCTGAGTTCGGACCACCCGTACGAGGCCAGCGCCTGGAGCTGGCTGGTCATGGGCCGGCCCACGTCCTTCTTCTACGAATCCCCCAAGCAAGGCAGCCCGGGCTGCGATTTCAGCAACTGCACCACCGCCATCCTCTCCGTGGGCAACCCGCTCATCTGGTGGAGCGCCGCCGTGAGCCTGGGCATCCTGCTGTTCTGGTGGGCCGGCCGCCGCGACTGGCGCGCCGGCGCGGTCCTGGCTGGCGTGGCCGCGGGGTATCTGCCCTGGTTCCTGTACCCGGAGCGGACCACCTTCTTCTTCTACGCCGTCTCCTTTGAACCGTTCCTGGTGCTGGCGCTCGTCTATTGCCTGGGCCTGGTGCTCGGCCAGCGCAGCGACCCCCTCTGGCGCCGCCGATCCGGGTTCTACCTGGTGGCGCTGTTCGTGGTGGCGGCCGTGCTGGTCTCCGCGTTCTTCTATCCCGTCTGGACCGCCGAGGTGATCCCCTACCAGGAGTGGCGCATGCGGATGTGGATGCCGTCCTGGATCTAGGGCAGGATTGCAGGGGAAGTCCGCCGCACTCCGGGCGGACCAGGAAATGGAGACTCGGCTGTGAGAGAAGCAAGCACCGGACTGCTCGTGGAGCTGGACCCGGAGTCCAACGTGACGGACCTGCTCCTGGAGCAGCACGCGAAGGACCCCGTGCACGCCCTCTACTCCCGCAAGGGCCCCGGCGGCTGGACCGATGTCTCCGTCCGACACTTCCTGGGGCAGGTCACTGCCCTGGCCAAAGGCCTGATTGCCGGCGGACTCACTCCGGGCGAAACCGTCGCTGTCATGTCCGCCACCCGGTATGAGTGGACGGTGGTGGACTTCGCCATCTGGTTCGCCGGCGGCGTCACCGTCCCGATCTATGAGACCTCCTCCGCGGCCCAAGTCGAGTGGATCCTCCACGACTCGGGAGCCCGGCGGGTGTTCGTCGAGGATCAGGCCAAGGCCGCCGTGGTCCAGGGCGTCCTGGACGCCTCCACCGTCCTCGGCGACCGGCTTGTCGCCGTCGTGCGGATGGAGCACGACGGCGCGGCACCAAACTTGGCGAGCCTGGCCGCCGCCGGCACCGGGGTGACCGACGCCGAGCTCGAACGCCACCGGAGCGCTGCGTCCCTGGCGGACGTAGCGTCCCTGGTCTACACCTCGGGCACCACCGGCAAGCCCAAGGGCTGCGAGATCACCCACGCCAACTTTGCCCTGGTCGCGAAGAACACCGTCCTCTTCCTGCCCGAGCTCCTCCTGCAGCCGCGCTCCCGGACGCTGATGTTCCTGCCCCTGGCGCACGTTTTGGCCCGGGCGGTGCAGGTCATCTGCCTGAGTTCCGGCACCACCCTCGGCCACACTGCAAACGCGAAGGAGCTCCTGGACGACCTGGCCAGCTTCAAGCCCACCTTCCTGCTGGTGGTCCCCCGGATCTTCGAAAAGGTCTACGCCGGGGCCGCGCAGAAGGCTGCCGCCGCGGGCCAGGAGCGCGTCTTCACGGCTGCAGCGGCGGCCGCGGTCCGCTACTCCAAAGCCCTGGACGCCGCCTCCCGGGGCAGCGGCACGGGACCCGGGATCTTCCTGCGTGCCCGGCACGCAGTCTTCGACCGGCTGCTGTACCCCAAGCTCCGGCAGGCCTTCGGCGGCCAGCTGCGCTACACCGTCTCCGGCGCCAGCCCGCTGAGCTCCAACGACGCCCATTTCTTCCGCGGCGCGGGCATCCCCGTCCTTGAGGGCTACGGCCTGACGGAAACCACGGCGCCGTGCACGGCCAACACCCCTGCCCGGACCAAGGTGGGCACAGTCGGTATCCCGGTGCCGGGCACCACGGTCCGGGTGGCCGACGACGGCGAGATCCTGGTCAAGGGCATCGGCGTCTTCAAGGGCTACCACGCCAACGAGACCGCGAACGCGGAGGCGTTCGTGGACGGTTTCTTCCGGACCGGCGACCTCGGCTCCCTGGACGAGGACGGCTTCCTGACCATCACAGGACGGAAGAAGGACCTGCTGGTCACGGCCGGCGGCAAGAATGTCGCCCCGGGCCCGCTCGAGGAGAAGATCCGCGAGCACCAGCTGGTGGGACAAGCAGTGGTCATTGGCGACGGCCGGCCGTTTGTCTCGGCATTGGTCAACCTGGACCCGGAAGGACTGCGCAACTGGTGCGCCGCCCGGAACGTGCCCGTCATGGCTCCGGCCGAAGCCGCCGCCAACGAGAGCGTCCGGGCCTCGATCCAGGACGCCGTCGATGAGGCGAACCTCCTGGTCTCCAAGGCTGAGTCGATCCGCAGCTTCGTCATCCTGGACGCCGACTTCACCGTGGAGTCAGGGCACCTGACGCCCTCGCTCAAACTCAAGCGGGCCGCCGTCGTGCGGGATTACGCGGAGCACATCAACCGCATCTACGGTTGAACCCAAAGGGCAGCAGGCCCTTTCAGACCGTGTGCCGGGTGCGCGCCGGGCCCTCTGCCTCGGTGCCGGTGCTGCCGGCCGTCGCATCCGCCGCGGCGGCAGCCTCGGTGGCGTCAGGGTCGGCGTCAGCAGTGGCGCCCTTGGATGTGCCGGCCTTCTTGCCAAGGCCGCGGCGCCGGCGCGTGGGCCAGGTCAGGATGAGGGTGAGAACGGAAGCAAGCAGGACGAGGGCGCCGATGACAATCCCGGCATCCATCCAGAACTGGCCCGGGAAGAGCCTGATCAGCGTGTCCTGAAGCGTAAATGTCCAGGTCCCGTTGGCGAAGAAGATGTGGTGGAAATCGGTGAAGAACTGCTCCCAGCCGAGCACCGCGAGGGTTCCGAGGCCGATAATGATCGCGAGTGTGACGATCGAGCCGGCAAACAGGCCGCGGCGGACTCCCCCGTTGTGTTTCCGCAACAGGTAGATCACAGCCACCAGGCCCAGCAGGATCAGCAGCGTGCCGGCACCGAACGTGGACAGGATGACAGCCTTGACGTCGGCCATGTGGCTGACTTCGCCGTCCTTGAACAGCCGCTCGCCGCTTTGGTCCACAAGATCGCCGAGGTAGCGCGGGCCCGACCAGTTGCTGAGGTAGTCCACCGCGTAGGAGCCGTAGGTCATGCGGTCATCGGTGCTGAACCCGTAACCGTCGCCGGGGAAACCTGGACGGTTGTATTCCACCCAGAGGAACAGGGGGCTGGTTACAGCGCGGACGGCGAGCACCAGCAGGATGATCGGATAGAACACGGCGAGCAGTACCTGCATCACCCGGGGCAGGACGGGCTTGGCCTTTGCCGCCTGCTCGCGTTCGGCATTCCGGCGTTCGGCATTCCGGCGTTCGATTTCCTCCTGCGGGGACCCCGGCAGGGCAGAGGTCTGCAGCGTCTCGTCAAAGCCGGAGTCCTGGCGTGCCCCGGCTGATGCCCCGGACCTTTCGGCCTCCGTCTGGAGGACGGCGGCTTCGGCCGCCTTCCGGTCAGCGCGGCTCCCGGGCTGGCGGGCTGCGGGCGTGTCGGCAGCGGTGGCTGCAGCGGACGTGGCTGCGGGCTTGTCGGCAGCGGTGGCCGCGGCGGACGTGGCTGCGGGCTTGTCGGCAGCGGTGGCTGCGGCGGACGTGGCTGCAGGCTTGTCGGCAGCGGTGGCTGCGGCGGACGTGGCTGCAGGCTTGTCGGCAGCGGTGGCTGCGGCAGACGTGGCTGCAGGCTTGTCGGCCGCGGCGCCGTCGTCCTTCGTTGCTACGGGCTTGTCAGCAGACGTGGCCGCGGGCTTGTCGGCCGCGGCGCCTGCGGTGGATTTGGCCGTGGAGGCCGGCTTCATCCAGTCGAACGCCGGCTCGTCGGTGTCGTCAGAGGGATCCAGATGCGGATCCGGCCGGTCGGGAGGGGTAGGACTTTTGTCTGTCACGTGGAGCTTCGCTTCCGTAGGCTTCTGTGCTGCCCGGCCTGCGCCCGGCTGCGCAACTTATCTGGCTCCGAGCCTACCGTCAGAGGATTGGGCTCGGCGGGGTGCCACCCCGTCAGTTGGCGTATTGGGCCCAAGGGATGTTCCAGTCCCCGAAACCGTCATCGAAGTTGGCGTACTCCCCCTCGGTGTTCACTACCTGGACGACGTCTCCGGTGGTCATGTTGTCGAAGACCCACTTAGCGCCGTCCGGGCCCAGGCCGATGCAGCCGTGGGAGAGGTTCGCCTTGCCGACGAAGGGCATTGCGGAGTCCGTGGCCTGGTGGATGAACTCCCCGCTGGGCGTCAGACGCGTGGCGTAGTTCACGTCAAGCTGGCCGTAGTAAGCCGGGTCCCCCGGTTTGAGCCCGATCGTGGAGGCGTCCATGTGCTCCACGCGGTGCTTCTCCATGAACACGAGGAAGCCCCGGGCCGAGGGGAACCGGGTGTCGCCCATGGTTGCCGGCCACTTCCCCGCCGGCTTGTTGTTGATGCTGACCGAGAACGTATGCGCCTTGGCGTCGGCAACCGCCACTTTCTTGTCCCCGATGTGGACGGTCACTTTCTTGTTGAAATTGCCGACCTGCCCGTTGCCCAGTTCGACGCCGAACATCTTCATGTCCATGGTGATGGTGCTGTTCGCGGCCCAGAAGGCCTCCGGCCGGTACCTGACGGTGTTCTTGTTGAACCAGTGGAAAGCACCCACCTGGCCGGACGTGGAGGTGATCTTGATGGCCTTTTCAACGGCGTCCCGGTTCAAGACCGGCTCGCTGAAGGTGATCTGCAGAGGCTGGGCCACGCCCACCTTCATCCCGTCCAGGGGGTAAATAGCGGCGTCGGCCTCGTTGGCAGTCGAGACGGTGGTGAATGAGCGTGTGCTGTGGGTCTGGCGTCCGGCGGCGTCCAGCACGGAGTACGTGAAGTTGTACCGGGTGTTGAACGCCAGGTCGCCGGAGGAAGTCCAGGCGGATGCGTCCGCGCTCAGGGTGCCTTCGACGGTGTCGCCGGCATCGCTAGTGAGGGCCACCCGGTCAATGCGCCCGTTCTTGACCTTGAGGGAGACCGGCGCCGCAGGGTTGACCTGCACAGCGCCGTCGGCGGGCGTGAGCGCGAGCTCTGCGGGGGCCACCACCGGGACGGCGAGTCCCGGCGTCGTCCGGGCCGGGGATCCCGCCTCAGAGGAAATCGCGGACTGGGCAAGCCCCGGAGCCGCCGCGGCAAAGGCCCCGCCGCCGGCTGCCAGGGCGCAAACCATCCCCAGCAAGGCGATCTTGCGGCCGGTACTCCAGGTTTTCAGGGCCATCACAGGGCCCGGGCGTTTCCACACGTCATCCTGCCAGCATAATTGAGTTACCTTGGAACCCCGGACCGTTTCGACCACGATCCGGTTACAAAAGTGCCCCCAAAACGGTCACGACAAGGGGCCCCGGACCTGAGTCCGGGGCCCCTTGGGACACTTCCTAGTAGCGGTAGTGACCAGGCTTGTACGGCCCGGCGACATCGACATCCAGGTACTCGGCCTGTTCCTTGGACAGCTCAGTCAGTTCCACGTCGAGGGCGCCCAGGTGCAGGCGGGCGACCTTCTCGTCCAGGATCTTCGGCAGGACGTAGACCTGCTTCTCGTATTCGCGCTCGCCCTCGGGTTGGCCGGCCTTCGTGAACAGTTCAATCTGGGCGATCGTCTGGTTGGCGAAAGAGTTGCTCATGACGAAGGAGGGGTGCCCGGTGGCGTTGCCGAGGTTCAGCAGGCGGCCTTCGGACAGGACGATGATGGAGCGGCTGCCCGTTCCCGTGGCAGGGTCGGCCTCGAAGACCCACTCGTGCACCTGGGGCTTGATCTCGACCTTCTTGATGCCGGGGACCTTCGCCAGGCCGGCCATGTCGATCTCGTTGTCGAAGTGGCCGATGTTGCCCACGATTGCCTTGTCGCGCATCCCGGCCATGTGCTTAGCCATGATGACGTCCTTGTTGCCGGTGGTGGTGATGAAGATGTGGCCTTCGCTGAGGACGGATTCCAGCTTGGCCACCTGATAGCCGTCCATCGCCGCCTGGAGCGCACAGATCGGATCGATTTCCGTGACGATCACGCGCGAGCCCTGGCCGCGGAAGGCCTCTGCGGCGCCCTTGCCGACGTCGCCGTAACCGCAGACGACGGCGACCTTGCCGCCCATCAGGACGTCGGTGGCGCGGTTGATGCCGTCCGGCAGGGAGTGGCGGATGCCGTATTTGTTGTCGAACTTGCTCTTGGTGACGGAGTCGTTGACGTTGATGGCCGGGAAGAGCAGCTTGCCCTGCTCCGCCAGCTGGTACAGGCGGTGCACACCGGTGGTGGTCTCCTCGGTGACGCCGAGCAGGAGGGAGCCGATGCGGGTCCACTTCTGCGGGTCGGCCTGGAGCGAGGCGCGCAGCACGTCGAGGAAGACCCGGCCTTCCTCGGATTCGTCCTCGGTGGCGGCGGGCACAGCACCGGCGGCCTCGAATTCGACACCCTTATGCACCAGCATGGTGGCGTCGCCGCCGTCGTCCAGGATCATGTTCGGACCCAGCTCGGGGTTGGCGTCGGCGCCCGGCCAGGTGAGGATCTGCTCGGCAGTCCACCAGTATTCCTCCAGCGTCTCGCCCTTCCAGGCGAAGACGGGGACACCCTGGGGGTTCTCGGTGGTGCCGGTTCCGACCACCACGGCGGCGGCGGCTTCATCCTGGGTGGAGAAGATATTGCAGGAGGCCCAGCGGACTTCGGCGCCGAGGGCGGTAAGGGTCTCGATCAGCACCGCGGTCTGGACCGTCATGTGCAGCGATCCGGCGATGCGGGCGCCCTTGAGCGGCTGGCTGGAGCCGAATTCCTCGCGCAGGGACATGAGTCCGGGCATCTCGTGCTCGGCGAGGCGGATCTGATGGCGGCCCGCCTCGGCCAGGGAAATGTCCGCAATCTTGTAATCGAAAGTCATGTGAATCCTTTGTTGTGGCCGGTGGCGTTGCGTGTCTGGAGCTGGGTGTGCCCAGGTGATCTTGGCTCTAAGCAGTCATTCGCTGCCGGGGGCGTCCCTGATGGGTGGCGGGCAGGTTTTGGGGCGCTCGTTATTCCGCGGCGTGGCGCGGGGCTGTGCCTTGCTGGCCGGCGTCGTGCTGAGCGGCGTCGTGCTGGCCGGCGTCGTGCTGATCAGCGGCTGCCGCCGCGGCGGCGGGCAGGAGTTCCGGCGGCAGCAGCAGGGGGATGCCGTCCTCGATCCTGTACCGCAGCTTGTTTCCGGCTTCATCTGCCGTGACGGTGACGAGCTCGTCGCCTTCCTGCACCAGGCCGGAGCCGGTGACGGGGCATCGCAGGACAGACAACAGTTCGGGACTGAGCTTGGGCATAGTGAACGCTCCCTGATGGGCGCCGCGAAAGGGCGCCGGTGGCTGACGGCTTTTTGCAGTTTCCACCCTACCGCCAGTTGGCGCCTTAGGAAGGTTCGCGCAGGACGCGCAGATGTCCGCGCCTGGCGCCCTCGGCCGGAGCCGGTGCTTCCAGCGCCGGGTGCAGCGTGCGCTGGCCCTTGGCAGGTTCCGCCGCAGCCGGACGGGAGGCGGCCTCGCGGACCGCGTTGGCGAGGGCCAGAAGGTCGTCGGGGCCGGGTCCGGCCGGGGTTGCCGGCATAGCCAGCCGCATGACTTCCCAGCCGCGCGGCACGGTCAGCGAGTCGGCGTGCTGTTCGCACAAGTCGTAGCAGTGCGGTTCGGCGTACGTGGCGAGCGGGCCCAGGACGGCCGTGGAGTCGGCGTATACGTACGTCAAAGTGGCCACCGCAGAATTGCGGCAGGCAGACCTCGAACAAAGACGAATTGCACCCACGACATCACAGACTACTCCCCCTCTGGCGGGGGCTCCGCATTGACACGACAGGGGTTGTGCCGCGGCGGGGCGGCAGCGGATCGCGGTCTGGCCTGTATCGCGTAAATCAATCCGCGGGTTTAGAGTCAAGATATGCAGTCATCGCACCACGATTCGGGTTTCACGGTCCGGTTGGCTGACCCCGACGCCGGGCGGACAGGCGCCGGTTCCGGCCCCGCCGGCGCGCCTTTGGCCGGCTCGCCCACCGCTGTTCAGGGAAAGAACTTCCGCCAGCGCCGCAGGAACCGGCACGGCCGGGGGCTTCGCGGCGAGCTCATGCTCCCCACTTTGCCCGGCTACCGGACCCGTTCCGACCGCTTTGATGACTTCGTCCTGGACTCGGCGCAGCGGTTGCACGACATCTGGGGCAAACCGCTCGACGGCGTCCGCTTCGCCGTTGACGAGATCCCTCCGGGCCTGGAGCAGCTCGTGGCGGACCGCACCCCCGCGCCGATGGGCGCCTTCACGGCGGCGACGGCCGAGGACGGACCGGTCATCACGCTGTATCGCCGCGTGGTGGAACAGGCGTGTGGAACCCGGGACGAGCTCCAGGACCTGGTGCACGACGTCGTCGTGGAATACACGGCCGAGATGCTCGGCGTACCCCCTGAGTCCCTCGACCCGGTCTATCGCCGCCGGTACTGACCGGCCGGAATAGCCGGGTCCCCCGGCACCAGGCCCTGCCCTGCCCGGCCTTGCCTGAACCTTGGCTTAGTACCCCAGCGTGACGGGGACCTGTCGCTGTCCTGCCGCTTCCGGCGCGACGGCCACGACGGAAATGTCCTGCCGGCTTTCCCGCCCCAGGACCAGCGCCCCATAGGCCGGGTCCCCGGCGGCAGATACCACATAGCCCACGAGCGGAGAGCCGTCCACGTCCGCGGGGACCTTGATGGACACCGTGGTTCCGCCGGCGATGTCGGCGGTGCCGGCGGGCCGGATCTTGCCGTCCGCCGTGATGGGTGTGTATGTCACTGTCGCCCGGCCTGTGGGTGCACCGAAAACGAGCTGCCGGGCGCCTGTGCGGGGAACCGGAACGATGTGCTGGCTGCCCAGCCGGGCCGACGCGGCGGAGAACGCAACGTCCGCGGCGTCCCCGGACTGCAGTCCCCGTGTGAGCCGGGCAGTGGCCGCGAAGGAGACATCGGAGCTCGCCGCGACGGTGTAGGTCCCGGCCGGGACCCCAGCCAGCGAAACTTCCGTGACGGCGCCGGCCTTCGCCGTGACCACGCCGCCGCCGGGCAGCGCCTTCTGGCCGTCGCGTCCATACAACTTGATCTCGACCACGGCGTCGGCTGCCCCGGGCACGGCGACTTCCAGGGCCGGTCCGGCATCGGCGAAGCCGGGTTTCGCCGTGAGCGCGGCCAGGGCCGCCGGATCCTGGATCTCGAGACCGGCGGCCACCTGGCTGACGGACGGTGCACTGCCGGGGGTGATGAAGTCGACGCCGCCCGGGGTCAGGCCGCGGAGCACGCTTTGCTGGATGACGGCAGCCACCGGGCCGCCGGTGCTGCGGACCCGCACGCCGAGCCGTTCCTGCCCAGGCGCGAGCCCGGCCAGGACTATGGAGCGGGTGCTGCCGGGCGCCACGAGCAGGCCGCGGCTTCCTGGCGCCTGGATCAAGCCGTCGGAGCCAAGGAGATCCAGGCTCACCGTCGCGGGCGTGCTGGAGGCATTGGTGAGGTTCAGGACTGCCGACCGGCCGAGGGCCGTGTTGGCGCCGACCAGCCAGAGATCGTTGCCGGGTTGCTGGCAGGCGGCGGCCGCGGAACCTTGGAGGTCCCCGTCCTCGGCGGTGTAGCTCAGGATGGCGCCGGCAGCTGCCTGGCGGTTGTCCTGGGCATCGGCGCTGAGGACGCTGATGTTGTCCACCTCCCGCTGGGGCACGACGCCGGCGATCAGCACGGGCGTGCGGGCTGCAGCGGCGGAGGCGGTGGGCCCAGCCGTGGCGCCCTTGCCGATTTCGGCGAGGGGGGCACCCTTGAGCGGGGCCAGCCGGCTGCCGGGAATGACGCCCGCGCTTGAGCCGAGCACCGCGGCGCTGACGGCGGTCTTCGCGGTGGCGGATTCCGGGCTGAACTGGGGGTCGGTGCCCACGGGGGTGCCCTCGAGCAGCCGGGCCGGGCCCGGGCAGACTCCGACGCTGCTGCCGGCCGGTACCGAGGCCACGGGGGCCTCGAGATGCCGGCTGGCGGGGCTTTGTGGTGTCAGCGACGCCGCCGACACCAGGCCTCCGCCCGCGGCAACGAGGGCGACTGCGGAGAGGATGCCGCCGATCAAGCCGGCCCGCGGCAGGCCCCTCTTCCGCGGCGCCGCACCCGCGCCGGGCACATCTTTGGCTGGCGCACCGGCGCCGGGCACGCCAGCGGCCGGGGTTTCGGTCATCGAAGGTGCGTCCGCTGACGTTTCCGGGGCCGGACCGCCGTGGACCTTGTTTTCGTTCTTGTTTTCGTTCTTGTCTTCGTTGTCGTTTTTGCCCTTAGACATGCTGATGTTCCTTACGCAGGGAGGCTTCGTCCCTGGACAGGCCGGTGTTGGACCGGCGGGCAGGCATGGGCACGGCCAGGAGGACGGTCAGCCCGATCATCACGGCCTGCGCGATTCCGATCAGGACGGCCCAGGGCGCTTCGTAACGGATGCTCAACTGGCCGCCCTGGGCGGGCAGGGTGAACGCCTGGGCCCATCCCGACGTCGTTGAGGTCAGGCGGCGGCCGTCGAGCCAAGCGCTCCAGCCCGGATCGGCCCGGTCGGCAAGAACCACAAGGCGGCCCTCGGGGCCGGCCGGGATAGTGCCCCCCGCCGAGACTTCCTCCGCAGAAAGCAGACCGACGGTTGTGCCGGTGCTGTCCACCACCCGGACCCGGTGGGCGACGTCGGAGGCCTTGATGCCAGGCCGGTCCAGCGGGCTGACCCGCCAGAGCCAGCCTGTACCGGTCTGGCCGACGGCCACAAGCCCGGGCACGGCGTCCATGCGGCTGGCCGTCAATTCGGAGGCCGAATCGGCAACCCGGAGCACGACAAAGCCGACGCCGAGCCGCTCGAGCTCTCCCCTCGGATCCACGCCCTCGCCGGCCACAATGGTGGCCACGACGTTCCGGAGCGAAGCGGCGACGGCGTCGTCGTCGCGGACCGTCTCCTGGCCCGGCGCCCCCATGATGCCGCGGGCCGCGGCGATCGTGGACAGGGCGTCGAGTGTGGTGCCGGCGCCGCGCATAAGTGTTGCGTCGAAGGTTCCGTCCTCGTTGCTGGCAATAAGGAGCGTCTTGGACTGTTCCGAGCCCTCGCCGCGGTCAACCGCCGTGGCCGGTAGGGTACGGGCCTGGGCAGGCTGGACGAGCCTCGGGGTTCCGAGACCGGCGGGGTCGCCGGGGTCGCCGGCGGCTGCCGGTGCCTGCGCTGTAGGCTGCAGCAGGTTTTGCGCGCTCCACAGGGTGAACCCGGCCAGGGGTGCGGCCAGCAAAAGGGCCAGGGCTGCCGCGGCCGTGCCGCGGATCAGGACCTTCCGTGCCAGACCGGTCCCGGCCGTCCGGTCGGCGGCGTCCAGGAGTCCTTCTGCTGCGATGAGGGCGGCCCCCAAGAGGGCGAACGCGGCCGCCGAAACGGCGGGGCCGGGGAACGGCGTGACCAGGACATCGGCGCTGGCGCCGGAGGCGACATGCCCGGCGAGCCAGCCGCCGGCCAGCATCAGGACTGCGACGGCCCACAGGCAGCGGGCCGTCCAGGTGCGTCCTGCCAGCACCAGCCGGCGCGGCATGAACAGCGCGGCGAGGGCCAGCAGCAGCACCGGCAGCCCGAACAGCAAGGCCAGCAGCAGTGCCCACGGCGGTCCGGCCGAGCCCGCTGCAGACCCGCCGAAGGCGCTCAGTCCGGTGAGTCCGGCGCCGGCGTCGAAGTTCAGCGGCTGGCCCAGGGCCTGCTGCCACAGCGGGGCGGCGTCAAAACCGAGCGGCAGGCCCGGGTCGGCCAGGAGCGCCCGCGGCCGGTCCAGCACGGAGAAGGCGAACGGCAGGAACAGTGCCAGGCTGGGCAGGAGCGCCCACCACACCGTGCGGCCGCGGCGGCCCAGAAGCACGCCGCACAGGGCAACGACTGCGATGGAGGGCACCAGCAGCGACGGCGCCGCGGCGGTGACCACGGCCATGGCCAGGCCCGCCGCGGCCGCAGCCGTCCAGGAGGGCGTCCCGTTGATGCCGGGGCGGGTGGCTGGCATGGGGGTCAGCCGGCCTTGGCCCAGCGCCGGGACGGCATGGACGCCGCGGCCTGCCGCCGTGCCGGTAGCCCGGAGCAGCGCCAGGACGAGCACCGGGATCATGACGTGCGCAATCAAGGCGCCCAGCCGGCCCTGGTTGAGGGAAACCTGGAGCGCCGGTGCCGCGGCCCAGACCAGGGCGGCCGCCAGGCGCAGCCTCCGGCGCGCCGTCAGGGCACCGGCAGCGAACCACGCGCCCAGCGCGGACAGCGGCATGGCAAGGATGAACAACCAGCCGACGGCGCCGTTGGCGTCGCCGGCACCGAGCACTCCCAGCACCCACAGGAGGTAGCCGAAGGGGTCGCCGTGGCCAGGAAGGCCCGCGCCGAGACTGACCCACCAGGTGGAGGCATGGTGCCAGATTTCGGAGAGGCGCAGCGAAACCGGGATCAGCGCGCCGCCGGAAACTGCCGGGGCCCGGAACAGGCTGAGCAGTCCCGTCAGAGAGACCGCCAGGGCCAGGAGTACGGCCAGCACGGCACCGTTGCCCACCCAACCGCGGTCCGGGGTGGCGATGGCGGCGAAGTCGTCGGCGTCGCCGGTAGGCTGCTCTGCCAGCGGATCGGTGCCCGTGGCTCCGTCGCCGAAGTCGTCGGCGCCCAGCGCCTCGATCAGGGAGCGCCGGTGCGCCCAGACCTCACGGCGCGGCGTCTGCAGCCCTGTCATGACGGAGCGCCTTATCCGGCGGGTGCGCGCGGCATTGCGGCGTCCGCGGATCACCGCGGCCGGGCGGCCCAGCGCGGCAAAGGTTGCCAGCAGCTGGGAGAACCCGTGCCCTGGGTCCTTGACAGCAATGCTCAGGATAAGTTTGAAAAGGCTCCCTACGAGGGCGCCGGCGGCGTGCAGCGGGACTTTCCAGCCGGCGGCGTGCTTGAGCCGCAGATGGACCTGTGCCTTGCGTGCGGCGGCCGCGTTGCCCAGGGCATGGGGACGATGCGAGACATGGAACATCCGCGCGCTGGGGACCACCACCACGCGGTGCCCGGCGAGGCGGTTGCGCCAGCAGAAATCGACGTCGTCGCCGCTTCCGGGCAGTGCCGGATCGAAGCCCCGGAGCTCCTCCCAGATGTCGCGGCGGACCAGCATGCCGGCGGAATTGACGGCAAAGGTATCGCTGCGGCCGTCGTACTGGCCCTGGTCGAGCTCGTCGGCATCGATCAGCGTCAGCCGCTCGGCCCACCGGCTCGTGGAAAGGCCGACGTCGATCAGCCGCCGCTCGGCATGCCAGTCCAGCTGCTTGCAGCCTGCCACCGTGACCGACGGCGCGCGCTCGACCGCGTGGAGGAGTTCGGCGAGGGCCTCGGGTGCCGGTGCCGCGTCGTCGTGCAGCAGCCAGATCCACTCGGCACCCGGCGCGCCGCCGGCGCCGTCCTCAGCCCTCGGCGAGAGGGCCTTGAGCCCGGCCATGACGGCGCCTCCCATGCCGGACCTGGGCTGGTCGACGACCGTGACATTGGCCTTGCCCAATTCCTGCTCGAGGAGGGCGGCGGAGTGGTCGCGGGAGCCGGTGTCGACACCGATCACGGCGTCGGCGGGCCGTGTCTGGGCCGCCAGCGCCGCAAGGGTCCTGGGGAGAAAAGCACCGCCGTCGTGGGAGACCACGACGGCGGTGACTCGTACTTCTTGAAGAATTAGACTGCTCGCTTCCTAAGCCGGCGCCGCTCGCGCTCGGAGAGGCCTCCCCAGATCCCGAAGCGCTCGTCGTTAGACAAGGCGTATTCGAGGCACTGTGAACGCACGTTGCAGGCGCCGCAGACTTTCTTGGCGTCGCGGGTGGAGCCGCCCTTTTCAGGGAAGAAGGCTTCAGGATCCGTCTGGGCGCACAAGGCATCGGTCTGCCAGCCGAGCTCGCCCTCGTCGTCGAATTCCTGCCGGGACGGCAGTCCGATCCAGACGGGCTGGGCGGTGGAAACCGAACCGGGCGAATGGAGCTCCATCGGCGGGTCGAGGGGATCTGTGTCATGATCCGGACCGGCGAGGAGTTCGTCGTGCGCTGCGAGGAAGGCCGTGGCGGCCTCCTGCAGGGAATCCTGGGTGTGTTCGTTATAGCGCTCAGCCGCGTCCGGATCGGCCGGATCTACATACCAGTCACTCGGCACGCCGCGTGACCGGTATTTCGCCGTGGCCTGGCCGGCAACTACGGCATCTTCATGGATACGCTCTGCTAGCCCCATGGCGTCCCCCTCCTGATTTGCAGCCACTGCAAGACCCCCATGGCACTCGGTTGAGTGCCGGTTTATGTGCAGTGGCTTTAGATAACTAATTACACGCGTGTAAGTATCCGGGAGTCAAGCCACGGCGGAGATAATAATCAACTTGATACACAAAGTGCAGACACGCCACGCCCGGATTTTTTTCGCCCATTCCGCAGGATCCCGCGGAATAATCAGGGTACTGAGCACTTCTGGGAGTTTTCATTGAGTTTTCGGCAAATTTTTCCCACCCCCACGCAGAGGCCGCCGGACGCGGCAACCGCCGGCGTGACCGACGTCACGCCGCCTGGGGCCGATCGGCCGTGACAAGAGCCGTGGCAAGATGAGGACATGAGCATCCCGGCAATCGAACTGATGACAGCCCTGCGGTCCGGCCAGTCCACAGCGCCCCGGCTGACCTGGTACGGCCCCGATTCGGAGCGGGTTGAACTTTCAGGGCGCGTGCTGGACAACTGGGTGGCGAAGACTTCCAATCTGTTGCAGGACGAACTCGACGCCGAACCCGGCACGCGGCTGCGCCTGGACCTGCCCGCGCACTGGAAGTCGGTGATCCTCGCCCTGGCGGCCTGGCAGCTCGGCATGGAAGTGGTCTTCGACGACGCGGAGGCGGAGCTGCTGGCCACCGCGGACCCGGGCCCGGGCGCTGCGGCGGGCGGGTTCGACGCCGTCCTGGCTGTGTCCTTGCCGGCGCTGGCCATGCGATGGACGGGCGAGCTGCCCACCGGCGTCCTTGACTACGCCGCCGAGGTCCGCTCCCACGGGGACATTTTCATGCCCCACACCGACCCGAAAGCGGAACGCCTCGCGGTCCGCACCTCTGACGGCACAGTCCATGCACACGGCGCGCTCCTGGAGGATTTTGCCGCGGCCCGCGCCACCGGCCTGCGGCTGCTCGTTCCTGCGGCGGACGGCCTCGAAGCGGTCCTTGCGCAGTCACTGGGAACCTGGAAGGCCGACGGTTCCGTGGTCCTGGTGCACCCCGACGTCGAGGTGACCGGCAAGCTGCGGGCCGCCGAGCGCATCAGCGGGAACTGAACCTCAGGCGCTGAGGCTCTGGCACTGAGGCTCTGGCACTGAACCTAGGGTACTGTTCCTCAGGCCGGCGGGCCGGGCAGCTCCGGGTCCCTGACGGCCTCCCGGACGGCCGTCCTGGAAACGCCGGCACCGGTCTGGTTGTCATGCGGCGTGTGCGGGTGCCGTTCGATGATCTCGTGGTCGTGCGAGAATTCCGGCTCTTCGTCGAGTTCCTGGTTGAACACGAGGAAGCGGTAGGCAAAGAACCGGACCACGGTCGCGACGAGGATGCCGACCACCCCGGCCAGGAAGAGCATGTTCTTGTCGGTGACACCCATGCCGTACTTCGCGATGGCGGTGAGGCCGGTGGAGATGCCGATGCCGATCCCGTTGATGATGACGAACATCACGAACTCGCGCAGCACGTTGGCCTGCCGGCGGTGCCGGAACGTCCAGAAACGGTTCGCAATCCACGAGAACACGGTGGCCACGCTGGCCCCGAAGAAACGGGCCTTGGCCTCGCTGTCGGTCATGGGACCGTGCATCAGATAAAACGTCAGCCCGTTGTCAATGATGAACGCAATGCCGCCGACGGCGCCGAACTTGGCCACTTCGCGCCAGAAGAGCGAGGCCAGCCCGCGCATGCGCTCGTTAAGTGTAGTAATCATGACCCTCCGTGGCCTTCTGGAACTGTCGGCCATTGGGCCAAACGTCCATTTTAGCGCCGTTTCCCGGGAGTCCGCCCGCAGCGGCCGTTCCGACAGTTCCCTGCGCACCCGACGCCCGGCGGCGCCGACGCGGGCCCGGAACCCTCCCATCAGCAGCGTTCCCGCGCTTGCCAATCCCCAAAAGCCGGGTTCCCGTGAGGTTTTCGGTAGGCTGGGACTTGTGACTTTTCCTGTAATCGGTGTTGTTGGCGGCGGCCAGCTTGCCCGAATGATGGCCCCCGCCGCGACCGCCCTGG
Organism: Arthrobacter sp. ES3-54; assembly: GCF_029504395.1. Taxonomy (GTDB): domain Bacteria; phylum Actinomycetota; class Actinomycetes; order Actinomycetales; family Micrococcaceae; genus Arthrobacter. The sequence continues at coordinate 329,913 of NZ_JAQFIF010000005.1, forward strand.
GCTTTGAGCTCCGTGTTCTCGCCGAAGGCGAGGACGTCTCTGCAGTCTCTGCCGTGGTTAACGCCCCGGTCGGCGACTACACGGACCTGGAGCATCTGCTCGAGTTCTCCCGCGGCCTGGATGTTCTGACCTTCGACCACGAACACGTCCCCACGGCGCACTTGCGGTCCTTGATCGGCTCCGGCGTGAACGTCCACCCCGGCCCGGATGCCCTGGTCAACGCCCAGGACAAGCTCGTGATGCGCGCCGCGATCGACCGGCTCGAGCTGCCCAACCCCGAGTGGGCCGCCGTCGCCAATGTCCCGGACCTCGTCGCCTTCGGCGAGCAGACCGGCTGGCCGGTGGTTCTAAAGATGCCCCGCGGCGGTTACGACGGCAAGGGCGTGCGCATCGTGTCCTCGGCCGAGGACGCGGCCGGCTCCGCCGACTGGTTCGAGGCCATGTCCCCCCTGCTGGCCGAAGCCAAGGTGGAATTCAGCCGTGAGCTCTCGGCCATGGTGGCCAGGACGCCGGACGGGGAAACACGGGCCTGGCCGGTGGTGCACACCATCCAGGTCGACGGCGTGTGCGATGAAGTGATTGCCCCGGCCCTGGACATCCCCCTCGATGTTGCCGCGGCCGCGGAAAACGCCGCGGTCCGGATCGCCAGCGAGCTCGGCGTGACCGGCGTCATGGCCGTCGAACTCTTCGAGACGCCGGGCGTAGGTGCGGGCTTCCTGATCAACGAACTCGCCATGCGCCCGCACAACACCGGGCACTGGACCCAGGACGGCTCGGTGACGAGCCAGTTCGAGCAGCACCTGCGGGCCATCCTGAACCTGCCGCTGGGCGCCACGGACCTGCTGGGGCCTGTCGTCGTGATGAAGAACTTCCTCGGCGGCGCCAACCAGGACCTCTATTCCGCCTACCCCGCGGCCCTCGCGAGCGAGCCGGCCGCGAAGGTGCACTGTTACGGCAAGGCCGTCCGGCCCGGCCGGAAGATCGGCCACGTCAATCTGGTCGGGACTTCAGCCGCCGACGTCGACTCTGTGCGGCAGCGGGCCACTATCGTGGCCGACATCATCCGGAACGGCCGGGCCCACGCCGGCACAATGCCGGCAACCTCCGAGGAGACCGCATGAGCACCGCACCCCGCAACGCAGGCACCCCTCTCCCCCGCGCGGACACTCCGATCGTGGGCCTCGTCATGGGCTCGGATTCGGACTGGCCGGTCATGGAAGCGGCCGCCGAAGCCCTCGCGGAGTTCGGGATCCCGTTCGAGGCCGACGTCGTCTCGGCCCACCGGATGCCCACGGAGATGATCCGCTACGGCCAGACCGCCCACGAGCGCGGCCTTCGCCTCATCATCGCCGGCGCCGGCGGTGCCGCGCATCTTCCCGGCATGCTCGCCTCGGTCACCCCGCTGCCCGTGATCGGCGTCCCCGTACCCTTGAAGACCCTGGACGGCATGGATTCCCTGCTGTCCATCGTGCAGATGCCGGCCGGTGTTCCGGTCGCCACCGTCTCGATTGGCGGGGCGCGCAACGCAGGCCTCCTGGCCGTGCGCATGCTGGCCTCGGGCACGGACGAACTCGCGCTCCAACTCCGGGCGGACCTCCTGGACTTCGCCCAGGAACTGAACGACGTCGCAACCCGGAAGGGCGCGAGCCTGCGGCAGAAGGTCAACGAAGTGTTCGCGGACGGCAACGTCGCCCCGCGTAGCAGCCATTAAGGTAGCCATTAGGAATCCCGGCATGAGCAACAGCTACGCCCCCACGCACCGCCCTGACAGCCCAGAGCAGTCCGGGCGGATACTGAGCGACCCGGTCCGGCACCCTTCCGGCGCCCCGGCCCCGGTGCTGACCAAGCGGGCGTTCGTCCTGATCCTTCTGACTCTGCTGGTCCCCGGCAGCGCCCAGATCGTCGCGGGCCAGCGCCGGCTCGGCCGGGCTGCGCTGCGCGTGACCTTCACGGTCTGGGCGCTGGCCCTTATCGCCGTGCTGCTCCTGCTTCTGTCCCGCTCCACGCTGATCAACATCCTCGCCGGCCCGGTGCCCTCGCTCTTGCTGGTGCTCGGCCTCGCGTTGCTGGCCATCGGCTGGGCTGCCCTGTTCCTGAACACCTTGCGGCTGATCCGGCCCGGGCTGCTTACCCCCAGGATCCGCCCCGCAGTGGTGCTGGCGCTGGTGCTGGCCATGATCCTCAGCAGCGGGTCCCTGGGCTACGCGGCCTACCTGCTCAACGTCAGCCGCGACGCCATCGGCAGTATCTTCTCCGGTTCCGGCCCCACCCTTGAGCCTTCCGAGGGCCGTTACAACTTCCTGATGATGGGCGGCGACGCCGGAGCAGACCGCACGGGCCGCCGGCCTGACAGCCTCTCGGTGATCAGCGTCGATGCCAAGACCGGCAGCACGGCAATCATCTCCGTGCCCCGCAACCTCCAGAATGCGCAGTTCAGCGCGGACTCCCCGATGCGCCAGGTGTATCCGGAAGGCTACAACTGCGGCGACGAATGCCTGATCAACGCAATCAACACCGAGGTCACCAACCAACATCAGGACCTCTACCCCGGGGTGGCTGACCCCGGTGCGCAGGCCACCCTCGAAGCGGTGTCCGGAACGCTGGGCATCAAGGTCCAGGCCTACGTGCTCGTGGACATGGACGGTTTTTCCAAGCTGATCGACGCCATGGGCGGCATCCGGATCAAGGCCGGCGGCTGGGTCCCCATCAGCGGACCGATGGTGGATGAGGCCAACGGCATCCACGGCATGCCGGACGGCTGGATCCCGGCAGGCGACCAGACGCTCGACGGCTTCCACGCCCTCTGGTACGGGCGGTCCCGGGAATTCGTGGACGACTACGCCCGCATCCAGCGCCAGCAGTGCGTGCAGCAGGCGATGCTCAAGCAGCTCGACCCCGCAAAACTGCTGGCCAAGTTTGAGGACATCGCCAAGGCCGGCACCAAGGTGGTCGAATCGAACATCTCCTCCGGCCAGCTCGGCAGCTTCGTGGACCTGGCCATGAAGGCCAAGGGCCAGGACGTCAGCCGCCTGACCATCGGTCCGCCCGACTTCGACGCGGCTTTCTCCACGTCGCCGGACTTCGACATCATCCACCAGCGGGTGGCCAAACTGCTGGCCAGCCCGTCCGCCGGCGCCGCAGACGACAGTGTCCTGCAGCCCGGAACCGCCGCCGGGCCGCTCTCGGCCGCCGGTGCCGCGCCGGGTACCCAGCCCCCTCCCTCGCCGTCGGACTTCACCCCGGTGACCACCACGCCGGACGGGCAGCCGATCACCGAAGGGATGCTCAACCAGTTCAAGCGCAACGGCGACGAGCAGTCCATCCGCGACCTCGTCGCCACGAACGGCAAGTGCGCGCCGCTCTAACACTGGGCCGCATGGCGTCCACCCGCGCCGCTTCCCGGGCGCGGGTGCCCGGCCCAGAGCGACCGCAGCAGTTTGACCACAATTCATTGACGAGACATTTCGTTAGACGAGACATTTCATTTCACAAGACAGGGACCAGGCCATGTACGAACTTGAGAACGTCCTCCGGCCCTATGCCTGGGGCTCCCCGACGGCGATCGCCAAACTGCTCGGCAGGCCGGCGTCCGGCGGACCCGAGGCGGAGCTCTGGATCGGCGCCCACCCGGACTCCCCCTCTGTTGCGCTGACGCCGGCGGCCGGGGGTGCCGGCCGGCACGCGCCCGAAACGCACGACGACGGACGGCTCGCGCTGGACGCCCTGATCGCCGAGGATCCGGAACACTGCCTGGGCGGCGCGAGCGTGGCCGCCTTTGGCCCGCGGCTGCCGTTCCTGCTCAAAGTCCTCGCGGCCGAGACGCCGCTGTCCCTGCAGGTGCACCCTACGCTGGCCCAAGCCCGGGAGGGCTTCGCACGTGAAGAAGCCGCCGGCGTGGACCCCGCCGCCCCGGACCGCAACTACAAGGATGCCTTCCACAAACCGGAAATGATCTTCGCGCTGACCCCGTTCGAGGCGCTCTGCGGTTTCCGGCCGGCGGCGGAATCGCGGGCAGTCTTCCAGCACCTGGCAGCATGTTTCGACCTCGCCGGGCTGGAGTTGCCGCCGGTTGTTCCGCTGCTGCTCGAGGACCTGGCGCAGCCGGACGAGCCCGCGGCCCTCCGCTCCGCCTTTGAGCGGCTCATCGCCGGCGGCGAGGACGTCTCGCACGCCACGGAGATGATCGTGGCGGCCCTCGTCTCCGGCGCGCCCATGGGTTCGCACGTGGCGGAGCTGACCACCGTGGTGAACCTCAACCATGACTACCCCGGAGACCCGGGCGTCCTGATTTCGCTGCTGCTGAATCGGATCTCGCTCGCGCCGGGTGAGGCCGTCTACCTGCCGGCCGGAAACGTCCATGCCTACCTCCACGGGCTCGGGATCGAGGTCATGGCGTCCTCGGACAACGTGCTCCGCGGCGGGCTCACGCCCAAATTCGTGGACGTGCCGGAGCTGCTCAAGACGGTCGCGTTCGAGGCCGTCGCAGTGCCCATGCTCCCCGCCGAGACCACAATGCTGGGCCAGGAACTCTTCCGTCCGCCGTTCCGGGAATTCCAGCTGCAGCGAATTGTTCTGGAGCCCGGGGCGGAGCCGGTCCCGCTGGCGCAGTCCGGTGCCGCCGTCGTCATCGTCACGGCCGGCTCCGTCCGGCTCGACTCCCCGAAGGGTGAGCTGCGGCTGGAACGGGGCGCCAGTGCCTTCCTGCCCGCCGCCGAGGCCCCGGTCAACGTCCACGCCGTCTCCGGCGCCACCGGCCCCGCCCTGGCATTCGCCGTCACCACCGCATTGGAAGGCTGACACCATGGACTATTTCCTGCAGAGCCCGCAATGGGCACAGTTCCAGCGGGCGCTGGGGCGCACCGTCCACGAACAGGCCGGCCCCGGATGGCGCTTCCTCGCGGTCGAGGAATCCAATCCGGCCGGTAAACTCCTGTACGCCCCTTACGGACCGGTGGCCGAATCGCTGGCAGCGTTCGACGCCGCACTGGCGGCCCTGACGGACCTCGCCCGGGCCAGCGGCGCCGTGTTTGTCCGGGTTGAGCCGGTCACGGCAGGGTTCACTGCCGCCGAGGCCGACGCGGTACTCCGCAGCCGCGGCCTGCAGCCGGCTCCGGTCAGCCAACAGCCCGAGCTCAGCTGGATTGTGGACCTCGACCGGGATTTCAAGGACGTCCTCGCGGACATGAAGCCGGCCAACCGGAACCTGTTCCGCAACATCCACAAGAAGGGCGTGACATTCCGCTCCAGCCAGGATCCGGCCGAGATCACCGTCCTCCTGGAGTTCTTGCACATGACGGCCGCCCGTAACGGCTTCAAGCCCCAAAGCGACGAGTACCTGAGCCAGGTGGCCCGCTCGCTGATGCCGGCCGGAGCCGCGACGCTGTTCATCGCGGAGCTCGACGGCCACCCCATCGCCGCGGCCCTGGCCTACGATTCGGCCGACACCCGGACCTACGCCCATGCCGCCCTCGATGACACCCACCGCAAGCTCAGCGCGGGAATCCCCCTGCTCGTCACGCTGATCGCGGACGCCCAGGCCAATGGCCTCAAGTACGTGGACCTCTGGGGCGTGGCGCCGGCGGACCAGCCCGACCACAAATGGGCCGGGTTCACCGCGTTCAAGAAGTCGTTCGGCGGCCGCGGGATCGCGTATCCCGGAACGTGGGACCTGCCGGTCCGGAAGGTGCGCTACGGCAGCTACCAGCTGGCCCGCAAGGGCGCCCAGCTCGCGAAGAAGCTCCGAGCCCGGTCCCGGGCCCTCGCCAACCGCTAGGGAGTAAGACGACGAATCCCGGGTCGCGGAGGCGGCCCGGGATTCGCGGTATTCAGTAGTGCCCCGCAGGTGCTAGTTCTTGCGGGCGTAGCCTTCCCACTTGCTGGCCTGGTGCTCGCCGTCGACGAAGCGGATGGTGCCGGACTTCGAGCGCATCACGATGGACTGGGTGAGGACCTTGTCCTTGGAGTAGCGGACGCCCTTGAGGAGGTCGCCGTCGGTGATGCCCGTGGCCGCGAAGTAGCAGTTGTCGCTGGAGACGAGGTCGTTGGTCGAGAGCACGCGCTCGAGGTCGTGGCCGGCGTCGATCGCCTTCTGCTTCTCCTCGTCGCTCGTGGGCCACAGGCGGCCCTGGATGACGCCGCCGAGGGACTTGATGGCGCAGGCCGAAACGATGCCTTCCGGGGTTCCGCCGATGCCCATGAGGGCGTCGACGCCGGTGCCGGCACGCGCCGCAGCGATGGCGCCGGCGACGTCGCCGTCCATGATGAACTTCGTGCGGGCGCCGGCTTCGCGGATTTCCTCCACGAGGGGGCGGTGCCGGTCGCGGTCCAGGATCATCACGTTGAGCTGGTTGACCTTGACGCCCTTGGCCTTGGCGATGAGGTGCAGGTTCTGTTTGACGGGGAGGCGCAGGTCCACCATGTCGGCCGCTTCCGGGCCGGTCACCAGCTTCTCCATGTAGAACACCGCGGAGGGATCGAACATGGAACCGCGTTCCGCGACGGCCAGGACGGCGAGGGCGTTGTTGATGCCGAGGGCAGCGAGGCGGGTTCCGTCGATGGGATCGACGGCAACGTCGCACTCGGGGCCGGTGCCGTCACCGACGTTCTCGCCGTTGAACAGCATCGGGGCTTCGTCCTTCTCGCCCTCGCCGATGACCACAACACCGTTGAAGTGGACAGTCTGGAGGAAGGAACGCATGGCGTCCACAGCGGCGCCGTCGGCCTTGTTCTTGTCGCCGAAGCCCACCCAGTGACCACCGGCGATGGCCGCGGCCTCGGTGACGCGGACAAGTTCCAGTGCGAGATTGCGGTCAGGCTCGTCGATCCCGACGGCGAGCGAGGGGGAAAGCGTGGAGTACTTCTGGGACATGGGCGCTGGTGTCACGTGAACCTCTTCTTCGAGTGGCGGTCGTTGAACCCGTACGGCCAGGATCGATCCGTCGCGGTGATTCGTCTGATAATGATCATAGTCGGGGCGGGCCCGCAAGGTCATGGGATGACCGGTGCGTGACGCACTTCACCTCTGGGCGGCCTCTGCGCCGCGAATGTGAGATCGGCCCGGACATGCGCGACTATAGAGGGGTGAGTGAATTGCAGGACACCTCCCCCGCCGCCCCCGGTTCTCCGGCTGGCAGCTCCCCCGCGGCCGGCCCGGACACTTCCGGACAGCCACCGGCGAAGCCCGTCATCGCCGCCGCTGCGGCCAAGCGCGCCAATGCCTCCGTCATGGGCATGATCATCGCCCTGGTGGTGAGCATCGCCGCGTTCCTGCCGATCGTCCTCATGAACCCCTCTCCCAAGACCGACGGTTACCGGCCCAACATCAACGTCAGCGCCTCCGCGCAGAACGCGGCGGCTGTGGCAGGGTTCACACCCGTGGCGGCCGATACCGGCGACACATTTCGCGCAAACTACGCCCGCTGGGAGTCAGGAGCCGGCAGCGGCGTCCCCGCCTGGGAAGTCGGCTACCTGACGCCCAAGGAATCCTTCATAGCCCTCGTGCAGACCCGCCAGGCCAACCCCACCTGGCTCCTGCAGCAGACCAAGAACGCGCCAGTGACCGGCACCCGTAACGCGGGCGGCCGGGACTGGGAACTGCACGACACCGGTAAGGGCGAGAAATCCATGGTGCTGGCCGAGCGCGGCACCACCGTGATCCTGTCCGGATCCGCGACGCTGGAGGAGTTCTCCACCCTGGCCGAGGCAGTGGTGAAGTCACTTGTTGCCAATCCGCCTGCGGGCACGCAGGCTCCCACGCCGGGCGCAACAGTTTCCCCAACGGCCGCCCCTTCACCGTAAAGTGGCCACGTGGCTACTTATCTGACTCCCGCGCTCGCCTGGCAGCGTCTCCGTGAAGGCAACAAGCGATTCGTCGCCGGCACTTCCTCACACCCCAACCAGGACGCGTCGCGGCGCTCGTCGCTGGTCGAAAACCAGCACCCCTTCGCGGTGATCTTCGGCTGCGCCGACTCCAGGCTCGCCGCCGAAATCATCTTCGACCTCGGCCTCGGCGACGCCTTTGTCGTCCGCACCGCCGGCCAGGTGATCGACGACGCCGTGCTCGGCTCGCTGGAATACAGCGTCAGCGAACTGGACGTCCCGCTGATCGTCGTCCTGGGGCACGACCATTGTGGCGCTGTCACCGCAACCAAGAACGCCGTGGAAACCGGCCAGATGCCGGTCGGTTTCATCCGCAGCCTGGTGGAGCGGATCACCCCGTCCGTGTTGACCTCGCTGCGTAACAATCAGACCGACATCAACGACATGGTGGTCGAAAACGTCAAGCAGACCTCGCAGCGGCTGGTGGACAGTTCCCGGGTGATTTCGGGTGCCGTCGACAGCGGCCGCACCGCCGTGATCGGTCTCGCGTACAGCCTTTCTGACGGCCGGGCCGACCTCGTCTCCAGCATCGGCCGGCTCTAAACCCCGGCGCCCTGCCCCTGCAGACCGTTCACGGTTTTCGATGGGACTCCCACTCCCAATAAGCTAGCCCCATGACTTCCACAGATGAGTTGAACACCGAAGAGTTCCGCATTGAACACGACACGATGGGCGAAGTCCGCGTTCCCGTTAACGCCCTGTACCGCGCGCAGACGCAGCGGGCAGTCGAGAACTTCCCGATCTCCGGCAAAACCCTGGAACGCGCCCACATCGAAGCCCTGGCACGGGTGAAGAAGGCTGCCGCCCAGGCGAACGCCGAACTGGGGGTGCTCGATGGCGAGCTCGCCCAGGCGATCGCCGACGCTGCCGACGAGGTCGCGGCCGGCAAGTACGACGGCGACTTCCCGATCGACGTCTTCCAGACCGGGTCCGGCACGTCCTCCAACATGAACACCAACGAGGTCCTCGCCGAGCTCGCCTCCCGCGCCCTCAAGGCCGCCGGCAGCGACAAAGTTGTCCACCCGAACGACCACGTCAACGCCTCACAGTCCTCCAACGACGTCTTCCCGACCTCCGTCCACGTCGCCGCCACGTCCGCGCTGATCAATGACCTGATCCCGGCCCTCGGCTACTTGGCAGAGTCACTGGAGCGCAAGGCCGCAGAATTCAAGGACGTTGTGAAGTCCGGCCGCACGCACCTCATGGACGCCACCCCTGTCACCCTGGGCCAGGAGTTCGGCGGCTACGCCGCCCAGGTCCGCTACGGCATCGAGCGCATCAACGCCTCCCTCCCCCGCGTCGCAGAGGTCCCGCTCGGCGGAACCGCCGTGGGCACCGGCATCAACACCCCGGCCGGCTTCCCGGAGCGCGTGATCGAACTGCTGGCGGCCGACACCGGGCTGCCCCTGACGGAGGCCCGCGACCACTTCGAGGCCCAGGCGAACCGGGACGGTCTCATCGAGGCGTCGAGCCAGCTGCGCAATATTGCGATCTCCTTCATGAAGATCAACAACGACCTGCGCTGGATGGGCTCCGGCCCCAACACCGGCCTCGGCGAAATCGCGATCCCGGACCTGCAGCCCGGCTCCTCGATCATGCCCGGCAAGGTCAATCCGGTCATCTGCGAAGCCTCCATCATGGTCTGCGCCCAAGTGATCGGCAACGACACCGCGATCGCGTGGTCCGGCACCAACGGCGCCTTCGAACTCAACGTCGGCATCCCGGTCATGGCCGCCAACCTCCTTGAATCCGTGCGCCTGCTGGCCAACACCAGCCGCGTCATGGCCGACAAGATGATCGACGGCATCACCGCCAACGTGGAGCGCGCCCGTTTCCTCGCCGAGGCCTCGCCGTCGATCGTGACCCCGCTGAACAAGTTCATCGGTTACGAGAACGCCGCCAAGATCGCCAAGAAGGCGGTGGCCGAGGGCCTGACCATCCGCGAAACCGTCGTCTCCATGGGCTTCCTCGAGCGCGGTGAACTGACCGAAGAGCAGCTCGACACCGCCCTGGACGTCATGTCCATGACGCGCCCGCCGCACAAGGCCTAGCGACTCCGGGCGGCCACACCGCCCCGCAGAGAACATCCGCCGCCGGCCGGCCCCCTTCCTGAAGGGTGCCGGCCGGCGGCATGTCTGCACCGCATGTCAGAACACCGCATCTCTAAAGCTAGACCCGGGGCGGTTCTCCGCCGGCTGCCTCCCGCTCCTCCGCCGTGTAGGCTGCTGCCGCGGCGGCGTCCGCCATGCTGGCACCCCCGATCCGTGCCTCCCGCAACCGCCGCGTCTTGGCGGACTGGACGGAAAAGGCAGCATCGACGTTCCCGGCGGCATAGGTCAGGGCGTCCTCGGCGCGGATGCCTAGGCTGCCCGCCGTCAACACGGCGTCCTGGTTGGCGCCCAAATACGTGAATTGCCAGCCCCACTGACTCTGCTGCCGCTGGACCAGGGCCTTGACCAGTTCGCCCGTGGCCTCGCGCGAAGAGTTCTCATGCCCGTCCGTCAGCACGGCCACAAGCACAGTGCCGGGGCGCTGGTCCTCCGGAAGGGCCGCAAGTTCCGCACCCGCTTCCCCGATCAGCCGGACCATGGCGTCGTGCAGGGCGGTGCTGCCCCGCGGCTGCAGGTCCAGGGCGGGCACGTCCTGGATGTCCATCGAGGCGTAGACGCGCTCGTAGGTGTCATCGAACTGCGCGAGCGAGAGCCGGCACCGGCCCGCCACCGCCTGCTGTTCGCGCACGAACGCCGCAAACCCGCCCACAGTGTCATCGGCGATGGCGCTCATCGAACCGGAACGGTCCAGGAGGACGTACACGTGCGTCAGGGCTGAATCTGTCATGCTTCCCCATTTCCGGCCCGGACGGGGCTGCTGCCTCGCCGTGGGCCACCTGTTGCCAGCAGAAAGGCTGGACAAAAGCAGGCTACGGCCGGGCAGCGACGGTAATGATGGAATTGGTTGTGTTGCGGCGTGACTCTGGGTGCGACTGACGCCCGAGAAGGGTTTGTCTTCATATTGATCTGTCCGCCGC
>NZ_JAQFIF010000006.1 GCF_029504395.1 Arthrobacter sp. ES3-54
GGCCCACCCTCAACCTCGAAACCCCAGCCAGCCGGCTGAACCAGCTGCTGCACGCAGCCTAATCCCCGGCGTTGCTCCCACCAGTTGACTTTGGGAGAGGTTTAGGAGCCGCAAGTGATAGGGCAACCGGGGGAAGGAGAAGGCGTTTAGCGCTCCAGGTCGCCGCGGATGAAGGCCTCGACCTTTTCACGGGCGAGGTCGTCGTTGAACTGCTCCGGCGGGGACTTCATGAAGTAGCTCGACGCCGAGACCAGCGGTCCGCCGATGCCGCGGTCCAGGCCGATCTTGGCGGCGCGGATGGCGTCGATGATCACTCCGGCGGAGTTGGGCGAGTCCCAGACTTCGAGCTTGTATTCCAGGGACACCGGGGCGTCGCCGAAGTTGCGGCCTTCGAGGCGGACGAAGGCCCACTTGCGGTCATCGAGCCACTGGACGTAGTCGGACGGGCCGATGTGGACGTCCTTGGCCGCGAGCTCGGCCTCGACGTTGGAGGTGACGGCCTGGGTCTTGGAGATCTTCTTGGACTCCAGGCGGTCGCGCTCAAGCATGTTCTTGAAGTCCATGTTGCCGCCGACGTTCAGCTGGTACGTGCGGTCCAGGGTGACGCCGCGGTCCTCGAACAGCTTGGCCATGACGCGGTGCGTGATGGTGGCACCAATCTGGCTCTTGATGTCATCGCCCACGATCGGCACGCCCGCGGCGGTGAACTTGTCCGCCCACTCCTTGGTGCCGGCCAGGAACACCGGCAGGGCGTTGACGAACGCCACGCCGGCATCGATCGCGCACTGCGCGTAGAACTCGGCGGCCTGCTGGGAGCCGACCGGCAGGTAGCAGACCATGACGTCAACCTTGGCGTCCTTCAGGGCCTGGACGACGTCGACCGGCTCCTCCGGGGACTGCTCGATGGTCTCGAGGTAGTACTTGCCGAGGCCGTCCAGGGTGTGGCCGCGCTGGACGGTGACGCCGGTCGGCGGGACGTCGGCGATCTTGATGGTGTTGTTTTCGCTGGCCAGGATGGCCGCGGACAGGTCCTGACCCACCTTCTTGCCGTCGACGTCGAACGCGGCAACGAACTCGACGTCGCCGACGTGGTACTGGCCGAACTCAACGTGCATGAGGCCCGGAATCGTGGCCTTGGGGTCGGCGTCCTTGTAGTACTGGACGCCCTGGACCAGCGAAGTGGCGCAGTTACCTACGCCGACGATTGCAACACGGATCGGATGTGAAGACACGGAACTCCTTTTGAGAACAAGGGTGACCGGCGCGGCCGCACTCTGTTGTGCGGCGGCGGCAGGCGGACACGGCGCCGTTAGGCGCCCTTAGTAGTCTAGTCAACACTGCCGGGGCCGCGGTTGTTCCCGGCGGCCCCCGGCGCGTGTGTTAAGCGCGGGCTAAGTGCGCGTACCGGTTACTTCTGGGCCCACAGGTTGATGTCGGACTCGACGGCGAACTCATCGATCGCGTCGACCTCATCGGCGGTGAAACCCAGGTTGTTGATCGCAGACAGGGTGTCCTCGAGCTGCCGGACGCTGGAGGCACCGACCAGTGCGGATGTGACTGACGAGCCCTTGCCCTGCTCGCGCAGGATCCAGGCGATGGCCATCTGCGCGAGGGACTGCCCGCGGCTTTCGGCGATCCGGTGCAGCCCGCGTACGCGGTCCAGATTGTCCTCGGTGATCATGCCTTGGTCCAGGGACTTGTCCTGGGCGGCGCGGGAGTCGGCCGGAATGCCGTTGAGATAGCGGTCGGTGAGCATGCCTTGCGCCAGCGGCGAGAACGCGATCGACCCGGCGCCCACCTGTTCGAGCGCTTCGAAGAGATTGGGACTGCCGTTTTCGGTCCAGCGGTTGAGCATGGAGTAGCTGGGCTGGTGGATCAGCAGCGGCGTGCCGAGTTCCTTCAGGATCCGGGCCGCCTCGAGGGTCTGTTCCGGGGTGTAGGAGGAGATGCCGGCGTAAAGCGCCTTGCCGGAGCGCACGGCCTGGTCCAGGGCGCCCATGGTCTCTTCCATCGGCGTCTCGGGGTCCGGGCGGTGGCTGTAGAAGATGTCCACATAGTCCAGGCCCATCCGGCCCAGCGACTGGTCCAGGCTGGCCAGCAGGTACTTGCGCGATCCAAAGTTGCCGTAGGGGCCCGGCCACATGTCGTAGCCGGCCTTGGTGGAGATGATCAGTTCGTCGCGGTACGGCCGGAAGTCGTCCTTGAAGTGACGGCCAAAGTTAGTCTCGGCGCTGCCATAGGGCGGGCCGTAGTTGTTGGCGAGGTCGAAGTGGGTGACGCCCAGGTCGAAGGCGCGGCGCAGGATGGCGCGCTGGATCTCGAACGGCTTGTCGTCGCCGAAGTTATGCCACAGGCCCAGCGAGATGGCCGGGAGTTTCAGGCCGCTGCGCCCCACGCGGCGGTAGGGCATGGAGTCGTAGCGGGTATCAGTTGCCAAATATGTCATACGTCATATCCTGCCTTAGTTGGTGAGAATGGCGGCGCTGTGACCGGGGAGCTCGAGCCAGCCGGCCGGCTCACCGGTGGACGGGTCCGCGCCGGGAGCCCGGTCGACGCCGGAAGCCGGATCCAGCCGGACGGCGTCGTCCGTGACCAGCGCGAGCGTGGCCCCGCGGACCGGGAGCCGCCGCGCCCCCGCGGAAAAGTTCATCGCCACCTCGGTGCGGCCGCGGCGCAGCAGCAGCCAGCCCTCGTCCTCGCTGACGTCGACGACGGTGTCCTCGAAGCCGGGGTCCGTCAGGTCCGGCGTGGCGCGGCGCAGCGCGATCAGCGCCCGGTACAGCTCCAGGAGGCGGGCGTGGTCCCCTCCGGAGGCCTCGGCCCAGTCGAGCTTGGACCGGGTGAAGGTCTCCGGATCCTGCGGATCTGGCACGACGGCGGGGTCCCAGCCCATGCGCTCGAACTCCCTGATCCGGCCCTCGGCCGTCGCCCTGCCCAGCTCGGGCTCGGGGTGGGAGGTGAAGAACTGCCACGGGGTGGTGGCCCCGTATTCCTCGCCCATGAACAGCATGGGCGTGAACGGCGAGGTCAGGGTGGCGACGGCGGCAAGCGCGAGCTGCCCGTAGCCCAGGGTCTGGGACAGCCTGTCCCCGGTGGCCCGGTTGCCGATCTGGTCGTGGTTCTGGCTGCACACCACCAGCGCGGCCGGGTGGACCCGGGCCGGGTTGATGGGCCGGCCGTGGTGGCGGGCGCGGAAGCTGGAGTAGCTTCCGTCGTGGAAGAACCCGCGCTCTAGGACCTTGGCCAGCGCCCCCAGCGAGTCGAAGTCGGCGTAGTAGCCGGTGGTCTCGCCGCTGACGTTGACGTGGACGGCGTGGTGGAAGTCATCGCTCCACTGCCCGGCCAGCCCGTAGCCGTTTGTGTCCCGCGGGTAGAGCAGGCGCGGGTTGTTCAGGTCCGATTCCGCGATCATCGTAGCCGGGCGTCCGGTCTCGGCGGAGATTTCATCCGCCAGGGCGCCGAAGTCTTCCAGCAGGTGCACGGCGCGCTCGTCCTTGAAGGCGTGCACGGCGTCCAGCCGCAGGCCGTCCACGTGGTAGTCCCGCAGCCACATGGCTGCGTTGTCCAGAATGTAGCGGCGCACCTCGTCCGACTCCGGGCCGTCCAGGTTGACGGAGTCACCCCAGGTGTTGCCCTCTCCCGACTTCAGATAGGGCCCGAACCGTGGAAGGTAGTTGCCGCTGGGGCCGAGGTGGTTGTAGACCACGTCCTGGATGACCCCAAGGCCGGCGGCATGGGCTGCGTCGACGAAGCGCTGGTACGCGGCGGGTCCGCCGTAGCCCTCGTGCACGGCGTACCAGAGGACGCCGTCGTAGCCCCAGTTGTGCGTGCCGTTGAACCCGTTGACCGGCAACAGCTCCACGAAGTCGATGCCCAGCTCCACCAGGTACTGCAGCTTCCCCGCCGCGGCGTCCAGTGTTCCCTCCGGTGTGAAGGTGCCCACGTGGAGTTCGTAGATGACGGCGCCCTTGAGCTCCCGTCCCGTCCACTGGCCGTCGCCCCACTGGTGGCTTCCGACGTCGAACGTGCGGGAGAGCGCGTGGACGCCGGCGGGCTGGCGGCGGGACCGCGGGTCCGGCAGCGGGGTCTCGTCCCCGTCCACCAGGTAGCCGTAGTCCACTTCCCCGGCGGCGGGCGCCCCGGATGCGGTCCACCAGCCGCGCGCCTCCCCGCCGCGGCGGGTCATGTCATACTTCCGGCCGTCAGCGAGGAGCGTGACCGCCTGCGCTTCGGGTGCCCAGAGATCGAATCGTTCGCTTCCGTGTGCAGGCAAAGTCATGGCATTCTTCCGTTCCCCAAATGTCGGTGCTTAAAGGACTGCTTAGGCGGTGGGCACCAGGAGGGCCACCGGGTAGTCCCGCAGGATCTCCCGCACGGCTACGGTGCCCGGACCGTGCGTGGAACCGGTCAGTTCATCGGCCATGGCCGCGGCGAGCTCGATGGTCGTGTCCTGCCATCCGCCGCGCTGCTCGAGGCCGCGGGGCAGCCGGGTGGCGAGCGTCAGCGCGCCCGGGGCTGAGGGTGTTCCGCGGTCAAAGGCGAGCAGGTGTGCGGCGGCGGTGCCCGCGGCGGTGACCGGGGTGTATCCGGTGAACAGCTCCGGCCGGTCCCGCCGCAGGCGCAGGGCCCGCGAGGTGACGAGGAGTTTCGCCGCCTCGTCCAGGAACGACGCCGGACGCTCACCGGCGTCGAGCGCGGCGAGGGCACGCCGGCGGGCGCCGAAGTCGAACGGCCGCCGGTTGTCCGGATCGGTCAGCGAGCGGTCCCAGAACTCGGTGCCCTGGTACACATCCGGCACCCCGGGCATGGTCAGCTGCACGAGCTTGGCGCCAAGTGAGTTAACGGCCCCGTACGGCTCGAGCAGGGCCACGAGGGACTCCAGTTCCGCCGTCACCTCCGGGGTGTCGAAGGCGGCGTCGACGGCGGCTGACAGTTTCGCCTCGAAAGCCTCGTCCGGATCGATCCAGTTGGTCGAGTTCCCGGCTTCCCGGGCGGCTTTTTGGGCGTAGGACTGCAGCCGGTCGCGGTCCGCGGGCCAGGCGCCGGCGATGGCCTGCCACAGCAGGTTGGCCAGCGGCCCGTCCGGCAGGGGCGCCAGCGTCTGCAGCCGCTGCAGGGAGGCGTGCCATTCCGGCGCGAGCTCCGCAAGGACCGAGATCCGGGCGCGGGTGTCCTCGCTGCGTTTGGTGTCGTGGGTGCTGAGGGTCGTCATGGACAACGGCTGCCCGGCCTGGCGGCGGGCCATCCGGGTGTGGAACTCCTCCGGTGCCACCGCAAACTCGGTGGGGTCGGCGCCGACTTCCGTCAGGGTGCCCAACCGGGTGTAACGGAAGAACGCGGTGTCTTCCACGCCCTTGGCCATGACCATCCCGGAGGTCTGCTGGAAGCGGATGCCCAGTTCGGCGTCCGCGTCGAGCAGGAGCGGCAGGAGCACGCCGACGGCGCCTTCCAGTTCGGGGCGGCGGCGGAGCGCGAGTTCGCAGGCTTCCTTGAGGACGTCTGCACCCTCCGGAAGGTAGCTGCGGTAGACCGGGAACGCGGCAATGATCTCGGACAGCGCGTCCGCCGCGGCCTCCTGGGCCAGCCCTGCCGCAGCCGGGACCAGCCGCGCCAGCCGGAGCATTTCCGAGTGCAGGATTCCGTCAGTGATCCGTCGTTTGGTGCCGCGGATCATGTCGTCGTAGTCGGCAGTGCCGCCGCGCAGTTCGGCGTCGAGCGCGTCAAGCGGGCCCTGGCCGGCGGCGTCGACGAATACCCGGTCCACGTCCGCGAGGGCGTCGTAGCCGGTGGTGCCCTCGCACTCGAAGCCGGCCGGCAGGCTCTCTCCCGGTTCCAGGATCTTCTCGATCAGCAGGTAACTGCCGCCCGTGACTTCGCGCAGCCGGTGCAGGTATCCCTCCGGGTCGGCGAGGCCGTCCGGGTGGTCGATACGCAGCCCGTCGACGAGCCCATCCCGGAACCACCGCACAACCTCCGCGTGGGCTTCATCGAAGACCTCGGGAAGCTCCACCCGGATCCCGGCCAGGCTGTTGACGGCAAAGAACCGGCGGTAGTTCAGGTCCGTGTCCGCCCGGCGCCAGCCGATCAGCTCGTAGTGCTGTCGATCGTGGACCGCGCGGGGGTCATCGGCAGTGGGGTCACCTGCGGTATAGGTGCCCTCGGCGAGCGGAAAGCGGTGGTCGTAGTAGTGCAGTTCCCCGTCACGAATCTCAAGCGCGTCAACGTCCGAGTCCGCGCCGAGCACGGGGATCCGCACCCGGCCGCCGCCAAAGTCCCAGTCGACGTCGAACGCCTGCGCGTAGCGGGACTGCTGCCCCTCCTTCAGGAGGGACCACCACCACGGGTTCTGGGCCGGCGTCGCGACGCCGACATGGTTGGGCACGATATCGACCAGCACGCCCATGCCGGCTTCCCGCGCGGCCGTCGACGCCGCCAGCAGGCCTTCCGCACCGCCCCGGTCCGGATCAATGGCAGAGGGATCGGTGACGTCGTATCCGTGGTCCGAACCCCGCTCCGCCGTGAGGATCGGCGAAAGATAGATCCAGTCCACGCCCAGCGATTTCAGGTAGGGAACAGTCTGCGCGGCGTCCTGCAGCGTAAATCCGGGACGGATCTGCAGCCGGTATGTCGAGATCGGCGTCCTCATGAGGCCGGACCCTTCTTGGGCCGCGGCTTCTTGCCGGCCTTGGTGGAGGCGCGTTTGCCCGGGGCGCGCTTCGCGGGAGCAGGCTCAGCGGGCTCGGCAGGCGCTTCCTCGGCGGGAACCTCCTCAGCGGGAGCCGCGGGAGCCTCCTCTGCGGGAGCGGCAGCAGCCTCCGGTGCTGCCTTCGCAGGTGCCTCCACGGCGGGAGCGGCAGGAACCTCGGTGACCTCGGCAAATTGCTCAGCCGGCGCAGCGGGAGCCTCGGGAGCCTCGGACCGGGCGGCCAGGGATGCAGCGGCAGAGTAGTCCACCTCCACCTCCGGGCCCGAGTAGGCACGCAGCACCACGAGAGACTTCGCCGCCAGCTTCAGCACACTCCCGGCCTTGAGCGGCTCGCCGGTGTCCGCCGTATCGGCGGTGTCCACGAGGAGGTCCCAGAACGGTGAGTACTCCTCGGCCGGGAGCAGGAACTCGACGCTGTCATCGTGGGCGTTGAACGCCAGCAGGAAACTGTCGTCAGTGATACGGCGTCCGCGCGAATCCTGTTCCTGGATGCCGTGGCCGTTGTAGAACACCCCGATGGTCCGGCCGAAACCGCTGCCCCAGTCCTCCGGCAGCATTTCCTTGCCGTCGGTATTGAGCCAGACGATATCCGGCAGCTTCTCGCCCTCGCCGCGGCGGACCGGACGGCCGTCGAAGAAGCGGCTGCGCCGGAAGATGGGGTGGTCGCGGCGGATCTTGTTGACCACGGCCGTGAACTCCACGAGCGGCTGGTCCATGGCGTCCCAGTGCACCCAGCTGAGTTCGGAGTCCTGGCAGTAGGTGTTGTTGTTGCCCTGCTGGGTGCGGCCCAGCTCGTCGCCGTGCAGAAGCATCGGAACGCCCTGCGAGAGCAGCAGGGTCGCAATGAAGTTCCGCTGCTGGCGAGCGCGCAGCGTCAGCACGGTGTCGTCCTCGGTATCGCCTTCCGCGCCACAGTTCCAGGAGCGGTTGTGCGATTCGCCGTCGTTGTTGCCTTCACCGTTGGCGTCGTTGTGCTTCTCGTTGTAGGACACGAGGTCGCGCATCGTGAAGCCGTCGTGGGCGGTGACGAAGTTGATGGACGCCACCGGACGCCGGGCAGAGCTCTCGTAGAGGTCGGCCGAACCGGTCAGGCGCGAGGCGAATTCGCCGAGCGTTGACGGTTCGCCGCGCCAGAAATCACGGACGGTATCGCGGTACTTGCCGTTCCACTCGGTCCACTGCGGCGGGAAGTTGCCCACCTGGTAGCCGCCGGGGCCCACATCCCACGGCTCGGCAATCAGCTTGACCTGGGAGACGATCGGATCCTGCTGGATCAGTTCGAAGAAGGTGGAGAGCTTGTCGACGTCGTAAAACTCCCGGGCCAGGGTGGAGGCGAGGTCGAAGCGGAACCCGTCCACGTGCATTTCCGTGACCCAGTAGCGCAGGGAATCCATCAGCAGCTGGAGCGAGTGCGGGTGCCGGACGTTCAGCGAGTTGCCCGTGCCGGTGTAGTCCATGTAGTGCTTCTGGTCATCGTCCACCAGCCGGTAGTAGGCGGCGTTGTCGATGCCTTTGAAGGACAGGGTGGGGCCCAGGTGGTTGCCCTCGGCCGTGTGGTTGTAGACCACGTCCAGGATCACTTCCATGCCGGCCTTGTGCAGGTCGCGGACCATGGCCTTGAATTCCTGGACCTGGTGTCCCACATCGCCGGAGGAGCTGTAGGTGTTCTGCGGGGCGAAGAAGCCGATGGTGTTGTAGCCCCAATAATTGTTGAGGCCCTTCTCCACGAGGGTGCCGTCGTTCACGAACTGGTGCACGGGCATCAGTTCCACCGCGGTAACGCCGAGTTTCTTGAGGTGCTCCACGACGGCGGGATGCGCCACGCCCGCGTAGGTGCCGCGCTGCTCTTCCGGGACCTCCGGGTGCAGCTCGGTCAGGCCCTTGACGTGGGCTTCGTAGATGACGGACTCGTGGTACGGGATGCGCAGCTGGCGGTCGCCGTCCCAGTCAAAGAACGGGTTGATGACGACGCCGTGCATGGTGTGCGCGGCCGAGTCCGTGTCGTTGCGGGACGTGGGATCCCCGAAGTTATAGGAAAAGAGCGCCGGGTCCCAGTCGATCTGGCCCTGGATGGCCTTGGCATACGGGTCCATCAGCAACTTGTTGGCGTTGAACCGGTTGCCGTTGTCCGGCTCGTACTCTCCGTGGACGCGGTAGCCGTACTTCTGTCCGGGCTGGACCTGCGGCAGGTAGCAGTGCCAGACGTAGCCGTCCACCTCGGTCAGTTCGATCCGGGTTTCGGTCAAGTCGTCAGCCAGGAGGCACAGTTCCACCCGCTCGGCGCGCTCGCTGAACAGGGCAAAGTTGGTTCCAGTGCCGTCAAAAGTGGCTCCCAGTGGGTAAGCCGTTCCGGGCCAGACTTCCATGTGTACTCCTCGTGCGTGACGAATTATTCTCTAGATAGACTACTGGTAAGTAGGGTTAGCATTTGTTCGGGCGCACTGAGCGCGTCCGTTTATTACAGTTCGCGCATCACCTCCGGAACGGCGTGGGCGATGGCCGTCGCTGTCACCGGCCCCCCGAGGGAAGCCCGGACTCCGGCGAGGCCGTGGACGCTGGCCGCCATCGCCGCGATCGCCGCCCATCTGGCGTCGGGATCGATGCCGTGTCCACCGAAGCGCCCGACGTCGGCACCCAACTGGGCCAGCAATGCACCGATCACCCCCGCCAGGACGTCACCGCTGCCTGCCGTGGCGATCCAGGGCGTGCCCTCGGCCTGGCTGAAGAAGTCCTGGAAGGGGGAGGCCACAAGCGTCGTGGCGCCCTTGAGCAGCACGGTGGCTTCGGTCAGACCCGCAGCCCGCCGCACGGCGCTGAGCGTGGATGCCTCTACTTCGGAGCGGTCCAATCCAGCCCCGAGGCGCTGAAGCAATGCTGACAGTTCGCCGGCGTGGGGTGTCAGGATCACTTGCGGGGCCAGCACATCAGGCAGGGCGGGCAGTGCGCCGGCGTCGGCGATCGTCGGCAGGCCCGAGTCTGCGGCGTCGCGGGCGCGCTGCAACTGCTGCTCATCGGAGTCATCGAGTCCTGAGCCAACGAGCCAGGCCTGAACGTGCGTATCGGCCACGGCGCCGTCGCCGCACACCACCTCGGGACAGGACCGGCGGACCAGGTCGGCAACCTCCGGCGGCCCCAGGTAACGCACCATGCCGACGCCGGCGGCCAGGGCGCCCTTGCAAGCCAGCACCGCGGCGCCGGGATAGGCGCCGGAGCCTGCGACCACCCCAAGCACTCCCCTGGAGTATTTGTGCGCCCGCCGCTCCGGGCGTGGCAGGAGGGCGGAAAGGTCTCCGGCCTCAAGCCGTCGCAGGGCCGGCCATGGCAGCGCTCCTTCGATTCCGATCGGAATGACCTGCACGCGGCCCGTAAAGTCGGCGCCGGGGTCCGCCAGCAGGCCTGCCTTGGCGGCGCCAAATGTCACCGTGAGGTCTGCGGCCAGCACCGGCGCGTGCGCCTCCCCCGTGTCCGCGTCGACGCCGCTGGGGATGTCGCAGGCCACCACGAGGGCCGGCCGGGTCTTCCCCAGGGCCGCGACCAGCTCCGCGGCCGGTCCCCGCAGCCCGCCCTGGGCTCCGGTCCCGAGGACCGCGTCGATCACGACGTCGGCGCCGCGGGAGATCGCGGCGAGTTCGGCCACGTTGTCCCCGGTGAGGGCCACGGCATGCCCGCCCGCTTTCCGGAAGGCCGCCAGCCCGGCGTCGTGGGCCGCGCCGGCGGTGAGCACCGCCGTCGTGCGCATGCCGCGGCGGGCCAGCAGCGCGGCGGCGAATAGCCCGTCTCCGCCGTTGTTGCCCTTGCCCGCCAGCACGGCCACGCTGGAGCCGTACAGCCGTTGCCCGCGCCCGCGCAGGGCTCCGATGATGGCGTTGGCGAGGCCGTAGGCGGCCCGCTGCATGAGAACAGCGCCCGCACCGGAGCCCAAGGTGTCGTCGAGAAATGGCTTCTCGGCTTCTCGTACCTGGGTTCCGGTGTAGGCGCTGATCATGGTTGCAGTCCATTCGCGGTCGCTGGGGAATGCCTGGCGCTCAGGCCGGTTCGGCCTGGACGGCTCTCTCAGCCTTCGGCGACAACTGTCGCGGTGGCGATCCCGCCGTCGTGGCTCATGGACAAGTGCCAGCGCTTGACGCCCTTCGACTCCGCCACAGCCAGCACGGTGCCTTTGACCTGGATCGTGGGGCCGTTCTGGTCCAGCCCGATCCAGCAGTCCTGCCAGTTCATGCCGGCCGGCGCCCCCAGCACCTTGGCCACGGCCTCTTTGGCCGCAAACCGCGCGGCGAGGGAGCGTGTGTTCAGTTCCCGCTCGGCGGGGACGAACAGCCTGTCGCGCAGGCCGGGGGTGCGCTCGAGCTGGCGCCCGAACCGCTCAATGTCTACGACGTCTACGCCTATGCCAACAATCATGGCGTTATTCTACGGTCACGCTCTTGGCCAGGTTGCGCGGCTGATCCACGTCATACCCCTTGGCCGAGGCGAGTGCGAGGGCGAAGATCTGCAGCGGAACCGTTGCGAGCAGCGGCGCCAGGAGCGTGGGGGTTTCCGGGATGTAGAAGACGTGCTCGGCGTAGGCCTTGACGGCCTCGTCTCCTTCCTCCGCGATCACGATCGTCCGGGCGCCGCGGGCCCGGACTTCCTGGATGTTGGAGACCACCTTGGCGTGCAGCGAGTCCCGGCCGCGCGGGGAAGGGACCACGACGAAGACGGGCTGGCCTTCCTCGATCAGGGCGATCGGGCCGTGCTTGAGCTCGCCGGCGGCGAAGCCCTCGGCGTGGATGTACGCCAGCTCCTTGAGCTTCAGCGCACCTTCCATGGCCACCGGGAAACCGACGTGGCGGCCCAGGAACAGCACGGACTTGGCGTCGGCCATGGACCGGCCGAGTTCCTTGATCTGGGCCTCGTTGTCGAGGATGTGCTGAACCTTGGCCGGAATCTTGCCCAGGTCAGCCAGGATGTCCTTGATCTCGCCCTGGAACTTGTTGCCGCGCAGCTGTGCCAAATAAAGGCCCAGCAGGTAAGCGGCCGTGATCTGGGCCAGGAACGCCTTGGTCGAGGCCACTGCAATCTCGGGTCCGGCGTGCGTGTAGAGCACGGCGTCCGATTCCCGCGGGATGGTGGATCCGTTGGTGTTGCAGATGGAGACCGTTTTGGCGCCCTGCTCCTTGGCGTAGCGGACCGCCATGAGGGTGTCCATGGTCTCGCCGGACTGGGAGATGGAGACAATCAGCGTGTTCTCGTCCACGATCGGATCCCGGTAGCGGAATTCGTGCGAGAGTTCGACCTCGGTGGGGATCCGGCACCAGTGCTCAATGGCGTACTTCGCCACCTGGCCGGCGTATGCGGAAGTGCCACAGGCCAGGACGATGATCTTGTTGACGTGCTTGAGCAGCTCCGGATCAACACGGAGTTCATCAAGCGTCAGCTTGCCGTGGATGTCGGAGCGGCCCAGCAGGGTCTGCCGCACGGCGTCCGGCTGGTCGTGGATTTCCTTTTCCATAAAGGACGGGAAGCCGCCCTTTTCGGCAGAGGCAGGGTCCCAGTCGACTTTGTATTCTTTGCCCTCGGCGGGGGCGCCGTAGAAGTCCGTGATTTCCACGGAGTCGGCGGTGATCGTGACGATCTGGTCCTGGCCGAGTTCCACAGCGCGCCGGGTGTAGTCGATAAAGCCGGAGACGTCGGAGCCGAGGAAGTTCTCGCCGTCGCCGAGGCCGACGACGAGCGGGGAGTTCCGGCGGGCCGCGACCACCACGTCAGGCTGGTCGGCATGAACGGCGAGGAGGGTGAAAGCTCCTTCGAGCCGCTGGCAGGCAAGCTGCATGGCCCGGGTGAGGCCGCCATTGGTGACGTCACCGCCCAGCTGGTTCCGGTAGATGTCCCCGAGCAGGGCAGCCGCTACTTCCGTGTCGGTCTCGGACTCGAAGGTGACGCCCTTGCCCTGGAGTTCCAGCTTGAGCTCGGCGAAGTTCTCGATGATGCCGTTGTGGATCAGGGCCAGCTTGCCGCCGTCGGACAGGTGCGGGTGCGCGTTCTGGTCCGTCGGGCCGCCGTGCGTGGCCCAGCGCGTGTGGCCGATTCCCGTGAGGGATTCCGGCAGCGGGCGGGTGTCCAGCTCCGTAATGAGGTTGCTCAGTTTGCCCGACTTCTTCCGGGAAGAAATGGTGCCGTCGGCAACCACCGCAATACCCGCGGAGTCGTAGCCTCGGTACTCCAAGCGCCGCAATCCTTCAAGGACAACGTCCAAGGCATTGTGTCCAGCATTTACCCGGCCATCTGAGTGGCCCACATATCCAACGATTCCACACATGGTCATAAGCCTAGCGGGTTTCCGGGAGGGAGGACGTGGGACAGCGGCGCGCGAACGCCCCGGCGCGGGGCTGCGGAGGGCCTGCCCCGGCTCCCACCGGCCAGTCCATTTCGCTCTCGGCGTTGTGGAGGGCAGAATCTCTAGGGTGACTTTGCAACGCAATGAAGCGAACGGGGAAGGTGTCTCGCCGTTCGTGGAGCTGGACCGGCAGACCTGGTCCCGGCTCGCTGCCCAGATGGAGCAGCCCCTCAATGAAGAGGACGTGTTCCGCCTTCGCGGCCTCGGGGACCCCCTCGACATCAAGGAAGTGCGCGAGGTCTATCTGCCGCTGTCCCGGCTCCTGCACCTTTACGTGGAAGCCGCGGGCCAACTCCACGCAGCCACCACCACCTTCCTGGGCGAAACCACGCAGCGCACGCCGTTCGTGATCGGCGTGGCCGGTTCGGTGGCCGTGGGCAAGTCCACCATCGCCCGCGTCCTGCGGGAAATGCTCCGCCGCTGGCCGGGCACCCCTAACGTGGAGCTCATCACCACGGATGGATTCCTCTACCCGCTCGCCGAGCTCAAGCGCCGGCAACTGCTGGAACGCAAGGGGTTTCCGGAGTCGTACGACCGCCGCGCCCTGCTGCGTTTCGTGAGCGAGATCAAAGGCGGCGCCGAGGAAGTCCGTGCCCCCTGGTATTCCCACGTCACCTACGACATCGTCCCCGGCAAGGAAGTGGTGGTCCGGCGGCCGGACGTGCTGATTGTCGAGGGACTGAACGTCCTGGCGCCCGCCAGGCCGCGGCAGGACGGCCGGCAGGGCCTGGCCCTGAGTGACTTCTTCGACTTCTCCATCTACGTCGACGCGAAAACCTCGTATATCGAGGAGTGGTACGTGGACCGGTTCCGCAAACTGCGGACCACGGCCTTTGCCCAGCCGGAATCGTACTTCCACCGCTACGCAACCCTCTCCGATGCCGAGGCCGAACAGACCGCGCGCGAGATCTGGAAGCGCATCAACGAGCCCAACCTCGAGGAAAACGTCCTCCCGACCCGGGGCCGCGCGCAACTGGTCCTGACCAAGGACGCCGACCACTCCATCCGCCGGATGCTGCTGAGGAAGGTCTAGCACAGATGTGCTACGACGACGCGGACCGAGCGGTGGGGCGGCAGTCGGCCGGCCCGGATTCGCCGAGCCGCCGGGCCTTCAGCCGCCTCCTGCTGGCGGGGACCGGCCTCGCGGCGCTGTCCGCCTGCGCCCCGGACCAGTCCCCCACGCCGTCAGGCACGCCGGGGTCGTCTCCCGGCCCGGTTCCAGGCACGGGGGGCGCGACGCCGACCGCCGTTGCCGCGCCGTCGGGCTCGCCGGCAAGCAACGCGTCGGCGACTCCGACGCCCGCGACGTCGTCGGCTGTCCCGCCGTCGGCCGCGGCACACCCCCCGTCGGCCGCGGCACACCCTCCTTCTGCCGCGGCGCCGGGGCCGCAGCATTCACTCACGGACCCCACCAGTCCGTGGGTGATCGTCAACAAGCACCGGCCGCTCTCCCCCGCCAACTTTGTGCCGCCGGATCTGGTCCGGCCGGCCGTGCGGCTGGCTACCTCGGGCGAGGCGGGACTGCTGAACAGTACGACGGCGGCCGCGGCGGAGAAGATGTTCGCGGCGGCGGCAGCGGAGGGCGTCATCATGACGCTGGCCAGTGGCTACCGTTCGTTCGCCACACAGACAGCCACCTACGGCAGTTACGTCAGTTCCCGGGGACGGGCCGAGGCCGACACCGCTTCCGCCCGGCCCGGATACTCCGAACACCAGACGGGCTGGGCGTTCGACATTGGCGATGGCAGCGGCGCAGACGCCTTTACCCCACAGTTCAAGGACCGGCCGGCGGCGATCTGGGCCAAGGCGAACGCCCACCGCTTCGGCTTCGTGGTTCGCTACCCGTGGATGCTGCACCCAATCACCGGCTACTACTACGAGCCATGGCATCTGCGCTTCATCGGCACCCAGGCGGCCGCGGACATGTCCGCCCGCGGGATCGGCACTCTGGAGGAGTACTTCGGTCTGGAGCCCGCCCCGGCCTACCGGTAAGGGCCGCAGCGACGGTCCGACGGAACTGTTTGAGTCTGGCTATTCGGGGACGAGCTCCAGGGCGAGTTCGGTCCGGACCACTTGGGCCAGCCGCTCGGCGACGCCCTGGGCGGTTTCGTGGTCCGCAGCCTCCACCATGACGCGCACCACTGGTTCGGTGCCGGAGGGACGCAACAGGACACGTCCCGTGTCGCCGAGTTCGGATTCGGCGATCGACACGGCCGCAGCCACGGCTTTATCGCCCTTCACCCGGCTACGGTCCACGCCCTTGACGTTGATGAGGACCTGGGGCAGCTTGGTCATCACCGTGGACAGTTCCTTGAGCGGGCGCCCGGTGAGGGCCACTTGGGCGGCAATCTGCAGACCGGTCAGCACGCCGTCGCCGGTGGTGGCGTGGTCGGCAAAAATCACGTGCCCGGACTGCTCGCCGCCAAGGTTGAAGCCGCCGTTGCGCATTTCTTCGAGGACGTAACGGTCCCCCACGCCGGTTTCCCGCAGGCTGATCCCGGCGTCGCGCAGGGCGAGCTTCAGGCCGAGGTTGCTCATGACGGTGGCTACTAGGACATCGTCCTTGAGCTTTCCGGAGGCCTTGAGGGCGACGGCCAGGATGGCCATGATCTGGTCGCCATCGACCTCGTTGCCTTCGTGGTCCACGGCAAGGCAACGGTCGGCGTCGCCGTCGTGGGCGATGCCGAGGTCGGCCCCGTGGTCCAGGACGGCGCGCTTGAGCGGGCCAAGGTGGGTGGACCCGACCCCTTCGTTGATGTTGAGTCCGTCCGGCTCGGCGCCAATGACGATCACG
Source organism: Arthrobacter sp. ES3-54 (assembly GCF_029504395.1). GTDB lineage: Bacteria > Actinomycetota > Actinomycetes > Actinomycetales > Micrococcaceae > Arthrobacter. The sequence goes on from NZ_JAQFIF010000006.1 coordinate 15,877, forward strand.
TTGGCGCCGGCGTCCTTGAACACCTGCGGGGAACAGCCGCTGGCTGCGCCGTGGGCGCAGTCGAGCACCACTTTCAGCCCGTCGAGTCGGTGCGGAAGCGTGCCGAGCAGGTGCACGATATAGCGGTCCTCGGCGTCGGAGAAGCGCTGGATCCGGCCCACCTCAGCACCGGTAGGCCGGAAGGGCTCCTTGCCGAGCTGCACTTCGATGGCGTCCTCGACGTCGTCGGGCAGCTTCTGCCCGCCACGGGCGAAGAATTTGATGCCGTTGTCCGGCGCGGGGTTGTGGGAGGCGGAGATCATGACGCCGAAGTCGGCATCGAGGTCCGCCACGAGGTAGGCGGCAGCCGGGGTGGGGAGCACGCCGGCGTCGTAGACGTCGATTCCCGAGCTTGAGAGGCCGGCCTCCACGGCGGCCGCGATGAACTCGCCACTGGCCCGGGGGTCGCGTGCAACCACGGCGATCGGCCGCTTACCGGTCGTGTTGCGGTCATGGCCAAGTACGACGGCGGCGGCCTGGGCCAGCTGCAACGCGAGCTCTGCGGTCAGCAGCCCGTTCGCCAAACCCCGGACTCCATCGGTTCCAAATAATCTAGACATCGACCCAAGCTTAGTCGATGGCCCGGGCAAGTCCTGCTTTAACGGCGAAAGCCCGCCCCGCCGAGTGGCAGAACGGGCTTTCGTGCAAGCACCAGAAGCGCTTGGAAGCGGGATTAGCGCTTCGAGTACTGCTGAGCCTTACGGGCCTTCTTGAGACCGGCCTTCTTACGCTCGATGACGCGGGCGTCACGGCGCAGGTAACCGGCCTTCTTCAGGGTGGCGCGGTTGTTCTCGGTGTCGATCTCGTTCAGTGAACGGGCGATGCCGAGGCGCAGGGCACCGGCCTGGCCGGAGATGCCGCCACCGTGGATGCGGGCGATGACGTCATAGGCACCGTCAAGATCGAGGATCTTGAAGGGCTCGTTGACGTCCTGCTGGTGCAGCTTGTTCGGGAAGTAGTTCGCCAGCTCGCGGCCGTTAATGGTCCACTTGCCGGTGCCGGGCACGATGCGAACGCGTGCAACAGCTTCCTTACGACGGCCAACTGCAGCACCGGCAACGGTCAGTGCCGGGCGTTCCTTCTTGGGCGCTTCTGCTTCTGCAGGACCGCTCTCCGAGGTGTAGCTGGTCAGGTTTTCCTCAGCCACAACGGCCTCGGTGGTCTCTTCGTTCTGAGCCACGATTCTCCTTGTATAGATAAGTTGTTTGGTGGCCAGGACTACTGGGCGACCTGGGTGATTTCGAAAGTCTTGGGCTGCTGGGCGGCGTGGGGGTGCTCTGCACCGCGGTACACCTTCAGCTTGCCCAGCTGCTGTGCAGCGAGGGAGTTCTTCGGGAGCATGCCCTTGATGGCCTTCTCCACGGCGCGAACCGGGTTGGACTCAAGCAGTTCCGCGTAGTTGACGGAGGTCAGGCCGCCCGGGTAGCCGGAGTGGCGGTATGCGCGCTTCTGCTCCAGCTTGGCGCCGGTGAGGGCAACCTTTTCAGCGTTGATGATGATGACGAAGTCGCCCATGTCCATGTGGGACGCAAAGGTGGCCTTGTGCTTGCCGCGCAGCAGGATTGCGGTCTGGCTGGCAAGACGACCAAGGACAACGTCGGTGGCGTCAATGACGTGCCACTGGCGGTTGATATCGCCGGGCTTCGGGGTGTACGTACGCACGGTGTTTGCCTCGTTCTTGTTCTGGCGTTCTTGTTTTAGGCGTCACTCTTACGGTGCACCTACTATCTATGCGCTACCGGAACAGAGGTGAGGGCTCTATGTAACCAGTCATCCTTAGGTCTCGAATGTGCACGTTGAGTAGCTATCCTGCAACCGGATTCTCAAGCGGGCACGCACCATCGAGATAGGACACGCACAACGACTACCAAGAATAGCCTGCCACGGCCTCTTGGGTCAAAATGGGGTGTCCGGATGCATCCTGTCTGCTCTTTTTCGCAGACTGTCCCGTGCCGGCCCGTCGCATCCCTGGAGGAACCGTGTCCGATCCCGCCGCCGCCGGCTCCGTTTCCCTGCTGCTTGCACAGCCGGCCGGATCGTTCACCGGAGTCCTCTTTATAGCCGGCGTCGCTCTCGCGGGCGCTTGCCTATCCTTCTTGGCCGACCTCCTCATCCGCCGCACGCTCCCCCGCCTTGGCGGACCGTTGACAGTACGCACGAGAATTACGACGGCGTTGGCCACCTTCGCGCTGTCCGCCCTGCTGGCCTGGCGCTTCGGGCTCTCCCCCGAGCTCCCCGCGTACATCCTGCTGGCGGTTGCCGGCGTCCAGCTGGCGCGCACCGACGTGCAGCACCACCTTTTGCCCAACCGGATGGTCCTGCCTCTATTGGGGGCCGGAATTGTGCTGCTCGGGGCCGCCGCGGGGGTGTCCGGCGAGGCAGGTAGCCTGCTGCGCGGGGTGGCTGGCGCCTTAATACTGTTCATTTTGTACCTAGTTCTTGCCCTGACCAGCCGAAACGGCCTCGGAATGGGCGATGTGAAGCTCGCAGCACCACTTGGCCTGTACTTGGGCTACCTAGGCTGGACCCACTTGTTCTACGGCGGGGCGCTGGGGTTCGTCGCAGGTGGCGTCGCTTCCGTGCTCCTGGTCCTCAAAAACCGCGGAAGCAAGCCGAATGAAGTGCCCTACGGACCCTCGATGCTGGCGGCCGGCCTGGCAATCATTCTGATGCTCCCCTAGGTGATCTCCGCCTTCACCTGGGCCGCGAATTAAGTAAGACGGCTTATTAAACCAAGTAATTGAACCCCACCCGTACTTGGAAACTGAGTACACCCCCGTTTGAGGGCAGGTGATACCCATTTTTTCCTCCAAAAAGTCGAGTATCGAACTTCATTGCCGTGCCGATTGCGGCCGTGCAAATGTTGTTCCAACGAAGCTCCAGCAAATAAGCAATAGGGGATTTGCTGGAAATTCGTTCATTACTCAAAACTCTGGAAAAGGAAAATAAAATGACTGGTCTCATGGTCTCAATGCTCGCTTTTGTCTCCGGCGTCAAGGAAAAGCTCACCCCTGAAAAGGGAGCCACCGCGACGGAATACTCGCTGCTCATTGCTTTTGTCGCCTTCGCCATTATCGTCGGCGCCGGCATTTTCGGCACGGCACTCAGCGACTGGTTCGAGGATCTCGGCGGCGTGGTCAACGGCTGGACGACCGGCCCGGCCTAATCCACCTCTTGGTCTCAGCTTTACCCAGTGTGCCGCGTCCGTTTCTCGCGGACGCGGCACACTTCTTGATCATTCGGCTGCATCTATCCCGGGGGGGATCCCATGACACGCAGCAGCACTTTACCGCCGCCCAGGTTTCGGGCGGCGCGGGGACGTGAGCGGGGGGCCGCCGCCGTCGAGTTCGCGCTCGTCGCACCCATCCTCCTCGCCCTGGTTGGCGGAATCGTTGAGTTTTCGCACGCCTATAACCTGCAGATTTCCGTCACACAGGCAGCCCGGGAGGCCGCCAGGACCATGGCAATCGAGAACGACCAAGGCTTGGCGCAGGCAGCCGCCGTCGCCGGCGCACCGGGCTTGGCTCCTGCATCCTTCGGCTTCACGTTCAACCCTGGCACCTGCGCTGCAGACGTCATAGCGAACGTGACAGTCACCTACACCGCACCCGCCGTGACTGGGATGTTCGGCACCACCCTCACTGTCACTGGAGTGGGGGCAATGCAATGCGGCGGCTAAAACGCAACCAGGACAGACAACGCGGCGCTGCGGGCGTGATGGTCGCTGTCATGATGCTCGTACTGATTGGCGCCGGCGCTATGGCGGTCGATGTGGGCCAGATTTACGCCGAACGTGCGCAGCTGCAGAACGCAGCCGATGCAGGCGCCATGGCAGTCGCCCAGCAGTGCCACGCAGCGGGCGGTTGTACCGATGCGCAGGCCCTGGCGTGGGCCATGGAACTGAGCGGCCCCAACTCGAACGACGGTGCCACCACCGTTGATTCAGTGGACCTCTCGATGCCGATGGAGGTCACTGTGGTGACCTCCACCCGCAACGGCACGAGTGGCGCAGGTTTTCTCACGAAGATGTTCTCCAGCGTACTCAACGCCCCGGCGGTTACCGTCGGGGCGCACGCAACGGCCGCCATTGAACCCATCGGCGGGGCGGAGGCCTTTCCGCTGGCGATCTCGGACTGCCAGTACGACCTCGCCGAGGGTGACGTGACGGGCGAGGTCCAGCTGATCAAATACAAGCCTGGCAGCGGGACCTGCACATCGACGTCGGGGCACGTCATACCGGGCGGCTTCGGTTGGCTGGACCAGACCGCTCCCTGTCAGGCCAGTACGGACACGGACGACGTCGCGGGCAGCGATACGGGCGCGGATTATCCCAATGCCCCACCCGGTGGAGACGCCTGCGATGCCATCGTGACCGGTTGGAGGAACACGATTCTGGCAGGCGGCACTGTCGAGGGAACGTTCCCGGTCTACGACAACGCCGGCGGCACCGGCGCCAGCGCCTGGCTGCACATCCGGGGTTACGCAACGTTCCAGATGCTCGGCTGGAGGTTCGCCGGAAGCGGCGTGCCCCGGGTCTTCAGATCGGGGACGGCTGATGTGGCCGATCCGGCCGACGCCTGCAACAACCCGTGCCGGGGCATTATCGGGCAATTCGTGAGATTCGTAGACATTGATTCCGCAGGAGAAGTTCCAGGTACCGGCCCGGACCTCGGAACCGTACGTATCCGGTTAATCGATTAGATATTTTCTAAGGGGACATTATGAAAACACGCCTGCTGGGGGGCATCGCCGCATTGCTTGTGGCAATTATCGGAACCGTATTGTTGGTCACTTATGTGCAGAATGCTGATAGACGCGCACTGGCCGGTACGGAAACAGAATCTATTTACATAGTCCAAAAGGCCATTCCTGCCGGGACTGCCGCTGACAAGATCGGGGCCTCGGTGGCTAGGAAGGAAGTGCCGAAGCTGGCGCTGGCTGACAAGAGCGTCACGGATCTTGCCTCGCTGGGGGCGAAGGTTACCTCTGTGACGTTGATGCCGGGCGAACAGTTGCTGTCCAGCCGGATGGTGGAAGAGAACGCGTTCCTTGGCCCGTCACGCGTCCAGGTCCCCGCCGGACTCCAGGAAATCACGCTCAAGCTTCCCATCGAGCGCGTTGCCGGCGGCATCCTGAAGGCCGGGGATACGGTAGGCATTTTCCTTTCCCTGGACATGGCAGCTACCGGCACGGACGGAGCAAGCGGCGGCAAGCTGAGCAAGACGCAGCAAACCTTCCACAAGGTCCTAGTGACTGCGGCGCAGTTTAGCAACGGCGCGGCCACCCAGACCGGAACCTCTGACACCGCAGCCGGTGCCAGCCAGGTATCGTCAACCTCGTCCACCAAGGCTCAGGGCGACGGCAGCTACCTCATAACCTTGGCAAGGAATTCTGCCGACGCGGAGCGGATCGTCTTCGCCGCTGAGTTCGGCAAGATTTACCTTTCCAAGGAGCCGGGCGATACAGTCGATTCCCGCACGGGCGCAGTAGATGCGGCAGGGCTGTTCCGATGAGCCGCTTCGTCTTGATCACGCCAACAGCCGATTTCGAGCGGCTGGTCCGATTGGCCGTCACCGGCCTCCACGGCAGCCTGCATGTCTTCCAGGCCGATTACCTTCCGGACGGGCCGGCAGACATCCTCCGCCAGATGATGGGAGAACCCCCGGAGGTCCTGATTCTGGGACCTGGTCTCCCGGTGGAGGGCTCCCTCAAGCTCGCGTCCGTGATGGACCTCCAGTACCCGGAAATCAGTGTGGTGCTCGCCGCCACGGCCACCCCGGAGACCGTGCTGCAGGCCATGCGGGCGGGCGTCCGGGATTTCCTGGACCCGGCGTCCGATGCTGACACCATCCGGGTCATGCTGGAGCGGGCCAGTCTCGCGGCAGCTGGACGGCGGCGAGGGCTCGCGCCCCAGGCATCCGAGCACGCGGATCATGGCGGCGCTGGCCGGGTCATTGCCGTGATGTCGCCCAAGGGTGGCGTGGGTAAGACCACAGTAGCCACTAATCTCGCGGTGGGGCTGGGCAAAGCGTCGCCCATGAGCGTGGTGATCGTGGATCTTGATCTACAGTTCGGCGACATAGCCAGCGGCCTGCTGCTCGAGCCGGAATTCACCATCACAGACGCCGTGATGGGTGCGGCGAGCCAAGACTCCATGGTCCTCAAAACATACTTGACGGTCCATCCGGCGGGAATCTACGCACTGTGCGCACCGCGAACGCCCATCGAAATGGATCGGATCACCGGAGCCCACGTGTCCCACCTGTTGGAGCAGCTCCGGCAGGAGTTCCGCTACGTCGTGGTGGACACTGCGCCGGGGCTGGGCGAACACGTTTTGGCGACGCTCGAGCAGGCCACGGACGCAGTGTGGATTTGCGGCATGGACGTCCCGAGTATTCGTGGCATGCGGACCGGGTTCCAGATCCTTGATGAGCTGAACCTGGTCCCGCCACACCGTCACATCGTGCTCAATATGGCTGACCGGCGAGCGGGTTTGTCGCTCAAAGACGTTGAAGCCACCATCGGCGCCCCCGTGGATGTGGTGCTTCCGCGCTCCCGGACGCTCCCGTTCTCCACCAACAAGGGCGTTCCTGTCCTTCAGGACGGCAGCCGGGACTCCACCGTGAAGGGACTGCGTCAGTTGGTCGATCGCTTCAAGCCGGATTGGGAAGCCAGACCGCACAAGCAACTCCACAGAAGGGCGGTAGTCCAGTGAGCCTTACGGACCGATTCCAGCAGCTGCGCGGCGGAACACAGCAAGCCGCGCCCGAGAAAATGACTGCCCCCGCCGTAGATGTGTTCGCTCCTCACGCCCAGCCGGCGACACTGGGACGGATCCTCGAGGCCAAGACGGCGGCTGAGTCGCAGCCCGGATTCACGGAGTTCCAGCAGACGGCGTCCGTGGCCAGCGAAGCGCTGAACGCGCTGAAGGAACGCGCCAGCCAGGCGCTGTTCGAAAGGCTCGGTTCCCGCATTACCGATTCCTCGATCGATGAGACGGAACTCCATCAGTCGGTCAAGGACGAGCTGAAGGCCGTCGTGGAGGAGGAGCAGATCCCCCTCACGGCGACCGAACGCCAACGCCTGATCCGGGAGATCATTGACGACGTACTCGGCCATGGTCCGATCCAGAGGTACCTGGACGATCCCGCCGTCACCGAGGTCATGGTCAACCGCTTCGACCAGATCTATGTGGAGCGGCAGGGTCAACTGCACCTGACAGACTCCAAGTTCACCTCTGACGACGCCCTGCGGCGCGTGATCGAAAGAATCGTCTCGAACGTGGGACGCCGGATCGACGAATCATCCCCCCTGGTGGATGCCCGGCTGTCCGACGGATCCCGAGTCAACGCGATTATCCCGCCGCTGGCCGTCAACGGGCCCGCCCTGACCATCCGGAAGTTCGGCCGGGACCCCCTAACTGTCCACGACCTGATCTCTATGGGCAGCCTGTCGCCCGAAATGGCAGAGCTCCTGCAGGCCTGCGTGCTGGCCCGGCTGAACATCATCGTTTCGGGAGGTACTGGCACCGGCAAGACGACCCTGCTGAACGTCCTTTCGTCCTTTATTCCAGTCTCGGACCGGATCGTCACTATCGAGGACGCAGTCGAACTCCAGCTCCAACAGGACCACGTGGTGCGGCTCGAAAGCCGGCCGCAGAACATCGAGGGCAAGGGCGAGGTCTCCATCCGGGACCTGGTGCGGAACTCGCTGCGAATGCGACCGGACAGGATCGTGGTCGGTGAAGTCCGCGGCGGTGAGTGCCTGGACATGCTGCAGGCTATGAATACCGGGCACGATGGCTCCATCTCTACTGTGCACGCCAACTCCCCCAGGGACGCCATCGCCAGACTCGAAACCCTCGTGCTGATGGCCGGCATGGACCTCCCACTGCGGGCCGTCCGTGAGCAGGTGGCATCGGCCGTGAACCTGATTGTGCACATCTCCCGGCTCAGGGACGGCTCCCGCCGAGTCACGCACATCACCGAAGTCCAGGGCATGGAGGGCGATGTCGTCACGCTGCAGGATGCCTTCGTCTTCGACTACGCCGCCGGCGTGGACGCAAACGGCCGCTTCCTCGGGAAACCCATGCCAACCGGCGTCCGTCCCCGGTTCACCGATCGCTTCGCCGAACTCGGGATCCCGATTTCGGCCGCGGTATTCGGCGCCACGCCGGTCAGGGGGCGGTAACCGTGCCGGACCAGTCTCCCCTTGTCTTTGTCGCTGGCCTCGTACTGGCTTACGCGGCCTTGGCCATCTTGGTCGCCGTCGTCTTCAAGTCACGCTCGGTGCCCCTGTCGCGGCGGCGCCCTGACGAGGCGCCGGGCCATTCGTCGAACCTGACAAGGCTCACGGACCAAGCAGTGCACACTCTGAACGCGGGGCTCCGGAGCCGCGGCTCCGGGCTGTTCAGCCGCGAGAAGCTCGACAACGCCGGGCTGAAGAAACAGCCCGGCGACTATCTGTTGATGGCCGGGGCCGTCACGTTCGTAGCGGTGGTGCTCGGATTCCTTTCAGGTGGCCCGGTCCCCGCCGTGCTGATGCTGCTGCTGATGCCCGTGGGCCTCCTACTGTTCCTCACCGTCCTCGTATCGCGTCGACGCAAGAAATTCGACGAGCAAGTGCCCGATTCGCTGCAAATGCTCGCCGGCGGTTTGCGTGCAGGGCACAGCCTGCTCCGCTCCGTGGATGCTGCCGCCGAAGAGAATGAGGCCCCGATGAAGGAGGAACTCAACCGTGTTGTCAACGAGACGAGAATCGGCCGGGATCTCGGCGAATCGCTTGCCGAGGTTGCCCTGCGCACCAAAAATGAAGACTTCGCCTCAATAACCCGGGCCATCGAAATCCACCGGGAAGTCGGCGGCGACCTCGCCCATGTCCTGGACAATGTGGGCGAGACCATCCGGGACCGCAACCAGCTCCGAGGCCAGGTCAAGGCCCTCAGCGCGGAGGGACGGATGTCCGCCCTGGTCCTGATGGCACTCCCGGTCCTGATGTTCACCGGACTGACGCTTTTCAACCAGCAATACTCGAAGGTCTTTCTGACCACCTTTCCGGGTTTCCTGATGATCCTCGCTGCCCTGGTCATGCTGTCCGCAGGCGGCTTCTGGCTCAGCCGACTCGTAAAACCGAAGTTCTGAGACGAAGGGAGAGAATTGTGCAAACAATCGCCTATGCAGCGATCCTGGCGGTCGTCGCCCCGATCTCGATCATGACCTGGCTTGCTTTCACCGGAGACCGTGCGGGCTTCCGCAATGTCCAGACCAATCTTGGGCGGAGTCCGCAGGCAGCCGGATCCGTAGTATCCGCCAACGGCCAACTCGCTGCTATGACACGGAAGATCACCCCGAAGGGCTACACGGCCTGGCTGGACAAGCAACTCGCCGGTGCCGGCAGGCCAAAGGACTGGCCCCTGGGTCGGGTCATCATGGTGAAGCCGCTACTGGCCCTCGCGGGCGCCGTTATGGGAATCTTCCTTCTCGCCGGAAGCCTCACGGTGACAAATGTTCTGCTCACAGTGGGCATTTCAGCGCTGGCCTACTTTGTTCCCGACATCCTGGTCCGAAACCACGCCCAAAAGCGACGCGAAGCAATCAGGCTCGAACTGCCGGACACACTGGACCAGATGCTTATCTCAGTCCAGGCGGGCCTCGGCTTCGAAACAGCTATGGCCCGCGCGGGCCAGAACGGCAAGGGACCGCTCGCCGACGAACTTATCAGGACGTTGCAGGACATCCAGGTGGGACGCTCCCGCAAAGAGGCCTACTTGGCAATGGCGCAACGCGTCGATGTCCCCGATCTCCGGTCGTTCGTCAGGGCTGTCGTGCAGGCCGACACCTACGGCATCGCCATCGCAAACGTCTTGAACTCACAGGCCAAGGACATGCGGGTCAAGAGGCGCCAGCGGGCCGAAGAGCACGCCATGAAAATGCCCGTCAAGATGCTGTTTCCGCTGATCTTCTTCATCCTTCCAACGCTTTTCATCGTGGTGCTGGGACCAACGGTGTTGAACATCATGGAAGTTTTCGCGAACAAGTAGCCTGCCGCCGCCGACGGGCTGCCACATAGACCGGACCCCCTCGGACCCCAGAGCCGAGGGGGTCCTCCTGTGTGTCCGGTAAGTGCCCCAGCGCAGGATGGACGCAGTGAATGTACAGGAAACGTGCAATTTGGGAAGCCTTAGCACAGGATGCGTCAAAGGCGAATCATCGGCGTGTCGGCGGTTGCTAAGTTCCTCTCAGTGCTGGTGCAGGGCCAGCCTCCCAACTCGCTCAGGAGTCACCAATGCGTTCCATCCTCTCCAGCTTCGCAGCCCGTCTTCGCCGCGACCAGCGCGGCGCCACCGCCGTCGAATACGGCATCATGGTTTCCCTCATCGCCGTCGTGATCATCGTCGCGGTCACGATGCTCGGCGGAACCTTGACGGACACGTTCACCCAGGTGCAGTGCTCCGTTAGCGGCGGCAGCTACACCGCCGGTGCTGACGCCGGCGGAGGCACCTGCGGACCGTAGTTACCGCAGCCTCGGCACGGTTCTTCGGCCAATGACAGTGTGGTGGCGGCAGCATGCCGCCACCACAAAGTCGTCTCAGGCATCCATCGAGGGAAAGGCGGTCCCCCTGTCTAAGACATCCGAGCGGGGCGCCGTCGCGGTGGAATTCGCTCTCCTAGCCCCCGTCCTGGTCATGCTGCTGCTCGGCATCACGGAATTCGGCCGCGCTTACAACGCGCAAGTCACCCTCTCCAGCGCCGCCCGCGAAGGCGTCCGGGTCATGGCCATCGGCAACAGCCCAAGCGCCGCGCGAACGGCGACGAGGAACGCGGCCGCCTCGCTGAAACCTGCGCTGGCCGACACCAACATCACCATCAGCCCTGTCACCTGCACCACCGGAACCCAAGTGACGCTCAAGATCACATATTCGCTTTCCACGATGACCGGCATTGCAGGCCCGTTCACCATGGAGGGCAAAGGAGTCATGCTGTGCGGAGGCTAGGAATGACAACCGCCGACGGCGAGCGCGGCGCCATCAGCGTCCTCGTCGCAATCCTCATGGTCACCCTGCTCGGCTTCAGTGCTCTGGCGATCGACGTCGGGATGCTGTACACCGAGCGGACCCAACTGCGTAACGGAGCCGACTCAGCAGCCCTCGCCATTGCGCAGAAGTGCGCCCGGAACATCAACGACGCCGACTGCTCCACTACGTCAGCCCTCGCCCGGAGCCTCGGGAACAGCAACGCCCGCGACGGCGCGAGCAATATTGCGGACCTCGTACTGGACAAAGCGGCCGGCACCGTAAAGGTGACTGCCGGGGCGCAGGAAGCCGGGCAGGCGCCCAACCGCGTCTCCCTATTCTTCGCCAGGGCCTTGGGTTTCAACGACGCCACCGTAACGGCCGGCGCCGCTGTTCAGTGGGGCCGCCCGGTGGCGGGCCCGACGGCGTTCCCCATCGCCTTCTCCGTTTGCCAGGTGAAGTTTCACGTCGACGGCGGCATGCAACTGCTAGTAAGCCACGGCAGCAAGGCCGAGACGACCTGCAATTACGGGTCGTCTGGAGCTGTTGTCCCGGGCGGCTTCGGCTGGCTCAAGCGCAACTCGGGTACCTGTGCAGGAATCGTCAACGCCGCGGATTGGGCCCCCAGCGATCCCGGTAACAGCTATCCCGGCGTCTGCGATGACCAGTTGCGGGCCTGGGCCGCAGACATCACGGCCGGAAAGGAAGTCACTGTCCTGCTCCCGATCTTTGACCAGGTGGCCGGCACCGGCTCCAGCACTACGTACAAACTCATCTCGTTTGCGGCCTTCGTAGTAAAAGGTTGGAGCTTCAACGGCAACAAGTTCCCCATTACATTTCACAACAAGCCGCCCTCCGTCGATGCCGCATTGACTTGCGACGGCAGCTGCACCGGCATCATCGGCAGCTTTGTCCGATATGTGTCCCTGGACAGCGCCTACACCCTCGGGCCAGCCGAGGACTTCGGCGCCGGCGTCGTCCGGCTCACGCAATAGCACCACCGTCGCCGTACAGTCCACTAACCAGTTCAGGAGCAGTTTTTGAAGTCACGCTTATTGGCAGGAATCGCGGCCCTGGTGCTGGCCGTCGTCGGAGCCATCCTGGTAGTCAGCTACGCACAGGGAGCCGACAGCCGGGCTGTTCAGGGCCTGGAGCCCAAGGACGTCCTCGTGGTGTCAAAAGCTGTACCCGCGGGCACCTCGGTAGCGGCTCTGAAGGCTTTCGTTACCAGCCAGGAGCTTCCTGGAAAAGCTGTCTCGAAGTCGGCGCTCCAGAATCTGGACGGGCTTGCAGGCAAGGTCACCGCCGTCGAGCTCCTCCCCGGCGAACAGCTTGTCGCGGAGCGCCTGATCGCACCTGAGGAACTCCAGTCAAGCGGATCCGCGCAGATCCCGGACGGTCTGCAGGAGGTGTCCTTTCAGCTCGAACCGCAGCGCGTGGTCGGCGGCAGGCTGGTACCCGGTGACCACATCGGCATTTTCATCTCCTTCAAAAGCGGTGGCCTCGAAGCCAAACCGGAGAAGGAATCGACCCAGTTGACCATCCACAAGGTCCTGGTGACGGCCGTGCAGCGCGCCCCCGTAGCTACCCCGCCAGCGCAGCCGTCGGCGGACGGCACCACCGCACCGGCTGAAGACACCTCGCTCCCCACCGGTTCGCTGCTGCTGACTGTCGCCGTCAATGACGTCAACGCCTCGAAAATCATTTATGCCTCGGAGTTCGCCAGCCTGTGGCTGAGCAAGGAGCCCCTCAACGCCAAAGAGAGCGGGCCAATCGTGATGGAAGGAAGCAAGGTGTACAAATGAGCCGCTTTGTCCTGATATCCCCGAACACGGACTTTGATGCGCGCGTCCGCCAGGCGCTGGCCGGCGGCCTCCCGGGCAGCCTGCAGACCTTCGCATTCGTCAATCCCGCGAACCCTGCCGAGCTCTTCGCCAGCCTCAACCAGGAACGGCCCGAGGTCCTGATCCTGGGACCGGACGTGCCAGTCGAGGACGCCCTGCGCCTGGCGACAGTGTTCGACGTCCAGCTTCCCGAGCTCAGCGTCATCCTGGTCGGCGAGGCAGATCCGAACTTCATCCTGCTGGCAATGCGTGCCGGCATCCGCGACATCCTCAGCCCGGGAGCGGACCCCGCCCAGATCCGGGTGCTGCTGGAGCGGGCCTGCCAGTCGTTCGCCACCCGCAACCGGACCACGGCGGCCAGTCAGCCGGACAGCGCCAAGGGATTGGTGATCGGAGTCTTCTCCCCCAAGGGCGGGGTCGGCAAAACCACGATTGCCACCAACATCGCGATCGGGCTCGGCAAAGTCGCACCCATGGGCGTGGTGATCGTGGACCTGGACCTGCAGTTCGGGGACGTCGCCTCGGGCCTGTACCTGAACCCGGAGCACACCGTGACCGACGCCGTCTCGTCCGCGGCCAGCCAGGATTCCCTGGTGCTCAAGGCTTTCCTCACGGTCCACCCCGGCAGCATCTACGCCCTCTGCGCCCCCAGGACGCCCGAGGAGGCGGACGACATCACACCGCAGCAGGTCACCCGGCTGCTCGAACAACTGGCCGAACAGTTCCAGTACGTCGTCGTCGACACAGCACCCGGCCTCCCGGAGGTCGGGCTCGCCGCGCTCGAACAATGCACCGATGCCGTCTGGGTGACTGCCATGGACGTACCTAGCATCCGCGGGCTGCGCTCCGGCCTCGAAATCCTCCGGCGGCTCGATCTGCTGCCCGAGACCCGGCATGTGGTCCTGAACATGGCCGATTCCAAGTCCGGGCTCAGCGTCCAGGACGTCGAAGCGACCATCGGAGCGCCCGTGGACGTCAGCATCCCCCGGTCCAAGGCAGTCGCGTTCTCCACCAACCGCGGCATCCCGGTGCTTCAGGACGGGCGCAAGGATCCGGCCATCAAGGGACTGCGCCAGCTCGTCAACCGGTTCGACCCCGCCTGGCGCGCCACCGCCCAGAAGAAACTCCACCGTCGGGTGGTGGTCTAAGTGAAGCTTTCCGAGCGGCTCCGCTCCGCCGAGGGAACGGCCGCTGCCCCGCCGGCCGCGTCCCCGCTGTCAGTATCCCCGCTGACCGCGTCCCCGCCAACCGCGTCCCCGCTGAGCGGAAGCGAGGCGACGGCGGCACCTGCGTCCGCCGTCGTGCTCCAGAAAAGCAGCCACCCACCCTTGCCGGGTTTCCCTGAGCACCAGGAATCCCGCGCCCGGGGCCAGCAGCCCGTGGACGCTTTCGCGGCCCTCAAGCAGCGGGCCGCCACAGCCTTGTTCGAACGGATGGGAACCCGCTTCAATGATTCGGGGACCAAGGAAGAGGACCTCCGCACGTCGGCGCGGGAAGAGCTGACGCGCATCATCGATGCCGAACAGGTCCCCTTGTCCGCCGAAGAACGCTCGCGGCTGGTCCGCGACGTGGCCGACGACGTCCTGGGCTACGGCCCGCTGCAGCGCCTCCTCGATGATCCCGCCGTCACGGAAATCATGGTCAACCGGATGGACCAGATCTATGTGGAACGGAACGGCAAACTGACACTGACGGAGTCGCGCTTCAGTTCCGAGGACCACCTCCGCAAAGTGATCGAGCGCATCGTTTCCAAGGTGGGCCGGCGCATCGACGAGTCCTCGCCCCTCGTGGATGCAAGGCTCGAGGACGGGTCCCGCGTCAACGCCGTCATCCCGCCGCTCGCCGTCGGCGGTTCTTCGCTGACCATCCGGAAATTCAGCAAGGTGCCGCTGACCGTCCGGAACCTCATCGAGTTCGGCACGCTGACGCCGGAAATGGCGGAACTGCTGAACGCCTGCGTGAAGGCCAAGCTCAACATCATCGTCTCCGGCGGCACCGGCACGGGCAAAACGACACTGCTCAACGTCCTTTCCTCCTTCCTACCCCACGACGAGCGGATCGTGACGATCGAGGACGCCGTCGAACTCCAGATCCAGCAGGAACACGTGGTGCGGCTGGAAAGCCGGCCGTCCAACACCGAGGGCAAGGGCGAGGTCACCATCCGCGAACTGCTACGGAACTCCCTGCGCATGCGGCCGGACCGGATCGTGGTGGGCGAGGTCCGCGGCGGCGAATCATTGGACATGCTCCAGGCCATGAACACCGGCCACGACGGTTCGCTCTCCACCGTCCACTCCAACTCGCCCCGGGATGCCGTGGCCCGCCTGGAGACTCTGGTGCTCATGGCCGGCATGGACCTGCCGCTGCGCGCCATCCGGGAACAGATCGCCTCGGCCGTCAACCTGATCATCCAGATCTCCCGCCTGCGGGACGGCACCCGGCGGATCACCCACGTGACCGAAGTCCAGGGCATGGAGGGAGACATCGTCACGCTCCAGGACGCATTCGTGTTCGACTACGCCGCCGGCGTCGACGCCCATGGCCGGTTTCTCGGCAGGCCGGTCCCCACCGGCATCCGACCGCACTTTATCGACCGTTTCGAGGACCTGGGCATCTATGTCTCCCCCGGTGTGTTTGCCGCGCCGCTGACGCCGGCCGGAAGGGCGTGATCTGCCGATGACTCTGCTGCCCATCGGCGTCGGCCTGCTCTTCAGCGCCGTGGTGGTCCTGGGGTTCGTGCTGCTCGCCCCGGGCGGGGCGAGTGTCCCGCTGGACCGGCGCAGGCCCGTCCAGGGCCAGCCAGATTCGCAGCTGACGCGGTTCGCCGGCTCGGCCGTCCACTTGGTGGACGGATTCTTCACAGACCGCAAAGTCCGGCTATTCAACCGGGAATCGCTGGAACAGGCCGGCCTGCGCCTGGGCCAGGCCGACTTCTACGTCCTGCTGTTGGCCGGCTCAGTTGCGGGGGGCCTGGCTGGGTTCGTTGTCGGGGGGCCGTTGCTGGCGGTCCTGCTGGTGCTCCTGGCACCCGTCGTGGGACATCTGGTCATCGGCTTCCTGACCGGCAAGCGCCGCAACAAGTTCGATCAGCAGCTAGGTGACACTCTTCAGTTGCTCTCCGGCGGCCTCCGGGCCGGGCACAGCGTCCTGCGCGCCATTGACGCCGCGGCATCCGAATCGCAAAGCCCGACGTCAGAGGAGATGCGCCGCGTGGTCACCGAGACCAGCCTGGGCCGGGACCTCCTGGCCTCCCTCACTGACACCGCGGACCGGATGCGGAACGAGGACTTCATCTGGGTCGCCCAGGCCATCCAGATCAACCGCGAGGTAGGCGGGAACCTGGCCGAAGTCCTGGACCAGGTTAACGAGACCATCCGCGAGCGCAGCGAGATCAAGGGGCACATCAAATCCCTCGCAGCCGAGGGCAAGTTCTCCGCCTACATCCTCATGGCGATGCCGATCGGGATCGTGGTGATGCTGATGCTGGTCAATCCCGGCTACATGAACGCCATGTTCACGCACCCGCTGGGCTGGGGCATGATCGCCGCTTCCGTCATCCTCATGACCATTGGTGGTCTGTGGATGCGCAAGATCATCGATCTGAAGTTCTGAAGCGCCATGGCACCCGCCGTACTTCTTGCCATGCTGCTAGTGGCGTTGCCGCTCGGCTATCTCGCGTGGTCGCTGCTCTCCGTCGACCGCAGGTCGCAGCGCGCCGTCCAGGAGATCCTCGCCCTGGGCGCGGACCCTGCCGAACTCACGCAGCGCGAGCGCAGCAGCCTGCTGGAACGGTTCGGCTACCGGCTGACCCCCGCGGCCTACGTCCGCAAACTGGACAGGCTGCTGTCCCTCGCCGGGCGCCCCGCCTCGCTACCGCTGGGTCGCGTGCTCGCGGCCAAGCCGCTGCTTGGCCTGCCCAGTGCCTTGCTGGGTTTCTGGATCAGCTCCAACAGCCCGACACCGATCCTCAAGCTGGTGGGACTCTTTGTGCTCCTGCTGGGCTACTTCATCCCCGACCTCCTGCTCTACAGCAAAGGACAGGAGCGGCAGAAGACCATGCAGCTGGAACTGGCCAACACGCTGGACCAGATGCTCATCTCCGTGGAAGCGGGCTTGGGTTTTGAAGGCGCCATGGCCCGGGCGGGCGAGAACGGCAAGGGCCCGCTGGCGGAGGAACTGATCCGGACCCTGCAGGACATGCAGGTCGGGCGCAGCCGGCGGGAGTCCTACGTGGCACTGGCGGAACGGACCAACGTGCCCGAGCTGCGCAGCTTCGTCCAGGCGGTGGTCCAGGCCGACGCCTACGGCATTGCCATCAGCCGGGTGTTGCGGGTGCAGGCGAAGGTCATGCGGGTCAAGCGTCGGCAACGGGCCGAGGAGAAGGCCATGAAGTTGCCCGTCACGATCTTGTTCCCCTTGCTGTTCTTCATCTTCCCTGTGCTGTTCATTGCCATCCTGGGCCCGGCTGTCATCAACGCCATTGACACGTTTAGCGGCCAGTAGCAGCCGCTGTCACAGTCGAGTCCATAGCCCGCAATAGCGCCCGTGCTTGGTTCCCCCTCGGAAAGCCTCAGGGTTTCCGCAGGATAGACCGGGCTGTAAGGCATCGCCCCTATCAGCAAGTAGCGTGTTCACATGTCCCTTCCAAGCGCTTGCCCCGACGACGGAGACGCGAGCATTGCCCTCGCTCCCACAAACTCTCCCGGACAGCCGGTGCCTGCCTTCACGGCGTCCAGTGCGCCGGCGGCCCTCCCGGCGGCGCCCCCGCTTGTGGATCCGGCCGCGCTTCAGGATCTTGGTGCCCAGCTGGACAGCCCGGCCGTGGCGAAGGGTTTTGCGAGGGATTACACCCGGATGTGGGACCAGCGCTACCGCTCGCTGGCGTCGGCACTCGAGCGCGGGGATCTCGCTGGTTCGATGGACGCGGTGCTAAGCCTGAAGACGTCCTCGGCCATGGTCGGCGGCCTGCGCTTGGCCCAGCTCGCCGGCGAGCTGGAGAGCGCCCTCAGGGCCGGCGACATGGGCCATGCCTTGGCGCTCCTGCGTGTCGTTGCCGAGCGCGGCGGGGAAACTGTTGATGAGCTCCAGTTCAGCTACGTGCTGTGGGACAGCTAGGGCCGCCGGTACTGCTGCCCCCAACAGACGATCCGGGCGCCGGATACCGGACGCCGGACGCCGACCCGCCAAGCAGGCTACCGCGCCGGCGAAAGCCGGTAGCCCACGCCGCGGACGGTCTGCAGCCAGCGCGGTTGCACCGGGTCCTCGCCGAGTTTCCTTCGCAGGTTGCCGATATGGACCTCGACGGCGCGTTCGTCGGATTCGCTGATGTAGGCGTCGGCCCGGTAATAATCGCCCCGGACCACCCGCACCAGTTCGGTCTTGGACCGCACGGCGCCGGCGCCTTTGAGGAGGGCCTGCAGCAGGTCGAACTCGCTGCGGGTCAGGCTGATCGCCACCCCGTCGACGCTCACGGACCGGGTCTCGGGGTTCAGGTCCAGGCCGTTGTGGTGCAACACCGGGCTTTGCGACGGTGCCGGCGCGGCGACGGCCTCAGGACCGGATACCTGTGCGGTCCCGATGTCCTGCCGGGGCCGGCGCATCATGGCACCGACGCGGGCGCGCAACTCGCGGGGCCGGAAAGGCTTAGCCAGGAAGTCATCAGCTCCGGTATGAAACGCCGTCAGCGTGTCAAGTTCGTCGGTACGCGCCGTCAGCATGACCACGTAGGCGTCGCTGAACTGCCGGATACGGCGCAGCACTTCGAAACCGTCGATATCGGGAAGTCCGACATCCAGGGTGACCACGCTCGCCTCCCGCGCCCTGACGACGTCGACCCCTTCACGCCCACCGGCCGCCGAATGAACTTCGAAGCCTGCCTGGCTCAATACGGCTTCGACAAGGTTCCGGACATCTTCGTCGTCTTCTACTACGACGGCGACTCCCAAGTCGGTCATGGCCCCCCTCATGTGTCACGCTGCGCCGCCGTTCGCGAATGCGGCGGCAGCAATCTTTTCACCGGCCCCCACCGGCATTGCCAGAATACCCACCCTACGCGGCAAATTCCCGGCTGCTCGGTAATACAAATAGCAAAACTTCGTTTTGTGTCAAATTTACGTGACACAAGGTGTAAAACTGGAGCAACGGGAAGGGAGCGGGGCGTCTTTGCTTAGACAGCGGCTGATCCGCGGCGCGGATCGACACGGCAAGGCTCTGGGGCCGCGCGCGCGGGTCCTCGTGTGCCAGTTGCCGCTGGCCGTGATGATGGCTGGAGTCGTACTCGCTGCCCCGGCCGCGTGGCCCGGCCTTCCGGACAGCACCTTGTGCCGGTTCGCATTGGCGCTGCAGGCCGCGCTCCTTGCGGCCTGCGTCTTGGTCCCCTGGCACCGCTTTGGTCCTTTGGCGCCGCTCGTCGTCCCCGCCCTGGACCTGGTCGCGATCGGCCTGCTCCGGGACGGCACCTCTGCCGGTCTGCCGGATCCCGGTGTGCTTTCGGTCCTGCCGGTGGTGTGGATTTCGGCATCCCGCCTGTCCGCCGCCGGGAGCCTTTCACTGAGCTTCTCGGTGCCACTGCTGGCCGCCCTGCCCTGGCTATTTGCGGACGGCGCGGCGCCGCTGGCAGCCCGAACGGCCGAAGCCGTGCTGGTGCCGCTGATGATGCTTGCGGTCTCTCTGGCCATGCGTTTTGCGCGGGCGCGCCTGCGGCACGAGCGGTGGCGCACCGAGTCCAAGGAAGCCGAGCTGGAGGTTCTGCTCGCCGACAGCAGGGAACGCGAACAGCTCCTGAACACCATTCTTGACACGGTCGACGTCGGGATCGTGGCAGTCGACGCCGC
Organism: Arthrobacter sp. ES3-54; assembly: GCF_029504395.1. Lineage (GTDB taxonomy): Bacteria > Actinomycetota > Actinomycetes > Actinomycetales > Micrococcaceae > Arthrobacter. The sequence goes on from NZ_JAQFIF010000006.1 coordinate 35,604, forward strand.
TGGCCGGCGGCTCCTGACCAACAGCTGGCAGACCCAACTGGAGGCATCTGCGGCCACTGCCCACCGCTCTGCGGAGTCGGCGGCGGAGTCGCCAGAGTCTGCGGAGCTGCCGGCGGAAGACCAGCTGCTGCTGACCGGGCAGGACAGAAACACCCGGCTGCCCCTGGAGCGCCGCCCCATCCGCCGCGCGCTGGCCGGCGAGTCCTTTGCCGACTACCTTGTCTGCTTCGGCGAGGGGTCCGCCAGCCGTGTCCTCTCGACGGGAGCCCGGCCCCTCAAGGACGACGCCGGTGACTTCCACGGGGCGGTGGTGGTCTTCAACGAGGTCACCGGCCTAGTGGACGCCCTCGCGGCAAAGGACGAGGTGGTCTCCACCGTCTCCCACGAATTCCGCACACCGCTGACATCCATCATCGGCAACCTGGACTTGGTGCTCGCGGACACGGAGGGCCTGGACAGTCCGGTGACACGCCGTGTCGAAGTGGCGCAGCGCAACGCGGAGCGGCTCCTGGCCTTGGTGTCGGACCTTCTCATGTCCGCCAGCGCCGCAGTCCACGTCCATCCCCGCCGCACCGACCTCGCCGGGCTCGTGGAGGCCAGCCTTGGCTCGGCCCAGGCACAGGCACAGGCGTCCCGCGTCTGCCTCGCAATGGACGTCCCGGCCCCGCTCTGGGCCAACGTGGATCCGCTCCGGATCAGCCAGGCCCTGGACAACCTCGTTTCAAACGCGATCAAGTACTCACCCGACGGCGGGTCGGTGCGGATCTCCGCCAGCACTGCCGACGGCCTGGTGCGTCTCCACGTCGCAGACACCGGCATGGGCATGACCGCTGCCGACGCCGGGCGGGTCTTCACCCGCTTCTTCCGCAGCCCGGCCGTCCGCGACGGCTCCATTCCGGGCGCCGGCCTGGGGCTGTCCATCACCAAAGCCATCGTGGAGCGGCACGGCGGATCCATCTCCTGTCGCACCCGTCCGGGTCACGGAAGCACTTTTACTCTCGAGCTTCCCGCCGACGGTCCCCCGGCCGCCTTCTAGGCGACGGTCCGAGGTCGCCGGAAAGCTGCCAGATCGCCGGGAACTTCCGGCGATCTGGCAGCTGTTCGGCGATTTCGCCGAACATTCTAGGCGCGCAGGGCCCGGGTCAGTTCGGCGCGGGCCAGCATGCCGCTGGCCGTCGGGTAGGCCACTTCCTCGAGCACCAGCGGATGCGGGGCGGCCAGCACGGACTTGGCGTCCCGCTGCCGGGCGAGGAGCCGCTCGTAGAGCCAGCCCGGGGTCTCTATGCCCTCGCCCACGTAGAGCGCCGAGCCCACCAGGGAGCGGACCATGTTGTGGCAGAACGCGTCGGCCTGCACCGTGGCGACAATGACGCCGTCGGTGCCGCGGGCGAATTCGAAGCGCTGCAGTTCACGGATGGTCGTGGCGCCCTCGCGGGGCTTGCAGTACGAGCGGAAATCCTGCAGCCCGAGCAACGCTGCGGCGCCCTCGTTGAGGAGCCCGACATCAAGCGGTTCCCTGTGCCACAGGGTGGAGGCGCGTCCCAGCGGGTCCCACAGCGCGGGGCCGTCGGCGATCCTGTAGGAATACCGGCGCCAGAGGGCGGAGAACCGGGCATCGAAGCCTTTGGGCGCAATGCTGACCCTGTGCACCTCGATCGCCCCGCTGAGCTCGCCCAGGCCCCGGCTCAAGGCGCCTCGTATGCGGCGGAGCAGGGCAACGGCGGGATCAAGTTCAGCGCCCCGGTTCAGGCCCAGCCACTCCGCCTCGCTGAGGTCCAGGTGGACCACCTGCCCGCGGGCGTGGACGCCGGCGTCTGTGCGGCCGGCGACCGTGACGCGGATGGGGCGGCGGATCAGCAGCGCGAGCGCCTCCTCCATGACGCCCTGCACAGTGCGTAGGCCCGGTTGCACAGCCCACCCGCTGAACGGGCCGCCGTCGTACGCCACATCCATCCGGATACGCAAAAACCCGCCGCCCCCTAAGACGGGGGCAGCGGGTTTGAGCTCGTTCATAGACTTAAGTCTATAAGAAAGATTTAGCGAATTACTTCGCGTCCTTCTCGGACTCAACGGCTGCTTCCTCAGCGGCCGGAGCCTCTTCGGTCGCTGCGGCTTCAGTCTCAGCGACCTCAGCCTCGGGAGCCTCTTCGGTCTCGGCAACCGGAGCTGCCTCGGCCTTCTCTGCGTCCTTCTTGTCAGCGTCCCGCTGGGCAGCAGAGGTAGCCTCGGCTACAACGGCCTGCTTCGCGGAAACCGGCTCGAGAACCAGTTCGATGACAGCCATGGGAGCGTTGTCGCCCTTGCGGTTGCCGATCTTGGTGATGCGGGTGTAGCCGCCATCGCGGTTCTCCACTGCCTGTGCAATGTCGGTGAACAGCTCGTGGACGATGCCCTTGTTGCTGATCAGGCCGAGTACACGACGGCGGGAAGAAAGGTCGCCACGCTTGGCGAAAGTCACCAGGCGCTCGGCGTACGGCTTCAGGCGCTTGGCCTTGGTCACCGTGGTGGTGATCCGCTTGTGCTCGAAAAGTGCGGCGGACAGGTTCGCGAGCATAAGACGCTCGTGAGCCGCTCCGCCTCCGAGGCGCGGACCCTTAGCGGGGGTAGGCATAATAGTTTCTCCTCATTGGAAGCCGTTAGACTGCGCACACCAAGGTGCATCCAGCCAGCCGGCCAAGATCTGTTGGTTAGAGCTCGTCGTCGCTGAACGCGGCGTCGTCCTCTTCGATGGCTGCGGCACGTGCTGCGAGATCGAAACCGGGAGGGGAGTCCTTGAGGGACAGGCCCAGTTCGACCAGCTTGGCCTTGACCTCATCGATGGACTTCGCGCCGAAGTTGCGGATGTCCATGAGGTCAGCCTCGGAGCGGGCAACGAGTTCACCCACGGTGTGGATGCCCTCACGCTTGAGGCAGTTGTAGGAACGGACCGTCAGGTCCAGATCCTCGATCGGCAGAGCCATGTCGGCTGCCAGGGCAGCGTCCGTCGGCGACGGGCCGATCTCGATACCTTCAGCTGCGGTGTTCAGCTCGCGGGCCAGACCGAACAGTTCCACCAGGGTGGTACCTGCCGAAGCAACGGCGTCGCGCGGGGCGATTGCCTGCTTGGTCTCGACGTCGACAATGAGCTTGTCGAAGTCAGTGCGCTGCTCAACACGGGTAGCTTCCACGCGGAAAGTAACCTTCAGGACCGGCGAGTAGATCGAGTCGACCGGGATGCGGCCGATCTCGGAGTCGCCGGACTTGTTCTGAGCTGCCGAAACGTAGCCGCGACCGCGCTCGATGGTCAGTTCGAGTTCGAACTTGCCCTTCGAGTTCAGCGTGGCAATGTGCAGATCCGGGTTGTGGAATTCGACGCCGGCCGGCGGAGCGATGTCCGCGGCCGTGACGACTCCCGGGCCCTGCTTGCGCAGGTAAGCAACAACCGGCTCGTCGTGCTCGGAGGAAACCGACAGGCTCTTGATGTTCAGGATGATCTCGGTGACATCTTCCTTGACACCCGGAACCGTGGTGAACTCGTGCAGCACGCCATCGATCCGGATGCTCGTTACAGAGGCACCGGGGATGGAGGAGAGCAGGGTACGGCGGAGGGAGTTTCCGAGAGTGTAACCGAAGCCCGGCTCCAGCGGTTCGATGATGAACCGTGAGCGGTTTTCGGAGACGACCTCTTCGGAGAGGGTGGGGCGCTGTGCAATGAGCACTTAGGTTTCCTTTCGGCGAGCATCCGCTATATGACGCAACACAGGTGGTGGAAAGATCGGTCTGGAGACTTAACGCGGCCGGGCCTGCCCGGACCGGTGAGGGTCCAAGCAAGCTCCTGGCGCTGGAAAGCCTTAGACGCGGCGGCGCTTCGGCGGACGGCAGCCGTTGTGGGCGCTGGGGGTGACGTCCTGGATGGAGCCAACCTCGAGGCCAGCGGCCTGCAGCGAGCGGATGGCGGTTTCGCGTCCGGAACCCGGTCCCTTGACGAACACGTCAACCTTGCGCATGCCGTGCTCCTGTGCACGCTTTGCGGCGGCTTCGGCGGCCATCTGGGCAGCGAACGGGGTGGACTTACGCGAGCCCTTGAAGCCAACCTCACCGGACGAAGCCCAGGAGATGACAGCACCGTTCGGGTCCGTGATGGACACGATGGTGTTGTTAAAAGTGCTCTTGATGTGCGCCTGGCCCAGCGCGATATTCTTCTTGTCCTTCTTACGCGGCTTGCGAACCGCGCCACGAGTCTTCGGGGGCATTTTTTCTCCTACAGAAAGTTATTGGGGGAAAGCCTACGCTTGGGCCCACACTTACCGGGTCCCTGAAATCGCGCCAGCGATTTAGGGGGCAAATGGGGTTTAGCGCGCCTTCTTCTTGCCTGCGACGGTGCGCTTCGGACCCTTGCGGGTACGTGCGTTCGTCTTCGTACGCTGACCGCGCACTGGCAGGCCCTTGCGGTGGCGAATACCTTCGTAGCTGCCGATTTCAACCTTGCGGCGGATATCAGCGGCCACTTCGCGGCGAAGGTCACCCTCAACCTTGTAGTTGCCTTCGATGTAGTCACGCAGCTCAACCAGCTGTGCGTCGGTCAGGTCCTTGACCCGAACGTCAGCGCTGATGCCGGTAGCAGCCAGGGTTTCGTGTGCACGGGTCTTGCCCACGCCGTAGATGTAAGTAAGCGCAATTTCCAACCGCTTTTCGCGGGGAATGTCTACGCCAGCGAGACGAGCCATATTGGCAGTACTCCTTGTATAAACCGGAGGTCGTAGGCAGTACACCCGCATTTTCAGTGCGGCCCCAGCCTCCGACCGGGGGTTAGCTGTCCGGGCCCAATACGTCCCAGTTCAGCTTGTGCTGCCTTTATTTACTTGCGTGGGTTAGCAACCCAGGATTTCCCGTGGAGGGAAATTAGCCCTGGCGCTGCTTGTGGCGCGGGTTCTCGCAGATCACCATGACCCGGCCATTACGGCGGATCACTTTGCACTTTTCGCAGATCTGCTTGACGCTCGGCTTGACCTTCATGGCGTTCCTTTGCGTGTGTCAGCTGGACCGGCCCTCGGCTGTTGCTCTGGCCGCCCAGTGTTTACTTGTAGCGGTAGACGATACGACCACGTGTCAGGTCGTAAGGGCTCAGCTCCACCACTACGCGGTCCTCGGGGAGGATCCTGATGTAGTGCTGGCGCATCTTTCCAGAGATGTGTGCCAGAACGATGTGCTTGTTGGTGAGCTCAACGCGAAACATCGCGTTGGGCAGCGCCTCGGTCACAACGCCCTCGATCTCAATGACCCCGTCCTTCTTGGCCATACCCTCCGCTAACTGTTGTTGCCGCAGCCTCCCGGTTTGCACCGGTCATGACCGCGGACGTTTTTGATTGGTTGGTTGATGCCACCCGACCACAAAAGGGCACAACGGGGCAGACAACCAACAGACAACACTACGCCATCGCGGTCCGATTGTTAAATCCGGAGTTAAATCCAGCCATCGTAGCGCACTCAGCGTCCGTACGCACCTAACGTCCCGGCTGCCGTCGTCACTGCCTCCGCCCGCGAGATCCCGTCAAGGATGGCAAGCCGGACGACGTCGGCGGCCGCGCTCTGCAATGTAATGAGGCTTACCTGCCGGGCCGTCGGGGTGCTGCGGTCAAGTGCGACGGCGCCCGTCGCCAGGGCGAACACGGTATCGCCGTCAGCGAGGGTGTGGCTGGGCGCCAGTGCCCGGGCCAGTCCGGCGTGGGCCGCCGAGGCGGTCCGCTTGCAGTCTGCCTTGTCCAGGACGGCATCGGTGGCGACGACGACGAGGGTGGTGTTGAGCGGCGGCGGCTCCTTCGGCGCGGTGACCGGCACGTTTGGGCCGTCCGCCGCGGGTTCCACCCGTAGCGGCGATGTGTCAAAAGGTAACCCCAGGGCATTGACTACCGCTAGGGCCGCTACAACGACCCCATTGTCTAAAGTGATGGAGGCGGTGCCCACTCCCCCTTTGTACGCGCCCCGGCCGATTGCCGCTCCCGTGCCGGCGCCTACGTTGCCGCGTTCGACGTCGTGCCCTTCCGGCTGCGCTGCCGCGGCTGCGGTAGCCGCGTAGCCCATCGCCTCGCCCGGGCGGGCGGAGAAATCGCCGCCGCGGCCCAGGTCGAAGATCGCGGCCGCCGGCACGATCGGAACGAGCCCGCCGGGGACGGGGAAGCCGCGGCCGTTCTCCTCGCACCAGCGCATGGCGCCGCCCGCGGCTGCGAGGCCAAAGGCACTGCCCCCGGTGAGGACCACGGCGTCCACGGTCTGGGACAACGTGGTGGGATCCAGCGAGTCCGTCTCATGCGTCGCGGGACCGCCGCCACGGACGTCCACCGAACCCACCGTTCCCGGCGGCGGCAGAATCACCGTTACCCCGCTCAGCCAGCCGCCGTCGGACTTCTGGACATGGCCTATCCGGATCCCGGCGACGTCGGTGATCGCTCCCGTTGCTCCCATGGCTCTATTGTGCGCCACGGCGCAAACCCCCGGCCTTCAGCGGCGCCAATTGCCCTGCGACGCGCAAAATCCCTGGCGCTACCCGTATTCGGGTGTCGCCAGGGATTTTGCGTGTCGCCAGAAAACTTGCGTGTCAGGGGATCGGGACGGGCACGACGCCGAGCGGCGCCAGTTTCGCCGCTCCCCCGTCCGGTGCCGAGAGGACCCAGATCCCCGTCTCGTGCACGGCGACAGAGTGCTCCCACTGGCAGGAGCGCTTGCCGTCCGTGGTGACAACCGTCCAGTCGTCGTCGAGGACGGCCGTGTCGATGCTGCCGCGGACCAGCATGGGCTCGATGGCAAGGCACAGCCCCGGGCGGATCTTCGGCCCGCGGTGGCCGGTGCGGTAGTTCAGCACGTCCGGCGCCATGTGCATCTCGGAGCCGATGCCGTGGCCCACATAGTCCTCCAGGATGCCCAGCGGCTTGCCGGGCACGGAGGAGACGTAGTCGTCCACCGCGTTGCCGATATCGCCGACGAATTTTCCGGTGGCCAGCGCTGCGATGCCCCGCCACATGGCTCCCTCGGTGACCTCGGACAGGCGCACGTCCTCGGGATCGGCGGTGCCGACAATCACGGTACGCGCCGAATCGGAGTGCCAGCCGTCCACGATCGCGCCGCCGTCGATCGAGATGATGTCGCCGTCCTGGAGCACCCGGCTGCCGGGGATGCCGTGGACCACTTCTTCATTCACCGAGGTGCAGATCGTGGCCGGGAACCCGTGGTAGCCGAGGAAGTTGGATTTGGCGCCGGCGTCCTGGAGCACGGCGGCGAAGACCTCGTCCAGCCGGGCCGTGGTGACACCCGGGGCCGCAGCGGCCACGGCTGCATCCAGGGCCCGGCTCAGGACAAGCCCGGCCTCATGCATCGTGCGCATCTGGGCGTTGGTCTTGTATTCAATGCGTGCCTGGCCGAATGCCATCTGTACCTCAGTGTTTTCTCTCGCGGTCCGGTGGCGCTTCACCCGGGCCTCCACCATGGGTCATCAACCCAAGTCTTCAAGCTCTATTCTCCCGCACCGGCGCAGCGGCCCGGAACGGACTGCCTGCGGCCCGTCCAACAGCGAAGGACGCGTCCCGTACACGATGGTACGGAACGCGCCCTTCTATGCTGCGGCTGTGTGCTGCGTTAGCCGCACTGCGCAAGCGTGGATCAGCGGATGCGGATCAGGCGGCCTGGGCCGACTTGATCGCTTCCATGACGCGCTCGGTGACTTCGTCGATGCGGCCGATGCCGTCCACCTGGGTCAGGATGCCGCGCTCGGCATACTTGGCCACGACGGGTTCGGTCTGCTCGTGGTAGAGGTCCAGCCGGTGACGGATAACGCCTTCGTTGTCGTCGCTGCGGCCAGTTTCCTTGGCACGGCCCAGGAGGCGGGTGACCAGTTCCTCGTCGTCCGCGGTGAGCTGGAGGACGACGTCAAGCTTCTGGTCGGCGCCGGCCAGGATCTCATCGAGGTAGTCCACCTGTGCGGTGGTGCGGGGGTAGCCGTCCAGCAGGAAGCCTGCCTCGACGTCGTCGTCGCTGAGACGGTCGCGCACCATCTTGTTGGTGACGCTGTCCGGGACGAAGTCGCCGGCGTCCATGTACTTCTTGGCTTCGACGCCGAGGGGAGTCTCACCCTTGACGTTGGCGCGGAAGATGTCTCCGGTGGAGATCGCAACGACGCCGAGGCGTTCCGAAATGCGTTCCGCCTGCGTTCCTTTGCCGGAGCCGGGAGGTCCGATAATCAACATTCTCGTCATCGCAAAAGCCCTTCGTAGTGACGTTGCTGTAGCTGCGCATCAATCTGCTTCACGGTCTCCAGACCGACGCCCACCATGATCAGGATCGAGGTGCCGCCGAACGGGAAGTTCTGGTTCGCGTTGATCAGGACAAGTGCAACCAGCGGGATCAGTGCCACGAAGCCGAGGTAGATGGCTCCGGCCAGGGTGATCCGGGATAGGACGTACTGAAGATAGTCCGCGGTCGGCTTGCCGGCGCGGATGCCCGGAATGAAGCCGCCGTACTTCTTCATGTTGTCCGAGACCTCTTCGGGGTTGAAAGTAATCGCAACATAGAAGTAGGTGAAAAACACAATCATGGCGAAATACAGTGCCATATAGATCGGGTGATCGCCCTTGGTGAGGTTGTTGTTGATCCACTCAACCCAGGGCTGCATCGGCTCGCCGGCCTTGGGCTGGTTGAACTGCGAGATCAGCCCCGGCAGGTACAGCATGGATGAGGCAAAGATGACGGGCACGACGCCGGCCATGTTCACCTTGATGGGGATGTACGTGCTGGTTCCGCCGACGGTGCGGCGGCCGATCATGCGCTTGGCGTACTGCACCGGGATCCGGCGCTGGGACTGCTCCACGAAGACCACGAGGGCCACGGTGAGCAGGCCGATAACCAAGACCAGGAAGAAGGTGCCGGGGCCCTGTGCCTTCCAGATCGCACCAAGCGAGCCCGGGAAGCCTGCCGCGATGGACGTGAAGATGAGCAGGGACATGCCGTTGCCGACGCCCTTCTCCGTCACGAGCTCGCCCATCCACATGATCAGGCCGGTGCCGGCCGTGAGCGTGATGATGATCAGGACCGTGGTGACGATGGAGCTGTCCGGGATGATGGGCAGCTGGCAGTTAGGCAGCAGCTGGCCGGACCGCGCCAGCGACACCAGCGTCGTGGCGTTGAGCAGGCCGAGCGCGATCGTGAGGTACCGGGTGTACTGGGTCAGCTTTGACTGCCCCGATGCGCCCTCCTCATACAGCTGCTGGAAACGGGGAATGACCACCCGGAGCAGCTGGACGATGATGCTGGCGGTGATGTAGGGCATGATGCCCAGGGCAAAAATGGACACCTGCAGCAATGCACCGCCGCTGAACAGGTTGACGAGCTGGTAGATCCCGCCCGTGGTCTGACCGTTCTGCAAGCATTGCTGGACATTCTGGTAGCTCACACCAGGCGAGGGGATGAAGGCACCCAAGCGGAAGATTGTGATGATTCCCAGCGTGAACAACAACTTGCGTCGCAGATCAGGCGTGCGAAAGGCCCGGCCGAATGCGCTAAGCAAGCGTCCTCCTGAGTAATAAGTAAAGTCGTGTGAGACAGGTCAAATAAACCCAACAACCGAGTCTAACGGGTGGAGGCGTCCGGCGAACAATCGGCGGGGCCCGGAAATTGAAAAAAACTCCCGGCACCGGGGGCCTGAGCCCCTGGTACCGGGAGTTTTCAACAACGGGCAACTGCCCCGCCGCCTCGTTAGAGGGCGGTGGTGCTTCCGCCTGCTGCGGCAATCTTGTCAGCGGCGCTGGCCGAGAATGCGTGGACGGTGACGTCAACCTTGACGGTGATGTCGCCGGTGCCCAGCACCTTGACGGGCTGGTTCTTGCGAACGGCACCCTTTTCGACCAGGTTCTCCACGGTGACTGCGCCACCTTCCGGGAACAGCTCGTTGAGCTTGTCCAGGTTTACAACCTGGTACTCAACCCGGAACGGGTTCTTGAAGCCGCGCAGCTTCGGCAGGCGCATGTGCAGCGGCAGCTGGCCGCCGGCAAAGCCAGCCTTGATCTGGTAGCGGGCCTTCGTACCCTTGGTACCGCGACCGGCGGTCTTACCCTTGGAACCTTCACCACGACCAACACGGGTCTTGGCGGTCTTGGCACCCGGGGCGGGACGCAGGTGGTGAACCTTCAGTGCGTTCTGCTTCTCAGCGGCGCCCTGTGCCTTTTCGGCGGTGTTCTTCTCTGCCATTTACTTCGCCTCCTCTACCTTTACCAGGTGCGGAACCGTGTTGAGCATCCCGACGGTCACGGCGTCGGCGGTGCGGACAACGGTGTGTCCGATCCGCTTCAGGCCGAGGGACCGCAGGGTGTCGCGCTGGTTCTGCTTGCCGCCAATGGCGGACTTGATCTGAGTGATCTCCAACTTTGCATCGGAGACAAGCACGTTCTTAGCCATGACTCAGACACCTGCCTTCTGGTTCAGGAGAGCCTTCACCATTGCCGGCGGAGCGATCTCATCGAGCGGGAGGCCGCGGCGTGCTGCCACTGCTGCCGGCTCTTCGAGGCGCTTCAGGGCATCAACGGTCGCGTGAACGATGTTGATGGCGTTGGAGGAACCGAGCGACTTGGAGAGGATGTCGTGGATGCCCACGCACTCCAGTACTGCACGGACCGGGCCACCGGCGATAACACCGGTACCGGCGGAAGCCGGTCGCAGCATGACGACGCCTGCGGCGGCCTCACCCTGAACGCGGTGCGGGATGGTGCTGCCGATGCGGGGAACGCGGAAGAAGGACTTCTTGGCCTCTTCAACGCCCTTCGCGATGGCGGCGGGAACTTCCTTGGCCTTGCCGTAGCCGACGCCGACCATGCCGTTGCCGTCACCGACGACGACGAGGGCGGTGAAGCTGAAGCGACGACCACCCTTGACGACCTTGGAAACACGGTTGATGGTTACGACGCGCTCTACGAACTGGCTCTTCTCGGCCTCGCGGCCGCCGTCACGGCCACCACGGCCGCCACGGTCGCCACGGCCCTGGCCGCGGTCGCCACGCTCGCCACGACGGGCGCCACCACGGCGGTCGTCAGTGGTAGCAGGCGCAGCGGTCTCAGTTGCCGGAGCAGCTACAGCTTCAGTCACCTGAATGTCCTTTTCGTTATTTTCGGTCACAGTGCCAGCCCACCTTCACGTGCGCCGTCAGCGACGGCGGCGATCCGGCCGTGGTACTTGTTACCACCGCGGTCGAAGACAACTGCTTCGATACCGGCAGCCTTGGCACGCTCGGCGACCAGTTCGCCAACGCGCTTGGCCTTGGCGGTCTTGTCACCGTCGAATGCACGAAGGTCGGCTTCCAGTGTGGAGGCGCTTGCCACGGTCAGGCCCTTGGTGTCATCGACAACCTGGACGAATACGTGACGTGCGGAGCGGTTGACGACCAGACGCGGGCGTACAGCCGTACCGGAGATGCGCTTGCGGATACGAAGCTGGCGGCGGCTGCGCTGGGCAGACTTGCTCTTGTTCGTACGCTTCTTGTTAATTGCGATCGCCATGGTTACTTACCAGCCTTTCCGACCTTGCGGCGGATGACTTCGCCTGCGTAACGGATGCCCTTGCCCTTGTAGGGGTCCGGCTTCCGCAGCTTGCGAATGTTGGCAGCAACCTCGCCGACCTGCTGCTTGGAGATACCTGAAACAGAGAGCTTGGTCGGGGTCTCAACTGCAAAGGTGATGCCGTTCGGTGCCGAGACGTTAACCGGGTGGCTGTAGCCCAGAGCGAACTCCAGGTCAGATCCCTTGGCCTGGACGCGGTAACCAGTACCGACAATCTCAAGCTTCTTCTCGTAGCCTGCGGTGACACCCTGGATCATGTTGGCGATCAGGGTGCGGGTCAGGCCGTGCAGCGAACGTGAGGCGCGCTCGTCGTTCGGGCGGGCGACAGTCAGGGTGCCATCTTCCAGGGAAACCTCGATCGGGCTGGCCACAGTGTGGCTCAGCTCGCCTTTGGAACCCTTGACGCTGACGACAGAGCCGTCAACCTTGACCTCAACGCCGGCAGGAACGGTGATGGGGAGACGTCCAATACGTGACATTATTCTCTTCCTTTCCCGTTACCAGACGTAAGCGAGGACTTCGCCGCCCACGCCCTTCTTGCCGGCCTGCTTGTCAGTCAAGAGGCCGGAAGAGGTGGACAGGATTGCGACACCCAGGCCACCGAGCACGTGCGGCAGGTTGGTGGACTTTGCGTAAACGCGCAGTCCCGGCTTGGAAATACGACGAACGCCAGCGATTGAACGCTCGCGGTTCGGACCGAACTTGAGCTCGAGGGTCAGCTTCTTGCCAACCTCAGCGTCTTCTTCTTTCCAGGAGGCGATGTAACCTTCAGCCTTCAGGATGTCGGCAACGCGTGCCTTGAGCTTGCTGTACGGCATGGACACGGAATCGTGGTATGCCGAGTTAGCGTTGCGCAGACGCGTAAGCATATCTGCGACGGGATCTGTCATTGTCATGTGGGCTCTTGCCCTTCCTCATAACGGTTTCCGCCGTGCCGGTTGTCCTGAACAGAATTCGGAACCAGCGCGGTCGGACCTTTTACGTAGCTAGATTAGTCTTCGGTCTTGAACGGGAAGCCAAGCGCCTTAAGCAGCGCGCGGCCTTCGTCGTCGGTCTTGGCAGTGGTCACGACGGTGATGTCCATGCCGCGAACGCGGTCGATGGAATCCTGGTCGATCTCGTGGAACATAACCTGCTCGGTCAGACCGAAGGTGTAGTTGCCGTTGCCATCGAACTGCTTGCCGCTGAGGCCACGGAAGTCACGGATACGCGGCAGAGCCAGCGTGACCAGACGGTCCAGGAATTCCCACATGCGGTCCCCACGCAGAGTTGCGTGTGCACCGATCGGCATGCCTTCGCGCAGCTTGAACTGTGCGATCGACTTGCGGGCCTTGGTTACCTGCGGCTTCTGGCCGGTGATCAGGGTCAGATCGCGGACAGCGCCGTCGATCAGCTTGGAGTCCTTGGCGGCATCTCCAACACCCATGTTCACAACGACCTTGACCAGGCGGGGAACCTGGTTGACGTTCTGGTACTTAAATTCCTCAGTCAGCGAGTTCTTGATGGAATCGGCGTACTTGGTCTTCAGACGAGGAACGATCTTGCTTGCCGGAGTCTCGAGAGTCTCAGTCATTAGATGTCCTTCCCTGAGCTCTTGGCCACGCGGACGCGCACTTCACGCTTCACGCCATCGCGCTCAACGGTCTCGGTGCGGAAACCGACGCGGGTGGGCTTCTTGGTGGACGGGTCAACCAGAGCCACGTTGGAGATGTGGATCGAAGCCTCGACGACCTCAATGCCACCGGTCTTGGTGCCGCGCTGCGACTGACCGACCTTGGTGTGCTTGGTTACGCGGTTAATGCCTTCAACCAACACGCGGTTGGTCTCCGGGAATACGCGCAGAACCTTGCCCTGCTTGCCTTTGTCGCCGCCGCGCTCAGCCTTGGCGCCAGTGATGACCTGAACGAGGTCACCCTTTTTGATCTTAGCCATGGACTAGAGCACCTCCGGAGCCAGAGAAACGATCTTCATGAACTTCTTGTCACGAAGTTCACGACCAACCGGTCCGAAGATACGGGTACCGCGGGGGTCACCGTCGTTCTTCAGGATGACGGCTGCGTTCTCGTCAAACTTGATGTAGGAACCATCCGCACGGCGGCGTTCCTTCTTGGTACGGACGATGACAGCCTTGACGACGTCGCCCTTCTTTACGTTGCCGCCCGGAATTGCGTCCTTGACGGTAGCGACGATTACGTCGCCAATGCCTGCGTAGCGACGGCCAGATCCACCGAGAACGCGAATGGTAAGGATTTCCTTAGCACCCGTGTTGTCGGCGACCTTGAGTCGCGACTCCTGCTGAATCACTATTTACTCCTTGCGTCGCGCTGGTTCTCAGACCGAAAATCTTCCTACGGAATGAGCCTTGCGGAACGGTTGATCGGGGTGTCTCTTGACCTGCCTGGATTTTGCCAGACCAGGCCTAAACGCCCGTGCCAAAAACATTTGCTTCCCAGACGGTTCCCGACGAGTCGGGGCGCGAGGGGGCACTATGCCGTGGCACGATTGTTTACGAGGTTGATGACGGCGCGCTAAAGGCGCCATACAAACTCAAAATCTTAGCACGTTTCGGGCGTATCCCCATATCACAGCCTTGGCGCGAGCACACGCCGGCCCACGCTCCCGACGGCGCGACACAGCAGCACAGCAGCACCGCACCGCAACTATCGACGACGGCGTCACGCAGGACAGGCTTTGGGCCCGCCTGCCGCAGCGCACCCCCCGGAAACCCGGCCTGCCGGCGTCGTGAGCCTCCCCAAAGCCTGTCTGGCGTGCCAGGACGCAGAACGGCGGCCGGCCATGGCAGCCCCGGCAACGGCTCCTACAACGACCGCCGGCAACGCAGAAGCCCCCGCTCCCCCAAAGGGGGAACGAGGGCTTCTGCTGTATCACCAGGCAGCAAAGTGCAGGTGTTACTTGGCCTTCTCGAGGATCTCGACCAGACGCCACCGCTTGGTAGCGGAGAGCGGGCGGGTCTCGGCGAGGAGCACGAGGTCGCCGATGCCGGCGCTGTTCTCTTCGTCGTGTGCCTTGATCTTGGCGTTGCGGCGGATGACCTTGCCGTAGAGGGCGTGCTTCACGCGGTCTTCGACCTGGACGGTGATGGTCTTTTCCATCTTGTCCGAGACGACGTAGCCGCGCTTCGTCTTACGGTAACCGCGCTCGTCAGCCTTGGCTGCGTCGGAAACAGTTTCCGTCACGTTCTCTTCCTTTTCACTCACTTGGCATCCTCCTCGGATTCAACCGTTTCAGCCTTGTCGGCCTTCTTGGTTGCAGCCTTCTTGGACTTCTTCTCTTCCTTGGCTTCCACAACCGGGGCGGCAACCTCGGCACGAATGCCCAGCTCGCGCTCACGGAGAACGGTGTAGATGCGGGCGATGTCCTTCTTTACCGCGCGCAGACGACCGTGGTTCTCCAGCTGACCGGTGGCGGACTGGAAACGCAGGTTGAACAGCTCTTCCTTGGCCTTGCGGAGTTCTTCAACGAGACGCTCGTTGTCGAAACCGTCCAGCTGTGCGGATGCAAGTTCCTTGGATCCTACTGCCATTTCTACTCACCACCTTCGCGACGCACAATGCGTGCCTTCAACGGCAGCTTGTGGATTGCCAGGCGCAGGGCCTCGCGAGCTACCTCTTCACTGACACCGGAGAGTTCGAAGAGAACCCGGCCCGGCTTGACGTTTGAGACCCACCATTCCGGAGAACCCTTACCGGAACCCATGCGGGTTTCGGCCGGCTTCTTCGTCAGCGGACGGTCCGGGTAAATGTTGATCCAGACCTTTCCGCCACGCTTGATGTGGCGAGTCATCGCGATACGGGCAGATTCGATCTGACGGTTCGTGACGTAGGCCGGGCTCAGAGCCTGGATGCCCCACTCACCGAAGGAGACCTGGGTACCGCCCGTAGCAGCGCCGGAACGACCCGGGTGGTGCTGCTTACGGTGCTTTACTCGACGTGGGATAAGCATTTAAGCCTGTCCTCCTTCTACTGCCGGTGCAGCTGCTTCGACAGCCGGAGCTTCGGCGGCAGCCGGAGCTGCCTCAGCTGCGGGGCGGTCGGGACGACGGCGGCGGTCACCACGGTCGGCGCCACCCGGGCGGCCCGGGCGGTCGCCGGCACGGCCACGGGACGGAGCAGCAGCTGCCTGCTGAGCCAGTTCCTTGGCAGTGACGTCGCCCTTGTAGATCCAGACCTTCACGCCGATGCGGCCGAAGGTGGTCTTGGCCTCGTAGAAGCCGTAGTCGATGTTCGCACGCAGGGTGTGCAGGGGCACACGGCCTTCGCGGTAGAACTCCGAGCGGGACATTTCTGCGCCGCCCAGTCGACCCGAGCAAGCGATCCGGATGCCCTTGGCACCGGCACGCTGTGCGGACTGCATGGCCTTCTTCATCGCACGGCGGAAAGCCACGCGGGAAGTCAGCTGCTCTGCAACGCCCTGGGCAACAAGCTGGGCTTCCATCTCGGGGTTCTTGACCTCGAGGATGTTCAGCTGTACCTGCTTGCCCGTGAGCTTCTCAAGCTCGCCGCGGATGCGGTCTGCTTCAGCGCCGCGGCGGCCGATGACGATGCCCGGACGTGCCGTGTGGATATCCACACGGACACGGTCGCGGGTGCGCTCGATTTCGACCTTGGCGATACCGGCGCGCTCCATGCCCGTGGACATGAGCTGGCGGATACGGATGTCTTCGCGAACGAAGTCCTTGTACCGCTGGCCGGCCTTGGTGCTGTCAGCAAACCAGTGCGATACGTGATCGGTGGTGATGCCGAGTCGGAACCCGTGCGGGTTAACTTTCTGTCCCACTTAGCGAGCCTCCTCTTTCTCCGGGGTAGCGACTACCACGGTGATGTGGCTCGTGCGCTTCTTGATCTGAAATGCACGACCCTGGGCTCGCGGCTGGAACCGCTTCATGGTCGGGCCTTCATCAACAAACGCTTCGCTGATGATGAGGTCACCTTCGTCAAACGCCACGCCGTCGCGGTCCGCGAGGACCCGGGCGTTGGAGATTGCCGACTGAACTACCTTGAATACCGGCTCCGAAGCTGCCTGGGGGGCAAACTTCAGAATTGCCAGAGCCTCATTCGCTTGCTTACCACGAACAAGGTTGACGACGCGCCGGGCCTTCATAGGCGTTACGCGGATGTGACGCGCAATTGCCTTGGCTTCCATTGCTTTCCTTCTCTCGTCTTTGACGTAAGTGCAGGCGCCTAGCGGCGCTTGCCCTTACGGTCGTCCTTGACATGGCCGCGGAATGTCCGCGTGGGAGCGAATTCGCCGAGCTTGTGCCCGACCATCGACTCAGTGACAAACACGGGGATGTGCTTGCGTCCGTCGTGTACGGCGATCGTGTGGCCGAGCATGTCGGGGACGATCATCGAACGGCGGGACCAGGTCTTGATGACGTTCTTGGTGCCCTTTTCGTTTTCCCTGGCTACCTTTACAAAGAGGTGCTGGTCAACGAAAGGACCTTTTTTCAGGCTGCGTGGCATGTGTCCAGGCTCCTATCGCTTGTTCTTGCCAGTACGACGGCGACGAACAATAAGCTTGTCGCTCTCTTTGTTGGGACGGCGGGTGCGGCCTTCGCGCTTACCGTTCGGGTTGACGGGGTGACGTCCACCGGACGTCTTACCCTCGCCACCACCGTGGGGGTGGTCAACCGGGTTCATGGCGACACCACGGACGGTCGGGCGAACGCCCTTCCACCGCATACGGCCAGCCTTGCCCCAGTTGATGTTCGACTGCTCGGCGTTGCCGACCTCGCCGACGGTTGCGCGGCAGCGCACGTCAACGTTGCGGATTTCGCCGGAAGGCAGACGCAGCTGGGCGAAACGGCCTTCCTTTGCAACGAGCTGGATCGATGCGCCGGCGGAGCGGCCCATCTTGGCGCCGCCACCCGGACGCAGTTCGACTGCGTGGATTACGGTACCGACCGGGATGTTGCGCAGCGGAAGGTTGTTGCCGGGCTTGATGTCAGCGTCGGCGCCGGCCTCTACGAAGTCGCCCTGGGACAGCTTGTTCGGGGCGATGATGTAACGCTTGGTGCCATCAACGTAGTGCAGGAGCGCGATCCGAGCCGTACGGTTCGGGTCATACTCGATTTCGGCAACGCGGGCGTTGACGCCGTCCTTGTCGTGGCGACGGAAGTCGATCAGACGGTACTGGCGCTTGTGTCCACCACCCTTGTGACGGGTCGTGATCTTACCGGAGTTGTTACGGCCACCCTTTTTCGGGAGGGGACGTACCAACGACTTTTCCGGCGTCGACCGCGTGATTTCAGTGAAGTCCGCTACGCTCGAGCCACGACGGCCCGGGGTAGTCGGCTTGTATTTACGGATTCCCATAATTTATTTCCTCGTTAAAGTGGTCTCCGCTATGAAAGCGGACCGCCGAAGATGTCGATAGTGCCTTCTTTGAGGCTCACAATTGCACGCTTGGTGTTCTTGCGGGTACCCCAGCCGAATTTGGTGCGCTTGCGCTTACCGGCACGGTTGATGGTGTTGATCGATTCGACCTTGACGGAGAAAATCTTCTCCACGGCCAGCTTGATCTCGGTCTTGTTCGAGCGGGGGTCCACCAGGAAGGTGTACTTGCCCTCATCGATCAGGCCGTAGCTCTTTTCCGAGACGACGGGTGCAAGCACGACGTCGCGCGGGTCTTTGATGGTGGCTGCGCTCACTTGGCATCCTCCTCGTTCTTTGCAACCTTGTCAGCAACAAATGCTTCGTAGGCAGCCTTGGTGAAGACTACGTCGTCGGAAACGAGAACGTCGTAGGTGTTCAGCTGGTCTGCGTACAGAACGTGAACATCCGTGAGGTTGCGCACGGACAGTGCAGCAACATCGTTGGCGCGCTCAATGACAACGAGCAGGTTCTTGCGCTCGGAAACTCCGCGCAGGGTTGCCAGTGCTTCTTTGGAGGACGGCTTGGAGCCGGCAACCAGGTCAGCAATGACGTGGACGCGGCCGTTGCGGGCGCGGTCCGAGAGTGCGCCGCGCAGTGCAGCAGCAATCATCTTCTTGGGGGTGCG
Source organism: Arthrobacter sp. ES3-54 (assembly GCF_029504395.1). GTDB lineage: Bacteria > Actinomycetota > Actinomycetes > Actinomycetales > Micrococcaceae > Arthrobacter. The sequence continues at coordinate 54,197 of NZ_JAQFIF010000006.1, forward strand.
CTGGCTGTAGTCACGCGGCGTGGGGCCGTGGACAACGCCACCACCGGTCATGTGAGGAGCACGGATGGAACCCTGACGGGCGCGGCCGGTGCCCTTCTGCTTGAACGGCTTGCGACCTGCACCGGAAACTTCGGCGCGGGTCTTGGTCTTGTGGGTACCCTGGCGAGCAGCAGCGAGCTGGGCAACGACAACCTGGTGCAGCAGCGGCACGTTGGTCTGTACGTCGAAGATCTCTGCAGGCAGGTCAACCTTGACAGTGCTAGTCATTGAACTAGGCTCCCTTCACGGCGGTGCGTACGAGTACGACCTGGCCGCGGGCGCCGGGGACGGCGCCCTTGATCAGGAGCAGCGACTTCTCGACGTCAACCGCGTGGACCGTGAGGTTCAGCGTGGTGTGACGAACGGCGCCCATGCGGCCGGCCATTTTCATGCCCTTGAAGACGCGGCTCGGGGTGGATGCGCCACCGATTGAACCGGGCTTACGGTGGTTCTTGTGGGCACCGTGGGAAGCTCCAACGCCGTGGAAGCCGTGACGCTTCATAACACCGGCGAAGCCCTTACCCTTGGTGGTGCCAACGACGTCGATCTTCTGGCCGGCTTCGAAGAGCTCTACGGAGAGCTCCTGGCCCAGCTCGTAAGAGGCAGCATCTGCAGTGCGCAGTTCTACGACGTGGCGGCGAGGCGTGACGCCTGCCTTTTCAAAGTGACCAGCCAGCGGCTTGGTGACCTTGCGGGAATCGATCTGGCCGTAGCCGATCTGAACGGCGACATAGCCATCAGTCTCTGCATTGCGCAGCTGCGTGATGACGTTCGAGTCAGCCTGGACCACAGTGACGGGGATGAGCTTGTTGTTCTCGTCCCAGACCTGGGTCATGCCGAGCTTCGTGCCCAGCAGGCCCTTTACGTTACGGGTTGCGGTCATAGTCTCTCAGCACCTCCCTACAGCTTGATTTCGATGTTCACGTCGGCCGGCAGGTCGAGACGCATGAGCGAATCAACAGCCTTGGGCGTGGGATCGATGATGTCGATAAGACGCTTGTGCGTGCGCATTTCAAAGTGCTCGCGGCTGTCCTTGTACTTGTGCGGAGAGCGAATAACGCAGTACACGTTCTTCTCCGTCGGCAGCGGCACGGGGCCAACTACAGTTGCGCCTGCGCGCGTGACCGTCTCAACGATCTTCCGTGCTGAAACGTCAATGACCTCGTGGTCGTATGACTTCAGCCGGATGCGGATTTTTTGTCCCGCCATGTCGCCTGACTCTCTTTCAGTCTGTGCTTCCCCTGATTAGGGCTGCCCTGTTCACTTACTAGTTGTATGGCTGCCGAAGCATTTGAAGTCGTGACTACCATCCGCCGCACAAGCTGAATCCGGAAGAATCCGGGTTCCTCAACCTGCCGACGTAACCGACCCCCGCGGTCGGGCGTGTCGTACGTTTTCACACATACGCGTCCGCAATTCCATGGGGAGTGGGTTATGTTTGGTCTCTCACTTGGACCCTGACACCCGGCATTATCCGGATCGGGACGCGAAAGAGCGCTTGAACAACTCATCTAGTATGCCGGAATTTGCGGGCAGAAGCGAATCAGCCACTGCAGGCAGTGCAATCACAGGAGTGCAATCACAGTAGTGGAATCACGGCAGTGCACTCCCTGCCCGGTAGCCATTGTCCTGAATCGCCGTCGAATGGATGATGGGGGCATGACTGTGCAGGATTCTGTAGCAGTTCAGGCCCTTGCCGCCCGCCTGAGCCCCGGATTCACCCTGGGCGTTGCCTCCGCGGCGTTCCAGATCGAGGGGAACCTCGCCGCCGGCGGCCGTGGACCCTCCGGCTGGGACGCGTTCGCCGAAAAGCCGGGCAACATCCTGCACGGCCACTCCCCCGCCGTCGCCTGCGACCACTACAACCGCGCGGACGAAGACATCGCGCTGATGCGGGAGCTCGGGATCGACTCCTACCGTTTCTCGATCTCGTGGCCCCGGGTCCAGCCTGAGGGCACGGGCCGCTTCAATGCCGCGGGACTGGATTTCTACGACCGCCTGATTGACCGGCTGCTCGCCGCCGGCATCTCGCCCATGGCCACCCTCTACCACTGGGATACGCCGCTGCCCCTCGAGCGCCGCGGCGGCTGGATGAACCGTTCGACGGCGGAGAAGTTCGCTGAGTACAGCGCGGCCGCCGGCAAGCGGTTCGGTGATCGCGTGGCGCAGTGGGTGACGCTGAACGAGCCGGCCTCGGTCACCCTCAACGGCTACGCCCTGGACGTCCATGCGCCCGGCCATGGCCTGCTGTTCGACGCCCTGCCGTCGGTGTGCCATCAACTCCTGGGCCACGGCCTGGCGGTGCAGGCGCTGCGGGCGGCGGGCGTCACCGGCGCCGTCGGCGTCACAAACCTGCATTCCCCCGTCCGGCCTGCTTCCGGGTCGCTGACCGACAGGCTGCTGGCTAGGGTCTTCGACCTCGTCCTGAACCGGCTCTACGCGGACCCGATCCTCCTGGGCCGTTTTCCCCGGCCGCCGCTGATCGCCCGGCCGTGGTTCCGTTCACTGCGGAGCATCACCGATGCGGACCTGGCCACGATCCACCAGCCGCTGGATTTCTACGGCCTGAACTACTACTACCCCGTGAAGGTGGCCACGGGACACGGCGTCCACAGCCCCTCCGGGCCCGCGGCGGCGATGCTGAAAATACCGTTCCACATGGCCGCGTTCCCGGAATACGAGCTCACGGGATTCGGCTGGCCCGTCGCTCCGGACCATCTGGGGATCCTGCTGCGGGAGCTGAAGGACAGGTACGGTGAGTCGCTGCCGCCGCTGTACATCACCGAGAGCGGGGCGAGCTTCCCCGAACCGGACCACGTCACCGGCCCCATCCCCGACGCCGGCCGGATCAGCTACCTCGCCGCACACCTCAGCCAGGCGGTGGAGGCCACCTCCCCCGGGGGTGTGGCCCACGACGTCGACCTGCTCGGCTACTACGTCTGGACGCTCATGGACAACTTTGAATGGGCGGCCGGCTACTCCCAGCGCTTCGGCCTGGTGCACGTGGATTTCACAACCCTCCGGCGAACGCCGAAAGACTCGTACTACTGGTACCAGGCCCTCGCAAGGGCCCGGCGGGCCTGAGTCCCGCCCAGGGCTACTGGTCGCGGTTTGCCCGGTTGATGCGCTTGGCGCGGTCGATCTCCTGGCGGAAGTGCTTCTTAGCCCAGAAGAAGGCGACGACGGCCGCGACGACGATCAGCAGAAAAATGAACCAGCCCACGGTGAGCTCCTTTCCCTTCCTGCAAAGGTATCAGGAACTTAAAAGGAACAGCCCCGCTGCAAGTGCAGCGGGGCTGTTCCCGATCCTCTGTTCAGCTGCCTGACGGCAGGCTGATCAGTGGTCAAGCATCAGATCAGCAAGTAATTACTTGACGATCTTGGTGACGCGTCCTGAACCAACGGTGCGGCCGCCTTCGCGGATAGCGAAGCCGAGGCCCTCTTCCATTGCGATCGGCTGGATGAGCGCAACGGTCATCTCAGTGTTGTCGCCAGGCATAACCATTTCCGTGCCTTCCGGCAGGGTGATAACGCCGGTTACGTCCGTGGTGCGGAAGTAGAACTGCGGGCGGTAGTTGGAGTAGAACGGGTTGTGACGTCCGCCTTCGTCCTTGGAGAGGATGTAGACGTTAGCCTCGAAGTCGGTGTGCGGGGTAATGGAACCCGGCTTGACGACAACCTGGCCACGCTCGACATCGTCGCGCTTCAGACCGCGGAGCAGGAGGCCACAGTTCTCGCCGGCCCATGCTTCGTCGAGCTGCTTGTGGAACATCTCGATACCGGTAACCGTGGTCTTCTGGACCGGGCGGATGCCGACGATCTCGACCTCAGAGTTGATCGCAAGGGTTCCACGCTCGGCGCGGCCCGTAACAACGGTGCCACGGCCGGTGATCGTGAAGACGTCTTCGATCGGCATCAGGAAGGGCTTGTCACGGTCACGTACGGGGTCCGGAACCGAGTTGTCGACAGCTTCCATGAGGTCCTCGATGGACTTGACCCACTCCGGGTCGCCTTCCAGAGCCTTCAGGCCCGAAACGCGGATGACCGGAGCTTCGTCGCCATCGAAGCCCTGCGAGCTCAGCAGCTCACGAACTTCCATTTCGACGAGGTCGAGGAGTTCCTCGTCATCGACCATGTCAGCCTTGTTCAGCGCAACCAGCAGGTAGGGAACGCCAACCTGGCGGGCGAGCAGAACGTGCTCACGGGTCTGAGCCATCGGGCCGTCAGTGGCGGCAACCACGAGGATTGCACCGTCCATCTGAGCAGCGCCGGTGATCATGTTCTTGATGTAGTCAGCGTGACCCGGAGCGTCTACGTGTGCGTAGTGGCGCTTCTCGGTCTGGTACTCAACGTGGGAGATGTTGATGGTAATGCCGCGCTGACGCTCTTCGGGAGCAGAGTCAATCGACGCGAAGTCACGCTTCTCGTTGAGAGTCGGGTACTTGTCGTACAGCACCTTGGAAATGGCGGCCGTCAGCGTCGTCTTACCGTGGTCAACGTGACCAATGGTACCGATGTTAACGTGCGGCTTAGTCCGCTCGAACTTTGCCTTTGCCACAGGTTCCTCCTAGAACGTTTTCAAATGACTTACCCTTCGGCCGCGCTTGTCGCGGCAGAAACTCCAGTAAGTCTACTTGGGGGGCTTTGGATTGGTGAAATTGCAGATTCAGGTACTAATGCTAGTGCCTAGAGCCTGTTCGTGCAGGCGGCCGAACTCCGGCCTGGCCGGACTACAGCTGACCGGAGCCCGGCCACTTGCACCAGATGAATCTCCGTTGGCGGAGACGCATCCGAGTTTTTGTTGCTGCGATTGGTCCTAAGGACTACTCGCCGCGGTTCTTCTGGATGATCTCGTCGGCGACTGCCTTCGGGACCTCGGCGTAGCTGTTGAACGTCATGGAGTACACAGCGCGGCCCTGGGTCTTCGAGCGCAGGTCACCGATGTAGCCGAACATGCCGGACAGCGGGACGTGTGCGCGAATAACCTTGACGCCCTGGGCATCTTCCATGGACTGCATCTGGCCACGGCGGGAGTTGAGGTCACCGATAACTTCACCCATGTATTCCTCAGGGGTGCGGACCTCGACATCCATCAGCGGTTCGAGCAGGACAGGGTTCGCCTTGCGTGCGGCTTCCTTGAAAGCCATACGGCCGGCGATCTTGAACGCCATTTCCGAGGAGTCAACATCGTGGTAAGCGCCGTCAATCAGCGTCGCCTTGATGCCAACAACCGGGTAACCGGCCAGGACGCCGTCGTTCAGCGCATCCTGGATACCGGCGTCCACCGACGGGATGTATTCGCGCGGAATACGGCCACCGGTGACCTTGTTCTCGAACTCGTACAGCTCACCGTCCGCAGTGTCCATCGGCGCGATCGCGATCTGGATCTTTGCGAACTGGCCGGAACCACCGGTCTGCTTCTTGTGCGTGTAGTCGTGACGCTCTACAGCACGCTTGATGGTTTCGCGGTAAGCAACCTGCGGCTTGCCGACGTTCGCCTCGACCTTGAATTCGCGGCGCATGCGGTCCACCAGGATGTCCAGGTGGAGCTCGCCCATGCCGGCGATGATGGTCTGGCCGGTGTCTTCGTTGAGGGAGACCTGGAAGGTCGGGTCCTCAGCGGAGAGCTTCTGGATGGCCGTGGAGAGCTTCTCCTGGTCACCCTTGGTGTTCGGCTCGATCGCAACCGAGATCACGGGCTCCGGGAAGCTCATGGACTCAAGCACGATCTGGTTGCTGGAGTCGCACAGGGTGTCGCCCGTGGTCGTATCCTTCAGCCCGATCGCTGCGTAGATGTGGCCAGCGGTAGCGCCGTCAACCGGCATTTCCTTGTTGGCGTGCATCTGGAACAGCTTGCCGATGCGCTCCTTCTTGCCCTTGGTGGAGTTAACCACCTGGGAACCGGCTTCGACGTGACCGGAGTACACGCGAATGAAGGTGAGCTGGCCGAAGAACGGGTGCGTGGCAATCTTGAACGCCAGAGCCGAGAACGGCTCTTCGGAAGACGGCTTGCGCGTCAGTTCCTTCTCTTCGTCGCGGGGATCGTGACCGATCATCGGCGGGACGTCGAGCGGGTTCGGCAGGTAGTCGACGACGGCGTCAAGCATCGGCTGGACACCGCGGTTCTTGAACGCGGAGCCACAGAACACCGGGTACAGCTCGGAATTGATCGTCATCTTGCGGATGCCGGCCTTGAGCTCGTCGGTGCTGATCTCTTCGCCCTCGAGGTACTTCTCCATAAGTTCTTCGGAGGCCTCGGCAACAGTCTCGACGAGAGTTGCGCGGTACTCTTCGGCCTTCTCCTGGAGGTCAGCCGGGATCTCGCGGATCTCGTACTTGGCACCCATGGTGACGTCACCCTTGGCGTCGCCGGGCCATACCAGCGCGCGCATGTAGAGGAGGTCGACGACGCCGACGAAGTCGTTCTCGGCACCGATCGGGAGCTGCATGACGAGGGGCTTGGCACCGAGGCGGCTGATGATGGTGTCGACGGTGAAGTAGAAGTCAGCGCCGAGCTTGTCCATCTTGTTGACGAAGCAGATGCGCGGAACGTTGTACTTGTCAGCCTGGCGCCAAACAGTCTCGGACTGCGGCTCCACGCCTTCCTTGCCGTCGAACACGGCGACTGCGCCGTCGAGGACGCGCAGGGAGCGCTCAACCTCGACCGTGAAGTCAACGTGGCCGGGGGTGTCGATGATGTTGATCTGGTTGTTTTCCCAGAAGCAGGTCACGGCGGCAGACGTGATGGTGATGCCGCGTTCCTTTTCCTGTTCCATCCAGTCAGTCGTCGAAGCGCCGTCGTGCGTTTCGCCGATCTTGTGGTTCACACCCGTGTAGAACAGGATGCGCTCGGTAGTAGTGGTCTTGCCGGCATCGATGTGGGCCATGATGCCGATGTTGCGGACCTTGCTAAGGTCGGTAAGCACGTCCTGTGCCACGGTGTCTCCCTTTCGGATGGACTGCACGTTCGCCGCCGGCTCAGTCGAGCCGGCGGCGTCCGGGAAGTATTACCAGCGGTAGTGTGCGAAGGCCTTGTTGGACTCGGCCATCTTGTGGGTGTCTTCGCGACGCTTCACAGCGGCACCGAGACCGTTCGAGGCATCCAGGATTTCGTTCTGGAGGCGCTCGGTCATGGTCTTTTCACGGCGGGCCTTGGAGTAGCCAACCAGCCAGCGGAGGGCGAGAGCCGTGGAACGGCCCGGCTTGACCTCAACGGGAACCTGGTAGGTGGCGCCACCAACGCGGCGGGAACGGACCTCAAGCGAAGGCTTGACGTTCTCCATGGCCTTCTTGAGGGCTGCAACGGGGTCGCCGCCGGACTTGGCGCGAGCACCCTCGAGTGCACCGTAAACGATGCGCTCTGCGGTGGACTTCTTGCCGTCAACCAGCACCTTGTTGATGAGCTGGGTGACCAGCGGGGAGCCGTAAACGGGATCTAGAACTAGCGGCCGCTTGGGGGCCGGACCCTTGCGAGGCATATTACTTCTTCTCCATCTTTGCGCCGTAGCGGCTGCGAGCCTGCTTACGGTTCTTGACACCCTGGGTATCGAGGGCGCCACGGACGATCTTGTAGCGGACACCCGGAAGGTCCTTCACGCGGCCGCCGCGGACGAGCACAATGGAGTGCTCCTGCAGGTTGTGGCCTACGCCGGGGATGTACGCGGTAACTTCAATGCCGCCGTTGAGGCGCACGCGAGCAACCTTACGCAGAGCCGAGTTCGGCTTCTTCGGGGTCGTCGTGTAAACGCGGGTGCAAACACCGCGGCGCATCGGGCTGCCGTTAAGCGCGGGAGCCTTGGTCTTCTTGACCTTAGGCGTGCGGCCCTTGCGGACCAGCTGGTTAATCGTAGGCACTCTCGTGTTCTCCGTTTTATCCGGAGCGGCCGTTGGCGGCCGCTCTCTTGTCGCTGCGCCTCGCCGCCCGAGCCTTGAAGTTCTCTCCAGAGCAGCTGAGGCGAAGCCTTAATAGTCGGACCGCACGCCGGGGTCCAAGGACTTTCGACCTGAACTGCCCCTAGGCATGCGAAAATGTGGCATACGTTGCACAAGAACCCTGCAAACCGGAAACGTCGTCCTGGTTGAACCTTTCAGCTGCAAGCTGTTTGACTCAAACCGGCGCACTCATCCACTGCCACAATAACAATTAGTCTCAAGTCTAACACGGACGGCTCCCAGCCCTTAATCGGCGGGGTTTAGCACCGGAAAGGCCCCTCCCCCTCGAGTGCTCCGGTACCGCCCTTTTGAGACCCCATAGGGCGGTGGGCCCACGCCGGCAGGGTTCCCTGGCCGAGCTTGCGAGGCGAGAGGGCGGGGCTGGAGCAGTCGATGGGTTAAAGGGAATGGTCCCCCACCTTGCGGTGCGGGACCATTCCTTGGGAAGGCTATAACGGCCGTATAGGCCCACCCTGCCCGTTAGCGGAAGTCGCTGCCGAGATCGTAGTCATCCAGCGGGATGGCGTGGAACTCAGGAGCCCCGTCGCCGCCCAGCGTGTCGTAGGAGAAGTCACTGAATGCGCTGGGGCCGGTGAACAGGTTGGCCTTTGCTTCTTCAGTGGGTTCCACAGTGACCTCGGTGTAGCGCGGGAGACCCGTGCCGGCCGGGATGAGCTTACCGATGATGACGTTTTCCTTGAGGCCGAGCAGCGGATCGCTCTTGCCTTCCATGGCCGCCTGCGTCAGGACGCGGGTGGTTTCCTGGAAGGAAGCTGCGGACAGCCAGGACTCGGTCGCCAGGGACGCCTTGGTGATGCCCATGAGCTCGGGACGGCCGGAGGCCGGCGTCTTGCCCTCGGACACAACGCGGCGGTTGGCGTCTTCGAAACGGCTGCGTTCGGCGAGCTCGCCGGGCAGCAGATCCGATTCGCCGGACTCGATGACCGTGACGCGGCGCAGCATCTGGCGGACGATAACCTCGACGTGCTTGTCGTGGATACCGATGCCCTGGCTGCGGTACACGCCCTGGACTTCGTCCACCAGGAACTTCTGCGCGGCACGGGGGCCCATGATGCGCAGAACCTGCTTGGGGTCGACCGGGCCGTTGATCAGCTTCTGGCCGACGCTGACGTGATCGCCATCTTCGATGAGGAGACGTGAACGGCGCAGCACCGGGTAAGCGATCTCTTCAGATCCGTCATCCGGGGTGATGACCAGGCGCATCTGGCGCTCGGACTCTTCGATGGTGATGCGGCCGGCTGCTTCAGCAATCGGTGCGACACCCTTCGGAGTACGGGCTTCGAAGAGCTCCTGGATACGGGGCAGACCCTGGGTGATGTCGTCGCCGCCACTGGCGGAAACAGCACCACCGGTGTGGAACGTACGCATGGTCAGCTGGGTGCCCGGCTCACCGATGGACTGCGCGGCAATGATGCCCACGGCCTCACCGATGTCGACGGTCTTGCCAGTGGCCAGCGAACGGCCGTAGCACAGGGCGCAGGTGCCGACACTGGACTCACAGGTGAGTACGGAGCGGACCTTGACCTCGGTGATGCCGGCTGCGAACAGTTCGGCAATGACGACGTCGCCGCAGTCGGTGCCGGCCGCGGCCAGGACCTTGCCCTTGGAATCGACGACGTCGACGGCCAAGGTGCGGGCGTAGGCGCTGTTCTCGACGTTCTCGTCCAGGACGAGTACGCCGTTGGCGTCCGCCACCGCGATGGCGGTCATCAGGCCGCGCTCGGTACCGCAGTCCTCTTCGCGGACAATGACGTCCTGCGAAACGTCCACCAGACGACGGGTCAGGTAACCCGAGTTGGCGGTACGCAGGGCGGTGTCAGCCAGACCCTTACGGGCACCGTGCGTGGCGATGAAGTATTCCAGCACCGAGAGGCCCTCACGGTAGGAGGACTTGATCGGACGCGGGATGATTTCACCCTTAGGGTTGGCCACCAGGCCACGGATACCCGCGATCTGACGGACCTGCATCCAGTTACCACGTGCGCCGGAGGACACCATGCGGTTGATGGTGTTCATCGGGGACAGGCTGTCACGCATCGCCTGGGCGATCTCGTTGGTTGCCTTGTTCCAGATCTCGATCAGTTCCTGGCGACGCTCGTCGTCGTCGATCAGGCCCTTGTCGTACTGGCCCTGGATCTTGGCGGCCATGGTCTCGTAACCGGCGAGGATCCGCGGCTTGTCCGTGGGTACCTCGATGTCGGAGATGGCAACGGTGACGCCGGACCGGGTGGCCCAGTAGAAACCGGCATCCTTCAGGTTGTCCAGCGTTGCCGCCGTGATCACCTTCGGGTAGCGCTCGGCGAGGTCGTTGACGATCCGGGACAGCTCGCCCTTGTCGGCAACATCCTCAACCCACGGGTAGTCCGCGGGCAGCGTCTGGTTGAAGATGACCTGGCCTAGGGAGGTCTCGACCAATGCGGTCTGACCGGGCTCCCAGCCCTCCGGGGCTTCCCAGCCGGCGTAGGGCACGAAGTCCTCGAGCCGGATCTTGACCTTGGAGTTCAGGTGCAGCTCGTGAAGGTCGTAGGCCATGATGGCTTCCGCGACCGAGGAGAAGATCCGGCCTTCGCCAGCTGAACCGACACGCTTGGTGGTCAGGTGGTAAAGACCGATGATCATATCCTGCGACGGCAGGGTCACCGGGCGGCCGTCGGACGGCTTCAGGATGTTGTTCGAGGACAGCATCAGGATGCGGGCCTCGGCCTGGGCTTCGGGGCTCAGCGGCAGGTGGACTGCCATCTGGTCGCCGTCGAAGTCGGCGTTGAAGGCGCCACAAACCAGCGGGTGCAGCTGGATTGCCTTGCCTTCAACGAGCTGCGGCTCGAACGCCTGGATGCCGAGGCGGTGCAGGGTAGGTGCACGGTTCAGCAGCACCGGGTGCTCGGTGATGATCTCTTCGAGGACGTCCCAGACCTGCGGACGGTAACGCTCCACCATGCGCTTGGCCGACTTGATGTTCTGGGCGTGGTTGAGGTCAACCAGGCGCTTCATCACGAACGGCTTGAAGAGCTCCAGGGCCATCTGCTTCGGCAGACCACACTGGTGCAGCTTCAGCTGCGGGCCGACGACGATGACCGAACGGCCGGAGTAGTCGACGCGCTTGCCAAGGAGGTTCTGGCGGAAACGGCCCTGCTTGCCCTTGAGCATGTCGCTCAGGGACTTCAGCGGACGGTTGCCCGGTCCGGTGACCGGACGGCCGCGGCGGCCGTTGTCGAAGAGGCTGTCAACAGCTTCCTGAAGCATGCGCTTCTCGTTGTTGACGATGATCTCCGGAGCACCGAGATCAAGCAGGCGCTTGAGGCGGTTGTTGCGGTTGATCACGCGGCGGTAGAGGTCGTTGAGGTCGGAGGTCGCGAAGCGGCCACCGTCCAGCTGGACCATCGGGCGCAGTTCCGGCGGGATCACCGGGACGGCGTCCAGCACCATGCCGAGCGGGCTGTTGTTGGTCGTCAGGAACGCGTTGACCACCTTGAGCCGCTTCAGGGCGCGGGTCTTGCGCTGGCCCTTGCCGTTGGCGATGATGTCGCGCAGCATGTCCGACTCGGCTTGCATGTCGAAGTTCTCAAGACGCTTCTTGATGGCCTCGGCACCCATGGAGCCTTCGAAGTACATGCCGTAGCGGTCGCGCAGTTCGCGGTACAGGCCTTCGTCACCTTCGAGGTCAGCGACCTTGAGGTTCTTGAAGCGGTCCCAGACCTGCTCGAGGCGCTCGATTTCGGCGTCGGCACGCTTGCGGACGTTCGCCATCTGGCGGTCAGCGGAGTCGCGGGCCTTCTTCTTGTCGGCAGCCTTGGCGCCTTCGCCTTCGAGACGGGCGAGCTCGTTCTCAAGGTCGCGGGCGATCGTGGCGATGTCGGAGTCGCGGTTGTCGATCAGCTGCTTCTTCTCGATGTCGTGCTCAACCTGGAGGTTGGGCAGTTCTTCGTGGCGGCTGTCGGCGTCGACGCTCGTGATCATGTAGGCGGCGAAGTAGATGACCTTTTCGAGGTCCTTCGGTGCCAGGTCAAGGAGGTAGCCCAGGCGGGAGGGAACACCCTTGAAGTACCAGATGTGCGTGACCGGGGCGGCGAGCTCGATGTGGCCCATGCGCTCACGGCGGACCTTGGCGCGGGTGACCTCAACGCCACACCGCTCGCAGATGATGCCCTTGAAGCGCACGCGCTTGTACTTACCGCAGTAGCATTCCCAGTCGCGGGACGGGCCGAAGATCTTCTCGCAGAAGAGGCCGTCCTTCTCGGGCTTGAGCGTGCGGTAGTTGATGGTTTCCGGCTTCTTAACCTCGCCGTACGACCAGCCACGGATGTCTTCCGCGGTGGCGAGGCCGATCTGCATGAGGCCGAAGGAGGATTCGCTGGACATATGGTCCCTGTTCTCTCTTGTTCTCTAAATTCTGAAGTCTTGGGTTACGGGAAGAGGGAGGTGGTGCCTGGGAAAAGACAGCGCGGCGGGACCGCTTGCTTTTCCCAGGACACCCCCTGCTAAACCTCTTCTACGGAACTGGGCTCTGCACGAGACAGATCGATGCCCAGTTCTTCCGCAGCCGTGAAGACTGCGTCATCAGAGTCACGCATTTCAATTGTGGTTCCGTCCGTGGAAAGCACTTCCACGTTCAGGCACAGCGACTGCATTTCCTTGATCAAGACCTTGAAGGACTCAGGAACGCCCGGCTCGGGGATGTTCTCGCCCTTGACGATGGCTTCGTAGACCTTCACGCGACCGTGGATATCATCCGACTTGATCGTCAGCAGTTCCTGGAGCGTGTAAGCGGCGCCGTAAGCCTCGAGCGCCCACACTTCCATTTCACCGAAGCGCTGGCCACCGAACTGCGCCTTACCACCCAGCGGCTGCTGCGTGATCATGGAGTACGGACCGGTGGAGCGGGCGTGGATCTTGTCGTCCACCAGGTGGTGGAGCTTCAGGATGTACATGTAGCCGACCGAGATCGGATCCGGGAACGGCTCGCCGGAGCGGCCGTCGAACAGACGGGTCTTGCCGGAGGAGTTGATCAGGCGGTCGCCGTCGCGGGTGACGTTGGTGGAATCGAGCAGGCCCGTGATTTCCTCTTCACGCGCACCGTCGAAGACCGGCGTCGCCACAGTGGTCTGGCCACTCTCGCGCGGCAGGTTCGGCAGCTGCTTGACCCACTCGGGCTCACCCTCGATCTTCCAACCGGTCTTGGCAACCCAGCCGAGGTGCGTTTCCAGCACCTGGCCGACGTTCATACGGCCCGGAACACCCAGCGGGTTCAGGACGATATCAACGGGGGTACCGTCGGCAAGGAAGGGCATGTCCTCGATCGGGAGGATCTTGGAGATAACACCCTTGTTGCCGTGACGGCCGGCGAGCTTGTCGCCGTCGGTGATCTTGCGCTTGGCCGCCACGTACACGCGCACCAGCTGGTTGACGCCCGGGGGCAGCTCGTCATCGTTGTCGCGATCGAAGACGCGGACACCGATCACGGTGCCGGACTCGCCGTGAGGCACCTTCAGGGAGGTGTCACGCACTTCGCGGGACTTCTCACCAAAGATGGCCCGCAGCAGGCGCTCTTCCGGGGTCAGCTCGGTCTCGCCCTTAGGGGTGACCTTACCGACCAGGATGTCGCCGGCCTCAACCTCGGCACCAATGTGGATGATGCCGCGCTCGTCCAGGCCTGCCAGGACTTCCTCAGACACGTTGGGGATGTCACGGGTGATTTCCTCGGCACCAAGCTTGGTGTCGCGGGCATCGATCTCGTGCTCCTCGATGTGGATGGAGGACAGGACGTCCTCGGCCACGATGCGCTGGGACAGGATGATGGCATCCTCGAAGTTGTGGCCTTCCCATGACATGAATGCCACGAGCAGGTTCTTACCGAGGGCGAGCTCGCCCTGGTCCGTTGCCGGGCCGTCAGCGATGATGCCGCCGACCTCCAGGCGCTGGCCTTCGTTCACCAGGACACGGTTGTTGTAGCAGTTGCCCTGGTTGGAGCGCGCGAACTTGTTGATGCGGTAGTTGGTTTCCGTACCGTCATCGTTGAGCATGATGACCAGCTCAGCGGAGACCTCGGTGACCACACCGGCCTTCTTGGCGATGGTGACGTCACCGGCGTCGACAGCTGCGGCGCGTTCCATGCCGGTACCGACGAACGGCGCCTCGGAACGGACCAGCGGCACGGCCTGGCGCTGCATGTTGGCACCCATGAGTGCACGGTTGGCATCGTCATGCTCGAGGAACGGGATCAGGGCGGTAGCCACGGACACCATCTGGCGCGGTGAAACGTCCATGAACTCGACGTCGGCGGCGGGAACCAGCACGGGCTCGCCTCCACCACCGCGGGCACGGACCAGGACGGTCTCTTCCGCGAACTTCTTGTTCGCATCGAGCGGGGCGTTGGCCTGAGCGATCAGGACCTCGGCTTCGTCGTCGGCAGTGAGGTACTTGACCTCATCGGAGACGACACCCTCGGCGACCAGGCGGTACGGGGTCTCGATGAAACCGAACGGGTTGATGCGTCCGTAGGAAGCCAGCGAACCGATCAGGCCAATGTTCGGGCCTTCAGGAGTTTCGATGGGGCACATACGTCCGTAGTGGGACGGGTGCACGTCACGAACTTCCATGCCGGCACGGTCACGGGACAGACCACCCGGGCCAAGCGCGGACAGGCGGCGCTTGTGGGTCAGACCCGAGAGCGGGTTGTTCTGGTCCATGAACTGGGACAGCTGGGAAGTTCCGAAGAACTCCTTGATGGCTGCCACGACGGGACGGATGTTGATCAGGGTCTGCGGCGTGATGGCCTCGACGTCCTGGGTCGTCATGCGTTCGCGGACAACGCGCTCCATGCGGGACAGGCCGGTGCGGACCTGGTTCTCGATGAGCTCGCCGACGGCGCGGATGCGACGGTTGCCGAAGTGGTCGATGTCATCGATTTCGACGCGGAGTTCGTGGTCCTGGCCGTCGCGCTTGCCCGTGAGGGTCTTCTCGCCGGCGTGCAGGGCAACCAGGAACTTGATCATGGCCACGATGTCTTCAACGTGCAGGACCGAGGCTTCCTTGTCGCCAAGGGAGCGGTCGATGCCAAGCTTGCGGTTGATCTTGTAACGGCCAACCTTGGCCAGATCGTAGCGCTTGGAGTTGAAGTACAGGTTGTCCAGCAGGGACTGGGCAGCCTCAACCGTGGGCGGCTCGCCCGGTCGCAGCTTCCGGTAGATGTCCAGCAACGCGTCTTCGCGGGTCTCTGTGGCGTCCTTCTCCAGCGTTGCGCGCATGGAGTCGTACTGGCCGAATTCCTCGAGGATCTGGCCTTCGGTCCAGCCGAGGGCCTTCAGCAGCACGGTGACGGACTGCTTGCGCTTGCGGTCAAGACGGACGCCGACCTGGTCGCGCTTGTCGATTTCAAGTTCGAACCAGGCGCCGCGGGACGGGATGATCTTCGCGGTGAAGATGTCCTTGTCGCTGGTCTTGTCGGCGGTGCGCTCAAAGTAGGCGCCCGGCGAGCGGACGAGCTGGGAGACGACGACACGCTCGGTGCCGTTGACGACGAAGGTGCCCTTCTCGGTCATCAGCGGGAAGTCACCCATGAACACGGTCTGCTGCTTGATTTCGCCCGTGTTGTTGTTCATGAACTCGGCCTTGACGTACAGCGGAGCCGAGTACGTTGCGTCCCGGTCCTTGCACTCGGCCATGGTGTATTTGGGGTCAGCGAACTCCGGCTCGGAGAAGCTCAGGGACATGGTGCCCTGGAAGTCTTCGATCGGGGAGATCTCTTCGAAGATGTCGGACAGACCCGAGGAGGTGGCGACGCTGAGGTCGCCTTCTTCGACGGCCTTCGCAACGCGCGCCTGCCAGCGTTCGTTTCCGACCAGCCAGTCAAAGCTGTCGGTTTGCAGGGCGAGCAGATTCGGAACATCAAGAGGTTCGTGAATCTTTGCGAATGAGAGCCGGCGGGTTGCACCGTCGGTGCTGTCGGCATTGATAGCGGTAGCGTTGTTTACATTAGAGGTGCTCGAGGCGACCAAGAGGGATCCTTCCACAGACCTTCAGGCGTTGTCAGATCTCCCCCGTTATGCACTCTGCAGAATGACTCCGCAGCGCTACCAATCCGGTTCCGCTATATGACCCGGGACCCGTGCTGTCCATGCTGGTGCACGTTGTAGACGGCACATTGATGGAACAGCTGTCAGGCTAAGCCCACCGCTATATGAAGGCTGAAGGTAAACAGGGAAGACGCAAATATCTACAATACGGCAAAGCAACCTACTTGTCTACCCCACTTCCGGCAGGATTGCAAGCACGAAGTTCTGGCGAAGTTTTGACGGGGTCTTGCCGGAGTTTTGGCGGAGGGCCCACCGGGCCGCCCAGAGACTGGGTCGAATGGATAGGTGACGGGGCTCACGATAACGTAGACATAAGTCGTCGTAGATCGGAAGAAAACACCATGAGCAATCCCGCAGACAACAACGATGTTGTCATCCTCGCAGCCGCCCGCACCCCCCAGGGACGCCTGAACGGGCAGCTGGCCAGCTTCACCGCCGTCGAACTCGGCACCCACGCCATCCGGGCCGCCCTTGCCGCCAGCGGCGTCAAAGCCGACCAGGTGGACAGCGTGATCATGGGCCAAGTCCTGCAGGCCGGAGCCGGCCAGAACCCGGCGCGCCAGAGCGCCATCGGGGCCGGCATCGGCTGGAACGTTCCCACGGTAACCATCAACAAGGTCTGCCTCTCCGGCCTCACCGCAGTGATCGACGCCGCCCGGATGATCCGCAGCGGCGACGCGACGGTGGTGGTCGCCGGCGGCCAGGAGTCCATGACCCGTGCGCCCCACGTGCTGCCCGGTTCCCGGCAGGGCTGGGCGTACGGCACGGTCCAGGCCCTCGACGTGGCCGCGCACGACGGTCTGACTGACGCCTTCGACGGGCAGTCCATGGGACTGTCGACCGAGAGCAAGAACCTGACCCTCGGCATCGACCGGGCGTCCCAGGACAACGTGGCGGCCCAGTCGCACCAGCGTGCCGCCCGGGCCGCCAAGGACGGCGTCTTCGACGGCGAGATCGCCGCGATGAGCGTCAAGCAGCGCAAGGGCGATCCGATCGCCATCACCTCCGACGAGGGCATCCGGCCGGACACGACAGTCGAATCGCTGGCCGGCCTGCGCGCGGCGTTCGTCACGGACGGAACCATCACGGCGGGCAACTCCTCTCCCCTGTCCGACGGCGCCGCCGCCCTGGTGCTGACCAGCCGGAAGTTCGCCGAAGACAACGGCCTCGAGTACCTCGCGGTGGTGGGCAAGCCGGGCCAGGTCGCCGGGCCGGACAACTCGCTGCACTCCCAGCCGTCGAACGCCATCAAGAACGCCCTGGACAAGGCCGGCTGGTCCGCCGCGGACCTCGACTTCATCGAAATCAACGAGGCCTTCGGCTCCGTCGCGGTGCAGTCCCTGAAGGACCTCGACTATCCGCTGGAGCAGTGCAACATCCATGGCGGTGCCATCGCCCTGGGCCACCCGATCGGGGCCTCCGGCGCCCGGCTGGCCCTGCACGCAGCCCACGAACTCAAACGCCGGGGCACCGGCAAGGCGGCCGTGTCCCTGTGCGGCGGCGGCGGACAGGGCGAGGCGCTGCTGCTCTACCGCGACTGAACCGGCGAACCGGGAACCCGGAGAAACGGATAGCCGGAGAAACGGATATTCGGGGAACCGGGTGACCGACCCAGAACCGGGAACAGCCACGACGAGTCAGGGAAAGGTTTGACGGGGATGACGGAGCAGGGAACAACCAGCGGCGGCCGCGAGCGGTTCCTGGCCGACGCCGCGGCCCGCGGCCTGGACGTCGAGATCGTGGAACGCCTCGCCGCCCGCAGCCTTGAGGAGGCGGCCGGAATCCTCGGGATCCAGCCCGCGGACATCGTGAAGTCGCTCGTGGTCAAGCACAAGGACGGCAGTTTCCTGTTCGCCCTGGTCCCGGGCGACCGTCAGATCTCCTGGCCCAAGCTTCGGGCGCTGGTGGGCGTCAACAAGCTCTCGCTGCCAGCGGCGGATACCGCCTTCGAGGCCACCGGGTACGAGCGCGGGACCATCACGCCGCTCGGCAGCACCCGCCCTTGGCCGGTCTACGCCGACCAGACCATCGCGGGCCGGCGGATCTCCATGGGCGCCGGGGAACACGGCTACAGCGCATTTGTGGACGCGGACGCCCTGACGGCGGCCCTCGGCGCCGTCGTCGCCGACATCACCGAACCGAACTAGCCCGCTCGGGTTAACAGCAATGCGGGGTCGCTTCCGGCCCATCCCGACAGCGGGGATGGACCCGGAAGTGGCCCCGCGTTGTTGTTTGCCCGCGTTGTTTGTCCTGGTTGGCTGCCCGCGTTGTTGTTGGAGCCGGGATTAGGCGGTGACCGTCAGCGGCGCCCCGTTGACGGTGAGCCGCCAGTTGGCCTGGCTGAACACCTCGACGTCCAGGGTGCCGCGGTCAACGACGTAGTCGATGATGCGCTGGCGGATCTCCTGCTGGCTGTTCGAGAGCACGGGCGCGCTCTTCACGGCCGGGAAGTTGCCGCCGCCGCTCTGCCGGTAGTTGTTGATGGCCAAGGCGAATTCCTGCTCCGGCTGCAGCGCCTTGCCGCCGTAGCTGAGCTTGGCGATCCGGTCCCCCGCCGGCCGGGCGAGGTCGATCTCATAGTTCAGCGGCGCATCGAGCCCGTAGACGACGTCGTAGTTATAGTCGGGCGTGCCGTTCGGGGCCGTGGCCGTCACGGCGTTCGTGACGTCCTGGGCCCTGGCCGTGGTGGCGGTGACCGGCTTGAAGTACTGCGCGGACCACTCCAGGTATGCCTTGACCTGCGCTCCGGTGACCTTGACGGCGAGCAGCGTGTTGTCGAAGATGTACAGCCCCGCGACATCGCGGATGGTGAGCGGTCCGGCCTTGACGTCCACAGCACGGGAAAAAGCCGCCGCAATGGACAAGACCGGCAGCCCTGCCGCGGGAGTGCTGGCTAGCTCGGCCTTGATGGTGCTGGCCTGGACATAGTTGATGGCGTCGATAGCGGCGGAGTCCTCCCAGCAGGCGGTCGCCGTGCTGAGCGGCGCCGTGGAGGTCCCGATGACCTCGTTGACGTAGTTCACCGTGGCCTCGTGCCCGGCCTGGACGGCCCGGACGACGGCGGGATCGGCGTCGACGGTCTTGGCGTCCAGCAGCAGCGAATGCGCCGCGGTCACGGTCCACTGCCCCTTTTCCTTGACGAGCTCGAGGTCCATGACGGACACGCGCATGCCCCACTTGAGCGGCTCGGTCAGAAGCACCTGCTTGCCCGTGGCCTTGTTCGTGACGAAGCGCTCGGGGATCTCCAGGTGGGCGTGCCCGACCAGGATGGCGTCGATGCCCGGGACTTCCTCGGCGAGCTGGGTGGACGCGTTCTCGGGGAAAGGCAGGGCGTCGCCGTAGGAGGATCCGGGAGTCGCCCCCGAATGGCTCGTGACGATTACGACGTCGGCCCCGGCGGCCAACACCAGCGGGATGACGGTCCTGGCCTCTTCGACGATGCCGTTGAAATCGAGCTTGCCCTGGACGTTGTCCCGGTCCCAGAGCGCGCAGCCCGGCGTCACCAGGCCGACCAGGCCGACCGTCAGCCAGCCGCTCTCCGTCTTGATCCGCTTCAGGACGTAGGGCGTGAAGGCACGCCCGCCGGTCACGGCGTCGTGGACGTTGGCGCCCAGCAGCGGGAAGTCCAGTTGCCGCTCCCAAGTGCGCAGGAGCTCGATGCCGTAGTTGAACTCGTGGTTGCCCAGCCCCACGGCGTCGTAGCCGATGGTGTTCATGGCCAGTGCCATGGGGTGTTTTACCGTTGCCGAGATGGGGTTGATCTTGGCGAAGTAGTAGGCCAGGGGCGTGCCCTGGATGGTGTCCCCGGCGTCGATGGTCAGCGTGTTGGCCGCGCCGCGCTCGGCCCGCATGGCGTTGATCAGGGTCGCGGCCTGGGCAATCCCGATCTTGTTCCCGGCCCCGTCGGCATAGGGGACGTTCTTGAAGTAGTCCCAGTTGAAGACGTTGTTGTGCAGATCCGTGGTGCCGAGCACCGTCAGGGTGAACTTTTTCTTGCCGCTGGCCTTGCCGGGGCCGGCCTGCGCCGCCGGGGCTCCGGCCAGCGCGGCGGCGGCTGCGCCCCCGCCCACGAGGGCTGCCGCGAGCATGGCGCGGCGGGAGGGGGAAGTGTTTGGGTCCGTCATTGTGGGTGAACTCCTGAACGTTGGGGGCCGGTGGGCACAAATCCAAAGTCTAGGGTCGCGCCATCAACTGCGACAGGGGTATCAGAAAAACTTTGCCGAATCCTTGGGTGCCGTTCACCGG
Source organism: Arthrobacter sp. ES3-54 (assembly GCF_029504395.1). Lineage (GTDB taxonomy): Bacteria > Actinomycetota > Actinomycetes > Actinomycetales > Micrococcaceae > Arthrobacter. The sequence goes on from NZ_JAQFIF010000006.1 coordinate 74,506, forward strand.
CGCCCGCGGGCATTCGGTTTCCGGCCCGCGGGGAGGCCCGGGAACGCAGGAAACCCCGCCCACCTGAGTGGACGGGGTTTCCTTCGAGCAGTGCGGATCGCGATGGATCCGGACGGCGGGAGTTACTTGAGGGTAACGCGGGCGCCAGCTTCTTCGAGCTGAGCCTTTGCCTTCTCGGCAGCTTCCTTGGTGGCGCCTTCGAGAACAGCCTTGGGTGCGCTGTCAACCAGGTCCTTGGCTTCCTTGAGGCCCAGGGAGGTGATGGCGCGAACTTCCTTGATCACTGCGATCTTCTTGTCGCCAGCAGCTTCGAGGATGACGTCGAAGTCAGTCTTCTCTTCGGCTTCTTCAGCAGCGGCGGCCGGGCCGGCAACGGCAACGGCAGCAGCAGTAACTTCGAAGGTCTCTTCGAAGAGCTTGACGAACTCGGAGAGCTCGATGATGGTCAGTTCCTTGAAAGCTTCAATGAGCTCTTCGTTGGTGAGCTTCGCCATGGTGTGGCGTCCTTCCTATAGTGGTGCGCGGCGGCCCTGAGGCTCGCTGTTGCACCGGAGTCTTATGGAGAAGAGGACTAGTTCTCTTCGGGGGCTGCGGCTTCGGCCGGTGCTTCGGCCTCGGCTACTGCATCTGCTGCGGGAGCTTCTTCAGCGGCGGGTGCTTCGGCTGCTGCCGGTGCACCGTTCTCTTCTTCAAGCTTGAGGCGCAGTGCGTCGATGATGCGTACAGCAGCGGCAGCAGGAGCCTTGAGGATGCCTGCAACCTTAGCGAGCTGCAGCTCGCGGGACTCGAGTGCTGCCAGGGCAGCAACTTCGCTGGCGTTCAGAGCCTTGCCCTCGAAGTAACCGGTCTTGATGACCAGCTGCTTGTTAGCCTTGGCAAAATCCGTCAGGCTCTTGGCAGCGGCAACTGCGTCACCCTTGATGAACGCGATTGCAGTGGGGCCGGCGAGCTGATTGTCGAATGCTTCGACACCAGCTTCCTTAGCTGCAATAGCGGTCAGGGTGTTCTTGACGACCGAGAACTTGGTGTCCTGGCCGAGAGAGACACGCAGCTGCTTGAGCTGTGCAACGGTGAGCCCACGGTATTCGGTCAGGACAGCGGCGTTCGATTCCTTGAAATCGTTAGTGATCTCAGCTACTGCTGAAACCTTGCTAGGCGTTGCCATAACCCTCCTTCCGGGGATAGTGCCGGTGTGTCCGGGTCCCCGCTCAAAAAGAGCTAAAACTAAAAAACGCCCCGCGCAGATGCACGGGGCTTGTCTCGACGCGGTCCATGACCGCGGAGCTTTGCTTCGTTCACCTGCGCCGGCCGCCCTATGTTCAGGGTCCTTCGTCCGGAAATCCACTGCGCTCTCCCGGCGCGACTGCAGAAGTGAGTCTTGCTTGGGAGAGTGGATTTCCAACAACCGACGGTCTTTGGTCCTCCAAGCTTACGGGACGCGGCTCGCGTGTTCCAAATCGGGCCGCGAGGACCGGCTCAGCGCGCCGTCCGCCTGCGGCCTCAGCTGACGGCAGGCCCGAAGTTGGGGAGTTCTTTCTGCCAGAGACCCGTCACGCCCGCCGTCGTGAATCCGAGCTGCTGGTTGACCTTGAGGAGGTAGCGGTTCTCCGGGGCGTTCCACGTGTACAGGACCCGGGCGTCCGGGAACTGTTCGCTCAGCCGTTCCATGTTGGCGACCTTGATCAGCAGCCCGAGTTTGTTGCCGCGGTGTTCCTGCAGCACCACAGTGTCGTCCTGGAAGACGACGTCCGGGCGCAGGGCCAGGACACTGATGGTGGTCAGGCCCACGAGCGTTCCGCTGGCGATGTGCTCGACGGCGGTGACCACCGTCCGGCGGCCCTGGGCAATGGTGACCTCCTCCGCCTCGCGGAGGATGCCGCCGTCGAACACCATTTCCTGGGCATCGGGCCCCGGCACTTCGTCCTCGCCTGCCTGGTTCTCCAGGGCGGCGACGGCCTCCAGCCACTGGTCGGGGCACCGGTCCGTCCAGTGGTGCAGACGGTAGCGGCCGGCATTGGCTTCCTCGGCCTCGGCCTCGAGCTCGGCGACGAGTTTGGTGTCCAGCGGCAGCGCGCAGGAACTGAACTGTTCGATGTGCTGGAGGGTGTAGCCGGTGTGGCGGGCAAATTCGACGTCACGGCTTCCCAACGGAACAAACCCGACGCCGCTGCCGGGCACGAGCTGTTCGGCGTCCGGGTCCGTCAGGGTTGATCCCGGATGGTTGGTGTCGATCAGGATCGTGTGGCGGCCCTCGTCCCGTGCGAAGTGCTCCGCGGCCTCCAGCAGCTGCCTGCCCACGCCTTGGCGCCGGAACTCCGGAAGGATATCGAGCGTGAATTCGGCGAGGTCGAGGTTGTCCATGAGCGGCAGCGCGATGTCCGCCGTCCCGACAATCACGCCGTCGATCTTGGCCACCAGGATCACCTGGCGTTCGTACGGGTCCGCCATCTCCAGAAGCTTCTCCTGCGGCGCGTAGGCGAGGTCGTCAGTGCCCCAGGTCTGCATCCGGACCCGCCGCCCCACTTCGATGGCGGCGAGGAAGTCGGCGGCATCGGGCGCGTCAAGGGAATCGGGGATCCACACCTGCTCAATCCGTACTTCGTTTGCCATAGAGGGCATCATCCCAGCCGTTGTGCCACCCACCATCGGTACGGCCCGGCTCAAACCGGGCTTTCAACCGCCAGCATATGCTGGTTTGGACCGCTGTTCCATTGGTGACGCCGGGCAGTTTCTGCTCCATTCGGCGCCCGGCCGCCGCGGGCCGTCAGTTGCGGGTGTCGTCAGTTGCGGGTGCCGTCAGTTGCGGGTGCCGTCAGTTCACGGTGCCGTCACTGGCCGTGGTCCGCTGCCACTCGCCGTCGTAGCCCGCCGGCCTGAACCCCAGCGCGATGTTGATGCCGAGCATGTGATCGTTTTCGGCGGCGTTGTAGGTCAGCACGCGCCGCACCGCGGGGTGAGCCTCACCCAGCAGCCGCAGGTTGAGGATCTTGATCAGCATGCCGAGCCGGTGGCCGCGGTGGCTCGCCGCGACGAGGGTGTCGTCCTGGCTGGCCAGCCAGGGTTTGTCGGCCGTTGTCTGGAGGACCGTATACGCGGCCAGTTCACCGGTGCCCCGGTGCCGTGCCGCCACCACCAGGGCGGACTGGCCGGCCCGCCGCCAGGTGTCCTCGACGTGGCGGACCCGGGCGACGTCCCAGATTTCCGGCTCGTAGCTCAGGGCGCCCGTGGGAGCGTCCGTGCTCATGCGCGACATCAGCACCGCGAGCTCGGCGGCATGTTCCTCCGGGCATGCATCGGTCCAGTGCAGCAGCTCGTACGCCCCCGCCCTTGCCTGGGCGTCCCGTTCCAGGCTGTCGAAGTCCGCCTGGGGCGGGACGTCGAGCGAGCTAAACCGCTCGACTTGCTCCAGCCGGTAGCCGGCCTGTCCGGCGAAGCGGACGCCGCGTGCGCCCGCTGGCAGCGCGCCGGCCCCCGTGGCGGGCTTGACGATATTCGGGCCGTCGACGTCGAAATCAGCCGGGTGCTCCGTGAAGGTCTGCAGTATTGTCCGCCCGTCGGCGGCGGCCAGCGCTTCGGCGTGCTCCAGCAGGGCCCGGCCGATTCCTGCGCCGGCGAAGGAGTCCAGGACGCTCACGTGCAGGAGCGCACTGCCCAGATTCTCCTGCAATTCGCAGCGGAGCCAGGAGTTGGCCACCATGCGCCCGTCAACACGGACGAAGAAGAGCCGCGTGCGGGTGTAGACGGAGTCCCGCCAGTACTGAAGGCGTGCCGCCGGGGACATCGACCGGTCAAGGTTGCCCCAGGTCTGCAGGATGAGTTCATCGCAGAGCTCCATGAATTCCAGGAACTCCGCTGCGTCAGCATCAGCGGCATCAAGGCTTGCGGGCAGGGAGAGTTGCTCGATGAGGTACGACGGCGTAGTCACCGGGACAGCCTAACCGGCAAGACCGGCGGCTCCAAGGGTTCGGGACGCCGACGATGTCAGGCGCCGCAACGGCGAAAGGCCGCCCCGCGGTTGCGGGACGGCCTTTCGCTGGAGCTGGTGACGTCATTGAAGGCGACGCCGTGGATCCGGTGAGGACTAGACCTCGGTCAGGACCTTGGTGACGTTGGGGTCAACCGAGATGCCCGGGCCAAACGTGGTGGCGACGGTGGCCTTCTGGATGTAGCGGCCCTTGGAAGCGGACGGCTTGAGGCGAAGAACCTCTTCGAGTGCAGCCGCGTAGTTCTCGGCCAGCTTCAGGGCGTCGAAGGAAACCTTGCCGATGATGAAGTGCAGGTTCGAGTGCTTGTCGACGCGGAAGTCGATCTTGCCGCCCTTGATGTCGTTGACAGCCTTCGCGACGTCAGCGGTCACGGTGCCGGTCTTCGGGTTCGGCATCAGGTTACGCGGACCCAGGACCTTACCGAGGCGGCCAACCTTGCCCATGAGGTCAGGCGTGGCGACGGCGGCGTCGAAGTCGGTCCAGCCGCCGGCGATCTTTTCGATCAGGTCATCGGAACCAACGAAGTCGGCGCCGGCTGCGATTGCAGCCTCAGCCTTGTCGCCCGTTGCGAAGACGAGGACGCGGGCGGTCTTACCGGTGCCGTGGGGCAGGATAACGGTGCCGCGGACCATCTGGTCGGCCTTGCGAGGGTCAACGCCCAGACGGAAAGCGACCTCAACGGTGGCGTCGAACTTGGACGGGTTGGTGTCCTTGGCGAGCGTCACTGCCTCGAACGGCGCGTAGAACTTCTCCGCGTCGATCTTGGCCGCGGCTGCCTCATATGCTTTGCTGCGCTTTGCCATGCTGCTTATTTCTCCTTGTGCAGTTGTGGTCTGCGGACCGCGCTGGGCCCTGCCACAGGCGGTATTCCGGCTGGTTTATCTTCCGGAATTCCGCTTTTCATTGTTTAGGTGGTGCCGGCTGGCCGGCGGTGCTGACCGTCGTCGTGCTCGGTTTCCCGAACCCGGCGCATCAGCGGTCGGGAATTAACCCTCGACGGTGATACCCATGGAGCGGGCGGTGCCGGCGATGATCTTCGCTGCGCCTTCGAGGCTGGTGGCGTTGAGGTCTTCCATCTTGGTGGTGGCGATCTCGTTGACCTGGGCCTGGGTCAGCTTGGCAACCTTGACGGTGTGCGGGGTAGCTGAACCCTTGGCGACGCCTGCAGCCTTCTTGATGAGCTCTGCAGCCGGCGGGGTCTTGGTGATGAACGTGAAGGAACGGTCTTCGTAGACCGTGATCTCCACGGGGATAACGTTGCCGCGCTGGGCTTCCGTCGCAGCGTTGTACGCCTTGCAGAATTCCATGATGTTGACACCGTGCTGGCCAAGCGCAGGACCGATCGGCGGGGCCGGGTTAGCGGCACCTGCCTGGATCTGCAGCTTGATGAGGCCGGTGACCTTCTTCTTGGGAGCCAATGTAGGTCCTTCTCTCAAATACGTCCTGGGGCACAGGAGCGTGCCTCAGGTTGGTGGCCGCCATGGCAAGGCGGCCGGCCGCCCCATGGCTGCTAAGCGGGCAGCCCGGGGCGAATTCTTAGGGAACAGCTAGATCTTGCTGACCTGGTTGAACGCCAGGGTGACCGGAGTCTCGCGCTCGAAGATGGACACCAGCACCACGAGGGTCTGGGAATCGATCTTGATCTCGGAGATCGTCGCGGGGAGGGTCTCGAACGGGCCTTCCTTGACGATGACGGACTCGCCAACCTCGAAGTCGACGTCGACCTGGGCGGCGGCGTGCTTGACCGGCTTGCCCTTCTCGGCCTGCTCTTCTTCGAAGACCGGGGCGAGCATGGAGAAGACCTCATCAAGGCGCAGCGGGACCGGGTTGTGGGCGTTGCCCACGAAGCCGGTGACGCCGGGGGTGTGGCGGACGGCGCCCCAGGAAGCATCCGTCAGGTCCATGCGGACCAGGACGTAACCGGGGATGCGGACGCGGTTGATGACCTTGCGCTGAGCGTTCTTGATCTCAACGACTTCCTCCATCGGAACCTGGATTTCGAAGATGTAATCTTCCATGTCCAGAGTCTGGATGCGGGTCTCAAGGTTGGCCTTGACGCGGTTCTCGTAGCCGGCGTAGGAGTGGATGACGTACCAGTCACCTTCCTGGCGGCGCAGCTTGGCCTTGAACTCGTCGGCGGGGTCGACGTCGGCCTTGGCGGCCGCGGCAGCCAGCGCGTCTGCGTCAGTGTCCTCAGCGCCTTCAGCGTCGGTATCAACAGCGACGACGGCTTCGGCATCTGCTGCCTCTGCGTCTTCTGTAGCTACTTCTTCCGTGGCTTCGGCCTCGTCAGTGACGTCGGAATCGGGCGCAGCAGACGCAGCCTCGGACTCTTCCGCGGCTTCCACCGCGGCGCCCTGGCTCTTATCCAGCTCAGTCTCAGTTACCTCGAGCTCCTGCTCAGACACTTGGTCTCCTGCTTCCTCATTGCCTAACATGCCTATTTAAATGACTCAATTCCGCACACTCCGTGGAATCTCCGGTTTCCCGGGACATCCACGCAGTCTGCGGACCGGTCGCCTTAGCTGTCCGTGGGGCCGCTGCCGCCGAAGACCCAGCTGACCGCGGTCCCGAAGGCCAAGTCCAGCAGGGTGACGATCACCATCATGATGGTCACGAACACCAGCACGACGAGCGTGTAGTTGATCAGTTCTTTACGGGTCGGTGCGACGACCTTCTTCAGTTCGCCAATGACCTGGCGGATGAAGATCGCGATGCGAGCGAAGAAGCCGGGCTTGGCGGCATTCTTGGCGGGGCGGCCTTTGGAGCTGCTGGCAGCTGTTTCGGTCACCTGGTCCTCACTCATCCTCGCAATGATCGGATACCCGGCTCTGAACTGAACCATGGTTGCTGCGCTTGTTCCGGATGACCCGGAACAGCATGCGCAGGGCAGACAGGACTCGAACCTGCAACCTGCGGTTTTGGAGACCGCTGCGCTACCAATTGCGCCACTACCCTTCGGGGAGAAAATTCGCTCCGGCCGACGCGTTCCCCAGGCTTCCCTGAGGCGCAGGCCATCATCGTGTTTTCAACACCGGAGAACCAGTCTACGCAACAACTGCGCCTACGTCGAACCGGCCCTCTTCCGGACCCCTGCGTGTCTTCGCAAACCAACTGACAGCCGTCAGTCATATTCGCGTTCAGGCACCCCGGGGGATCCGCTGAACAGCATAGAGTAGATTTCGTCGAATCCCATATCCAGCCTTCCAGCTGCAAGCGAAGAACGGACCCGCCCATGTCTGCTGCCCGCATTTCCCAGCGCATTTCCGCCATAGCCGAATCCGCCACTCTGGCCGTCGATGCCAAGGCGAAGGCGCTGAAGGCAGCCGGCCGGCCGGTCATCGGCTTCGGCGCCGGGGAACCCGACTTTCCGACGCCCGGCTACATTGTGCAGGCCGCCATCGAGGCCGCCAGCCAGCCGAAGTACCACCGCTACTCCCCCGCCGGCGGGCTGCCGGAGCTGAAGCAGGCCATCGCGGACAAGACCTTCCGGGATTCCGGCTACAAGGCCGAGGCATCCCAGGTGCTGGTGACCAACGGCGGCAAGCAGGCCGTCTACAACACCTTCGCCACCCTCCTGGATCCGGGCGACGAGGTCATTGTTCCCACCCCGTTCTGGACCACGTACCCCGAGGCCATCCGGCTGGGCGGCGGCGTGCCGGTGGAGGTCTTCGCGGGCCCGGAGCAGGGGTACCTGGTCACCGTGGACCAGCTGGAAGCGGCCCTCACGGAGCGCACCAAGATCCTTCTCTTCGTCTCCCCCTCCAACCCCACCGGTGCCGTGTACTCGCCGGAGCAGGTCAAGGAGATCGGCCAGTGGGCAGCGTCCAAGGGCTTGTGGGTTGTCACCGACGAGATCTACGAGCACCTGACGTACGACGGCGTGCCGTTCACGTCGATCGCCACCGCAGTTCCCGAGCTCGGCGACAAGATGGTCATCCTCAACGGCGTCGCCAAGACCTATGCCATGACCGGCTGGCGCGTGGGCTGGATGATCGGGCCGGCGGACGTCATCAAGGCCGCCACCAACCTGCAGTCCCACGCGACGTCGAACGTCTCCAACATTCCCCAGGTCGCCGCCCTCGCGGCCGTATCCGGGCCGTTGACCGCCGTCGATGAGATGAAGGTGGCATTTGACCGCCGCCGCAAGGCAATCGTCGCGGGCCTGAACGCCATTGACGGCGTTGACTGCCCGACGCCGAAGGGCGCGTTCTACGTGTACGCGGACGTCCGCGCGCTGCTGGGCAAGGAGTTCCCGTCCGCGAACGGTCCGGTGCGGCCAGCCACCTCCGCCGAACTCGCGGCGCTGATCCTGGACGAGGTCGAGGTCGCTGTGGTTCCCGGCGAGGCGTTCGGCCCGTCCGGCTACCTGCGACTGTCCTACGCGCTGGGTGACGACGACCTGGCCACGGGCGTCGCCCGCCTGCAGGACTTCCTCGGCAAAGCGAAGTAGGCAGCCCCAACCCCCGATTCGCTATCCCTTTGGGTCCTTATTGCCGCGGCATAAGGACCCAAAGTGATAGCGCATCATTGGTTTAAAGGAGGCGGCGCTCGGCGGCCCAGCGGGTCAGCTCGTGGCGGCTGGAGAGCTGGAGCTTGCGCAGCACGGCAGAGACGTGGGTTTCAACGGTCTTGATCGAGATGAACAGTTCCTTGGCCACCTCCTTGTAGCTGTAGCCGCGCGCGATCAGGCGCATCACTTCGAGCTCCCGGGCCGAGAGCTTGTCCAGCTCGTCGTCGGCGATGTCCGCGGGGGCCGTGCCGAACGCGTCCAGGACGAAGCCCGCCAGCCGGGGCGAGAAGACGGCGTCGCCGCCGGCCACCCGGCGGACGGCGCTGCTGATCTCCGCACCGGAAATTGTCTTCGTCACATAGCCACGCGCGCCTGCCCGGATCACGGACACGACATCTTCCGCCGCGTCGGAGACGCTCAAAGCCAGGAACCGTGTGGTGCCCAGCAGCGGCGCCGAGCCGGCCAGGACCTCGCGTCCGCCGCCACCACGGCCGCCCGGCAGATGGACGTCAAGCAGCACGACGTCGGGGCGCTGGGCTGCGATGACGGCGATTGCCTCCTCCACGGTTCCGGCCTCCCCCGCGACGACGATGTCCGTGTCCAGGTCCGCCTTCAACCCGGAGCGGAAGATGGCGTGGTCGTCCACGATCACCACCCGAACTGGTGCCGGGCTTCCTGGCGATTGGTTTCCTGGTGCCGGGTTTCCTGGTGCTGGGCTGGTCACTGCTTGGCCTCTCCGTTGGCGTTGTTGGCCGCAGCGCCGGCGGATGCGGCGGTGGCGGGCAGCCGGAGCCGCACTTCGGTGCCGTCCGGGCTGCTGATGATGGCGGCGGTGCCGCCGTGGCGGTTCATCCGGCCGATGATCGATTCCCGAACGCCGAGCCGGTCCGGGGGAACCGCATCCGGGTCGAAGCCCGGTCCCCGGTCCTTGACGAAAACTTCTGCGGCGGCGTCGGTGACTTCGAGGTACACGGACACGGGAGCGCCGCCGTGCCGCGCGGCGTTCAGCATGGCCTCGCGGGCCGCCTGGACGAGGGCCTCGTGGCGCTGGGTCATGACGCAGTCCCCCACGCTGACCACTTCGACCGCGTGGCCCAGGGCGTCCTCGACCTCTGCGGCCGCGGACGTGATGCCTTCGGACAGCTGCCCGGATTCCTTGTCGGCGTCCCGGTACAGCCAGCCGCGCAGTTCCCGCTCCTGCGCGCGGGCCAGCCGGATGACGTCGTGCTCGTTGCCGGCCCGACGCTGGATCAGGGCGAGGGTCTGCAGCACGGAGTCATGGAGGTGGGCGGCGATCTCTGCACGCTCGGTGGCGCGCACCCGCCCGGCGCGCTCGGTCTCCAGGTCGCGCCAGAACTTCAGCCCCCATGGCAGCAGCACCAGGGCCACGCCGCCGAGCACGGCCACCGAGGCCAGGAGGGCCAACCAGGTCTGTTCCCAGGATCCCGAGCCGGACACCATCACCAGGACGCCGGCCACCACGAGGGCGAGCCCGGCTGCGAGGCGCGCCCAGCCGCCGGCCTGGTCTGCTTTGGTCTTGTCCACCAGCCCCGCCCGGCGGGTCTCGTCCAGTTGCATCCAGGCGATCGCAGCACCGCCCAGGATCGCCGCAACCGGGATCAGGGTGCCGAGGGGCACGTCGACGCCGAGGAGCCGGGCGATCAGGATCCCGGCGGCCAGCAACAGGCCTGCGCCCAGCAGGATCTCCTTGCCGAAGGGCATGCCCGGCACCTTGGACCACCAGGACCCCGGCGCCGGGGTCCCGGGTGTGCCGGCGGTCCCGGGCTTTGCTGGAACTCCGGGGGCTGCCGGGGTGGCCGGGATTCCGGGGGCGTCCGGGGAGCTGACTGCCGGGGCGATCGGCGACGCCGGGCGGCGGGCGTTGCGCCGGGCGCTTTCATCCGCTGTGGGGACCATGATCCAGAGCCAGGCGTAGAAGGCGACCCCGGCGCCGCCCGCGAGCGCAGCCACCGCCATGCCGATCCTGACCATGCGCACCGGCCAGCCCAGGTGGTTGGCGAGGCCTGCGCAAACGCCGGCAATCACGCGATCGCTGCTGCGGACCAGCGGCGGGCGGGCGGGCGCGGTTGTCATGGATCAATCCAAGCATGGATCGGGGTTCCCCGGACGCGTTTGAGGGCCCAACCGGGGGCCACTCAGGGACCGTTCAGGGTGTTCCCCAGTAGAGCCCGGCGCCGGGAACGGGAAGGATCGAAGTATGAACCCGCACACTCCGCACCCCGATGAAGGCCCGGCCTCCGCAGACCGGCCAACCACGGATGGACCCTCCGCAGAACGTCCAGACACAGAACGTCCGGACACTGACCTTCCGGACGCAGAAGTTCCGGACACGCAACGTCCAGCCACAAACCAGCCCACCGCCCCTCCAGCAGGCTCCGGGCCGGTTGGCGCGTCGCCGACGGAGCCCCGGCCGACGGAACCGCAGCCGATAGAACCCCCGCCGCTGGAGCCCCCGCCGCTTTACCCGCCCGGCGACCCGAATGGACCGTTCCCCGGCCGAGAAACCCAGAATTTCTTCGACTGGATCCGCAGCCAGGGCATCTACCGCGGACGCGACCGCTGGATCGGCGGCGTGGCCAGCGGCATAGCCCACCGGCTCGGCGTCGATCCCCTGATCATTCGCGGCGTCCTGATCGTCCTGACCGTCTTCGCCGGAATTGGCGTTCTCGCCTACGGTCTCGCCTGGGCGCTGCTGCCCGAACCTGACGGCCGAATTCACGTCCAGGAGGCCGCCGCAGGGCGGTGGACGGCCGGCATGACCGGCGCCCTCATCACCTCGGTTATCGGTTTCCCCAGCCTGGGCAGCGGTGTCTGGGGCTGGGACCGCTTCGGCTTTGGCGCCTTCGTCTGGACCGTCTTCTGGGTGGGCGGCGCCATCTACCTCGTCTACTACCTGACCCAGCGCAACAAGATCCGGAACGGAGCCACTCCCATGCCATCGCGTTACGAGTCCAGCAGCCCGGCCGGTGCCGCGACTTTCGCGGGCAGCACCGGCACCGGCACCGGGCAGCAGTCCGCGGGCAGCTTCCCGCAGGGCGGCGGCCGGGCCTATGGCTACCCCGTCGACGGCTCCGCCGTCTCCGGCGCCGGCCCGGACTGGGGACCGCCCCCGCCGTCGGGCCCCATCCCACCCGGCCCTGTTCCGCCCGGCGGCTATGGCCCGGGATCCGGGGCCACCCCGCCCCCTCCCGCCGCACCGCGCAGCCCTGGCCCCGGCACGCCGGCCGTCGCCATTACCGTCGGCTCCGCCCTCCTGGTGGGCGGCGGCATCAAGGCCCTCGACGCCGCCAACGTGATTGATCTCGGTGACGCCGGCAATGCCCTGGTCTGGGCCATCGGCGCGGCCATCCTGGGGCTCGGTATCCTGGTCGCAGGGTTGCGGGGCCGGACCTCCGGAATCCTGGGGTTCTTCGCGGTGGTGGCCCTGCTGATCGGCGCAATCTTCAGCGTGGTCCCGCACGGGGACCGGTTCCGTTTCCAGAACGCCGACTGGACGCCGTCGAGCATTGAACAGGCCAGCGGCGGCTTCGAAATCACCGGCGGCGCCGGGACCGTGGACCTGACCAAGCTGGCGCTGAATCCGCCCCTGGGCTCCGACGTCGTTGTTCCGATCGACGCGACGGCCAGCAACCTCACCGTTGTCATCCCCACCACCGTCCCCGTCCAGGTCCAGGCGGACATGACCATGGGCAACCTCCACGACGGCAACCAGGACCGCGGCGGCATGACGAAACAGCAAACCGACTACAACACCTCGCAGCCCGGCGCCCGGATGGTCCTGAAGATCTCCGGCACCGTCAGCAACGTGACCATCAAGGAAGGCAACTGACATGAGCAGCTATGACGACTCGCGGCCGGACGCCGCCGGCCAGGACCAGGAAGCGGGCTCCCCCGCCCGGGTGGGCACGGTGGTCTGGGGACTGACAGTGGTGGCACTGGCCGCGCTGATCATCATTTCCCGGCTCGGCATCGTGGCCCTCAACGGCACGTATGTCCTGATCGGCCTGATGATCGGAGCCGGGGCCGCCCTGATCGTGGGCGGACTGGTCTCGGCGAGCAGGCGTGACAATAAGCCAACGACAGGGAAGTCTTGAACCATGGATAAATTCTTCGACACCATCCGGGGCTTCGGCCTGAAACGTGGTCCGCAGCGCTGGCTTGGCGGCGTCTGCGGCGGAATTGCCGCCAAACTAAATATTGATGTGGCCTATGTCCGGATCGCCTACCTGCTCCTGAGCCTGCTCCCCGGGCCGGCATTCGTGGTCTACATCGTGGCGTGGCTGCTCCTGCCGGACCAGCGCAACGCAATCGTCCTCGAAAGCTTCCTCTCGAAGCGTGCCTCCCGGCCCTGACGTCGATCACCGGCCGCGATCACAGGCCGTCCCGGCCCCTGCGGCCTTCGGCGCCCGGCAGCTGCGCCGCACCACTAATGGGTGCCCCCGCCTTGAAGGCGGGGGCACCCTTTTGTAACCGTTTGTGTCCTGCCCCACACGCGCCACTAGACTCTAGGTGAGCTCAGCGTGGCGCTCTGCCTGTACCCCTTCAAACCAGGATTTGAGCCATACATGAAAATTGGAATCCTCACCAGCGGCGGAGACTGCCCCGGCCTGAACGCCGTCATCCGTGGCGCCGTCCTCAAGGGAATCGCGGTCCACGGCCAGCAGTTCGTAGGATTCAAGGATGGCTGGCGCGGCGTTGTTGAAGGCGACATCGTAGAGATTCCCCGCACCATGGTCCGCGGCATCGCCAAGCAGGGCGGCACCATCCTCGGCACGTCCCGCACCAACCCGTTTGAGAACGGCGGCGGACCAGACGTCATCAAAGCCAACATGGACCGGCTCGGGATCGACGCCATCATCGCCATCGGCGGCGAAGGCACCCTGGCTGCCGCAAAGCGGCTCACCGACGCCGGCCTCAAGATCGTGGGAGTGCCCAAGACCGTCGACAACGATCTCGACGCCACGGACTACACCTTCGGCTTCGACACCGCCGTGGAAATCGCCACCGAGGCAATCGACCGGCTGCGCACCACCGGAGAGTCCCACCACCGCTGCATGATTGCCGAAGTCATGGGACGGCACGTGGGCTGGATCGCCTTGCACGCCGGCATGGCCTCCGGCGCCCACGCCATCCTGATCCCGGAGCAGAAGGCCTCCATGGAACAGATCGCCGAGTGGGTCATCTCCGCCCACGACCGTGGCCGCGCCCCGCTGCTTGTCGTCGCCGAGGGGTTCGTGCCCGAAGGCCAGGAGTCCCCGCACTCGGAACGCGGCCTCGACACGTTTGGCCGCCCCCGCCTCGGCGGCATCGCCGAAATGCTGGCGCCCGAACTGGAGGCACGCACCGGCATCGAGACCCGCGCGACGGTCCTTGGCCACATCCAGCGCGGTGGCGTCCCGACGGCGTTCGACCGCGTCCTGGCCACCCGCCTGGGCATGGCGGCCATCGATTCGGTGGTGGAAAAGCGCTGGGGCACTATGGTGTCGCTGCACGGCACGGATATTGTGCACGTCGGTTTCGACGCCGCGCTCGGCAACCTCAAGTCCGTACCGCAGAGCCGCTACGACGAGGCCGCTGTACTCTTCGGCTAAGCGGCCTCATCGGCCAAGCGGCTCGCTGCCCGGCCCGGATTAGGCCGGCCCGGATCGGGTGGACTGCACGATCCGGCCGGTAGCCCGGCCCGCGGTGGGTAGGGTTGATTCATGACTCTTGAGCCCGGTTCCGCTGAAATTGTCCAGCTTGCGTGGGCGCGTCGCTTGGGGTTCGACGACGGCGCGTTCGCGGCTGCCGCCGGCGTACGGCTCACCCGGGCGGACGAGAGCGCCCGGGCGGTGCAGTTCGTCCGCCTGTTCGGCAACTCCGCCCTGGTGGGCCCGCAATGGGCGCTGGACGCCGCCGTCGGCCTCGCCGACGAGGAACTCGCCCAGCACGTAACGCTGCTGACCATCACCCGCGGGCACGGCGGCCACGGGCTGGGCGCCGCCGCGCTCTTCTTCGCCGACGACCTCCCCCTGCAGCAGCCTTCCGAGGAACTGACTGTCTCGCACGGGAACCCGGAAGCGACCGAACTGGAGACGTTCTGCCCGCCCGATGACGTCAATGAGGTGGGCCTCGCCGAACTCGAACACCGCTTTACTGTCCTGCATCTGGAAGACGGGCGCCGGACGCCCGTGGCCTGCGGGGCCTACGCCGAATGGGAAGGGCTCCTGGCCCATCTTGGCGTGCTGGTTGCGCCCGAATGGCGGCGCCGCGGCCTGGGCAAGCTGGCCGCCTCGATAGCCGCCCACGAAGCCCTGGCCGCCGGGCTGACGCTGCAGTGGCGTTCAGAGGTCAGCAACAAGGGTTCGCTGGCGCTGGCCCGCAGCCTGGGTTTCTCCGCCGGCGGCATCCAGACCAGCGTGCTGCTGGGCTGATCCGGATGCCCGGCGGGCTAGCCGCGCTCCGCGGCGGCCTTCTCCGTGCCCGCGCCGGCCGTCGCGCCGGCGCCTGCATCTGAATCGGCGCCTGACTCCGTACCCACAGCTGCGGCAGGGCCCGGCTCGCCCCAGCCTTGGACCGGCTTGGGCTTGGCGAAGAAGAGCGCCACGGCAGCGCCGAGCAGGATGACCGCCGCCGGCAGCAGGATGGATTGGGCCATCGCCGTCGAGAACCCCTCGTGGAGCGCCTCGGGCAAGGCGCCGCCGAAGCCCATCGGGCTGGCGTCTGCGCCCTCTCCGGGCCGGGCGGGGAGTTCGGCCGCCAGCCGCGCCTGGATGAGGACGGCGATAGCGGCGCTGCCGAGCACGGCGCCGATCTGGCGGGTGGTGTTGTAGACGCCCGAGCCGGCTCCGGCCTGCCGCGGCGGCAGGTTGCGCGTGACGGTGGAGCTCAACGGCGCCCAAATGCCCGCATTGGCGAAGCCCAGCACTGCACTCGGCAGCAGGAACAGCAAGATGGGCGTGTCCGGGTGCATCAGCAGGGCATTCCAGAACAGCGCCACGGACATCAGGACCAGGCCGGCCGCGGTGATGAATTTCGGGTTGACCTTGTCGATGATCCGGCCGACGACGGGGGCGAGGCCGCCCGAGATCAGCGCCATCGGCACCATCATGAGCGCCGACTGGGTCGGCGTCAGGCCGCGGACGATCTGGTAGTAGAAGATCAGCGGCAGGCTGAATGCCGTGACGGTGAAGCCCACGGTGGTGATCGCAATGTTTGCGAGCGAGAAGTTCCGGTCCTTGAAAAGGGACAGGGGCAGCAGCGGTTCGCCCTTGTTGAACCGCTGCCACAGGACAAAGACCACCAGCACGGCGATGCCGCTGATGATCAGGCCCCAGACGGTGATGGGGCCGGCGATGGTGCCCCAGTCGTACGTCTCGCCCTCCTGGATGCCGAAGACCAGCAGGAACAGGCCGAGGGCGCTAAGCAGCACGCCGGGAATGTCGAACTTGTGCGGGTGGGTGGTCAGCGAAGGGACAAAACGCTGGGCGAGGATGAAGCCGGCAATCCCGACCGGGACGTTGATGAAGAAGATCCATTCCCAGCCGAGGCCGTCCACCAGCACGCCGCCGAGGATCGGGCCGACCAGGGTGGCGACGCCGGCCGTCGCGCCCCAGATGCCCATGGCCGCGCCGCGGCGGTCCGGGGGGAAGATCCGGGTAATGACGGCCATGGTCTGCGGCGTCATCATGGCAGCGCCGAGGCCCTGGACCACGCGGGCGCCAATGAGGGTCTGGACGTCGCCGGAGAGGCCGCACCACAGCGATGCCATGGTGAAGACGACGAGTCCGGAGAGGTAGAGCTTCTTCGGTCCGAAGCGGTCGCCGAGCCGGCCTGTGATGAGGAGCGGCACGGCATAGGCGAGCAGGTAGGCGCTGGTCACCCAGATCACCGAGTTGATGTCAGTGTTGAGGCCCTCCATGATGCTCGGATTGGCCACCGAGACGATGGTGGTGTCGATCAGGATCATGAAGAAGCCGATCACCAGGGACCAGAGTGCCGGCCATGGCCGGGCTACGTTTTCCATGGGGTTCCTTAGGGGCTGGTGTGAACGTTGGGGCTAAGTGTTGGGGCGGCCAGGTCCAGGCCGGGGGGTTCTGCAAGAGTTCACCACGGCAATTCGCCGGAGCGGAGCTGGTCCTGAAGGCTGCGGATCCAGGCCATTTCGGCCTGCAGCGTGCACTGCTGGAACTGGACATCGATCCAGTACTTGCGCTCCACGCCTTTCTTCTTCAGCAGTTCCTCGCCGGAGACCAGGAAGTGGAGCTGCTCCTGCAACGCCTGGAGCCGCCGGTCGAGGAGTTCGACGACGACGCCGGCGGGCAGGTTGTAGGCCTCGGAGATGGCCAGTGGGAAGGACGGGTATTCGTTGACCGGGGCGGCCAGCATATCCTGCAGCCACTTCGTGAACGCCTCGCGACCGGCTGCCGAGATGGTGTACGTGGTGCGCTCCGGACGGTTGCCTCCCCGGTCCGTTCCCGTCGCTGCGACGAGACCCTGCTCTTCGAGCCGGCCGACGGCGTGATACAGAGTTCCTGGCCGGACCTTGACCAACCGGTCTTCGTGCCGTGCGATCAGGAGCTGGTACATCTCGTAGGGATGCATCGGTTCTTCCACGAGCAGGGAGAGTGCGGCGATACCCAGCGGTGTCAGTGCGGTTGCCCGGGCCATGGTGCCGTCCTCTTCGGTCTAAAACAGTCCTCTTCGGTCAAAACTGCGATTACTCCACTGAAGATTATTCCACGTGGAGTATTTGGGTGCAATCTTCCCCGGATCCGCCCCGGCCGAGCCTCACCCGGGCCCGGACCGGGTTTTGTTAGCCCAGAAGGGCCAGGATCTCCGTGCGGGCGAACATTTGCGCGGCGGCCCGCGCGGTGGGGGTGCCGGCGTCGGGGTCGGCCCCGGCGTCCAACAGCTCCCGGGCGACGTCCGTGTAGCCCTTGAAGACAGCGCCGGCCAGCGGCGTCTGGCCGCGGTCGTTAGGTGCGTTGGCGTCGCCGCCATGGTCCAGGATCAGCCGGACGGTGCCGGCGTGACCGTGGTAGGCCGCCAGCATGAGGAGTGAGTCGCCGGAGGAAGTGGTCAGCGTGGCCGGCGCGCCGGCGGCCAGATAGCTGCCCAGCAGCGCGGAGTTGCCCTCGCGGGCCGCGTCGAAGAGCGTGTGGGCCAGCTTCAGCGTCTCGTCGTCGGGCGCGGCGCCAACGCTGTCCGGCAGGCCCTCTTCCAATGGGGACTCGCCGCTCATCGGGTGCCCCGCAGGAAGCCGGTCTGGCGGCCCACTACCTGGCCGGCGTCGGGAGCCACAATGACTTCCTGGGCCGCGGCGTAGGGCTCGTCACCGTCCACCACGGTCAGGACATCGGCCGGGGCGACGGACCGCTTGATCACGGCCAGGGCCACGGGGCCCATTTCGTAGTGCTGCGCCACGGAAGTCACGGTGCCCACCTTGCGGTCGCCGGCACGCACCTCGCTGCCGGCGGCGGGCAGGGTGTGCTGGGAGCCGTCGAGCTGGAGGAACACGAGCCGCCGCGGCGGGTGGCCCAGGTTGTGGACGCGGGCGATCGTCTCCTGGCCCTTGTAGCAGCCCTTGGCCAGGTGCACAGCGGTGCGGAGGAGGTCGAGCTCGTGCGGGATGGTCTTGTCGTCGGTTTCCGCGCCCCACCGGGGCCGCCACGCCGCAATCCGCAGCGCTTCTGAAGCCAGGGTGCCGGCGAGGGCACGCTCGCCCACCACCGCGACCAGCTCAGCCGCGGGGACTAAGTACTCGAACCACGGCCGTTCCAGTCCGGGGTGGGCGTCCTCGCCCACCACCGCGTAGGAGTAGCCGCCGGCACCGACATGCGGCCACGGGTCTTCCCAGACCTGCAGCGCAGACCATTCCGGGATGCGCTGGGTGGAGCCGAGCACGGCCCAGTCCGCGGAGACATCGGCGATCTCGACCCGGAGCATGAACTTCATCTTGTTCAGCCATTCGGCGAGTGGGCCGGCCTCGGCTCCCTCGACGATCAGCCAGGTGGTAGCGCCGTCGTCCACCACCCGGGCGTCGAACTCGATCCGGCCCTGCACGCTCAGCAACAGCAATTCGGTGGACTGGCCGGGGGCCAGGGAAGTGAGCTGCTGGGATGACAGGGTGTTGAGCCAGCTGAGGCGGTCCGGCCCGCTGACCGTGACCACGCCGCTGTTTGAGAGATCGACGACGGCGGTGCCGGCAGCCAGCGCCCGCTGCTCCCGGAGCGGCTCGCCATAGTGGGCGGCGACGCCGGCGTCGGGACCGCTGGCCTCAACCGCGGCCGGGCGCGACAACAGGGGGCTTTTGATAGTCATATTGAAAGGAACGTCCTTAGCTCTGCGCGTATTCCGGCCCCGGCATAGAGTGCCGGGGCCGACCGGGGGCTTGCCGGACCGTGGGGCCGGCCGGCCCTAGCGGTATTCCGGATTTTCAAAGTCGAAGCGGGTGCCGGCTTTCCAGGCGTCGGGGAGGTTTCCGTAGGCGGGAATGCCGCCGGCATCCTTGAGCGTCCGTGCCAGGTGCAGCATGTTCCAGGTCATGAAGGTGGTGTTGCGGTTGGTGAAATCGCTCTCCGGACCGCCGGAACCGTCGTCGAGATAGCTGGGTCCGGGCCCCACGGGGCCAATCCACCCGGCGTCGGCCTGCGGTGGGATGGTGAAGCCGATGTGCTGGAGGCTGTACAGGACGTTCATGGCGCAATGCTTGATCCCGTCCTCATTACCGGTGATGAGGCAGCCGCCCACCTTCGGATAGTAGGCCCACTGGCCCTTCGAGTTCAGCTGCCCGGAGTGGGCGTAGAGGCGCTCGATGAGTTTCTTGGTCTGCGAGGAGTTGTCCCCCAGCCAGATGGGCCCCGCGACGACGACGATGTCCGCTTCCTCGACGGCCGGGTAGAGTTCCGGCCATTCATCGGTGGCCCAGCCGTGTTCGCGCATGTCCGGATAGACGCCGCTGGCGATGTCGTGGTCCACGGTGCGGATCACGCGGGTGGTGACGCCCTGCTTTTCCATGATCCGGCGGCTAACCTCGATCAGGCCCTGCGTGTTGGACACGTCCGGGGACTTCTTGAGGGTGCCGTTGAAGTACACGGCCTTGAGGTCGGCATAGCTGGTGCTACCGGCGTCGCTGTTGGGAGCTGTGCTGGTGCCCGTGCTGGTGGCTGCGTCATTCACGGCTTTTCTCCTCGGTCGATGCTGACAACGGAAAAATCAGTGAGAACGCGCCTTTAGCCCACTTTGGCGAGGATGGCCGAGGCGTGGGCCTCCAGGCCGCCGCCGGACGCCGAATTCTTGCCGGTGGCCACGTCCCAGCGCCACAGCAGGTTCCCTTCCACCAGCCCGAAGATCCGGGTGGCCGCCGTGTACTCCTTGGAGTGGCTGCCGCGCATCACCATGTCGGTGCTGAGCTGGATCTGGGGTCCCTTGATCTGACCGTAGTACAGCTCCGAGATCCCGCCGGGGTGGGCGATGGAGACCGAGATGTCAAAGCCGCCGTCGCTGTTGCGCAGGGCCTCGACCTCGTCGGCGCTCCTGAGCACCGGGACGATGTCCGCCGGGATCAGGCCGGGGCCGCCGTCCTCCTCGCGCTGCTTGCGCTCGAGGGCCCAGAAGCCGGTCTCGACGGTCAGTGGACGCAGCTTGGTGCCCTCGTCGTCGGTCAGCCAACTCTCGGCGCGGTACTGCAGGTAAGGCAGGCCGTTGTGCGTAAACGACACGTGCTGCAGGAAGTGCTCGGAGTCCTCGTCCCCGGCCCCCAGCCGACCGCGGCCCTCCCACTCACCAATGAGCCAGGACAGCGGAACGATTTCGGGGGTCAGATCAGTAGGGATTTCAATCGGCACAGCATCTACCTCTGGAAGCTACGGGGTCTGGAACGAGTTACTTCTGGCCTTTGAAGAGGCGGTACACGACAAAGCCGGCAAACCACGCCATGGACAGGCTGGCCACGCCAAGCAGGACAAGGAAAAAGATCTCATATGCAAGTACGGACATGATGCCATCCTAACCCTTAGTAGATGAGTAGTTTGTCTATGAAGTAGGCCAGGGAACCGACCGCCGACACCGGCCCCAGCCCCATGCCCACGGCCGCCAAAACGTTCAGGCTCTCACCGCTGAGGATCACGAGGCGCCGGAAACTCACCAGAACCGCGCCCACTACGACGCCGGCGAGCGCGGCCGGCAGCACGGCGATGTCGGAGAACACCAGGCCGGCCAGCGGCCCGGCGAGCCCCGCGCTCACGATGCCCAGCGGCGCCACGATCCGGTCAGGCCAGCGGATCAGCCCCGCCAGCAGGGCGATGGCCGCGCTGACGGCGGCGACGAGGATCATTTCGCGGACGCCGTTGAAGCGCGAGCTGGCAATCCAGCCAGCGCCCAGGCAGGACAGCAGGACACCCGAGCACGAGCCCAGGGTGGATTCGAGCCGCTGGGCCTGCCCGGTGCCCCGGATCAGTTGCATGACGAAGATGGCCATGACCCCAACCGCCATGAACGACGGCGTCCAGTCCAGGAAGCCGGGAGCCGGGAGATAGGTCGCAGCCACTGCCGACCCCACGCCGGGCAGGCCAATCAAGGCCGCGAGGGTCTTCTTCGCGGGGATGCCAAGAAAGTAAGGCCAGCCGACACCAATGCCGACGGCGAAGATGACCGCGACAGCCAGGAGGACCTCAGGCGAGGCGTAGGTGCCGGCAACTATGGCTGCGAGGCCGGCCAAGCCGATGATCCCGACGCTCCAGGGCTTCACTGTCTACTCGCCATCGGCAGACCCACCATGGTTCGTACCTTCGCTCACTGCGGACCCCAATTCGACTCGGCTCAATTTCAACGGGCCGCGGGCCCTGACGGTTCAATCCTGCCTTATATGAACGATATGTGTCGCAAAAGCAGTGACCGGAGGTGACGGGACCATGGCCGGAATGCGGCCTTTAGGTATACTCGGGATCAGCAACAAGACGCCCAATGATGCGCGGACACCCCTTGGAGGAACAATGTCGCACATCCTGCTATTGACGAACAGCACCGGAACATCAGTGGACGTCCTGCCTGCTCTGGAACTGCTGAACCACCGGGTGCATATCCTGCCGGCCGAACCCACCGCGCTGCTTGAGACTGACCCCTGCGACATCGTCCTGCTGGATGCCCGCAAGGATCTGGTCGGCGCACGTTCCCTCACCCAGCTACTCAAGGCCACAGGCCTCAGCGCCCCCTTGATGCTGATCCTCACCGAGGGCGGCATGGCCGCCGTCTCCTCGGCGTGGGCCGTGGACGACATCCTCCTGGAATCCGCGGGCCCGGCCGAAGTCGAAGCCAGGATCCGCCTCGGCGTCGCGCGCGCCGTGCCGGACAAGGAGGACGTGCCGACCGAAATCCGGGCCGCCGGCGTCGTAATTGACGAGGCCAGCTACACCGCACGGGTCAACGGGGCCGCGCTCAACCTGACCTTCAAGGAATTTGAGCTGCTGAAGTACCTGGCCCAGCACCCCGGCCGGGTGTTCACCCGCCAGCAGCTGCTGACCGAAGTCTGGGGCTACGACTACTACGGCGGCACCCGCACCGTAGACGTGCATGTCCGGCGGCTGCGCGCCAAACTGGGCGCCGACCACGAGAACCTGATCAGCACCGTCCGCAACGTCGGCTACCGCCTGACCCTGGTCCGCCAGCCCGAGGACGAACTCACCGAGGCCTGAGCGCACCAGGCCCGGACAAGCCCGCAAGCACTGCAACAAAAGAAGCAGTTAACGCAAAAGGCCCCGGACTCTGGAATCCAGAGCGCCGGGGCCTTCGTGGTGCACCCATCGGCGCACAAATTTCTCGGTAAAACGTTCTCAGTGGAGGACATACGGGTCGAACGTATCGAGGCCAC
The DNA here is from genome assembly GCF_029504395.1 of Arthrobacter sp. ES3-54. GTDB lineage: Bacteria > Actinomycetota > Actinomycetes > Actinomycetales > Micrococcaceae > Arthrobacter. The sequence continues at coordinate 96,875 of NZ_JAQFIF010000006.1, forward strand.
CCCAGTGGTGGATCCCCCTCGCATCTGGCGCAACGCCGGACGAGATATCGACTATACACAGCCGTTCGGAGTTCAACAAAATCGGCCGCTGATGGCCAGGGACCCGATAGTCTTGCCCCAACCCGATAGCCTTGCACCATGAGCCCTGCGCACCCGGAAAACTGGCCCGTGCTTGCTGTCAAAGGAACCGTAGACAGCAGGCTGCTGCGGGACGTCGCCGCCCTTGTCGCCGCGGCGGAGGAGTCCGACGGCAATCCGCCGCTGTCCGAACAGACCCTTGTCACGCTCCGCGCCGCCGACGCGGGCGAGCATTCGGTCTTGGCCCTGGCCCTCTACGCCCCGGACGACAAGTTGGATCCCGCGACGGCGCAGGACCTCGCCGGCGTCGCCGTTGTCATCGAGGAGCCCGACGGCACCGGGATCCTCGAGATCGCCGTCCACCCCAGCTACCGGAACCAGGGCGTGGGCGACCGCCTGGTGCGCGAACTGAAAAGCGTCCGTGGCTTCGCGGGCCTGAAAGCCTGGTCCCACGGAAACCACGAGGCCGCGGCGGACCTCGCGGCCCGCTATGGCTACGGCGCCGTCCGCGAGCTGTGGAAAATGCGGCTGATGACGGCAGCGGCGGCCCTGCCGGAGGTCCGACTCCCGGAGGGCGTACAGTTCCGCACCTTCGTTCCCGGCCGGGACGAGGACGCCTGGCTGGCCGCAAACAAGGCCGCCTTCGCCCACCACCCGGAGCAGGGCAACATGACGCGCGCCGATCTGGACGCCCGGATGGCCGAACCCTGGTTTGATCCCGCAGGCTTCCTGCTGGCTGTGGACGCGGCGGACCGGCTCCTGGGGTTCCACTGGACCAAGGTGCACCCCCGGCACGGCGATCACCCTGCGATCGGGGAGGTCTATGTGGTGGGCGTGACCCCGGATGCCCAGGGCTCCGGACTGGGCAAGGCCCTCACCGTCGCCGGCATCAGGCATCTGGAGGACCTCGGGCTCCGCGCCGTCATGCTCTACGTCGATGCCGACAACGCGCCCGCCGTCGCCCTCTACCGCCGGCTCGGATTCACGCGCTGGGATGTCGATGTCATGTACGCGCCGCTGCCGCAGCAGCAATCACCGGCCGTCACCCCGGTACCCGACGGCGTTAGTCAAGTCGGCGGATGACCGCCCGGACCGGGCCGCAATCTGGGGTCATCTAGCCGTGATTGCTTGTAAGGTTGAAGCTACATCGCGCCAGCATTGAGGAGACCCTATGCCACGGGATACTGCCCGGACATCCACGTCTGAACCAGCAACGCCGGAAAAGCGGGCGCGTCCGGTACGTGCGCGCTTTGGCTCCTCCGAAGTGCCGGCCTCACGCGCCACCCAGGACCGGATCGACATTCCGGAGTTCGCGCCGACCCTGGAACCGGAGGGCGACATCCGCCCCGACCGGTTCCTGGACCGGGAGCTCAGCTGGCTCGCCTTCAACGCCAGGGTCCTGGAACTGGCCGAGGACCCCAACCTGTACCTGCTGGAGCGGGTCAGCTTCCTGTCCATCTTCGCTTCCAACCTGGACGAGTTCTTCATGGTCCGGGTGGCCGGGCTGAAGCGACGGATCGCCACGGGCCTCGCCGTCCCCTCCCCGGCCGGGCTAAGCCCCATGCAGGTTTTGGAGCAGATCGGCGAGGAGGCCCACCGGCTCCAGCAGCGCCACGCCCGGGTGTACGCCGAACAGATCCGTCCCGCCCTTGCGTACGAGCACATCCACCTCATGCACTGGGAGGAACTCGACTCCCAGGCCAAGGACCAGCTCAGTGCCATGTTCGCGGAAAAGGTCTTCCCGATCCTGACACCGCTGGCCGTGGATCCGGCGCACCCGTTCCCCTACATCTCCGGGCTGTCCCTGAACCTCGCCGTAGTGGTCCGCAACCCGGTCAGCGACAAGGAACTCTTCGCCCGGGTCAAGGTCCCTGACCAGCTCCCGCGACTGATCTCCATCGACGGCGCCCGCGCCGGCTCTGTCCCCGGGCGTGTGGCACGGTTCATCGCGCTCGAAGAAGTCATCGCCGTGCACCTGGACCAGCTGTTCGCCGGCATGGAAGTCCTGGAGCACCACATCTTCCGTGTGACCCGCAACGAGGACGTCGAGGTCGAAGAGGACGACGCCGAGAACCTCCTGCAGGCGTTGGAGAAAGAACTCCTGCGCCGCCGGTTCGGCCCACCGGTCCGGCTTGAGGTCACCAATGACATCAACCCGAACATCCGGGCCCTGCTGATCCGCGAGCTCGGCGTCGAGGAATCCGAGGTCTACTCCGTTCCGGCACCGCTGGACCTCCGCGGGCTCTCGGTGATTGCCGGGATCGACCGGGCGGACCTGCACTACCCCAAGCACGTCCCGCACACCTCGCGGTACCTCAACGAATCGGAAACCTCCAAGGCGGCCAACGTCTTTGCCGCCATGCGGCGGCGCGACATCCTCCTGCACCACCCGTACGATTCGTTCTCCACGTCCGTCCAGGCGTTCCTGGAACAGGCGGCCGCGGACCCCAAAGTCCAGGCCATCAAGCAGACCCTGTACCGCACCTCGGGGGACTCCCCGATTGTCGATGCCCTGATCGATGCCGCCGAGGCCGGCAAGCAGGTCCTGGCCCTCGTGGAGATCAAGGCCCGCTTTGACGAGCAGGCCAACATCTCCTGGGCCCGGAAACTGGAACAGGCCGGCGTCCATGTGGTGTACGGCATCGTGGGCCTGAAGACCCACTGCAAGCTTTCCCTCGTGGTCCGCCAGGAAGTGGACGGGCTGCGCCGCTACTGCCATATCGGCACCGGCAACTACCACCCCCGCACGGCCCGCTACTACGAGGACCTGGGCCTGCTGACGGCGAACGAACAGGTCGGCGAAGACCTGTCGAAGCTGTTCAACCAGCTCTCCGGCTACGCGCCGAAGTCCACGTTCAAGCGGCTGCTCGTGGCGCCGCGCTCGGTCCGGTCCGGGCTGATCGACAGGATCGAAACCGAGATCAGGAACGCCCGCGCCGGCATCGCCGCCCGCGTCCAGATCAAGGTCAACTCGATGGTGGACGAGGCCATTATCGATTCCCTGTACCGCGCGTCCCAGGCCGGGGTGCAGGTGGACGTCATTGTCCGCGGCATCTGCTCCCTGCGGCCCGGCGTTCCCGGCCTGAGCGAGAACATCACGGTCCGCTCCGTGCTGGGCCGCTTCCTGGAGCACTCCCGCGTCTTCGCCTTCGCCAATGCCGGCGACCCGGTGGTCTACATCGGTTCGGCTGACATGATGCACCGCAACCTCGACCGCCGGGTGGAGGCCCTCGTGCAGCTGACGAGCGGCGACGACACGAGCTATGTCCTGGATCTGCTTAACCGCTACATGGTCCCGGAAACCGCCAGCTGGCATTTGGACCGGCAGGGCGAATGGACCCGCCACCATCTGGCAGAAGACGGCCAGAACCTCAAGGACGTCCAGTCCTGGCTGCTCGCTTCCCGGTCCCGCCAGCGCTCGACCAGCCTGCGGTAGGGATCGTGAGTGTGAGCAGCGATGCACTGGTTGTGGACCAGACTGACCATCCCGGCGAAGAGATTGCCGTCACGGCCGCGGGGGCCATCCCCTGGCGCCTCAATTCGGCAACCCAGGACCAGCTCGAGGTCCTGCTGATTCACCGCCCGCGGTACGACGACTGGTCCTGGCCCAAAGGCAAAATCGACCCCGGTGAGACCATCCCGGAGTGCGCTGTCCGCGAGGTGGAGGAGGAGATCGGGCTCACCGCTCCCCTGGGGATCCCGCTTCCGCCCATCCACTACCATGTGCAGGCAGGGCTGAAGGTGGTCCACTACTGGGCGGTCGACGTCGACGGCGCTGCATTGTTGCCGGACGGCAGTGAAGTCGACAGCGTCATGTGGTGCCCGCCCGAGAAGGCAGCCCGCCTCCTGAGCAACCCGAGCGACATCGAACCGCTCCAGCACCTCGTGAACGCGCACGACCGCGGGGAACTGGGAACCTGGCCGCTGCTGATCGTGCGCCACGCGAAGGCCAAGCCTCGCTCGTCGTGGTCCAAGGCCGAGGGCGACCGCCCGCTGGCCGCTACCGGCATGCGGCAGGCGCAGGCGGTGGGGCGGCTTCTGCAGGCGTGGAAGCCGGCCCGGATCGTTTCAAGTCCGTGGTTGCGGTGCGTGGCCACCATCGCACCGTACGCGAAGGCGGCCGGCGCCAAGGTGAAGCTCAACGAGGCCCTCACCGAGCACCGGCACGGCCGCAGCCCGCAGAAGACGGCCGCCGTCGTCGAGGCGCTGTTCGACAAGCAGCGGGCCGTGGCCGTGTGCACGCACCGCCCGGCACTGCCGACCGTCCTGAAGCAACTCGCCAAGCACATGAACTCCCGCCTGCGGGATCTGCTGCCGTCCTCGGACCCGTACTTGGCGCCGGGCGAGATCGTGGTCTGCCATGTGGCGCGCGGCGGCAAGAACAAAGTGGTTGCGGTGGAGCGGTTCAAGCCGTTTGACGACTGAGGTCCTTGACCCCCGGGGCCCCCGAGCCTAGTTTGTATCAATAGCTTGGTACATTGCTGCTGAATCTTGGGGGATTCCATGCCGGTCCTGTTCTACCTGCCGCCGATGCTGCTGCTCGGCCCGGCGATCGCAGCGCTACTCGTCTATGCCGTGCTGCGGTGGGTGATCTGGCCGCCCGGGGCGGGAACCTCGCCGCAGAGCGTGTCGGAACACGGGCTGTGGGTGGGTGTGATCGGCTGGCTGGCGAGCTCGCTCCAGGGCGCCATGACTCTTGGCATCATCCCTGCCAATCCGTCAGCGGCCGTCGCCATGGTGAGCGCCGAGGCGATCGTCCCGGCCCTGGCATGGCCGGTCCTGGGCTGCCTGACCGTGCACGCCCTGGGCCAGGTCAGTTACCCGGGTCCGCGGCGAATGCGGCGGGAGGCCGTGCTGTCCGTGCGGCGCATCAGGGACTTCCTGCCCCGCAGGCTGGCCTTGACCACGGCGGCGATCTTCGCCTCGGCCGCCGCGGCCATCGCCCGGACCGCCACGCTGCCCGGATTCGCGGCCGTGGCTCCTAGCACGGTCAGCGACGGCCCGGACAACTACGACAACGGCGACAACTACTACTACGGCGGCGGCGACGGCCGCATCCCCGGACCGGAGGAGGCCGCTTGGCTCGGCGGCGCCTTGCTGGTGCTGGCCGTCGGGACGTGGCTGGTTTTGTGGCTGATCGCCCGCCGCCGCCAGCTGGAGTCCCTCGACGCCGCCGACAACGCTGTACTGCGGACCATCGCAATGAACCGGCTGCTGCGCACAGTGTCGACCGTGGCTGCCGGGCTGGCAGTCATCGCGGGTAACTTCGCGTCCCGTCCCGATCCCGCACAGGGGCTTACGTCGTGGTCGAACTTCGCCGGCCTCGCGGCAACCGTGGTCCTCCTCGTCATGTGGTGGTGGCGGCCCCCTCGGCTCGCGGCCGCCACCCTGGGCGTCCGGAACCGGCCGGAAACAGGGGTCGCCACCGGCCGCCAGCACGCGGCCGCCAGGCTGGTCTCGTCCCTCGGGGCGCTGCTGGGGCTGGCGGCCGCCGTGCCGCTGGCCGCCGGCGCCTTCCTCTCCCCACTCCTCACGGCTGCCGGCAGCTACGGTCTTGCGGGCATCGTGGCACTCACGGCCGCTTCCGTGCTACTGGTCATTGCCGCCGGCGAGTTCCTGTTGCAGCGCAACTACGGCAGTCCCGAAGCGCCGCGCGGCTGGCCGCGGCAACCAGTGAGCCCCGCCCTGCTGACCACGGCTGTCCTGGCGCTGCTCGCCTTCCTTGCCGTCCTGGGTGTTACCGCGGTGGGGCAGGCGCGCCTCGCCGAAGGCCCGGGCTGGGTGCCGGTCGGGCTGCTCACGGCCGGAGCGTGCGTTGCCTCCCTGCCGGCGTTCCTCACGGCCAGGTCCCGCCACGGCGTCCGCGATGCCCCGCGGGGCCTGGATGCCGCCCTGCGCGCGATCACCCTCCACCGGACCGTGCGGACCCTCGCGGCCACCCTCACAGTCCAGGCCGCAGCACTGCTGCTGACCCAGAGCCAGGCGTGGGCGGCAGTGTTCGGGCCGGACGCGTTCGGGACCGTCAATCCGGCCGCCGCAACATGGTGGCCGGCAACCCTGGCGGGCTCCGTCCTGGGCGCCGCGGCCCTGGTCATCGCCGTCATCCCTGTCCGTACTCTCGCCCGGGCACGGACCACTCAGGCCCCGCGGCCGGACAAAGAGCCCGCCACGTGAACGCAGGGATCTCCATCAACCTGCGATCCCCCGTTCCCCCCTTCGAACAGATCCGGGCGCAGATCACGTCCCTCATCACCGTCGGGACGCTGGCACCGGGAACCCGGCTGCCGACAGTCCGCAGCCTTGCGTCGGACTTGGGTCTAGCGGCCGGGACAGTCGCGCGGGCCTACAAGGAACTCGAACTGGCGGGACTGACCGAAACACGGCGGCGCAACGGCACTGTGGTCGCGGGGACCCCTGCCCCGCCGGCCCGTCCGGACGCCCCGGGGCGCGGGGCTGCCACCGCGGAGGTAATCGCCGCCGTCGACCGCTATATTGCGGAAGGCCGCAGTGCCGGGCTGGACGACGCCGCCCTGCTGGAGATCCTCCGGGCGAGACAGGGTTGGTCACACGAATAAGGGAGCCGGCGAGTTCTCAGTAGACTGGAACCGTGAGCATTCCTACGCCCTATGAAGACCTCCTGCGCGACGTCCTCGAGCACGGCACGCACAAATCAGACCGCACCGGAACCGGCACCCTCAGCGTTTTTGGCCGCCAGCTCCGCTTTGACCTGAGCAAGAGCTTCCCGCTCATCACCACCAAGCGGGTGCACTTCAAGTCCGTGGCCGTGGAGCTGCTCTGGTTCCTCCGCGGCGACACGAACGTCAAATGGATGCAGGACCAGGGCGTCACCATCTGGGACGAATGGGCCGACGCCGACGGCGAACTCGGTCCCGTTTACGGGGTCCAGTGGCGTTCCTGGCCCACGCCCGACGGCGGCCACATCGACCAGATCGCCGAACTCATCGAGAACCTGAAGTCCAACCCGGACTCGCGCCGGCACATCGTCTCGGCGTGGAATGTCTCCGAACTCAAGGACATGGCACTGCCCCCGTGCCACGCGTTCTTCCAGTTCTACGTGGCCGACGGCAAGCTCTCCTGCCAGCTGTACCAGCGCTCGGCGGACACCTTCCTGGGCGTGCCGTTCAACATCGCGTCCTACGCCCTGCTCACGCGCATGATCGCGCAGCAGACCGGCCTGGAACCGGGCGAATTCGTCTGGACCGGCGGGGACGTCCACATCTATGACAACCACATGGACCAGGTCCTCAAACAGCTCGCCCGCGAGCCCTACGACTACCCCCAGCTGAACATCACCCGCAAGCCGGACTCCATCTTCGACTACACCCTCGAGGACTTCGAGGTGGTCGGCTACCAGCACCATCCGACGATTAAGGCCCCGATAGCCGTATGAGCCACGAAGCCACCCCGGGCGTGCAGCCTGGCGATTTCACTGAACAACTCCGCGCGTCCACTACTGGCCTGGGGCTGGTCTGGGCCCAGACCAGCACCGGGGTCATCGGCCAGGCCGGTGCCATGCCATGGCACCTGCCCGAGGACATGAGGCACTTCAGCAGCCTCACCTCCGGGCACCCGGTCATCATGGGACGCAAGACCTGGGAGTCCTTCCCGGACAAGTACCGCCCGCTGCCCGACCGGACAAACATCGTCATCACCCGCCAGGCCGCCTGGCGCGACACCCCCGGCGCGGCGGGCGCCGTCGCGGTCGCGTCGCTCGATGACGCTTTGCTCGAATCCCAGTTCGTGCCCGGCCATGAGATGGTCTGGATCATTGGCGGCGGCGAGATATTTGCGCAGGCGCTGGACCTTGCCGACGTCGCCGTCGTGACCACCATCGACACCACCGCCGAGGGGGACACGTTCGCTCCCGAGCTCGGCTACGACTGGACCGCCTCCGCCAGCCTCCCGGCCAGCGGCTGGCTAACCTCCGCCAACGGCACCCGCTACCGGATGACGCTGTGGCGCCGGACGGAGCCCAAGTAATGCTGCGCAAGCCGGAGACACTCTTTGTCCTGGGGTACATGCTCCTGCCCCTGCTCGCGTTGCTCTCGGCCATCGTGGGACTGACCATGATCCTGGGCGGCAACAAGATCCTTGGGGCGATCGTGCTCGTGGTGGTCACCCAGGTTTTCACCTTCGGGGCGGTCTTTGCGCTGCGCCGGCGCAAGGCGGCGCTGCTGGAAGAGCCGCGCGGGGAATAAAACCCGTGACGTAACCGACTGCGCCGGGCGGGCTGTGAAGTCTAAACTGGGCCCATGACTACAGCAGCTACCCCGTCCGTCGGCCTGGTCGGTTGGCGTGGCATGGTCGGTTCCGTCCTGATGCAGCGCATGCAGGACGAGGGCGACTTCGCCACCATCAACCCGGTCTTCTTCTCCACCTCGAACGCGGGCGGCGCCGCCCCGGCCATTGCCGGTGCTGCCGCGGGCGCGGCCGGCAAGCTCGAGGACGCGTTTGACCTCGACACGCTGGCGAAGCTGCCCATTATTGTGACCGCCCAGGGCGGGGACTACACCAAACAGGTTCACGGCGAGCTCCGCAGCCGCGGCTGGGACGGCCTCTGGATCGATGCCGCCTCCACGCTGCGCATGAATGAGGACTCCATCATCGTGTTGGACCCCATCAACCGGGACGTCATCGACGACGGCCTCTCCGGCGGGGTGAAGGACTACATCGGCGGCAACTGCACCGTATCCTGCATGCTGATGGGACTGGGCGGGCTGTTCAAGAACGACCTCGTCGAGTGGGGCACGTCCATGACGTACCAGGCGGCTTCCGGCGGCGGGGCGCGCCACATGCGTGAGCTGCTGAACCAGTTCGGCAGCCTCAACGCCGAGGTGAGCACGGAACTGCAGGACCCGGCGTCGGCGATCCTGGAGATCGACCGGAAGGTCCTGGCGCACCAGCGCGCCGGCATTGACGCCACGCAGTTCGGCGTCCCGCTGGCCGGTTCCCTGATCCCTTGGATCGATGCGGACCTCGGCAACGGCCAGTCCAAAGAGGAGTGGAAGGCCGGGGTGGAGACGAACAAGATCCTTGGCACCTCCGCCGGGAACCGGGTCATTATGGACGGCCTGTGCGTCCGGATCGGTGCGATGCGCTCGCATTCCCAGGCCCTGACGCTGAAGCTGCGCGAGGACCTCTCGGTGGCCGAGATCGAGAAGCTCGTGGACGCGGACAACCAGTGGGCCCGCGTGGTGCCGAACACCAAGGAAGCCTCAATGGCCGAGCTCACCCCCGTGGCGGCGTCCGGCACGCTGGACATTCCGGTGGGCCGCATCCGCAAGCTGGAGATGGGCCCGGAGTACATCAGCGCGTTTACGGTCGGCGACCAGCTGCTGTGGGGTGCCGCGGAGCCGCTGCGCCGCATGCTCCGCATCGCCACCGGAAACCTCTAGGAGCCTCAGGGACCCGCTTCGGCGCCCCTTCGGGCACCCGGTTCGGCGCCGCTTCTGGCACCAAGGAATCTGCGGTACTTCGCGGCCTGCAGCTCAAAGGACTTTTGAGCGGCAGGCCGCAGCCCGTTAACAGCATTGAAGGGTTCGGGCACGACGCCGGCGCCCCGGCCGCCCGGCGGCCCCGCCCACGTGCCGATCACCGTGCCGCCGGCCACGATGGTCTTCTTGAACACGCCGTTGCCGCCGGGGACGATCTTGTCAGCGTGCTCCGGCGCCAGCACCACGGACCGGTCCGCATAGCCGAGCAGGAATTCATCGAACCCCGACAGCGCCAGCACCGAGCGCTGCCCCGGCACGCCATCGTCAAGCAGCGCTGCCGTTGCCGGCGAGAGCCAGTAGCTGGTACCCGCGAACTCGAGCTCCACCAGGCGGTCCTTGACCCGGGCCAGGGCCGCGCGGGTTTCCGTCAGGGGAATGCCGGACCACCAGGAAAAATCACGTTCCGTGGCGGGACCGTGGCTGCGCAGGTAGCGCAGCAGCCACTCAGCGATGCCGTCCGGGCGGTCCAGGGTCCGCGACTGGGTGATCCAGTCGCCGAAGGCAACCACCAGCTGCTGGTTGCCTGCCAGCGGGCCCTGCACCAGCACACCCCGCTGGCACAGGATCCCCAGCAGATGAATGCCGCGCTGGCCCGCCGTGGACTGGCCTGCCCGTTCGAAGGCCTCGAACAGCTCCGCCCGGCTGGCTGCACCTGCGGAGACCAGGCGCAGCGCGGACCCCGCTGCGGCCTCCACGTCCGTGTCATTGATGCCGAGGTCCCGGTGGCGTCCGGCCATGCCGCGGATCAGCCGTTCCGAGGTAATGGCCAGCATCCATTTCAAATCCTCGGGAGCCAGCACATGCAAGGTGCCGCGCATGGGCCAGGACCGGACGATCTCCGCCCGGTCCAGCGCCCCGCGGACGTCATCGACGCGGGAACCCGGCACCCGCTGGCCGACAGCCCAGAGCACGGCCTGCAGGTCCTGGGCCTGCATTGCCGTCATCCCGCGGACGGCTTCGGGGACGGACTGAAACCCTGGTCCCAGCAGTCCCTGGGCGGTCAGCCGCAACCTGCCAATGATCCCGGGGCTAAGTCGTCGGATGCCCGTCACTGCTGTCATGGCTCCATGGTAAGGCGCCTGCGCTGGCTGTCGGGCTGTTGCCCGGCTCTTCCCAGCCGCCATCCAGCGGACCTCTTTAGCCTTGATGCATGACTATGAGTGAGGTGTGGCCGCTGCTGCGGCCCCTGTGCCGGAAGCTGGCCCTGCTCGGCTGGGCCGCCAGCGCCGCCGGCATGGCTGCCGGGCTCGCGGTCGCCATCGCCAGCGGTACCCGGCTCTCGCCCATGATGAGCAACCTGCAGTTGGTGTCCGGTTTGTGCATGGCAGTGTCCGTGGGCAGCTTCGTCACGGCCGCTGCGCTGCAGCCGCGGGCACGGTCTCAGGCACAATCCCAGACACGGTCTCGGGCACGGTCTCAGGCGGGCGTGGAGCGCGGCAGCATTGCCCCGCGGGGCCGGGAGCTCCAGCTCGACTACACAGGCGAATTTCCGGCCACCGTGCAGGCCTTCCTGCTCGGCTCCCTGGCGTTTCTGGCCGGCGCCGTGGCGTTTGCCTGCGCCGGACTGGTGCTGCAAAGCGGGCCGAGCGTGCAGTCCGTGGCGTTCTGCCAGATCTTCCTGCTCGGCGCCGCGGCCTCCGGTTTCACCTTCATGCTCTTCAGCAAGGTGGCCCCCCGCCACGCGGAACGGTAGGCGGCCCGGATTTCCTAGGCTTTTGCTGGGCTTTTCCTAGGGATCGACCTCAGAGGGCGACGCCGATCAGCAGCGGTTCCGGGTGCAGTTCAATGCCAAAACGTTCGACGACGCCGTGGCGCACCTCGCGGGCAACGGCCAGCATGTCGGCCGCGCTCGCTCCGCCCCGGTTGGTGACGGCAAGCGTGTGCTTGGTGGACAGCGATGCCCGGCCGCCCGAGACGCTGTCCGGGTCCAGCCCGAAGCCCTTGGCGAACCCGGCCTGGTCGATCAGCCAGGCCGCCGAGAGCTTGGTCAGTCCATCCGCACCGGCAGGATAGCGCGGGGCCTGCTGCGGCAGCCTTGCCGCGACGTCTTCGGCCACGATCGGGTTCGTGAAAAAGGACCCCGTGGAGTACGTGTCACGGTCGTTCGCGTCCCAGACCATGCCCTTGGACGCCCGGAGCCGCAGCACTTCGCGCCGGACGTCGTTGGAGTAGGCCCGCCGGCCCTGCTCGACGCCGAGCGTCCGCGCGAGTTCGGCGTAGCGGACGGGGGCGCTCATCCGGCCGAGCGGGAGCTGGAATTCCACGGTGAGCACCACGTAGCGCGGCGAGCCGTTGACGGTGGTCCGCTTCAGGATGGAGTCCCGGTAGCCGAATTTGAGTTCGGAATTGGTGAAGGTCTTCACCGCGTTGCGTTCCCGGTCCCAGGTGCGCACCGCGGCGATCGTCTGCGAGACATCGGCCCCGTAGGCACCGACGTTCTGCACGGGAGTCGCGCCCGTGGCGCCGGGGATGCCGGAGAGTGCCTCGACGCCGGACCAGGCATGCTTCACGGCATGGTCAACGAACGCGTCCCAGTTGTGGCCGGCCTGGACCACCACCGCCACGCCGCCGCAGGAGTCCTCGGCGTTGACGGTGAACCCTTCGGAGGCGATCTTGAGCACCGTGCCGGGGAACCCGTCGTCGGACACCAGCAGGTTGGAGCCGCCGCCGATGATCAGCAAGGGCTGGCCGGCGGCGTCCGCCGTGCGCACGGCGTCGATGATTCCGGCCTCGCTGCGGGCCTCGATGTAGCTGCCGGCGGGGCCGCCGACAGCGGAGGTGGTCAGGGCGGAGAGCTGGATCTGGGTCACCTGACCAGCCTAGCCGGGATCATCCGCTGGCCTAAGCCGGTACTAGCTATACCAAGCTAGCTGTATGGTCCCGGCACGGGCCCGGGGAGTTTGCGCGCCACCGGGGAGAGCAGGAAGCTGACAATCAGCATCACCATGACGGCAAGCAGCGAGTGGAGAATGCCGACGTGCTCGGCCAGCAGCCCCAGCAGCGGCGGCCCGCACAGGAACGCTCCGTAGCCGATCGTGGACACCACGGACACCCGGGCAGCGGCCTTGACGGGATCGTCGGCCGCGGCGGACATGCCCACCGGGAAGCCCAGCGAGGCACCGAGTCCCCAGATGGCCAGGGCCACGTAAGCCAGCCACGGTACCGGGGCGAAGACGAACAAGCCGAGTCCCAGGACCGCCAGCGCGGCACACCAGCGCATCACCGGGACCCGGCCGAACCGGTCAAGGACCAGGGTGCCGGCGAAACGGCCGATGGTCATGAACGTGACGAACAGCCCGTAGCCGGCGGCTCCGGCGGCGTCGGTCTGGCCGTGCCCGTCGGCCAGCGCCAGGGCAACCCAGTCCCCCGCCGCCCCTTCGGCGAGGGCAAGGCCGAGGACCAGCACGCCCAGGAGCAGTGTGCGCTTGTCACGCCAGGCCTGCGCGATCTGGCGTTTGTTGTCCAGTGGCTGCTCCGGGACCGCGTCCGTCTGCCGGACGATCGGGATGGGCCCGGTGGATGGATCCTCAAACGTGTCTGTCCCGGATGCCTTGAAGGGCCGCTCCCCCTCAACCGGCGTGATGTCCGCCCGGAACCAGGCAGCGGCGGTGGTCACCGAGCCGGCCACCAGCAGGCCCACCGAGGCGAGGTGCCAGAAGACGGGGATCCCGGCGGCGGCAGCCCAGGCACCCAGCCCGGCTCCCGCCACTGTGCCCAGGCTGAAGGAGCCGTGCAACCGGGGCATGATGTGCCGCCGGACCGCGCGTTCCACCGCGGCGCCCTCGACGTTCGAGGCCGTGTTCCAGCTTGCGGTGCCCAGCCCGATGATCGCCAGTCCCGCGGCGACCGCCACCGGGTTGGCCAGTACGGAGGTGCCGAAGCCTGCCAGCATCAGCCCGAAGCCGACCATGATGCTGCCGATCCGGATGGTGAGCTTGGAGCCGAGCCGGAGGACGATCAGGCCCGACGCGGACACGGACAGGAAGGACCCGGCCGTCATGCAGAGCAGGAGCAGCCCGATGGTGCCCGGGGTCAGATCCAGGCCATCGCGGATGGCCGGCAGCCGGGACACCCATGTGGAAAACGCGATTCCGCTCGCGCCGTAGGCCACCACCACAGCGTTCCGCCAGTGCGTGATCTCGGCGGCAGGAACGAAGAGAGCTTTGGTCACAGCAGCGCCATGGGCTAGGCCAGCCTGACGACGGCCTGGGCCTTGACGAGGACCTTCTGGGCGGACGAGAGGACCGTGAGATCGACGCGGGCGGTGCCGGCGTCGGCGTCGAGCGCTCCGATGGCCCCGCTGACCTCGATCACGGCACCGGCATCCGGCGTCCCTGTGGTGTCAGCGACGGGCACCGGCTTGGTGAAGCGGGTCTGGAAGTCGACGACGGCGGCGGGGTCGCCGGCCCAGTCGGTCACGAGCTGGACGGCGGCGCCCATGGTGAACATGCCGTGGGCGATCACGCCGGGCAGGCCGACGCCGGTGGCGAAGGCTTCGTTCCAGTGAATCGGGTTGAAGTCACCGGAGGCGCCCGCGTACTTGACGAGGTCGGTGCGGGTGACGGTGATGCTGCGGCTGCCGATGTCCTGGCCGACGCTGAGTTCCGTGATGTTGATGCTCATGGCTACTGTCCCTCTCCGCGGACCAGGATGGACGAGGTGGTGGTGGCGACGGGCTCGCGTACGCCGGCGGCCTCAGTGGCATCGCCGGAGGCAAGCGCGAAGATTTCCGAGCGGGTGGTGATCATGGCTCCGCCGCCCATGGCGCGGACGCCGTCGACGTGCAGCTCGGCGACCAGCCGGTCGCCCGCGATGATCGGGCGGTGGTGGGTAAACCGCTGGTCGGCGTGGACCACGCGGGAGAAGTCGATCCCGGAATCCGGATCCTCGATCAGCTGCGCGTCGGCGCGCTGCGCGACGATGATGGCGAAGGTCGGCGGCGCCACAAGGTCGCTGTGACCCAGGGCTTCGGCGGCGGCAACATCGAAGTGGGCGGGGTGGGTGGCCTTGACCGCGCGCGCGAACTCGCGGATCTTCTCGCGGCCGACGTCATACACCTCTGCGGCAGGGTAGCTGCGCCCCTGCAGGTCCGGATTGATAGTCATGGGTTCCAGCCTATCGCCACGCCCCGGACCGTCCGGCTTCGTGACAGCTTCGTGCCGGGATCGGCCGGGCGTTGATGGGACGGGTATTGACTCGCACGATATGATGAAAACATCAATCCATCAATCCGTACAGCGGGGCTGTCCCGTCGAGCCGCGCCGCGAACGGATGCGAGAAGGTGTCCTCCTGCCATGATCTCCGCCGCGCAGACCCCGTTGTACGAAATCAAGGCCAACCTGTTTAAGGCCCTGGCCCACCCGGCCCGAATCCGGATCCTCGAGCTTCTGGCCGCGGCACCGGACACTGCAGCGCCGGTCAGTTACCTGCTCGCCGAGACGGGACTGGAGCCCTCGCATCTGTCCCAGCATCTGGGGACGCTGCGCCGGCACGGCGTGGTGACGTCGGTCCGGACGGCGAATGTGGTGACTTACCGGCTAGCTCATCCCAAGATCAAGGAGCTTCTTGCGATCGCCCGGGTCTTCCTGCTGGACACCCTGGCCGGTTCCAGCGAACAGCTCCGGATAGCTCAGGAGCTTCCCGCCGGCCACCTCGACCGTGCCGGCGACATCGACAGCGCCGGCCACCTCGACCGTGCGGGCGACATCGACAGCACAGCTCCGTGAGCAGGGCCCCGGCATCAAGCCCTGCCCTGGCATCCAACACGGTACGGCGAGGTCTCGCCCGGTTTGTGCCCTCCCGCCGCGACTACGAGTTCTTGCGGTCCGCTTGGAAGACGGACCTGTTCGCCGGCATCACAGTAGGCATTGTGGCGCTCCCCCTGGCGCTGGCCTTCGGGGTGAGTTCCGGAGTCGGGGCCGAGGCCGGACTCATCACCGCGGTGGTGGCAGGACTGGTTGCCGCCGTCATGGGCGGATCCAGCGTGCAGGTCTCCGGCCCGACCGGCGCCATGGTGGTGGTCCTGGCCCCGGTGGTCGCCGCCCACGGCGTCGCCAGCATTGCCCTGGTCTCGGTAATGGCCGGGCTGCTCGTCATGGTCCTGGGAGTGAGCGGGCTGGGCCGGGCCGTAGCGTTCATCCCCTGGCCGGTCGTGGAGGGTTTCACGCTCGGCATCGCCGCCATCATCTTCCTCCAGCAGGTGCCCCTGGCCACCGGCACCGCGGGAACGCCCGGCCACAACACCCTCCTGGCCGCCGTCGAGAGTGCGTCACAGGCCACCGTGCCGGCCGTGCTGCAGACGCTCGCTGTGGTGGCGGGCGTCGCGGCCCTGATGTACCTGCTGCCCAGGCTCAACAAGTCCCTGCCTGCGAGCCTGATCGCGGTATTGCTCACCACCGTGGCAACAGAGCTGCTGGCGCTGGACATACCCCGGATCGGCGCACTTCCGCACTCCCTGCCGGCGCCCTCCATGCCCTCTGTGGATCCGGCCGCACTGGGCACTCTCCTGATGCCTGCCGTCTCCATCGCGACGCTCGCCGCCATTGAATCCCTGCTCTCGGCCCGGGTGGCCGCCGGCATGGTGGGGCCGGACGGCCGTCCGTCCGGCCCGTACAGCCCGGACCGGGAGCTCACCGGTCAGGGGCTGGCCTCGATCGCTGCCGGCTTGTTCGGCGGCATGCCCGCCACCGGGGCGATCGCCCGGACCGCCGTGAACGTCCGCTCCGGCGCCAAGACCAGGCTCTCCGCGGTGGTGCACGCCCTGGTGCTGCTGGCCATCATCTACCTGGCGGCGGGGCTCGTCGGCAAGATTCCCCTGGCGGCGCTCGCCGGCATCCTCATGGTCACGGCCACCCGCATGGTCTCGCGGCACACGGTCACGGCGATCCTCCGGTCCACCCGCGCCGACGCCGCGGTGTTCGTGATCACGGCCCTCATCACCGTCGCCTTCGACCTCATTGTGGCCATCCAGATCGGACTCGCCGCGGCAGCCGTGTTCACGCTGCGGACGTTCGCGTCTCTGAGCGGGGTCCGGCGCGAGGACATCCCCGGGGCGCCGGTCCCGGGAGATGAGCACATCGCCATTTTCCGGCTGGACGGTGCCATGTTCTTCGGCGCCGCGGAGCGGGTTCTGCAGGAGATCAGCCAGGTCCAGGACGTCCAGGTGGCCATCATCCGGCTGTCCCAGCTGCGGATGCTGGACGCCACGGGCGCCCATATGCTCGTCGAGGTGATTTCCGCGCTGGAGCTGCGCGGCGTCACGGTCCTGCTGAAAGGGGTCCAGCCGCAGCATCTGGAGCTTGTGACCAACGTGGGGGTCATCCGCTCACTGCGGCATCACAGGCATCTGTTCACGTGCCTTCCGGACGCCGTGGAGCATGCCCGGAGCCATGTGGTGCGGAACGCAACCGCTAGCGCTTGAGGTTCTTCCGGATCGTCTGGCCGCGGACCACAAGACCGGCAATGTGCAGGATCAGGCCCAGCCCAATCACCGCCAGCGACGCGAGGGCAAGGGCCTGGTTGCCGATGCTGTTGCCGACCACACTGAGGATGATGCCAAGGGCGATCAGGCCCATGGCACTGAAGGCGAGCACCTTGTAGGCGGTTGGCGCGGTGGCCCAGAATTCATTCAGCACCGTGCCAGTCTACCGGGGCACGTCGGCAACGCCGCGAGCCGCAAAAATTCCTGGCGACACTTAGAATGCCTGGCGACGCCCAAATTACTTGGCGACGCCGGAATACGGCCGCGTCCGGTATTTTGCGCGTCGCGGGGCAATTCCAGCGTCAGAACAATGCTTCCTGCACGGCCGGGACGTCCGAGCCGTGGTCACCGAGCTCGATCATCCGCGCTTTGAGCTGCCCCAGGTTCACCACGAATTCCAATTCGCTGCCATCCAGCACTGCCAGCGCAATGCTGCCGCTCAGCGAATCGACCCGGAACCCGTGCGCTCCCGTCCCCAGGTCGTGGGGATAGGCATGCCGGGCGGCCGGGGCGCAGGCGTTGGCAGCGAGCTCCGGCCGGGCCCACCGCTCATCCACCACCTCGAAGCCCTCCCCGCCAGCACCGGCGAGCAATGTCCGGGCCTCCCCTGCCAACCGCCTGTTCACGGCATCGAGTTCGACGGCGGCTGCCGGCGCCACGAGCGCAGCCGCCTTGGCGGCGGCGCGGACCTGCTGCGGCAGCCCGGCGTCGCGCGTGATCATGTCTTCAAGGATGCGGACCACGCGGCCGTCCCCGGCACGGGCGATGTACCGGGCGACGACGGCGCCCTGCTCGGCGAGCCGGTTCCATTTGCGCAGGTCCGAGGCGGTGCCGACCTTGCTGGCCCCGGTGGCGAACGTGGCGACGTAGAGCCAGTGCGGCTGCATCAGGTACGCGCGCAGGCCCGGCGGGACCCGGCCGCCGCGGTGAAAGTCGTGGATAAGCCGCGAGTCGTCCAGGACGAAACACTGTTCGCACTGGCTGCCCTTGGTGGCGGCAGCACGGGCGGGGCAGAGGACGTGGTCCCGGTCCGCGGGACCGTGCACCGTGTGGTGCCCGAGGCAGTGTTTCCCCTTCGCGGCGAGCCGGAAACCGAGCCGGGTGCCGGCGTCGAGCGCCATATCAGTGAGCGTGCCGTCAGGGTCCTGCAGGCGCATCACCGGGAGCCCGCCCTGTCCAGAAGCCGCGGCGGGAACGGGCGCCAGACCATCCCAAAAGACCCCGTGGACCAGATAGCGGGTATCGGTGACGGGGTCTCCTTGAGTGGTGTGGGGCTACAGCGCCGGCTGCACGCCAAAGGCTACCGCGAGCTTCATGATCTTCTCGGCGCGACCCAGGCGCGGCAGGTCGGAACCGTCGCGGATGACGCGGCCGCTGGCCTCGAAGTCGGCCATGAAGTCCGTGGCCCACGCGACGTCGGACGGCGTGGGGCTGATGACCTCGTTGATGACGGGGGTCTGGTCGATGGCCAGGCACAGCTTGCCGGTCATCCCCATCATCACTGTGATGCCGGTCTGCTCGCGCAGGATGGGGTGGTTCGTGCCGACGGTGGGGCCATCGATGGGGCCGGGCAGGTTGCCGACGCGGCTGGCCACAACCAGCTTGGCGCGCGGGTAGGCCATGGCTTCCGCGGTGGCCGCCATGCCGGTGTCGCGGCGGAAGTCGCCCGAGCCGAAGGCCAGGCGGAAGGCACCCTGGGCTTTCGCGATGTTGTTGGCTTCCTCGATGCCGACGGCGGACTCGACCAGGGGAATGACCGGGGTCTTGCCGTCCATCCGGTGGAAGCTCTCCGTGACTTGGTCGGCCGATTCGGTTTTGGCCAGCATGATGCCCAGCAGGCCGGGGGTGCCGCGCAGCCCGGCGAGGTCATCGGCCCAGAACGGGCTGGTGGCGTCGTTGATCCGGACCCACGCGCTGCCGCCAGCGGTCAGCCAGTTGACGACGTTGGCGCGGGCGGTGTCCTTCTGGGAGGGGTCCACCGCGTCTTCGATGTCGAGGATGATCGCATCGGCCCGGGAGACGGCGGACTGGTCGAAGAGGTCGGTCTTCATAGCGTTCACCAGCAGCCAGGAGCGGGCGATGTCGGCCGGGATGTTGCGCTGGGGCCGAAGTGATTCGGCGGTGGTCATAGAGGTCATGCATCTACGCTAGCCGCCCGGGGGCACTTGCCGCCAAGCGATCCTGCCCTCAGGGGCGACCATTACGACCAAAATCACGTCCTCGCCCAACCAGTTGGCAGCAGAAGCCGTCTTCAGGACGCAAAACGGCCTCACCTGCCAGCTAGTTGAGTGGGGCGTGACGGCGGGAGTGGCTAGGGGATGTTGCTGCCCCGGGCCGCGACCCAGAGGCCGTACCACTCGGCGCGGGTCATCGCCGCTGCGGCCTCGGCGGCACCGGCGCAGGCGAGGATCCTGTCCGGGTTGGCGGTGCCGATCACGGGCGCGATCCCCGCGGGGTGCCTCATGAGCCAGCCCAGCACGATCGCCTCCCCCGTAGTACCCTTCGCGGCGGCCAGGGCGGTCACCAGGGCGGAGGTGGCTTCCTCTGCTGGCGTCGGCACGGCGGCCGGCGCCCCGGTGTACAGGCCGCGGGCCAGCGACCCGTATGCCTGCAGCCGGATGCCCTTCCGGACGCAGTGCTCCACGGTGCCGTGCGGGAAGCTGTAGTCCGTGCCCTCGGCATGGTTGACCAGCACCGTGCTTTCGAGCCAGGCACGTTTCAGCAGGCTCATTTCGAGCTGGTTGCCCACCACCGGCGCCTCGAGCCGGTCCTGCAGCATCTCGATCTGCGGGCCCGACATGTTGGACACGCCCACTGCCCGCACCTTGCCTTCGGCCATGAGCTGCCCGACGGCGGACGCCACCTCCGCCGGATCCATCAGGGGATCGGGGCGGTGCAGCATGAGCACGTCGACGTAGTCCGTCCTGAGCCGGGCCAGGCTTTCGTTGACCCGTGACAGGATGCCGTCCCGGCTGAGGTCGTAGTAGGCCTCCAGGCCCTGCTCGCCCAGCCGGATGCCGCACTTGGTCTGCAGCCGGATCTTCTCCCGCAGCCCGGGGGTCCGGGCCAGGACCTCGCCGAAGACGGCTTCGGCTTTGCCGTTGGTGTAGATGTCCGCGTGGTCAAAGAGCGTGATGCCCGCGCTCATGGCGGCTTCGACGGCGGCGGCCGCCTCGTCAACGTGCGCGGACGAGTACGGCTCCGCCGACCAGTTGCCGCCCAGGCCCATGCAGCCGTAGACGAGTTCCTGGGGGAGGCTCACGTCGAGGCCGGGCGTGCCGGTCGAATCCTTCGGTGCGGGCCTCACCGCAGCCAGACGGTGGTGTTGGCCGGCAGCTGTCCATCCTCCAGCGGGCCGCTGCTGGCCAGCACCTCGCCGGCAGGCAGGTCAACCGGCGCATCGCCGAAGTTGGTCACCGTCTGCCAGCCGCCGGGACGGCTGAACCGCAGGACATCGGCGCTGCCGGATTCCTGCCATTGCAGTTCCTCCGAGGTCTGCAGTTCGCGGCGCAGCTTCAGGGCCTTGCGGTAGAGCTCCAGGGTGGAGCCTTCCACGCCGTCCTGGGCTGCCACGGCGTAGCGGCCGAACCAGGCCGGCTGCGGCAGGTGTGCCCCGCCGGCGCCGAATCCGAACGAGGTGCCCTCCGGAGCCCACGGCAGTGGCACGCGGCAGCCGTCGCGGCCGATCTCTACGCCCTTGTTCCGGAAGAAGGTGGGATCCTGGCGCTCGGCGTCGGGGATCTCCGCGACTTCCTGCAGCCCCAGTTCCTCGCCCTGGTACAGGTAGGCGGAACCCGGCAGGGCCAGCATCAGCAAGGTGGCGGCGCGGGCGCGGCGCAGGCCGAGTTCGACGTCGAGCTCTTCGACAGGGGCGCCGGCCAGCAGCCAGCCCTTGCCGTCCTGGCCCTGGGCGTGCTTGCCGCCGCCTTGGGGCAGGCCGTAGCGGGTGGCGTGGCGGACGACGTCGTGGTTGGAGAAGACCCAGGTGGAGGAGGCCCCGGATTCCGTGGCCTCGGCGAGGTTCCGGGCGATGATTTCGCGGAACTCGCCGGCGTCGAAGTCGGCCTGCAGGAGGTCGAAGTTGAACGCCTGGCCCAGGCCTTCCGGGCTGGCGTAGCGGGCGCGGCGGGTGGCGTGCACCCAGGCCTCGGCGACGGCGGTGCGCGGCGGGTTGTACTCGTTGAACACCTCGCGCCATTCGGCGTAGACCTCGTGGACTTCGTCGCGGTCCCAGAACGGGTGCGAGCCGTCCGGGAATCCGTCCGTGCCGGTGTTGGCGGCGCTGAGCTCCACCTTGGAGATCAGCGGCTCGGTGAGGTCCTTGGTCAGCGCGTGGGCGACGTCGACGCGGAAGCCGTCCACGCCGCGGTCCGACCAGAAGCGCAGCGTCTTGAGGAAGTCGTCGCGGATTTCGCGGTTGGCCCAGTTCAGGTCGGGCTGTTCCTTGGCGAAGATGTGCATGTACCACTGGCCGGGCGTGCCGTCGGGCTCGGTGATCCGCTCCCAGGCGGGGCCGCCGAAGACGGACTCCCAGTCCGACGGCGGGAGCTCGCCGTTTTCGCCGAGGCCGTCGCGGAAGATGTAGCGCTCGCGGGCAGCGGATCCGCGCGGCGCGGCCAGGGCCTCCTGGAACCATTCGTGCCGGTCCGAGGAGTGGTTGGGGACGATGTCGGCGATCAGCTTGATGCCGGCAGCGTGCAGCGCGGCGGACATCTCATCGAAGTCCGCCAGGGTGCCGAGCTTGGGGTCCACATCGCGGTAGTCGTCGACGTCGTAGCCGCCGTCGGCCAGCGCCGAGGGGTAGAACGGGGAGAGCCAGACGGCGTCGATCCCGAGTTCCTTCAGGTACGGGACCTTGGCGGTGATGCCCTTGATATCGCCCAGGCCGTCACCGTTGGAATCGGAAAAGCTCCGCGGGTAGATCTGGTACACCGATGCCTGGCGCCACCAGTTGGGATCGGCGGCGAGGTCGGAACCGGACAGGGTTGCCAGCGTGGCGGTGTTGGTCAAAGGGAGATTCCTTCGGGTCTGGGAGGGCTTCTGATAATTTAGATACAAGCTAAATATATTGCCTGAACAATTATGGGTCCGGGAACAGAAGAGGTCAAGAAGTGATGCCGCACGCAGCCGCCGCCACGCCGCAGCTGCTGCGCCGCGTCAACGCCCAGGCCGTGCTGCGCCACCTCCGCGGCGCCGACGCCGCCACCGGCACCGAGCTGATGGCCCTGACCGGACTCACCCGGGCCTCGGTGATTGCCGTCTGCGAGGACCTGATCGGCCGGGGCTGGATCGTGGAGCTGGACCAGCCCCGCGCAGACCCGGCCAATCCCCGGAAGGGCCGCCCGGCCCGGCGGTTTGCCTTCAACCGGGAGGCAGGGTTCGTGCTGGGCCTGGACATCGGCGCCGCGACCACCACCGCCGCCGTGGCCGACCTCCGCGGCACGGTCGTCGGCCGGTCCAGCGAGAGCTTCCGCGCGGCGGACATCCCTGCGCAGGAGCGGGTCGGCGTCATCGATCTCGTCTGCCGCCAGGCGCTGGAGGCCGCGGGAAAAGACCCGCGCAACGTGCTGGCCGTCGGAGCCGGGATCGCCGCACCGGTGGACCGGGACGGGAACGTGCTCGTGACCCAGCGGTTCTGGAGCCTGTTCGACGTCGGGCTCCGCTCCGTGCTCAAGGAGCTGCACGGCTGGACGGTGCTTCTGGAGAACGACGCCAACCTGGCCGCGCTCGGTGAGCGCTGGCGCGGCTCCGGCGCGGGCGTGGACGATCTGGTGGTGCTCCTGGCGGGCGAACGCCTGGGCGCCGGGGTGATGGAATCCGGGCGGCTGCTGCACGGCCGCGGCGGGGCCGCCGGCGAGATGGGCTATCTGGACATGGTGGAAGGCGTTGGCTCCAGCGACGGCATTGCTGCCCTGGCGCGGCAGTGGTCCGCGGCGGGCGGCGGACCGTCCGCGGGCGGCCCTGCAAGCGCGCCGCGCGTCTTCGAGGACGCGGCGGCAGGAGACGCGGCGGCCCTGGCGATCCTGGACCGGATGTCGGAGCGCATGGCGCGCGTCATCGCCTCAATCGCGAGCCTGATCAACCCCGAGCAGGTGGTGATCGGCGGCGCCGTCGCCGAGTCCGCCGGCGCCCTTCTGCCGGGCATCACAGCGCGGCTCCCCCGCTTCACCGCCACCCCGCCCCGCGTCACGGTCTCGCCGCTGGGCGACAAGATCGTCACGGTGGGCGCGATCCGGCATGCCCTGGACTTCGTTGAGGACAATGCGCTGGAACTCGAACTGGCCGGCTGAGGCCTTGCCGGCCGCCTAGTTTTTCACAAGAGCGGTTTCTCAAGATTCGGCAACGATTGGATACCCAAGCCGAAAGTTTGGCGCAAGTTTCCCGGTATTGCGGCCTGCCGTCCGTAGACTGACCTCACTTTGGTCTCTTGCGGCCGTTCAGCTGACCCGTCGGCCGGACGGCCGTCTCATGAAAGATAAACGTGAACCCTCTACGGATGAAGACTGCGTTGTTTGCCGCGCTTGTCCTTGCCTTGGCTTCGGTCCCAGCCACCGGCACGGCGCCAGCCCTCGCTGAGCAGTCGCCGACGCCCGTCGCGGCCGCTACCGCAACAGCTCCGGCAGTTCCGGCCGCTACCGCAACAGCTCCTGCAGCTCCGGCGGCGACCCCGACGCCGGCACCCACGGCTGCTACCTCGACTCCCAGCGCGCAGACGGTCCAGCCGACGCCAAAGTCCTCCGCCCCTGCCGGCGTCAGCCCATCGCTCACGACCGTTGAATCGCTCCCGGTGGAAGGCTCCGACCAACCGTTCATTGCGCACACGTTCGAAAACCCTCCCCCGGTCGGCAAAAAGGGCGCGCCAGCTTCCGCCGCCGCGACGGCACGGACCACGGAGTCCTACTCACTGACCCGCTCCGGCGACATCAAAGTACGCCTGGTCCTGGTCCAGTTGGCCGACAAGAAGGCCAGCATCCCGCAAGCCGCAGCACAGGCTTCCATCGCCACCAGCAGTAACTATTGGAAGAGGATGTCCAACGGCCGGTTGTCGATGACCGTGACCAAGGTGGAGAGCCGCAACAGCAAGGCCACCTCGACGCAGCGTTACCCGGACATGATGAACACTATTGCCGGAGAACTCGGGTGGACTCCCAGCACCAATACCGCCCTCGTGGTCTTCGTCTCCACGCCCACGCTCTCCGACGGCGCGTACGGCGCCGGCTGGAGTTATCAGGGCACCAGCGGGCGGGTCATCATGCCGCTCCCGGCGAAGTTGACCAACAGCGTCCTGACGCACGAATTCGGCCACGTGCTCGGGCTCATGCACGCAAACAGCCTTCAGTGTGGAAGCGGCGCCCAGGATGTCGGCACGAACTCGAACGGGTCATTCGCCGATTCCAGCTGCAGCATCCGTGAATACGGCGACAGCCTGGATCTGATGGGCATCTCCCAACTCACCCAGCCAGCCATCAGCTCAACTCTTTGGACCTATGGGGGGTTTGGCCGCGGCGACGAAATCGTTGACGCAGGGACGCTCAACGGCATGAGGAAATTCACCCTGAAGGCATGGGCGGGTACCGACGCGAACCGGGCAGTGAAGTTTACGGATCCCGTGAGCGGCGAATCCTATTTCCTGGAGTTGCGGCTGCCTGTCAGCTATGACACCACCGAGGCTGTGGACCTGAATCGTGGCGTCAAAATTGTCCAGCAGCTGGGGGCTGGCTCGCTGATTCTCCTGCCGGATTCCAGGCCGTTCGCCGGTTACTACAATCCCCGCCAGACCTGGCAAGCAGGACAGACCTTCACCACCCATGCCGGCACGCGGGTAAGCATTGACGCGATCACCTCCGCTGCCGCAAGCGTGACGGTTGAGTCGATACTCTCAATAGCCGGCAGGGCAATCACCCCTGTCGCTGCAGCCACACCCGCCCTTGGAAGCCCGACAACCGCCGTCGCGTGCGGGCTACGGGCCGGCGGGTGCTACAGAAGTTTTCAGGGCGGCTCGGTCCACTGGTCACCAAACACCGGCGCAGTCGCAACGGTCGGTGCGATCGGCGCCTCCTGGGGTGCCTTGGGATACGAAAACGGCAAACTGGGCTACCCGACCAGCCGTCAGCTTTGCGGTCTGACTGGGGGCGGCTGCTACCAGACATTCCAGGGCGGCACCATCCACTGGTCGCCGGCCACCGGCGCCCGCGCCACCGTGGGCACCATCCGCGCGACTTGGGGCACCCTGGGCTACGAAAACGGCAAGCTCGGCTACCCCGTCACCAACGAGATTTGCGGCCTGACCGGCGGCGGCTGCTACCAGCGCTTCCAGGGCGGCACCATCCACTGGTCGCCCGCCACCGGCGCCTCCGCCACCTGGGGCGCCATCCGTGCCACCTGGGCAAGCCTGGGCTCCGAGAAAAGCAAACTCGGCTACCCGTCCGGCAAGGAAACCTGCGGGCTGGTCAACGGCGGCTGCTACCAGACATTCCAAGGCGGCACCATCCACTGGTCGCCCGGCACCGGCGCGGTTGCCACCTGGGGCGGGATCCGCGGTGCATGGGGAAACCTTGCCTACGAAAACGGAAGGCTCGGCTATCCCACCGCTAATGAGGTCTGCGGACTGGTCAACGGAGGCTGCTCCCAGGCGTTCCAGGGCGGAGTAATCTACTACGCTCCGGGAGCCGGCGCGTTCGCCACGTGGGGCCCGATCCGTAAAGCATGGGGCGCCCAGGGTTACCAAAACGGAAAGCTCGGTTACCCGACCAGCAATGAAATCTGCGGACAGTCCGGCAGCTGCGATCAGTCCTTCCAGGGAGGTCTCATCCACTGGACCGCTGCGGCGGGTGCCATCGCGACCTCAGGGCCGATCTGGACCGCCTGGGCGAGCCTGGGTTCGTCCCAAGGAAAGCTCGGCTACGCCGTGGCCCGTGAGGTCTGCGGCCTGGCCGGCGGCGGGTGCTCCCAAGCGTTCAAGGGCGGCACCATCCACTGGTCGCCCGCTACCGGCGCCTTCGCCACCTGGGGCGGCATCCGTGCCACCTGGGCAGGCCTGGGCTCCGAGAAAAGCAAACTCGGCTACCCGACGGGCAGGGAAACGTGCGGCCTGATCAACGGCGGCTGCTACCAGACGTTCCAGGGCGGCACCATCCACTGGTCACCGGCCACCGGCGCCCGCGCCACCTGGGGCGGGATCCGTGCCACCTGGGCCAGCCTGGGCTACGAAAAAGGCAAGCTCGGGTATCCGACGGGCAAGGAGACCTGCGGCCTGATCAACGGCGGCTGTTACCAGATGTTCCAAGGGGGCACCATCCACTGGTCGCCCGCCACCGGCGCCCGCGCCACCTGGGGCGGCATCCGTGCCACCTGGGCCAGCCTGAGCTACGAAAAAGGCAAGCTCGGTTACCCGTCCGGCAACGAAATCTGCGGCCTGGCCGGCGGCGGCTGCTACCAGACGTTCCAGGGCGGCTCCATCCACTGGTCGCTCGCCACCGGCGCCATCGCCACATCGGGCCCCATTCGCGCAACCTGGGGCAGCCTAGGGTACGAAAGGGGACGGCTTGGCTATCCGGCTGCAGCGGAAGACTGCGACGCGGTCAGCGGCGTATGCAGCCAGCGATTCCAGAACGGAACCATCACTTGGTCTGCCGCGCAGGGCAGCGTGGTAATCCCCTGACCGACTGGCCCGCGGCGGTTGGCCATGAGCACCAACCGCCCGGGCGCCCGGCGCCCGGGAAGTTGCCAGCCCACCACCCGGGCTAACCGCAAAGGGTCATCACTCCGGCATGATCATGGTGCGCAGGTCCAGCTGCCGCAGCACCCGGTCCGCGACTTCCGGGTCCATGCCCGGCTCGTTCCGGGCCGCCACGACTTCCTGGCGGGCCGCGTCGAGGGCGATCGTCTGCACGGCAATCGCCAGTTCGCGGCCGCGTTGGCGCTGCTCCCCCGCGCTCTCATTCTTTAGGCTCCCGTCCAGCAGCTCGGCGTGTAGCCGGGTCATTTTCTCCTTCACCAGCGCCACCTTCTCCGCCGGGAGTTCCTTCATAAGCTCGTTGTCCCTGAGCGCGGCGATTGCTGCCTGTTGCGCACGGCGGGCCAGCACGCGGGCGGCGTCGCGTTCTTCCGAACCGTCCTCGGACGCCTTCAGGAACCGCATGAGCCACGGCAGCGTCAGCCCGGGCAGTACCAAGGTGGCCAGCAGGACCGCGCAGGCGATCACCAGCAACTCGCTACGGGCCGGGAACGGCGTGCCGTCGGCAATTGTCAGCGGAAGGGCCAGCGCCAACGCCAGGGTGGCCAGGCCGCGCATGCCGCACCAGGTCAGGATCAGCACGTCCTTGGCGGACGTAGGGCGCAGGACATCCTTCCTGGCCCGGGACAGGCCGGACATCATGGCCAGCCAAGCGAAGCGTGCGGCGAACACGAGGACGCACACAACTGCGGCTGTGCCGATCATGCCGAACACGGCGCTGCCTTCCTCATGGATGACCTGCCGTACTTCCAGCCCCACCAGCCCGAAGGCCAGGCCGGTGATCAGCAGTTCCACGACGTCCCAGAACGCGGTGCGGGTCACCCGCTCCGCGGCGTCCGCCGGCCGGGAGTGGCGCTGCATTTCCAGGGCGGTGACGACGACGGCGATCACCCCGGAGGCGTGCAGCTCCTCGGCCAGGATGTAGGCGGCAAACGGCACCACGAGGGTGACGGCGCTCCGGGCCACCATGGAGGACACGAGGCGGGTGATCAGGCTCGTGAGCCAGCCCATGCCGATGCCCACGACCACCGCGAGCGCGGCTCCCAGGACAAACTGGAGGACGACGTCGGAGGCGATTTTGGTGCCGGCTACGGCGGCGGCCACTGCCGCCTGGAAGATGACGATGGCGGCGGCGTCGTTGAAGAGGCCCTCGCTCTGGAGAACGTTGATGAGCCGCCGCGGCATATGGACACGACTGGCGATGGAGTCAACGGCCACGGGATCCGGCGGAGCCACCATGGCGCCCAGGGCGATCGCGGCCGGAATGCCGATGCCCGGGATCATGAGCCAGGCAGCGCCGGCCACCACCGCCGTCGAGACCACCACCAGCGCGACGGCGAGCATGAGCAAGGTGCGCCAGCGGACCCGGAAAACGGCCCAGGAGCTGCGCTGGGCCGTCGCGAAAAGCAGCGGCGGCAGGAAGATGGGCAGGATCAGTTCGGGCGGGATCTGAATCTCCGGGAAGCCTGGGATGAACGTCAGGGCGACGGCCAGGAGCAGCATCAGCACCGGGTAGGGCAGCCTCAGCCGGTCCCCCATGCCCACGGCCCCCACTGTGGCCAACAGGAGTCCAACGATAAGTGCCAACTGATCCATGCGCCCGCTTTCCCCGAAGGCGAGCCGGGGGCATCCCGGGTGGATGCACGGGCCGCCCCCACTACCCTATCGAGGTAATCGGTGCGGGGCTTAAGGGCTGGGCCTACGGTTCTGGGCTTACGGTTCTGGGCTTACGGTAACGGGCCTAAGGTTCGAGGGCCGCCGCGAGCGGTAGGGTACCGTCCCGGAACTGGATGATGCGCCCGATCGTGACGGGCAGTCCGAGAACCGCCGCCGCCACCAGGGCGACGTTGGCGCGGGAGGTTGCGGTGCCGTCCGACGTATCGGCGGGGTCGACGTCGATCATCCCGTTGCCGGGTCCGGCCGTCAGCGTGCCGGGCCCCAGAATGGTCCAGTCAAGGCCGGAGCCGCGCAGGTAGGCATCCGCCGCGGCCTTGGCCTCGGCGTAGGCGAAGAAGCCGTTGTCCGAGGGGACCCCGTGGTCCGGCCCGGCGCCGAAGTAGGAGACCATGACGTACCTGCTGACGCCTGCTTCTGCCGCGGCGTCCATCGAACGGATCGCGGCGTCCCGGTCCACGGCGTAGGTCCGTTCGGGGCTGCCGCCGCCGGCCCCGGCAGACCACACCACGGCGTCGTGGTTCCGCAGGGCATCGGCGATCTGCGCCGTCGTCGCGTTCTCCACGTCCAGAAGCGAAGGCGTGGCACCCGTGGCCGCGACGTCGGCCGCGTGGTCCGGGTTGCGGATGAAGGAGGTGACCTCCTGCCCGTCCGCCGCGAGGATCCTGGACAGTTCCAAAGCCACCTTGCCGTGGCCGCCGATGATTGCGATTCGCGTCATGGACCCATTCTGTCCCACCTGATGGCGAACTGCTGCCCCATGGTCCAAAGGTTGGTGGTGGTCCAGTAGATCAGGACGCCGATGGGGAACACGATGCCGCCCACGCCGAAGACGACAGGCAGACTGTAAAGGATCACCTTCTGCTGGGCCATGACCGGACTCGCCAGGGCCTCGTCGGACAAGGTCCTGGCCATGATTTGCTTCTGCGTGATGAACTGCGCGGCTGTCATGGCCAGGATCATCACGATGGAGAGGACCCACACCGAGAGTTGGTTGCCGCCGACGCCGTGCAGCAGCGATGCCGAGAGCGGGGCACCGAAAATAGTGGACTGGTCGAACTGCATGACCTGCTCGGCGCTCATGGCACCGACGCCTTGGCTCTGGCCGGCCGTGGTGCTGATGCCGGAGAGCACCTGGAACAGCGCAAAGAAGAAGGGCATCTGGATCAGCATGGGCAGGCAGGCCGAGAACGGGTTGGTGCCGTGCGCCTTGTACAGGGCCATCTGTTCCTGCACCATGGCCTGGCGGGAGAGCGGATCGGTCTTACCCTTGTACTTCTCCTGCAGCTTCTTCAGGTCAGGCTGCAGCAGCCTCATGCGCTGCTGGGCGTTGACCTGCTTGAGAAACACCGGGATCAGGGCGGCGCGGACGACCAGCACGATCCCGATGATGGACAGGGTCCACGTCCAGCCGCTGGCCGCCGGCATGCCGATGGAGTTGAGGCCGTCATGGAAGGCCGCCATCATGGCTGAGACCAGCCATCTAAACGGGGCCATGACGGTGCCAAAGAAGTCCACTGCTATCCCCAACTGTCAGGTGCTGCAAAGCTACGGTGAAACGAGCCGCTTGTCACGGGCGCGGGCTGCGTGAGGGCACGCAGCCGACCGGGAAACAAGGCGAGACCCGAGCCGCCGAGTGGTGGCATGATGGGCCCATGAGCCAAGTCACGTGCGATCTGACTATCTCCCTCGACGGATTCCTCGCCGGCCCGAACCAAAGCATGACGGACCCCTTGGGCGAGGGCGGAGAGCTCCTGCACAGGTGGCAGTTCGAAGAACGCCAGTCCAACGCGGCCTGGCTCGACGGCATTCTCGCGGCCGGCGCTTACATCATGGGACGGAACATGTTCGCTGGGCCCGGGACGTGGGATGAAACGTGGCGGGGATGGTGGGGTGAGGAACCGCCCTACCACGCGCCTGTGTACGTGCTCACCCACCACCAGCGCGAGCCCCTGGAGATGCAGGGCGGCACCACGTTCAACTTCGTGACCGACGGGATTGAATCAGCGCTGGCCCAGGCGCGGAAGGCCGCCGGCAGCAAGGATGTGGCCGTTGCCGGAGGAGCGCAGACCGTCCGCCAATACCTGTCTGCGGGGCTGATCGACGAGCTGCGGCTCCATATCGCGCCCATCCTCCTGGGAGCGGGCGAGCGGCTGCTGGACGGCGTCGGGAACCTCAAGCTTGAACCGACGGAAGTGAGCGGCACCAACCTCGTTACCCACGTGCGCTATCGGGTGGTCCGCTGAAACGCTGAGTCTTAGTTTTAAAGTTCGCGGCTTCGCCTCATTGAGATCACGTCCCACATCTGGTCACCCATCGGAGTGGCACCCGTCTCGGCCAGGAAACAGCAAGACCCCCGGAAATCGCACGGTGATGGCGTCGACGATGCATCAGCGAACAGATCGCCAAGTGGCCTCCGAAACCGCCCCGAACCGTCCGCTTCTTCAGGTGGCAGGACGCCGGCGACGGGCTACTATTGCTTTCACGTCTTCCTGAGAGTAATCGAGAACCATGAACGTCCATCGCTCCAGCCATGTCGGCGCCACAGCCCTCTCGGTACTGAAATCCAGGCAATTGATTAAGCTGCGGCGGGCGGTGGGTGTAGCGGTGGTTGCGGCAGGCCTGCTGCTGAGCGGCCTTGCCGTTCCGGCCGAAGCAGCAACCGTATACACGGCTCCGCTGCGGACTGCCGTACGCGGACTCACTGTCGCGGCCGAGGTCAACGCCGGCTATGACCGGGATCGCTACTTCGGCGCCTGGGCGGATACCAACGGGGATTGCCAGAACACGCGGCAGGAAGTCCTCGTCCAGGAATCGAAGGGGGCCGTGTCCTATACCAACCGCGGTTGCATGGCCAGCAGGGGACGCTGGGTGACATCGTGGGACAACGGGGTTCACACCTCAGCGACGGAGGTGGAGGTCGACCATCTGGTCCCGGTTAATGAAGCCTGGGGCTCCGGCGCAAGGTATTGGTCCCAGGCGCGGCGCGTGGCTTTCTATAACGACCTCGGGGACAGCCGCACCCTGAACGCGCAGACGTCCGCTCTCAACCACTCGAAGCGGGCCAGTGGCCCGGAAAGGTGGCTGCCGCCGAAGAATCGTTGCGCGTACATCGGCCAGTGGGTCGCGGTGAAGATCCGCTGGGGCCTGAGCGTCAACACCACAGAGAAGGCGGCGCTGATCCTCTACGCAGAATCCTGCCCTAACGTCACCCTGACGGTTACCCGCGTCTAGCCACCCGTCTCCCGATACAGAAAAGACCCCCGGAATCTCAAGGATTCCGGGGGTCTTGCCTGTAGCGGTGGGGAGGCTCGATCTCCCGACCTCACGATTATGAGTCGTGCGCTCTAACCAACTGAGCTACACCGCCATAAATGAGGAAAACCTGCGCTAAGCCGGTCAAAAACCGCCTTGACACAGGCCCTCATCCAGAGCCCCCCACCGGAATCGATCCGGTGACCTCGTTCTTACCAAGAACGCGCTCTACCACTGAGCTAGGGGGGCAACGAGTAAATACTCTACCGGAAGATTCGCCCACCAACAAATCGGCGGCCGGACGACGTCGGACCGGCCGAAAACAGCGGAAATCCGGGCCCCCAGCACGGTCCTGCGAGCCTGAATCGGCTCCCAGAACCGGCATGCCGCCGCGGCTGTGACGAAGTGAACACGGGGGCGGAATAGTTAAACAAGAACGGGCCGGCTCAGGGAGCCGGCCCGTTCTCAGATAGTGCTAGTGATTACCACTTGTTGCGGGGCTTGAAGCCGCCTTCGGTGCGGGGCTTGCGGGTGTCGGCGCCGAAGGTGCGCTGCTCGGAGCGCTCGCTGAAGGAGCGGCCGCCACGGTCAGCGGAGGACCGCTCGCCGTCGCCCTTGCGGAATTCGCGCTTGAAGCCGCCGTTGCCCTTGAAGTTGCCGCTGCCACCGGAGTAGCCGCCACGGTCCCCGCCGCGGTCGCCGCCGCGGTTGCCCTGGTAGGAGCCGCTGCCACCGGAGGGCTTGCGGCCGTTGTCGAGCTCGAGGTGGATCAGCTCGCCGCCGATCCGGGTGCGGGACAGGGCCTTGAGCTGGTCGGCGCTCAGGTCCGCCGGGAGCTCCACGAGGGAGTGGTCCGAGCGGATGTCGATGCCGCCGATCTGGGCCGAGGAGATGCCGCCTTCGTTGGCAATGGCGCCAACGATGGAACCCGGCATGACGCGCTGGCGGCGTCCGACGGCGATCCGGTAGGTGGCGTTGCCCTCGGTCAGGGTGCGGGTCGGGCCGCGTGAGCCGAAGCCGTCCTTGGAGCGCTCGCGCTTCTGGAACTCGGGCGCTGCCGGCAGTTCCTTGACCAGGAGCGGCTGTCCGCCCTGGGCCATGACGGCCAGTGCGGCGGCGATCTCCGAGGCCGGCACGTTGTGCTCTTCCTCGTAGGAGGAGATGAGGTCGCGGAACGCGGCGACGTCCTCGGACTCGAGGGTCTCCGTGATGCGCTCGGCGAACTTGCCCAGGCGCAGCGTGTTGACGGTCTCGGCCGTGGGCAGGTGCATCTGCTCCACCGGCTGGCGGGTTGCCTTCTCGATGGAACGCAGCAGGTACTTCTCCCGCGGCGTCATGAACAGGATCGCGTCACCGGAACGGCCTGCGCGGCCGGTGCGGCCGATGCGGTGGACGTAGGACTCGGTGTCGTGCGGGATGTCGTAGTTGACCACGTGGCTGACGCGCTCGACGTCGAGTCCGCGGGCGGCGACGTCAGTGGCGACAAGGATGTCGATCTTGCCGTCGCGCAGGGCCTCAACCGTGCGCTCACGCTGCTGCTGCGGGATGTCACCATTGATGGCGGCAGCCTGGAAGCCGCGGGAGCGCAGCTTGTCGGCGAGGTCCTCGGTGGCCATCTTGGTCCGCACGAAGGCGATCACGCCCTCGAACTCTTCGACCTCGAGGATGCGGGTCAGCGCGTCGAGCTTGTGCGGGCCCATGACCTGCAGGTAGCGCTGGCGGGTGTTGGCGCCCGTGGTGGTCTTGGACTTGACCTGCACCTCGGCCGGGTTGTTCAGGTACTGCTTGGAGAGCCGACGGATCTGGCTCGGCATCGTGGCGGAGAACAGCGCAACCTGGCGGCCCGCGGGGGTCTGCTGGAAGATCTGCTCAACGTCTTCGGCGAAGCCCATGCGGAGCATCTCGTCGGCCTCATCCAGCACGAGGTACTGGAGTTCGGACAGGTCAAGGGAACCCTTGGAGATGTGGTCGATGACACGGCCGGGGGTACCGACAACAACCTGGGCGCCGCGGCGCAGGCCGGCGAGCTGGGGGCCGTAGGCGGAGCCGCCGTACACCGGGAGGACGGTGAAGTCGTCGATGTGCTTGGCGTAGGAGGTGAAGGCCTCGGCCACCTGGAGGGCGAGCTCACGGGTCGGAGCCAGCACCAGGGCCTGGGTCTTGCGGGACGGGCCGTTGAGGTCGTGGAGCTCGGCCAGACGGGACAGTGCCGGTACTGCGAATGCTGCAGTCTTACCGGTACCGGTCTGGGCCAGGCCCACGACGTCGCGGCCTTCGAGCAGCAGCGGGATGGTTGCTGCCTGGATCGGGGACGGCTTCTCGTAGCCGACGTCCTGCAGGGCAGCGAGGACACGGCCGTCGATGCCGAGGTCTACGAACTTGACGCCTTCTTCCTCGGCGTCCTCGTCCTTCGCCGGGGCGGAAGTGGCCTCGGTCTTGGTGTCAGCCTGCGGGGCAACTTCGGCAGCCTCGGCGGCGGCCGGTGCTACAACGTTCGCAGGAGCCTCGGT
Source organism: Arthrobacter sp. ES3-54 (assembly GCF_029504395.1). GTDB lineage: Bacteria > Actinomycetota > Actinomycetes > Actinomycetales > Micrococcaceae > Arthrobacter. The sequence goes on from NZ_JAQFIF010000006.1 coordinate 131,123, forward strand.
GAATTCCGGGGCGGAGCCGGCTGCGGGGGCAGCCGTTTCAGAAGTCTCGACGTCGCTCTGAATGTTTTCGGTGTCGACGGAGTTGTTCTGATTTTCGGGCATAGGTGAAATTTCCTCATCCATAGGGGCCAAGCGGCACAACCCGAGGTGAGCGGAGCCGCAGTACGCGTGACACGAATTGCCGGGCGTACGGTTGACCGGCGGGTCACATAGAAGTCCGGCGCTTTCGCAATCCCGTGGCAGGACTTCCCGCTGCATCTCTTGGCTGCTATCCCAGCAGTCTGTACAGCGTTTTCTTTTGCCGGCTCTCCCTATGAAAATGCCCGCATCACAGTTGCGGGCCCCAACACTTGCCAGTCCTGCCTCAAGAATTGGGCAGGAATAAGGGATTTCCGGAGTGGGGGATATTTCAAGTGTAGGGCATGGATCAGGACAGTGGTAGTTGAGGGGCCAACGGCGGACGGTGAGCTTGCGCACACCGGCGCCCCAGGCCTAGACCCCGAGGCGGCGCTGCAGCTGCTCAAAGCCCTGGTGGTACTCGGGCTGCAGGCGGATCTGGCCGTCGGCGTCGGCGTCGCGCAGGGCCTCCATGTCCTCCAGTGTGGGGTCGGTGAACCACTTGGCGATCGTCACGCCGTGGGCGGGGACGAAGAGCTGGTGGATGTGGTTTCCGGCTTCGATGCTGCCGGTCCTGACCACCCTGAGGTAGGTGCCCACCCGGCCTGCCTCGGTGAACCGCTTGACCCAGTGCGGTTCGCCCATCCGGCGCTGGAAGGTGGCGCAGGGGATGCGGGGTGAGGTGACTTCGACCTCGACGTCCAATCCGATCTTCCAGCGTTCGCCGATCACGGCGTTGGAGGCGTTGAGGCCCGTGATCCGCAGGTTTTCGCCGAAGATGCCCGGCGGCAGGTCCCGCCCGAGCTCGCCGGCCCAGTAGTCGGCGTCGTCCTGCGAATACGCGTAGAGTGCCTGGTCCTCGCCGCCGTGGTGGATCCTGCTGGCCTGGACATCACCGCGCAGGCCGAGTTTGTGGACCCGCACCGGTCCGGCGACGGGGCGCTTGTCAATCGCGGTGACCCCGACGCTGCCGGGATCATCGAGCAACTGGTGAACCCTGCAGACAGCAAGCACAGATGCGGTTTCCATGGCACCAGTGTAGGCCTGCGGCACGGCCGGGCACCGGACTCAACGCGGCACGCTGGCCGGCCGTAGGATGCTGGCATGAGCAACCACGTCAACCAGTCCGACGTTTCCGATGTCCTAGCGATCGATTCGCTGCTGAGCGCTGAGGAGCTGGCTGTGCGGGAGCGCGTCCGCGATTTCACCAACCAGCGGATCCGCCCCGACATCGCCGGCTGGTACGAGGACGCCGTGTTCCCCCTCGACCTCGCCCCGGAACTTGGCGAACTCGGCGTGCTCGGCATGCATCTGGAGGGCTACGGTTGCCCGGGCCGCTCCGCCGTCGAATACGGCCTCGCGGCCATGGAACTCGAGGCCGGCGATTCCGGCGTCCGCACGTTCGTCTCCGTGCAGGGCTCCCTCGCCATGACAGCCATCCACAAGTGGGGCTCCGAGGACCAAAAGCAGGAGTGGCTCCCCCGGATGGCCGCCGGCGAACTGATCGGCGCGTTTGCCCTGACCGAGCCCACGGCCGGATCCGATCCAGCGTCCATGACCACCTTTGCCCGCCCTGACGGGACCGGCGATAGCGCCGGCTGGATCCTGGACGGCGCCAAACGCTGGATCGGGCTCGCCTCCGTGGCGGATGTGCTGGTGGTGTGGGCCATGACCGACGACGGCGTGCGCGGTTTCCTCGTCCCCGCCGGCACCGCGGGCGTCACCGCCACCCCGATCGGGCAGAAACTCTCGATGCGCGCCTCCATCCAGTGCGACATCACGTTCGACGCCGTCCGGCTGGGCCCCGAGGCGCTGCTGCCGGCGGCGCGGGGGCTGCGGGGCCCCTTCTCCTGCCTCAACGAGGCCCGGTACGGGATCGCGTGGGGTGCGATGGGCGCCGCCCGGGATTCCTACGAGGCCGCCCTGGCCTATGCCCAGGAGCGGCTGCAGTTCGGCAAACCGCTGGCCGGATACCAGCTAACGCAGGAGAAACTCGTGAACATGCTCCTGGAAATCCAAAAGGGCACCCTGCTGGCCCTGCACCTGGGCCGGCTCAAGGACGCCGGCACGCTGCGTCCGGAACAAATCTCGCTCGGCAAGCTGAACAACGTGCGGGAGGCACTCGCCATTGCCCGGGAGGCGCGCACCATCCTGGGCGGCAACGGCATCACGCTGGACCATTCCCCGCTGCGGCACGCCGCCAACCTGGAATCGGTCCGCACGTACGAGGGAACCGACGAAGTCCACACCCTGATCCTGGGCCAGCACATCACGGGTCTGCCCGCCTTCCGCTAGCCGCGCGAGTCGAGCGTCCGTGTAGAAGTCCCGGCGGCAAGACGGCGCGCAATGCCGGCGCCCATTCCGGCGAGCCGGCCGACCCCGGTGACAAGGGCCGTCTTATGCGGGACAAGGTTGCTCATACCAGACAGCTCAGCGGTGGCGGCCGTCAGGCCGCCTACGAAGCGGAGGAAGAGGCGGCGGCCCGGAAGTCCCGTTCGGCAGCCGGCCCGGACGCGAGGTCGAGCCCGGGTGGCAGGTCGAGCCCCGGTGCCAGCGCATCGAGCCGCAGGGCGACGAGCCAGCAGACCAGCAGGGCCACGGCGCAGAAGACACCGGAGCTGGAGGCCATGATCCACAAGCCGGGCGTCTGGACATCGAGGTTTTCCGCGCCGAGGGCTGTGCCAATGGTCTTGGGCGAGAACAGGAAGACGAGGATCGAGATGCCCAGCACGACGCCCATGGTCCAGCGCATTCCGGCGTAGCGGCGCGGGGTTTCCCGCAGGGTCCAGGCGAAAGCCGGAAATATTGCCGCGACCCAGACCCAGTGGTGGGACCACGAGACCGGGCTGATCAGGAGCATGGTGAGCGCCGTCGCGGACACGGCCACGACGCGGGCGCCCTGATCGCTGGCGGCTTTGATCACTCCGGCGCCAACGGCCACGACCACCAGGCTCAGCACCAGCCACGGCACAGTGGCGTGCGCCTCCGGGACACCGAAGTGCAGCAGGGCGCCCTTGAGCGACAGGTTGTCCACATAGCCCGCTCCCCCCATCCGGGAGGTGTCCGGCAGCATCTGGAGCCAGAACTGCAGGGATTCGGCGGGCCGCAGCAGCCAGCCGAGCACCACGGTGGCGGTGAAGCCGGCAGCCATGTTGCCCAGGCCGCGCCAGTCCTTGCGGACCAGGTAGTACAGCCCGAACACCAGGGGCGTCAGCTTGATGCCGGCAGCGACGCCCACCAGGAAGCCGCTGCCGGGGAAGCCGCGGGTCCAACGCGGGTTGCGGGCCAGCAGGTCCACGGCGATCAGGCCCATCAGCAGGGCATTGATTTGTCCGAACGCCAGGGTCTCGCGCCACGGACCGAGGTTCAGCACCGCCAGGACCAGGACGGCGGCGGCCCAGCCGTTGCCCGGAGTCCGGAAGGTAGCGCGCCACGAGGATTTCGCGTTCCAGTACCGGACCGCACGGGCCGCGGTCAGGATCGCCACGACGGCGCCGGCCGCGTTGAACAGGTTCAGCGCTGCCGCCTGGGGCAGCCGGGCCAAAAGACCGAAGATCAGGGCGGCGAACGGCGGGTAGGTGAACATCAGGTTCGGGCCGCCGGCCCAGTCCACATTTCCCCTGTACAGGTCCGAGGGCGCCGCGCCGGCGTCGTTGAGGATTTTGCCGCCGTACCAGTAGACGCTGAAGTCCAGGCCGTGCTTGGCCCAGAGGCCGAGCGAGATCCAGATGAAGTAGCCCACGGCGGCGATGGCCAGGACGACGGAGAGCCGGAGCAGCTGCGGGACGGGTGAGTGCCGCGCCGGGCTGTGGTCGGAATCGGGCACTGACATGAATTCCCCAATCGGGCTGCTGGTGTAGACGCTGGCCGTTTGGTCGGTTCCGTCCAGGGCGGCGCAAACGCGCCCTCGCTGTCGGGTCAGTCTACAGAACAGCTACGCCGGGACCGGGACCGACTCCGGCTTCCGGGCGTCTTTGCGGATGGTGGCGCTGATGACGGCGGCGATGGTGCACATGGCGGCGGCGGCAAACCAGGCGTAGGTGTACTGGCCGGTGGCGTCACGCACCGCCCCGGCTGCAAGGGCGGCGGCGGCCGCGCCGAGCTGGTGGGCCGCGAACACCCAGCCAAACACGACGCTCCCGTCGGCACCGAACACCTGGCGGCAGATCGCGGCGGTGGGAGGCACGGTGGCGACCCAGTCCAGGCCGTAGATGACCACGAACACGATCATGCTGGGCTGGACGGTGGCGCTGAGCAGCAGCGGCAGGACCAGCAGCCCGATCCCGCGGAACTGGTAGTACACGGCGAGCAGGATCCGGGGGTTGAAGCGGTCCGTGAGCCAGCCGGAGGCGATGGTGCCGATGATGTCGAAGAGGCCGACGACGGCGAGCAGGCCCGCCGCGGTGGTTTCGGGCATGCCGTGGTCATGTGCGGAGGGGATGAAGTGGGTGCCGATCAGCCCGTTGGTGGTCGCGCCGCAGATCGCGAAACCGGCCACGAGGGCCCAGAAGGTACGCACCTTGCTGGCCCGCTTGAGGACCTGCAGGGCACGGACCGCGGCGTTCCGGCGCGCCTCCGCTGTTTCCGGCCCTATCGATTCGGTCGATTCGGTCGATGCCAGCCCGGTGCTTGCGTCGGCGGCCGGCGGCGTCGCCCCGTAGGGCAGCACGCCGACGTCGGCCGGGGAGTTCTTCAGGAACTTCAGCACGAGCGGCACCACGGCCAGCGCGCCGGCACCGATAAGGAGCGAGGCCTGCCGCCAGCCCGGGTCCTGGGCCAGGAGCGCGATGAAGGGCAGGAACACGAGCTGCCCGGCGGCACTGCCGGCGGTGAGGATGCCGATCACCAGGCCGCGGCTCTTGGCGAACCAGGTGTTGGCGATGGTGGCGGCGAAGACCAGCGCCATGGACCCGGTACCGAGCCCGATCAGCAGCCCCCACGTCAGCAGGATCTGCCAGGACTGCGTCACGAGGACCGTCAGGGCGCTGCCGGCGCCGATCAGCACCAGAGCCACGGCCGTGACGGCGCGGATGCCGAAACGTTCCATCAGGGCCGCCGCGAACGGCGCCGTGAGCCCGAAGAGCACGAGGTTGATGCTGACCGCGGCAGAGAGCACGGTGGTGGACCAGCCGAACTCGTTCTGCAGCGGCACCATCAGCACGCCCGGCGCTGCCCGGAACCCGGCGGCGCCGACCAGCGCGAGGAATGCCACGGCGGCGACAGTCCACGCCGGGTGGAAGCGGCGGCGGACGGGAACGGGGGCCATGGTTTCAGGGGCGCTCATGCGGCGGTTCCGTTCTGGACAGGGGTCCCGGTGCCGGCCGAGGCCAGGGGCACGGGGTCCGCGGTGCGGGAGAGGCTGTGCCAGCTCGTGTTGACGGCCGTCAGCGGTTCCCCGCAGGCCGTACACGTGTCCGCCGAGGAGGTCCGCTCCCCGCAGCCGCTGTGGATGACGAACATGTGCGCCTGCCCGGACGGCGCCGGGAGGTGCTTTTCGGCCCAGATCACGACGGCGTTGAGCACCGGGAGGGCGTCCTCGCCCTTGGCGGTGAGGACGTATTCCTGGCGGGTGCGGCCGCCGTCGTCGTAGGGCCGCCGGGTGAGGAGGCCGGCCTCGACGAGCCCGGCGAGCCGCTTGGTGAGCACGGAATCGGCCACCCCCAGCCGCTGCTTCATGGCCTCGAAGCGGCCGTTGCCGAAGAACACCTCGCGCAGGACCAGCATGCTCCAGGGATCGCCGAGGATGTCGAGGCCGCGGGCCATGCTGCAGGTCCGCTGGGACCAATCGGATCGAAGTGCCATGCGGCCACCCTAGCTGACTCTCTTAGAGAAAGCTAGGGTGGCCGAGGCGCGGGTTAGCTGCCGCTTAGTTGTTGTCCGCCAGCGAGGAGATGGCGGCGTCGAGGTCCGCGATCAGGTCCTCGACGTCCTCGATGCCGCAGGAGAGCCGGATCAGGTTGACCGGGACCGCCAGTTCGGTGCCCTTGACCGAGGCGTGCGTCATTTCCGAGGGGTAGTTCATGAGCGATTCGATCCCGCCCAGGGACTCGGCCAGGGTGAACACGGAGGTCGATTCGGCCACCTTGCGTGCCGCGGCCTCGCCGCCCTTGAACTGCACGGAGATCATGCCGCCGAACTTCTTCATCTGCTTCCGGGCCAGCTCGTGGCCCGGGTGGGACGGCAGGCCCGGGTAGAGCACGGCCTCCACCTCGGGGCGTTCCAGCAGCCATTCGGCCACGGCCTGGGCGTTGTCGCTGTGCCGGTCCATGCGCACGCCGAGGGTTTTCAGGCCGCGGGTGGTGAGGAAGGCGTCCATCGGCCCGGACACGGCGCCGACGGCGAACTGGACGAAGCCAATCTTCTCCGCCAGCTCCGGGTCGTTGACCACGATCGCGCCGCCGACGACGTCCGAGTGGCCGCCGATGTACTTGGTGGTGGAGTGCACCACGATGTCGGCGCCGAGGGCGAGCGGGGTCTGCAGGTACGGCGAGGCGAACGTGTTGTCCACCACGAGGAGCGCGCCGGCGTCGTGCGCCACCTTGGCGAGCGCCTCGATGTCGGTGATCTTCATCATCGGGTTCGACGGCGTCTCCACCCACACCAGGCGGGTCTTGCCGCCGCCGTCGGCGGTGCCTCCGGCCGCGACGGCGGCGGCGACGGCGTCGAGGTCGGCCATGTCCACCGGGGTGTTGCCGATGCCCCACTCCCCCAGGACCCGGCTGATGAGCCGGTATGTTCCGCCGTAGGCGTCGTTGCCGAGCACAATGTGGTCACCGGGGCGGCTGAGGGCGCGGATCATCGAGTCCTCGGCGGCCAGGCCCGAGCTAAAGGAGAACGCGGCGCTCCCGCCTTCCAGCGCGGCCAGCTGCTCCTGCAGCGAGTCACGGGTGGGGTTGGTGCCCCGGCCGTATTCGTAGCCGTCCCGCAGCCCGCCGATGCCGTCCTGGGCATAGGTCGACGAGAAGTGCACAGGGGGCACCACCGCCCCGGTGCGGGGCTCAAACGCCTGGCCGGCGTGGATGGCGCGGGTGTTGAAGCCCGGGTTTTTCGAGGAAGAGCTTTTAGGCAAAGACATGGGACTCCTTGAACTGGTCAGTTGCTGAGGTACGCGAGGAGGTCGTGGCGGGTCAGGATCCCCACCGGGGCGCCGACAAACGTCACCATGAGGGTGTCAGCGTCGGAGAGGAGTTCGCGGGCGGTCGAGATCGATTCGAGCGAGCCGATCACAGGGAGGCGGGCCTCCATGTGTTCGGAGATTTTGTCCGAGAGTTTGGCCTCGCCGCGGAACAGCTTGGCCGTGAGGGTTCGCTCGTCCACGGCGCCAAGGACCTCGCCCATGACCACGGGCGGTTCCTGGGACAGGACGGGGATGTGCGAGACGCCGTATTCGTTCATGATGTTGATGACATCGCGGACGGATTCGTTCGGGTGGATGTGGACGAGGTCCGGGAGTTCACCGGTCTTGGCCTTGAGGACCTCGCCCACCGAGGCCTCGTCCCCGCTGGCCAGGAAGCCGTAGGAGCGCATCCACTGGTCATTGAAGATCTTCGCCAGGTAGCCGCGGCCGGAGTCCGGCAGGATGACCACGACGACGGCTTCCGCCGGGAGGTCCTTGGCGACCTCCATGGCGGCCACGACGGCCATGCCCGAGGACCCGCCCACCAGCAGGCCTTCCTCGCGCGCCAGCCGGCGCGTCATCGCGAAGGAATCGGCGTCGCTGACGGCAATGACGTCGTCCGGGACGGACTTGTCATAGTTGGCCGGCCACATGTCCTCCCCGACGCCCTCGACAAAGTACGGGCGGCCCGTGCCGCCGGAGTACACCGAGCCTGCGGGATCCGCGCCGATGATCTTCACGACCCCGCCCTCTGCCGCGGGCCGCCCGGCGGAAACTTCCTTGAGGTACCGGCCTGTGCCGGTGATCGTGCCGCCGGTGCCGGCGCCGATGACGCAGTGCGTGATGCGGCCGTCGGTGTCGTGCCAGATCTCAGGGCCGGTGGTTTCATAGTGGCTTGCCGGGGCGGCCGGGTTGGAGAACTGGTCCGGCTTGTAGGCTCCCGGGATCTCGGTGACGAGCCGGTCCGAGACGCCGTAGTAGCTTTGCGGGCTGTCCGGCGGGACGGCGGTGGGCGTAACCACCACTTCGGCGCCGTAGGCCTGGAGCACGGCCCGCTTGTCTTCGCCGACCTTGTCCGGCACGACGAAGATGCAGCGGTAGCCCTTCTGCTGGGCCACGAGCGCCAGGCCAACGCCGGTGTTGCCCGAGGTGGGCTCCACGATGGTGCCGCCGGGCAGGAGCTTGCCCGTTCGTTCGGCCTCCTCGATCATCTTCGCCGCGATGCGGTCCTTGATCGAACCGCCGGGGTTCAGGTATTCCAGCTTCACCAGGATGGTGGCAGCGATGCCATCGGTCACGTGGTTGAGTTTGACGAGCGGCGTATGGCCAATGAGGTCCAGGATGGACTGGGCGTACTTCATAGGTACAAAGTTACCGTCTCCGAACGGGCGGGCACGTCGGCGCGGCCACGGCGCTGCCACGGCTCTGGCAGATGCGAGGATATGGCGGTGAAGAGGATCGCCCGGCTGAAGAAGCTCAGGAGCTACGCGCTGCCCGCTGGCATGCTGCTGGCCGGCTGCGCGGCGCTGGCCACCGGGCTGCTGCCGGTCCCCGCTTTTCAGGAGCTGGCAGCGCGGACCGTGCCGGTGCTGGCGTTCGTGGTGGCGATGTCCCTGGTCACGGAGCTGGTGGATGAGGCCGGGCTCTTCCGCGTGGTCACCGAGCGGCTGGCCGCCCTGGGCCGCGGCCGGGTCCTGTTGCTGTGGTTCCTCGTGATCGCCCTCGCCACCGTTTCCACGGTGTTCTTGTCGCTGGATACGACGGCGGTGCTGGTGACTCCCGTCGTCGTGCTGCTGGCCATTCACGCCCGCATTCCGCCGCTGCCGTTCGCGCTGACCACAGTGTGGCTGGCGAACACGGCCTCGCTGCTGCTGCCGGTCTCCAACCTGACCAACCTGCTGGCGCAGGACCGGCTCAAGCTCAGCCCCGCCGCGTTCGCTTCGCTGGTGTGGGCCCCCGCCTTGGTGGGGATCCTCGTGCCGCTGGTGCTGCTGTGGCTGGCGTTCCGGAAGGATCTGCGCGGCACGTACGGGCCGCAGCCGGTCCATAAAGTGCGGGACCGGGTGCTGCTGTACGCGGCGTCCGGGGTCATGGTGGTCCTGCTTCCGGCGCTTGTCTCGGGGGTTCCGGTGCAGATCCCGGCGCTCGCGGCAGCCGCGGCCCTGCTCCTGCTTTTCCTCTGGCGGCGGCGCTCCGTCCTGCGCTGGTCCATGATTCCGTGGCGTCCGCTCATGCTCACGTCCGGACTGTTCATGGTGGTGGAGGCCCTGCACGCCAACGGGCTCACCCGGTTCCTGTCCGGGATCGCCGGCACGGGCGAGAGCCTGCCGGCGCTCCTGCAGCTCGCCGGCCTGGGCGCTGGGGCAGCCAACGCTGTCAACAACCTGCCCGCCTATTTGGTCCTGGAACCGGTGGGCGGCTCCCCGGCCCGGCTGGCGGCCCTGCTGATCGGCGTGAACCTGGGCCCGCTGGTGACCCCGTGGGCTTCCCTGGCCACGCTGCTGTGGCACGAGCGGCTCCGTTCCCTCAACGTGGAGATCCGCTGGGGAGGCTTCGCCGTGGCCGGCGTGATCGCCGTCGTCCTCACTGTCCCGCTGGCGGTCGTGGCACTGTGGCTCACCACGGGGATGCACTGAGGCAGGTGCTGAGGTGATTGTTCTGGGGTTGGATGTACCGAGTTTGATGTACTGAGTTGGATGTACTGAATTGGATGTACTGAGGGGGCCTGCGCGCCCGTCAGGGATGTCAGGCGCCGATGTCATCCGCCGCTGCGCCGGTGCCGCCCTCACGCGGGGCGCTTTGCCAGAGACCGACCACGTTGCCTTCGGTGTCACGGAAGTAGGCGGCCCAGCCCATGGTGCCGATTTCCTGCCGCGGCAAGACGGTGCTGCCGCCCAAGGAATTGATCTTCTCCAGCGCCGCGTCAATGTCATCGACGTCCACCGTGACAACCGGGGACGTGAGGTCCCCTTCGCGGCGGAACATGCCGCCGTTGATCGAGCCCGGAACGGAGGGCATGCCGGTTGCGTCCGTCGGCGTCGTCTTGATCATGGCGTAGCTCATCTCCGGCACGGCGCTTACTTCCCAGCCGAACGCGGAACTGTAGAACTCCCGTGCGCGGCCCTCGTCGTCTGCGGGGATTTCGAAATGTACCACTCCACCAGCCATCACACTCTCCTAAGAACAAGGATTCGGGCCAAGAGGCGGGCGTGGACGCTCCACGCCACAGCCGGATTTTAGTCCCGGCAGCGCCGGGGGTTAAGGGCCGTACGGCCCCTGCTCGGTTGCTTCGGATGCGGCCGCTGTCAGGAGGACATGGGAACATGTTCGAATGACCGTTGCAGACGTCCCCGCAGGCCTCGCCGCCGCGGCGGACGCCTCCTTGCGGTGGCGCCCGGGCGGCCCGTTCGACTTGATGCAAACCATCGGCACGCTCCTGCGCGGCCACGGCGACCCGTCCATCCGCACAGCCCCGGACGGAGTCTGGCTCGCGTTCACCACCCCGCACGGTCCGGCCACACTGCGCCTGGCAACCGCCGGGCCATGGGCGGACCCGGCCGTGGACGCGCAGGCCTGGGGCCCCGGAGCGGTGGACGCCGTCGATTCCGTGCCCCGCATGCTCGGGAGTGAGGACGATTGGTCCGGCTTCGACGAGCCCGCGTTCCACGCCACGCTCCCGCGCATGGTGGTTGAAGCCCGACGCCGGAACCTCGCGATTCGGCTGCCTGCAACCGGCCGGATGATGGATTCACTGGTGCCGACCATCCTGGAGCAGAAGGTCACTGTCATCGAGGCCCGCCGCGGGTACCGCTACCTGATGTACCGCTTCGGGACGGCCGCGCCGGGTGCCGGCACCGTGGCTCCCGCCAATCTGCTAGTCCAGCCGACGGCTGCGCAGTGGCTGCACATTCCGTCCTGGGAATGGCACAAGGCAGGGGTGGGGCCGCAGCGTTCGGCCACCATCATGCGGGCGCTGCGTTCCGCCGCCGCGCTTGAACGGCTCGCCACGCTTCCCGCCGCGGAGGCAGGGACCAAGCTGCAGACGCTCCCCGGAATCGGGGTGTGGACGGCGGCGGAGGTGGTGCAGCGCACGCATGGCTGTCCGGATTCGATCGCGGTGGGCGATTACCACCTGGCGGCCTACGTGGGCGCCGCCCTGACCGGCCGCCGCACGGACGACGCCGGCATGCTCAGGCTGCTGGCCCCCTGGGCAGGGCACAGGCAGCGGGTGGTCCGGATGCTCGGGCTGAGCGGCTTCCGGAAACCGACGTTCGGCCCGCGGATGACCATCCAGGACCACCGCGGCCACTGACAACGCCCGGTGGACCGACCCCACGCGCCGGGTATGCCGTTGCGGCATGGCGTCCGGCAGCCCAGGGCGCCCGTGCCTCGCCCCCTGGAGTGCGCAGTGATTCACACCCGGAAACTCACCAGAAATTTCGTCGTCAAGAAGGAAACAGTAGAAGCCGTCAAGGGCGTCGACATCGACGTCGCGCCAGGTGAGCTCGTAGCGTTCCTCGGCCCGAACGGCGCGGGCAAATCCACCACCCTGCGGATGCTGACCACCCTCCTGAAGCCCACGTCCGGGACCGCCACCGTAGCGGGGCTGGACGTCGCGGCAGATCCGGCAGGGGTGCGGGCCAGGATCGGCTACATCGGACAGGGCAACGGCGGCGGCCACAGCTACCGCGTCATCGACGAGATGATCATGCAGGGCCGCTTCTACGGAATGAATGCCGCGGACGCCAAGGCCCGGGCCGACGAGCTGCTCACATCGCTGGAGCTCACCGACCTCGCAAAACGCACCGTCATCAAGCTCTCCGGCGGCCAGCGGCGGCGTATGGACGTGGCCCTGGGCCTGATGCATTCTCCGCAGCTGTTGTTCCTGGACGAACCTTCCACCGGTATGGACCCGCAGAACCGCGCGAACCTCTGGGAGCATCACGCGCATGCGCGCCGAGCACGGAACCACGATCGTCCTCACCACGCATTACATGGACGAGGCGGATTCGATGTCGGAGCGGGTGATCGTCATAGACCACGGCACGATCATCGCCGATGACACTCCTGCGCGTCTCAAGGCGGACCTGGCCGGGGACCTGTTCGCGGTGGAGGTCGCGGCGGGGTCCGCGGCCGGAGTGCGGCCCCTCCTGCGGCGTGCGGCCGCGGGTGGCGAAGTGGAGGAAGGCGCGTACGACGACGTGGTCCGCTTCCGGCTCCGGATCACTCACGACTCCCGGCTGGCTCCGGGACTTCTCAACCAGATGCACGATGCCGGCGCCCCCGCCTTGTCCATGGAACTCAAGCCTCCAACGCTGGACGATGTGTTCCTTGAACTGACCGGGCGCAGCCTGCGGGAAGGAGCGGACGCCTGATGCTTGGGCAAGCCACCCGGGACCAGACCGCACTGAAGAAACCGGGACTTCGGCAGGTCCTGCGGGACACCTGGTATGTCTTCTGGCGCGAGATGCTGCTTCCGTTGCGGGATCCCTTCTCGCTGGTCTTTTCCTTGCTTCAGCCGCTGGTCTTCCTCGCCCTGTTCGGGCCTTTGCTCGGATCCGCCGTGGGGGCTCCGGCCTTCGGCGGCCAGTCCACATTGCAGTGGTTCCTGCCCGGCGTGGTAGTGATGATCGCGCTGTTCGGCACGTCCATGACCGGATCCAATCTGCAGTACGAGCTCATGACGGGCTCCTACGAGCGGATCCTGGCCACGCCGCTTTCCCGCTCCTCGCTGATGATCGGACGGGCGCTCAAGGAGTGGGCGCCGCTGGTGGTGCAGGGCATGTTGATCGCCATAGTGTGCGTGCCCTTCGGGTTCACCTTTTACCCGTTGCATGTGGTGTTCGGCCTCATCATCCTGGGCATCTTCGGCATCGGTTTGGGCGCCCTGTCCTATTCGCTGGCCCTGGTCTCGCAGAGCAAGGAGTGGATTTTCTGGGCTGTGCAGCAGACGCTCCTGTTTCCGCTCATGATCCTGTCCGGCATCATGCTGCCCATTGAAACCGGTCCGGACTGGATGCAGGTGGCGAGCCGGTTCAATCCGCTGACGTATCTGGTGAACGCGGAACGCGAACTGTTCGCCGGATCCATCGGCCTGGACACGCTGTACGGGCTCGTTGCCGCCGTCGTGACCGCGGTCATCGGCCTTGCTGTGGGCATCCGGACCATCAGCCGGAGCACCAGCTAGAGGCCCAGCCTCGCCGCGGCCTCCTGGCGCATGTCCACCTTGCGGATCTTGCCGGAGACGGTCATCGGGAAGCTGTCCCGGACATCCACGTAGCGCGGGATCTTGTAGTGCGCCAGCTTGCCGCGGCAGAACTCGGCCAGGCTGGCGGCGTCCATCGGCGCGGCGCCGGGCTTCAGGATGACGCAGGCCATCAGTTCCTCGCCGTATTTGGCGTCCGGGACGCCGATCACCTGCACGTCCTGGATGTCCGGGTGGGTGTAGAGGAATTCCTCAATTTCGCGGGGATAAACGTTCTCGCCGCCGCGGATCACCATGTCCTTGATCCGGCCCTCGATCACGATGTAGCCGCCGTCGTCCATCCGGGCGAGGTCCCCGGTATGCATCCAGCCGTCGGCGTCGATCGCCTCCGCGGTCTTGTCCGGCTGGTTCCAGTACCCCTGCATCACGGCGTAGCCGCGCGTGCAGAGTTCGCCGATCCCGCCGCGCTCCAGCACTTCTCCCGTCACCGGGTCCACGATCCGGCTCTCCAGGTTCGGCATGGTCCGGCCCACGGTCTCGGTCCGCTGGGCCATGGTGTCCACGCTCCGGGTCATGGTGGACACCGGCGAGGTCTCCGTCATGCCGTAGCAAATGGCGACATCTGTCATGTTCATTTCGGTGATGACCCGGTTCATCACCTCGATCGGGCACAGCGATCCGGCCATGACGCCCGTGCGCAGGGTCGAGAGATCGTAGGAGGCGAAGTCCGGCAGGGCGAGCTCGGCGATGAACATGGTCGGCACCCCGTACAGCGAGGTTCCACCGAAGTCCTGCACGGCCTCCAGCGCCGAGGCCGGCGTGAACGCCCGTCCGGGGATGATGGTGGCCGCGCCGTGGCTGAGGGCCGCCAGGTTCCCGATCACCATGCCGAAGCAGTGATAGAAGGGCACCGGGATCACCACCCGGTCGTGTTCCGTGTAGCCCAGCTGCTCGCCGATCGAGTAGCCGTTGTTGAGGATGTTGTGGTGCGTCAGGGTGGCTCCCTTCGGGAAACCCGTGGTGCCCGAGGTGTACTGCAGGTTGATGGGATCGTGCGGGTCCAGTTCCGCCATGCGCGCCTTCAGGGCGGAATGCCCGACGTCGTCGGCCCGCTTGAGCAGTTCGGCGTACGTGCGCTCCGCCTCGTTTTCGGGCTCGCCCGCGGTCAGCCCGTCCAGGCCGGCATCCGGGAGGAAGACCAGCTCGCGCAGGTCCGGGCAGGCCGCCAGCGCCTGCCGCGCCATTCCGGTGTAGTCGCTGTTCCGATCCGACGGCGCGGTGACCAGCATCCGCATGCCGTTCTGCTTGACCACGAACTCGAGCTCGTGGCTGCGGTAGGCGGGGTTCACGTTGACCAGGATCGCCCCGATCTTCGCGGTGGCGTACTGCAGGATGGTCCATTCGGCGCAGTTGGGGCTCCAGATGCCGATCCGCCCGCCCTTCGCGACGCCCAGGGCGAGGAGCGCACGCGCCAGGCGGTCGACGTCGTCGTTCAACTTGGAATAGCTCCACCGCCGGGCCTCTTCGCCGGGCACCGCGGCCGCCTCGATCAGGGCGTCCTGATACGGGAACCGCGCCGCAATCCGTTCGAAGTTCGCGCCAATGGTTTCCTCGAGCAGCGGAACGTCAGTGTCCCCGGCTGTGTAAGCAAGCATGATGTGACGCTACCAACTGACCGAAGGCAAAAGAAGAGCAAAGCTTGGAAGTCCTATGAAATCTTGGGTCATCTTCCGGCCCCGGCGTGGCGGCCCGGTAGGGTAATTGCCATGACTGCACCCGTTGACCTTCAGGCCATTTTCATCCCCAACGACGGCGAATTCTTCCGCGTGAAGCTCGCCCTGGACATCGCGATTGACGAGGTGGTCAATGAGCCCGGCTGTATCCGCTACGAGCTCACCGAGGCCAGCGAGGACAAGCTCGTGCTGACCGAACGGTGGGCCAGCCAGTCGGACCTGGACACGCACTCCAAGGGCACTGCCGTCCAGGACCTGAACGAATCCCTCAGCGCGCTGCTGGCCGAGCCGGTCAAGCTGGAAACGCTCTAGGCAGTCCGCCTGCAACCAGCGCCCGGTAAACGCGCAAAAACGCGGGCCCACGCCGCGTCCAATCCCCGAGGGGTTTAGAGGCGCGGCGTGAGCCCGCGTTGCTTAAAGCCGTGGAGTTAAGCCTCCGATTTAAGCCGTGGCGGTTCAAGCTTCCGGGATCTGGGTCCCGTCCTGGTTGGCCGCCGCGGCGGCGGCCTCGGCCTGCGAGCGGGCTACGTGGGCGTGGACTTCTTCCATGTCCAGGGCCTTGACGGCGTCGACCACCTGCTCCAGCTGCTGCGCATTCAGGGCGCCGGGCTGCGAGAACACCAGGACCTTTTCGCGGAAGGCCATCAGCGTGGGGATCGACGTGATGCCGGCCTCGGCAGCGAGCTGCTGCTCGGCTTCGGTGTCGACCTTGGAGAAGACGACGTCCGGGTGCTTCTCGGAGATCGCTGAGTACGTGGGGCCAAACTGCTTGCACGGGCCGCACCATTCGGCCCAGAAATCGACGAGGACGATGTCGTTATCCTCGACTGTCGATGCGAACTGTTCACCTGTGATGTCTACGGTAGCCATGAGTCAACGGTACGGGAGCAGCCGTGAATTGTCCCCGGCATTTCGCTGTTGGCACATCCGGGCAGACCGGAGCGGAGGTCACGCCCAGGCGTGCGGGGCCGGACGCCTGGCGCCGGGCAGGGCATTGGTTTCGCGCCATTCGTGGATCCACTCGGGCAGCTCCAAATCCGACGGCGGAGCGCCGAATTCGCGGACGATTTCCTCCTGGCTGACGGGCTTGCCCCTGCTGACCAGCCGGGTGGCGATGTAGGCGCGCGCGTAAACCTCGCCGTCCACCACCATCCGCTGCTCGAAGTAGATGGCCTTCGAGTCGAGGCCGATGATCCTGGATTCGATGGTGTACTGCTGCCAGAGCTGCAGCGAACGGCGGAAGGCGATGGTCTCCCCCGCCGCCACCGGGGTCCAGCCCCGCCGGCGCATCTTTTTCCAGGTTCCGCTGCGGGCCATGAGATCGAAGCGCCCGAGGTCCATGAGCGAGAAGTACATGCCGTTGTTGACGTGCAGGGCGATGTCGATATCCGTGGGCAGGACCCGCAGCGGCAGCGAGGAGTTGTCCCAGATGCTCAGGGGTGAGCGGCGCGAGGACGTGAACAGCAGAAGGAGGGTCCGGAACAGAAGGTGCATGAGCCAATGTTACCCGTCGGTAACAAGCGTGCCAAGGGGCAAGGCGGCGTACAGCTAGCCGCGCGCGGACAGAGCCGAGCCGACCGCCGCGGCGGCTCCAAAGTGTCTTCAGCGATTGACCGGCCCGAACTGCCAGGAACATAATCGGAATCGGTACTAGCTTCACCACACGACTGCGCCGACCATGAGGCCGACGGCAGAGCATTCAACGGAAAGCGGTCGGCACTATGAGTACTGCCCATCACCCTGTCGCTTCGACTGGCTGGACCGGTTGGGTCCGTTTCGCCGGAGTCATTCTGATCATCAACGGCGTTTTCAGCGGCCTTCAAGGTCTCGTCGCGCTCACCGGGCCCGACACCTACTATTTGTCGACCCCGGGCACGCTGTTCCTCTTCGATGCGAAGGGGTGGGGCTGGTGGAATGTGGCTCTCGGGGCGCTCCTGATCCTCACCGCCATCGCGCTCTTCTCCGGTGCAACGTGGGCTCGAGTGGTTGCTGTCGTCGTTGCGGGCGTCAGCGCAGTCGTTCAACTGATGCTCATTCCGGTGCAGCCGTGGTGGTCCTTCATCGTCATCGCCATGGACGTGCTGATCATCTACGCGGTCATCGCCCACGGCGAGGAACTTAAGGCTGAACAGGCGCCTCCGTCAACCAACCCGTAGGGCACCGACGGGATCAGTCCGAGGCAACCAGCTCCACTTCGTAGCCGTCCGAATTCACGAGGTAGGCGGCGAAGTGGCCGGGGCCTCCAGCGTGCGGGTATTTCTCCGGAAATAGCTCGGCCCAGCCGTGGCTGAGGCTCTCGCCCGCCACGGCGTCCACGTGCTCCCGCGTCCCCGCGCTGAAGGCGAGATGGTTCAGGCCCGGCGCGGTGCGCTGGTGCACGGTTCCGCTCAGGGCCGGGGACTGCTCGACGACTATATACGTGGGCCCCCGGCGCCAGCTGCACCCGTGGGTCCAGTCCTGGTAGGCCTCGTAGCCGAGCCGGCCCAGCAGCCAGCCCCACTGGTCCCTGGCCCGTTGCAGGTCCGGCACCCAGAGCTCAACATGGTGCAGGGCACCAAAGTCCGCAGACGTAATCGGAACGCGTGCATCCGGAACAGCCGCCATCAGTACAGGATCCGCTGGAACAGGATGTGGTCCTGCCAGGAACCGGCAATCCGAAGGTACCGGGGGGCCAAACCGATCTCCTCAAACCCGGCCCGCTTCAGGATCCGCTGCGACGCGGAGTTGTGCGGGAGGGTGGCGGCCTGCAGCCGGTGCAGGCCCAGCTCGTTCCGGGCGGTTTGGACGGCGAACTCCAGCGCTGCCGAGCCAATCCCCCGCCCGGTCATGTCCTTGTCCACCCAGTAGCCAAGGTGGGCGCTGAGGAACGGCCCCCGGACAATCCCGCTGAGGTTCATCACCCCGATGATCCGGGAACCTTCCACCAGAACCCATGGCACGTCCGATCCCGCGATGAACAACCCGAGCTTGGATTCAATGCTGGCGGCCTGCCCCTCGACGGTAAAGAATTCCTTGGTCCGCACCGGCTCCCAGGGCGCCAGGTGCTCCCGGTTCCGCAGGTAGGCATCCGCCAGGGGGCCAGCGTCGGGCCTGCGCAGCACGCGCACACGCACAGTCTTCGTCAGGGCGATGCTGTTCTCGGTCATCCGGAGACTCTAACGGTCATCCCGAACGGCTTCAATCAGCGTGCACGGCAGTTCGAGAATGGTCATCGTGCTTCATCGGCCAGGCTTGAGCTTCCGCCAGCCGCCGGCCCGGTTGTTTGCGATGATCTGCCGGAACATCGCGGTGAGGGCCTGGCCGGGGATGGCCTCCCCCTGGGTGAAAGCGACGGTGCGGGCGGTCTTGTTGTCGTGCCCGCCGGTGATGATGCCCTCCGGGTCCGGGGCGATCCCGCCGTCGTACAGGAAGACGTTGACGTGGTCCTTGGCCGCGAGCAGGGCGCAGATGTTGCCGTCGAGGACGAAGTAGGGCTGCGTGGTGCGCTTGATGGTCTCTTCGACCGCCGGGTCGGCGGCAAGGACAAGTTCACGCACCTGAGCGCAGATATCCTGCTGCCAGTCCGGCAATGCCGCTATGAACGCGTCGACCCGGGGATCCTGCTGCGGCGGGTTGTCAGGCGCTTTCGTCATCGTCGTCTTCGTTCGGGTCGGAGCCCTGGACGGTGACGCTCTTCACGCCGGGCAATTCCAGGAGGTAGGGGACGAGCTCCCGCAGCGGAAGATGCCCGTGGAAGCGGACGTCCATGAGGACGATCGGATTTTGTTCATCGCCCGATTTTTTGGTGCTCAGGATTGAAGAGCTGAAGCCCATGTTAGTAGCGATCTCCAACACTTGCCGCAGCACCCCCTGGTTGTCGGCATAGCCCAGGTGCAGGACCCGGTGGGCGTCCGGGGTCGGGATCTTCCTGATCATGGGAGAGACGACGTACAACGTGATGAGGTGGAAAGCGGTCAGTGCAACAGCCAGGGACAGCATTCCGGCCCCGCACGCCATGCCAACGGCGGCGGAAACCCAAATGCTGGCGGCCGTCGTCAGGCCGCGGACAACGTTCCGTCCCTTGAAAATCACGCCGGCGCCGAGGAAACCGATGCCGCTGACGATTTGGGCCGCAATACGGGACGGGTCCATGGTGGCCCCCGGCGCCATCGCGTAGACGAAGCCGTAGGCCGAGATAAGGGTGAAGGTGCAAGAGCCCAACCCGACCAGAACGTGGGTGCGGTAGCCCGCGATCTTTTGCCGGACCTGCCGTTCTGTGCCAATCAGCGAACAGAGGACAAATGTCGCCAGCAGCAGCCCGACTTCCACCAGCGTGGTTGGGGTATATAGCCCATATGCGTCCTGCATCCCGCCCTCCGGCCCGGCCCGAGAGTGGCGCCCGGTCAACTCTGAGGTGCGCCAAGGACTCTCGAAGTTGATACTACCGCTGCCCTTTGTTGGGGAGTAGGGCGGGGTTGGGGAGTAGGTCGGGGTTGGGCGCTTCCACGGCCCTGTCGCTTCACTGCCTGGCGACGTAGCCTAGCGAGCATGAAAGAAGACCCCTACGATCTTGAACGGTTCGTGATCGCCCAAGACGCCGGCGGAACCTACGGGCACGCCCTGGCGGAGCTGAGGTCGGGCATGAAGCGGAGCCACTGGATGTGGTTCGTTTTCCCCCAGCTCGCAGGCCTGGGGCACAGCGAAACGGCCCGCAAATATGCCATCTCCTCCCTGGACGAGGCCCGGGCCTACGTCTGGCACGACGTCCTTGGCCCCCGCCTCCGGGAGGTGGCCGCCGCGGTGGCTTCCCTGGAGGGGCGGTCCGCGGTGCAGATCTTCGGCGGCATCGACGCTCGGAAGCTGCACTCGTCCATGACGCTGTTCCGGCTGGCGGCCCCCGGCGAATCCGTGTTCCGCGATGTCCTGGACCGCTATTTCGATGGTCTGGAGGACCCCGGCACGGGACAGTTGCTGGGGCAACGGTCAGGCGATCCGGACCCGGCCGACGGTTAGCTGTCGGCCAGGGCCGTGATCATCCGTTCCATGCGGGCGACGCCGGCAAAGCGGCCGGCGTTGTCCGTCACCAGCAGGGGGTCAAACCGGCTGGCCTGACTCCGAGTCATGGAGCGTGCCAGGGCCTCGCTGATCGGAGTGTCCAGGTTGACGCACATTCCCGGGCTGACCACGCCCAGTGCCGCCGCCGCGGGGTCGAGCACCGCAACGGGCCGCAAATGCTCGCCCATCAGCACCACTGACTGCAGGGCGGGGCTGTCATCAAACGCGGCGGCCGCCGTCGCCGTCGTGGTGGCCGTCGTCGCGGGTTCCACGATGTCCCGGATGACGCCCTGGTGGGCCACCGGTGGTTTGGACGCGAGTCGGTGGGCAACCTCAAGGTCGATCGGTTCCCACGCCGGCCCCGGCCGGGCCAAGCAATACCCCTGCACCAGCGGTACGCCGAGGGCGACGAGGGCGTCCAGTTCCTCCACCCGCTCCACTCCTTCGGCCAGGATCCAGGCATCCACGCGGCTGGCAAAGGTTCCGAGCATGGAGATCAGGGCGCGCTTGGCTTCGTCACGGTCGACATCCTGGATGAGTTCACGATCGATCTTGATCAGCGAGGGCCGCAGCGCCAGGAGGTGACGGAGTCCCGCGTAGCCGGCCCCGGCGTCGTCGATCGCGATCAGCGCGCCCGCAGCGCGCAGCTGGTTGAGGTCAGGCTCAAGCTCCAGATAGGAGTCGATCGGGGTTTGTTCCGTAAGTTCAACCACCAGTCCGCCAAGGTTTCCCTGACTGCGCCAGATCTCACGGATCCCCTCCGTCAGCAGCAGCTCCGGTGAGACGTTGAGGGTCAGGAAGCAGTTCGCAGGCAGGGTGGGGCGTGCCGCGAGCGCCACCCGCAAGGCCGCTGCCTCGAGCTCGGCCGCCAAGCCATGCGTGCGCGCGGCGGCAAACCACACTTCAGGATTTTTTTCGGCGAAACCCGGAAACCGGGCCAGGGCCTCATAGCCCACCACTGTGCCGCGGGCAGTATCAACAATGGGTTGGTAGGCCGCGGCAAGGCCAACACCTCGGCAGGCGGCCGCCAGATCCTCGTTCCAATCCGGGCCCGGAGCGGTCCCGGCGTCGGGCGGGTGGCCGCCTGCCTCGTGAATCAACTAACGGAAATGATGGCTTTGTGGACCGACTGCACGACGTCGGCCGGCAGCTCCTCCAGCCCATGTGCGGACGCAGCATGGGCTGCCACATTCACCAGAATTTCGTCTTCCGTACTGCATACCCAGCGGGCTTCGCAGCCCGGAACCACATCACCACAGGCAAACGACTTCACGATCGCTCCTTCTTCTTCAACAGCGGACCGGACCACCCTACGTTGGCACTGCCTCGAAAACTGAGATTTTGCTTTCAGAACATTGGGTGTTGCCGGCAGCGTGTCGCCGGCTAGGTTCTCCGGCCGCTGTCGGCCCGATGTCGGCCTGCGCTACCGGTCTGGCGCGCCTGCTGCGGCGGCGACGGCGGCCGCCTCGATGCGGGCCCGATGAACATTCCACTCTTCGGGTGTGCGTACGGAGAGGTTCGGGTCCCCCGGGCGCTGGCCGGCCCTGCCGTCGATGAGCTCGCGCAGGATGTCCGCGTGGCCTAGGTGATGGGCCGTTTCCACGCACATGTGCACGAGAATCTGGTGCAGGGTCACGTGCTTGCGCTGGTCCGGCCACCAGGGCACCACGCCGGGTGCGTCCAGGGCGAGTTCATCGATGGTGGCATCGCTGTGCACGGCAGAGAGCCGGTGCAGCTCGGCGATCTGCTCGCGCGTCTCGCCGGGGGCAGCCCACATGTCGGCGTCCGGCTCCGCATCGTCGGCGAACCATGGCAGTTCCAGGTCGCTGGGCCGGCCAAAAACCTCGCCAAAGTAACCGAGTTCAACGCTGGCCACATGCTTGACCAGGCCCAGCAGGTTGGTGCCCGTGGCTGTGAGGGGCCGGCGCGCGTCGTACTCGCTGAGCCCGTCAAGCTTGGCCAGCAGGCTGGCCCGCCGGGTGCGCAGATAGGTGTGCAAGATCGCTTTTTCGTCCATGACCGGCACTATACCGAACCCGCGGAGCCTCGCCCTACGGAAAATCATGTTTCATCAAACGTATGGAATAATTGGCGCCAACGGGCCTCGGGGGGAGGCCCCGAATGACAGGACACCCAGCGTGAGTCACGGTTCCGGTGTAAAACGCGTCCGGACGGCCGCCGCAGTTGTTCTGGCCGCGGTTCTAGCCGGCCTGCTGACCGCCTGCGAATCCGGCACGGATGCCCGGGGCGGAACCCCGGCGGCCGCTGCAACGTCCCCGGGGCCCCCTGCAACGTCCCCGGCGCCCCCGGGCCTGCTGGGGACGACCGAACTGAACGGGTTTTATCAGCCGATGCGCTACACGGCCGTCGACGGCGACACCTGGGAAGGCATCGCCGCCCACTTCCGGATGACTCCCGAGATCCTCAGGAGTTTCAACGATTCGGCGTCCGTTGCGGCGGGAAAGGTCATCGATCTCAGAGGCGTGGACGTGCCGCAGCTCGGCGCCGGCGGTAGCGTGACCGGCCAGGACGGGCGGGGGCAGCTCTTGTACAGGACGAGCGCCGGTGATACTCCCTCCGGCATCGCGAGCCGCTACGGCATACCGCTCTATGCACTGCGGATAGCCAATTTGAATTATCTGACCGGCGGCGAATGGATTCCGCCCGCCGGGACAACGATAGCTATCCCCAATCCGCCCCTCGACTGAGCCTCGGACTATCTCTGCGCGGACTGTGTTGGGTGGGCCCGACGAACGTGACTGGGCCCGACGAACGTGGGTGGGGCCGCGGAACCGCGGGCAAAGAAAAAGCCTCCGGAACCGATTGGTTCCGGAGGCTTTTCCAAGGGTGGCAGATGAGGGATTCGAACCCCCGTAGGCGTTGCCAGCTGATTTACAGTCAGCCCCCTTTGGCCGCTCGGGTAATCTGCCGAACTTCAAAAGAAGATCACTCGCGGTTTCCAGTCCCAGAACGCCTGTTTCCAGTCCGTTCCGCTTCCAGCACCCGCGGGCAAGACAACTTTACAGAACTTCCGCCGAAGAATCGAATCGGCGCTTCAGCGGCCCAGAAATGGGCCAAAATGCCTGGAAATTCAGGCCTCTCCGAGAATGCGCCCGGCCAGCCTTGCCTCGAATCGTGCCGCCTGCTCCGGGGTGACCTGGTTCAGCTCGACAGCGCGGGCCAGGTCCGTGTGGACACCGTCCATGCGCGCTGAGGCATCGGGGGCCGGGCTCAGAATGATGGAGGCCGCCAGTGCGGCGGCGGCAACGGAGGTCGCCGTCGCGGCCAGCGTGGTGGCAGCGGCGGCGGTGGTGCGGTTAACGTAGCGGACGGCCTTGTGGTGCATGTTCTTGCCTTTCAGCAGCGGTTCCAACCCTTGCAACTCTTCCGGGCCTGGCTTCGTTCCCGCCGTGATTGAGCTATGAGCGGACTGTGAAACCTCGTCCCGTCCGGCCGCCCTCCAGAATGGGGGCATCCGTACTAGGCTGGAATGCAGACAACCGGCCTCACATCAGGCACCCGGCTAACCATCAGGAGGAAAGTCATGGCAGGCGAATCCACGTTCGACGTCGTCAGCAAGGTAGACAAGCAGGAGGTCGCCAACGCGCTGAACCAGGCACAAAAGGAAATTGCCCAGCGCTACGACTTCAAGGGCGTCGGCGCCGAGGTTGATTTCAGCGGCGAGAAGATCCTGATGAAGGCCAACTCAGAAGAGCGGGTGCTGGCGGTGCTCGACGTGCTGCAGTCCAAGCTCATCCGCCGCGGCATCTCGCTGAAGTCCCTCGACACCGGCGAGCCCTACGCCTCCGGCAAGGAATTCCGGCTCGAGGCCTCCATCAAGGAGGGCATCGCCCAGGACCTCGCCAAGAAGATCAATAAGCTGATCCGGGACGAGGCCCCCAAGTCCGTCAAGTCGCAGATCCAGGGCGACGAGCTCCGGGTGACGTCGAAGTCCCGCGATGACCTCCAGGAGACCATGAACCTGCTCAAGGGCTTCGACGAGGCCGACCTGCAGTTCGTCAACTTCCGCAGCTAGCTTCCCGTCCGCGGCGCAAGTTTCCTCACGACGCGCAAAAGGGCTGGCGACACCGGTATTCGGGTGTCGCCAGCCCTTTTGCGTGTCACGGATCTATTTGCGCGTCGCCAGAGCCGCAGGTGGCTTCAGGTGAGCTGCCGGCCGGCCATCCGCTCCAGCCGGCCGATCCGCTCGGCCATCGGCGGGTGGGTGGAGAACATCTTGGCCACGCCTCCGCCGCGGAACGGGTTGGCGATCATCATGTGGGAGGCGTTGACCAGCCGCTGGTCCTGCGGCAGTGGCGCCAACTGCACACCCTGCTCGATCTTGCGCAGGGCGGAGGCGAGCGCCAGCGGATCTCCGGTGAGCGCGGATCCGTCTTCGTCGGCGTCGTACTCCCGCGTCCGCGAGATGGCCATCTGGATCAGGGACGCGGCGAACGGGGCCAGCAGCGCCATCGCGATCGCGGCGAACGGGTTCGCGTTGCGGCGATCCCCGCCGCCGAACAGCAGCATCATCTGCGCCACCGAGGTAATGACGCCGGCGACGGCGGCGGCCACCGACGCCGTCAGGATGTCCCGGTTGTAGACGTGCATCAGTTCATGGCCCAGGACGCCGCGGAGCTCGCGGGCGTCCAGCAGCCGCAGGATGCCCTCGGTGCAGCACACCGCCGCGGTCTGCGGATTCCGGCCGGTGGCGAAGGCGTTCGGCGCCATGGTGGGCGAGATGTAGATCCGCGGCATCGGCTGGTTGGCCCGGCCGGACAGTTCCCGGACGATCTGGTACAGCTGGGGCGCCTCGGCCTCCGTGACGGGATAGGCCTGCATGGACCGGATGGCGAGCTTGTCGCTGTTCCAGTACCCGTAGGCGGTGGTGCCCACGCCGATCAGGGCCATGATCCAGATCGGCGCGGCACTGCGGGTCCCGGCTGCGATGAACGCCCCCAGACCAAGCAGGACCGCCCACAGGACTCCGAACAGGGCCGCGGTTTTCAGTCCGTTGTGATGCTGGTGCACTGGTCCTCCTGATGCCCTTGACCTCGATGGGTACCAATGAAAACGAACCGCTACGCTACCGGGTTCCGCGCGTCGTACCGCAGGAATCCGCACTGCAGGTGGGCCAGCGTCCAGGCCACGGCAATGCACATCGCGCCGCCGATCAGCAGAACCCATCCCTCGTTCAAAAGTTTAGTCGCGCCGCCTGCCAGCATGTCACCGATCCGGGGTCCGCCGGCCACCACCACCACGAACACGCCCTGCAGCCGCCCGCGCAGGTGGTCCGGGGTGGAGGCCTGCAGGATGGTGGTCCGGAAGACGGCGCTCACGGAATCCGCGATGCCGGCCAGCGCGCAGCACACGGCGGCGGGCAGCAGCCACACCGTCACGCCGGCCTCTCCGGCCTCTCCGGCATGACCGGCGAGGACCACCACCAGGCCGAAGGCCGCCACCGAGGCGCCCCAGCCCATTACGGACCACACCACCGCGGCACCCTGCCGGCGGACGCCGCCCAGCGGGCCGGAGAACAGCCCGGCCAGGAACGCGCCCACGGCCATCGAGGCCAACAGGATCCCCACCGTGGCCTCGCCGCCGCCGATCATCACGGCACCGATCGCAGGCAGCAGCGCCCGGGGCTGGGCGAAGATCATGGCCACGAGGTCGATCACGAATGTCATGCGGAGGTTGGGCCGGGTGCCAAGGAAACGGAATCCCTCCACCACGGAACGCAGCCCGGCCGGCCTCGCATGCTCCCCGGGCGGCATGGGCGGCAGCTTCAGGAGCGCCCAGAACGCAAACGCAAAGCTGACGACGTCGATCGTGTAGGTCCAGCCGAACCCGATCCACGCCACGAGCACCCCGGCCAGCAGCGGCCCGGCGGTCATGGTCAGCCCGAATATCATCATGCTGAGGGCGTTTGCGGCCGGCAGCAGCTCCTTGCGCACCAGGACGGGGATGATCGCGCTGCGGGCGGGCTGGTTGATGGCCTGGGCGCCGCTCTGCACCGCCACGAGTGCGTAGAGCAGCCACACGTTGCCCAGTTGCATCCATGCCTGCAGGGCCAGCGCGGCCGTGGTAAGCCAGAGGACGGACGAGGCCAGGAGCGCCACTGTGCGGCGGTCGTGGGCGTCGGCGATCGAGCCGCCCAGGAGGCCGCCGAACACCAGCGGCACGAGGGCGAAGAGGCTGAGCAGGCCCACATAGAGGCTGTCCTGGGTCAGCCGGTAGATCTCCAGGCTGACTGCCACGAGGGTCAGCTGGCTGCCCAGTGCGGAAACGGCGGACCCCAGCCACAGACGGCGGAAGGCCGGACTTTCACGCAACGGCGTGATGTCCGCCAGAAATTTCCCCACCGGGCAACTCTAGTGGCGAGCCGCGGGCGCCCTGGACGCGGCCGGAAATGTTAGCCGCGCCTTATTGTGAGACAGTCATAATAAGTGCTTGAATGGGGGTATGACGGATTCCTCGGGCACCCACGATGCATGGGCAGCGGCCCTGCGTGCCCACGGCCGCCGGGTGACCAAGCAGCGCCTGGCCGTGCTGGCCGCCGTCGAACATCACCCGCATTCGCCGGCGGAGGCGATCCTTGCCGCCGCCCGGCAGGAATTGCCGGACCTGACCGCGCAGTCCGTCTATGTGGTCTTGGGGGACCTGACCGATCTGCACATGCTGCGCCGTTTCGAACCCCCGCACTCCCCCGCGCTGTACGAGACGCGGGTGGGAGATAACCACCACCATGCCGTGTGCATCAGCTGCGGCCGCGTGGAGGACGTCGAATGCGCCGTGGGCCACGCGCCCTGCCTGACCCCGCACTGGGACGCGAACGCCAAGCCGATGACCATCCAGATCGCGGACGTGCTGTACCAGGGCATCTGCCAGGACTGCCAGCGCACCCAACAACTTCCCTCCGAACGAAACTAAGAAACCCAACCAAAAGGAGAACGATGACCGAGATCATCTCTGCGCCCGCCGTGTCCACGACACAGTCCGGCGCTCCCGTCACTTCCGACGCCCACTCCAAGTCCGTCGGCGCCGACGGCGCGCTCATCCTGACCGATCACTACCTGATCGAGAAGCTCGCGCAGTTCAACCGCGAGCGCGTCCCGGAGCGTGTCGTGCACGCCAAGGGCGGCGGCGCCTTCGGTAGCTTCAAGACCACCGAGGACGTCTCGAAGTACACCAAGGCCGCGCTGTTCCAGCCCGGCACGGAGACGGACATGCTCATCCGCTTCTCCTCCGTTGCCGGCGAGGCAGGCTCCCCCGACACCTGGCGCGACCCCCGCGGTTTCGCCGTGAAGTTCTACACCACCGAGGGCAACTACGACCTCGTCGGCAACAACACCCCGGTGTTCTTCATCCGCGACGGCATCAAGTTCCCCGACTTCATCCACTCCCAGAAGCGCCTCCCGGGCACCCACCTGCGCGACGCCGACATGCAGTGGGACTTCTGGACCCTCTCCCCCGAGTCCGCCCACCAGGTCACCTGGCTCATGGGCGACCGCGGCCTGCCGGCCTCCTGGCGTGAAATGCAGGGTTACGGCTCGCACACCTACCAGTGGATCAACGCCGAGGGCGAGCGGTTCTGGGTCAAGTACCACTTCAAGTCCAACCAGGGCGTCAAGTCCATGTCCGGTGACGAGGCCGAGGCCCTGGCCGGCGCTGACGGCGACTTCTACATCCGCGACCTGCAGGAAAACATCGCCGCCGGCAACTTCCCGTCCTGGGACCTGCACGTCCAGGTCATGCCGTACGAGGACGCCAAGACGTACCGCTTCAACCCCTTCGACCTGACCAAGGTGTGGCCGCACGCGGACTACCCGCTGATCAAGGTCGGCACCATGGAGCTGAACAAGAACCCGGAGAACTACTTCGCGCAGATCGAGCAGGCAACCTTCGCGCCGTCGAACTTCGTGCCCGGCATCGCCGCTTCCCCGGACAAGATGCTGCAGGCCCGCATCTTCTCCTACGCGGATGCGCACCGCTACCGCGTCGGCACCAACCACGCCCAGCTCCCGGTGAATGCGCCCCAGAACCAGGTCAACAACTACAGCCAGGACGGCGCCGGACGTTACCACTTCAACGCTCCGACCGTTCCGGTATATGCACCGAACTCCGTCGGCGGCCCGGCCGCGGTTGAGCCCGCCATTGCCGGCGGCGGCTGGGAGAACGACGGCGCGCTCACGCACTCCGCGCACTCCCTGCACCCCGAGGACAACGACTTCGGCCAGGCCGGCACGCTGTACCGCGAGGTGTACAACGACGGCGAGAAGGCCCGCCTGCTGGAGACCGTCACCGGCGCCGTCAGCGGCGTCAAGAACGCCGGCGTCAAGGAACGCGCCATCCAGTACTGGACCAACGTCGACGCCGAGTTCGGCGCCAAGCTGCGCGCCAGCCTCGGCGCCGGCCAGGTTGAGTCCGACGCAGAGGCCGCCAACAAGGTCTGATCGCCGCGTCGCGGGTTGCCTGAACGGCCGGCCGCTTCAAAGGCCGACTGTACCTGTGACCGTTTGAGCCACTAGAACGCCCCGCCACGGACCTCCGTGGCGGGGCGTTTGCCGTTATCCACATGGGCGCGCGTGCCCCTCGCCACCGTGCACTGCGGCTCCGTAGGATTTGGGCATGACCGCATTTGCAGGCATTCCGGATGACGCCTTCCGGTTCTACGCCGATCTTGAACAGAACAACAACCGGGACTGGTGGCTGGAGCACAAGCCTGTCTACGACGCCGCGGTGAAAGGGCCGCTAACCGAGTTGCTGGCCGAGCTGGAGCCACGCTTCGGCCAGGCCAAGCTCTTTCGCCCCAACCGGGATGTGCGGTTCTCGCCGGACAAGTCGCCCTACAAGACCGCGCAGGGGGCCTTCGCGGCGCTGGACGAAGGAGTGGGCTTCTATATCCAGCTCAGCGCCGACGGCATGCTGATCGGCGGCGGCTGCCACACCCACACCCCGGCCCAGCTGGCACGCTTCCGCGGCGCCGTGGACGATCCCGCCAGCGGCGAAGTCCTGCAGGAGATCGTGCGCCAGGTCGAGGCAGCGGGGTTCGAGGTGGAGGGCGAACGCCTGAAGACGGTGCCGCGGGGTTTCGAGAAGGACCATCCCCGGGCGGAGCTGCTCAAGCACAAGTCGCTCACGGCCGGGGTCAATGTGGGCCAGCCCGGCTGGCTTGCCGGACCCGGGGCGGTGGAGGAAGTGGCGCGGCGCTGGGAGGAATTGCGCCCCCTCGTGGAGTGGGAGGGCCGCTACGCCGCCCCCTGAGATTCAGCTCAGATGTGCTGGCCGTCGGTGGCCAGGCGCCTGTCGAGATTGTTGAAGAAGACCAGCATCATCAGCTCAAAGGCCTTGGTGGCTTCCTCGGGCTGGTTGTTGACGACGAAATCGAACTGGAGCCCATAGAACGCTGCGGTGAACAGGCGGGCGTCGGTGTCCGCGAACTCCGGCAGGATGCCCTGGATGATGAGCCAGTCCCGGGCCTTCTCGTGCAGCATCCGGAAGTGCTCCGGGGCGGTGCCGCGCGGCGCCGCGGCCACAACGTCCTGCGCAGTCGCCTCGAATTCAAGCCGGGCCAGGTGCCGGTTGCGCTGTGCCATGGTCCACTGCCAGGACTCGAGGAAGAAGGCCCGCCATGCATCCCTGTCGATGTCCCTGACGTCGGTGGCACGGACGCTGTCCAGCCGGGATTCGATGCCGCGGATGATCTCGTTGATCAGCTGCTCGCGGTTGCCGAAGTGGTACACCAGGACGTAGCTGCTGACGCCCAGCCCCTCGGCGAGGCTGCGGAATGTCAGCTCCGCCAGCGTCTTGTCCATGAGGTAGTCGAGAATCGCCGACAACAACTCTGATTTACGTTCCGGTCTTGCTGGGCGGGCCATGTGTCCATCTTAGGGAGCGCAGGCCAAACGCCGAGCACCGGCCAAACGCCGAGCGCGTGCCAAACGCCGAAGTCGCCGGAACCGTGCGAGCACGCCGGAAGTTTCCAGCGAATTCGCACGGTTCCGGCGACTCCGGTTATTCGGGACGGACGGCTCCCCGGTCAGGAGCGGGTCAGCGCGTCCTCGTCGGTCTCCGCGGCCGGTGCGGCCGCCTGGACGGGGCTTGCCGTCCCCGGGCCGTTCACGGAGGCGCGGGCCTCCGCGAACTTTTCGTTCAGCCTGGAGTGGCGCTGGCCGTAGGCGAAGTAGATCGCGACGCCGATCACCAGCCAGATCGCGAAGAAGATCCAGGTCTCCACGGCGAGGTTCGTCATGAGGTACAGGCACAGGACGGCAGAGACGATCGGGAGCACCTTGCCGAACGGGACGCGGAAGGCCGGCTTCAGGTCGGGACGCTTCTTGCGGAGCACCAGGATGCCGAGGCTGACCATCACGAAGGCGGACAGGGTCCCGATGTTGATCATTTCCTCCAAAAGATCCACATTGGTCAAGCCGGCAACGAGCGCCACTCCGGCGCCACAGATGATCTGGAGGCGGGCCGGTGTTCCACGCGCGGCGCTGGTCTTGGACAGGGAGCGCGGAAGCAGGCCGTCGCGGCTCATCGCGAGGACCACGCGGGACAGGCCCATGAGCAGCACCATGATGACGGTGGTTAGGCCCACCAGGGAGCCGAAGGCGATGACCTTGGCGGCGTCGGTATTGCCGACGGCCTCGAAGGCGGTGGTGAGCGTCGGGTTCTTGGCCTCGGCCAGCTTCGTGTAGGACACCATGCCGGTCAGTGCCAGCGACACCAGGATGTAGAGCACCGTAACGATCGCCAGGCCACCGAAGATGCCGCGGGGCAGCGTCTTCTGCGGGTTCTTGACCTCTTCGGCCGAGGTGGCGACGACGTCGAAGCCGATGAAGGCGAAGAAGACCAGGGCGGCGCCGGCGAAGATTCCCAGGGTCCCGTACTGGGCGGGGGCCGCGCCGGTCAGGAAGCCGAAGAAGGACTGCTTGAGGACATCCGCGGTTCCGGTGCCTCCGGTCGGCTCGGAAGCCGGGACGAACGGGGCGTAGTTCTCGAACTTCATGTAGGTGAAGCCCACGACGATCACGAAGAGGACCACCGCGATCTTGATGAGCGTGAAGATGTTGCCGACCCGGGCAGAGAGTTTGGTCCCGAGCACCAGCAGCACCGTGAAGATAGCAACAATCAGGAAGGCGCCCCAGTAGAGGTCGACGCCGCCCAGGGAGATCGACGGCGGAATGTCCACGCCCATGAGCGCGAAGACCTTGCTGAGGTAAATGCCCCAGTACTTCGCGATCACGGCGCCGGCCGTGAAGAGTTCGAGGATCAGGTTCCAGCCGATAATCCACGCGAGGATCTCACCCATGGTGGCGTAGGTGAAGACGTAGGCGGAGCCTGCGACCGGGATGGCCGTGGCGAACTCGGCGTAACACATGATGGCGAGCGCGCAGGTGACGGCGGCGATCGCGAAGGAGATGGTCACGGCGGGGCCGGCGAAATTCGCCGCGGCCTTGGCGCCGACCGAGAAGATTCCGGCGCCCACGGCAACGGCGACCCCCATGATCATGAGGTCCCACGTGCTTAGCGAGCGCTTCAGCTTGCGTCCGGGTTCATCGGCGTCGGACATGGACTGTTCGATGGATTTGGTCCGGAAAAGGTTCATAGGAAAGTCCGCAATCTCGATAACTGGTTTGGAAACAGACCTATCTATCCTAGATGTCCATCCACTGGACGGCCCGATTTGTC
Organism: Arthrobacter sp. ES3-54; assembly: GCF_029504395.1. GTDB lineage: Bacteria > Actinomycetota > Actinomycetes > Actinomycetales > Micrococcaceae > Arthrobacter. The sequence goes on from NZ_JAQFIF010000006.1 coordinate 163,023, forward strand.
CCACATAGTGAGACGCCCGGGCAGGGTGGGTGCGGCCGCGGACCAGCCTCAGAACCCGCGCGGGTGGGCCCAGACCAGGACTCAGCCGGGCCAGTCCATCAGCGTCGAGCGGATCAGGAATCGCTTGCCTTCCGGTGCTTCCACCGAGAACCCGCTCCCCCGGCCGGGAACGACGTCGACAGTCAGGTGCGTGTGGCTCCAATAGTTGAACTGCTCCCTGGACATCCAGAATTCCAGCGGCTGGGGCTGCAGACCGTCCGAAATGTCGAACAGTCCCAGCTGCACGTCCGAGTCCCCCGTGATGAACTCCCCTGCCGGATAGCACATCGGTGAGGAACCGTCGCAGCAGCCCCCGGACTGGTGGAACATCAGCGGCCCGTGCTGGAGCCACAGCTTGCGCAGCAGTTGTACGGCCTCCGGCATGAGCGCCACCCGGGAGAAGTCCTCGCCGGGGCAGGTCACGGCGGCGTCAAGCCTGGTCTGGGTCATTTGGGGTCTCCCTGGCTGGTCCGGAAAGTGGTGCGGGCGGGGCGGATCACTGCCGATCCGCCCCGCCCGGGTCAATGCGGCTTAGAAGAAGCCGAGCTTGTTCTCGTTGTAGCTGACCAGGAGGTTCTTGGTCTGCTGGTAGTGGTCCAGCATCATCGAGTGGTTCTCGCGGCCGATGCCGGAGGACTTGTAACCGCCGAACGCAGCCCCCGCCGGGTAGGCGTGGTAGTTGTTGACCCACACGCGGCCGGCCTGGATCTCACGGCCGGCGCGGTAGGCGACGTTGCCGTTGCGGGACCAGACGCCGGCGCCGAGGCCGTAAAGGGTGTCGTTGGCGATGCCCATGGCGTCGTTGTAGTCGCTGAAGCGGGTCACCGAAACTACCGGGCCGAAGATTTCCTCCTGGAAGATCCGCATCTTGTTGTGGCCTTCGAAGATAGTCGGCTGGACGTAGTAACCGCCGGCCAGGTCTCCGGGCATTTCGGCCCGGGCGCCGCCGGTGAGCACCTTGGCGCCCTCCTGCTTGCCGATGTCGATGTAGGAGAGGATCTTTTCCAGCTGGTCATTGGAGGCCTGGGCACCAAGCTGGGTCTCTGTGTCCAGCGGGTTGCCCTGGATGATTTTCTCCGTCCGGGCCACGGCGTCGGCCATGAAGGAATCGTAGATATCTTCCTGGACCAGGGCGCGGGACGGGCAGGTGCAGACTTCACCCTGGTTGAAGGCGAAGAGCGTGAAGCCCTCCTGGGCTTTGTCGTAGAAGGCGTCGTTGCTGTCCGCGACGTCGTTGAAGAAGATGTTGGGGCTCTTGCCGCCGAGTTCCAGGGTGACCGGAATCAGGTTCTGGCTGGCGTACTGGCTGATCAGGCGGCCCGTGGAAGTTTCGCCGGTGAAGGCGATCTTGCGGATGCGGGGGCTGGAGGCCAGCGGCTTGCCGGCCTCCACGCCGAACCCGTTGACCACATTGAGGACACCGGCCGGCAGCAGGTCGCCGATGAGTTCCATCAGCACCAGGATCGAGGACGGTGTCTGCTCGGCGGGCTTGAGGACGACGGCGTTGCCGGCGGCGAGGGCCGGGGCGAGCTTCCAGACGGCCATGAGGATCGGGAAGTTCCAGGGGATGATCTGGCCGACGACGCCGAGCGGCTCGTGGTAGTGGTACGCGGTGGTGTCGTCGTCGAGCTGGGACAGCCGGCCTTCCTGGGCGCGCACGGCGGAGGCAAAGTAGCGGAAGTGGTCCGCGGCCAGCGGAATGTCGGCGTTGAGGGTTTCGCGGATCGGCTTGCCGTTGTCCCAGGATTCGGCGACGGCGAGCATCTCGAGGTTCTCATCGATGCGGTCGGCGATCTTGTTCAGGATGGCGGCGCGCTCGGCGACGGAGGTCTTGCCCCAGGACGGTGCGACCTTGTGGGCGGCGTCCAGTGCCAGTTCGATGTCCTCGGCGGTGCCGCGGGCCACCTCGCAGAAGGCCTTGCCGGTCACCGGGGTGATGTTCTCGAAGTACTGGCCCTTAACCGGGGCAACCCATTCGCCACCAATCCAGTTCTCGTAGCGGTCCTTGAAGGTGACCTTCGAGCCCTCGGTACCGGGCTGGGCGTAGACAGTCATTGCTAGCTCCTTTGCTGTGCAAGATTAATGGCGGCCAGTTGCTGGCGCTCACCGTTGCCTACAGCGTAGAAGCCGGAAGGTTGCAATCAGGTTGCAAGCAAGTGATCCGGGTCACTTTCGCGGGAAATGCCGGTCAGGCGCCGAGTTCTTTATCCAGCCGTTCGAGATCAGAGACGACGGCGGCACGTTTGGGCGAGCGGGGCGGCAGCAGCTTCAGTGCGGCGCTCCGGACCTCGACGTCGTCCCTTGCCTCGGGCAGCTCGGCGTACTTCAGCAGCGATTCCGCGCTGCCGTCAGTCAGCACTGCCTCGCGCAGCAGGGAGGAGACCCGGCTCCGCAGTTCGACGATGCCGGGCGCTTCCGAGCGCGGCAGCACGGCCCCGCGGTAGATCTCCAGGGCAATCCGGTGGGCGCCACGCTGCAGGCAGTTGAGGACCTGGCCGGAGTCCGGCACCAGGTCCATCGGCAGCCGGTAAGGCCGGGATTGCGGGACCGCGTCCGGGTTGAGTTGTTGCAGGACCTTGCGCAGGCGCACCATCTCGGCCCGCAGAGTCATGGTGGAGGCCTCCCCGGGATAGAGCAGGGTGCAGAGCTCCTCCGCGTTCAGTCCTGCGGGGTGGGTGCTGAGCAGGGCCAGGATTTCGCTGTGCCGGGCGGACAGGGCCACGGTGCGGCCGTCGATGCTGAGCAGCGCCTGGTCCCGGCCCAGCAGCTGGAGGCTGTTGCGGTAGAGGCTGCCGGCGGCTGCCGCATCGCGCCCGCTGTGGGAGGCGGGCCCCGCGTTTCGCCGCCGCGACGGCGAGGACTGCCCTGCCGCGGCCAACTGCAGCCGTTCCACCCGCAGGTGCGCCTGGGCCGCGGCGACCGTCGCCTCAACCAGCGACAAGGTATGCGGGGCCACGGCCGACGCCGTGCCGGTGATGTCCACGACCCCCAGCAGGGCGCCGGAATCAGGATCGTGGAACGGCACAGCCGTGCAGCTCCACGGATGCACCGAGCGCTTGTAGTGTTCGGCACCGGAGATCTGGATTCCCCGGCCGAGAGCCAGCGCGGTGCCGGGGGCGCTGGTGCCGACTGTCGCCTCGGACCAGTCGGCGCCGGGGACGAACATCATGCCCTCGGCCCGGCGCTGCAGGGCTGCGTCGCCTTCCACCCAGAGCAGCCTGCCGACCTCGTCCCCCACAGCTACCAGCATTCCGCTGTCATGGCTCGGCAGGACCAGGAGCTTGTGGATCACGGGCATGATGGCGGCCAGCGGGTGCTGGCGGCGGTATTCTTCGAGTTCCTCGCGGTCCATGGCCAGCGGCGCCTCGGGGTTGTCCGGATTGGCGTGCAGCTGCGCGGAACGCCGCCACGACTCCTGGATCAGGCTGCTGAGTCCAGGCAGTTGCAGGTTCCCGGGGAAAGCGAGTCCGCGCGAGTCCAGTTCCTCGTGCCCGGTGCTGGCATGCTGCTGGCGCAGCTCCGCGGTGACTCCGCCTGCGGGCGGCAGAGCTGCCGGATGGACCAGATTCCTCATTGAACTCCCACTGGACGGGCTCGACGGCGTACCGAAGGCCGCCACGTCCGGCCCAGTCTAGTGGGCGTTTCGGACCCCTCGCTAGAGGATGCGCCGTCCTGCCCACCGCATGCCCCCAGCGCCCGTCCTGCCGTGGCGAACAGCTCCGCGACGCGCAATCGCCTCCCCGACGCGCGAAAATACCCCCGCGGCCGGAATACCCTGCGCGCCAGGCATTTTGCGCGGCGTGGAAAAATTTGCGCAGCGCACGGCTACCCGCGGGAAATCTCGATCATATCCTCGCGCGGCACAACCTTGATGCGCTCCCGCTCGATCCCGTCGGCGGACTGCGCCGCGGACCATTCGGCGCCGAGGGCGAGCTCATGGGCGTCGAGCTTGATCCACCCTTCCCACGTGGTGTACTCGATGCCGCGCTCCTGAAGCAGGTCGATGATGGCCTGCGGGTCCGGGTTCTGCGCCGGGGGCAGCGTCAGCCGGTCCTCCAGCAGGAAGCCGATGGTTTCCAGCGCGTCGCCCTTCGTGTGGCCGATCAGGCCGACGGGCCCGCGCTTGATCCAGCCGGTGGCGTAGATTCCGGGCACGGCGTTCCCGTCGGCGTCGAGCACGCGGCCGCCTTCGTTCGGGACAACGCCGCGGCGGGCGTCGTATTCCAGCTCGTCCAGCGGCGAACCGTGGTAGCCGATCGCGCGGTAGACGGCCTGGACCGGGTAGTCGAGGAACTCCCCGGTGCCCTTGACATTCCCGGTGCCGTCCAGCTCCATGCGTTCGAACTTGATGCCAGCGACCTTGCCGGGGTTCGCGGCGTCGTCATGGATCTCGACGGGGCTGTGCAGGAAGTGCAGGTGAAGCCGGCGCGAGGACGGTTCCTCGGCCTCGGCGTGCTCCTCGACGAGCCAGTTCGTCAGGGTGTTCACCATGGTCCGGACCTGGTTGTTGCTGCGGATGGCCTCGTCCGAGGCCTCGTCGAACTCGAAATCCTCCGGATACAGCACGATGTCCACGTCCTTGGCGTGGCTGAGTTCGCGCAACTCCAGCGGCGTGAACTTCACCTGGGCCGGGCCGCGGCGGCCAAAAACGTGGACGTCGGTGACCGGCGAATCCTTCAGTGCCCGGTAGACGTTGTCCGGGATTTCCGTGACCAGGAGTTCATCGGCGTGCTTGACCAGCATGCGGGCCACATCGAGGGCCACGTTGCCGTTGCCGATCACCGCAATCTCCTTGGCCTCCAGCGGCCAGTCCCGCGGCACATCCGGGTGGCCGTCGTACCAGGAAACAAAGTCTGCCCCGCCGAAGGAACCCTCCAGGCTGATCCCGGGAATATCCAGGTCCGCGTCCTTGATGGCGCCGGTGGAGAAGATGACGGCGTCATAGAACGCCCGGAAGTCATGCAGCGTCAGATCCCGGCCATAGGTGACGTTGCCGAGGAACCGGATGTCGCCGCGGTCCAGGACCTTGTGCAGTGCGTTGACGATCCCCTTGATCCGCGGATGGTCAGGTGCCACCCCGTACCGGATGAGGCCGTACGGTGCCGGATATGCCTCGAAGAGATCGATGCTGACCTGGAGGTCGCCGCCTTTGACCTCATTGGACTTCGTCAGGATGTCCGCGGCGTAGACGCCGGCCGGACCGGCACCAACAATCGCGACACGGAGGGGACGAGTGGATGTGGATTCGGCCGAGTTGGACACCGGGAGCCCTTCTGAGTCTTAGGGACAGCGCCAGTAGATACAGCGCACAGGCCCCTATTCTAAATGTCGCCGGCTGGCTCGTGCTCCGATTGGCAGGAATAGGCGCCGCGCAGGTGGTGTTATTGATCTTGTGCCTAAGCCGAACGGATCCTTCTCCCCCGCCCCACTGACAGCGCTGAGCGCCGCAGCCGCTGCAACAGGGTCTGCGCCGGCCCGGCCGGCGGGACCGGCACCGGTAGACAAGGACACGACGGCGGGGATCCTCTTCGGCATCGGCGCCTACGGGCTCTGGGGACTGCTGCCCCTGTACTTCTTTGTGCTGGCACCCGCCGGCGCCGTCGAGATCGTGGCCAACCGTGTGGTCTGGTCGCTGATTTTCTGCACCCTGCTGATCACCGTGACCCGTTCCTGGCGGGTGCTCGGCGCCGCGTTCCGGAACCGCACGGTGATCGGCCCGCTGTCCATCGCCGCAGCTCTGATCGCGGTGAACTGGCTGACGTATACCTACGGCGTGACCACGGGCCAGGCCGTCGAGGCCTCTTTGGGTTACTTCATCAACCCGCTGGTCTCCGTGTTGCTGGGAGTCTTTGTCCTGAAGGAAAAGCTGCGCCCGCTGCAGTGGGCCGCCGTCGGCATCGGTTTCGTTGCCGTCGGGGTGCTGACGGTCTCCTACGGCAAGCTCCCCTGGATCGCGTTGACGCTTGCGCTGAGCTTCGGACTGTACGGATTCGTCAAGAAGCGCGTCGGCCCGCGGGCGGACGCGATCACCAGCCTCACCGTGGAGACGATCGTGCTGGCGCCAGTGGCTGCGGCCACGATGATCTTCCTCGCGGTCAGCGGGGCGGCAAGCCTGGCCTCAAACGGTGCAGGGCATTTTTGGCTGTTGGTGGCGTCGGGCGTCATCACCGCCGTGCCACTGCTGTTCTTCGGCGCCTCTGCCCGCCGGCTGCCGATGACCACGATCGGCCTGCTTCAGTACTTCGCACCTGTCCTGCAGTTCATTGTGGCGCTCGTCGTGTTCAAGGAAGCCATGACGCCGGACCGCTGGGTCGGTTTCGGCGTCGTCTGGCTGGCGCTGCTGGTGCTGACTGTGGACATGCTGCTCACAGCCCGGAAGAACTCCGTGACCCGGAAACTGGCCCGCGCCGCCGCCTAGCGTTACTGCCTAGCCCTACTGCCCTGCGTTACTGCCCTGCGTTACTGCCTTGAGGGGCTATGGCCTGCGCACCACGGCCGCTGTGCATTAGTGTCATCATGAATGCACATGTTGGGGCGAAAATTGAGGATTGCTGGTGCCAGAAGAGGATCGTGAAACTCCGGGCGGGCGCGACTTCTCGTCTTTGGACTTCGACAGCAGCGGCATCTTGCGCCTCGAGTGGGCCCGGGGCGTCGTGATTGATGCCCCCAACGCCCAACTGGCCATGGATCGTGTCAATGACTTGTGCGGCGGCCGGCCCACGCCGCTCCTGATCGACATGGCCACGACGCAGTCCGTCAGCCGGGCCGCCCGGGCCGTGTTCGCCAAGCGCTGCGACGCCTCGGCAATCGCGCTCCTCGGCTCGTCCGCCGTGGACCGGGTTCTCGCCAATTTCTTCCTGGGCGTCAATTCGGCGCCGGTTCCGACACGCTTTTTCACCAACGGCGATGAGGCGGTCCGCTGGCTGACCGCGCAGGGTCATGACAAGGCCTGAGGATGACCGCCGCCTCGAGGAACTCGTGGACGGCATCGTTGTACTGTCCTCGGGCGATCTGTCGAACCGCCTGCCAGTCTCACCGGCACGGGACGGCATTGACGCCGTCACCACGGGCATCAACCTGCTGGCCGAAGAGCTCCAAAGCATGTACGAGGACCTGGAAGTCCGGGTCGCCGAGCGGACCGCGCTCCTGGAGGCGGCCAAAGCCGAACTCCGCCGCGTCATCAACACCGACGAGCTGACCGGCCTGGCCAGCCGCTCGCTGCTGCGGGAAAAAGTGGCCGACGCCGTTGCCGGGGCCGGCACCGGACACCAGCCGGCCCTCATCCTGCTGGACCTCGATTCCTTCCGGCTCATCAACGACAGCCTTGGCCATGCCGCGGGGGACGCCGTGCTGCGCGAGGCGGCCCTGCGGCTTCGCGCAGCGGCCGGGGCCGGCCACCTGATCGCACGCCTCAGCGGCGATGAGTTCGCCGTGCTCATCGCGGACCAGGACACGGAGGCCGTGCTGCAGATCGCGGCCCGGCTCGGCGAATCGCTGAAGGACAGAATCATCGCCGGCGGTGTCGCGGTGGCCCTCACGGCCGGAACCGGTGTCCGGCTGGGGGAACCTGGCCTGCGCAGCGAGGAACTCATCCGCGATGCCGACATCGCCATGCACGAGGCCAAGAAACGCGGCCGGGACACCCTCCTGGTCTTTTCCGCGGCCATGCACGAAGCCGCCAAGCAGCGCGTCCACCAGGTGGCGGAGCTGAGGACGGCGCTGGCGATGGACCAGCTCGAGCTGGAATACCAGCCCATCATGGACCTGCGCACAGGAGCCATTGCCGGCGCCGAGGCCCTGATCCGCTGGCGCCACCCCGCCCTGGGCCTGCTGGCGCCGGATACCTTCCTCGATGCCGCCGACGAGGCCGGGCTCACCGTGGAAATCGGCCACTGGGTACTCCGGAACGCCATTGCGCAAACCGGCCGCTGGAAGTCCGATCCCGGGCTTCCGGCGGACTTCAGCACGCACATCAATCTCTCCCCTGCTGACCTGCACCACGTCGATCTGGCGCCCTATGTCGAAAGCCTGCTGGCCCGGCACGGCGTGGACCCCTGCCATGTCTCAATCGAGATCACCGAAACCGCGATCATGCGCGGCGGCCCGGAAGTGGCAGCCACCATGCAGTCGCTCAATGACCTCGGCGTACGGATCGAGATCGATGACTTCGGCACGGGCTATTCGTCCATCAGCTACCTGCGCACCCTCCCGGCCGCGCAGGCAAAGATCGACAAGTCCCTGCTCGACGGACTAACCACAGACCGGCAACAGGAGACATTCGTCGCGGCCATCCTGCAACTGATCCATTCGGCCGGACTGGGCGCCGTCGCCGAGGGCATCGAGGACAGGGAGCAGGCGAACAGGCTGCGGCAGCTGAACTGCGAATTCGGTCAGGGGTACTTCTTCAGCCGTCCGCTGCCGGTGCCGGACATGACGGATCTGCTCGCGCACAAAGACGGTGCGGTCGCGTGAGCGGACCCGTTCCGGCGGGCACGGACAGAACGGGCACACGCACACTGGGCATGGATAAGGCGGCGGACACGCTCCGGCTGGTGGCCAAGGTTGCGGCACTGTCCCTGCACCGTCCCAGGCGCCCGGACCGACGCTGGGACGCCTTCTGGCGCGGAGTCTCCCTTGGCTCCCTTAGCGAACCGATCATCTGGGATGCCGCCCCCGGCGCCGGGAACGAAGAGATCCGACACCACCTGCAGGCCATGGCCAACGCGATGGATACCCGCCTCCCCTTGATCGATCTCGGCTGCGGGAACGGCGCCATCACACGGCGGCTGACCGAAATCTTTCCCTCGGTCCTGGGCGTCGACGTCTCACCTGAGGCCGTGGCAGCCGCGCAGTCCGCGCACCCGCACGTCCCCGGCCTCAGTTTCCGGCGCCTGGATGCTACGCAGCCGGCCGCGGCGGCAGGGCTCTGGCGCGAACTCGGCGACACCAACGTCTTTGTCCGCGGCGTGTTCCACGTCCTCAGCCGACGACGGCAGGCACGCCTCGCAGGCTCCATCGAGGCCCTCCTCGGCACCCAGGGACGGATCTACCTCGTCGAGACAAACGTCCCGGGCGGCGCGCTCAGCTACCTGCGGGGCCTGGGCGCCACAGGCGAGAAGATCCCCGGACCGCTCCGCCAGGCCATTTCTGCCCTGCCGAAACCGGGGCATTTCGGCACGAGGCAACGCTCGCGCGTGTTCCCCGCGGACCGCTGGACCCTCATCGCGGAGGGTGCCACCGTCCTGAAGACGGTGCCGATGGAGACCGGTGGACCGCCCGGCAGCATTCCCGCGTACTGGGCGGTCCTGGCCCCGCGGCCCCAGACCTCCGGGCCTCAGACCGCCGGGAAGGTATCCACTTGCTGGTAGTCGCGCGGGACCACGACCATCGGAACAGGGAGCGCCCGCAGCACCTTGTAGGCCGTGCTGCCGATGAACAGCTTGTACTTCTCCGCCAGACGGGATGACCCCACGATCATGACCTCGCCGTCGTCCCATTCCAGGTCGTCGATTGCTTCTTCGATCGTGCGCCCATGGGCGACCTCGACACTGACGTGGTGGCCCTCCGGCAGACGGTGTGCGGCGGCGGACAGGACGGTGTTGGCGTGGATGTGGGCCGCGTTGACGTTTTCCCCGCCGTCCCCCTCGACGTCCAGTTCCACGAGGGAGACCAGCCGAAGCGGCACCCCGCGGCGCTCGGCGGATTCGATCGCGACGTCGATCGCCGCCTCCGCTCCGACGCGCTGGCCCACGGCGAGGGTCAGACGCGTGATGGCTTCGGTCCGGCGGTAGCCGTGCGGCGCCAGTGCCACCGGAACCGGGGCGGCGTGCAGAAGGGCGTTGGCCACGTTGCCCACGGTATGGCGCTTAAACAAGCCATGGCTTGCCGCACCCACCACAATCAGGCCGGCCCTGTACTCGAGGGCGGCGTCGATCAGGCCAGCTGCGAACGATTCCGCCTGGCGGACGTGGAAGTGCGCCTCCAGTCCCTCAGGGACGAGTTCCATTCCCTGGCGTTCCGCGGAGAGGACCTGCTGCTCCGCGGCGCTGACCCGGTTTCCTTCCGGGTTCATCGCCACATAGGGCGTGTGCCGGTCCACCACATAGACCAGGTCGAGATGCGCTCCCTGCGCGCGGGCCATGGCCGACGCCAAGGCAACGGCGTCTGCGCCGCGTTCGGTGGGTGTATAGCCGACTACGTATCGCATGTATGAACCCCTTATGGGTCTGTGGCAGACGCCAGCTGCGCCCCGGGGGTTCCGGGCGACGTCGGCCGGTCTGCGCTCCTGCAGTGGATAGGAACGACTCTAGTCCAGCGGGCCCCGAAAGATGGTGACTATTGGCCCTGAGCAGCACAAACTTCTGGGCCTACGCTGGGATGGTCGAGGGGAGCCCGTCATGAACGCCATCCGCAACCGCAGGACCGGGTCGCGGACCGCGCGGGTGGGAACCCTGGCGCTCCTGCTGGTCCTGACCGCCTGCGCGCCGCCAGCCCCGCCGCCCTCGGCCGGCAGCCAGCCGCCGTCGCAGTCCCCGTCCGTCAGCGCGGCGGCCAGCCTGTCCCCCTCGGCGGCCGGCGACGCTGACGAAACGGCGCCCCCGCAACCAGGCGACAAGGTGATCTCGTCCACGGTCACCCACAACTGGTCGGTGCCGGGGCCGGCCACCCCGTTCCACACGGACCACGGAAACCCTGTGCCCATCGCGCCACCGCCGGCGGCACCGCTGCCGACGCTGCACGCGATCGGCGCGGGCCAGCACGCCTCCGACTCGCCGCCATATGACCAGCTGAGCTTCCGGTTCACCGGCGGCTTTCCCAGCTACGACGTTCAGACGGTCCCCGAACTCGTCAATGACGGCAGCGGCCTGCCCATCCCGATGCCCGGCACGGGAAGCATCCTCGAGGTGACGTTCCGCGGCGCCCAGTCGCACACTGCGGACGGCACAGCCAGCACCGTGACCAGCGCGCCAGCGCCGGCCATCGGGTACCAGGCGCTCGCCAGCTACGCCCCGGCCGGGGACTTCGAGGGCGTGCTGAGCTACGGCATCGGCGTCGGCCGTCCGATGAGCACGGTCCCGGAGACAAAGGTGCGCGTCACTGAGGTGGAGAAGATCGAACAGGGCCAGCACCTGTATGTGGTGGCGATCCAGCTGGACGCGACCGCCTGGAAGTAGGGCGGTATACGCCAACACAAGCCGGAACGACGGAGCGGCGAAAGAACGGGAACCACGAAAAGACGCAGGAGCCGCGGACGGTGTGTCCGCGGCTCCTGCGTTGTGTCGCCCGCTGTTCGGCAGGGCTGGTCTCCGGGAAGGGATTGCCTTCCCGGCAGCTCAATGGCGGTTGGCTTGGCGCTTGGCTAGGCGTTGGCCTTGATGGCCGCGGCCAGGACCGCGAGGCCGTCCAGCAGCAGCTCGTCGCTGATCACCAGCGGCGGCAGCAGCCGGATGACGTTGCCATAGGTACCACAGGTGAGGATGATGACGCCCTCCTTGAGGCAGGCTGCGGCGACGGCCTTGGTCAGCTCCGGGTTCGGCTCCTTGGAACCGGCCTGGACGAGTTCAATGGCCAGCATGGCGCCGCGGCCGCGGACGTCACCGATCACGGGCTGCTCAGTGGCGAGTTCGCGCAGCTTGCCGAGCGCGATCTCCTCGATGTGCTTGGCACGGCCGTTGAGGTCGTACTGCTCCATCGAACCGATCGAGGCCAGCGCGGCGGCGCACGCCACCGGGTTGCCGCCATAGGTGCCGCCGAGGCCGCCCGGGTGCACGGCGTCCAGGAGGTCGGCACGGCCGGTGATGGCCGAGAGCGGCATGCCGCCGGCGATGCCCTTGGCCATGGTGATGATGTCCGGGACAACACCTTCGTGGTTCACGGCAAACCATTCGCCGGTGCGGCAGAAGCCGGACTGGACCTCATCGGCGATGAAGACGATGCCCTTGTCCTTGGCCCAGTCAGCCAGCGCGGGCAGGAACCCGTCGGCAGGGACAATGAAGCCGCCCTCGCCCTGGATGGGTTCGATGATGATCGCGGCGACCTGCTCGCCGCCAATCTGCTTCTCGATCATGGTGATGGCGCGCTTGGCGGCCTCGGCACCGGTGATCGCCGGGTTTTCCTCGCGGAACGGGTAGCTCATCGGCATGCGGTAGACCTCGGGCGCGAACGGGCCGAAGTTGGTCTTGTACGGCATGGCCTTGGCCGTCAGCGCCATGGTCAGGTTGGTGCGGCCGTGGTAGGCGTGGTCGAACGCGACGACGGCGTCCCGGCCGGTGGCCAGGCGGGCCACCTTGACGGCGTTTTCGACAGCCTCGGCGCCGGAGTTGAACAGCACCGTGCGCTTTTCGTGATCGCCCGGGGTCAGGCGGTTCAGCTGCTCGGCCACGGCGACATAGCCTTCGTACGGGGTGACCATGAAGCAGGAGTGGGTGAAGTGCTCGACGGCTTCCTTCACGGCGCCGACGACGGCGGGGTCCGAGGCGCCGACGCTCGTCACCGCGATGCCGGAGCCGAGGTCGATGAAGGAGTTGCCGTCGACGTCGTGGATGATGCCGCCGTCGGCGTCGGCCACGAAGACCGGGACGCTGGACGCGACGCCGGCGGCGACGACCGCCTTGCGGCGCTCGGTCAGGGCAACGGACTTGGGGCCAGGGAAGTCGGCCTGGACGCGGCGTTTCTGCTCGAGCCGGTAGGTGATGTCATGTGCGGTGGTGGTCATGGGAAAGCCTTTCTAAGCGGGCGGTTGAGGCGCGCGAGTTATGCGTCAGGGTGAGCTAAGCAGCCGCGTTAAGCGACTGCGTTATGCGTCCAACGCAGACATGACGTGCTTGATGCGGGTGTAGTCCTCGACGCCATACATCGACAGGTCCTTGCCGTAGCCGGACTGTTTGAAGCCACCGTGCGGCATCTCGGCGGTGAGAAGAATGTGGGTGTTGATCCAGACGGCGCCGAAGTCGAGGTCCCGGCTCAGGCGCATGGCGGTGCCGTGGTTGGACGTCCAGACGCTGGAGGCCAGGGCGTACTCGACGTCGTTGGCCAGTTCCACTGCCTCGTCCTCGGTGCTGAACTTCTGCACCGTGATGACCGGGCCGAATGTTTCCTTCTGGACAATGTCATCGGTCTGCTTGGCGCCGGTGACAATCGTGGGCTCGAAGAAGAAGCCCTTCTCGCCCGCGCGGTGGCCGCCGGTCTCGATCCTGCAGTTCGCCGGCAGGTGCTCGACAACGGACGTGACCGCGTTGAAGTGGTTGACGTTGTTCAGCGGGCCGAAGTAGTTGTCTTCGTCGTTCTGCGAGCCCGTGTGCAGGGTCTTGGTGTGCTCCACCATGGCGGCGACGACGTCGTCGTGCACCGAATCCTGGACCAGGACCCTGGTGATGGCCGTGCAGTCCTGGCCGGCGTTGAAGAAGGCGAACTCGGCGATCGCCGCCGCGCTCTTCTTGATGTCGGCGTCGGCGAAGACAATGGCCGGAGCCTTGCCGCCGAGTTCCAGGTGGGCGCGTTTGAGTCCCTTGGCGGCGCCCGAGGCGACGGCGATGCCGGCGCGGACGGAACCGGTGATGGACACCAGGCCCGGGACCTTGTGCTCCACCATCATGGCGCCGGTCTCGCCGGTGCCCAGGACAACGTTCAGGACGCCGGCCGGGAAGATCTCACCAGCGAGCCGGGCCAGCACCAGGGTGGATTCCGGGGTGGTGTCCGAGGGCTTGAGGACCACGGTGTTGCCGGCGGCCAGGGCGGGACCGATCTTCCAGATGGCCATGAGGAACGGGTAGTTCCACGGGGCAACTTGGGCGACGACGCCGATCGGCTCGCGGCGCACGTAGGAGGTGTGGCCTTCGAAGTACTCGCCGGCGGACTTGCCTTCCATGATGCGGGCGGCGCCGGCGAAGAAGCGTAGCTGGTCAGCGCCCGCGGCCACTTCCTCGGAGGCGATCAGGGAGCGGACCTGGCCCGTGTTGCGGTGCTGGGCCTCCACGAGCTCGTCGCTGTTGGCCTCGACGGCATCCGCGAGTTTGAGCAGCATGAGCTGCCGCTGCCCCGGCGTGGTGTGCTTCCAGGTCTTGAACGCGTTCTTGGCTGCCGTCATGGCGGCGTCGACGTCGGCCTGCACCGAGATCGGCGCCTGCGCCACCACGTCGCCGTTGGTGGGGTTCACGATGGGCAGCAACCCGGTGCCGGCGGGGGTGACAAACTCGCCGTTGATGAAGTTCTGCAAGGTTTGAACCACGGTGTACAACCTCTTTCTTACTGCCAATGACGGATGTGTAACTGGTCACGAGCCTATGCCAGCAGTGCAAGTCAGGGAATAGGCACCTGCACACCAGGCCTGCCACACTTTAGTGCGCTTGACCAGCACCCGGCTATCCTGAATTTATGGCCATTTCACTCGCCGCCCTGCTGGGGGTTCCGTCCCTGAATCTCACCAAGGCCGGCCTTGCCGAAACCACCTGGCACCAGGACATTCTCTGGGTTGCCGTCACCGAACAGGAGGATCCGCAGCGCTTCCTCAACGGCGGGGAACTGATCCTGACGACGGGGATGCGGCTCAAGAGCGCCGCGGAGCAGCGCCGGTTCGTGCGGCAGGTCCAGCGGGCAGGCGCGGTGGGAATCGGGTTCGGGGTCGGCCTGACGCACGACGCCGTGCCGCCGGCCCTGATTGCCGAGGCCAACCGCTGGGGGCTGCCGGTGGTGGAAGTGCCGTACGAAACGCCTTTCATCGCGATCGGAAAGCTCGTGGCCGATGCCCAGTCCGCGGACCATCTGGTCAAGCTCGAGCGGCTCATCGCGGGGCACCAGATCCTGGCCCGCGCCCTGCTGACCGGCGGCGGCCTCGCCGAACTCCTGAAACACCTGGGCTCGATGCTGCGCACCGAGATCGTCCTGACCCAGTTCACCGCCCAGCTCTACAACAGCGTGTCCGGCCACCCGGCACCCAAGGCGGAAGGTTGGGCGTCCTACCCCATCCCCACGGGCCGCCGCGACGCCTGCACCCTGTGGGTGAAGCAACCCTTCGAGGACTCGGGCATTGTGGGCTACGCCCAAAACCTGATCAGTGTCGAGCTCAATAACATGGTCAAGCAGCGGCAGGCCCAGCGGGCGCTGGCCGGCCAGGTCCTCGACGACGTCATCCACGGGACGCTGGAGGCCAGCGAAGCCACCCGGCGCCTCGCCGGCGTCGGCATCAACAGCACCCGCAAGAACGTGGTCCTGCTCGCCGAATCGGCCGCCCACCAGAAACAGCTAGGGAGTTCTTCCCTGCCCCAGCCGCTCGAGGCGGCGGTCAGCGCCGTCGTCGGGAAGGACCTCGTGGTGGTGACGCCCGACGACGGCAGCGGCGCCAGCGCCAGCGCCCGCAGCCTCAGCGACCACCTGGCCGAGGCCGGGATCCACGCAACGATTGGCATCGGCGGGGCCTACACCAAGCCCAACGGCTTGCGCTGGAGCTACTTCGAGGCACGCGACGCGGCCAGCCACGGCCTGCCGGTCAATGAGCCCGAGCGACTGAGCCTGACCTCGCTGCTGCTGGCCAGCGAGGACGTTCCGCTGGCGGACATGGCCAGCGAATCGCTGAACCCGCTGCGGGCCTTTGACGTGGCGCACGGGGCCGAACTCATGGCCACACTGGAAAGCTACCTCGGCAACAACGGTTCGGTGGCGGCCGTCGCCGAGGAACTCACCCTGCACCGCAATACGGTCCGCTACCGGTTGGCGCAGATCACCGAACTCACAGGATACGACCCCGCACAGACGGCGGACCGGGTGCAGCTCTGGCTCGCGCTGGCGGTGCAGCGGCTCAGCGCCCGGCACCCGCGCTGACAACCACCGCGCCGGCACCGGCACAGCCCTCAGGAATGCGTCACGTGCCGAGATATTCGCCACTAAAGGCTGACTCCCAAACATCAAACGTCTAACGTTTAAATATGGTAAGCATGGCTAGCAGCACGGCGGTTTCCGCACTTTCCCAGACAGCCCCACCCGGCGCGGCCCGCCCGCGCGGCGTGATCGTGGCCGGCGTCGTGGCGCTCGTGCTCATCGGGCTCAACCTGCGCGCCGGAATCACCGGCGCCGCCGCGCTCTTCCACGACCTGCAGGCTGTCCTGGGCTACGGCCCGCTGATCGCAGCCCTGATCCCCTCGATCCCCACGCTGTGTTTCGCGGTGGCCGGCGCGGCCACGTCCTGGCTCACCCGGCAGCTGGGGCTGGAAAAAGCCATCCTGCTCTCCCTCGTGATGCTGGCGGCGGGGCTGCTGCTCCGCGGAGTTCCGTCCACCGGGATGCTGCTGGCCGGCACCGTGGCCGGGATGTCCGGGCTGGCCATCTGCAATGTGGCCATGCCCTCCTTCATCAGGGTGCACTTCGCGGACCGCACGTCGCTCATGACCGCCGTCTACACGTTGACCATGACCACAGGCGCCACCGTCACGGCCGTGCTGATCGTTCCGGTGGCCCAGGCCCTTGGCTCTCCCTCGGCAGGCGTCGGTTCCATCGGTCTCCTGGCCTTGGGCGCCTGCCTCGGCTTCATTCCGATCGCGGTGCACGCCCATCGCAACGCGTCGGCCGGCAAGGCCGCCCGGGTTTCCCCCTGGCCCCTGCTGCGGACCCGCACCGGGGCGCTGATCACCCTCGGCTTCACCGTGCAGGCACTCCTGGCCTATGCCGTGCTCAGCTGGTTCCCCTACATGCTGGTCACGATGGGCGTCACCGCCTCCGACAGCGGGCTCATGTTCGGACTCATGCAGCTGGTCTCCGTCCCCGCCGGCATGGTGCTGGTCGCCATCGGCTCACGCCCCCGGATGCTGCGGACGGCGTTCTACCTGGCCACCGTGACCATGGCCCTCGGCGTCCTGGCCATGCTGGTCCTGCCAGCTGCTTTGGCTCCACTGACCGCGGTGCTGCTGGGCTTCGGTCTCGGCATCTTCCCGCTGGTCATGGTGATGATCAGCCGCAGTGGCCGCACCACGTCCGAGACCACCGCGCTGTCCACCGTGGCCCAGTCCGCCGGGTATCTGCTCGCGACCCTCGGGCCGTTCGGCATGGGCCTGCTGCACAGCGCCACCAACTCCTGGACGCTGCCCCTGGCGCTCCTGCTGGCAGTGGCCCTCGGCCAGATCGCGGTAGGCCACCTCCTGTCGGCGGGACCGAAGGAGCTGCGGGCCAAGGAACTGCGGGCCAAAGAACTGCGGGCCGCCGCGCACTCGCCCGAGGGAACTGGGTACTCCCCCGAAGGAACACGGCGATGACACTGACTGCCTCGCACCGTCCGCCGTTGGCGGAGGAAATCACGGCCAAGCTGCGGGCGCTGATCCACTCGGGCGAGTGGCCGCTGCAGCAGCGCATTCCGGCCGAACCTGAGTTGATGGCCGCGTTCGGGGTCTCCCGCGGCACGCTGCGCGAGGCCATCAAAGCGCTCGCCCACAGCGGCATGCTCGAGGTCCGCCGCGGGGACGGCACGTACGTCCGCGCCACGAGCGAGATCGCAGGCGCCACGCAGCGGATGTATGAGGACCACTCCCAGGAGCACATCCTCGAGGTCCGGGTCGGGCTGGACACCCAGGCGGCCCGGCTCGCTGCCCGCCACGCGACGGCAGACGACCTCACCTCCCTGCGCGGTTTGCTCACCGCACGCCGTGTCGCCTGGTTGGCCGAGGACTATCCCGCGTGGGCCCGCGCCGATTGGGATTTCCACGTGCGCGTAGCGCAGGCGTCCGCCAACCCGCTGCTGCATGAGCTGTATGTCAGCTTCGGCAGCGTTTTCCACAATGATCTGCTCCGCCAACAGCGGCGGGGAGGCTTCGACGGCCTGCCGCTCGAGGGCCACGACGAACTCGTGGCCGCGATTGCTGCCCGGGACGAGGCTGCCGCCGTCGAGAGTGTCACCCGGAACCTGAACTCCTGCGCGGAATGGCTCCAAGAGTAGCCCCTAGGGTTTTCCCAAGGTGGCCAGAAGATGCTCTGTCTCAGTGGCGGCCGCCACTCGCGCACCGGCCTCGCGGCCAGGCTCGCGATCACGCGGATTCCCGTCATCGTCGGCGTCAACGCCGACTCCAGACGGCCGGTCCCTGCGCCCAGCAGCAGGGGCCGGCTCGGCTGTGGCGCGTGGTTCCGCGGGCACGTCGATAGGGTCTTAGTGCCGTAGACCGGTCTCCGACCTCGGTCAACACTAAGAGTGGTAGGACGCTATACGAAGGTGCCCGCGACAGGGTGCCTGCATTTCAGGTCCAGTCCCGGGGACGAACGTGCAGCCTCATCGAATGACAGTCTCGTCGGGTGTCAGTCTTGCCGGGTGTTGTGATTGCCTCAGCAAGTACGCCGCGAGGAGGTCGATGGTGGGCAAGAAGAAGAAAAAGACCAAGAGCGCCGACGGACAGGACGAGCAGGCCGGCAAGAAGATGCCCC
The DNA here is from genome assembly GCF_029504395.1 of Arthrobacter sp. ES3-54. GTDB lineage: Bacteria > Actinomycetota > Actinomycetes > Actinomycetales > Micrococcaceae > Arthrobacter. The sequence continues at coordinate 181,458 of NZ_JAQFIF010000006.1, forward strand.
GCAAGAAGTACGAGGCGGAGATGGCCGTCCTGCAAGGTGAGCTGGTCGCCATGCAGGAGTGGGTCAAGGCCACCGGAGCCAAGGTCTGCATCGTCTTCGAGGGCCGGGACACGGCCGGCAAGGGTGGAACGATCAAGCGCATCGTCGAGAGGGTGAGCCCCCGGGTGTTCCGTGTGGTGGCTCTCCCCACCCCGACCGAGCGGGAGAAATCCCAGATGTACCTCCAGCGCTATATGTCGCACTTCCCGGCGGCCGGCGAGGTGGTCATCTTCGATCGCAGCTGGTACAACCGTGCGGGTGTGGAGCGCGTGATGAACTTCTGCACCCCGGAGGAGACCCAGAGGTTCCTCAACTTGGCCCCGATGGTTGAGAAGGCGATGGTCGACGCCGGAATCATCCTGATCAAGTACTGGCTCGAGGTCAGCGCTGACGAGCAGACCCGGCGGCTCAAGAGCCGCATGGATGATCCCCGCAAGACCTGGAAGTTGTCTCCGATGGATCTCAGGTCCTACAAACGGTGGTACGACTACTCCCGGGCCAGGGACGCCATGTTCGAGGCGACCGACACCGCCTGGGCACCGTGGTACGTCGCGAACAACGACGTCAAGAAGCGCGGCCGGCTCAACATCATCAGCCACTTGCTAAGCCAGGTGCCCTACGAGCCGTTCCCGGGGCTCGACGTCGAACTCCCCAAGCGTCAGAAGTCCGACGACTACCGTGAACCCACGCTGGCTGTCCGGCACATCCCGACACCATTCTGAGCAGCGTCCCGGCGATGAGGAGGAAGTCATGACCGACAATCCCGGAGCGGCAGCAGAGTTGGCTGCGACCGACGTGGACACGACGTGGTACGCGCTGGCCCCCGCGGAGGTGGCGGCCGAGCTGCAGGTGGACCCGGCCAGCGGGTTGAGCGCGGCAGAGGCGGAGCAGCGGCTGCAGGAGTACGGGCCGAATGCCCTGGCCGCCGCGAAGCCGGAACCGGCCTGGAAGCGGTTCTTCAAGCACTACCGGGACTACATGCAGATCGTGCTCGTGGTCGCCGCCCTGGTCAGCCTGCTGATCGAGGAGTACGGGACCGCCATCGGGCTCGCCTTGCTGACGCTGTTCAACGCGTGGTTGGGCTATCACCAGGAAGGCAAAGCCGAGGCGGCCGCCGCCTCCTTGGGGAAGATGATGAAGTCGATGGCGAAGGTGCGCCGCGACGGTGACATGGCGGAGATCCCCGCCGAGCAGCTTGTGCCGGGCGACATCGTGGTGGTCGATGCCGGTGACCGTGTCCCTGCCGACGGCAGGATCATCCTGGCGGCGACCCTCCAGATCGAGGAGGGCGCACTGACCGGCGAAAGCGTCGCCGTCGAAAAGGACACGGCGGCCATCAGCCGGCACGAGGTCGGTATCGGAGACCGCGTGAACATGGCGTTCATGAACACCAACGTGACCCGGGGCCACGGCGAGATCCTCGTGACCACCACCGGCATGGGGTCAGAGGTCGGCCACATCGCCCACATGCTGTCCGGCCAAAAGGAGGAGAAAACCCCCCTCACCAAACAGGTGGACCGGCTCACGATTTTCATCATCATCGCGGCCCTCTTCGCGTTCGTCGCGATCGTGGTGATGGGCCTGGCACAGGGCGAGACTTTCGCGGTGCTCTTCGGGATCGGCGTGGCCCTGGCGGTCGGCTCGATCCCGGATGCGCTGCCCGCCGTCGTCACCACCATCCTGTCGGTGGGCTCGGTCAACATGGCCAAGAAGAACGCCATCATGAAGGTCCTGCCGGCGGTCGAGACGCTGGGTTCCACATCGGCCATCAATTCCGACAAGACCGGCACCTTGACCCTGAACCAGATGACGGTGCGGGAATTCGTGACTGTGCAGCACCACTACACGGTCAGCGGCGAGGGCTACAGCTTCAACGGCCAGATCCAACGGACCACCGGCGACGCCGAACGTGACCTGGACTACGTGATGTTCCCGTGCGCGCTGTGCAACGACTCCGATATCGAGGACGGCGAAGTGATCGGGGACCCCACCGAGGCGGCGCTGTACGTGCTCGCGCAGAAAGGCGGCGTGGACGTCCGGGAGTTCCGCAGGAACAATCCGCGGGTGGCGTCCGTGCCCTTTGACTCCGACTACAAGTTCATGGCCACCTTCCACCTGATGCCCGGTGCCGATGGCAGGCCCGTGATCCGGGCCTACGTGAAGGGCGCACCCGACGTCGTTCTCAACAGGTCCTCGTCCGGGCGGATGCCGGGCGGACGCACCGAGACCCTCACCGAGGAAATGCGGGGGAAAGTGCTGGCCGCGAACGAACGCATCGCCAGCCAAGGCCGGCGGGTGCTCGCCCTGGCGCAGCGCGAGTTCGACCCCAGGACGTTCCAACCGTCGGGCGATCTGATGGCGCTGATGCAGGACCTGGAAATTTCGGCGCTGATTGGCGAGGTAGACCCGCCGCGCGCCGAGGCGGTGGCTGCCATCGCCAAGGCGAAACACGCCGGCATCCGGGTCCGGATGATCACCGGCGACCATGCCATCACCGCGGCGGCAATCGCGGACGAGTTGGGCATCCGCGGGCGCGCCGTCACCGGTGCCGAGTTCGCGGCCATGAGCGACTCCGAGGCCGACAGCCAGGTGGACGGGATCGGGGTGATCGCCCGGGTGGCGCCGGAGCACAAGGTCCGGCTGGTCGAGGTGCTCAAGCGCAAGGGCAACGTGGTCGCGATGACCGGCGACGGCGTGAACGACGCACCGGCCATCGCCGCGGCCGACATCGGGATCGCGATGGGCATCACGGGCACCGACGTCGCCAAGGGAGCGGCGAAGATGATCCTCGCCGACGACAACTTCGCCACCATAGTGACCGCTGTCGAGCAGGGCCGGCTCGTGTACGACAACCTGCAGAAGTTCATCCGCATCCAGGTGGCCAACCTGTTCATGTTCATCCTGGCCTTCATCGGCTCGTCGGCGTTCGCGATCGCAGGCACAGCGCTGCTCAGCCCGGCGCAGGTGCTGTGGATCCACATGGCGATCGTGGCCCCGATTGGGGCCGTGATGGGCCTGGACCTCGCGACGCCGGGCATCATGGACCGCAAGCCGCGGCCGTTCAACCAGCCCATCATCGTCCGGTCGATGATGGTGCGCCTGTTCGTGGTCGGGCTGTTCATGGCGGCCGCCACGCTGGTCCTTGTGCAGATCGGCAAGGCCAGCTACGGTTCCCTGGAGGTCGGGCAGACCATGGCCATAGTTGGCCTGGGGCTGATGAACATTGCGGTCGCGCTCAACCTGCGTTTCCCCGAGGAAAGCGCGTTCGGGCCTTCCACCCTGTCCAACCCGAAGCTGCTCTGGGCTTTCGCTTGGGCATTTGTCGGCTCGATGCTGATCACCCAGATACGCGTACTGCAGGAACTGTTCGGCACCCTCCCGCTCACCGGAGCGCAGTGGTTGATCTGCTTAGTGCCGGCCGTGGTGCTGCTGCTTCTTGGCGAACTGTTCAAGCTGATCCTGCGGGCCGTGCACGCGGGCGAACAGGCCAAGATCCAGACTGCGTCCGTACCTGCCTGAGCTCGTCTGCAACGTTGAGGGCCGGAACGCGATGTTCCGTCCCTCAACAGTTGCGGCTTCGCCCCGCGTAGAATCGGCGCAAAAGGCACAATGCCGCGGGCACAACACCGTTTCACCGGACCGAATGAGGATTAGCAGCATCGACATGGCAAAAGAAGACTCCGGGATCGAAGCCGCCCTCGGCGACGCCGCCGACGCCGCCGAGGCGGCGTCGGACAGCATCTGGCTCGACGTCGTCGCACGTTCGGGGTTCGCCGTGATGGCACTTCTTCATATTGTGATCGGGGCCATCGCCGTCGCGCTGGTCCTGGGCGCGCCCGGCCAGGCCGAACCCACCGGCGCCATCGAACAACTCGCCGCCAACCCGTGGGGTCCGGCCGTGATGTGGGCGGCCTGCATCGCCTGCGCAGGGCTCTCGCTGTGGCAGCTGAGCGAAGCGACCCTCCGGGCCCGTCACCTTCCGCGCGGCGAGCAGCTGGGCAAACTCGTTTCCTCCGGCTTCCTCGCCATTGCGTACGGGAGCGTCGGGCTGAGCTTCGCGGGCTTCGCACTCGGCCAGCGCGGCGATTCGGGCGACTCGACGCGGGACTTCAGTACCGCCCTGGTCCAGTCCCCGTTCGGGGCGCCGGCCCTGGTGGGCCTCGGGCTGACCATCATCGGGATCGGGGTGTACTTCATCGTCAAGGGCTTCGGAAAGAAGTTCAAGGAGGAACTGCACCACTTCGAAGGGACCCACCGCGGAAGGCTGATCAGCTTACTCGGAGTCACCGGCCACGCCGCGAAAGGGCTGGCGCTGATCCTTACCGGGCTGCTCTTCGTCATCGCCGCGGCAACCAACAACCCCGGTTCTTCCACCGGTCTGGACGGCAGCCTCAAGGCACTCCGGGACCACCCCTTCGGCCCGTACCTGCTCCTGGCGATCGGGGCAGGGTTCATCGCCTACGGCGTGTTCGCCCTGGTCCGGGCGCGCTTCGGCCGGATGTAGCGGCGGCGCGGGCGTAGCGACCCCAGATGCAGCGGGCGGAATGGGCGCACTAGCCCGCTGCCTTCCGCAGCGGAACCACATCGCCTTCCTGGTACAGCAGGGCGCGGATCTCGGACTCGGCGGAATCCGGCCGCTTCGGGTCGATCGTCTCCCCCGCGGCGAAGTGGTCCAGCAACCGCGGATCCACATAGCTTTTCCGGGCGATCGACGGCGTGTTACCCAGCACGGCGGCGGCGTCCTGCATGGCGCGGCTCACCGCGCTCTTGCGGGCCGAGACTTTCGGCTGCGGGCCGCTCTGCGCCAGGCTGACGGCTGCCGCCGCCGTCCCCCGCAGGGTCCGGAAGTCCTTGGCAGTGAAGTCCTCCCCCGTGCGCTCCTTGACGTATTCGTTGATGTCCGCGCTGGACACCGGATGCCAGCTGCGGCCGTCCTTGTACGCCAGCAACCGGGCTTTGCCGCCGCGCCGCTTGAGCTGGCGCACGACGGCGGCGAGGTCGGCGTCGTCGATCCGCGACTCCCAGGTCTTGCCGCTCTTGGCAGGAAAACTGAGCCGGAGTTCGTCCTTGCGCACCTTGACATGGGCGCAGAGCAGGGTTGCGAGGCCGTGGCTGCCGTTTTCGTTCGTGTAGCGCTCCGAGCCGACCCGCAGCGACCCGCTGTCGAGCATCCGGAAAGCGGCCGCCAGCACCCGTTCCCGGGTCAGCCCTTCGGAGCGCAGGTCCATGGTTACCAGACGGCGTGCGGCCGGCAGGGTCTCGGCCAGCTGGAGCGAACGGTCGAACTTCAGCCGGTCCTTCCGCTCCCGCCAGCTTGGGTGGTAGATGTACTGCCGTCGGCCCACCGCGTCGACTCCCGTGGCCTGGATGTGCCCGTTGTCGTACGGGGCAATCCAGACGTCCGTCCAGGCCGGCGGTATCCCGATGCCCTCCAAACGCTCCCGCACGGGTCCGGGCGGCAGGGTGGACCCGTCCAGGTCCTTGTAGCTGAACCCGGTCCCGGCGGGGACCCGGCGGTATCCGCGGCCGGAGGCGTTGCTGTGACGAAGCCTCATTGGCCGGCCTCGGGCGAATCGTGCTCATCCATGACGGTAAGCCTACTGACTACCGCCCGGGTTTCCACGCACAGCAACAAAAACGGGGTCACTTCGCGCCCATGATCCCGCCGGCGGGGATCGATGGACGCGAGGTGACCCCGCGTTGTTCTGCGTGGACGCTAGACCTCGACGGCGGCGCCGCGGGAGATTTCCACCATGTCCTCGCGGGGCACCACCTTGATGCGCTCGCGCTGGACGGTGACACCGTGCGACCCGCCGGCCGCGGTGGCCTTCTCGCCGAGGGCGCGCTCGTGCTCGTCCAGGGCCAGCCAGCCTTCCCAGCTGGTGTACTCGACGCCGCGGCCCGCCAGGAGTTCCACGATCGCCTCGGGGGCGGGTGTGGCGGCCTGCGGCAGGTTCTCGCGGTCCTCGAGCAGGTAGGTCACGGTTTCGAGGGCGTCGCCCTTGGTGTGGCCGATCAATCCCACCGGCCCGCGCTTGATCCAGCCGGTCGCGTAGATTCCCGGCACGTGGGTGCCGGCGGCGTCCAGGACGCGGCCGCCGTCGTTCGGGACAACGCCCTTGCTGTGGTCGAACTCGACCTCGGGGAGGGCGGAACCAAAGTAGCCGATGGCGCGGTAGACGGCCTGGACCGGGTAGTCGACAAACTCGCCGGTGCCGCGGGCGTTGCCGGTGCCGTCCAGTTCGGTGCGCTCGAACTTGATCCCGGCGACGCGGCCGGGAGCCTCGGCGCCGTCGTACACCTCCACCGGGCTGTGCAGGAAGTGCAGGTGCAGCCGGCGGGACGCGGTGAGCTCGGAGAGGTCCTCGGGCTGTTCGGCGATCCAGTTGGTGAGCGTGCCCACCATGGTCTTGGTCTGGTTGTTGCTCTGGATCTGCCGGTCGGACTCGGCGTCGAACTCGAAGTCCTCGGCGTAGAGGATGATGTCGACGTCCTTGGAGTGCGAGAGTTCGCGCAGCTCCAGGGGCGTGAACTTGACCTGGGCGGGGCCACGGCGGCCGAACACGTGCACGTCCGTGACGGGCGAGGACTTCAGCCCGGCGTAGACGTTGTCCGGGATTTCGGAAACCAGGAGGTCGTCGGCGTGCTTGGAGAGCATGCGGGCCACGTCCAGGGCCACGTTGCCGTTGCCGATCACGGCGATTTCCTTGGCCTCCAGCGGCCATTCGCGGGACACGTCGGGGTGGCCGTCGTACCAGGATACAAAGTCGGCGCCGCCGTAGGAACCCTCGAGCTCGATGCCGGGGATGTTCAGGTCCGCGTCCTTGATGGCGCCCGTGGCGAAGATGACGGCGTCGTAGTGGGTGCGGAGGTCATCGATGGACAGGTCCGTGCCGTAGTCCACGTTGCCGAAGAATCGGATGTCGCCGCGGTCCAGGACCTTGTGCAGGGCGTTGACGATGCCCTTGATGCGGGGGTGGTCGGGGGCCACGCCATAGCGGATCAAGCCGTAGGGCGCCGGGTAGCGGTCGAAGAGGTCGATGCTGACGGTGAGTTCGCCGCTCTTGACTGCCTCGCTCTTGGTCAGGATGTCCGCGGCGTAGACGCCGGCGGGACCGGAGCCGATGACGGCGACGCGCAGCGGGCGGGCGGCGGTTCCTACAGGGGTGTTCGTTGACACGGCTGTGTTCCTTTTTCTTCTGCATCCGTTGCTCCACAACCGCCCTTTTGGGGCTTGATAACGGCAGTTATGGAGCAATCGACGGGCTTTACGGGGTCAGTACGCGGGTCTTGGTGATGCGCGGAGCGTTCGGGGTGATGGTGCTGTAGTCCGCGGTCTTGAAATGCGACGGCGCGAACGGGCTGACGCGGACCACGTCGCCGATCACAATCACGGCGGGGTTCGCGACGCCGGCGGCCTCCGCTTGGTCCGCGATGGTCCCGAGGGTTCCGATGGTCACCCGCTGGTTCGGCAGGTATCCATTCTCTACGATGCCAACAGGCGTCCCCGGAGGCAAACCGGCGCGGGCCAGGGAGGCTGCCGAATCGCGCAGCTGGCCCACACCCATGAGCAGGATCACAGTGTGGTCCGCACGGGCGGGGACCTCGGAGAGTTCCTCGTGGCCGGTGACCACGCTGAAGCCCTTGGCGAGCCCGCGGTGTGTGACCGGGATGCCGGCGGCGGCCGGGACGGAAATAGCCGACGTGACGCCGGGAACCACTTCGACCTCGACGCCGTGCTGCCGGCAGAATTCGGCTTCCTCGCCGCCGCGGCCCAGGACGTAGGGGTCGCCGCCCTTGAGCCGGACCACTCGCTGGCCCTGCAGGGCTTCTTCGACCAGGATGCGGTTGATGCCGGCCTGCGGCACCGGATGATGGCCTGGGGTCTTGCCGACCTCGATCACGCGGACGTCGGGGGCCAGTTCGGTTAGGAGTTCACGCGGGCCGAGCCGGTCCGCCACCACGACGTCGGCCTGGCCCAGGAGCCGGCGGCCGCGGACGGTGATGAGTCCGGTGTCGCCGGGACCGCCGCCTACGAGGGCCACCGATCCGGCGGTTGCGCCTGTGCCGGAAACACGGTGCCGACGCAGCGGCAGGTCCCCGGTGTCCAGGGCGGTGGCGACGGCGTCGCGCAGTGCCATGGCGCGGCGCGGGTCGCCGCCGGCGTTGACGGCGATCTTGACGTCGTCCACCACGGCGACGGCGGGGGTCCAGGCGGCGGAGGCTTCGTGGTCGGAGGCATTGACGCACCAGATGCGCTGCGCCTCGGCGTCGGCCGAGACCTGCGCGTCCACGGCGGCGTCGCCGGTGGCGGTCTGGACGAACCAGACGCCGTCGACGTCGGAGGGGCGGTACAGGCGGGGCTCCCAGTTCAGGAGCCCTGCGTCGGCAAGTTCAGCCAGCGCCGGGCAGGCGAGCGGTGCCACGACGGTGACGCGGGCTCCGGCGTCGAGCAGCCCCTTGGTGCGCCGGGCCGCCACCGGCCCGCCGCCAACCACCAGCACGGGACGGCCTAGGAGGCGCAGCGCCGTGGGGTAAATGTCCTGAATTGCCATGCATCGACGATAGGGCGGCGTCACAGAGCGGAACAACGGTGCGGAAACACCAGTTCACGCAAGGTAACGCCACGTCACATTATTGGCGGGCTTTCGTGGGCAGGCTGGGAGCGGTCCGGGGGCACTTTGACGGCCGGAGCAGTCATCTCGGGCCAGAATGACGGCGTGTCCGTGTCAAGGTGCCCCGCCCCGCAGGAGCGCGGGCCTCGGCCTACTTCACGGCGATGAGTTCAACCGGCCGGATGTCCGGATCCTTGGCGAGCAGGGACGGACCGTGTTGGCCGAGGGCGGCAGGAATGGCCCCGTTGAGGTGGGCCTGCCGGTCCTCCTCGGTGTCAAAAGTGTCGAAAATGCCGAAGGTGTTCTCGTTGACCCGGAACGCGTACCAGGTCCTGGTGCCCGGCTCGGTGAGCACTATCTCGCGGCCCCCGTTCAGGAAGTCCCAAACTTCCTGTTCCTTCCCGGGCTTGGCCTCGACCAGTGCCAGCAAGCCAAATTTCGGTGCCACGGTTACCTCCTGAACAGTTGCGGGATGGGGCCGGACGCCGGCCTTGTCGTGAGTCTAGGCACGCAGTTTCGGCGGAACAAGGGGCTTCGAAGCCAACGGCTGCGGCACACTGACGTGCGGCTGACAAACGGGCAGCAGAAAGCCCGACGGCGAGTATCGCCGTCGGGCTTTCGTTGTTTGGAACTGCTGGGGTGCTTTACCGGGTGCTGCCGGCAAGCAGGCCCCGGCGGCGGAGCAGCCGCTTTTCGATCGGCGCGAAAACGAGCAGTTCGATCAGGATGCCGACGGCGAGGATCAGCAGGATGGCAGACATGACGATGGTCATGTCGGACAGGACACGGCCTTGGTCCAGCATGGAACCCAGGCCAAAGCCGATGGTGCCGCCGACGGCGATGATTTCCGCTGCCATGAGCGAGCGCCAGGAGAACGCCCATCCCTGTTTGAGGCCGCCGAGGTACCCGGGCAGGGCCGCCGGCAGGATGATCTGCAGGGCGAGCTGCAGGCGGGACGCACCCAGGACCTTTCCGACGCTGCGGTACTGCGGCGGAATCTGGTCCACACCGGAGATCAGCCCGTTGATGATCGAAGGAATGGCACCCATGAAGACGACGAAATACACAGTGGCGTCGGTGAGGCCGAACCAAAGGATGGCGGCCGGGACCCAGGCCACGGACGGCAGGACCTGCAGTCCGGAGATCAGTGGCCCGAACGCGCGGCGCAGGGGTGCCACCTGGGCCAGCAGGAGCCCCACCGGAGTCGCGATGACCACGCTGATCAGGAAGCCCACGACGCCGCGCTGCAGCGAGGTCCAGACGGCCTCCTGCAGCTTGCCCTCGCTCCACAGGGTTCCGATCTGGCCCACGACATCCAGCGGGCCGGGCACGACGTCACGACGCTTGAAGCCGAGGGACACGTACAACTGCCAGAGGATGATCAGCACGGCGAGCGCAGCCACCGGCAGCAGGATCCGGCTCCAGTCGATGCGGGTCTTGCGGATGGAGTCGGACTGCAGGGAATCGAGGCCCGCTTCGAGCTCGCGCAGGTCTTCCTTGCCGCTGGAGGAACGGGTCAGGGCCGCGTGGACCTTGCGGGTCTCGGCCGGGGCTTCCGCCACGGGAAGTTGGTTACTTGGCATGGCGGCGAATCTCCTCGCGTAGCCGGGCGGTGATTTCGCCGGTGAGCTGGCCGGCCAGTCCGGCGTCGGTGCGGTGTTCTTCGCTGACGTGCCACTCCCGCACCACGCGGCCGGGCCGGGAGGAGAGCAGCAGCACGCGCTGGCCGAGCCGGACGGCCTCGCGGACGTTGTGGGTGACGAAGACGATGGTCCGGCCGGTTTCCTTCCAGATCCGTTCGAGCTCGTCATGGAGCAGGTCCCGGGTAATCGCGTCCAGGGCCGCGAACGGCTCGTCCATGAGGAGCAGCTGCCGGTCCTGGGCCAGGGACCGGGCCAGGGACACACGCTGGCGCATTCCGCCGGAGAGTTCGTGCGGCCGCTTGTCGCCGGCGCCGCCCAGGTGCACCAGGTCCAGCAGCTCCCCCGCCCGGACCCTGCGGTCGGCTTTCCCGACGCCGCGCAGCTTCAGGGCCAGCTCGATGTTCTCCCGCGCGGTCAGCCACGGAAACAGTGCCGCGTCCTGGAACATGAAGGCGGCGCCGTCGCTGGGCACTTCGAGGGCGCCCGACGTCGGGGCCTCCAGTCCCGCCATGATGTTGAGCAGGGTGGACTTGCCGCAGCCGGACGCACCGAGCAGGGCGACGAACTCGCCCTGCCCGATGGTGGCATTGACGTCGTCCAGTACCGGGGCGTCGTCGCCGAAGCGCTTGCCCAGGTTTTCCAGTACGACTGGCATGGTCTGGTCCTTACTGTTGTGGCGGATGACTGGAGGCCCGGGAGCTAGTCCTTGCCGAGCCCTTCGGCGGAGATCTTCTTGCCGGCCGCAGTCTCGCCGAGGACACTGTTGAGCGCCGTGAGGTCGAAGATGCCGTTGATGTCGGCCTGCTTGGTGGTGCCGGCGTCGACGCCGTCCTGGAGCAGCTTCTTGTACGTCCCCGCGAGCGGGTCCGTGGTGAAGACGATGTTCTTCAGGGACCGGTCGATGACGTCGGCCGGCAACGCCTTGCCTGCGGCTGCCTTGAGTGCGTCGTTGAGGACGGTGGCCTTCTCGGCGGCGGGCGCCGCGTTGAGCCAGTCCACGGATTCAACATGGCCCTTGAGGAGCGCCCGCACGGTGGCAGGGTGCTCGGCGGCGAACTGCTTGTTGACGATCAGGACGGTGGTGACGAACTCGCCCTTCTCCCACAGGTCCTTCTCATCGACCAGGACCTTCGCGCCGGCCTGGAGCACCAGTCGCGAGGCCCATGGCTCCGGCAGCCACGCGCCGTCGAGCTTGCCGTCCTGGAAGAGCTTGAGGGTCTGGGCGTTCTCGGTCGGGTTGATCGCGACGTCGCCGCTGCCGTCCGTGGAGACTTTGAATCCCTGCTTGCCCAGCCATGCCCGGAGGGCCACGTCCTGGGTGCCGCCGAGCTGCGGCGACGCGAGCGTCTTGCCTTTGAGGTCGGCCGCCGAGTTGATGCCGGGCTTGACCACCAGCTGTGCTCCGCCGGCCGTCGCACCTGCGATGATGCTGATGGATTGGCCGTTGCTCTTGACATAGGAGTTGATGGCCGGGTTGGGGCCGATGTACGTGGCGTCAATGGCGCCGGCGTTCAGGGCCTCGATCGCGGCCGGGCCGGCGTTGAAGACCTGTGTGCTGAGCTTGGTCTGGCCGAGTTCCTTGGCCACGAACCCCTTGTTGACGCCCACCAGGGCCGGGGCGTGGGTGACGTTGCCAAAGTAGCCGAGCCGGAGTTCCGCGGCCGGGCCCTGATCCGCAGCAGCCGCTGCCGGGGCGGTTTCCTGGCTGCGGGACAGCGAGGATGCCACGGCTGCGCCGGCGCCGATCAGGAGCACAAGCCCCGCGACGAGGGCGATCTCCAGGGTGCGCTTGCGTTTGGGTTTGCCGGTCTCGCCAGCGACGATCCGTGTGGTGCCGGGCTGCGTGCCGGGCTCGGGGTTTTCGGGGGTGCGTGACATGGGTGAAGTCCTGTTCTGGGGTGTGTGCGGAAGGGCCGGGCTGGGTGGTCAGCGCCGGCGACATCGCCCCTGGAAGTCCCTGCGGGGGAGGCCGGGAAACCGTTCCGTTGTCTTCATTCATTCACCATAGGGAGTGTCATATTCGCGGTTCAACGCTCCGGAAACCCGGGGTCACGCGGGTTCACGCAGCGTCACATTCGGCCCAGGACACCCGGGGTCGCCATCCGGGCTCTGGAGCTCGTCAATCGCCTTTGACGTTGACGAGCTGCCGCAGCTTGTGCCGTATCTTGACGAGGTCGGCGGAGTCGCGCATCACCTGGTCGATGGGTTTGTACGCCGCCGGGATCTCGTCGATGAATGCCTCGCTGGGGCGGAATTCAATGCCCCGCATGGCGGCCTTCAGGTCGGCCAGCGAAAACGTTCTCTTCGCGGCGGTCCTCGAGTATTCCCTCCCGGCGCCGTGCGGCGATGAGTTCAGGGACACCGGGTTCCCCAGTCCGACAACGACGTAGGACGCCGTGCCCATGGAGCCGGGGATGAGCCCGGCGTCCCCCGCTTCGGCCCTAATCGCCCCCTTGCGCGAAACCCAGACGGATTTACCGTAATGCTTCTCCTGCGCGGTGAAGTTGTGGTGGCAGTTGATCCGTTCGGTCTCCCGGACACGACCGCCTGTCCATGATTCAAACTGCCGGACCACACGGTCCATCATCTCCTCACGATTCAGCAGTGCGAAGTGCTGGGCCCAGTGGAGTTCCCTAATGTAGCGCTCGAATTCGGGAGTGCCCTCCTCGAGGTAGGCCAGGGCAGGATTTGGCAGGACGGCGGTCCCCATCCGGTCCCCGCTCCGGGCCCGGGCGATGTGCCGTTGCGCGATGCTGTTGCCCACGCCGCGGGAGCCTGAGTGCAGGAACAGCCACACGGCGTCCGTCTCGTCCGCGCACACCTCGATGAAATGGTTGCCCGATCCCAGCGATCCCAGCTGCAGCTTCCAGTTCGCGGCGTACTGGGCGGGCTCGAAGCCCGCTGTCGCTGCCATTCGCCGCAGCTCAGCCAGCCGCGGTTCGGCGGTGGCGGTGATCCTGCGGTTGCACTTCCCGGAGGACAGGGGAATGGCGTGCTCGATACCCTCACGCAGGCGTTTCCGGTCCTTGGGCAGGTCCTTGAGGGCGTACTGCGTGCGGACGGCAATCATGCCGCAACCGATGTCGACGCCCACGGCGGCCGGGATAACAGCACCCAAGGTGGGTACGACGGATCCCACGGTGGCTCCCAGGCCCAGGTGGGCGTCCGGCATCAGCGCCAGATGCGGGTAGATGATGGGCAGCTGAGCCGTGGCCAGGGCCTGTTCGCGGGTCTTGTCATCCAGGATCGACGCCCAGCTGACGAGCCGGCTGTTGATGACTTCCACGGCACCCCTCCATGATGATGATCATGGTCCGCCGGCCGGGTGGCAAGGGCCAAAGCGGTGAATTCGCGGGAAACGCGCGAGGTCGCCGTAACTATACGGCGACCTCGCGCGTTTCCGGCGACTCCCGAGCAGTCGGGGTGCCTTCAGCCAGTTCGAGCAGGCCTAGATCGAGTAGCGTTCGTCCTCGTGGTCGCCGGGATGGTCGTTCACCAGGCCCGCGGCGAGGGTGTTGCCGTCGAGAGGGTCGATCACCAGGAACGCCCCGGTGCGGCGGTGATGCAGGTAGTTCTCCAGCGGCAGCGGGGCCGCGAGACGAAGCTGCGCGTGCCCGATGTCGTTGAGCTCCAGGGTGGACGTCGGCTCCAGGCCGAAGCTGGCGAGGTCCAGCTTGCCCGTCACGTTCCGGACCAGCGCCTGGACCGTGCGGGTACCGTGCTTGACCAGGACCTTAGAGCCCTCCCGGAGCGGCTTGGGCGAGAGCCAGCAGAGCGCAGCGTAGAGGTCGGCCGATGCTTCCCGCACCGTCCCCGCCGCCGCGATCGTGTCACCGCGGGCGACGTCGAACTCATCCGCCAGGCGCAGGGCCACGGACTGCGGTGCGGCTGCCTCGGCGAGCTCACGCCCAGCGAAGTCGATCCCGGTGACGGTAGTGCTGCGCGGGGCCTGCCCCGGGGTCAGGATGCTGACCTGGTCCCCCACCTTGACCGAGCCTTCGGTGATCTGGCCGGCGTAGGCACGGTAGTCGCGGTACGCCTCGGGATCGAGGCCGCCGGCGACGGCGTCCGGAGCCAGCGCGCCCTGCGGCCGGACCACTAGCTGGACCGGGAAACGGAAGCTCTCGAGGTGGCTCTCGAGTTCGTCCGCGGCCGGCAGCGTCTCGAGGACTTCCAGCAGCGCCGGGCCGTCGTACCACGGGGTGCGCTTCGAGGCATCGACCACGTTGTCGCCGTCGAGGGCGGACACCGGGATGACCCGGAGGTCGGCGACACCATCGGATCCGAGCCCGAGCTCGCGCCCGACCTGCTGGACGTCCGCCTCGATCTCGCGGAACACGTCCTCGCTGAAGCCCACGAGGTCGATCTTGTTCACGGCGACGATCACGTGCGCCACCCGCAGCAGCTGCAGCACGGACAGGTGCCGGCGGGTCTGCTCCAGGACACCCTTGCGGGCATCGATGAGCACGACGACGGCGTCCGCGGTGGACGCGCCGGTCACCGTGTTCTTGGTGTACTGCACGTGCCCGGGGCAGTCCGCGAGGATGAAGCTGCGGCGGTCCGTGGCGAAGTAGCGGTAGGCGACGTCGATGGTGATGCCCTGCTCGCGCTCGGCGCGCAGGCCGTCGGTCAGCAGGGCGAGGTCGATCGCCTTTGTGCCGGTGGCCCCTTCGCCGCCGAACCCGCGGTCCGCGGAAGTGCGGGCGACGGCGTCGAGCTGGTCGGCGAGGATCGCCTTCGAGTCATGCAGGAGCCGGCCCACCAGCGTGGACTTGCCGTCATCGACGGAGCCTGCGGTGGCGAAGCGGAACAGCGTGGTGGGCAGCGCCGCGGCAACGAGGTCCGGGCCGGGGAGAAACGTTTCCGTGCTCATTAGAAATAGCCGTCCTTCTTGCGGTCTTCCATGGCGGCCTCGGAGATGCGGTCATCGGCCCGGGTGGCGCCACGTTCGGTGATGGTCGAGGCGGCAACCTCAATGACGACGTCGCGCACGGTGGCGGCGGCCGATTCCACGGCGCCGGTGCAGGACATGTCACCGACGGTCCGGTAACGGACAGTCTTGGTGATGACTTCCTCGTGGTCGCGCGGCTGGGAGACTTCACCGACGGCGCGCCACATGCCGTCGCGGGCAAAGACTTCGCGGTCGTGGGCGTAGTACAGGCCCGGCAGTTCGATGTTCTCGCGCTCGATGTAGCGCCACACATCCAGTTCGGTCCAGTTGCTGATCGGGAAGGCGCGGACGTGCTGGCCCACGGTGTGCCGGCCGTTGTACAGGTTCCACAGCTCGGGGCGCTGGTTGCGGGGGTCCCACTGGCCGAACTCGTCGCGCAGGCTCAGGATACGTTCCTTGGCCCGGGCCTTGTCCTCGTCCCGGCGGCCGCCGCCAAAGACGGCGTCGAACTTGTTGCGCTGGATCGCATCCAGCAGCGGGACGGTCTGCAGCGGGTTGCGGGTGCCGTCGGCACGCTCGGCCAGCTCGCCGGAGTCAATGAAGTCCTGGACGGAGCCGACAACCAGCTTCAGGCCCAGCCGCTCCACGGTGCGGTCGCGGAACTCGATGACCTCGGGAAAGTTGTGCCCGGTGTCCACGTGCAGCACCGGGAAGGGCACCTTGCCGGGCCAGAAGCCCTTGGTGGCCAGGTGCAGCATCACCACGGAATCCTTGCCGCCAGAGAACAGCAGCGCAGGCTTCTCGAACTCGGCGACGACCTCGCGGATGATGTGGATGGCCTCGGACTCGAGGGTGTCCAGGCTGGAGAGGCGCGTTGAAACGGGAGCGTTGGTCACCTGCGTGGGCTCCTCAGTCAGGAAAGTGCTCATACGTGTAGTCCGCATTCTGTCTTGTCGGTTCCTGCCCAGCGTCCGGCGCGGGGGTCATCGCCGGGCGCCACCTTGCGGGTGCAAGGCTGGCAGCCAATGGACGGGTAGCCCTGTGAAAGCAGCGGGTTGACGGGAAGTAGGTTGTCGTCGGAGTACTGCACCAGCTGGTCGAAGGTCCAGGCCGCTACCGGGTTGACCTTGACCAGGCCGTTGGCCTCGTCCCAGGTGACCAGCGGCGTGTTGGTGCGGGTGGGGGCCTCGTCGCGGCGGACTCCGGTGAACCAGAGCTCGTAGCCGGCCAGGGTGCGGCGCAGCGGCGCCACCTTGCGCAGGGCGCAGCATTGCGCGGGGTCGCGGGCGAAGAGGTCCTTGCCCAGGAACCGGTCCTGCTGCTCCACGGTGTTCTCCGGCAGGACGTCCACTACGTTGACACGCAGGTTGGCCGCCACCTCGTCGCGCGTGGCGTGCGTTTCCGGGAAGTGGTAGCCGGTCTCCAGGAACAGGACGTCGACGCCGGGAAGCTGGTCCGCGACCAGCGCCGGCAGCACGGCGTCGGCCATGGAGCAGGCGACGGCGACCGCGGGAAGCTCGAAGTTGCGGGCCACCCAGGCGATGACATCGCGGGCCGGGGCGTCCCAGCCGAGCTCGGCGGCGCCGGCCTCGGCGAGGGCCTTGAGCTCGTCGTGGGAGCGGAGTACGGCAGGCGACGCAATATCCGCGGAGGGGCCACGGCCACCGGGGTCCCCGGCCGAGCTTGCGAGGTTAAGGTGTGGCTGGGGAATCATTGGAGATCACCCTCCTCCGCGGCGAACGCCCACTCGGCGAAGCTTTGGCCCTCGGAGCGGTCCGCGACGAACTTCCGGACCACGCGTTCGACGTAATCGGGCAGCTCCCCGGCCGTGACCTTGAGGCCGCGGACGGTGCGGCCGAGGCCTGCCTCTTCGCGGCTGTCGGAGGCGAGTCCGCCGCCGAGGTGGACCTGGAAGCCCGGGGTGGGGTCGCCGTCGGGCGTTGGCAGCATCATGCCCTTGAGGCCGATGTCCGCCGTCTGGATCCGGGCGCAGGAGTTGGGGCAACCGTTGATGTGCAGGGACAGCGCCTGGGGCAGCTGCTTGCTCTCGGCGAGGTCGGCCAGGCGGCGCTCCAGCTCGGCAACCGCCGTCGCGGCAGTAACCTTTGTTTCCACGATGGCGAGCTTGCAGAACTCGATGCCGGTGCAGGCGATGGTGCCGCGCCGGAAGACGGACGGGCGGGCGGACAGGCCCAGGGCGTCGAGCTCGGCCACGAGCGGGTCCACCTCGTCCTTGGGCACGTCGAGGACCACGAGCTTCTGGTGCGGGGTGGTGCGAAGGCGCCGTGAGCCGCGGGCTTCCAGGGTGTCCGCGAGCCTGACCAGCTGGCTGCCGGAGAGGCGGCCGGCCAGCGGGGTGGCGCCGATGAAGAACTTGCCGTCCTTTTGTTCGTGCACGCCGATGTGGTCGCCGGGCGTGGAGGGCTTGGGCGCGGCGGGGCCGTCGGAGAGCTTGTAGCCGAGGTATTCGTCCTCGAGGACCTGGCGGAACTTCACCGGTCCCCAGTCGGCCAGCAGGAACTTCAGGCGGGCCTTGGTACGCATGCGACGGTAGCCGTAGTCGCGGAAGATGCTGGTGACGCCGAGCCACACGTCGGCGGCCTGGTCCGGGCGGACGAAGGCGCCGAGACGCTTGCCCAGCATGGGGTTGGTGGAGAGTGCGCCGCCTACCCAGAGGTCGTAGCCAATGCCGAGTTCGGGGTGGACCAGGCCCACCAGGGCGACGTCGTTGATCTCGTGCACCACATCCTGGCTGGGGTGGCCGGTGATGGCGGTTTTGAATTTGCGCGGCAGGTTGGCCAGTTCCGGGTCGCCGATGAACCGTTCGGCGAGTTCCTGGATCAGCGGCGTGGGGTCGATGATCTCGTCCTTGGCAATACCCGCAACCGGGGAGCCGAGGATCACGCGGGGGACGTCGCCGCAGGCTTCTGTGGTGGATAGCCCCACGCCTTCGAGGCGGCGCCAGATCTCGGGCATGTCCTCCACCCGGATCCAGTGCAGCTGGATGTTCTGGCGGTCCGTGAGGTCGGCCGAGTCGCGGGCGAAGTCCACGGAGATCTGGCCGATGACGCGCAGCTGCTCGGTGGTGAGCGCACCGCCGTCGATCCGCACGCGCAGCATGAAGTATTTGTCTTCGAGTTCGTGCGGCTCAAGCGTGGCGGTCTTGCCGCCGTCGATCCCGGGTTTGCGCTGGGTGTACAGGCCCCACCAGCGGAAGCGGCCGTGCAGGTCGGTGCCGTCGATCGAGTCGAAGCCGTGCTTGGAATAGACGGACTCGATACGCTCGCGGACGTTGAGGCCGTTGTCTTCCTGTTTCCAGGTCTCGTTGGCGTTCAGCGGCGCGGTGCCGTCCACTTTCCACTGCCCGTGCGGCTTGGCGGCCGGACGGGAGGGGCGTTTGGTGCGGCCGGCGGCAGCCTCGTCCGTGGACGCTCCGGCTAGAGCTGTATCAGTCATGCATCGACTGTAGGGGCGGCTGTAATCCCGTCACAAAGGTTCAGAAATGGGGAGTCACCTAGGGAAATAATTCGTCACGAACCGCCGGCAACCCTTGAAGTAGCCCTGCGGCTGTGCATCTGCGGGGACTGATGCGGGGACCGTCAGGGGCGTTGTTGTGGGGCCGCGGCCAGCGCGGCGTCGTAGCGTTCCAGGGCAATTTCGGCGAGGACCGGGGAGGGCAACAGGGGCGCCGTCACAAGGTCCGCGCCGGCCTTGGCCAACTGGTCATGGAAGAAGCCGGGCGCCAGGAGATAGGAGGCGATGACCACGCGTCCGCCCAGGTCCACGGCACCGGCCGATTCCCCCGCGCCGGCGCCGCCGGCTGCCTCCTCGCGGAGCATGGCGACGGCGTCGGGAACCGAGGGCTTGGCGGAGGCGCCGTAGCCGGCCACGATCCGGTTGGAACGCAGCGCACGGAGCTGGTCCGCGAGTTCCTCGACATTCCGTGCCGCGCTGG
Source organism: Arthrobacter sp. ES3-54 (assembly GCF_029504395.1). Taxonomy (GTDB): domain Bacteria; phylum Actinomycetota; class Actinomycetes; order Actinomycetales; family Micrococcaceae; genus Arthrobacter. The sequence continues at coordinate 200,601 of NZ_JAQFIF010000006.1, forward strand.
GATCGGAGGAACCGGCGGCGGCGAGGACCACGGCGTCGTTGTCCGTCACCCCGGCCTCGCGCAACCGCTGGTCCAGCAGCGCTGCGAGCCGCGGATCCGGCCCCAGCGGCGCCGCGGCAAGAGTGTCCGGCCGGCTCTTCACGGCCCGGGCGATGTCCACCTTGACGTGGTACCCCACGCTCAGCAGCAGCGGCACCACGACGGCGGTTTCCCCCTCCGGAAGGCCCGCCACGACGGCCGGCAGGTCCGGTTCCTGCACGTCGACGTAGGCCTCGCGGACGTCCAGCCCGGGCCGGAGCCCGGCGATGCCGTCCCGGAGCGCGTTGACCTCCGCGGCTCCGTGCGGGCTCGACGTGCCGTGGGCGCAGGCGATCAGGATGGGGCTATTCATAGCCGTTAGCGTAACCTTGGAGCCGCCCTATCCGCCCCCTTGTTATCGACCGGGACGCTTCATGACCTTCTACTTCAGTGTTGTCCTGGTCTGGCTTGACCTCGCCGGCGTCTTCTTCTTCGCGGTCTCCGGCTCGCTGCTCGCCGCACGGAAGCAGTTCGACATCATCGGCTCGCTGCTCCTGGCCTCTGTGGTGAGCCTTGGCGGCGGTGTCATCCGCGACATCATCATCAACGCAGGCCCGCCCGCCGCGTTCACCAACCCGGCGTACCTGGCGCCGCCCCTGCTCGCCACGGTGCTGGTCTATTTCCTGTTCTCCAGCGTCCAGCGCTTCACTTCGCTGCTGGTCCTGTTCGACGCCGGTGGGCTGGCCCTGTTCTGCATCACCGGCACCTTGAAGGCCCTGGCCGCCGGGATGAATCCCGTGGCTGCCGTCCTGCTGGGTGTCACGACGGCGGTGGGTGGCGGCCTGCTGCGGGATATCACCGCCAACGAGGTGCCGCAGCTTTTCGACCCCAAGGATTTGTACGCGTTGCCGGCGTTCGCCGGGGCAGTGTCAACCGTGGTCCTGTCGCTCACCGGAACCTTTACCGCGGTGAGCGCCTGCGCCGTCGCCGCCATCGTCTTCGCCTTCCGGGTCACGGCCTGGCGGCGCCACTGGTACGTTCCGCTGGCGGTGCGCGGCTGGCACCGGCTGGGCCTGGACGCGACGGAAAACGACCGCTAGGGATTAGCTAGGATAAGACCATGACTGACATGTTCCTCGAGAAATTCCGCGCGCTTGTCCCGAAGTATCTCGAAGACGAATGGCAGGAAGAAGATGGCCTCCCGGCCGACGAGCTTGATTCGGCCCTGGCCGAACACCAGTTCCAGGTCCCGCTGGTCCTGCGCGAGTTCTACCTGGCCGTCGGCGGCTGCGAGGACATCATGGAGGCCTACCACTACTTCTGGGACCCCGAAGAGCTCGAAGTCGACGACGAGGGTTTCCTCATGTTCCTCGAGGACGAGGAAGAGCAGTTCACCTGGGGCTTCCGCGTCGGGGACCTCAGCATCCCGGATCCCATCGTGTACCGCCGCAACAACGCCCGGGGCCAGTGGAAGAGCGAGGAGGGGACCTTCTCCGAATTCGTCTTCGACATGTTCGAGTGGGCCTTCAACGACGAGGACGAGGACTAGGCGGCCGCAGCCTCTACCCTCTCCTCTTCGGCTTTCCCCCTCACCGCCCCCTTCTCCCCCACCGTCCGTTCGCCCCGCCGATTCTCCCCAGGTTTGGCGTCCCTCACCGGAGTGTCCGGCGGAACCGCCGGTCATCTGCGGCGTCGGAACTTCATACTTGGGGAAATTCAGCGGATGACGCGGCCGTGTAGCACCTGCCACACCTCATCGATGACCTTCTGCGGGTTGTAGACGACATCGTTATACCCGTACCGGAGGACTGCGTTGCCGGCCAGGGTGCTGGCGTTGTTCCTCCCCCGGTCCCTCTTGACCTGCGTGCGCTCAAGATGGGTGCTCCCGTCGATCTCCACGATCAGGAATCCTTCAAGCAGGAAGTCCACGAAGCCGATCCCCGGAAGGTTCACCTGCGTCTGGGTGTAGATTCCCTGGCTCCTGAAGAGAAGCCTGGCAACGACCTCGATCGCCGAATCAGCGGTGCCGTCGACCAGGCCAAGGACTGCGCGGGCGGCCCCGTTCCGGTTTCCCGGCAGCCGCTGCCTGAGGTAATCAAGCGTGGTGCGGCCCTGCAGCAGGGCGCTTTCCACCATGACGGCGGCATCCACCGGGGGCAGGCAGCGCAGCGCATGGAGCAGGGTGTCCGTTAGGCTGGCCACGGGCTGCGGGAATTCCGGCGGGACCAGGCTTGCGCGGTGGACGACAGCTCCGGACGCTGATCCGTGTGCGCACAGCAGGTGCAGCCGTTCGGGCTCATGGAGGCGCCATATGCCGTGGAACGGCGCGGCGGAGGCGCAGGTGATCGTGCCGTTCGCGAGCACGGCAGCTAGGAAGTCCGCCCGCGCCCCGGGCAGCGCCACCACCCCATGGCGGAGGCGACGAATTTCACCGGCAGCCACGGAAGTGCGGATTCCGTTCGATGTAAAACCGGCCTGCAGCAATGTGGCCGTGCGGGCAACCGAGCCGGCGTATCGCAGGTAACTCGCGAGGTCCATGGGACAAGCACACTCGTGGAATGACACCCCGGGCAGCCACCACGTCGGCTATGTGGATAAGTCCGCACCACTCGCGCCACTGGTTTTGTCCGGTTTTGAGGACGTCCGACGGCGTGTCCCGCCACCGGCCCGCGCGTCCCGCCCCTGCCCGGCCAAAGGTGGGGAAACTCAGCGCGACAACGATCGGCATTCGGTCGAAATCTTATGACAATGAATTTACAGAAAAGTCTGGACTCTATGACACAACTGTCATAGAGTCGTTCTGGGTTCACCAAATGCCTCCGGTGGATCTGATGCGAACGGAGAAATGGCCCCGGTTCGGCACAACGGAAGACTCGAACGTTGTGAGGAACCGGGGCCATTCCGTTTAAGCGAGAGGCCGGTGGAGGCTAGGCACCAAGGCGAACGTGCAGGACGCGCCCAGCCTGAAGGAACCGACAGGACCAGGCCAGAGACCGGTTAACGCCAAGCCGGAAGGCTAGCTGCTGCGGTCCACTACCGCGTGGGCGAAGCTGGTCAGCGAGGCCTTCACGACGCCTTCCGGCAGCGGGGCAAGGGCGGCAATGGCCTCATCGGCCCAAGCTCGCGCCACCACCCATGACTGTGCGGTGACGGGGTGTTCCCGGAGGCCGGCTACGGCGGCGGCCAGGGCCTCGTCCGAGCTGAGGTCGCCGTCGATCAGCGTCAGAAGTTCGACGGCGGTCTGGTCCCCGTCGCGGGCGGCGTTGCGCAGCAGCAGCACGGGCAGGGTGGGGATGCCTTCGCGCAGGTCGGTCCCCGGGGACTTGCCGGACTTGACCTTGATCCCGGTGACGTCGATGACGTCGTCGGCGAGCTGGAAGGCCACGCCCACCTTCTCGCCGTATTCGACCAGGAAGGGCTCGTAGGACTCGTCGGCACCGGAGAAGATTGCGCCGAGCTGGCCGGAGGCGGCCACCAGCGAGCCCGTTTTGTCCGCGATGACGGACAGGTAGTGCGCCAGGGGGTCCTCGTCCGGCCGCGGTCCCACGGTCTCGTGCAGCTGGCCCAGGCAGAGCCGCTCAAAGGTGCGCGCCTGGATGCCCAGCGCACGGGAGCCGAGCTCCGAGACCAGGATGGAGGCGCGCGCAAAGATGAGGTCGCCGGTCAGGACGGCGACGGAGTTGCCCCAGACCTCGTGGGCCGTCGGCGCCCCACGGCGGAACGGCGCGGAGTCCATGACGTCGTCGTGGTACAGGGTGGCGAGGTGCGTCAGTTCGACGACGACGGCGGCCTGCACCACCGCGGGCAGGGAGGCATCGCCAAGGTGGGCGCACAGCAGGGTCAGCAGGGGACGGATGCGCTTGCCGCCGGCTTCCACGAGGTGACGCGACGTTGCGTCAGCCAGGGGATCGGAATTGGCAATGGCCTCGCGCAGCTTCTTCTCGACGCGCGCCAGGTTGGTGGTGATCGCGGGGCCCAGCTCGGGGTCACCCGCAATCGCCGCGAAGCCTGCCGGCAGTTGAAGACCGGTGGCGATCGCGGTGGTATTGAGGTCGGGTTCAGAGCTCGGCAGGCCGTGTCCGGCGTGCGTCCAGCTTTGGTCTGCAGAGTTGGTCACGGGTTAACCCTAACTTTTGTTGCGGAAACCGCGGAGTTGGTGTCGGAGTGCGGAACACTGTCCGTGGCGGGTGCGGCCTGGTTGGACGTGGCCTGATTCGATGTGGCAGGGACCAGGGATTCCAGGACCCGGATGACCCGGTCCTCGAAACCCCTGGCGGCAGGATCGGTGAGGTTGGCCAGCAGCCGCACCACGAAACGCATGAGCACGGGGACGGGCATGCCGGTCCGGAGGGCCAGTTTCATGACGGCCGGCTTGCCGATCAGGGCGGCGAACGCACGGCCCAGCGTGAAGTGCGAGCCCCACTGCTGCCGCACGTAGTCGGCGTACCGGGCCAGGTGCGCGTCGGCGTCGGCCGCACTCCAGCCTGCCGACGCGGACCGGGCGGCGCCGTCGATGATGAATTCGGCCGCAAAGCGGGCGGACTCCATGGCGTAGGAGATGCCCTCACCGTTGAACGGGGAGACCATGCCGCCGGCGTCGCCGAGCAGCAGCAGGCCCGGAGAGTAGTGCGGGGTGCGGTTGAAGCCCATGGGCAGCGCGGCGCCGCGGATCTCGCCCACCTGGTTATCCGGGGTGAAGCCCCAGTCGGCGGGCATCCCGGCGGTCCATTCGCGCAGCACCTGCTTGTAATCCAGCTTGCCGAAGTCCTTCGAGGAGTTCAGGATGCCCAGGCCCACGTTGGAGGTTCCGTCGCCGACGCCAAAGACCCAGCCGTAGCCGGGCAGGAGTTTGCCGTCGCGGCCGGGAAGCTCCAGCCAGCCTTCCATCCAGTCGTCCTCGTGCCGCGGCGAGGTGAAGTAGGTCCGCACGGCCACGCCGAGCGGACGGTCGTCGCGCTTGCCGATGCCCAGCGACACGGCAGTGCGCGTCGAGTTGCCGTCCGCCGCGAGGACGACGTCGGCGGTGAAGTCGCGCGTTTCGCCGGTCTTGCGCCCGGAGTTGTCCAGCAGCGCGGCGCGGACGCCCGTCACCCGGCCGTCCTCGGAGTGCAGCGCCTCGGTGACGCTGTGACGTTCGTGCACGACGGCGCCCGCAGACTGGGCGTGGCGGGCCAACTGTTCGTCGAAGCCGAGACGGGTCCGGATCAACCCGTACTGCGGGAAGTCGGCGACCTCCGGCCAAGGCAGTTCGATCGTGCGGCCGCCGGCGATCAGGCGCAGGCCCTTGTTCCGCCGCCAGCCGTCGGTTTCGGGATGTGCAAGGCCCAGTTTCTGGATCTCCCGGACTGCGCGCGGAGTCAGGCCGTCGCCGCAGACCTTCTCACGGGGAAAGCTGGTTTTCTCCAGCACCGTGACGTCAATGCCGGCTTTGGCAAGGTAGAAGGCGGCGGTGGATCCTGCCGGGCCCGCTCCGACAATCAGTACTTTCACGACGCGTAGCGGCTAAAGCCCGGGCCGGGTGATGTTGCGGCGCAGCTTCGCCACCGGTCCGGTGTGGGCTGCCATTGCCGCAGCGCCCGCGGCGGGGCCAGTTGAGGGGCCGGCCAGCGGTTTCTGGGCGCGGTGCACCGCGACAATGCCGCCGCTGAGGTTGCGGTAGGTGACGGATTCCCAGCCAGCCTCCTGCAGCCAGGCCGCGAGGTGGTCCTGGTCCGGCCAGGCGCGGATGGACTCGGCGAGGTAGACGTAGGCATCGGGGTTGGAGGAGACCTTGACGGCGATGGCCGGCAGGGCCCGCATGAGGTATTCGGTGTACATGGTGCGCCACAGCGGCACCACGGGCTGGGAGAATTCCGCGATGACCAGCCGGCCGCCGGGCTTGGTGACCCGGAGCATCTCGGCCAGGGCCTTCTTCGGCTCGTTGACGTTGCGCAGGCCAAAGGAGATCGTGCTGGCATCAAAGGTGTCGTCAGCGAACGGCAGCCGGGTGGCATCCCCGGCGATGAAGTCGATGTCCGGGCGGCGGCGCTTGCCGACCTTGAGCATGCCGAGGGAGAAATCACAGGCGATGACGTTGATGCCGGCGTCGGCATACGGCTCGCTGGAAGTACCGGTGCCGGCGGCGAGGTCCAGGACGCGCTGGCCGGGCGATACGCCCACGGCCTCCACCACCACCTTGCGCCAACGCCGCGTCTGCCCCATCGACAAGACATCGTTGACGACGTCATATTTGGGGGCGACGTCGTCAAACATCGTGGCTACTTCGTCCGGACGCTTATCCAAGGATGCTCGGTTCACCCTGCCATTGTCTCAAATGATCGGCTCGCCCACGAACGGGGCGCCAATCAACGCGGCTTTCACCTGCGGGAACGGCCGCTTCGGACTCGCTCAGCCCCGGCCGGACCCTGTTTATCCACGGCACGGGCGATCACGGGCTAGTGTTGTGCCATCATGACGAGCACGTTCCGCACCTTGACAGTCCCCCTCGATGCCGAAACTTTCCCCGGGGGCCTGCCGTCGTTTCTGGTCCGGGATGATGTCCTCTGCTGGACCCGCCGCGAGGCCGGGCTCGTGGGCTTCGGCGAGATCGCCCGGTTCACCGCCACGGGCCCCGAGCGGTTCCTGGAGGCGGACATCTGGTGGCGCCATCTGGTTCTCGAGGCGGACATCGAGGACGCGGTGGACTGCCCCGGCACCGGGCCGGTGGCTTTTGGCTCCTTCGCCTTCTCCAAAGTCTCCGCCCACGAGTCCCGGCTGCTGGTCCCAGAAATCGTCGTGGGGCTACGCGACGGCCAAGCCTGGCTGACCCAGCTCACGCTTGACGACGGCGAACTCACCGAAGCGGGCGCCCGCGCCGCCCTGGACCGCTGGCTTGGCAGCGCCGGCGCCAAGACCAATGTCGATGCCGGCGACAGCGCCAGCGCCAGCGCCGATACGGACAGCGCCGAGGTGGACGACCCGGTGCCGGGGGCCGCACAGGCCGGTGGCGCCGTCGTCGTACGTCCTCTGCCGTTGGCTGCAGGGGCAACTCTGCACACCGGCTCGCTCAGCGAGGGAGACTGGATGGCCGCCGTCGCCGCCGGGGTTCAAGAGATCAGGACCGGGGCCCTGGAGAAGCTGGTGCTGGCCCGCGACGTCGTGGCCACCGTCCCCACCGGCGTCAATGCCGCCAAAGTGCTCCGCGAACTGTCGGCCCGGTACCGCGAATGCTGGACGTACGGGGTGGACGGGCTTGTGGGCGCCACGCCGGAAATGCTGATCCAGGTGGAGGGCCGCACCGCCCAGGCCCGCGTCCTGGCCGGCACTCTGGACCGCCGCGACGCCGACGGCATGGACGGCTCCCCGCTGGAATTCGCCGAACGCGTCCTCGCCGGCTCCGAAAAGCAGCGGCACGAACACGACATCGCAATCCAGTCCCTGACCACGCAGCTGGCCCCGTTTTCAGAGGCCATGAACGCGCACAGCGAGCCGTTCATCCTGGAACTGCCCAATGTGTGGCACCTGGCCTCGGATGTGAAGGCCGAGCTGGCCGAGGTGGAAGGCCACGTCCCCACCTGCCTGGCCCTGATCAACGCACTGCATCCGACCGCCGCCGTCTGCGGCACCCCCACCCTCGTGGCCGGGGCGTTGATCCGCAAGCTTGAGCATCTGGACCGCGGCCCGTACGCCGGGCCGGTCGGCTGGCTCGACGCGGCCGGCAACGGCGAGTGGGGCATCGCACTGCGCGGCGCCGTCATCGAATCCCCGCAGACGGTCCGGCTCTACGCGGGTTGCGGCGTGGTGGATGGCTCCGTCCCCGAGACCGAGCTCGCCGAGACGTGGGCGAAGTTCCGCCCCATGCTGGAGTCGCTCGGCATCAACAGGTAGCCTGCGGGGTTGGCGGGGGCCTGCGCCGGCGAGGCCGCCGGTGTGCGGCGCCGGTGTGCCGCGCCGGCGAAGCGCGCGGGACTGGCATTTGTTGGCGAGGCCAGCGGGGTGCGGCGCGGCAGGCCCGCGGGGACGTCGAATCGGCCGGAATCCGGGATTACAGACAGAGCGGGCATTGGAGATATTGCATTTGGGTCTGGTTTAGTTATCCAATAGTGAAACTTAGTTTTCTGTGACGTACATCTCTTGTTCGGCGATACACTATAAATCGGCTTCGTTACGCATCCCTCCGGCAACAAAAGGTAAGAAAATGCAGATCTCCCGTTCGCTCCTGAGCAACCCCGCACTCAAGGCCGCCACGGTGCTCGCCGTGAGCGCATTGGCCCTCACGGCCTGCACGAACGCCTCCGAGACCGGGACCGGCGGCGCGGCCGCCCCTTCCGGCAGCGCGGCGGCCAGCTTTGACCCGAGCACGGTCCAGAAGGACGATGCCCTGGCGGCCATGGTGCCTGAGGCAATCAAGACTAAAGGCACGCTGACCGTTGGCTCGGATACGTCCTACGCACCCGCCGAATTCCTCGGTACCGACGGCCAGACCGCCGTGGGCTACGACGTCGACATCGCCAAGGCGATTGGCGCCGCGCTGGGCCTGAAGGTCCAGGTACAGACTGCCGAATTCACCGGCATCCTTCCGGCCCTTGGTCCGAAGTATGACCTCGGGATCTCCTCCTTCACGATCAACCCGGAGCGGCTCGCCGCGGTGAACATGGTCAGCTACTACAAGGCCGGCACTGGCTGGGCAGTCCAGAAGGGCAACCCGAAGAAGGTCTCCCTGGATGACCTGTGCGGCAAGTCGGTCGGCGTGCAGACCGGCACCATCCAGGAGGATCCGGACCTCTCCGGCCGCAACAAGAAGTGCACTGCCGAGGGCAAGCAGCCCATCAACATCGTGACGCTCAAGACCCAGACGGATATCACCACCCGCCTGGTCAACGGCAGCATCGATGCGATGGCTGCCGACTCCCCCATCGTCGGCTACGCGCTGACCCAGACCGGCGGACAGCTTGAAAAGCTCGGCGAGGTCTACGACGCCGCGCCCCAGGGCATCGCCGTCGCCAAGTCCGATAAGGCCCTGGCGGACGTCATCCAGAAGACCGTCACCAAGCTGATGGAAGACGGCTCCTACAAGAAGATCCTGGAAGGCTGGGGCGCCGCTGACGGTGCCATCACCACGTCCGAGGTCAACCCGGCGGTCTCGTCTTGAGCCTTCCCACAACCCCACCAACGGCAGGGACACCGATGGACAGCCATCAGGACGCTCACGCAGCGCCGGTACTGAACAACGCAGTACCGGTAAGGCACCCCGGCCGCTGGATCAGCGCCGTCATCATCGTCGGCGTCCTTCTCGCCTTCCTGCAGAGCCTGTTCACGAACCCTAACTTCCGCTGGGATGTCGTGGGCACCTACATCCTGGACACTAAGGTGGTCCAGGGCGTGATGTGGACCCTTTTCCTGACGTTTGCCTCCATGGTCTTGGCGATCGTCCTGGCCATCCTCCTGGCGTTCATGAGGCAGTCCGACAACCCTGTGTTCCGCTGGTCCAGCTGGACGTGGGTCTGGTTCTTCCGGGGCACCCCGGTGTACACCCAGCTGCTCTTCTGGGGACTGGCCACTGTTCTCTACCCGACCGTCGTCCTCGGAATCCCGTTTGGTCCTGCAGCTATCACCTGGGTGACCTCGGATCCCACCCACGGCCTGATCCCGGCCATCCTTGGCCTGGGTTTGAATGAGTCCGCGTATCTCGCCGAGATCTTCCGGGCCGGCCTGAAGTCCGTGGACCAGGGCCAGAGCGAGGCTGCCGAGGCACTCGGCATGACGAAGGGCAAGATCATGCGGCGAATCATCCTGCCGCAGGCGATGCGCGTCATCGTTCCGCCTACCGGCAACGAGACCATCGGCATGCTGAAGACCACCTCCCTGGTCCTGGCCGTGCCGTTCACGCTGGACCTGACCTTCGCGACCAATGCCCTGGCCAACCGCATTTACCTTCCGATTCCGCTCCTGATTGTCGCCGCTTTCTGGTACCTGCTGGTCACCAGCCTGCTGATGGTGGGCCAGCACTTCATTGAGGCGCACTACGGCAAGGGCGTGGACAACCGGGTTCCGGCCGCAGTCAACCCCGCGGCCGCCAAGGCGGCCGCGGCCCCCAGCGCCGAGGCGGAGCCGGACCTGAAGATGGACTTCCCCGAGGAGGAGGCGAAATGACGATCACCCCAGAGAAACCGCTGGTCCAGATCGAGGGCCTTCACAAGTACTACGGCCACCACCACGTACTGCGCGGAATCGACCTGACCGTCAACCAGGGCGAGGTGTCGGTGGTGATCGGCCCGTCCGGTTCGGGCAAGTCCACCATGCTCCGCTGCGTGAACCTGCTCGAGACCATCAGCGCGGGACGCATTTCCGTGGGCGGCGAGCTGATCGGCTACCGCGAGGTCAAGGGCAGGCTCCATGACCTGAAGACCAAGGAAATCGCGGCCCAGCGGCGCGAGATCGGCATGGTGTTCCAGCGCTTCAACCTGTTCCCACACAAAACGGCGATGCAGAACATCATGGAAGCTCCGATCCAGGTCAAAGGCCAGTCCAAGGCAGTGGCGCGGAAGCGGGCCCTGGAGCTGCTGGACCGCGTGGGGCTCGGCGACCGTGCCGGCCACTACCCGTCCCAGCTCTCCGGCGGCCAGCAGCAGCGCGTCGCGATTGCCCGTGCCCTGGCCATGGATCCCGAACTCATGCTGTTCGATGAGCCCACGTCCGCGCTCGACCCGGAGCTTGTAGGCGATGTCCTGAACGTGATGAAGGACCTCGCCAAGTCCGGCATGACCATGATCGTGGTGACCCACGAGATCGGCTTCGCCCGGGAGGTCGGTGACCGCCTGACGTTCATGGACGGCGGCGTCGTGGTGGAGTCCGGCGATCCGCGGGAGGTCCTGGCCAACCCGCAGCACCCCCGCACCAAGGAGTTCCTGAGCCGGGTGCTGTAGCCCGACGCGGAGGTTTCCTGTCGATGCGCAAATGCCCTGTCGCTACCGTTATTCCGGTGGCGACAGGGCATTTGCGCGTCGCGGGAAGGGTTGCGTGTCATGGCCACGATGCGGAACGGGCTCGACGGCGGGGTGCACCGAACGCGGCCAGCTTCTGTTCCAGCCGGCCCGGCTCCATGAGGTCCGCCCAGACCCACCGCGCTACCCGGAGCCCCGTCGCCCGGATCCGATTTTCGCGCTCTTTCTCGTCCACGACGGCCTGCGATGCGGTCCTGCCCCGAAGGTATTCGGGTTTCAGATATTTCTCGATGCCGTCGAACTCGCCCACCAACCGTGCATTCTTCCAGTAGTAGTCCGCATAGCCCACCAGACCGGTGCCGTCCCGGATTTCGTGTTGAAGTTCCGGCGGCTGGAATCCCGCTACGCACATGAGCCCGCGGCTGTAGGACTCCCCCGGGGACCCGGACCGCGGATCCCCGAATTCCACGGCAGTCCTAATCCGCCGCGCAGCCGCAGCGGTGTAATTGCCGTCGACACCCGCCAGGAGTATTTCCTTAGAGAGCGCGGGCAGCCCATACGCGGCGTCCGGCCTGAGCACGTGGTCCAAAGGAACAATGGCTTGAGCAAATGGCGTGAAAGCAGCCAGATCCAGCACCGTACGGACCCTCCCCGTGACCAGGAGGCCTTCGCGCCGGAACACCTTGAGACGGTCCGGGTCTACGTAGTGCCGCCGCACCCCCGCGCGCGAGCGTCCGCCGCCGTTCTGAAGCGTCAGCGCATGGACCGGATGACGCTGGCCACTCGTTGGAACTCCCCACACGGACGCGGCGGAGTGCCTGGCAAAAACTGTCCGGGCCGTGAACGTCTCTGCGGCGGCGCTAACCCGGATCCGGTACTGTTCCCAAGGCTGCAGCGTCCTCCACGCCTCCCCGTCGACGTAAACGCCATGGCGCACACGAACGAGCGCTCCTGACCGGGAGCGTTTGGCTAGCTCTTTCGGCGTGAGCCCCTGCTGGACGTGCTCGCGGGCCAGGATCAGTCTCGGCAATTCGTTCATGGAACGAAGATCGCAGCAAGGGAGCCGCGGCGCCATGACCGGCCGCCCGGGTGTGGACAACCCGCCGCGCATCCCGTTCGGCGACGCGCATTCCGGCCGGCGACGCAGATTCCGGCCTGCGACGCGCAGATTACCTGACGTGGCGGGTATTCGGGTGTCGGTTGGTATTTTGCGTCGCGCCGGGCGCGGAGCGCAGCGTCGGGCAGTTTGCGCAGCGCAGGGTGCGGAGCGCGTCGTCGCGCCGGGCGCGGCGCACGGCGCACTGCGGCTACGTCTGCGGGAGGCCTTCCACGGCGGTAGCGACCGCGGCCCGGATGGCGCGGTGCAGCTCCCCCAGCCGGTGCCGGTCCGTACGCACTTCGATGATGCTGCGGCCCTCCAGCGGGCCGGACAGCGCTTCGGCGAGTTCCGCCGTCGTGCCGACCCTGCGGTGCACGACGCCGTAGGCCGCGGCCAGCGCGGCGAGGTCCACCCGCTGGGGGGTGGCGAAGAGGCGTTCGACGGCGTTGCCGTAGCGCCCCGCCGCGGCGACTGCGCCGTGCTCCAGGAGCCCGAAGATGGCACCGCCGGCGTCATTGAGCACCACGATCCGCAGCAGCGGTTCGGCCTCCCCGGCGCCGAGCAGGAGTCCCCCGGCGTCGTGCAGGAACGTCACGTCCCCCATAAGCACGGTGGTTTCCTGGCCCCCGCCCAGCGCGATCCCCGTGGCGGTGGACGTGGTGCCGTCGATCCCGGCCAGACCCCGGTTGGCGAACATGGTGGCCTGCGGTTCCGCGGGCGGCGCCCCGGCGAGGTCGACGTCGCGGATCCCGTTCGAGGAGCCCAGGACCAGCTGCTCGCGGGCGTGCTTCCAGACCTCGGCACCAACCGACGGGCCGGTCGGCGCAGGGGACGCGGCCAGGATCAGGTCCACGGCGTGCTGCGCGGCGGCTCCCGCCAGCAGCCAGGCATCGAGCCACGCGGCAGCCCCGCGGCCGGCGAACACCGCCAGGTCCGCCAGGGATTCCAGCGGCAGTTCGGTGCGGCGGCCGGGTTCGTACCAGGCCACCGGCACGGGCTGGTACAGGGCCGAGGGGACATCGGCCCGCTCCAGCAGCGCACTCACCGGCCGGGAGAGCGTCGGCCGGCCGAAGAGGACCACCCGTTCGATCGGATGGGCCGAGTCCGCGCCGAAGTGGTCGATCAGCAGCCGGTAGGGCCCAACGGCGTTGGGGCCGAAGCGGGCGTTGGAGGACGGTTCGGCCAGCAGCGGCAGGCCGTGCGCGCGGGCAAAGGCCTCGGCGACCGGACCGGCGTCGTGCCCGGCCAGCACCACGGTGCGCCGCTCCGGCAGTGCTGTTGACGCGGCCGGGAAGTCCAGCGCCAGGGGGCGCCGGGCGGCCCGGTACAACCCGCGTCCGGCCGCCGCGGGCAGCCCGTCGCCCACGGCGGGGACCAGCGGGTCACGGAAGGCAAGGTTCAGTTGCACCGGCCCGGGAGGGGCGTCCTCGAAGGCTCCGGTGGCGGCGCTGAGGGCGGTGTCGACGGCGCGCTGGGGATCGCTGCCCGCGGGCACGTCGACGGCGAAGCGGACGTGCTCGCCGAACAGGTCCAGCTGTACGGTGGTCTGGTTTGCCCCGGTCCCCCGCAGCTCCTCGGGCCGGTCGGCGGAGATGACCACGAGCGGCACCGCGGCATGGTTGGCCTCCATGACGGCCGGCAGGAGGTTGCCGACGGCGGTCCCGGACGTGGTGAGGACGGCGGCGGGGGCTCCGGCGGACAAAGCGAGGCCGAGGGCCGTGAAGCCGGCCGTCCGCTCGTCGATCCGGACCAGCAGCTCCACGCGTCCGGTGGCTTCGGCCTCGGCCAGGGCATAGGCCATGGGCGCCGAGCGCGAACCCGGGGACACCACCACCTGGCGCACACCGGCGGCGAGCAAAGTGTCGACGGCGATGCGCGCCGCCTCCACCGCGGTCAGGCCGCCGGAGGTGGACGAGGCGGCAGCGGAATCCGCCGGACTCACATGTTCTCCGGCGTTTCGATGCCCAGAAGTTCCAGGCCGCCGGACAGGCGGCGCAGCGCCAGCGCGCACAGGGCCAGCCGCGAGTCCCGGACGGATTCCTCGGCCTTGAGCACCGGGCACTGGTCGTAGAAGGTGGTGAACAGCTGCGCGAGCTCAAAGAGGTAGCCGCAGAGCCGGTGCGGCTCCAGGGCGTCCCGGACCTTGTTCAGCGTCGCGTCGAACTCCAGCAGGTGCAGGGCCAGCGCGCGTTCTGCGGGTTCGACGACGGCGATCGCCGTGGCGGGCCCGCCCTCCCCGGCTGCCGCGATGCCAGTTGCCTGGGTGCCGGCCGGCGTGCCGCCGTCGCCGCCGGTGACCTGCTCCAGCACCCCGGCTTTGCGCAGGATGGAGCGGATTCGTGCGGCAGCGTACTGCACGTAGGGTCCGGTGTTGCCGCTAAGGGCGAGCATCCGGTCGAAGTCGAAGACGTACTCGGTCTCGTGGCCGGTGGAGAGGTCGGCGTACTTGACGGCGCCGATGCCCACCTGGCGGGCGGTCACGGCGCGCTCGTCCTCACTGAGCTCGGGCCGGCTCGCGTCAATGACGGCACGGGCGCGGTCCACGGCCTCCTCGAGCAGGGCCATGAGCTTCACCGGGGCACCGGAGCGGGACTTGAGGATCTTCCCGTCTTCGCCGAGCACGTTGCCAATCTGCACGTGCACGGCCTGGACTGTGTCCGGCAGCCAGCCGGCGTCGCGGGCGGTGGTCATGACCATGCGCAGGTGGACGTTCTGCGGGGCGCCGACGACGTAGAGGATCCGGTTGGCCGCCAGGTCGCGGACCCGGTAGCGGATGGTGGCGAGGTCTGTGGTGCCGTAGCCGTAGCCGCCGTCGGACTTGCGGATGATCAGCGGCAGCGGTTCCCCGTCGCGGCCGGTAAAGCCGGCGGGGAAGGTGCACAGGGCGCCGTCGCTGATCCGGGCGAGGCCGCGTTCCTCTAGTTCCTGGCACAGCTGTGCCAGATGCGCGTCGTAGGAGCTTTCGCCGGCGATGTGGTCATCGGTGAGGCTGATGCCCAGCGCGGAGTAGATGGCGTTGAAGTAGCGCTTGGACTGCGCGACGAGCCGCTGCCAGACGGCGAAGGTCTCGGTGTCGCCGCCCTGCAGGGCCACGACGCGGAGCCGGGCGCGGGTGGCGAAGCCGTCCTCGTCGGTGGCGGAGGCATCGAACTTAGCCCGGGCGGCCTGGTAGAACGCGCTGGGGTCCTCCACCAGCAGCGCCGCTTCCGGGGAGTCCTCACCGATCTCCAGCCAGTGTTCGATCAGCATGCCGAACGGGGTTCCCCAGTCGCCGATGTGGTTCTGCCGGATCACGGTGTCACCGAGGGCTTCGAGCACCTTGACCAGACTGTCCCCCACCACGGTGGTGCGCAGGTGGCCGACGTGCATTTCCTTGGCGACGTTCGGGGAGGAATAGTCGACGACGACGCGCTGCGGTGTTGCGGCCGGCGTCACCGCGGTGGCCTTGGACGCGGCTTGGACCGACTCTGCATTGAGCAGTTCCTCGATCCAGGTGCCGTCAAAGCTCAGGTTGATGAAGCCGGGCCCGGAGATTTCCACGCTGGTGCAGATGCCGTCCAGGTTCAGGGCCTCGACGATCTTGGCGGCGGCGTCCCGCGGCGGCAGGCCGGCTTTCTTGGCCAGGGCCATGGCGGCGTTGATCTGGATGTCGGCGAACTGGGAGGGCCTGACCACCGGGTCCGCCTGCCGGAACTCTTCGCCGAACGCGGTGGCAATTGCAGCCTGGACTCTGGGGACAACCAATTCGGCCGGATTATTCACAGTCCCAAATTATCAGTTCGGGCCTGCCCGGGTTTCTCCCCCCTCCCTCAGCCCGAAGCAACGCGGGGCCATCTCGCCCATCCAGTGGCCAAAATGGGTGCGAACTGACCCCGCGTTGCAGTGTTGTTGTTTTGCCGTGCCGGCAGGTGGCTAGGCGTCGGTGCGGAACACCTGGACCACGGACGGACGCGGGGCGCGCACCTGGCCGGGCTTCGGCGTCGCGCCGGCGGCGACGTAGTCCGGGAAGTAGGAGTGCTGCTCGGCGAAGGTCCCTTCCTCGCCCGGGTGCTGAACGGCAACGAATACTGTGCGTTCGTCGTCGTGGATGACCGGGCCGCAGGTCTCGGCGTCGCGCGGGACGGCCAGGAACTGCTCCACCTTGCCGCGTTCGGCACCGTCCAGGGTCACCTTGAAGAGCCCGTCAGCGTAGCCGATGCTGGAGGGCGCGCCGTCGGTCGAGATCCACAGGTTGCCCACGGAATCGAAGGCCACGTTGTCCGGGCAGGAGACGGGTGAGACCTGGCTGGCGGGGAACCCGGCGAAGTAGGCGGTGGAGTTCTTGGCCGGATCGCCGCAGACCATCAGCAGGTTCCAGCCAAATGTGGTTGAAGTCTGGTCCCCGGTCTCGGTGATTTCGACGATGTGGCCGTCGCGGTTGAGGGTGCGGGGGTTGACCTCGGTGGCGCCTTCCTTGCCGGGCTTGCCGCGGTCCGCGTTGTTCGTGCAGACGACGTAGACCTTGCCGGTGTGCAGGCTGGGCTGGACGTCTTCGCAGCGGTCCATCTTGGTGGGGCCCACCTTGTCGGCGGCGAGGCGGGTGTATACGAGCACCTCTTCCACGGACATCCCGGCCACCTTGGACTGTCCGCCCACCACGAGGGGCAGCCATTCCCCGGATCCGTCGAAGGCCCCGTCGGCCGGAAGCTTGCCCGCGCCGTCGAACCCGTCCGGCGAATTGCCTGTGAACTTGGCGACGTACAGGTCGCCTTCCGAGAGCAGAGTGAGGTTGTTCCTGCGGTCCTCCGCCGTTTTCCCGGGCCGGTATGTGCCGGCCGAGACGAACTTGTACAGGTAGTCGAAGCGCTCGTCGTCGCCCATGTAAGCCACCACGTGGCCCGACTTGGCGACGATCACGTTGGCGCCTTCATGCTTGAAGCGGCCCATCGCGGAGTGCTTGCGGGGCGTGGAGGAGGGATCGAACGGGTCCACTTCCACGATCCAGCCGAAACGGTTGGCCTCGTTCTGGTAGCCGGGGTTGCGGGTGTCAAAGCGCGGGTCATCCAATTCCCACTGGCGCGCGGTGGGCTTGTTGGTCAGGCCGTAGCGCTTGTCCGCGTCAGAGGTTCCAGGCGTGGCGAAATAGCCGTTGAAGTTTTCCTCGCCGGACAGGATGGTGCCCCACGGCGTGGTGCCGCCGGAGCAGTTGCCCAGCGTGCCCTTGATGGACCGGCCGCTGGGATCGGCTGCGGTCTTCAGGAGCGCGGATCCGGCGGCCGGGCCGTCGAGCTGGTAGGTGGTGTCGGTCAGGAAGCGACGGTTCAGGCCGGCGCCCCGGACGTAGTTCCAGGGCTTGTTCTTGTTCTTGCGCTCCAGCTCGACCACCGTGAGGCCGTGGGCTGCGCGGCCGATCGCGCGGGCCTCCGCGGCGTCGAATCCGGCCGGCAGCATGATGGACTCATTGGTGTATTCGTGGTTGGTGAAGAGCACGGCCCGGCGGTCCTTGGAGCCGTCGATCGGCAGGATGTCCGTGTAGTCGTTGTTATAGCCGAACTGGCGGGCCTGCGCCGCCGCGCTCTGGTGATCGAGGTCGAAGGCCGGCGAGTCCTTGAAGAGCGGGTCGCCCCAGCGGATCACCGGCTGCCAAGTGAACCCGGCCGGGACGGTGAGCTGGTCCACGGCGGCGTCCACCGGAGCGATGGCGGTGAACTGCAGCTTCGATTTTCCAAACCCCTCCTTGGCGGCGGCGGCGAGGCCCGGGCCGCCGTCGGCGGCAGCGGGCCCGGCGGACGTCACCGCATTGCCGAAGGCGACGGCGAGCGCACCGGCGGCGCCGAAGCCCAGGGCAGCGCGGCGGGACATCGTGGCGGAGGCGATGTCCCGGAAGTAGCCGTTGGTGCTGGTGTTGCAGACCTCGCCCGAGCAGGCGTTGGCGCACTTCAGCGCGCAGGTAACGGGGCTCCGCTTGCCTTTGGTGTGGCCAAGCATGGGGAGCAGGGAGAATGTGCGTCCGGAGGAGACAGACATGGAGAGACCTTCCATGGGGTGAGTTGCGGTCGCGCCCACCCTTCCAGCCGCTGGCTACCGAGAGGCGTCTCCCAGATGAAGCCTGGGTGAACGTGTGAAGATCCGGCGTACCCGCCGACCCCGTCGGTTGCTCCGTAAACGCCGTTTTCGGGGTCCTGAAGGGCAGTTACGGAGCAGTCGATGCGGCCAGCACGGCGTGTACGCGCCGCAGCCGGTCCAGCCACCAGTCCCGGCGTTCCGGTGAGGCGGCGTGTGCGTCCAGCAGTTCCGGCGCCGGGCGGACGTCGCGGAGGGTGATCGCGCCGTCGTCGGGAACCAGTGAATCCTGCGTGACATCGGCGGCGAGCAGGGACACTGTCCCCAGGCCGCAGGCGTACGGCAGTTCCGGCAGGGCGGCGGCGAGGGCCAGGCCGGCCCGGATGCCCACCGAGGTGTCCAACGCCGAACTCACGACGGCGGGCAGCCCCGCCTGCGCCACGATTTGCAAGGCGCGCCGCACTCCCCCGAGCGGGGCGACCTTGACCACGATCAGGTCCGCGGCGCCGGCGCGGGCCACTTTGAGGGGGTCCTCTTCCTTGCGCACGCTCTCATCCGCGGCAATCAGCACGGGGACGCCGGCGGCCCGCAGCTGCCGCCGGACCTCGGCGAGGCCCGCGATCTCCGGCACGGGCTGTTCGGCATATTCGAGCCCGACGGCGGCGAGCCGCCTGAGTGCCGTGACGGCCTCCGGCACGTCCCAGCCGCCGTTCGCGTCCACCCGGATCGCGGCGTCCGGCAACGCCTCCCGGACGGCCGCCACCCGGGCGGCGTCGTCGTCGAGGCTCTGGCCGCGTTCCGCCACTTTGACTTTGACCGCGCCCACCCGGCCAAAGCGGGCCAGGATCTCGGGCACCTGGCGTGCCGGCACGGCTGGGACAGTGGCGTTGACCGGGATGCTGTCCCGCAACGGCGCCGGAAACCCAGCCCAGCCGGCCTCGATGGCGGCCGCAAGCCAGCGGGAGGCCTCGGCGTCGTCGTACTCGGGGAAGGGAGAGAATTCGCCCCAGCCCAGCGGCCCGCGGAGCAGCAGGGCCTCGCGCTGCAGGATGCCCCGGAACTTCACGCGCATCGGCAGGCTCACAACATGGGCGCCGGCCAGGAGTTCGTCGAGGCCGGGCAGGGGCACGGCGGAACGTGCCGGAGGGTCCATGGGGAGGGCGGGCATGGTGCCACTGTACTGGCATGCCGTCCTATGATGCCGCACTGGGACGCGAAGCGCTGGGGACGCAGGACAGGGAGGCTGATGAGGTCCTTGATGGGCCGGCGATGACTGGGGGTGAGTCCCTGGTCCAGGAAACTCGTCTTCGCCGGCCCCGCTCAAGGAGCGTAGTGCCGGGTGATAATCCGCGCCGGCACAAACGACTCTACGAGTCCCGCTCCGGCGGGACACGAGTAGCGAGTACTCGATTATTGGCGGGCGCTACACCCGGCGCGCGCCGGACCTTCAGCTGGCGCGCAGGGTTCTGTGGGACTCTTAATGGCATGACTTTTCGGCAGGAACACACCCCTTGGGACCCGTCTGCCCGAGTCCAGATAACACAGCTCCCAAAAACACAGCTCGCGGAAACACAGCTGCTCACGGCCCTGCCGCCCGAACCTCCGGAGCGCCGGCCTCGAGCCCGCCAGACACCGGATCCGCGGGCCCAGCGGTCCCCCGGCAAGGCCACGGCCGCCTTGTTCGTGCTGGCCACGGTTGCCTGCGTCGCTGGGCTGGCCGCCACCTACTTCTTCTTTGTCCGCACCACCACCGGACAGTTCATTGACGAATCGGCCCTCGTCGAAGCCGTTGAGCTCAGCGGCACCGTGGGCAAGGCCGCCACGAAACTCCTGGACTGGCTGCCGGCGCTCTCTGTGGTGATCGCGTCAATCGTGGTGGTCTTCGTCACCATCCTGCGGCGCCGCTGGTCTGCGGCCGGGATCGCGATTGCTGCTTGCGTGGGCGCCAACGTGGCAACGCAAATCCTGAAGGACCTCCTCCCGGTCCGGCCATACCGCGGCGTCGAGACACTGGAACTGAATTCGCTGCCCTCGGGCCACACCACCCTGGCTGCCTCGGCCGCAGCGGCCGTGTTCCTGCTGGTCTCGCCGCGCTGGCGGCCGCTGGCCGGCTATCTGGGCGGCAGCTTCGCGGTCGCCACGGGCGTGTCCACCCTGATCAACCAGTGGCACAGGCCCGCCGACGTCGTGGCGGCCTTCCTGCTGGTGGGCGCCTTCATGATCCCGGCCGGCTGGCTGATCATCCGCCGGGGCCCGCGCTGGAACGTCTGGGACGGGTACGGCGGGCACTGGGCCTCGGCCAGGGTGTGGGTGCTGCTTCCCCTCCTCACCGGCCTTGCCGCGGCCGGGGTGGCGGCCTATGCCTTGCTGAACATCGGCCCGGGCGGGCAGATCAGCACCATCAGCTACTTCTGGGCCGGAACGTCGCTGATCATCATTGCTGGCTACCTCGCCACCGTGGCCGGCGTGTGGTTGTTCGGCTTGGCCGCCCGGACCGTCAGTAGTTCCGGCGGTGCTTGAGGCGCGGAATGGTCACGGCGAACACCGCGGCGGCGGCGAAGCCGATCACACCGGTCGCAGCCACGCCGGCCCCCAGGGCCGCGACGGCGGTGACGGCTGAGAGCAGTACGGGACCGCCGGTGGCGCCGGCGTCGGCCATGAAGCGCCAGATGCCCAGGAACTGGCCGCGGCCGTTGTCCGGCGAGAAATCGGCCCCGAGCGTCATGTTCAGACCGGAGCTGATGCCGTTGCCGAAGCCGATCAGGAGCGCAGCCAGCATTAGCGAGACGAATCCCGTGCTGAGCGGGATCAGCAGCATGGCCGTGCCCATGATGAGCGTGGACGGCACGGCCACCCATTGCCGGCCCTTGCGGTCCATCAGCTTTCCGGCCGGATAGAACACCAGCATGTCGATCGCCCCGGAGATCCCGTAGATCAGGGAGGCCTGGGTGGGGTCCAGACCCAGGTGATCGGCCCACAGCGGGATGACCACCTGGCGCGAGGCGCGCAACGCGCTCAAGAGCAGGACCCCGGCCCCCACGCTAAGGAAGACGCCGGCGTGGGACACCGCAATGCCGCGCATGGTGGGCTGCTGCGCAGGGACGCCGTCGGCCGGAGGCGGCTTCGCCTCGAGGTCGGGGATGGTGACGGACACCGCCGCCGCGGCAGCCATGGCCACGACGCCGGCCCAGTAGGCGCCGCTGATCCCTGCAAACTGCATCACGGCGGCGCCGATGAACGGGCCGATGAAGATCCCGATCCTGTTGACGCCGCCCAGCGTGGACAGCGCCCGCGCCCGGACCATGACCGGCACGGCCTCGGTCAGGTATTTCTGCCGCGCCAGGCTGAAGACGCTGGCGGCCATGCCCACCACCACCATCGCCGCCGCCAGCACCCAGAGCCCGCCGGAAAATAGCGGGGCGACCGCCGCCGCGGCGAGGGCGACAGCGCTGGCGGCCGCGGCCCCCACGATCGCCCAGCGTTCCCCGAATTTCAGCGTGATCAGTGAAGCCGGCAGGTTGAAGAACCAGGATCCGAGGCCAATCAGTGTGACAATCAGCGCAGCCCCTGGCACGGAGGCGCCAAGATCGCGGGCGGACAGGGCCACCACGGGAAGGATCGCGCCCTCGCCCAGGCTGAACATGAGAGCCGGCCCGAACGCGGGTACGGCGATGCTACGGAGGCTGAAGGGGGCGAGGCGTGTGGTGGTCATCCCCTTCATCCTAGGCATCCGCCGGGGCCCTCCCTGACTTAGGCGTCGAAGTGGGTACGGACTTCGACGCTGGTGAGGTTCCGCAGCACGTCTGCGGCAACCTCCCTGAGCTTTTGGTTCCGGTTGCTCGATACCCGGGTCAGGATGGCCATGGCCTCGTCCTGGGAGCAGCGGTTCTGCGCCATGATCACACCACAGGCGAGATCTATGGAGGTGCGGTGTTCCATGGCGGCCTGCATGTCCTCGGCCCGGGACTGGGCGGTCCCGATGCGCACGGCCAGGCGCAGGGCACGCCCTGCCAAGTCCGCGAATCCGGCCGCTTCGGCAATGGTCTCCTCCGTGAAGAGTCCAGTGTCCGCCGCGAAGAAGTTCAGTGCCGCGGCGGCGTCTTCACCGATTTCCAGCGGAACGCCCAGGGTGCTGCGGCACCCGTTGGCGGCAAGCTGGCGCTGGTAGTCGGGCCAGCGGGGGTCGGTGTCCACGTCTGCCAGCAGGACCACGGCCTTGATGCGCAGGGCCTCGATACAGGGACCCGAACCCAAGCCTTGCTCAATGCGGTCCAGGACCACGGCGTGAGGGCTGCTGCCCGCGACCGTCATGGTCCGTTTACGGCGCTGGAGCGTGACACCGCACTCAATCTCGGCGCCGGTCATGTGGCTCAGCGACGCGGCTGAAAACTCCGCGAGACGATTCAGGAAGTCGTCGACGTTTTCGGTACCCAGGAGTAAATCCTGCAGGTGCCGGGCGGCGTCGTCCCCGATGTAGTTGTTGGCCATGCTCAAATGTACCGCGGAGGCCAGAGTGGGCGCGCTTAGTTGTAGCCGTCGACGATCGCCGCGGCGATCTCACGGTAGGCGCGCCGCGTTTCGGGGCGAAGCACATCAAGGGTGACGAGGTCGCCGTCGGCCACTCCGCGGTCGTGCGGAACTGCGATCAGCTGGCGGCAGATGCCGGACAGGTGTTCCTCGATAGCGTCCTTGTCCACCCGGGTGGACACCTCGTCCTTGTCGGTGATGACCACGACGGCGTTGCGGGCCAGGTCTTCGTAGCCGTGGCTGGCCAGCCAGTGAAGGGTGCTGCGGGCCCGTTTGGCGCCGCTGACGGCATAGCCGGCAGCGATGATCAGGTTGTCCGCCGATTGCAGGATGCCGCTCATCGCATTGTGCGTCACGCCCGTGCCGCAGTCGATCAGCGCCACGGAATAATAGGCGGAGATGAGCTTGCGGATCCGCAGGTATTCCTCGGCCGTCAGCGAATCCGATACCTCGGGATCCTGTTCACCGGCAATGAGGTGCAGCCTGCCGGCATGGTGCATATAGCGGGCCAGGGCCGTGAGGGAATCGACCGACTCGATGTTCCTTAGCAGGTCCGTGATGGTCCGCGGGCTCTGCTGCTGATAGATGCCCTCGCCTAGGGCGCGTTCGACGAGGTCGCCGGAATCGGGGTTGGCGTCGATCGCGCACGGAGGATCGCCCCGGAACTCCGCCAGGGTCAGTCCGACGCCAACCGTGGTGGAGGTCTTGCCGATGCCGCCCTTCAGGCTCAGGACGGCCGTATTGTAGCTGCCCTGGAGCTGGCGGGAGATGCGCCGGGCCAGTTCGTCTTCCTCACGCTGCCTGGCACTCGGGCCCAGGTTCAGCCCGCCGCCGGTCAGGTTGTAGAGCGCCCCGCGGAATCCGCCGACGGGCCGGGGCTTCTGCTCGCGGACAAAAAGACCCGGGGAACTGATGAAGTCGGGCACCGGGGCGTCGGCCAGGGCCGCCGCCCTGCTGGCTGAACGCGTGGAACGGGCGGGCTGGGCAGGCACGGCAGGAGCGGCCTCGGGGGCAGGCGGCTTCAGCACAGGATCCTTGGACGGTTTTTGGGGCTGCGGGCGCGCGGGAGCGTCGGCTGCAGCAGCGGCCTCCGCCCAGGAACCGCTGGGGGCTGTCTGGCGCTGTTCGGCCTGATTGCTGGAAATGATAGGCATGGTTCCTGTCCAGGCGTCGGAGTCGTCGCCACGACGGCGGTCTCTCCGACGCGGGAGTTGGGCCTGCTCTGCAGCTGCTTCAGCTTCAGCGAGGGCGTTGGCGGTCTTGTTTTCGACCGGTTCTGGCATGTTCGTTCCCCCCAGGGATCACAGCGCAGACCGCTGCAGTGCTCGATTGACATCGTTCAAGGAACAAGTCTAGGGGCAGTAATGAGCACACTTACCATTACTGCCAAGATCCTGGCCCTAGCGGTGGGCCCCTGTGTCTTGCAGGCGCTTGATAAACCAGCGCGACTGCTCGGGGCCGTACGGCAGGATCGGGATGGCCTTGGTTGCGTCGTCCGGGGTTTCCCTGGTGGCCTGGATTGCCTGCCGGACTGCCGTGGTCATGGTGTTGGCCATGGTCTTGACGAACTGGTCCGAGCACGGTTCGCCGTGGCCGGGAATCAGGAATTCGTAGCGGTGCCGCAGCGCGGAGAGGTGCCGGAGGGCGTCGGCCCAGTCTTCCGGGAATGAGTCCTCGAAGGATGGGTGGGAACCCTGTTCCACGAGATCGCCGGCGAAAAGGGTGCTCGCCGTGCCGACCAGGAGGTCACCGTCGGTGTGGCCGCGGCCCAGATAGAACAAGGTGGCGGTCTGCCCGCCAAGATCCACGAGGACGGGCTGGTCCTTCACTATGGCGTTCGGAACCACCAGCTCGGCGTCGGAGCCCTGCCCGGCTGCCATTTCCGGTTCCGACGAGGCCACGAACCGGCGCTGCTCATCACCGTTCTCCTCGATTTCCGCAGCGCAGTTCTCGTGCGCCCAGAATTCCGTGACGCCGTCGTCGGCGAAGACGGCATTGCCGAAGAAGTGGTCGTAGTGGGCGTGCGTGTTGACGACCACTAGAGGCAGCGCGGTCTTTTCCCGCACGGCCGCCAGGATCTCACGGCCCTGCCGGGGGCCGCCCCCGGTGTCGATCACCATGGCGCGCTCGGTGCCGACCACCAGACCCGTGTTGAGCAGGGAACCTTGAGTTGTCAGTACGTAGTTGTCTGGACCGACTTCGAGCCATCGTGACATTGAATCTCCGTATTTCCGACGCTTTTCCGGCGTGTTTGTGCGGTCTTGTTGGTGCGGTGTTTGGTGCGCTGCACAGGCCTCGATTCTACCCGTGTCGGATGGCAATTCCCTTCAGGGCATGCCCGTCCCGCCCCTGTGGCGGCTCTGCCCGGAGGCCCTCGTCTTAGCCCCCACCGCGGAGTAGCCTGTGGCCTACTTCCGTCGATGAGCCAGGTGCTCACCCGAATGATTGGGGGTGGCTCCCGTTGAATGCCGGTACTTCCCTGGAGCGGATGGTGTTCTTCAGCGATGCCGTCTTCGCCATCGCCCTGACCCTCTTGGCCCTGGACCTGAAACTGCCCGAGGGCATCCCAGCCGAGCAGCTGGACAGCGCCCTGATCGCGGCCTGGCCGCAGTTGCTGGCGTACGCCCTGTCCTTTGCCATCATCGCCAAGACATGGATGTCCCATCACTCCGATTTTGCCCTCATTCGCCGCTTCAATGCGAACCTGGCCTGGCTGAATCTGGCCCTCTTGTTCTTCATTGCCATGCTGCCCGCTCCAACGTCGATCCTCAGCGACTACGGGGACGACCCCACTCCGTGGCCCAGCGTTTTGTACGCCGCCAACATTGCCGCGGTCTATCTGATGCTGGCGGCCATTTGGGGCTACGCCAAACACGCCGGGCTGATGGACCGCGAGATGGCCGCCCACGTGCACCGCCGCATCTTTTACGCGCGCCTGGCCGTGGCCTTGGTCTTCGTCGTCTCGATTCCGGCGGCGTTCGCCCTCAACGCCTACACGCCGTTTTTGTGGCTGCTGCTCCTGCCGGCGTCGTGGCTGGCGCGGTGGCTTTCCGCGCGGGCGGAGACGAGCGCAGGACCCGCACAGAACTAACCGCACAGAACTGACCGTGCGGTCCCGCCCCGCCCGGGAATCCCCGGGCGGGGCGGGGCTCACATGTCTGCGAGCGCAGTGCCCGGGTTCTCGATCGCGTCGGCGACATAACGCAGGAAGCCGCCCGCGGTGCCCCCGTCGCACACCCGGTGGTCGAACGTGAGGGTCAGCTCGGTGACCTTACGGACCGCGAGCTCACCGTTGACCACCCAAGGCTTGTCGATGATCCGCCCGACGCCCAGGATCCCCACTTCGGGGTGGTTGATGATCGCGGCGGAACCGTCAACCCCGAACACGCCGTAGTTGTTCAGCGTGAAGGTGCCGCTGCCCAGCTCCGCCGGGGTCGCTTTGCCCTCGCGCACGACGGCGGTGAGGCGGCGGATCTCGGCGTCCAGTTCGCGGGCACTGAGCTTGTCCGCGTTCCGCACCGACGGCACCATCAGTCCGCGGTCGGTCTGCGCCGCAAAACCGAGGTTGACGCCGTCGAAGGCCACAATCTCCTGCATCATGCCGCCCGCAGCATCCTCAGTGGTCACGATCCTGGTGTTCAGCTCAGGGAACTTCTTCAGCCCGGCAGTGACGAACCGGGCGATGAAAGCCAGCAGGCCCGGGGTGTTGTGCGGGTCGGCCTTCTTCAGCGCCGCACGCATCTCCACGAGCGCCGTGGCGTCCACGTCCACCCACACCGTGGCTTCCGGGATCTCGGACCGGCTGCGCGTCATGTTCGCCGCGACCGCCTTGCGCACTCCACGGACCGCTGTGCGTCCGGAAATGCCCAGCCCGGTGCGCGCATCGGTGCCCGACGCCGCGGCCGGCTCCACGGCCGGTTCCTCGGCCGGGCGCTCAACCACCGGTGACGGCTTGATGACGGCTTCGACGTCGCGCCGCATGATGAGCCCGCTGGCCCCCGACCCCTGGAGGTCCCCCAAATCAACCCCATGATCGCGCGCCATCCGGCGAACCAGCGGAGAAATAACCGCGCCCAATTTCCCCGGCACCCGGGTCCGCAGCAGCACCAGGTCATCGGCAGCCTTCTCGGCTGCAGACACCCCGCTGGCAGGCTCAGCGACCGAAGTAGCGGCGGCCCGCTTAGGAGCCCGGCTCCGCCTGGCAACCCCATGCCCGCCCGGCGTCCCATAACCAATCAAGACATTCCCAGACCCAGCCTTCTCTTCCTCGCGGTACGCCTCAGCCGCAACAGCGGAAGCGGACGGTGAGCCAGCAGCGACAGCCGACGCGGATGATGCCGCCCCGGGAGTGGCATCGGGCCTGTCGGAGCCGGACGGCATGCTGCTTGCAGCAATGCCGTCCGGCGAAGGGGCGGGGGCGGCATCATCCGCGCCGGCCCCACTGGGGGCGGCGCCGACAGAAACACCAGCACCAACCGGCATCACCGAGATCAGCGGCTTGCCGACGTCGAGCGTCTGGCCGGGCTCGCCGTGCAGCACGGCCACGGTGCCGGCGTACGGCGAGGGCACCTCCACCATGGACTTCGCCGTCTCCACCTCGGCGATCGGCTGGTCAACGCGGATCTCGTCGCCCACGGCCACGAGCCAGTTCACGAGTTCGGCTTCGGTAAGGCCTTCGCCCAGGTCCGGCAGGAGGAATACTTTCGGTTCGCTCATGGTCAGTCTTCCCACTGGAGGTCGTCAACGGCGTCGAGGATGCGGTCCACGCCGGGCAGGTAGTAGTGCTCGAGCTTGGGCGCCGGGTAGGGCACGTCAAAGCCGGTGACGCGGCGGATCGGCGCCGCCAGATGGTGGAAGCAGCGTTCCTGGACCCGGGCGACGATTTCCGAGGCCACGGACGCGAAGCCGTGGGCCTCGGCGATCACTACGGCGCGGCCGGTCTTGCGGACCGAGGCGCAGACGGTCTCGTCGTCGAACGGCACGATCGAGCGGACGTCGATCACTTCCAGCGAGCGGCCTTCCTCGGCGGCGGCGGCCGCGGCGGCGAGCGCCGTGGGGACGGACGGCCCGTAGGCGATCAGCGTGGCGTCGGTGCCGGGGCGGGCGACGGCGGCCCGGCCCTCGGAGGAGGTGCCGCGCTCGGTGTTCGCGGCGTGCTCGGCGCGCAGCGCGTCCAGGTCCACCTGGTCCTTGGACCAGTACAGCTTCTTGGGCTCCATGAACATGACGGGGTCGTCGGAGTCGATGGCTTCGCGGAGCATCCGGTAGCCGTCGGCCACGGTGGCGGGGGTGAAGACCTTCAGGCCGGCGGTGTGCGCGTAGTAGGCCTCGGAGGAGTCGCAGTGGTGCTCCACTCCCCCGATGCCGCCGGCGTACGGAACCCGGATGACCATGGGCAGCTTCACGGCGCCCTTGGTGCGGTTGTGCATCTTGGCGACGTGGCTGACGATCTGTTCGAAGGCCGGGTAGGCGAACGCGTCGAACTGCATCTCGATGACCGGGCGCATGCCGTTCATGGCCATGCCCACGGCCATGCCGACGATTCCGGATTCGGCCAGCGGGGTGTCGAAGCAGCGGCTCGTGCCGAAGGTCTTGGTGAGCCCGTCCGTGATGCGGAAGACGCCGCCGAGCATGCCGACATCCTCGCCGAAGACCAGGACCGAGGGGTCCGCGTGCATGGCGTCAGCCATGGCGGTGTTGAGCGCCTTGGCCAGCGTGATGGTCTGCGGGCCGGTCAGTTCTGCGGTGGCTGCAGCCTTCGCGGCCGCGCGGGCAGTCGCGGCGCTGACGTTGCCGTTCGCCTCGGAGGACGTGGTGATGGTGGGGCTCATTTGCCGGCCTCCGTAGCGGTGGATGCGGCGTCGCGGGCCAGTTCGTCGGCGAGCATGGCTGACTGTTCCTTCAGCTGTGGGGTAGGGGTGGAGAAGACGTACTTGAAGAGGTCCTGCGGTTCCACCGGGACCTCTTCGCTGAGGCCTTCGCGCAGCTGCGTGGCAACTGCTTCGGCCTTGTCTGCGATCCTGGCGGCGCGGTCATCGTCCAGCAGGCCGCGGTCCGTCAGGTAGGTCTGCATCCGGCTCAGCGGATCCTTGGCCACCCATTCGGCGACTTCGCTGTCCTGCCGGTAGCGGGTGGCGTCGTCGGCGTTGGTGTGCGCCTGCATCCGGTAGGTGTGCGCCTCCACGAGCAGCGGGCCGGAACCTTCCCGGGCGAGCTTGACGGCCCGGCCCAGGACGGCGAGCAGGGCCACGACGTCGTTGCCGTCCACGCGTTCGCCGGCCATGCCGTAGCCCACGGCCTTGTGGGCCAGCGAGGGCGCAACCGACTGGTGCGCGAGCGGCACGGAGATCGCGTACTGGTTGTTCTGGACGAAGAAGACCACGGGCAGGTGGAAGACGGCGGCGAAGTTCAGGGCCTCGTGGAAGTCGCCTTCGCTGGTGGCGCCGTCGCCGCACATGGCCAAGACCACGGTGTCCTCGCCGCGCAGCTTGGCGGCGTGGGCAACGCCGACGCCGTGCAGCAGCTGGGTGGTCAGCGGGGTGCACTGGATGCCGACCTTGTTCTTGGCGGGATCGTAGCCGCCGTGCCAGTCGCCGCGGAAGAGCGTCATGGTCTGCACAGGGTCCACGCCGCGGGCCATGACGGCCACGGAGTCACGGTAGGTGGGGAACAGCCAGTCACCCTCGGCAAGGCACAGTGCGGCGGCAACCTGGCACGCCTCCTGGCCGTGGCTGGAGGGGTAGACGGCCATGCGGCCCTGCCGGACCAGCGCGGAGTTCTGGTCATTGACGCGGCGGCCGACGACGAGCTGCTCGTAGGCGGCCAGCAGTTCGGCCTCGCTGGGCAGGCTGTATTCGTGCCCGGGCTGGGTGCCCTGTTCCGTGTGCGGATTCAGGGTGCCGTCGGGGCCGACCATCTGGATCTGGTGGCGGGCCGGGAGCATGTAGTCCTCAACCGTGATGCCGAACTTGCTCACGGCATCACTGGCTGGATCTTGCTGTGCGACCTGCTGCGCGGGTCGCTGCGCAGCATGGTCTGCGGAGATCGTCATTGGTCAATCCTTCTGTAGCCACTAATCTTTCCCAGTATGCCGCCAGCCGCTGTTTCGTATCCACCTCCGCGGCAAACCGTGGAGAAGTCCACAAATTTGCCCTACTCTGGAAGACGAATCGTAAGTGTGAGCTGGATTACCGGCGGGGGTTGTAGACGAATGGCAGGGCTTGAGGCGGAGCAGGTGGCGGTGCCGCTGGACGATGTGGACCGGAACATCATTGCGGAGCTGACCCGGGACGGCCGGATGTCCGTGACCCAGGTGGCCGAGAACGTCCACATTTCCCGCGCCCACGCGTACACCCGGATTGCCCGGCTCACCGGTGAAGGCGTCCTGACCAAGTTCACCGCCCTGGTGGATCCCATCAAGGCCGGCTTGAAGTCGTCGGCCTACGTCACGCTGAAGGTGCGCCAGCATTCCTGGCGCGAGCTGCGCGAACTCCTGCGCGCCATCCCGGAGGTCCATCACATCGCGCTGGTGGGCGGGGACTTCGATGTCATCCTGCTGGTGCGCGCTGTGGACAACATTGACCTTCGCCGGGTGATCTTCGACCAGCTGCAGTCCATGCCCGGCGTCCTGGACACCCAGACCTTCCTGGTGTTCGAAGACGTGGACACGCGCTAGCTCACGAACGCCTTCATCCAGGCCCGGAGCTCCTCGCCGAACTCCACCCGCTCGGCCGCGATCGAGATGACCGCCTTGAGGTAGCTGAGTTTGTCTCCGGTGTCGTACCGGCGGCCCCGGAAGACCACGCCGTAGACGCCGGCGCCCTCGCCGTCGGACACGGCAAGGGTCTGCAGCGCATCGGTGAGCTGGATTTCGCCGCCGCGGCCGGGCGGAGTGTCCTCCAGGACATCGAAAATCTCCGGATGCAGGACGTACCGGCCGATCACGGCCAGGTTCGACGGGGCATCGGCGATGGCGGGTTTCTCCACGAGCCGGTTGATCCGCACATGGTCCTGGCCCGGCACCACCGAAATGTCGGCGCAGCCGTAGGCACTGATTTCCACGGGATCCACCTCGATCAGGGCCACGACGGAGCCGCCGGTCCGGGCCTGGACGTCCATCATGGTGGTCAGCAGCTCGTCCCGCTCGTCGATCAGGTCATCGCCCAGCAGGACGGCGAAGGGTTCATAGCCCACGTGTTGGCGGGCGCAGAGGACCGCATGGCCGAGCCCTTTGGGGTCGCCCTGGCGCACATAGTGCAGCGGGCCCAGGCGGGAAGCGTGGCGGACGGCCTCCAGCCTGTCGAAATCACCCTTGAGTTCAAGGGCGTGCTCCAGCGAAGGCTCGCGATCGAAGTGGTCCTCCAGCGCACGCTTCTGGCGCCCGGTAACCATCAGCAGATCCGTCAGCCCGGCCCGGACGGCTTCTTCTACGACGTATTGGATGGCCGGCTGGTCGACCACCGGCAGCATTTCCTTGGGCATTGCCTTTGTGGCCGGCAGGAAGCGCGTTCCCAGCCCCGCCGCGGGTATGACAGCTTTAGTTACAGATCTCCCCAGACTCATAACCGAACTTTACAAGCGGGTTACGGAAATGAGAATGCTTCGGGGCAAAGACGAGTACCCGGGCAACGCGTTTCCGCGTACCCCGCCGGGCCGCCTGTCAGCCCTTGAAAACCGGGCTGCGCTTCTCCTGGAAGGCGCGGAAACCCTCGGCGTAGTCCTCGCTCTTGCACAGCCGTGCCTGCTCTGCGTTTTCCTCTTCCATGGCCTCCCACAGCCCCAGCCGCTGGTCCCGGATGTGCGCCACGAGCTCCTTGCTGGCCCTGAACGCACCGGTGGCGCCGGTGGCAACGCCGGCCACGATGGCCCGGGTGTTCTCCAGCAGTTCCGCCGCGGGCATGGCTCGGCTGAACAGGCCCTGCGCCACGGCGTCGGCGCCGCTCATGAGCTCCGCAGTGTAGATCAGGTCCAGGGTCCGGTGCATGCCAAGGCGCTCGGTGAAATACCAGTGCCCGCCGGAATCGAGGGTGGCGCCGAGCTTGGCGAACGGTGAGCCGAACTTGGCATTCTCCGCCACGTAGACCACATCCGTGGCCAGCAGCAGGCCCAGCCCCACACCGAGGCAAGCGCCCTGCGCCGCGGCGAACGTGGGCGCGGGGAAAGCGCTCATTTTCTTGAGCAGCGGCTGGACGAGCCCGCCCAGGTACGCCTGCGCGTCGTCGCTCTCCGGGGTCACGCCGGCAATGTCCCGGCCGGCGCAGAAGGCGCGACCCTCGCCGCGGAGCAGCAGTGCGCGGACCTCGCCGCGCGCGGCGGCGTCAGCGGCGTCGTCGTACGCCCGGGACAAATCCGCGAGTGCCTGCTCGTCGAGGGAGTTCAGCTTGTGCGGGGCATCGAGTACGACCTCGGCAACGCCGTCGGCGATGGACAGGGAAATCATGGGGCTCCTTGGATTCGAAAAGGCGGGCGCCGAAAAAACCTAGACGTCGAAGTCGACCGTGACTTCCGGTGTGGTGGGGTGGGACTGGCAGGTCAGAACGTAGCCCTTGTCGAGCTCGTCCTGCTCCAGGGCGTAGTTCTCGTCCATGCTGACATTGCCGCTGACCAGCTTGGCCCGGCAGGTGCCGCAGACGCCGCCGGCGCAGGCGAACGGCACGTCGGGGCGGACGCGGAGGGCTGCGTTGAGGATGGATTCGCGGGCGTGGGTGGGGCTCGCCACTTCGCCCTGCAGGCCGTCCAGCTTGAACGTGATCTTGTAGGTCTCTTTGGATTCGTCCGCGACCACAGGCCGGCCAATGTTGCCCTCCGGGCGGTCCGGCTTGCCGGAGGTGAACAGTTCAAAGCGGACGTGCTCCGGGGCGACGCCGCGCGCGGCGAGGGTGTCCCGGCACAGCTGGACGAGTTCGAACGGGCCGCAGAGGAACCATTCGTCGACGTCGTCAGCGTGGATGGCGGTGCCCAGCAGCGCCTGCAGCTTTTCGGCGTCAATCCTGCCGCTGAGAAGCGGCGCGATCCGCTGTTCACGCGAGAGCACGTGGTGCAGCGCCAGCCGGGCCGGGTATTTGTCCTTCAGGTCCGCGAGTTCTTCGAGGAACATCACGTCCATGGCGGCCTTGTTGGCGTAGATGAGGTCGAAGCGGGTCTCCGGGTGGGCCGCCAGCAGGGTGCGGGCGATGGCGATCACGGGGGTGATGCCGGAGCCTGCGGCGATCGCCACGAACGAGCCGGGCTCCCCCGCCAGTTCGGTGGCCATCTCCTGCGGATGGTTCATGGAGTTCATGACGTTCTGCTCCACGGACTTGCCGTCGCGGCCGTGCTTGGAGACAAAGGCACCCATGGGGCTCATGACGTCCAGCACGTCCCCGGCCCTGAGTTCGGCGTTGGCCCACGTGGAGAACAGGCCCCCGAGGTCCTTCTTGATGGCCACCCGGATTTCGCTGCTGCCGTCCGCGAAACTGCGCGGTTCGGCGCAGATCGAGTAGCTGCGGCGGATCTCGTGCGGCTGCCCGTCGGCGTCGGGCAGGGTGGTGCGCAGCGCGACGTACTGGCCCGGCAGGTAGTCGAACTGTCCGGCGAGCTCGGCCGGGACCCCGAACGTCACCTCGATGGCGTCGTCGGTGAGCCGGCGGACCTCGTCCACCGTCAGGGAGTGGAAGGACGCACGACGGCGGCCGGTGGCTGCGGCCGACTCCGCGGCGGTCTGGCGGACAACCTTCATGGAGGCACCTGTTCCTTACAAAACTTTGAAGTAGTCGAACGGTTCCTTGCAGTCCTGGCACACGTAGAGGGCCTTGCAGGAGGTGGAACCGAAACGGGTGAGTTCTTTGGTGTTCAGCGATGAGCACTGGGGACATTTGACGGCGAGCGCGAGCCGGACCGGGCCGGTGTGCCGGACTGCCGAGTGGCCCGACGGCGGGGCGATCCCGTACTGCTCCAGCTTGGCCCTGCCGTCCTCGCTCATCCAGTCGGTGGTCCAGGCCGGAGAGAGGACTAGTTCGACCCTCACGCTCGGGTACCCCGCGCGGTTGAAAGCCGCGGTGAGGTCATCCCGGATGGCGTCCATGGCGGGGCACCCCGAGTACGTCGGGGTGATGGTGACCTGGACGGCGGGAACCATCCCGCCGTCGTCGTAGAGCTGGACATCGCGCAGGATGCCGAGGTCCGCAATGCTGAGGACCGGGATTTCGGGGTCGCACACTGTGGCAGCCACCGCCCAGGCTTTCTCCTGGGCGGTGTTGCCCTTGGCGGCGTTGCGGCGCTCGGCGGTTTCCGGATCGGAGACAAACATTTCCATGGTGCCTACCAGCTGGCTCCGGGGTACTCGCGGGCGAGCACCTGCATCTCGGCGAGGATGTAGCCGAGGTGTTCGGAGTGCAGGCCGCGGCGGCCCCCGCCCGGTGTCGGCTGCACGTTCGGGACCTCGAGTTCGGCTTCGGCCAGGACCTCGCCGGTGAGCCGGTCGAAGTCCTCGCGCAGGCTCGAGGGCTGGGGCGCGGCGCCGGCTTCGCTGAGGCGTCCGGTAAGTTCGTCGTCGCGGAACAGCTCATCAACGTAGGGCCAGATGACTTTGAACGCGTGGATCATGCGCCGGCGTGATTCGTCGGTGCCGAGGGCCAGGCGCAGGACCCACTGGGCGCTGTGGTCCCGGTGGTAGTCCACTTCCTTGACCGCCTTGGCGGCGATGCCGGCCAGGGTGGAGTCGGTGGAGGACGTCAGCCGGCGGTAGAGCTCGAACTGGTAGTAGCTGACCACGAACTGCCGGGCAATGGTGACGGCGAAGTCCCCGTTCGGCTGTTCGAAGAGCGCCGCCGAGCGGAACTCGTGCTCGCGGCGGAGGTAGGCGAGATCGTCTTCGCTGCGCCCGTCCAGTCCGCCGGCGTAGCTGAGGAGGGACCGGGCATGGCCGAGTTCGTCCAGGGCGATGTTGCCGAGGGCGACGTCCTCTTCGAGCTCCGGCGCGCGGGAGATCCAGTGGCCCAGGCGCTGGGCCAGGATCAGGGCGTCGTCGCCCAGGCGCAGGGCGAACTCGGCGACGTCTTCGCTCGGCTTCGCGGCGCCGCGACTGACGGCCAGCGCGATGTCTTCCGGGCGGAGGGCGTTGCCGGGGGTGATGCGGGTGGCGCTGGCTCCGCTGTCCCCGGCGGCGCCGGATACGCCGACGGAGATGTCGCCGTGGCCGCCGTCGTGCATGTCTGTTTCAGGAGTAGTGCTCACAGGTGCTTCACGCCCTCACTCTTGGTGTAGTACGTGGCGTGGCGGTAGTCCTTGCCCTGGGGGGATTCAAAGAAGGAACCTTTGGAATCGGGGTCGCTGGAGGCGATGGCCTCGGCCGGGACCACCCAGATGGACACCCCTTCGTTGCGGCGGGTGTAGAGGTCCCGGGCGTTGCGCAGGGCCATGGCCGCGTCGGGTGCGTGCAGGGATCCTGCGTGGACGTGGGACAGGCCGCGGCTGGAGCGGACAAATACTTCCCAGATGGGCCAGACGTTGCCTGTTACGCCGGTCGGGCGGATCTCGGCGGCTGCGGCCGCGTTCGTCCGGTCTGCTGACTGATCTTCCGCCTTGTCAATGGAGCGGGAGCCGCTGTCTGCAGTACTTGCCGGGAACTCCGGGTTGCCGTGGGGGGTCATGCTGCAAATTCCTTCTCTGCTTGCTTCTTGGCCTGCTTTTCCGCGTATGCGGCTGCGGCTTCGCGCACCCACGCGCCGTTCTGGTGTGCCTCGCGGCGCCGTTCCAGGCGCTGGGCGTTGCAGGGGCCGCGGCCGGCCAGGACTTCATGGAATTCGGCCCAGTCCAGCGGCCCGTGCTCCCACTTCTTGGTTTCCTCGTTGAACCGGATGTCCTTGTCAGGCAGCGTCAGGCCGAGGACCTTGACCTGCTCCATCATCATGCCGACAAACCGGTTGCGGAGTTCGTCATTGCTGAATCGCTTGATGTTCCAGGCCATGGACTGCTTGGAGTTGGGCGAGTCGTCATCCGGGGGCCCAAACATCATCAGGGCCGGGGCATACCAGCGGTTCACCGCGTCCTGCGCCATCTGCTTCTGTTCGGGGGTGCCGTGGGAGAGTTCCAGCAGAATCTCAAAGCCCTGGCGCTGGTGGAAGGACTCTTCCTTGCACACCCGGACCATGGCCCGGCCGTAGGGGCCGAAGGATGCGCGGCAGAGCGGCACCTGGTTGGCGATCGCGGCGCCGTCGACCATCCAGCCGATGGCACCCATGTCGGCCCAGGTGCGGGCCGGGTAGTTGAAGATGGAGGAGTACTTGGCCTTGCCGTCCATCAGGTCCTGCATCATCTGATCACGCGGCTGGCCGAGGGTTTCGGCGGCGGAGTAGAGATAGAGTCCGTGGCCGGCCTCGTCCTGGACCTTGGCCATGAGGATGGCCTTGCGCTTCAGGCTCGGGGCGCGCGAGATCCAGTTGGCCTCGGGCTGCATGCCAATGATCTCCGAGTGGGCATGTTGGGAGATCTGGCGCAGGAGCGTTTTGCGGTAGGCCGGGGGCATCCAGTCACGCGGCTCGATCCGGGAATCCTCCGCCATGACCTTGTCGAAGTATGCCTGGCCCTCGGCGTCGCGCCGGGCCGCGTCCTCGGGGCTCGGTTCATGCCGTACCGGCGATGGCTCGGCGGGCACTGACTGCAGGGTCTGCGATGCCATGGTTGCTCCTAATGAATTTCCGATAAATAATTACCGACCGTTCGTTCAGGATATGCGGAAGGCGCGAGATGCGTCAAGGACAAAGGTTTGCGGGTCAACCGCCGCGCCAGGACGTCTATACCTAGAGCTACTATGTTTGATACCTTTCAGTCCTACGTATCAGTCCTAGGTATTAGGAGGCGCAGTGCGCATTGATAAGGACCTGGTCGCCGCTTCAGCCACTCCTCTTGTGCTGGGCATCTTGGCGGACGGCGACCTGTACGGCTACGCAATCCTCAAGCGAGTGAGTGAGCTCTCGGGCGGCGGTATGCAGTGGACCGACGGAATGCTCTATCCGCTGCTGCACCGACTCGAGCGGCTCGGTTACGTGTCCTCGCTGTGGGGTACGTCCGACGCCGGGCGCCGGCGCAAGCACTACACCATCACGCCGGCGGGCCGGGACGCCCTCGCCGACCGCCAGGAGCAGTGGACCGTCGTCGCAGACGCGCTGCGCCAGGTGTGGCAGACAACTCAAGGGCCGGCTGCCGCGACTGAGGGGTGGGCGTGATGACGCCACACGCTGAGCTGGAGGCCCAGATCGAGCGGTGGCGCGGATACGTTCAGCGGAACCGTGCGATCTCCCCCTCCGACGTCGACGAGCTGGAGGACCACCTGCGCGAGCAAATCGCCGATCGGCAGGCGACCGGCCTCGACGACGAGGAGGCCTTTCTCGTCGCCATCAAGCGCCTGGGCAACCTGGACGCCGTCTCACGCGAATTTGCCCGTGAGCACTCCGACCGGCTGTGGAAGCAGCTCGTCCTGGTACCGGCCGGCTCCGACGACGCCAACGCGTCCCCGTGGCGCGAGCTGGCCGTCGTCCTCGCACTCGCCGTCGGGGCGGGCGTGGCGGTCAAGGCCGGCTCTGCCTGGTTCGACGACGGCGCAGCCCTGATGCGCAACCTGGGCCTGCTCGTATTCCCCTTCCTGGCCGCGTACTTCGCGTGGAAGCGGCGAATAACCGGTGCGGTGGCGGCGACACTGATCGTCCCGTTTGCGGCCCTCGCGGTCGCCCTCAACCTCTACCCGTTCGCCCCAGCCGGGTCCACCGGGATGCTCGCCGCCCTGCACGCCCCGGTCATCCTGTGGCTGCTGACCGGCCTGGCCTACGTCGGCGGGAGGTGGCGGTCCGACAAGCGCCGCATGGACTTCGTCCGGTTCACCGGCGAGCTTGCGGTCTACTACACGTTGCTGGCGCTGGGCGGCGCGGTCCTGATCGCCCTCACACTCGCAACCCTCCGGGGAATTGGTGTCGATTTCCAGCCGGTCCTGGAAGACTGGGTCCTGCCCTTCGCTGTGCCCGGGGCTCTCGTGGTCGCGGCCTGGCTCGTCGAGGCCAAGCAACAGGTTGTGGAAAATATCGCCCCCGTCCTCACCCGCGTTTTCACACCGCTGACCGTTGCCATGCTGCTGGTCCTTTTGGCCGTGCTGGCCACCGCGGGCGGTTTCGTCGACATCGACCGAAACCTGCTCATCCTCCTGGACGCAATCCTGGTGCTCGTCCTCTGCCTGCTGCTCTATTCGATTTCCGCCCGCGACCCGCTCGCCCCTCCCGGACTGTTCGATGCATTGCAGTTGGCCCTCGTCATCGCGGCCCTTGCGGTCGATGCCGTGATGCTGACTGCGATGCTGGCCCGTATCGCCGAGTTCGGCTACAGCCCCAACAAGATCGCCGCGCTCGGCCTGAACCTGCTGCTGCTGGTGCACTTGTTGCGCGCGGCCTGGCTCGCCGTCGGATTCCTGCGCGGGCGCCTCCCGTTTGCTGCCGTGGAGCGCTGGCAAACCCGCTACCTGCCGATCTACGGCGCCTGGGCAACAGTTGTGGTGGTGGTCTTCCCGCCCGTCTTCGGCTTCATCTAGTGCTGCCTCTGCCCCGGGCCGGGAACGCAGTCGCTGCCGTCAGCGCCGGTCCCCCGAAGTCAATAATGTCGACGTCGAGCGGGATCTCAGAGCTGCGCGGACTCGGGCTCGGGAGAAGGCCCTCGTTCCACGTGCCCTCCAGCGTCGTGGCAGTCGCCCACCGCTGCGCGTCCATCTGGCCTTGCAGCCTGAAGCGGTCGAAGACGAACGGCAGTCCGGCCGAACCGAGCACCGACCTCCCTTCCGTGATCTGGAAGTGCAGGTGCGGCGCGGAGGTGTTTCCGGTGTTGCCGATCTTGCCCAGCGTCTGGCCGGGCAGGACACTGTCGCCCACTTCGACGGTGACCGAGCCCTTCTGCATGTGGGCGTACGTGGCGTAGCGGCCGTCGCTGTGGCGTACCGTGACGTGGTTGCCGAGAACGTTCTCGAGCGTGATCGTGCTGGGATCGGGCAGACGGCCGGGGTTCTGGTCGTCGAGGGTATTCAGCGCGCCCACGACGGTGCCGCCGGAAACGGCAACGATGTCGGCTCCATACGCGGTGTAGCTGTGCACATTGGATGGGTCGCCGTTGACAAGCCGGCCCTCGCCGTCAAGACGGATCCAGTCGATGGCGAAGCGCTGCGCGGCGTGCAGAGATCCGTTGATCGGCAGCACCGAGGAACCGAGGGTGGTGGCCGTGATCGGTGATAATTCGTCGGCGGCCGCGGACGGGACCCCTGTCGATTTCGGGTCTGGACTATTTTTCGGGTCTGGACTATGTAACCAGTCGGATCCCGAGAAGACAACGAGTAGAACGATCACGAGTGCGACACCGATCGCCGCCGCCACGAAGGCGACGACTGGGCTCCGGCTGGACGCATTTGTGGTCCTGCGCACTGTGTTGTCGCTTTTCATACGGGCTGGCGGCCCGAGGACGTGTCGTTCGCTCCGTTCGCCAGCAACTGGTCGATTAGCTGATTTTACGCGGCGGGAACTGTGCGTTCCTAGGCCATGGGAGTGGCATTGATCGCGCCCATATCGTGCAAGGCTAGTGGCATGGATCTGGAGGTGTCACCCGCGCTCACCATTCCCGCCTCGGAACTCGGCTGGCGGTTCTCGCGTTCGTCCGGGCCGGGCGGTCAACACGTCAACACCTCAGACAGCCGCGTGGAACTCTCGTGGAGCATCGCCGACTCGGCGGCGCTCTCGGATGACCAACGGCTGATGCTGCTCAGGCGTCTCGGCCAACGCCTCATCGCCGGGGTGATCACCGTGACCGCTTCGGAGCGGCGCTCTCAGCTGCGCAACCGCGAGATCGCACTGGCCAAGCTCTCCGCCCTCGTGGCAGAGGGGCTTGCTCCCGAAGCTGCTCGCCGCCGCGCCACCAAACCCACCCGGGGCTCGAACCGTCGACGCCTCGCCGCAAAGGAACAGCGGGCAGCGACGAAACGGCAACGACAGCGGCCGTCCGCCGAGTAGTTCCGTCCAGTCAGCTCAAGGCCGCCCCCGAGCGTCACAGCCCGGGCGAGCGCGGCTGGGTTTCGTTCCTATGACGTACAGGGCTTGGAGGATCCTCGCGATCGCATGTGCCTGCGCCGCTACTTATGACTGACTGAACATGCTGATCCATGCACAGCTAGACTCGGAAACCATGCCGCTGGCCAGAGTCTCGCTAATGGAAGTTGGTTAAACCTTGCAATCGCCCCGCCCCGTTCGGATCCTGACGGTCTGCACCGGCAACATCTGCCGCTCGCCGGTGGCCGAGCGCCTGCTGCAAGCTGGCCTGGACCAGGTGCAACCCGGTTCCTTTGAGGTGCGGAGCGCCGGCACTCGGGCGATGGTGGGCGAGCCGATCCAGCCGCTCTCTGCGGACATCATCAGGACCTATGGCGGAACGCCGGACGGCTTTGCGGCCCGGCAACTCACGCCAGCGATCCTCAAGGAGTCCGATCTGGTGTTGACGATGACCGCTAGGCATCGCGGTGAGGTGATGCAGATGGATGCCTCATTGCTGAAGCGCACCTTTACTATCCGCGAGTTCGCCCGAATGCTTGAGGTCCTTGAGCAGCGCGACGTGCCCTCCCCTACCAGTGACATTTCGGCCTTTTGGCGGGAACTCCCCGGCCAGGCGGCGTCAGTAAGGCACTTGGCACTGCCCAAGGACGCCTCCGACAACGACGTTGTGGATCCCTACCGAGGCGGGCAGGAGTCCTACGACCAGATGATGGACGAACTCGCCCCGGCCATCCTCGCCGTTCTGCGGTTCGCACGCCACCGCAGCTGAGTCGGGTGCTTGTATCTAGGCCGCCGCCGCCAGCCTTCGAACCCGGGGAACGGAGGCCGCTTCCGCCGGCGCTACGATGCTGAGCTGGCATTCTGACTGAAGCGGATCAATGGCGGGCGGCAGGTGGTGGGAGGCCGAGCACTCCCGCAACTGCTCGAGGGCCGCCGGTTCCACCACGGCGTGGCTGACATCCAACACCAAATGGAGTCCTTCCCTCAGGTGGTTTGCCCGCTTGACCACCACGTACAGGGCCTGGAGGCTCCTCGCCGTCACATGTCCCTGTGCTGCTACTTCTGCCTGGCCGCAATCGAGGTCGAGCCTGACAAGAACCCGTAGTTTGTGGTTCACAACGATTCCCCTGTTCGTGCATTTACCGCTTGGCCGCGACGCTGCGACCGCTTTGGCCGCGACGCTGCGACCGCAACCCAGCCTAGGCAGGGAGTGTGACGCAGGCAACAGGGCGCTTCATATCGGGGAAACCTCGCGTTATGTGCCGGTTTGTTGGCGAAAAAGTGTTGATCGGTGGGCCCGGTGTATTGTAAAGGAGGCCCCACGGCGGCCATCCGGCACCTGGCCCTGGTCCAGGACGCAACGGAGAGCGACGTCGTGGCCTCTTACCGCCACGGCGAGGAACTGCATCCACCGGATGCAGGACGCGCCAGCGCGGCCAGCCAGTGCACTCTGCGTTTCGCGCCCCTCAATACTCCGGCGCGGCCCGCCTGAGTACTGACAGCCAGAATCCGGGCACCAGGCCCGGCCGACTTAGAGGAACTCATGACACACCCCTTCGACAGCCCAGACGACGTCCGCGGGGCGGAAACCCGCGAGCGGCGGCCCGTGAAGAAACGCCGAGGCCGCAAGGTGCTGATCGCCGTCGCCGTCGTGGTGGCGCTCGTCGCGGTGGTGGCTGGCGGCTACCTCTTCAACCTTGCACGGACCTTCGACTCCGGCACGAGCAAGATTGACCAGGCCTTCCCGGAGGAGTCCACACGCCCGCAGAAGACAAATACCGCGATGAACATCCTGGTGATGGGCAGCGACAGCCGCGGCGCCACCGAGTCTGATGCCGCGGGCGGAACGCCCACGAGCCAGCGCGCGGACACACTGATGCTCATGCACATCCCGGCGGACCGCAAGAACATCTACACCATGTCCATCATGCGCGACCTCTGGGTGGACATCCCCGGTCACGGCGAGGCGAAGATCAACTCGGCGCTGGCTCTCGGCGGCACACCCCTGATGGTGCAGACCATCGAGTCGATCTTCCAGCAGCGCATCGATCACGTGGCGATGATCGACTTCGAGGGCTTCAAGGGACTCACAGACGCGCTGGGTGGGGTGAGCGTGAATATCAAGGTGCCGTTCACGTCGACCGCACTGCCGGGCCAGTCCTTCGCCCCGGGCCAGCACACCTTCAATGGAACAGAAGCCCTGGCCTTCGTGCGCGAACGCCACGCCTACGCGGACGGCGACTACCAGCGGGTCCGCAACCAGCAGGAGTTCCTGCGGGCCATCATCAAGAAGTCGATCGCCGGCCAGACACTGAGCAACCCGATCACGATCAACAACATGGTGGGCGCCGTCTCGCCGTTCGTCACGGTCGACAAGACCCTGGACTCGGGCGCCGTGGCAGGGCTGGGGCTCGAGCTCAAGGACATCCGGGCGCAGAACACCGTCATGTTCACGCTGCCAACCGGCGGCATCGGAACGTCCACGGACGGCCAGTCGATCGTGCTGACCGACCCGAACGCCATTCACGACATTTCCGCGGCGATGGCCTCGGATTCCCTGGGCGAGTACGTCGCCTTGAACAAGTTCGAGAACGGGAACTGAGTCCCGCCAAGTGATGCGCCAGGAGAGGCCCTTGGACCCTTAGTCCGCGGCGGGCAGCGGTGGTAGCGTCCGTTCATGGGGAACGATCCGGAGCCAGCAGACGCGGCTTCCGCGGCGTCCCCGCCCCCTCCCGCGTCCCCCGCGGCGGGCCGCCGTCGTCCGATTATTCTGCTCCTGGGGGCGCTGCTCGCCGTGGTCGTGGCCGTCGCGGCGTACGTCCTCACCGGGCAGCGGCCCGGGGGCCCCGCTCCGGCCGAAGGCACGGTGCCGACCGCCACCCCGGCCGCCGCTACTGCGAGGGCACCGAGCCCCGCGCCCTCCCCGCCACCTAGCCCCACGCCCGCGCCGGAACCACCCGCCGTCGCCCTCAACATCTTGCTGATCGGGAGCGACAGCCGGGTGAATGAACGGGCGGTGGCCGCCGGCGGCTCCGCCTCCGACCAGCGCGGGGACGCCCTCGTGCTGATCCACCTCCCGGCGGACCGGAAGAGCGTCTACGGCATCTCGATCATGCGCGACCTATGGGTGAAAATCCCCGGCCAAGGAACCGCGAAAGTGAACGCCGGACTTGAACTGGGCGGGCTGCCGCTGATGACGAAGACGGTGGAGGCGCTGCTGGGCCAGCACATCGACCACACCGTGATGTTGGACTTTCAGGGTTTTGCGGCCCTGACAGACGCGCTGGGCGGCGTCGACGTCAACGTCAAGCAGGCATTCACCAGCACGGCCGATGACAGGGTGTATTTTCGGGCGGGCGTGAACCGACTCAACGGGCTGCAGGCCCTGGCCTTTGTCCGCGAGCGCCATGCCTTCACCGACGGCGACTACCAGCGGGTCCGGAACCAGCAAACTTTCCTGAAAGCCGTCATGGCCAAGATGGCATCCGAACGCAGGCTGGCGGACCGTGACACCGTCCGCAAACTCATCAAAACCGTGCTGCCGCACGTGACCTTGGACGCAAGCTTCACCCTCAAGTCGCTGGAG
The DNA here is from genome assembly GCF_029504395.1 of Arthrobacter sp. ES3-54. Lineage (GTDB taxonomy): Bacteria > Actinomycetota > Actinomycetes > Actinomycetales > Micrococcaceae > Arthrobacter. The sequence continues at coordinate 243,843 of NZ_JAQFIF010000006.1, forward strand.
AACCTCGCCTTCACCCTCCGCAACACAGCGCCGGGACGTGGCGTGTTCTTCACGCTGCCGACCGCCGGCACCGGAACCAGCCCGGACGGCCAGTCGATTGTCCTGCAGGACCCGTCCGCGACGGCCGGCCTCTCCGCCGCGCTGGGCTCGGGAAAGCTTGCCGGGTACGTGGCGGCCCGCAATCTGCAGAACGGCAATTGAGGCGCCGCTCTTCGGTACATTGGGTCCATGACCCAGACTCCCGCCCAGCCGTCCCATCAGCCCCCCGTCGCCCGAAAAGTTCCCTCGGTGCGCACCCACCACGGCGACGCGTTCGAGGACAATTACGAGTGGCTGCGGGACAAGGAATCCGCCGAGGTGGTGGACCTGCTCAAGGCGGAAAACACTTACCAGGAGACGGTGACCGCCCACCAGGAGCCGCTGCGCGAGGCCATCTTCCAGGAGATCAAGGGCCGCACCCAGGAAACGGACCTCTCCGTCCCGAACCGCAAAGACGGCTGGTGGTACTACACCCGCTCGGTCGAGGGCAAGGAGTACGGCATCCACTGCCGCGTGCGCGGCCAGGAAACCGGAGACCGCGTCGCGGACTGGACTCCCCCGGCCGTGGAGGCCGGTGTCGCCATCCCCGGCGAGGAGGTCCTCCTCGATGGCAACCTCGAGGCCGAGGGCAAACCGTTCTTCGCCGTGGGCGGGGCGGCCACCACGATCGACGGCACGCTCTACGCCTACGCCGTGGACAACGCCGGCGACGAGCGCTTCACGCTGCGCATCAAGGACCTGCGCACCGGCGTGCTGCTGCCGGACGTGATCGAGAACGTCTTCTACGGCATCTCCTTCTCCCCCGACGGCACGCGGATCTTCTATACCGTGGTGGACGAATCCTGGCGGCCGTACCAGGTGAAGTCCCACGAACTCGGCACACCCGTCAGCGAGGACGCGGTGATCTATCAGGAGGACGACGTCGCCATGTGGCTCGGATTCGAGCTCTCGGCCGACCGGCGCCACCTTGTGCTCAGCATCGGCTGCTCCGAGTTCAGCGAAACCCGCCTGCTGCGCTTTGACGACTTCGACGCCGGACTGCGCACCGTGATCTCCCGCGACGAGCGCATCCTGTACGAGGCCGAGCCGTTCCTGCTGGCGGACGCATCTGGCCGGAGCCAGGAGCGGATCCTGCTCACCCACAACAAGGACGCCATCAATTCCATGGTCTCGCTCGTGGACCCGGCCGAGCTCGCCAAGCCGCTCGCCGAACAGCACTGGGACACCGTCGTCGCCCATTCCGACCAGGTCCGCGTCAACGGCGCCGGGGTCACCTCCACCCACGCGGTGGTCTCCATCCGCAAGGACACCATCGAACGGGTCCAGGTCCTGCCCCTGGCCGGCCTGGGCACCGCGGAGCAGGGCGCCGCGGTGGAACCTGCGTTCGACGAGGAGCTGTACACCGCCGGCATTGCGGGCTCGGACTACGAGGCCCCCGTCATCCGGATGGGCTATACCTCCTACTTCACGCCGTCCCGGGTCTACGACTTCGTGCTGCCCACCCCGGAGCAACCGGGCGGTGAACTCCTGCTGCGCAAGGAGAGCCCGGTGCTGGGCGGCTACTCGCCGTCGGACTACGTCGCCACCCGGGAATGGGCCACCGCCGGGGACGGGACGAAGGTTCCCCTCTCGGTGCTCCGCCACGCCTCCGTGCGGCAGGATTCGACGGCGGCCGGTCTGGTGTACGGCTACGGCTCGTACGAACTGAGCATGGATCCGGGCTTCGGGATTCCCCGGCTGTCCCTGCTGGACCGGGGCATCGTGTTCGTGATTGCCCACATCCGTGGCGGCGGCGAGTTGGGCCGGCACTGGTACGACGACGGCAAGAAGCTGCACAAGAAGAACACGTTCACGGACTTCATCGCGGCCACGGACTGGCTCGCCGGATCCGGCTGGGTGGACCCGGGCCGGATCGCCGCGATGGGCGGCTCCGCCGGTGGCCTGCTGATGGGCGCGGTCGCCAACCTGGCGCCGGAAAAGTATGCGGCGATTGTTGCCGCCGTCCCGTTCGTGGACGCGCTGACCACCATCCTGGACCCCGAGCTGCCGCTCTCGGCGCTGGAGTGGGAGGAATGGGGCAACCCGATCACGGATCCGGACGTGTACGCGTACATGAAGTCGTACACGCCGTACGAGAACGTCCGCGCCGTGGCGTACCCGAAGATCGCCGCGGTCACCAGCTTCAACGACACCCGCGTGCTCTACGTGGAGCCGGCCAAATGGGTGCAGCGGCTGCGCGAAGTCAACACTGGAAGCGAGCCGATTGTCCTGAAGATCGAGATGGAAGGCGGCCACGGCGGCGCCTCGGGCCGGTACGTGCAGTGGCGCGAACGGGCCTGGGACTACGCGTTCGTCGCCGATTCCCTTGGCGCCACTGAACTGTTCCCGGGAGCGGGAGTGAAATAGCCGAATGTCCCATCGGTTGCTCCGTAGGCGCCCCTTTGGACGTCCATAAGGGCAGTTGCGGAGCAATCGATGGGGCGTCCGATACCCAATTAATGATCATCATGCTTACTATTGACCGGTGTTAGGCACATCGATGTAGAAACTGCTCACTGGGGGCAGCAGACACCGTGCCGGAGATGGAGCTTGGTATGAGCGTTGAGCAGGGAATGACCCCGTTGACTGATGATGAGCTGATGGCGCAGGGCGGCACCGCCCTTCCGGACAAGGAGGTCGCCTCCGTCCTGGACCTGAACGCCGACCTGAACCTGGGGATCAGCGCCGCGGCGCCGATCGACCTCGGCATCGCCGCCAACGCCAACGTTGCCGCGCCGATTGATGCGGCTGCCTCGGCAAATGTGCTCTCCTTCGGTTCTGAGTCCCAGGCTCTCGCCGATCAGGGCACCATCATCAACCAGGGTGTCACGGGCGATGCCACCGCAGACTCCACCCAGGACAGCGTCATCGATCAGGGTACCGGCACGGATGCCGGGACCGCGGCAGGTCCTGCTGCAGCGCCTGCCGCCTCGGATCCGGCCACGGCCGGTCTCGGCGGCGCCGTACCTGCCGGTACTGTTCCTGCCGGTGCCGTTCCTGCCGGTGCCACCGGCGTCCTGCCCGATGGCACGGCCCCGGACCTGGGCGGCGCGCCGACGGATGTGGCCGGCGCCGCGGGCGCCGCGGGTGCCCTCAGCGGCAACCTGCTCAACGTCGACGTGAACCTGGACGCGAACGCCGGCATCGCAGCACCTATCAATGGCGCGGTGGCCGCGAACGCCAACGTGGCCGCGCCGATCGACGCGGCCGTCGGTGCCAACATCGGCTCGATCGACAGCAACGCGTTCGCCGTCGCCCAGCAGGATGCCATCATCAACCAGGACATCCATGGCGACGCCACGGCGTCGGCTGACCAGCAGTCCGACCTGAAGCAGTAGCACCTAGATGAGCACTGTGCACGGAGGGCCGTCCGGGCAGGACGGCCCTCCGGTCGCGCCCGCCCCCGACGGCGTCGGCTCTGCTACCGATACTGCAGCCGGTCCTGCCGCAGTCACTGCCGGCGGATCCGACGCCGGAACGGGCGGCGCCGGTACCGCCGGCGCAGGTACTGAGGGCGCAGGGTCGTCCGTGGCCGTCGGCCTGCAGCCGGTGCCGGTGCGGGCCGCCGGCGTGCAGCTGATCGGCGAGGCGAAGGGGTCCGGCTACAAGGAAGCCCCGTCGCTGGTGCGCCGCTCCGACGGCCAGACCATCCAGCTCACCCGCCTGCTGTACCTGGTGCTCGAGGCGATCGACGGCCGGCGGGGCCCGGAGGAGATCGCCGGGCACGCCAGCAACAGTTTCGGACGGCTCGTCAGTGCCGAGAACGTCCGCACGCTGATCACCTCCCAGCTCCTCCCGCTTGGCCTGCTCCGGCTGGCGGACGGTTCCGAGCCCGCGGTGAAGAAATCGAACCCGCTGCTGGGCATGCGCTTCCGGTATTCGGTAACCGATCCGGACCGCACCCGGAAGATCACGGCGCCGTTCGCCACGCTGTTCAACCCCCTGATCGTGGTGGCCGTGACCGCTGCCTTCCTGGTCACATGCTGGTGGGTGCTGATGGTCAAGGGGCTGGCATCGGCCACCCACGAAGCCTTCGCCAACCCCGGCCTGGTGCTCCTGATCCTGGTGGTCACTGTGCTCTCGGCCGGTTTCCATGAGTTCGGCCACGCCGCCGCCGCCCGCCGCGGCGGCGCCACCCCCGGCGCCATGGGCACGGGCCTGTACCTGATGTGGCCGGCCTTCTACACCGACGTCACCGATTCCTACCGGCTGGGGCGGGGCGGCCGGCTGCGCACCGACCTCGGCGGACTCTACTTCAACGCAATCGTGGCCGTGGCAATCATGGGCATCTGGTGGGCCACCGGCTTCGATGCGCTGCTGCTGGTGGTGGTCACCCAGATCCTGCAGATGGTCCGCCAACTGATGCCGCTGGTCCGATTCGACGGCTATCACATCCTGGCCGACGCTACCGGCGTCCCGGACTTGTTCCAGCGCATCAAGCCCACCCTGCTGGCCCTGGTGCCGTGGCGAAAAACAGATCCCGAAGCCAGGCTCCTGAAACCCTGGGCGCGGGCAGTGGTCACCATCTGGGTGTTGGTCACGGTTCCCCTGCTGCTCTTCAGCATGGCCACCATGGTGCTGACCCTGCCGCGCGTCCTCGGCACCGCCTGGGACAACGGCCTCAAGCAGCAGGCCATGCTCTCCCACAGCCTCTCCGCCGGGGACTTCGCCGACGCTGCCGTGCGGGTGATCGCGATCGCCTGCCTGGCACTGCCGGTGCTGGGCATCCTGTACATCGTGCTGCGCCTGGTCCGCCAGCTGGCCACCGGGCTGTGGCTGAAAACCCGCGGCAAGGCCCTCCAGCGCGCCACCGCCATCGTTGCCATCGCGGCTGTGGCCGCGGGCCTCGCCTGGGCCTGGTGGCCCGGCGCCGACACCTACCGCCCCGTCCAGCCCTACGAGCGCGGCACCCTGGCCGACGCCACCACGGCAGTCTTCCCGGCCGCGGTCACCAGCCAGATGGCAGAGGGCCAGTCGGGCAAGACCGTTGCCCTGTGGCCGGAGGGTGCCCGGAAGCCCACACGCGACGAGCCGCAGCTGAGCATGGTCCTGGTGCCCCGGCAGGCCGCCACGGCCGGCTCGGCAGGCACGGCCGGCGCCGCGGCGCCGTCGTGGGTGTTCCCCTTCGACCGGCCGACCCCTCCGGAGGATGACGGCCACCAGTCCCTCGCAGTCAATACCACTGACGGTTCCGTGGTCTATGACGTCGCCTTCGCCCTGGTCTGGGCGGACGACGGCGAGACCGTGGACACCAAGAATGAGGCGTACGCCTTTGCCAGCTGCGCGGACTGCGCCGCAGTGGCGGTGGGCTTCCAGGTGGTCCTGATTGTGGGTCAGACCGATGTGATCGTCCCGGAAAACCTCTCGGCTGCGGCCAACTACAACTGCCTTCGGTGCCTGACCTACGCCCTGGCGAGCCAACTGGTGCTCACCCTCGATGGGCCCCTGAGCAGCGACGGCATGGCCAGGCTCAACGCGTTGTGGCAGGAGATCGCTGCCTACGGCAAGGACCTGCGCAACCAGCCGCTCTCCGAGATCCAAGGCCGGCTCAGCGCGTACAAGGAACAGATCATGGCGGTCATCAAGGCCGATCCCAGTGCCACCCCGGCCGGGTCTGCCGGTACGGCCACGACGCCGGGCGCAACATCCGGCGCCACAACGGGAGCCACAACGGGCGCCTCTCCCGGCAGCACGCGGGCCCCGTCACCGGGCGCCAGCGGCACCGGGACCACGGCCCCGGCCGGCGCTGCTGCACACACTGGGGGCACCGCGACGTCCGCTCCCGGGTCCGGCCCGGGTTCTGGGGCCACTGTGCCCGCGGAGCAGCAACCGACGCAGCCCGCGGCACCGGCGCCGGCCGGTTCCACCCCGCCTGCAGCGGGGACGGCCACGCCCGTGCCGGCAGGAACCGCCCCGCCGGCTCCGTAGGCACGCACCCGTGGAACCCGTTCGGCCGGAAGGATCTCTCCTTCCGGCCGAACGTGTCAGATCGCCTGGGTCCCAAGGGCTAGGTCAGCGGGCCTTCCATTCATCCGCGAGGAGGGTGTACACCATTTCTGTGGCCCATTCGCCCCTTTAGTGCCACTTTGACCTGCCACTTTTCATCTGCCGTGATTCCAGGCGCATGCCGAGCCGTTGAACCCGATAACCAACACCCCGATAACTAACACCCCGACACCCACACGACGGCACCCAACGTGGCAACCAACACGGAGAGGCAACGCGATGAGACTGACGCTGACAGAGTTCCTCACATTGGACGGCGTGGCGCAGGGTCCTGGATCGCCCGAGGAGGACACCAGCGACGGCTTCACACAAGGGGGCTGGTTCGTCCCCTACCTGGACGAGGATTTCATCCATCGGGCGGCGCACTGGCTCGGTGAGGCGGATGCGTTACTGTTCGGTCGCCGGACCTACGTCAACTTTGCGAGGGACTGGCCGAAAATCACGGACCCTGATGATCCGTTCTCCGAAAAGATGAATGGGTTGCCGAAGTATGTGGCCTCGCACAGCCTGGCGCAGGCCGGTTGGGCGCCGACGACCATCCTGTCCGGGGACGTCCCCGCACAGGTCGCTGAGTTGAAGAGACAGCCCGGCAGGGAGTTGCAGATCCACGGGAGTGCTCGGCTGGCCCAGTCGCTGCTGGGCGCAGGGTTGATCGACGAACTGAGGCTGGTGATCGCCCCGGTGCTGGTAGGCAACGGCAGGCGACTGTTTCCACCCGGAGGCGCCCCGGCGGGCTTGCGTCTGGTCCGCAATGAGACGACGCCGGGCGGACTGGCCATTCTTATCTTTGAGTCGGCAGGGCCTCCGACGTACGGGACCTATGAGCCTGGTTCGTCCCGTGCTTGAGGCCGGTGGTTGAGCCAGCCCCTACGCGGTGCTCTCCTTCTTCGTCGCCGCGCTCGTCTCCACGGCATCCCTGCCGAGCCAGAGGCCCAGACCGATCATGGCGACGCCGAGAATCAGATGCAGCCAGTTGTCGGCAGAGTTGAACGGAACGAAGTTGGCGTTGGCGCTCATATCGACCACCAGGCCGTAGATCCACAGAAGCAGGTATACAGCGCCGCCGCCGAGCAGGAACATTCGGGCCAACCGATCTGTCCGGGCCATGGCAATGCCTGCCACGCCGAACAGCAAGTGGACGATGTTGTGCAGCACGGACACCTGGAAGACTCCAAGCAGCATGGCCCCTGATTCGTGTCCCGCAAAAGTCATGGCGCCGTAATTGGTGGTGATCCCCGGAATGAATCCGAGGACTCCGACCAGCAGGAAAACCGCACCGATACCCACGGCGGTGTTATGAAGGGTCAACCCCATCATGTGGTGGTGCTGGGCAGGGTGTGAAGCGGTAGTCATGGCCTTCCCTTTCACGCAAAATGCTGGCTTTTCAGGTCGAAAACCGGCCTCGCGGCAGGGGGTCGCAGGAATCCTGCCGACGCCCACATTTTACTCCCGAAAACAGCGCCCGTGCAGGGAAACCAGGACCTCAGAGCACTCGGGTGGAGCCGCCCGAGTTCAACCGCTGGGGCCCAATTAGCGGGCTTTCCATTCATCCGCGAGGACGGCATACACCACTTCGGTGGCCCATTCGCCCTTGTAGTGCCACTTGTCCACCTGGCGTGATTCCAGGCGCATGCCGAGCCGTTCACAGAGCGCCGCCGAGTCCGTGTTCAGGGCATCGAGCTTGGCGTCGATGCGGTGGAAGCCCAGCTCGTCAAAACCGAGCTTGAGCAGCGCCCGGGCGGCCTCGCTCGCGATACCCCGCCCCCGCGCCTCCGGGGCCAGGCTCCAGCCGATCTCGGCCTGTCCGCACCCCTCCAGCCATTTCAGCACCACCTCACCGAGCAGCCCGGGCGAGTCCGCGGACTCGATGGCCAGGGCCACCCAGTCGCCCTCCTTCTCGAACTCGAAGTTGGCGTACCGTCCCACCGTTTCCATCGACTGGGTGTAACTCTTGGCCTCGCGGGGCAGGAACCGGGCGGTTTCCGGGAGCGAGTGGTAGGCGTGGAAGGCATCGAGATCGGAGGCTTCGAAGCGCCGCAGCACGAGCCGTTCGGTGCGGATGGGCAGCGGAGGGAGGGGCTTGGGTTCGGTCATGCCTCCAACGCTACCCATCGGCTGCTCCATAAGCGCCGTTTTGAGCCGCCACAAGGGCGGTTACGGAGCAACCGATGCCTGGGCGACGACGGCGGCCGTTGCCTCAGCGATCGCCCGCTCCTCGTCGGTGGGGACCACCAGGACCGGCAGGGCCGACGTCGGCGTGGAGATGACCCGCGGTTCCTTGGACCGCTCCCGGTTCAGCCCGGCGTCGAGTTCGACGCCGAGGGCACCGAGCCGCTGCGCCACCAGGTCCCGGAACTGGTGCGAGTTCTCGCCGATCCCGGCCGTGAACACGAGGGCCTTCGCGCCGCCAACGGCCACGTGGTACCCGCCGATGTACTTCGCCAGCCGGTAAGACGCGACCGCCAGGGCCATGGCCGCCTTGGCGTCCCCGGCCTCCGCGGCCTCCACCACCGAACGCATGTCGTTGTTTCCGGCCAGGCCCTTGAGCCCGGACTGCCGGTTCAGCATCGAATCCAGGTCCTCGGGAGACCAGCCGGTCCGGGCCAGGAAGACCAGGATGGACGGATCGAGGTCACCGGAGCGGGTTCCCATGACGAGTCCTTCGAGGGGCGTGAATCCCATGGAGGTGTCGATCGACTGGCCACCGCGGATCGCCGTGACCGAGGCGCCGTTCCCCAGGTGGGCAATGACGGCGTCGAACTCCTCGACCGGAACATCCAAGAGCGCCGCCGCCCGGTGCGCAACGTATTCGTGCGAGGTGCCGTGGAACCCGTAGCGGCGGATGCCGTGGTTCGTGTAGAGCTCGTCCGGCACGGCATAACGCCATGCGTGCTCGGGCAGGGTGCGGTGGAAGGCGGTGTCGAACACGGCCACCTGCGGCAGCTCGGGCCACTTCTTGGAGATCGCGCGGATGCCAAGGACGTTGGCGGGGTTGTGGAGCGGCGCGAGCGGGTTCAGCCGTTCAATGGCCCGGGTGATCTCGTTGTTGACCAGCACCGGCTCGGCGAAGCGCTCCCCGCCGTGCACCACGCGGTGGCCCACGGCGTCGAGCACACGGTCCCCCAAGGCTGCGTGGATGGCCGCGTCCACCTGCTCGAGGGCCTCGGCGTGGTCGCGGGGGCCTTCGATCTGGCCGTCGCCCTCACCGCCGGCGCCCATGCCGATCTTCTCGATCAGGCCTTCGGTGAGCACGCTGCCGGCCTCGACGTCGCGCACCTGGTACTTGAGCGAGGACGAGCCGGAGTTGATGACGAGCACGAGCATGGGGCCTCCTAAGCCTTGGCTTCGACGCTACCCGAGGGTGCGTCGGGACTGGCATCACGCCGGAGCCTGGTGGAGCGCTCCGTGGGAACCACTATAAATTGCCGGACCGGCAAGGGCGCCAATCCGTTGCGAAAGCCGGGCCGGGCGCCTAGAGTCGGCGGACCAACTAGACAACTCACGAAGGGATTTCCATGACTAACGACGCGACCGAGCCCGAGACCGCCCAGCCAGAGAGCACCAAGCCGGCCAGCGGTTCCGGAAAGCCGGATCCCACCGGCGTCGTAGGTGCGAACCCCGCGCTGGACGACACGGGAAACCCGAAGGCAGCCGAGGTCGGAGAAGCCGCCGAGGCCCCTGAGAATCTGCAGGATCTGGATCTCACGCCGGCCGGGCTGGCCGATGAGCCTGCCAAGCAGGAAGACCCCGAAAGTCCGGCGAAGCCGGAAAACAGCTGACGGAAAACAGCTCACCGGAAAACAGCTGACTATGCACGGGCAGCCGCGGGTGCCGGCTCGGCAGCGGGCTCCACAGACTGCGCCTGGACGGCGGTGATGGCCACCGTGTTCACGATGTCCTCCACGGTGCACCCGCGGGAGAGGTCGTTGACCGGCTTCCGGAGCCCCTGCAGGACCGGCCCGACGGCGACCGCACCCGAGGACTGCTGGACCGCCTTATACGTGTTGTTGCCGGTATTGAGGTCCGGGAAGATGAACACGGTGGCCTGCCCGGCGACGGACGAGCCGGGCATCTTGGACTGCGCGATCGCGGCGTCCACGGCGGCGTCGTACTGGATGGGGCCTTCGACGGCGAGATCCGGGCGGCGGGCCTTCACGGCTTCGGTGGCCTGCCGGACTTTGTCCACTGCCTCCCCGGTCCCGGACCCGCCGGTGGAATAGGAGAGCATCGCGACCCGCGGCTCCACGCCGAACTGGACCGCGGTCTCGGCCGAGGCCAGCGCGATGTCCGCCAGTTGCTCCGCGTTCGGGTCAGGATTGACCGCGCAGTCGCCGTAGACCAGCACCCGGTCCGGCATCAGCATCAGGAACACCGAGGAGACGATCTTCACGCCGTCGCGCGTCTTCACGAACTCCAGCGCGGGACGGATGGTGTGGGCGGTGGTGTGCGCGGCGCCGGATACCATGCCGTCCACCGCTCCCAGCTGCACCATCATGGTGCCGAAGTAGCTGCCGTCCAGCATGACTTCCAAAGCGCGGGCGAGGTCCACGCCCTTGTGCGCGCGCAGCTCCGCATACTTCTCCGCGAACTGCTGGCGCAGCTCCGACGTCGCGGGATCCACGATTTTGATGCCGGCGAGCTCGATGCCCCGGGTGGACGCCAGCTCCCGGACCGCGGACTCGTTGCCCAGGATGGTGAGGTCGCAGACGTCCCGCCGGTGCAGAATCTCGGCGGCACGCAGGACCCGCACGTCGTTCCCCTCCGGGAGGACGATGTGCCGGCGCTGCAGCCGGGCCCGCTCAATGAGGTCGTGCAGGAACCGCAGCGGCGTCATCCGTTCCGGCCGCGGCAGGTGCAGCCGCTCCAGCAGCTCCGCTTCGTCCACCCGTTTGGCCCACAGGCCCAGGGCGGAGGCCACTTTGCGGCGGTGCCCGGACCAGATCTCGCTGCGCACCTCGGAGACCCGCTTGGCGGTGGTGTACGTGTCGTCCGGGGCCGCGAACACGGGGAATGGCGCCTGCGCCAGCAGCGAGTAGATGTTGGGGTCCGGGGCCAGGCCGCCGGTGAGGATGAGCGCCGACGGCACCGGGAACTCCGGCGAGAACGACGACGCGAGGCACCCCACCATCACGTCTGCACGATCCCCCGGAACGATCACCAGGGCGCCGTCGTCGAGCACGTGCAGGAAGTTGGCAACATTCATCGCCGCCACCTTGATGGAATGGACGTCGCGTTCCATGTCCGGCCGGCCGGCCACCTGGCCGATCCCTAGGGCCGACGCCACCTCGCCGGTGGTGGGCCGGGCGATGTCTTCCAGCTCAGGGAAGACATACACCGGGCGGCCGGACGCACCGGGCTTCACGGCTGCGGCGATCCCGTCCACGTCCTCCGGGTCGGCGCGGTTCACCATGATGGCCAAGAGGCTGCAGCGTTCCGCCGCCAGTTCCTTGCGGGCAACCTCGACGGCGTCGGCGGCCTCCGCGACGGTCCGCCCCTTCGCGCCCACCACGGCCACCACGGAGGCGGCCAGGTTGTTTGCGAGGCGTGCGTTGAGGTCGAATTCGACGGCGGCATCCTGGCCGGTGAGGTCCGTCCCCTCCACAATCACCACGTCGCAGTGGCGGGACATTTCGGCGAATATCTCCACGCAGCGGGCGTCGATCTCGGCCCGGTTTCCCTCGGCCAGCAGCCCGCGGACCTCGGCAAACGTCAGGCCGCCGCGGCAGCGCTGGTCGTCAAGATCGAACCGGGCCTTCATCAGTGCCACCATTGGGTCCGCCGCGGCGTCGTTGCCGTGGACCACAGGCTTGAAGAAGCCGATGCGGTCCGCGTGCCTGTGCAGCGTGTCCGCCAGCCCCAGCGCTATGAGGGACTTGCCGGAGCCCGGGGTGGTAGCGCTGACGTAGATTCCTTTGGCCATGTGTCCCAGCATACTTACACCTCTTGACAGCGGGCACCCAGATGGGATTACCTAATGAACATTCGGTAAATAAAGCTGGAGGCAACGACGCATGGCTGAACTGACGATTTCCGGTGGCACCCACGCCATCCTGAAAGACGACTATGCCTCCGAATGGATGGGCATCGAAGTTCTCGCACTGGACGACGGCCACGCCACGATCCGGATGACGCTCCGGCAGGAAATGCTTAACGGATTCGGCATGGCCCACGGCGGAATGATCTTCGCCTTCGGCGACACAGCCTTCGCACTGGCCTGCAACCCGGCCAGCCCGAGCCCGACCGAGGAGGGCAGCATCACCGTGGCCTCCGGCGTCGACATCAACTTCCTCAAGCCGGCGTTCCGCGGCCAGGTCCTGACCGCCGTCGCCAACCGCCGTGCCAGCACCGGGCGCAGCGGGCTCTACGACATCCAGATCTACGCCGCCGCTCCCGGCGCCGGCGCGCCTGAGACGCCGCAGTCGGCAGCCGCCGGCTCGGTTCCCGCCGCCACGGTCCCAGGCGAACTCCCCGCCGACCTCGCCACCGGAGCCGCTGCGGGGGAACTCATCGCCGAGTTCCGCGGCCGCAGCCGCACCATCTCCAAGAAATAGAAACAGGGAACCACTGATGACCCAAGAAACTGCCGCCGCCACCACTGACGCTGTCCTGGACCGCGAGGAAACCATTTCCCGCGACGAACTCGAGACGCTCCAGCTCAGCCGCCTGCAGCACACGGTGGCGTACGCCTATGACCGCGTCCCCCTGTACAAGCGCAAGTTCGACGAGGCCGGCGTCCACCCGACGGACCTGCGTGAACTCTCCGACCTCGCAAAGTTCCCCTTCACCACCAAGGAAGACCTCCGGCTCGAGTACCCCTTCGGCATGTTCGCCGTGCCGCAGAGCGAGGTCGCCCGGATCCACGCCAGCTCCGGCACCACGGGCCGCGCCACCGTGGTGGGCTACACCAAGAAGGACCTCGCCGACTGGGCCAAGCTCGTGGCCCGCTCGCTGCGCGCCTCCGGCGTCCGGCCGGGCATGAAGGTGCACAACGCCTACGGCTACGGCCTGTTCACCGGCGGCATGGGCGCCCACGCCGGCGCCGAGGCCCTCGGCTGCACCGTCATCCCGATCTCCGGCGGCCAGACCGAACGCCAGATCACGCTCATCCAGGACTTCAAGCCCGACGCCATCCTGGCCACCCCCACGTACCTGCTGACCATTGCCGACGCGATGATCAAGCAGGGCATCGACCCGGCCTCCACGTCACTGAGGTACGCGGTCCTGGGCGCCGAGCCGTGGACCGAGGAAATGCGCCACGAGCTCGAGACCACCATGAACCTCAAGGCCTGCGACATCTACGGCCTCTCCGAGGTCATGGGCCCGGGCGTCGCCGGCGAAGCCGTGGAAACGCAGGACGGCAGCCACATCTGGGAGGACCACTTCCGGCCCGAGATCATCGATGCCTTCGACCCCACCGTGGTGCTGGGCGACGGCGAACCGGGCGAGCTCGTCTTCACCTCGCTCACCAAGGAAGCGCTGCCGATCATCCGGTACCGCACCAAGGACCTCACCCGGCTGCTGCCGGGCACCGCGCGCCCGGCGCACCGCCGCATGGGCCGCATCACCGGCCGCAGCGATGACATGATCATCCTGCGCGGCGTGAACCTGTTCCCGTCACAGATCGAGGAGATCGCCCTGCGCATCCCCGAGCTCAGCCCGCACTTCCAGCTGGAGCTCACCCGGCCCGAGGGCCATCGGATGGACCAGATGACCGTTAAGATCGAGCGCCGCGACGCCGTCACGGCCGAGGGCGCCGCATCCGCCGCCAGGGTCCTGCAGCAGCAGATCAAGATCCATGTGGGCTCCTCCTGCACCGTCGACGTCGTCGAGCCCGGCTCGCTGGAGCGGTCCAACGGCAAGCTGCGGCGGATCTACGACATGCGCCCCAAGGGCTGAGTGAGCACCCGATCGTGAGAAACTAGCCACTATGCCCAGCACAGCAACCACCACCAAGCGCGGCCGTCCCGGCTATGACCAGCAGTCGGTGCTGGTGATCGCCGTCGACGTCTTCAACCGCCACGGCTACGACGCCACCTCGATGGGCATCCTTGCCGAGAACCTGGGCATCTCCAAGTCCGCGATCTATCACCACGTACCGTCCAAGGGCGACCTGCTCAAGCTCGCCTTGGACCATGCGCTGGGCGGTCTCGAGGCGATCCTGGACCAGCCCGGGGCCACCTCCGGCTCGGCCGATGCCCGGCTGGAGTTCGTGGTCCGCCAGACCATCTCGGTGCTGGTGGAGCGGCTGCCCTTCGTGACGCTGCTGCTGCGCCTGCGCGGGAACACGGAAATCGAGCGGGACGCGCTGGAACGGCGCCGCACCTTCGACCACAAGGTGGCCGCCCTGATTTCCGAGGCCCGGGATGAGGGCTCGCTCCGCCAGGACATTGACCCCCGCACCGTGACCCGCCTGCTCTTCGGCACCATCAACTCGATTGTCGAGTGGTACAAGCCCGGCGGTTCGCTTTCCCCGGAAAAGCTGGCCGACGACGTCATCACCATGGCGTTCCACGGCCTCCACGTCCCCGGCTAGGCCGGGACCGCTCCTCCCGCCGAATCCCTCATTGACGGCAATCTGTCATTGACGGAGCCGGGCGCTGGGTCCACGCTGTGAGGATGGCCACCAGATTATCGAAGGTGCTCATGGGCGCTTTCCCCCAGTTGCGTTACGAACCCACCGCCAAAAGGGTCCGTGCGAGCCTCGGCGGCAACGTCGTGGTGGACACGGTGCAGGCCTGGCTGGTTTGGGAACCCCGGCGGGTCACCCCCATTTTTGCCGTCCCGGAGCAGGAACTGCTTGCGGAGCTGGCCCCACCGGCGCTGCCGGTGCCTGCCGTCGAGGAACACACCTTCGCCCTTCGGAAGGGCGAGGCTCCGACCTCGCTCGACCCCGGAACAAAGTTTGGCAGGCACACCTGTGCCGGCGAGGAACTCGACGTCATGACGGCGGCGGCGACGGCTCCCCGGGCAGCCTTCCGGCCCGAGGACCCGGACCTGGCCGGCTACGTGGTGCTGGATTTCACCGCCTTCGACTGGCTCGAGGACGATGAGGAGATCATCGGCCATCCACGTGATCCGTTCCACCGCGTTGATATCCGCGCGTCGTCCGCGGAGGTGGATGTGGCGCTCGACGGCGTGACGCTCGCCAAGACGAACGGGGCGCAGTTGCTCTACGAGACGCTGCTCCCGGTGCGGTACTACATCCCGCCGTCGGATGTGCGGCTGGATCTGATGGAGGAGAGCCCCAGGCGGACCGTCTGCCCGTACAAGGGCCAGGCGAGCTACTGGAGCTACCCGGAGTCCGGGCAGGGCAGGAATATCGCGTGGAGCTACGACCGCCGGTACCGCGACGCCGCCCAGATCCACGGCCTCATCAGCTTCTACAATGAAAGAGTGGACCTGCGGGTCAATGGCGTACTCCAAGTCCGCCCCGTGTCGCCGTGGTCCCGCCCGGATGGTACGGGGGCACCTCGGGGATGAGCGCAGATCTGGGCAATAGCAGGTCTGGAAAGTAGAAGGGGCGCCCCGCTGAGCCGGAGCGCCGCGCTTCTCACCACCCTGATCTTGTCCCCCCGACTTTCCAGGGCTGGACCGGACCTCAGAGCTGGTAATCAGCTGCCGTGGTGATGTTCTCGTGCACGCAGAGAATATTGTGCTCGGAGTCCATGAACCAGGCGCACTTCTCTGAATCAGTTGTACAAATGTGGTTTTCGGTCCTGAGATCCGGGCGGTCGTAGTCCTGGAACATGACGCCCTTGGCTTCCATTTCCTGGACTGTGCGTTCGATCTCGCTGACTTCGAAACTCAGGGTGGTGTGCTCTGAATGCTTTCCATCCTTGACTGGCATCAACTGCAGCATCGGGCCGTCGCCGCTGCCAAATAATTCACTTCCGTCATCTGCCACTCCCCGGTGCGGGAGACCGAGCGTCTCGGCGTAGAAACGCCGGGCGCGTTCTGCATCATCGACTGGCAGGACTGTTGTGGCTTTGTTGAGTACTAGGGTCATTTCGCCACCTCCTACGAGCAAGATTTTACGCCGGAGCGGGGTGGAAAGAGCCTGCAATTTGCCCCCTGAACCGGCTACGCTCCTGGGGATGCCCCGTTCTTCAGCTGGCGGCGTTGGAGCGTGGAGCCGGGCGATAGTAGTCAGTCAGGAATCCGGCGAGGAGACCGCCCAGAACCAGCGCCAGCGCCGGCCAAAGTCTTACGGGGCCAACGACGTCGCGGATATCGACTCTCAGGAACGGCAGAAGAAGCATCGAGACGGCTATATAAACGATTGCCAGCACCAGTCCGATCTTGATGAGGGTTGCCCCCTGTGATCGCATCTTCTTCTTGGGAAACTGCTTCGCGTACTCCTGCGCGGCGCCGAAGTCGTCTTCAGCCGGAGCCCCGGTGGCGCTCTCGTGAGCGCGGACTTCGTCCAGGGTCTCGGCGATCTCATCTTCCGAGAACCCGCGGATGCGCAGGTTGAAAGTCAGGTCTCGTGCGTAGCTCATGATTGTTCCTGTCGGGTTGCTCGGATCTCGGCGCGGGCTTCGTTCATGCGCTGCCCTCATGGCTGAGCACGGCGAGCACTGCCTGCGGAAGCTCTGCACGGGTCAGCTCCTGGTTCGCGTCTCCCCGTTCATGAATAGATAGTGTCATGACTTAGCCTTCGCCCTGCTTCATGGATCCCCGGCCGGCATTCCAGCAAGCTCCGGCGTGTACTTCCTCCGCCCGGCTGTTTTCGTCCGTTAAAGCACGACACGGTCGTTGCAACTCCCAAAAATTCTGGGGGTTGCAACGACCGCTGGAGCCTTAGGGACGTGAGGGAGCGTCGGGAGGGGCTACTTTTCGACGAGGGTCAGGACGTCGTAGGTCGCCACGATTTCGTCGTTCTGGTTGGTCAGGACGGCGTCCCAGGCCACCTCGCCGTACTCGTCGGTCTCGCGCGGCGTGATCTTCTTGGCCGTCAGGGTCACCCGGATGGAGTCGCCCGCGGCCACCGGGGTGATGAAGCGCAGGTTCTCCAGGCCGTAGTTGGCCAGGACGGGACCCGGTGCGGGCTCCACGAACAGGCCGGCGGCCCAGCTGAGCAGGAGGTAGCCGTGCGCCACGATGCCCGGGAAGAACGGGTTGGCCGCGGCCGCGTCCTGGTTGGTGTGGGCGTAGAAGGTGTCGCCGGTAGAGTTCGCGAACTTGGTGATTTCCTCCAGCGAGACCTCACGCAGCTCCGAGCGGATGGCGTCACCAATGTGCAGCGTGGCCAGGGATTTCCGGAACGGGTGCTGGCCCTCCGTCTCGAGCGTGAAATTGCGGTCCGCGCCGGTGTGCCAGACGCCGGTGACGGCCGTAAGCATGTTGGGCGAACCCTGGATGGCGGTGCGCTGCATGTGGTGCATCACCGAGCGGATGCCGCCGAGCTCTTCGCCGCCGCCGGCGCGGCCGGGGCCACCGTGGACCAGGTGCGGGACCGGGGAGCCGTGCCCGGTGGAGCTGCGGGCGTCCTCGCGGTTGAGCATGAGCACGCGGCCGTGATGGGCCGCGATACCGGTGACCAGCTGCTGCGCCACGGCGGGATCGTTCGTGCAGACCGAGGCGACCAGCGAGCCGCCGCCGCGGGCGGCGAGGCGGACGGCGTCGGCCAGGTCCGTGTAACCGATCACCGAGGACACCGGGCCGAAGGCCTCGAGCGAGTGGACCTCCTCCGTCTCCGGGTTGGCCCAGCTCAGCAGGACCGGGGACATAAAGGCACCGCCGTCGACGACGCCGACGCTGCCGTCCGCGCTGGTGACCTTCGGCGCATCGAGCGTGCCGTAGGCAAGCTCCCCGCCGGCGTCGAGCATGGACTGGACGGCGGCGCGCACATCCGCGAGCTGCTCGAGGGAGGCCAGGGCGCCCATGGTGACGCCCTCGGCGCGGGGGTCACCGAGCACGACGCGTTCGCGGATGCGGTCCCCCACGGCGGCGGTGACGTCGGCGACGAGTTCCTGCGGCACGATCGCGCGGCGGATCGAGGTGCATTTCTGGCCGGCCTTGGCGGTCATCTCGGTGACGAGGGACTTGATGAAGGCGTCGAATTCCGGCGTGCCCTTGACGGCATCCGGGCCCAGGATCGCGGCGTTGAGCGAGTCGGTCTCCGAGGTGAAGCGGACCCCGCCCTTGACCACATTGGGGTGGGACTTGAGCGTGTTGGCGGTCGAGGCCGAACCCGTGAAGGCCACCAGGTCGCGGTAGTCCAGGTGGTCCAACAGGGTGCGGACGGAGCCGGAAATCAGCTGCAGCGAGCCCGTGGGCAGGATGCCGGATTCGTCGATCGCCTTGACCACGGCGGCGGCCACGTAGCCAGTGGGGGTGGCCGGCTTGACGATGGTGGGCACGCCGGCGAGGAAAGCCGGGGCGAGCTTCTCCAGCATGCCCCACACGGGGAAGTTGAAGGCATTGATCTGCACGGCGACGCCGGGGATGCGGGTGTAGATGTGTTCACCGGCGAACGAGCCGTCCCGGGACAGCACCTCCATGGGGCCATCCACCACCACCTGGGCGTTGGGCAATTCGCGCCGGCCCTTGGACCCGAAGGTGAACAGGACGCCGATCCCGCCGTCAATGTCGATCATCGAGTCGATCTTGGTGGCACCGGTCTGCGCCGAGAGCGCGTAGAACTCCTCGCGGCGGCCGTTGAGGTACTGCGCCAGCTCCTTGAGCTTGAGCGCGCGCTGGTGGAAGGTCAGCGTGCCCAGTTCCGCCTGGCCGGTGGTGCGGCCGTAGTCCACGACGGCGGCGAGGTCGAGCCCCTCGGTGCTCACCTTGGCCAGGAGCTCGCCGGTGCTGGCGTCCAGGACCGGCGCTGCGCCGGCGGCAGAGGCGGCGTCGGGAGTCCACCAGGAACCCCGGACGAAGCTGGGAACGATCTCGACAGTGTCTACTGTGGGTGCGGCTGTGGTGGTCATCGTTGACGGGTCCTTCCAACGGGGGAGCAAGATCAACACGGCCGGAACATTACTGACCGTCCGTTCGGTAATATGATCTAGAGTACATGAATGAGGCCTGCCGCACACTAGCCGCGGCGCCACCGACCGTCCGGGCCCACGGCCGGCCGGCAACAAAGGAGACGCTATGACGCCAGAGACCGGCAGCACCGAGTTGTGGAAGATCACCCTCGGGGAACTCGACGAGAAGATGGGCGTGAAGATCGTCGAGGAGTCCGTGGACCGCGTGGTGGCGACCATGCCGGTGGAGGGCAACCGGCAGTCGTTCGGGCTCCTGCACGGCGGCGCCTCGCTTGCCGTGGGCGAGGCCGTGGGGTCCTGGGCCGCCGTCATCCACGCCAGCACCCTGGGCAAGACGGCGGTGGGCGTCGACGTCTCGGCCACGCACCACAAATCGGCCCGCGAGGGGCTGATCACCATTACGGCAACCCCGATCCATCTGGGCGGCACCCTGACCACCCACGAGGTGCTGATCACCAACGAGTCGGGCCAGCGGCTCTGCACCCTGCGGATCACCAACCTGCTGCTGGCCCGCAAGGCCTGACTACTGAGTTCGCGGTTCGCGGTTCGCGGTTCCGCCCCGAACCCCTCGGGCTCGCCGGAGACGTGCGGGCTCGCCGTAACGTTACGGCGAGCCCGCAGCTTTCCGGCGAGCCCGCAGCTTTCCGGCAACCCCGAGCCCGGACGCGGACCTGGATCTGGACGGGGACCTGGTCCGGGACGTCGCATACACCCGGTCTCCCCCGGTGATGTAGGGCCGATCGACCCGGAAGGCCCGCTGCCCCGGCTGTTAGCTTGGAAGAGCTGAGTCGCCCGGCGCCGCCGGGTCGCACCGGAAAGGGATTCACCATGCTCTCGGACACCTCGCTTCCTGTCATCAAGGCAACGCTTCCCGTAGTCGGCGCGCACATCGAGGAAATCGCCAAGCGCTTCTACAAACACATGTTCGAGGCACGGCCAGACCTCCTGGATGGCCTCTTCAACCGGGGAAACCAGTCGGACGGCCGCCAGCAGCAGGCACTCGCCGGATCCATCGCGGCGTTCGCCACCATGCTCGTGGAGAAACCGGACCAGGTGCCGGACCATCTGCTCTCCCGGGTGGCCCACAAACACGTCTCACTGGGACTGAGCCCGGACCAGTACCAGATTGTCCACGACCACCTCATGTGGGCGATCGTGGATGTACTCGGGGATGCCGTCACTCCCGAGGTCGCCGCCGCCTGGGACGAGGTCTACTGGCTGATGGCGAACCTGCTCATCAACAAGGAGCGCGGGCTGTACAACGCCGTGCACCTATCCCCCGAGACCATCTGGCGGACGTGGCGGGTGGCGCGGCGGATCCAGGAGACAGCCGACGTCGTCTCGTTCGTCGTCGAACGGACCGACGAGCGCGACGTCAAGCCGTCCCTGCCGGGGCAGTACGTGACCATCAAGATGACCATGCCCGACGGCGTGCAGCAGCCGCGGCAATACAGCCTGACCAAGGCCGACGACGGGCAACACCGGCAGTTTGCCGTCAAGAGGGTCCATGGGCATCAGACGCCCGACGGCGAGATGTCCACACTGCTCCACAACGATGTCCAGGTGGGCGACGAGGTGGTGCTCTCAGCACCGTTCGGCGACGTGGTGCTGGAGTACACGGACCGGCCCCTGGTCATGGCCAGCGCCGGAATCGGCATCACCCCCATGGCCGGGATGCTCTCGCACCTCGTGCAGTCCGGTTCCCAGCGCCAGGTGATGCTCCTGCATGCCGATGACAGCGAGGCATCCTTCCCGCTCCGCGCGCAGGTCGGAGAGGATCTCGCGAAACTGGCGGACGGGACCTTGAAGTCGTGGTTCCTGACTCCCGCCGAGGCCGGCGGGACGTCCGGGTCCGCCTTCACCGGATTCATGGATGTCAGCGACGTGGAACTCCCCGACGACGCCGAGTACTACCTCTGCGGTCCCCTGCCCTTCCTGAAGTCGGTTCGGAGCGCCTTGATTGCCGGTGGCGTAGCGGCCAAGGACATTCAATACGAGGTTTTCGGCCCGGATCTCTGGCTGGCTGACTTCCAGTAGCCGCGGCTCGCTTTTCTGCCCCGACACCTCGGGGTCGCCGGAGACCTGCGGGGTCGCCGTAGCCGTACGGCGAGCCCGCAGCTTTCCGGCGAGCCCGGGCCTGCTGGAGGCGCCGGCTAACGCACCGTCCGGCGCCGGCCGAACGCCACGAAGGCTGCGCCGAGCAGCAAGGCTCCGGCGCCAAGACCGGCTACGGGCAGGAGCCCGCCAGCACCCGTGCTGGCCAGCAGACCCGCACCGCCTGGCGACATACCGTCCGGTGCCGTGCCGCCGACAATTACGGAGGTGTCCGACGGCGGGACGGGAGCTCCGGCGGGGTTGGCCGGCTGCGCGGGCACTCCCGGCGGCTGGGCGGCAGGCGGTTGGGCGGCCGGCGGTTCGGCGGCAGGCGGCTGGGCGGCAGGCGGTTCGGCCGGGGTTCCGCCGGAAACGGCAGGGGGGTCGATGATGAAGGTTACTTTGGCCGGGCGCGAGGCGACTGCATCAACGGCCTGCGTGACCGTCAGCGTATGCCCTCCGGCGGCCAGTCCCGCAGGGAATGGAACGCTCCACAGGGCGTCGCCGGCCGGGTTCTGCGGAGTCCTGGGCTGAAGGGCCGCCCCGGCTCCTGCACCGCCCGCTTCGGCCTGCACGGATCCAACGGTCACCCCGTCCACGGCAACTCGCACGTCGGCACCGTCTACTGCGGTGCCGGAGACGTCCGTGGGCAGGGCGTCCGTGCGGAGATGTTTGCCGTCCCGGATGCTCGACACCGCCGGCGCCGGCGGAGTGACGGTATAAGTGCTGGTCACGGAGGGGCTGTCCGCCTCTCCGGGAGTGGTGAGCACCGCCGTGACCGAGACCTTCCCGAAGACCGGCTGATCGGCCACGTTGATGCTCCAGCGGCCGTCCAGACCGACGGTCGCCGAACCGTCGACATCGCCCGACAGCACAACGGTCGCGCCGGGCATGCCCGTGCCGGCGATGCTGTTCAGTGCAGGCAGAGCGGTACCCGTCGGCGTCGTCATTCCGGGCGCCGGAAGTGGGGCTGGTGCGACGGTGGCCGTAAAGGACGCCGGTCCAGAATGGCTGAAGCCGTTCACGGTCTCCGCTGAGAAGGCCAGCGGCCCACTCGGTAGCGGGGCCCGGAACGTCCAGTTCCCGGCAGCATCCACGGGCACCTCGAGTTTTTGCGCCCCAATGGTGATGCGGACCTTGGATTTCGCAGCCACAACGGAGGCCGGACCGGCACCCACGTGCCCGGTAATCGGCTCCCCGGCTGTTACGGTTCCGTTTGCGGCCGCGGCGAGCGTTGGCTTGGTCAGGAACAGCTGGAGCTGGACGCCGCCGGGGACCCGTCCGGTGGCGTCCTCGAGCGTGGTGGCGATGGCCCGCGTCTGGACGCCGCCCTCGCTTTCGGCCCCGGTGTGCATGCCGACGGCGAAGTTTCCGCTGATCCACGGGCCGCCGGAATCTCCGGGGCGGGACTTGACCGTGCTGGAGTCGAAGCCGTTCAGGGCCCGGAGATCGTTGTCATAGTTTGGTGGCAGGGAGTTCGGTCCGGCGATGACCCAGGTGCCCACCGAGTCCACGGTCCCGCACGACCAGCCGAGGCTCCGGCCGGAGCGGCACACGGGCTGGCCCTGGAACGGGGCCACCGTGCCGACGATCCTCACGGACGTCGGCCCCGGATCGGCGGGGTTGTCCCACCGCGTGACAGCGGGCTGGAGGTTCAAGCCGCTCCTGATGCCCTGAAGCACGGCGATGTCCGTGCCGACGTTGGTGCCGTCCGTAGCCACCACGGAATTGCCCGGACCGCCGAACTGGCTGAACCCGAACGTCCCCAGGGTCCCGGCTGCCGCGCCCGTACCGGCACCCCCGGCCGCCGGTGCTCCTGCCGGAATCTCGATCAAGGCCTGCTTCGCGGCGCCATCGGCGGCACAGTGCCCGGCCGTCAGGACCAGGGGTTTGCCCGCGGGGCTGAAGGCCCCGAACCCGGCGGAGCACACGGCGTGGCCGTCAACGACGTACCCCTGGCCGCCAAAGAAGTCCTCCTCAGTGGCGATCCGCGATCCTTTTTCCAGCGCCACGTTGGCGTAGCGGGCCACAAACTCCGCCGCGGACATCTTCGGCTTCGCGCCCGGCGCTGTCGCCGGCTCCACATCCAGACCCGACGCGGGAACGGCGCCGGCGGAGGGAACGGCCTCAGCCGTGTTGGTGCCGCCGGCGCGGATGACGAAGTGGCCATTGGTGTAGGTGACAGCCTGCAGTCCGGCGGCCCCGACCTCGCGGACGTAGGCCTCGAACAGTTGCTGGGTACTGGAGGCCAGGAGCTCCGCGGACGACGGGGCAACGGCGGCGGTTTTAGGTGCCACAAGCACGAAGGTGGCCGGGCCGGTCTGGTTCAGTTCGGCCACGCGGGCCTGGAGCTCGGGGCCGCTGCCTTCAACCGCGATCTTGCCCCCGGCGAGGCTGATCCCCACATAGCCGGGGAGGGCCCGAAGGGAGGGCGCGGCGTCGGCGGCACGCCGGGCCAGTGCACCGGCGGCGTTAAATTCTGCAAGGGTCATGCCGAGGTCCCGCTGCACGGCCTCGGCGAGGCCGGCGTCGCTGATGGGCGTCGCGGAAGGGACCGGAGAAGAATCAGCCAGAGGCGGGTCCGACGGCGCCGCCGTCGCCGTCGTCAGGGCCGGGGCCGGCGTCGGAGTCAATACCGTCGTTGGGACCGGCGACGGCGATGGCGTCGAGTCCGCGGGTGCCAGGGCCCGTGTGTCCGTGCCGGTTTCAGCCAGCGCCGGCACCGCGGACAACGCACCAACGGGCAAGGTGCCGGCAAGCGCAATCGCGAGGGCCGCGGCGGCGCGCACCATCGGCTGGAACTTCGGAGTCTTCACTGGGTCACCCTACCTGCGGGCCACCCTATCTGCCGAGCTTTGCCAGGATGGCCGCGAGCTCGGCGGACGTCACCCCGTGGCGGCACAGGTAGTCCGTGGTGTTCAGGGACCGGACAAATTCCAGCAGGCTTTTGCCCCGGGATTCCAACAGGGGCGTCAGGACGTCCTCGGGCAGAAAGCGCTCGTGGGATGCGGGACGGCCGCGTGCCGGTGGTGCTCGTTGATGCCCCGCATCGAGCGCTGGTAGCCGTGCACAATGGCCTCGTCGCTGTGGCCGGCGAGGTCCTGGAGCATGGCCGCGATCATGCCGCTCCGGTCCCGCCCGGCGGAGCAATGGATGACCACTCCGCCCTCCGCCGCGGCCACCGCTCTGAAGACACGGGTCAGCAGGTGCGGGAACAATCTCGCGTTGTCGGCATAGCAGGCAGGGTCGTTCAGGTAGGGCACACAGAGCTGGCGGAATTCGCTGTTGCCCGGGTCTTCGGTGGGGGCCAGCACGACGGCGAAGCCGGCCAGGGCTGCCGCCTTCACCTGCGGGTCGGTCTCCCGGCGCCGGATTTCGGCTTCGTTGCGGAGGTCGATGACGGTCCGGATGCCACGGCGGTGTGCCTGCCGCCAGCCGGCCTCGGTAAGCCATTCCCGGCGTCCCATCCGGAACAAGTCCCCGGCCACATGCCACGCGTTGACGGCCCCGTCCCACTCCATCGCTCCGGGCACCGCCGTCGCCTTGGCGTGCTCTGATGGCCCGGCGGGAATTGTCATCCTGAAAGCTAAGCACACGCACCGGCGCCGATCCACGGTGGAATTCAGGAAAGATCTGCACAACGGGACTATCGGTATGGTGTGGGTCCCGGCTTCGGCATAGGGTGGCGGTGAACCCGGCGGCCTCCGGGCTCTTTTCAGTTCGCCTGCGGCCGGGACTGACACCTCTTCGTGGCACGTTTTCACGGCACAGGCGCTGAAACCAGCGTGCTACTGAGGGGAACACCATGGGATCTCTGAAACTTCGACGCCGGCGGACGGCTCTGGCGGCCGGTCTCGCCACCCTGGCGATGGCAGTCGGTTTGGCGGCGGTGCCGGCGCAGGCCGTGGACAGGACCAAGTACATCGCGCTGGGAGACTCCTACGCCGCCGGGCAGGGGGCGGGGCCGTACCTGGATGATTGTTACCGCAGCGAGAACACCTATTCCGAACTGGCGGCCGAATCGAAGGCCATCAAGCTGGTCACCAACGCGGCCTGCAGCGGCAAGACGACCCAGGACGTCGTGAACACCCAGCTAAGGAAACTGAACAAGAGCACGGAGCTCGTCACTATCACTGCCGGCGGCAACAACCTCCGGGTCGGGGCCATCTTTACGTCCTGCGCCGCCGCGATGGTCAACCCCGCCGCGGGCCCGCAGTGCGAGGCTGCCACCGCCTACGCGGCGGGCGAGATCGCCAGCAAGAAACTGGCCGGTGATGTGATCGCCATGATTCAGAGCGTGAAGTCTGCCGCGCCCAACGCCAGGGTTGTGGTGACGGGCTACCCCTACCTCTACGATCCGGTCGCCCCCGGCCAGAAGGATCCGATGTCGCTGTTCATCAATAAGGCCGCACAACTGGCTGACGGCCTGAACGGGTCCATCGCCGCAGCCGCCTGGGCTACCGGAGCAGAGTACGTCGACGTCAGGGCCGCCTTCGCCGGTCACGGCATTAACTCTGCAGCCCCGTGGGTAAATCTCGACCTTTCGGCCCCGACCAGTCCCGACAACTTCCACCCGAACGCCAAGGGCTACGAGGCGTACTTCGCATCGCTTAACCGGGCCAAGGCCTACTCGGCACCCTAACGCCGCTTGGCCAGCCTGGACTCAAGGGCGTTGCGGACCATCGGCCACTCGTGTTCCAGGATGGAAAACACGACAGTGTCTCGCAGCGCGCCGTCAGCGCTGCGCGTGTGGCTGCGGAGCACACCGTCCTGCTTTGCGCCCAGCCGCGCGATCGCCTCGCGGGACTGGTGGTTGAGCCAGTGCGTCCGGAACTCGACGGCGGGGCAGCCGAGCGTCTCGAAGGCGTGCCGCAGCAGCAGCAACTTGGAGTCCGGGTTGCTCCCGCTGCCATGTGCCGACGCCGCGTTCCAGGTGGAGCCGATCTCCACCCGGGGCGTGGTGGCGTCGATGTTCATGTAGGTGGTCATGCCGATCACCCGTCCCGGTCCGCCCGTAGCGGGGTCCAGCAGACGGGTGGTGAAGGGCAGCATGTCGCCGCTGTCCTGCAGGGCCAGGCGCCGCTCAATCTCCACTGCCATGTGTTCCGGTTCGGGCACGCTGGTGTACCAGAGCTGCCACAGCTCGCCGTCGCGGGCCGCCTCGACGAGGCCGTCGTGGTGGTCAAGGCTCAGCGGCTCAAGGACGACGTATTTGCCGGTCAGGGTGATGGGGGCGATCGCGGGACGGTCCAGTGAAGTCACCGCACCATCCTAGGGGCACGGACAGGCGCCGGTCACTTGGTCCAGTCGAAGAAGCCCTTGCCGGACTTGCGGCCCAGTTCCCCGCGGGCAACCTTGTCCCGCAGGATCTGCGGCGGCGCGAAACGATCCCCCAGCGTGGACTGCAGGTACTCCGCGATGCCGAGGCGCACATCAAGGCCCACGATGTCGGTGGTCCGCAGTGGGCCCGTGGGGTGCTTGTAGCCCAAGACCATGGCGTTGTCGATGTCTTCAGCGCTTGCCACGCCCTCTTCCACCATACGCATCGCTTCGAGGGCGATCGCGACGCCAAGCCGGGAGGAGGCGAAGCCCGGCGCGTCGTTGACCACGACGGCGGTCTTGCCGAGAGCCTCGACCCAGCCGCGGGCGGCCCGGGCCAGAGCGTCGGAAGTCTGCTCGCCGAGGACCACCTCGATGAGCGTCGACGCCGGCACCGGGTTGAAGAAGTGCAGGCCCAGGAAGTTCTGCGGCCGCTTCAGCTCACGGGCCAACCCGTTGACGGACAGCGACGACGTGTTTGACGCGAGGTAGGCGCCGTCGGCGAGCCGTTCCTCGATGCCGCGCAGCGCGGTGACCTTCAGATCCCAGTCTTCCGGAACGGCCTCGACCACCAGTTGCCGGCCGGCGAAGTCGTCGTAGTCCACCGTGACCGCGAGCCGGGAAGCCATCTCGTCCAGGTTGGCGTCCACGGCGCCGCGCTCAATGCTCTTGGCAGCGGCGGACTCGACCCGCTCCCGGGCGGCCTCGGCCGAAGCCTCGTCGCGCTCGACCACCACGACGTTGGCTCCCTTGATCAGGAAGGCGTGGGCGATGCCGGCGCCCATGCGGCCGCCGCCGAGAACTCCCACGAAGTTGGGGAGGTTATCGGCGGGGAGTGCGGAGTTGCCCATGTCTATTTCTGCTTCCCGGATTCTTTGGCTGACGTTTTCTCTGATTTCTTCTCTGATTTCTTATCCAGAAAAGCCTGCATACGGTCGAACTTGGCCTGGGACTCGAAGAGGATCCCCTGCGCCAGCTGGTCAATGAGGGGATGCGCCTCGGCCGGGGCGTGGAACACGGACTTGGTGATCCGCACGGCTAGCGGGTCCTGCGTGGCAATCCTGTCGGCGAGCCGGTGGGCGGCGTCCATCAGCCCGGACGGTTCATGGATTTCGGTGATGAGATTGACGGCGAGGGCACGTTCTGCGCGCAGCACGGCACCGGCCAGCAGCATTTCCTTGGCGACGGGCTCCCCCACGAGTTCCTTCAGGCGCCAGCTGGCACCGGCGGCGGCCAGGATGCCGAGGCCGGTTTCGGGATTGCCGATCCGGACTGACGGGGTGCCGATCCGGAAGTCGGCGGCGTAGGCCAGTTCGGCGCCGCCGCCGAGGCAGAAGCCGTCCAGGGCTGCGATGACGGGCATCGGCAGCTTGGCGATCCGGACGAAAATGGTGGAGTTGATGCCCTGCAGGGCATCGTCGCGGCGCCGTTCGCGCAGCTGCCCGATATCGGCGCCGGAGGCGAAGACCCCGTCCGTGCCGGCGATGATGAGTACTTTCGGTTGCTGCTCGAGATGGGCGCAGACGGTGTGGAGTTCGTCGACCATCTGCTGGTCGATCGCGTTGCGGACCTCGGGGCGGTTGAGCACCACCACCACGCGGTCCTCGCGCTCGTCGACCAGGAGCGTGCTGAAGCCAGCCGCTTCGAGGGCCAGTGCCGCGGCCGCCACTACACGCGCTCCAGCAGCATGGCCGTGCCCTGGCCGACGCCGATGCACATGGTGGCGAGCCCGATCTTCGCGTTTTCGCGTTCCATCCGCCCCAGCAGCGTGATGGCGATCCGGGAACCGGACGACCCCAGCGGGTGGCCCAGGGAGATCGCGCCGCCGTCGCGGTTCACAATCTCCGGGTCGAGGCCGAGCCGGCGCATGCTGGCCAGGGACTGGGTCGCGAACGCCTCGTTCAGTTCGACGGCGCCGAGGTCACCGACGCTGAGCCCGGAACGGGCGAGCACCTTCTGGGTGGCCGGGACCGGACCGATGCCCATAATTTCGGGCTCGCAGCCGGCAGAGGCGCCGTCGATGATGCGGGCCCGCGGTGTGAGGCCAAGCTTCTGGATGGCGGCTTCCGAGGCCACGATGATGGCGGAGGCGCCGTCGTTCAGGGTGGAGGAGTTGCCTGCCGTGACGATCGAGCCGCCCTTGACTACCGGCCGGAGCCCGGCGAGGACGTCCATGGTGGTGCCGGCGCGGGGGCCCTCATCGGTGTCCACCACGGTCTCGCCCTTGCGGGACTTGACGGTCACGGGGACGATTTCCTCGGCGAAGCGGCCGGCGGCTATGGCGGCCAGGGACCGTTCGTGGGAGCGGACGGCGAAGGCGTCGGCGTCCTCCCGCGAGATGCCGTCAACCCGCCCCACTTCTTCCGCCGTCTCGGGCATGGAGTAGGTCATCTTGCCGTCCCGGGAGAGCTCGCCCTTGGTGAACTGCGGGTTGACGAAACGCCACCCGATGGAGGTATCGAAGATTTCGCCCGGCTTGGCGAAGGCGGTTCGGGGCTTTTCCTGGACCCAGGGGGCCCGGCTCATGGATTCGACGCCGCCGGCGATCACGATGTCCGCGGCGCCGGACTTGACCATGTGGCTGGCCATGATGATGGCGCTGAGCCCGGAGGCGCAGAGCCGGTTCACGGTGATCCCGGAGATGTGGAGGGGCAGTCCGGCAAGGAGGGTGGCCATCCGGGCCACGTTGCGGTTCTCTTCGCCGGCGCCGTTCGCGTTGCCGAGGATCACCTCGTCGATGGTGTCCGGATCGACGCCGGCTCGGGCTACAGCCTCGCGAACCACCAGTGCGGCCAGGTCATCGGGGCGGACTGCGGAGAGGGCGCCGCCGTAGCGGCCCACGGGGGTGCGGGCGCCGCCAACAAGAAAAGCCTCGACCATGAGAACATCCTTCACCAAGAAAGCGGGGTCGGCAGCAGAGTAAATTACCGACCGTTCGTTCTATAAAGATTACACGGCGGGGCAAGGGGGTCAACCGGATGGCGCCGGATTACGCGACGACGACGCCCAGATGGGCCGCGAGCAACGGGGCGAGCAGGGTGAGCTGGTAGTCGTCCACTACAAGGCCGGCCAGGCTGCCCAGTCCGCTGATCGTGCGGAAATCGGTGCCCCGGAGGTCGAAGTCCTTGAGCCGGGCGCCGGTGAAATCAAGGGTGCCGATCGTGCAGTTCTTCAAGGCGACGCGGGTGGCGGTGCAAGAGCCCAGATCCAGTTCGTTGATGATGCAGTCGCTGATCTGCACGTCCGTGAGCTTGGACCCGCGCAGATTCACATAGTCGAGTTTGCCGCCGTCGATCCGCACCGACTGCCAGCCGCTTTCATAGAGCTCCGCCGATCCCCAGCGGGGGTTGCCGATCTCCACATCCCGGAGGCTGGCCCGGGCCGCCGTCAGCACCGGAGCGTAAACCTCGGTCAGGATGCAGTCGCGGAACGTGGCGCCGCGCAGCTGCGTCTCATTGAAGGACACTCCGGTAAATTCGCATTCGGCAAAATCCGTGGCGCCAAGGTCCAGGCCGTCTGCCGACGCGCGGCTGTACCGGACGCCGTCGTACCGTTCACCGCGCCGGAACTCCGGGGCAGGATCGTCCCGCAGCTCCCCCGGCCGGACCGGTGCGAGGCGGGGGGCTGTGACCTTGGGAGCTTTGTCCGCCGCAGCGCGCCGCACCGTCACAGGGACTCGGCTTTGGCGGCGATGTCCGCCAGGTCTTTCGCAAGCGCCTTGCGGGTGATGCGCATCCCCAGCAGGCCGAACACGGCGAGCATGATCCTGCTGAACCGGGTCGGCCTGATGACTTCGGCGCCGAAGGTCAAGGTGAGATCCGTTCCGCCGTCGCGCTCCGCCAGCGCAAACCTGGAGGTGTAGTCGGCGCCGCCCTGGAGGGCTTTCACTGTCGTGGTGCCGCCACGGCCACTCGACGGCGCCTCGGCCTGGGAAACCCACATCTCCACCGTTTCCGAGCGCCCCAGCATGGTGCGGGTTTCCTTCCATCGGGTGCCCACGGCATAGGGTCCGTCGGTGAGCATCTGGATCGAATCGACGCCGGACAGGGTCGCGGCAGATCCAGGAATGTCCGACACCACCTTCCAGACCGAGTCCGCCGGAGCCTTGATGTGCTGCGTGAGAGTGGTCTTGTGGTCCATGACCTCGAGCCTATCGGATCACCGCGCGGCACCCCCTTGAATTAGTAAGCATGCTTTGTGTTATGGTGTTCGGACAGTGAATTTCAACCGGAAACGAAAGGTGGCCAACACCATGGGTATCGGAGACAAGATTCAGAACGAAGCGGAGAACCTGGGCGGCAAGGCCAAGGAAGCTGCCGGAAACGCCACGGACAACGACCAGCTGCGCGCCGAGGGCCAGAAGGATCAGGTTGTAGCCGACGCGAAGAAGGTCGGCGAAAACGTCAAGGACACCTTCAAAAAGGACTAGTCCTTCCAAACTTTGCGGCGCCGGATCTTCCTTTGGGGGATGTCCGGCGTCGCTTTTTTGTGCCCGTTTGCGAGAATGAGCCCACACAGCCGACAAAGGGGACACCATGGCACGGACCGATGCAGACCACGGCCAGCCCGCCAGCCGGGATCTCAGCAACGTCGACTTAAGCAGGGCCAGTGCTGCCGCCGGCGGCTCCCCGGTGCTGCGCGGATATCTGGCGCCGCCGGAGGGCGAGGGGCCTTTTCCTGCGGTCCTCATGGTCCATGAGGCCTTCGGCCTGGACGACATCACCGTCCGCCACGCCAACCGCATGGCGGCGGCCGGCTACCTGACGCTGGCCGTTGACCTGTACAGCGACGGCGGCGCCCGCCGCTGCCTCGTGGCCACCATGCGTGCGCTGGCGGCGGGCGAGGGCCGGGCCTTCACCGATCTGGCCACCGCCCGGGACTGGCTGCGGGAATCCGGCCGGACCACGGGCAAGGTCGGCGTGATCGGTTTCTGCATGGGCGGCGGCTTCGCCCTGCTCCTGGCCAATGACGGCTTCGACGCCGCCGCCGTCAATTACGGCCGGCTCCCCAAAAACCCCGAGAAGGCCCTCGCCGGCGCCTGCCCGATCGTGGCCAACTTCGGCGGCAAGGACCGCACCCTGCGGGGCGGGGCCGCGAAACTCGAGTCGGTACTGGACCGCCTGGGCGTGGCCCACGACGTCAAGGAATTCCCGCACGCCGGGCACGCCTTCCTCAACGACGTGGAGACCGGGCCGAGGGCGCTGCGGCCGCTCTTCCGGGTCATGGGGATCGGCCCGGATCCGGAATCGGCCCCGGAAGCCTGGCAGCGGATCGAGGACCACTTCGCCCAGCATCTGAAGCCCTGAGCCCCCGTGCCAGACGGTGCGTGGGTGCTCAGGCGTCACGACGCATGAGTGCTCAGGCCGGCACGGGATCGGGATGTCTGCGTTTGTCCCGGCTCCCCGCGTGACGACGCTCGATCCCAGTTACTCGGTGCCGGACCCCGCTTCACCTCCACGCACCCCCAGGATTGTGCGGGTACGTGGAGGTGCGGTCAGCAGCAACTGGGCGGGAGCGTCACGGCGCCATCGGATGGTGCCGCATGCCGGCGGTTAGCCCGCGTGGTTCTGGAATTCACGGGCGCGGTTGCCTGCCCGCAGGAGGGGCGCGAAGAACGCGGCGAGTTCCGCCGTCGCCGTCAGCGGCAGGACGTTCGCCACGTACTGGTCCGGCCGTACCACCACCACGACGCCGCCGCGGTCGATGCCGCGCAGCTCGAAGATATCCGCCGTCGGATCCGTGGCGTAGACCTTCTCGAGGTAGGGGAGCTTGAACGGCCCCACTTCCGGCTTGAACACTGCAGGGACGGAGCCAATGTCGATGCCCGTGTGGTCCTGCTGGTAGATCACCTTCACGTCGAACCACGCGTCACGATCGGCGCCCGCCGGCGTGGCGGCGAGCGGCGAATCCGGGGCATTGGCCAGCCACGCGGCCAGGTCCGTGGTCGGTGACGGGGCTCCAGGTGCAGCCGAATCCGCGAAGACGTAGATGCGCCACCGGCCGTCCGCCGTTGCCTGGTGGCCGAGCTGGAGCGGATTGGTGTCGCAGACGCGTTGAACCGGCGCGGACTTGAAGCGCTTGCCGACGGGAAAGCCGCTGGCCAGGTTCTGGTGCGTCGCCTCGGCGACGATCATCGACGGCGAATACTCGGTCATGAAGCCCGCGGGGAACTCTGCGGTCCGCACATAGAAGTCCTCGAGCTCGGAGGGGTTCTCGAACTCTTCGGGCTTCTTCGCCATGAGCGTCGACCACACCTTGTCGAAGTCGATGAGGTTCTTCGCGACGACCTGCCGCTCGGCCGAGTAGGTGGAGAGCAGGGCCTCCGGACTGCGGCCTTCGAGCACGTGGCCGAGCTTCCAGCCGATGTTGAAGCCGTCCTGCATGGAGACGTTCATACCCTGGCCGGCCTTGGCGCTGTGGGTGTGGCAGGCGTCGCCGGTGATGAAAACGCGTGGCGTGCGGGTGCCGAGCTCCTCCGGGAGGACGTCGTCGAACCGGTCGGTGAGGCGGTGGCCGACCTCGTACACGCTATGCCAGGCCACGTTGCGCACGTCGAGGGTGTAGGGGTGGATGATCGCGTTGGCCTTGGCAATGATCTGCTCGATGGTGGTTTTGCGGACGGCGCCTTGATCGTCTGCGGCGACCTCGCCGAGGTCGACGTACATGCGGAAGAGATGCCCTCCCTCGCGCGGGATCAGCAGGATACTGCCGCCGTCATGGGACTGGATGGCGCACTTGAGGCGGATGTCGGGGAAGTCCGTGGAGGCGAGCACGTCCATGACGCCCCATGCGTGGTTGGCCTGGTCGCCGGCCATGGTGCAGCCGATCGAAGCGCGGACCTTGCTCCGGGCCCCATCCGCACCGATAACGTACTTGGCCCGGACTGTGCGCGTTTGGCCCTCGTTGGGGCCGGCGGTGTGGAGGAGGGACACGGCGACGGGGTGCTCCCCCTCGTCGGCGACCTCGAGGTCGAGGAACTCGTAGCCGTAGTCGGGCGACATGCGCGTAGGCGCGTTTGCCATGAACTCGGCGAAGTAGTCCAGCACGCGTGCCTGGTTGACGATCAGGTGCGGGAACTCGCTGATCCCGCCCGGGTCGTCGAGTGTCCGGGCGCTGCGAACGATGTTCGCGGGGTCCGCGGGGTCCGGCTTCCAGAATGCCATTTCGGTGATGCGGTAGGCCTCGGCGATGATCCGCTCGGCGAAGCCGAAGGCCTGGAAGGTCTCGACGCTCCGGGCCTGGATGCCGTCGGCCTGCCCGATGGCGAGCCTCCCGCCGCGGCGCTCCACGATCCGGGTGGTGATGCCCGGAAACTGGGACAGTTGGGCGGCGGCGAGCATACCTGCGGGCCCGGTGCCCACGATGAGCACGTCCACCTCGTCAGGAAGCTGGGCGGGACGATCGATGCCAACGCCGGCGGCCGGCTGGACTCGCGGGTCACCGGATACGTAACCGTGGTGGTGAAAATGCACGGGCTTTCCTCACTTCGTTGTGTGGCGGTCTTTCAGCGTCG
Source organism: Arthrobacter sp. ES3-54 (assembly GCF_029504395.1). Taxonomy (GTDB): domain Bacteria; phylum Actinomycetota; class Actinomycetes; order Actinomycetales; family Micrococcaceae; genus Arthrobacter. The sequence continues at coordinate 277,845 of NZ_JAQFIF010000006.1, forward strand.
CATGTGTTCGATAATCGAATTTGATGTTCGATAATCGAATTTTCGTCTATGATCCAGAACTGTACGGCAGATATGACGCGGGTTACAAGTACTTTGAAAACCCTCGGAAGCGGGGGTTGACGATCCGCACTTGCTGGGTCATAGTCATCGTATACGATTTCGTACTCGATGAGGAGACATTCTTGGAAAAGGTCACCGACCACACCCTGGCCGCGGCCCGCAAAGTCATCGCGGTGCATATCAACTACCGCAGCCGGGCAGCCCAGCGCGGCCGCACCCCGGAGCAGCCTTCCTACTTCCTGAAGCCGTCGTCGTCCCTAACAGTCGGTTCGGCAGCTGCCCCCTCAACCGTGGAACGCCCGGCCGGCTGCGAACTCCTCGGCTACGAGGGCGAAATCGCTTTGATCATCGGCAAGGCTGCCCGCCGGGTGGACATCGAGGACGCCTGGAGCCACGTCGAGTGGGTCACCGCCAGCAACGACCTCGGCGTCTATGACCTCCGCTACGCGGACAAGGGCTCCAACCTCCGCTCCAAAGGCGGCGACGGCTTCACTCCGGTGGGGCCGGGCCTGATCGCCGCAGACGCAGTCGATCCCGCAAAACTGCGGATCCGGACCTGGCACAACGGCGAGCTGGTCCAGGACGACACCACCGGTGACCTGCTGTTCCCGTTCGCCCGGCTCGTGGCCGATCTGTCCCAGCTGATCATGCTCGAAGAGGGCGACATCATCCTCACCGGCACCCCCGCCGGGGCTTCGGTGGCCGAGCCGGGCGACGTCGTCGAGGTGGAAGTCAGCGCCGGCGAACTCAACGCACTCTCAACCGGCCGGCTGGTCACCCGTGTTGAGGAAGGCACGACGCCGTTCGCGGACTTTGGCGCCCGGCCCAAGACCGATGACATGCAGCGGGAGGAGGCGTACGGCTCCCGTGAGGCGGCAGGCCTTCCGGCGCATACACAAGAGGCGCCGGCTCCCATCCTGTCCCCGGAGCTGAAGGCGAAGCTGGAAAGCGTCTGCACGGCCACCCTGTCCTCCCAGCTGCGCAAGCGCGGCCTGAACAACGTGAGCATCGACGGCCTGACCGCGACGCGATCGGAGAAGCGGATCGTGGGCCTGGCCCGGACCCTGCGCTATGTCCCAAACCGCGAGGACCTCTTCACGGCCCACGGCGGCGGCTTCAACGCCCAGAAGAAGGCCATCGATTCCGTCAATGAGGGCGAGATCCTGGTGATGGAAGCCCGCGGCGAAAAGGGCACCGGCACCATCGGCGACATCCTGGCCCTCCGCGCCCAGGTCCGCGGCGCCGCCGCCATCATCACCGACGGCGGCGTGCGCGACTTCTCCGCCGTGGCCGCCATGGACATGCCCACTTACTATGCCAACCCGCACCCCGCGGTCCTTGGGCGCCGGCACATCCCGTGGGACACGGACATCACCATCGCCTGCGGCGGCACCACCGTGCAGCCCGGGGACATCATCGTGGCCGATGCGGACGGCATCCTGGTGATCCCGCCGGCCCTCGCCGAAGAGCTCGCGGACGATTCCATCGCTCAGGAACGCGAGGAAACCTTCATCGCCGAAATGGTGCAGCAGGGCCACAGTGTGGACGGCCTCTACCCGCTCAATGCAGCATGGCGAACCCGCTACCAGGAATGGGAAGCCGGCAAAACCCATGACTGACACAGCCATCGCCGCAGGCACCCAGACAGTCAGCAAGTCAGAGCAGGCCTATGTGACCGTCAAGTCCCGGATCGTGGACGGGACCTACTCCCCCGGCTACCGGCTGGTGCTGGCGAAGATCGCCGAGGACCTAGGCGTCAGCGTGGTGCCGGTCCGCGAAGCCATCCGCCGGCTCGAGGCCGAGGGCCTGGTCAAGTTCGAGCGGAACGTCGGCGCCACCGTGTCCGGCATCGACCCCACCGAGTACCTCTACACGATGCAGACCCTCAGCATCGTCGAGGGCGCCGCTACGGCTCTCTCGGCTCCGTTGATCGGGGAGGCGGACGTGGCCCGCGCCCGGGCCGTCAACGCCGAGATGCGCGAATGCCTGCAGCACTTCGATCCCGTCCGGTTCACCCGGCTGAACCAGGACTTCCACAGCGTTCTGTTCGAGCACTGCCCCAATCCGCACATCCTGGACCTCGTCCACCGGGGCTGGAACCGGCTCGCGTCCCTGCGATCATCCACGTTCCGCTTCGTCCCCGGCCGCGCGCACGAATCCGTGGACGAGCACGAGGCGCTGCTACAGCTCATCGAGTCCGGCGCCAGCCCGGATGACATCGAAAAGGCCGCCCGCCGGCACCGCAGCGCCACCCTCGACGCGTACCTCGCCCAGGCGGCGGCAAACGACCTCCCGACCCCGCAGACCACACAGCAGTAAGGAAAAACAATGACGTTCACTGCCGCAGAAACCAAATCTCACTACGTTCCGCAGGACCTTCCCACCCACATCCAGCACTACATCAACGGCAAATTCGTTGATTCGGTGGGCGGGGCGACCTTCGATGTCCTGGACCCGGTCTCCAACCAGAACTACGCCACCGCCGCCGCCGGCCAGAAGGAAGACATCGACCTCGCCGTCGCCGCCGCCCGCGACGCGTTCGTCAACGGCCCGTGGCCGAGGATGAAGCCCCGCGAGCGGGCCCGCGTCCTGAACAAGATCGCGGACGCCGTCGAAGCCCAGGAGGCACGCCTGGCCGAGCTCGAAACCTTTGACACCGGGCTGCCCATCACCCAGGCCAAGGGCCAGGCGCTGCGCGCGGCCGAGAACTTCCGCTTCTTCGCGGACCTGATCGTGGCCCAGTTCGACGACGCCATGAAGGTCCCCGGCGCCCAGATCAACTACGTCAACCGCAAGCCGATCGGCGTCGCGGGCCTCATCACGCCGTGGAACACGCCGTTCATGCTCGAGTCCTGGAAGCTCGCCCCGGCCCTGGCCACCGGCAACACCGTGGTGCTCAAGCCGGCCGAATTCACTCCCCTGTCCGCCTCGCTCTGGGCAACGATCTTCAAGGACGCCGGCCTTCCCGACGGCGTGTTCAACCTCGTCAACGGCCTCGGCGAGGAAGCCGGCGACGCCCTCGTCAAGCACCCGGACGTGCCGCTGATCTCCTTCACCGGTGAAACCACCACCGGGCAGACGATTTTCCGCAACGCCGCGGCCAACCTCAAGGGCCTGTCCATGGAGCTCGGCGGCAAGTCCCCGTGCGTCGTGTTCGCCGACGCCGACCTCGACGCCGCAATCGACTCCGCGCTGTTCGGCGTCTTCTCCCTCAACGGCGAGCGCTGCACCGCCGGCTCCCGGATCCTGGTGGAGCGCGCCGTGTACGAGGAATTCTGCGACAAGTACGCCGCCCGGGCCAAGAACATCGTGGTCGGGGACCCGCACGACCCCAAGACCGAGGTCGGCGCGCTGGTCCACCCGGAGCACTACGCCAAAGTGGCCTCCTACGTGGAGATCGGCAAGTCCGAAGGCCGGCTGCTGGCCGGCGGTGGCCGCCCGGACCACCTCCCCGAGGGCAATTACATCGCCCCGACCGTGTTCGCCGACGTCGCCCCGGACGCGCGGATCTTCCAGGAGGAAATCTTCGGCCCCGTCGTCGCCATCACACCCTTCGATACCGACGACGAGGCCCTGGCCCTGGCGAACAACACCAGGTACGGGCTCGCGGCCTACATCTGGACCCAGAACCTGACCCGGGCGCACAACTTCTCGCAGAACGTCGAGGCCGGCATGGTCTGGCTCAACAGCCACAATGTCCGCGACCTGCGCACCCCGTTCGGCGGGGTCAAGGCCTCGGGCCTGGGCCATGAGGGCGGCTACCGGTCCATCGACTTCTACACCGACCAGCAGGCCGTCCACATCACCCTCGGCACTGTTCACACTCCTAAATTCGGCGCCTAAGTTTCCAGCCCGCGCCAAGCAGCCCCCTTTCAAAGAAGAGAGAACGCCATGACCAACTTCGTCCCCACCCCCACCGTCCCGGCCCCGGACATCGTCCGCTGCGCCTACCTGGAACTCGTGGTCACGGACCTCGCCAAGTCCCGCGAGTTCTACGTGGACCTGCTGGGCCTGCACGTCACCGAGGAAGACGAGAACACGATCTACCTGCGGTCCCTGGAAGAGTTCATCCACCACAACCTGGTGCTGCGCAAGGGCCCCGTGGCCGCTGCTGCCGCCTTCGCGTACCGGGTGAAGTCCCCGGCGGAGGTGGACGCCGCCGAGGCCTACTACAAGGAACTGGGCTGCCGCACCGAGCGCCGCAAAGAAGGCTTCACCAAGGGCATCGGCGACGCCGTCCGCGTCGAGGACCCGCTCGGTTTCCCCTATGAGTTCTTCTACGAAACCGAACACGTCGAGCGCCTCACCCAGCGCTACGACCTCTACTCCGCCGGCGAGCTGGTCCGGCTGGACCACTTCAACCAGGTCACCCCGGACGTCCCGCGCGGCCGCAAATACCTTGAAGACCTGGGCTTCCGCGTCTCCGAGGACATCAAGGACTCCGACGGCGTCACCTACGCCGCCTGGATGCACCGCAAGCAGACCGTGCACGACACCGCATTGACCGGCGGCAACGGCCCGCGGCTGCACCACATTGCCTTCGCCACGCACGAGAAGCACAACATCATCCAGATCTGCGACAAGATGGGCGCCCTGCGCATCTCCGACCGCATCGAACGCGGCCCCGGCCGGCACGGCGTCTCCAATGCGTTCTACCTCTACATCCTGGACCCGGACGGCCACCGCATCGAGATCTACACGCAGGACTACTACACCGGCGACCCGGACAACCCCACCATCACCTGGGACGTCCACGACAACCAGCGCCGCGACTGGTGGGGCAATCCTGTGGTCCCCTCCTGGTACACCGAGGCTTCCCTGGTCCTGGACCTCGACGGCAACCCGCAGCCCGTCATCGTCCGCGAGGAAAAAAGCGAGATGGCCGTGACCGTGGGCGCCGACGGCTTCTCCTACACCCGCAAGGAAGAGGACGGCCCCGCCGGCGAAAAGACCGGCTTCAAGCTCGGAGCGCAGGTTTAGCGTGCTGGATCCCGCGACGATCGAGGCCATCGCAGACGAACTGCTGGAAGCCGGGCGCTCCCGGACCCCGGTCCCCCGCCTGACGGCCCGCTACCCGGACATGACGGTGGAGGACTCCTACGCCGTCCAGCAGCTGTGGCGGCGCCGCAACGAGGACGCCGGCCGGACCCTAGTGGGCCGCAAAATCGGCCTCACGTCCAAGGCGATGCAGGCCGCCACCGGCATCACCGAACCGGACTACGGCGCCATCTTCGATGACATGGTGCTCGAAACGGGATGCTCGGTGCAGTGGGACCAGTACACCCACCCGCGGGTCGAAGTGGAACTGGCGTTCGTGCTGAAGAAGGACCTGGCCGGACCCGGCTGCACCATCTTCGACGTCCTGAACGCCACCGACTACGTGGTCCCGGCCCTGGAGATCCTGGATTCCAGGATCGAAATGGAGGGCCGGACCATCGTGGACACCATCGCCGACAACGCCGCGATGGGCGCCATGGTGGTGGGCGGAAACCCCGTCCGCCCCGACGCCGTGGACCTCCGCTGGGTCTCCGCCATCCTCTACAAGAACCAGACCGTGGAGGAAACCGGCGTGGCCGCCGGCGTCCTGGACCACCCGGCCAACGGCGTGCACTGGCTGGCGAACAAAATTGCCGCCCACGGGGACGGCATGAAAGCCGGCGACATCATCCTCGCCGGATCCTTCACCCGGCCCCTCTGGGTTTACAAGGGCGACACCGTCCACGCTGACTACGGACCGCTGGGGAGCATCACATGCCGCTTCGAGTAGAACCCGACGCCACCTTCCGTGACGCCCTGGCCGCGGCAGACCGGCCGCTGGCCGGGATGTGGGTCTGCTCCGGCAGCCCGCTGGTGGCAGAGCTCTGCGCCGGGGCCGGCCTGGACTGGCTCCTGATCGACGCCGAGCACAGCCCCAACGGGCTCGAATCCGTCCTGGCCCAGTTGCAGGCGGTGCACGGTTACCCGGTCCGGGCGATGGTCCGCCCGCCGGTGAACGACACGGTGCTGATCAAGCAGTACCTGGACCTGGGCGTCCAGAACCTGCTGATCCCCATGGTGAACTCGGCAGCCGAGGCGGAGGCCGCCGTGGCCGCCACCCGGTACCCGCCGCACGGCGTCCGCGGCGTGGGCTCGGCCCTGGCCCGGGCGTCGCGCTGGAACCGGATCCCGGACTATCTCGCCCGTGCTTCCGAAACCGTGAGCGTCACGGTCCAGATTGAATCCGAAGCCGCGGTTGCGGCCGTGGAGAACATCCTGGCGGTGGACGGCGTGGACGCGATTTTCCTGGGACCTTCCGACCTCGCCGCCTCCATGGGGCTGCTGGGCCAGCAGGAACACCCCCAGGTGCGCGCCGCCGTCGAACACTGCGTTGCCGCCGCCAAAGCGGCCGGGAAACCCGCCGGTGTGAACGCCTTCAACCCCGCCACCGCGCACCACTACATGGCAGCCGGCGCAGCGTTCGTGTTGGTCGCGGCCGATGTGTCCATCCTCGCCCGCGGCTCAGAAGCCCTCGCCGCCGAATATATCCGGACGGACCCGGTGGTTGAGCCTGGCGACGCCCCCGCCAGCTACTGAAGATCCGCGGCGTCACAACGCGACGGCGGCAACCACCTGGTCGAGGTCTTGGGTTCTAACGGTCGTTGCAACACCCGAAGTTTTGGGAGTTGCAACGACCGTGCCTCGTTTAATGGATGGTTCATCGGAACCTCAGAAACATACGAGATCAACTGCTCAGCAGAGGGAGGGTTTCTTCAGGGTCTTTGATCGAACCGGAAGTGTGACGGACGCCGCCGCA
>NZ_JAQFIF010000007.1 GCF_029504395.1 Arthrobacter sp. ES3-54
CGGGGTGGCGCAACCTGGTCAATTCAACCAATTCAATACAATAAATTGGTATCAACAAACTTGGCACACTATTGAGTTCTCAAACAACAGACACACCCGGCACCACCACAACCAAACGGTCAAGGATCGCTCCGGAGCAACTTTTCAAACTTACCCGGCCGCTTCACCCTAGTCAAATCGGCGATCCAAACTCAGTCTTGCCATTGGCTTCTGGGTCTTGGTGGCCGTTCAACTCCGGGGAGCAGCGCGGAAATAAACTCTACCACCACTTCGCTTGGCTGACAAAGCCGCCTGGAAGACGGTGCAGAAAAGCCCGGAATCACGCGGATTCCGGGCCTCTCACGGGTATGCCTCGGCGCCACCCGCCCAGTTACCCGGGTGCAGCGGCTAACCCAGCGGCTTGAAGTACGCCGCCCCGAGCGGAGGCAAGGTCACGACGAGTGCGGCCGGCTGCCCGTCGAGGGCGTCCTTCGTCGCAATCAGGGTGCCGGCGTTCTCCACCCCGGAACCGCCGTAGCTGGCGGCGTCGGTGTTGAGCACTTCCTGCCATTCGCCGGCCGCCGGGACGCCCAGGAGGTAGTCCGTGTGCGGGCCGCCGGAGAAGTTCACGGCGCAGACCAGCGGGTTGCCGTCCGCATCGCGGCGGATGAACGTCAGCACGTTGCGGTCCGAGTCTCCCCCGTTGATCCACTGGAAGCCTTCGGGCTGGTTGTCCTGCTCGTACAGGGCCGGCGTGGAACGGTACAGCTCGTTGAGGTCCTTGGTCAGGAGCTGCATGCCCTTGTGAGCGGGGATGTCCGCCAGCCACCAGTCCAGGCCATACTGCTCCGACCATTCGGTTTCCTGGCCGAACTCGGTGCCCATGAAGATCAGCTGCTTGCCCGGGTGGGCCCACTGATATCCCAGGAAAGCGCGCAGGTTTGCCAGCTGCTGCCACCGGTCGCCGGGCATCTTGCGCAGCATGGAGCCCTTGCCGTGCACAACTTCGTCGTGGCTGATCGGCAGGAGGAAGTTTTCCGTGAAGGCATAGACCATCGAGAACGTGACGGTGCCGTGGTGCCACCGGCGGTTGTACGGGTCCTCGGCCATGTACTTGAGCGAGTCATGCATCCAGCCCATGTTCCACTTGAGGCCGAAGCCCAGGCCGCCGCCGCTCGTGGGTGCAGTGACGCCCGGGAATGCGGTGGATTCCTCGGCGATCATGACCGCGCCAGGGTGGGTCTTGTAGACCGTGGCGTTGACCTCCTGGAGGAAGGAGATCGCCTCAAGGTTTTCGCGGCCGCCATACCGGTTTGGCTGCCATTGCCCCTCTTCGCGCGAGTAGTCCAGGTACAGCATGGAGGCGACGGCGTCCACGCGCAGTCCGTCGATGTGGAACTCTTCGAGCCAGTACAGCGCATTGGCCACCAGGAAGTTGCGCACCTCCGTGCGGCCGAAGTCGAAGATCAGCGTGCCCCAGTCCGGGTGTTCGCCCAGGTTCGGATCGGCGTGCTCGTACAGGGCTTCGCCATCGAACCGGGCCAGAGCCCATTCGTCCTTGGGAAAGTGCGCCGGGACCCAGTCCAGGAGAACGCCAATGCCAGCCTGGTGGAGTTCGTCGACGAGGTGGCGGAACTCGTCCGGGTGCCCGAAGCGCGAGGTCGGCGCGAAGTAGGAGGTGACCTGGTAGCCCCACGAACCGCCGAAGGGGTGCTCGGCCACGGGCATGAATTCCACGTGGGTGAAGCCCAACCACTTGACGTATTCGACCAGTTCCTTGGCCAGTTCCTTGTAGCCCAGTCCCACTCGCCACGAGCCGAGGTGGACCTCATAGACGCTCATGGGCGAGTTGTGCGGATCGCGGGCAGCGCGGGCGTCCATCCACTCGGCATCCTTGAAGACATAGGAGGGCTCAACCACGCGGGATGCCGTCAGCGGGGGCACCTCGGTCCCGAAGGCCAGCGGGTCCGCCTTTTCCACCCAGTATCCGTGCCGGGTCCGCAGTTCAAACTTGTAGCACGCCCCTGCTACAACACCCGGGATGAAGACCTCCCACACACCGGTGGAACCTAGGGAGCGCATGGAGTGTTCGCGGCCGTCCCAGCCGTTGAAGTCGCCTTTGACGCGCACTGCCTGGGCATTCGGGGCCCAGACGGCGAAGGACACGCCGTCGACGTCGCCCAGCGAGGACTTGTAGTGCTGGACATGCGCGCCCAGCACATCCCACAGGCGTTCGTGCCGGCCCTCCCCGATCAGGTGCAAGTCCACTTCGCCAATGGTCGGCAGGTAGCGGTAGGGCTCATCCATGACCTGCGGCTCGTGGTCCTTGTACGTCACTTCGAGCCGGTAATCCGGCACGTGGCCGCGCTCGAGCGGTTCCATCACGGCCACCCACACGCCGCTCGCTTCGTGCGTCATGGGCGTGGTGCCTGCCGACGTCACGACAGACACTTCTTCCGCAAGGTGCTTGACCGTCCGGATCGTGACGTGGCCGTGGTCATCAAGGTGGGCGCCCAGGACCGAGTGGGGCGCGTGGTGTTCGCCGCTGGCGACCCTCGCAAGGGTCTCACCGTCCACGGGCAGTGGTGCGCCGGGCCGATCGATACGTGCTGATCCTGTCATTTTTATACCTTCCGCTGCGGCTTCGGCGGCGACGCCGGAACCTGTACTGCCGAGGAGACGACGCGATGCATTCACCGGAATGGGGAGCCAGTCCGGCCTGTTCCTTAGTTCGTAGATGACTTCGTAGAGGGCTTTGTCGAGCCACAGCGCCACAAAGAGCGGCGAGTCGCGGTCGATGCTGCCGGGGATGACTTCGGCGTAGCCGGCCAGGAAGGCCTCAGCGCAGTCGTCCACCCAGGTCCCCGGCACCACGGCACCGGGATTTTCGCGGACGGCGGCGCCGGCGGCGTAGTCGAAGGACCGCAGCATGCCCACGACATCGCGAAGGGGGACGTCGGGGAAGTTGCGTTCCGAGATGGGGCGCAAAGGCTCGCCCTCGAAGTCGAGGATGGCCCAGCGCGGCGCCATTCCGGCGTCACCCGGAACCTGCAGGATCTGCCCGAGATGGAGGTCGCCGTGGATCCGCTGGAGCGGTCCGGCACTGGTGCCTTCGAGCCGGCCGAGGAGACCGTTCAGCGCTTCCTCGTACGGCCCGACGGCGTTGGACGCCTGGGCCCAGGACTCGCGGACGCGCTGGGCTACTCCCGGAGCAATGTCCTGCCCCGGCGCAGATTCGGCGGCTGTGCCCAGTGCCTCGGCAAGCCTCCGGTGCACGGTGGCTGTCGCGGCGCCCAGCGCGTGGGCTTCGGCAGTGAACCCGATCCCCCGGCTGGCCGCGTCCACGGCGAGCCCCCAGGCATCGAGCCCGCCGGCGAGGAATTCGTGCGCAACAGCGAGCTCGCCGCGGGCAGGTCGGGCGGCGCCGGACGGTTCCGTCCCGAGGGCGGCCGCCGGAGTCTCCCACTCGCCGCTTACCCAGCCAAGGGTTGCCGGGACCTCCTCGGTGCGCCCTGCGGTCAATGCCGCACCGATTTCAACCTCGGGGTTCTGGCCTTCCGAGAGCACGCGGAAGAACTTCACGATGGCGGCTGAGCCGCCGTCGTCGACTATCACTGAACTGTTCGATTGCTCGCCGGCGAGCACCTTGACCTTGCCCGTTGCGAACGGCAGGCGGTAGCCGGACTCCACCAGGTGGCCGGTGGCATTCCCCGACGGCGTACTCCCGCCGTGGCGCATGAGCTCGAGCCAGGCGGAGACGAAGGAGGCGTCATGGACGCCGTCGTAGACCCACCGGTGCGCGGCATCAGCACGGGTTCCGGGAAGTTCGCCAATCAACGCACGCTCTCCCCCCGGCAGGGGTTCCGGCCGGAAACTGAGCGGCACCTGGACGATGTCGGTCCGGCTGCCACTGGGAGTGGGGTAGGACACCGCAACTAGCAACACCTCAAAGGCTGCCGCGTCGGGGGCACCCTCGCCCGCGGCAGTCTCCAGACGCAGACCGCCCGCCGGCTCGAAGGTGAACTCGGCAGTCTTGACGGGGAACCATCGCTGGCGCGGCAGCCAGGCGCCAAGCAGTCCGCTCAAGGCCGGGGCAAGTGCTGGTCGAGTCATCTCAACCCTCAATGGACAGGACGGGCATCGCCTGCGTGAACGGGGATGCCGGGTTGGAGGCGGCGGACCGGATCCGCAGCCAGAAGAAATCGTGGCTGCCCAGGGTCAGCGTCAGGGTTCCGTCCTCGCCGATGCCCGGGAACGCCTGGCCGCCGAAAACGTCCCGGAGGCCCCTGCCGGCGAAGCTTGGCACGCGCAGCGTGGTCGCCACCGGATGCTGGGAGAGATTGAAGGCGCACAGGATGGTCTCGGCGTCCGCGCCGGCGGCGTTGCCCTCCGGGAGCTCACGCAGGTAAGCAAGGACGACGTCGTGGTCAGCCTCCACATGCTTGAATCCCCCCAGCCCGAAGGCAGGGTGGTTCTTGCGAACGCTGAGGATCTGCCGGGTCCAGCGCAAGAGCGAACCGGAATGGGCGGCCTCGGCCTCCACATTCGCCATGCTGTAGTTGTAGACCAGCGACTGGATCACTGGCAGGTACAGCTTGCCGGGGTCGGCGGCGGAGAACCCGGCGTTTCGGTCCGGGTTCCATTGCATCGGGGTGCGGACGGCGTCGCGGTCCTCGAGCCAGATGTTGTCCCCCATGCCGATCTCGTCCCCGTAGTACAGGAACGGGCTGCCCGGCAGGGACAGCAGCAGGGCATTGATGAGCTCAATTTCGGAGCGGGAGTTATCCAGCAGCGGGGCCAGTCTGCGTCGGATGCCGATGTTGGCGCGCATGCGCGGATCCGGCGCGTACCAGCCGAGCATCGCCGCGCGCTCGTCGGAGGTGACCATTTCCAGCGTCAGTTCGTCGTGGTTGCGCAGGAAGGTGCCCCACTGGGCGCCTTCGGGGATGTCCGGCGTGTCCTTCATCGTCTCGATGATGGGGGCCGCCTTCTGGTCACGCAGCGCATAATAGAGGCGCGGCATGATCGGGAAATGGAACGCCATGTGGCACTCCGGTTCCTCTTCGGTGCCGAAATACTCCACCACCTCCGCGGGCGGCTGGTTGGCCTCGGCAATGATTACCCGGCCCGGATAGCTTTCATCGACCATCCGGCGCAACTGGCGCAGGAATTCGTGGGTCTGGGGCAGGTTCTCGCAGTTAGTGCCCTCCTCCTCGAACAGGTACGGAATGGCGTCGGCCCGGAAGCCGTCGATCCCCTGGTCAAGCCAGAACCGCACGACGTCGAATAGCGCGTCAATGACCTTGGGGTTCTCGAAGTTGAGGTCGGGCTGGTGGCTGAAGAACCGGTGCCAGAAGAACTGGCGGCGAATGGGGTCGAAGGTCCAGTTGGATTCCTCCGTGTCCACGAAGATGATGCGGGCGTCTTCATACTTCTCGTCCGTATCGCTCCAGACATAGAAATCGCCGAAAGGGCCGTCGGGGTCCTTGCGCGACTCCTGGAACCATGGGTGCTGGTCGGAGGTGTGGTTCAGCGGAAGGTCGATGATCACCCGGACGCCCCGGGCGTGCGCCTCCGCCACGAGCCGTTTGAAGTCGCTAATGGTGCCAAACTCGTCCAGCACGGAATTGTAGTCCGAGATGTCGTAGCCGCCGTCGCGCAGCGGTGACTGGAAGAACGGCGGGAGCCAGAGGCAGTCCACCCCCAGCCACTGCAGGTAGTCCAGTTTGTCGATCAGGCCGTGGAAATCGCCGGAGCCGTCTCCGTTTCCGTCGGCGAAGCCCCGGACGAGCACCTCGTAGAAGACCGCCTTGCGGTACCAGAGGGGATCGTGCTGGAGCCCTGGAGCGTTCAGTTCAAAGCTCCCCCTCGGGCTGAAGTGCTGGCTGGGGTTCTGCGGGCTGAAACTCACTGGCACTACCTCCGGATGCTAAGAACGTGAACGGGCTCGACGTGCGGGTCCAGACGGACGTAGTTGTACTCCCCCCATTCCCAACTCTCGCCGGTCAGCAGGTCATCAACCATGAAACGGCCGTTGTGCGTTAAGTTCTCCGGGTCCAGTTCCAGCGCCGGCAGGTCCAGGGATACGGTGCTCTCCCGGGTGCCGTGCGGGTCCACGTTGACGACGACGATCAAGGTGTCCTTGGTCCCGTCCGGGAGGGTCTTGTGCTTGGAGTACACCACGGTGGAAGTGTCCGAGCTCTGGTGCACCGTCAGGTTCTGCAGGTCCCCGAGGGCCGGGTGCGCGCGGCGGATCGCGTTGAGCCGAGTCAGGTACGGAGCCAATGTGCGTCCGGATTCGGCCGCCGCGTCCCAGTCGCGGGACTTGTACTCAAACTTCTCGTTGTCGATGTACTCCTCGGCGCCGGGACGGGCCACGTGTTCGTAGAGCTCAAAGCCGGCGTACACGCCCCAGATGGGGCTCGCCGTCGCGGCCAGGGCGGCACGGATCTTGAAGGCCGCCGGGCCGCCGAACTGCAGGTATTCGGTGAGGATGTCCGGGGTGTTGACGAAGAAATTCGGCCGGAAGTAGGCCGCCGATTCGTGGCTCACCTCCTGGAAGTACTTCTCCAGTTCCTCCTTGGTGTTCCGCCAGGTGAAGTACGTGTAGGACTGCTGGAAGCCGGCCCGGCCAAGAGCGTGCATCATGGCCGGGCGGGTGAATGCCTCGGCCAGGAACACGACGTCGGGGTGCTTCTTATTGACCTTGGCGATCAGCCATTCCCAGAACCACACGGGTTTGGTGTGCGGATTATCCACCCGGAAGATCTTGACGCCGTGGCTGACCCATAGCAGCACGATCCGGAGAATTTCGTTGGACAGCCCGGCGGGGTCGTTGTCGAAATTCAGCGGGAAAATGTCCTGGTATTTCTTCGGCGGATTCTCCGCGTACGCAATAGTGCCATCGACGCGCGCGGTGAACCATTCCGGGTTACTTTGCACCCACGGGTGGTCCGGCGCGGCCTGCAGCGCCAGGTCCAAGGCCACTTCCAGTCCCAGTTCGCCGGCCCGGGCCACGAAGGCGTCGAAGTCCTCGAAGGTGCCCAGATCCGGGTGGATGGCGTCATGGCCGCCCTCGTGGGACCCGATGGCCCACGGTGAGCCGGGATCGTGCGGCCCGGCGATCAGGGTGTTGTTCGGTCCCTTGCGGTGCTGGACACCGATCGGGTGGATCGGCGGCATATAGATGATGTCAAAACCCATGGCGGCGACGGCGTCGAGGCGCCGCGCTGCCGTGCGGAAGTTACCGGAGGTCCATTCCCCAGTCTCGTGGTTGCGCACGGCGCCTTCGGAACGCGGAAAGAATTCGTACCAGGAGCCGGACCCGGCCAGCGCACGCTCCACCAGCAGCGGGTAGGGCTCGGAAACTGTCACAAATTCCCGGATGGGCTGGCGTTCGACCACGGCAGCGACGTCGGCGCCGAAGCCGGCGGCGAGGCGTTCCTCGGGTGACCGGGAAGTATCGGAGAGGACGACGACGGCCATCCGCAGCGTCCTGCGGTCACCGGAGGGGCGCGAGGCGTCCTCGGAGGCCTCCGCCAGCAGTGCGGCGCCTTCGGCCAGCATCAGCTCGACGTCGATGCCGGCTTCCACCTTGACCTCGGCGTTGTGGTGCCAGGTGCCGTAGCGGTCGTGCCAGGCCTCGATGACGAAGGACCAGTTGCCGGTGGCGGGAGGGGTCAGGAGGCCTTCCCAGCGGTCCGTGCCCATCCCTCGCGGTCCGCGCGGCGGCGCGAGGCGGACCCGCTGCCGCTCTTTGCCGCGGGGGTCGAGCAGGACGGCGCTGACGCCGAGCTGATCGTGTCCCTCCCGGAACGCGGTGGCTCCCACGACAATGGTTTGGCCCTCGACGGCTTTGGCGGGGAACTTTCCGCCCTCTACCGAAGGCTGCACGGCGGTAATCGGAAAGCGGCCAAATCGCAGGCCATCCGTGATCAGGGCCTTGGGCTTTTGCTTGGACACGGCGCTGGTTCGCGAGTTATTCGTCACAGGCTCGACGTTATCTAGAAAACGGCCAGAATGCTAAGGCCTCGAACGTTTTGGGGACGTTTCCGGTTCTGGCCGACCGATATCCGTCATTTACAGGAAAGAATCTTAAAGCAGTTCCGGGGCAACGACTTGTCCGTTAGTGTTTCGCTGGTGAAGGCAATCCGCAGATTTACTGTCCGAACCGTTCTCCCGGAGTCGATCCGGCCGCTGGCCCGGCTCGCCACCAATCTCCGGTGGTCCTGGCACCGGCCCACCCGGGAGCTATTTGAGGGGCTCAACCCCGGGATCTGGGCGGAGAGCGCCCACGACCCCGTGACTTTCCTGGGCCTGGTAAGCCGGGAAGAGCTGCAGCGCCTCGCGGCGGACCAGGACGTAGTGCAGCGGATCCATGCGGCGGCCGACGACCTCGACCGGTACCTGGAACAGCCGCGCTGGTACCAGAGCCTGGGCGACGGCGCACCGGCGTGCATTGCCTACTTCTCGCCCGAATTCGGCATCACCGAGGTCCTGCCCCAGTACTCGGGCGGCCTTGGCATCCTCGCCGGCGACCACCTGAAAGCGGCCTCGGATCTTGGCGTGCCGCTGATCGGCGTCGGCCTCCTGTACCAGGCCGGCTACTTTAAGCAGTCGCTCTCCCGGGACGCCTGGCAGCAGGAAACGTACCCGGTCCTCGATCCGGACGGTCTGCCGCTGACGCTCCTGCGCGAGGCCGCCCCGGACGGCAACGGCAAACCGATCCAGATCTCCCTCCCCCTCCCCCACAGCCGCCGCCTGCTGGCGCACGTGTGGCGGGCCGACGTCGGGCGCGTTCCGCTGCTGCTTCTGGACTCCAACGTTCCGGGCAACGACGAAGCCGCCCGCGGCATCACCGACCGCCTGTACGGCGGCGGCGGTGACCACCGGTTGCAGCAGGAACTCCTGCTGGGCATGGGCGGGGTCAAGGCGCTGCGCGAGTTCCAGCGACTCACCGGCGTCCCCGCGCCGGAGGTATTCCACACCAACGAGGGCCACGCCGGGTTCCTCGGCGTCGAGCGGATCCAGGAATTGATGTCCGGCGCGGAGCCGCTGAGCTGGGAGGAAGCCCTGGCCGCCGGGCGGGCGTCCACGGTGTTCACCACGCACACGCCGGTCCCGGCGGGGATCGACCGTTTCGAGATCTCCCAGATCCAGCACTTCTTCGAAGCCGGCCTCGCCCCGGACGTCCCGGTGGCAAGGATCCTGGACTTGGGCCGTGAGGACTTCGCCGACGGCAACCCGTTCGTCTTCAACATGGCGGTCATGGGACTGCGGCTGGCCCAGCGGGCCAACGGTGTGGCCAAACTGCACGGCGTAGTCTCGCGCGGAATGTTCGCCGCCCTCTGGCCGGGCTTCGACCACTCCGAAATCCCCATCACCTCCGTCACTAACGGCGTGCACGTCCCCACCTGGGTGGACCCTCGGATCTCAGCGTTGGCGCGGGACCATTTCGGTGCCGAGGCGGAGGCGGAGGGCCGCTGGGACTTGGCCTACAACGTCACCGACGAAGATCTCTGGGCGTTGCGGCGCGAGATGCGGGTGTCCTTGGTGGATGATGTCCGGCGCCGGCTCCGGGCCGCCTGGAAGAAGCGCGGCGCGGCCGACGCCGAGCTGGCGTGGACGGACTCCGTCCTGGATCCAGATATCCTGACCATTGGATTTGCCCGGCGCGTGCCGACCTACAAGCGGCTGACCCTGATGCTGCGCGACCCCGATCGTCTCAAGGCGCTGCTGCTGCACAAGACGCACCCCATCCAGCTGGTCATCGCCGGGAAGTCGCACCCGGCAGACGACGCCGGCAAGAAGATGATCCAGGACCTGGTCCGGTTCACCGACGACCCCGCCGTGCGGCACCGGATCGCGTTCCTCCCCAACTACGACATCGCCATGGCCCGGACCCTGTTCCCCGGCTGCGATGTGTGGCTGAACAACCCGCTGCGCCCGCTCGAGGCTTGCGGAACGTCCGGCATGAAGGCTGCCCTGAACGGTTCGCTGAACCTCTCGGTCATGGACGGCTGGTGGGACGAGATGTACGACGGCGAGAACGGCTGGGCGATCCCGACCGCCAACAACGACGCCTCCCCGGAAGAACGCGACGACATCGAGGCGGCGGCACTGTACGAGCTGCTCGAGACGCAGGTGGCACCGCGGTTCTACGGGCTGACCGTGTCCGACGCGGCCGGAGCCGCCGGAGCGTCCCAGCCTGGCCCGCAGAAGGTTCCCACGCACTGGGTCTCCATGATCAAGCACACCATGTCCCACCTTGGCCCGGCAGTCTCAGCGGAACGGATGCTCCGGGACTACGTCAACGTGCTGTACCGGCCCGCGGCGATCGCGGGACGCCACGCCGTGGCCAATAACTACGCGCAGGCCAAGGCGCTGGCGGCGTGGACGTCCCGAATCCGGGCCGCGTGGCCGCAGATCCAGGTGGAACACGTCGACTCTGTGGGGGTTTCCGAGGACCCGCAGATCGGCGATCTGCTGCAGGTCAACGCGTACGTTGCGCTGCGTGAGCTCGCCCCGGACGACGTCTATGTTGAAGTGGCCTACGGCCGGGCCGGGGACACAGACGAGCTGACGGACATCACGGTCGCGGAGCTGAAGGCCGCCGAGGACCTCGGCAAGGGCCGCCATCTCTTCAGCGGCACGCTGGTGATCGACCGTTCGGGGTCCTTCGGCTACACCGTGCGCGTGCTCCCCAAGAATGAGGCGCTGGCGTCCAAGGCTGAACTGGGCCTGATCGTCAACGCCTGATCGTCCAGCGCCTGATCGTCCAGCGCCCGGCGTCCTCTAGAGGCAGACGGCGATGACGTCCAGGCTCTTGCCGGCATAGCCTTCGGCGTCCTGCAGCGTTTCGCAGATGACGGCGAAGGAGAGGTCCGCGCGGAAAGCGGCAGGCACCTGCCAGATGAAGGTGACAGGGGCCTCGCCGTCGTCCGTCACGGCATCCGCGACGTCGTGCAGCGAATCGTGCAGGGCATCCAGATCTGTGCCGTACTCATCGGGGATGTCCAGGAGTTCGCCGAACGTGTCCAGGACCTCCTGTTTGGTAGCAGCGGCGGGGACCACCAAGGCGCGGCGGCCGGCGTCGTCGATTTGCGCCGTGAGTTCTTCGATGGTCCAGGTCTCAGCCGAGTAAATCTTCATGGGGTCCTTAAATTTCGAAATAGTTAGGTGCGGTAGATATTGATCGTGTTCGCCTGGACGAGGTCCCGTTCACCGGAGGCTACGCGGGCGCCCTGACGCCGGTCATGGAGTTCGGACGTTGTCACGCGAAGCTCGAAGAGCCGGTGCCCGAAGCCGTCATCGTTGCTCAGCTGCGGCAACGTGACCTTGACGTCGTCGGCGCCGCCGTTGACCACCACGAGGCCGTCCACGTGCCCGTCGTCGGACCCGTGCAGGAGCTGGATCACGCGGTGGCCGGGGTCATGCCACGTGTCGGTTGACATGGGCTTGCCGTCCACATCGAACCAGTGGAAGTAAGACTGGGTGTCACGGGCCGGGTAATCATGCGGCTGGCCGGCCAGGAACTCCTTGCGCAGCCGGATGACGCGCTTGGTGGTGCGCAGCATCGCGTGGGATTCCGTGGTGCTGGTCCAGTCGATCCAGGTGAGCGCGTTGTCCTGGCAGTAGGCGTTGTTGTTCCCCTGCTGGGTCCGGCCGATCTCGTCCCCGGCGGTGATCATGGGTACGCCCTGGGAAATCATCAGGCAGGCCATCAGGTTCCGCCGGCTTTGGGCGCGCCGGGCGAGGATGTCGCCGTCTTCGGTGGGGCCCTCGAAACCGTGGTTGTAGCTGCGGTTGTCGCCGTGGCCGTCCCGGTTCTGCTCGCCGTTGGCCTCGTTGTGCTTGCGGTCGTAGGCGGTCAGGTCGGCCAGGGTGAAGCCGTCGTGGGCTGTGATCAAGTTCAGCGAGGCCAGCCGGGTCCTGCCCGAGGACTCGAACAACTGGGCGGAACCAGAGAGAGCGTCCGCGAGGCGGGCCACCGGGCCGCCGCTGCCGCCGCCGTCCATCGCGGCGCGGTCGGCGAGCCAGAAGCTGCGGACGGCGTCCCGGAAGTGGTCGTTCCAGTCCACCCAACCGGCCGGAAACCGGCCGGTCTGCCAGCCGCCGTAGCCGACGTCCCAGGGTTCGGAAATCAGCTTGACCCCGGACAGGACAGGATCGGCGCCCACCGCGACGAGGAAGGGGTGCCGCGGATCGAATTCGTTGGCGCTGTTCCGGCACAGCGTGACGGCAAGGTCGAAGCGGAAGCCGTCGATGTGGAACTCGCTCACCCAGTAGCGCAGGGAGTCCAGCACCAGCTGCACCACGCGAGGTTCGCCAAAGTTCAGGCTGTTGCCGCAACCCGTGGTGTCGACATACTTGCCGTGGCCGTCGTTGCGGTAATACTGCATCTCGCCCAGGCCACGGAAGCTCAGGGTGGGGCCGTCCGTGCCGCCCTCGGCGGTGTGGTTGTACACGACGTCGAGGATGACCTCGAGCCCGGCTGCATGCAGCAGTTTGATCATGCCCTTGAACTCGTCTTGGACCGCGCGGGCGCCGGCGGCCTGGGCGGCCGCGGTGGCGTAGCCGGGGTGCGGGGCGAAGAAGGCGGCTGTGTTGTAGCCCCAGTAGTTCGTCAGCCCGAGCTGCTGAAGGTGCGGCTCGTCCACGTGGAAATGGACGGGCAGCAGCTGGATGGCCGTGACACCCAGGGAGACTAGGTGCTCAATCATGGCGGGGTGGGCCATCCCGGCGTATGTCCCCTGCAGTTCCTCCGGAATATCCGGGTGCAGCTTCGTCTGGCCCTTCACGTGGGCTTCGTAGACGATCGTGTTGCGCCACGGGACGCGCGGGCTGCGGTCCAGCCCCCAGTCAAAGTCGTCGCCGACCCGGACGCTGGTGATCAGACCCTCACGTTCGTCGACGCCCCGGCCATAGGGGTCCATCAGCAACGGCTGCTCGCCGACAGCATCAAAATCTGTGGCGGGCATGGACAGCGGGAGGGCCTCGTGTTCCGGGGAGGCCCGGAAGCCGTAGCGCGTCCCGGAGGGAATGCCCTCCACAATGCCGTGGTGCACGCCGTCGGTGTAATTGGGCAGGGTCTTTACCTGCCAGGTGCCCCCCGGCGCCTGATACGCGATCTCCAGGGTGGTCACGCCGGGCGCGTAGACGGCCACGTTGGCGCACTCACCCCGGGGATCGTCCACTGCCGGTGATCCGGTGTGCGGAGTGCTGATCCCCAGCGGAAACGCCCGCGAAGCGTCTACGGTGGAAGCGGTATCTATGTAAGACATAACCATTGCTTAAAGCTTAGCCGGGCCGGACAAGTGGCCCCCGTTTTCGTTTTCATGACGTTTTGCAGTGTACGGACCGCCGCACTGCATACTGTAATGAAGCGCCGAGTTGGAGGTAAATGTGCGCGTTGCACTAGCCCAAATCGTCACCGGCCGCGATCTGGCCGCGAACCTGGCCCTCGTGGACGGCTACGCGCGCCAGGCAAAGGCCGGCGGCGCGGACCTGGTGGTGTTCCCGGAAGCGACCATGCGGGCCTTCGGCAATTCGCTCCTGGACATCGCCGAGCCACTGGACGGTCCGTGGGCTGCACGCGTGCGCGCCCTCGCCGCGGAGCTCGGCATAGTTATCGTCGCGGGTATGTTCACCCCTGGCACTGCCGGCAATGGCGCCAAGGTGCGCAACACCCTGCTGGTCACCGGCCCCGGCCTTGAGGCCAGCTACGACAAAATCCACCTCTTCGATGCCTTCGGTTTCGCCGAGTCCGACACTGTTGACGCCGGCACCGCCCCCGTCACCTTCGAACTCGACGGCGTGACCTTCGGCCTCGCCACCTGCTACGACGTCCGCTTCCCGGACCTGTTCACGGAAAACGCGGATCGCGGGGCCGACGTAAACATTGTGTGCGCCTCTTGGGGATCAGGCCCCGGCAAGGCCGACCAGTGGAAGCTCCTGGCCCGCGCCCGCGCCCTGGACTCCACCACTCTGGTCCTTGCCTGCGGCCAGGGCGACCCCGCCAGTCAGGGCATCCCGGTCAAGGGTTCCGCCCCCACCGGCGTCGGGCACTCCGTGGTCGTGTCCCCCATGGGCGACATCCTGGACGAGCTCGACGGCGCCCCGGGCCTGCTATTCGCCGACCTCGACACCGCCGCCGTCAAGGAAGCCCGCACCAAACTCCCGGTCTTAGCCAACCGGCACAAGTTCTAAGCCACCTGTTCCACAGACAGATGCTTCTGACTGTGGTCACCACCCGCGGACATCGGCGCCCTGCCGTCGCTTAGCGGTCCTTAGCAAGACACCGCCGCCCGCTCGATTCTGCCCACCCGCGTCGATCACTTCGGTATTCACAATGACTTCCGCGGCTCATTCAGCCTGGCGACGCGCAAACGCCCTGGCGCTAGGGGTATTCGGGTCGCGGGAAGACATCAGCGCGTCGCAGAAGGAAATGCGCGTCGCAGGAAGGAACGTGCGTCCTGCGTCGAGGTACTTCGGAGGAACATCAGAGCCAAGGAGAACCCCGATTCTGAGCGTTAAAGGCAACTGCTCCCTCACGAGACGTGAGGGAGCAGTTGCCCCTAACAGCGAACGGTGCGAAAGCAACCGGCGAAAGGTGACGGAGCGTCTGAGACGGAAGCGGAGTTTTGCTAAGGAGCGCATCGCCGACCAGAGCGCAACAAGGCAGACGCTGCCCACCGTTTTCGAGATAAACGGAAACGCTCCCCCACAAGGTGTGAGGGAGCGTTTCCGTAGTGCGCGAAAGGTGACGGAGCGTCTGAGACGGAAGCGGAGTTTTGCTAAGGAGCGCATCGCCGACCAGAGAGGCTTGAGGCCGCCCGCGGCCGAAAGCGTCGACGGGAGGTGTCTAAGCGACGGCAAAACCCCGCTTCTGGCGGAACCCAGCCACGACTCCGGCGACGGCAAAACCCCGGTTCCGGCGGAACCCAGCCCGCCCCGAAGTGGGACTACTTGGCGGCGCGCTGGCGGGAGATTTCGTAGAGGGAGATGCCGACTGCCATGGAGGCGTTCAGGGATTCCATGGCGGAGTCGATCGGGATCGAGACGATCTGGTCGCAGTTTTCGCGGACCAGGCGGCTCAGGCCCTTGCCCTCGGACCCTACGACGATGCACACCGGTTCGGTGGCCAGGGCGAGTGCGGGCAGCGAGACGTCGCCGTCACCGTCGAGGCCCAGGACGTAGATGCCCATGTTCTTGAAGGCCTTGAGCGTGTTGTTCAGGTTGGCCGCGCGTGCGACGGGGACGCGGACGGCCGCGCCGGCGCTGGTCTTCCAGGCCGAGGCGGTGACGCCCACGGAGCGGCGCTCCGGGACGATGACGCCGTGCCCGCTGAAGGCCGAGACGGAGCGGATGATCGCGCCCAAGTTGCGGGGATCCGTGATGCCGTCGAGGGCAACGAAGAGCGGGGCGTTGGATACGTGGCCCTTCTTCCAGGACTCGAGGGTCTCCTCGGCGAGCTCGTAGGCGTCCTGGTATTCGTACGGCGGGATCTGCAGCACGAGGCCCTGGTGGATGGCGTCGTCGGTCATGCGATCGAGCTCGGGCTTGCCGGTTTCCATCAGCGGGATGCCGCGTTCGGCGGCGAGCTTCAGGGATTCCTTGACACGGTCGTCCATTTCGATGCGGACGGCGACGTGCAGGGCCTTGGCCGGGATGCCGGCGCGCAGGGCTTCGACCACCGAGTTGCGCCCGGTGACAACTTCTTCCGTGGCGCGGCCCTTGGGACCGGAACGGCCGGTGCGGGCGGCGGCGCTGGTAGTGCGGCTGCCACTGGCGCGCTTGGCCTCGGAACGTTCCGAGAGCTGCTTGTTCTTGAACGCCTTGTGGTAGGGGCGGTCCTCCGCCTTCGGCGTGGGGCCCTTGCCCTCAAGTGCCTTGCGGCCGTGACCGCCGGTTCCGACGGAGGGGCCCTTCTTCAATTTGACCGAGCGGCGACCGTTGTTGGCCATGAGTTTCACCCTTTAAATACGCGATTCGTTGATAAGTCTGACCTCCAGTCTACTGACTCGAGTTAAATCCTCGACCGGAAGGGACGACGACGGCCCACTTCACCGGCCGTCGTCAACGAGGTTCAGCCGCGCTTCAGGCTCCAGCTCGCCCCGTCCGGGCCGTCCTCGACGACAACGCCAGCGGCGGCCAGGGTGTCCCGGATGGCGTCGGACGCAGCCCAGTCCTTGGCGGCCCGAGCCTGTGCCCGCGCCTCCAGTTGCGCCTCAACCAGGACACCCAGGGCTGTGGTGGCGTGCTCGTCGACTGCCGGCGCCGCGGTGTCGTTGAGACCAAGGACACGCATCATGTCGGTGACGCTGGCCAGTGCCTGCCCCGCGGCGTCGCGATCACCGTCCGTGAGAGCCGTGTTACCGGCGCGGACTGTGTCGTGCAGGACGGCGAGGGCCTGCGGCACGTTGAGGTCATCGTCCATGGCGGCCGCGAAGGCATCCGGAACTGTGCCGTAGCTGAATACGCCGACCGCGCCGTCATGCGCCATCGTGCTCCGAAGTGCGCGGCTGATGAACCCGTCAATGCGTTCGACGGCGGCGGCGGCCTCCTGCAGGGACGTCGGCTGATAATCCAGGACCGAGCGGTACTGCGCCTGCCCGAGGTAGTACCGGACGACGCGCGGCGGGGCGAGTTCGAGCATTTCCGCCGGGCTGACGGTGTTGCCGATGGACTTGGACATCTTCTCGCCGGCGTAGGTGACCATGCCGTTGTGCATCCAGAAGTTGGCGAAGCCGTGGCCGGCCGCCTGCGACTGCGCCATTTCGTTCTCGTGGTGCGGGAAGCGCAGGTCCAGTCCGCCGCCGTGGATGTCGAACTCGGTGCCGAGGTACTTGGTCACCATCGCGGAGCATTCGAGGTGCCAGCCCGGGCGGCCGGGGCCCCACGGGGAGGCCCAGCTCGCCGTCGTCGGCTCCCCGTCCTTGTAGCCCTTCCACAGCGCGAAGTCGCGGGGGTCCTTCTTGCCGCGCGGGTCGGCGTCCGGGGCCCCCTGCATGTCGTCTAGTTTTTGGCGCGTCAGCGTTCCGTATTTGGACCAGGAACGCACGTCGAAGTAGACGTCGCCGGAGTCGTCGAGGGCCGGGTAGGCGTGGCCGCGGTCGATCAGCTGCTGGATGAGGGCGTGCATTTCCGGGATGTGCCCGGTGGCGCGAGGCTCATAGGTGGGGCGGGAGACGCCCAGGGTGTCGTAGGCCTTGAGGAATTCCTGCTCGTAGCGGTAAGCCAGGGCCCACCATTCCTCGTTGCGCAGCGCCCCGGGCTCGTCTTCAAAGTCGGGGCCGAAGGACGCTGCGGACTTGACGAGGATCTTGTCATCGATGTCGGTGACGTTGCGGACCGCCGTCACGCGGAAGCCCCGGTACTGCAGCCAGCGGGTCAGCTGGTCGAACGCGATGGCCGAGCGGATGTGGCCGACATGTGGCATGCCCTGCACGGTGGCTCCGCAGTAGTACAGGCTCACGTTGCCAGGTACCAGGGGGACGAAGTCGCGGACTTCGGCGGATGCAGTGTCGTAAAAGCGCAGGGTCACCGCTCCAGATTAGCCGATGGCGCTCCGCGGCTTTACCTACGGCTTACCCGCGGCTTTACCGGGGGGCGGCAGGCCCGGGAGTCCGGGAGCCTCCGATCCGGCAACCTACTTGCAGTATTGCCCGATCTTGTTGATCTGCTCCGTGAGCTGGGCTGTCTGTTCGGCGGTCTTGGTTCCCGTGGGGCTCGCCGCAACCTGCTTCATGATGTCGGCCATCTGCTGGATAGGGGCGCCCACTTCCGGCGCCACCTTGTCCGCAACTTCCTGGTAGTGCTGGCCAATCTGCCCGGCCTGCTCCTTCGCGCTCCCGGAGGGCACGAAGGTGTCGTTGTTGAGGAACTTGCAGCTTTCCTCAACACTCAACTTCGGCGTGGCGCTGGGTGCCGTCGTCGAGCCGGCACAGCCGCTCAGCATGGTCCCTGCCACGAGTACGACGGCGGTCAGCAGCTTTTTCACGGCGGGTCTCCTGGCGGTTCGGAACGGGAGGTCACAGTCGGGTCTTCCCCTCAAGCGTAGGGGACCGGGGCCGGCAGTGTTTAAAGTGTTTAGGCTGCGTTGGTTAGCCGGCCGGATAGACCAGCGCTGTTGCGACGGCCGAGATCCCCTCGCCCCGGCCGGTAAATCCGAGTCCGTCGCTCGTGGTGGCTGTGACGCTGACCGGTGCTGCGGCAGCCGCGCTGAGGACCCGCTGGGATTCCTCCCGCCGCGGGCCGAATTTGGGCCGGTTGGCCACGAACTGAACGGCGATATTGCCGATTACGAACCCGTGGGCGCGAACAATCCTGGCGGCCTCTGCCAGCAGGGTCACGCCGGACGCCCCGGCATACTCGGGCCGGTCCGTACCGAAATGCGTGCCGAGGTCCCCTATCCCGCAGGCCGAGAAAAGCGCGTCGGCCGCGGCGTGCGCCACGGGGTCGCCGTCGGAGTGGCCGGAGAGTCCCCGCTCCCCCTCCCAGAAGAGTCCGCCGAGCCACAACGGCTGCGGCATGTCTTCGGCGGCGTAGGCATGGACATCGATCCCGATCCCGGTCCTGGGGATCAGCGGCGCGTTGGTGGACATGCTCATCCCTCCACCCAGCGCACACCCAGGGGCCCCTCGAGGAGGCCTTCAGCCAGGATCAGGTCCAGGGGCGTGGTGATCTTCAGGGACTGGCTGGCGCCGCGCACGGCGTGGACGGGGACACCGATCAGCTCCACGAGCATCGCGTCGTCCGTGACGAGGGCGGCCTGGCCGGCGTCGAACCCGGCGGCAGCCTCGTGGGCACGTTTGAGGGTGGTGAAGGCGAATCCCTGCGGCGTCTGCACGGCGCGGAGCGACTCCCGCGGCGCCGTCCCGGTGACCAGCTCGGGGGCCACCGCTGCGCCGTCGCCGGTGGTCGGTTCGACGGTCTTGACCGTATCGACCACCGGAATCACCGGAATGACGGCCGAGGCACCGGCGGCAAGCGCCGCTGCCACTCGATGAAAGACGGCCTCTGGCACCAATGCCCGGGCGGCATCGTGGACCAGAACCGATTCGGTATCAGGCAGGAGGGCAGCCATCGCAGCGCGGACGGAATCGGCGCGGTTCGCACCGCCGTCGACCACCGTGACGACTGGGACCTGGACCCCGTAAGGGGACTCCGCCGTGAGGCCGTGCCCGGCCGCAAGCTCTTGCGCGAAGGCCTCGCACAGCGCCCGCAGCTCGGTGTCCCCCGGTGGGATCGCAACGCAGATCTGCTGCGCGATCCCGGCGGCTGCCACGCCGCGCAGGGCGTGGGTGAGGATACTGTCCCCGCCGAGAGGCACTTTTGCTTTCGGCATGCCGTAGCCCAGCCGCTGGCCGGAGCCGGCGGCCACAACAATGACCGCGGTGGCGGGACCGGCCGGTGACGTATTCGTCGGTGCAGTATCCATGCGCACAAGACTACGTCCCCGCGCCCTCGACTATCCCGTTGCGCTATCAGTTGTGGCTGCTCTGGGCGCTCAGAGGGACCCAAAGTGATAGCGCAACCGAAAAAACGGCAAAAAGAAGCCCCGGCGGCCTGAGGCCACCGGGGTTCGATTCTTATCTGCGCCGGCCCTGCTGGGGCCGGCCCTGTGTTAGGAAGCCAGGACCTCGTCGAGAACGCTTGCAGCCTTCTCTTCATCAGTCTTCTCAGCCAGTGCCAGTTCCGAAATCAGGATCTGGCGGGCCTTGGCCAGCATGCGCTTCTCTCCAGCGGAGAGACCCCGGTCGTGATCACGGCGCCAGAGATCGCGGACGACCTCAGCTACCTTGATGACGTCACCGGAAGCAAGCTTTTCCAGGTTTGCCTTGTAACGACGCGACCAGTTGGTGGGTTCCTCAGTGAACTCGGCCCGCAGCACATCGAACACGTGCTCCAAACCTTCTTTGCCCACTACGTCCCGAACCCCAACCAGGTCAACGTTTTCTGCTGGAACTTCAATGGTCAGATCACCCTGAGCCACCTTGAGCTTGAGATACATCTTCTCTTCGCCCTTGACAGTGCGCATCTTGATTTCTTCAATTTTCGCTGCACCGTGGTGAGGGTAAACTACTGTCTCGCCGACCTCAAAAACCATGTGGACATTCCCCTTTCCCGCAGACCAGTTTATCACGATTAAGGCATACAACTGGCACCCAAAGGTGCCGGGAACCGCATGAATCCGGGGAAAATGGCCTCAATCCACCCCCTCAAACCCCTTGACGAATGCGGATAATAGTGCCTTTGGCCTTAACTGCCAAGAGGTTTCCGGCCCCCGCCAAGCGGGCTCCGGCCGCCGGGAGCGGCACGCATCCCTGCGCTTATGTGTAGGCGCCGAGTCCTTGTTTGAGGCCGATTGCGGATAGGCTATGGCTGAATAATGTTCCAAGACTCTCAAGGAGTGCGTGACGTGCGTTTCACTGCGATGAACCGGGGCCAGCGCGGCAAGCTGGCAATGGCTACGGCTGCACTTGGCATTGGCCTGCTGTCCGTGACCGGCTGTGGCTACATCAACCCCCAGCAGACCTCGGAGCAGTACTCGGCATCCGACGGAACCCGCACTGACCTCGGAGCGCTGCAGCTGCGCAACTTCATCATCATCGCCGACGGCGAGGACAAGCCGGGCCGCGTGATCGGCGCCGTGTACAACACCTCCTCCAAGGACGTTGTGCTGACCATCAAGGGCGCGGCGGGGTCGCAGGCCGAAGTTCCGGTCAAGCAGAAGTCCTACACCATGCTCAACGACTCCACCGCCCCGGCGATCCTGAGCGCCGCGGGCGCCAAGCCGGGATCCGTGGCCGAGGTGACCATCTCCGAGGACGGCACCAGCCAGGACGCCAAGTTCAAGGTTCCGGTCATGGACGGCACGATCGCCGACTACAAGGCGTACCTGCCGACGCCGGAGCCCACCGCCACGGACGCGGCGACGTCGCCTGAGACGGCACCTGCGGCCGAAACGCCCACGCCGAGCAGCACCGCCGGCCACTAGCTCAGAAGCTGGATCTAACGCAAAAGGAGGGCACCTGCGGGCCCCCCTCCTTTTGCATGTCGCCTCGACTTGCAGCTGTCCTGGACCTACAGCTGCCCGGCCGGGCCGCCGGGCAGCTTGGTCCGGCTTTAGGGCTCGAACTTGTAACCCAGCCCGCGGACGGTAATCAGGTACCGTGGCGCGGAGGCATCCGGTTCGATCTTGCTGCGCAGCCGCTTGACGTGGACGTCGAGGGTCTTGGTGTCCCCCACATAGTCGGAGCCCCACACCCTGTCGATCAGCTGACCGCGGGTCAGGACCCGGCCGGAGTTCCGCAGCAGCATTTCCAGCAGCTCGAACTCCTTGAGCGGCAAGGCGATCTGCTCGCCCCCGACGCTGACCACGTGGCGTTCAATGTCCATCCGGACAGGACCGGCCTGCACCGTACTGGAGACGAGTTCCTCCGGTTCGCTCTGGCGCCGCAGGACGGCGCGGACCCGGGCCACGAGCTCCCGCGAGGAGTAGGGCTTGGTGACGTAGTCGTCGGCGCCCAGCTCCAGCCCTACCACCTTGTCGATTTCCGAGTCCTTGGCCGTCAGCATGATCACGGGCACCCCGGAGCGCTGCCGGAGTTGGCGGCAGACCTCAGTGCCTGACTGGCCCGGCAGCTGCAGGTCCAGGAGGACGAGGTCGGCGCCGTTACGGTCGAATTCGGTGATGGCGTCCAGTCCGTTGTCCACCACCTCGACCTCAAACCCTTCTTTACCCAACAGATAGGACAGGGGGTCGCTGAAGGACTCCTCGTCCTCGACAATCAGAATCCGGCTCAAGCGGTTGCTCCTTGCTCATGGACGCCGGCGGCGTCACGTCGTTGCGGTCTGGGGTACCGACCGGAAGTGTGGGCAGCGGGCTTGCCCGCGTCGGAGGCGTCGCCGTCGTCCTGCCCTTCCATCTCGGGAAGTCGAATGGTGAACGTGGAACCCTGGCCGGGCTGGGACCACAGGGTCACCTCGCCGCCGTGGTTGGAAATGACGTGCTTGACGATGCTCAGGCCAAGTCCCGTGCCTCCGGTCTGACGGGAGCGGGCGGCATCCACCCGGTAGAAGCGCTCAAAGACACGCTCCTGGTCCTCGGCGCTGAGCCCATCGCCCTGGTCCGTCACCGAGACTGCCACGAGGCCGTCCTTGACCCGGAGGCCCACCCCAACCTTGGTGTTCTCCGGTGAGTACCGGATGGCGTTGTCGATCAGGTTGCGCAGGGCGGTCACGAGGAGGTCCTGGTCGCCGTAGACCACGGCATCAGCGTGCCGGCCAACCACCAGCTGGATGTTCTTGCTCTCGGCCGGCAGCTGGGAGCGGTCCACGGCCTCGCTGACCACAGTGTTAATGTCCACCGGGCGGCCCTGCTGCACGACGTTGGCACCCTGGAGCCGGGAGAGTTCGATGATGTCCTGCACCAGGGCCGCAAGCCGGGTCGATTCCTTGTGCATGCGCTTGGCGAACCGTTTGACCGCCTCCGGGTCGTCAGCGGACGATTCGAGTGCCTCAGCCAGGAGGGAGATCGCCCCGACCGGGGTCTTCAGTTCGTGGGAGACGTTCGCGACAAAGTCGTTGCGGACTTCCTCGGTGCGGGTGAGCTCCGTCCGGTCATCGGCCAGCAGCAGGATGTATTCCTCCGTAATGACGGCGGCCCGGACCTGGACAATAATCGTTCCCTGGCCGAGCGGGCCGCGCGGCAGCTCCAGTTGCTTTTCGAGGATGACACCGTCCCGCCGCACCTTGGCCGTCAGTTCCAGCAGCTGCTGGTGCACCACGGTGTGCCCGCGGACCAGGCCATAGGCGTAGGCGGCAGGGCTGGCGCGGACCACGCCGTCGATCGCATCCACCACCACAAAAGCGCGGCCGAGGACGGCAAGCACCTCCGCGGCGCCCTCGGGCAGCGAGGGGTCGTCGACGTCGACGTCGACAATGTGCCGTTGCTGCTCACTCACGCGGAACGCGAGTACGCCGAACATGCCAAACGAGAGGCCGATCAGGCCGGCGATTACGCCGATGAGCATTGGATCCACGGCTCCAGCTTATGCTCTGGCATAGGGCCGAAACCGAAATCTCCTGCGATTCGGGTCCCGGTTCAGCTAACGTTCACCTATTGGGGCGTAACAGTTCACCGGACACTGAAAGAGTTGAGCGTTGGAGCGCCGGTAGGTGAACCGAAATAGGCCCGCCACTTCGATTGCAGGCAATATTTCCGAGGAAAGGACGCACACGTGCGTAAGGTTTTTCAGGAGGAGCTCGCCCAGGTAAGGGAACAGCTCGTCGAGATCTCAACGCTGGTCACAGAGGCCATCGACAAGGCCACGACAGCCTTCGAGGGCGCCGATATCGACCTCGCCGAGGACGTGATTGCCGCCGATGCCCGCATCGACTTCCTGCAGAACAGCCTCGACGAGCGCGCCATCGACATCCTTGCCCTTCAGGGGCCGGTGGCGAGCGATCTGCGCATGCTGGTTGGTTCGCTCCGGATGAGCGCCTCGCTGGAGCGCATGGGCGACCTCGCCCGCCATCTGGCCCAGCTGGCGCGGCTGCGCTACCCGGCGTCAGTGGTCCCGGATCAGCTGCGCGAGACCTTCAAGAGCTTCGCGGAACAGGACTTGCTGATCGCGCAGAAGCTCACGGAATTGCTGGCAACCCGCGATCTTGGCGTGGCCCGGGACATTATGAAGGCCAACAGCGCCGTCAACGACCTGCACCTGAGCGTTTTCAAGGCGATCGCGCGCAGCGACTGGCAGGAGTCGCCGGCCACCACGGTGGACGTTGCCCTGGCGAGCCGCTACTTTGAGCGCTTCGCCGACCACGGCGTTTCGGTGGCCCAGAAGGTCACGTACCTGGTCACCGGCGCGTGGCAGCCGAACAGCATCGAACACAGCTGACGCCGGCTTCGCTCTGACGCAACTGCGCTGCCACAAACACGCTGGGGCAACTGCGCTGGCACAAACGCGCTGACACAACGACGGCGTCCGGTCACCTTGGGGGTGGCCGGACGCCGTCGTTTGTACTGCGCTTGCGCTTAGCGCTTGATTTTGAGTTGCGGGTGCCGCTTACTTCTTGCCCTGGTTGGCGACTGCCTGGATGGCCTCGGCGGCGGCCTCGGGGTCGAGGTAGGTGCCGCCCGGGTTCAGCGGCTTGAAGTCCTCATCCAGTTCGTAGACCAGCGGGATGCCGGTGGGGATGTTCAGACCGGCGATGGCCTCGTCGCTGATGCCGTCAAGGTGCTTGACGAGGGCGCGGAGCGAGTTGCCGTGAGCTGTGACCAGGACGGTCTTCCCGGCCTTGAGGTCTTCCTTGATGTCCGATTCCCAGTACGGCATGAGTCGGATCAGGACGTCCTTGAGGCATTCGGTGCGCGGGATGGCGTCGCCGAGGTCCGCGTAACGCGGGTCCCCCACCTGGGAGAACTCGGAATCGTCGGCCAGGGGCGGCGGCGGGGTGTCGTAGGACCGGCGCCACAGCATGAACTGCTCCTCGCCGAATTCGGCGAGGGTCTGGGCCTTGTCCTTGCCCTGCAGCGCGCCGTAGTGGCGCTCGTTGAGCCGCCAGTCACGCTTGACGTCGATCCAGCCGCGGTCGGCCTTTTCGAGGGCCATGTTCGCCGTGTTGATGGCCCGCTTCAGCCGCGAGGTGTAGAGGATGTCGGGGAGGATGTTGTTCTCCACGAGCAGCTCGCCGCCGCGCACCGCCTCGGCACGGCCCTGGTCATTGAGGTCAACGTCCACCCAGCCGGTGAAAAGGTTCTTGGCATTCCAGTCGCTGTGGCCGTGGCGCAGCAGAATCAGCTTGTAAGTCATGGTTTTTATCCTAGCCGAGCGGTTGGCGGCGGTGCCGTGCGTTACACGGTGTGCGCTTCACCGCAGTAAACGCTCCCCTCCGGCCCGTCGCGCGGCTCACCCTGGGCCGGAGGTGACCCTCGTTGGAGGATAGGCTTGGCCGGTGGTGCAGAAGGCTCAACGGGTGCTGTCCCCCCGGAACCAGGGCGGAACGAGAAGCGGCGCGCGTGGCGGCAGGCCCGTGGGCAACGTGACCCGTGGAACCACGAACCCCAACCGGATGCGCCGCGTGGACCGCTGGCTGACCGGACCGCAGGCCTGGCGGCTGCGCGCCGCGGCCCATCCCCTCGCCGTCGACCTCGGCTACGGCGCCTCGCCGGCCACCGCCGTCGAACTCTTCGAACGCCTCGCCGCGGTCCGCGCGGATATGCAGGTGGTGGGCATCGAAATCGAACCGGAGCGTGTCCGGCAGGCCCAGGCACTTGAACGGCCCGGCCTGATGTTCCAGCTGGGCGGCTTCGAACTGCCAGTGACCGGAAATCCCGTGCTGGTCCGCGCCTTCAACGTGCTGCGGCAATACGAGGAAGCCGACGTGGCGGGCATCTGGCGGCTGGTGCAGGACCGTCTCGCGCCGGGCGGGCTGTTTATCGACGGCACGTGTGATGAAATCGGGCGGCGTGCCTCCTGGGTGGCGCTCGACGTCGAGCGGCCGCTGAGCCTGAGTTTGTCCATGCGGTTCGGCGCGTTCGCGCTGCCCTCCGACGTGGCCGAAAGGCTGCCGAAGGCCCTGATCCACCGCAACGTCCCCGGAGAGAAAATTCACGCCTACCTGCAGGCGATGGACAAGGCCTGGCTGGATGCGGCGCCGCTGGCGTCGTTTGGCAGCCGGCAGCGCTTTACAGCAATGTGCCGTGCGCTGCTCGACGCCGGCTGGCCCATCCAGGACGGTCCGTCCCGCTGGCGGCTGGGCGAAGTGACGGTCGGCTGGGAAGCCGTGGAGCCGGGAAATTAAGCGATTGCGGACTTAGGGGGCCGGACGAGCTTAGGTAGCCGCGGTCACCAGGGGCCGTAGGGGCCCATGTTGCGGCCGCGGCCGGCGTCTTTGACCGCGGGACGGACGTCGGCAAGGTACACGGACGCTGCTGTCACGGCGGCAAGGCCGAAAATGCCGAGTGAACTGGCGCCGCCGCCGCTGCCCAGCTGCGAGAGCAGGGAGAACAGGCCCACGGCGAACGCGCCGCCGGTCAGGGCCAGCCAGAAGGTCTTGGTCCGCTTCGATACGGCCTCGAACGCGTTGGCCTTGTGCCGGAGGCAGTCGAAAAACGCCCATGCCTCCAAGGCAAAGGCCACGACGGCCAGGACCAGGTAAACCCCGGATTCGACAAAGTAAATGAGTATGCGTCCGTCCACTCCCCCAGCCTAGCCGTCCAGAGTGCCCAATGCCTGCTCCAAATCGGCCCAAAGGTCTTCGACGTTCTCAATGCCCACGCTCATCCGGACCAGATTGTCCGGCACGCTCTCCGGCTCGGCCGTGTGCCGGCGCCGGCGTTCGATCAGGGATTCCACCCCGCCCAGGGACGTGGCGGGGAGCCAGAGGCGCAGGGCGCGGATCATCCGGTCCGCGGCTTCCGCGCCGCTGCTGCCACTGTCCTGCCCAACTACCGGTGCCACCTCAATGCACAGGACGGACCCGAACCCCTTCATCTGCTCCTTGGCCCGCACGTGGCCGGGGTCCGAGGGCAGGCCGGGAAAGCGGATGCCGGCAACCCGCGGATGGCCGTTGAGCCTTTCGGCCAGGACCTGGGCCGACGCCTGCGAACGCTCGATCCGCAAAGCCAGGGTCCGGAGCCCGCGCAGCGCCAACCACGCCTCGAAGGGTCCGGCGATCCCGCCGTGGATGGTGCGGTGGTGCAGCAGGGCGGCGCGGAGACCGGCGTCGGAGGTCACCAGCGCACCGAGCACCACGTCGGAGTGGCCGGAGAGGTATTTGGTCACCGAATGCAGCACGACGTCGGAGCCCAAGCTCAGAGGCTGCTGCACCAGGGGCGTGGAAAAGGTGTTGTCCGTGACGACGATCGCGCCGGCCTCATGCGCCGCGGCGGTCAGGGCCCGCATGTCCGCGATACCGAGCATGGGGTTGGTGGGACTCTCCAGCCACAGCATGCTGGCAGCGCGGCCGCCGGTCGGGGCCAGTGCGGCCACTACGGCGTCGGTGTCCGCGATGTCCACCGTCCGCAGCTCGAGGAAGCCCTTGGCCGCCAGTTCGGTGGCCATGGTGACCGAACCCGCGTAGCTGTGCGACGGCATCACGAGCACGCCTTGGGCGGGCACCAGGGACAGGGCCGAACTCACGGCGGCGAGTCCCGAGGCGTAAAGCAGGCCCGGTAGGTCCGCGCCTTCCAGCTGGGCCAGTGCCTCTTCGAAGGGGTCCCACGTGGGATTGGAATACCGGCCGTAGCCGCGGTCGCCGTCGCCCAGCGGTCCTGTGCCGAAGTAGGTCGAGGACAGCACAAGCGGCGGGTTGACCGGTTCGTCGCGGGTGCGCGGCGGGCGCCCTGCCGCCACAACCAGGGAATCCGGCGAAAGCGTGGCGGCCTGCTCTTCAGAAAGACTCATGGAGACAGGTTACGTGGGCGCCCCGCAGGGTACCCAAGCCGTTACGCCGGGCACTGAAGTGTCGGTGATTGTCGGTACTCTTGAACAGTGACTACCCAGAGCCCCGGAGCGTCCCGCCGGCCGTTGCCCAGACTGTTGCCCGGACTGTTTATTGCCTTCGAGGGCGGAGACGGCGCCGGTAAGTCCACGCAGGCGGCCGAACTCGCCAAAGCGCTGGAATCAGGCGGCTTTACGGTGCTGCGGACCCGGGAACCGGGCGGCACGGCGATCGGCGAGAAGCTGCGTTCGCTCGTGCTGGATCACGGCCACGGCCACATCGATGCCCATACCGAGGCCCTTATTTTTGCGGCGTCCCGTGCCGCGCACGCGAGCCAGGTCATCCGGCCCGCCCTGGAACGCGGCGAGATCGTGCTCACGGACCGGTACATCGACTCCTCGGTCGCGTACCAGGGCGCCGGCCGCGGCCTCGGGACTGAGGCGGTCCGGGACATCAATGCCTGGGCGACCTCGGACCTGCAGCCGGACCTGACCGTACTTCTCGACGTCGAGCCCGCCGTAGGACGGCAACGGCGCACAGCCGGCGAGGCCGCCGAAGACCGCCTCGAGTCCGAGGCCGACGAATTCCATGCCAAGATCCGGTCGGCCTTCCTGGACCTGGCCGCGGCCCGACCCGAAGCCTACTTGGTGCTGCCCGCCCGCCTGCCCGTCGCCGAACTCGCCGCCCGGATCTTCGAGCGCGTCGAGTCCCTGCTGGCCGTCACCCAAAGCAGCACAGCATGAGCGTCTGGGACGACCTCCAGGGCCAGGACGCCGTCGTGGCCCAGCTGCGCCAGGCTGCCCAGGGTGAGGGATTGACGCACGCATGGCTTTTCACCGGCCCGCCAGGCTCCGGCCGTTCCAACGCCGCGAAGGCCTTCGCCGCGGCCCTGAACTGTGACCAGGAGGACGTCAGCCTGCGGGGTTGCGGCGAATGCCCGGCGTGCCTGACCATCCTGGGCGAAACCCATTCCGACGTCGCGTTCGTGCGCACAGAGAAGGTCACCATCACCATCGATGAGGCACGCGAACTCGTGTCCACTGCCGGGAACCGGCCGTCGTCCGCCCGATGGCGGATCATCGTGGTGGAGGATGCAGACCGGATGGCCGAGCGGACCACCAATGTGCTGCTCAAGGCCATCGAGGAACCCACTCCTCGCACCGTCTGGATGCTCTGCGCGCCCTCCCCCGCCGATGTCCTCGTGACGATTCGCTCCCGCTGCCGGCCGGTGGCGCTGCGGCTTCCGCCGGCCGCCGACGTCGCCGCCCTGCTGGTCAAGCGTGACGGCGTGGACCCGGCGGTTGCCGAGCGCGCCGCCCGAGCCGCGCAAAGCCACGTCGGGATCGCCCGGCGCCTGGCCCGGGACCCGGAGGCCCGGGAGCGCCGCCTTGAGACGGTGCGGTTTCCCCTGTCCCTTCGCGGCGTCACGGCGGCGGTCATGATGGCCGAGAAGCTGGTCAAGATCGCCACCGAGGAAGCCAACAGCTCCAATGACGAACGCGACGCCGCCGAGAAAACCGCACTGCTGGCCACCCTCGGGGCGCCCGAGAGCGGCACGTTGCCGCCGGCCATGCGGAGCCAGGTCAAGCAACTCGAGGACGACCAGAAGCGCCGTGCCAAGCGTTCCGTCACCGATTCCCTTGACCGCACTCTGACGGACCTGCTGTCCTTTTACCGGGATGTCCTGATCATCCAGATGGGGAACGCCGTGGAACTCGTCAACGTTGAACTCAGAAGCGAGCTCGAAGACTTCGCCTCCCGTTCGACCGCCGAAGTGACCCTTGCCCGCATGGACGCTGTCAACAAAGCCCGCACGCGGATCACCACCACCAACGTGGCTCCGCTGCTGACGATCGAGTCCATGGCTGCCAGCCTTATTTGACGGTCCCGGCCGCACCAACAACATCGTCGCTCCGTTCCTATCCTCCAAGGAGAACCGCATGAAGCCTGCTCGACCCCAGCCCGCAAGATCCCGATCCCTGGCGATCGGTATGCGGGCCGTCGGCGCCGTGGCCCTGGCCATCACACTGGCCTCGTGCACCCTTTTCGGCGGCGGGGGCGACAGCGGGTCCAGTGCCGCGACATCGGGGGCACCTGGGAAGGCGGACCCGTCAATTGTCGACGCGGCGCCGGCGGAACTGCGCAGCTACTACTCCCAGCAGATCGACTGGAAGCCGTGCGAAGGGGACGGCTTCCAGTGCGCCAAGATCAAGGTTCCGCTGGACTACAGCAAGCCCGACGGCGACCGCATTGAGCTTGCCGCCATCAAGCTCGCCACGACAGGCGACAAGAAGGGCACCCTGCTGGTCAACCCGGGCGGCCCCGGCGGCTCGGGTTACGACTTCGTCAGGGACGCGGCCAACACCAACATTTCGGACAAGGTCCGGTCCGCCTACGACATTGTGGGCTTCGACCCCCGCGGTGTGAAGCGTTCCGCCCCGGTCTCGTGCCTCACGGACAAGGAACGGGACGCGTCCCGCGCCAAGAGCTACGCCCTGGACACCGACGCCGGACTGGACGAGGCCCTCGCCGACAACAAGGCCATCGCGGCCAAGTGCGTGGAGAAGACCGGACCGGTCCTGGCCCACGTCGACACCATCAGCACCGCGAAGGACCTTGACATCCTCCGCGGGGTGGCCAACGACGCGAAGCTGAACTACCTCGGATACTCCTACGGGACCCTCCTGGGCTCCACCTATGCGTCGCTGTTCCCGGACAACGTAGGCCGGCTGGTCCTTGACGGTGCCATTGACCCGTCGCTGAGCTACGAGGAACTGACCCGCGGCCAGGCCCTGGCCTTCGACAAGGCCCTCCACGCCTACGTCGCCAAATGCCAGCAGAGCAGCGGATGCCCGCTCACGGGAAGCATCGAGGCAGGCGTCCAGAAGATCCACAACGCCATCACCGCGGCCGACGCGAACCCGCTGCCGGCGAAGGACGGCCGGAAGGTCTCCGGCTCGACGTTTGTCAGCGGCCTCATTATCCCGCTCTACAACAATGACAACTGGCCGATTCTCACCCGCGCGCTCGCGACGGCCCTCACCGGCGACGGCACGGGCATGCTGCAGCTGGCCGACTTCGGCGCCGACCGGGATCCCAGCGGTACTTACACGTCGAACAGCACTTTCGCCTTCAACGCCATCAATTGCCTGGACTATCCGATGGTGTCCGACACCGCTTCCATGCGCGCCGAGGACCAAGAGCTCCGCAAGGCGTCGCCCACCCTGGGTTACTACTTCGCCTACGGCGGCAGCAACTGCAAGGACTGGCCGCACAAAAACCTCCGTACCCCTGCCCCGGCGGAGTACAGCGGTTCGGCACCGATTGTTGTTGTGGGTACCACCGGCGATCCGGCTACCCCGGTGGAATGGGCCAGCGCCCTGCGCAAGCAACTCGGGAACGCCTCGCTGCTGACATGGAAGGGCGAGGGCCACACGGCCTACGGCCGCTCCAACAGCTGCATCGGCAACGCCGTCGATGATTACCTGGTGGACGGCAAAGTCCCGGCGGACAACACCGTCTGCTAGGTCCGCGATGGGGCCGCAAGGCGGCTTCTGCCGCTCATTTTGACCCGGACGCCGGGACTCTATTACAGTTGTCTCTTGCATGATCCGCCCGGTTCGCCGGGCATTCATGTGGTTGCTTCCTTAGCTCAGTTGGTAGAGCGTCTCACTCGTAATGAGAAGGTCGCCAGTTCGATTCTGGCAGGAAGCTCTGACGGCAAGCCAAGGAAACCCCTGGAAATCGATGATTTCCGGGGGTTTTCTTTCGTTTTCATTGACAACAGCGTCGACCTATCTTTTCCCCACCATTTCGACACTTTCGCGGGGTCTTCGCCAGTAGGCTGTGCCGTTGCTACTCATGTGGTCTGAGTGCGGATCGCACCACAATGATGTCAGCGCCGTACTTGCTGTCCAGTTCTCGCTGGATGGTGCCGTCATCGTAGGCAACCAATATGACGAGGTAACCATTCTGGATCCCTGATATGAGGATGGGCTGGCCACCTGCAGATTGAAGATCGTGTTGAATCTGCATGAGCCGTGCCTTGTTTCCCGTTCCCGGCTTCCCCGTGACGGGCAGTGCAGCGTCAGGGATAGCAGTCTCGGTGGGCGAGACTGGAGCCGGCTCGCGGGTTCGGACGAATTCGCCGTTCTCCCAGGTTCCCGTCACCGTGAAGCTCCCCCACGTGACGCCGGCTGCCCTTTCGTATCCGGTCAGGGTGGACCAGTCCCAGTTCCTGAGTACAGGGCCACCGCACGCTTGTGGCGGGTAGGAAGAAGTCATGGCACCTAGGCAGAACACCGGCGGGTTGTCGCCTTTCTGCAAGACCGTCCCACTGCCGGTCAGTTCGCCCCGCACAGCGGTTTGCGGAGCAGTGCTGGTCGGCCCGGCAGCAGGCGGGGCTGGGGCAGCGCATCCGCTCAATAATGCGGCGACAGCCGCAACGACACAGGACGTGCGCTTATTCATAGGGACATAGTCCCCTGCTGTTCCAGCTAGGAGAACGACGCAGCCAAAATTGACACAGTGCCGTGACCCGCCATCGGCAGCAGAGCCCCGGCAGGGTGATAGCCGGATCAGTCTTCGTGCGGGTCGGTACGGTCCGGCTCGGCGTTATCCTCGGCTTCCCTGTACCGGATTTCGGCGACCATTTTCCGGACGGCTTCCCGAACGTCAGCAAATCTGATGACGGGCCAGTCGTAGTTTGCAATCAGGTCAGTGAGTCGCTCGATGATGAGGCTCCCTTCGAGCTGGTCATCGATATAGGCCAAGGTGACGGGAACGTCCCGCCCCATGTCGGCAATGACCTCCCCTTGCCCGGGGGTGGCAAAATCCGGCCGGCCGGTTGTTGTGGTCAGAAATGTCCGCTCTTCAGCGTTGAGATAGGCGATCCTGTCGATCCGTGTGACGTTGAGGGCGTCGGTGGATGTCTGAAGAATGCGCATGCTCCATGCCTTTCTCGCTTGTGCTGTCAGGCTACTCCGGTGCTGTCCTCATCGGGAGCCGCCGGCGCGTGGACTCATGTCTGTCACGGCGGACAAAGGGCTGGTCAGGTGGCTGGCAGAGGAACTGGGGTCAACGGAAGATTTACACTGCCGACTCTCGCTCAGGTACACCGCCCCCGGGACCTCGCCGGCCGGATGCCGTAATAGTCCGCAGTCATGGGCCGCATGAAGTCGCGATCGCCGCCGGAGACGATGTAGCAGGTGAAGCCGTGATTCGAGATACCGGAGCAGTTCGATCATGGGCTGGTAGGTGGTCTCCGAATAGGCCCGGTTCCCTCCAAGGGGCTGCTGTCGCCGTGATGCTCGGCCCCATTCCCCGGGGCCGGAGCACAGCTTCCAGCCCGCGGCGCCTCGCGCGCGGCCCTTGCCATCCCCGCGGCCGTTCGGGATGATGCCTAGGCGCGGTGCTTTAGTGCCTAAGCCGAAAGGGGCGCCGATGCTGCAGGCATTTGGCTGGGGTCTGCTTGCCGGGTCCTCGTACTTCCTGGGTGGACTGCTCGCCCTGCGGTGGCGCGTTGGCAACAGCGTCCTGCTCGGCATCCTGACCGGGCTCGGTGCCGGCGCCCTGCTCTCGGCCGTCGCCTACAAGCTCGTCGCCGAGGCCGGGCGGCTGGCCGGCGGAAGCGGTTATGTCGGGGTGGGACTGATCGGCGGGGCCGTGGCGACGGCATGGGTGGTGACGGGTGCCGTGCGCGGCCGGCGGCTGTCGGAACTTCCCGTCCACGAGCCCAGGTTCCTTGTGATCGGGCTGTCCGTGGTCGCCGAAGCGGTTGTTATCACCGGGGCGCTACTCAGCGGCTACGGCATCAGTGCCGCGGTGCTTGCCGCTGTCTTCCTCTGCGGCGTGCCCGAGGCCATGGCCGACACCGGACCGCTGCGCAAGTCAGGCATGACCACCCGCCACGTCATGTCCGCCTGGCTGGCCATGACGTTCTTGTGCGCCGCGTCGGTGGCCCTCTTCACGGTGCTGCTGCGGGCAGCCCCGCCCGAGGTGGTGGCCTTCGCGCTGGCCTTCGCCGCCGGCGGCATCCTGACGAACGTAACGACCCGCATGGTGCCGGAGGGGCTCCGGGACGCCGGCGCCGCCACCGGGATCGCGATCGCCGTCGGATTCGGCCTCTCGTACGCCCTTGTGGAGATCCTCGGCGGGCACTGAGGCCGCGGCCGGTTTCATCCTTCGGCTTTCCCGGGACCGGCATGACGCAGAAGACATCATGGCCACGGCCTTCCTCGAGCTTTGGAGGCGCCGCGACACGGTGCGGGTCGTTGAGGGGCCTGTCCTTCCCTGGCTGCTCGTCACGACGGCGAATGCGGCACGCAACAGTGGTCGAATTCAGCAACGCGCTCCGGGCGGAACTGGTCTCCCGGGTCCAGCGGGCCGCCCCGGCCCCAACCCCGGAAATCGTTGATTTCCGGGGTTCTTCCCGAGTCTCCTGCAACTGGCGACCGGGCAGTCCTGGCGGGTACCGGCTCCCGGTCCCAGTTCGGCACGCTCACTTCGGTCAGGCGCCCGCTCCCGGGGTGAAGTAGTTGTGGACGTCCAGATACTTCACGGTAGGCGGCGCGGGAATACCGACCTCGGCAGTGTACGGGCCGATCTGGTCCTTCGCGAAGGCGTCGTAGAGTTCCCTCGTCTGCCATAAATCGGTGACGAGGATCCCGTCGTCGGTGGCGGCCACCCAGTGCCCGAGGGCGCCGGCCGGCGCGGGCCCTCCCGGCGTAAGGCCCATCTTGCCTATAACTTGGTCGTACTGCTCCAGCGTGGCACCGGCGAATTCCATGATGACTGCGACGGCCATTTTCTTCTCCTCACAGGCGGCAGGCCGCAAGGCAACGGCCTGCGATTGGTTTGATACGGCACGGTCTACGCCGGAGCCGGGCAGCCGTCAATACGTCGCGGGTTGAGGGCATCGTGAGTCCCGCGGACCGCCGTCGGGACCGCCGTCGAAAGTTCAGGAGCAGGCCACTTCCCTAAGCAGGCGCCTAGTCAAAAGTCACGCCGCGCTTTTGCGCGGCCGGCTACTTCAGGGTCAGCACCGGACTGACAGGGGCTTTCAGCGAATCCACCTGCAGGCCGACGGACAGTTTCTGGCCGGCGGCGATCTTGGTGGCCCAATCCGCGCCGCTGCAGGTCACCGACACCTTGGGAACCACCGTGCAGTTGATGCCCCAGGAGTTGGCCACCCGGGTGACGTTCGGGTCGGGCCAGCTCACGCTCCAACTGGGGGCCGCCCGGAGCCCGGTGACCTCGATGTTGGCCACGTAGCCACCGGTCCACGAACTGCCGAGTTTCCAGACTGCGCTGATCGACCCGCCCGTCGTCGGCGCGGGAGACGCCGTCGGCGACGGCGACGCAGTGGCTGTAGGCGACGGCAACACCGTCGGCGTCGGTGACGCAGTGGCCGTCGGCGCAGGTGACGCAGTGGCGGTCGGCGTCGGGGTCGGGGTCGGGGATACCGACGGTGACGGCGACGGCGTGCCCTTCAGGATAGGCGCGAGCGCAGTCAGTTTGGCGGCCTCCGGCGTGCGCCAGTCCGCCTGGACAAGGCCTCCGGTGATGCCGCTGTTCGGGTTGAACGCCCAGTACGCGAAGCTCATGGAGTTGGTCCCGAGGTAGGAGACGATCTTCGCCATCCACTGCTTGTCGGACGTGGTCTGCAGCGCGGTCCCGAACTCGCCGAGCAAGACCGGCGCGATGCCCTGCTTCTGGATGTAACCCCAGTTGGCATCCCACACGGCTGGCAGGTTGTTGGGGTAGTTAGCGTCGCTGAACCATTTCTGGGCATACAGCGAGGCCGGGTAGTCGTGCGGGGAATACACCACGCGGTTGGGCGTGGCCAGGGTGACCGGCTTGTTCTTGACGTCGGCCAGGCCGCCGCCCCACCAGGTGGAGGTGCCGTTGCCCTGGTTTTCAATGCCCTCAATGATGATCAGCAGATTGGGGTTGGAAGCAAGCACGGCGTTGCCGCCACGAGTGGACGCGGCCTGCCAGTCGGTGGCGGCGGCCCCGCCCCAGGTCGCTGCCCCGGCGGGCTCATTGTGAAGGTCGGCACCGATGACGGTGGGATCGTTCTTGTAACGGGTGGCGAGCATCTTCCAGTCGGCGATCCATTTCGACTCCGGGTAGGCGGAGGTGTACCAGAGCGGGGACTGGTCGGCGGACGAGGGCCGGTGTCGGTCCAGGATGATTTTGAGGCCGTTGGCCTTGGCGCGGGCGATGACGGTGTCCATCAGGACCAAGGGCGTTTTGCCCTCAAGCGCGTAGGCGCGGTTGGCCCAGTAATTCAGGTTGCCGTTGATGGACGCCGCAGCCAGGCACTCGTTGGAGAAAGGCAGGCGGACGGTGTTGAATCCCATCGACTTGATGTTGGCCAGGGCGTCGTCGATGGTCAGGGTCCCCCAGAGGCCGTGCGGCATGCAGTCAGGGGTTTCCATGCCGAACCAGGATGCGGCCTTGATCGTGTACGGGGCGTTGTTCGAGTCCAGGATCGTCCCGCCGGAGGTGTGCAGCCAGCCGGTGGGCGCCGGAGTCGTTGCCGCGCCCACGGCGAGGGGCGCGCCGCCCGTCGTCGCCTGCGCCGAGACGGCGAGGACCGAGAGCGCGAGCACGCCCGCCAGGGCGGAACCTAGCAGGGCGGCGGTGACAGGTTTAAGCCGCTGGCCGGTGTGGCGGGGCGGGTTCGAAAATAGCTTCACAGTTCCTCCGTGAGGGCGTGGGCGGTTTCCAGGTTCGCAGGAAGCGTCGCTGGGAGCCGTAATGGCCGGATGCGTCAGGGCCGTCCGGCCTGAGCCGGGAAGTGCCGTCGGCGCCCCCTTGGCTGTTCCCCGGGGGCGCACAGAATTTTTTACAGCAGTGAGCTCTTGGTTGTGAAGCCTTTCAATCCGTCATTGTGGGTCCCCCCGGCCCACACAATGCGGATCGGCTCTCAAAAAGTACCAAGCCGCAGGCAAGAAAGAACCACTTTGGTCAATATTTCCTTCCGCATTTTCTTTCGCGCCTCGACCCGGTAACAGGCGCCTGACCTGCGTATTGTCTTTTTCCAGACCGTCAGCCAGCCATACGGAATCGAGCGGCCCGGGCGGCCGTGCCCGCCGCGCTGGTTCCATTGGTGTAAGCCGGGGCCATGGGGCCCCTCGTCGGGGCCCTAGCGCGACCAAACGGACGACGCGGGTTGGCTTCCTGGCGGGGACGGACTCATATGATGCTTCCATGGGAACGCGCGAACTTGAAGGCATTGCAGGGCCGCTGTATGCATTGCCGTACGGGGAGTTCGTGGCGGCAAGAACGGCCGCGGCCAAAGACGTCAGCACCGTTGGCCTCACTGCGGCCGAGCAGCGTGCCCTGGCCGCCGATGTCCGCGCCCTGCCCAAACCGTCCGTGGCCGCGTGGGTGGTGAACATGCTGGCGGCGCACAACCCCGAAATCCTGCGCGAGCTGGCCGGCCTGGGAACATCGATGCAGGCCGCGCAGGACGCCCTGGATGCCGCCGACCTCCGCCGCCTCGCCCAGGAACGGCGCCAGCTTCTGGCCGGCGCGGTAAAGACGGCACAAGCCTTGGCAGCCGAGCAGGGACGGGCCATCAGCGCCTCCGTGGCGACCGAAGTGGAGCAGACCCTGCGCGCCGCCACCGCCGACCCCGGGGCCGCTGCTGCCGTGCAGAGCGGCTGGCTGCTC
This sequence comes from Arthrobacter sp. ES3-54, assembly GCF_029504395.1. Lineage (GTDB taxonomy): Bacteria > Actinomycetota > Actinomycetes > Actinomycetales > Micrococcaceae > Arthrobacter. The sequence continues at coordinate 37,117 of NZ_JAQFIF010000007.1, forward strand.
CGGGCACTCTCGGCTGACGGGGTCGACGTCGTCGATCTCGCCGGCGCCGTGGCTGTCCCCGGGAGCCACGCGCCCACGGCAACCCGTACTGGAACCGCGCGGGGAACGGCCACCGTCCGCGGGACAGAACCGGCGGCAGGCGCCCGCGGGACAGAACCCGCGACACGGGCCGAACGCGCGTCACGGGGCGAACCCGCGTCACGGGCCGCACGCGGCAGTACTAGCGAGGGAAAGTCACCGGAACAGCCCCGACTCCGGGCCGTTGGTAAAGCACGGGCGACGCCCACGCCGTCGGCGGTGGAACGGGCGCGGGCCGGCCTGGAGGCGGCTGCGGAGGCCGCCGCGGAGGCCGAAGGGGAAGCACGCCGCGCGGCCGCGGAGTTGGCGGAGTCGACGGCGGAAACCACCCGGCTGGCCGATGAGGCGCGCGACCTCAGGCGGCGTCTGGACGCCGCAGAGACCGGGCTCAAGGGAGCACGGAAACGTGCCGAGCTGACGGCGGCCCTGGCGCAGCAGACGGCCCGGGCCGCGGACCGGGAACGCCGCAAGGAAGTCTTGGCGCGGGAACGGGTGCTGCGGCTTGGCAACACGCCGGAGGAGTGAAGTCTTACTGTCGGAGGTCGGTTGCACACTGGAATCATGGAGAACAACCAGAATTTCCAGCACAGTTTCGAGATCCAGCACAGTTTCGAACCGGATTTCAACGGCGCACAGGACGGCGCACTGTATTTCACGGTCACCTACCTGGACACCGACTGCGGCCGGATCCGCACGGAGAGCTTCGATGACGCTGCCGCTGCGGACCGCTTCGCCAGCCGGTGCATCGCGGGCGAAGACGGCTGGGCCGTCGTCGATGCGATCCCGGCGAAAGAGCACCGGGCCGCCGCGTAGGCAGCAAGAAGGGCCTCCACCCAGTGCGGGATGAAGGCCCTGTGCGAACGCCGGCTGGCTGCCGGCGTCGTGGGACTGCTGCTTAGGCGAAGTCGGAGACAGCCGGATCCGGGCCGATCCGGCCGGCGTCTTCGGCGGAACGGTCCAGTCCGTTGATGGCCTGGATGTCGGTCTCGTCTAGGGTAACGTCCAGAGCCGCGTAGTTCTCGCGGATCCGGGACTCGGTCACCGACTTCGGGATGACCACGTTGCCGATGGCCAGGTGCCACGCGATGACAACCTGGGCCGGGGTGGCGCCGTGTTTGCTGGCAATCTCGGAGATGACGGCGCTCTCGAGGAGCTCCCCGCCCTGGCCCAGCGGCGACCAAGCCTGGGTGAGGATGCCCTTGGACGCGTTGAATTCGCGCAGTTCGGCCTGGCTGAAGAACGGGTGCAGCTCGACCTGGTTGATGGCCGGAACCACGCCGGTCTCATCGATCAGGCGCTGCAGGCCCTCCTTGGTGAAGTTGGAGACGCCAATGGTCTTCACCCGGCCCTGCTTCTGGAGTTCGATGAGGGCCTTCCAGGTGTCGACGTATTTGTCCTGCTTGGGCTGCATCCAGTGGATCAGGTACAGGTCCAGGGTTTCGAGGCCCAGCCGCTCCATGGACTCCTCGAACGCCTTCAGGGTGGACTCGTAGCCCTGGTCCGCGTTCCACAGCTTGGTGGTGATGAAAATTTCCTCGGGCTTGAAGCCGGAACGCTCAATGGCGCGGCCCACCCCTGCTTCGTTGCCGTAGATCTTTGCCGTGTCGATGTGGCGGAAGCCGGCCTCGAACGCCTGCAGAACCACCTTTTCGGCCACGTCATCTTCAACCTGCCACACCCCGTAGCCGAGCTGGGGGATGGTGTTGCCGTCATTGAAAGTCAGTTCCGGTGAAAAAGTCATATAAGTATCCTGCCAACATGGACGCCGTCCGGCCAGCGTTCGGGCGAAGCTAAGCTAGGCGCGTAACCGGGAATACCCGGGGATGCAGGGGCTATCAGGGCTGCCGGCAAAGCCGGAGCCAGCCACCGCCGGCGCCAAAAGGCGGAATGGCTTAGGCCGGCGTCGACCCGGTGCCGTCAGCCTCCGCAAGCCGCCGCTCGGCGTCGTGGACCTGCTCCAGCACGGAATGGGCGCGGCGCCGCACCGACGCAGCCCCCGCCGGGACTGGCCCAACGGCGAGCCGGAGCATCGCGGCCGCCTCAGCCGTCATGGCCAGCGAATTGCCTGCCGTCGACAGGGCCCGGTGAACCCCTGCCAGCGGTCCCGGGATATCCAATCCATTGCTGGGAAACCGCCGCTGGGCCTCGACGCAGACCTGCCGCACCCTGGGCGCGAGAGCGGAGAGCTGGTTGGCGATGTCGACGAGTTCGCCGTACAGCGCCTCGTCTTCGACCCCCTCGAGGACCTGGTGGTAGCGGTCAAGTCCGCGATTGAACCTGTCATGGGCGCGCCGCCAGAGGCCTTTGCCGAGTTCGGCGTCGTCCCTGCGGCCTTGCCGTGCTGTGCTGAAGAAGCCCAAGGTCGCGCTAAAGGTACTGGCCCGGACCGTGGTCCGGGTCTGCGGGTCCGGGGGCCTGCGAGGAATCCGTGCCGCGACGCGGCGCTGCGGCCCGGACCGGTTCGCCATTCTCCCCGATGATGACGCCAGGTGCGATCACTGTTCCTGGCGGCAGCTGGCGCAGCTGCATCTGGGCGTAGGTATGCTCCCGGGCGGCGTGCTGCGCCGCGATGGCCGTCTGGATGCCGTGGAAGAGTCCCTCGAGCCAGCCGACCAGCTGGGCCTGGGCTATCCTCAGTTCCGCGTCGGAGGGGGTGGCGTTTTCCGGAAAGGGAAGGTTGAGCCGTTCGAGCTCCTCAACGAGCTCCGGGGCAAGTCCGTCCTCGAGTTCCTTTATGGAACGGTCGTGGATTTCAGCCAGCCGGACGCGGGCAGCGTCGTCCAGGGGCGCGGTCTTCACCTCGTCCAGCAATTGCTTGACCATCGTGCCGATCCGCATGACCTTCGCGGGTTGGTCCACGAGGTCCTGAAGTTCGCTGCCCCGGGGCGGCCTGGGCCCGGTTCCGGGTGCACCGGCGTGGCCGGCCGGCACTGCAGCCGGTGGCGCCGACGGCGTCCCGGGCAGGACGTCGTCCAGGGGCGTGCCCTCGACGGGGACGTCGTCGGCAGATTGGGCGCCGGACTGAGTGTCGTGCTGATCGCTCATGGCTTCATACTCTCACGCGCCGGGCGACGCGGCCCCGGCATCCGCCGGAAGCGGAAGGGGCGGCGTCGGACACTCTTGTGCCCAACACCGCCCCTCCCTTTGCCCCTGCCGGACACCTGCTCAGCGGCGCCCGCTCAGCAACACCGCTCAGCAGCGCCCACTCAGCAACACCGCTCAGCAGCACCGCTCAGCCGCGCCCGCTCAGCAGCACCGCCCCTGCGGACTGGTGTCCTGCCGGTCGGTCCGGTCACGCCAGAACTCCCGCTCCGTCAGAGGAGGCCCGGTGTGTCCAGAGGCCTCATGGTGCTCCAGGTACTTCTTGTAGGCATCGGCGCCCAGCACGCCGCCGAGGTACCCGGCAAACACGCGGAACCCGGCGAGTACCGCGTTCACGTCCGGCTCCGCATCAGTGGTGACCGGACTTTTCGAGCCGTTCTCCGGCCGGATGCTGGTTCCACTCGGTCATGAGGTCGCGCTCCGCCGCCGTGGGAACAAACCCTGCCGGAGCGAAGACCCGGGAGGCCCGCGCGGGGTCTTCGTTCTCGGCGTTGGGGAGCCCCGCCGCCGTGTTCCGCAGGGCCTTGATGGTTGCCATTACTGCCGTGATGATGACGATGATGCTCAGCGCCACGAAGATGATCGACAGCCATCCCTGGACCATGGTGTTGCGGACCACGGCTTCCATGGCGGCCTGGGTCTTGGCGGTTCCAAACGAGGTCTTGCCGTCCGCAAGGGCCTTGGCGAAGGCTGCGTTGTTGGCGAAGTAGCCCACCGCCGGAACGGGCGAGAAGATCTTGTAGAAGCTCGCCGTGATGGTCACGACGGCGGCAAACGCCAGCGGCACCGCCACGATCCACAGGTACTTCAGCGCGGTGCGCTTGGCGGCAATGGCCAGGCAGACCGAGAGGGCGATAGCCGCCAGCAGCTGGTTGGCGATGCCGAACAGCGGGAACAGGGTGTTGATGCCGCCCAGCGGGTCGGTGACGCCCATGATCAGGACCGCGCCCCAGGCCGCCACCATGATGGCCGTGCAGAGCCACGCGCCCGGGCGCCAGGAGTGCTCCTTGAACTTCGGGATGAAGTTGCCGATCGAGTCCTGGAGCATGAAGCGGGCCACGCGGGTGCCGGCGTCGACCGCAGTGAGGATGAACAGGGCCTCGAACATGATGGCGAAGTGGTACCAGAACGCCATCATCGCGGTGCCGCCGATGAACTGCTGCATGATATGGGCAAGGCCGACGGCGAGGGTTGGCGCGCCGCCCGAGCGGGACACGATGCTTTGCTCCCCCACGTCCTTGGCCGTCTGCGCGAGATCGCCGGCCGTGATGTTGACGCCGGACAGGCCCAGGCTGTTGACCCAAGCGGCCGCGGTCTCGACCGTCCCGCCGGTCAGCGCCACGGGGGCGTTCATGGCGAAGTAGATGCCGCGGTCAATGGAGATCGCGGCCACGAGGGCCATGATTGCCACGAAGGATTCCATGAGCATTCCGCCGTAGCCGATCAGGCGCGTCTGGCGTTCCTTCTCGATCAGTTTCGGTGTGGTGCCGGAGGCGATCAGGGCGTGGAACCCGGAGAGCGCGCCGCAGGCGATCGTGACGAACAGGAACGGGAACAACGCGCCGGAGAAGACCGGACCGTTGTCGCGGCCGGCGTACTCGCTGAACGCCGGCACAGAGATCTCAGGGCGGACCACGATGATGGCCAGGGCCAGCATCACGATCACGCCGATCTTCATGAAGGTGGAGAGGTAGTCGCGGGGAGCCAGGAGGAGCCAGACGGGGAGGATGGCTGCGATGAAGCCGTAGATGATGAGGCCCCACGCGATGGTGACCTTGTCCAGGTGGAAGAACGCGGCACCCCACTCGGTGCCTGCCACGGCACCGCCGCCGATGATGGCGGCCATGAGCAGCACGAATCCGATCAGGGAGACCTCCATGACCTTGCCCGGCCGGATGAAGCGCAGGTACACGCCCATGAAGAGGGCGATCGGGATGGTCATGCCTACCGAGAAGACACCCCACGGGCTTTCGCCCAAGGCGTTGACGACCACGAGGGCAAGGATGGCGACGATGATCACCATGATGAGCAGGGTCGCGACGAGGGCGGCGGTGCCGCCGATTACGCCGAGTTCCTCGCGGGCCATCTGTCCCAGCGACCGGCCGCCGCGGCGCATGGAGAAGAACAGGACGAGGTAGTCCTGGACGGCGCCGGCCAGGACGACGCCGATGATGATCCAGATCGTGCCGGGAAGGTAGCCCATCTGTGCCGCGATGACCGGGCCCACCAGGGGTCCGGCGCCGGCGATGGCGGCGAAGTGGTGGCCGAACAGGACGTTGCGGTCCGTGCGGACGTAGTCCTTGCCGTCGGCCTTGTATTCGGCCGGGGTGGCGCGGCGGTCGTTGGGCTTGGCCAGGTAGCGCTCAATGACCTTGGAGTAGAAGCGGTAGCCGATGAGATACGTGCAGACCGACGCGAAGACAAACCAGATGGCGTTGACGGTCTCGCCGCGGATGATAGCGAGCATGAACCACGCGACGCCGCCCAGCAGTGCGATAGCCGCCCACAGCGCGATCTTGGCGGGCGTCCAGGTGCGGTCCGCGGAGTCGCGGACAGACTCATCCACCGACGTCGGTGGGTGGGACGGATCCGGAACGATCCCGTCGTCGAGTTGTGCGGTGGCGTGCGTGCTGCTGTGCATGCTGCTGTTCGTACTGTCGCGTTTTGTGCCATCTGGCATTGTGCCCATGTCTCCTCCTTGAGAAACCCAGCTGGGCAGTCCACCGGTACAGAACTGCCCCCCGCACCCTACCAATGCGGCCGCCCCTTGGCGGCCGTCCTGCGCCCGGCGGCATGGTTCGCGCGACGAGCGGCGCGCCAGGCTACCCCTGGAGGTTGCTGAGCTGCATGAGGCGGGCCTCGCAGAGGTCCAGCCAACGCACTTCGGCTTCGGTCTGGAAGATGAGGGAGTCCAGCACCAGGAGCCTCGCGGTGTCGGCTGGGCGCTGGAGCGCGGCCGTGTCGCGGCGGGACTTTGTGTACTCCTGCAGCGCCCGGATGGACACGGCCCGCTGCGCCTGGATGATGGCGCCGACGTCGGTCCCGGGGATCGTGAGCCCAACGGCGAGCTTGATAGCCAGTTCATTCCGGGGCGGATTCGCGCGCGATACCGGGGCCGCGAACCAGTCACGGACTTCTGCCTGGCCGGCCGTGGTGATGCTGTAGATGACGTGCCCGTCACCGTCGCCGCCGTCGTTGCGGACCAGCCCGTCGCGTTCCAGCCGGTCAAGGGTTGTGTAGACCTGCCCGATGTTCAGCGGCCAGGAGGAACCCGTGCGGTCCTCGAATTCGGTCCTGAGCTGGTAGCCGTAGCGCGGACGGTCCTGCAGGAGGGCGAGGAGACTGTGGCGGATAGACATGGCGCTCCCGGAGGTCACGAAACCACACAGCATACACGCGCCCCAAGACGCGTGTATACCGCGTATGGACCTACGCTATCGCTTTTACTGCCGTTGCTGCAAAACAACGCATGCTCCGGACGGAATAAGTGGCTCCCGGCCTGCGGTTTTAGCCAGCCGGTGCCTGCTACATGACCAGCAGGACCTTGCCCACGTGGTCGCCGGAATCGAAGTAGGTGTGGGCGGCGGCGACCTGGGCCAACGGGAAGGTCTTGGCAACGAGGGGCCTGATCCTGCCGTCGGTCAGCATGGGCCACACGGCGTCGCGGACGGCGTTCATGATCACGGTCTTTTCCTCGACCGGGCGGGGACGCAGCGCGGTGGCGATGATTGCGGCCCGTTTCCGCAGCAGCTGCCCAAGGTCCAGTTCCGCCCTCGCACCGCCCTGCAGCCCGATTACTACGAGCCGCCCGTAGTCGGCGAGCGCATCGATGTTCTGCTCGAGGTATTTGGCCCCGACGACGTCGAGGATGACATCTGCGCCTTTGCCGCCGTTCTGCGCGCGCAGGCTCGCCGGGAAGTCTTCCTCCGCGTAGTTGATGGCGATGTCCGCCCCGAGGAAGGCCTTGGCGGTGCCGACCTTTTCCGCGTTGCCCGCCGTCGTGGCCACCCGGGCGCCAACGGCTTTGGCCAGCTGGATGGCCATGGTGCCGATACCGCCCGTGGCCCCATGGATGAGGACAGTTTCACCCGGCTGCAGCTGCGCCGTCATGATCAGGTTGGAATAGACCGTCGCCGCGACCTCGGGCAACGCTGCCGCCGTGACCAGATCCACGCCGTCGGGGATCCTAAGGACCTGCCCGGCAGGAACGGCCACTTGCTGGGCATAACCGCCGCCGGCGAGCAGCGCCACCACCTTGTCCCCCACGGAAAATGCCTTGGTTACCCCCGGGCCGAACCCTGCAATCCGGCCGGAGACCTCCAGCCCGGGGACCTCGGAGGCACCCGGGGGCGGCGGGTAGAACCCTTTGCGCTGTTGGACATCGGCACGGTTAAGGCCCGCGGCCACGACGTCGATCAGCACCTCGCCGGGGCCGGCCACCGGGGCCTGAACCTCACGGACTTCCAGGACCTCGGGTCCGCCGGGCTCTGAAATGTAGACAGCCTTCATGGAGCACTCCCGATTCCTAACTGGCTCCGCGCACGTTCGCCGCGATCGCCAGGTCCGATCAACATCACTCCCCAGAATATGGCGGGGAGCGCCACGCGTCCGCAAGCGCACCGTGTTTATGGTTTTTGTTGCAGCCGACTGCCTATGAAAGACTACTCGTTAGGGAAGGTTGTCCGAGCGGCCGATGGAGCTGGTCTTGAAAACCAGTGTGCGGTGACCCCGTACCAAGAGTTCGAATCTCTTACCTTCCGCGAACAATGCCCCCGTTTCCTGCATTTCATGCCGGAAACGGGGGCATTTTTGCGCTGTGGGCGCTGCCCCATTGAAAGTGTCGGTGCCCCGTCATAGTCTCTCTGTGTCTCCACCCCCCATCCGAGCCCGGCGGCCGCACAACGATGCCCGAGCCGCCACAGAGAGCAGGAGCCCTCATGCCTACACCCGATCACTCCAACGGCGCACCGTGCTGGATCGACCTCATGACATCGGATGCCGAGAAGGCCAAGTCGTTCTACGCGGCGCTGTTCGGCTGGACGTACCAGACCGGAGACGAAGAAAAATACGGCGGGTACATCACTGCCTGGAAGGACGGCAAATCCGTGGCCGGCCTGATGCAGAAGCAGGAGGACCAGGCCGCCTGGCCGGACATGTGGTCCACGTACCTGCGCTCGGAGGACGCCGCCGCCACCGTCAAGGCCGCAACAGAGCACGGCGGCCAGGTCTACATGCAGCCCATGGACGTCCCCGAGCAAGGCAGCATGGCGATGATCGCCGATGCCACCGGCGCGTCGGTCGGCGTATGGCAGCCGGCTGAAATGACGGGCTACGAGCTTGCGGCCGAGCCCGGCGCCCCGGCCTGGCACGAGCTCCACACCAAGGACTACGCCACCGCCGTCAAGTTCTATCAGGACGTGTTCGGCTGGGACACCGACGTCATGTCCGACACCCCGGAATTCCGCTACACCACACTGGGCGCAGGCCCGGCGGCCAAGGCAGGGATCATGGACGCGTCGGCCTACCTGCCGGCCGAGGTCCCGTCCAACTGGCAGGTCTACTTCGCCGTCGCGGACACCGACGCCACGATCGCACAGGCCCTCTCCCTGGGCGCCAAGGTGATCGACGGGCCGGACGACACCCCGTTCGGCCGGCTGGCCACGCTGACCGACCCCACCGGTGCCATGTTCAAGATCGTCCATGACACCGGACAGGGCGATCAGCCCGCCGCGGACGCCTAGCGGACCGGGGCAGGGAGGCCTCTCCCACCCAATTACAAAAATTGTTGTAAGAAATACCGGCCAGACCCTTTCCCAAGGGCTACTGGCCGGTATTCTGCTGTGGAGCGGCCGGTGTAGGCACCCGGCCACCGCTCACCTGCAACACCAGTCACCGTTGCCCGGGGCTTTCGAGCCGCTCCGGGAAGGCTGCGGCGCGTCTCGCTGGGGGACGTCCCGCCGAATGCACGCCTAATCCATGCGTTGTTCATTCACCCCTGTTTGGATGGGCCCGGCACGACTTGACCAGGAGTTCAGGCCGGCCACTGTCCGCTGCACCCTGCGGACGCACTGCACCCTGCCTTTTAACTGCACTGCCCTTTACCCGGGGCACCTAATGAGAGTTAGAGCGGATGAAACTAACACCCTGGAAAACAGTGCTTGGCACAGCCTTGTCAGCGGCGCTCATAGCGGCTCCGCTGGCGGCAGTGCCGGCCAATGCCGTGGAGGCCGCCCCGGCAGCAGCCGGAACCTCACCGGTGGTCATCAACGAGGCCTACCTCAGCGGCGGCAGCGCCGGCGCGGCCTTCAAGAACAAGTTCGTCGAGCTCTACAACGGCTCCGATGAGCCGGTCTCGCTGGAGGGCTGGTCCCTCCAGTACCGCTCCGGCACCGGGATCGGGGCGCCGAGCTCGGTGGCCGCCCTGACCGGAAGTATCGCCGCCAAGGGCTACTACCTGCTCAAGGGCGGCAGCAACGGCACTTCCGGCGCGGACCTGCCGGCCGCCGACGCCACCGCCACCGGCTTCAACCCGGCCGGGGCTGGCGGCACGATCGTGCTGGCCAGGCAGGCTGGCGCGCTCAACCCGCTGCCGACGGGCTCGGTCATTGAACCGGCCAACGTCGCGGACCTGCTCGGCTACGGCACCTCCAACACGTTCGAGACCCGGGCGGCCGCTGCGCCCTCGGGGAATACCGACGTCAAGAGCCTGCACCGCAGCAACGGCGCGGACACGAACAACAACTTCGCTGACGCCACGCTCACCGCGGCCATCACGCCGAAGGCCGCCAATGGCACGGCTCCCGGCCCCGTGGACCCGCCCGTGGATCCGGACCCCGGGACTCCCCCGGCCGCCAAGACCATCGCCGAAATCCAGGGCAGCGGCGCCGCGAGCCCGCTGGCCGGATCAGCGGTCACCACACGCGGCAGGGTCACTGCCACATTCCCCACCGGCGGCTTCGCCGGCTACTACCTCCAGACCCCCGGCACGGGCGGCGATCTCACCCCGGCCAACCACGCGGCGTCGGACGCTGTGTTCGTCTATTCGCCCTCCACGGTCGATTCCGTCAGGATCGGCGACTACGTCGAACTCACCGGCGCAGTCAGCGAATTCTTCGGCATGACCCAGCTGAACGTCGCCGCGGCGGCCGATCTGAAGAAGCTCACCGAGGCCGCCCCCGAGGTCAAGGCCACCGGCTTCGCCCTCCCCGCCGACGAGGCCTTCCGTGAGTCCCTCGAGGGCATGCTGCTCACCCCGCAGGGTCCGGTCACCGTGGCGGACAACTTCTCGCTGAACCAGTACGGCGAGATCGGCCTGGCCGGCGGCACCACCGCGCTGGAGCAGCCCACAGCCGTCGCGCCCTTCGGCTCCGCGGAGTACACCGCCACGGTCGCGGCGAACGCCGCCCGCGGCATCAAGCTCGACGACGGCGCCACTACGAACTTCCTCAAGGACGCCGCCACCAAGGCCCAGGTGCTCCCGTACCTGACCACGGCCGATCACGTCCGGGTCGGCGCGCCGGTGTCGTTCAAAACCAACGTGGTGCTCAGCTACGCGAACAGCGCCTGGAAGTTCCAGCCCCTGACCCAGCTGACGGCCGCCAACGCGGACACCGTCCAGCCGGCCAGCTTCGGCGCCACCCGCGCGGACACCCCGGCCGCCGTGGGCGGGAACCTGAAGCTCGCCTCCTTCAACGTGCTCAACTACTTCCCGACGACCGGCGACCAGGTGGCCGGCTGCAAGTTCTACACGGACCGCGACGGCAACCCCATCACTGTCAAGGACGGCTGCAACGTCCGCGGCGCCGCGAACGCCGAGAACCTCAAGCGGCAGCAGGACAAGATCGTCGCCGCCATCTCCAAGTCCGGGGCCGACGTCGTCACCCTGATGGAGGTCGAAAACTCGGCCCAGTTCGGCAAGACCCGGGACGACGCGCTCGCCAAGCTGGTGGATGCGCTGAACATCGCCACACCGGGGATCTGGGACTACGTCCGCACGCCCGCCAACGCACCCCCGCTGGCCGACGAGGACATGATCCGCACCGCGTTTATCTTCAAAAAGGCCGCGGCCGAACCGGTGGGCGAGTCCATCATCCACAACGACACGGTCGCTTTCGCCAGCGCCCGCAAGCCGATGGCCCAGGTCTTCAAGCCCGTCGGGGCCGCCGATGACAAGAAGTTCATCGCGATCGCCAACCACTTCAAGTCCAAGGGCTCCGCGGCAACGCCGGATGACACCGACAAGGGCCAGGGCGCCTCCAACCTCGCCCGCACCGCCCAGGCCAAGTCCCTGCTGGCGTTCTCCGATGAACTGCAGAAGTCCAAGGGCACGGACAAGGTCTTCCTGATCGGTGACTTCAACTCCTACGCCAAGGAGGACCCGATCAACGTCCTCACCGGCGCCGGGTACGTCAACCAAGACGAGAAGGCGAAAAACGCCGACGGTTCCGCCAAGCATTCCTACCTGTTCGGCGGCCTCGTGGGCTCGCTGGACCACATCCTCGCCTCGCCGGCGGCCAACGCCGCCGTCACCGGCGCGGACATCTGGAACATCAACTCGGTGGAGTCCGTGGCCCTGGAGTACAGCCGCTACAACAACAACGTCACCGACTACTACGCTCCGGACCAGTTCCGCGCCAGCGACCACGATCCGGTGGTGGTGGGCCTGAACCTGCCCGTCACCCCGGCCGGCGTGGAACTGAACTTCCTGGGCATCAACGACTTCCACGGCCGCATCGACTCCAATACCGTGTTCTTCGCGGGGACCATCGAGAAGCTGCGCGCCGCCGCCGCCCCGGGCGCCACGGCGTTCATTTCGGCCGGCGACAACATCGGCGCTTCCCTGTTCGCCTCAGCGGTGGCCAAGGACCAGCCGACCATCGACGTGCTGAACGCGCTGGACCTGCGAACCTCCGCGGTGGGCAACCACGAGTTCGACGGCGGCTGGGCTGACCTGCGCGACCGCGTCACCGCCGGCGGGACCAACGCCAAGTTCCCGTACCTGGGCGCCAACGTCTATGCGAAGGGCACCACCACCCCGGTCCTGCCGGAATACACGGTCCTGGACATGAACGGCGTCAAGGTGGCCGTGATCGGCACCGTCACGCAGGAAGTGCCCTCCCTGGTCACGCCTTCGGGCATCGCGGACCTTGAGTTCGGCGATCCCGTCGACGCCATCAACCGGGTCGCGGCGAAGATCAAGGCGGACAAACTGGCGGACGTCATCATCGTGGAGAACCACGACGGCGCCGGGTCAGGCGCGCCCGACGGCGCCACTTTGGAGCAGGAGATCGCCGCCGGCGGCCCCTTCGCCAAAATGGTCCAGAAGGTCACCCCGGATGTTGCCGCGATCTTCAACGGCCACACCCACAAGCAGTACTCCTGGGACGCGCCCGTCCTGGACTCGGCGGGCCAGCCCACCGGCAAGACCCGCCCGATCGTGCAGACCGGAAACTACGGCGAGTTCATCGGCCAGATCCAGCTGACCATCGACACCAAGACCATGGCGGTGACCGGGTACAAGGCCGGCAACGTCCAGCGCACCACCAGCGCCGCGCAGCCGGCGGCCGACCTGGTGGCGCAGTACCCGCGGGTCGCGGCCGTGAAGACCATCGTGGACAAGGCCCTGGCCGACGCCGCCGTGATCGGCAACCAGCCGGTCGGCAAGGTCACCGCGGACATCACCACGGCGTTCGCCGGTTCCCCGGCCGTGCGCGATGACCGGGCCAGCGAGTCCACCCTCGGCAACCTGGTGGCGGACTCCCTTGTGGATGCGCTGAAGGCGCCGGAACTCGGCGCCGCCGAAATCGGCGTCGTCAACCCGGGCGGCCTGCGCAACGAGCTGTACTACGCACCCGACGGCAGCATCACGTACGCCGAGGCCAACGCCGTGCTGCCGTTCGTGAACAATCTGTGGACCACGTCCCTCACCGGTGCGCAGTTCAAGACCCTGCTGGAGCAGCAGTGGCAGACCAACGCGGACGGCACAGTTCCCAGCCGCGCGTACCAGCAGCTGGGCCTGTCCAAGAATGTGACCTACACCTACGACGCCGCCCGCGCCGCCGGTGACCGGATCACCTCGATCCGGGTCAACGGTGCAGTGATTGACCCGGCGAAGTCCTACCGGATCGGGACGTTCAACTTCCTGGCCACCGGTGGCGACAACTTCCGCATCTTCAAGGAAGGCGCCGGCACCAAGGACTCGGGGCTCGTGGACCGCGATGCCTGGATCAAGTACCTGCAGACCCACACCCCGGTCTCGCCCGACTTCGCCCGACGCTCCGTGGCCGTGGTGAACACGACGCCGGCCGAGGTCAAGGGCGGGGAATCCATCACCTTGGTGGTTTCTAAGCTGGACCTCACCTCGCTGGGCAGCCCGGTGAACGCCTCGCTGCGCGCCGAGTTCACTGATGCCGCCGGTACCGTGACGCCCCTCGGCACGGTACCGGTGACCGCCGGCGCCGCCAACGTGGACGTGTTGGTTCCGGCCGGCGCTGCCGCAGGCACGGGCACCCTGGTGCTCACCGCCGTCGAATCCGGCACCGTGGTCAAAGCGTCCGTGAAGGTCGCGGCCAGCGTCCCCGTCCCGCCGAAGTGCACGCCGCCGGTCAAGCCGACAAGGCCCGCCGACGTCGTGGGCCAAGTGAACTACGGGACAGCCATGGCCGCCTACCGGAAGTGCCTCAAGGGCTGATGCCATAGCCCGGACTTCCTAGTCCCACACCACGGCACATGCCCTCCCCTGGCCCGCAGCACCGGACATAAGCACCAAGTGTCCACTGCCCGGTCCCAGGGGAGGGCATGCCCACTTTTGCGAGGCGCGCGAACCACGGGGCATGTCCATTTTTGCGAGGCGGGCGAGTGCGGTCTAATGGGCCAGGATGTCGCGGGCGATCTCGTCTGCATCGCGGAGGGTGCGCTGGCCGCTGCGGTAGACGGGGCCAGACTTCGGCCGGGCCTCGGCTGCGATGGCAGTGCCCCATTGCGTGGCGGAGAGCTGGAGCCCCAGCACATACAGTCCCGGCGTCACGGACCCGTTGGCACCCAGCGGCCGGTATGGATGCGGGACGACGTCCAACCCGGTGGTTTCCACGGGGGTTCCCTCCACGGTCATCATGAGGCGCGGCCGCACCATGCCCTCGGCGAGCAACTGTTCCAGCAGAGGCGAGGAATTGACGGCGACCCGGTTGGCCGGTGCCAGCGCCTCGATCATCGCTGTCGCGGACACCGCACCCGGCACGGCATTCTCCGTCCGCACCCGCGCCGCACCAAGGCCCCGCACAGCGGCGCTCTGCATGCCGGCGCCACCCACGGCCCCGGCAACAGCGCTAACAGAGCCCACGCCAACGCGGTCCAGTCCGGCACGGTACATCCCGGCACCCTCTGACCCTTCGCCCGCCGTCTCTTCGGTTTCGCCGCCCACCCAGGGCGACGCCGCGGTGAATGTCCGGGCCCGGCGATCCACGCCGAACTTGGGGTCCGGGCCCACGAAGCGTACGACCCCCGCCCGAGCCAGCGCCGCGAGCTGTGCAGCGCGCAACGCCGGCGGCCCGCTCGCCAGGCCCTCCACGAAGGATTCGAACCAGCCGCGGAGGCCCGCGACCCAGGATTCGTCCGTGATGCCGCTGTCGGCCACAGCGGTCTTCAGTACCGCCCGGCCGTGATGCAGCGCGCCGATCGCCATCTTCACGGGGTCGTCCTCGCCCAGTGCCGAGCGCCGGGCGTCGTCGAGGAGGTAGTCGACGACGGCGGCGTCCAGTTCAGTCCGGGAGCCAAACGATCGCCGGGCCAGGGGCGCCGCGAGACCGAGCAGGTCCAGGCGGTGGGCTGCCCGGACATGGACGGAAATCACCGATTCCGCGGCGTTCTCCCACTTCGCGGTCGAATGAGCGTGCGGCCGCAGGGCCTCCTCCAGGGCGCGCAGGAACTCGGCCGGCCCGGTCAGGATGGCATCGGGCTGCGAGCGCGCGAGGGTCGAGTAGTAGGCCCAGATCGCGTCCCGGTGCAGCAGCGGCCACAGGTCGAAGTCGAATGAGGGCCGGATTCCGGATTCGGCGAACTTCGCGATCGCGTCCTCGGTGCAGTACCGCAACTGGACCTCACCCGGGTAGTAGCCGGTAAGCGTCGCCTTCGCCCGGTACGGGGTTCCGCGGCGCGAGGCGGCGATGATGAGCGGCTCGCGGCCGGATGGCAGGTAAGTCAGTTCAGCGTTGCTTTCCCCGGCAACGAACCGGCCGCCGCGCCCTTCCGTCAGCTGTCCCATCACGTCGAAGAAGTTCAGGCCCATGCCGCGCACCAGGACAGGTTTTCCGGCCGGCACGACGGACCAGTCGACGTCGGCGGGCGCCGCCGGCGGGACGTACAGGAGTCCGAGTTCCTGCGCCGCGGAGAGCAGCTCCCGCTGCTCGGCGTTCAGCCGCGCGTCCAGATGGCCCATGGCCAGCACCACGGAGTCGACGGTAAGCACCGTCCCGTCGTCGAGCACGACGTCGAACCGCACCAATGATTCCCCAGGGGCCGCGGCCGCCCGATTGACCGGCTCGGCGGCGGCGTGACGGACGGACGTCGCCGTCGCCGGGTGGAAGTCCACGCTGACGCCGGCTGGCAGCACAGTGAGCAGTTCATCGAGGGTGGACCGCAGGTAACGGCCGTAGAGGGCCCGGCTGGGAAAGTCCGCCTCGCCGAGACTGGACACCTCGTCGCGTTCCTCGTCAGTGAGTGTTGGCTGCGGGTGGCCTTGCTGGAGTTCGCGCCACTGGTCGAACGTGTGCCCGGCAAGGGGCGGAGCAAGTTCCGGGTCCTCGGGAACCACGGTGGGATAGAAAGATTGTGTGTTCATCAGGTACAGCCGCGACTGTCCGGGCTGCCAAACGTGCCCCGGGCCCGCCGGGTAAGGGTCGATCACGTCGATGTGCAGGGTTCCCTCGGCGCCGGCGGAGGCCCAATTGGCCAGGAGCCGTTCCAGCACGCTCGTGCCCCGGGGACCGGCGCCTATCACTGCCGTCCGGATGCTTCGCGATATGCCCACGGCATCCAGCGTATCGGCAACCCGGCCGCTGGCTTGACGCCGGCGTGACTTGCTACTGCCGCACCGATGTTCTTGGATTGACAAATGACCACCACAGAAGCTGATCACCCGTCCGCGTCCGGCCAAGCCAGCGGCGCCCTCCCGGCGGCTGGGATTTCCCCCGAACCCGTCGACGAGAACATCTGGCTGGAGGACATCTACGGCCAGGAGCAGCTGGCGTGGGTCCGTGAACAGAACGCCCGCACCGAGGAACTCCTCGAAGATGCCGAGTACGCCGCCCTGGAAGGCAGGATCCTTGAGGTCCTCGACTCCACCGACCGGATCCCCATGGTGGGCAAGCACGGCGAGTGGTACTACAACTTTTGGAAGGACCGGGACAACCCCAAGGGCCTGTGGCGGCGAACCAGCTGGGACAGCTACCGGGCAGGGACTCCCGCGTGGGATGTCCTGCTGGATGTCGACGCCCTCGCCGCTGCAGAGGGCCAGGACTGGGTCTTCCACGGCGCCAACTTCCTCCGTCCGGCCCCGGGTGAACCGCACCGGCGGGCCCTGCTGGCCTTCTCGCCCGACGGCGGGGACGCGAACCGCCACCGCGAGTTCGACGTCGAGGCCCGCGGCTTCGTGGACCCGGCCGACGGCGGCTTCGACCTCCCGACCGGCAAGGGCAACGCCTCCTGGCTGGACGGGGACACCCTGCTCGTCGCCACCACCGCCCAGGACCTGCCACGGACCACCTCGTCCTATGCCCGGACTGGGGTGAAGCTGCACCGGGGTACTTCCCTGGCGCAGGCCGAGCAGATTTTTGAGATTCCCGAGGACCACATGATGGCGATCGTGGCCCATGACTCCACTCCGGGCTTCGAACGCACATTCGCCGTCGACTGGATCAGCTTCTTCGAGAAGAACACCTCCGTGCTGCGCGACGGCGAGTGGGTGCAGATCGACGTGCCCGCAGACGTGAACCTGAGCTCGCACCGCGAGTGGCTCCTGTTCCGCCCCCAGCGTGACTGGACCGTCAAGGGCACCACGCACCCGGCGGGTTCCCTGCTGGCGGCCGGGTTCGAGGACTTCCTCGCTGGCTCCCGGGACCTCACCGTGCTCTTCACACCCGATCCGCACACCTCCCTGCAGTCCTGGAGCTGGACCAGGGACTTCCTGCTGCTGAACCTGCTCCGGGACGTGTCCTCGGAAATCCACGTCCTGGATCCGCGGCGCCCGGGGACGGACGCCGCGTGGGAGGCCACCGTGCTGGACGCCTGCCCGCCCCTGCACGACGTCAATGCCTTCGCGGTGGATGACGAAGACGACGCCGAAGGCTCGGACGACGACGGCACCGGCGGCGCCGCCTCGGTGGCCGAGGGCGAGGCTCCCGGAGCAGGGAACGACTTCTGGCTCGTGGCCACCGGCTTCACGACGCCCACCACCCTGACCCGCGGGACCCTCGCACGCGACAGTGGCGCCATGACCAGCACGAACGAGGTGATCCGGACCTCGCCGTCGTTCTTCAGCGAGGCCGGCTACGAAGTCCAGCAGCACTTCGCGGTCTCCAGCGACGGGACGAAGGTTCCGTACTTCCAGGTGGCCGCCAAGGACCTGGTGCTGGACGGCCAGAACCCCACCCAGCTGTCCGGCTACGGCGGCTTCGAGATTTCGCGGACTCCGGCATACAGCGGCGCGATCGGCCGGGCGTGGCTGGAGCGGCGGACCGCCGAGTCCAGCGGCGCCGAGGGTGAGGTCCCGCACCGCCGCGGCGGCGTCTACGTGGTGGCGAACATCCGCGGCGGCGGCGAGTACGGGCCGGCCTGGCACCGCGCCGCGCTGCAGGGCAACCGCCACCGCGCCTACGAGGACTTCGCCGCCGTGGCGAAGGACCTGATCTCCCGCGGTGTCACGTCCCGGGAGCGGCTCGGCTGCGTGGGCGGCTCCAACGGCGGACTGCTGGTGGGCAACATGCTCACGCAGTACCCGGAACTGTTCGGCGCCGTGTCCTGCGGGGTCCCGCTCCTGGACATGCGCCGGTACACCAAACTCTCGGCGGGCTATTCCTGGATTGGCGAATACGGTGACCCCGATGTGCCGGAGCAGTGGGAGTTCCTGAAGACGTTCTCCCCGTACCACCTGCTCAAAGACGGCGTGGACTACCCGGAGACGTTTATCTGGACGGCCACCTCGGATGACCGGGTGGGCCCGGTCCAGGCACGGAAGATGGCGGCCCGCATGCAGGCCATGGGCATCCCCAATGTCTGGTTCCACGAAGCCCTCGAGGGCGGCCACGCGGGGGCCTCGGACAACCGGCAGGCTGCTGCCCTGCAGAGCCGCAGCCAGCATTTCCTGTGGCGGGCGCTGGCCGGCCGGGAGGCCTGATCCCGCACCCCCGAAAGCGACACTCAACACGGGGTCACTTCCCGTGTATTCGGCGCCCGCCGTGGGCCGGGAGTGACCCCGCGA
Organism: Arthrobacter sp. ES3-54; assembly: GCF_029504395.1. Lineage (GTDB taxonomy): Bacteria > Actinomycetota > Actinomycetes > Actinomycetales > Micrococcaceae > Arthrobacter. The sequence continues at coordinate 55,769 of NZ_JAQFIF010000007.1, forward strand.
TGTCCCGGGCGGCCCGTTTTGCACTGCGTGGCACCTTCTGCGTATCCTTGGTTGGCTAGTTAATAGCAATTGGAGACGTGCCAGAGCGGCCGAATGGGCTTCACTGCTAATGAAGTGTGGGGCACAACTCCACCGGGGGTTCAAATCCCCCCGTCTCCGCGTTTGGCCCCGGTCCTTGGACCGGGGCCTTTTGCGTTCCCGGGCACACCGCCTGCGGAGCCTGGCCGGCAGCAAGCCCTGCTCCCGTCCGGTGGCCGGACGCCTCGCGCCCGCCGGCCGATCCGGATGGCAGGATAGGCCCATGTCGAGCAACAAGGAATTTGACGCCATCATCGTCGGCGGCGGCCACAACGGCTTGGCCGCGGCCGCGTACCTGGCCAAGGCCGGGCGTGAGGTCCTGGTCCTGGAAAAGCTGGAGCACGCCGGCGGCGCCGCGGTGTCCGCGCACGCGTTTGACGGCGTCGAGGCCCGCCTCTCGCGCTACTCGTACCTCGTCAGCCTCCTGCCCCAGCAGATCATCGACGACCTCGGCCTGCGCATCACGCTTGCGCGGCGGCGCTATTCCTCCTATACCCCGGACCCCGCGGACGGCAGCCGGGCCCTGCTGGTGGACAACGGGGACGAGGCCGCCACTGCGGCGTCCTTCGCCGCCGTCGGCGCGCCCGACGGCGAGTTCCTTGCCTTCTCCGCGTTCTATGCCGCCTGCCGGCAGCTCACCGAGGCCCTCTGGCCCACCATGACCTCACCGCTGCTGCCGCGGTCCGAAGCGCGGTCCCTCGCCGCCCGGGCCGGCGCCGCCGACGCGTGGGAGGCAATGATCGAACATCCCATCGGGCACGCCATCAGCAAGGAACTGGGCAGCGACCTGGTCCGCGGCGTGGTGCTGACGGATGCGCTGATCGGGACCTTCGCCCGGGCCGGCGACGAGGACCTGCAGCAAAACATCTGCTTCCTCTACCACCTGATCGGCGGCGGGACGGGCGACTGGGATGTGCCGGTCGGCGGCATGGGCGCGGTGTCCGGCGAGCTGGAGCGGGCTGCCACCGACGCCGGCGCGACCATCCTGACCTCCGCGGACGTCACGGCCGTCCGGCCCGGCGGCGTCGTGGACTACCGCCACGGCGGGCAACACCACTCGTCTTCCGCCCGGTGGGTGCTGTCCAATGTGGCGCCGGCCGTCCTCGACCGACTGCGCAGCCGGCCTGCCGCCGACCCCACTTCCGGCGCCGGCGGCATTTCAGCGAGCGGCATTTCGGCGGGCGCTGCCGGCAACCCGAACCATCGCCGCGAGGGCGCCCAGGTCAAGGTCAATTTGCTGCTCAAGCGGCTTCCCCGGCTGCTGGACGGTTCCGTCAGCCCGGAGGCCGCCTTCGGCGGCACGTTCCACATCAACGAGACGTGGTCCCAGCTCGACGCCGCCTACAGCACCGCCGCCGCCGGATCCGTGCCATCGCCGCTGCCGTGCGAAATCTACTGCCATTCGCTGACGGACCCCAGCATCCTGTCCCCGGAACTGCAGGCCGCCGGCGCCCAGACGCTGACCGTCTTTGGCCTGCACGTCCCGGACCGGCTGGTCACGACCGAGAACAACGAGGACCGCCGCGCCGAACTGCAGGCGGCCGTCCTGGCCTCCCTGAACTCCGTCCTGGCCGAGCCGATTGAGGACCTGCTCCTGACGGATCCGGACGGGCGGCCCTGCATCGAAACCAAGACCACCTTGGATATTGAGCGCGCCGTCGGCATGCCCCGGGGCAACATTTTCCACGGCGGCCTCGACTGGCCGTTCGTGGAGGACGGCGAACCGCTGGACACCCCGGCGCGCCGGTGGGGCGTGGCGACGGACGATCCGCAGGTCCTCCTCTGCGGCTCCGGCGCCCGCCGCGGCGGCGCCGTCAGTGCCATCGGCGGTCACAACGCCGCCATGGCCGTGCTGGAATCGGAACCGCCCCTCCGCAATGGGTGAACCGGAACTCGGAGACACGCGCATGAAGGCCTCCTCGCGCAGCGCCGTCCCGGCCGGGGGCAGCTGGAGCCCGCGGCTGGCCCTTTTGGTGGCCGCAACGTTCTTCATGGAATTCCTCGACGGGACCGTCCTGACCACGGCCATACCCAGTATCGCCGCGGATTTCTCCGTGCCGGCCGCCGACGTCAACATCACCATGACGGCCTACCTGATGACGGTGGCGATGGGTATCCCGCTCAGCAGCTGGCTCGCGGAGCGGCTCGGTGCGCGCCGGGTTTTCTGCCTCGCCATCGCGATCTTCACGGCCGCGTCGCTGCTCTGCGCGCTCAGCCAAGACCTCACCATGCTGACTCTGAGCCGTGTGCTGCAGGGTGCCGGCGGCGCCATGATGGTCCCTGTGGGCACGTTGGTGGTGCTCCGCGGAACCCCAAAGAAGGAACTGCTTCGGGCCACCGCCTTCCTGGTGTGGCCCGGGCTGCTGGCCCCGGTCCTTGCCCCCCTCGTGGGCGGAGCGCTCACCACGTACCTGTCCTGGCACTGGATCTTCCTGGTCAACCTCCCCCTGGGCCTGGCGGCGTTCCTGGCCGCGCTGCGCCTGGTCCCCGCAGTAAGCGGCGACAGCACGCGGCGCCTCGACTGGTTCGGCCTGGCCCTGACCACGCTCGGGGTGGGCTCCCTGCTGGTCGGTCTGGAACTGATCGGCGGCCGGGACGCCGGGCTGCTGGCAGCCGCAGGGATCGTAGTGGGCCTGCTGTTCCTGACCGCCGCCGCGGCCTGGATGCGACGGACCAGCACGCCGCTGTTTAATTTGTCCGTCTTCGGCGCACGGACGTTCCGCGCAACGGCGACGGGAGGCTTTGTGTACCGCCTGACCATCAGCGCCGTGCCGTTCCTGCTGCCGCTGATGTTCCAGGCCGGCTTCGGCTGGGATCCGCTGCGCGCCGGGGCGATGGTGTCCGCCGTGTTCGTGGGCAACATCGGAATCAAGCCCGCCACCACGCCCCTGATCCGGCGTTTCGGCTTCAAACCCGTTCTGGTGTTCGCGTCGCTGGCGTCCGCGGCCACTTTTGCGCTGTGCGCCCTGCTCGACGCCGGCACTCCGGAACCGCTGATTGTCGCCGTGCTGGTGGCCAGCGGAGCGTTCCGCTCGATCGGGTTCTCGGCCTACGCATCCGTCCAGTATGCCGACGTCGCCCCGGCCCAGCTGCCGTCCGCCAACGCCGTCTCCGCCACGCTCGTGCAGCTCTCCACCGCGGCAGGAATCGCTGTCGGGGCGTTCCTGCTGCGGGTCTTCGAGGCAAGCAGCCAGGCTGCAGGAGCCGGTCTCGCCAGCGGCGATCCGGCGGCGCCGTACCGGGCGGCGTTCGTGGCCATCGCGGTCTTGATGCTCCTGAGCACGCTGGACAGCCTGGCCCTCCCCCGTCACGCCGGCGCCGAGGTCAGCCGGCCTGGCCCAGCACCAACGGCAGAACGGCGCCGGCGCCGGCGAGCCTGAGGGCCCGACCGGAGATGGTCAGGGTCCAGCGGCTGTCCACGAGGTCGTCCACCAGCATGACGCTCTGGCCACGGATTCCAGCCAAGGCCTCCTCCAGCTCCGGACCCACCACCAGGCGGTCCCAGACGCCGGCGAGCCGGTAGGCGCTGTTCCCACCGCGGCCGCCGGTAGGTCCACCGTGATTGAGCTGGAGCTGGCCAAGATACGGAATGCGGCCGATCTCGGAGATCCCGCGGGCCAAGGAGTCCACCAACAGCGGCTTCCCGCGGGAGGGCAGGCTGATGATCGCGGCGGGCCGGCCGGCCCCGCTCCAGCCCGGGGTCCGGGCATCTGCCGTGCCCCATTCCCGGAGCACCTGGACGCAGGCCTGCAGCATGCCGGGGTCCACAGCCCGGTCCGGTGCACCGGCGGCGAAGGCCTCGCGCAGGGCCCCACCCCAGCCGAGGTCTGTCAGGCGCGCCAGCACCCGGCCGTCGGCGAGGGCTTCATCGGGCTTGATCTTGCCCTTGACCGGCACGCCCAGGCGGTCCATGCCGCTGGGCCACTGCAGCCGCGGTTCAAGGACCACGCCGGCCCGGCGAAGGGTCTGCCCGGCGGTCTCCGTGGCGTCCTCGGCGATGTCGGCCCGGAACCAGCGGCCCGCGCAGTTGTCGCAGCGGCCGCAGGCGCGGGCTGTTTCGTCGTCCAGCACCGAGGTGATGTATTCCATCCGGCAGCCGGCGGTGTCCTGGTAGATGACCATCGAGTCCTGTTCATCCACCCGCGCCTCGGCGATCCGGCTGTACCGCTCGGCGTCGTAATTCCACGGCTGTCCCGTGGAGCGCCAGCCGCCGCCGACGCGTTCGACGGCGCCGTCCACGGCCAGGACCTTCAACAGCAGCTCCAGCGGGGTGCGGCGCAGGTCCACCCGGGCCTCGAGCGCCACCGTGGACACCGCCGTTCCGGCCTCGGCGAGGGCTGTCAGGACGGCCGCAGCTTTTTCCTCGGACGGCATGGACGCGGTGGCAAAGTACTGCCAGATGTCGCGGTCCTCCGAACCGGGCAGCAGCAGGACGTCGGCGTTCGCCGCGCCACGCCCGGCGCGGCCCACCTGCTGGTAGTACGCCACCGGCGAGGACGGTGCGCCAAGGTGCACCACGAAGCCGAGGTCCGGCTTGTCGAAGCCCATGCCGAGCGCGGACGTGGCCACGAGGGCCTTGACCTGGTTGTCTTTCAGGAGCTGCTCGGCGCGTTCCCGGTCAGCGGGGTCCGTGCGGCCGGTGTAGGCGAGCACCTCGTGCCCCGCTTCGGCCAGGAGGCGGGCAGTGTCCTCGGCCGCGGACACGGTGAGCGTGTAAATGATGCCGCTGCCCTGCAGATCCTGCAGGTGGGTCAGCAGCCAGCCCAGCCGTTCGCGGGAATCCGGCAGGGTCAGGACGCCAAGCCGGAGCGAATCCCGGCCCAGGGCGCCCCGGATGGTGAGCACGTCCTTGCCGAGCTGCTCTTCGATGTCATGCACCACCCGGGAATTGGCCGTGGCGGTGGTGGCGAGCACCGGGACGGTGTCCGGCAGCTGCGTGATGAGGTCCGCAATGCGCCGGTAGTCGGGGCGGAAGTCGTGGCCCCAGTCCGAGATGCAGTGGGCCTCGTCAATCACCAGCAGCCCGGTCCGGCGCACGAGCTCGGGGAGCTGGTTTTCCCGGAAGGACGGGTTGGTGAGGCGTTCCGGGGAAACCAACAGGACGTCCACTTCATCGGCGGCGAGCTGCTCGCGGACGGAGTCCCACTCCAACTGGTTCGCCGAGTTGATGGCGACCGCCCGTACCCCGGCCCGCGCCGCGGCGGCGACCTGGTCGCGCATGAGCGCCAGGAGCGGGGACACGATCAGGGTGGGGCCGGCGCCGCGGCGACGCAGCAGCAGGGAGGCGACGAAATACACCGCCGACTTCCCCCAGCCGGTGCGCTGTACCACCAGGGCCCGCCGGCCGCCGTCGACCAGGGCCTCAATGGCCTCGAACTGACCGTCATGGAACTCCGCCTCCGGGTGGCCCACGAGCTCGCGCAGCACAGCCTGGGCCTGTTCCCGAGTCGAGGCCGTGGTGTCGGCGAGGGCGGTGCTGGAAAGGGCGTTCTGGTTACTGGCCATTGCTTCAGTATCCCAGTCCCCTCCGACAGCCATGAAGCCGGGGCCCGCTATGTGCACAATCCCAGCGTGTGGACACCGGCCGCGGCGTCAGGGCCGCAACGTAAGATAGGACGCGTGACTACGGACAAGACAAAGATTTTTGACCTCTCGACCTCGTTCAAAGCCTATGACGTGCGCGGAATCGTGGGGCAATCCATCACCGCGGAGATCGTTGAAGCCGTCGGTGCCGCCTTCGTCGACGTCCTGGAGCTCGCGGGGCAGACCGTACTGGTGGGCGGGGACATGCGCCCCTCCTCCCCCGAGTTCGCCAAAGCCTTTGCCAACGGCGCGGCCACCCGCGGAGCCAACGTCCAGCTACTTGACCTGATCTCCACCGACGAGCTCTACTACGCGTGCGGCGCCCTCAACGCCGCCGGCGCCACGTTCACAGCGAGCCACAACCCGGCCGAATACAACGGCATCAAGATGGCCAAGGCCGGCGCCGTGCCGATCTCCTCCGAAACCGGGCTCATGGAGATCCAGGCCCGCGCCGAGGAATACCTCAACGCCGGCACCATCCCCGCCGCCGGCACCCGCGGCCTGGTGGGCGTGCAGGACGTCCTCAAGGGCTATGCGGAGTACCTGCGCAGCCTGGTGGACCTGCGCGGTTCGCGGCCGCTGAAGGTTGTGGTGGATGCCGGCAACGGCATGGCCGGCCTCACCACTCCGGCTGTGCTTGGCGATGCCCTCCTGCCCATGCTCCCTTTGGAGATCGTGCCGCTGTACTTCGAGCTGGACGGATCATTCCCGAACCACCCGGCCAACCCGCTGGAGCCGGAAAACCTGCGCGACCTGCAGGCCGCCGTCGTCGAGCATGGCGCGGACATCGGCCTGGCCTTCGACGGCGACGCCGACCGCTGCTTCGTGATCGACGAAAAGGGCGAGCCCGTCTCGCCGTCGGCCATCACCGGCATGGTGTCCCGCCGCGAGATCGCCCGCGCCCAGGGCCTCGGCGAAGACACGCCCACCGTCATCCACAACCTGCTGACCTCACGCGCGGTTCCGGAACTCGTGGAGCGCCTCGGCGGCCGCCCCGTCCGCACCCGGGTGGGGCACTCCTTCATCAAGGCCGTCATGGCCGCGGAGGGAGCCATCTTCGGCGGGGAGCACTCGGCCCACTTCTACTTCCGGGACTTCTGGAATGCGGACACCGGCATGCTGGCAGCCATGCACGTCCTGGCCGCCCTGGGCGAACAGGACGGCCCGCTATCCGAGCTCGGCCGCGAATACGAGCCGTACCAGTCCTCCGGCGAGATCAACTCCGAAATCGAGGACAAGACCGCCGCAGTGGAGCGGGTCCGCAAGGATTTCCACGATGACGACGTCGAGGTCGACTACCTCGACGGCAGCACCTTTATCGCCGCCGACGGCAGCTACTGGTTCAACCTGCGCCCGTCCAACACCGAGCCGTTCCTGCGCCTCAACGTCGAAGCCACGGACACCGCCACCATGGAACGCGTCCGCGACCGCGTCCTGGCGCTGGTCCGGGGCTAGCAGTGGCCGTACATCCGGAAGAATCCTCGAACGCCGGTTCCTGGCGCGATTCCGTGCCGGACGCCAGCGCCACGGACCTGGAGAACTTGCTGGGCACCGGCGTCGGCGCCGCGCAGGAGCAGCTGGAACGCAACGGCGGTTTCCTGCCCTTCGCCCTGGTGGTCCAGAAGGACGGCGAAGTCCGGCTGGTTGCCGTGACCCCGGCGGACGCGAGCGAAGGATCCGACGCAGACTTCGACGCGGACGCCATGATCCGGGACCTCCACGAGCTGCTCCGGCAGCACCGGGAGGAGTTCCGGGCCGCCGCCGTCGTCTGTGACATCACGCTGCTCGAGGAAGACTCGGACGCCATACACGTTGCCGCAGAGCACCAGGACGGTTCCCTGTTCGCCGCAGTCCTGCCCTACGCCGCCAACGCAGGAACGCACGAACTCGAATTCGGCCAGCTGGCCGCCGATACCAACGAGCCCGCCGTCTGGGTGGACTAGACCTCCCTTAGGCTGGGGATATGAAAATCAATGCGTTCGCCGATGTGAGCCTGCGCGCTTTGCTGGTGCTCGCCGCCGTTCCGGACGGCGGGCTGCTGACCACGCAGAGCATCGCCGACGCCGTCGGCACGCCGTACAACCATGTCAGCAAGGCGATGGCGAGGCTGCGCGCCCTGGGCATGATCGACGTCGAACGCGGCCGCAACGGCGGTTCCCGGCTGAGCAGCGCCGGCCGGACCGCCACGGTTGGCCAGCTGCTGCGGCAACTCGACACCCGCCTGGACCCGGCCGATTGCATCGCCTCGGGCGGAACGTGCCCGCTCATCACCGAGTGCCGCCTCCGGGCCGGGCTTGCCCGGGCCCGCGAAGCCTTTTATCGCGAACTCGACGGGATGGTGATCGCCTCGCTGCCGACAGCCCGGCAGATGACACCCGTCTTTGAGGCGATCGGCTTGCGCCCAGGGCTCTGATATTCGCCCGGCTGTCCCCCAGCCGCGGTCCCGATGACGGAAGCTGAAGAAGTCCAGGACTACCCTCCTACTCGGTCCCCGGGACCGCATCCCAAGTAGGGCTACGCATTGACACCGGACCGGCGTGGGATGACAAAGTACCCCCAAGGATGTCACTACCGCCGGGGAGCCTCTTTCCTTCCGGCCACGCGAAAGGCCACCGATGAAGAGACTTCGCAGGCTTGCCGCTGTCGGCGCGGGTACGCTCCTAGTTTCGCTGGTGAGCGTCCCAACGGCCGACGCGGCGCCGACCGTGGTGGCGGTGGCGCCGGCCGCGGACACCTACACGTCGTCGTCGGCGCCCACCACGGACTTTGGCACCAGCGGCTCGCTCGCCGTCTACGGCTCTCCCGAGAACACCGCAGTCCTGCGGTTCCAGTTCCCGGCTGCCCCGGCCGGACAGGTCCTGACGGGCGCGAGCCTGCGCCTGCGCACCACCAGCCTGTCCTCCGCAGGATCCGCCAACACGCTCAACGTCCGGGCCGCGACGGACTCCTGGTCCGAAACCGGCACCTTCTACGCCAACCGCCCCGCGGTTTCCGGGCCCACCCTCGGGTCCCTGCCCGGCGGCACCGTGCCCAACACGACGTACGACATCACCCTCGACCCCAGCCAGATCTCCGGCTGGACCGGGTCGAGGACGCTCGCCGTGACCGGCACGGGCACCGACAGCTCATGGTTTTGGTCACGACAGGCCTCCGCCTCACTGCGACCCGTCCTCAACCTCACCTACACCGATTCCGCCCCGGCCGACATCACCGCACCGAGTGCGCCCGGAGCCTTGTCGGCAGCCGTAACGGGAACTGCCGTCGCGCTGTCCTGGACAGCATCAACCGACAACGTTGGGGTGATCGGTTACACGATCCACCGGTCACCCTCGGCCGGATTCGCGCCCAGCAGTTCGACCAGGATCGCCGACGCGAACGGAACCGGCTACAGCGACCCGAACCGGCCCGCCGGAACCTGGTACTACCGGGTCACAGCCCTGGACGCCGCCGGAAACACCAGCACATCATCCAACGAGGCATCCGCCACGATCCAACCCCCGCCCGACACCACGGCCCCGGGCGCGCCCGGGTCCCTGGCCGCCGCAGTCACCGGAACCGCCGTCGCCCTGTCCTGGACCGCAGCGACCGACAACGTCGGCGTCACCGGCTACACCGTCCACCGCTCCACCACCGCAGGCTTCACGCCCTCCACCACCAGCAGGATCGCCGACGCCACCGGACTCAGCTACAACGACACCAACCGTCCCGCCGGAACCTGGTACTACCGCGTCACCGCCACCGACGCCGCCGGAAACACCGGCACCGGCTCCAACGAAACCACCGCCACCATCCAACCGGCCGCTCCCCCGACGGTGCTGGCGGTGGAGAGTGCGGCGGATACCTACACCTCCTCGTCGGCGCCCACCACGGACTTCGGCACCAGCGGCTCGCTGGCGGTCTACGGCTCGCCGGACGCCACGACGGTACTCCGGTTCCAGTTCCCGGCCGCCCCGGCCGGGCAAACCCTGACCCGTGCGATCCTGCGCATGCGCACCACCAGCCTGGCCTCCGCCGGCTCCGCCAACACCCTCAACCTCCGCTCGGCAGCGGACTCGTGGTCCGAAACCGGCACGTTCTACGCCAACCGCCCCGCGGTTTCCGGGCCCAACCTCGGGTCCCTGCCCGGCGGCACGGTCGCCAACACGGCCTACGACATCACCCTGGACACCAGCCTGATGACCGGCTGGACCGGATCCCGGACCCTGGCCCTGACCGGCACCGGCACCGACAGCTCCTGGTTCTGGTCACGCCAGGCCTCCGCCACGTTGCGCCCCGTCCTCACCCTCACCTACACGGATGCGACCCCACCCGACACCACGGCCCCGGGCGCGCCCGGGTCCCTGGCCGCCACAGTCACCGGAACCGCCGTCGCCCTGTCCTGGACCGCAGCGACCGACAACGTCGGCGTCACCGGCTACACCGTCCACCGCTCCACCACCGCAGGCTTCACCCCCTCCACCACCAGCAGGATCGCCGACGCCACCGGACTCAGCTACAACGACACCAACCGTCCCGCCGGAACCTGGCACTACCGCGTCACCGCCACCGACGCCGCCGGAAACACCGGCACCGGCTCCAACGAAACCACCGCCACCATCCAACCCGGTGCCGCTGGGACTGCGACCGTGCTGGCTGTTGGCGACATCGCCTGTGCCCCCGGCTCAGTTGTCACCACGTCCGCGTGCCGCCATGGCGACGTCGCCGCGGTGGTCGCGGCCCAGTCGCCGGACAGGTTCATCGCCGTTGGGGACCTTCAGTACCAGAACGCCACCCTTGCCGATTTCATGGGGGCCGGCGGCTACAACGACACGTTCGGCGCCCTTAAGGCCATCACTTCTCCGGTGCTCGGCAACCATGAATATCTTGACAACACCCGTGGCTATTTCGACTACTTCTATGGCCCCGGCGTCACCACGGGCGACTTTGGGCCTCGGACGGACGGCTACTACTCGACGACGATCGGGGCCTGGACCTTCATCGCCCTGAACAGTGAATGCGGGCCAGGCGGGGTGACGGGTGGATGCGGTGTCGGCAGCCCGGAATATTTGTGGCTGCAGGACCGACTCACCAATTCCCCGACCGCGTGCACCCTCGTGGCGGCGCACCATCCGCGCTGGTCAACGGGCGTGAACCACGGCTCCTACCCGGAACTGGGACCAATGTGGGACCTCATGGCCAGCCACGGTGTCGACGTCATGATCTCCGGGCACAACCACGTCAGCGAGATCTTCAAGCCGATCGGTGCCTCCGGCTCAGGTACGGTACCGGCGCTCTCCCCGACCGGGATCCGGTCCTTTACCGCGGGCGCCGGCGGGGCGGATCTCCAGGCGTTGTCGGCCAACACCGACCCCCTCCTGACCGCAATGGTGGCCCGTAGCCGAAGCGCCTTCGGGCCGCTCAAGTTGACCCTGAACGAGACGTCCTACTCCTGGCAGTTCCTCCCCCTTCCCGGCATGACGTTTACGAACATGGGCACAACTGGTTCCTTCTCCGGCAGCGACACTTGCCACTGATACCGCCACCCCACACACCCGCCACGCCCGGGATCCAGCCGATTTGCTCCGTTTTTCTACAACGTGTAGAACTGAGGCATAAATACTTGCATTTAGAATGACAGTATTTGTATCGCGGTCCGGTTGAAGACCCCCGGGCCACTACCTCAGGAGTCAGCATGCTCTCGGACAAATCCTTCCCCGTCGTCGAGGCCACCCTGCCGCTGGTCGGTTCCCGCATCGGGGACATCACCCCCAAGTTCTACGCCCGCCTCTTCGCTGCCCACCCCGAACTGCTGGATGGCCTGTTCAGCCGTTCCAACCAGCGCTCCGGCAATCAGCAGCAGGCCCTGGCCGGAAGCATCGCCGCTTTCGCCAGCCACCTGGTGAACAACCCGGACACCCTGCCGGAGACCGTGTTGTCCCGGATCGCCCACCGCCACGCTTCCCTCGGCATCACCGAACCGCAGTACCAGGTGGTCTACGAGCACCTCTTCGCCGCGATCGCCGAGGACCTGGCCGAGGTCATCACCCCGGAAATCGCCGAGGCCTGGACCGAGGTCTACTGGCTCATGGCAGATGCCCTGATCAAGCTCGAAAAGGGCCTCTACGCCGCCCAGGCCAACACCAAGATGTGGACCCCCTGGAAGGTTGCCGCCAAGACTCCGGCCGGCACCGGCTCCATGACCTTCACCCTCGAACCTGCCGACGACACCCCCATCACCGCGGCGCTGCCCGGCCAGTACGTCAGCGTCAAGGTCACGCTTCCGGACGGACTGCGCCAGGTCCGCCAGTACTCCCTCTCCGGGGACGCCGGCACCAGCCGCAGCTTCACCACCAAGCTCGACGACGGCGGCGAGGTCTCCCCCGTGCTGCACAGCAACGTCGAGGTGGGCGACGTCCTCGAAATCTCCAACCCCTACGGCGAGATCACCCTCAAGGAGGGCGACGGTCCCGTGGTCCTGGCCTCGGCCGGCATCGGCTGCACGCCCACGGCGTCCATCTTGCGCTCCCTGGCCGAGTCCGGCTCGGACCGCCAGGTCCTGGTCCTGCACGCGGAAAGCACGCTGGACAGCTGGGCGCTGCGCTCCCAGATGACGGACGACGTCGAACGCCTCGACGGCGCCGACCTGCAGCTCTGGCTCGAAGAACCGCAGCCCGGCGCCAACGCGGGCTTCATGACCCTGCGCGAGGTGGACCTCCCGGCCAACGCCTCGTTGTACCTGTGCGGTCCGCTGCCGTTCATGAAGAACATCCGCAACGAGGCCATCAACGCCGGCATCCCGGCGACGAAAATCCACTATGAGGTCTTCGGCCCGGACATCTGGCTCGCCAGCTAAGATACTCGTCGGCTGCTCCGTAAACGCCCTTTTGAGGGGTCAAAAGGGCCGCTGCGGAGCAATCGATGAGAGCACTACGGCGACCTTCACCTTTCGCAACAAAGGTGCGGGACCGCCGTCGTTGTCACGCGTTTTGCGCTGCGCAGCCCGCCGAGGAGTCAGCCCGCGGCCGGCGCCCCGGTGATCGCGTGGCCGAAACGCAGGAGGTTGCCGGGGTCGTACGTGGACTTCGCGGACCGCATCCGCTCGTAGACCGCGGGAGTCCACGCCCTGGCCCGGTCGGCCTCGTCGCCCGGTTCGCCGTGGAAATTGACCAGCGTATAGCCGGTTGAATGGGGCGCCATCGCGGCAAGGATCTCGCGGATGGAGGCCGCTACCGCCTCCGCAATGGGCGGCATCTTGAAGCCGACGAGGAACAGCAAGAAGGCCGCGTCCCGCCCCGACACCGCGTCCGGCAGTGCATCTGGCAAAACCGCGGCCCGGGACAGGGCCCCACCGAGCGGCCGGATCTCCGCCAGCAGCAACGGGCAGCCCGAACCGTCCCCGGCGAGTTCGAGCAGGTCCGCGACAGTCTCGTCGCCGAAGTCCTTCAGGAGCGCTCCGCCCTCCGTGAAGGGCAGCGGGTCCGTCGGGTCCATGTGGATCTGGTCGACGTCGAGGTAGTCCATGGGCCCGGCCGTGTCCATCAGTGGCGTCGAGACCGCGCGCATCGGGGCAAGCAGCCCGTCGCCGTCCTCGCGGTTGCCCAGGAAGGCAAAGCGCAGGTGCACGACGAACTGGTTCCGCAGCGGTTCGGGTACGAAGTCCATGTCCGGAAGACGCAGCAGGGAGATCGATGGCGAGGCGTCGTCGGGCAGTGTTGGCAGCCATTGGCGGAAGGCGGCCAGGATCGGGGCCGCGTCCGCCCCGGGATAGATGATGCCGCCACCGTAGAACTCACCGACCGGAAAGAGGCTGAACTCGAGTGCGGTCACGATCCCGAAGTTGCCCTTGCCCCCGCGCATCAGTGAAAACAGCTCGGCCTCGTCGTGGGCGTCAATCCGACGCAGCGCGCCGTCGGCGGTGACGATGTCCATGCTGCGGACGTGGTCCGCCGCGAAGCCATGGGCGCGGCCGAGTACGGGCAGCCCGCCGCCCACCGTGTACCCGACGACGCCCACATCGGTACTCGAGCCGTGCAATCCGACTAATCCGTGCGGCACGCTCGCCTCCAGGACGGTGCGCCACTTCACTCCGGCGCCGACGCGTGCGGTGCGTTCAACCGGATCGATCTTCAGGTCCTGCAGGCGCCGGGTGTTGATGAGCAGGCCGCCATCGATCGCGGAATCGGCGCCGTGCCCGGTGGACTGGACGGACACGGGAAGCCTGTGTTCCGCCGCCCATTTCACCGCGGCTGCGACGTCCTGTGCATCTGCGGCTCCAAGAACGACGTCGGGGCGGTGCACCGTTGCGAGGTTGAAGGCGAACGTCTCCTCCGCGAATGCGGGGCTGTCCGGCAACACGACCGGACCGCTCACCGCCCTGGACAAGGCATGGATGTCGTCGCTGACAAGCATGGTGCACTCCTGAAGTCTCGCTGGGCGGCTGGTGGAATGCGGACAAGCCTAGGGACCCGCCCGGACACGGCCTAGGGACCTAAGTCCCGGCGGGGCCTCGGGAACGGACAAGGGGCAACGGGAAACGGCGGCCCCGCACCTTTGAAAGGTGCGGGGCCGCCGTCGTTGTCGCTGCGTGCAGGCTGCTACTGCTGAACTGTTTCTACTTCTGAACAGCCATGCGGGCCTTCAGCCCGTCCAGCTCGGCCTGCAGTGCGTCGGGCAGCGAGCTGCCGAAGTTGGCGAACCAATCCTCGATGGAGGCCAGCTCGGTGGCCCACTCGGCCGGATCAACCCGGACGGCCTCTTCAACCTGGGCGGGGGTCATGTCCAGGCCGGTGAGGTCGATCGCGTCCGCGGTGGGGACGAACCCGATGGGGGTCTCCACGGCGTCGGCCTTGCCCTCGAGGCGTTCGATGGCCCACTTCAGGACACGTGAGTTATCACCAAATCCGGGCCACGCGAAGCCGCCCTCGGAATTGCGACGGAACCAGTTGACCAGGAAGATCTTGGGCAGGCGCTCCGGGTTGGCCTTGGCGGACAGGTTGACCCAGTGGTTCAGGTAATCGCCTGCGTCGTAGCCGATGAAGGGCAGCATCGCCATCGGATCCCGGCGGACAACGCCGACGGCACCGGCAGCCGCGGCAGTGGTCTCGGAGGACAGCGTCGAGCCCATGAAGATGCCGTTGGACCAGCTGCGCGCCTCGGTGACCAGCGGGATGGTGGTCTTGCGGCGGCCGCCGAACAGGATCGCGGAAAGCTCCACGCCGTCCGGGTTGTAGTATTCCTCGGCCAGCATGTCGATCTGGTCGATCGGCGTGCAGAAGCGGGAGTTCGGGTGGGCAGCGGGCTTGTCCGAATCCGGGGTCCAGGAGTTACCCTGCCAGTCGGTCAGGTGCGCGGGCACTTCCTCGGTCATGCCCTCCCACCACACGCCGCCGTCGTCCGTGAGGGCGACGTTGGTGAAGATGCTGTGGCCCTTGGCGATGGCGCGCATCGCGTTGGGGTTGGTGCCCCAGCCGGTGCCCGGAGCCACGCCGAACAGGCCGGCCTCAGGGTTGACGGCGCGGAGCTCGCCTTCCTTGCCGAACCGCATCCAGGTGATGTCGTCCCCGAGGGTTTCGACCTTCCAGCCCTCGATGGTCGGATCCAGCAGGGCGAGGTTGGTCTTGCCGCAGGCCGAGGGGAAGGCGGCGGAGACGTAGTAGTTCTTCTTCTCCGGCGAGGTCAGCTTGAGGATGAGCATGTGCTCGGCAAGCCAGCCTTCGTCGCGTGCCATCACCGAGGCGATGCGCAGGGCGTAGCACTTCTTGCCCAGCAGGGCGTTGCCGCCGTAGCCGGAGCCGAAGGACCAGATGGAGCGCTCCTCCGGGAAGTGGACAATCCACTTGTCGGGGTTGCAGGGCCACGGGACGTCAGCCTGGCCGGGGGCCAGCGGGGCGCCCAGGGAGTGCAGTGCGGGGACGAAGAACGCGTTGGTCGCGGTGATCTTGTCCAGGACCTTGGTGCCGATAGTGGCCATGATGCGCATGGAGGCAACCACGTAGGCACTGTCGGTGATTTCGACGCCGAACTTCGGGTCCTCGGCGTCCAGGTGGCCCATCACGAAGGGGATCACGTACATGGTGCGGCCGCGCATGGAGCCGGCGAACAGGCCGCGCAGCTTTTCCTTCATCTGCGCCGGGGCCATCCAGTTATTGGTGAAGCCCGCATCGTGTTCCTTCTCGGAGCAGATGAAGGTCTGCTCTTCGACGCGGGCCACGTCTGCGGGGTCGGAGAAGGCCGCGAAGGACTTGGGGAAGAGGTCCTCGTTCAGCCGGGTCAGGGTGCCTGCGGCAACGAGCTCGTTAGTGAGCCGCGTGTTTTCCGCTTCCGACCCGTCAACCCAGTAGATCCGGTCCGGCTGAGTCAGTTCAGCCACCTCTTCTACCCATGCCAGCAGACCGGCATGTGTGGTGGGTGCTTTTTCAAGCAACGGCAATCGCGCCAGATCTCCCATTACGGTTCCCTTCTTCGGGTTCAGTGGTGTGTCCTAAATGCTAGAGCTCGGCACGGTGCCCATTTCGGGCCCGGACATGGGATGACTAGGGCGGCTCAAATCAAAAACCGCGAAAATTCAAGGAAGTAGCCAGCCCGAGTGCACCCGTTTTGTGACTAAGGTCACGTAGACCGGTCTAGTCGGCCAGATTACACCCGTTTCGATTTGTAACTGGGCCCGGGCTCGCGTAAAGTAATTCGAGGTTCGGGGAGCGAGAAGTTCTCCAAGAGCCGAGAATGCGCCCATAGCTCAGCTGGATAGAGCGTCTGTCTACGGAACAGAAGGTCAGGGGTTCGAATCCCTTTGGGCGCACAGAAGAAAGAAGATCCGCCCCGGTTCGCCGGGGCGGATCTTTCTGTTTAAGCGCCCGCGGCACGCGCAGAGTACACAGCCGGGGGTACACAGCCAGCGGCCAACTGCCGCCCAGCGGCAGGGATCAGTCCGTGGTCTGGGCGATGATGTCGCGGATTGCGTCGAAATGGGTGCTGAGCCGTTCGGCTGCCAGGGCTTTGTCCGCGGAGGCGACAGCCTCATAGATCCCTCTGTGCTGCGCAGCTGTCGCCACGAGGTCGACGGCGTACGGACCGCCGAGTTCTAGGTGGATCCGGCGATAAACCTTCCAGAAAACATCCATCAGGCTGATCAAGAGATCGTTGTTCAGCGGCTCGAATAGCCTGCGGTGGAACTCCGCGTCGGCCTCAATGAACGGCTCCCCGGCAGCGGCCAGCTCTTCCATCTGGTGCACGGATTCCTCCACGGCGGCCAGCTGCTCCGCGCTGATCCGGTCCATGGCGGCGCCGACCAGGCCGGATTCGAGTGCTTGCCGGACCTCCACAAGCTGCAGGGCTTCCTCACCGTGGTGGCGCAGCGACAGCCTGGCCCGGAAGGTGAGCCCGTCAGTCAGGGCCTCGAAATTGTTCGGCGCCACGAACATGCCGAAACCGTGGCGGATCTCAATGACGCCCAGCGCCTGGAGCGCCTTCAGGGACTCCCGCAGCGTGTTGCGGCCGACGCCGAGTGAGGCAGTGAGCTCGTTCTCGGTCGGCAACGGGTCCCCGGGAACAAGGTCGCGCTCCAGGATCAGCTCCAGGATGTCCGACTGAAGCGCCCGGAGCCGGGCCTGGGCACTGAACCTCGCCAGCGGCATGGCCGTGCCTGTTGTCATGTTGCGTGCGGCCATGGCCGCCTCCTCCCCCAAGTATGGTCCCAACAGTAGCGACCGTCCCCCCTCCTGCAAAGGGTTCGGCCCGGCATGTTACGCCGGAACCCAGCACCGCCGGCGCCCGGGGCGCCCGCCCGGATCCGGCCATGGCCCCGGCGTAGGCTGGTGCCATGACACCACAGCTTCTGCGGGAATTCGACGTCATTGTGATCGGCGCGGGCGCCGTGGGCGAGAACGTGGCGGATCGCGTGGTCCGGGGCGGCCTGACAGCGGTGCTCATCGAGGCGGAACTGGTAGGCGGCGAATGCTCTTACTGGGCCTGCATGCCCTCGAAAGCGCTTCTGCGTCCAGGCACTGCTCTGCACGGCGCGCAGACAGTCCCGGGAGCCCAGGAAGCCGTCACCCGCACCCTGGATCCGGCTGCCGTCCTGAAGCGCCGGGACTACTTCACCTCGAACTGGCAGGACGACGGCCAGGTCAAGTGGGTGGAGGACACCGGGATCGAATTGATCCGCGGCCACGGCTGGATCACCGCTCCGCGGCAGGTAGAAGTGGCAGGGCTGGACGGCAAGAGCTATGCGCTGACGGCCCGGCATGCCGTGGTGGTCGCCACGGGATCCACCCCGACTCAGCCGCCGGTGGAGGGGCTTCACGACGTCGAGTACTGGACCACGAGGGAGGCCACCTCCGCCCGCGCGGTCCCGGCGCGGCTTGCGGTCCTGGGCGGCGGGGTGGCCGGCGTCGAACTCGCCCAGGCCTACGCCCGCCTTGGCGCCTCCGTCACCCTCGTGGCCCGCGGCAGCCTCTTGGGCGCTTTCCCGGAGCAGGCCGCCGATCTGATTGCGGCCGGGTTGCGCGCCGACGGCGTCGACCTCCGCCTGCATACCGGCACCCGAAGCGTGCGCGAGAACGACGACGGCTCCCTCACCGTCGTGCTCGACGGCGGCCCCAAGGATGGTCCGGGCGCCGGCCCTACCGCAGGCCCAGACCAGGGCCCGGCCCGCGGAGTGACGGTCACGGCGGACAAGCTGCTGGTCACCACTGGCCGGCACCCCGCCCTTGACGGGCTCGGCCTGGACAGCGTCGGGCTCTCGGCGTCCGAGGGCCAGACCCTGCGGCTCACCACTGATTCCACCGGGCTAGTCCACCGCGCAACTGACAACGAAGTGTCCGGCAATCCGTGGCTCTACGCTGCCGGCGACGCCGCCGGACGGGCCATGCTGACCCATCAGGGCAAGTACGGCGCCCGGGCCACCGGAGACGCCATTGCCGCGCGGGCCAAGGGTGAACTCACCGGCGAGCCGGCGCCGTGGAGCCGCTTTGCCCAGACGGCCTATGAGCACGCGGTGCCGAATGTGGTGTTCACCGACCCGGAGCTGGCAAATGTCGGCCGGACCATGGCGCAGGCGGAGAAAGACGGCTTCCGGGCCTCCGCCGTGGAGCTTCCCATCCAGGTGGCAGGCTCCTCCCTGCACGCCGAACACTACGAAGGGTGGGCGCAGCTGGTCATCGACGAGGACCGCAAAGTGCTGCTCGGCGCCACGTTCGCCGGCCCGGATGTGGCTGAACTCCTGCACGCCGCCACCATCGCGGTGGTGGGGGAAGTGCCGCTGGACCGACTGTGGCACGCGGTGCCCTCCTATCCGACGATCAGTGAGGTCTGGCTCCGCCTGCTGGAGGAGTACGGCCTCTGAATCTGCCGGAGACACACCGGCACCGCGCAGCCCCGGCCGCCGCCGCATCGCTGCCCGGCACGTCTGGTTCATCACACCGCACGCATTCTATTTGAACTGACTGGTCAGTTTAGTTAGCCTTGAGTGGACATCGTTTCTACGAAAGGCCCGCCTTGCTCTGCGTACAACAGCTCTCCGTGACCGGCCGGCGGGATGACCTGCTGCCGCCCACCTCGCTGGAGGCCGCACGCGGGGACCTCCTGCTCGTGGAAGGTGTCCGCCAGGACCAGCGCACTGCCCTTGCCCTGGCCCTGAGCGGACGCATGAAGCCCTCCGCCGGGACAGTGAGCTGGGACGGAAACGCCCGGATCAAGGTGCTCCGGCAGGCAAGCAGCGTGGTCGACTCCCCCGGCGTCAACGAGCCCGAACAGCACCTGAGCGTCCGCGACCTCGTCACCGAGGATCTGGCCTTGGTGCCGCGCCGCCACCGCGACGCGGCGCGCAGCAGGCCCTGGCTCAGGCTCAACAATTTCGAAGACATCGCCGGGCTTTGGACCGAGCAGCTGCCGGCGGGCCGGCGGACCGGGCTCCTCACGGCGCTCGCCCTCGCCAACCCGGACACCGATCTCCTTGTAGTGGACTCCCCCGACCGGCACAGCGGCGATGCTGCCGACTGGCTGCCGCGGCTGCAGGAACTGGCGCGCGACGCCGGGCGGCCGCTCGCCGTCGTCGCCACCGTCACCCGCATTCCGGTCGGCTGGACCGGGGCCGCCGCCGCGATCGGCAACGCCGTCGCACCCGCCAAACCCGCGCCGGCCGGACCCGATACTGACGGCGCTGATGCCGACCGTGCCCCGGCTCACGAAGCTGGCCCTGCCCAAACCTTCTTGCCCGAATCCCTCTCCCCCGAAACCGAGGACTCAAAGTGACTGTGCTGCGGTTGGCCCGCTCCGAGCTCAAACGCATGACCGGCGGGCTGCTGCCCAAGCTGACCATCCTGGCCCTGGCCCTCGTTCCGCTGCTCTACGGCGCCGTGTACCTCTACGCCAACTGGGATCCGTACGGCAAGCTGAACCAGATCGATGCGGCCCTGGTGGTCCAGGACTCCGGTGCCGCGTCCGCCGACGGCACGCGGCTGGAGGCCGGCCGGAAGGTGGCCGAGAGCCTGGTGGACGGCCACGTCTTCAACTGGAAGACGGTCGCCAGCACGGAGGAAGCGGACCAGGGCGTCAGCAACGGCACCTACGCCTTCGCCCTGAAAATTCCGCAGGACTTTTCCGCGAACCTGGTCTCCCCCGGCAGCTTCGACGCCGCCAACCAGGCCATGCTCAATGTCACCACCAACGATGCCAACAACTATCTCCTGAGCACCATCGTGGACAAACTGACCACCGCGGTGCACACGACGGTCGCCAAGGAGGTGGGCGAGGAGACGGCCAACCAGCTCCTCACCGGATTCGGCACCATCCATACCCAGATGCTCAAGGCCTCCGATGGCGCAGGCCAACTGGCCGACGGCGTGGCCCGGCTCCACGACGGCACTGTGACCCTGCACCAGGGCACCGGCGAGCTCAAATCCGGCGCCACCGAGCTTTACAACGGCGAGGTCAAGCTCCGGGACGGCGCCACCTCGCTCAGCACCGGGGCCGGTCAGCTCAGCAGCGGCCTCACCCAGCTCAAGGACAAGACCGCAGCCCTGCCCGCCGACGCACAACAGCTGGCAGACGGCGCCGCCCAGGTGGCCGCGGGAAACGCCGCCCTCAACGCCCAGGTGCAGGCCATTCCCGGACAACTCGCAGCCGCAGAACAAGCCGCGCAGCAGGCCGCAGCCCAGGCCCAGCGGAGCAGGGTGGTAGCGTCCACGGCACACCTGGTCGCCGCCGGCGTCCTCAGCCAGGAGCAGGCAGACAGGGTGGTAGCCGACGTCGACGCCACCGCTGCGCCGCCCGCTGCCTCCGCCGCGGCTTCTGCCTCCGCCGCCAAACTGCAGGCCGCCGCCGCGCAGATCCAGAAGCTGACCGACGGTTCCGCCGCCGTCAGCGCCGGCGCCTCGCAACTGGCTGGCGCCGCGCCCGCCCTCAGCGGCGCCGTCGCCAAGGCCTCGGCCGGGTCGGACCAGCTGGCCGCAGGTTCGGCGGCCCTCGCTGCCGGCCAGCAGAACGCCGTCGACGGCGCCGGCAAACTCGTGCAGGGTGCCCAGAAACTCGACGACGGCGCGGCGCAACTGGAGAGCGGCGCGGCGACGGCCTCCGACGGCGCCGGAACGCTCGCCACAGAACTCGCCCAGGGCGCCGGCAAGGTCCCCAACCCCGACGACACCCAGAAGGACAGCCTCTCCAAGGTCATGGCTGATCCGGTCGCCGTCAGCAATGTCTCGCAGGCCAAGGCCGGTTCCTATGGCGCCGGGCTGGCGCCGTTCTTCCTGACGCTGGCCCTGTGGATCGGCATCTTCATGCTGGTGCAGGCCATGCGCCCGGTCACCCAGCGCGCGCTGGCCTCCAATGCACCGGCCTGGAAGATTGCCGCCGGCGGCTGGCTTCCGTTCCTGGCGGTGTCCGCCGTCCAGGCGAGCCTGCTGACCCTGGTGGTGGACGTGGGGCTCGGACTGGACCCGGCCCACCCGGTGCTCATGTGGTTCCTCATGCTGGCCGCCGCCATGGCGTTCAGCGCAATCATCCAGGGTGTGGTGGCGCTGCTGGGCTCACCTGGCAAGCTCGTGGTGCTCATCCTGCTGGTCCTGCAGCTGGTGTCCTCCGGCGGCACGTTCCCGTGGCAGACCACACCCGAGCCGCTGCACGTGGTGCACCAGATCCTGCCGATGGGCTACGTGGTCAGCGGCATGCGGCACCTGATCTACGGCGCCGATCTCGCCATCATCCTGCCCACCATGCTGGGACTGGTTGGCTACACTTTGCTGGGACTGGCAATGTCCACAGTTGCCGTCCGGAAGAACAAATACTGGACCCTCAAGACACTGAAACCGGAGATCGCCGTATGACCACCAGCCAAAGCGGCGGCAGCCCGGCAGAGCCCGGGGACGCGGAGAAAAAGCTCCGGCCGGCCCGGACCAACGCCACGAAGCAGAAACTGTTCGAAGCGTCCATGGAACTGATCGGGGAGCGCGGCGCGGCCGGCGTGACGGTGGACGAGATCGCCACGGCAGCCGGGGTGTCCAAGGGCACGGTGTATTACAACTTTGGCAGCAAGTCGGACCTGATTGCCCAGCTGCTGCGCCACGGCGTGGACATCCTCATGGCACGGCTCCTGAGCGTCCGGGATGACTCCGCCGATCCCCTGGCCGCCATGGAGGAGATGATCGGCCAGGCCATGGACTTCATGGCCGAGTACCCGTCCTTTGCCCGGCTTTGGGTCAGCGAAAACTGGCGGACCCCCAGTGAATGGCAGGACACGTTCGCCGAGCTCCGCGGGCGTCTGCTCGCCGTGATCGGCTCCGCCATCGACGGTGTGGCCGCCGCCTATCCCGTGGACCCCGCCGTATCCCGGGGCAGCCTCGAAACTGCAATTTTTGGGGCCTGTTTCGTGGTGGGCTTGGATCGCCAGACGTATAACCCGGAGCGGACCAGGGAGCAGAGTGTGGCCGCAATTATGGCCTCCATGCGCGGCTACGTCGTGAAGCAGCCGCCCGCTCAGGCATGATTGTTCACATGCGTCACATGGGCACCAGCGGTAAAGTCGCCATCGGAGCGTTCCTTGCTGCCCTGGCACTTCTGGTCCTGACCGGAGTCACCCTGCACGAGTGGGTGCTGGTGTGGTTCGTCGGGGCCGCCGCCACAGCCTATGTGGCCTGCGTTGCAGAGGTGGTGGTCAGGCGCCGGCACAAGACCCTGGCCGCGAGCGGTGTCGGCAGTATCCTCTTCATCGCGTTCGGGATCGCATTCCTGCGCCAGTGGGGACTGGCCTTCAACCCCGATCCCGACGCCCTGTCCACGCGCGTCGATTCCGAGCATCCGGATTTGTACTTCTATCTGGCCGCGGTGGCCGGGGCCGTCACGTTGCTGTTGCTGTTCGCCGGCACTGTCCTGCCCGGCAAGATCGGTGGCCGGCGTGCCCCGGGGCGGGCTCCGCAACGGCGCCCGGCGACTGCCGCACGAGGCGCGGGGACCAGATCCGCGAGCCCGCGCCCGTCCGCGCCACGTCCGACGCCGAGGGGAACCGCCGCGCGGCCGGCGGCTCCGCGGGCGGTGGCCCGGCCCGCGGCGAAGTCACCCGCGAAGGCACCGGTCAAGCCACCGGTAAAGGCGCCCGCTGCCAAGTCTCCTGCCCGGACCACCGCCCGTCGCTAAAGCCCGCGCACCGGCCCTCTACTGTCTCAGCGGTTTCGGGTGAGAGGTTCGGGTCAGTGGATTCAGCTCAGAGGTTTCGAGTCAGAGGTTTCGAGGCCTGTCTTCCCGGGGGGTGGTATCCGGGCCCTGTGCGGTATCCGGGCCCTGTTCGGTATCCGGCCGCTGTGCGGTATCCGGGCCCTGTGCGGTGTCGGCCCGGGTCACGTCGTCCCGGCTGCGCTGGTCGCCGGACACTTGGTCGCCGGAGGCGGGCGTGCCGGTCGCTGGCTGGCCGGCGGCCCTCTCGGAGCGCAGATCCGCGCGGGTCGGCATTTCCTTGGTTTCGCCTTCGCGTTCGGACGTCACCACGTCAGGGTCCACTTCGTCGGCTTTGCGCAGTTGCTCCTGCGCGCCGGAGCGGACGCTTTCTGCCTCTTCTTTGCGGCTGCGGGCTTCCTGCCGCAGGCGCTCGGCTTCGAGGTCGGCCTCCTGCGCGTCGGCCTCGGCACGCACCGCTTTGGCATCACGTTCCCGCGCAGCGAATTCGTCGGCCTTGGCCTGTTCACGCATCTCGGCGGCGCGGTTCCGGTCCGCCGCCACCTTGCGCTTGCGGCTGACCATGACTGCGACTGCCACTATCGCGAGCACCACGACGATGCCGACGATAATTCCTATGAGCTGCCCTGAATCCACGGTGATCCGCCTTTTCTCTTAGGTGACTAAACCTGCCCCAAAAACCACTGGAAAAACCACATCAGCAAACAGCAACAGTAAACCGCAGAACTGGGCCGGTAGCTATGGTCTCAGCAACCGATGTCCGGGCGGACCTGCGGCTATTTGGCGCGGGGAACCTTGAAGTGGGTCAGCTTGGCGTCCTGCCCGTCCAGCTCGGACCAGGACTTTTCCGTTTCCAGGACGGTCAGAGCGCTGGTCGGAAAGCGCGTGGCAGCATCCATATAGGCGTCGTGGTCGGAATCGCGCGACGCGAGATGCATGGCGAGGTCCTGCACCCCGGGCATGTGCGAAATCACCATGAGGGTGGTCACGGTGTCCGGGACGTGGTTGATCACCGTCAACATGCGCAAGGCGGACGCGGCGTACAGGCCATCCTCGAGCTTGGGCGTCGGCGCTTTGTCCCCCAGGGCGTGGCACACCCAGGTGCAGGTCTGGCGGGTCCGCAGCGCGCTGGAGCAGAGGATGAAATCAGGGACCACTCCGTGCTTTAGCAGCCACTTTCCGGCGACGGGGGCATCTTTGTGGCCGCGCTCTTCGAGCGGCCTTTCGTGGTCGGCAACCCCGCCGGGCCAGTCGGACTTGGCGTGCCGCATGATCACCAGCCGTTTGATGTGATGCGCGCTCATGCCCCAATCCTAGTGCGGCGGCTCTTCCCAGACGCCCACGCCACCAGCGGCCGCTCAGTCTTCAAGGACAAAGGTCACTTCCAGCACGACGTGCCAGGCAACCACGGCGCCGTCGCTGATTTCAACCTTTTGTTCCTTCACCCACGCCCCCGTGACATTGCGCAGGGTCTTGTTGGCCCGGTCGACGCCCTCCTTGATGGCGGCATCAAACGAGGTCTTGGAGTTCGCGCTCAGGGTAGTAATCCGTGCAACAGACATGTCTTCCTCCCAATAGTCGGCTCAACGGTCACACCCTACGCCGCGCCCCCAAAAGGCAACAGGGTCCAAAAGCCGCGGAAGCACATGCCCGTCAGCCACCCACCCAGAGCGCCCACTGCGCAGGCGGGCGAGCGTGACTGCCCCGGCGGAAGCGAAGCGGTTTTCCGCGTAGTGCCGCATCGCCGACTGAGGAACGAAGGAGGTGTCTAAGGCACGGCGGAAAGCCGCTGAAGCTTCCGGAAACGCGAAAGCGTCCGTCCCCACAAGAGGGACGGACGCTTTGCGTGGGCTAAAAGCTAGATCGAGTATTCCGGAGCGGCCCAGACCACTACTTCGGGGTGCTCGTAGAACCGGTAGCCCTGGCCGCGCACGGTGCGCACGGTGTTGGCGAGGCGGCCGAGCTTGGAACGCAGGCGACGGATGTGCACGTCGATGGTCCGCTCGTTCGGGACCTCTTCGGCGTTCCGCCACAGGCCTTCGAGGAGCTCGTCGCGGCCCACGGTGCGGGTGCCGTTCTCCACGAGGTAGTTCAGGAGCTCGAACTCCTTGAAAGTCAGGTTCAGGGATTCGCCGTCGAGGTGCACCTCACGGCGGGCGAGGTCGATCAGCACTCCGGAAGGCCGCGGATCCTGCGGCTGCTGCAGGCGTGCGGTCTCGGTGCGCTGGCGGGCCCCTGCGGTGGGGTCACCGAAAGTCGAGCGGACGACGTCGAGGGCGGAACCCGGGGCACTGGCCGGCGCGACGGCGACGGCGGCATAGCTTTCGGCGCCGGCAACGAGCGACTGTGCGTAGGCCCGGATTTCCTGGGCAAGCTTGGCGATGGACGTGCCGGCCGCAGCTGCGGTTTCCTCGTCGATCCCCATGTACAGCACGAAGCCACGGGCCACGTTGTCGCTGGGGGCCGGACGGACCGGGCTGCCGGCACCGGGGGCAATCACGGGGGTGGGCGCCGTGGCGGGCGCGGGCGGAACGGCACGGAGCTGGCCGTAGGAGTCAGGGTTGTAGCCCTGCGCTGCATATCCGGGGGCGGGGAAGCTGCCGGTGGAGCCGGCGGGTGCGAACGCGGAGCGGCCGCCAAAGCCCTGGCGGATACCGGCGGCCTGGCCGGCCTTGCTGGCGTTACGGACGGAGATGTGGACGTATCCGGATGCAACTGACATGGAATGCTTACCTCAATGTGAAATGGCCGTCATCGCGGCTCGAATGCTTCTTTCCCCGCAATGAAATTGGGGAGGGGCGCCCGACTCTGGGCTAGGGGGCGAATGCCTAGAAACTCTCAGGGGTGTAAAAGTTAGGCGTGCATTCGACAACAGCGCATCTCGGTACCAGCGGGTGTGCTGATCCAGGAAGCTGCGGCTGCAGGTGCTGTTGAGTTCTTGTTCACAATTGAAGTGTGCAACGTAACAATGCGAACGTGCAAGTAACAAAGGATCCCAGGTTCCACATAGTGAGACAGATCCGAGGAATGTAGCGCAAGTCACAATTCTAAGCCTGCAATAAAATAACAAGTGTTTTGCCGACCGGAAGGTTGGGAAATGGTATTCGCCGAATATTATTCGGACCTACCTGCAATTCGACTGAAATCATTCACAGCATGGCAAACAGGCAAAACCGGGCCCTTCCGCCGTTGCCTGCGGGGCCGTCCACGGAGTGGGCAGCCGCCATTGCGGCCTGGCTCGGCGGCAACGGCGGCTGCGGCGGTGTCAGTTGGACTGGCCCGTGGCGGTCGCCGCCACAACCATGACCGACGACGCCGTATACCCGGACCCGTCCTTGGCCGCCACGATCCGCACTGTCCCGCCCGCGACGATGTCCGCCACGCTCAACTGCGTGCCCGTACCGCCCGCCTGCTGGCGCCTCTGTTGCAGATTGCTCACCACCACATCGGCGTCCAACGCATAGCTGCGCGTGAACCCGTCACTGCTTTTGACTGTGACGGAGGACGAACTAATCACGCTCACGGCGCCCAACTGCTCGGCCATGGTGGTGTACTCGGATCCTTGCAGCACGACGTATTCGGCGTGCACTGCGGCGGAAAGCCCGCCGCCCATCCCGCCGGCAGCAAAGTCGCCGGGACCGCCTTGCCCCGACATGCCGCCTCCGGCGAAACCGCCCTGTGCCGAACCGGGCATGCCCGGGGCAACACCCTGGCCGCCCACCCCGCCGCCCGCCGCCCCACCGGCGGCCGTGCCGGCAGCACCATTGGCTGCCGCTGAACTTGAGGTAAGGGCGTAGACCCCCACCCCGGCGCCGACTGCCAGGACAGCTGCGGCCCCGGCGACGGCGAGCCCCCGGGTGAGGGTCCAGGGCTTGGCATACGAGCCGGTCCTGGCGGCCGCTCCCGGCGGGCCCCAGCCTGCGGCGGCCGCCGTCGCCTGAGACTCCTGCCGGGGCATGCCCCAGGGCGCTGCCGATGCCGGCACTGTCGAAACCGGGGGCGCGCCCCAGCCGGAGGCAGCCCCGGCTGCCGGGTGCCCGGCGTCGAACTGCCCGGCGTCGAACTGCCCGGCGCCATTGTGTACGGCGTCAGGGTTCCGAGATTCATGTTGTCCTGCGCTGTATTGTCCGGCTTCAGGGTGTCCTGCGCTGTATTGTCCGGCCTCATTGTGTCCGGCGTTGTACTGTCCGGTGTTGTACTGCACAGCCGCCTGGGGCGTGGTCACGGGCGCCGGCGCCGCTGCTGCCGCTGTTGTGTTGGGGGCTGATTCGGGGGTGGGCTTGGGGGCTGGTCCGGGACCGGCTCCGGCATGCTGACCGCTCATGGTGTTTCTCCTTAGGGTGCGGATCGGTGTCCACCCCAGAGTGCTGAGTGATTCTGTGCCTCGGCTGTGCGGGCCGACAGCCGGGCCTGTGACGTTCGGGCAGGACGGGAAAACCGGATTGAGCGTTGCCGTTGCACCCTCTACTGCCCGGAAGGGCATTCAGCTCGCTAGGCTGGGATTCACAGGTGCCGCACAGGGTCCCCAAAGCCCCGCCTAACCGGCAGATCGGAGAGTTGTCCCATGGCCACTTCGCACTCCATGACTAACAACCTTCCCCAGCTCACGCATCCGAACGGCTCCCCCATCCGCGCGCTGGTGGTAGACGACGAGCCCAGCCTCTCCGAGCTCATGAGCATGGGCCTGCGGATGGCTGGCTGGTCCGTGGCTGTCGCGGAAGACGGGCCCGGAGCCGTCCGGCTTGCCAAGGAGTTCCGCCCCGACGTGCTGGTGCTGGACGTGATGCTCCCCGGGTTCGACGGCGTCGAGCTGCTCAGCAGGATCCGCGCGTTCGCGCCGGAGGTGCCGGCGCTGTTCCTCACGGCCAAGGATGCCGTCCAGGACCGCATTACCGGCCTGGCGGCCGGCGGCGATGACTACGTCACCAAGCCGTTCAGCATGGAAGAGGTCCTGCTGCGCCTGCACCGGCTGGTCCAGCGCTCAGGGGTGGCCGCGATGGACACCGCCGAACTCGTGGTGGGGGACCTTGTGCTCAATGTCGACACCCGCGAAGTCACCAGGGCCGGTGAGGAGTTGCATCTGACTGCCACGCAGTTCGAGCTGCTGCGCTACCTCATGGAAAACCCGAAACGGGTCATCAGCAAGGCCCAGATCCTGGACCGTGTCTGGGACTATGACTTCGGCGGGCAGGCCAACATCGTGGAACTGTACATTTCCTACCTCCGCAAGAAGGTCGACGTCAACCATGCGCCTATGATCCACACGGTCCGCGGCGCCGGCTACGTCCTGAAGCCGGCGGACTGATCCGTGCCCACGCTTTCCGGCATGACCCGTGTCCCCGGACGCGACTGGCGCAACCCGTCCACGTGGCATTTGCGCACCCGCCTGGTCCTCGTCGCCATGGCGCTGCTGGTGGCCATCTGCGGCGCCGTGGGGCTGTTCAGCTATGCCTCCATGGACCTGTTCCTTACCCGACAGCTCGATGACCAGCTCAGTAATGCTTCGCGCCGCTCGAGCGACTTCGGCCGTCCCGCGTCCGGCAACCCGGCCGGCCGCCCCGACCCCCTCGAAGCCCGGGGGCAGGGCGTCGGGACGCTGAACGCCCGCATTGAGGACGGTGAGGTCAGCAGAGCCGGCTTCCTGGCCGGGGACGCCACTCGCAAGAGCCTCTCCCCCGATGACAACGCGGTCCTCCTGGCGCTCACCCCGAACGGTGTGCCCGTGGACCGGACCCTCTCAGCCGGCGCGTACCGGCTCACCGCCGTGCGGGCACCCTATGGCGACGTGATTGTCACCGGACTTCCGCTGGCAGAAAAGGACAGCACGCTGACCTCGCTGGTCTGGACCATGGTGGTGGTCTCCGCCGGCGGACTCGTGCTGATCGGCCTCGCCGGTACGGCCCTGATCCGGCGGACCATGAAGCCGCTGGAACAGCTCTCCGAGGTGGCCACCAAGGTCTCCCGCCTCCCGTTGGACGCCGGCGAGGTGGCGCTGGGGGTACGCGTCCCGGCGTCGGCGGCCCACCGCGGAACAGAAGTGGGCAGCGTGGGCTACGCGCTGAACAAGATGCTGGACAACGTCTCCAATGCCCTCGAGGCACGACAGGAGAGCGAGATGAAAGTGCGGCAGTTCGTCGCCGATGCCTCGCACGAACTCCGCACCCCGCTTACGGCCATCCGCGGCTACACGGAGCTGATGCGGATGACCGAGCATTTCACCCCCGACGGCGAGAGATCCCTTGCCCGAGTGCAAAGCCAGTCCGAGCGGATGACCACCCTGGTGGAGGACTTGCTGCTCCTGGCGCGCCTGGACGAGGGACAGCCGCTCAAGATCTCCGACGTCGATCTCACGCAGCTGGCCGTCGAGACGGTGAGCGATGAGAAAGTCATGGCCCCGGACCGCATCTGGCAGCTGGAACTTCCGGAGGAGCCCGTGGTGGTGCGCGGTGACGCGACCCAGCTGCACCAGGTCCTCGCCAACCTCCTGTCCAATGCACGCAAACACACGGCACCCGCGACCAAGGTGGTCACGGGCGTCATGCGTTCGGCTGACGGCAGCGCCGTGGTCACCGTGACGGACAACGGCAACGGCATCGCTCCGGAATTCGTCGGCCGGGTCTTCGCCCGCTTCGCACGGGCCGACGCGGCGCGCACCAATCCCGCGGCCAGTCCCGCAGCCAGCGCCGCAGCGAACTCAACGGTCGTAACGGCGGGGGCCCGGTCCGGGTCCGCCGCACACTCGGTTTCCGGCACGGATTCCCGTGCTGCTTCCGGTACTGTTTCTGGTGCCTCCGGCGTTCCGGCCGGCGGCGGCCGCGGTCCGGGCACGGCGACTGCCGCGCCGACCTCGGAGGGCACGAGCGGTTTGGGTTTGTCCATTGTCCAGTCGATCGTGGAGGCCCACGGAGGGACCGTCGAAGTCACGTCCCGGCCGGGCCGCACGGAGTTCGCCGTGCGGCTGCCCGCGGCGCCGCCGTCGGCGTAGCCAGCCACACGAACCCTGGTTCGATCTCCCTGGGGGATCCGGCGCAAGCCGACACCCCGCTGCTGTGACTCCTGTTACCAAAATGTGACTTAAGCGTTTGGGTCCTGTAGCGTTTTAGGAGTGCGCTGCCATTGGTGCCGCATATCCGGATGGACGCCAAACTCTGCCGCTTCCCGGATTCCGCTGGACCAGGCAGAGGCGGGGGACCCAGAGTTCCCGGGCATTCTGCATTTCTTGCGCCCTCGGGGTGAAGCCGACACGTGATGTTCCGTGCGGCCGGATGACCTCATCCGAACCCGACAGCTAACTCCGCCGGCGTTGAGAGGCCATCATCATGACTGAATTCCAGGTACAGCCGCGCCCTGACGGCGATTCCCGTTCCAGCTCCACCAAGTCGCGCCACCGCGCCGAACCGGCCACGCAGGCATCCGCCCTGTCCAGGCTGGCCACCGGGCTCGGCATCACCGGCCGCCGCGCCGCCGTCATCACCGCCGCCTGCGCCATGCTGGTGGGGGGCGGCGCCGCCGCCCAGGCGGCAGAGCCGGGCGCCCACACGGCGAACGTTGGGAGCCAAACGGCCACTAGCGCCGACCCGCTGGCCAAGCTCAACTTCGAACGAGTCGAGGTCGCTGCGCCCACTGCGCCAGCGGACAACAGCGTGGTAGCCAAGGCCCCGGCGGCTAAGCCCGCCAAAGCACCCGCCCCGGCACCCGCCAAGGCCCCGGCTCGTGCAGCCGCTCCCGCCAAGGCCCCCGCACCCGCCAAGGCACCGGTTCGCGCAGCCGCTCCCGTCAAGGCTCCCGCACCCGCCAAGGCCCCGGTCGCCATCGACGACCCCGCCGGCGCCCAGGCCTACGCCGCGGCCCAGCTGGGCAAATATGGCTGGGCACCTAACCAGATGCAGTGCCTGCATAAGCTCTGGACCAAGGAATCGGACTGGAAGACGACTGCCACCAACGCCAGCAGCGGCGCGTACGGCGTGGTCCAGTCCCTGCCCGCCTCGAAGATGGCGAGCGCCGGCGCCGACTACAGGACCAACTACCGGACCCAGATCAACTGGGGTCTGAACTACGTCAAGGAACGCTACGGCTCCCCCTGCGGCGCACTGAACTTCCACTACGCGCACAACTGGTACTAAACCGGCACTACCCGGCCCACCAAAGGAGGCCCCGGATCCAACATGGATCCGGGGCCTCCTTTGCGTATCCCCGGCCAGACCTGCCGCACTGGCCGGACTTCCACAGCCCCCGCACAGCCTGACCATAAAGCCCACATATGGGCCGCCGGGAAAGTTGAGCCATGACATCCACAGACCAGGCCACAGGAACCCTGCCCCGCTCCACGGCGACGCCGGCCGGCCCGGCGGCACCGGCTGCACGGTCAGGGCTCGCCCTGACCGACGCGCCCATCCCGGCCCCGTCCGGCGGGCTACTTTCCGGACCCGGCGGCCGACGCTCAGCCATTGACACGCGTACCAGCACACCCGTGCTGGACATCACCATTCCGGTCTTCAACGAAGAACGGGATCTCGAAGCATGCCTGCGCCGGCTCCATGCGTACCTTCTCGGCGCCTTCCCGCACTCCTTCCGGATCACAGTGGCGGACAACGCCAGCACCGACGGAACGCTCAAGGCGGCGGAACGCGTAGCCCGCGAGCTGCGCGAAGTGACGGTGGTCCATATGGCCGAAAAAGGCCGCGGAAACGCGCTTCGCAAGGTGTGGCTTGCCTCGGCGTCGCCGGTCCTGGCATACATGGACGTGGATCTTTCCACTGATCTGGCCGCCCTCGGGCCGCTCCTCGCGCCGCTCATTTCGGGGCACTCCGACCTGGCGATCGGGACGCGGCTGACCCGCAACTCGCGCGTGGTCCGCGGACCCAAGCGCGAATTCATCTCGCGCAGCTACAACTTGCTGCTGCAGTCCCTCATGGGCGCCCACTTCAGCGATGCGCAGTGCGGTTTCAAGGCGATCCGGGCGGATGTGGCGCGGCAGCTGCTCCCCCACACGCTGGACAACGTCTGGTTCTTCGACACCGAGCTGCTGGTCTTGGCAGAAAAGTGCGGCCTGCGCGTCCACGAAGTCCCGGTGGACTGGACCGACGACCCTGATTCGAGCGTGGACATCGTCCAGACTGCCCTCGCCGACTTGCGCGGCATGGCACGGTTGAGCCGGGACCTGGTCTCGGGCCGGGTCCCGGTGCCCGAACTGCGCGCCGCCCTGGCCCGCGGACCGCTGCCGGCCGCCTCGCGGACCCAGGAACAAAGCTCCGGCGGAAGCCTCTTCGGGCAGCTCGTACGATTCGGCAGCATCGGCGTCGCCTCTACCCTGGCCTACCTGGCGATTTTCCTGCTCTGCCGCGGGCTCATGGACCCGCAGTTGGCAAATTTCCTCGCGTTGCTCACAACCGCCGTGGCCAACACCGCGGCCAACCGGCGCTTCACGTTCGGCATCCAGGGCAGCAGCCAGGCGGCACGCCACCATTTCGAGGGACTGCTGGTCTTTGGGATCGGGCTGGCACTGACCTCGGGCGCCCTCACCCTGGTGCACGCCGCGTCGGGAGCGGCACCGGACCGCTGGCTTGAACTGCTCACGGTCACCGCCGCCAATCTGGCCGCCACAGCAGCGAAATTCCTGCTCTTCCGGCTGGTGGTCTTCCGCCACAGGCCCAGCCACACCGTTCCGGTGCCCGGCGCCACGAATGCTGTTCCCGCGCCCGGCGCCCCCGAAGCTTCCCTCCCCCGCACAGAAAAGGCCAAGTAAATGACGGCAACCATCAGCCCCACCGCCGGAGCCCAGTCCGGCTCCCCGGCCGGCAGCCCGCCGGCAGCACGGGAAACGCCCGGCACGGTAGCTGGGGACGCCGGGACGGCGCCCCGTCCGCCCGCAGCCCACGTGTCCGCGACCCACCCTCCCGCAGCCCAGAGCCGCCGGGACCGCCTGCTGTTCGGACCGCAGGCCTGGTGGGTGCGGCCCTCGGCGGCGCTGCTGCTGGTAATCACCGCGGCGTTGTACCTGTGGAACCTGGAAGCCACCGGCTACGCCAATTCCTTCTACGCCGCGGCGATCCAGGCCGGGACCAAGGACTGGACCGCGCTGCTGTTCGGTTCCCTCGACGCCGGCAATGCCATCACGGTGGACAAGCCGCCGGCCGCCCTCTGGATTCCCGCCCTCGCGGGACGGATCTTCGGCTTCTCGGCACTGAGCATGCTCATTCCCCAGGCACTCATGGGAGTGGCCGCCGTCGGGCTTCTCTATCTGACCGTCAAGCGCGTGTCCGGACCGGCTGCGGGCCTGCTCGCCGGCGGCGCCCTGGCGCTGACCCCGGTGGCCGCCCTCATGTTCCGGTTCAACAACCCGGACGCGATGCTTACCCTGTGCTTGGTGCTGGCCGCGTACCTCACCACGCGCGCCATCGAGAAGGCCGGGTGGAAGTGGCTCGCCGCGGCCGGCGCGGTGATCGGCCTGGCCTTCCTGTCCAAGATGCTGCAGGGCTTCCTGATCGTTCCCGGGTTGGCACTGGCCTACCTGTGGGCGGCGCCCACCACGCTCGGCCGCCGGCTCCTGCACCTGCTGGCCGCCGCCGCGGGGATTGCGGTGGTGGCAGGAAGCTACCTTGTGCTGTTCCAACTGACCCCCACCTCGGTCCGCCCCTACATGGCGGGCTCGGAAACCAACAGCTTCCTGGAACTCACGTTCGGCTACAACGGACTGGGCCGGATCACCGGGTCAGGCGGGGGCATACCCGCCGGAGGCAACACCGGAGGCAACCTGGGCGGGAACGCCGGCGGCCCCGGCGGCAACGGAAACGTGGGCTTCGGCGGCACGGCCGGGATCACCCGGATGTTCGGGACCAGTTTCGGCGGCGAGGTGTCCTGGTTGCTGCCGGCGGCCCTGATCCTGCTGGCGGCCGGGTTGTGGTTCACCCGGCGCGAGGCGCGGACCTCCAAAACCCGTGCGGCGCTCCTGCTGTGGGGCGGCTGGCTGGTGATCACAGCCGGAATCTTCAGCTTCATGAGCGGCACCGTGCATCCGTACTATGCCGTGGCGCTGGCCCCCGCGATCGCTGCCTTGGCGGGCATCGGCTCCCTGGAACTGTGGCGGGGCCGGGCCTACTGGCCGGCGCGGGTTGTCCTGGCCGTGACAGTACTGGCCACCTCGATCTGGTCCGCAGTGCTCCTGGGCCGCGATCCGGCCTGGCTTCCCGGGCTCCGGCTGATCGCCGTGGTCCTGGGCGTACTCGCGGCCGCGGCGTTGCTCCTGCGGGCAGACAGCTTGGCTGCCCTGCCGGCGCGGTTCCGCAAGGCCGCCACGGCGGGGGTTGTGATCCTCGCGCTGCTCGCCGGCGGGCTCGGGAGCACCGCCTGGACGCTGGCGACCGTGGCCCAGCCGCATTCCGGCTCGATCCCCACGTCCGGTCCCACCGCGTCCGCGATGGGCGGCGGCTTCGGGGCAGCAGGCCGGACCGGCAGTGACGGTGCTGATGGCGGCGCCGGCGGCGCGGTCGGTGGCGGCCCGGGCGGGGAAACGTCCTCGGCGGAGCTGACAGCGCTGCTGAAGTCCTCCGGCGCCAAGTGGTCCGCGATTGTCTCCGGCGCCACCCAGGCCTCGAGCCTGGAACTCGCCACCGGCACCAGCGTGATCGCACTCGGCGGCTGGAACGGCGGCGACCCCTACCCGACGCTCGCACAGTTCCAGGCGATGGTGGACCGCGGCGAGATCGGCTACTTCATCTCCGGCGGCATGGGCGGCATGGACGGAATGGGCGGGGGCCGCGGGGGCAACTCCGAGGTCGCCACCTGGGTCGCGGCCAACTACCAGGCCCAGACCCTGGGCAACACCACTGTCTACAAGCTGGGAGTATAGGCCGCCATGACTGACACCCTGAGCCCCAGCGCTGCACCGGCCCTGACGCCAGGCCCGCCGCAGCCGCAAGTCCCGGACGGTCGCCGGCGTCGGGAGCCCGTGGCTGCCGGCGGCACGCGCGCCGTCCCAGCCGCCCGGCCGCTGCGGCGGCGGCTGGAACTCGCGGCCCTGCTACTGGCCACGGCCGTGCTGTACCTGTGGAACCTCGGCGCCTCCGGCTGGGCGAACGCTTTCTACTCCGCGGCGGCCCAGGCGGGGTCGCAGGACTGGGCGGCCTGGTTCTTTGGCTCTTCCGACGCCGCCAACGCCATCACCGTGGACAAGCCGCCGGCGTCGCTGTGGGTGATGGGGCTGTCGGTGCGGATCTTCGGGCTGAGCTCCTGGAGCGTCCTCGTGCCGCAGGCGCTCATGGGCGTCGGCACGGTCTGGCTCCTCTATCTGGCCGTACGCCGGGCCGCGTCCCCCGCCACTGCCGACGCCCGCCTGGCCCACCGCGCGGGGCTCCTCGCCGGTGCGGTCATGGCGCTGACCCCGGTGGCCGTGCTGATGTTCCGGTTCAACAACCCGGACGCCCTGCTGGTGCTTTTGATGACCGCGGCCGCCTACGCCGTGTTGCGTTCCATCCAGGATGCGCGCCTGCGCTGGCTGCTGTTCGCCGGGGCGCTCCTGGGCTTCGGGTTCCTCACCAAACAGCTGCAGGTCCTGCTGGTTGTCCCCGGCTTCGCCGTGGCCTACCTGCTCGCGGCGCCGGCCGCGGCAGGCCGGCGGATCCTCCACCTGCTCTGCGCAGGCGCGGCGATGGCCGTCGCGGCCGGGTGGTGGCTGGCGGCCGTCGAACTGATTCCCGCGGCCAACCGCCCTTACATCGGCGGCTCGCAGAACAACTCCATCCTGGAGCTGACCCTCGGCTACAACGGCCTGGGCCGGCTGAACGGCGATGAAACCGGGAGTGTGGGCGGCAGCAACGGCTGGGGCACGCCCGGGCTGTTCCGGCTCTTCAACAGCGAGTTCGGTGGCCAGATCGCCTGGCTGCTGCCCTCGGTGCTGCTCCTCGGAGCCGGGCTGCTCTGGCTGGGCCGGCGCGCGCCGCGCACCGACGCAGTGCGGGCCGCAGTGATCATCTGGGGCTCCTGGGTTGCCGTCACCGGCCTGACGTTCAGCTTCATGGCCGGGATCATCCACCCGTATTACATGGTGGCGCTGGCTCCCGGGATGGCCGGGCTCGCCGGGCTCGGCGGCGTCCTGCTCTGGCAGCGGCGGGACCAGCCTGTAGCGGCCGCCGTCCTCGCCGTGGCGATCGTGGCGGCCGGGGCCATGGCCGCCGTACTCCTCGGTCGCACCGCGGCGTACTTGCCGTGGCTGCGCTGGGTGGCGCTCCTGGGCTCCCTCGCCGCCGCGGCCCTGGTGCTGGCCGCCGCGGCGCCGGGAATCGAGGGGTCGGGAATCAAGGGGGTCGCGGGACCGGGGATGAAGGTGTCCGGGATCATGGCGCGGACGACGGCGACGCTCGCCGTCGTCGCGGCCCTCGCCGGACCGCTGGCGTACTCGCTGTCCACCGCGTCCACGGCGCACAGCGGCTCGATTGTCAGTGCCGGGCCGGCCGTGTCCGGACGGGGCGGGGCCGGGCTGCCGCCGTCCCTCGGCGGTGCAACAGGCGGCGGCCTCGGCGGTGCAACGGCGGCTAACGGCACCGGCACAGGCACTGGCCGCGGCCCGGGAGCGGGCGGGGTCGGCGGAATGGGCG
This sequence comes from Arthrobacter sp. ES3-54, assembly GCF_029504395.1. Lineage (GTDB taxonomy): Bacteria > Actinomycetota > Actinomycetes > Actinomycetales > Micrococcaceae > Arthrobacter. The sequence continues at coordinate 92,662 of NZ_JAQFIF010000007.1, forward strand.
GACTGCTGGGGGCCAGCACGCCGTCGGCGGACCTCGTGACCGCGCTGCAGACAAACGCGGGCGCCTACACCTGGGCTGCCGCCGTCGTCGGGTCCAACAACGCCGCCGGCTACCAGCTGGCAACGCAGCTCCCCGTGATGGCCGTGGGCGGGTTCAACGGCACGGACCCCGCGCCCACCCTGGCACAGTTCCAGCAGTACGTGGCCGACGGCAAGATCCACTACTTCATCGCCGGGCGCATGATGCAGGGCGAAAGCGGATCCGACGACGCCGCGCAGATTGCCGCGTGGGTGCAGGACAATTTCACCGCCCAGACCGTGGGCGGGACCAGCGTGTATCTGCTGGCAGGTTAGGCGCAGGCTAGGCGGGCGGGGCCGGGCCTCGGCAGCGCCGGGGCCCCGGCTGGGCCTAGAAGGTGAAGGACAGGGTGCGCACTCCGGTGCCGGTGACGTGCGTGGTCACGGCGACCCCGGTGTAGTCGGGAATGTGAAGGACACCGTCCGGCAGTTCGCCGGCGTTGGGCCCTACCGCCACGGTCCGGATGCCGGCGGCGATCCCCGCAGCGATGCCCGCCGGGGCGTCCTCGAAGATCACCGCATCGGCCGGGGCCACACCCAGCAGGGACGCCGCCCGGAGGTATCCCTCAGGGTGGGGTTTGCCCCGGCTGACGTCCTCGGACATGACCGAGACGGCCGGGACGCGGATCCCCGCAGCTGCCATCCGGACCTCGGCCAGGTCCCGGGAAGCGCTCGTCACCAGCGCCACTGCATCCGGCGGCAGGCTCGACAGCAGCTCCAGGGCGCCGGGCACCGGGACGATGCCGCGGGTCTCGGCCAGCTCCATCCGTCCCAGCTCGGCGGCGAGGGCGCGGACGTCGGATCCGGCGGGGGCAAACCTGCGGACCGTGTCCATGGCCTGGACCCCATGGGAGGAGCGCAGGATCTCGCCGATATCCAGGCCGTAGCGCCCGGCAAACGTGGTCCAGACCTGCTCCACGATGCTGGTGGAATCCACTAGCGTGCCGTCCATATCGAACAGGACGGCGCGGGCGGTCAGGGTGGCAGTACTGGAACGGGCTGGAAGGCTCATGCCTCCATCCTGCCGCATGGCCCGGTCTATCCGCTGGCCGGGCCGCCCGTCGGTCCGGGGCGAAGTCCCCTCGGACCGTCGGGCTGGATCAGCCGTTGGGCCGGTGGGGGACGTACTGCACGGCCCATTTGTTGCCGTCGGGGTCGGCGAAATGGACGAAGTGCCCCCAGTCCTGGACGTCGACGTCGCTGACGTCCACGCCGTTGTCCTTGAGCTGCTTGTGCGCGGCCTGGATGTCGCTGACCACAAGCTGCAGGGATGGAGCCGTACCGGGCGGGGCGTCGTTGAGGCCCTCGCCGATGGCAATCGAGCAGCCGGAGCCCGGCGGAGTCAGCTGGACGAACCGGATGCCGTCCATGGGCCGCTCGTCGTAGTCGGCGTTGAAGCCCACCTTGTTGACATAGAAATCCTTGGCCCGGTCCACATCGGACACCGGCACAAACACGAGTTCAAGTTTCCAATCCATTCCGCACACGCTAGCGCGGACCGCGGCAATGCGGAAGGGACCCCTGGCGAACTGGACCTAGCCGGCGATGCCGTACAGGCGGTCTCCGGCGTCGCCCAGGCCGGGCACGATGTACGACTTCTCGTTGAGCTTCTCGTCGATCGAGGCCAGGACGATTGTCACGTTGGAGTCGGAGAGCTCTTCCTCCAGCTTGGCCAGGCCCTCCGGGGCGGCAAGGAGGCAGATGCACGTGATGTCGGAGGCGCCGCGCTTGAAGAGGAATTTGATGGCCTCACGCAGGGTTCCGCCGGTGGCCAGCATGGGATCGAGGACGAAGATCTGCCGGTCCGTGAGGTCCTCCGGGAGGCGCTCGGCGTACGTGATTATGTCCAGGGTCTCTTCGTCGCGGGCCATGCCCAGGAAGCCGACCTCGGCGGTGGGAACCAGCTTGGTCATGCCCTCGAGCATGCCCAGCCCGGCCCGGAGAATCGGGACCACCAGAGGGGTCGGCTTGGTGAAGTAAGTGCCGATGGTGGTGCTGACGGGCGTCTCGATGGTCTTCGGTTCGGTGCGGACGTCACGCGTGGCTTCGTAGGCCAGGAGCGTGACAAGCTCCTCGGTGAGCTGGCGGAAGACCGGGGACGGGGTGTTCTTATCCCGCAGAACGGTGAGCTTATGGGCGACCAGCGGGTGGTCCACAACGAGAGTGCGCATGGGTCAAAACTATCACCCGGTTGCTGAGGACCGTCCCGCAGTGCCGGGGGTATCGGCGTCGTTGGCGTCGGTCTGTGCAGTGCCGCCGGCAGTGCCGCCGGCGGGGCCGCCGGCAGTGGCGCCGGCGGCGCCGTCATGGAGGTGGGCGGGATGCTCGAAGGTCGGCGCTTCCCCGGCGTGTTCCCGGCGCCGCAGCACATGGAAGAACCGGTGGGCCAGGATCACAATCCCCACCCAGGCCAGCCCGATGACCCAGCCGACGATCACGTCGGTCAGCCAGTGATGGCCCAGATAGACCCGACTGAGGCCCATCGCGACGATGAAGATCACACCCGCCGCGATCAGGCCGATCCGAGCGCTGGTCCGTTTGATCTGCAGGCAGGCCAGGTACACCACGAGCGCGATCACCACCGTGGTGTTCAGTGTGTGACCGCTCGGGAACGACGGCGAGGTCTCGTAGGGCGGCACCGCGTCGGCATGGTCCGGGCGGACGCGGCCGATCATTTTCTTGCCCAGGGTTGTGGCAGTCACCGACGCGGCGGCCGCGCCGCCGATCAGGATCAGCGGCCGCCAGCTCCGGGAGGTGTAGATCAGCAGCGCCGTCAGGATGCTGCCTAAGATGGGCATCCCGATGCCGCCGCCGATGTTGGTGAACCCGGTGATGAAGGCGTCCAAGCCAGGGCTGCGCAACTGTTCCATGAACGCCAGTGCCGGCTTGTCCAGGTTCGCGAGGCCGGCGTCGTCCACCACGTTGTCGTAGACTTCTGCGCTGACCAGCGCCAGGATCACCACCACCACGCCGCCGATCAGCATGGTGATCCACAGGGCCGCGTAGGGCACCACCCATTTGCCCCAGCGCCGCGCCAGCCAGTTCTCTGTTCCGGTGGTCACGGCCGTCTCCCGACTACTTGACTACATTAACTAATTGGGCCGCGCAGCCGAGCTGCACAGCATGCTTAGGATCGAAACTATCATTGACCCATGACTGCCCCTGAGCCGCGCCATGCCGAATGGATGAGCCTTGCCCTGGCCGAGGCCCGGAATGCACTGGCCACCGCGGACGTGCCGATCGGCGCCGTCGTAATCGGACCGGACGGTTCCGTGCTGGGCGCCGGGCGAAACGAACGCGAGGCCCTTGGGGACCCGACGGCCCACGCCGAGATGGTCGCCATCCGGGAGGCCGCCGCGCGGTTGCGGGCGCACCGGGCGCTGGAAGGCAAGGGCGACGACGGCTGGCGGCTGGAGGACTGCACCCTGGTGGTGACGCTGGAACCGTGCGCGATGTGCGCGGGAGCGATCGTCCTCGCCAGGATTCCGCGCGTCGTGTTCGGTGCCTGGGATGAGAAGGCAGGCGCCGCGGGTTCCGTGTTCGACATCCTCCGTGAGCGCCGGCTCAACCACTGGGTGGAAGTCATTGCGGGCGTTCGGGAGCAGGAGTGCGCCGCAATGCTGCGGGATTTCTTCGCCGGGCACCGCGCCTGATCCGTTCCCGCTAGCCGGCCGCACCGACGGCCGCACCGGCGGCAGACGGCCCTGCCGCCGAGGCTCCTGCAGATGCCGCGAGCGCATCGATCCGCTTCTGCCGGGAGGCCGGAGAGTCCAGGCTGAAGGCGCGGAAATCACCGAGGTCCTCGCGGATCCAGGCTTCCACCTCGGCGATCCGCTGCGTTACGGCGGGCGTGGGGCCGTGGAACAGCCAGGGCACGATCCTCTCCTTGGCCGGTTCGTATTGCCACAGCCCGATGATCCGGCCGCGGTCCAGGATGGGGTGGTCCGGGAGATCCGCCTGCAGCGCGAGCGATCCCAGCGCCTGTTGGTGCTGGTCTTCCCCCGCGAGCAGGTCCGCCGCGTTGCGGCGCAGCAGGAACAGGGAGTCCGTTCCGGCGAGCAGTTGGATCTGTTCTCCCGCGGGCTCCTCGAATGCGGCGAGGCGGCCGACGTCCGCGGGCAGCATCCACAGCGGGTCGCCCCCGGTCTCGGCCTGTGACGGGGCCGGCGCGGTGGGCACCTCGACGGCGCCGACGGCGGCGAGCGCCGCCTTGCTTTGCGCCACCGTGAACCCCGTGAACCACTGCGATTGCTTGAAGGTGGCTCCGCCGGTCCAGCCCAGGTAGCGGCGGATCAGCTCGGTGTGCGCGTCGTCGTCGTCCAGGCCGCTGGGCGCCAGGCCCCAGGGCTCGTAGGCGTAGCGCTGCTGGTCCAGGCGGCCGTTGGCCGGGACGCGGCGGATCTTGCCCTGCGCCTGCAGGATCCCCAGGGCGGTGGGCAGCGTGGTGGTGGCGCCCTTCTTCTTGCCTTCTTCGCCGAGGTTCCGGACCGAGTCGCCCAGTTCCTCCTTGAGCTGCCGCGGATCCATCGGCCCCTCCGCCTCGGCGAGCACGTGCAGCACCTGCTCCTCCAGGAGCGTGATTTCACCCCGTTCCACGCCCAGCCGGCCGAGCACGCGGATGGCTTCGGCGGCGTCCTTGCCGAGCTTCAGCGCCCAAGCGAAGTCCTCCCGGCCCAGGACGTAAGTGCAGCCGCGGGCGACGGGCAGTTCGAGGATCCGGTGGGCGAGGACGTCGGTGTCCACCTGTTCGCGGCGGATGCCGGCCCGGGCGAAGAGCGTGAGATACGGGTTGGCGCCGCCCACGGACCGGGCCCAGCCCGCCCGGGCCAAAACCTGCTCCGCCGTGCGGCCGGCCAGTGAGCCGTCCAGGCCCTGCCGGTGCCAGGACCACGCCCGGAGCCGCTCCGGGGTCAGGCTCTGCGGCTCCGGCAGGTTGACGGGCTCTTCTACCGACGGTGATTGCGTGGCGACAGGGTGGGTGCTCATGGGCTCATTCTCCAACAGCTTCTCTGTCAGCGGTATCAAGAAGCCGTATCAACCTGCGCCGCCGGTTTCCCGGATTCGCCGGTTTCGGGAGGTTCCGGGGTTGCGGAGGTTGCTGGGGCTTCCGCCGATAGGAACTCCAGAACGGTCCGGGCGGTGGCGTCCCAGCCGGGCAACCGGCCGTGGGCGTCTGCTGCCGCGTCCCGCCAGCGTTCCCTGAGTCCGGCGTCGCCCAGCCAGCGGCGGAGCAAGTCAGCCAGCGGGGCCGGGTCCGTTCCGAGCCCGACGGCGGCGCCAGGCAGCGGCTTGTCCGGTACCGGCAAGCCGGGCAGGTTGCCCGGCACCGGCGAGCCGGACAGGTTGCCGGCGGCGAGCGCCTCGACGGCTCCGGTGCCCTCGCGCACCACCACGGGAATGCTGCGGGCCAGCGATTCGGTGACCACCAGCCCGTAGGTTTCGGCCCGGGAAATCAGCAGGCTGAGATCGGCCGCATCCCATTCAGCCTCCAGCGCCGGGCCACGGAGCTCGCCCGGAATGCTGACCCGCCCGGCCAGGCCCAACCGTTCCACGGAGTTCCGAAGCTGCGCGGCATAAACAGGGTCCGCGGTGTCCGAGCCGATGAGGGACGCCGTCCAGGGCAGATCCGTGAGGCGGGCGAGCGCGTCCAGCAGGAGCGACTGGTCCTTGTTCTCCAGCAATGCGGCCACGGCGATGAGGTGCGGCACGCCGGAGCCGCCGGACAGGCTGCCTGCCGCCAACCGGGCGGGCGCGGTGCCGGGCAGGGCCACCCTGATGCCGTCCAGGCCGTGCCGGGCGCGGATGCCCGCCGCGGCCGAACCGCTCGTGCAGATGACACCGGCCGCGGCCTGCAGGGCCCTGCGTTCATGCTCCGCATGGTCCGGCAGGGGCATGTGCAGCAGGATCCAGACCTGCTGCCCCGCCGCCCCGGCCGCCTCCAGTTCGTCGGGCGCACCGCAGGCGAGGAAGCTGTCGACCAAGATCACCGAGGGTGCCGTGTGCAAAAGGCTGGCCAGGCGCCGCCGGTCCCCCGCGCTGCCTCCAGGCCAGTCGCCGTCGAGCGGGCAGGATTCCACAGCGGCGCCGAGGGCCGCCAGTTCCCGGGCGAGCGCCGCGTTGTAGACGTTGCCGCCGGAGTTGTGCCGGATGTTGCCGGGCACCACAAACCGGAGGCGAAGGCTGGCCGGAGGCATCTGCGGTGCTTAGCGGGCGTCGAAGTCCAGCGAGAAGCTGGCCCAGGCATCGGGGGTCTCGCGCAGGGTGACGTCCAGCCCGGCGAGCTCGCGCCCGTCGTTGCCGACGCGGATCTGCGCGGCGACGGCGTCGGCGATGTATTGGGCGAGGGCCTCGGTGGTGCTCAGCTTGCCGGCGAAGTCGGGATGCTCGTCGAGGTTCTTGTAGTTCAGCCCCTCGATGACCTCGTCCAGCACGCCCCCGGCCGCGCCGATGTCCAGCACGATCGCGTCGTCATTGAGTTCACGACGGCGGAAGGTCACCTCCGTGACGAACGTGGCCCCGTGCAGGCCCTGGGCGGGGCCGAAGGCTTCGCGCGGCAGGCTGTGGGCGATCATGAAATTACGGCGGACGGTAAGACTGAACACGGGCTACCTCGTGGCTTCGGTGGGCTGGGCTTGGGCGGATGAGTCTTGGGTGGACGGGAGCTTGGCGGACACGACTCCGGCGGACGGATATTCAATGACGTGGCACAGGGCGTCCAGGGTCCCGTCGGCGAGCCGCTGGACTGCGCCGGGGAGCTCCTCGAATGTCGAGGATCCGGTGAGGAAGACGTCGAAGACCGGGTCCTGCAGCAACGACACGGCGAGCGCGAGGCGCTCGGCGTTGGTGCGGCGGTGCCGGCGGGCGCGGGCCACCATCCCCACCTGGCTGGCCCGGATGGACAGACGGCGGGCATGGAAGTCCTCCCCCAGCGGCAGGGAGATCTTCCGGTCGGCATACCAGGACATTTCGATGATGTCGCCGTCGTCGCCCACCAACTGCAGGCTCCGCTGCAGGCCTTCCTGCGAGGCCGAGCAGTGGATCACGATGTCGCAGTCCGGGAGGGCGTCGTCGGGGTGGCTGAAGTCGACGCCGAGGGCGTCCGCGAACGCGCGCTTGGCGGGGTCGACGTCGATCAGCTGCAGTCGCGCCAGCGGAAAACCGGCCAGGAGCTTGGCCACCATGCCGCCGACCAGTCCGGCCCCGATCACGGCAACCCTGTCACCCAGGCGGGGTCCGGCCTCCCAGATGCCGTTGACGGCGGTTTCCACCGTGCCGGTGAGCACCGCGCGGCGGGCGGGAACGCCGTCGGGAATCACGGTGAGTGATTCGACCGGGACGATGAAGCGGTCCTGGTGCGGGTAGAGGCAGAAGACGGTCTTGCCGGTCCAGCCCTCCGGGCCGGCCTCGACCACCCCTACGGTGAGGTAGCCGAATTTCACCGGGTACGGGAAGTCCCCCTCCTGGTTGGGGGCGGCCATGGCATCGGCGACGCACGCCGGGACGCTCGCGTGATGAACCACCAGCTCGGTGCCCTTGCTGATGCCCGAATACAGAGTCCGGACGAGCGCCTCCCCGGGTCCGGGGGTGGGCAGGTCCTCGCTGCGGAGCTCGCCCTGCTCCGGGCCGACGGTCCAATAGGCGGTGGCGTGCCGTTCAAAATTAGTCATTGTGCTTACGAATCTAGTGCCCTCTTTGTTCGTGGGGAAGCGTGCCGCGCGCGGGCGCGGCGTTGCGCGGAAGCCGTTGTGGCTCGTTTTGTAGATGGGCGCCTTGCTCCGGTAGCCTAGTCAGGTTGGTGACGTGTCCGAGCGGCCGAAGGTGCAACACTCGAAATGTTGTTTGGTGTAAAAGCCAACGTGGGTTCAAATCCCACCGTCACCGCGAATGAGAAAGGCCCTGCTTCCCTTGTAAACAAAGGGAAGCAGGGCCTTTTGCTTTGTCTAGATGGCCTTCCGTGGCAACATTTTGACAACATCAGACCGTGAGACTGCGTTTTCTAGCGCGTCCGCCACGGCGTCCAAGTCGTCATCGAACAGATCCGCGTAGACGTCCAGGGTCATCGCCGCGCTGCTATGTCCAGCATCTTCTGGACCGCTTTCACGTTGGCACCGGCAGAGACAGCAAAGCTACGTGCGGAATGCCTGAGGTCGTGTGGCGTGATCCTCGGGATGCCAGAACGCTTTACCGCTCCAGCGAACCAGCTCATGTTGTCTTCGTGGACACGCGCGGAGCGCAGGTAGCCGCCATCCTCTCCTGCAAACACGAGGTCATCACGATGCTTACCCGAGCACTGCTGCGCCAGCATCCCAGCCAAGAACCTCGGGAAGGGCACGGAGCGATGCTTATGGTTCTTCGGCGTGCCAACGACGATGCGGGAACCAACCTCGACTGCATTCTCAGTTACCAGGAATCGCCGCTTAAGCATGTCTAGATCCTTTACGCGCAGTCCGATCGCTTCGCCCCATCGCAAGCCGGAATGTGCGAGCACCAAGACCAGGGCCGGATATTTCGACTCTGAGGCCATCAAATGCACCTGCTCGTGGCTCAGATAGATATGGGCCTTCTTGGGCAGGTTCATGCCCCGCGCAGGGTTGCTCAATAGGCGTCGGTCCTTGACCCCCTCATCCAATATTGCCGCGAGCACGCCGTAGTAACGGATAACAGTGGCCCCGGCCTTCGGCTTGCGACCGGCCCGTCGCCTTTAGTCATCTCCGAAACCCACTGCTGCACCGCCGAGGACCGAATGTCACTCAGCTTCACCGAGCCCCATGCGGTTCAACATGGATCCGCCAGGCCAACTCGACAGGCCTGTAGCTGGACGCTTTAAGGTGTGTCTGAGCCTTGATCCACACGGAACCCAACTCCCCCACCGTTGCAGCCGCATCCGCGGGGTTGATGAACTCGCCTCGGTCCTTCGAAACTTCAATACTCCTGGCGAAGCGCTCGGCGTCGCGCTTGGTCGTAAACCCGCGTTTGGTGATCTGCTTGCGTTCCGGGGTTCGATACAGAACCCGATAGCGTCGGCGCAGCTTCGTCTCGTAAGGCTCTATGGTCGCCATTTACGAAGCCGAGTCCTCGGGATCCGGTGCGCTCATTTTTGCAAGAGCTTCCTTTTCTTCCCAGTCCTTCTCCGTCTCAGCCCCCTTCGAGGTCCCCAAGCCGGACGAAATCAGCTCCTACGCCTCAGATGCGCCCATTGAGGCTATCGCCAAGTCGGTCGATTGATGGGCTACTGACTCGTCGGCAGCGCTTGCGGTACCCAAGTAGCTGCGGCTTGCGTTGGCTCGGGTTCTTGGCTCGCGTGTCTGAAGGTCAAGTCGTACCTGCCCCCAGGAAGTTCTATCGGGAACTCCGATAATTCGCGAAGCTCAGACTTACTGTCCTTATCTCCACCTTGGTAGGTCACGTGCAGCCTCATAGTCGCAACGGTAGAACAACCGCTGACTCTAAGAAAGACCCGTCGCGCTCGAACCCGATAGACGTTTGCGGAAGTCGGCAACGTAAAGCTCGAAGGTCAAACCACTGACCGGGGCGCCGGCGCCTTCCCACTTGCCCGCGCTTTCCACACTGTCAAATTAGCCAATCAGCCCGCTCACGGCGCACTGGCCAGGCGCTGGTCCGGGAACGCCTGCTAACCAGACTGATACCAGGGCCGGTCGAAGGGTGTAAACCAACAGTCGAATAAGATTGGCAGGAACCCCGCCAGCACGCTCGATGGCGAATGCTTTCTCGGGCCAAACAAGCCCCCTGACTTGCGATCCAGCCACACGGTGAGGTCCCCTGCCCGCTTGCGACTTGCAGGGCGGCCGAGGGCCAACCGCCTAGGACTTTGCTGGGGATCCCAACCCGGAAAGATCCAATCCACCGGTTTCATCGATAAGCCCGTTAAAGCCAGTTACCAAAGACTTGTTGATCTCGGGAAGTTTTTCGAGCTCGTAAGTGAACATCATAGGGATAGACGAAGAAAGAATAAGCGCGGATGTTGCGGCTCGACCGTTTTGCTTACCCGTAAACGCAAGATGCAGCACCTCTCCCTTAGAAATCCGGCCAACTACGGCCTCCTGTAACGCCCGCAGAACATCGTCATTGATGTTCAGTTTGATGTTGCCATCGGTCCCATAGATGAAATTACCCAATTGTCCCCCTCGTGGTAAAAGATTCCACGGACGACAATACCGCAGCATTTGAAGGTCCCCGCCGAGCCACTCCGAGGAGACCTTCGGCGAATAGTTAGACCATCCCTCGCAGCCCGCTCATGGCTGGTTTTTTGTACCCAAAAACGACCAGAAGGAGCCATTTTGGCTGTTGAAACAACCCCGCTCGGATTCCAGAAACCGGACGGCAATGAACCCATCCGCAACGGTGACAACGTCATCTCCGCGAATGCGCAGAAGGCCGAAGACGAGGCGGGCAGTGCTCAACGTGGCAGATCACGGCTGCCGGCGCGGCGCCTGACGGCAAGCTGAAGCTCTGGGGCGTAACTTCCGGCACAATCACCGCGACAAGCTGGCTCCCGATGGCTACCACCTGGCTAAGGGCCTAGCTTTCGATCTAACTCACCTGGGCTAATTTCCGAAGATCCCCCGCCCCTGCCGGCTTGCGACTTGCAGGGAAGCGTTGTGCCCGTAGCTACATAGCCGCGGCTACGGGCACGACCATCGTTAGGAAGACATGGCTGTCAGACTCGGTCCGCAGGCCAGCTCTGCCGCTGTGCTGACTGTATGCGCACGGGCAGCGCATCGATCTTGATTAGGGCCCGGTGCGTGGCAACGAGCAGCATGAAGAACCCCACCAGTCCGAGCAACGCCCCGAAAATCGAAAGACTAACAAACACAGCTGTCAAGCCTCTGTCGTTCCTCGAAGCAGACAAAGCCATGAAGAGTATCCCGGCATAGCTCAGCAGCGGTCCCCCAAGGAACAAAGAAATCCCGGCCACGAAGATCCCGGCTGAACGTTTGAACTCCACTTTTCTCCCAAATAGCGCGATTGACTCCGCCAGAGTACAGCCCATGCTCGGCTTCAAGACGAACCAACTCGACGGCCTCGGCCGTTGCGGAGAGGGCGTGACGGTTTGGACGAGCGATTCGGCGGGCTAAAGGGATAGGACGCAGCGAGTCTCGCCAGAAACGGTGTGAACCGTCCACGAACAGGGGAACCCGAAAGCATCAAATGTAGAGAAGATAAGGAGGGCCAGATTTATGACCCCGAAAAGTCCAAGGCCCCACATCCAGACATCCACGCTGCGCAGTCTCGTTAGGTACTTTTTCGGTCTTGCCCTTTTGATAAGCCGCGGCAGCGTGACATCTCGTTTCAAATACGCAATCTGGTGTTGAAAGTCGATAGCGCTCGAAGGCATGCCCATCCTGCGCTCCAACGAGATCATCATTAGCTGATCGCTCGTCATATACATTCTGTGTTTCAGCATCAACTGCACCGACATAAACGTCACGACTATCCCGAGGAGCGCTGCCAGGCACCGCGCAGCCGGGCTGGAATCATGCCCGAGGGCTATGACCAGAAGGAACGCCTGTGCCGTCATGCCCAAGGCTGGGGATTGCCACAACAAGGCGTCCCTGTCGCCCACCCGGGCTGTCAACGCCTCGTAAAGGACCATCAGACGCGCGTTCTCCGTTTGGTCTTCTTCTCGCGTTCCCTGGGTCATCCGATCAGCATATGGGCGGCCGAATCAATTTGTCCCAATAGGCGTCCATCTCTGCACAACCTGCATGAAGGGCCGCACACCCCCGCCCAGTGGGGCTAGGCCCGCCCCCAGCCAGACCGCCGGCGAGGAGAGCAGCACGTTTTGCAAGCAGATAGACCCAACCGAAAGGAGGCCGGCCGTACCCGGTCCCAAAGCTAATCCAAGTAAGCCGATTTCCCGGCACCGCAGCCCTGGCGTGCGTTCCGGGCTCATCGAGTTACCCGCCGAAGGTTGCGATTTGCCCGTTCCACAACTCCCAAAGTTGGGCAATTGGTCACCAGAAGATAGGAAATTGCGGCGAAACACTGGAAATCGCCGCAGGCCAACGAGTATGACGACTCGTTCGCGCCTGCTGTAGCGGCCTATGTCTGCCACGCGCGGGCAGTTTATGAGGGATCCGCCAGCGCATGGCAGGCGCAGGAAATGCGGCACCCAGGCAGGCAGCTAGGGCTCACCCCCGCCGGGATGCTGGCGCTTGGATGGGTGGTCCGTCATGAGTAGCAGAAGGCTCGCCCGAGGCGGGCGTAAGACACCGTCAGGCAACGTCCCGAAAGTGTTTTTTGAATACGCCAAGACGGGCGGCTTCTGGGACACGAGGGTGGATGTGGAGAAGTGGTGCGAACGGGAAGGGCTTGACTGCCCGCCAACGCAGTACTTCTTACATCCTGAAACTAGACGTTTCCTTTCAGCAGTAACGCTTCTAAATGGGTTCAAATCCCACCGTCACCGCGAATGAGAAAGGCCCTGCTTCCCTTGTAAACAAAGGGAAGCAGGGCCTTTTGCTTTGTCTGGAACGTACTTGTTGGCAATGAAATACTTCAAGGCACCTTTGCGGAAGACCGTTTTGCGGGCATCTACTCAGCGACGTAGTCTCAGCCAGATGAACGGTGAAGGAAAGCCCACGTCAGAAGCGAACGGCCGAGCCAAAAGATCCAGCAGCACAGTATTTCTGCCGGTCGGGATCGTCTTCCTTGCCGTTGCGATCGCCATGATCTTCCTGGGCACCACGGCCTGGATCGCGTTCTTCACGATGGGCGTCACGTTCCTCATCCTCGGGATGATGAATCGCACCAGCAAAGATGAGCGTCCTCAGCCAACCCGCCGCTGATCAGCCCGAGACCACTTCAAATCCCACTTCGCTGTCTCCGCGAAGATCCGCCAGGTCATCGGGCAGCAAGGCTGCGTCATCCGGGTGGTGACGTCTACGGAGTTAGCTGAGGCGGCGATAGCGGATGTGGGTGGCCAACGGTGAGTGAAGTACCTCGGCGGGTTCGAAGCCGAAGGATTCAACCCCGTCGAAGATTCGCTCTCCCGAACCGAGCAGGACCGGTGCGATGTCGAGAGTTAGCTCGTCGATCACGCCGGCGATCAGTGCCTGTCGGACTGTCGAAGCCCCACCGGCGATGTCCACGCCTTTGTCCCCGGCGGCCTGGCAGGCTGCGGAGTAGGCCGCGTCGAAGCCCTCGGTGACGAAGTGGAAGGTGGTCCCGCCGTCCATTTGGATGGGGTCATGTTCGTGACGGGTCAGCACGAACACCGGCGCGTGGTACGGCGGTTCGGCTCCCCACCACCCGGTCCATTCCTCATCCCAGTCCCCGCGGACAGGGCCGAACATGTTCCGACCCATCAAATACGCGCCTCGCGGGCGCATGAGCCACTCGCTCGCGACCTTGTCGGCATGGTTGGCTCGCGGGTCGCCGATGTGCCAGCGGTGCAGCTCCAGCCCCCGCTTGCCCAGGGGGTTCTCGCGGCTCTGGTCCGGCCCGGCGACGAAGCCGTCCAGCGAGATCGACATGTGGCAGGTGGTGTCCGGCACCGCGAACCTCCTGAGTGATTGCGACTTGCATACGGTCGCGTGGGGATTCTGGGGAGCCTAGCACGAGATGGCGTCCTCGCCGATAGCCCCAGGCGAAGCCCGTTCTCCCATTCCACGCTCAGCAGGGCCGGCCGGTCCGGGGATGACCGCGCCCACCAAGCCGCCGGCGTTGTAGACGCTGGCCACGAGGTGCCGGAGCAGTTCCTAGCGAAGAACGCTCCGAGACGGTTAGTCGTCGCAGTTCTGCAAGACCCAGTTCTGAGCGCGCCAGATGACGTTATAGAGGTTGTAGGGTGCGACATCAAAGGTGTCCCACTTCTGGCCGATGTGAGCGGTCCAGCCAGGAATGGTGCCACAGCAGACACGATGTCCGAAGACATAGAACAGTGCATGTGGCAGAGCGCGCTTCATCATGGAATGCCTTTCCATTGGCGCCGGCCCCCGAATGGGGCTAGCGTTGCAGCGCGCTCATAGCGTCATCGTAGCGGACCCTCAGTTTTGGCGAGCGCAGGCAGCCGATCAGGGCTCCCCGTCGAGTTGCTCCATCTCCAAGCAGGCGTCTTCGTAGGCAACGTCGCCGTTCCGGAATGCCTGTTCGAGTTCCTTGGCCCTGCGCCGTGAAGAGGCCGTGCTCAGAGTTCCCGTGAGGCCTGCCTCGAGATAGTCGAGCCGGGAGTTCGTGGGCTGCCGGTCCCGGACGACCAGGTGCCGGCGGATCGGCTTTGGCAACCACGCGCCAGGGTGCATCACGCGTTGTGCACAGGCTCTGGGATCGACTAAGTACATGCGTCCATGGTTCAACTCCCCGCTGAGAAGACCATGTGTACCCACTGAGTGATCGGGGAGCTAGCGGCCCATTCCCCGAACCGGTCACCGCAAACTGGAGGGCCCTGCTTCCCCTTATCTCAAGGGAAGCAGGGCCCGGCCTCCGGCCTACCCGCGGACGATTACCACGTCCAGGGTCCGCGGACCGTGGACGCCTTCGACGCGTTCGAGTTCGATGTCGCTGGTGGCGCTGGGGCCGCTGATCCAGGTCTGCGGGCGGGTGGCGTCGAGCCGGCGGAGCGCCTCCGGCAGGATGGCCGTGATCTCCCCGGCCCGCACGATGCAGATGTGCCGGTCCGGGACGAGGCTGATAACCCGGCGGCCCTGGTCCGGGCCGGCGTCGAGGATGATGGTGCCGGTTTCGGCGACCGCGACGGCGCTGCCGGTCACGACGGCGTCCACTCCGTCCAGTTCCTCGACGCTGAGCCGGTGCCCGGGGGCGTCGGTGACGCGGCGGGAGCCGGCGTCGTGGGCGTCCGCCTCCGCGAACAGGGCCTGGTCGAGGCCGTGCGGGACGGCGTAGCGGCCGGTGCTCTCGAGCAGCGCGGCGAGCCGCTGCGGAACCGTGGCCGCTTCTTCGACGAAGACGTTCGCTTTGTAGTCCAGGAGCCGGTCCGTCAAGAGCTCGATGAGCTCCTCCTCGCCCAGGGCGGAGGACCGGCGGTAGTCGCGGGGCACGTCCGGTACCGCCGGCGCATCACGGAGTGCGGAGCGGATCCGGTCGAGTATTTCTGTGCGCGCGTTCACGGGTTCTCCTCTGTGCCAGCGTCCCCGGTACCGGTTGCGGCCGGCGGTGCGGCCGGGGCCTGGTGTTCCTTGTCCCACCACTGCCGGAACGACAGTCCGGGCGGTGCCGGGATGTCCCGGCTCTGGGTCCAGCCGCCGGCAATGCCGGGCAGTTTGGTGATTTTCCGGTCCGGCCCGGCGGCAAGCCGGCCCAGCGGCAGCGCTTTCTCGACGAGGCCGAGGTTCTTTCCGGAGGACAGCGCCCAGGAGGCCGCCTTCATGCCCAGGTCCATCTGGCTCGGGAGTCGCTTCTTGCCGCGTTTGCTGTCCACGTCCTCGCCGCGCAGGTGCACCAGGATGTCCGGGATGTTGATCTTCACCGGGCAGGCGTCATAGCAGGCCCCGCACAGGGACGACGCGTACGGCAGTGAGCTGTTCTCCTCCGCCGTGATCCCGGTCAGCAGCGGGGACAGGATGGCGCCGATCGGTCCCGGGTAGGTGGACCCGTAGGCGTGCCCGCCGGTGCGCTCGTAGACGGGGCAGACGTTCATGCAGGCGCTGCAGCGGATGCAGTGCAGGGCGGAGCGGCCCATCTCGTCGGCCAGGGCGGCACTGCGGCCGTTGTCCAGCAGGACCAGGTGGACGTTCTGCGGCCCGTCGTCCGGCGTGACGCCGGTCCACAGCGAGGTGTACGGGTTCATCCGCTCCCCGGTGGAGGAGCGCGGAAGCAGTTGCATGAACACCTCGAGGTCCTCCCACGCCGGCAGCAGCTTCTCCACGCCCATCACGGTGATCAGGGTTTCCGGCAGCGTCAGGCACATGCGCCCGTTGCCTTCGGATTCGACGACGGCGAGCGTGCCGGAGTCCGCGAGGGCGAAGTTCGCGCCGGACACGGCCACCTTGGCGCTGAGGAACTTGCGGCGCAGGTGGGCCCGGGCGGCCGCGGCGAGGCGGGCCGGCTCGTCGGTCAGCTCCGGATCCACGCCCTCCATTTCGCGCAGGAAGATGTCCCGAACCTGGCTGCGGTTCTTATGGATGGCCGGGACCAGGATGTGGCTGGGCTTGTCGTGGTCCAGCTGGACGATCAGCTCGGCGAGGTCGGTCTCGAACGCCGCGATCCCCTGTTCCTCAAGGTACTCGTTGAGGCCGATTTCCTGGGTGGCCATGGACTTGACCTTGACCACCTCGTCGGCGCCCTGGTCCCGGATGAGGGCGGCGACTATCCGGTTGGCCTCGCCAGCGTCGCGGGCCCAGTGGATGATGCCGCCACGGGCGGTGAAGTTCGCCTCGAACTGCTCCAGCAGCTCCGGCAGCCGGGCCATGACGGATTCCTTGATCGCCCGGCCCGCCTCGCGCAGCTCCTCCCAGTCGGGGAGCTCGGACACCACGGCCAGCCGCTTGTCCCGGATGGTCCGGGTGGCGTGGCCGAGGTTTGCCCGCAGCTGGGTGTTGCCGAGTTCGCGGTGCGCGGCTTTAGGGAAGGGCTCGTGCTCGTGCAGGTTGCCGATGCCGAAGACGGGCAGGGACGGCATCCCCAGGAATGTGCCGCTCATTGTGCGGTCCTTCCGGTGGTGAGGCGGACGTCGCCGGTGACGGCGGCGGGGTGCTCGAGGGTGCTGGCAAGGATTTCGGCGAAGTGCATCGTGGTGACGCCGCTGCCCTGCCGGGACAGGCCGCCGCCGATATGCAGGAGGCAGGACGCGTCGCCGCCGGCGCAGAGCTCGGCGCCGGTGCCGCAGATGTTGGCGGTCTTGTCCGCGAGCATCGCCGAGGACACGTCCGCGTTCTTCATCGAGAAGGTGCCGCCGAAGCCGCAGCACTGCTCGGCCTCGGGCAGCTCGGCCACCTCGATGCCTGCCACCGAGCGCAGGAGCTCCAACTGCCGGTCGCCGAGCCGGAGCAGCCGCATGCCGTGGCAGCTCGGGTGGTAGGTGATCCGGTGCGGGAAGTAGGAGCCCAGCTGCGCCGCGGCGTCCGTGACGCCGAGGACATCGACCAGGAGTTGGGAGAGCTCATAGGTTTTGCGCCCGACGGCGGCTGCCCGGGCTTCCAGCCCGGCGTCCCCGCAGCGGCGGGCGATCATGGCGTGCTGGTGCTTCACGGAGGCGACGCAGGAACCGGACGGTGCGACGGCGACGTCGTACTCATCTTCTTCGAACGCCCTCACATGGTTGGCGACGACCGGCAGCGCCTCCTTGAAGTAGCCGCTGTTGACGTGCATTTGCCCGCAGCAGGCCTGCCCCGCGGGGAAGATGACCTCGTGGCCGAGGCGTTCCAGGATGGACACCGTGGCGCGCGCCGTGGCCGGGTACATGGCGTCCACGATGCACGTGGCAAACAGCGCGATCCTCACAGGGCACCTCCGGCGCCCTGATGTGCCGCCCGGCGTGAGGGGATGTACTCCGCCGGCTGCTGGGAGGCACGGACCACGGCGCGCAGCTCACCCAGGCCGCCGCTGAGCACGCCGGTGGCGCGGGCCTGGACCAGGACGTTGCCCAGGGCTGTGGCTTCAACCGGGCCTGCGATGACGCGTTTTCCGGTGGCATCGGCGGTGAGCTGGCACAGGAGCCGGTTCTGGGATCCGCCGCCCACAATGTGCACGACGCCGGCATGCACGTCCGCGAGCCGTTCGGCGTCGGCGATAGTCCGGGCGTAACCGGCGGCGAGGCTGTTGAGGATGCACCGCACGATGTGCGCGGGATGCTCCGGCAGGACCGTGCCGGTGTTGCGGACCGCGGCCCGGATGCGTTCGGGCATGTTATCCGGGGCGATGAAGTAGGGGTCGTCGGCGTTGATGACCGGGCCGCCGGGAGGAAGTGTTGCGGCGGCGTCGAGCAGTTCCTCGAGTTCGGGCCGGTAGCCCTCGGCGGCCCAGGTGCGCTGGCATTCGCTGAGCAGCCAGAGGCCGCCGACGTTGCGCAGGTAGCGGATGGTGCCGTCCACGCCGCGTTCGTTGGTGAAGTTGGCGGCGCGGCTGGCCTCGGTCAGGACCGGATGGGAGAGTTCGACGCCGACCAGGGACCAGGTGCCCGAGGAGACGTAGGCGAATTTCTCCTCATCACCTCCGGCGCCCGCGGGCACGGCGGCGACGGCGGAGGCGGTGTCATGCGAGCCCACGGCCACCACCTTCGTGGCGGCGGACAGGCCGGTCCGTTCCGCGATCTTCGGCAGCAGGGTGCCGAGGATCTCGCCGGGCTGGATCAGCGGCGGGAACAGGTCCCCGGGCAGGCCCAGGGCGGCCAGGAACTCCGTGGCCCACTCCCCCGCGACGGCGTCGAAGAGTCCGGTGGTGGAGGCGTTGGTGGCCTCGGTGCGGCGCCGGCCGGTCAGCAGGAATCCGATGAGGTCCGGGATGAGCAGGGCCTGCAGCCCGTCCAGGCCGGACTCGGTGGCGAGCTGGTAGATCGTGTTGAACGGCAGGAACTGCAGCCCCGTGGTGGCGTAGAGTCGGGCCGTGTCGAGTTCTTGGTGGACCCGGGCGACGGCACCCCGGGACCGGTCATCGCGGTAGCTGAACGGCGCCGCGACGAGCTCGCCGGCGGCATTCACCAGCCCGTAATCGACGGCCCAGGTGTCAATCCCGATGCTGGCGATGCCCTCGCCGCGGGCCGCGGCCGCCGTGGCGGCCGCCGCGAGCCCGGTGAGGACCTCGGCGAACAGCGCGTCGAAGTCCCAGCGGAGGCCGCCGTCGAACTCTTTGACGCCGTTGGGGAAGCGGTGCACGGTCTCCAGTTCGGTCCTTGTCCCACCGGGACTGCCCGCGACCCGGCCCAGGATGACCCGGCCGGAGGACGCGCCGATGTCGATAGCGACAAAGACACTGCCGGCGGACAGGCCGCCGCTGGCTAGTGCGGTATCCGCTGGTGACGCGGCACTCATCGGAGGAAGGCCGCGGCCACGCCGGCGTCCACGGGGATGTGCAGCCCGGTGGTGTGGGAGAGCTCGCTGCCGGTGAGCACGGCGGCGGCGTTGGCCACGTTTTCGGGCAGCACTTCGCGCTTGAGCAGGGTGCGCTGGGCGTAGTACTTGCCCAGTTCCTCTTCCTGCACCCCGTAGACGGCGGCGCGCTTGGCGCCCCAGCCGCCGGCGAAGATCCCGGAGCCGCGGACCACGCCGTCGGGGTTGATGCCGTTGACCCGGATCCCGTACTCGCCCAGTTCCGCGGCAAGGAGCCGGACCTGGTGGGCCTGGTCTGCCTTGGTGGCGGAGTAGGCGATGTTGTTCGGGCCGGCGAACACGGAGTTCTTGGAGGAGATGTAGATGATGTCCCCGCCCATTTCCTGGCCGATCATCACCTGTGCGGCGGCCTTGGCCACCAGGAACGAGCCCTTGGCCATGACGTTGTGCTGCAGGTCCCAGTCCTTTTCCGTGGTTTCCAGGAGCGGCTTGGAGATGGAGAGCCCGGCGTTGTTGACCACCAGGTCCAGGCCGCCGAAGGCCAGGACGGCTTCCTGGATGGCCGCGGCGATCTGGGCTTCGTCGGTGACGTCGGCCTGCACACCGATCGCGACGTCGGCGCCGCCGAGTTCCGCGGCCACGGCCTGGGCGTTGTCCAGGTTCAGGTCCGCGATGACCACGCACGCGCCGTCGGCGGCGAAGCGGGTGGCGATCGCCTTGCCGATGCCCGACGCCGCCCCGGTCACCAGGGCGATCCGGCCGACGTGGGATTTCGGCTTGGGCATCCGAGCCAGCTTGGCCTCTTCCAGGGCCCAGTATTCGATCCGGAACTTCTCGGATTCCTCAATCGGGGCGTAGGTGGAGACGGCCTCGGCGCCGCGCATGACGTTGATGGCGTTGAGGTAGAACTCCCCCGCCACCCGGGCGGTCTGCTTGTTCGCCCCGAAGGAGAACATGCCCACCCCGGGCACCAGCACGATCGCCGGGTCCGCGCCGCGCAGGGCGGGGCTGTCCGGGGTTGCGTGCCGGCGGTAATACCCCTGGTAGTCCTCGCGGTAGGCGGCGTGGAGCTCCTTGAGCCGGGCCACGGAATCCTCCACCGGGGCGTCGGCGGGCAGGTCCAGCACCAGCGGCTTGACCTTGGTGCGCAGGAAGTGGTCCGGGCAGGACGTGCCCAGGGCGCCGAGCCGGGGGTGCTCTGCAGCTTCGAGGAACTCCAGGACGGCGGGGTCATCGCTGAAGTGGCCCAGCTGCGGCTTGTCCGTCGAGGCGAGTCCGCGGATCACGGGCGCCAGGGCGGCGGCCTTCGCGCGGCGCTCGGCCTCCGGGAGGGCGCCGAAGCCGGGCAGCTTCGGCCCGAACGGTTCGGCCCTGCCATGGTCCTTGATGTACTGCTCGGCCTGCTCGATGATCCACAGCGAGTTGGCCTCGGCTTCCTCGTTGGTGGCGCCCCAGGCGGTGATGCCGTGGCCGCCGAGGATAGTGCCGACCGCGTGCGGGTTCGCGTCCTTGATCGCGGCGATGTCCAGGCCCAGCTGGAAGCCGGGGCGACGCCACGGCACCCACGCCACCTTCTCGCCGAAGATCTCCTTGGTGAGGGCCTCGCCGTCGGCTGCCGTGGCAATGGCGATGCCGGAGTCCGGGTGCAGGTGGTCCACGTGGGCGGCGTCGACCAGGCCGTGCATGGCGGTGTCGATCGAGGGGGCGGCGCCGCCCTTGCCGTGCAGGCAGTAATCGAACGCGGCCACCATTTCGTCTTCACGCTCGACGCCGGGATACACGTTTTTCAGTGCCTGCAGCCGGTCCAGCCGCAGCACGGCAAGGCCCTCGGCCTTCAGCGTGCCCAGGTCCCCGCCGGAGCCCTTGACCCACAGGAGCTCGACGTCCTCGCCGGTCACCGGGTCCTTTTCGGCGCCCTTGGCGGAGGTGTTGCCGCCGGCGAAGTTCGTGTTCCGCTTGTCCGCGCCGAGGCGGTTGGAACGGGCAATCAGTTCTTCAACAGTCTTGTTCTCAGTCATAACTCTTAAGCGCCCCATCCGGCTTGCTGGCCGCCGACGCGGTCCTCGTTGATCTTCTTCTGGTAGCCGCTGGCCTTGAAGGCGGCCAGCGGGTCCGCGGGCAGGCCGCGGGATTCACGCCACTGCGCCAGCGCAGGACGGACATCGGTGTAGAACGCATCGTTGAAGATGCCGTTGGCGGCCAGGACGTCGCCGTTGCGCTGGGCCTCGGCGAGCGCGTCGGTGTCGATGAGCAGGGCGCGGGCCGTCATTTCCTGGACGTTGAGCACGGAGCGGATCTGGCCCGGGATCTTTTCTTCCAGGTTGTGGCACTGGTCCAGCATCAGGGCGACGCCGGACTCTTTACCGAAGCCGCCGCCGCGGATGACCTCGTACATGATGCGGAAGAGCTGGAACGGATCGGCCGCGCCGACGATCAGGTCATCATCCGCGTAGAAGCGGGAGTTGAAGTCAAAGGAGCCGAGCTTGCCCAGGCGCAGCAGCTGCATGACGATGAATTCGATGTTGGTGCCCGGGGCGTGGTGGCCGGTGTCCAGGCAGACGAAGGCCTTCTCGCCCAGGGCCAGGGTCTGGGCGTAGGAGGTGCCCCAGTCCGGGACGTCGGTGTGGTAGAAAGCCGGCTCGAAGAACTTGTATTCCAGCACCAGGCGCTGCTCCGGGCCCAGGGCGGCGTAGATCTCCTGCAGGGATTCGGCCAGGCGGTCCTGCCGGCCGCGCATGTCGTCCTGGCCCGGATAGTTGGTGCCGTCCGCGAGCCAAATCTTCAGGTCCTGCGAGCCCGTGGCGTGCATGATCTCCAGGCACTCCAAGTGGTGATCGATGGCGCGGCGGCGCACCGCGGGGTTCAGGGAGGTCAGCGAGCCGAACTTGTACTCGTCGTCCTGGAACGTATTGGAGTTCACCGTGCCCAGGCCCACGCCCAGGCCCGCGGCGTACTCGTTCAGGGCCGCGTAGTCATCCACTTTGTCCCAGGGAATGTGCAGCGCGACCGTGGGTGCCAGGCCGGTGAGTTCGTGGACTTTCGCGGCGTCGGCCAGCTTTTCCTGGACGGTGCGCGGGGTGCCCGGGGTGCCGAACACCTTGAAGCGGGTGCCGGAGTTGCCGTAGGCCCAGGACGGGACCTCGATGGCGAGTTCCGCGAGGCGACCCAGGGCCGTTTCTGTGGTGTTCATGATTGTTCCTTCTGCGGTTGGTGGTTGTCCTCGGCGGCGTTGGCCGCGGACAACTGGTCCTCGAGATTGAAAATTTCGGTGAGCTGGAGGAAGCCCTGGTCCGGTGCTCCGGCGAGATCGTCAAAGAAACCGGCCATCTCGGCCTGCCAGCGGGCGTTCACGTCCGTGGCTGCCATCCGGGCCTGGGCTCCGGTCAGGCTGTCCGTTTCGAAGTAGCCGATCAGGAGCCCGTCGGGCCGGAGGAAGAGTGAGTAGTTGTTCCAGCCGGAGGCCTTGAGGGCCCGGAGCATCTCCGGCCAGACGGCGGCGTGCCGGCGGGTGTATTCCTCGATCAGCCCGGGCTTGACCTGGAGTTGGAAGCAGACGCGTTCCGTGGTCATGAGAGCACCACGTGGCGGTGTTCGATGCCCAACAGGGACGCGGCTGCCTTGATGTCCGCGGCCCGGTGGCCGACGCAGAGAGCCCAGTGGTGTCCGATGCCGGTCTGGCTCCACTGGTCCACCCAGAGCCCGGGGTCCCCGCCGAAGTCCACCCGGGAGGTCGTGTTGCCGATCTGCAGGAGCGGGCCGGGGACCACTTCGCCTTCTGAGGTGACGAAGACGTAGCTACCGTCCGGGTCCTGGCCGAGGCCGAAGGTGGTGACGGGGCCGTGGCGCACATCGAATTCGACCGAGACGCCCCAGCCGCGTTTGCCGTGGTAGATGCCGAGTCCGCGCAGGAGCGGGTCCTGGGCGGACACGGCCAGATGCGCCGGACCGTCGTGTCCCATTTCGACCACGTTGTCGAGGAAGTTCAGGGCCTGGATCTCGGTGAAGGATCCCCCGGCGCCGATCGCCTGGGCGGCCAGCATCGCAATGGAGGTCCGCAGCTCGAATTCGCCGGCCATCGGGATGCCCCGTGCGGTCAGGATGGAGGAGCCCAGGATCATCCCGGCGCCCAGCCGTTCGTGCTGTTCCCCGGCCAGTCCGCGGTGGTAGTAGGCCACGGAGTCGAGGTCGAAGTCCGCCACGAGGCGGTCCAGGCCCACTGACACCTTCGCGCCCCACGCAAAGTCGTCGTCGTTCACGGAGTCATCCACAACGAAAAGTTCGCGGGCGAGCCCAAGCCGTTCGGAGACCTCCGCGTCCGTCACGGCGTTGACCCGTTCGCGGAGGTCATCGAATTCCAGCACCTCGACGTGGGAGCCGAAGGTGGTCGAGACGGTGGTGAGGTCCGTGGCGACATCGAGCATGCCCGGATAGAGGTGGCCCATCAGCCCGTGCCGGGCGTTGCGGAGCCGGGCGCGGACTCCGGCGGCGTGAACCCACTGCGTGATCCGCTCCCAAGCGGACTCCTGCTTGAGGTGCCCGGAGACTGAGCGGAAGTCGATCCCGGCCCGGCGGAAGACGTTGGCGACCTCCGGCACGGGGCACTGGCCGCAGTAGGCCAGCCACTTGCCGGTGTCAAAGTTGGCGTGGTCCATCGCCTCGGTCGGCTGCAGGTCGATCACCAGAACGGGGGTCTTCGCCCGTTGGGCGATGGGCAGGACCATGGACGACGTCAGGTACGTAGTGAGGAAGATGACGATGAGGTCGCAGTCGGCGACGCGCAGCTTTTCGCCGGCCGTCGCGGCTTCCTGCGCGTCAGAGATGAATCCGGTGTCGACGACTTCGGCGTCGAGCCCCTGGAAGCGGCCGGTGACGTAGCGGACGGAGTCCCGCAGCTGCGGCAGCAGCTCCGGGAACTGGGGCCAGTAGGCGCCCAGCCCGCCGGAGACCAGCCCGATGCGGGTGGGGCGGCGCCTGTGTGGGTGCAGCAGCCGATCGGCCGGTTGTTTCTGGTTCATTTAAGGGGGCCTTCCGGCGTGGAAAAGAGAACCTGGGGCTCTGGTACCTGGTTTCCGGGCACGGCTGTGGGGAAAGCGCCGTGTACCCGGTGCTGTGGCACCGGTGAAGTGGAAATGGTGAGAGGAGGGGTAGAGGCGCCGGGCGGGCTGTCGGCGGCCCGCCCGGCCGCTCAGGATGGAACAGGTAGGGATCAGAAGTTGTACTTGTCGATGTTCTCGGCGTTGAAGACGGTCGGCGGCCCGACAATCACGAGGCCGCCCTTTTCGACTTTGCGTTCGCCAAGCTCGCCGGCGGTGAAGGTGTCGCCTTCGGCGCCGGTGATCTTGCCGTCCGTGAGGGCCTTGCCGGCGAACGCGGCAACATAGCCAAGCTGTGCCGGGTCCCAGAGGGCGAACTCCTTGACAGTTCCGTCCTTTACAAAGGGCCGCATTTCATTCGGCAGCCCCAGCCCGGTGAGGGCAACCTTGCCCTTGTAGGCGGACGTGGAGAGGTACCGGGCGGTGGCGGCGATGCCCACCGTGGTGGGAGAGATGATGCCCTTAAGGCTCGGGTGAGCCTGCATGAGGCCCTGGGCCTCCTGGAAGGACTTGGTGTCGTTGTCATCGCCGTAGACCTTGGCCACAAGCTTGATGTCCTTGTACGCGGGGTTGGAGGCCAGCTCCTCCTCCATGTACTTGATCCACTCGTTCTGGTTCGTGGCGTTGGCCGTGGCGGACAGGATGGCGATCTCGCCGCTGCCGCTGATCTGCTCGGAGATCAGCTTGGTCTGGATCAGGGCAACGTCCTTGGCTACCACCTGGCTGATGAAGACGTCGCGGCAGTCGGGGTTGGTGTCGGAGTCGAACGCGACAATCTTGGCGCCGGCGGAGCGGGCTTCGCCGAGGGCCGTGCAGACGGCGTCGGGGTCGTTGGCGGCAATCGTGATGACGTTCGTGCCGGCCTGCGTCTCGGCGTTGATGAAGGAAACCTGGCTGGAGGCGGAGGCTTCCAGCGGTCCGACGACCTGGGAGGAGGCGAAACCTGCCTCGGTGGCGCCCTTCTTGCCGCCGCCCAGGACGACGTCCGTGTACGGGTTATTCAGCTGCTTGGGGATGAAGGTGATCTTTTGGTCCCCTCCCGCCCCTGACGGGCTGTTGGTATCACTGGAGGATGCAGAGCCGCTGTTGCAGGCTGTCAGTGCCAGTGCGGCCACGGCGGTGATGGCCACCATGCTTCCCAGTCGGCCGGTCCGGCCCTTGTTCTTGCGGTTCAACATCATCGTTCTTCCCTTTTCCTTCGTGCGGTAGGTGCGGCCGGCCCCAGGCGGGCACGGTTTCCGTGGTGCTTGTGTGCAGATTTCAGGTGGACTTCCGGGTGAAACTTCGGCGTACGCGCCGGGTGTGGCGCCATTGCCTGATCGCGGAGCCGATGCTCGGTGCCACCACCGAGACGATCAGCAGCAGGCCGGTCACCGTGATGAGGACGACGTCGGACACCCGGGCCAGGCGGAGGGCGTAGTTGAGCGTCCCGATCAGCAGGACGCCGGCGATGACGCCGGGAATGGAGCCTTTGCCGCCGAAGATCGACACGCCACCCAGCAGGACAGCGGCGATGACGGCCAGTTCCAGGCCAGAGGCGTTGTCGCTGCGGGCGCTGGTGTAGCGCAGGGTCCAGTAGATGCCGGCGAGCGCAGAGACGGCGCCGGATCCGACGTACAGCCAGAACTTGCTGCGGGCCACGTTGATGCCGACGAAGCTGGCGGCTTCCTTGCTGTAGCCCATCGCATAGAGCCCCCGTCCGAACGGCGTGAAGTGCAGCAGCACGCCGAAGAAGACCATCACCGCGACGACGCCGATCATCACCGTGGGGATGCCGGTGCCGCCGATCTTGGAGGTGAAGAAGGCGGTCAGCGCCTTCGGGAAGTTGGCCACCGCGTTGTCGCCGATGATGACCAAGGCCAGGCCGCGGAACAACGCTAGGGTGCCGATGGTGACGGCCAGGGAGGGCAGTCCGAGGACCGCGATCAGGAAGCCGTTGAACATGCCGGCGGCAACTCCTGCCAGCAGGCTGATTGCCAGGACCAGCCAGATGTCCATCCCGCCGGCCCAGAGGACGCCCATCAAGGCGCTGGTCAGGCCGGCGGTGCTGGCCACGGACAGGTCGATCTCGCCCGTGATGATGATCAGGGTCATCGGCATGGCGATCAGCAGGACCGGGATCACATCCAGGAGCAGGAAGCCGGTGGTGACCGGGGAGGCGAAGCGCGGGATCGCGATGGCGGCGTAGATCAGGAAAGCAACCAGGGCGTAGATGGTGATGGCGTCACGGCCGGTCAGGATCCGTGCGGCGCCGGTCCGGCCCTTCGGTTCGCTGGCCAGCGGCTTGGTGTTGTCAGCCACGGGCGCCGGCGCCGGGCTGGTGGTGGACGTGGTTTCAGACATTGCGAGCCTCGCTAATCCGCAGTTTCTTGGCTGTGCGCAGGCTGGCCACGCGGTCGATGATGATGGCGGTGAGGATCAGCACGCCGACGATCGCCTGCTGCCAGAATTTGTCCACCCTCAGGGCGGTCAGGGAACTGGTGATGGTGGTCAGGAGCACGGCGCCGAGGGCGGCCCCGGTCACCGATCCGCTGCCGCCGAAGATAGCCACGCCACCGACGACGGCGGCCGCCACCACGGTCAGTTCCATGCCGGTGCCGGTGGTGGCGCCGACCGAGTTGAAGCGGCTGGCGTAGAGCACGCCGGCCAGGCCGGCGAGTGCCCCGTTGGCCAGGAAGGCCAGGAACACGCGCTTGGAGACCTTGATGCCGAAGGCAGTGGCCGCGTCCGGGTCCGAGCCGATGGCGTACAGGTCACGGCCCGGGCGGGTGCCGGACATGTAGATGGCCACGGCGATCACGACGACGATGGCCAGCAGTGTGATGACGGGGAACCCCAGGAAGGTGTTTACCGAGAGGGCGCCGAACTCCTCTGGACGGTCGCCGGCGAAGAACTGTTTGCCGCCGGCCCAGGCGTTGTTCAGGCCGCGGTACACGTAGAGCGTCCCGAGGGTGATGACCAGGGCGGGCACTTTGGCCAAGGTGACCAGGGCGCCGTTGATGGCGCCCAGCAACGCCCCGAAGACCATGCCGATCGCAAAGACGGCGAGGATCGGCACGTCCGGCACGGCCGCGAAGATGGAGCCGGTGCCGAAGGCGACCAGCCCCAGCATGGAGCCGACGGAGAGGTCGATGTTCCTGGTGATGATCAGCAGGGTCTGCCCTACGGCCAGAATCATGATGATGGTGGCGTTGAGCAGCAGGTCCTTCACGCCTTGGGCGGTGAGGAATAGCGGGTTGATCAGGTAGGTGACGAGTACCAGCAGCGCCAGGGCGATCAGCACGGGGAGTTCGCGCATCCGCAGCACCGCAGCGACGGCGCCGCGGGCGCCGGCGGCGGGCGCCGTCGTCGTTGCGTTCTTGTGGTCCAGAGCTGAGCTCACAGGGTTCCTCCTGCGGAAGACGTGGCGGCGTGCATGACGGATTCGGGATTCGCATCGGCACGGTCGAGTTCGGCGGTGATCCGGCCTTCGCGCATGACCAGGACGCGGTCTGCCATGCCGAGGACCTCGGGCAGTTCGGAGGAGATCATCAGGATCGCGATCCCGCGCCCGGCGAGGTCCGAAATGAGCCGGTGGACCTCGCTCTTGGTGCCGACGTCGATGCCGCGGGTTGGCTCGTCGATGATCAGCAGCCGCGGGTCCGTGGCCAGCCACTTGGCGAGCACCACCTTTTGCTGGTTGCCGCCGGAGAGCGTGGAGACGGCGTGCTCCTGCGAGCCGGTCTTGACCTGGAGCCGATTGCTCCAGTCCTGGGCGGCGCGCCGCTCGGCGGCACCGTTGATCAGACCCGCCGTCGTGAACTTGTTGCGCAGCGTGAGCGTGACGTTCCGGGCCACGGACAGATCCATCACCAGGCCCTGCTTGCGGCGGTCCTCCGGGACAAAGCCCATGCCGGCGGTGATGGCCACCTGGGGATCCCGGGGCTTGAGCTTGCGACCGTCGAAGGTGATGGCGCCAGCGTCGTAGGGATCGATTCCGAACACGGCACGGGCCACCTCGGTGCGGCCGGCGCCGACGAGGCCGGCCAAGGCAACGATTTCCCCGGCGCGGACCTCGAAGTTGATGTCGCGGAACACTCCGGCGCGGCTGAGACCGTCCACTTTCAGGACCACGTCGCCGATCTCGGCAGGCGTCTTGGGGAACAGGGCGCCAATGTCGCGGCCCACCATCTCGCGAACGATCTGCTCGACGGTGACGTCGGCGGTCCGGTGGGTGGAGATGTACCGGCCGTCCCGCATGACTGTGATGCGGTCGCACAGGTCAAAGACCTCATCGAAACGGTGCGAAATGAAGAGGATGCCGGTCCCGCGGTCCCGGAGGCTCCGGGCGACGGCGAACAGCCGTTCCACCTCGACGCCGCTGAGGGCAGCGGTGGGCTCGTCCATCACC
This sequence comes from Arthrobacter sp. ES3-54, assembly GCF_029504395.1. Classification (GTDB taxonomy): domain Bacteria; phylum Actinomycetota; class Actinomycetes; order Actinomycetales; family Micrococcaceae; genus Arthrobacter. The sequence continues at coordinate 121,187 of NZ_JAQFIF010000007.1, forward strand.
AGGACTTTGGCGTCCAGCGAAATGGCTTTGGCGATTTCAATGATCTGCTGGTCCGCGATGGACAGGCCCTCGGCGATGCGGGTCGGGTCGATTGGAACGCCAAGGCGTTCGAACAGCTTGTGCGCTTCCCTGACCATCGTCGCCTTGCTGATGAGCCCGAAGCGGCCCTTGGGCTGGCGGCCAATGAAGATGTTCTCTGCGACGCTCAGGTCCGGAAAGAGTGTGGGTTCCTGGTAGATGACGGAAATTCCAGCATCCTTGCTCTCGGCAACGTTGCGGAACTGGACGCTCTGGCCCGCCACCCGGAAGTCGCCGGAATCAGGGTGGTGCAGGCCTGCGAGGATTTTCACCAGCGTGGACTTGCCGGCACCGTTCTCCCCGACCAGCGCGTGGATTTCACCAGCCTCGATGTTGATGGTTCCATCGGCCAGGGCGACCACCGGGCCAAAGGTCTTGGCTGCGTGAGAGAGCGAGAGAACCGGAACCGGCTCCCCCTCAGAGGGGCCAGACCGGGAACTGTATGTCTGCTGCATAAAATTAACCGCACCTTTGGGGCTTAGTGAACGCTGACTCAGTGAACACTTCCTCAGTGAACACTTTCTTTGTGAATGCTGCAATGAATCGTTTCATAGCTAGCTGTGATTTGAATCATAGGGTCTTCAAATGGACACGTCAACCGCCGTCAACCATTCGTGACGCGGCTTTTTGATTCGTTTCAATGAAAGGGTTCAAAATGGGCCCCGGCGGGTATCCTGAAGTGAGTAGTTGGCCGACGGGGCGCCTGCCAAAGGCTGCGCCGCCCACCTTTCAGGAGCACAGGAAATGGTTTCAGCGAGCGTCAAGGACGTCGCGGCCCTGGCCGGCGTCTCGGTGGGGACGGTCTCCAATGTGCTGAACCGCCCGGAGAAGGTCTCTGCCGAAGTCACCGGCAGGGTCCAGTCCGCCATCGACAAGCTCGGCTTCGTCCGGAACGACGCCGCGCGGCAGTTGCGCGCGGGCATGAGCCACAGCATCGGCTTGGTGGTCCTGGACGCCGCGAACCCCTTCTTCTCGGATCTGGCCAGGGGCGCGGAGGACCGCGCCACCGCGGAGAACCTGACGGTCCTCGTCGGCAATAGCAACGAGGATGAGGGCCGGGAATCCGCCTACCTGGATCTCTTCGAGCAGCAGCGCGTGCGGGGCGTACTGCTGTCCCCGGTAGGAAATGTGGTCCCCCGGCTGGAGCAGCTGCGGCGCCGAGGCATCCCGACGGTCCTTGTGGACCGGCAGACAGAGAACATGAGTTTCTCCTCGGTGGCCGTGGATGACCTGGCGGGCGGGGAGATGGCTGCGGCCCACCTGTTGTCGCTGGGGCGGCGGCGGATCGCGTTTGTTGGCGGCCCGGCCAGCATCCGGCAGGTAGCGGACCGTTTGGCAGGGGCCCAGAAGGCCATCGACGCCGTTGCGGGTGCAACCCTTGAGGTCATTGCGACGGAATCCCTGACCGTGCTTTCCGGTAGGTCGGCGGGCGAGTCCATCCGGTCCCGGCCGGAAGCCGAACGCCCGGATGCGATCTTTGCAGCCAACGACCTTTTGGCCATCGGCGTCCTCCAGGGCCTGATGCTCATGGGCGGCGTGAACGTGCCGAAGGAGATCGCCCTGATCGGCTATGACGACATCGAGTTCGCCGCCGCCGCCGTCGTGCCGCTGTCCTCCATCCGGCAGCCCAGCGCCCTCATCGGCTCCACTGCACTGGAACTGCTGCTCCGGGAAGCGGCGTCCGAGGACGGCTTTGAACCCACCCAGGTGATATTCCCGCCCGAACTGATAGTGAGGGCATCAACGCAGGGCTAAAAGGAGGCCCGATGGCCAGCACAGACTATGAGTTCCGGACCGTCTGGCGCGTGGCGGGGACGCCGGAAGAGGTCGCAGCCGTCCTGGGCGAGGCGACTTCCATGCCCCGCTGGTGGCCTTCCGTCTATCTCAGCGCCGAGACCGTGGCCGGCGTCCCGGAGCCGGGGCCCGGGATTCCCCGTCCCGCACGCCTCCACACCAAAGGCTGGCTGCCCTATACGCTCCGCTGGACCCTCACGGTCACGGAGCCGGTCACGCCCCGCGGCTTTGCCCTCACCGCGGCCGGCGACCTCAACGGCGCCGGCCGCTGGACCTTCGAGCCGGACGGGCCGGAAACGGTCATCACCTACGACTGGCGCGTCAACGCCACCAAGCCCCTGCTGCGCCGGCTGAGCTGGCTGCTCAAGCCCGGCTTCGCGGCCAATCACCGCTGGGCGATGGCCCGCGGCCAGGAGAGCCTCGCCCTGGAGCTGCGCCGACGCAGGGCCACGGCGGGGACCACCCCCCACGGAGCATCCAGCGTTCCACCGCCACCACCGCCCACATTTGCGTGGCTGACCCGGCTCGCAGCCCGCTCTCGCGCAGCCCACACTCGGGCAGCCCGCAAGTGACTCACACGCGGGCCCCTAGCTTCTGGACGCCTGCACAACAGGACTGCGGTGCCTCATTCACTTGACCATTGAGGTGACATGCAATCTCACGGTTAGCTGGATCACATCCTCGTTTGTCCGTAACCGTTCAGGAATCCTCATGACATTGCAGAACATCCGGCCCTCGAGCCGCGCCACAGACTGGGACGACGTCGAGATCGGCGACACCGTCCACCTCCGCCGGGGCGGCTGCCTCGAGCACGCGGGCCGTGTGGACAACCGCACCGCCGACGGCGCCGTCGTGTGGGTGGTGTCCAACGCTGGGCACCGGAAACTGTTCCATGTCGCCGACGGCTTCGAACTGAGCGTGGCAGACACCGAAGGAGCCCACCATGCTGACAACTGACCGCCAATCCGCCGTGATGCAGCAGCCGAACGCCGCGTCTCGCATCGCAGCCGGGGCAAACACCTGGGCCGCCGGCCCCGTCTCCTCCTGCCCGGATGACTGCCACTACTGCTCCGGCCCAGAGACCGACTAGCGGACGGTTCCCCTGCGCCGTGGCCCCAGGGGCACGTAGGAGCTTGACCTCGGCCGATGCCCGGAAATCACAATCCGGGCATCAATCTGGCTCCGCCGCCGTGGCATCGTTGACTAAGGCAACGGCGGGCATAATGGTTGAGCCATGACGTCTCAACGATTGACGCACGCACTGGTTGTGACAACGGCTGCCGCGGCGGCCCTCCTGCTCAGCGGCTGCGGGGGCAGCTCGACGCAGACTCAGTCGGCCACTTCCCCGCCCACAACGCCGGCCAGCGAAACCAGCCAGCCGGCGACTTCCGACGCCGCAACGGAATCCTCTGCGGCTCGTGCATCCTCGCAGGCGGCCCAGGCAGGCCCGGCACTGTGCAAGGCCGCAAGCCTGACTGGCACCACCGACTCATCCGGCGGCGGCGCGGCGGGCAGCGTTTACATGCAGCTGATCCTGACCAACTCCGGCAAAGAACCCTGCCTGCTGAAGGGCTATGCGGGCGTCTCCCTCACAGCCGGGGCCGACGGTGAGCCGATCGGCGCCCCTGCCACCCGCGACGAGTCGGCCCCGGTCACCGATGTCCTGCTCGCCCCGGGCGCGGCCGGCACCGCCACGCTGCGATACACCCAGGCCGCCAACTACCCGAACTGCACCAAGACGGCGGCGGCAGGATTCCGGGTCTACCCGCCGAACGACACCGCCTCGCTGTTCCTCGCGCAGCCGCTGGACGCCTGCGCCAACACGGACATCAATCTGTTGACCATCGCAGCTTTCCAGGCCAAGTAACGCCGGGCACCGCGTCTCTGCCACCGCCCGCCACGGTGCTTTCGCCCGTCTGGAGCCGCCAGGGCCCGCCGGGGCCGGCGTGATCGCGGCCGGCTAATAGTGTCGGCGGGGTAGGGCATGATGGAGGAATGAAGGGGCAGGAGCTCTCCGGAGGCACACTCGAGGCCGACGCCATGGACCGGTTCAGCCGGCCGACCCGGGACTGGTTCCTGGGCGCTTTTTCCGCGCCCACCCCGGCCCAGAACGGCGCCTGGAATGCGATCTCCTCCGGTGCGCACGCCCTCGTCGTCGCCCCCACCGGTTCCGGCAAGACGCTCGCCGCGTTCCTCTGGGCGTTGGACCGGCTGCTCGTTTCCGCCCCCGCCGAGCCCGAGGCCCTGCCCGGTCTGGATGCGGCGGCCAAGGGCGGCCGCCGGACGGCTGCGGGGGCAAATTCAGCCCAGCGGAAGGCAGCCCAGCGGAAGACCCGCGTGCTGTACATTTCCCCGCTCAAGGCTCTCGGGGTCGACGTCGAACGCAACCTCCGCGCGCCGCTGATCGGCATCACGCAGACCGCCAAGCGCCTGGACCTGCCAGCCCCGCTCATCACCGTGGGCGTCCGGTCCGGGGACACGACGGCGTCCGACCGCCGCTCGCTGCTCAGCCACCCACCCGACATCCTCATCACCACCCCGGAATCCCTTTTCCTGATGCTGACGTCCAAGGCGCGCGAGACCCTCACCGAGGTCGACACGATCATTGTCGACGAGGTCCACGCCGTCGCCGGCACCAAGCGCGGCGCGCATCTGGCGGTATCGCTGGAACGGCTTGACGCGCTGCTGCCCAAGCCCGCCCAGCGCATCGGGCTGTCGGCCACCGTGGAACCCAAGGAGCTGGTGGCGCAGTTCCTCGCCGGCTCGGCGCCGGTGGAAATTGTGGCCCCTCCGTCACGGAAGAACTGGGACCTGACCGTCTCTGTCCCCGTGGAGGACATGTCCGATCTCCAGGGCGCCGCCGGCGCCTTCGACTCCGGTCCGGCCTCCGGGCTCCAGCCGCAGGCGTCCATCTGGCCCCATGTGGAGGAGAAGATCGTGGACCTGGTGCTGGCCAACCAGTCCACCATCGTGTTCGCTAACTCCCGCCGCCTCGCCGAACGGCTGACGGCCCGGCTCAACGAGATCTACGCCGAGCGCCAGCTCATGGCGGCCGGCGGCGACTGGACCGACTTTGGTGCCGGTGCGCCGGACTTCGACGCCGTACCGGCCGCAGTGCCGAATTCGGTGCCAAGGACAGCGCCCAAAACCGTATCGAACGCAGCGCCGCCCGGCGGTGCCGCTGCACAGCCCACGTCCACCGCCACACCGGCCCACATGATGGCGCAGGCCGGCAGCACCGCCGGTGCCGATCCCGTGCTGGCCCGCGCGCACCACGGGTCCGTGTCCAAGGACCAGCGCGCCTTGATCGAAGATGACCTGAAATCCGGGCGGCTGCGCTGCGTGGTGGCCACGTCCTCACTCGAGCTTGGCATCGACATGGGCGCCGTGGACCTGGTGGTGCAGGTCGAATCGCCGCCCTCGGTGGCCAGCGGCCTGCAGCGGGTGGGCCGCGCCGGCCACCAGGTCGGCGAAATCTCCCAGGGCGTCCTGTTCCCGAAGCACCGGGCAGACCTCGTCCACACGGCCATCACCGTGGAGCGGATGCTCGAGGGCAAGATCGAGCGGCTCAGCGTGCCGGCCAACCCGCTGGACATCCTGGCCCAGCAGACGGTCGCCGCCACCGCCCTGGGTGCCATCGACGTGGAGGAGTGGTTCACCACGGTCCGGCGGTCCGCACCCTTCGCCTCGCTCCCCCGCTCCGCGTTCGAGGCCACCCTGGACCTTCTGGCCGGGCGGTACCCGTCGGACGAATTCGCGGAACTGCGGCCCCGGGTCATCTGGGACCGGAACGCCGGGACCATCGAGGGCCGTCCCGGCGCGCAGCGGCTCGCCGTCACCTCCGGAGGGACCATCCCGGACCGCGGGCTGTTCGGCGTCTACATCATCGGCACCGAGGTCGAGGGCACCGGCGGCTCGGGATCTGGCGGCAAGGCTTCCGGCGGTGCCAGTGCGGACGGCAGGGCGGCCAGCCCGGCCGCCGCCGCGGCCAAGGGTGGCCGCCGGGTGGGCGAACTCGACGAGGAAATGGTCTACGAATCCCGGGTGGGCGACATCTTCGCCCTCGGCGCCACCAGCTGGAAGATCGAGGACATCACGCACGACCGTGTCCTGGTCTCGCCGGCGTTCGGCCAGCCCGGCAAGCTTCCCTTCTGGAAGGGCGACTCCCTCGGCCGGCCTGTGGACCTGGGCCGCGCCCTCGGCGCGTTCATGCGCGAACTGGCGGCGTCCGACGTCGGGCCGGCAACCGAGCGCTGCAAGGCCAGCGGACTGGACGACTATGCCGCGAACAACCTGATCCAGTACCTCGCCGAACAACGGCTTGCCACCGAAGTGGTCCCCAGCGACACGACCCTCGTGGTGGAACGCTTCCATGACGAGCTCGGCGACTGGCGCGTGGTGCTGCACAGCCCCTTCGGCATGCCTGTGCACGCACCGTGGGCCCTGGCCGTGGGCCAGCGCCTGCAGCAGCGCTACGGGATGGACGGCTCGGCCATGGCCGCCGACGACGGCATCGTGCTGCGCGTGCCCATGATGGAGGACGAGCCGCCGGGCGCCGAGCTGTTCCTGTTCGACCCGGAAGAAATCGAGCAGATTGTGACGGCGGAGGTCGGCGGCAGCGCCCTCTTCGCCTCCCGGTTCCGCGAGTGCGCCGCCCGTGCTTTGCTCCTGCCCCGGCAGAATCCCGGCAAGCGGCAGCCCTTGTGGCAGCAGCGGCAGCGCTCGGCGCAGCTGCTGGATGTTGCCCGGAAATACCCGACGTTCCCCATTGTCCTCGAGACGGTCCGCGAGTGCCTGCAGGATGTCTACGACCTTCCGGCGCTGAAGGACATCGCCGCCTCGGTGGAGCGCCGCGAGCTCAGGATCGTTCAGACCACCACCCAGCAGCCCTCCCCGTTCGCGAAGTCATTGCTCTTCGGCTACGTGGCCCAGTTCCTCTACGAGGGCGACTCCCCGCTCGCGGAGCGCCGTGCCGCCGCCCTGGCGCTCGATTCCACCCTGCTCAATGAGCTCATGGGCCGCGTGGAGCTGCGCGAACTGCTGGATGTTAAGGTCATCGAGGCCACCGAGCGCGAACTTCAGCGCCTGGCCCGGGACCGCCAGGTGCGCGGGCTGGAGGGCGTCGCGGACCTCCTGCGCCTCTTGGGTCCGCTCGCGCCGGACGAAGTCGCCGCCCGCCTGGAGCCGGTGGCGGGCCCAGCCCTGACGGGCGAGACCGCCGGGGTCGCCCCGGCGGCCCAGCCTGGCGAAAGCCCGGCGGCTCTGCCCGTCGAAACCCCGGCGGCTGAGCCGGCCGAAAGGCCGGCGACGGAGGCCGACGCCGCCGCCCACCTGGCGGCCCTGCAGCGCGCCAACCGGGCCATCAAGGTCAACATCGGCGGAATCGAACGCTTTGCGGCGGTCGAGGATGCCGCCCGGCTCCGGGATGCCCTCGGCGTACCGCTGCCCATGGGCGTGCCCCTGGCCTTCATCGAACCGGTCGCTGACCCCCTCGGCGACCTCGTCTCGCGCTACGCCCGCACGCACGGGCCCTTCACTGCCGCCGAGGCCGCGGCGCGGCTGGGACTCGGCGTCGCCGTCGTCGGCACGGCCTTGAAGCGGCTGGCCGCGGACGGCCGTGTGGTGGAAGGCGAGTTCCGCCCGCATGCTACGCCGCCGGCAATTACCTCGGACAACACGGCAGCAAGTGTTGAGGAATCCGGCGTTGAGGAATCCGGTGGTGAGGTGCCCGGCGGCGCGGCGGCCCCGGCCGCCGTCCCACCGGCCGTTCCGTCAGTCGTTCTGCCTACCGTTTTGCCTGCGGCGAGTGTGAGCGAATGGTGCGACGCCGAGGTCCTCCGCAAGCTGCGCCGCCGTTCGCTCGCCGCGCTCCGGGCCGAAGTCGAGCCCGTGGACGCCGCCGCGTACGGCCGGTTCCTTCCCGCCTGGCAGAACGTGCGGACCCCCGGCGGGCGCGGGCAGTCCGCGCTCCGCGGCCTGGACGGCATCGTTACGGCCATCGACCAGCTCTCCGGCGTGCCCATTCCGGCCTCCGCGTGGGAACCGCTTGTCCTGGCCAGCCGCGTCGCCAATTACCAGCCGGCCATGCTGGACGAGCTCATGGCCGCGGGCGAAGTCCTCTGGTCCGGTGCCGGTTCGTTGCCAGGCAACGACGGCTGGGTCAGCCTGCACCTCGCCGATTCTGCCGAGCTGACGCTGAACCCTGCCATCGACTTCGAACCCGGCGATGCGCAGCGGCGGCTCCTCGAACACCTGCAGAACAACGGCGGCGGCTACTTCTTCCGGCAGCTGACCGAGGTTGCCGGCGGCATGGATTCCGTACTGAGCGACCAGGACGTGGTAACCGCCCTGTGGGATCTCGCCTGGGCGGGCCGGATTACCGGCGACACCTTCGCCCCTGTCAGGGCGCTGATCGCCGGCGGCCACACCGCCCACCGGCAGGTGGGGCGTGCCCCGCGGGCCCGCGCGCCGCGGCTCAGCCGGCTGGGACGGGCGCACGGCACCGGGCTGCTGGGATCGCCGGGCCTCACCGGCGGCCGGTACGGCTCCGTGACCGGCACCGCGCCCGCACCCGCGCTCGCCGCGGGACGCTGGTCCGCGCTGCCCTCCCCCGAACTCGATCCCACCATCCACGCCCGGGCCACCGCGGAACTGCTCCTGGACCGCTACGGCGTTCTCACCCGCGGCTCGGTCATGGCAGAAAACATCCTCGGCGGCTTCGGCCTCATGTACAAGATCCTGGCCCGGCTGGAGGAAGCCGGACGCTGCCGCCGCGGCTACTTCATCGAACACCTCGGTGCGGCGCAGTTCGCCGTTCCGGCCACGGTGGACCGGCTGCGGTCCTACGTCGAGGACGCCCAGCTGCATAAGGCCGAGCCGGTGGCCCTGGCCCTCGCCGCGACGGATCCCGCCAACCCCTACGGCGCCGCGCTCCCGTGGCCTGCGCTCAACGTCGACGCCGGCACCGGCCACCGCCCCGGCCGGAAGGCCGGCGCCCTCGTTGTCCTGGTCGACGGCGCCCTGGTGCTGTACGTGGAGCGGGGCGGCAAGACCCTGCTCGCTTTCAGCGACGACACTGACGTCCTGGCCGCGGCCGGTTCGGCCCTGGTGGGCGTGGTGACCCGCGGAGCGGTGGACAAGCTGATCATGGAAAAGGTCAACGGCCACGGCATCCTGGACACCCCGGTGGCGGCCGCGCTCGCCCAGGCCGGGGCCTACTCCACCCCGAAGGGACTGAGGATCCGTGCCTGAGGGTGATTCCGTGTTTCGCGCCGCGGCACAGCTGCACGCCGTACTGGCCGGGAAGGAACTGGTCTCGTCCGATTTCCGGGTCCCGCGCTTCGCTACGCTCAAGCTCGGCGGCTGGACCGTGGCCGAGGTAGTCCCCCGCGGCAAGCACCTGCTGATGCGCGTGCAGGGCCCGACGCCGAAGGACCGGCTCACCATCCACTCACACCTGAAAATGGAGGGCAGCTGGCAGGTCTACCCGTCCGGGGGCCGCTGGCGGAAGCCCGGCTTCACCGCCCGCTGCGTGCTGCGCACCGCCACGGCCGACGCCGTCGGATTCTCCCTGGGCATTCTTGAGGTGGTCCGCACCGACCAGGAGGACTCCATCGTCGGGCATCTCGGTCCGGATCTGCTGGGCCCGGACTGGGACGCTGCCGAGGCCGAACGCCGGCTGCTCGCGGCACCGGACATGCCCATCGGCGTCGCCCTGCTGGACCAGAGCAAGCTGGCGGGGATCGGGAACATCTACCGGTGCGAGGCGTGCTTCCTCGCGGGAGTCCATCCGGCGTCGCCCGTCTCCGCGGTGCAGGATCTTGCCGCCATCATCACCGACGCCCAGGTCCTGCTCTCCGCCAACCTCGGGCCGGGCCGCCGGACCACTGTGCTGAACGCGCGCGGCGTGCCCGTGGGCCGCACCGCCGGGCGGCCCGGCTACTGGGTCTACCGGCGCGAGCACCAGCCGTGCCTGAAATGCGGCACGCCGATCCGCCGCGGAATCCTTGGCCGGGACAACGGCACCAGCACCTTCACGGAGGAACGGGACATCTACTACTGCCCCACGTGCCAGCCCCTGCCGGCCCCGGCGGCTGAGAGCGTCAGCTGACGGGACCCAGAGGGATCAGTCGGTCCGGCCGCTGGACGCGGTTGCCGGGACGGCCGTCCCGGCAACGTCAGCAACGTCAGCAGCTTCCGTTTCAGTTCCGGCCACGGAGACGGGACGCACTTCCGGAACCGTAAACCGCGGCAGCAACAGCTGCACCAGCGGGCCAATCGCCAGCGCGTACAGCACCGTGCCCACACCGACTGAACCGCCCAGCAGCCAGCCGGCCCCGAGAACCACCACTTCAATGCCGGTCCGGGAGGCCCGCACGGACCAGCCTGTGCGCCGGGCGAGTCCCGTCATGAGTCCGTCCCGGGCTCCGGGTCCGAGGCGGGCGCCGATGTAGCAGGCCGAGGCGATGCCGTTGAGCAGGATGGCCCCCGCGAGCATGCCGATCTGGCCGCCGAGGTGCGAGAACTCCGGTATGAGGGCCAGTCCGACGTCGGCGAACACACCCACCAGCACGGCATTGCACAGCGTGCCGACGCCGGGCCACTGCCGGAGCGGAATCCAGAGGAGCAGGACGAGGAAGCTGACGATCACCACCACCGTGCCGATGCTCAGCCCGGTCTTGACCGCGAGTCCCTGGTGGAAGACATCCCAGGGATCCAGTCCCAGCCCGGCCCGGATGAACATCGCGAGCGAAACGCCGTACATGGCGAGGCCAATAAGGAGCTGGAGGAGTCTGCGGGTCAACATGGTGTCCATCCTCCACCAAGACTGGCCTTGCAATCCATAGCCAGTTTGAAATACTGGCTTTATGCCTGTCTCTTTGACTCCGGGGTCGCTGGCCCGCCTGCTGGGCGAGTGGAACGTCGGTGCCGCCCCCGCCTACCGCGAGCTGGCCGACGTCGTCCGCCTGCTCATCCTCGACGGCCGCGTCGCCCTCGACGTCGCCCTGCCGAGCGAGCGCTCACTGGCAGCGACCCTTGGCATCAGCCGCACCACGGTGACCGCGGCGTACGCCCTGCTGCGCGAGCAGGGCTTCCTCAGCAGCGGCCAGGGCAGCCGGAGCCGGAGCTGCATCCCGAGCCAGGGGCCCGCGCACGCCGGTGGTCATGACGGCGCCCTGCGGCTGAGCGGCGCGCCCGGCCTGGCCGTGCCGGACGGGATCCTGGACCTGGCCTACGCCTCCCTGCCCGCCAGCGGCGAAGTGGTGCACCGGGCCTTTGCCGCGGCACTGACGGAGCTGCCGGCGCTGCTGCCGGGGTTCGGCTACGACGCCCTCGGCGTGGGCCCGCTCCGCGAAGCCATTGCGGCCCGGTACACGGCCGCCGGGGTGCCGACAACGGCCGCACAGATCCTGGTCACCTCCGGCGCCCAGCATGCGCTGAACATTGTGCTCCGCACGTTGGCCGGCCGTTCCGGCACGAAAGTGCTTGTGGAACATCCCAGCTACCCGAATGCCCTCGACGCGATCCGGGCGGCTGGCTGCCGCCCGGTCCCGGTGGCCATGCCCGCAGCGTGCCCCCACGGCACAGGTCCTAACGGCGCAGCCAACGGCGCAGTCCGGAGCAGCCCAACCGGGGCAGGGGCCGTCCGCACTGTTTCCCACGGCACTATTCCCAACGGACCGGCCGGCTGGGACCTCGAGGCCATGGAATCGGCGCTGCTGCTGCAGCGGCCCGCGATGGCCTACGTGGTGCCGGACTTCCACAACCCCACCGGCCGGCTGATGCCCGATTCCCAGCGGCGCCGCCTCGTGAAGGCGGCCGCTGCGTCGGGCACCGTGCTCGTGGCGGACGAGACGCTGCGGGAGCTGAACCTCGACGGCGCAGTCTCGACCCCCATGGCCGCATTTAGCCCGGCTGTGGTCTCCCTCGGCTCCCTCAGCAAGTCGCACTGGGCAGGGCTGCGCACGGGCTGGATCCGCGCCAGCGAGCCGCTCATCCAGCGCTTCGCCGCGGCCCGCACCACCCTGGACCTGGGCGGGCCCGTGGTGGAACAGCTCGCCGCGGCACATCTGGTCAATGCCATGACGGAGCCGCTCCCTGCCCGGCTCGCCGCGCTGCGCGAGAACCGGAACACGCTGCTGGAACTGATCCGCGCGCACCTGCCAGGCTGGGATCCGGAATGGCCCGACGGCGGCCTGTCCGTCTGGTGCCGTCTTCCTGCGCCAATCAGCACGGCTCTTGCCGTGGTGGCTCCCGACTTCGGAATCCGGCTCGCCGCGGGGCCCCGGTTCGGCGTCGGCGGCGCGTTCGAGCAGTACCTGAGGCTGCCGTTCACCCTGCCGCCCGAGCAACTGGAGACGGCCGTGCTGGCATTGCGCTCGGCCCAAGACCGACTGGACGCCGCGCCGCAGCTGCGGCGCAACCTGTCAGCCCCGCCGGCCGCGGCCATCGCCTGAGCCCAGGCATCCGCGGGCCCGCCCTTGCGACGCAGGTTCATTCCTGCGCTGCGCACAGGCCCTGCCGACGCCCGTATTCGGGTGTCGGCAGGGCATATTCGCGTCGCCAGGCAGGATGCGCGTCGCGGGCCTAGGTGTACTGCCCAGGAACCCTGCCCAGGCCTGCGCTGCATATGCCCTGGCGACGCCCATTCTTCCCTGCGCTGCGCGTGCGCCTGGCGACGCAGGTTCTCTTCCGCGCTGCGCAAATGCCCTGTCGACGCCCGAATCCGGGTGTCGGCAGGACATTTGCGAGTCGCCAGGCGGGATGCGCGTCGCGGGCCTATGCGTAGACCGTCGCCAGGAACCCGGCCCAGGCCTTCGCCGTCGCCGTGGCGTCCCCGCTGCCGCTGAAGTCGTGCACCGTCATGCCCACCGGTGCGCCGAAGGCGTTGCGGCCGAAGAAGCGGTACATCGCGTCCGCGGTCCGCAGGCCGAGGAAGTTCTCGTTGGAGAAGTCGACTTCGCCCGTAAGCGGGCCGACGCCGTCGAGCTCCAGCTCCACCGTCTCCCCCTGGGCCGAGCTGGCGACGCCAAGGGCCCTCTTGAGCCGGTCGAAGCCGTCCGGGGTCTGCGACCCGGCGGGTGCCTGAATGTCGGTGAAGACCACGGGCTTGCCGTCGAAGTACTTCAGGTACTGGCCCAGAGTATGCAGGTAGAACGCCGTGTGCTTGCTGGCGCCGTCGTACTGCTCATCCCAGTTGTCCGCGAAGATGCCGCTGTGCACATAGTGCAGCCGGGCGCGGCCGCCGTCGAGCGGTTCCAGGACGTGCTCCAGCTGGTTGAACCAGCCGTCTGGGCCGTCCATCCGGGACACGAGATGGGAGGGGTACTCGTCCACGGTCCGGACCGCCGGCCATTGGTCCGTGGGGAACATCCACGCCGGGGTGTCCTTGGTAACGGCCTCCCACACCTGCTCGGGCGTGCCGGGCAGTTCGGTGTCGCAGACGATTTCGAATTTCCGCTTGTCAGTCATTGTCCTGCTCCTTAGCTTGTGGGTTTGCAGCTTGTGGGTGTGTAGTTCGTGGGCCAGCGTGTGGTTCTGCGCGCGCTGCCTTGGGCGCTGGCACCTTCAGCGAGGGGTGGAGCGCGACGACCAGCCGGTGTTTGCGTCCCGCCGGCGGGGTCGCTGCCGGCGCACCTGGCGGGACGCCGCGTCCGCCATCGTGGTACTTGTCCACGAGCCGGGTCACGGCGACGCCGAGCTCCTCGGCGAAGGCCGCCCGGTCCGCCGCCGACCGGAAGGTGATCTCGCCGTCGATGGCAAAGGTGGCGAGTTTCTGCTTTGCGGCGGCTGCCCCGGCGATCAGCTGGCCCATCTCCTGGACCATGCGGGCGGCGAGCGCCAGTAGCCAGAAGGCTGAAAAGCGGTCCGAGAACCGATGCGGGTCCGGCGCCACGGAGGCCAGGGCCGCCGGTGAAATCAGGTACGACGCCGCCGTCGCCTGCAGGATGCGTTCGGTGACATTGCCGCGCCGCCGCTCCTCGACGAGCTCAACCAGCCCATGCCGCTCGAGGGCCTTGAGGTGGTAGTTCACCTTCTGCCGCGGCAGGCCCACCTTGGCGGCGAGCTGCGTCGCGGATCCGGGCTCGGCCAGCTCGCGCAGGATCCGCGTCCGGATCGGGTCCAGCGAAGCCTCCGCCGCGGCCGGGTCCTCAATCACTTCGATATCCAACATGCTTCAAGTGTGCCCACCGACAATTTTATTTGTCAAGAACTTTTTTCTCGTCGGCGGGATCGGGCGGCGCGACCTCGCGAGTTCGCCGGAAGCTTGCGAGGTCGCCGGAACTTTCCAGCGAACTGGCACGCATCCGGCGAACTGGAGCGAAGGGGCGGGGGCGGGGGCGGTCGTGAGGGCGGAGGACGTAGGCGCGGGAGGGGCGGCGGCTCGGGGGCGGAATGCCGTGGGAGTACGTGGCCGCAGCCTCGCGAGTTCGCCGGAAACGTCCGAGGTCGCCGGAACTTTCCAGCGAACTGACACGTTTCCGGCGAACTGGAGCGCCGGGGCCAGGGCGGCCGGGCAGGGGGCGGGGCCGGACAGGCGGCCCGGGGCGGAGGGCGGGCGGTAAGTGGCCAGAGGCACTGGAAGGGCGGAGGTGGTGGGGCGGCTCGGGCCGCGGCGGGTGGCCGGGGCGGGGGCGGAAGCCGGGCAGGCGCAGGCGCCGGGGCGGGGGCGGAGGCCGGGCACGTAGAATGGTCCGGTGATGCAATCCCCCCTCCCCGTGCGCGACGGCGTCAACGCAACGCGCCTGCGCCTGCCGGACGAGGGGCCCTGGGAGACCGCGCTGGACTACATGATGCACCGCTGGGGGCACATCGATCCCCAGGGCATCGAGGACCGGTTCGACGCCGGGGAGATCGTCGGCGAGGCCGGGATAGCCCTGGACCGCAGCACGCCGATGCAGGACCACACGTTCATCTGGTACTACCGCAGCCTGCCACCGGAGACCCGGATCCCGGTGGAGCTGAACATCCTGCACCAGGACGATCACCTGCTGGTCGTGGACAAGCCGCACTTCCTGCCCACCACCCCCGGCGGCACGTACATCCAGGAATCGGCCCTGGTCCGGCTCCGGAACCAGCTCGGCCTGCCGGACCTGATCCCGATGCACCGCCTCGACCGCATGACCGCCGGCATCCTGCTGCTCTCCACGAACCCCGAGACCCGGGGCAGGTACCAGGTTCTGTTCGAAAAGCGCCAGGTCCAGAAGGAATACGAGTGTGTAGCCGCCGCGGGGCCGGCGCCGGGCCACCCCGCGGTGGACTTCCCGGTGGTGGTGCGGAACCGGATGACCAAGTCCCGCAGCTACCTGCTGGCCGAGGTGGTGGACGGCCAACCCAACGCGGAAACCCGGATAGAGCGGTTGCACACGTTTGACGCGGCCAGCGCTCCCGGCGGCGGACCTCACGCCGCACCCCACGGCGCACCCGACGGCGCACCGCACGCCGCACCCGACGGGGGGCCCGACGGCGGCCCCCAACGCCGCGCGCTGTACCGGCTGGAGCCGCACTCGGGGAAGACCCACCAGCTCCGCGTGCACATGGCCTCACTGGGTCTGGGGATCGTCAACGATGCGTTCTACCCGGAACTGCTGGACAAGGCCCCGGACGACTACACCAAGCCGCTGCAGCTCCTGGCCCGCGGGATCCGCTTCGTCGACCCCATCTCGGGGAGCCCGGTGGAGTACCGCAGCAGACTGGAACTGAGCGAAGCGCGCTAGCAGCTGGAAGTGCGGTACCTTGTGCCCATGGACTTCGGAAATGCGGACAGCTGGGGCGCCGCGATCTATTTCTGGATCTTCCCCCTCGTGATCGGCGATGCGATTTTCCCGCCTCTGCCCTCGGAAATGGTCGTCATCACCGGCGGCGCGCTCTCCGCAGAGGGCCACATCAACGCGTTCCTCGTGATCCTCCTGGCCGCGGTCTCCTCATGGCTGGGTGACCTTCTCGTCTTCCAGCTCTTCAAACGGCGGCTGAGCCACGTGCTCGACCGCTGGAAATGGGGCCTGCGGTTCCACGCGGCCGTGCACGCGGCGATTGCGAAGGCAGGCCGCTCCTCCACGTACGGAGCGATCATCGGCATCCGCTTCATCCCCGGCGGGCGGCTGGCGACGACGGCCGCGGCGGGCATTGCGAACGTTTCGACGCGCGGGTTCAGCCTCTGCGCGGCCATCGGCGGCCTGCTCTGGGCAAGCTGGTCCGTGGCGCTGGGCTATTTCACGGGCTCCGCCACCGGGCTCCCGTTCTGGGCGAGCTCCCTGATCGGGGTCGGCGTCGGGCTGCTGATCGGCGCCGGCGTGGGCGTGATCGTGACGCGGCGCCGCGGCAGCCCCTCCCCCGTGGAGTCCGCCGCGGCCGACCCGGATGAGGAACTGGACTTTTAGACGCCCGACTTTCTAAACAGGTGCCCAGCGGCCGCGGCTGCGGCGCAGCACGGTCAGCGTTCCGGTGAGCGCAACGCGTTCGACGGCGTCGCGCATCATGGCTGCCGACTCCACCGCCTGACTGTTTTCGGCGCTGTACGCGGTGGCATCTACCAGGAAGCGCAGGTTCAGCTGAGGTACGCCGCCGGCGAGCTCAAGCTGGTGCGATTCGACGTGGTGCCGCGTCCCGAGCGCCTCGATGGCCGCGGCCATGACCGCTTCCGGAGCGGTGCCCGGCTTGAGCCCGGTGATCTTCAGTCTGGTCTGGAACGACGGCATGGAACAACCCTAGCCGCCCCCTCAGCCCCTGAGGGAACGGCCGGATTGTCGCGGACGTTCCCTCACGTCGTGAGCGACAGGAACTGAGAGACCGGACCTGAGGGAGCGCCGGGAAAGTGCAGGCTACCCGGTGTTGCGCAGCCCGGCGGCGACCCCGTTGACCGTGATCAGCATGGCCCGCTGGAGGCGCTCGTCGATCTCGGCTCCGGACATGCCCGCCGCGGCCTCGGCCCTAACGCGGCGGAGCAGTTCCACCTGCAGGTAGCTGATGGGGTCGAGGTACTGGTCCCGGATCTCGAGGGAGCGCTTCAGGGTGGGCTGGGCATCGAGGATCACGTGCTCGCCTGTGAGGTTCTGGATCTCCGCGACCGTGAGCTCGTACTCTTCCCGAATGGCGCGAAACAGGTGGTGCAGCTCTTCCGGCACCAGCGTCGAGACGTAGTAGCCGGCAATGTCCATGTCTGTCTTCGCCAGGGTCATTTCCACGTTGGACAGCACCGAGCGGAAGAAGTGCCAGCCCTCGATCATCTCCTTGAGCTGGGCCGAATTTCCGGCCTCGCGCGCGGCCTTGAGGCCGGAGCCCACACCGAACCAGCCCGGCACGATCTGCCGTGACTGCGTCCAGCCGAACACCCACGGGATGGCCCGCAGCCCCTCAAGCCCGGCGCCGGAATCGGGCCGCTTGGATGGACGGGATCCGATGTTCAGGGATCCCAGCTGCTCCACCGGGGTGGAGGCCATGAAGTAGGCGGGCAGGTCGGGGTCCTCAATCAACGTGCGGTAGCGCGCAAACGCGGCGTCGGAGACGGTCTCCATGACGTCGCCGTAGCGCACGCGCTGATCCTCGGAGGTGCGCGGCGCGCGGTGCAGGGCCGAGCCCTGCATCACGGCGGCGAGGGAGAGCTCAAGGTTTTCGCGCGCCAGTTCCGGCAGGGAGTACTTGTCCGAGATGACCTCGCCCTGCTCGGTGAACTTGATCTCGCCCTCGAGCACGCCGTTGGGCTGGGCCATGATGGCATCGTAAGTCGGCCCGCCGCCGCGGCCCACCGAGCCGCCGCGGCCATGGAAGAGGCGCACGCGGACGCCGTGCTTCGCGGCCACGTCCCGGAGCTTGCGCTGGGTCTTGTAGATTTCCCACTGGCTCGTCATGACGCCGGATTCCTTGTTGGAGTCCGAGTAGCCGAGCATGATCTCCTGCACGTCGCCGCGGAGCCGGACCAGTTCGCGGTAGGACGAATCGGAGAGCAGCTGGTCCACGATCTCGGCCGAGGCGCGGAGCTCGTCGACGGTCTCCAGCAGCGGCGCGAAGCCGATCTTGGCGTAGGGCGCCTCGCCGAAGATGCTGACCAGGCCGGCCTCGCGGGCCAGCACGGCCGCGGCCAGGACGTCGTCCGCGCCGCGGGTCATGGAGATGATGTAGGTCTCGATCACGTCGGGGCCGTAGGTGCGCAGGGCACGCCGGATCTCCCGGAAGACGTCGTACGTGCCGTCGGCGACGCCGTCGAGCTTGATCGGGTGGCCCGAGAGCGGGCGCCGGGACGCGAGCTCGGAGCCCAGCACCTCGAGCCGCTCGGCGCGGCTGAGTTCCGCATACCGGACACCGGGGCCGCCGAGGCGGTCCATGAGCTGCCCGACGGCGTCGTGGTGGTGGTCGGCGTGCTCACGGATGTCCAAGGTGGCCAGGTGCAGGCCGAAGGAGGCGATGGCGCGGCGGACCCGGGACAGGGCGCCGTCGGCTGCGAGGGCGGCGTGGTGGTTCCGCAGCGAGCGTTCCAGCAGGCCAAGCTCGGCGAGGAGCTCCGCGGTGGCGGTGTAGTCGCGGCCGGGCTCGTGCGCGGATCCGGCCGCGACCCGCCGGCCGGTGTTGATCAGCTTGGCCTTGATGCAGGTGAGTTTGAGCCGGTACGGCTCCTGCGCGTTCAGCTCGAGGACGCGGCGGTCCAGGCCCGGCAGGTTCCCCAGGTCGACGTCGATCGAGTCCAGGAGTTCCTGGTCCGCCCCGGCCAGCGCGGTCGAGTTGGACAGGATGGAGATGAGTCCGTCGATCAGGCCGATGCTGATCCGTACGGCGTGCTGGTTCTGGATCTGGAGGATTTCGCGGGTAACGGCGGCGGTGACGTTGGGGTTGCCGTCCCGGTCCCCGCCGATCCAGGAGCCGAAGCGGATCGGGGCTTTCTGCGGCGGCAGCGTGACGCCGTGCTCGGCGAGCAGCTCGGAGAGGTCCGAGAGCATTTCCGGCATGGCGTCGCTGAGGATGCCGGTGAGGTAGTAGATGGCGTTCCGGGCCTCGTCCACGGGGGTGGGCCGGACCTGGCGGAGCTCGTCCGTCTGCCACATCTGGTCGATCACTTCGGACAAGTGGCGATCCTGGCGGCGGCGCGCGGACGTGCCCTCCACCGTGGATTCGGACAGGATGTCCGAGAGCCGGCGGATCTTGTCCAGCACTGAGCGGCGGGAGGCCTCGGTGGGGTGTGCGGTGAAGATAGGCCGGACGTCGAGTTCGTTGACGACTTCCTGCAGTACGGAGTTGCCGGCCTGATCCGCGATCTCCTCAACGGCTTTGGCGAGCCAGCCGTCCTTCTCCTGCCGGGTGCGCAGCCCGCGGACCCGGTGGACCTGCTCGGCGGCGTTCGCCAGATGGAAGTAGAACGCGAAGGCGCGGACCAGGTCGGTGGCCTGGTCCAGCGGCAGGGAGCCGAGCAGTTCGCGGACCTGGGCAACGACGTCGTACGAGCTCCACGGCCCGGTGGCGTCGGCCCCGCCCCGGGCCGCCTCCTTGGATTCCTTGGTCAGCAGGCGCACCTGCTCGACAAGGTCCAGGAGCTCGGGGCCGTGCTGGCGGACCAGGGATTCGCCGAGGAGGGTGGAGACCCGGCGGACATCGGCCCGGAGTTCGGCGGCAAGATCGGTGTCGGAATGCATTGCAGTGTCAGCCATGGAAACTATCTTTCGAGGGTTCGACTTGGCTCGTACACTGCGCTGGATACTGTGAGCCTGATTACTTCTTCCCAAGGGATGTTACCCGCAGGCACTCCCGGCTGGAATTCCGTCTCAGATAGTGTCAGGCCCCGCGGCGCCGCCCCGGCCCCCGATCCCAGGCTCCCAACTGGCTCGCAGTTGTGGCCCGTTTTGGGAGCTCATGAGGGCCCTGGCTGCAAGTTAGTTGGGTGGCGGGTTCAGCGCGCGATCTTGAAATTGAACTCGCCGGTGCCCAGCGCGCCCCAGAGCCGCAGCCAGATCGGCAGGAGCATTTCCGCGCCGCGGGCACTCGTAATGTCCCCGAGATCGATCACGTCGCGGTGGCCGAAGCCCTTGAGGAGTTCCGTGACGGCGGCCTTGGCCTCGGCGTCGTCCCCGGAGACGAACACCGAGTGGTCGCCGCCGGCCACGCGGGCCGGGTCCACCATCACCGACGCCGTCATGGTGTTGAGGGTTTTCACCACCCGGGCATGGGGGAAGGCCCGCTGGATCTGCTCCGCGAGACTATCCGTGTTCACCGGGTTCAGCGACGGCGGCATGCCCTGCGAGAAGTCCAGCGGGTTGGCGATGTCCATGATGACTTTGCCGGCGAGGTTCCCGGTGCCCGCGGCGGCCAGAGCCGCCAGGGAGCCGCCACCCTGCGTGGCGTTGACGATCAGCTCGGCGCCGGCCGCGGCGTCGGCAAAGGCGGCGAGGCCGATTCCGGCGTGCGCGGCATGCCACTGGGCGAACGGCGCGGCGCCCATCCTGTCCGGCTCGGTCCGGGCGAGCGTCGCCTGCGGGTCGCGGGTACCGATCACGACGTCGTGCCCCAGGCCCGCGAGTGCGCCGGCAATCGTGCGCCCCACCGTGCCGGTTCCCAGTACTGCAATCTTCATGGCGTCCCTCGATTCCGCTCACCAGGAGCTCAGCCCAAATCCGCAGGTAGACAGGTCCGTCTACCCCTTGGACACGACGCTAGCAGACAGGCCTGCCCGCAACAAGGCATCCGACCGGCGCAGGCGGCAGTCGGCGCGGCTGGCGCGGGCCGAAGCCTGACGGGGATCGCACTGGAGCCGCGCCCGGGCATAGACAGACTTGTCTGTGTACGATGGTGTCATGACGCTGCCAGCAGCCACCGCCCCGCCGGCTGCCCGCACTCCCGCCGGGCATGCCAGGGAAAAGATCCTGGCCACGGCCTTCCGGCTCTTCTACGCGCACGGCTTCCGGGCCGCCGGCATCGACACCATCATCGCCGAGTCCGGCGTCGCGAAAGCCACGTTCTACAAGTACTTTCCGGCCAAGGACGACCTCATCCTGGCCTATCTGGAAAAGGTCGACGGCATCTGGACCGGCCAGCTTCACGCCGCCGCCGAGGCCGCCGGCGAAGACCCGGCCGCGCAGCTCGTGGGCCTGTTCGACGCCCTGACAACCGCATGCCGGCGAGACGGCTACCGCGGCTGCGCCTTCATCAACGCCGCCGCCGAGTCGGCCGCCGGCACCCGGGTCCACGACCGGACCGTGGCCCACAAGCGGCAGATCCGCACCTGGATCCGGGACCTGGCCGCCCGCGCCGGCGCCCGGGACCCGGACCAGCTGGCCCGCAGCCTGACCCTGCTGCTCGACGGCGGCCTTGCCAGCGGGGTGCTCGACGGCGACCCGGACGCGGCCACCGCCGCCGGGGCCACCGCTGCCCAGCTGGTGGCTGCCAGCCTCGGCAGCTCCCCCAGCGAACGCAGCCCCGGACAAGCCCCCCGACGACGCCCCGAAGGAAACACTGGAGGAACCCATGAACACCACTGAGCTCGCGGCCGACCCGCAGCTTGCCCGCTGGCAGCGCTTCCGGAGCAGCCGGAACGCGGCCCTCGCCAGCGACCACGGATGGCTGACACTGACATCGTTCCAGTGGCTCGAGTATCGGCCGGCCGCCGTCGAGCTCGCCCCCGGGCTCTGGTCCACTGACGGCACGACGGCGTTCCTGACCGCCGCCGCGTCCGACGGCCTGACCCTGGTGGAAACCGGCGAGCCCGTGGAAGGCACCATCAGCGCCGTGCTGTCGGACGAGGAATCCCTCATGTGGGTCCAGTACGGCGGCGACGACGGTTGCCAGGTGGTGGTGGAGCTCGCGATGCGGGCGGACAAGTACGCCATCCGCACGCGTGACTCCCAGTCACCGGCGTTCACCGAGTTCGACGGCGTGCCCACCTTCGACTTCCGCCCGGACCTGGTGGTCGAGGCCCGGTTCGCGCCCTATCCCGAGCCCGTGGACGTGCCGATCGCCACCGCCAATCCGCTGGTGGACGGGGTTCACCGCTCGGTGGGCGAACTCGTCTTCCGGCTTCCCGGCACGGAACACGAGTTCCATCTGCAGGCCGAGGAGGAGAAACTCGGCGCGTTGACGGTGACGTTCCACGACGAGACCAATGGCGAATCGACCGACGAGTGGCGGAAGGTCTCCACCGCAAAACCCCGCGTCGATTCATCCGGAAACGCGACCGTGGTCCTGGACTTCAACCGGGCCATCAACTACCCCAGCGCCTTCACCCCGTATGGCACCTGCCCCATGACGGTGAAGAACAACAGCCTGGACTACCGGATCGCGGCCGGTGAGAAAGAGCCCGGGGTTTTCTAGACGGCCGCTTCGCCGGCCTCTTCTAGACAGCCACTTCTACACGATCGCGGACACGCCGGTGACGGCACGCCCCGTGATCAGCGTGTTGATCTCGAACGAGCCCTCGTAGGTGTAGATCGCCTCGGCGTCGGAGAAGATCTTGGCCATCCGGTAATCGGTGACGATCCCGTTGCCGCCCAGCAGGGACCGGCCCATCGCCACGGTTTCGCGCATCCGGGCGCTGACATAGGACTTGGCGAGGGCCACCTGCGGCATTTCCGCGGCGCCCTGGTCCTGCAGCTGCGCGATCCGCACCATCATGCCCATGCTGGCCACGGCGTTGCCGAGCATGGTCACCAGCTGCTGCTGGACCAGCTGGAACTTCGCCAGCGGGCGGCCGAACTGCTGGCGTTCGACGGCGTACTGCCGCGCGACGTCGAAGGCGGCGAGCTGCTGCCCCACGCCCTGCCAGGCCACCATGATCCGGGAACCGCGCAGGAGCTCGTTGGTGTCCTCGAAGCTGCTGATGCCGGCAAAACGGTCCGCTTCGGCCACGCGGACGTCGGTGAAGACGATGTCTGCATTCTGCACCGTGCGCAGGGCAATCTTGTTTTCGATCCGGCTCCGGCTCACGCCCGGCAAAGTGGCGTCGACGATGAAGCCGCGGATGCCGCCGTCGGCCTCGTCCCGGGCCCAGACCAGCATGTAGTCGCAAAACGTCCCGTTGCCGATCCAGCGCTTGGCGCCGTTGAGCACCCAGGCGTCGCCGCCGTCGGCCGCGCCGCCGGAGACCCGCCGGGCCCGGGTTTCCATGCCGCCGGCAACGTCCGAGCCGTGGTCCGGTTCGGTGAGGGCAAAGGCGCCGGTGGTGCGCAGGTTCGCCGCGTCCTCGAGTAGGCGCGCCTTCTGCTCCTCGGAGCCGAAGCCGTAGAGCGACTCCACGAAGAGGTCATGGTGGACCAGGAAGAAGGTGGCGAGCGAGGTGTCCACCCGGGTCATCTCGGCGATGATGATCCCGGCGAACAGGTTGCTGTAGCCGCGCTGGGCGGGAGCGCTTAGCTCCAGGGCGGCCAGCTTGGGCAGGATATGGGCCGGGAATTCGGCCTTGTTCCACCAGTCCGTGGCGAACGGGGCGACCTCGGCGGCCAGGAACTCCCGCAGCTGCGCCAGTTTGGCCCGCTCCGCCGCGTTGAGCAGGGATTCGTAGTCGAAGAAGTCCGCAGTGGGGAGCCCCGCCACAGGCGGTGCGGACACTGCCGGTGCGGCCGAGGCAGCCAGCCCTGTCCCGGTCGCCTCGGACCCGGTCATTCCAGACTCAGTCATTTCGGGCCCATCCGGATGGCGCCGTCGAGGCGGATCGTCTCGCCGTTGAGCATGGCGTTCTCCACAATGTGCGCGGCGAGGTTGGCGTATTCGGCGGGGCGGCCCAGCCGCGAGGGGTGCGGCACCTGCTGGCCCAGGGAGTCCTGCGCCTCCTGCGGCAGCCCGGCCATCATGGGAGTCTCGAAGATGCCCGGTGCAATGGTGACCACCCGGATCAGCGAGCGCGCGAGTTCGCGGGCGATCGGCAACGTCATGGCGGCCACGGCGCCCTTGGAGGCGGCGTAGGCGGGCTGGCCGATCTGGCCGTCGAACGCGGCGACGGAGGCGGTGTTGATGATGACGCCGCGTTCCGGACCGCCAAGTTCGGTGGCGGCGGGCTCGGTGGTTGCCATGGCGGCCGCGGCGAGGCGGATCACGTTGAAGGTGCCCACGAGGTTGATCTGGATGACGCGGTTGAAGGCCTCCATCGGCAGAACGCCGTCGCGGCCCAGGACCTTGCCGGGGGTCGCGATCCCGGCACAGTTGACCACAATGCGCAGCGGGCCCAGGGCGGCGGCGGCATCGACGGCGGCCTGCACCTGCACCTCGTCCGTGACGTCGGCGGGGACGAAAACGGCCGTGCGGCCGCCATCGGCGGCAGCGGAACCCGCGGCGGCGGCACCGGCGGCAGCAGCGGGAGCGGCGGCGGAGGCGGTCAGTTCGGCGGCAAAAGCGCCCCCGGCGGAACCCGGCAGGTCCACGAGCACCACCGAAGCGCCGGCGTCGAACAGGCGCTTGGCCGTGGCAGCTCCAAGACCCGAGGCCCCGCCCGTGATCAGCGCGACAGTACCCTTGATGTCCATGCATCCTCCTTGATGTGGAACCGAACCCCGGCCGCGAAGCCTCAACGCGGGCGGCGCCTGAAGCACCGGCCCACGGGGAACATTAGTTAGTGAATGTTAACTGGAATACGGCCATTGCGCACCTTTGGCGCACCCGCCGACGGCGCGGTCACGATCGCGGTCCGGACGGGCTCCCGCGATTAGGCTTGGCTCATGACCCGACCCGACACCTCCGCCCCCAACTGGTCCTTCCGCGCGGATGAGGCCGCCCGCTCGGTGACCAGGCTCTTCGGGCAGCGGCTCTTCTTCCTGCCGGGAACCCACATCGCCGCGATCCTGCGGCCGTCCGGCCGGCTGAAGAACCTGTCCCGGCCCTGGCACTACTGGTGGCAGGCACACTACCTGGACTGCCTCGTGGATGCCGGCCGCCGGGAACTGGGCTCGCCCGGGCGCCCGGGGGCCAAGTTCGACGGCGAGAACCGGCCCAGCGCCGGCCATCTCGCGTCCCGGCTCGTCACGGGCATCCGGCTGCGCAATTTCCTCACAGTGGTCAACAACTACTACGACGACATGGCCTGGCTGGCCCTGGCCACGCTCCGGCTGGACAAGCTCGCCGAGGACACCCGCAAACGCACCGGCCGGGGGCGCAACGCCAAGGTCCTGCAGAGCCTGACCTTGCAGTTCGACTCCGCGTCCACCGACGACCTGGGTGGCGGCACTTTCTGGAGCACGAAGCGCGATTTCAAGAACACGCCCGCCACCGCACCGGTGGCCCTCTACTACGCGCGGACGGGCAACCGGGACAAGGCGCAGGCACTGCTGGACTGGCTCGACGCCAAGCTCTACGAGCCCGGACAGGGCCTCTACCGGGACGGCCTGCGGATTTCCGGGACGGGCGACGTGGTGCTGGAAGAGACCATCTACACCTACAACCAGGGCCCCGTGCTCGGGGCCCTGCTGGAACTTGGGGGCGAAGCGAACCTCGAGCGTGCGGCCGCACTGGTGGACGCCGTGGCACGCAACCTCACGCACCCGGCCCCGCTGCTGGGGCGCACCGCCGCGGTGCTGCGCTGTGAGGGAACGGGCGACGGCGGGCTGTTCACCGGGATCCTCGTCCGCTATCTGGCCCTTGCCGCCGTCGACGAACGGCTGCCCGCCGAAACCCGGGCCACGGCGGCGGCACTCGTGAACGATACAGCCGAGGCCCTCTGGGAAGGCCGCCGGATCCTTCCGGCGCAGGACCGCCTCGCGCGCCCCGGCAGCCACTTGGTCTTCTCCGACCGCACCGAACTGCCGGCACGCCGCAGCTATCCGGAGGGCGCCGCCGTCGAGCTGTCCACACAGCTCCAGGCCTGGATGGTGCTGGAGGCGGCCGCATCGATCGCTGCGGCGCCCGCACCGCAATCCTGAACAATTACGTCACGCAACAGTTTCGTAATTCATGTGATCCTCATCACTTAATGCGACTTCAGGTTGGTCGCTTAGGTTTGGCTAACCTACAGTCTTTCGTAGTGAGCATGCCCTAACTTCCCCGCTCACGGGGGTCCGGGCACCGACGACGAATTCCTTGCAGAAAGTAGCCCCATGAAGATCCGCAACAACGCACTGGCGGGCATCGCCCTGGCAGCCACTGCCGTCCTGGGCCTGGCCGCCTGCGGCTCCGGTTCCGCTGCCCCGGCTGGCAGCAGTGCAGCGGCTGGCGGCTCGGCCGCCGGCGAGATCACGGTCTATAACGCCCAGCACGAGTCCCTGACCAAAGAGTGGGTAGACGCCTTCACGGCCGAAACCGGCATCAAGGTCACCCTGCGCCAGGGCGACGACACCGAAATGTCCAACCAGATCATCCAGGAAGGCCAGGCCTCACCGGCAGACGTCTTCCTGACCGAGAACTCGCCCGCCATGGCCCAGGTGGAGAACGCCGGCCTCTTCGCGGACGTGGACAAGGCCACCGTGGACCAGGTCCCCGCTGAGTTCCGTCCCTCCACCAACAAGTGGACCGGCATCGCAGCCCGCTCCACCGTGCTGGTCTATGACAAGAACAAGATCAGCGCCGACAAGCTGCCCAAGTCCATGCTGGACCTGGCCAACCCCGAGTGGAAGGGCAAGTGGGCAGCCTCGCCGTCCGGCGCCGACTTCCAGGCGATCGTCTCGGCCCTGCTGGAACTCAAGGGCGAAGCCGCCACGCAGGCATGGCTCAAGGGCATGAAGGAGAACTCCAAGGCGTACAAGGGCAACAGCACGGCCATGAAGGCCGTCAACGCCGGCGAAGTGGACGCCGCCCTGATCTACCACTACTACTACTACGGCGACCAGGCCAAGACCGGCGAGAACTCCAAGAACGTCACGCCGTTCTACTTCAAGAACCAGGACCCGGGCGCCTTCGTCTCCATCTCGGGCGGCGGCGTGCTGAAGTCCTCGAAGAACGCCGCGGCGGCCCAGTCCTTCCTGAAGTTCATCACCGGCAAGAAGGGCCAGGAAGTACTGCAGAAGGGCACCTCCTTCGAGTACGCCGTCGCCTCGGACGTCCCGTCCAACGACAAGCTGGTTCCGCTCAAGGAGTTGCAGGCACCCACAGTGGATCCCGCCAAGCTCAATTCCGCCAAGGTCACCGAGCTGATGACCCAGGCAGGGCTGCTGTAGCAGCAGTGACTTCCAAGCTGGCGGTCCCCAAAATATCCGGGGACACGACGACGGCGGGCAGGGGCAAGCGCCCCCGCCCGCCTTTCGGCGTTTCTGTTGTTTCCATCATTGCGGTCCTGATCGCCCTGTTTTCCCTAGTTCCCCTGGCCTATGTGGTCTTCATGACGGCCTCCACCGGCTGGGACACCGCCGCCGCACTGATCATCCGCCCGCGCGTGGGCGAACTCCTGCTGAACACCGTGCTGCTGACCGTGGTGACGGTGCCGCTGTGCCTGGTCCTGGGCGTCGGCGGCGCGTGGCTGGTTGAACGCACGTCCCTCGTGGGCCGGAAGTGGTGGGCCGTGCTGCTGGCCGCCCCGCTGGCCATCCCCGCCTTCGTCAACAGCTACGCCTGGGTTTCCGCGGTGCCCTCCCTCGGCGGGCTCTGGTCCGGGGTCCTGATCGCCACCCTGTCCTATTTCCCGCTCGTGTACATCCCGGCCGCCGCGACACTCAGCCGCCTGGACCCCGCGATCGAACAGTCCGCCGCCTCCCTGGGCCTCGGCGCCTGGCGCGCGTTCTTCCGGGTGGTGCTGCCGCAGCTGCGCATCGCCATGACCGGCGGCGGGCTGCTGGTCGCGCTGCACCTGCTGGCCGAATACGGGGCGTTCGCGATGATCCGCTTCGACACCTTCACCACCGCGATCATGGTGCAGTACCAGTCCACATTCAACGGGACCGCGGGGAACATGCTGGCCAGCGTCCTGGTGTTCCTGTGCCTGATCCTGCTCCTCGTCGAGGTCCGCAGCCGCGGCAGCGCCCGGTACGCCAGGATCGGCTCGGGCGCCCAAGCGCGCGCCTTGCGCCTGCCCCTGCGCGCCTACCAGGTCCCGGCCCAGCTGTCCCTGATCGCCCTCACGGCGCTGGCGTTCGGCCTGCCGCTGACGTTTGTGCTGCGCTGGATCGTCACTGGCGGCCCGGACATCTGGGCAGCCGAGGAATTCATGCCGGCCCTCCTGCAGACCCTGGTCTATGGCCTTGCGGGGGCCGTCGTCACCACCGTGGTCGCGTTCCCCATGGCCTACCTGGCCGTGCGACGCCCCGGCTGGTTCAGCAAGTCCCTGGAGCTGTCCAACTACATCACCAGCTCCATGCCCGGGATTGTGGTGGGCCTGGCCTTCGTAACCGTGAGCATCCGGATGGTGCCCAGCATGTACCAGACCTCAGCGCTCCTCATCGCGGCCTATGTGCTGTTGTTCCTCCCCCGGGCCCTCGTGAACATCCGCTCGGGGCTGGCCCAGGCGCCGAAGGAACTCGACGAGGCCGCCCAGGTGCTCGGCAAGCCGCCGCTGCTGGCCTTCCTGCGCGTGACGCTGCGCCTGACGGCCCCCGCCGCGGCCGGCGGCGCGGCCCTGGTGTTCCTGGGGATTGTCAACGAACTCACGGCCACCCTCCTGCTCTCGCCCAACGGGACGCGCACCCTCGCCACCGAGTTTTGGAGCAAGAGCAGCGAGATCGACTACGCTGGCGCCGCCCCGTATGCGCTGCTGATGATCCTGATCTCGGCGCCCATGACCTACCTGCTCTTCCAGCAGTCCAAGAAAGTAGCCGGACAGTGACCGATGTTTACCCGTCGCGTGAGGCCCCCTCCCGTCTCCCCGAGCCGCGAGTCGCGGCTTCCGTGGCCACCAGCACCAACAGCCACCTGGAAATCGACGCGGTCACCAAGAACTTTGGCCCCCAGGCCGTCCTCAAGGGCGTCAACCTCTCCGTCGCCAGGGGCGGAACGACGGCGATTGTGGGACCGTCCGGCTCCGGCAAGACCACGCTGCTGCGCCTGATTGCCGGCTTCGAACACCCGGACACCGGCAGCATCTCGCTCAACGGCAGCAAGGTGGCGGGCGAGAACGCCTGGGTGCCCGCCCACAAACGCCACGTCGGCTACGTGGCACAGGACGGCGCCTTGTTTCCGCACCTGACGGTCGGGCAGAACATCTCCTTTGGCCTGGACGCCGCGCAGCTCCCCGGCGGGCACCGCGGCGTCAAGGCGAGGGTCGGCGAGCTGCTGGAAATGGTCTCGCTGGACCCGGCCATGGCCAAGCGCCGCCCGCACCAGCTCTCCGGCGGCCAGCAGCAGCGGGTCGCCCTGGCCCGGGCGCTGGCCCGCAAACCCGCGCTCATGCTGCTGGACGAGCCGTTCTCGGCCCTGGACGCCGGCCTGCGGGTGGCCACCCGCCGTGCCGTGGCCCAGGTCCTGAAGGACGCCGGCGTCACCACCATCCTGGTCACGCATGACCAGGCCGAGGCGTTGTCCTTCGCCGACCAGGTGGCTGTGATGCGCGGCGGCAGGCTGGCCCAGATCGGCAACCCGTTCGTCGTCTACACGCGCCCGGCCGACCGCGCCACCGCCGAATTCCTGGGCGACGCCGTCATCCTGGATGCCTGGATGGAAGGTTCCCTGGCCACGTGCTCGCTCGGCGGGATCCCCGTTCGACGCCCGCCCGCCCAGGGCCGGGTCCAGCTGATGCTGCGGCCCGAGCAGATCCGCATTTCCGAGGACGGCCCTATCCGCGGCACGGTGGTGGACACCGACTACTTCGGCCCCGAGACCACGGTCCGGCTCCAGCTCCCGGTCCCGCCGGTCCTTGCCGCCGGCGCCGTCCCGGACCACCGCTACCCCGGCGGCGGGGAAATCATCACCATCCGGCACTGGAACGCCTCGATCGCCCGCCCCGGCACGGAGCTGCGTCTTCGCGTGGTGGGCGAGGCCGTGGCGTTCCCGGTGGATGAGCAACAATCTCCCTAAGACTGCTCTGGAGATAGGGTGGGCGGATGACTGTTCAGCCAGGCCTGCACCGCCAATACTGCTCCGTTGCCGCCCCCACACAGCTGTGGCTTGATCCCGACGGCCGCCTGGCCGGCGAGGTCAAACCGCCCGGAGCCGGCGACTCCGCTGATCCGGCCGGGTTCACCGGGCTGCTCCACGGCGACACCCGGATGCTCTGCCGGGCGCTGGTGCGCGTCAACGGCCTGGAACCCGAACCGGCCGCAGTCGAGACCGAACCCGGCGGCGTCCTGCGCGTCCGGGGCCTGGTCCGCGGCATCCCGGGACCCACTGAGGATCCCGCCGTCGAGCTCCTCCAGACCTGGACCGTGACGCCGGGCGTGGTGCGGCACACCCTGCAGCTGCGCACCTCACTGGATTCCCTGGACGTCGAAATCGACATTGAACTGGCCGCCGACTTCACCGACATGGCCCAGATCCGCCTCAGCCGCTTCCGTGGCCCGTCCGGCCCGATCTCTGCCGACCAGTCTGCACTGCGCTGGAAGGAGGGCGGCAAGGCCCTGACGGTGGCGGCCGCCGGGGCCGTCACCCCTGACGGACACCTCACCTGGCGCGGAACCCTAGGCCGGGGCCGGCCGTTCGAAGCTGAATGGCAGGCCGTCCTGACCGATGGCGACGACGCCGTGGTGGCTGCCCGGCCTCCCGCGGCCCGGCGGCCGCGGACCGGACCGGCCGGGGCCCTGGGCCTGCTCCTGGACAACTCCCTCGACGAAGTGGCCGGGCTCCGGCTGGCCACCCGCCAGCTGCCGGACGCGCCGTTCATCGCCGCCGGGGCGCCCTGGTACTTCACGCTGTTCGGGCGGGATTCGCTGTGGGCCGCGCGGCTGCTGCTGCCGCTGGACAACGGGCTCGACACCGGGCTGGCGGCGGGCACGCTGCGCGCGCTGGCAGCCTTCCAGGGTACGCGGACCGACGCCGCGGCCGCCGAGGAACCCGGCAAGATCCTGCACGAGCTGCGGTCCAAGGAGCTTGTGCTGGAGAGCCAGGGCCTGCGCCTGCCCCCGGTGTACTTCGGGGCCGTGGACTCCACCCCGCTGTGGCTGTGCCTGCTCGGTGAACTCTGGCGCGCTGGCCGGGACGACGACGCAGTCCGGTCGCTGCTGCCGAACGCGGCACGCGCCGCGGAGTGGCTGCTCGCCGCCGGCGCAACCGGGCCGGACGGCGCAGCGGGTACCGGCGCAGCGGGCAACGCCGGGTCGGGCAACGCCGGGTTCCTCAGCTACCGGGACGCATCTGGGCACGGCCTGAGCAACCAGGGCTGGAAAGACTCCCGGGACGCCATGCAGTTTCGCGACGGACGCCAGGCCGAGGGGCCGATCGCCCTGTCCGAGGTGCAGGGTTACGCGTACCAGGCAGCGGTGGAAACGGCGGAGCTGTTCGACGCCTACGGCGAACCCGGCGGCCTGGCGCTGCGGGACTTCGCCGCTGCCCTCCGGCTCAGGTTCCGGGAGCGTTTCTGGGTGGAGGACGACGGCGGGCCGTTCCCGGCCATGGCCCTGGACGGACACGGCGTTCCCCTGGACATCCCGGGCTCGAACATGGGACACCTGCTGGGCACGGGCATCCTGGATGAGGCCGAAGCCCGGATCGTGGCGGACCGGCTTGTGAGCCCCGAGCTGTTCTCCGGCTACGGCGTGCACACGATTTCGCGGCGGGCCGCAGGGTTTTGGCCCTTCAGTTACCACTGCGGCTCGGTCTGGAGCCACGACACCGCCATCGCGATCCGCGGCCTCCTCGCCGACGGTTTCATCGCCGAGGGCCGGATCCTCGCCGATGGCCTGCTCGCGGCGGCAGCCTCCTTCGGGCACCGGCTGCCGGAGGTCTTCGCAGGGGTGCGGGCCGAGGACTCGGGCGTCGCGGTGCCCTATCCGGCCTCCTGCCACCCGCAGGCGTGGTCCTCAGCCTCAGCGGTTGTGATCGCCCAGGCGATGGGCGTCGGGCTCTGACGGGCCAGGCCCTGCCGGGTTAACTTCCGCCGGGTTAACTTCCGCCGGGCGAACCTCCGCCGGCGCGGGCGGCGACCGGAGCGCGGCCGGCGCCAGCGGCGCGGGCCGCGGAGCCATGGTGGCGCGCAGCCCGTCGGCGAGGATGACGATCCCGGTAACGGCGAGCGCCAGGCCCAAGGCGGCGAGTACGTCGGTCAGCCAGTGATAGCCCAGGTACAGGCGGCTGAAGGCCACCACCAGCGTTCCCGCGGCTGCGGCCGCGAAGGCGAGCACCGACGTCGTCCGCGTCCCGCGGGCCGCCACCAGCAGGTAGCTCAGGACGCACAGGAAGACGCCGGCACCGAAGGTGTGGCCGGAGGGAAACGACAGGGCGTCGTCCGGTCCCAGCATGAAGTCGCTGGCGGCGGGCCGGCCGCGGCCGACGTCGTGTTTGATCAGCGTGGACACCGCGAAGGTGGCCGCCATGGCGCCGATTAGCAGGGCCGGACGCCAGACTTCCCGTTTCCAGGCCGCCCAGGCCAGGGCCACCGCGCAGCCGATCACAGTCATCCACACCGGCGACGTCACCGTGGTCACGGCCGTCAGGATGGCGGTGGCCAGCGGGTTCCGGGACGCGACGAGTCCGTCGTGCACGGGCGCGTCCAGGGCGGCCACGCCGCTGTTCGACTGCACGGCGGCGAGCACAGTCCAGAAGACCGTCTCCCCCGCGATCAGCAGGCCCGCTGCCGCGAAGAAGAGCCGCCGCTGGGACGGTAGCGGCAGGCGGGCAGGGGGTTGCGGGGCACGCTGGGCAAGGAGCATCCGCCCAATTCTGCCAGCGGCAACTACCTGCAGCCCGGACGACTGCTGGGAGTTCTCTGGGACGCGGCGGCCGGATCCGCGGCGAGCCGCGGGGAATGGCCGTCACGGTCCCGGCCGTTACGGACTTGGGGGCCGTTTGGCCTGCGGGTACGGCGTTTCGAACCGGGCGAGCATCTCCACGAACCCGGCGATCTTCTTCTCCCGGGTGGATGCTTGCTTGACAGAGTTGGTGCGGTAGATCAGGGCATACCGGTTCACGGACGTCAGGACCTCGAACATCGCCTGCGCCCGGGGCTCCGCCGCGATGGCCGCGGCGAGGTCATCCGGGACTTCCGCCGTCGCTGCGCCCGAGTAGGCGGCCTCCCAGCGCCCGTCCGCCTTGGCGGCGGCCACAGCTGCCTGCCCGGCCGGGGCCATCCGTCCCGCCGATTCCAGGCGTTCAATCCGCTGCACGTTGCGTGCGGACCACACGCTCTTGGGTCCGCGCCGGGTCATCCGCTGGAGGGAGCTCTCCCCGTCCCGCCGCCGGCCCTGCCCGTCGATCCAGCCGAAACACAGCGCCTCCTGCAGCGCGGCCTCGTAGTCCAGCCCGGTCACTGACCCGCCCTTCTTGTGCAGCACTAGCCACACACCCGGACTCTGCGCGTGGTGCCGCTCCAGCCAGGCGCGCCACTCGGCGGCGTCATTCACCAGCAGTTCCTCAAGTTCAACAGCCATGGCACCATTGTGCTCCGCGGGGCTGCCCTGATGGGTGCTTTGGTGGCACCATGTCATGAGGAGCCAACCCGTCCCTCGCAAGGAGATCCCATGCTGCGCGTCCGCCCGATCCACTACACCTCCCGCATGGACCAGTGGGGGCAGCTGCTGTCCGCCCTCGGCATGGTGCGGACGGTCGACGACGGCGACTGGCAGGAGTTCGACGCCGGCTCCGGCCGCCTCGCGCTGCACCGCGTAGCGGGGGGTGCCGGGACTAGCGGCGACGGAGTACCCGGGAACGCGCCGGACGGCACTGCTCTGGACGGCACTATGCAGGACGGCACTGTTCTGGACGGCAGGACGGACTTCGGCGTCGAGGTCGGAGACCTGGCAGAGTTCGCGCGCCGCACCAACCTGGCAGGCGTAGAGGACGGCACCACCCCGGCCGAACTGGTCAGCGCCCGCCACGGCGACACCTGCCGCATCACAGGCGAGGACGGGTTCGGCTTTTTCGCGGACAAAGCCGCCCACGGCGCGCAGTGCGCGGACGCCGATCCGGCCCTCGCCGTCGTCGAAGTCTGGTTCACGCCGGACGCTGCCGCCGCGGCGCAGACCCTGCGGAACATCGGCGCCCGGCTGCGCCCGGCCCCGGACGATGACGAGACCGCGGATTTCACGGCGAAAAACGGCGGCGTTCTGATGGTGCGGCCCGCCAGCGGCGCCGTTCGGTCCGGTCTGGGCTTTGAATACACCGGCGACCTCGCCGCCCTGCGGGACCGCCTGGCGGCTGCGGGCCACCGGGTCAGCCTGACGGAAGAGGCCTTCGGGCGGACCCTGCACGTCGCCAACCCAGACGCCGCCGATCTGCCGGAGAACCCCAACGGGGCGATGCTCTGGATCTCGCAGAAGCCGGAAGGCGCGTGAAGCTGTTCCTCCCGTGCGCCTGAGGCTGTTCCTCGGGAGGAACAGCGGGGGCCGCGGTCAGTCTTCCAGCGCCCCGTTACAGAGCCGGTTCACAACCTCAGTGAGCATGGTCAGCCCGGCCACGATGTCCTCGTCCGTGGTGTATTCGTACTCGTTGTGGGAAATCCCGCCAACGCTGGGCACGAACAGCATCACCGTCGGGACCAGGTCCTTCATGTTGGTCGAATCGTGCCCGGCCAGGGTCATGACCGGCTTGTTCGCCAGGCCCAGGTCCGCCGCCACCTTGGCCGCGAGTTCAACGCCCTCTGGCTGGTAGGGGGTCACGGGCCAGGTGTGGGAGTGGTTGCGCTCAACTGTGACGTTCGCCAGCTTCTCGATTCCGGCGATCCGCTTGTCCAACAGGGCGTCCGCCTCGGCAAGGACAGCTTCGTCGGCGCTGCGCAGGTCCAGCAGCAGGCTCACCCGGGACGGCACCACCACGGGCGAGTTGGGGTAGACATTCAGTTGCCCGACGGAGGTGTGGAGCACGCCGGGGTAGGTGTCGGCGAGTTCCCGGGCCGCGACCACCATCATGGACGCGCCCAGCAGCGCGTCCTTCCGGTCGGCAATCACGGTGGACCCGGTGTGGGCCTGCTCGCCGTGGATCACGAACTCGTATTTGTTGGCCGCCCAGTTGGAGTTCACCAGGCCGATGGTGATGCCTTCGCGCTCCATGCTCCGGCCCTGTTCAATGTGGATCTCGGCGCAGTACGCGGCTTCGGGGCCCTCGTAGCTGCCGCGGCAGCCGATCGCGTCCAGGGCTTCGCGGACCGTGACTCCGGCCGCGTCCGTGGTGGCCAGCGCGGTCTCGAGTTCGAGCTTTCCCGTGTAGACGGAGGAGCCCATCATGGACGGCTTGAACCTGGAGCCCTCCTCGTTGAACCAGTTGACCACCGCGATGTTGAACCGGGGCTGCCCGGCGGCTCCGGCCCCGGCCCACTGCTCCACGAGCCGGAACGCCGCGTGGGCTGCGGCCAGCACGCCGTACGCCCCGTCGTAGCGTCCCGCCGTCGGTTGGGAATCCATATGGGATCCCACCACCACGAAGGGGGCACCCGGCACGGCCTCATAGAGGCCCCACTGGTTGCCGGCCCGGTCGAACCGCACGGTGAAGCCCTTGGCCTCCAGCAGGCCCGTGAGCCATTGCCGCTGCTGGCCGTCCGGCACGCTGGCCGCCTGCCGTTCCACGCCGCCGTTCTCGGTCGCGCCGAATTCGCTCATGATGTGGAAGTCCCGCACGAACGCGGCGTCGCGGTTGCTGAAAGTGGTGTGAGTAGTCACGATGTTCCCCTATGAACGGTTGGTAGCTGTGCTGAAGATTGGACCGGCTGCGGCGGAATCGGCCACAACCGGGAACGTGAGGCCGGGGGTCCGGAACGTGAAGTTCCCTCCGACGGCGGTGGCCAGCACCTCGAGTTCGGCGATGCTGCCCGCGGTGAGCGGGGACCCGGACAGGACGGTGAAGTCGGCCAGCTTCCCGGTGGTCAGTGAGCCTTTGATGCCGGACGTGCCGGTGGCTGCGGCGGCGCCGGTGGTGTACGCCGCCAGGGCATGGAGCGGGCTCAGCCGCTCGTCCGGGTTCCCGAAAACGGCACCGGAGGCGGTGCGCCGGTCCACGAAGGCCTGCATCCCGCGGAGCACGTTTCCGTCCGCCACGGGGCGGTCGGAGCTGCCGGCCAGCGTCACCCCCGCAGCCTGGAACGACGCCGCCCGGTAGGCCCAGCCGAGCCGTTCCGGGCCGAGGGACAGCGTCATGCCGTCCCCGCCGTCGGAGAAGAAGCTGGCCTGCGGCGTGACCGCGATGCCGGCGGCAGCCAGCCGCGGGAGCTGCTCGGGCCGGGTCATCGAGGCGTGTTCGATCCTGTTGGGCACGGCACGGGGGCCGTATTTCGCGGCGCAGCCGGTGATGATGTCGATCGCGAGGTCCACGGCGCGGTCGCCGATGGCGTGCGCCGCGATCGACCAGCCGGCCGCGTAGGCGGCCTCGATCTTTGCCCGGAGCGCCTCCGGTTCGGCCTGGAAGTAACCGGTGTTGCCGGTGTTGTCCGTCCCGCCGTGGCTGCAGAAGTCCTGGCTGACCGCGGCCGTTTCGCCGAGCAGTGACCCGTCCAGGAACACCTTCGCCGGGCCCAGGGACAGGAAGTCGTCGCCGAATCCGCTGGTGATGCCCAGGTCCAGTCCGGCGGGTGCCGCGCCCGGCGGGTGCTGTCCGCCGAGCGGGTGGAGCACATCAAGGACCGGCATCAGCTGCGCCCGGGCGTGGAGCCTGCCCGCGGATGCCGCCCGCTGGTAGGCGGCCAGCTCCACGGGGCTGTGGCCGATCCAGCCGCCGCCGATCCCAGCCTCGGTGAAGCTCGTGATGCCCTCCGCGGCGTAGTGCCTGGTGGCCCGGTCCAGTGCGGCTTCGATCGCCTCGGACGAGTACGGCAGGATCAACTGCTGGATCAGCTGCTGCGCGGTTTCCTGGACCAGCCCGGTGGGGCGGCCGGCGGCGTCGCGGACAATCACGCCGCCGTCGGGGTCCGGAAACGACGCCGGTTCGGCGCCGGCCAGCCGGAGCGCGGCGGTGTTGACCACAGCCATGTGGCCGGAGTTGTGCCGCATGAACAGCGGCCGGCTGCCCGTGATCCGGTCAAGGACGGTGATGTCCGGAAACTCGCCGCCGTGCTGCTGCTGGCTGAAACCGGTGGCCAGCAGCCAGCCCCGCGCCTGGCCTGTCCCGGGACCTGCGGCACTATCTGCCGCCATGTCGGCCTCCAGCAGGGCGTAGAGCTGGTTCAGCCCGCGGGCGGCGGAGACGTCCAGTTCTCCCAAGCCAAGCCCGAACCAGGTGGTGTGGCAGTGGGCGTCGATGAAGCCGGGCGTCACGGTGGCGCCGCCGAGGTCCAGGACCTCGGCGGCCTCCATTGAGTCCAAGTCACCGTCGAGGCCCACAACCCGGCCCTGCCAGACCCCCAGCGAGGTGGCATGCGGGCGGTGCTCATCCATGGTGATGATGTCCGCGTTGCGCAGCAGCAGATCGAGTTTCATGGGTTACCTAGCGTGGTTCTCAGCGGTGGGAGGTGGTGACGGACTTGATGCGGGTGTAATCCTCCAGGCCAAAGACGGAGAGGTCCTTGCCGGTGCCGGAGTGCTTGAAACCGCCGTGCGGGGCCTCGGCCGGGATCACCTGGTGGCAGTTGATCCAGACGGCGCCGAAGTCCAGTTCGTTGGATACCCGGGTGACGACGCCGTGGTTGTTGGACCAGACGCTGGACGCCAGTGCGTACTTCGTCCCGTTGGCGAGCTCGATGGCCTCCTCCTCCGTGGCGAACGGCTGGACGGTGACCACGGGTCCGAAGATCTCCTCGCACACCACCTCGTCGGCCTGGAAGACGCCGTCGATCACGGTGGGCTCGAAGTGATAGCCGGTGCCGGTGCGCTTGCCGCCGGAGAGGACCCTGGCGTTGGCGGGCAGCCGGGACATGAAGCCCTCCACCCGGTCCAGCTGCGCGGCGCTGTTCAGCGGCCCGAGGTCCGCGGCGTCGCCGCCGACCTGCAGCGCTGCGGCGGCCGTGGCGAGCGCGGCACCGAACTCTTGGTGAATGGATTTCTCCACAATCACGCGGGTGACGGCGGTGCAGTCCTGGCCGGCGTTGAAGAATGCGCCGAGCGCGATCTCCCTGGCCGCCAAGTCAATGTCGGTGTCGGCGAAGACGATCGCGGGTGCCTTGCCGCCGAGTTCCAGGTGGACGTCCTTGAGGGTCTTCGACGCCGCGGACATCACCTGCGCCCCGGCCCGGGTGGAGCCGGTGATGGACACCATTTCCGGGATCTCGTGATCCACCATGGCGGCACCGGTCCCCCGGCCACCGCAGATGACGTTCACGACGCCGGCCGGGTAGGCCTCCTGCGCCAGCTCGCCCAGGACCAGAGTGGACCACGGGGTGGTGTCCGCCGGCTTCAGCACCAGCGTGTTGCCGGCGGCGAGCGCCGGTCCGATCTTCCAAATGGCCATCATGAACGGGTAGTTCCACGGGGTGATCTGGGCGACCACGCCGAGGGGTTCACGCCGGACCGTGGAGGAAAAGCCGCGGACGTATTCGGTCTGGGCGGTCCCGGACACCACGCGGCAGGCGCCGGCAAAGAAGCGCAGCTGGTCGGCACCGCGGAGGATCTCGATCTCGCGGGTCACCTGGCGGGGCTTGCCGGTGCAGGCCACCTCGGCGTCCAGGAGCCTATCGACGTTGGCTTCGATGAGGTCGGCGAGTTTGAGCATCATGGCTTGGCGTTCGGCCGGGGTGGTCCGCTTGTAGCTCTGGAAGGCAGTGTGGGCGGCCTGGAACGCGCGGTCCACGGTGGCGGCGTCGCTGTCCGGCGCGGTGCCGAGCTGGACTCCGGTGGCGGGGTCGAAGAACGGCAGGGTGGCAGCGGCTGAACCGTCTGCGGCGCTGCCTTGGACGATCTCACCGTTGATGATGTTGTGCAGAGTGATCATGGCGGGCTCCGGTCAGTTGCTGGCGGTCTTGGGTGAGCGGGTGGTGGGATCCTGCGGGAGGTGCAGGACCGCCGGCAGCCCGGATTCGACGGCGCGGCGGAAGGCGGCGCCGAAGTCCTCGGCCTTCTCCACGCGTTCGCCGTAGCCGCCGTAGGACCGGGCCAGCGCGGCGAAGTCCGGGTTGGCCATGTGCGTGCCCGAGGGGCGGCCCGGGTAGTGGCCTTCCTGATGCTCACGGATCGTGGCAAAGATGCCGTTGTCCACCACGAGGGCGATGAACTTACCGCCGTGGCCCATGGCGGTGGCCATTTCCTGGCCGTTCATCATGAAGCAGCCGTCGCCGGCCACGGAGATCACCTGGCGGCCGGGGTAGGCCAGGGAGGCAGTCACCGCGGCCGGAATCCCCATGCCCATGGCGCCGTTGCGGGGCGCTGCGAGGGAGTTCGCCGTGTTGTGCTTCAGGTAGCGGGCCGGCCACAGCGAGTGGTTCCCGGCGCCGTAGGTGATGACGGCGTCGTCGTCCATTTCCTGCTTGAGGATTTCCATCACGACGGCGAGGTCCACGCCGGTTCCACCGTCAGGCTGCGCGGTGGAGAACTTTTCGTAGTCCGCGCGGGCCCCTGCCAGCCAGCCGGCCGCGGGTTCCACCGCGGATTCCGTGGCGGCGAGTGCGTTGGCGAAGGACGCGACGTGGGCCGGGATGTGCTGGTCCAGCCGGCCGAAGTGGCCCAGCAGATCGGCCCCGGGGTGGACCACGACGGTGACGGCATCCAGTCCGCGCTTGTAGCCGTCGGAGAGCACGTCGGCGCGGACGCAGCCGACGAACACCAGCAGATCGGCCTCATCGAGGCGGCGGGCGTTGGCGTCGCTGCGGGCGTAGCCGAGGTAGCCGGCGTAGGAGTCACTGCTGTGCGGGACGGCGTCATAGGCGCGGAAATCCGCGAGGACGGGGATGCCGTGGCGGGAGGACCAGCCAGCCAGCGCGTCGGAGGATTCCTGGTTCCAGCCTTCGCCGCCCACCACGATCAGGGGCTTCTTGGCCGCGGCCAGCTTGGCCTCCAGTCCGGCGAGGTCCGCCACTGACGGCTCGGGCCGGGCTACGGTGCGGGGCTCCACTGTGCACGATTTCGCTGGGCCCGATTCAATGGCGTGGACCAGCACGTCTTCGGGGAGGCCGATCACGACGGGACCCGGCCGGCCGCTGAGGGCCGTGAAGATGGCGTCGTCCACCACGCGGGCGGCGGAGTCGGCGTCGTCGAGCGTCACGACTTTCTTGGCGGTGCTGCCGAACCAGGCGTTGATGTCGAATTCCTGGAACGACTCCCGGCCGCGGTCCGCGACCGGGATGAGGCCCACGAACAGGATCATCGGGGTGGCGTCCTGGTGCGCGGTGTGGATGGCGATGAAGGCGTTGGCGGCACCGGGGCCACGGGTCACCATGGCCACGCCCGGAAGCTCCGTGAGCCGGCCTTCGGCGAGGGCCATGAACCCGGCGCCGCCTTCGTGGCGGGTCACCACGGTTTCAATGGAGGATCCGTACAGGCCGTCCAGCACATCCAGGAAGCTCTCCCCGGGAACACTGTAGACGCGCTGGATACCGGCTCGTTCCAGCTGGGCAACAATCAGGTGCCCGGCGGTGGTTGTTGTACTCAATGCCTCATTCCCTTTTCTTCGATGCTCAGTGCGGGGAGGAAAATGCCGGACAGCGCGGTCAATACGGATACCACCAGCAAGATGATGGCGCCGGGCCAGAACGAGTTGCCCTTGGCTGCCACGAGGGCGGTGGCGATCAGCGGCACGAAGCCGGAGATGACGCCGGCGCTGTTGGAGGTGATGGCGACGCCGGTGTACCGGACCTTTGTGGCGAAGAGTGCGGTCAGGGCCGTTCCGGACACCGCGTAAGGGATGGACAGGGTGCACACGCCGATGATCATGGCGATGATGACCAGGGCGGGGTTGGCGGTGTCGATGGCCAGGAAGACCGGCACGGCGATGACGGCGGAGGCGATGCCGCCCCAGAGGATGACCTTGCTGGCGCCGTACTTCTCGCCCATGCGGCCGGCCCAGATCAGGGCGAAGATTTCGAAGACGGCGGCGAGGAGCGAGCCGAGAAGCAAGGTTTCGTAGGGCATCTTGAGCACCTTGGTGCCGTAGAAGACTACGAAGCTGGTGATGAGGTAGAAGCCGCCGATGCCCAGCAGCGCCGAGCACATGCCCACCAAGATCTGGCGCCAGCTCTTCGTCAGGACGCCGCGGATGGGGGCGTGCTCGGTCTCGCCGGACTCCATGAGGGCTTCGAATTCCGGGGACTCGCTGAGCTTGCTGCGGATCCACATCGAGACGGCCAGCAGCGGGATCGCCGCGATGAACGGGATGCGCCAGCCCCACGCGTCGAAGTTGGCCTGGCCCACCAGGTACAGCATTCCGAAGAACCCGCCGGAGGACAGGATGGTGCCGATCGGCGAACCGATCTGCGGGAGGGCAGCGTAGCGGGCGCGCTTGGCGACCGGGGCGTTTTCGACGGCGATAATCACCGCGCCGCTCCATTCGCCGCCGACGGCGAGACCCTGCAGGATGCGCAGCGCGACCAGCAGGATGGGCGCTGCGACGCCGATCGTCATGTAGTTCGGGAGCAGGCCGATGAGCCCGGTCACGAGGCCGATGCCCACGATGGTGACCATCAGGATCTTCTTGCGCCCCACCTTGTCCCCCAGGGCCCCGAAGATGAAGCCGCCGATCGGGCGGGCCACGAAGCCCACGGCCAGGGTGGCAAAGGAGCTCATGGCCGAGACGAAGGGGTCCTGGGACACGAAGTACTGCGCGTTGAACACCAGCGCTGCGGCCGTGGTGAACAGGAAGAAGTCGTACCACTCCAGCGCCGTTCCGACGAGGGCCGCGAGGGCGACTTTCTTGGCCACGCTCTCATCGACAACCCCTGGTAACTGCGGGCCGGCGGTGGTGGTGGCGTTGCTTGCGCTGCTTGCCATGATTACTCCAAATAGATGTGACTGGTCTTGGCGGTGGCCCCTGGGCGGTCATCCCACCCGGGCACAAATCCGTCCGTGTCGATTCGGGCGAGGACGCTTCAGGCGGGTGTGATTGGGCTCACCCCTGGTGCTTCCATCCATTCTGCCAGTAGCTTTTTCCAAAATGACTGGCCGTGCGCCACGCATTCCAGACCCTAGAATGTGAGAATGCACAATTTTGAATCGCCGGGGGATGGTTTCCGCTGGAGCGAACTGGTGGACCAGCTAGAAGGCAGGCTGGACATCCTGGCCCAGGCCTTCACCGCCCGGGTCCGGCAAATCCCGGAGTACGGCGAAAGCCAGGTGACTGTCCTGGAAATCCGGGACACGGCGCGGGAAACGTTCCGCCGGCTCATTCACGGGCTTCGGGGCGGCCCGGCGGAAACGGCACGGGATGGGTTGCTCGCCTTTGCCTCGGACCTCGGGTCCAAACGGGCGAGGGCCGGGATACCGCCGGAGTCCCTGACGTCTGCGGTACGGCTGGACTTCAGCATCCTGTGGGCAGACCTCCTGGAGATCGCCTCGCCGGAGGACGCGGGCCTGCTCGCCTCCCGGGTGGATCAGGTCTGGCGGGTCGTCGACGAATTCGCCACCCGGACGCACATGAGCTACCTGACCGAGCGCGTGCGCATGGCCCAGGAAGAGTCCAGCATCCAGCGCGAATTCATCGCCCGGCTGTTCAACCGGAGCACGCCCTCGGCCGAAACTTCCTCGCAGGTGGGCTCCGCACTGGGCATCGGGCCGGATGCCCGGTGCGGCCTCGTCGCTGCCAGCGGCGAGGCCGGGGCTCGCCTTCGTGCGGCCGCAACCCAGTTCGGCGCCGCCCAGCGCCGCCAAAAGATCTTCCTGCACGAATCCGGCGGAAACACCTACCTGTTTTGGCCGCTCCTGCTGTGGCCGCCATCTGCGGGGAGGTCCAGAGAAACACGGAGCGTGCCGCAGCTGCCGCAGCTTGTGGCGGATATTCCCTGCGGCTATGTCCCGGAGGTGCATGGGCTGCGCGGCCTCCCTGCCGCCGCCCGGACCGCAGAGAGTCTCGCGGCCCTGCTTCGCCCGAGCGATGCCGGCCCCCTGTCCGCGGATGCCGCGTGGGCCCGGTTTGCGCAACAAAACCTCCAGGACGCCGGGCTCGACCTCGCCGCCCAACTGGAGGAGGCCATGGAGGAATGCCGCGGCGGGGAACGGGAGCGCCTCAGGGAAACCGTGCAGCACTATCTCTCCACCGGGAACATCACAGCCACGGCCGAACAGCTGTTCTGCCACCGGAACACCATCCTGAACCGGCTCAACCGCTTCCAGGAACTGACCGGAATCGTCTTGACCATTCCGGCCCAGGCCGCGCGGCTGGTGGTCGCCTGGGCCTGATGGTTGTATGAACACACACTTCGGGGCCTTTATTGGTGGGGTTTTCGCCATTGAGCTGTGATCACCAACACAGAATAGTTGGCTACTACCTTGCACCGGACATTCGTCCCCGCACCCCCATCTGGAGAAATTGATGGCTCAATCGGTAGAAACCACCTCCCACGCGGCTGCCCGCTTGGACCTGGCCAAGATGCGTAAAATCGCCCTCGCCAGCGTCATCGGCACCACCGTCGAGTGGTACGACCTCTTTGTTTTCGGCACAGCATCCGCGCTCGTCTTCAACAAGATCTTCTTCCCCAGCTTCGACCCCATCGTGGGCACCATGCTCGCCTTCGGCACCTTCGCCTCCGCCTACATTGCACGCATGGTGGGCGCCATCATCTTCGGCCACTTCGGGGACCGCCTGGGCCGGAAGTCCATGCTCCTGATTTCACTGCTGACCATGGGCGCCGCCACCTTCGCCATCGGCCTGCTGCCTGACTACAACAGCATCGGCATCATGGCGCCTCTGCTGCTGCTCTTCCTGCGCGTCATCCAGGGCTTGGCCCTGGGCGGCGAATGGGGCGGCGCCGTCCTGATGACGGTGGAACACGCCCCCGCGTCCCAGCGCGGGTTCTACGGTTCACTGGTCCAGGTGGGCGTGCCCGCCGGGACCCTGATCGCCAACGTCGCGTTCCTCATTGTCGCCTCGAGTGTCAGCACCGAAGCCCTCCTCGCCTGGGGCTGGCGTATCCCGTTCATGGCCTCCGCGCTGCTGGTGGCCGTGGGCATCTACATCCGGCTGCACATCGAGGAAACCCCGTCCTTCCAGGCAGTCAAGGATGCCGGCGCCAAGGCCAAGCTGCCCTTCGCGGCCCTTATGGCCAAGTACTGGAAGCAGGTCATCCTCGGCGGCGTCGCCACTCTGTCCACCGGCAGCACCTTCACCCTGCTCGTGGCCTCGGGTGTTTCCTACGGCAAGAAGGAACTGGGCCACTCGGAAACCCTGATGCTGTGGGTAGTGCTGGCTTCCTGCGCCCTGTGCTTTGTCCTGATCCCCTTCTTCGGCCGGCTCTCTGACAAGTTCGGCCGCAAGCCGATCATCTACGCAGGTGTTGCCGCCGAGGCAGTCCTGGCGTTCCCGATGTTCTGGCTCATGGACACCAAGTCCGTGCCGCTGCTGTTCGTCGCCTACCTGGCCATGATGACGGCCTTCGCCGCGAACTACGGCCCGATCGCCACGTTCCTCGCCGAG
Source organism: Arthrobacter sp. ES3-54 (assembly GCF_029504395.1). Taxonomy (GTDB): domain Bacteria; phylum Actinomycetota; class Actinomycetes; order Actinomycetales; family Micrococcaceae; genus Arthrobacter. Next base: position 165,443 of record NZ_JAQFIF010000007.1, read on the forward strand.
CTCTTCGGTTCCAAGGTCCGCTACTCGGGGCTGTCCGTCGCGTACATGCTCTCCGGGCTCCTCGGCAGCGCCGCGACGCCGTTCATCACCACGTGGCTGCTGGGCATGACCCACCAGAGCTCCTCCATCGCGTGGTACATCATGGCCGCCGCCCTCGTCTCGCTCTGTGCCTTGTTCGTCCTGACCGAAACCCGGCACGGCAACATCGACGCCGTCGACTCCGCCCCCACCGACGCGGTCACCGGCGTAACCACCGGCGCAAAAACTGACCCGTCCGCCGAAGTGGTGGCTGCCAAATGACAGTTCAGGACGTTCACCCCACTGCCCTTCCCGCTGTTCCTCCCGTAACCGGGACCGTCCGCAGGATCGCGCAGATCCCGGGCGGCGCGGCCGCCGTCGGCCCCTTCTCCCAGGCGGTCGTCGCCAACGGGTTTGTATTCACCGCCGGCCAGATCCCCGCGATCAGCGGGCTGGACCACCAGCCCGACACGTTCGAGGACCAGGTGCGGCAGACCATCGTCAACCTCCGCTCGGTGCTTGAGGCGGCCGGGTCCGGCCTGGAGCATGCGGTCAAAATCAACGGCTACCTCACGGATCCCAGCCAGCTCGAAGCCTACAACCGGGTCTACTCGGAGTTCTTTGGCGCGGCCAAGCCGGCGCGGACCACCGTCTGCGTGAGCCTCTGGGGCGTCGCGCTGGAGATCGAGTGCGTGGCCGTGGTTGCCGGCACGACGGCGCCGGAGGCTCAGTGAGCACCGCGAGCACCGGAAGCGCAGTGCTTAGCGGTGAGCTCGCCGGCGGACTCGCCGAGGGGCTCGCCGCCGTCAGTTACCCCACGATCGGGCACTTCCTGGAGGACGGATTCGTGGATCCGGCCATCCGTTCGCTGCTCGATGGCGTCAAGGTGGCGGGCCCGGCGGTCACGGTGCGCATCGCGGACCATGACGCCTACGCCATGAACCGGGCCCTGCTGGAGTTGTACCCCGGCGCGGTGCTGGTGGTGGACATGTCCGGTGACCACCGGCACGCGCCGGTGGGGGCGGTCACCGCGGCAGCGGCCACCGCGCAAGGCGCCGCCGGCGTCGTCGTCGACGGCGTGGCCACCGACATCCTGGAGCTCCGCACCACCGGCCTGCCGGTCTTCGCCCGCGGAACTTCGTGCCTGACCACCAAGCGGGTCCGCAGCGCCGGCTCCGCCGTGAATGTCCCGGTGCAGTGCGGCGGTGTCCAGGTCAATCCGGGCGACTGGGTGCTCGGGGATGACAACGGCGTGATTGTCCTGTCCCCGGAGGCGGCAGCCGAGGTCTTGGGCCAGGCACTGGCCTCCGACGCCGCCGAACCGGCGCTGCTGGCACGGATCGTATCCGGCGAACCGCTGGAATCGGTGCTGGCGTTCTGAGGGCGGCGCGGGCAACGGGCACGGGATGGGGTAGAACTTAACCATGAATGTGCGCACCCCTGACCCGAATCCCGGCTGGCTCTCCGACGACGACCTGTTCGAAGCGCGGGGCAAGCTGCCGATGGTCTATGTCGAGGCCGTTCCGGTCCGGCTGGACCCTCTCGGGTTCGTGAACGAGGTCGGCACGCTGCTGCAGGCCGACGAGGACGGCGCCATGGTCCGTTCCCTGGTGTCCGGCCGCGTTCTCTACCGCGAGACCATCCGCGCCGCGCTGCTCCGCCACATGGAGAAGGACCTGGGCCCGCTTGCCTTCCCGCAGCTGCCGGTCAGCCCGGTGCCGTTCACGGTGGCTGAGTACTTCCCGTCTCCGTCCCATACCGGCTTCACGGATGACCGTCAGCACGCCGTTGCCCTGGCGTACATCATTCCCGTCACCGGCGAATGCTCCCCGCGCCAGGACGCCCTTGAGCTGACCTGGATGACCCCGCAGGAGGTCATGAGCACGGACGTACAGCTGGAATTCAGCGGCGGCCGGGGGGCCCTGATCCGGCAGGCGCTGGCCTTCGCGGGAGTCGGCAACTAGCCGAGACCCTTGGGTCCCGCGCCGTCCGGGGACGCTCGGGGCGTCCCGGGCGTCCCCGAATTCACGCACCTGATTTTGTAGACTGGTGGGCGGACCGCAAGAGAACTTTAAGGACTCCCGATGACCCACCCCCCAGCCTCCCGGAATTACAGCGAACAGCAGGCTGGATCCCTTCGGGCCGGCGACCACCTGATCCTGCCCGACGGAAACCGCTCCGCCGAGATCCATAGAGTCGACGTCGAAGCCGACGATTTTGGGACTCCCGCCATGGTTTTGGCGACCCTCAGCGGCGGCGGTGTGCTGCGGATCGCGGCGGGATCAACGATCCGGGTCACCGACGACGCCGAGCCCGGCACCGCAGCTGCTGCCGACGACGCACCCGGCGCCCCAACCCCTTCCGACGACGCCGCGCCCGAACTGCCGGCTCCTTCCGGCGCCGGCGCGCCCGAACTGCCGGCGTCCGGCCCGTCCCCCGCCCCGGAAGAGGAGGTGCCCGACGCAACTGAGTCCGACAACACCGCGGCCGCCGTCGTCGTCCCTCCCCAGCCCGTTGCGCCGCCCGCGGTGGGCGGACCCAGCGACGCGGACCTGGCCCTCATCCCGGTCCCCGACGGCACGCCGGAGTCTGTCGTGGAGGCCGCGGCCGAGGCCCATCCGGGCGCAGTCGGTGTGCTCCTGCTCAGTGAACGGCTCGCCAAGGGCATCAACACCAAGTCCGGGAGCTGCCTGAAGGACCTCAGCGACCTCGCGCACGAGCTCTTCATCACCCTCAAGGACGCCGAAAACGCCCTGGCGGTCGCGGACCTGCTCAACGTCCTGCCGTTCGACGGCAACCCCGACCGCTGGGCCTCGGTGGAGTCAACCCTGGCGCTCTCCAGCTACATATGCCGCCAGCTGGGGCAGGACCAGCGTGCCGGGATCTACGAGAAATTCCTTCGCGCGCCGGAGGCCATGGAAACGGACCCGTTCAAGGCCAGGATCAACGCCAAGGTGCGCCAGCGCTCGCTCAACGAGCCCAACCTGTACGACAAGGAAATCTTCCGCTCGATCGACAACGCGAACCCGGACGCGGAACGCGAATGGCGCCTGCTGCGGCTCGAGGCGCTCCTGTTCCTGCGCGCCCACGGCGGCTCCGAAACAGTTGGCACCGCCGAGCTGGAACGCCGGATCGGCAACGAGCTCGAATCAGTCCGCGCCTGAAGCATTTGCCCCTACCCCGCCGCGGCCGGGCGTTGTAGATTCGGCCCATGACGAACAATCTGAGCGTTGTGATTAATTCTGACGCGCAGCAAGTTTGGACCATGCTGCGCGAACCCGCCAAGATCGCCCAATGGCACGGCTGGGTGGCCGATGACCAAGAGGCCGAAATCAACGAAATCTATTTCGGCTCCAACGTGGTCGAAGGCGCAGACCACACCTCTTTGGTGGTCGACGGCGGGGACGTCTTCACGTTGAAACCTGTCCCGACGGGTACGGAAGTCAGCGTCACCCGGGCGGCGATCGACCACAATTCCGAGTGGGCGGCCTGGGACGAGGACATCACCCAGGGCTGGCTGACTTTCCTCCATCAGTTGCGCTTCGCCCTGGAACGGCACCCGCACGGCAAGCGCCGGACCTTTTTCTTCTCCGTGCCCGGCAGCGGCGGGTCCGCGATAGAAAAACTCGGGCTCAGCGACGTCCCGGCGCCCGGGGACCCGTATTCGCTTACCCTGCCCACAGGCGAGGAGCTCTCCGGCAAGGTGTGGTTCCGCAGTAACCATCAGGTTGGCCTGACGGTCCACCACTACGCCGAGCACGGGGACGGCCTGCTGATCGTGGCGGACCAGCCCGCCATCGAGGACGTCCGGCCCGACGGCGGGTCCCTCGCGATCGTCTCCACTTACGACCTCGGGGCCCACCAGCTGGAGGCGGTCCGCAATTACTGGGACAAGTGGCGGGCTGAGAACTACCCCACATCGGATCCCGTCCACTAAGGCAAGGGCCGCGTTAGCTGGCACACTTGAACCGTGCCAGCCAATCCTGACTTCGCTTCTTTGCCCCCCGCGCCTGCCCGGCAGTCCGAGTTCTCCTTCCGCGTGGGCAAGCGCCTGAGCGAGGCGTGCCCGCCGTCGGCCGGGCAGATCGCCGCCAACGGCGGTGAGTTCCTGGGCCGGACCGGCACCATCGCCACCCCGCACGGGGAGATCCAGACCCCGGCATTCATCGCCGTCGGCACCAAGGCCACGGTCAAGTCCGTGCTGCCGGAATCCATTGCCGAGCTCGGCGCGCAGGCCGTGCTGGCCAACGCGTACCACCTGTACCTGCAGCCGGGCGCGGACATCCTGGACGAGGCCGGGGGGCTCGGTGCGTTTATGAACTGGCGCGGGCCCACGTTCACCGATTCCGGCGGGTTCCAGGTGATGAGCCTGGGCTCGGGGTTCAAAAAGGTCATCGACATGAAATCGGTGGACAATTCGGGACCCGACGACGCCGTCGCCCCCGGCAAGGAACGCCTGGCCCACGTGGACGAGGAAGGCGTGTGGTTCAAGAGCCACCTCAACGGCGACCGGCACCGCTTCAGCCCCGAGATCTCGATGAATGTCCAGCACCAGATCGGCGCGGACATCATGTTCGCTTTCGACGAGCTCACCACGCTGCAAAACTCCCGCGGCTACCAGCAGGAGTCCCTGGAACGGACCCGGCGCTGGGCCGAACGGTGCATCACCGAGCACTTCCGACTCACGAACGAGCGCGCCGGCAAGCCCTACCAGGCCCTGTTCGGGGTGATCCAGGGGGCCCAGTACGAGGACCTGCGCCGCAAGGCCTGCCGGGATCTCGGCGCCATGAACTTCGACGGCTTCGGCATCGGCGGGGCCCTGGAGAAGGAAAACCTCGGCACGATCGTGCGCTGGTGCAACGAGGAACTGCCTGAGAACAAGCCGCGGCACCTGCTGGGCATCTCCGAGCCGGACGACATCTTCACCGCCATTGAGAACGGCGCGGACACCTTCGACTGCGTCTCCCCCACCCGGGTGGCCCGCAACTCGGCGTTCTACCACCCCACCGGGCGGTACAACCTCTCCGGCGCCAAGTACAAGCGCGACTTCGGCCCGCTGCAGGAAGGCTGCGACTGCTACGCCTGCCTGAATTATTCGCGGGCCTACATCCACCACCTGTTCAAGGCCAAGGAGATGGTCTCGGCCACCCTGATCTCGATCCACAACGAACGCTTCGTGGTAAAGATGGTCGACGACGCCCGGCTCGCCATCGAGGCCGGCAACTTCTTCGAGTTCAAGGCCGAGACCCTGCGGAACTACTACTCCTAGGGGCGTCCCGGGGTTCCTGGGTCCCTGGCGACCGGGGTTGCCCGGCGTCGACCCGTCCCGGCGTCTTCCCGGCGTCCCGGCGTCGAGTCCCGGCGTCGAAGTCGCCGGAACCGTGCCAGATCGCCGGACGGTTCCGGCGACCCCGCAACGTTCCGGCGACCCCGTGTATTCCAGCCACCTCAAGTTCCAAGGTACGACGGCGGTCCGCTACTCCGGGGCCGGTCCGCCCAGTTCCACCACGCTGTTCTCCAGGGCGCTGCGCCGGGCGGCGTCGAGGACCTCGAGGGTCCGCACGCCCTCCTCCGCAGGCACCGGCCCGGGTCCTCCGTCCCGGATGGCGCGGGCGAACTCGGTGTAGAACCCGGCATAGTTTCCCTGCTCCGAGGCGATCTGGGAGCGGCCGCCGGCTGTTGCTAGGGTCCCCCAGTTTTCCGGAACATCGATCCCCCAAGTGCCAGGCTCCCTGGCCGGGCGGCGGCCCGCGGCCAGGGCCTCGGCCTGGACGTCGGCACCCGAGGCGATGTAGCTGCCTTCGCTGCCGTAGGCGCGCAGTTCACGCGTGGTGGAGTGGTTGAGTTTGCTGGCCGAGACCGTGGAGACGGCTCCGGACGCGTGCGTCAGTGTCACGAAGAAGCCGCAGTCGGTGCTCTCGCCGAAGCGGCCTGTCCAGTCGAGGGCGCCGTAGACGTGGGTTGCCGGGCCCAGCAGCCAGAGCATCTGGTCCACCAGATGGCTGCCCAGATCGCGCAGGAGCCCGCCCGTGGCGCCGGTCTCGAGGGTGGCGGCACCGTCCTGGTCCATGATCGAGTGGACCCGCCACACGTCCCCGAGTTTTCCCGAGGCGATGACTCCGGCGAGCGTGAGGATATCGGCGTCGCGGCGGCGGTTGTGATAGACGTTCAGCACCACGCCGGCCCGCTCTGCCGCCCGTGCAAGTTCCCGGGCCGAGGCCGCGTCGGGGGCGAACGGTTTGTCCGCCACGACGTGGACGCCGGCAGCGATGGCCTCCAGCACCAGCTCCCGGCGGGTGTGCTGGGGCGTCGTGATGGTCACGGCGTCCACCCCGGCGTCGAGCATCTCCGCAAGGCTCCCGTAGAGGGGAAGCCTCGGATAATCCGCGGTGACCTCGGCGCGTTTGCCCGGCGACCGGGCCACAACTCCAGTGAGTTCGACGCCGTCGGCCGCCTCGATGAAGGGGGCATGGAAGTACCTGCCGCCGGCTCCGTAGCCGACAAGTCCGATGCGCACGCGCCGTCGTCCTTTCTGTTCGGGCTGTCCTGGGCTGTTCTGGGCTGTTCAGGCTGACAAGAAGCGCCCCGACGTCGAGGTCGCCGGAACCGTGCCAGATCGCCGGAAGGTTCCGGCGACCCCGCAGCGTTCCGGCGACCTCGTCGATTGCTGGGCCATCAGGCCGTCAGATGCAGCGACGCCGAGAGTGCCGCGTCAGCGTCCCGCAGCACCTTGGCCGCCACCTGGAGGCCCTCAATTCGGTCCAGGGAGACGTCCTCGTGTTCGATGTTGACCAGCATGTTGGGGTCCACCTCGTACAGTGCGCGCAGGAACTCGGTCCAGAAGGCTGTGTCATGTCCGCGGCCCAGCGCCACGAAGTCCCAGGCGGAGTCTTTGGGCCACTCGTTGGCCCACTCGTCGCCGCCGAGATTGGTGCGGTTTTCCTCCGGGGAGAGCCGGCGGAAGCTGTTGTCGAGGACGCCGTAGAGCGCGGCGTTGCCCGTGTTCACGCGGACGTCCTTCGCCGCGGCCTGGAAGACCAGCGAACCGAGCTCGCGGACTACGGCCACCGGATCCATCTGCTGCCAGAACAGGTGCGAGGCGTCCAGCTCTACGCCCACATGGGTCGCGCCGGTGAGCTCGATCAGCTTGCGGACATCGGCGGTATTGAACACGATGTTCTGCGGGTGCAGCTCGAGGGCAACCTTCACGCCGTGATCGGCCGCAAGGCGGTCGGTTTCCTTCCAGAATTCGGCCGCGATGCCCCACTGGTAGTCCAGCACGTCCAGGGCGGCCGAGTTCCAGGCGTTGACCACCCAGTTGACCGTGGTGGCCCCGGGTTCGCCGCCGGGCAGGCCGGACATGGTGACCACGCGGTCCTGTCCCAGCCGCTGCGCCAGCCGGATGGAGCGGCGGATGTCCTCGGCGTGCTTCTCGCCGATTTCACGCTTCGGGTGCAGCGGGTTGCCGTTGCAGTTCAGGCCGGCGATCGCGACGCCGGTTCCCTCGAAGATCGCGAGGTAGTCGTCGCGGGCCGCGTCGCTTTCCAGGATCTGGTCCATGGTGGGGACGTGGACGGCTGGTAGGAATCCGCCCGTGTTGATTTCGATGCCGGTCAGTCCCAGATCGGCGATGACCTTGAGCGCTTCCGGAAGGGGCCTGTCGTGCAGGATGGCGTTGTAGACACCGAGTTTCATAGCGTGATTTTCTTTCCGTTGTTGAGGGCGGATTCGGTGACCGCGCCGAGCAGTTCCATGTTGCGCACGCCCTCGTCGAACGTGGCGCAGCGGGGCAGGGAGTCCGCTTCGCTGAGGCCGGCGACTTCCTCGAGGAAGGCCCGGGACTGGTAGGCGAAGGCGTCGTTCTGGCCGAACCCGACGCTGGGCGCGTCCATGGCCAGGCCGCCGGCGATGTACGGGTGCCCGGGTCCGAGGATGACCTGGCGGTAGCCGTTCTCGTTGGCCGGGCCGTCGTTGAGGAACAGCTCGATCTCCGCGGGACGTCGCTGGTCGAACCGGGCGGCGCCGTTCTCGCAGAAGACCTCGAAGATGAGGCTGTTGGCGTGCCCGGCGGCGACTCGGGAGACCTCGAAGCCGCCGGCGCCGTTCTCGAATTCGGCGGAGAACACCGCGTAGTCGTCGTTTTCTACCGGCTCGAACGTGTCGCTGACCGCGGCGTGGTCGTGGCCCATGACGGCGCCGAGCGGCAGGGGGCGCTTGTCGATCACGGTGCTGAGGCGCCCGCCGCTGATGGACTTGATGTCGCCGCAGAGGAACTCGGCGACGTACGTCAGGTGGCTGCCGACGTCGGCCAGCGCACCGGAACCCGGGCCGCCCTTGTAGCGCCAGCTCATGGGCGCCGACGGGCTGAAGCCGTAGTCGGTCCAGTAGCGGCCGCTGAAGTGCAGGACGTTGCCCAGGACGCCGCTGCGGATGAGGTCGCGGATGTAGGCGATGCCCGGCGTGCGGCGGAAGGTGAACCCGATGCGGGCGATCGAACTGGCGTTGCGGGCCGCCTCGGCCATGGCGCGGGCGTCCCCGATTGAGTCGCTCAGCGGCTTCTCGCACAGCACGTGCTTGCCGGCGGCCAGCAGGCCCTCCACGACTTCGCGGTGGAGGGAGTTCGCGATCACGACGCTCACGACGTCGATGTCATCGGCCTCGGCGATCGCCTGCCACGACGTGTCATTGCGTTCGTAGCCAAAACGCTTCGCGGCCAGGGAACCGAACTCGGCGTTGACGTCGCCGATCGAGACCAGCCGGATAGGAGGAAGAACCGGGCTGTAGAGCGCGGACGCCGTGCGGTACGCGGCCGCATGCGCTTTTCCTGCCATTCCGGCGCCGATTACGGCAACTCGCAAACTGTCAGCCATCGATTTCTCCTTTGAAATTCGGCCAGGCCGACGGCCCGACGCTAGAAAATTGGAGCGCTACAAAAACTGGCGCTGAACAAAAGCGTAGCTATGTCCATATGTCCTGTCAATGGTTGAGCGGTTATCCTCGGATGAGACGTGAAAGGCTCTGCAGATGTCGTTGAATACCCCTCGAACCCGACGCCCGACGATCTACGACGTCGCCAAGAGCGCCGGCGTCTCCCCGTCGCTGGTATCCCTCGTGCTTCAAAACCCCTCGAAGGTCAGTGAGAAGCGCCGGGAGGCAGTCCGGACGGCCATGGTGGAGCTCGGTTACCGGCCCAGCCGGGCCGCGACCACGCTCGCCAGCAGCCAGACGAAAAGCATCGGGCTGGTCATTGAAGACTTCCGGAATCTGTGGTTCGTGGACCTCCTGCGCGGCATGGAATCCGCCCTCTCGCCCCACGGTTACCAGGTCACCCTCGCCGATTCCCGCCCGGGCGAGAACCGCATCACCGAAGCCACGGACGGACTGCTGTCCATGCACGTGGAGGGTCTCGTCATCGCCGCCGAGCCAAGCGAGTCCATGATGGCCGGGACCTGGGTTCCCGCCGTCGTCGCCGGCTGGCGAAACGGCGTACCCGCCGGCGCCGACCTCATTACGAACGACGACGACGGCGGTGGCCGCATGGCGGCAGAGCACCTGCTGGGGCTCGGCCACATGCGGATCGGACACCTCTCGGGCTCCGGCGGCGCCGCCGCCCACCGGCGGGACGGGTTCCGCAGCGGCATCGTGGAGGCCGGCGTCGACGTCCTCATCGCCGGTGAATCCCAGGGGACCTCGGAGGAAGATGGCTATGCCGCCGCCTGCTGGCTGCTCGACCACCACCCCGACACCACCGCCCTGTTCGCGGCCAATGACACTATGGCCCTGGGCGCTCTTGCCGCAGCCAAGGCCCGAGGCCTGTCCGTACCGGCAAACCTCTCCGTGATGGGCTACGACAACTCCCAGCTGGCCAAGTCGCGGTACTTGGACCTGACCTCCGTGGACAACCGCAGCAACGTTGTCGGGTCCGATGTCGCCAACACCCTGCTGGCACGGATACAGGACCCCACTCTCGAACCCCGTCGCAAGCTGATCGAGCCGGCCCTCATCGTCCGCGGCACCACGGCCCGCGTTTCCGGCTGACAAGGCCCGGCTAGGCACGTCCCGCCGTCGAAATCGCGGGAAGCCACCGAACTCGCCCGCCCACCAACCGGGCCGCCCCACCATCGAAATCGTGGGAACCCACCGAACTCGCCGTAGATTTCCGGCGCCTCCGCCGCGTTCCGGCGATCTGGGCGGCACACCGTCCCAAAAAGGGCTGCCGCAGAATCTGCGGCGCGCCTCGTGTTTTCCACATAACGACGGCGGGGCCTGCCGCCCGCCCCCAGGGCAGCTCAGGCTGGTGGCATGACGCAGAACCCCTTGGAGCTGCCGAAGACGGGCAACCTCTGGCGCACCGAACAACTGCTGGACCTCGGCTACGGCTCGCGCGCCATCCGCTCGCTCCTGGATTCAGGCGTCCTCGTCCGGCTCCGGTACGGCTGCTACATCCGCGCCAGCCTGTGGCGCGCCCAGTCCCCCACCGTCCGGAGCAGGCAGCTCATCTACGCACATGCCCACGGAACGCACACGACGTCGACAGGCACCTTCCTCTACAGCCACATTTCCGCAGCGCGCCTCCGCCGCCTCCACTTATGGGACGTGGATGACGCGATCCATCTCCTCCAGAAAGTGCGCCCCTCTAATGAGCGCCACGGCAGGGACGTCCGCTGCCACACGCGTCCCTTCGCCGATCACGATGTCGCCGTAGTGAACGGCCTCCGGACGACGTCCCTGGAGCGCACAACGGCGGATTGCGCCATGCTGCTGCCCTACAGGCAGGCGTTGATCCTCACTGACCACGCGCTTCGCCTCGGCGCGGATCCGGCCGCGCTGCAGGCAATGGCAGATGATCTGGATGGCCGGCGGGGAATCCGGACATTCCGTCGTGTCCTCGCCTCGGCCGATCCGCGGTCCGAATCTCCCGGCGAAACCCTGGCCCGCGACCTGATCCTGCGGTGTCGGATCAGGCCTCCTGAGCCGCAGCTTGAAGTGTCAAGCCGCGCTGGGCGCCACCGCCTGGACTTTGCGTGGAAGGAGGAGAAGGTCGCCCTCGAGTTCGACGGCAAAATCAAGTACTTCGATTACAGTCCCACAGCCGAGGTGCTCTTCGAGGAACGGCGCCGGGAGAAGGCCCTGACTGAAGAGGGCTGGCGGTTCGTTCGCGTTGAGTGGAAGGACCTCTTTCTGGAACAGGAATTCAAGAGCCGCCTGCTTCGTGCGCTGGCCGGCCGCCCGCATCCGTGAGCGTCGAATTCGCCGGAAGCCCTCGACGTCGCCGGAAACTTACGGCGACCCCGCAGGTTTCCGGCGAATTGGGTGGCGGCGACCAGCGGCGGCCGGCGGCCGGAGCCGTCGGCGGCCGGCGGACCGGGCGGCGGTCGGCGGACGGAGCGGTCGGCGGACGGAGGCGGAGTATGTGGCGCCCCGGGGGGAACGGCGGAATGGGTGCCGGCCGGAGGCGGAGGCCTAGGCCCCGTAGCTCGGTTCGCGCTTCTTGACCCAGCCGATCGCGAGCGAGGTCAGCGGCACGAAGGCGAACTCCACGAGGGTCTTGTAGAGGAAGCCCACGAGGACGTAGTTCACGAACATCCCGGCGTCAGTAATGCCAATCACGGACGCGGCGATGCTGCAGAAGATCAGCGTGTCCACGAATTCGCCGGCCACGGAGGAGCCCATGATGCGCGCCCACAGGGACTTCTCTCCGGTGCGCGCCTTCATCTTCACGAGGATCCAAGAGTTGATCGTCTGGCCGGCGAGGAAGGCCAGCAGCGATGCCAGCACAATCTGCGGGACCGGCCCCAGGGCGCCTTCCAGGGCTGTCTGCTTGGAGGCACCGTACTCGTCGTCGAACCCCGGAAGGGCGATGATGACCCAGTAGCAGAGGGACGCGAAGATGGACAGGGCAAAGCTCGTAACGATGGCTTTTCGCGCCACTTTGAAGCCATAGACCTCGCTGATGACGTCGCCCAGGATGTAGGCCAGCGGGAAGAGGAAGAATCCGCCGTCGGTGATGACAGGGCCGATCGCCACGCCCTTGGACGCCCCTATGTTGGACAGGATCAGCACCACGGCCATGACGGCCAGCATGATGCCGAAATGCGGGGAGCCGATCGAGGCGAATCTCGGCGGAGCTGACGCCGGGAAAGTCTTGGCGGAAGTCATGGGCATTCCATTCGTAGTGGTTCGCTCGGCGGCCCATGCTCCCAAGGGAAGACACTGGACGGCCGGCTGTATTAGCACTGGACGGCCCCGGTGACTCACGACGCCGGAACCGCCTCCATTCTCGCACCCGGCGGCGCAGGCACGGCAGTTCCGGCACATTGGTGTGGGCGCGGCGCTGTGGACCCGGCCAGTAGCCGCGAGTTCGCCGGAAACGCTCGTAGTCGCCGGAAATATACGGCGATCCGGGGCGTTTCCGGCGAATTCGAGGTCTGTGGGGCGGCGAAGACGGGGCTGCGGGGCGGCCTGCCTCGGCCTGCCTCGCCCTCCCTACCGCCCTGGCTGGTCACGGCGGTGTGGACCCGGCCAGTAGCCGCGAGTTCGCCGGAAACGCTCGTAGTCGCCGGAAATATGCGGCGATCCGGAGCGTTTCCGGCGAATTCGAGGTCTGTGGGGCGGCGAAGACGGGGCTGCGGGGCGGCCTGCCTCGGCCAACATTGCCTGCCCTCCCTAGGCCTGGATTGGCAGCCTACCGGCGCGAGGCGTCGATGAGGTCCTTGTCGTCGTCCTTGGGGCCGGTAGTACCTGTGCCCGGGTCGACAGCGGCCGGGGCCCAGGCGTGACCCTGCTCGTGGTCCAGGTGCGTGGACTTCTTGTTCTTCAGGGCGAAGATGTAGACCAGCAGGGAGATGCCGATGGCCACGGTGACGTAGGTGAAGAACAGTTCTTCCTGGCCCGCCTTCTGCAGGGCCGCGCCGATGAGCGGGACGGTGCCGCCGAAGAGCGAGTTGGCAATCGCGTAGCCCAGGCCGACTCCGAGGGCGCGGATGGACGCGGGGAACAGTTCGGCCTTCACCAGGGCGTTGATGGAGGTGTAGCCGCCCACGATAAGCAGGCCTCCCATCATGAGCAGGAACGCGGTCATCGGATCCTTGGTTCCGGCAAGGGCGGACAGGAGCGGCCAGGTGAACAGGGCGCCGGTGATGCCGAACCACAGCAGCAGCGGCTTGCGGCCCACCTTGTCCGAGATGATGCCGTAGACCGGCTGGAGCAGCATGAAGATGAACAGCGCCCAGAAGTTGATGACCGAGGTGTCGGTCTTGGCGATGCCGGAGGTATCGTTCATGAACTTCAGGATGAAGTTGGTGTACGTGTAGAACGCCACCGTGCCACCAAGGGTGATTCCGATGCAGATCATGAGCGGCTTCCAGTAGCTGGTGAACAGCAGCTTCATGGTCCCCGGCTGCGCCTGGCCCGCCACGGCAGGGGCCTTTGCGGCCTCGATCTGTTCGGCCGAGACGGTTTCCTCCATGGAGCGCCGGAGCCACAGGACCACCAGGGCGGCCACCCCGCCGATCGCGAACGGGATACGCCAGCCCCACTCGGTCAGCTCGGCCTTGGGCATGGCGTTCTGCAGGACCACGAGGACCAGCAGGGCCAGCATCTGGCCGCCGATCAGCGTGACGTACTGGAAGCTGGAGAAGAAGCCGCGGCGCTTGGAGGTTGCGGCCTCGGACATGTATGTGGCGCTGGTGCCGTACTCACCGCCCACGGAGAAGCCTTGGATCACGCGGATGAGAACCAGCAGGATCAATGCCCACAGGCCGATCACGTCCTGGGTGGGCAGCACGGCGATGGCGAAGGAACCCGCGGACATCATGGTCACACTCAGCGTAAGCGCGGCCTTGCGGCCCTTACGGTCGGCGTACCGGCCGAAGAACCAGGCACCGATCGGGCGCATCAGGAACGACGTCGAGAAGACGGCCATCGCCTCGAGACCGGCCTGTAGCTCGTCCGTGGAGTTGAAGAAGTGCGCCTGGAAGTAGGCCGCAAAGACGGTGTAGACGTAGAGGTCGTACCACTCGACAAGGTTGCCGGCCGAGCCTTTGAGGATGTTGCCGACGGCTTTCCGGGTCTGGGCCGCTTCGGACAGTTGGGTGCTCATCAATGAACCTTCCTGGATCCGGCGCCGCCAGGAGGCAACCCCGTCCGCCACCTTAGTCCGCGTGATCCGGAACACTAAGGTTTTGTTCATACTGTTCATGGATTGCTTGTTCACGAGCACAATGCGGGTGGTTTTGGCGGGATGGCAGGATGGGACCATGACTTCTACCGCATTCGATTCCGCCGCCCTGGCAGTTGCCGATACCGCCTCCGACGCCGCCTCCTCCCCCGCCGTCGCGCTGACCATCGCAGGCTCCGAAGCGACCGGCGGCGCCGGCGCACAGGCTGACCTGAAGACTTTCCAGGAACTCGGCGTCTTCGGGATCGCGAACCTGACCTGCATCGTGTCCTTCGATCCCAAGGACAACTGGAACCACCGCTTCGTGCCGGTGGACCAGCAGGTCATCGCGGACCAGTTGGAGGCGACGACGGCGGCGTACGGCGCCGCGTCCGGCGCACCGGGCGTGCTGGACACCGTCAAGATCGGCATGCTGGGCAGCCCCGCGACGATTTCGACCGTGGCCGCGGCGCTGGCAGCCGGGCAGTTCGCCAACGTGGTGCTGGATCCGGTGCTGATCTGCAAGGGCCAGGAGCCGGGCCACGCCCTGGACACCGACCAGGCGCTCAAGTCCCACATCCTGCCGCTGGCCACCTTCGTCACGCCGAACCACTTCGAGGCCGAGTCGCTGTCCGGGCTGGAAATCACCGACGTCGAGTCCCTCAAGGCCGCCGCGGTCCGCATCCATGAGCTCAGCGGCGCCGCGGTGCTCGCCAAGGGCGGCGTGCGGCTGGAAGGCCCCGACGCCGTCGACGTCTATTACGACGGCGAAACCCTGGAAGTCCTGTCCGCCCCGAAGGTGGGCGAAGTGGCGGTCTCGGGCGCCGGGTGCTCGCTGGCCGCCGCGGTGACGGCCGAGCTCGCCAAGGGTGCGACGCCGCTGGCGGCCGCCCGGACGGCAAAGGCGTTTGTGACCGCAGGAATCCGGAACCGGGTGGCCTCGGGCGCCCCGTTCGATGCCTTGTGGCAGGGCGGCCCGCGCTAACTCGGGGCAGAGGCGCTAAGCCGCCGAGTTCGCCGGAGCCTCTCCAGTTCGCCGGAGGTTTGCGGCGAACTGGCGAGCTTCCGGCGATTTGGAACCCACTTGGCCACACGTTAGCGCGGGTCCGCGACCTTCCCCATGAATAGAGGCAACCCGGTCTCGACGTGCACGATCTCGTAGAGGAACGGCCGGTCGAACTCGATGGTCTCGTCCGGGAGGGGCGGCGCACCGGTCACGGCACCGTCAATCTGCGTCACGGCCGCGGCCACCGTTCCCTTCTCCGCAACGGTGATGTTGGCAGCCTGCCCGGCCTGGGTGATGGTGAGTCTGTCCTGGATGGCGTCGAAGTCTTCGTTGGTGACCAAGGTCTTGGCCAGGCCCAGCGACTCGAATACTTTCCGAAGGTCGAAGCTGCTCTTATGGTCCCACTTGGGCAGGGAGATCAGTGCGGAGACCTCCGGGGCCGTGTCCAGGGCCGCCGCAATCTCCGCCAGCTTGGCGGCCGAGAGGGTCTCCGGCCCAACGCCTGGACCGGGCAGCACCAGCCGCATGACAAATCCTTCTGCGTACGGCAGCTCCACCGCCCGCCAGCCGACACCCTCCGCGTAGGCCAGCTCCAGCTCCTTGTGCATCGTCGGCACGCTGATTTCCTCGCCACCGGCCTTGGTGAAGGGCAGGTCTGAGGTGTTGTCCGAATCAAACGGCGCACTCCAGGCGGCAGCGAAGTACACAGCATTGAGCAGGCTGAAGGTGTTGTCCGGATCGTATTTCGCCGGAGCCTTCTTGATCCGGCCGCCCGTGTTCTTGTCGACCCAGGCATCCAGGCAGGCCTCGTGGCGGCCTCATCCCGGAAGGCAACGGGATACACGCCGGTGCCATAGTGCCTGGCAAGTGTTTCCAGGTAGTTCTTTCCGGTGGATACATCCTTGTCCACAAACAAGCCATTGGCCGCATGCATGACCGGCTTCCGGGGCGGATCCTTTTCGTCCACCGAGCCGGGATCGCCGTCGTACGCCGTCAGGGACCCGAGCACGGCGTTCATGGACTCGTCCCGGTTGGCGCCCGGGAGCCCCAGCACCTTGTCCATTTCGACGGCGGTCTCCCCGGAGGCCCCTGCCCGCAGCATAGCGAGCGCTATCAGCAGGCTGCCGGGGGACGACACCACGTTCCCATCAGACCCTTCACCGCCGTCAGCCAGGAGGGCGACTCCCAACGTCAGGGCGGATGCCCGGAATGCCTGCAGTTCGGCAGCGTACACGGCGCGATCCACCGAAGCCCGTTCCACGCCGTCGGCCTTCAAGAGCATGGGGGCGGGGGCCGAACATGCGGTGAGGGCCGCAACGGCTCCCGCCGCAGCAATTCTGGCCACCTTCAACGTCTTCATTGTTGCCCTCCGACAGGTGCGCCCGAATTATTGGCGGGAATCCGCCCCTCCACAGTCAACCAGCCGGAACCTGGCAGAACGATGCCTGTACGGTCACGGTTTGCCGTCGTTTTGGTCGCGGGCGCCGTTCCGGTGGTTCCCATCCGGTGCGCCGTCCGCCGAGTTCGCCGGAACCGCTCCGGTTCGCCGGAAGTTTCCAGCGAACTGGGGACTTTCCGGCGAGCTGGAGACTTTCCGGCGAACTGGGGACTTTCCGGCGAACTCGGAGGCCGCCTCAGCGCCGCGGGATGTTCCGCAGGTTGCTCCGAGCCATGCTGACGGCCTCGCCGGCGCCCCGGTTGAGGACCACCTTGGACATGGCCGTGGCGAAGCCCAGGACCTGCGCGCCCTTGATCTTGGGCGGGAGGGACAGTGCCTTGGGGTCCGTGATGAGCTCCACGAGCGACGGCCCGGGGTGGGCGAAAGCTTCCCGGTACGCGGCCTCGATGCGGGTCGGGTCCGTGACGCGGACGGCGTGGAAGCCCAGGGCCCGGGCAACGTCGGCGTAGTTGGCGTCCGGGACGTCGACGCCGAAGTCGGGGAGCCCGTCCACCAGCATTTCGAGTTTCACCATGCCCAGGGTGGAGTTGTTGAAGACCACCACGTTCACCGGCAGCCGGTGCGCGGCGACCGTGATGAGCTCGCCCAGCAGCATGGACAGGCCGCCGTCGCCGGAGACCGAGACCACTTGCCGGCCGGGGTAGGCCAGCTGGGCGCCGATCGCGTGCGGCAGCGCGTTGGCCATGGACCCGTGCAGGTAGGACCCGATCAGCCGGCGGGTGCCCAGCGGGTTGATGTACCGGGCGGTCCAGACGTTGCACATGCCGGTGTCAGCCGTGAAGATCGCGTCCTCGGCCGCCACCTGGTCCAGCAGCGAGGCCGCGTATTCCGGGTGGATCGGCTGCTTCTTCCCGACGTTCCGGGTGTACGCCCCCACGGCCTTGTTCATGAGCCGGTCATGCTTCTTGAGCATCTGGTTGAGGAAGCGGCGGCTCTTTTTTGGCTGCAACCGTGGCATCAGCGCGGCCAGGGTGGGCAGCACGTCCCCGTGCACGGCAACGTCGACGTCGGTCCGCCTCCCCAGTTTGTGCGCGGCCCGGTCCACCTGCGCCGTCCGGGTTCCGGGGAGGAACTGGTCGTACGGGAAGTCGGTGCCCAGCAGGATCAGCAGGTCCGCATCCTCGATGCCCTCGGCCGCGGCGCCGTAGCCCAGCAGTCCCGTCATGCCGATGTCGTAGGGATTGTCGTACTGCATGAAGTCCTTGCCCCGGAGGCTGTGGCCGATCGGCGCCGCGAGCAGTTCGGCGAGGGCAATCACCTCGTCGTGCGCGCCCTGCACGCCGGCTCCCGCAAAGATCGCGACCTTCTCGGCGGCGTTAACGGCGTCCGCCAGTTCCCGCACGCTGGCGGGGTCCGGCGTCAGCGTCGCAGGCCGGAACGCCGCAGGGGCCGGCGTCGGAGCTGTCGCCTCCAGGCCGGCGATGTCACCGGGAAGCGTCACGACGGCGACGCCCCGGAGCCCGACGGCGTGCTGGATGGCGCTGTGCATGACCCGGGGCGCCTGCTCCGCGGTGCTGACCAGCTCGGAGTAGACCGAGCATTCGTTGAAGAGCCGGTCCGGATGGGTCTCCTGGAAGAAGCTGCTGCCGATCTGCTTGCTCGGAATGTGCGAGGCGATGGCCAACACCGGAGCCCCGGAGCGGTTGGCATCGTACAGTCCGTTGATCAGGTGCAGGTTGCCGGGCCCGCAGGAGCCAGCGCACACCGCGAGCTGGCCGGTCAGCTGGGCTTCCGCCGCCGCGGCGAACGCGGCCGCCTCCTCATGCCGGACATGGATCCAGTCAATGCCGCCCTGCTGCGAGCCGCCGGTCTGGCGAACGGCGTCGACGATCGGGTTGAGGCTGTCCCCCACGATCCCGTAAATCCGCTGCACGCCGGCAGCTTGGAGTTGTTCGATGAGCTGGGTGGCAAGTTCCTTGGCCATGGGTGCACGCTCCCGCGAGTTGGATCGATGAGCTGACACAGGCCAATATAGTCCGCACCGCTGTGCCGCAAGGACGCTAACACCGGCGTGACATCCCTGGAGACCCCGCTAAGAGGACCCGAGTCGCTCTCAGGCAAGCACTCGACATCAATCTGGCGGGATAGACATGCCCGTCACTGGCCGTGGCGTGAATCAGGCGCGTGGGCTTTCCCTACAGCTAGGATCGAAGCCGTTGCGTTCCTCTCAAAACTGGGTTCAGCAGCCACACGGGATGCGGATATGCCCTGTCTCGGAAATACCAAAGTGTGATCGGAGAATCAGTGACGACTTGGATACGTCGTATCCGCGTTTCTGGCGGCTACCTCAAGGACCTCGACGTTGAATTTGATCGAGGTCTCAATGTCGTAGTTGGAGCCAGGGGTACCGGGAAGAGCACGTTACTGCGCCTTATCCGTTTTGCCTTGGGTGTCGAATCAGCAGCCGAAGACCGCACACAAGAAGACCACGATGTGGCAGCGATTCTAGGTTCTGGGGAAGTCACCCTTGATATTGAAACCCCATCTGGTCTTCGTCTAATAACAGTCAACGGCCTGGGTGAAGGACGTGTACGAGAGTTCGCAACGTCAGCACTGGCGCTGGGCCAGAACGAGCTAGAAGCGGTCGCCAGCTCTTCAGATGAACGACGCCAGCTCCTTGATCTAAGGGCTTCGCTAATTTCGCAGGAGACCGATTATCCCAGCGACGTGGCCGAGACCACGCAGCGCTTGTTCCTGTTGCGGCAACAAGCTGGTGATCTGCGGGATAAGACCTTCGGCAGGGAGCAATTGAAGCTCGACCTTGCGTCTGCGGAGGCTGAGGAGTCGCGGCTCACGGCAAAGGCCACTGAGTCCCTAGCCGACAATCGAAAAACTGTCGCCCAGCACGACGGCAGGCTGACCCAAATCAGTTCGTCAGTGTCCAGAGGTACAGAGTCAATGAACCAGGTCAAGGATCTGCTCCTTCTGGCTGGCAAGTTGTCAGAGGCGTCAGCTTCCCTCAAGACTGCAAATCTCCCAGATGAGTTCGCGGCCATCATCACTGAGACTGCCCACCGCAGTAGAACGTCAGCCAAGCAGCTTATAGGTGAGCTTGAGCATGCCCTCATTACCCTCACAAATGCCTTGGAATCACTCAAGTCAGAGCAGGCCGCCCTACTCGCGATTGTCGCCCCAATCCGTGCGGACCTCGATGCGTCCGCCGTTGGTCTCGGAGAGGTCACGTCTAAATTACGCGGCATCCGAACCCAACTGGAGGATTTGGACTCCACAACAGCACAAATAGCAGCCCTGGAAGCCGAGTCGACAGCGCTACGGAAGCGGAGAGAGGCTAGCCTCGATCAACTCGAGAAATCGCAGCACGAAAGATTCCTGCATAGGGCCGACATAGCAGCTTCGATTTCAGTTGTCGCAGGGGACGACGTCACAATATCCGTTTCCCATCAATCTGATACGAGCGATTACTGGAGATCATTGGAACGGGCGTTGAAGGGCAGCGGCATCCAATACAGGCCCTTGGTGGATCGCGCTACCCAAAAACTACTCCCCCGTGAGCTACTTCGAATTGCCGAACACCAGAATAGCGATGATCTCGCAACGGTCCTCGGGATTCCAAAGGACCGCGCCACTCGGTTCTTGGCGGCGTTCGATTCCGCCGATTCACTTGCTGACCTTGCGCAGATTCAGCTGGCCGACTCAGTTGACTTTATCCTGCGACAAGGTGGGGAGGACAGATTGGTGCAGGAACTTTCCACAGGGCAGAAATGCGCTGTAACTCTACCAATACTAATAAGTGATGAAAGTCGCACCCTGATTCTCGACCAACCTGAAGACCACCTCGACAACGAATTCCTAGTCAGCAACATCGTGACAGGTCTCAAACGCCGGACCGCCGGCGGCGCACAGTCGATTATTGCCACACACAACCCGAACATTCCGGTATTGGGAGATGCCGCTCAGGTGATACATCTCAAGAGCGACGGACGATCCGGCAGAGTGAACCTCAGCGGCAGGGTCGACGCACGACCCGTCAAGACGACAATCACGTCGATACTGGAGGGCGGAGCAGACGCTTTCGAGCTGCGCGCCAAGTTCTATGGAAATACCGATGAATGACGACCGCAACCTAAGTCAACTGAGGACAAGCCTTGAGAGTCCCCTCGCCAGCGAGCGGGGAACTGCAGCGCAGGCACTCCTTTCCAGCGAGGAGCAACTTCCTATCGATGTACTAGTGACGGCCTTGGAAAAGGAAACAGTCCCCATGGTCCGGGACCGGCTACGGCTTCTCATGAAAAAGCGTCCCGCCAATTCCTCAGCGCCGACAGAATCAGCTGTCACTGACACCCTCTCCGACACAGAAAGCATGCGGACCCTGGAGGAGTTGCTGGGCAATGCGGGCTCCATAATTCGCCACGAAACTGAACCGGCAATAGGCCTACTCCGCCGGGCCGCCACCCGCGACATCGAGAACTTCAAGAAGAGTGAGACAAACGCGCAAATAGAGATACTCCGTGAAACTATTGATTCGGTGGTCCTGCTTCTAAATATTAATAGACCATCAGCCACGAAAACGATTTCGCTAGACGAATTCATGGAGAAGTTGATCGAAAGGCAAGGCCTCGCCAGCGACGTCGACTTCGATAGAATCGCAGATAATGACGGAAAAAACCTCCTAACAACGAACCCTGGGCTCCTCGATCTAGCTCTCGTAAATGCGCTTAGGAATGCCTTTGAGGCCCGGAGTTTAAGCGAATCGCAATCAAAAATTCGATTATCATACGAATTAGGGCCAAGCGATTTCTGGATCAAAGTGTCAAATCCATTCGATGGAACGACCCTTGCCCAGGAAGACGTCCTTATCGTAGGCGCATCTAGCAAGGGATCGTCACGTGGACTAGGGATGCGCACAATTGATCTTGTAGCCAAACGGCTGGGCTATGGCTGGTCCATCAGCGGCATTGGCGGTATTGTTCATTTCACTATTTGGGGGAAAACAGAGGATGTCACTACTTAAGGCAATCATCGTTGAAGACAGCGAAACTTTTGCGAGGACTTTAGAAGCAACCCTGGACGAACAAGGCTTCGATTCGATAACTTTGGGATCATTGGCAGCGTTTGATGAATGGGAGAGAAGGAGTTCACCCACGGATACGGTGGATTTGATTATTCTTGACCGCCAACTCCCCCTGAACTCAAGTTCCGAACCGAAGCATGAGATCGGTGCAGTCATATTCGACAGAATGCTAGCTTCGTTTCCTGACGCGCCGATCGTGCACCTCACTGGACATTCTGAACACAACCACCTCATATCGTCCATCATCGATCGTCCAAAGATTTCAACTGGGTCATCCAGCGAACTGGATTCCGTTTACTACTTCAAGAAGTCTGAAGTGCCGGAGTTTGAGGAACGCGTAAAAAAGATAGCCGAAAGCATCCATGCCATCGATGATATCGAACTGATCTTTCGCTCTGATGCTGAAATTAGCCAACAGGATCGGAGACTGCTTCGGCGGATCTGCCACGACTTTGACGGGGCAACAATCGAGGTCAGACCGATGTCAGGGGGTCTGACTAGCGCGTCTGTTTGGCTGTGCAGAATAACAAGAACCAATAGATCCACCATTGAAGTCATCGCGAAGTCATCAAAACGCAATAACCGCTACTCCGAGCTGCAGCAAGCCACAAATAGCAGCGCAGGAATAGTCGGGCCGATTCGTCGCGTGACTGGGCTCAGCTATGGGAGGGGCGCTACAATTTATCAGTTGGCAGGAAGCAATCCTCGACCACTATTCGAAATGTTCTCCACTGACGTGAAAAGGGCGGCTGAACTGGCGGAAAATGTCCTCCGGAACTTGGAAACTGCGAAGACCGATGATGTCGTATCGCTCGAGGATCTTACAAAGCCATTTATCTCGTGGGAAAAGCTCTTGGAAATTTCGGTCAAATTCAATGTTCGCCCTCCAAGACGCACTATCCGAGTTTCGATAAATCGATCGGTGCAGCATGGCGACCTCCACGCTGGTAACATCCTTGTAGTTGGCGCAAACCCTTTCGTTATCGATCTAGATTCCGAGGGAATAATGTCGGCGCTAATTGATCCAATCACCCTGCTATGGAGCTCGCTCTTCCATCCAGATTCTCCATTTACGGGAATTCAATGGCCTCAGGATGAGAGCCTTTCCAGTAGTTCCATGGACTCAGCTCTGCCCGACCTATCCCAACTTGTTTCGGATTGCCCTCCAGACTTTGAACCCTGGCTAAGCGCCCTTTGGCCCGCGGTTGTCGATAGGTCACGTGGTCCCAACGATTTCTGGGGACTCACGATGGGCTTTGCAGCTCGCCAGCTCCATTTTCAGGACATTCAAGAGTCGCCAGCTCTCACAGCTAAGGCGCTCGCTCTATTCGGTACCGCGTGTAGCCGCCTCCAGAGCTAGCTTGTCCTCGGTTGCGAGCCGAGTCCGTGCTCAGCGATTTCGACACAGCGACCGGCGGCCGACCGGCTGTGCGCCGGACGGCTCAGCTCCCCGAATGCGCCTGCAGGAAGGTGTAGACCTCGGTCTCGTCCACGCCGGGGAAGGCGCCCGGCGGCATGGCCGCCAGCAGGTGGGAGTGGGCCCTGGCCGAGGGCCAGGCGTTGCCGGCCCACTCGGCGGTCAGCGACGCCGGCGGGCGGCGGCAGCAGCTTTCGTCCGGGCAGGTGGACTTGGACCGCTCTGTGGTATCGCGGCCGCGGAACCACTTCACATGCGCATACGGGACACCCACGGAGAGCGAGAACTCCCCGTTCGCGGAGCGTTCCGTCCGGGCCGTGCACCAGTACGTCCCGGCCGGGGTGTCGGTGTACTGGTTGTACGCGCTGAACTTGTCCGGGACGTCGAACACCACCCGGGAGGTCCAGTTCCGGCACGAGAACTGGCCCTCGATGGCGCCCGTGTGGTCCTGGGGGAACGTCACGCCGTCGTTTTCGTAGGCCTTGTAGATGATGCCGCTCTTGTGCGTCTTCTGGAAGTGGGTGCGGATGCCCAGGTGCTGCGTGGCCAGGTTGGTGAAGCGGTGCGCGGCGGTCTCGTAGGACACGGCGAAGGCGTCCCTGATGTCCTCCACCGCGATTTCCTTGGCCTGCTTGGCCTCCTGCAGGAATGCGACCGTGGCCTGCTCGGGCAGCAGGAGCGCGGCGGCGAAGTAGTTTGTGGCCACGCGCTGCATCAGGAAATCGCCGTAGTTGTTGGGGGTCTGATGGCCCAGGACGTAGTGGCCCAGCGCCTGCAGCAGCACCGAACGGGGGTCGTGATCGCTGCGGGCGTTCTGCGTGAGATAAATTCGGCGGTTCTTAAGGTCGGTCACCGAACGCGTGGAATGGGGGAGATCCCCCACATGGTGGAGGCTGAATCCGAGGTGAGCTGCAATGTCGGAGATGACATGGTGGGACAGCGGACCGCTCGTGTGTCCAACCGAGGCCAGGACCTTCTGCGCCTCTGCCTCGTACTCAGGGAAATAGTTGTTCCGCTCGCGCATCATCGCACGCAGTTCACCGTTCGCGCGGCGGGCCTCCTCCGGCGTCGCGACCTGTTCGTTCAGGCGGCGTTCAAGCTCATGCTGCAGCCCCACCATGGACTCCAGGACATCCATCGGAAGCCGTGAACTGATGCGGATCTTGGGCAGGTTCAGGGACTCATAGATGGGGCTGCGCTGGTACCGTTCCAGCTCGATCTCCAGGGCCGCACGCCGGTTGGGCGGCTCCGCGCCGAGCAGCTCGTCGATGCTCACCCCGAGCGCCGCTGCGAGCTGCTGGAGCAGGCCAAGTTTGGGCTCGCGTTTTCCGTTTTCAATCAGGCTCAGCTGGCTTGGCGCTGTGCCGACGGCGGCGCTCAGGTTGTCGAGCGTGAGGCCTGCGGCCTTGCGCAAATGGCGGACGCGCCGGCCCATGCTGATGACGTCCACTTCCGGCGCTGCAGGCGCGGACGGCGAAAGAGCTTGGCGGTTCCAGCTGGTTGAGTGCATTTCTTGAGAATACGCGAAGAAGTGCATTTCTTTCCATAGCTTTGGTCTAGAAACCCCTTGCAAAGTGCAGAAAAGTAGAACTCGCGGAAACATTCACTAATCCGGGAACACCCAGCCAGGATCTGCAGAGACGCAGACTGGCAGGCCCCGGACCCACCAAGGAGACAAAGATGACTGCAGCATTTGAGCCCACCCAGCAGACGCCCGAACAGCAGGCCGCCGCACTGGAGCTCGAGTGGGCTGCCAACCCGCGCTGGGAAGGTGTCACTCGGGACTACAAGGCTTCCGACGTCGTCCGCCTCCGCGGCCGCGTCTCCGAAGTACACACGCTGGCCCGCCGCGGCTCCGAGAAGCTGTGGAAGCAGCTCACCGAGGAGCACAGCACCGGCAAGTACACCAACGCCCTGGGCGCCCTGACCGGCAACCAGGCCGTGCAGCAGGTCAAGGCCGGGCTGCGGGCCATCTACCTCTCCGGCTGGCAGGTCGCCGCGGACGCCAACAACTCTGGCCACACGTACCCGGACCAGTCGCTCTACCCCGCCAACTCGGTCCCAACAGTGGTCCGGCGCATCAACAACGCACTGCTCCGCGCGGACCAGATCGAGTTCTCCGAGGGCATCCAGACGGTCGAGGACTGGATGGTCCCGATCGTGGCCGACGCCGAGGCCGGCTTCGGCGGTCCGCTGAACGCCTACGAGCTCATGAAGTCGATGATCCAGGCCGGCGCCGCGGGCGTGCACTGGGAAGACCAGCTCGCCTCGGAAAAGAAGTGCGGCCACCTCGGCGGCAAGGTCCTGATCCCCACCCAGCAGCACGTCCGGACGCTGAACGCCGCCCGCCTGGCCGCCGACGTCGCCGGCACGCCGTCGGTCATCATCGCCCGCACCGACGCGGAGGCGGCAACCTTGATCACCTCCGACGTCGACGAGCGTGACCAGGAATTCATCCTCCGCGAAGGCGGACAGCCGGTCCGCACCCCGGAAGGCTTCTACAAGGTCCGTAACGGGATAGAACCCTGCATCGCCCGTGCCAAGGCCTACGCCCCGTACTCCGACCTCATCTGGATGGAGACGGGCACCCCGGACCTGGAGCTGGCCCGCAAGTTCGCCGAGTCCGTCAAGGCCGAGTTCCCGGACCAGATGCTCTCCTACAACTGCTCGCCGTCGTTCAACTGGCGCAAGCACCTCGACGACGCCACGATCGCGAAGTTCCAGCGCGAACTCGGCGCCATGGGCTTCACCTTCCAGTTCATCACCCTGGCCGGCTTCCACGCCCTGAACTACTCGATGTTCGACCTCGCCCACGGCTACGCCCGGGAAGGCATGAGCGCCTACGTCGAGCTGCAGGAGAAGGAATTCGCCTCCGAGTCCCGCGGCTACACCGCAACCAAGCACCAGCGCGAAGTCGGCACCGGCTACTTCGACGACATCGCCACCGCGCTCAACCCGAACGCATCCACCCTTGCCCTGGTCGGATCGACCGAAGAGGGCCAATTCCACTAATCCCCAGCCTTCCCTGCCAGTTGCCCTATCACTTTTAGTTCCCCATTGACCGCCTTTGGGGACCAAAAGTGATAGGGCAACGGCGGACTTTCAAGGAGCAACTCCCATGAACAGCTTCACTGACAACTTCACCATCAACGGGATCACGCTGACCGCGCAGCCGATTTGCCGGCAGAGCGAGGTTCTTACTCCGGACGCCTTGGCCTTTGTGGCCAAGCTGCACCGGGCCACGGCCGGGCGCCGGCAGGAGCTGCTGCAGGCCCGGCAGGAACGCCGCCACCAGATCGCCAAAGGCCAGGACCCGCGGTTCCTGCGCGAGACCGAGGCCGTCCGCAACGACCCGAACTGGCGCGTGGCTCCCCCGGCTCCGGGCCTGGAGGACCGCCGCGTGGAGATCACCGGACCGGTGGACAAGAAGATGACCATCAATGCGCTGAACTCCGGCGCCAAGGTGTGGCTCGCGGACATGGAGGACTCCTCCACCCCGTCCTGGCGCAACGTGATCCAGGGCCAGCTGAACCTGACGGACGCGCTGGAGCGCCGGATCGACTTCACCACGCCCGAGGGCAAGAAGTACAAGCTGCGCCCGGCCGGGGAGCTGCCCACAGTTGTGGTCCGCCCCCGCGGCTGGCACCTGCCGGAAAAGCACATGCTCATCGACGGCGAACCGGTTGCCGGCGGGATCGTCGACTTCGGCCTGTACTTCTTCCACAACGCCCGCCGCCTGATCGCCCAGGGCAAGGGGCCGTACTTCTACCTGCCCAAGATCGAGAGCCACCTCGAGGCCCGGCTGTGGAACGACATCTTCATCCTGGCCCAGGACCTGCTGGGCATCCCGCAGGGCACCATCCGCGCGACCGTGCTGATCGAGACCATCACCGCAGCGTTTGAGATGGAGGAGATCCTCTACGAACTGCGGGACCACGCCGCGGGCCTGAACGCCGGCCGCTGGGACTACATCTTTTCCCTGATCAAGAACTTCCGCACCCGCGGGCCCCGGTTCGTGCTGCCGGACCGCGGCCAGGTCACCATGACCCAGCCCTTCATGCGGGCCTACACCGAACAGCTGGTCCGGGCCTGCCATAAGCGCGGCGCCATGGCAATCGGCGGCATGGCCGCGGCTGTCCCCAACCGCAAGGACCAGGATGCCAACGCGATCGCCTTCGAGAAGGTCCGCGCGGACAAGACCCGTGAGGCCGGCGACGGCTTCGACGGCTCATGGGTGGCGCACCCGGACCTGGTGCCCGTCTGCCGCGAGGTGTTCGACGGCGTCCTCGGCGACCGTCCGAACCAGCTGGAGCGCCTCCGCGAGGACGTCACGCCGGATGACCGCGCCCTCCTGGACATATCTACAACCACCGGAACCATCACCGAACAGGGCATCCGGAACAACATTGAAGTGGGCATCCGCTACATCGAGTCGTGGCTGCGCGGCAACGGCGCTGTGGCCATCCACAACCTGATGGAGGACGCCGCCACCGCGGAGATCTCCCGCTCGCAGCTGTGGCAGTGGATCTTCTCCCGGGCCATCACGGACCACGGCGATGTGGTCACCCGGGAGTGGGTGGAGGACATGCTGGACGAGGAATTCGCCAAGCTGGAGCGCTTCGAGGGGGACCGTTTCGCCGACGCGCGGGACATCTTCGAGGAAGTCACCCTGGCCAGCGAGTTCCCGGCGTTCCTGACGCTGCCGGCCTACGACCGCTTCCTGCATGAAGCGCGCGACGGCGCCAACCCCAGCCGCGGGAAGGCCGCGCTGATCCCGGCGTAGGACTCCACGGCCCGGGCGACCGGGTCCGCAAAGAATTCCGTTTGCTGGGGTGCCCGCCCCTCGCAACAGGCAGCCCGAAATCCGGGTGGCAGCCCGGCAACGGAACACCCCTGCAGCTCGACAACGGCGTCGAGGTGTCAGCTAAGGCCCATGCTCCTCGCGGACATGGGCCTTAGCCGTGTTGGGGACCCGTCCCTAGCTCTCCTGGTCGACGGCAGACATATCGCCGACGCCAGGCGTGCCGTCGGCGAGCGCGTAACGCTGCATTACCGCACCCTTCGGTGAGGTGACGACTGGCTCGATGAGTGTGAGGTTCGTCGGGACCACCCCGTCGGCGAAGACTTTCTTTCCACCGCCCAGGAGGATCGGATAGACCCAGAGCGTGAGCCGATCGAAGAGCCGCTCGGCGAACAGGGTCTGCACGAAGTCGAGACTGCCGATGACGTGGATGTTCGCGTGCCGGTCGCGCAGTTCGCGCACTGCGGCGACGACATCAGGGCCGAGCAGTGTGGAGTCGGCCCACTCGAGGGTCGGCGTCTGGCGCGAGGCCACGTATTTCGGGAGGCGGTTGAACAGCCGCGCGATGTCTCCGTCCGCGTGCGGCCAGTACGCGGCGAAAATGTCGTAGGTCCGGCGCCCCAGCAGCAGCGCGTCCATCCCCGCCATCCCGGAGTCAATCTGCTCGCCGACGACCTCGTCGAAGAGAGGTGCCTGCCAGCCGCCAAACGCGAAACCGTTTTCGGCGTCCTCGTCCGGCCCGCCGGGCGCCTGCGCGACGCCGTCGAGCGTGGTGAACAGGTCGATATGGATGAGTCCCATGCCGTGCTCCTTCGCTGTCGCCCGTCGTCGCCCCGGCGACGGGATCACTTCGAGGCTGGCACACGATCCCCTGCGAAGCAACGGGTATCAGCGGCTCGACACGAGCCCACTGCGCATCCGACAACACCTCAGCCGAGCCACGCCATCAGCCCGCCCCGAACACTGGGCGAAGGTCAGGCGACAAGCCCTAGTGTGGCTTCGGCACCTTTCGCAGGGACAGCGCGGTGCCCAAGATGAACGCGGCCACGGAGCACAGAATCATCAGCAGCGGTCCGGTCCAGGCGCCGGTAACGCCGTGGACGTAGCCTAGGAGGGTCGGCGCCACGGCCCCGAAGGAGTACCCCGTGCCCTGGACGACGGCGGACATCCGGGCCGCCGAGGCTTGGTCCCGCGCCAGCCGGATAATGGCCAGGAAGATCAGCGTGATGCCGCCGCCCTGGGCAATACCACCGAAGGACGACCACAGCCACCACAGTTCCGGTGCGAGCAGCAGGCCCAAAGGTACCGTGAGCCACAGCAGTCCCAGGGTGAGGCCCACCGCCGTCGTGCTGGCGAAACGGGCCGCCAGCGGCACGCCGAGTCCGCCCACAATGGCCAGGATCTGGAAGAGCGAGGACCCTGCCCCGGCGGCCGCGGGCGCCATTCCGAGCTCGTCCGCCAGCAGGCTCGGCAGCCAGGCGGTCACCCCGTAGTAGGAGAATGCCTGCCCGGCGAACCCGAGGGTCAGGGCTGCCGTGATCCACCGGGACGTGAGCTTGCCGGCTGGCCGCCCCGGGTCCGAAGCAGGGACGGCGGCGGGAATGAAGGCCCGCCGGCCGACGGCGATCGCCCAGACGGCGGCGGCCGCCAGCGCGAAGAGGCCGCTCGCGGCAATCGCGGGCCGCCAGCCCAGCAGCTCAGCCAGCGGGGCCGACACCATGGAGGTCAGGAACGAGCCGATATTCAGGGCCGCGGTGTACGTGCCCATCGCCGCGCCTTGCCGGGCGGGGGTGAAGTCACGCCGGATGATCAGCGGGACCACGATGTTGCCGATCGTGATGGCGACGCCGAGGATCACGGTGCCCAGCATGACCAGGCCGCCCCCGCCGGCCGAGCGGACCACGACGCCGAAGAGCACGCCGAGCAAGGTCATGGTGATGGCGAACTCGGGACCCAGCTTGCGCCCGGCCAGCGAGGCCAGCGGCGCGGCCAGGGCAAAGCACAGCACCGGGATCCCGGTTAGGAATCCCAATTCCACCGGAGTGAAGCCGAGATCGTCCTCCAACTGCGCGATCACCGGGGCCACGGCCACCAACGGGCCGCGCATGTTCAGCGCGATGAGCCCGATCGCGAGCATGAGGAGCCAGCCGCGCGGCGCCCGGGCCGGGCCGGTCATGGGGTGGGCCCTTGCCCGGCGGGCGGGCAGAAATGTGATTTCATCAGTCTCATTGCTATCACGTGCCCCTGCCGCACCTGCGGTCTGTGACGTTTCCGGAGGTGCCGCTTCCCGGGACACCCCTAGCCCGTGGCCTGCAGGGTCGCCTCAATGACGGCGGGTGAGAGTACGTGTTGCGTGACCATCTGGCTGGCGCCGAGGATGGCTGCCTGGTCCCCGGCCCGGGACAGGCCGATCCGCAGGTGCGTCGTGGCCAGAGGCAACGAGCGCCGGTAGACCACCTCGCGGACCCCGGCCATGAGGTGTTCCCCGGCCTGGCCGAGGCTTCCGCCGATCACAATCACCGAGGGGTTCAGCAGGTTCACGACCGTGGAGAGGACGTCGCCGAGGTCCCTGCCGGCCTGGCGCAGGGCCTGGATGGCCTGCAGGTTTCCCTCGGCGACGAGGCGCAGCACATCGCCGCCGTCGTGCGCCGGCAGCCCCTGCTGCGTCAGCGCCTTGGCGACGGCGGGCCCGGAGGCCAGGGCCTCGAGGCACCCGTAGTTACCGCACCGGCACCGCACGTCATCGCCGCGCGGAACCCTGACGTGTCCGAGGTCGCCGGCCGTTCCGTTGGCCCCGCGCTGGAGCTGGCCGCTGCTGATGATGCCCGCCCCGATGCCGGTGGCCACCTTGATGAACAGGAAGTTTTCGTCCTCGGGCCAGTGCGCCGTGCGCTCGCCGAGGGCCATGATGTTCACGTCATTGTCCACCAGGACCGGAACCGGGAGGGACCGATGGACGTGGCGGACGACGTCGAACCCGTCCCAGCCGGGCATGATCGGCGGCTTCACCGGCATGCCGGTGGCATGTTCCACGGGTCCCGGGAGCCCAATCCCGGCACCCGCCAGATCCGCGGTGCCCCGGCCGGCCTCGCCCAGCAGCCGCAGCCCTTCATCGATCACGCGGTCCAAGACAGCCACCGGGCCGTCGGCGACATCCTGCGCCAGCCGGCGCTCGGCGAGCACATTCCCGATGAGGTCCGTGACGGCGACGATCACGTGCGTGGCCCCGACATCCACCGCCAGCACAACGCGGGCGGCCGGGTTGAAGGCAAAGCGCGACGGCGGCCTGCCGCCGCTGGAGCTCGCCTCCCCGGCGGGGCCAACAAGCCCCGAAACCATCAGCGCGTCGATGCGGGAAGCGACAGTGGAACGGGCCAGCCCGGTGGTCAGGGCCAGTTCCGCTCGGGTCCGGGCCTTGCCGTCGCGCAGGAGCTGGAAGAGGTCGCCGGCGCGGGACAGGCTGCCGCCGGCCTCGGAGGCTGCGGACTCGGTACCGGTGGGCGCACTCATGAGTAAGTGATAGCACGAAGATCTTCTGCATGTCATGCCGAAAAAAGATTGACACGTAGTTTCCAACTTTTGCTTGACGCTCGACAAAAGTATCTCTAGCTTTAGAGCCATCGTGTTCCTCCGCTCCACAGAAATCTTCTCGTTGCCCATGGGCGTGCGGGCCTTCTTCCCGCAGAATCAAACGGAATGGACATCTCTTCGGCCGTCAGGGCTATCCCGCACACTTTCGAATTCGAACTCGCGCAAAGGAATCCCGTGTCTTATTCAATCCAGCTGTACACCCTCCGCAACGCCCTGCAGGAAGATCTACCCGGCACCATCAAGAAGGTCGCCGAGCTCGGCTTCACCCAGGTTGAGCCCTACAACTTTGTGGCGACGGCCACTGAGCTCGACGCAGCCCTGAAGGAAAACGGCCTGACCGCCCCGTCCGGCCACGCCCCGCTGCTGAGCCAGGACCAGGATGAGATCTTCGCCGCGGCCAAGGAACTGGGCATCAGCACGGTGATCGATCCCTACCTCCCGGCCGAGCACTGGCAATCCGCCGAGGACATCCAGGCCACCGCAGCGAAGCTCAACGCCGCCGCCAAGAAGGGCGCCGGGTACGGCATCCGCGTCGGCTACCACAACCACGCCTGGGAGTTGGAGTCCAGCATCGAGGGCCAGACCGCCCTGGAGTACTTCGCTGGGCTCCTCGACCCGGAACTCGTCCTGGAAGTGGACACCTACTGGGCCGCCGTCGGCGGCCAGGACCCGGCCCAACTGCTGCAGCGCCTCGGCGACCGGGTGAAGTTCATCCACATCAAGGACGGCCCCCTCACCACCGACACCAAGGCGCAGCAGCCGGCCGGCCAGGGCAAGATCGCCGTCTGGGACGTCATCAACGCGGCACAGTCCCTCGAAGTAGGCGTCGTGGAATTCGACGACTACTCCGGCGACATCTTCGACGGCATCGCCCAGAGCCTCGATTACCTGCAGAGCGGTTCCGCCGGCGCGCAGGGCGTGAACGCATGAGCGCCGCACCGAATCAGGCAACGGTGAACCGGGCCACTGGGCGCGGTCCGGTGGGCGTCGCGGTCATTGGCGCCGGCAACATCAGCAAGCAATACCTGGACAACCTGACGGTCTTCCCCGACCTCAAGGTCCACGTCATCACCGACCTCTTCAAGGACGCCGCCGCGGCGCGCGCCAAGGAATACGGGATCGCCGAGTCCGGCGGCGTGGACGCCGCCCTGAACCACCCCGACGTCGAGATCATCGTGAACCTGACCATCCCGGCGGCCCACGTCGAAGTCGCAACGGCCGCCGTCAATGCCGGCAAACACGTCTGGACGGAAAAGCCGTTCTCGCTGGACCGCGAATCCGGCCTCGGCCTGCTGAAAACGGCCGACGCCGCGGGGCTGCGGCTCGGCTGCGCCCCGGACACGTTCCTGGGGTCCGGGCTGCAGACCGCGCGGCGGCTGATCGAACGCGGCGACATCGGCACGCCGCTGACGGCCATGACCACGTTCCAGACCCCAGGGCCGGAATCCTGGCACCCGAACCCAGCGTTCCTGTTCCAGTACGGCGCCGGCCCCCTGTTCGACATGGGCCCCTACTACCTGACTGCCCTGGTGCAGACGTTCGGCTCCGTGCGCCGCGTGGCAGCGACCGGTTCCAAGGCCAAACAGGTCCGGATCATCGGCTCCGGGCCCAAGGCCGGTGAGGAATTCACGGTCGAGGTCCCCACCCACGTGTCCGCCATGGCCCAGTTCGAGTCCGGCGCGTCCTCCCACAGCGTCTTTTCGTTCGAGTCCCCGCGGCTGCGGATGGGTTTCGTGGAGATCACCGGGACCGAGGCCACCATCTCGCTGCCGGATCCGAACTACTTCGACGGGGACGTCAGGCTCTGGCGCGCCGGCGACGAGGAATGGACCGTCATCCCGGCCACCGGCCCCAGCCAGGGCCGCGGCATGGGCGTGCTGGATATGGCACGCTCCATCCGCGCCGGCGTCCCCCACCGCGCCACCGGCAATCTCGCCTACCACGTCCTGGACACCATGGTCTCGATCTCTGAATCGATCGACTCAGGCACCTTCATCGACGTGGAAAGCTCCGCCCCCGCCTCCGCGGCCCTCCCCGAGGACTGGGACCCCACCGCTTCCACACTCTAGGAACCAGCAATGAACTCCCAAGAAACCAACCCCGGCCCTCCCCCTTTGGGCGTGGCCATGATCGGGTACGCGTTCATGGGCAAGGCCCACTCGAATGCGTGGCGGAACGTTGCCAGCTACTTCGACGTCCCGGCCTTCGAACGGCGCGTCCTGGTCGGACGCGACCCTGTGGGGGTCGCCGAGGCGGCCGCCAAGTACGGCTGGGCCGAGTCGGCCACAGACTGGCGCGCTGTGATTGCCCGCGATGACATCCAGATCGTCGATATCTGCGCGCCGGGGTTCATGCACGCGGAAATCGCCATCGCCGCGCTGGCCGCCGGCAAGCACGTCCTCGTCGAAAAGCCGCTGGCCAACACCCTGGCCGAGGCCGAGGCCATGGCGGCGGCGGCCCGGAGCGCCCAGGACAACGGGGTGCAGTCGATGATCGGCTTCAACTACCGCCGGGTCCCGGCCCTGGCGCTGGCCCAGGAGCTGATCGCGGAGGGCCGCCTCGGCGCCATCCGGCACGTCCGCGCGGCCTACCTGCAGGACTGGCTCGTGGACCCGGATTCGCCCATGACCTGGCGGCTGAACAAGGACACCGCCGGGTCCGGTGCGCTGGGCGACATCGCCAGCCATGCCATTGACCAGGTGCTGTTCCTCCTGGGCGAGCAGGTCACCGAGGTCGCCGGCCGGCTGCACACCTTCACGCCCAGCCGGCCCGGCCCCAATGGTCCGGAACAGGTGACGGTCGACGACGCCGCCTGGGCCACGCTGACCCTCGCCTCCGGGGCCGTCGCCTCGGTGGAGGTCTCCCGGGTGGCCACCGGGCAGAAGAACTCGCTCAAGCTGGAGATCTATGGCGACAAGGGTGCCCTGCTGTTCGATCTGGAGGACCTGAACGAGCTCGGCTTCCTGGACGCGACACTGCCAGTCCGCGAACAGGGCTTCCGCCGCATCCTCGTCAACGAACCCGAGCACCCGTATCTTGAGGCATGGTGGCCGCAGGGCCACGTCATCGGCTGGGAACACACGTTCACGCACGAGATCCGCGACTTCCTCCTGGCGGTGGGCAGCGGAACCCAGCCGTCGCCGTCGTTCGAGGACGGCTTGACCGTCCAGCGGATCCTGGCCGCCGTGGAGGAAAGCGCCGCGGCCAATAGTTCGCTCATCCAGCTCACCCCGTCCGCACCGACCACCCAGACGACTACCCAGACGACTACCGAAGGAGCCTGACATGCCCCGCCCGTACACCCTGTTCACCGGCCAATGGGCCGATCTGCCCTTCGAGGAAGTCGCCCGCCTGGCCTCCGGCTGGGGCTACGACGGCCTGGAGATCGCCGTGTCCGGCGACCACCTCGACGCCTGGCGCTGGGACGAGCCCGGCTATGTCGAGTCCAAGATCGCCGTGTTGAAGAAGTACAACCTCAAGGTCTGGGCCATCTCCAACCACCTCAAGGGCCAAGCCGTGTGCGATGACCCGATCGACTTCCGGCACGAGGCCATCGTCGGGTCCAGGGTGTGGGGCGACGGCGATCCCGAAGGCGTCCGGACCCGTGCCGCCGAGGAAATGCAACATACCGCCCGGCTGGCCAAGGCCCTGGGCGTGGACACCGTGGTCGGGTTCACCGGGTCCTCCATCTGGCAGTACGTCGCGATGTTCCCGCCCGTGCCGCAAAAGGTGATCGAGGCCGGCTACCAGGACTTCGCCGACCGCTGGAACCCCATCCTGGACGTCTTCGACGAATGTGGCGTCCGGTTCGCCCACGAGGTCCACCCCTCCGAGATCGCCTACGACTACTGGACCACCGTCCGGACTCTCGAGGCGATCGGCCACCGCAAGGCTTTCGGGCTGAACTGGGACCCGTCCCATTTCATGTGGCAGGGCATCGACCCGGTCTCGTTCATCTGGGACTTCAAGGACCGGATCTACCACGTGGACTGCAAGGACACCAAGCTCCGGCCCACGGGCCGGAACACCGTGATGGGCTCGCACCTACCCTGGGGCGACCCGCGCCGCGGCTGGGACTTCGTCTCCGCCGGCCGCGGAGACGTGCCGTGGGAATCGTCCTTCCGCGCCCTGACAGCGATCGGCTACGACGGGCCCATCTCGGTCGAGTGGGAGGACGCCGGCATGGACCGGCTCCATGGCGCCCCCGAGGCCCTCGCAGCGCTCAAGAAGTTCGACTTCCCGCCGTCGAACACCTCCTTCGACGCCGCCTTCAAGCAGTAAGGGACCGGCGAAAAGCGGCAATAGTGAACGCTCGCTTATTCCTTGACGGATCAGAACCGGTGCTGTAACAGTTAGCTCGTGGAGGGCGCATCGATGGAGAACCACAACGAGACTGATGCCGTGAATGCTTCCGAGGCGCTCCACTCCGGCTCCCCCGCACCGCCGCCAATCCTGGAAGTCCGCGGGCTGACAAAGAGTTTTTTCGGCATACCAGTACTGGAAGATGCCCATCTCAGCCTTCACCGGGGGCAGGTTCACGGGCTCATGGGGGAAAACGGCGCCGGAAAGTCCACGCTGATGAAGGTGCTGGCCGGGGTGTACCAGCCCGACGCCGGAACCGTACTCCTGGATGGCCAGGAAGTGAACTTCAGCCACCCCACGAAGGCCCACGAAGCGGGGCTGTCATCGGTGTTCCAGGAGTTCAATCTCCTCCCCGACCGGACGGTGGCCGAGAACATCTATCTGGGCCGGGAGCCGCGTCGCGGACTGCTCGTGAACAAGGCCTTGATGAATTCGCAAACGGCGGAGTTGCTTGATTCTCTGGGGATTGCCGACATCCGGCCCACCATGCAGGTGAGGAGCCTGACGGTGGCTGAGCAGCAGGTGGTGGAGATCGCGAAGGCGGTCAGCTACGACGCTCGGATTATCTCCATGGACGAGCCGACTGCGGCCTTGGCCGGCGCCGAGGTCAGACTTCTCTACGAGATCGTGGCACGCCTCCGTGATCGTGGAACGGCCATCCTTTACGTCTCCCATCGTCTCCGCGAAGTGTTCGACCTCTGCGACGTCATCACCGTCCTGAAAGACGGCAAGGTGGTCAGCAGCCTGCCCGCCTCCGAACTCGACGACGCCCAGCTGGTCCGGCTGATGGTGGGCCGGCCCATCTCGGCCTTCTTCCCGGACAAGCTACCGCGGGAACCCCAGGAGGACCTGGACCCCGATGGTCCTGAGGAGAAGCCGATCCTCGAGCTGCAAGGCGCCGGAAACGGCCAGCTGGACGGGATCAGCCTCAGCATCCGGCCCGGCGAGATTGTCGGTCTGGCAGGGCTTCAAGGGTCCGGCCGCACGGAATTGCTTCATGGCATCTTTGGCGCAGCTCCCTTCACCCGCGGAATAATGAAAATGGCCGGCGGGGAGCTGCTGCCCAAGTCGCCGCGCCAAGGCGTGCGGGCACGGATGGCCCTGATCACAGAAGACCGCAAGGCTGAGGGTCTGAGCCTGAACCAGTCCATCTTGGACAACGCACTCAGTGTGATCAGGTCGGTTTTTCCGCGCCGCACAGGAGCCGTCAGGACAGAAATCCCGGGCGTATTCTCCTCCCTCGAGGTTATCGCCCGTGACTTGGACCAAGAGGTGCAGTACCTGTCGGGCGGCAACCAGCAAAAGGTGGTCCTCGCCAAGTGGCTGGCTATCCGCCCCCTGCTGGTCCTGCTGGATGAACCCACCCGCGGCATTGACGTGGGGGCCAAGGTGGCGGTGTACCGGCTGATGCGCCAGCTCGCGGCGGAGGGCAAGGCCATCTTGATGGTGTCCAGCGAGCTCCCGGAAGTTATCGGCATGTCGGACCGGATCCTTGTCATGCGTGATGGACGGATCGTCGGCGAACTGCCTGCCGGAACGTCAGAAGAAGCCATCCTTCAGCTGGGAACCGGCGCCAGGACGGCACCCGAAGGAGAGGCATGAAACAGCGAGGGGGCTTCTTCCAGAGACTGTCCTCCACTCAGATCGTCTACCTCGTGGCGCTGGTGACCCTCATCCTGGGTGTGTTGCTGGTGAACTCCATCGGGCGGAGTTTCTTCAGCCCAGGAAATATCTCGAGCATCCTGACAGGAACGAGCGTTCTGGGCTTCATCGCGATCGGCCAGACACTGGTCATCCTGGCAGGCAGCCTGGACCTGTCAGTTCCCTACGTCACCAGCCTGGCCAGCCTCATCGCCGCCGGTGTGATGGCCAACAATCCAAACAACATCCTGTCCGCAGTCCTGCTGACGCTGGGGACGGCAGCAGTCATTGGACTCGCGAACGGGCTGATCGTCGCCCGCCTGAACGTGCACGGATTCATCGCCACGCTTGGCGTGGGCCTGATCGTCAGCGGCTACCTCGCCACCAATTTCAAGGGCAGCTTCGGCCAGACACCGCTTGCGTTCCGTCTGGTCGGAGCCACCGGGATCGGCCCAGTTCCGGTCTCCACGATCATCATGCTGGCCTCTGCGGGGCTGGCCGGGCTGCTCCTGCACCGCACACGTGTCGGGCACCACCTCTACGCTGTCGGCGGCGACATTGCCGTCGCCCGTACGTCCGGAATCCGCGTTGACGTGCCGGTCATCACGGCGCATGTCATCTGTTCAGTACTGGCGGGGATGGCAGGGCTGCTCCTTGCCAGCAGGCTCGGCGTAGGCAGTCCCACTGTAGGTTCCCAGGGCGGCTATGATCTGCTCTCCATCGCAGCAGTTGTTCTCGGCGGGACGTTGCTCTCCGGTGGCAAGGGGACTATCACCGGCACCCTCGGCGGCGTGCTGATCTTTGCCATGTTGGACAACATCATGTCCGTCATGCAGGTCAACCCGTTCCTGAAGGACGTGGTCAGGGGCGTAGTCATCGTCCTCGCCGTCGCCGTCTACGCCCGGCGCCGGATCGTCAGCAGACCGGAACGGTTCGACGCGAAAGGTTCCGCGGAAGCGCCCGCTGCCCAGCCTGTGCCCGTGGAGGGGCCATGAGCACGGCACTGAACTCCGAGCGCAGAGCGGTTCTCAAGCAGAACCGTGCCGGCCGTTCCGAGCGGCTCCTGCGCGCCGTGCGCACCCCCGGCGGCGCCGTCTTCATCCTGCTGATCGGGCTCCTGGCGGCCATCGTCGTCTTGAATCCGTCCTTCGGGGAGCCGAGCTCCTTCATCCGGTTCGTTGGCAGGACTGCCCCCATTGCCATCGCCGCCATCGGCCAGTACTTCGTGATTGTCGGCGGGGAATTCGACCTGTCGATGGGATCGGTCGTGACGATGCAGGTCATCATTGCCGGCAACCTTATACGGCAGGACGATTCCAAGGTGATCCCCGTGCTGGTCCTGATGTTTGTGCTGGGTGCATTCATCGGGTTGGTGAACGGACTGATCACCACCCTGCTGCAAGTCCCGAGTTTCATTGTCACGCTGGGCATGATGCTGGCGCTGCTCGGGCTGGTCCTCTACTGGACCGGCGGCGCGGCTCAGGGGAACCCTGCGGACAGCTTCCGGCAGATCGGACGCGGCGGCATCCAGGACGTTCCGGTCCTGGACATCATTCCCTACCCGGTCATTATCCTGACGGCGGTGGCGGTCGCGGCGTTCGTTCTGATGCGCCGCCCGTACGGCCGCATGCTTATCGCGATCGGCGACAATCCTGCGGCGGCCGAACTGACCGGCTCCCGCGTCTGGTGGGTGCGGACGCGCGCCTTCATGATGTCGTCGCTGTCGGCCACTGTGGCCGGCGTCCTGCTCGTGGGTTATGCGGGCGTGCACCCGTCGGTGGGGCGCGGGTACGAGTTCACGGCGATCACCGCCGTCGTTCTCGGGGGCGTTGTGCTGGGCGGCGGACGCGGCTGGGTCCTGTCCGCCGCGGCCGGGGCGTTCGCCCTGGAGTCGTTGTTCACCCTCCTGAACTTCATGGGTGTCCAGGCGACGTGGCGGGACACGGTCCAAGGAGCAATCATCATCATCGCTGTGGCCGCAGCATCCAGGTCGTGGCAGCGCAAGCGCAAGGGAGCCAGTTCCGCTGCCCATGACGAAAAGCACCAGTTGGCCGCAGCGCCCACGCCCGCCGAGGGCATCGAACAAGGAGGAGAAAGAGTCTGATGCGCAATAACCCTGTCCGCGCGATCGCCCTTGCCGCAATATTGCCGCTGGTGGCCCTGACCGCATGTACCACCACCGACCCATCCGTCACCCAAACGTCAGGGACCGGCACAGGCTCTGCGGCGGCATCCAGTCCGGCAAGCAAAGACTGGTTTGACCAGACGCTCTACGACACACAGAACCAGCAGCGCTCGGCAACCTTTGAAGGGAGCCCGGAGAAGCCCTACCTGCAGTACATCGCGGGCCCGATGACGGACACGTCCAAGTTCAAGGCACCGGGAGCGCACAAGGTCTGCTTCGCCAACGCCTCCATCTCCAACCCGTGGAGGCAAACCGGCTGGATCACCATGAACCAGCAGCTCAAGGCACTCCAGGGCTCCGGGGTCATTTCCGAAATGGAAACACGCGATGCCAAGGACAATGACAACACCCAAATTGCGGACATCGACTATTTCATCGCCGAGGGCAAGTGCGATGCGTTCGTCATTTCACCCAATTCCACGGCCGCCCTCACCCAGGCCGTCGAACGTGCCTGCCAAACAGGCAAGCCCGTGGTGGTGTTTGACCGCGGCGTGGAGACCGACTGCGCCACCACGTTCATCCATCCGATCGGCGGATTCGCCTGGGGCATCGACACCGCTACTTTCCTGAGTGACAAGCTTCAGTCCGGGGACAAGGTGGTTGCCCTTCGCATCCTCCCGGGTGTGGATGTCCTGGAGCACCGCTGGGCGGCGGCCAAGAAGATCTTCGGGGAAAAGGGAATTCAGGCCAAGGACTACTTCACCGGCGCCGACCCGACCGAGATCAAGAAGATCATCTCCGATGAACTGGCCACAGGCGACGTCAAGGGCGTCTGGATGGACGCCGGCGACGGTGCGGTGGCTGCCCTCGAGGCCTTCGAGGATGCCGGCAAGGCCCTGCCGGTGATGACCGGCGAGGATGAGATGAGCTTTCTGAACAAGTGGAAGCAAACCGGGATCGTGGCCATGGCTCCGGTCTATTCCAACTTCCAATGGCGGACGCCGCTGCTGGCCTTGGAGAAGATTTTCAAGGGCGAGCAGGTCCCTACCGAGTGGGTTCTGCCGCAGAAGCCCATCCTCGCAGACGAACTGGACACGTGGCTGCAGCGTAACGCAGGCATGCCGGGCGGTCACTACGCCAAGTTCGGCGGCGAGGACCTGGCCGGCTACCCGGAGGTCTGGCAGAAACGGCAGATGCCCTGACGCGGGCCGGCGGTCCCGCGGAATTCCCCGCGGGACCGCTGCGTCTGGAACTTTCAGCAGGACAAACTGACGGAAGGAGACAGCTTGGAGCGTCTGACCGGGATCAGCACCTGGGTCTGGGAATCCCCCTTGACCGACTCCAACCTCCCCGGACTACTTGCGAAAATCGCCGCCATGGGGTTTGACGCCGTCGAACTCCCGCTGGAAAACGACGGCGACTTCACGCCCGGGACGGTGCTGGATTCCCTCGCGGCAAGCGGGCTTAAACCGTTTGTGGTGGGGGCCATGGCACCGGGCAGGGACCTGGTAGCAGCGGATCCGGGTTCCGTGGAAAGGACGCAAGCCTATCTGGCAGCCTGCATCGCCATGGCCAGCAGCATCGGCTCGCCCACTGTGTGCGGACCCTTCTACGCCCAAACCGGCCGGGTCTGGCGCATGTCTCCGGAGCAGCGGCGGGACGCCTACGCGGAGCTGCGCCGAAACCTCCAGCCGGTCGCGGCCCGGGCCCAGGAGGCGGGTGTGGTGCTGGGCATCGAACCCCTGAACAGGTATGAAACGTCGCTGATTAACACGGTAGACCAGGCGCTTGAGGCGCTCGGGCCGCTGCTCGGGAAAGGCGTCGGCCTCGCGCTGGACAGTTACCACCTTCACATCGAGGAGCGGTCGGTGGCCGCGGCGGTCCGGGCCGCCGGAGAACATCTGGTGCACGTGCAAGTTTGCGGGAACGACCGCGGCGCCCCCGGCGGGGACCAGACCGACTGGAAAGGTTTCCTGCAGGTGCTGAATGAAGTGGGCTACACGGGGCCCCTCAACATTGAGAGTTTTACGGTCGACAATGCCGCCATTGCCGTCGCGGCGTCCATCTGGCGCCCGCTGGCTCCGAGCCAGGATGAGTTGGCTCAAGGTGGCCTGGCTTTTCTCCGCAGCCTGTGAGTGCGCTGTAGGGCGTCGGGACCAGCGCCCACTAGAGTCTCTTCTGGACAGCTAGCGCCGGAGGAGGCGCCATTTGACGGCCTTAGCTGGCGAAGAATTTCGGCACTTGCCAGGAGATCCACCATGACGCACCAGATCCGGACAGCCACCGCGGACGACGCCGGGAGGCTGGCCGCACTCGCGGCCATCACCTTTCCGCTGGCGTGCCCGCCGGAATCCCGGCCGGAGGACATCGCGGCGCATGTGGCCAATACCCTGAGCGAGGCCAATTTCCGGGCCTACCTGACCGATCCCGCGGTAACGGTGCTGGTGATCGATGCCGACGGCGACCTCCGCGGCTACAGCCTGCTGGTGGCGCGCCCCACCCGGGACCCGGATGTGGCCGGGGTCCTGCGCGAACTGCCGTGCACCGAGCTGAGCAAGTGCTACGTCCACCCGGAGCACCACGGGCTCGGCGCCTCGGCCGAACTGATGCACGCCAGTATCG
Source organism: Arthrobacter sp. ES3-54 (assembly GCF_029504395.1). Classification (GTDB taxonomy): domain Bacteria; phylum Actinomycetota; class Actinomycetes; order Actinomycetales; family Micrococcaceae; genus Arthrobacter. The sequence goes on from NZ_JAQFIF010000007.1 coordinate 207,675, forward strand.
GGGCGGCCGCGGCGGCCGGCGCCCGCGGGCTCTGGCTCGGCGTGAACAGCCAGAATGCCCGGGCCATCCGGTTTTACGAGAAGTCCGGCTTCCGCAAGGTCGGCACCAAGTCCTTCCAGCTGGGCAACACGGTGGAGCACGACTTCGTGATGGAGCGCCCGGTCGCGCTGTGAGCGGGGCCGCGTGGCCGTGAGTCCGTCAGCCCGTGACGCCGTGACGCCGTGACGAAGCCGACAGGCCGCAGAGGGAATGGACCCGGCGCCGCCGCGGTTGTTGCCGGCATGAAGATTGAGATCTGGTCCGACGTCGCTTGCCCCTGGTGCTACATCGGCAAACGCCGATTCGAAACCGCCCTCGCGGCCTTCCCGCACCGCGATTCCGTGGAGGTGCAGTGGCGCAGCTACCAGCTGGACCCCACGCTCCCGGAGCATTACGACGGCACCGAACTGGACTACCTGAGCACGCGCAAGGGCATGGCCCCGGCGCAGGTATCGCAGATGTTCGAGCACGTCGCGGCGCAGGCCAAGGGCGAGGGGCTGAACTACCGGTTCGACGCCGTCGTGGTGGCCAACAGCTTCACTGCCCACCGGCTGATCCACCTCGCCGCCGCCCAAGGCCAGCAGGACGCCGCGAAGGAACGCCTGCTCAGCGACCACTTCGAGCACGGAAAGGACATCGGCAGCCAGGAGTACCTGACCGCCCTGGGCCTGGATCTCGGGCTCGACGCCGGCGAACTTGCGGAACTGTTCAGCACGGACACCTACGCCGACGCCGTCCGCAACGACATCGCCGAGGCCCGCGCCCTGGGTCTCAGCGGCGTTCCGTTCTTCGTGATTGACCGGAAGTTCGGGCTCTCGGGCGCCCAGCCCGCGGAGACCTTCAGCGCGGCCCTCGAGCAGGCATGGCAGGACAGCCACCCGCTGGTCATGGTGGGCGCCGCGGGGGCTGGAACCGCCGCGGATGCCCCCGGCGCGGCCAGTGCCGGGGATCCCAGTGCCGCGGATTCCGGTGCCTGCGGGCCCGACGGCTGCGCCGTCTGAGCCCGCCGTCTGAGCCCGCCGTCGTCGAATTCGCCGCAGACGTCCGAGTTCGCGGGAAGTTTACGGCGACCCCGCAGGATTCCGGCGAACTCGCCGCCTTGGCGGCCACGCAGCCCGTTACCGGCGACTCCCTGGGGCCAGGCGGATCCCCCGGCCTAGAGTGGAGCATGGACACTTCGGCCGGCCCGGGCGGACGCCGGACCTCCCTGTTTACCGACCACTATGAGCTGACCATGTTCCAGGCGGCCCTGCACTCCGGGACCGCACACCGCCGGTCCGTCTTCCAGGCCTTTGCCCGGGGGCTGCCGGCCGGGCGCCGGTACGGCATCGTAGCCGGCACCGGCCGGCTCCTTGAGGGGATCGCGGACTTCCGCTTCGAGCAGGACGACCTCGATTTTCTGGGCAGCACCGGCGTGGTCCATGAGGACACGCTGGATCAGCTGGCCGCCTTCCGGTTCTCCGGCGACATCTGGGGCTATCCGGAGGGCGAGGCGTATTTCCCGCACTCCCCCGTCCTGATCGTCGAATCGACGTTCGCCGAGGCCTGCGTCCTGGAAACCTACGTCCTGTCAGTGCTGAACCATGACAGCGCCATCGCCTCGGCCGCGTCCCGGATGATCAGTGCCGCCGGCGGCAGGCCCTGCATTGAGATGGGCTCCCGCCGCACCCACGAGGAAGCCGCCGCCGCAGCGGCCCGCGCGGCCGTGATTGCCGGCTTTTCCGGCACATCCAACCTGGCTGCAGGGCGGCGTTATGGCCTCCGGACCATCGGCACCGCGGCCCACTCCTTCACCCTGCTCCACGACTCCGAGCGCGCGGCCTTCGCGGCGCAGCTGGCCTCCCTGGGACTCGAGACCACGCTGCTCGTGGACACGTACGACGTCGAAGCGGCGGTCCGCACCGCCGTCGGCCTCGCCGGAGACAAACTCGGGGCTGTCCGGCTGGACTCCGGAGACCTCGTGGCCCAGGCGCGCTGGGTCCGCGAACTCCTGGACAGCCTCGGCAACACGCACACCAGGATCGTGGTGACCTCGGACCTGGACGAATTCTCGGTCGCCGCGCTCCGGTCTGCCCCGGCCGATTCCTATGGCATCGGCACATCGCTGGTGACCGGATCCGGGGCGCCCACCGCCGGGATGGTCTACAAGCTGGTAAGCCGGGCCGGGGACACCGGTGAGCTGGCCGCCGTCGCAAAGACCTCGAAGGACAAGATCAACATGGGCGGGCGCAAGTTCGCCGTGCGCCGCCTCGACCACCGCGGCACCGCCACCCACGAGGTCCTCGGCGTCGGCCACCCGCCGGGCACCGGCAGGAACGGGCGCCCCCTACTGCAGCAGTTCATGAAGGATGGCGAGATCCTGCCCGGCTGGACCGGACCGGACGCGGTCGGGCGGGCGCGGGAACGGCACACGGCCTCCATGGCAGAGCTGCCCCGGGTGGTGGACAGGCTGCAGCCCGGCGAGCCGGCCATCCCCACCATCTACGAATAGGTCTGCGAGCAGGCGGCCCTTGGTGGAGGGCTCAACCACCTAGTCTGGCGAGCGGTGCAGGACAAAGATGCCGCCGTATGCGGGCTGGTCCGATCGCTGCCGATCACTGTCGGTGTATTCGTTCAGCACAGCCTCGATGCGCGAAATGAGGTCCTCAGCGTCTCCCTCGGAGAGGTGCAGAACGAAGCGTGAGAGGCTGGCAAGCGCATCCGGCCCTGCGTCCGTCAGCTCTTCCCGAAACGCCTCGATCGGTGCCAGCGGACCGTCCGGACCAGCTTCACGCAGTGCGGTGTCCAGATTCCAGGACCGCCCCGTGGAACGATACGGCTTCTCCAGCGCACCACTTCGCCCCGTGCGGACCTCCGCGGGTTCAAGGAAGCCGGTGGAGAGCAATTGCCGCACGTGATAGAGCATCGTCCCCGGGTCCTGGTCCAGTCGGTCGGCGAGTTGCTTGTTGGTCAGTTCGTGGAGCCCGCACAGGCGCAGGATCCTCAAGCGCAGCGGATGGGCCAGCGCCTTAATTTCCCGGGCGCTCGCGGCGGGTTTTTTCCCCGCCGCGCTTGTCTGCTCAGCGTCCGTCATGTATCCATCCTACAAACTGATGTACTAGATTCAACCACCTTGAATTTTCTCAATCAATAGGGAATGGTTCACGTATGACTGTTCATGCTGCGCCGGTGAAGGAACGGGTTCGTGCTCCCCTGGGCGTGTCCTACTGGAAGCTGTGGACCTCATCCGGGCTGTCCAACCTCGCGGACGGCGTCTTCAAGATCGCGCTGCCACTGTTGGCCATTCAGCTCACTCAGTCACCCACGCTTATTGCCGGGCTGACCGTCGCTGCGACGCTTCCCTGGCTTCTCTTCGCCCTGACTGCCGGAGCGCTGGCCGACCGGCTGGATCGGCGCAAGCTCATGGTGTGGGCCAACCTCAGCCGCGCCCTGCTGCCCGCCGTGCTGGTCGCCGTCGTCCTGCTGGATTTCGGCTCCATTTGGGCACTGTACGCTGTCGCATTGATGGTGGGTGTGGCCGAAACGCTCTACGACACCTCCGCCCAGTCGATCATGCCCCAGGTGGTGCACAGGGATCAGCTGTCGCGCGCCAACGGCCGGCTCTACGCCGTCGAGCTCACCGCCAACCAGTTCATTGGCCCGCCGCTGGGCGGGCTGCTGGTGGCCACCGGCGTCGTTGCGGGCCTTGCCGTGCCAGCGGCACTGTGGCTTGCCGCCGTCGGTGGCCTGCTCCTCATCCCGGGGGCTTTTCGCACAGAGCGGGAGCAGAAGACGACACTGCGATTCGACATTGGTGAGGGTTTGCGGTTCCTCTGGAACCAGAAGATCCTTCGCACGCTCGCGGTGATGACCGGGGTGTTCAACTTCGCATCCAGCGCGGCCTTCGCGGTCCTGGTGCTGTTTGCCGTGGGTCCGGCCTCAGAAATGGAACTGTCCGAAGTGGGGTTCGGCCTACTTTTGACCACCTCGGCTCTCGGCGCCTTCGTTGGCTCGTTCATCTCCGAATGGGTGGAGGCCAGGCTGGGGCGTTCGAAGTCGCTGACGCTCGCTGTCTTCGGGGTCGCGCTCTTCGTAGGTGCGCCCGCCCTGACCGACAACCCCTATGTTCTTGGCCCAATCCTCTTTGTGGGCGGCATTCTGATCGTGCTGTGGAACGTCATCACCGTATCCCTGCGCCAGCGCATTACTCCCAACCGCTTGCTGGGCAGAATCAACAGCGCCTACCGGCTGCTGGCTTGGGGCACCATGCCGCTCGGCGCAGCAGCGGGCGGCCTGCTGGCCCAATGGCTGGGCCTGCAGGTCATGTTCGGCATCATGGGGATACTGACCCTCGCACTGCTCGGGATGGTGCCCATCCTCACGGACAAGGCCATTGCCGCGGCCGACGTCGAATCCTAAGTTGCTACGGCGTGGACTCTAACGATCGGCGTTTTTCGCAGCGTCATTTGGCGCTCATGGTCGGTCCCGCGGTTCGCCTTCGGGTGGCTGGGTCGTTGCGGTGTGCGCGTTGGCTGGAGCCGGTTCAGCCGGACTTTTTCCGGTTGTACTCCAGCTGGTGAGGAAGTCGAGTTGTTGCTGGGCAGGGCTTCCCGGTTCCGCGGTGTAGGCGATGAGGGTCAGCCCCTCTCCGGGGAGTTCGAGTGAATCGCCCGTGAGTTCAATGTCCCCCACGAGTGGGTTGTGCAGTGTCTTGGTAGCTGAGCGGTGGAAGCGGACGTTGTGCCGTGCCCAGCGGGTCGAGAATTCCGTGCTTCCGGTGGCGAGATCACCAATGAGGCTGTTCAAGGCCCTGTCGCGCGGGTTGCGGCCTGCTTCGGTGCGGAGGGCGGCGGCGAGGTCATCTGCGAGGGTGTTCCATTCGAGAAAGAAGTCCCGGGAGCGTGGGTCGAGGAACATGAACCGTGCGAGGTTCAGGGGCAGGATGTCGGGGCTGAGGATGCCCCCGTAGAGGGCGAAGCAGAGGCTGTTGGCGGCCACGATGTCCATACGTGAATTGCGGACGTAGGCGGGCGTGCCTGTCATCCCGGCCAGGATCCGTTGAACGCTGGGCCGCAGTTCCGCCCGTACCCGGCGCTTTTCTGATGCCCGCGATGGCGCGGCGGCCTTAGCGAGGTCGAGCAGGTGGGCCCGTTCAGCCTCATCGAGCTGGAGGGCCACGGCGAGGGATTCGAGGACACTCTCGGAAACTCCCCGCAGGTTTCCCCGTTCGAGCCGGGCATAGTATTCCGTGCTGACGCCGGTCAGCATGGCCACTTCCTCGCGTTTGAGGCCGGCCACCCTCCTTGTCCCGCCGTAGGCGGGCAGCCCGGCCTGGACGGGTGTGATGCGCGACCGCCGGCTCATGAGGAACTCGCGGACGTCTTGACTGTTCTCCATGGCCCCTACGCTACGGCGGCCCGGCCCGGCCTAACAGGAACTGCCAGTACACCGCACGGCAGGCACTCCCGCGCGCAGGAATTGGCTGGTTTTCTGGAATGAGTCCAGTTTCCCCATCCTGCAAGGACACCATGAATACCTTCACCCTCAACAACGGCGTCCAGATGCCGATCCTCGGCTTCGGCGTCTTCCAGATCCCCGACGCGGAAACCCAGGCCGCCGTCGAAGCCGCCCTCGCCGCCGGTTACCGGCACCTGGACACGGCGGCCTCCTACGGCAACGAGGCGGCCATCGGCGCTGCAATCAAGGCGAGCGGAATCGCCCGCGAGGAGCTCTTCGTCACCACCAAGCTTTGGATCCAGCACGCCCCGGCCGGCAGCGTTCAGGACGACACCAGGCGCGCCTTCGAAAACTCACTCCGCCGGCTGGGACTGGACTACCTCGACCTGTACCTCATCCATCAGCCGCTTGGAGACTATTACAGCGAGTGGCGGGCCATGCAGGACATCCACACGGAAGGCCTTGCCCGTGCGATCGGTGTGTCGAACTTCCACCCCGACCGGCTGATCGACCTCATCGACCACAACGAGATCGTCCCTGCCGTCAACCAGATCGAAACCCACCCCTTCCACCAGCGCGCCGCCGATCACGAGCTGATGCGCGAACGCGGCGTCCAGATCGAGTCCTGGGGGCCATTCGCTGAGGGAAAGAACAACCTCTTCACCAATCCGGTCCTCAGCGCCATCGCCGAGGACCACGGCAAATCCGTCGCCCAGGTGGTGCTCCGCTGGCTCATCCAGCGCGAGGTCGTCGTCATCCCCAAGTCCGTGCGTCCGGAGCGGATGGCCCAGAACCTCGACGTCTTCAACTTCGAGCTCACCGACGAGCAGATGGGCAAGATCGCCACACTGGATACCGGCGCCAGCCTCTTCTTCGACCACCGTGACCCCGCCATGGTGAGCTGGCTGGGCGGACGCAGGATCGACTAACCCGGCCCGCCTTCCGTCCGGGTGACCCGACCGGCCACCCGGACGGATCCCTTGTCCCGCGTCCCCGGGGCCATTGCCCGCCCCGGGACAGCAACCACCACCAGAGAACCCAGTGATGATCCCGAGCCAAGAGACCATTAGCCGGCGCTCAGTCCTGCGTTCGGCCGTTTGCGGTCTAGGCGCTGCCATGATCACGGCCGGAACATCGGGCTGCGCCCCGCAAGAACGGAACGCCCCCATGCCATCCCAAGACAAAGCCACGTCTCCATCCATGGAGGACACGCCAGAGCCCGGGGAAGGCCGGCGGGTCCTGCTCGCCTACTTCTCACGCGCCGGGGAGAACTACCATTACGGCGGCCGCACCAACCTCGTCGTCGGCAACACCGAGGTGCTGGCAGGCATGATCGGCAACCTCATCGCGTGCGACATACACCGCATCGAGGCCGCCGACCCCTACCCCGAGGACTACGACGCGACCGTCGCGCGCAACGTCCGCGAGCAGGACGGCAACGCCCGCCCGGCGGCCATTGCCTCGCAGCTGCGCGCGATCGAGCAGTACGACACGGTGCTGCTGGCCAGCGGGATCTGGAACGTCAGGGCGCCGATGATCATGGCGGCATTCGCCGAAAGCTACGACTTCACCGGCAAAACAGTCCACCCCGTCACCACGCACGCCATGAGCGGGCTCGGCACCACCGAACGGGATTACGCCCGCTCCTGCCCGGGGGCGACCATCGGCGAAGGGCTCGCGGTGCGCGGCGAGGAAACCCGGGACGCCGGACCTGCTGTCGAGGCCTGGCTGCGCCGCGCCGGGCTCCTCCAGGGTTAATTGGGCCAGGCGTAGGGTGGAAGTTGGACGAAAGGAGCACTTCATGAAGAAAATCCTCATGGTACTGACCAGCGTTTCCGAGATCGGCGATACCGGCGAGAAGACCGGTTACAACGTGGCAGAGGCCGCACATCCCTGGAAGGTCTTCAAGGATTCCGGGCATTTCGTCGATTTTGCGTCCATCCAGGGCGGCCAGCCCCCGCGCGACGAGGTGGACTCAGAAGATCCCATCCAGGTCGCCTTCACGGAGGACGAGACCACGCGCGCCGGGCTCTACAACACGGCCCGCGTCGACGTCGTTGATCCCGACCAGTACGACGCCGTCTATCTCGTGGGCGGCCACGGCACCATGTGGGACTTCCCGGACAGCGAAGGCTTGCAGAATCTGGTGGCCAGCGTCTACAACGCCGGCGGCTTGGTGGGCGCGGTCTGCCACGGACCGGCCGGCCTGCTGAACGTCGAATTGAAGAACGGGCTTCGCCTCGTCGAGGGCCGGAAGGTGGCCGCCTTCACCAACGACGAGGAGGTTGCCGCAGGGAAGGATAAGGTCATCCCGTTCTTCTTGGCAGACCGGCTTGAGGAACAGGGCGCCACCCACGTCTCCGCTGGAGTCTTTGAGGAGAAGGTGGTGGTTGACGACCGGCTGGTGACCGGCCAGAACCCGGCCTCAGCCGCTGGCGTGGCCAAGGAGATGGAGAAGCTCTTCGCAGAGGTCATCCACCAGGAAAAAGCCGAGGAACAGCATGAGACGGAGGCTCTGCGCGCCGAGAAGGACGCCGAGAAGAGCGCCAAGAAGGCTGCCGCGGAAGCGGAGCACTAAAACCAACAGCGCATTGAAACTGGCGGCCAGTCGGCGTCGTGCGCCGGCAACCACACTGTCCAACGCATCGCCGGAGTGCTTCAGGTTCCGGGGACCACGATCTACGGCACCGGCTACGGGGTGGGCGTGCTCTGCCGGGAGGCGCGACCTGAATTTACCGCTGAAGAAACGCGGCCAGTTTGCGCTGTAATTCACAGGTTAGGCCTCCGGTTCAGGGTTTCCCAGCTAACTCGGTGTCTCGAAACCTTCCCGTCTCGAATCGCTAGCGTTTCAAGACAGCCGGCACGAGCAGACAGCTGATGTGACTGCCGGTGCGGGGGCGTGTTCGCACCATTAGCTGGGGGTCAGCGAGGGTGACATTTAGCGCGCCGCGAAAATACCGCCATTTATCGCTGAAATTCACACTCCTGCCGCCACTTGAAAGCGGCCCGAGCGATGATTGATGGCTCTTCACAGTTGAGGGTGTAATCGCTGGCTGGATGTTGGCTGGCGGGTCGGTCCCGGGGCAGCGATGCGCAACCGCAGCCGGAGGCCCGATCTTGTGTCACCGTTCGCAGTGGACTTCTTCGCGTACCCGCTCAGATCGGTCAACGGCGCACCCGATAGCGCAGGTGAAGCACCCGGTTGCCCTGAATCACCACGTCGGGATCCTCCAACAGGTGCTGTGCGTGGACCGACCCGAAGTAGCGCTTGCCGGACCCGAACACGACGGGTACGACGTCCATGCGCACCTCGTCGACCAGGCCCGCGGCAAGCACCTGGCCACCGACGTCGCCAGCGGCGACCTCGACGATGCGGTCACCCGCGAGTTCCTGCGTCTTGGCCACGGCTGCCTCGACGCCGTCGACGAAGTGAAACGGCGCCTCGGGGTCCCAGCCCTCGGGCTGCGGCCGGTGCGTCACGACGACCACGTGGTCGATCCCGCTCGGAGGCTTCCCGTCCCAGCCGTCCGTCAGGTCGAAGACGTGGCGGCCGACGAGTGTCGCCCCGATCTGGTCCCAGTACGGCCGGGTGTAGTCGTAGGACGTCTGCGACACCTTCACCTCGCCGCTCTCGTCCAACGGGACGTCACCGTTGGACAACCAGTCGAACAGCGGTCCGGGCTGGTCGTTCTCGTCCGCGACGAAGCCGTCCACCGACACCGAGCTGTACATGACCACCTTGCCCACGGGGCTCTCCTCTGCTTTGGGGTGCCCCCACATTAGCGTGTCGTGAGCTGTCGCTCTAGTAAGAAATCAATCGGCCGGCAGCGGCCAGCCGTCCAGCGTGTGGCCGGGATGTTCGCGCCGGAACCGCCGCCGGACTTCGACGTACGGGGTCGGCGTGAGCCCGGTGAACGCCCGGAACTCGTGGCCGAAGTGGGCCTGGTCGAAGTAGCCTGCGCCACCGGCGAGGTCACCCCAGTCGATCGGTCCGGCGGCGGCGGTGGTCGGCGCGTCGGTGGCCGGGTAGGGGTCGAGGTCTCCCGAAGATGGAAGTTCTCACACTGCCCATCCGGAAGACCTCGACGTGCCTGACGCTACCCCTGGGGCGGGCTTTGCCTGCCCTGATCTGACCGTGTTCTGCCGACTCGACGAGCTCGGTCTCGAAGTGACCGGGCAGCGGTTCGAGCCGGACCGTGCTGTCTTGGTCTGTCGCGTCGTCGAGCCCGACGGGTCGGATGAGAGGTGGTGTCGTCGCTGCGGATGCGAGGGATCGCCGCGCGACACAGTGATCCGGCGTCTGGCGCACGAACCGCTGGGTTGGCGGCCGACCACGCTGGTGGTCACGATCCGTCGCTATCGGTGCTCCGGCTGCGGGCATGTGTGGCGCCAGGACACCAGCCTCGCCTGGAACACCGCCAACGACGCCGTCCTGGCCGAGGGCAAGCGGGTCCTGATCGACGATCCGCACCGGCTCGACGGCGTCCAGGTGCTCGGCGTCGATGAGCACGTCTGGAGGCACACCCGGCGCGGCGACAAGTACGTCACCGTGATCATCGACCTCACACCCATCCGGGACGGCACCGGCCCAGCACGGCTGCTGGACATGGTCGAGGGACGCTCGAAGCAGGCGTTCAAGCAGTGGCTGAGCGGTCGCCCCGAGGCGTGGCGCGACGGGGTCAAGGTGGTCGCGATGGACGGGTTCACCGGGTTCAAGACCGCCGCGGCCGAGGAGATCCTCGCAGCGGTCGCGGTGATGGATCCCTTCCACGTGGTCCGCCTAGCCGGTGACGCGCTCGACAAGTGCCGGCGTCGGGTCCAACTCGCGATCCACGGCCACCGCGGTCACAAGGACGACCCGCTCTACGCCGCCAGGAGGACCCTGCACACCGGCGCCGACCTACTCACCAACAAGCAGAAGGACCGACCCACCGCCCTGTTCGCCGCCGAAGAGCATGTCGAAGTCGAGGCGACTTGAGGGATCTACCAGCGGATGATCGCCGCCTACCGTCACCCGGATCGAACGAAGGGGCGCGAGCTGATGCAGAACCTGATCGGGTCGGTCAGCGCAGGCGTTCCCGCTGCGCTGAGCGAGGTGATCACGCTGGGCCGAACGCTGAAGAAGCGCGCCGTCGACGTGCTGGCCTACTTCGACCGACCCGGCACCAGCAACGGCCCAACCGAGGCGATCAACGGACGACTCGAACACCTCCGCGGCTCCGCCCTCGGGTTCCGCAACCTCACCAACTACATCGCCAGATCGCTACTCGAGACCGGTGGCTTCAGGCCGCTGCTACACACTGGATTGTGAAGAGCCTGATTGATCCATGGCGACCCTCCATGAATGTCGCGATGAGATCCTACTCCTCGATTACTTACTAGACTCGCGCGGGTACCAGTCAGAATTCCCTGGTGATCGTACTGAACGGCGGTTCGAGCTCCGGCAAGTCCTCAATTGCTAGAGCGCTTCAGGAAATCCTCCCGGTCATCTGGTTGACCTTCGGCGTCGGCACGTTCATCGACGCACTTCCTGCTAGACGTACGACGCCTCGACCCCGTGGAAGGAATGGCGACAGCGAGCTTTGAGCGTGCACGGCGGAGTTGTCCCATCCTGGCCGGCCGCCATGGGCCAGCGTGCGCCGCTTCCATGGCAGGAGACATCACTTCCTCCCCGTCCAATAAGTCGAGTTCGTCCTGGCATGCGGCCCAAGTTGACCGCACGTTCATCCCCTGGACCGGGTCCTCATTAATGTTCCAGCGGCACAAGTCCGCTGGTTTGTGACTGACAAACGCGGAGTTATGGCCACGCCCCGTTCTGCCGCCTGGCACCTTCTGATCAGGGAATTTCTGACAGTCTGGCCACGGCGGCAATATCTTGCGGGGTCGTTCGACAGCACCCGCCAATGAGCCGGGCACCAAGTTCACGCCAGATGGGCGTTCCCTCCGCAAGTCTTGTGGGCTGTTTACTGTCCGGGCCCGCCGGGCTGTCCCCTGCCGCGGCCGGCCCCCACGTCTTGGTGACTGCGTCGTAGCTTTCGCCCGAATTTGGGTATGCAATCAGGGGCGTATGGGTGGCTTTGCCCAGGGCGTCCAGGGATGGCGCGACCAGTTCCAGCGGCACACAATTCACGCCGATCGCCACCGCGAGCGGCTGCTCCCTACACAGCCTTGCCACCTGAGCCAGCGGCGTGCCGTCGCTGATGTGCCCACCGTCCCGTAGCGTGAAGGAAAGCCAAGCTTCGACGTCGAACTCTTTCATGAGTGCCAACAAGGCCTCGGCTTCCGGCAATGAGGGCAGCGTCTCACAGGCAAGAAAGTCCGCTCCGGCCTCTACCAGCGCCGCGATTCGAGGCCGGTGGAACTCCAGAAACTCGTTTCGGCTGAGGATGTAGTCGCCCCGGTATTCCGATCCGTCCGCGAGGTACGCGCCGTAGGGCCCGACCGATCCTGCAACCAGCAGGGGGCCCGCATCGGGATTTTCGGCTATGTATTCGCGCCGCGCCTCGTCGGCCAGACGCACACTCAGTGCCACCCGCTCCAAGGCCTCTTCCTCGCCGATGCCGCGCCGCGCAAATCCCAGGGGTGTGGCCTGATAGCTCGCCGTGATGGCCACCGCGGCTCCGGCACGGAAGTAATCGTGGTGTACGCGTTTGACCAGTTGCGGTTGTTCCAGAAGGACTTTAGCCGACCACAAAGGGTCGTCCAGATCGCAGCCGTGCGCTTCAAGCTCGGTGGCGAGTGCGCCGTCCAGGGTCAGGTTCGCTCCGGCATCGAGCATGCGGGAGAGCTTGGTGTTACTGGGCATCGTTTAGGGCTCCAAGCGGTTCGGTTCGTTCTTGTCTGACGGGCGGACGCGGAGCCTCGTGGTCCGGCAATGCAAGGTAGCACAACGTGGAGCGCCAAAGGCGCGGCACAGCGTGGGGCTTCTACATGACGGTCAGCAGCCCCTCGCAGCCGATATCTCCCGGTTCCGCCACGCACCAAGCTGTGCTTCAGTGAAGTGAAGCCGCCATCCGAGATGTGCGTAATAGACATTTTTCAATGCTTGTAATGATCATCACAGTATGCCACCATGGCATTCAGACACCTTTTGCGAACCGCTCAGGAAGAGGCTTCCCTTGAAGATTGAAATGAAATCAGTACGTAAGCTGCGCGTGCATTGGCCCATAGCTTCGGAAACCTTCTCGCGGCTGGCCACGGGCGACGCCGAAGCATTCAAGAATGAAGCGGGCATTGCAGCCCTGCTCCAGGCTTTGTCGGAATCCCCGGACTTAGGGGATTTTGGCAACTACAGGCATGTCTTCGAATCCGGCTTGGGTTTCGAGGGGTTCACCTGCACTGATGGCGCTAACCCTACGTTGGGGCACGTGGGCCAGCGCACAATTTCGCCTACCTTGGTCCTCACGACGTATTTCGATGCGGCGCTAGATGACGTTGCCGTGGAACGCTTCCTGCAGCACATCGTGAATATCCATCCCTGGGAGGTACCGGTCATCGAACTGACAGGGCCAATCAGCGTCTCCAGCACTGCCCTTCCGGCAGTCTTTGAGAGCGAGGTCGCATCATGATTGAAACCGCTACGGCCCGGCTTTGGGACGGCCTGAGTCCGCTGCTGGCGGGCAGGTCCTTTACCGACCTGACGCACACCTTCCACCCTGGCCAGCCGCATTTCCCGGCATTCCCCGACGAAAATAGGGAGACTGTATTCGATCTGGGGAAAGGCGACGGTTTCACCGCTCACCGATATTCGATCATCGGCCAATGGGGAACACACGTCGATCCTCCCTCGCATTTCATCCGCGGGGGACGGACCTTGGACCAGATTCCTGTGGAGGACATGGTCCTTCCGCTGGCCATCCTCGACATCACCGCGCAGGTCATCGCAAATGCGGACGCCACTCCCACGGTGGAGGACGTTCAGGCATGGGAGCGCCGCAACGGCGCCATCGCACCGGGGTCCTTTGTGGCGCTGCGGACAGGGTGGAGCCACCGTTGGCCCGACACTGACGCCATGGCAAACATGGACGATGAGGGCGTCAGCCACACGCCAGGCTGGTCGCAGGAAGTCCTCTCCTTCCTGATTGAGGAGCGGTCCGTTACTGCCGTCGGCCATGAACAGACTGACACAGACCCAGGGCGCGCTACGTCCCGCCAGGATTTTACTTTGGAGACCTATGTCCTGGCGCAGAACCGGTGGCAGATCGAGCTGATGGCCAACCTGGACGGACTTCCAGAAGCGGGCGCGGCCCTCATTGCGAGCTGGCCTAAGCCCCTGCAAGGCAGCGGCTTTCCAGCCCGGGTCTTCGCCATCCACTAAGACACGTTAGTGCAGTGACTAGAATCGGATCCATGTCTAAGACAACCAGCATGGGCCGGGGAATCATGGCTGTCCTGGCGGTCGGCTCCCGCACCGCAGAAGGCCTGGCCGGCGGAACGGTCGCTGACATAGCGGCCGATCTGAGCAAGGACCGCAGCCAAGTTTCGCGCAGTCTCCGGACCGCCGAACAGGAAGGGTTTCTGGCACGCGGAGACCATCGGTCCTACACCCTGAACTGGTCGCTCCTGACAGACGCACAACTGTTGACAGAGCAACGGCTGCAGAGCGACGGCGCGACCGCCATAGAAGGCCTGGCCGGTGAAACTGACGAAGGATGCTTCCTTGGCGTTCTGAGCGGCGACAGCACGGTCACCATCGGTGAGCGTGTTCCGGCAAGTAGCAATATGGTCGGTTCTTGGCTGGGCCGGCCCTACCCCGCTTTCTGCAGTGATGCCGGTCAGGCCCTGCTCTGGGAAGCGTCGGATGCCGAGGTCCGGACAATTTTCTCGGGCGCTGCCTTCGTACGCCATGGGCCCAATACACCGCTTGACGTCGAGGACTTCCTGTCACGACTGCGCGGAGCGCGGGCACGGGGGTATTCCATTGTCGATGAGGAAGCCGAGCCAGGGCTGTACTCTCTGGCCGTTCCGATTCGCGACTTCAAGGGCGACGTGGTGGCAGCGTTGCAGGTCGTAGGCGCCAAAACACGCTTGGAGCCGCGGCGGGAGTTCTGCGCCACGGCTCTAGTGTCTTGGGGAAGGTGGCTTGAGTCATCGCTGGGCCGCACTTTGCCGCAGAACCGGCTCTAGCTGGCCAGGCCCTTCCGGCCCGCGTCTCCCCGGGCGCGCCCCTCGCAGGACCCCAACCGTTCGGCTGCTGCCGTGAGGGCCTTCGCAATGTCGTTCGTGCTGGATTTGATCTCGGCCCGGCTGCCCAAGACGCTCAGCGCGGCAAGAATGGATCCCTCAGCGCTGCGGACGGGAACGGCCAGTTCGTAGACTCCATGCTCGAATTCCTCCTCCGCGACAATGAAGCCCCGCGCCCTGTCCCGGTCCATCAGTTCGGCGACTTCTTGTGGCGAATGGGCGGCTCCCGGACCGCCTACGCCGATGAAGTTGACGTCCTGGAGGAGGGCTTGAACGGCAGGCTGCTGGTCGTCCCACAGCAGGGCCCGGCCTGACCCGGTACACCACACGGGCGTCACCATGCCGGGTTTGACGAAGCTGCCGGGAACCGCGTCATTGCTGGAGGCCCGCAGGAGAATGACGCGGAAGCCCTCGCGGACGGAAATTCTGGATCGAAGGCCGAAGGAAGCCACCAAAGCCTCAAGTTCGGATCTGGATTCCCGGACCCAGCCGGCATTCAATGCTGCGGCCAGGCTGAAAAAACGCGGCCCGGTTCGGAATGGGCCGCGTTCGACACGTTCCAGCAGTCCCAGCTCGCACAATTCCTGCGTCAGCCGGGAGACACGGCTTTGTTCCATGTCCAGCTCGGAAGCTAACTGGGAAACACCGAGAAGCCGCCTTCCCCACTTCTCCCGGTCTGCGACCAGCCGAACTATCCGCAGTCCTTGGGCCATGGACGACGCTTCCGAGGAAGAATCCATGCTCCATGCTCCTTCCGCCCGATAACTACGCCTATTCTCACATGTCTTCATTGGACCAGGACGCGGTTTCCTTGCGCCCACACAGTGTAGAGGTCCGCGAGTATTGCTGAATTCGCTGCTTCCAGTTCTGCGGGAGCGATTTCTGCGCTTCCTTGCCGCCCGAACAGTACGACTTCATCTCCAGGGCAGACTTCCGCCACGTCGGTGACGTCGACAACCATGGAATTCATCGAAACGACGTCGACAATGGCAGCGCGACGGCCGCGGACCAGCACACAGCCTTGGCCGGCCAGCGCCCGCCGGTAGCCGTCTCCGTAACCTGCTGTCACTGACGCCAGCCTTGAGTCCCGGTCCAAGGTGTGGGTTAGCCCGTAGCCGACCTTGGTACCTGCTGCATAGCTATTAATGGAAGCGATGCGGGCTTTGAAGGCCATGCACCGTTGGAAATGCGCTGCTGTCGGACCCGAATCGCCGTAGAGGACTGCCCCGGCACGGACCATGTCCAGCCAAGAGCCGTGTACGTGCAGGGCGGCGTATGAATTGGCGCAGTGGAGCAGCACTGCCTCCCGGGGAGTTCCGGTCAGTTGAAGCAGTGTCAACGCCTGGCTTTGGAAACGCAGAAGAGCCGTTTCGATATGGCCGTCGTCGTCCTTGGGAAAATGCGTCATGATCCCGGACAGTTGAAGCCCCGGGTGGCTCACGATTCCTACCGCGGATGCCCGGCCAAGCGAGGATGAGACGTCGAGGCTGTGTCTGCTGATCCCGGAAGAGTTGATATCGAGGTGGATGCGGACCACCTTCCCAGTCACGGCAGCAATCTTGTGTATCTCCCACGCGCTCTGCGGGTCGGCAACAAGTTCCTCGATGTCGTGACGCAGGCCGGCCCTGATCTCCTGCGGCGCCGCGGCACGGACACGCAGGATCCGGCCCTCAAAACCGCAGCGGCGTGCAATGGCTGCCTCCTCGTTGCTTCCTACTCCGATGAATGGAACGCCCAGACGAACAAGGGAAGGGAGTAAGAGGTCAGCTCCGTGTCCGTAGGCATGGGACTTGACCACTGCGCACAATAGCGCCCGGTCATCGATCATGGACAGGAGGTTCCGGACGTTTGATTCGAAAGCGGCGGCGTCAATCTCCAGCCAGCTGCCGGCGTCCTGGACCGAACTGCGCACGTGTTGCATCAGGCCTTGTGAGTTCATGGTTTATCCCTTGGACAGCCTCGTGGCCGGGGAAGAAAGACCCCGGCCACGAAGCTGAAAAGACGATGGTTGATGATGGCGTCAGGACAGCTGGTCTGCGCGCGCCTTGCGCCCGTATTTGAAGTAGAAGAAGGCGTAGCAGGCACCAACAAAGGAGATTCCGAAATAGAGGGCTGCCACCTGATTCGGGTCAAAGGCGATGCCGATGAGCGAAATGAGACAGAGCGAGAAAGCCAGGATTGGCACCAGCGGGAACAGCGGGGCCTTGTAGGGAAGGGCAGCGACATCGCCGCCGTTCCTGACGAAGGACCTCCGGTGGAAAAAGTGCGAGGCGGTGATGGACATCCAGACCCCGACGACGGCGAACCCTGCCACCGATACGAGAGCCAGGTATACCGTTTCGGGCGCAACGACGCTGCTGATGAGTGATGCCAAGCCACCAAGCATGCTGACTGAGAGCGCGATCATCGGGATACCGCGCCGGGTCAGCTTCTTCAGCGCCCGGGGGGCGTGACCCTCGTCGGCAAGGGAGTAAAGCATCCGTGCGCAGGAGAAGAGTCCGCTGTTTCCGGCGGAGAGCAGTGCAGTGATGATGACGAAGTTCATGATGTCGGCGGCAAAAGGAATGCCGATGGATGAGAAGACCGTCACGAACGGGCTTTCATCCAGTCCGACGTGCTCGTAGGGGATGGTCGCGGCGATGACAGCGATTGCCCCGACGAAGAAGACCAGCAGACGGACGACGGTGCTGCGCATCGCCTTGGGGATGCTCGTGGCGGGGTCAGCTGTTTCGCCCGCTGCCACGCCGATGAGTTCAGAGCCGGAGAAGGCGTAGAACACTGCAAGTGCTGTGACGAGGACGCCGGTGAAGCCGTTGGGGAAGAGACCGCCGGAGGTGTTGAAGTTCTCAAACATAAAGGGGTGGTTGGCCCCCTCGCTGAGCGGGTGGACGCCGAACAGCGCCGCGCCACCGAGAACGATGAGGACGACGATGGCGCCGACCTTGACGATGGCAAACCAGAACTCGGATTCGCCGAAGAACTTCGAGGAAACTGCGTTTAATCCGAACAGGACCGAGGCGAAGATGACGCACCAGATCCAGACGTCAACACCCGGGAACCAGCGCTGCATCAGGAGACCGGAGGCAGTGAACTCCGATCCGATGGCGACTGCCCAGCAGAGCCAGTAGAGCCACGCCGTGGTGAACCCGGTGGCCGGCCCGATCGACCTCGCCGCGTAGATATGGAAGGCGCCCGAGACAGGGTAAGCAATGGCAAGTTCGCCGAGGCAGGCCATCACCAGGTACACAACAAAGGCGCCGATGAGATAGGCGATGACCGCCCCGAGTGGCCCGGCCTGGGAAATGGTGTAGCCCGAGCTCAGGAAAAGCCCGGAGCCGATCACCCCGCCCATGGCGATCATGACCAGATGCCGTGCCCCCATGGACCGCCGGAGCCCGGAATCGGTCGACGGGGGAATCGTGGGCTGCGGTTTTAGCTGGACAGGTGATGAGGGTTCCATGGTTTCTCCCAGGTGAGTGGACAGGTCTGATGCGAAGAGTACGCACATCGCCCCCGCGTGTGGGGCGGGCCGCCTCGAGCTGTGCAATAGCGATAGTGACGAAAGTAACATGAAAACGGCCTCTTGGTCATTAAAAACATTTCAACATGCTTATGTTGCACCTAAGTTACCTCGAGGCGCTGCTGTCGAATCGGCAGGCAGATGGTCAGTTCGCCCTGTTTTTCGGTCACAATGGCATGCACTGACGGACATGAAATGCGGTGAGCATTGGAGGACCGATGTAACTGACTGAAGGAGCACCATGACCACCTATGACATTGCGCTGATCGGCTTCGGCGGCGTCAACAGGACGCTGGCCGAACTGGTCGCAACACGCGGTGACACACTTCGTTCCGAACTGGGCTTCGGCCTGCGTGTCGTAGCCATCACCGACCTGCGCCTCGGCTCGCTGGTCCAGCCCGAGGGGATCGACCTCGGCATCGCACTCAACTTGGACGGTGGAAACGAAACCTTCGCCGCCCACGGCGGGTCCGCGGACACCAATAACGAATCAGTTATCCGTAACTGCACCGCCGACATCATCTGCGAGGCCACGTTCACGAATCCCGACGACGGCGAGCCAGCAGTTTCGCACGTACGCTGGGCCCTCGAATCCGGCAAGAGCGTCTGCACGACGAACAAGGGCCCGGTTGCCCTCCGCGGCGCCGAGCTGACCTCCTTGGCCGAACAGAACGGTGTGCACTTCGAGTTCGAGGGTGCCGTCATGAGCGGCACTCCCGTCATCCGCCTGGCCAAGAAGATGTTCGCGGGGCTGAAGCTGAACGGCTTCGAAGGCATCCTCAACGGCACCAGCAACTATGTGCTCGGGCGGATGGAGGCCGGGCTGGACTTCGAAGCGGCCATCAGCGAGGCACAGGAACTCGGCTACGCCGAGGCAAACCCCGCAGCGGACATCGAGGGTTACGATGTTCAGCTCAAGGTCCTTATTCTCGCCAACGAGCTGCTCGACGCAGGCTTAGAACTCAAAGACGTTCAGCGGCAGGGGATTTCGACCGTGACGCCGGTAAATATTCAGAAGGCAGCCCGCGAGGGACGCCGCTGGAAGCTCGTCGGCGCAGCACGGCGGAACCTGGACGGGTCAGTGACAGCAGGCGTATCCCCCGTAGCGCTCCCCCTCGACCACGGGCTGGCAGGCGTTTCCGGCGCGACCAATGCCGTGTCCTTCGACACCGACCTTCTGGGCGCAGTAACCGTCTCAGGACCGGGAGCCGGCCGCGTCGAGACCGCCTACGCTCTGCTCTCTGACATTATCGCCATGCATGCGGCGCGGACGGGAGTAGCTGCCAATGTCTGAATCCACGCTGTGTGCGACGGAAACGGCGCTGCCGCAGTTCCGTGACGTAACGAGCCCCTACGACGGCAGGGTGGTCGGCGCGGTTTCGCTGACCGAAGCAACGGCCGGCTCGGCCGTGATCGAAACGGCCCGCGTCGGCGCCCGGAAGGCCCGGGCGCTGTCCCGCAACGCACGCGGGAAGATACTGGACGGCGCGGCAAGCCAGATCGAGCAGCGCAACGAGGAGTTCGCGCAAACAATTGTGTCCGAAGCCGGGAAAACGATCCGCCAGGCACGGAAGGAAGTGCTGCGCGCGGTCAACACGCTCCGCCTCTCCGCAGCCGAGGCGCGCCGAAACGCAGGCGAAGTCATACCCTTTGACTCGTACGAAGGCTCGGAGGACCGTACCGGCTGGTACTCGCGCGAACCACTGGGCATCATTGCCGCGATCACTCCTTTCAACGACCCCCTCAACCTGGTGGCACACAAGATCGGCCCGGCAATCGCCGGAGGAAACGCCGTGATCCTCAAACCCTCTGCACTGACTCCCCTGTCAGCCCAGCTGCTCACGGACGCCCTCGTGAGCTCCGGGCTCCCGCCGGAAGCCCTCACGATTGTTCATGGCGACCGGGAAGTGGCCGAAAAAATCATTAGGTCCCGGGACGTACGAATGGTGTCATTCACCGGGGGGTTCTCCACTGGGGAGAGTATCGCCCGCACCGCAGGCCTGAAGAAGCTTTCCATGGATCTCGGCGGAAACGCACCCGTGATCGTCCTGGACGATGCAGACATCGCGAACGCGGTGGAATCCTGCGTCTCCGGAGCGTTTTGGGCCGCCGGCCAGAACTGCGTGGGGGTGCAGCGGATCCTCATAGCCGCCCCGGTGTACGGCGCGTTCCGACAACGCTTCCTGGAGGCAACGGCGCGGTTGGTTGCCGGAGATCCATCGGATGAACGCACGGATGTCGGACCCATGATCAGCCCCACAGCATTGCAGGAGCTCCAGACCAAGCTGGACGGGGCCCTCGACGACGGCGCTGTCCTGCTCTCAGGCAATGTCACGGACGGCAATGTGCTTCAGCCGACCGTCCTGGAAGCCGTCCCGGCGGACAGCCGCCTGTGGAGGGAGGAGGTCTTCGGCCCTGTCGTCATGCTTCGTAAATTCAATACCTTCGAAGAGGCCATGGACGTCGCCAATGCCATCGAGTTCAGCCTTCATGCAGGTATATTCACCGACTCCCTGGCCAGGGCCATGGACGCAGCCCGCCAACTCGAAGCAGGCGGCGTCATGATCAATGATTCCTCTGACTACCGCTTCGACGGCATGCCGTTCGGCGGGGCAAAGTACGGGAGCATGGGCAGAGAGGGCGTCCATTTCGCGTATGAGGAGATGACCCAGCCCAAAGTCATCTGCATCAAGAACTGATCGAATTGGAGGGGCGCGCCCGTGCCCTGCGCCCCTCCAATTCCCTCGGAGCGGCACGCTGCTACGCACCACCCAAACTTCCACTCAGAGAACGGAAAACCATGACCACCCGCACCGAGACGGATTCGCTCGGGGACGTACGTGTACCGGCCACAGCCTACTGGGGAGCACACACCGCCCGGGCCTTGGAAAACTTCACCATCAGCGGGATACCCGTCTCCCGCCACCCGCATCTGGTGCGTTCCCTGGCCATGATCAAGAACGCTGCGGCGCAGGCCAACTGCGAACTGGGCATCCTCAACCCGCGGGAAGCCACGGCGATCCGCGACGCGTGCCAGGAAATCCAGGACGGACATCACCACGAACAGTTCTGTGTGGACGTCATTCAGGGCGGCGCCGGTACGAGCACGAACATGAATGCCAACGAGGTAATCGCGAACCTTGCGCTGGAAAAACTGGGCCACCGCCGCGGCGAATACCAGCACCTGCACCCCATTGATCACGTCAACCGCTGCCAATCCACCAATGACACCTATCCAACGGCGATCAAGCTGGCACTGATTTTCGCTACCGCGGAGCTTAACCGCGAGTTGGGCAAACTTGCCGAATCAGCCCGGGGCAAGGGCGCTGAATTCGCCGACGTCGTGAAGATGGGCAGAACCCAGCTTCAGGACGCCGTCCCGATGACCCTCGGGCAGGAGTTCAATGCCTTCGCCGCGACGCTGGAAGAAGACCGCTCCAGGCTTATGGAATCCACCGCGCTGATGCTCGAGTGCAGTCTGGGCGCCACCGCCATCGGGACCGGCATCACCGCCGAACCCGGGTATCAGCAACTCGTGCTTCGGGCACTGTCCGAGATCTCCGGCGTTCCGGTCTTTCCGGCCGCTGATCTCATCGAAGCGACATCCGACGTGGGCGTTTTCATGCACATGTCGGGCATGCTGAAACGCACGGCCATCAAGCTCTCCAAAATCAGCAGCGACCTCCGGCTGCTGTCCAGCGGGCCACAGAACGGCTTTGGCGAGATCATCCTGCCCCCGCGCCAGGCCGGGTCATCAATCATGCCGGGAAAGGTTAACCCTGTCATTCCGGAGGCCATGAATCAGATTGCCTTCGCTGTCGCCGGAGCTGACACCACAGTGACGATGGCTGCAGACAACGGGCAACTCCAGCTCAATGCCTTCGAACCAGTCATTGCCCATGTCCTTCTGCAGAGCATTTCATGGCTCGAACAAGGATCACGCGCGCTTCGTCGCTACTGCATGGAGGGCATTGAAGCGAACACCGGACGCCTCGCCCGCCAGACGGCAGTCTCGGTGGGTCTTGCAACGGCCCTCATACCGGCCATCGGGTATGCCGCCGCAGCAGCGGTGGCTAAGGAAGCCCTCAAGGACGGGTCAACCATTCTGGACATCGTCACGAGAAGGAACCTCTTGGACCGGGAAGCAGCTCAGTCACTGCTTGAATCCGCCGTGCTGCCTGTCAGAAGTGCGGACATGTCCGGGGTCTGATTACTTTTACTCGGTGGCGCGGGCACCTCCGGCGCCACGCCTGATGTAACTGGAAAGCGTCATGGCCGTCACCGTGTCCGTGACTCCGGGAATAGCCGCGATCTGCTCCCAGATCTCCTGAACCCTCTCCAGCGACCGGGCCTCGACCCTCACCAGCAGATCAAAATCACCGCTCACGACATCGCACAGAACCACTTCCGGAATCGACCGCAACACGGAGATGACGTCCGCGCCCCGCACCCGGTCCTTCCTGTAAACCATCAGGAAGGCGGACACCGGGCCCTGGCCCGGAGGGCCGGCAACAATCGTGTACCCCTGGATGTACCCCTGCCGCTCCATCCGTTCGATCCGCTGGCGCACCGCATTCCTCGACAGGAGGACTTTGGTCGCCAGCTCTGCATGGCTCATGCGAGCGTTCTTCGTGAGCTCCGCAAGAATCCTTTGATCTATCTGATCAAGACTCACCCGATCCATGCCTGCCTTTCACAGCAATAATCCTCCGGACCCAACCGGAACGGAACCAACTTCAAGACCGAAAGCCCTTGAAAAATGACACTTCTGCACCAGGCCCTGCCCTCTGTCACTGGCATTAGCTGCATCTTGTTCGACATGGACGGAACGCTTTTGGATTCAGCACCCGGAGTTACAGCAAGTGCTGCCCAGGCCTTGGCAGCGGTAGGCGCGCCCGTGCCGGCGATGGACAAACTGCGCCGATTCGTCGGCCCGCCGATGATCGAGTCCTTCAGAACAGTCTCACGACTGGACGAAAAAACCGCCCAAAAGGCCCTCCAACACTACCGCAAGGCATACGCCGATCATGGCGCTGAACAGTCCAGCCCATACGACGGGATTATGGACCTGATCAAACACCTACACTTGGCCGGGATTCCAATGGCTGTAGCCACTTCCAAGGTGGAAGACCAGGCGATAAGGCTCGCACGCAGGTTTGGAATGGAAAGCTACTTCATCACCGTCTGCGGGGCGTCGGACTCCGAGGGGAGAGCGAGCAAGGCGGAGGTCATCGCAGAGTTGCTGCTCCGGCTCCGGTCCGAAGGCGTGGACATCTCCAGTCCCGCAATGGTCGGGGACCGGAGCTACGATGTTGCGGGGGCAGCCGAACACGGGATCCCCACGATATTCGCACTCTGGGGGTACGGGGAGGCCGAAGAAGGGTCGCATGCGGCCGCGGTTGTCCCCTCCCCCGCGGCCCTGCTGCCGCTGATTCTGAACAACAGCCCTCGGTCAGTCGTCCAGCATGACAGTCCCCGTGCGATGAGTCCACGAATTTGACCAGCAGGCATTCACAACCCCCTCTTTGTTAGAGACTGCGGTTGGCCCCAGATCTAATCCATTGCCTGATGTCTGCCGTTGAAGCCGGTCCCCCGCCGCGATGGCAGGTCCGACTAACCCGCGCGCCAGGCAGGGATCACGCATCTGATGGAAATGTCACCACGCCGTCCGTGTCACAGTCCGCCACCCGGCTGCTTTGGTGACAGATCGCGCTAAAGTGTCCGTATGCCCAGGATTTCGGCCGCGAGCAACGCCGCCCAACGTGCCGAGACCCAGCGCCGCATCCTGACCGCATTCGGGGAGCTCCTGTTCACCCACGGGCTGCCCGGCCTGACCATGACGGACGTCGCGCGCCACGCCCAGATCGGCCGGACCGCCGTCTATAACTATTACGCGGACATCGAAGAGCTCCTGATCGCGTACGCCCTGGATGAGACGGAGCGGTTCCTGCTCGATCTGCGCGAATCGCTCGATGCGCTGGAGAACCCGGTGGAGCGGCTGGCCCTCTACGTCCGGGCCCAGGTGGAGGACCTGAGCCGGCGCCACCTGCCGCCGGGGCCGGCCATGGCGGCGGTGCTCTCGCCGTCGTCGTTCGCCAAGCTCGCGGACCACGTGGGCGAGCTCAGCGTGCTCTTGCGGGGCATCCTGCGCGACGGCATGGCCCAGGGCTACCTGCCCGAGTCGGACATCGCCCAGCTCGCCCAGCTCATCCACGGCACGCTCTCCTCGAGCGCGGCCCGGGGCGACGGGGCGGGCCAGGACGCCGAGGCCGAGGCGCGGCTGGCCCGGACGGTGCGGTTCATCCAGCTGGGCGCCGGGGCCAGGTTCGACGACGCCGGCCGGCCGGTCCGCGCCACCAGCTGAGCTGCGCCACCCGCACCGCGCCACCAGTTAAGCTGCGGCGCCCTGCGTGCCCTAGCCCGCAGCCGTCGGCGAGACCGCCGGGGTGGCCGTCGGCTGGATGGGCAGCGTGGAGTCGTCCACGATGCGCCGGTCCTCGCGAGGGCAGCTGAGCCGGCCCGGCGTCTGGTCCACGAGTTCCGGCTTGGCCAGGGCCTTGAAGTCGCCGGTAATGATGACGTCCACGCTCGGGTCCGTGCGGCCGTCCTGGACATAGTCCGAGCCGGGCACGTGGCGCTGGACGCTGAAGGCGGCCGACTGGCCGGCGGCACCGGAGACGATCAGCGCCACGCCGCGGTAGCTCGACGTCGTGTTCCCCACCGCACCCACGAGGAACTTCCGGGCGGCGAGCTGATTGGCCACGGTCCGGGCCAGGCCCGGCCGGCTCGTGGAGTTGTAGATGTTGACGTGGACCTTACTCGGCGGCGTGTAGTCGTAGGTGGCCGCCGGGCACACCGACACTGCCGCCTTGCTCCGCTCCGCCGTCGCGGGAAGCTTGATCTGGCCGTTCATGATGGCGAGGGCCACCACGATCGCCGCCGCGATCAGGCCGACCAGCATCACCAGGACCACGGCGTGCAGGATCCTGCGCCGCAGCCGGACGGGGTTGCCTGCCGTATCTTCCTGCTCCACGAACGTGGCCCGCAGTTCGGAGCCACTGATGACGCGGTGCCCGTGCAGAACTCTGAGGTCTCGCGGCTTCCTAGCCATTTATCACGAGGACCCGCGCGTGGATTGCGGTGCGCTGGTGCAATGCGGTGCGGACTGCCCGGTGCAGGCCGTCTTCAAGGTAAAGGACGCCGCGGTATTCCACGACGTGCGGGAAGAGGTCTCCGAAAAACGTCGAGTCCTCGGCCAGCAGGGCCTCAAGGTCCAAGGTGCGCTTAGTGGTCACCAGCTCATCAAGCCGGACCGGACGCGGCGGCAGGGCCGCCCAGTCCTTGGGCGTGGTGTAACCATGGTCGGGGTACGGGCGTCCCTCGCCCACAGCTTTGAATATCACCATGCCAGCCTAGGGAACTTGGACGCCCGAAGGAATCAAAGTCCACGGGCGGCGTGAGGTTGTGGCCAAACAGTAACCATCTGTCACATGACGCACTGCCGCCTGTCACATCCAGCGCGGGGCCGTCGATCTTCTGCACAGTTCACGCAAACGTTCCGCCCGGCTGACAGAATGGCCGTATGACTTCACCCGAGACTGCCCCTAGTCCGTCGCCGTCGGCCCCCGTGCTGGCGCTGCTGCTCGACGTCGACGGCCCGGTCGCGAGCCCGGTCACCCGCGTTGTGCAGCCCGGCATCATCGCGGACCTGGTGGCCCTGGCCGCCGCCGGCGTGCCGGTCATCTTCAACACGGGACGGTCCGACGCCTTCATCCGCGAGCAGGTCATGGAACCGATGATCGCTGCCGGCATGCCTGCCGGCACCCTCATCCACGCCATCTGCGAGAAGGGCGCCGTCTGGTTCAGCTACACCGCGGAAGGCCCCGGCCCGGTCCACGTGGACCGGGAGCTCGCCATCCCGGAGGCCTTCGGCGACGACGTCCGCCGGCTGGTCGCCGAGGACTACTCCGCCCACATGTTCTACGACGAAACCAAGCGGGCCATGGTCTCCGTGGAGCAGCACATTGCCGTCGCCAGCTCTGACTACCTGGCCGAGCAGCAACTCTTCGACGCCGACGCCATGGGCCTCATGGCCCAGCACGGGCTCGGCGTGGTGCGGCTGGACCACCACGTCCCCGACTCGGATGACCAGATCGACTTCCGCGTCGATCCGACTATCATCTCCACCGACATCGAATCGGTCCGGCTCGGCAAGGACCTGGGCGCGAGCCGGGCCGTGGAGTTCCTGGCCGCCCAGGGCATCACGCCGCAGGCCTGGCGCACGGTGGGCGATTCCCGCACGGACTACGCCATGGCCGACTGGCTGCACCACAATGATCACGCCGTGAAGCATGTGGACGTCCGGCCCGCGGACGGCATCCCGGTCAAACCCTACGAGGTTCTCACGGCTGCCGATCTGGGGCTGGGCGAGGACGTCATCCACGACGACGCCGGCGCCGCCTTCCTGCACCATTGGCTGGCCGCGGTCACCGGCTGAGGCCCGTTCCGCCGTCTCGGTCTGCCGTCACACATGCCAGGTGCCGGCCGATTTCCCGCGGCAATTTTGAGGCCCGCGTTATCATGCAAGTAGACACCAACGCACTCAAAGAAGCGGGAGATCAGACATTACCGAAGCAGCGATCCAAGACGAGATTTACTATGGCAGCCAGGCATCCGCGGACGCCCACGCCGAGATCACGTCGGCGGCCGCCGTCGCCAGATTCCGGACCCGCTCCGATGTTGTCCGCCGCCGCGGCCGCTATGCGCTGATCAACGAGAACCGCACGCCGTACCAGGCCATGGTCGAGGACCTGATGTTCCTGCGTTCCGTCCTGGCCGACGCCGGCCTCAACTATCTGCTGGTCCGCGGCAACAACCACCGCCCGGTCATCGCGGTCGACTGGAAAGACCGCAAGGAACTCCGCGACGCCCTCGTGGAGGCGTGCCGCGACGAGCCGTTCTATTCCATGAGCGTGGACGCCAAGAAGAAATCCTCCGTGCTGGTGGCCGACGGCGAGCTGTCGCCGAACCGCCAGTCCCGGATCTTCCGGCTGTACCGGCCCAGGGTGGAGCCGGAGGGCGGCTTTGAATTCGGCGCCTCCGCCGGCGTCCAGCTGGAGCTGTGGAGCTTCGAGGGCGACCAGCTGATCCTGCCGATCGAGAATTCCCTGACGCGCCGCACCATGCTGGCCCAGGACGCGGTGCGCGGCACCGTGGAACGCTACGGCCATACGTGGCCCACCATCGAGAACATGTTCGCGGACCATGCCAGCGACATCAGCTTCGACGTCGACCTGGTGTTCTCATGGGTTGACGGCAGCTCCCCCGAGTACATCGCGGCCCGCCGTGCCCGCATGGCCGGCGTGGTGGTGGGCGAGGGAGATGACCACGAGGCCCGCTTCCGCCAGATCGATGAGCTCAAGTACGCCCTGCGCTCGGTCTACATGTTTGCGCCGTGGATCCGCCGGATCTTCATCGCTACGGACTCCCCCACGCCGTCATGGCTGGCGGACCACCCCAGCGTGACGATCGTCCGCAGCGAAGAGTTTTTCGCCGACACGTCGGTTCTGCCCACGCACAATTCGCAGGCCGTGGAGTGCCAGCTGCACCACATCGAGGGACTTTCCGAGCACTTCCTGTACTCGAACGACGACATGTTCTTCGGCCGCGCCGTGGGGCCGGACATGTTCTTCACCCCCGGCGGCATCACGAAGTTCATCGAGGCCGAGACCCGGATTGGGCTGGGCGACAACGACGCCGAACGCAGCGGCTTTGAGAACGCCGCCCGGGTGAACCGCAAGCTGCTCTGGAACCGCTTCGGCCGCATCACCACCCGGCATCTGGAGCACACGGCGGCCCCGCTGCGGCGCAGTGTGGTGGAGCAGATGGAACAGGAGTTCCCGGCCGAGTTTGCCAAGACCGCCGCGAGCACGTTCCGGGCCGCGGACAACATCTCCGTGACCAATTCGTTCTACCACTACTACGCGCTGCTCACGGGCCGGGCCGTGACCCAGACGGCTGCCAGGGTGAGATATGTGGACACGACGGCGCGGGCGGGCCTGAACTACCTGCCCAAGCTCCTGGCCAAGCGGAACATGGACTTCTTCTGCCTCAACGACGGCAGCTTCCCGGAGGTCCCGGCGGAAGAGCGGGCCGAGCTGGTCACGGATTTCCTGGAGAAGTACTACCCCATCAAGGCGCCCTGGGAGAAGTAACGAACCGTGACCAAAGCTGGCGCCGCGCCGGTCGGGGCGTAAAGACGCCAGCTGGCGAGTGAGTCAGTTCAGGGTGGTGAACTTGGGGTGCGCCGCCGTCCGGGCGGGGGCCTCGAGTTTGGCCTTCTCCGGGATCGAAATCCCGGCGGCGGCGAGCCGGCGCTGGGCTTCCGCAGGAGAGACAAGCTCGCCGACGGCCGGCGTGTCGCCGAGCAGCGCCACCGAGTGAACGATCGTGTGTTCGTAGACGTGGACCAGGTTGAACGCCTGCCCGCCGTCGCGGCCGCGGGTGCCACCCACGGGAACGTTCAGATCCTGGGTGTAGCAGGTGGCTGAGGCCACGGACACGGGGATGCCGGCGAATGTCGCGGTGGTCGAGTAGTGCAGGTGGCCGCCCAGGATGGCGCGGACGTCGGAGTTGCGCAGGACACCGGCCAGCGCCGACTGGCCCCGGAGCTCCACGAGCACGGCAAGATCCAGGACGGACGGCACCGGCGGGTGGTGCAGGGCAAGGATGGTCCCGTCCGGGGCCGGAGTGGCCAGTTCAGCAGCGAGCCAATCCAGCTGGTCGTGGCTTAATTCGCCATGGTGGAAGCCGGGCACGGAGGTGTCCAGGGTGATGATGCGCAACCCGTTGACGAAGTAACTGTGGTCCACCGGCGCGTCGTTGTCGGACTGGTCCAGGAGCCCGGCCCGGAAATTGGCCCGGTCGTCGTGGTTGCCCATCGCCCAGATGACCTTCGCCCCCAGAGCCTTGCATGCCGGATCCACGATTGCGCGGAGCTTGGCGTAGGCTTCCGGTTCCCCGAGATCAGCAAGGTCCCCCGTGAAGATCACCGCTTCGGGGCGGGCCCCCGAGGCATGGACCTCCACGAACAGCTGCCGGAGCAGGGCTTCGCTGTCCACGACGCCGTGCAGGGGTTGCGGACCCCCCAGCAAGTGGGGGTCGCTCAGGTGAAGTAGGAAATGACGTGGCCGGGGGTGCTCGGCCTCGATGCGCTCCATTGCTACCTTCTTGGTTGGGTGGAAGCGGTGCCTCCAGTGTCCCTCTCAGTAAGAACTATCCAACCAGACATTGGGCAAACAATGTAAAAACTGGGACAGGCATATTGGAAAATCATGCGTTAACAGGTGGCATACCCTCATATGCTCCCGCAGGCATATGCGGGGCACGGCCGCCCGGCGGCACTGCCGAAACCCCAGCTCAGCGGGGCGGGGCGGGCAGTGCCGCCGGGTTCGGGTTTTGGGCTAGCTCAGGTAGCCGTTCGGGTTGAGTACGAACTTCGTCGCCGCGCCGGCGTCGAATTCCGCGTACCCCTTCGGCGCGTCCTCCAGGGTAATGGCCTTCGCGTTGACGTTCTTGGCGATGTGTACCTTGTCGTGCAGGATTGCCATCATCAGCTGCCGGTTGTATTTCATGACCGGACACTGTCCCGTGGTGAAGCTCAGCGACTTTGCCCAGCCCGTTCCGAGGCTGAGCGACAGTGAGCCTTTCCGTGCTGCCTCGTCGATGCCGCCCGGATCGCCGGTGACGTAGAGCCCGGGGATGCCGAGGGCGCCGCCGGCGGCCGTCACTTCCATCAGGGAGTTCAGGACAGTTGCCGGGGCTTCCTGGGCTCCGGTACCGTGGCCCCTGGCCTCGAAGCCCACCGCATCAACCCCGCAATCGACGTCCGGGACGCCGAGGAGCTGCTCGATTTGCTCCCCGGGGCCGCCCTTGGTCAAGTCGACGGTCTCGCAGCCAAAGCTGCGCGCCTGGGCCAAACGGTCCGCGTTCAGGTCCCCCACAATCACGACGGCGGCACCCAGCAGTTGCGCGCTGGTCGCAGCGGCCAGGCCTACGGGCCCTGCCCCGGCGATGTACACGGTGGATCCCGGGCCGACGCCTGCTGTGACCGCGCCATGGAAACCGGTCGGGAAGATGTCCGAGAGCATGGCCAGGTCCATGATTTTTTCAAGGGCCCGGTCCTTGTCCGGGAACTTCAACAGGTTCCAATCGGCGTACGGCACCAGAACGTAGTTGGCCTGGCCGCCGACCCAGCCGCCCATGTCCACATAGCCGTAGGCGCTGCCCGGCCGGTCGGGGTTAACGTTCAGGCAAATGCCCGTCTTGCGTTCCTTGCAGTTCCGGCAGCGCCCGCAGGCGATGTTGAACGGGACGGAGCAGATGTCCCCCACTTTGATGAATTCAACGTCCGGGCCCACTTCCACCACTTCGCCGGTGATCTCGTGCCCAAGCACCAGATCAGGGGGGGCCGTGGTGCGCCCCCGGACCATGTGCTGGTCCGAGCCGCAGATGTTCGTGGCAACGGTCTTGATGATGACGCCGTGGCGCACCTGCCGGCCGACGTTGGCGGGGTTGACCCCCGGGCCGTCCTTGAGTTCAAAGGTGGGGTAGTCAATGTCTATCAGCTCGACTTTTCCCGGCCCCTTGTAGGCAACGGCTTTGTTCCCTGTCATCTCGTTCCTCCTGCGTTCACGGACCCGCACGGGCCCTGCTGTGATTGACGAAGTTGTTTGATGCGCCCTCCGCACGGACACCTCGGCCGCACTGCCGAACGGCGGCTGTCAGGGGTGACGGCGCCGTGGATGTGCCCGGAATGTTGGAGGGTGCCGCCAGTCTAGGGGGTAAGCATGCTGAGGGATAGAGGCCGCGGATGCGTATCTCCGGGCGGGCTGTTTTAGTCCAGGGCGGACTGAACAGCTTCGATGAGCTCCGGTGAGTCCGGCTCCACGGTGGGCGCAAAGCGGGCGATGACCTCGCCGTCGCGGTTCACGAGGAACTTCTCGAAGTTCCACTTCACCAGGCCGGGCAGGAGTCCGTTCTTGAACTTGGTGAGCTCGGCATAGAGCGGGTGCTGGTTCTTCCCGCGGACGTTGGTCTTGACTGTCAGCGGGAAGGTCACGCCGAAATTGCGCTGGCAGAACTCGGCGATCTCGGCGTCGCCGCCGGGCTCCTGTCCGGCGAACTGGTTGCAGGGGACGCCGAGGACCTGGAAGCCTTGGCCGCGGAACTTGTTGTGCAGTGCCTCGAGTCCTGCGTATTGGGGCGTGAAACCGCACTCGGACGCCACGTTGACCACCAGAACCACCTCTCCCCTGAACCGGCCAAAATCGGTCTCGGTCCCGTCGATGAGGGTCAGGGGAATGGAGTGCAGGGCAGAGTCATATGGTCGCAGCAACGCTCTGATTGATGGAGCGTTAGATGGCCAGAGTGTTTTCCCTCGATGCGCGCACTGAGTTCTTCGATTTG
>NZ_JAQFIF010000008.1 GCF_029504395.1 Arthrobacter sp. ES3-54
CAATTCAACCAATTCAATACAATAAATTGGTATCAACAAACTTGGCACACTATTGAGTTCTCAAACAACAGACACACCCGGCACCACCACAACCACTCGGTCAAGGATCGCTCCGGAGCAACTTTTCAAACTTACCCGATCTTGGGAGTGTTTGCAAATTCGCACTTCTGCGATTTACATTCTCTCAAGAAGGTCCCCGCCTTTATTTAGCACGCAAATTCGCGAACCATTTTCAGGCTGTTTAGAAGGGGGTCGGTCGCTTTCTTTCCGCATCAGCGGCGGCGACTCGAATTACTTTACACGCCGGGAGGACCGGGCACAAATCGGCCTCCTGAGGTGCCTCCTGGCGTCATAATCCCCGCATCGGCGCGGAATCCTCCCGTCCCAGCCGCCCCCGAGGGCATGCCAGTCGGCGTCGGACTTTTATGTAGTGGGTCACACCCCGCACAGGCCTCGCCTGACAGCGAGGAGCTGTTCAATCTCCCGACGGGGCCGCCCCTCCGGGCGGCTGTCCACTCCACATAGCCGCGGCTGTCCGTTGCGCCGGAACGGCCCCGCTGGCTAGGGTGGATGCTAAGCATGCTTAGCATGTGCATGGCGGGCAAGCTGTCCGCGCTGAAACCCATGATCCGGAGGAGCACCATGACTGACCAGTACACCTTCAAGAACCCGGTAACAGCGTACGAACACATCTCACCCCCGAAGCAGAGCCAGCCTGAACCCGGTCTGGATGCCAAGCTCACCCCGAAGTCGGACCTGGGCGAGGACACCTACCGAGGCACCGGCCGTCTCGAAGGCCGCAAGGCGCTCGTCACCGGAGCGGACTCCGGCATCGGCGCCGCCACGGCCATCGCGTTCGCACGCGAGGGCGCCGACGTCGTCCTGTCCTACCTGCCCGAAGAGGAGGAGGACGCCACCCGGATCGCGAACCTGATCGAGAAAGCCGGGCGCAAGGCGATCAAGGTTCCCGGTGACCTCAAAGACTCGGCGACATGCCGCGAGCTGGTGGACACTGCGGTGCGCGAGCTGGGCGGTTTGGACATCCTGGTGAACAACGCCGGCAAGCAAGTGGCCCAGGAGGACATCGGTGAGATCACCGACGAGCAGTTCGACCACACGCAGAAGACCAACGTCTACGCCATGTTCTGGCTGACCAAGGCCGCCGTGCCGCACCTGCCGGCTGGATCTACCATCATCAACACCACGTCCATCCAGGCCTACAACCCCTCGCCGACTCTCGTGGATTACGCCACAACCAAGGCCAGCATCAACAACTTCACCAAGGGTTTGGCGCAGCAGCTCGCCCCGAAGGGAATCCGAGTCAACGCGGTCGCGCCCGGGCCTATCTGGACGCCGCTCCAGCCCAGCAGCGGGCAGCCCGTGGAGGCCTTGCCCGAATTCGGCAAGGACACTCCCCTGGGCCGGGCCGGCCAGCCGGCCGAGCTTGCCCCGGCGTACGTGTTCCTGGCGTCCGCTGAGTCCAGCTACGTCGTCGGCGAGACGCTCAACGTCAACGGCGGCAGCCCCACGCCGTAGTCCAGTCCCGTACTCGATTGCCGGCGCCGGGTGAACCGTGCGGTCCTTCCCTGCAGCGTCAAGATGCTCGGGGAAGGGCCGCTTTTCACCGAGGTGACCCTACGCGATATCCGGGTCAGGGGTCTGGATGAAGCTTCGTCCCGGGCCTATATTTTGCTTAATGGCAATAGCGCGGTCGTACCAAACGGGCGCGGCGTGTTCAGGAGGAGATCATGAGCCCGACACCTAAACAGCCTTTGACCGACGACAGCATCAAAGTCCGTCAGGTCAGCCATTACCAGTTCAGCTGGGTGGCGGGTGAGCCCGGAAAGCCTGGCACGTGGACGCTTCAGTTGGTCCTTGATCAAGGCGCATGGGAAGAGGTCCTGACGTTGGACGGGCAGGATGCCGAGAACCTGCAGACCCTCCTTTCCGCGTCGGCGACCGTGTTTTACGATGTGCCGCGACGGACCCTGATGTTCGGGACCACAGCCTCGGGGCAGCGCTAGTCGTTCCGGCGGTGCCGCATGCGGACCCGCTCAAGCCTGTCTTTGGTCAAGTTTCGCCGCGCTATTCTCTCCCTGCTACGGCACTGCTAGCTTGACTGGATGGAACGATCTCTGGTCAGGCCGAGGAACCGCAAGATTATCGCAGGAGTGTGCGCCGCCCTCGCCGAGCGCTTTGGTATCTCTAAGACGGTGGTCCGCCTCGGCTTCGTGTTCTTCGGCCTCTTCGGCATCGGTGAGTTCGTCTACATTGCGCTGTGGATCCTCATCCCCAAGGGCCGGTAGCGGAAAGTCACCGCGCCGTCTATGTCTCGACGAAAGCCACCTGTGTGGAATATTGCTGATAGAGCTTGACGGCCTCTTCGATCTCGATGTGGCCGAAGTTCAACGCGACCTGCAGCCCCTCCAGCTGGGCGCTGCAGGTTTCGGCCGCGCTCACGCGGTCCGCCAGCGAATGGGACGTGGCAAAGTTCGTGGCCAGCGCCGCGGCCACAGAACAGATCACCGCCAGCAGACACAGCCCGCGCCACACCACCGAGTCGTCGCTCAGGTTGAAGAGTTCGGCCACCGCGTTGGTGAAGCCCGTGCCCCCAACGGCGGGCCCGGCGGTAAACGCTGCGGCCAGCGCGCTGCCCACGATGCTGGTGTTGGCCAGCCGGGTGCGCCGGGGCCTTTCCCGGCCGAGATAGGCGCGGATGGCGCGCTGCTTCTCCTCGATGCGGTTGGACAGCCTTTGCCGCGTATCGGATGTTTCGTCCATGACCTGGTCCCCGGTTCCCTCGCCGATCGTGTCCGCACGCCTGGAAAGTGGGATCCGGCGGCCAGCGGTCCCCCGGTTTCTCCGGCCTCCCCCAGCCAGCGCGGGAAGCATCCCCCGTGGCCGCTCTCCTCCCGAAACGCGCACACGTTTAGGATGCTCCCGCGCCACTGCGGGTGTCTACTGTCACGAGCGGCGTGAAGAGGAGCCCGAACCAGGGGCACCACGCCGATCCGGCCATCAGTCCTTCGTCTTCAGTTCCTCGGCGAGCATCACGATGATGCCGCTGGGACCACGAACGTACGTGAGTTTGTAGACGTCCTCGTAGGTCGCCACGCCGCGTAGCGGCCGGCAGCCGTGCCTCGCGGCGATCTCAAGGGCTTCGTCAATGTCGTCGACTGAGAAGGCGACGCGGTGCATGCCAATCTCGTTGGGACGAGTGGGGCTCGACTCAATTGCTTCGGGGTGGATGTACTCGAAGAGCTCAAGGCGACCGTGACCGTCTGGTGTTTGGAGCATCGCAATTTTGGCATGGTTGCCATCAAGGCCCACGGCAGTATCGGTCCATTCACCACTGACCGTGTCACGGCCGACGACCGTGAGACCGAGGTCGGTGAAAAAGGCGATCGTTGCTTCGAGGTCGCGAACGGCGATGCCGACGTTCTCAAGTTTAATGGCCATGCATTGCACGCTACCGAGTCGGGCCGATTAGCTCCAGTGGGTAGGGGGACTCAATCGAACAAGCCCCGTGGGCAATGAGGGCAACGGTAGTTCTGTCATGGGTCAAATCCGAGCTGACGGCGGCGAACCCTGATGCGGTCGCCCTCTCAGGGTCCGCTTACCTTCTATGCCCTTGAAGGAGCGTGATCCTCGTCAGTTGATGATTTCGCCTCCCTCGTCCGCACGGAGTGCTGCCAGGCGTTCTTTCCACGCCTGGAGCGCCTCGGGCGCTTGTCGTGTCCAATCGGTGACTTCGCCGACGACCCTGAGCGGGGCACTGCTGCGATATGACCGGGTGGGGTTGCCGGGGAATTTCTTGTCGGTCACGTTCGGGTCGTCCTCGAATGCCCCGGTCGGCTCGACGGCGTAGACGCGCGGGGCGCCGTCACCCGCCGCGAGTTCCGCAGCGAGTCCCGCACCGTTCGGAAAAGCGGTGAAATAGATGTGATTCATCACGACTTCGGGACGGTAGTTCGACCTGAAGCCCGCCCTCAGGAGATCACCGTCCCGGAGGTTGGCTTTCGTGCCGTGAAAGAATGGACCCTCGTCCAGCGGTTGGCTCACAGCTACAGCCTAAGGCGACGACATCGCCGAACAGCCTCCGGCACGGCAGACGCTCGATTTGCGGGCGATGGAGACGCCCACAGAACGCCGCCACCAGGCGCTGAACTCCACAAAGGCACCGCACGACGTCGGGCCTGACCCCCGCTTCCAATGCTGGAAGTGGGGGTCAGGCCCGTTCGGTTACTGGCGTGCGGCTGCTGGGATGCGGTCAGCGCAGGGACCGCAGCGACGCGTACGGTTCGCTGGGCAGGTTGCCGGCCATCCACGGGCGGGTGGACCGGACGGGCGGGGTGTGGCCCCGGCCGTCGCGGAAGACCGCGACGATGGTGGCGACGGCTGCGTAGACCACGAGTCCGGCGAGCAGGATAGCGGCAAATTCCATTTGAGAAGCACCTCGGGCGAGTGATGGAGCTGGTTGTTGGGGCGGATGATGGAACAGGTTGTTTGGGCCGGATTCCGGAGTGATCGGTGAGGTTCAGAGCGGCGGCTGTGGTTCAGGTTTCCCGGTCCTTTTGTGGTGACAAGTCCAGTTTCCGCGCCCACCGTGTGAGCCACCGTGTGAGGGCTTTTCGCCCGGTTTACGGCCCGGATCGGCTCGAGTCAGGCGCCCGCCACTCCCCCGACGCACGCCCGCCAACACCCCCTCCCGCGCGGCCGCTGTCGGCGTAGCATGACTCATATGGCCGAGACTTGGATTCGGCTCCTCGGTCCGCCCAGGATCGAGTCCGCTGGCACCGCACTCCGGCAGCCCCGGGGCCGCAAGGCGTGGGCTGTGCTGGCCTACCTCGCGCTGCAACCGGGCGGCACCGGCCGGGCCCGGACGGCCACGATCCTGTTCCCCGACGCCGAGGACCCGCTCGGCGCCCTGCGCTGGAACCTCTCCGAGCTGCGGCGGACCCTCGGCCCGGATTCGGTCGGCGGCGACCCGCTGCGGCTGGTGTTGCCGGCCGGGTGGAACTGCGATGTGAGGGCGGCGCTGGCCCCAAGCGGCGACGCCGATCCCCGCACTTTCGACGGCGAGCTCCTGGAGGGCCTCGCCTTCGCGGACTGCCCCGTGTTCGAGTCCTGGCTGGAGGACCAGCGGCACCGGCTCGAGAACTGCGTGCTGACGCTGCTCTACGAGGCCTCGCTCGCCGCGCTGGCGGCCGGAAGGGCGGACGACGCCGTCGACCTCGCCACCCGCGCGCTGCACCTGGACCCCTTCAACGCCGACTGCCACGCCGTGCTGATCAAGGCCCTGGTGTCCCTGGGCGAGTACCGGCGGGCGCGGGAGCAGGCCGACAAGTGCCGCGAGCTTTACCGGCGGGAGCTCGGGCTCGGGGTGCCCGCGGAGGTGCGCCGGGCGCTGTCCGACGCGGCCCCCGCGGCCGAGCCCGGGCTGCCGGCCAGCTCGGCCGCGGTGCGGTCCTACCTCGATGCCGCCGAGGCGTCGCTCTCGGCAGGCTCGGTGGACCGCGGGCTGGAACAGTTACGGCTCGCGGCTGAAATCGCACAACGGACCGGCGATCACCATCTGCTCGCCGAATCCCTGGTCACGCTGTCCGGGGCGCTGATCCACCAGGCCGGTGGCCGCGGCGCCGAGGTGGCGGATCTCCTGCACAGAGCTTTACAAACAGAGGCGCTGAAATCGGAGGGATTGGACCCGGAGTCGCTGTCAAAGGCGCACAACCCCGGACGGCCGGCGTCGCGGGTGGCGGCGGCCGCGTACCGGGAGCTCGGGTACCTGTCCGTGCAGCGCGGCATTCCGGACCGTGCGGCCGGCTGGCTGGAGCAGGCGGCCCGGGCGGCGGACGGGTTCGACGATGAACGGTCCAGGATCCTGGCCATCCAGGGCATGGCGGCCTCGGACACCGCACATTACGGCGAGGCGCTGGCGGCCCTGGCCGAATCCAGCCGGCTCGCCACCGCCGCGGGCGGCCGGCGTCTGCTGGCGTTCAGCGAGGCCCTGACGGGCCGGGTGCATCTGCTGCGCGGGGATTTGGAGCCGGCGGCCGAAGCCTTGGACCGGGCCCAGGAGCTGATCGCGGCCGAGCACTGGACGGCGTTCGAGCCCTTTGTCGCCGGGCTCCGCGGCGAGACCTTCCTCGCCGCCGGCAAGCTGGACGACGCTGCTCCCCTGATCGACCGCTCGTGGGTGATGGCCGATGTCGCCGGCGACCACTGTTACCTGACCCTGGCCGCCGGGGCCAAGGCCCGGCTCAGCATGGCGCTGAACGATCCGGCCGCGGCCGAGTCGTGGCTGAAGCGCGGGCTCGACACCTCTCCCTGGTATCTCTGGTACCGGGCGCGGCTGCTGGACACGGCCGCCGAGGTCGCGATCGACGGCGGCTCCCCCGCGGCCGGGGACTACGCCGACCGGCTGGGCACCATGGCCAGCCGCGGCGCACTGCGCGAACTCGTGGTCCGGGCGCACTCGCACCGGGCGGTCCTGGGCGACACCGCCGCCGCGGAGACGATTCCGTGGCTTGCCAAGGACATCGATAACCCGGCTCTCAATGAGTACCTGGCGCGGCGCGGCCAGCTCTGACGACGGGCTAAGCCGCGGGGGCTGTGGCGCCTCTGTGTCGTCGCTGCGCGGGCGCGAAGTTTCCTGCTGACGGGACGGAGACCCGGTGCTGGGGTGACGAAATGGCAGCAACCCTGGTTCGTCCCCGGCGTGGCAAGGTCTTCGCCGGGGTGTGTGCGGCCCTGGCCGACCGCTTCGAGGTCCCGCGGGCGTTCGTCCGCGTCGGGTTCATGTTCTTCGGCCTTTTCGGCGTGGGCGAGTTCGTCTATATCGCGCTGTGGATCATCATCCCCCAGTCCGATTACCCGCCGCGCAGGACTGCGCACGGCGCAGCTCTCATCACTGGAACTAAGTAACCCATCCATCGCGCTGCCCCGTGCCCTAGGATCGCGGTATGGGGCCAACCGAGGACTTGTTCGAAGGTCCACCGTCCGGATTGCCGGAGCCAATGCGTCGGGGCCGGGCACGGTATCAACCGGCGGCGGGCGAACCGGCCAAGGTCAGGCACGTCGGGGGCTATGCCCCGTTCATCGAATTTTGCACCGACCGCGGAGTCCGGGCCGAAGAAATGGCCTCGGACCCTGAGCGGCTCATTTCGTTCCTGCGCGCGTTCAGCTCTCACTTTGAAAACGACAGCATGCTCAGTGCCGCGGCGGCCGTCTTCGCCGGGAACGCCATCGCCCGCCTGAGACCGGACGCGCAGTGGGCCGCATACGAAGGCGCACCTCCGACGGTGGGAAACCGGCAGCGGCAGTTCGACGTCGACCGTCTGCTGGTGGCTGTGCGCAGCGCGGACGAACAATCATTGCGCGGGTTCGTTTCCGCGCTTTTGGACTGGGCCCGGGAGGAAGTGGATGAGTCCCCAGCAATGCAGCCCGTTCCGGTATCACCGACGGCCGGACAGCCCCGCTATGTCCGGCCGGACTTGCCGACGGCCACCCACTACTCCCGAGACGGGGAACCCATTCCCTACGGCCGGCAGTGGGGCGCGGAGGGGCCCGATCCCGATTCCTACAGCGTGGACAGCCATTCCGAGCGTTTCGCCGGACTTCACATCGTGGCGCGTGCCTTGATCGACCATCTGGCTAACGCGTACGACGTCGAGGTCCACGAGGATCCGGTCCGTGCCAGGGATCTGCTGATCGAGGTCCGGGACGTGCTGCACGCGGTTCGGGTCACCCCGCGGCGTTCCGGAGCGGCTCCACTGACCTTTGTGCTGACCGGCTATCCGGGCGTCGTGGTCCACGCCGGAGTGCTGCACGACTTCAGGTTCCCCGTGTGCGGCTGCGACGCGTGCGACGAAACGGCGGAGACAACAGCGGACCGCATGGAGCGGCTGGTGCTCTCGGTCGCGGCCGGCGGATACGCCGAACGCTACCCGGTTGGCAGCCGGCGGTGGAGCGAATACGCACTCACCGCATTTGACGGCTCCGGCTCGGAAGGCGGAAGTGGCGAACCCGGCCCCGTCGCCCCCGCCCGACTCCACGAGGCAGAGATCCGGCTGCGGGACGTAGCCGGTCTGTGGAGTCCATGGCCGCTGCGGGGGAGCTGAACGTCGACGGCGCCGGCCCGCCGTCGTCGACCTTCTGTTAAAGCACAGGCGGGTTAAACAAAAGCAGGGCCCGTCCGAAGACGGGCCCTGCTAGAAACCTAACGGTCCCGGGTATCTAAGGAAATTAGATAGCCTGGATGTTGGTGGCCTGGGGACCCTTGGGGCCCTGCTCGGTTTCGAAGGAGACCTTCTGGTTCTCTTCGAGGGAGCGGAAGCCGGAGGAGTTGATCGCAGAGTAGTGTGCGAAAACGTCCTGTGAGGAGTCATCGGGGGAAATGAAGCCGAAGCCCTTTTCAGCGTTAAACCATTTGACGGTACCAGTAGCCATTATTTTTGTCCTTCGTGAAGGTGGAGGAACTGTCCCGACTTTCGGGTCCTCCTGTTTGGGGTGCTCAAAACCGCTGCTTCAGAAGAACATGGGCTTTCGACCATGCGTACTGCCTGAACTACGAACTGCATAAACACAACAACAGGATCAACCATACAGGAGATTCCGGACACCATTTACCACTGCCCCCTCGAGCGGCCGTCGGCGGTAGCCCGGCCGGCACCGTGCCGCCCTCTGCGCGCCTCGCCTGTCCCGTGCCCGGCCGCGGGCATATCCTGCAGGAAGACCAGTCCGTGACCGTCAGTTACCAGAGGAAGACCCATGGAAATGCCGAAAGTGTCCGACGCCGACAAGGAGCACTTCCGCTCGGTGGTCCCTGACCACCCCGAGGTGGTCATCAAGCCGATGTTCGGAAACCTCGGGGCGTTCGTGCACGGGAACATGTTCGCCGGCCTCTTCGGCCCCACCATCGGCGTGAAGCTGGCCGAGGCGGACAAGGAGTTGCTAGAAGGCAGTGAGCGGACCGTTCCGTTCGGGCCGCCGGAGCGTCCCATGGGCGGCTATACCGGCTTGCCGGAAGTCTGGAACGCCGAGGGCTCCGGCGATGAGGCGCGGGCCAAGGCCTGGGTGGAGAAGGCTTATTCCTATGTCGCCGGGCTGCCGCCCAAGGAGTCGAAGGTTTCTAAGCCCCGGCCCAAAAAGGTAGAAGGCTAGGGCTGGACAACGTTCACGAGTTCTGACCGGCTGCCGGTTTCCAGGTCCTCGGTAAGGGCCAGCGCACCAATCTGGGGGCAGTGATATTTATACTCCCGGGAGTTCTTTTCCAGCGGCGTCCAGTCGTAGACCTTGACGCAGTCGGTGTACGTGCCTGACTTGGTGGAGACGGTCTCGCCGGTAGCTACAGTGTCCCGCATGTCTTCCGCGTGACCAACGTAAAATTCCTGCCTGTAGGAGTCGCCAGGGCGCTGCTCGGCCTTCATCCAGATGCCGGCTTTTGCCCCATCTTTTCCATGGCGAAAGCTGCCCGCGTGGTGCACCAAGATCCCATTCAAGTAGTTGTCCACGTCCTCGCCGAAGTACCAGACGTCGCCGTTTTTGTGTTGCGCCAGGTAATCCCGGGTTTCCTCCACCAGCTGCCCGTTCTTGTACTCCTTATCCAGGTAGACCGCCGTCTCAACACCCCCTATGGTCACGGTCTCCGGCAGGATCTCGATCTCGATCCTCTCAGTCACTTTTCCGTGATCGGTGGTCTCGTACGTCAGTTTTTTGCCGATTGGGAGGGCGAAGTATTTGTTAGTGATTTCGGTGGTGAAATCTGCTGGGTTGATCTGCGGGGTGTACTCCGCGGCCCTACTCCTTTTTGCGTTGTCGAGGACAAATAATGTCGCCCCCGCAACAACAAGCAACAGGACGATAACACCAAAGAAGATTTTGGTTCGCCGATTCATGACCCTTTCCCACTCCTTCTGAGTAGAAATTCCTGTAGGTGGTCAGAGCACCGTTGTTTGCCCATGGCCATAGGAAAAAGACTTGCCCAAGGCCATAGGAAAAGATAGGGCAGTCCGCCCTGAACCAGAACACCCTGGCGAACACCACAATTGGGCCCCACGCCGGCGTCGGGCACCTGTACGCAGCGAGGCTACGGGCATATCCTGCCAACAAAGCCAGCCCTGCACCTTGGCTACGGGAGAAGAACCATGGTTACCCCGACGGCCGCCGGACATGCGGCTCCGCAAAGCATCCACACCCTCGTGATCGGCGCCGGGCAGGCCGGGCTGGCCACCAGCTACTGGCTCACCCAGCACGGCGTGGAGCACAATTTGCTGGAACGGCGCGAAACGCTGGGCGGAGCGTGGCAGGACCGATGGGACTCGTTCTACCTGAACACACCCAACTTCTCGTTCATGCTGCCGGGACTGACGTACGACGGTCCCGAGCCGGATGCCTTCCTCCCCCGCGACGCCGCCATTGGCCTGTTCCGCGACTATGCGCAGCGGATCGCCGCGCCGGTGCAACTGGGCACGGAGACCACCCGGATCGTCAAAGCGGGCGGCCACTTCAGCGTGGAGACCACCGGCGGGCACTTCACGGCGGAGAACGTGGTCCTGGCGAACGGCGCCTTCCAGAACCCGCGGATCCCCGCCGCGTCCGCCGGCCTCCCGCGGCACGTGCACCAGCTCCACAGCCACGAGTACTGCAACCCGCAGCAGCTGCCCGACGGTGCCGTGCTGGTGGTGGGCACCGGGCAGTCCGGCGGCCAGATCACCGAGGACCTGCTGGCCGCCGGCCGCGAGGTCCATTTGTCGGTGTCCGCGTGCCCGGAGGCGCCCCGCAGGTACCGCGGCCGGGACACCTTCTACTGGATCGTGCAGATCAACCTGCACGGCCCCGCGTACGGCATCAACGGACTCCAGGTGGAGCAGCTCCCCTCCCCCGCCGCCCGCTTCATGTGCAACCCGCTGGTCTCCGGCAACGACGGCGGACACAGCATCCATCTGCGGGCATTGGGCCGCCGCGGCGTGCGGCTGCACGGCCGCTTTGAGGGAACCGACGACGGCGTCCTCGCCTTCAGCGACGACCTCCCCGGACGCCTTGCGATGGTGGAGGCCGGGTTCGGCCAGCGCCTCAAGCCAATGGCGGACGCCTACATCGCGGCGGCGGGCATCGACGCACCGGCCGCCGAACCGCCCCGGGACGACCCCTGGCTTCCCGGGGAGTCCGGCGCGCGGCTGGACCTGGACGCGGAGAACATCACGTCCGTCATCTGGGCCACCGGTTACGGCCTGGACTTCAGCTTCCTGGACATCCCTGTGCTGGACGAGTGGAACTACCCCCGGCACTCCCGCGGGGTCACTGAGGTTGCCGGACTGTACGCCGTGGGGCTGCCGTGGCTGACCCGGCACGCCTCGGCCACGCTGGCACTGGTGGGCGAGGACGCCCGATACGTGGCCGAGCACATCGCCGGGAGGAACGCGCGGGCTTAAGGTGCTCTTCGCGCTTCGTAGGGAAGCGCGTCCATGACGAACCGACAAGGCGGGAGCCGCGCATTAGGTTATTGACCGCCGTTTGGGGCCGGAGTAATTTACCCAGTAGCCGTGCTGTAACCCGTTGAGACGAGGGCGAACCTCGTTCTGAATCACGCCAAGGCAAACCGCGCGACGATGCTGGGTTGCCAAGGTGCATCCGGTCTCCGCCGCTGTGGAAGCCTGCGGCATAGGCTTTTGCCCTCCACGACACAGGGCCCCATCGGCTGCTAAACCAATTACCCGGCACGACCCCAGTGGCCGTGCCCAGTTGCCCCGGGCATGCCCCGCCCGGGCGAATCGGAGTACACGGTGGACAACAGCTCTTTCCAGGCCCTCCAGGAGAAAGTGCGGGGCCAGGTCATCACGAGCGATCAGGCGGACTACGACACCGCGCGTGCCGTATTCAACGGAATGATCGACAAACGCCCCGCAGCCATTCTGCGCGTGTCGCAAGTCGCGGACGTCATTGCAGGCGTGAACTTCGCGCGGGACACCGGCCTGGACCTGGCGCTGCGCGGCGGCGGCCACAGCGCGCCCGGGTTCGGGACCTGCGACGGCGGCCTCGTCATCGACTTCACAGGCTGCCGGGGCGTGCGCGTGGATCCTGCCAATGGGACAGCACGGGCCGAAGCCGGAGTGACATGG
Organism: Arthrobacter sp. ES3-54; assembly: GCF_029504395.1. Classification (GTDB taxonomy): domain Bacteria; phylum Actinomycetota; class Actinomycetes; order Actinomycetales; family Micrococcaceae; genus Arthrobacter. Next base: position 12,120 of record NZ_JAQFIF010000008.1, read on the forward strand.
GCGGACTTCAACCACGCCACGTGCGCATTCAGCCTTGCCACCACCGGAGGCATCATTGGATCAACGGGTGTTGCTGGACTAACTCTCGGCGGAGGCATCGGCTACCTCGCCCGCAAGTACGGGCTCTCGTGCGACAACCTGAAATCCGCGGACGTAGTGACCGCCGACGGGAAATTTCTGGTCGCCAGCGACACGCAAAACGAGGACCTCTTCTGGGCGCTGCGCGGCGGGACCGGCAACTTCGGCGTCGTGACTTCCTTTGAGTTCAACCTTCACCCCGTGGATGTTCTCTACGGCGGAGTGATCATCTACCTTCTGGAGCACGCCGACGCGGTGGCAGGGCTCTACCGGGATTACATCGCCACCGCACCGGAGGAAATGGGAGTGTTCCTGGGCTTCCACCAGGGACCGCCTGTCCCCTTCCTGCCTGAGGAATATCACGGGAAGCCCGGTGGTGCTGGTGGGCGGCTGGGCGGGCCCCCACGACGAAGGGGAGCGTCAATGGCAGCCGTTCCTTGACGTTGCGCCCGTCGCCGGCTCCTTCCTGGGTCCCCTTCCCTACACGGTGCTAAATACACTCTTCGACCCCATGTATCCCAAGGGCCTGCAGGCCTACTGGAAGTCCGCATTCCTGCCCCGCCTGACCGACGACGTCGTCCGTGTCGCTGAGAAGTTCGGCGAGGCCATTCCGAGCGTCCAGACGGCCAACCACTTCTATCCAATTAACGGTGCCGTCCAGCGGGTCGGGCGGGACGAGACCGCGTTCCCGTACCGCGACGCCGACTTCGCAGTGGACATTGCCTGCCATTGGGAGGATCCGGCCGACAATGAGGCCAATAGGAAGTGGGTGCGCGACTACTATGCCGAGCTCCACCCCCTCGGATCCGGTGCGGGCTACGTGAACTTCCTCGACGCCGACGACCAGTCACACATCGAGGACACCTACGCGGGGAACTACGCCCGGTTCGCCAAAGTCAAGGCCAAGTACGATCCCGGCAACCTCTTCCACATCAACCAAAACATCAAGCCGGCAGGCTGACACTTCGAACAACCTGGCGAGTGCTCGTCGTGCGCCGACGCGGCGGTCAGTTCTTCTTCAGCTCCTCGGCGAGCATCAGGAGGATGCCGCTGGGACCGCGGACGTAGGTGAGCTTGTAGAGGTCCTCGTACGTCGCGACGCCGCGTAGCGGATGGCATCCGTGCCTCGCGGCTGGGCTCGGTAACCGCTACCGCGGCCGACAAGCTTCAGGAAATCGATGCCCGCATCCAGGACCTGCAGCGCACGCGAGACGCGCTCCAGACGCTCCTGCACCAGCAGTACATCGATCCGACTCTGGTATGCCCGATCGTGCAAGCACTCGGCGTCGATTCCTCGACGTGTTGACTCTTAGCAGGAGCCTCCACCAGCTTTACTGGCGGAGCACTCAAGCCAAGGCTCTGGCTACCGGACGGCCTTGTCTGCGTTCACTCGACCCTTCGCCCAGAAGGTGCCAGTGCCGGAAATCTTGTCGGCCGTTGATTCGACGTTGGCGCGGACCGATGTGTTCGTCGCACCAGGGTGGGAGCTCCAGGCAAGCGCGGCAGTCGCAGCGACGATGGCTGAGGACATGGAACTCCCGTTTCCGACGTCGTAGCCGAAGGAGCGCTGGTTCTGCGTCCCGAGGACAAACGTGTGGTTCGGGAATGTCGAGTAGACATTGACGCCGGGCGCTGCGACGTCCACCCAGCTGGCTCCGTAGGTGGAGAACGATGCTTTGGCGTCGGCGTTGTCGGTAGCGGCGACAGCGATGACGTTGGGGTACGCGCCGGGATAGATCTTGCTCTGGTTGCCGCCGTTGCCTGCTGCGGCAACCAGCACCACACCTTTGCTCCAGGCGTTATTGATGGCCGTCTCCAGGGTGCGTGAGGCCCGCACTCCCAGGCTCATATTGATCACTTTCGCGCCGTTACTGACCGCCCAGTTGATCCCGTTCGCAAGGCCAGAGCTGGACCCGACTCCGCTGTCGTTGAGCACCTTACCGGCCAGGACCGTGCAACCCGGACACACTCCGGCGACACCGACCGTGTTGTTGGAGCTGGCGCCGACGATCCCGGCCACGTGGGTACCGTGACCGTAATTGTCTTCATTGGTGGCCGCGTTGCTGAAGTTCGCCCGCAGCACGACCTTCGGGTTGATGTCGGGGTTGTCGCTGGCAACACCTGAATCGAGGACTGCAACTTTGATGCCGCTCCCGGTCGTGATGTTCCATGCTTCGACGGCGTCCACATCGGCGTCCGGTTTGGACCCGGCGACAGTAAGCGTGCCGGCAGTGTTAGTAAATGATTGGCCAGTGTTTTGCAGGGCGTACTGGCGGGGGAAATACTGGTCATTTGTCGCGGCACCGACCTGCTCGTCCGGCTCGGCGTACTCCACCGCCGGGTTGCGGCTCAGGGCCTCAATGAGCTGGGTTTCCTTGCCGGCCGGTACGTTGACGACATGCGCGCCGGTGCTGCCGATACCAGCGCCTTCACTCAGGGCATGCTGGCGCAGTACGCCGGCCGCCGCTCTGGCATCGCGGAACTTGACGATGATCTGGCCTGTGATCTGTTGCGGCTCCGTTGCCGCGTTGCCCGGGACAGCTACGGTGAGCGCACCGAACCCCAGGACTACCGCTGCGAAGCTGGCAATAACAAGATTTTTCATACGGAGCATCTTGGCCTTAATCTGCACCGGTTAGGAAGCGTCTGCCGGAAAATTACTCCCGCCGGTCCTTTGGACAGACGCAGCCGCCTAGCTCGTTTTAAGGACGGCCGGTTCTGCTATTTCGTGCGCCAATGCGTGCTGATAGACCCGGGCTGGCAGCTGAGCTGGAACGGTGAGTTCCAGCTCTGCCGGGCGAGTGTATGCGTTGGTACGCTGGGTGTGTCACCGGTTCTCAGGAGCTGAGCATGCGGGAACAGCAGGACATTGTTGTCATCGGCGGCGGTCAGGCCGGGCTCGCGATGAGTCGGGTGCTGCAGCAGCAAGGTCGCGAGCACGTCGTCTTGGAGCGCGGGCGGGTCGGTGAGCGCTGGCGGACCGAGCGCTGGGACTCGCTTCGCTTTCAGTTCCCGAACTGGACTCTGCAGCTGCCTGACTACGCATATCAGGGGCTCGATCCGGAGGGGTTCGCCCACTACCGCGGGATCCTTCGTCTCCTGGAGGACTATGCGGGACACATGGCGGCACCGTGCGTGAGCACACCGAAGTCCAAGGTCTCGCAGCGCTCGGCGGGGATGAAGGCTTCGAGCTGTCCCTGGCTGACGGGTCCATCCGCGCGCGGAACGTCGTCATCGCGACGGGGCCCTTTCAGCTTCCCCGGATCCCCGCCTTGGCGCACGAGGTCCCACGATCGGTCATGCAGCTCGACCCCACGCGCTACCGGCGTCCCGAGGCCCTGCCGGAAGGTGCTGTGCTAGTTGTCGGAAGCGGTGCCTCCGGCACCCAGATCGCCGACGAACTGCTCCGTGCAGGACGCCGCGTCTACCTCTCGGTCAGCAGGCACCGGCGCGTCCCGCGGCGCTTCCGGGGCAAGGACGCCTACTGGTGGTTCGAAGCACTGGGCCGTTTCGCGCAAACCATCGACACTTTCCCCGAGCGTCAGTACCCGCCGTCGACGGTCGTGACAGGGGTGAACGGCGGCTACGACGTCGACGTTCGCAAGCTTGCGGCAGCTGGCGCGAAGGTGATCGGCCGGGTCACCGGAGCGTCAGCCGGCGAGCTGGGGGTGCAAGCCAACGCGAATCAGATCCTCGATGAGGCCGGTCAGGCGTACGCCAGCTTCGTGGCGGCAGCACGGGACTTTATCACAAGATGCGGTGAGGATGGGCTCACCGAGGCGGATCCGGGGGAACCAGAGCCTCTTCCCGGTGTACAAGAGGTGGATTCGCTGAGTCTCCGAGTGGAAGGCATTACCACAATCATCTGGGCGACGGGGTACGCCTACGACTACGGCTGGGTCAGGATTCCGGTGTTCGACGCCCGCGGCCGGCCCGCCCAGCAGCGCGGCGTCACCGCCGTTCCGGGCCTTTACTTCCTTGGGCTGCACTGGATGCACACCTTCAAGTCCGGCCTGCTCTCAGGAGTCGGCGCCGACGCCGAATTCCTGGCCGATCGGATGTCTCGGGGGCGCCAAGAATAGACATTGCGGGACGGTGACGCCAGCTTGGGGACGGTACGATCTGTTCCATTGGCAGCGCAGCGGCGCTGCCGGCCGGAGCATATTTGGGGGAATGGACCGATGGTGGAACTGAAGCGCATCTACTGGAGCCGGCAGGCTCTGCGTCTCGCCTATTCGGCTTCGATGGTCTGGTTGGCCGTCTCGGTTGTGACGGCGTTGATGCCGAAGGGGAAGGTCGACTCGGGGAACAGCGCATCAACCGTCGCCGGGGTCTTTCGCAGCCTTGTCGACAGCGTTCTGGCCGCGGTGGCGCTTCCGGGGCTGTTGATCGTTGTTCTATTCATTGTCGCGGCGGTTGTTCACAGCCGGGACGTCCGACGGCGGGACCCGCTCCGGCGTTTCAGTCGCCAGCAGCGCAGGGAGGGCATGGCGCGCGCCGGCGGTCAGTGCGAGATGGAGGCCGACTCGGGCGTCGGTGCTCCCGGCCCGCGGAGCATGGTGACCACTTCTTTCCGTGGTCCAAGGGCGGCACCACCACCCTGCAGAACTTCGTTGCCGCCTGCGCCAGGTGCAACCGAACGAAAGGCGCCAGGATTCCGTCGCCCGGTCAGCAAGCAAGGATAGAACGACGACGGCGGGAGTACGTTGCGTTGGCCGGTTCCGTCAACGTCGGCGAGCGGCGACGCCTAGCCTGAGCGACGTTAGCCGAGCCAAGAGCGTCCCCTGCTGAACGCCTGCGTGAATCAGTGACCCTTCCCTCGGCGAGGGACCGGACAACGAGGTCGACACCCTGGTGATCGGCGCAGGGCAGGCCAACCTGGCCACGAGCTAATCGCCCACCCGGGCCGGCGTCGAACTTCAACTGCTGGAGCAGGGGCCGGAACTGGGCGGCGTCTGGCAGGACCGCTGGGACTCCTTCTACCTGAACACGCCCAACCTTGCGTTCCTGCTGCCGGCAAGTGACTACAACAGTCCGGAGTCACCGGCACCAAGCCCTGGTTGCCCGGCCGGGACGGCCAGGCAACCAGGTGGCCGGGCAACCAGGGAGCGCTGACCTGAGGTCACGGCAAGCAGGGCCGCGACGCTCGGCGGCAGGTCAGGCGGAGGCAGCTGCTGAGCGGACAGCTTCGGCCAGAGACGTGGCGGGGCGTCCGATAAGCGCCTTCAGGTCTCCGGTGCTGACCAGAAGGTCACCTCGGGCAATCCCCAGATCAGAGTCCGCCAGGATTTCCGCGAAGGCCTCCGGGACTCCAACACCCGCCAACATTCCGGCGTACTCCTGCGGGGGGAGGTCCTGATAGGAGATTTCCCTGTCGGTCGCCGCGCTGATCTCCGCCGCGAGCTCATCCATGGTGAACGGTTCGTCGCCGCCCAGCTCATAGATTTTGCCGGCCTGGTCGTCGGCAACCAACACAGCAGCCGCAGCGTGGGCGTAGTCGGTGCGGGAAGCTGCGCTGACGCGGCCCTCCCCTGCGCTTCCGGCGATCCCACCCTGTGCGAGCGTGCCGGGCAGCTGATCGGTGTAGTTCTCCAGGTACCAGCTATTACGAAGGAGAACGAAAGGAACGCCCGCTTCCTGCAGGATGGTCTCGGTTTCCTGGTGCTCCACTGCCAGCTTCATCTTTGTGGTGTCCGCGTTGGCGATGCTCGTGTAGGCGAGCAGTTCAACACCTGCTGCCTTGGCGGCCTCGATGACGGTTCGGTGCTGCTCCACCCGCTGCCCCACCTCGCTGCCGGAAATGAGGAGCACCTTCTGCGCCCCCTGCAACGCCTCCTCCACGGAGGCGGGATCGGTGTAGTCCATGGCCTTGACCTGGACGCCGCAGGCCGCGAAGTCTGCGAGCTTTTCGATGGAGCGGCCCGTGGCCACGATGTCCTCCGCAGGAACGTTGCGCTCCAGCAGGGCCTCGACTACATGGCGGCCCAGCTGGCCGGTTGCGCCGGTGATTACGATGCTCATGGATTTCCTTTCGATTTGGTGTCTATCACCAATCACAACCAAGGAATCTTCAACCTACTTCCCAAAAGAGAGTACGCACTTTGAGGTAAGGTACTGGCATGAAAGTTAGTACCGCCGATCCAGCCCCTGCCACGCGGCTCCCCGCCGCCCTGGCCGACGGCGTTTTTCCGGCCGGCTGCCCCAGCCGCACCCTGCTCGACCACATCACCAGTAAGTGGGGCGTGCTGATTCTGCTTGCTTTATCCGAGGGCGGGCAGCGGTGGAGCGAATTGCGACGGCGCGCCGAGGGTGTTAGCGAGAAAATGCTGGCCCAGACCCTGAAGACCCTTGAGCGCGATGGCTTGGTAAGCCGGAAAGCCCAGCCGGTCATTCCGCCCCGGGTGGACTACAGCCTCACGGAGCGCGGCTATGAGTTGAGCGCCCTGCTGGTTCCGCTGGTTGCCTGGGCCTTCGAGAACGCTGACGACATCATCAACGGACCGCGCACCGACTAACATAACAGGCATCAGCGGGCGCCTCAGCGAGCCAGTACGCGCGGCTCGAAGGAGCGGGCAATGACTGCCGGCACAGCCTCCGCCTGCGGAACGTGAGCCGCCGGGGCGTCCGGCCGCAGCGCAGCACCGGGGAAGATAGGACGACGGCATCCCCCGCCTTCGGCGGCGACCTCCCGGCCCGTCTGGCGCAGGCGGAGGCAGGGTTCGGGCAGCGGATGAAGGTGATGCTGGATGCCCGCAAAGGCATGCGTGGCTAGGGCAGCCGGTCCAGCCTTAGGAGTGCCTGCGGGGTGTGCCAGAGGACATTTTTCATCCATTGGCTTCCGAGTCCCCAGCCTTCGAGTACCTGAATCTGGTGGCTGTAGGAGTAGGGAATCGAAGGAAAATCCGTGCCGACGACGACTTTGCACCGCGACTAAAGAGGGAGCGGAGCACCTGCTAGTATCCCCCTCATGACCCCATCCGAGCTCTCGCCGCAAGTCGAAGAGGCCATCTCCGCTCTCTCGGGCGAGCGTTGGCCCGTCGCACGGGCGAAGGGCCGCGTGCGACCCGTTCCCGGCCTGTACGCCATTTATGGCGACGCCGAGGCGTGGGCCGCCCTGGGCCTCGACCCAAAGCCGGGCTCCGCGCTGTACATCGGCAAGAGCGAGGACGACCTTGTGAGCCGGGAACTCGACACCCACTTCGCGGCCAGCCCGACCAAGAAGCCACGTACGGGCAGTTCGACGGTACGGCGGTCGTTCGCCGCACTGCTGCGCGACGCGCTCGACCTGCACGCGGTTCCCCGCAACCCCGATAAGCCAAGCCACTTTTCGAACTACGGGCTCACGCCGGTTGGAGATGCCCGGCTCACGGCCTGGATGCACGAGCGCCTGTCGCTCGCAGTGTGGGAGCTACCGCCGTTGCTCGCGCAGGCGCTCGGACAGGTTGAGGTCGCAGTCATCCACCGCTGGATGCCGCCGCTGAACATTATGCACAACCCCCGGCCGCTCCCTCGGCTGCGCCGGGCGCGCGAGGTGATGACCCGGGAGGCATCAGGCGCGCAAGTCAGGGAGGCGTCCGCGGTCGTGGCCTCCGTCCCCTCGCCCCGCCAGTCTGCCCCGGCCCCCGCCGCAGAAGCAGGCGGACTCACGCCGGTCGAGCTAGCACGCGAGGTCGGCAAGAGCCCCAAGACGATCCGGCAGGCACTGCGAGATAAGTACGGCAAGCTGCCGTTTGAGGGCGACCGCTGGGGCGCTCTCACACCCGAGCAGGAGGGTTACCTTCGCTCCCGCTTCCATTGATTGGAGCATTGCTGGTCCCACGCCATTAGGGCAACGGCAGTTGCCCTAATGGCGCTGGCGAGTCAAGAAACGGCAGCTAGTGCCCGCCGGATATCTGGCCGGGCTTCGATATCAGACCGCTGCGAGGTAACTGATCGTGATTCTCACACGCCGAACTTCTCGCTCGCGCTGGCCAGCATGCCGTGTGACGGGCCCGCCCCAGAAGCATTCATGCTTCGAGATGAGCTCATCGGCCATTTCCGGCACTATGCGGAGAGCATCGACGCTCCTGTCCGCACGGGTGCGGATGTCACGCGTATCGCGCCCGCGGATGGCGGCGGCTTCACCGTGGCCACAACCCAGGGCGGCTGGCGGGCCCGGAACCTGGTGCTCGCTACCGGCGGTTACCAGGAACCGAAAATCCCCGCACTGTTGGCGCAACTCCCCAGCCACCTCCTGCAACTTCACACCGACAGCTACCGCAACCCGGGCCAACTGCCCGACGGTGCCGTACTCATCGTTGGCACCGGCCAGTCCGGCGGCGAGATCGCCGAGGAACTGCTCGCCGTCGGCCGCGAAATCCACCTGGCGGTGTCCACGTGCCCGGAAGCACCGCGCCGGTACCGCGGCCAGGACCTCCTCTATTGGATGATGCAGCTGGCACAATTCGGCCCCGACTACGGACTGAACGGCCTCACCGTGGGGCAGCTACCCTGCCCCGCGGCGAGGTTCGCCTGCAACCCGCTGGTGTCCGGCGCCGACGGCGGCCACCACGACATCCACCTGCGGGACCTCGGCCGGAGCGGCGTCCGGCTGCACGGCCATTTGGAAGCAGGCGACGACGGCGACCTCGTCTTCAGTGATGACCTTCCGGAACGCCTGGGCCTGGTGGAGGGGGCGTTCTACCAGCGGATGAAGCCGATGTTCGACAGCTATATTGCCGCCGCCGGCATGTCGGCACCGGAGCCGGGGCCGCCGCGCCAGGACGACTGGCTTCCGTCGGAACCGGCGCGGCTGAACCTCGAGGCCGCCAACGTCACGTCGGTCCTCTGGGCCACGGGCTACCGGCTGGACTTCAGCATCCCGGACATCCCGGTGCTGGACGAGTGGAACTACCCCCGGCACCACCGCGGCGTCACCGAACACCCGGGCCTGTACGCCGTCGGGTTGCCGTGGCTGACCGGGCACGGCTCGTCCATCGTGGCGGGCGTGGGCCGCGATGCCGAATACATCGCGCAGCACATCGCTGGGAACGTCGGCGCCCGGTGAAGGCGACGTCCAAGAGGGGCGGCTACCCCGCGCAGGGCCCGCCGAAGTCCACCGGTGCGGCGAGACCGGCCGAGCTGAACCAGTCCCTGGCCCAAGCCTGGACCGAGGGCACAGCGAGTTGCTCGGCAACAAGCTCCGGCGGCCCGTCGAACACGGACTTCCCCTCCTCCAAGAGGTCCCCGGTGCCGCTGCAGGCGAGGCGCCCGAAGAGGGCAGGCTGGTCGAGGAAGGGAAGCTTCCCGCCGTCGCCGTCGGTCAGCACGCCCCAGCGCGAGGTGAACAGCGAAAACTCCTCCGGACGTTCCCCTCGGTCCGCCATGAGCGGGCAGGCTTCGCCGTCGAGCTGAATCCGCCGGTAGTTGGGCTCCGTTTCGTCGAGGGCCATCAGTTGGACGTCGTCCAGCCACGAAAGCCAGACCGCTGTGCACTCTCCCATCATTGGATACGGGGCGGCGGCGATGTAGCCGGCCTTGCTCACGTGGGCGGAGTGGCCAACGGCGATGTTGTGGAGCTGCCCCCGGACCAGCGGCAGGACCGCGCTGACAGGCTGGTGGTAGCTGGCGAATTTCCGCCGCATCACGTCGGCGCTTGAATTCGAGCCGATGGAGACCACCAGGGAACGCGCTTCCAGCGGTGCCGCGCTGGCCTGCGCGAGGGCTTCATCCAGTCCGGCTGAAAGCTCAAGGGGCCGGAAGTCATTGCCGTCCATGACACCCGAGGCCACGGGCGGGTCCCACGGATACAGCAGCGGATCGAGATGGCCGGCGCGGCCAGCCCCGCTCAGTCCCATGGAACTAGCCGGGCGAAGCCGTCGGCATCGTGCTGGAGAGTAGGCAAGGTGGCCCGCTTTCATGGCTCGGGACTTCCAGTGTCCCGCACTTTCGGTAAACGGGCAGCGTTTTTCCCGTATTCAGGCGCGACCGCCCGGTCACCATGCCCCCTAGTGTCAAGATCGTCAGCCACCAGGCGCTTAATGCGCTGGTTTCGCTCAAAGCGAACACTCGTAAGCCGACTATTTCTGGCGCGGTCAGAAGCCGTCACAGGTACCTCGACAAGACACCAGCGAGCCTACCTCCCGTAGTCACAAGCCACGCAACGAGCTCTTGCGACTGAGCCTCGTCTAGGAAATCACCGGGACGACTGATAACGAGTTTGGATGCCTTGCGGTCGGGCTTTTCATCCCATTCGAGGACCGACCCGAGGTCTGCTTCGATGGCGTCGCGCTGGGCCAACAACTTCGCGTAAAGCTCTTTGTCGTGGTTGATCCAGAAGAGGGCGGTGACAGTCTTCTTCTGGGAGTTGGCCTGAAGGGAGATCACGCCACGGGAGTCTCCTATGCTGACGTCATACCAGTGCTGTGGGAGGGGCTTGCGCCAAGATTCAATGTTGGTCGCGTTTGCAATGCCGTGGACCCTTACGCGCTCGAAAAATTCAAGCTGGGCGTCCTGCAGGGACGTCCGGCTGCCGGCTTTGGCTTGGGGCTTGATCTTCCTGCGGCGTGCGGAGAGCGCGTCCTCGTCTACGTCCAGGCCGGCGGCCTCCGCGAGTTCTTCTGCACCCATGAACTGCTCAGGATCCGCATGGCCTTGCGCATCGAACCGGAGGCCCTCCGCCTCAAGGACCAGGCGTGGGTTATCGTTGCGGCCGGGTTCGATCCAGCGGAAACCAGGTGAGATCGTCCCGCCGCTCTGCAAGACTCTCCAAGCGTTGGCCATTGGGTAGTTCGCGATAATCGCGGCCAGCGGCTGGGCCCAGGTACCGGCCACGATCGCGACGTCGCCGTACGAAGTCCAACGCCCTGCCGGGATCTCGGCGACGATCGCAGCAACTTGGCTGCGCAGCGCTGACGGCTCGTCGCCGACTGCGATGATTCTCTCGTCCGGTCCCGGCCACAGCTCGATGATCTTCTCTGCTAATTCAGCGCTACGGACACTGATCTCGTCGACGCCCCACGTGGCGTGCGCAGCAATTGATTGGTTCATCGATACGCCGCTCTTGGCTAACATCTCGCGCTTCACTTCGAAGGGTTTGTTGCTGAGCTCACTGTTGTAGCCACTCAGAGTCAGGTTTCCGAGCGTATGAACGACCCGCTCGTGTTCGTAGTCGATGTCCGCATCGGCGCAGAAGCCCATCGCGAACGCCTTGCGCACGGAATCAGTCATGGTCTGCGGCAACACATGCTCAATGGTCAGATGCCTAGGGTCGAGCTCGACGATCTCCTTCGGGCGGTACGCCTCTTCGAGCCACTGCAGGATGAGCTTTTTTTGCGCTCCGCGGCCCTGCCAGTAAAACGCGATCGTCTTGGCAGCCTCGCGAACCTGGAGGTCGGTCGCAAAATGCTTGCGGCCTCGGGACAGGTACTCGCGCAGCGCGACGTCAATGCGGGCTGCATCACTGATCGCACCTACAGCCTGCAGCAGCGTTCGGTTCAGATTTGCGGTGGCGCGCCCGATCACTATGCGCCGCACAAAATACGATTCCAGGTACGTCAGCGCGCGCACAACCTCATCGTCAGCCGCGGTGCCGGCAGCACGTCGGGCGAGGATCTGCATCACCACCGGATACGCGGTCGTCGAGCCCCAAGCTTTGATCCTGGTGAGGCGACGGCGAATCCCAGGGTGCTTCTCCCCCGCAGGCTTGAGAATCGTCGCGAGCACGTCACCCAGCTTGGCTATACGGATTACCTCAGCTTCTAGCTCGTCGACGTTCCGTAGTCTCTCGAGCCGACGTTGTTGTCCGACGTAGGTATCTGACTGCTTCGCACGCTCGTCGCGCTGAGCGAGGTCGAGCCAGAACAACAGCTCGAGGTTCTCAGAATCAAGCTTCCTCTCCAGTGGAAGCCAAATGTTCTCGTAGACCGTCTCTGCGCGATCACCGAGGCGCATGAACAAATAGTTCTTGAGCAGGTCGCTCTGCGTCAGGCGGAGGCCGGTATTGTTCAGCGACTCAAAGATGCGGTGCGCGTTGTCGGAGGGCTCGGCCGTGACGACGACAAGCGCCAGACCGCGTACGACAGCGGCTTCGAGCAGCTCCAAGTTACGTGGATCGTCCGGGTCGCCGGCCGCGGCGATCTTGGAGCGGAAGAACCGGTAAGCAGCGCCAACGGCATCCTCGCCGCCAGCTTGTGGCGCACGATTGAGTACCGCCATATAGGCAGCCCGGTCTGTCTGGGTCGGCATGACCTTGAGCGGCTTGCCGCTGTCGAAGACATTGACCAGGTACTGCGCGTCGATTCCGTTGGCGCGTTCGGAATGCCCCGCTTCGACCAGGTGATCACGGAGCGCAGCCAGAAGGAGCGTGAGCGTGGTCAGGCGCTGCTGCCCGTCGACGACGAGGAACTTGTTGACCCCGATAGCGCCAAAATCAGGACTGCTCGCCAGCACGAGAGAGCCGATGAAGTGGGAGGCCTTCGGGTCGTCTCCAATGGTGCGCTCCAGCTCAACGACGTCCGACCACAGCTGGTCGAGCTGCTTCTTCCCCCAGGAGTACACGCGTTGATAGAGCGGAACCTGGTACTGCTTCTTGCCTTCTAGAACACCTGCAAGCGTCCCGTTCTCCGCCCGAACCACACATGCCTCCTCTGGATCTCAGTGGCGGTGGAACCGCCTGCCACCGTTACAGGGTAACCGCGAGCCTGGAGTTACCTATGCGGCAGAAGAGTTCGAGGCCCGAGAATTCACCGGAGATTGGCAGGCAGCCGTCGCGGTCCTACAGGTTGCTGGATAATTGTGCCTGACAGGACCAGGCACCCAGGATCTTGGCAGGCTCGAGCAAGTTCCAATCACTACGGATGCGTCAGCACCTTCACTGCCGAGTCCTTTGTTGATGAGGGTGCCGAAGCCCTGTTCCACGAGATCGTCCAGCGCGATTCTGCTCGTGATGAACGATTGAGCTCCACCTCGCCCTCCTACACCATCTTGATGATGGCGGGATGGTCACGGACCTAAGCGACGGCGCCACGCAGGTCGATCTCCTGAGCACAAGCTTCTTCATGTTCAGGGTGGCGTTCCCGACATGAGCACACCTAGCAGCGCTCCCCCGCGCCGGACGGCGGTGAGCCTGCTTTCGAGCACCGCTTTCACGCTGGCGTACTCGAACGCGACGTCGGCGCTGGTACCGCCTGGGGTCCCAATGACCGGCCGGCCGAGCCTTCCGTCTGTGCGCTCGGCGTGGCATGGGATGAGTGTCGGATGCAACCGATAGCTTTGGACTCGGAACAAAGATGACTGAATTGCGCCTCGGCGCAGAGAAGCGGAGGCACCCGATGAGGCGCAGAGAGGCACGACCACCCCGCTTCGACGTCCGGAAGGGCGCTGCGGCTTCACCGTGTCTTGTTGCTTCCCCACGGAGGACTCTCGGATGAGCCGTACGCTGAGCGCGCACCAGGCGAAGTTCTATGCTCACGAGCTGCAGCGCAGCTACGCAAACGATCACGTCGGCAAGCTCGCCGGCCTCCTGTTCGACGCGCAAGTAGAGCCTAAGCCGCACCAGATCGACGCTGCCTTGTTCGCGCTGCAGACGCCGTTTCTGCCGGGCGTGATCCTCGCTGATGAGGTTGGCCTCGGGAAGACGATCGAGGCGGGCATCGTCATCTCGCAGTACTGGGCGGAGCGGCGCCGCAGCATCCTGATCGTTGCCCCGTCGAGCCTGCGGCAGCAGTGGCAGCAGGAGTTGCACGAAAAGTTCCTGATCCCGTCCGCGATCCTTGATCCAAAGTCGAAGGACGCCCTGCTCGCTCACGTGGGTGGGCGCTCAGCGCAGGTGCTGATCTGCTCGTACGAGTTTGCGCTACGGCACGAGACCTCGCTGCTCGCGGCGTGGGATCTCGTCGTGGCGGACGAGGCTCACAGGCTGCGCAACCACTGGACAGGCAAGACCAAGGCCGCTGAGGCGGTCGCGCATATCGTGCAGGGTGCCCACAAGACGGTGCTGCTGACGGCGACGCCGCTGCAGAACAAGCTCGAGGAGCTGTACGGCCTCGTGTCGATCTTTGACCCCGGCTACTTCTACTCGCTTGAAGCGTTCCGAGAACGGTACGTCAAGAACCGGGACCTTGGTGGCGATGACGACTTGGTCGAGCGCGTTGCAACGGTCTCGAAGCGCACGCTTCGGCGAGACGCCGATAAGTACATACACTTCACCAAACGTATGCCGCTGACGGTCGAGTTCACACCGTCCGCCGACGAGGCGCGTCTCTACGACCTGGTGAACGACTACCTGCAGCGCGGTGAGCTGTTTGCCTTCGCAGGCAGTCAGCGCCACCTTTCCGCCCTGATCATCCGTAAGCGCCTCGGATCATCAACTTACGCCGTCGCCAGCACGCTGGAGAACATCGCCAATCGTCTGGCGGATGAGGTTGCGTCCGGGCAGCGCCGCGACGGTCGCGGCGGCCTGGTGGCGGCTGACTTCGCGGTTGACGATGAGATCACGAGCGAAGAGCTTGAGGAGGCCGAGGAGATCGAGGTAGCCACGCCTGGCTCCGGTGCATCTTCGATGGCTTTGGACGAGCCGCTCCTGGAGGCCATGAGGGCCGAGGTTGCTGAGCTGCGGGAGTATGCGGCGCTGGCTCGTTCGATCACCAAGAACCAGAAGGCGGTCAAGCTCGGCGAGGCGCTCGACCTCGGTTTTGAGCGCCTTCGCGAGCTGGGCGCTCCCGAGAAGGCCATCATCTTCACTGACTCGACCAAGACGCAGGAATACATTGCACGCTCCCTCCGTGAGACCGGCCGTGGCGACGGGCTCGTCCTGTTCAACGGCTCGAACAACTTGCCGGAGCAAACGGCGATCTACCAGGAGTGGCTAAAGGCCAACCAGGGCGGCGACCTGATTACCGGGATCGCCGCTGTGGATCGGCGCAAGGCGCTCGTGGACTATTTCCGGAACGAGGGCACGGTCATGATCGCGACCGAGGCGGCGGCCGAGGGCATCAATCTGCAGTTCTGCTCCATGCTCGTCAACTACGACCTGCCTTGGAACCCACAGCGCGTCGAGCAGCGTATCGGCCGCGTGCACCGCTTTGGGCAAAAGCACAACGTCGTCGTCGTGAACTTCTCGAACAAGGGCAACATCGCCGAGCAGCGCATCCTGGAGCTGCTGACGAACAAGTTCCAGCTGTTCTCGAGCGTGTTCGGTGCCAGCGACGAGGTGCTCGGCGCGATCGAGGACGGTCTGGACTTCGAAAAGATGATTAGCGGCATCCTCAACAGCTGCAAGACCGCCGACGATCTGGATGCCGCGTTCCGAGAGCTTGAGGGCCAGTACGCGACCGAGATCTCTCGCGAGATGGCTAACGCCAAGGCCAAGGTCTTCGACAATCTCGATCCGCATGTGCAGGATCGCCTCAAGGCATACGACACGCAGTCCGGCGAGGTGCTCAACAGGTTCGAGCGCCTGCTGCTCGCGGTGACGCGGCATGAGCTGGATCGATTCGCCACCTTCGAAGGCGATGGTCGCACCTTCCTGCTGAACGAATCGCCCGTCAGTGACGCACCGACCGGACGCTACTTCTTCAAATCGCAGCCGCTCGCTAACGCCCACCAGTACCGCTACGTGAGCCCGCTCGCCCAGCACGTCGTCGATGTCTCGAAGACCAACCACACCCCTGCGAGTGAGCTGACGTTCTCACTCAGCAAGTCGGAGCGTGTCAGCAGCGCGATCCGAGCGCTGGAGGGCGCCAGCGGCGAACTGACCGTCAGCCTCGCGACCTTCCGCATGAAGGCACGCGACGAGGACGTCTCCGAGTCCTACATGCTCGCCGGCGCACTGACCAATGATGGACGCTGGCTCGACGAGGAGTACGTCGCGGACATCTTCAACCTAGCCTGCACCTCCGTGGGAGAGCAGCCTGTCGTGACCGACGAGAGCCGCTTCGCGTTCCACCTGGACGCTCGCCGGGCCGAGCTGGAGAAGGAAGTGCAGGGCCGGAACTCCCGCTACTACGATCAACAGGAGGAGCTGCTCTACCGCAACCAGCAGGATCGGAAGGCCGAGCACGAGGCCGCGATCCGTGACTACCGCGCCAAGGAAAAGGAAGCCCGCAAGCTGGCACGTCAGGCCGATGATCCGATGGAACAGCTGCGGCTCAAGAAGGAAGCCCGCAAGTGGGAGCAGCGCGCCGAGGAATCCGACGAGGACTTCCGCGAGACGCGCAAGAAGCTGCGCGCCGAGGCTGACAAGTATCTCGAACTCATTGAGCAGTCGCTCCAGGGAACTCAGGACACGGAGCACCTGTTCACGATTCGCTGGCGGATAGACACATAGACCAAGGTCATTCACAAACCGACGAAAATTGTTAATAACATGAAAGAGATTTACCCGAATGACTGACGAGATCTACGAAACACGATCCACTACCCCGAATTTCCAGACCGAGCTGGCAGCGCAGCTTGCGGATCTGATGCCCGAGGCCATAGCCGACGGCAAGGTGGATGTCGAAAAGCTAAAGGAACTGCTCGACGGCGACGCAGCCGACAGCAGCGAGCGGTTCGGTCTTTTCTGGCCGGGCAAGAAGCGTGCGCTCCGTGCCGCGCAGGAGCCGACGACGGCGACGCTGAGGCCCGACTTCGGGAACTCAAAGGACTGGGATCTACGGGATCGACGTCGATACTGTCCGTGGACAGGTCCGGACGAACCTGGTCGACCTTTTGAATGAGGCGGCCGTCGGCGGACTTCTTTCGGCTGCCGCGCAGCGGATGATCGCCTTCGCGCGGACGAATGGAGCTTCACAATGAAACCCGCCAAGGAGATCTCAGCCGTCAAGCTCCCCTTCGAAACCGGCGAGTACCTCATCACTTGGCAGGTACCAGATCGCAAGGGCGGGTATACCTCAATACCTGGGCTTCTCACCGTCGACCGTGGGAAGTATCCGACCGGGGTTCTCTATGGTGACCTACCAATCGAGTGGGTGTCCGAGGGGGCGCCCGGAGTCGCCTCGTTCCCGCAGCGCCTCGCCTTCGACGTCTTCACAGGCCGACTCTCAAGCGGCGCCTACGTGGCCTTGATGAATGGTGAAATCAGCTACAGCTTTCCGGGCAGCGGCCGAGCCGTGGGAGCCTTCGCGGCCCTTTCGCTTGACGCCTTTGACACCTCAGACCACCGAAAGTACGCCTCCATCGAGCTCCAGATCGAGGGGCTAGAGTCAGTCGCGGGGGTCGCTCCGATCTCGCACGTCAAGATGCCAATGAAGGCAGGCGACCAGCCTGTCTGGGAAGCCACCGTCGATATGGATGCGAAGTTCACCTGGAGCGTGGGCGGCCTGACGATGACCTTCAGCTACGACTACAGCGTGCGTGCGCTTGATGGCTACGAGTTCAGAATGGCCTTCGGCCCCGTCCTACGCCTCACCTCAGACGAGCCTCAGTCGGTTGTCGACTGGTGGCTTGAGTGGGTGCGCCCTCTCCGCCAGCTCATTTCGCTCCTGACGGGTGCTCCACGTGAGGCTCGGTATCTTCTCGCGGCGGTCGACGAAGGCGCCCCCCGTTCGCACCGCGATCAGGTGTTCGGTTGGGACATCACCCACCTGCCGGTCAACTCAACCCGCGCTGCGGTCGAGGAGATTCGCTCGGCGGTCAACCTTGCGAGCGACAACCTGAGCCTGCTCGACCTACTGCATGCCTGGCGGGGACAAGTCGCCGCCAGACATCCCCTCTTTGAGACCTACGGTGCGATGGCGACGGCGACCGACCAGCATCCGCGCTCGAGGTTTCTGCTTCTGCTGCAGGCGCTGGAAGGGTCGCACGGCTACGAGAACCGCGCCAAACATGGGGCAGACAAGGAGAAGTACGGCGCTAAGCGGGAGGACGTGCTTGCGCGTGTCCGGCAGCTCCTTGAGAAGACCGACTTTGCGTTCATCAACAAGCACCTCCGCCGGGAGGCTCAGCAGGGCCTTGACTCGGCGCTTGCTGATCTGCTGAAGCGGCTGCCGGACGAGGTCTCAGAGGAATTCGCGAAGACGGATCTAATCAGCGCCGTTCGCAAAGCAGACACCGGCCAGGGAACGCTCCCGCTTCAAAGCGCACTCACTAGGGCCAGGAACACCTTGTCGCACGGCTCAGGGTCATTCGAACCTCAACACCTCGCGATCGTGGCCGACATTCTCGAGCGGTCGGTGCGTTCGGAGGCCATCCGATTGCTTGGTGCTCCACTTGGCGCCCAAAAACGCGCGGCCGAGAAGGAGGAGCGCTGAGGTCATAATCACGACTTCATACTGCGCGACCCGACCACGCTCCGCTGCTCACTGCAGCGAGTATTCGATCCGTCAACACCGACTCCAGCTGTCGACCCAGCGGAAGGTCACTTCAAGGTTGCGCTCTACTCGCGGCGGCTCGGTCTCGAGATTAGGTCGCTACTAGCGGCTCATCGCTCGGAACCTTAACGCCGTTCGCCAGATGCTTGCCTACTAGAAGGCTCTCGTAGCTCGAGTCCAGACTTGATGAAGGCAACCCTCATCGTCTCCTGGCTGACCGTCATGGTCATCGGTACTTTAGACAGCGACAGCCCACCTTCGTACAGTCGCGGCGCTCGAACGACCTGGTCGAGAGTAAGCGCTTGCCGTCGGCCGACAACATTGTTGGCGCGGAGCGCTCCTATGATCGTGGATTTCGAGACGCCATGCTCAACCCCCAAAGCGGTTGAAGTCTCGCTCGCGGTATAGCGAGCGATCACCTCCCTTCGCGCAGTGTCGCTGAGACGTGTCCATCTACGTCTGGGCTGAGGTACGCCTGGACGTTATGAGTATCATCTGTCCGGTTATCGGCAGGTTCGATGCTTGGCCGGTAAGAGCCCGAAATTCGCGTAATAGTGGTAACGCTGACCCCTGTTACGGAATTAGTGGAACAGAGTGAGACGTCGACCAACAGAAAAACCCCGTCCCTGCCGTTTCCGGCAGGGACGGGGTTTTCTGCTTTCCAGGTTCACACTTTCCCGCGGCCGCGGGCTACTTCAAGAACCGGTTACTTCAGAAAGCGAGAGGTGCGCCGGTCCGCCAGGATCTTCCCCTTCGTCTGGCAGGTAGGGCAGTACTGCAGGGCCGTGCCGCGAAGGAGACCTCCCGGACGCTATCCCCGCAGACCGGGCAGGCCTCGCCGGCCCGGCCGTGAACCCGCAGGTGGGTTAGCTTTCGTGTCCTTAAGGTCGGCGGGCGGCTTCCCGGCCGCCTCCGCCACGGCCGCGACGAGCACTTCATGGATTGCGCCCTTCAGGAGCGTGACGGATTCCAGTCCCTGACGGAGCCTGCTGCTGGCGATCGTGCCTTCAGCCGCGAGTTCGATCAGGGGTTCATCCTGCCCCTCAATCGTGCGCAGGCGGATCCCAAGCGACTCTTTCTCCTCGAAGTCTTCCGACTGCATCTCGACGAGCGCACGGCGCACTTCATTCCGAAGCTCGTTCCGAGCGACCTTTGGGAAATGCTGTGAAACGACGGCGCGGGCGACGGCCGTTTCTGCTTCATCGAGACGCACTGCCCGTATGGTGCACTTGCCTCCTGCTTCGCGGTGCAGAGAAAATACTCATAGGTGCCGCCGTTCTCGATGCAGGACGGGCGCAGCTGGAGAAGGAAGCCCATGGCCGTAAGTCCCGCTACTACGACCAGCAGGAGAAACTGTTCTGCCGAAACTGGCAGGACTGTAAGGCCGAGCACGAGGGTGCCGTCCGCAACTACCGGGCCAAGGCGAAGGAAGCCCTCAAGGTCGCCCGGCCGGCCTACGAGTAGATGGAGCAGTTTCGGCTCAAGAAGGAAATTCGGAATTGCGAGCAGGGTGCCGAGGAGGCTGACGAGGACTTCCGGGATAGGCGCAAGATGCCCCTCGCCGAGGTCGACTAGTATCGCGTCCTGATCGACCAGTCGCTCCAGGGAACGCCCGAGACCGAGCACTTGCTCACGATTCGCTGGCGACGGTCAGGAAGGCACGAAAACCTTGCCTGACCTCGTGAATGCAGTCGACCGCATCATCAGTTTTGGGGTGAGAGTAAGTCCCTAAGCGAGCTTAGCCAGATGGGCGCCATGCTCTGCGAGTCCATAAAGATCTGGGTAAACTGACCCATGATGCAAGCCCCGTTCCCCGAGCAACTTTTTCCTGATTTCAGGCTTTGCCTTGGCTGCAATTCTTAGCGTGTAGGCGGCTTGTGAATTTTCCGCCGTTCGCCGATTAAGACCCTTTAAAAATAATGATACAGATGTTATCTTCCGCACATCGGCCGCAGGCATTGTTTTCATGTTTCTGCGCTCCCATGCACCGGGCATTCGATATCGAGAGTTCTGACCATGCGGCAGAGACGGAACACCGCCCACTAAGAACGCTCCGTGCTGAGCAGTGATTCGCTCGTTTAGCGCACGCGGCGGATCCCAGATGAATGGAAGCTCAGTTTCCCAGCCGTTCTCTTTTGGGCCCCAATTTGTCCAAGGTATCTCCCGTGATCCCCAGTTTGAGTTGAGATCGATCATCCGATCGTCGGATTGGAAAGCAAATAGTCGACCGTCAACATCATCGCGGGGCATATGGGTATTCGTGTCGAACTTTTGCTCGGTTGCGAAGAATACGGCAACGTTCACAGAGTGGCTGACATCGATAAGCCGTGTAGGGCCGCCATAATGTTGAATATGTGCGAGCGTTTCGAGAGCGCTCCCGCCCCTATCGGGCCAAATTTCCCGGGACACTGACAGCAGTCGGGACTCTAGAACGCGCAGTCGGTCTTCCGACGGGACTTTTTGATCGCGGCTCTTCAGCCAACGGTAAGCGGAACTCAACAAGCCATAAGAGGCATCATGAACGCCGCGCCAAACCAATCTTCTTCCGCCCGACACCCTTTCAACGTTTATGAGCTCTTCTTGAAGGCTCGCCCAACTGTCAACCGAACGCTCCCAAGCGTTAAAGTAGCTTTGCGGATCCCAGGACGGTGAACTAGTTGGCATAGGTAGGAGCGTACGCTAATGGACCGGCCGACATTGACTGCGCACGCATCGGCGTTGCCGCATGGGATACTTTGAGGCATGCCTGAGACCCCTGCAACAACCCCTGACTTTCAGACAGAGCTGGCAACGCGACTTGCTGAGCTGGTTCCCGAGGCCATCGCCGACGGAAAGGTGGATGTCGAAAAACTCAAGGAACTTCTTGACGGCGACGCAGCCGACAGCAGCGAAAGGTTCGGGCTGTTCTGGCCCGGTAAGAAGCGTGCCCTCCGCGCGGCCCAGGAACCGACCACGGCTACGCTTCGTCCTGACTTCGAGAACTCGAAGGCCTGGGACACCACACAGAACGTCTTCATCGAGGGTGACAACCTCGAAGTTCTCAAGATCCTGCAAAAGCAGTATCACGCCAAGGTCAAACTGATCTACATCGATCCTCCATACAACACCGGAAAGGACTTCGTCTATCCGGATAATTACCGCGAGGGACTTCAAACGTACCTGAGGTACACCGGCTTGGTCGGTGAAGATGGCAAGGCCAAAAGCACCAGTGCACGGAACACATCTGACAACCCCCACTACCACTCAGCGTGGCTGAATATGATGTATCCGCGACTCAAGCTCGCTCGGAACCTGCTTACAGACGACGGAGTGATCCTGATTTCTATCAATGACGTCGAACAGGCACAGCTTCGTCGGCTCTGTGACGAGGTGTTTGGTGAGAATAACCTCGTTGCCCAATTCGTCTGGCTGAATGACGGCAACGTTGACCAACAAAGCAAGATCAAGGGCGTCCACGAGTACGTATTCGCATACGCGCGGAACGCCGCGAAATTTGCGCGCCCCACCGTGATCGACCCTAATATCGGCGAAGATAGCAAGCTCTATCGCGACCTGATCGAGAACTCCATCACGAAGAATGGCCCGGCGAACCCGCCGTCTGAGGTTGAGCTCCCGGTCGGGTTTCCGACGAACTTCGCAACTGGCCGGATCTCCACGCGCGAGGACTCCTTCCCGCACGTGCTTGACGAGATTGTCGTGAAAGACGGAAAGGTGGTGGGTCCGGCTCGCGTGCGGAGTGGGTGGAGTTCCCGAAACCTGCTCGATCTATTTATCCGCAACGGATGCTCACCCATCGACGATGCTGACGGTCGCGAAACGTGGTTCGAGCTGAGGGATACCGGTGCAATTTACATGATGAAGCGTCGTGCGGGAGATCAGGGCCACGTGCTGTCAGTCCTCCGAAACCTGGGGACGACAAAACAGAACAGCTCGCTGCTCGCGTCGTGGGGGTTGTCTTTCTCTTATCCGAAGCCACTCGGCCTCATCGAGTATCTCGTCACCGTGTTCACGCGGCCGGGTGAAGACGCGTTGATTCTTGACTTCTTCTCCGGGTCGGCAACGACCGCCCACGCTGTGATGTCCGCCAATTTGAGGGACTCTGGTCGGCGTCGCCACATTCAGGTCCAGCTGCCGGAGCCCGTTGGCAACGAAAACAGAAGCACGATTGCGGATCTCGCACGTCTGCGTATAGACAAGGCAGGCGAGTCGCTCGCCGGTACGCGAAGGAATCAGCTTCGGGCTGACCAAGACGCGGGACTCGACGTGGGTTTTCGTTCCTACAAGCTGGCCGATACGAACTTTTCGAAGTGGCGTGTGTCGAGTGATGTTGAGGAGGACGCGTTGCAGCAGCATCTGTTGAGCCTGCGTGACAGCGCGACTGATGATGCCACGGCGGACGAGCTGTTGACTGAGATCCTGCTCAAGCAGGGGTACTCCTTGACCGAGGCTGTCTCGGCGGCTGAGGTTGCGGGTCTCGATGTCCGGCTTGTTCGTGACCGTGATGGAGATGTCGCCGTGCTGGCGTACCTGAACGAGCACGTCAAGCCGACGTTGGAGCAGTTCCGGGCGTTCGTCGACGAGTCCCCGACACGGATCATCGTTCTCGAGGATGCGTTCCAGGGTGACGACGAACTTAAGACCAACCTGGCCCAGCTCGCAAAGAGCAACGGTATTGAACTCTGGACGGCGTGATGAGCGGGTCAGGGTTTCAGTTTGACGCCAGCCAGCCGTATCAGTTGGATGCGATCGCATCCGTGGTCGACCTCATAGACGGGCAACCGAAGGATGCGGAAAAGCTCGTCACGATGCTGCGCGGTGCAGCGGTGCTGCCCGAGTCGGATCAGGCGGCTCTCGATATCGACCTCACGCAGGAGGTCGGTGCCGTCGGTAACAGCTTGGTGCTCGATCGCGAGCTAGTTTTTGCGAACCTGCAGCGCGTGCAGGACCGGAACGGCCTTGAGGTAGCGCCGAAGCTCGCGGGCGACGCCCTGGACTTCGACATCGAGATGGAGACAGGTACGGGCAAGACCTACGTCTATCTGCGCACCATTTTCGATCTCGCCGTCAGATACAACTTCACGAAGTTCGTGATTCTCGTGCCAAGCGTTGCGATTCGGGAGGGTGTCAGCACGAGCATCCGCCTCATGCGCGAGCACTTCGAGAACCTCTACAAGCCGCAGGGCATCACCTTCGATGACTCGATCTACAGCGGCAAGAGCGCCGAGGAAGTCCAGTCGTTCGCGACCTCGACGAACGTGCAGATCCTGATCATGACAATCGACTCGATCCGCGGCAACGCGAACACCCGCATCATCCACCAGACGCGCGACAAGTTGAATGGCCTGCGGCCCATCGACTACCTGAAGGCGACCCACCCGGTCGTCATCATGGACGAGCCGCAGAATATGGAGTCGCAGCTCTCGCAGTCGGCGCTCGGTGAACTCGACCCAGTGTTCACCCTGCGCTACAGCGCGACCCACAAGAAACAGCGCAATGTGGTCTACCGGCTCGACCCGGTCGACGCCCACGACCTGGGGCTGGTGAAGCAGATCGCCGTGGCCGAGGTAGCCCAGCAGGGCGCGGACGCGACACCGTACATCAAGCTGGTCGAGGTGCGGCGTGAGCCGTCGTGGTCGGCCCGGCTGGAACTGTCCTGCCGCAAAGCCGATGGCTCGCTCGAACGGCGTATTGTCAGCGTGAAGCAGGATAAGGAGCTCTCGGACGCGCGTATAACCAACAACCCGATCTACGAGGGTTGGCGGATCAACGAGATGAGCATCCAACCCGCCTGCGTCGACCTCACCACACACGGCTACCTCTACGTGGGCGAGAGCATCGGCGCGTCCGCCGGCGCGATATACAAAGAGATGATCCGCGAGACCGTCCGGGAGCACCTGCGCAAGGAGTCGATGCTGCGTGCCAAGGGCATCAAGGTGCTCAGCCTCTTCTTTGTCGACAAGGTCGCCAGCTACCTGGGCGACGGCACAAACAACGATGACGCCAACGGTGACTTCGTGCAATGGTTCGATGAGGTCTTCATCGAGGAACGTGCCAAATCCCCGCGCTACCAGGAGCTGCTCCCGCAGGCGCCGAGTGAGCTCCGCCGCGCCTACTTCTCCCAGATCAAACGCGGCAAGACAACCGCCTTCCAGGACTCATCCGGTACGACCAAGGCCGATGACGACGCCTACGAACTGATCATGCAGCAGAAAGAGCGCCTGCTCGACGAGAGCGAGCCAGTGCGGTTCATCTTCAGCCACTCTGCCCTGCGCGAGGGTTGGGACAACCCGAACGTCTTCCAGATCTGCACCCTGCGCGAAATGGGTGCCGAGACCGAACGCCGCCAGACGCTCGGGCGCGGCCTGCGCCTCCCCGTCGCCAAGACCAAAAGCGGCTACGCCCGCGTCCCCGACCGCGGGGTTGCGACGTTGACGGTGGTGGCGAACGAGTCGTACACGAAGTTCGCCGACGCGCTCCAAAAAGAGTACAAGGACGCCGGCGTCGAGATCGGGCGGGTGCGCAAGGCTGAGTTCTCGAAGATCCCTCTGCAGGACGAAAACGGTGCGCTCACCGACGAGCGGTTCGGCTACCAGCGTTCCGTCCAAGTGTGGGAACACCTTCATGGCAAGGGATTCATCGACAAAGAAGGTGCCGTCACTCCGAAGTTCCAACCAAACCAGCTCGGTTTCGACCTTGGCCTGCCGGTCGACTTCGTCTGGGCGGAGCCGATTATCATTGAGCTGGTCGATCGCGCGAACATCGGCAAGTACGTCAAGCCGGTCAGTAAGCGCCAGCCGCGCGTGCTCAACAAACAGCTCTACGCGACACCAGAGTTCGAGGAGTTCTGGGAAACGATCAGCCAGAAGACCACTTACCGCGTGCGCGTCAGCCGCGACGAGATCATCGAAAACGCGATCGCCGCGATCAAGGACGCTCCCACCATCGACGCGCTGCGAATCCAAGTCACCCGCGCCGGAGTCAAGGTGCTTCGAGGTGGCGCCAAAGGCGAGGAACTCGGCACCCGCTCGGCGGATCTCAAAGGCAGCTACGACCTGCCAGACATCATCACCGAACTCCAGGAAGCGACCTCCCTCACCCGCAAGACCATCGTCGACATCCTGATCGGCAGTGGCCGGCTCGGCGAGTTCATCGGCAACCCGAACGACTTCATCGCGATGGCCAAACGTGCGCTCCAAGGAGAGCTTGCCAAGCTCGTAGTCGAGGGCATCCAATACGAGAAGATCGCAGGCTCCGTCTACGAGCTGCGTGAACTGCAAAAGGACGGCGAGGAGGAGAAAGAGCGCTTCCTCGACCAGATGTACAAAGTGCAGCACACCCAGAAAACGGACTTCGACTACGTCGTCTTCGACTCCGACGTCGAACGCCAGTTCGCCGAGCTGCTCGACTCGCGTGAGGACATCAAGATGTTCATGAAACTCCCCGCCAAGTTCAAGATCGACACCCCCGTCGGCCCATACAACCCCGACTGGGCGATTATGAAGATAGAGGAAGGCGAGAACCGCATCTACATGATCCGCGAAACGAAGAGCACGCTCGATGACTCAAAGCTCCGCCCGACCGAACTCGCCAAGATCAAATCCGCCAAGCGCCACTTCGACGCCATCGGTGTCGGCGACTACGCACGAGCCGTGCCCGGAGCATGGCACCTATAGACAGCACATTTCATTGGACGGCATTCAGTGCCGGACGGCCTCGTCCGCGCCCCATGCGCGGACGCGGGTTAGTCCGCGAATTGGATGCCTTCACCGAGTAAGCCTCTGACAAGCAGAAGCGAGAACCACCGTGACCTCCCTCATCTCCTGGCTCGACGCGTCTACAGAGGAAAACTCGAAGATGCGCGAGCTCGTGAAGCTCTTCGGCACGCCGGAAACCACTGATGACCTCGGCATGGGGCAGTTGCGCGACGCGATCAGCAACAGCTTGTTCCCGGGCACTTCCGTGCTGCACTTGGGCGCGCGGTACATGCTGCTCGTCCCGTGGGCCTACCAAACTGCCCACCGCAGCACACGGAACCCAGATGAGCTGAGGAAGCGGTCCGAGGAGTCAGAGCGGCAGCTGATCGCAAGGCTCAAAGAAATCGGCGAGGAAAGCTATATCGGCCGTGACGCCGGCCGGAACGTCCAGCTACTCCCCTCGGCCGCATATTGGACCGCGCTGCGCACCTACGGCATCGTCAGCCCGGACACTGACCGCTCTGCCGTCGCGCAGCTCATGTGCGCAGATGCCCCCGCGCCCGAAGACGGCGAACCCACCTATTCGGTCTGGAACCAGACCCTTCCCAAGCCGCCGGCAGGCTTTCCGCAAGCCGAGTATCGCGGACTGAAGCTGTCCCATGACGAAGCCCGCTGGCTCCAGGAACGCATCCTGACCACCTGCCCCCGCACCATGCTTGCCCATGTCGTCGGATCCGAGGTCAGCCCCACCCCGGGACTCTGGGCACCCTGGCTGGACCCTGCGTGCCGCAGTGCGGAGGGCGACCCCGCGCAGTGGCTCAAAGATGCAGAGGTGTTCTCCTTCATCCACAACGGCGCCACCATCCTCTACCAGCACCTGCTGGCCGAGTTCTCAGCTTCCGTTTTCAGCGTTGGCGAGGACACGCTGGAGCCCACGGAGGAACTTCTCGAAGCGTGGGAGGAGCAGCGGGACAGCAAGCGCGAGCTCCTCGCCGGCTGGGACGTGAACGATTTCATCGTCCGCGCCACGGCGCTGAACCGCGGCATCAATAGCAACACCGCCGGCTTCGCCCGGGCCATGACACAGGTAGCCACAAGCCCCGGAAAACTGATCGACAACCAGGACTTCCGTGCCGCCGTCGAAACCCGGGAGAAGCTCATGAAGAAGTCCAACTCTCGGTTCCGCAACGAACGACGGCTTCGCGCCTGGCGGCCTCCGGCCCGAGTGGCAGCGCTGAGCTTCCGCTGGGCGCAAGTACGCCGGAATGTCCTGGACATCCACGCAGGACTCGCACTGGAAGGGCAGTCGAATGCTTGAGGCAGCAAACAGGCAGGCACTCACCCAGCAGCTGCGCCCGCCGGCAGGATTCCGGCTCTCCCACGCCGTAGGCACCACCTTCACCTTGGACATGACCAGCGCCCTTTCCGTGCCGCTGAGCTTCGTCGCGGGCTCCGGAGAAGAATTCACCAACCCGGTGGCGGTGCTCAGCGCCCTGCGCAAAGTCTCCGACCGCGTGGACATCTTCTGCCAGGCCGGCCACATCAAGGCGCCCTCGGACGCCTCGGACCTGCTCGCACTGCTGGAGCCGATGGTCCACCAGGTCAGCGTTCGGCGCGGCCTTTTCCACCCGAAGATCTGGCTCCTCGAATTCGAGAACGACACCGAGCGCCGCTACCGCTTCCTGTGCAGCAGCCGCAACCTCACCGCCGACGCCAGCTGGGACCTCCTCGTCCGCTTGGACGGCGAACCCATGCAGAACGCCGAGGATGCCGGACCGGACAGCGGCCCCTTGGCCCGCTTCATCGCAGGGCTCCCCGATCTCTGCACGGTAACGCCCGACGCCGAACGGCTGGCCAGGATGCGCGGCCTCGCGTCCCGCCTAACTGACGTCCGCTGGGACCTGCCCGAGGATATCCACCGCCTGGCCTTCCGGCCGATGGGCATGGGCGAAAACTTCGAACAAGGCTCAATCGTGGCGCACCTCGGCGATCCGGAGAACTTCATCGCGTTGAATAACAAGACCGGAGACGGGGCCCACTGCGGCCGGGAGAAGCTGGTTATCTCCCCCTTCCTCGATGACACACTGATCCGCCGGCTGCGGGACCGCTGGACAGACAACCTCTACCTCTATTCGCGCGACGATCAGCTGAACCTTCTCCAGCAACAGACGATCGCCGATACCCGCACGTCGTTCAAAGTCTTTGACGAACTCGGCATCCCCGAATCGTCGGAGTCAGGGCAAAGCGATGTAGACGAGTCCGGACTCCAGCGCGTTGCCGACGATCTCA
The DNA here is from genome assembly GCF_029504395.1 of Arthrobacter sp. ES3-54. Classification (GTDB taxonomy): domain Bacteria; phylum Actinomycetota; class Actinomycetes; order Actinomycetales; family Micrococcaceae; genus Arthrobacter. Next base: position 40,471 of record NZ_JAQFIF010000008.1, read on the forward strand.
CCGGCCTGCACGCCAAGGCCTACTTCTGCGACTACGACCACCATACTTACGCGCTTCTCGGGTCGGCCAACGCCACCGAAGCAGGCTTCACCAGGAACGTGGAGTTCCTGGTGGAAATGCGGGGAGCCAAGAAACGCCTGGGGGTGCAGCGCATCCTGGAGAGTCTCAAGGACGTGCCCTTCGCCGACTATCTGGGCACCGGCGGCGCGGCCCGCTCGGAAGAGGACGTGGCAGCCTTCCGGCTGGAGAATGCGCTGCGGGATGCTGCGGCGCAACGGTTCCTCCTCGACGCCGTCCTCGATGGCGATGCCAAGAGCACGTTCACGGTGACCGTCTCGCATGACTGGTCGCCCAAACCCGAGTTCCACGCGAAGCTTCGGCTCCTTTCACTCCCCCAGCCAAGCGCCGTCGTCGAGCCCTTCGGCGGTCAGCACGAACACGCCTTCCACGCCATCCCGCTGGCTGACGTAACGCCCTATCTGGTGCTCACTCTGGAGGACCCGGCGGCCGGGCTGTCCAAGAGCACAGTGATCCAGGGCAGTCTGCGTACCGATCCTGCGGGAAGACTGGATGAGATCATCGCCCGCCAGCTCGATGACCCGCAAAAGCTCCGGCAGTTCCTGTTGTTGTTCCTCACTCCGGAGGATGCCCTTCCGGGGTCCGGGACGGGCACAGGGTGGTTCGCCGGTTCAGCGTTCGGCGACGGCTCCGCCGCGGGACTCTTCGAAGCGATGGTGGGCGCGATGGCGGGCCCAGACGCCGGCTTGGTCTTTCCGGATCTGAAGGTAGTCATGGACCGGCTGCTCGCCCTTCGCGGCGATGACCCGGAGATTCTGCAGCTGCACGCGCTCTGGACGGCAGCCACCGAAGCATTGGATATAGGGGAACTTCATGGGGTTTGATGCAACGCCCGCGCTGGACGGTCTGAGGGTCTTTCAGCGCCGGACCGTGGAACATGTCTTCAAGCGCCTTTACCTGGATGACCAGCCGGCCGACCGCTTCCTCGTCGCGGATGAGACCGGGCTGGGCAAAAGCATGGTGGCCCGCGGCGTCATCGCGAAAGCGATCGAGCGGCTCGACCGGCCGGATTCCGGCGTGGACCGCATCGACGTCGTCTACGTCTGCTCCAATGCGGACCTGGCCAAGCAGAACCTCGGGAGGCTGAACGTCACCGGGCAGAAGGACATCATCGAGTCGGGCCGGCTGACGCTGCTGCCTGCCGAGCTGACCAAGCTCAATGCTCCTGCGGCGCCGGGAACACGGAAGCGGGTCAACTTCATCTCGCTGACGCCGGGCACGTCGTTCAACGTCGGCGGGGCAACCGGCCAGGCGCGAGAACGGGCTGTGCTGTTTCGGATCCTCGAACAGCTCGGAGTGACCACTACCGAACGCCGGGATGACGCGGTCGAGCTGTTGAGGGCGGGCGCTGGCGTTCCCGGATTCAGCTGGGAAATCAAACGCCTCACCGAACTGCATCCCGAAGGGTTCGTCACCTCGGTGTGTGACAAATTCAGACAGCTCGCCACGAAGAGCGGAAATCTCGCCGCTTTTGAAACGGCGATGAGCGACGCCCTAACCGCCGGAACTGACAATGTCCGGCCCCGCATGAGCGCCATCATCGGAGGGCTCCGGGGAGACCTGGCCCAGGCCGGGCTTGATTGCCTGGAACCTGACCTGATCATCCTGGACGAGTTCCAGCGCTTCCGCGATCTGCTCTACTCCCCCGGCACCGCGCCCGACGACGAGGATTCCGCGGCAGAGCTCGCGCGCCAGTTCCTGAATTATGACGGCGCCAAGCTGATCCTGCTCTCGGCCACGCCGTACAAGGCGCACACCGTGGCGAACGAAGCGGACGGCGACGACCACGCCGCAGACTTCCGCCAGTTGCTGCGTTTCCTCAGCAGCGACCGGCAGGGGTACATGGAAGGCCTCGAAACTGACCTGGATGACCGGCGGACCCAGCTGCTGAAGCAGGTCCGGGACGACGGGCTGACGCACCGCATCGAGGACGATCTGAAGCTGTTCATGAGCCGTACGGAGCGGCCCCAGCTCGGCAAAGATGACATGCTGTCCGTGATCGAGATGGCGCCGACGGACGTTCGCGCCGGGGACCTCACCAGCTACAAGTCCCTGTCCGCTTTGTTCCGGGCCACGCGCGCCGGAAATCCGATGGAGTACTGGAAATCGGTGCCGATGTTCGCGCACTTCCTCACCGACTACAAGGTCGGCAGGATGCTAGATGGCCGGATCAGCTGCGACCGTGAAGCCGTTGACCCGGTGCTGCCGGCCCTGGCGACCATAGACTCTGACGCTTATCGACGCTACGGCGCCGTAGAGACCGACAACGCCAAGTTCCGGGCCGTGCGTGAGCACACCGTCGGCCAGGGCTGGTGGAAGCTGCTGTGGATGCCGCCGTCGCTCCCTTATGTATCGCCCTCCGGCGCATTTGCAGAGGTAAGTGCGGACGTCACCAAGCAGCTGGTCTTTTCTGCGTGGAACGCCGCCCCGACGGCTATCACCACGATGCTCTCCTACGAGGCCGAGCGGCAGATCCTTGAGGCGTCGCCGCTGCACGGTGAAAACACAGCGGAGGCCCGCAAACGCTTCCGCGGTCGACTGCGGTTCCGTGTCCGCGACGGTGAGCCCCAGGCCATGTCCACGCTGGCCCTGTTCATCCCCCATGCTGCTCTGGCACTTGCAGGTGATCCGCTGGAGAGTGCCTCATTGAGTGGTTCCCTGGTGCCCGGCGATGTTGTTCGCGATGCCGCCGCCGCAGCCGGCACCGCGATGGTGGGCGGCGCCGTCGTCGACTCAGCCAGCCGGCTCGGTACCTGGGCGTCCTATTTCTCGGTGCCGGGTGCCCTGCCGGCAGAGTGGAAGAACAATGCCAAACTGGCCACGCGGGAGCTGCGTCAGCTGGACGATTACACCCAGCAGCAGGGCAAAGCTTCGGATGGCGGGGAAACCGAGCGGGAAGGGGGCTCCGATGCCGGGCTCTATCTGGCACACGTTGATCGGATGCTGGGCGCGGTTGTCGGTGAGCCGGCGGGCTGGGAGGACGGGATTGAAGATCTGGCCGTCAACTCCCCCGCCAACTGCCTCTACCGTGCCCTGAGGCGTGTGGTGCCGGACGAGTTCGACGGTGCCGAGCTATGGAAGGCCGCCGTCTTCGCCGCGACCGGCCTGCGCACGCTCTTCAACCGGCTCGACGCCACCGAGCTGCTGGACAAGCTCTATCCCGAAGGCGACTACTGGCAGAAGGTCTTGCGCTACTGCGAAGCCGGAAACCTCCAGGCGGTGCTGGACGAGTACGTCTTCCAGCTCCGCAGCCAGCAGGCCCCCGGAGAGATCGCCAACGAGCAGCTGTGGGCGCTGGCCGATGACATCCGGCGTTCCTTGTCCCTCAAGCCCGCCCAGATGCTCGCCAAGTATCCCGACGGTTCGCACGAGGACCTCCGTATGGGCAGCCGTTTCGCCGTCCGGTACAGCAACGCCAAGACGGACGACGGCGACAGCAACCGCATGCCCGATGTCCGCCGCGCTTTCAACAGCCCCTTCTGGCCGTTCGTGCTTGCGTCCACGTCGGTGGGCCAGGAGGGCATCGACTTCCACTGGTGGGCCCACTCGGTCATCCACTGGAACGTGCCCGGAAACCCCGTTGATTTCGAACAGCGCGAGGGACGGGTCCACCGGTACCTGGGGCACGCGGTGCGGAAGAATGTGGCCGAAGCGCATGGCGCTGAGGTGCTGAAGCCCGGAGTCACGGACCCGTGGGAAGCGCTGTTTTCTGTAGCTTCTGCCGATGTTGCGGCGCACCCGGAAGATTCCAACACGGAGTTCGCCCCGCACTGGATCCACCCGGGAGCGCACAAGATCGAACGGCGGCTCCTAGACCACCCGTTGAGCCGGGATGTACCCAGGACCAAGCACATGCTTGCAGGACTCGCGAAGTACCGGCTGACGCTGGGCCAGGCGAGGCAGGACGATTTGCTGGGGTTGATAAAGGACGGGACTGAGATCAAGCCGCTGAATTTGCAGCCTTAAGTCGACGGTCTGCCGAACCCGGTGGCAGCGAGGTCTCCACGCCTTGCAGCCTGCGCAGCGGGGAGACACTGCAATCGCGGGCTTAGTTCGCAGACGCACGCTCGGCGACAGCATCATGGAGGCACCTAGTGGTTCCGCCGTTCAGCAACTCGGAGAACCCCGCGGAGGAGACGACGCACACGTGATGCTTGCGGCGATCTTGGTTGATGACGTCGAGTAGTTTGTCACTGAACTGAATTTTCATATTTGCAACAATCTGGCCGGTTAGGTCGCCATGAATGAGGAGGGATATCTGGCCAGTCAGATCATTCTTGAACTTCGCACCCTTGGTTTCGATGATCTTTGCCAGATTGTCCCGTTTGATGTGCTCTCCGCGCACAACAACCCTGCCTGTCATCGTCACTGTCTGTCCGCGAAGGGTGGTCACGAAGCCGTTGCATGGTCCTGAATACTTGTACATTTCTGTCCCCCTGCTCGATTGGGTCTAGGCCGCGATGAAGTCTTGGTTGTCCTGGCAGTCCCAGAAGTCATCCTCTGAAAGGCGATGCGTCCACAGGCGAAAATGCTTTGCGGCCTGCTGGGCGATGCGATTTCCCGGGCACCCCCTGCCGTCGGACCACGCTGCCAGTTCCAGATGAGTCGTGGTCTTAAGGACGTCCTGAACAGCCGGGAAACAATCACTGTCCCCCGAGAAGAGGATGAGCGTGTCGAATCGATGGGACTCGGCAGTCTTCACAAGATCCAGGCTGAGACGAACATCGACGCCTGATTCCTTGGGCTGAACGCGATACTTGGCGTAGTGGAGCGGCAAATACGTGGCATGAACCAAGGAATCGGTGCTCCAGCGCCGTTGCTCATCCCTGAAGATCTTCGTGGCTTCCGGATCCAAGAATCGTTCCGGACTTCCTCGGTATAGGAAAATGCCTGCCAGTTCGCCTTCCTTCGTGCGCTTCGACATGATTGATTCGGCAACCCTGCGAGGCGAAACATGCGTGCTCCACTTCTCGAAATCACTGGCGAAAAGATCATGACCCACAAGATGGACGTTCGAATAGTCTAGAAAAACAGCGATTCTTTCCATAGTATTTATCTCCTTTAACAGGTGAAGCCGCCACGGTTACGTGACGGCATTTAGATCTATGATTTTTTTAGTGAAACGAGATTCGAATCATCCTTCGAACTACAGCATGACTTCCAAGATCATTCGGAAGATATCCCGAATAGATATTTCTCCTAGATACAAAAGAAGCCCCGCACCTTGAAGGCGCAGGGATCAGTTGAGTTGAGTTTGCATTGCGGAATGCAAATTGTCAAGTCCGTGCGGGTCTGTGACTGTCGCTCGGACACCCCAGCAACCCTAGGCTGCCTGATTCGGCTGTCAAGAGTTCCGAAATGGACCGCCAGCCGGGGGTCTCCCGGAGCCGCGCCCACACCTTCGTGCCATTCATTGCCCCACCGAACCAGCGTCAGCAAGGGTGCTCGGGGCGGTGCATCTCGGCGCACCGCGGCCGTGGCTAACGCAGAATTGTCGGTGCTGCTGGGTAGCCTTTCCCAGTAACCAATTTTGCACTGTGGGGGAAGAATGAGCACGCTCGACGAAGAACAACAAGCGGCGCTGCGAAAGTTCAAACAGGACGTGCTGGGGGTCGCTCAGGACGCACCACCGGAGCGGCAGCCACCGGTGGCGCGACGCGAGCTACGAGAGCCTCGCCCCCGAATCCTGCATGATCCCCAGTCGCGGGCCGGACGCTCCCCGAGTCCGCGCCTCTCTGGAACGAATAGACCAGGAATTTTGCTTAGTGTCATTGCCCAAGAGACTGGTCTGAAGGTTCAGGACTTGATCCGAGAGTGTCGCAGAGCCGGGATACAGCTCCACTCCAAACCGAGACTAACACGGCTGTTTCCGGAAGAGGCAGACCACCTTCGACGGTTTGCCGTCCGTCCGGCGAAACTAGAGCCTCTGACGCGCGCCACCTATAGACCTGACCCCGGGGGTCGCATCAGTCTCGAAGATTACGACCGGATAGAGAAGGACTTTGTAGCCAGCCTCTTGGCCTTCGGCTTCGTGCCAGCACGTCGTGACATCCAGCGATTCCCCAATCGCTCGTGGGCAGGAATTGTCCGGCACCACCGACAGATTGCGGCGCATATTGCGGAACGGGGGCGGGCTTCAGCGTCGGCAAGACAACAAAACGGGGCACCGCATGCACCGCGTCGCCCATCAACTGAGTCTCCAACGAACACGGGCGCCGCCCAAGTGCCGATCACCGTGCCGAAAGCGACGACGAGCAACATTTACAATCCCCTGGCAGCCAAGATCAAGCGGGAACTCGACGACCGTCGGCATCGACGAGAAATTGACCCTGAGTCCAAGCCGGAAGCGAGCACCATCAAGCTCCTACCTCATGTGGACCCACTGCCCACAACCCTAAGTGTCGGAAGCCCCGCCCTCGAGGAACTGCAACTGACGCTCAGCAGCTTTGCGCCCAAAGACCACCCGGTCTTGTTCGACGGACTAAAAGCAGCGCTCGACCTGGACGAACGCATCGCCAAGGCCTCCCCGGCCGACACGGATAGCGCGAAGCTCACCGCCCGTGCGCTTCGTAACCTGCTGCTTATCGTCTGCCACGGAAAGTTCGGCCTGTTCGCTTATCACGAAGTCAGCAACGCCATTCGGGCAGTCTCGCGCAGGAGCTGCGGGAGCGCCACACCGGGCGGCGTCGCGAACGCCCTAACTAATCTGCGTCCCATGCACACAGGGGTCCTCACCGACACAGGCAAGAGCCGCTTCATCTTCTGGCATGTGGAGCAGCACGAAACGCAGCTGGCAGTCGTAACTTTCGGTGCCATGTCTGATTGGGTCCGGGGTATGGACCTCGGACAATACGTGCCCCTTCGCGGACGCCTGATCTCCACGTCACGGCATGCGAAGCTGACCGAGATGGACCGAGAGGACGCCCAGTTCATGGCGGAGGCCGCGCTGAAGCTACGGAAAGGCATCCACATCCGCCGGACTGCACCCGCGTCCTTGGAACCGCGTAGTCGCAACTACGTCGACGGTCACACCCGAGCCGTAAGTCGAAGCCTCGTATATAAGCCTCATAGCGACTGGCTGGTTCCAGTTGTCATCGAAAATGGCGTTGCTACCGCGGGCCTCCGCGAGGGATTCTTCTCTAACTACGGGGGTAGAAGTGTCCATGAGGTACGCGAGTTCTACCGCCGAGCGCCTGGCAGTTCCTGGAATGACCCAAAGACGGTCCTAGTGAGCGCACATACCCGAGGAGGCTACGACGTCGGTGATATCGGCCCCATGCCGACTGTGACGATCATGCGAGACAAGTGAACCAAGCTCAATACTGAACTACTGAGCTGCAGCAGCAGCCGCGTAGACATCGGCCGGCATTGGTCGGTGCGGCTTCGACGTGATGGCGATCGGCCTCTCCCCCATGTGCTGCACCCACCTGTCCGAGACACATGTACGGAACAGTCAGGCCCCTCTCATCTTCCGACGTTTCCCGGGTGAAGATCAGGAGCTTCGAACCGTGCGTAGCCCGGTTCAGGTACCGCATCCCGGTCGGGCTCGCTGGCGGCGCGGCCATCGAAGAAGTGCTTGGCGATGTCGACGCCGAGATCCGGCTGAGCGTTGGTGTTGAGGGGATTGTGCGAAATCCCGAGGAACTGCGCCTCACCACTCTCCCTTTGAATCCTGTTAGTGCCTTGGCTGGGATGACAAAGATCAGCTACACGTATTGTCAGAGGTGTCCCTTAGCATTGTCGAATGACCATTTCAGTGGGGGAACTTTTCAGTGAAGCAGGACTCAGTCCGGCGGGGGTAGTGCGCTGGGGAGACCGGATTCCGTTGGATCTACCCGGTGTTTATGTCGTTGCTTCTACCTCAGATCTCGGCGATCCGGTGGGCCTAGTGGGGGCCTATCGTCACGATCCCAGAGCTCTCGATGCGCTTATGGAAATCTGCCCGTCAGTGACGGTCGATGGCAGGCCAGCATCCAGTCATGACCTTGCTGAAAGAATCGGTGGCTTCTGGATTCCGGAAACATCCGTTCTCTATGTCGGGCTGGCCGGCACGTCTGTACAGAAACGGGTGGATCAGTACTACGGCACGCGAATTGGCCAGCGCTCGCCTCATGCCGGTGGTTGGTGGATGAAGACCCTTGTCAATCTTGAGGCACTATTCGTCCACTATGCGGCAGCCGAGACCCCAGAATCGGCAGAGGCCGACCTGCTGAAATCTTTCGCAGAGGCCGTGCCGCCTTCCGCGCGCCAAGCCCTTCACGATTCCGAACGCATTGCACCGTTTGCCAACGTTGCGGTTAAACCGGGTCTACGGAAGCGGCACGGCATGGCCGGATACACACTGCAACAGGCCAGATCGCAGCCTGACCCGGCAACCAGCTTCCGGGCGTTGGGGTCGGCCCCTGCGTCTTCCGCGTTTGCCGGGCCGGTGTCGCCAGACGCGGATGTAGTCGGTCATGGGACGCGAATTGAATCCCAGGTCATCACAAAGAACGACCGCGCCGGTTCCAACCTGCGTATCCCCGCCCGCTCGAAGTTCGCATTGCCAGCAGGCGATGGATTTCTATATGTGAAATACCGAGACGAGGTCGTCGAGGCTCGTTGGCGTGTGAACGGCACGCGGTCCGGAACCATCGGACTCGGACGAACCATTATGAGCGCTCTAGGGACGCCCGACAGAAGCATATGGATGCGCGTCGATGGCACCTCAGTCATGATCGAGGTGTGATCAACAAATGAATCATCCCCACGTATTCGTGGCCATGGCGGACATCCTGAATCTGAAATGTGACGCATGGCTTCTGCCAACTGACTCAACCCTTCACATCGAGTCTCATTGGCTCCCTGCTCATCCCGAGCTACGGAGGCTGGCAACGGATTCGGCCTCGGTTAGTTTCCGTGATGGAGCGGCACTGGCTGAGCCGATCCGCCCCTGGGGCCCGGATGCACCGCTGCCGGTCATGACTGCCGTCCCCAACGACGGCCGCTGGACTCCCGCTGCCGTCGCCGAGAGGCTCGAAGCCTTCGTCCTAAGTGCTGTGGCTGCCGTTCCAGAATCGCACGCCCGTCCACGGAGGCTGCTTGCCTTGCCATTCTTCGGCACCGCCGGAGGTGGTGCCGGAAACAATCTTGGCGCGGCACTGCGCGCGATTCTCGATGCCTCTAACGAACTCGCGTATCGTTTCGGCGTCGACCTCGTCCTGGTCCTGCGGGACAAAGCGGCCTTCTCGCTGGCCCAAAAGCTGCGACGTGAGGCACCCTGCCACGCGACGTGGCCCTCCCTTGACGATCAACTGCATGAGAGTGCCAAAGATCTTGGCGGCAAAGCCAGAGCCGGGCATCTGGTGCCATTCCTCGGCGCTGGCGTCAGCGTCAGCGCCGGAGCGCCTAGTTGGGCGCAGCTTCTAGATAAATTGAGGACTCGCGTCAACCTGAAGGAAGCTGAAGAATCCGCGTTCGAAGGTCTAGGTGTGCTGGATCAAGCCGGTGTTCTGGAGCAGCTGTATGCCGATCAGCACGGCTCCCGAGAAGCCTTCGGGGCGGCTGTAGCAGATGCTGTCGACCTGCCCAGATACGGGTTGGCGCCGGCACTGCTTGCCACCCTCCCGTCGGCTGGCGCCATCACACTCAATTACGACAGGCTCTTCGAGACTGCCTGCACCGACGCCCAAAGGCCGAGAACCGTCCTGCCGGAAAATGTCCCTGCAGTCGGCAACAACTGGTTGCTGAAGCTGCACGGATCAGTCAGTCAGCCGGAGAGCATTGTGCTCACCAGGGATGACTACCTTGGTTACAACAGCAACAGAGACGCACTTTCGGCTCTCGTCAAAGCGCACTTGCTCACGCATCATCTGCTATTTGTTGGCTTCGGCCTTGCCGACGATCACTTCCACGAGATCGTCCACGACGTCAGGCGTGCACTCCCAACGGAGGTCTCCAGAAACCACCAGATGGGTACGGTGCTGTCACTCTTCCACGAGCCGCTGCAGAAACTCGTGTGGGAAGGGAAGCTGGATATTTTGCCTATGTCGGGCGACGCTCCTGTCCCCGGGTCCTGCAAAGACGAAGTGCAAACCGCTATAAATGCCGCAGGAAGGAAGCTCGAAATCTTCCTCGACATGATGATGGCCTATGCAACGGATAACCACTCCTATTTGCTGGCGCCCGCATACAGCCGCGGACTCCCTCGAGGAGAAAGCGAACTTCGGCAGCAGCTTCTGACGCTGGCGCAACAACCGAGAGCTGAAACATCTGCCGAAGTGTGGGGCGTACTCGAAGGTGCCCTCGCGAGTCTGGGCTATACCCCCGGCCACAACTATGAACGGAACGAATTGCCATGAAAGTCGACGTCCGGGTCCTGACCCAGGTCGCCGAGTATCTGGGCAATTATGTTTATCTCCTACTTGACCCTCGCACTATGGCCCCCTTCTATGTGGGCAAGGGAACCGGGGCGCGGGCTGTCCAACACGGTCTGGACGCCGAGGTTTGTCGGCTACCGACGACGAACCACCGGTGGAGCACTCTCGAAAAATAGCCACAATCAAAGAGATCCGCCAAGCCGGCTTCGAGCCGGAGATTTGGATTCTAAGGCATGGCATGGGTCCTGAGTACACCCAAGTGGAAGCCGCCACAATCGACCTATTGTCGTCGGTCCTCATTCAACCGAGCCGACACGTCCGACCTCTATCCCACCTCGGTTTACTGACCAACGAACGGCGGGAAGCTTCCAGAGGCCATGGGATTGAGACGTTGGCCAACATCGTTGCAGAGTTTGGTGCCCCACAGCTTGGTCCCGCCGTTCCACCGGTCCTTCTCATCACCCTCAAGCCATGGGTGGACCATCTCGAAGTTTCGCCGGGCGGCACGATGCGACGCGACTACGGATTCCGAACAGAATGGCTCAATTTCGCCGACCGGGCCTCTTACGCCGAGGAGCTCGGCGACTCGGTGCGCTGCTGGTGGAAGTTGAGGCAGTCAAAGGTGGAAGAGCTCAGCATCGAGCACGTCGTCGCCGTCCACCGGGGCGTCACACGTGGCCTGTTCAGGATCATTCCGGACAGCTGGGAGTATGACGCGATTTCGGGCCGCCGAGGGTTCAGGGTTGATCCCGTCCTAGATGGCGCGCTATTCGACGAAGTCGTCGGCGAGTACGGCCACCGGACGGTGGCCAAGAAGCGCGGCGACATGAGCACGGTCAACTACTGGCCGCGCTCGATGTGAAATGTAGGCAATCAACTTCGACGAAGAAGACTTCCTCGGCACGTCATCTATCACTCAGTTGTCCAGAAACAGCCTGACATGGCGGACAAGGTCCTCATCGGCCGACACTTCACATTCCCAGACATCCAGGTAACTCCACCCCTGATCGACTAGCTGGATGCGTTGCAGGGCGTCGCGTTCCTGATTCCGCTGTCGCTTGTTCGCCCAGAACTCGGTGTTGCTTTTCGGGAGGCGCGACCCCACCGGACAGCTATGCCCATGCCAAAAGCACCCGTTGACAAAGATGACCTTCCTCCGCCCGCCGAATACTAAGTCCGGCCTTCCAGGCAAACGTCGATCGTGGAGGCGGTACCGAAGCCCGTCGCGGTGCAGCATCCGTCGAAGCATGATCTCGGGCTTTGTATCTTTGGAGCGGATTTTAGCCATGTGGGCGCTTCGTTGTTCAGGGCTCATGAAGTCAGCCATGTTTTAATCCTAGTTCCGCCCAAGGCGGCCTGAGGACGCCATAGCCTCAGAGGAGGAAGTTGGTGCCGCCCACCTTCATAAACGCGCTTTGCGCTGACGCTTGCGGTTGGCCAGACAGGTCAGTCACTGCGCCTCAGACGATCCTCATAGGGAAGCTGTTCCCGATGCCTTGATTCTTGTGTGCTCTGCCAGCAACTTTGAAATAAGGGTGCCCACTGCAAACGACTGCCACGGTGATACTGCGTTCCCCACCTGGGTGTATTGGGGTACTTCCAGCTTCCGTCGATGCGCGCCTGTCGTTTCCCGACCGAGAAACTCGAATGAATCAGGGAAGCCTTGAAAACGTGCAAGCTCTCGAACCGTAAAGATTCGGGACTCCCTCGGATGGACGTAGTCGTCGGGCAGAGTAACGACGGTTCGGCTCGGTTCATTGGCACTGAGCACCTTCTGGCTATGCTTCCGCGTCACCAGCGCAACACCCAGCTCCACTAGTTCGTCCAAGGAAGAGATTTTCCTGACCGCCGAAGGCCGTGCCGAGCACTGGAGTTCGAGGGGAAATTCTACGTTTGCCAATGCCCGTTTCGCAGTCGACCTCTGGCCTTCCGGATCCAAGGAGCTCATCTGGCTGAGCAGGCGCTGGTCGATGCCATAGCTATGCATCATCCGGTAGAAAGAGAATCGAGTAACTACAATGTCCGTGTGCCGCCGGGGGGTCTGGTTCGGAGGATGATTCGATACCTCAAGTCGTTTGGGACGTACGGCATCCTCCGCTTGCCTCAGCCCGGCTCGGTACTCCTTGTTCCTACCAACGTCGGCGACGTCCCAACCGCCCAAGTCCGAGACGGCATCACGGATGGTGAAGGCACGACCCGAAAGGATAGTCGGGATGGGCGCTAGAGGCGGTATTTCGCCCACCAGATCTGCAAAATCTGATTTCCATATCCCAGGCGTCGCCTGTGTTCGAAGTGTTGTCGCCACGTCACCCCTCAGTGCAATTAGCATGAGCCTGGGGCGGAACTGGGGGGCTCCGTAGTGCACAGCGTTTACGCGTACGGCTTGGACAACGTATCCAGGTCCGAGGTTGGTGAGGGCGGCCTGCAGCTGGGAGAACGAGGATTCTTCGCCCTTGACGAAGCTTTGGCTCATTCCGACAACATTCTCAATTACTACCGCTTTGGGCTCGGTACGTTCCACGAAGTCGAGATATTCCCAGGCAAGTCGGTTCCGTAAGTCGTCCTTGCGCCTACGGCCAGCTAGAGAGAACCCTTGGCAGGGAGGACCACCAACAACGGCGTCGAGATCCTGTCCACTGAATCTCTCCATGAGGCCATCATCGGCCAGCACGTTGCACAGCTCACTCACCAACACTTTGCCTTCGAACTGGCGCCGGAGGCTGCGCTGCAGGTATTCCTGCCAGACACGCGCATCGGCCGCGTCCGCGACATAGTTATGGAAGAACGTCCGCGCGGCCATGTCTGACTTCTCAACGGCCGCGACGAGTTCGCCCCCCGCCCGTTCCATGCCCAACGAGAGACCACCACAACCCGAGAACAGGTCAACGAACTTCATCACTGATACATTGTGCCAGAGCTCGACCCTATTCCTCGGGTACGGCGCAGCGTTCCCTGTTCCCTGCACGTCATAGACCGTACCGCTCGTAGTACGGCACCACCCGAATGAAACGGCCTTCGTCGCATCCCAGAGACTTGTAGAGCACCTGGTGCTGACGCAGCTCTGGGATTCGTCTGGGAACATCGGGCGAAAGGTCCGGCAGCCCAAGGGCAGCGAGCTCCCTCCCACTCACCGATGGCACCTTATGAATGAACCAAGTCCGCAACGGCTGCCCGTAGTTCTCGCGTCCTTCCCTAAAATGCGAAAGGTACTGGGACGCGAGCATGACGCCGTAGCCGAACTGCCGACCCTGCAGCATTAAATCCATGAGGACTTGGAAGTCGTAGCGCATGATGTTTACCGCCTCGTCAACCAAGAGGAATGACTTCAAGTATCGGAGCTGGTGCGGTGGGTCCCCCTGAAACGGCGGCTTGGGCGTCCTCAACATGTTGTCGTAATACAGGTTCAAAAACAGGGCGACAAGGGCGTTCTTGGCACTTTGGTCCTGACCTAGTCGGTCCAGCGCAACAATGAGTACTTTGCCCTCGAGCAACTCCCCAAACGACTTTAGAGTTTCCCTGTCGGCACTGAAGATCTGGCTAAGCACAAAGCTGTCGAGTATCGATGACACTGAATCTGGATTGCCCGACTTCGCCAGATACGCAACCCGAACTTCCGCGAGTGTTGGTGGCCTATCGTCATTCTGCTCATAGAGCTCCCTGACGGCCTCGTTCAAGGAGCTAGCTTGGACTGGGCCCACGCCCCGGTATATCTTCCGGAGCACATCGACGAAGGCAGCGGCCTGTTGGTAGGGCAGCTTTGAATGCTCGCCCGTCACAGGCATGAAGATATTCACTGGTATCTGATGTGGTTCCAAGACAACGCCGCCGACGCGACGCACGAACTCTTCCTTTTGAAAGTCGCCCTTATAGTCAAAAATGAGCATGGACGTCGGCTCAGAAGGCTGCTTTTCGCGAGCTTGCTCCCGGATCTGGGAGATCAAGGCCTTAACCAGTTCCGTCTTACCCGTTCCCAGATCACCGACGATCCCGACGTTCATTTGATTGAGGTTCGTCGTGCTCGGCCAGAAATCCACCTCCGTATTACCCATAGAACCCAAGAGGTTGCCAACTTTGATTCTGACCCCGTCCCCGGTGATTTCGGGTGGGAAGCCCACCTCGCCGCCGACAGGCCGAACTGATTCTGGACCGTCAGTCCCGGACTGGGTTTCAGCGCCGACCCCCGACGATTCTGAGGACTCTTGCTGGCCGCTGGCCCTGGCATCCTCTATCACTGGGTCGGCCGCGTCCTGGCCTTCGGATCCCTCGTGACCGCCATCCCGGTCGATCGGTTCTTCGTCTGAACTGCCCCGCACAGGAAGTTCCTCGCCGGCTGGCTCGGCCGCAGACCAGTCGACCAGCTCGCGCCAGCCCTCGATGATCCCGCCCTGATCAGCTGTGTCCAACGCCTCAAAGACTGCGCCTGTATCAGCGATCAACGCCCCAACTTGAAACTCGTCGGCGCCGACTCTGCCAGCGTAGAAGGCATCACCCGTGGACGTGGTCGCACCATGTTGGAAGTATGTGAGAAGTGGCCTGCCTACACGAATCTTCAAACGACCATCCACCAAAGCCGATAGGCGGTTGGCGAACTCTTCCGGTGAGCCGGCAAGAATGTGGTTGAGGCGCGCCGCTGTCTCCACCAGCGTGGCCAAGCTATTCATCCAGATGACCCTGTCGGCACCTGAGACTTCAGCAGCCCTGAGCTCTAGGCCTGCCAACAGGCGATAGCTGGCTTCGAGTTGCGCCAGGGGTTCCTTTAATGCCGCCGATCCTGGGGCAGGAAGCGTAGAGCCGATTGAATCACCTTTCAGCCCGTAGCACTTGATTTCCACAGGAGAAAGAACGATTTGTTCTTCATCCATTTCTATGAATAGCAAGTCAGCTCGACGCTGATGCTGGCCATGGTTCGCTTGCCCGGAGAGAGTGCGCAAGAAGTAGTCGGCAGCATCGATTGGAAGAACGAATCGGTTGGTTGTCCCTGAAGCCGCCTTATCGAAAAGGCCAAATGTCAGGAAAAATCCTAGAGCGCCTGCCACATGCGTACCGCCCATGGAGAGCAGGGAGGATAGGCCCACGCCACGGCTGCCAAGTCGCGACATGACTGCCGCTTTGAGGGCAGACGTGTCCCCTTGCCCGGTGGCCTTCGTCAAGAGACTTTCGAGTTGGTGCCCGAAGCTATCCGGAACTTTGGCAATGGATACAAAAGGGCGACGTTCCATAAAAGGAACGTCAGACGAACGCTCGAATACCGGCGGACGCCATTCCCAGAGCATGCGCGCACCTTCACCATGCGCGTCCATCAGCTCGGCCATAATCGCCGGGCTTAGGAACGACTCCCCCATCACAGTCCAGTCCGCAGTCACGTCCGCAACGTCGCGGCGCATCATCCCCGCTTCGACGACAGGAGCGGAATCGTCGGACTCACACGATTCTAGGGCGCGACTAAATGAAACCCAGCCCATGTGCCCTGGAACCGCTGGCTGGCTCAGGCTAAGTCGTCTTTCCGTCAGCCGGTTAAGGTTGCTTTCAAATCGCCGAAGGGGCACGTTTCCTAGCACACCGTAGGCCTGCCCACCGTCCCCCACTCGGACGGTTGTGCCGGAGTCCTGTAGAAGTCGTATGTTGCACCAGACCTTTGAGTCCGGACGCGGGACGTACCGGGACCACGTCAACAGCATGTCCCGATTCTCACGAACTAGCCTCGTGACTGCATCCCGGGGGACGGGGCCCTCGCGCTTCACGGAGTCGAGCACCCTCACGCCGCCCATTAGGCGTCCGGCGTCGTCCTTGCCCCATTCCTCGGCGACAGCTAGAACGGAAGCGTCGATTTCGGTGAGCCGGATCTGGCGATCCTGAGCGTGCAGGTCCACCGTCAGTGTCGTGATGTGGGGATGCATCCTGCGGAAAGATCTCAAAGCTGCATCAACTGCTGTCGCATTGAGTCCACTTACGGCCGTACCGGGCGTGACGGCACTTCCAATCCGATCCGGCGGAGACAGCCTCCGGGGCCTTGACTTCCCCGGGGGAAGCATCATGGACCAGCCCAAGAATATTTGGTCCTCGCCCGAGTCCGTGGGAACCGCCAACATCCGACCAGAGCTAGACTCTCCGGGGCCAACGAGTGGGAGGTTCCAGCCTTCAATCGAGCCCGCATGCTGCACCGAGTTCTCCGCTTCGAAAAGCACATGTTCGGCACCGGCTAGCCATGCCAGCCTTAAAGGATGGAGTGGGCTCAGGAGCACCGCCTGACAACCTTCGTCGCCCCTAACATCCCAGACGCTGACGGACATTGGATAGGCGGCCCAGAAGACGTTCTCATCCCTTCCCGTTTCCCGAGCAGCGTCAACGAGTTTGGTGTAGGCATCCAAGTACTCGCCCAACGCACCAGAGCCCCAGAGCGACCGCCAGGACGTCCGCGACGGCCATTCAAAATCGACTCCCTCACCGTGCACGTCCTGCCGCCGCAGAAGGCCACCGAGATTCAGGGCGCGAAATGCGTCTCGGAACCTCTCCGCTTCGGCGCCGCATACAAAGTCTTGGTCCAGCTCGAAGTAGCTGACACCGTCCAGGGCGGTTCGCGCGGCATCCGGCATGAGAATGGCACCGCGGTCCTGAGGACGTGCGTCCGCCACGCGCGCAGACTCATTGCTCGGCATCATGATGTGCCCAAGGGCGGCGATGATGGACTCGTCCCCTGCAACTAGCCGGCTGGCATAGAACGCTTCAGCCTGCCCTCGCACTGATCCTTCTGTCGCTGGTTTGGGCCTGTCCGGAACCACTTGCTGCTTGACTGCAGCAGCGAGAAGCGCGGATTGGTGGCCTCCTCCAGCTGCTACAGGCCGTACGCGGAAAGTAGTGCCTCCGGCCACGAATTCGTTGTCACCTGTCGGCGCGAAGCGTAACGGGAAAAGCCCCGCTAGCCCGGGATGAACCTTGAGGGCGACGCCGTCCAGGAGAGGTTGCTCCGCGGCATCAGGGTGCCAAAGCATTGTCTGGTACCCCCCCGGCACGTCTGGAAGTTCCTCCGCGAAGTCCTGTTCGCGCTCATCCGGGTTAGGAGACGCGGTCCAATCCAGTGGCCCAAGGTACGAGACTTTCCCGAGCGCACCCGACTTCTTGAACGGAGCTGCCGCGAGGAAAGTCTGCATGCCGGAAAATACATATCCCTTGGCTGTCAGGTCGTTCCGGACCCAAGGCGCTAGCGGGTCGTTGGGCGATAGCGAAACTTTAAGCGAGACGAGGCGGAATGGCGCGGCGCTCCGTCCGTTTCCGCGTGGTTTGACGAATCGGCCAACGGCAAGCAAATTTCCGTCTTCTGCCAACTCCACGCTCCCGACCCAATTCGCGATGTTTGCAGGCAAGATTTGAATGGTCAGCTGAGAGGAGCTGGCGCCGTCGGATTCTATGCGCTCCAAAGTCGGAATTCGAATCGCCAGAAGCTCGGATTGAAGCTGCCGCCCACCAGCGGTTCCGTCCGAAGACAACGGAATGAGGAAGGGACTTTCTGGGAGTTCAGGGTCAAGAATGAGTGACCCTCCCGTGGCGAGCGCAATATCAATTTTCAGGGAGTCGATATCCTCGCGGGCCGGACTTCTAAACTGCGCCTCCGTCAACTCTGAGAAGCGCTCTATGTTCTCTGGCGAAGCTCCTATGATGTCCGCCAAGCCCAACCATGAGTTGCCCTCACGAGACACTGCCTCATCGAGGTCGTTAACCGCGAAATCCTCTAGGGGGTGCTTTCCCCCTGCCGCTTTTACTTCTGGACGTGTAGCCAGCTGTCCCGCGCTCATCAGAAAGGTTTCCTCGTCGCTCCAGCACTCCGATAGGGAATCCCCCAATGCCACTGCAGCCGATGCAGAGGTAAGGAACGATCTTGCTACTGCAGAGGTGGGCCTGGGCAGCGCGAAACAGGCGTAAGCATACCGGGCCAAGGCCTCCGGTAATTCGAGAGAGGAACCAGTCGCCATCAAGTGCTTCAGGATTACTAGCAGGTTGCTGATGCCGCGATCGACATGCGCAAACCAGGCTGCGTTCCAGCTCCGTCCGCTATCCGCTGACCGCGAATGAACAGTCGAAAGCGTAGAAAGGCAGGAAGAAATTACCTTGGAACAGCGTGCCAGTTGGCTGTCATTCAGTTCTTCGACGTCGAACTCTCCGACAAGTTCATGGACCATTTGGTTTGATAGTTCGTGGATTGCCACAGCACCTTCGGCCTGCTCCGGGAAGCTCTGGCCAAAGACCTCGCGAAAGACTTGAACGAACGATGAAAGGTCGGGTTGGCGCCCATACACGACTGCCAAATGGTCACCTTGGCGGTACTGAATTGTGCGCTGGGGAGTCACTTGCGGGCAATCCGCATCGTCGAGGGACGCTTTCCCTGCCGTGACTAGAAGGGCAAATGGGGGTGTCGTCGGCCGAGCAGTGTTGGCAGAGCGAACAATCTCCTCGGCTATGTTGCTCCCGATGCCCTCCGGTAGGTGGACGTGGACGAGGCCGTTGGTAGTTGCAAGGGCACGTCCGAGAACTTTACCCAATGAAATCGACGCCATGATTCTCCTAAAAAGCGCTCTCAACAATAACGGCGTGGTCAGCATCTGCACTTCCGCGCGCCATTCCGGCCCGCTCAAGCAACGACACGAGGTCGCCAAGTTCAGGTCGCATTCCTAATATCGTTAGATCGCGTAAGACGTCTCCAACGTTGCACTGGGACCCTGGCGTACCGCAGGTGAGGCTGGCAACAACTGCAATCCATTCAGTGCCCGGATCTATTACAAGGTACCTGCGCCCCCGGGTCTTGAGAATCCCGTAGTAATCCGTGAACGGTCCACTCGACTCACGGACCTGCAACCCATATTTGACGGTCTCCCAGACAAGTTTTCCGGCTTCCTTCTTGTCCGCAACTTCGGCTGCCAACGAGCGCCTGAAGTCACTTTTGGCGGCGCTGCGAAGGAAATCCATGGCGTCCTGCTGCCCCCCAAGTTCGTTCAACCGCTCCTTGAGGCTCTTCCTAATCCTTTCACCACGCGAAATACGCCACTTGATGGTCGAACCAACATCACGCACGGAAATAGTGGAACGGCTCGATTGCCAAGGCAATGGCGACCTGACGGTGCTGCGCAAATCTTCGAATGTTTTAGGTACGGCGCCCTTGATTATGGCGGCTCCCAGCGCCTCGTACCACGCATATTCCCACAGGAACCCGAGTCCCATAGCAAGTCTCAAGACCGTCGTTGCCCAGTCAACCCAGACTCGTGCCGGAAGCGCCTCTACCCACTCTTTTGAGGTCAGGGCCGCCCACGACTTGGCGAACCACTCATAGGGTGTCTCCGGATAGAAGCCGCACCAATCGACGCTGTCTTCAGAAATGGGCAATACTCCGCGACGCCTGCATCGATCTTCGAAGACCGTCGACATCATGGACGCATCAATTGCATTTAGGAGTGGGTCCAGCTCCAGCCGCTGGTCCGCGGCGCGCAGCCACAGCTGTGTAGCGGACGCCGCCGGTCCACCGGGGGCGTGCCCAACGGTGAAGAGGCTTTCAATAATAGAGCCAAAGTCGGGTGGCCCCTTCTTCACTAGAACACCACGGGGATCCTGCATGAGCGCGAGGGCCGGCGTCATCGGACTGGAGGGTTGGTTTCCCGTTTTTTCGATTCGAATGCCCATGACGCTGGACGCGACGGCCTCACCCAAGAGGAGGTCTGAAGCAGCCGTGTTCAAGGCCAGTTTCTTGAGCCCGTGCCCGAGCGCTTCCGCGGCAGCACCTTCTGGTTTCGTCGGACGGAGCGAAAGGTACTGCGTTTCTTTGGCCTCGGCCTTATACATTAGGCCGACAGGCTTGCGCACGTCCGACTCTGATGCCATCTCGTAGGCACGCCAAGCAAGCGCCGAGAGAAGGGCCTCGGGCACCGAAAAGTACTCGGGCCGATTGAACGGGAGCAGCAGATGTTTTGCTTCGGCAACCCTGTCCATCAAGACTCCTTCGTGTACCGCTGGGTTATTTGGACTTCACGGTCGCCATCTGCCAGACAGAATTCTGCCCCGTGGAGGTGAGACGACAGAAGCCGGGATGCACGAACACGTTCCAACCGGGGTGCGGTCACATCGATGAGATCAGTCACGCCGATGTGGTCGTCTACGCAGGCCAAGGCCTCCCGGATCAACGGAAAGTCCAAGGACACCCTGCTCATAGTCGTTCCGTCTGTCCCGATTACCAGGAGGACTTGCTCACCCTGTCCCTGCCTGTCGGTGGAAAGTTGTGGTTCCCTGACGCGAACCGCGAGCTTCGGCGTCGCGGTCCTTCCTGTAATAGGTTCTGTTCGGCTGTCGAATAGCGGCAGCAGCGACGAGCCAGATTCAGTCGGATTCCGCTTGGGCCTGATGAGAGTACGAAGTGGAGACCTCAAGTCATCCGGGAGATGCGGGGACTGCACCCAGGCTCTGATTAGCATGTCTACCTCGCGCCGAAAGGCACAAATGCCGTGTGACACAGCGTAAAGGCGCGTTAGGTAGGCGCCATACCAACCGGTGGCTTCCAACCGCACCTCGTCCTTGAGGTATTTCGATTCCAACAATTGACAGAAAGTTTCGTCGAGGCGCCTGTCAAAGTCCGTTACGACAGCATGCAATGGACTATGTTCCGGTGCAGAATCGAGCAGGCTCTGCAGCGGCGTACCGTCCGACGTGTGAATGCCGAAAGCGTCAGAAATACGAGTCGCCCAGCCTTGGTCCGGTGCATCGGGGTTCGAACCTGGTACGGCATCGCTTACCGGATCGACCGGGATAAGGAGCTTCAGGACGGGATCCCGCATTGAACCCTCCGGCGCTGTGGAGCGCGCCCCAGCACCAAAGATGCTCTGGCTGAACCTAAGTGCCGACAAGATTCGCATGCGATCAAAATCATCTTCCGCCTCCAGACCTGGGGGTTGGTTCGCCATAACAAACTCACCCAGGCGTTCTCGAGGCATCCGGGTTGGCGCATCACCCACCAAAGCGCGAGTCAGAAACCCCCAGAGTTCCCGATAGGTCATGCGCGATGCCGACGTTAGCTCAGCGCTGCGAGCTATGGTCAGCAGCCCTGAACGTACCAACGGTGAACGGAGCGACTGCAGGTTAGCCGCCAGAGGATCGACAAGGGTCTCCGGCACGTGTCCTCGGGGGCCGCGCATCGACTCTTCGACAGCCTTCAAGATATTGACCAGCAAGTCGGCTGCTGGAGTGCGCGTCCCTTCCATTCCTGGACGCTCCGTCAGGGGCACAATTCGGTATTCTTCAGCGGACACGCTGGAATCGGCCCCGATGCTGATGGCGGGACGTTCCTCGAACAGGGAGCATTCGTCAACGAACACTGCCAATACGTTGGCAACGTGCTCACCCATGTAGCTCAGCCTGGCGGATCGGACAAAGTTCTGTCCGGTCACGCCAGCCACTTGCCACGACGACTGAATTGGGCCAGTCAGCGCGGAACCGTACAGCCAGCGCACCAGCACGTCTCCAGCGGTCCAGTCCTCGGAATAACGGAGCCGAGACTCGGACATCTCCTCAACCAGGACGCCTCGATTTACACATGCCATCAAATGCCGCGAACGGGAAGGGCGGAACTCATCCATTCCCACGCCGACGACCCGATCAATGTCTGATATTAGTGGCGCTCGATTGGACGCCTCCAAGTTGATTGTTGCGTCGTTGACGACGACCAGATCAGAAAGCGGCCCCTCATAGTCGTAGATTCGATGCGCCAGTCCTTCTTCAAGCTCGCTCATTAGGCGCATTCCCTGAACCACGTGCGCTGTGGCGTGAGACTTCCCCGCTCCTGGTCCTCCGACTAGGAACAGGAATCGAGGAGGTTGCCCAGCAGATATGCCCGCCTTTAGCCAATCACAGGCCTCTTCTACGCCGGCCGGCCGTAGCGCAGACGGCCAAGACGAATCCACAGGGTGGTCCGGTCGTGCAGCAACATCAGTACCGCCCGTTGCCCGATCCCATAGCCCGACAAGGCCATCCCAGGAATTTCCATTCTTCGTTTCTGGGGTTGAAGCAGACAACGGGCCTCTTTCGTTGAAGGCTGCGGCGGACCGTGCAGCAATACCGGGGGTATCGGACGAAGATAACATCCAACTGAGCGAGTCCGGAGATTCGAAGCCGCTTGGGCGCTTGCTTTCCGCACCAATGTCACCAAGGACGGCCACGCGTAAGGCCTCCTGTACATGGCTTCGCGGCTTGTAGCCCGCAACGTATGGGAGGCCAGCCTCTGCAAGGACATGGCTGATGTTGCAGAATTTGAACTCAATGGAGCCCTTGCTGCGGCCAGTACGTGACTGCACGTGTCTGTTGTGGGCAATCTTCGAGTACGCCGTGCCGCGCGTTTCGAGATCAAGCATTAAGAAGTAAGCGCTGACGAGCGCACGCGTCTCGTCGTCGTTCCACGGTTTCGATTCCCCCACGCTGACAACATACATGGCTCGAACTTAGTAGGCCGATTAGACGCGAATTAGACGCGAAGAACTGGACCGAGGGTGCTTCCCGCCGCCACCATCGAAGTCCCCATGCGCGGCCAGCACTGGTTAGAGGCCTGATGGCCGCTGGGAATCCGAGACAGCGGCCGCGGGTTCCGCTATTGATGGTGCTAAATCAATTTGAAAGGCAGAGACCCTTATAGTGTGACAACTAGATCTACTAGGGGGACATTCGAAATGGAGACCGCTGACTTCGCGCCGGGCACGACGGTGCGGCTCGTAGCCCGCCCAGAGGTCGTCGGCATCGTATCCGGCTCGCGCCATGTGGGCGGCGTGCTCCGGTTCGACGTCTTTCATGACAACGGCGTACATGGATACTTCGCATCACAGATTGAACCAGTCACGATCGCTTCAAAGCCGGACACCATTTCCGCGGCTGGTTTGCGCACCGGACTCACGTCCGAACTACTGCGCGACAAGAACACTGGATATCTGCATGCGCGAAATGTCGGACGCATTGACTACGAGCCGTATCAGTACCGGCCAGTTCTTAAGATCGTGCAGGCCGACCGTCCGCGGATTCTGGTCGCCGACGACGTCGGTGTCGGCAAGACGATCGAAGCATGTCTCATTCTGAAGGAGCTCCAAGCGCGCCAGCGCGCACGCACAGTCTTAGTCATCTGTCCGAAGCCCCTTGTCGTCGACGAGAAGTGGCGCAACGAACTCAAGCGCTTTGATGAGGACTTCGTTCATCTGGATAGTTCCGACCTTCGATTCTGCCTTGAGGAGACGCTTCGCGAAGGTGAGTGGCCATCCCGGTTCGCGAAGGCCATCCTCCCTTACTCCCTCCTTGACGAGCGTCTGCTCGTTGGAGGCAGCGGCAGCGCTCGTCGCATCGGCCTGGTTGACCTCGCTCCCGGTCCACATTTCGACCTAGTGATCGTCGATGAAGCGCACCATATTCGCAACCGATCGACGTTCGCCTACCAGAATGTCCAGCGCCTCACTGAATCAGCCGACGCAGTGGTGATGCTCTCCGCCACCCCGCTGCAAACGGACAGCCAAGACCTTTTCACGCTCGTGAACATGCTCCGTGACGACCTCGTACCGACGGAGCGCGACTTTGCCCAGATGCTCGAACCGAATCACTACCTCTATGAGGCCGTAGAAGCGGCACGCGCTGGCCACGACAAGTGGCAGGCGGACGTAAATCGGGCTCTCGACGGCGCTCTTGCGACGGCGTGGGGACGACAAGTGATGGCAGTCGATCCTCGCGTCGGGCTGGTGCGAGACCTGCTCGGCACCGAACCAGAGGACGCCCGCGCGCGCATCCGGATCGTGCGAACGTTGGAGGACCTCAATACTTTCTCCGCAATCGTGAGCCGCACGCGCCGCAGGGACATCGGTAAGTTCACCACGAGGAAGCCCCGAGCACCTCTGGTTCGTTTTACGCCCGCCCAGGAAGGCGTTTACAACGCTGTGCTCGCTCTGGGGCGCAGGATCGTTGAGCTTCAGGCACCAGGAATGCCGGTCGAGTTTCTCCTATCGATGCTCCGGCGCCAAGCAGCCAGCTCGATCAGTGCGCTCGCCCCCCTCGCCGAGCAGATGCTCGAAAACCGTCTCGACAAAATCGAGTTCTCAGAAATGGGCGACGACGCTCCCGACTCGGAAACAGTTCCCCCGATTATGGCCGAGCTGCGCAACGAGATTGGAAAGGTAGGCCGGTTGGCAGCAGAACTGGACGGGCTCCCCGACCCGAAAGTCGATGTCCTCCAACAGGTAGTGACGGACAAGCAGGCCGAGGACAACAACAAAGTCCTGGTTTTCAGCACCTTCCGCCACACCCTGCGATACCTCGAAGAACAGGCGCGCGGCTGGGATGTCCGGGTCGCCGTCGTCCATGGCGCAGTTCCTGACGAGGATCGGCACTCATTCCGACGGCGCTTCAAGCTTCCAAAGAGCAACCCCGATGCGATCGACCTTATGCTCTGCTCCGAGGTCGGCACCGAGGGGCTCGACTATCAGTTCTGTAACACCCTGGTGAACTACGACATCCCCTGGAACCCGATGCGAATTGAACAGCGAATCGGGCGCATCGACAGACGTGGTCAGCAGAGCGAGTCAGTCGCGATCATCAACATACTCACGCAGGGAACGATCGAGGCCGAAATTTACGAACGATGCCTTCTCCGAATCGGTGTCTTTCATCGAGCCCTCGGAGGCAGCGAGAAGATCCTAGGCGACCTGACCACGGGGCTTCGGAAGATCGCTGAGGACCTGACGCTGTCCGAGTCCGAAAGGGAGGCGAGGCTCCGCCAGCTCGCTGACAATGAGGTCGCGCGCATCCACGAGCTTGAGCGACTGGAGGACCAGCAAGGAGCACTCCTAGGGCTGACGACGGAATCATTCGAGTCGCGTATTGCCGAAGCGAGCACCGAGTGGCTTGAGGACGACAAGATCAGCGGTCTTGTCCGTTCGTATTTCGAGACCATGTCGGGACGTCGTATTGCCTTACAGCCGGGCAGGATAGCCGTTGTTCGGCTGGACGAGAACACAGCTGCCCAGATCGGGGACAACCTGCGTGCCGTTGGCGGCGATGCGCGTCTGGAGAGGTTGCTAAGGCGAATCCCCGTTGTCCTCCGGCTCACGACTGACGCTGAACTGGCAGCGGACGAAGATGATGTCGAGCTGCTCGGAGCGACGCATCCCATTGTCCTCGCCGCCGCGCAACACGCAGCGCTGGCGGGTGTCCCAACGGCCTCGCTGCGAGTGCGCTCGAATCTGGTCCCGCCCGGTCATTATCCAGTCGCGGTCCACAGTTGGACCCGATTCGATTCGCGTGACACGTTGACCCTCCGCTATGTCAGCACGGACGCGTCAGTGGAAGCTGCCGCGGACGCCCTCCTTGCGATGGCCGTAGATGGTGGCCCCCAGACAGGACTGGGGCCTATGCAGGCGGAAATGCTGGAGCAGCGCCACCACGTCGAGTGGGAGTCGGCACGCGACAAGCATGTCGCGCGCGCCAAGGCTGCGGGTGCACAACGGGTTGCCTCCCTCAAAGCTCAGCGAGACCGGCAACTTCGTGTTGTCGAGGAAAACGCTAGCAAGGTGAGCGACGCCAAGATCGTAAAGATGCGTCAGGGCGAATTGGCAGCCATTCAAGAAAAGTTCGACCGACTCATCGCACGGCACCAGCGCGCGGTCACTGGCGCCGACCTGATAACTAAGCAGCTCGCGACTGCGCTCCTTGAGGTAGAGGCACCATGACGACATTCGAAGCCCTGTCCGCGAAGCGGCGCAGCTACATTGAGGCCGCACGCGACAACGGATTCGAGGAAGGCCTCCGGACGCTTCTGGCCGATCTCTACCCGGACAACGCCCACTTTATCTATGAACTGCTGCAAAACGCAGAGGACGCGGGCGCGCGCGAAGTGACCTTCGTCCTCCAGGCCGACGGCCTACGCGTCGCACACGACGGTTCGCGGCTCTTCGATCTGGATGATATCGAGTCGATCACGGGCATTGGGCAGTCCACCAAAAAGGACGATGTCACTAGGATCGGTAAGTTCGGTGTCGGATTCAAGGCTGTTTTTGCCTACACGCAGACGCCCGTGATCCACTCCGGCGAACACTCGTTCGCCATACACGACCTTTTCGTCCCGGCCCGCGTTCCTACCGATGGGCGAGAGGGTTGGACGACTTTCTGGTTTCCATTCGATCGCGCGGACAAGCCAGCGGATCGTGCCGTTATGGAGGTCGCCACCGCACTTCGCGAGATCTCGCGGACTACACTTCTATTCCTGAATAACATCACCCTTATTGGATGTTCACTGCCGGACGGAGATGAACGGCTGCTCGAGCGCCGGTCGCTCGACGAGCACGTAGTTGAGATCGAGAGCGCGCACGAGGAAGAAGTGCCCTCCTACTGGTACCGAATCACGGGGGACGTGACAGTTGATGGCTCGAGCTACCCAGCAGCGGCCGCCTTCGCGCTCGAGCCCCATGCCTCGAAGCAGAAAGAACCGAAGGGCTATACCGTGAAGCCCGTTGACGGCCAAGTCTTCATCTACTTCCCGGCTGTCAAGGAGACCTCGGGACTCAAGTTCCACATTCACGCACCGTTCGCATCGACTGTGGCAAGAGATAGCGTCCGGGACGTTCCTGGAAACGATGCGCTCGTCGAGGGAATCGCCGAGCTTATTACAGAGGCACTTCCTCGCATGCGCGATGCCGGACTTATCACTGACGGTCTTCTCGGTGCATTGCCGAACAATAATGACGACCTCTCGAAAAGGTACGCCGTACTGCGTGACCGGATAACTGAGGCCTTCAGCGTCGAGCCCCTTTCGCCCATGCATGGCGGCGGCCACGCACCCGCCAGCTCACTGCTGAGATCTGAGCGAAACCTGCGCTCGGTGCTCTCCATCGATGATGCAAACACCCTTCGCGGACTGTACGAGTATGTTGGCGACGAACTGAGCACGGGATGGCTGGCCGACCGCGACGCACGGCCAGGCGCCTTCCTCAATTCCCTGAATGCGGTCAGCTTCTCTCGTGACGAACTAGCTGAGGCACTTGAACGCGTTGCAGCTATCTATGACGACGCGGCGACGGGTTTGAATGATCTGGACGACGTGGACCGTGAAGACCTTGACTCCTGGGACACATGGATTTCGGAAAAGGAGGACGTCTGGCTACGTACGTTTTACATCACACTAGAAGAACTGGCTCCAAGGGCAAGTTCGTCCAGCATTTACTTTGATGAAGACGATGCCAGCTATCTCTCCGCTATTCGCAGGGCGCCATTACTACGCGTTCAGGACGGCGACGGCGTTGGCCACGTTCCCGGCTCGCAAACATACCTTCCCGCCGCGCCCGATCTCCGAATCGACGGATTGCTGGCCGACGGGCTTGCCGCATTCGAGGGGAGCGACGATTCCGAACGCCTGGAATTGCTTCGCGCCTTCTACAGACATGCCGGAGCCAAGCCTTGGGATGCAGCTGCCCAGCTGAATGCAAGATTCAATACCTACAGCGATGCAAGTGCCGAAATTACAGAGCAGCATCTAGATGACCTCAAGACTCTGGCGCGGCTCATCGAAGTCAAGGCCGTATCGCCCCATACATACTCAAGCCGCAGCATCTTTGTCGCAGTCAGGACGGACGGTACTCGGTACTGGGCGAGACCCAACAGGGTTTTTTTGGATGAGCCCTTTGAGCAGACAGGGCTCGCCTCACTGTACGAGTCAGCCGAATATCTGGCCAGCTGGGACGGCCGCTACCTCCCGATTGGACGGCTTGACCCCAAGTACGCTGCCTCCTGCACTGACATATCGCTTCTTGCAGGCGCCCTCAACGCAGTGGACGGGCTGAAGATAGTCAAGGTGGGAGTTACGACTAATCCCGACTTTCGACAGATGTGGGTGGATCGGGAAACCGCCTACAAGAAAGATTCTGATTGGACAATCCATCACTTCGACATCATCATCTCTGCCGGAGATGAGACACTTCTTCGTGAACTCTGGCGAATAATAGCCGCGGCTACAACGGAGCAAGCCGACGCCATTTACCGGTCGAATGGTTCCGCCCGCACTCACGTCCTGCAGTCACAGGTGCTGCAGAAGCTCCTCCGTATGCCTTGGATTTTGGACCTCGATGGCAACCTCCGGCTTCCAGAAGACACCACGGCTGAGGATCTGGCGGAGCATTTGTCCGTCCCGACAAATGCTCCGCTTCTCGAACGAGCGGGGTTCGGACGTAATGCGGCCGCCGATGCTGAGCGACAAAAGCAAGACGTCGAGGTGGCTGAAAAGTACAATTTTGAGTCCATACACGAATTAGAAAAATTAGGTCGTCTCCGCAAGCTCAATCCAGAGAAGTTTAAAGCGCTCGTCGAAGACTTGGAGGTTGAGCTACGCCTACCTGAGTCGTCAACCTCGGCTCCGGAGCAACGCGCAAGGCGTTCACGCGAGCTTTCTATTGACGCCCCCACGCGCAAGTACGACAAGCGAGTGCGCTCTGTCTACGTGCAGGTTCCAGGGCATCTCAGCGCAGCCCGCAGCTACCTGAGACAGCACTACACGAATGACGACCAAATCCTGGTTTGCCAGGTGTGTTCGTCGTCAATGCCGTTCAAAATTGCGGGTGATTACTACTTTGAGGCCGTGCAGTTCGTCAAAGACGCCACGCGCGATCTGCGGGAGAATCGGCTTGCCTTGTGCCCAACCTGTGCAGCTAAGTATCGCCATGCACGGGGCACTTCGCTTGAGGACCTGCGGGATGACTTGCTCACGCAGGGCGTAGGACATCAGGGGAGCATCACAGTTGAAGTGATACTCGCCGGCGAGGCGGCCCGCGTTCGATTCGTCGGCAAGCATGCGATTGACTTGCAAGCCGCACTAAGTGCTAATGATGACGAGCCGATCGAAGAGGACGAATTCAGCGAGTTCGAGGATGCCGAGCTGTAGCCGTCCTGCGTGCTCCCGAACCGCGTTGCGCTGTCGGGTCGACCGAGCTGACCGATGCTTATTTGGGTCGTACGCCCCGCTCCCACAACCTTGACGGCCTCCCCCGTGTCCCGTCGGACATCTGCCCCGTTCCCTGCAGCTTCGGCTCCATGAACCGCCGGAACGTGTCGCGCATGAGCGCCTCACCGGCCACCACCTCGTGCAGCTCGCGGAGATCCTTTAGCGTGAACGGATCATCCAGCAGCCCCCCAGGATCCGGGGCCTCCGCATAGGCAGCCCGCAGCCATTCCACGGCCTTCGCTACAATATCCGCGTGGCCGTAGGGAAGTCCCAAGATCAGCTCCGGTTCCCCGGTCACCGAAGCCAGCCGGACGCCGTCGGACTCCACTGCTTCCTCCAGAGCAGCAAGCGGCACCACGTCCACGTGCGCCACTGACAGCACCCAGCCGCGGTCGTCGCGCCCGGGCTCGTCGAAGACCTGCAGCTGGCGCGGCACCCGCCCGGAGATGCCCGCCTTCTCTCGCAGACCGCGAAGCACCGCGTCCGCGAGGGTCTCGCGTTCGCGCAGGAACGTGCCAGGCAGCGCCCACTTTCCGTGCTGACGATCCTCTTCGCGCCGCACCAGCAGCACGCACACGCTGCCCTCCGCAACGGTCAGCACCGCCGTATCCACCGCCACCGAGGGGCGCGGGTAGTCGAGCAAGGACGCACCAGGGCTGTTCTTGGAATCCTTCACACGATTATTTAACGCAGTCTTGCGCGAAAGATGCAAGCCGTGCATACTGAAATCAATTAGCGCAGAAATGCATTAAATCACCTGGAGGTTCATCATGAAGGTTCCACAGCTCCACGTCGGCGCGGGCAGCAGGCTAGGCCCGCTCAGCATCTTCCCCGTCTGGACCTCCGGCTCCGGCAGCCTGGGCATCAGCACCGGTACCCACGCCGACGTCGCCGTGAGCGAACTCGCCAGCGGCCCCCAGGTCGCCCGGCTCACAGTCACCAACAACGGCCCGCACCCCGCCCTGCTGCTGGAAGGCGAGCTGCTCGAGGGCGGACAGCAGCACCGGACCTGCGCCCGCGACGTCGTCCTGGGCCCCGGCGAAACCCGCGACATCGACACCTACTGCGTCGAGGCCGGCCGCTGGGAAGCCGGCAAGTCCAGCCACCGGCGGCACGCGCGGCGCGCACCGCTGAACGTCTGGTCCGAGCTGGCCACTGGTTCGAACGGCCTGCGCGGGACCAACCGGCAGGGCCGCATCTGGGAGCGCGTCGGCCGTTTCGACGCCGCCCGCGGCGCCTCGGTGACGAGTTCCCTGCTCGACCACATGGACCGGTTCAAGGAGGACGTGCACAACCGCTTCGACGCCGCGGACGCACCGGCCGCGCTGGAAGGCCAGCGCGGCGTCGTTATCGGTCTTGGCCAGCAGCCGCTGCTCCTGGAGGTCTTCGGCACTAACACCCTCTTCCGCCGCCACTACCGCCAGCTGATCGATTCCGCGCTGCTGGACCTGGAACTCCTCTCGCCCCAGGCACTGGCGTCCGGCCCCATGCCGGGCCAGCGGGCCCGCGACTTCGCCGCCCACGTCCAGGCGATGGACTTCGGAACGTTCGACGACGGCGTCGCGGCGGTCGAGGTCCGGAACCACGGCGCCCTCCGGAGCCGCAACGTCGCCCGCGCCGGCGGAACTGTTTCCGCCGCCGGCATCGCCGTCGAGCTCCCCAAGCGCCGCCCCCAGCTGGCCCACCTGACCGGCTGGAACACCAAACACCCCCTGATGGAGATGGCATGAAACTGACCCCCTTGCAGAATGACCGCGCGGCCGGCGTCCTCGTCGCCCTAGCCGCAGGCGATGCCCTCGGCGCCGGCTACGAGTTCGGCGCGCCGCTGCCGGACGGCGCCGAGGTCACCATGAAGGGCGGCGGCCCCTTCGGGTTCGCGCCGGCCGAGTGGACCGACGACACGTCCATGGCCATCCCGATCGCCCAGGCGTTGCTGGAGGCAGGGTCCGACGCCGGGTCCTCCTCCCCAGCGGCGCTCACCATGATTGTCCGGGCCTGGACGGCGTGGGCCGCCGAGGCCAAGGATGTGGGCGCACAGACCAGCTCGGTCATCGCCGCTGCCCGACGGCTCGCTTCCGCGGCTGACCGGAGCAAGGTCCATGCCGTTGACTTCAGCGCCGCGGCCGCGGAGTTCCACGCCCGCACCGGCCGCAGCGCCGGCAACGGCTCGCTGATGCGCACCGCACCACTGGCGCTGGCTTACCTGCACCGGGAGCCGTCTGAACTGATGGCCACCGCTGGCATGATGAGCGCCCTGACCCACGCCGATCCTGACGCGCAGGAAGCCTGCGGCCTCTGGTGCGTTGCCATCCGCGGGGCGGTCCTGACCGGGAGGCTCGACGTCCGGACCGGTCTGCCGCTGCTGTCCCCCGAGCGGACGGCCGTGTGGCTGGAGCGGATCGAGACGGCCGAGCGGTCGCGGCCCCGGGATTTCACCAACAACGGCTGGGTGGTCGAGGCGTTCCAGGGCGCCTGGAGCGCCATCCACTTTGCCGGATTGTCGGCTTCAGGTCCGGCCCACCTGCGGGCGGCATTGGAGGAAGCCGTGCGCGGCGGCCGGGACACGGACACCGTTGCCGCCATTGCGGGCGGCCTGCTGGGCGCGGCCTACGGCTACACCGCGGTGCCCTTCGAGTGGAGGCGCCGCCTGCACGGCTGGCCCGGGCTGCGGGGCCGCGACCTGATGATGCTCGGCATGGAACTGGGCCGCGGCGAGGGCCGTCGGACCACATCCTGGCCCCGTGCTCAACGCCACGACTACAGCATTTGGAGCCGCACTGATGCTTTGGTCCAGCACCCGCACGACGACGGCGTCTGGCTGGGCGGCGTCGGCTCGCTCGGGCGGGTGGCCGAGTTGGGGATCGACGCCGTGGTGTCACTGTGCCGGTTGGGGACATCGGATGTACCGTCCGTTCCGCCGGAAGACCACGCCACTTTCTGGATCATCGACTCCCCCTTTGAAGGCGACAACGCGCATACCGCGTTTGTGCTGCGGGACGCGGCGGCCGCCGTCGAACGCTACCGCACGGAGGGGAAAACGGTGCTGCTGCACTGTGTCCGGGCCGAGTCGCGGACCCCGACTGTGGCGGCGCTGTATGGGGCACGGGTGGCTGGTGTTTCTCCGATTGAAGCGCTGGAGGATGTGCGGCGGGTGCTGCCTGGCGCGAATCCGAACCCGCTGTTTCTTAGGTTGCTCGGCGCGGTGCCGACGGACCGAGTGAATAGTGTCACACCGGCCACGTAGTCTGCTTTCACGAGCTTGAACAGTCCAAATGGGGGATGAAATGGCTGACCTGATCCAAGAGGTAATGCATGGGGCGGACTCCGAGTCTGCCGCAGCTACCTCTGTCCCAACGGCCTATGACTATGCGTTCCTGTACTCGTGGCAACAGGAAGCGCTGAAGGCCTGGCATTCAAATGCCAGGCGTGGCGTCGTGGAGGCTGTCACCGGATCAGGTAAGACCCGGGTTGGCATCGCGGCCGCATTTGAAGCCGTCCGCCAGGGAATCAAAGTATTGATCCTTGTCCCCACTGCCGAGCTCCAACGTCAATGGCTGTCCTCCATCCAGCGCGACCTCCCTAAGGTTCGCCGGGGTGCACTCGGCGATGGCCGCACAGATTCTCTCGATCAGGTGGACATCCTGGTGGCGATAGTCCATTCGGCGTCCAACCGCGAGACGCTGCGAAGCCACAAGGCCGGGCTGATCATCGCCGACGAATGCCACCGCTATGCCGCTCCCATGTTCACGGGGGCTCTTCAAGAGGGATTCGCCTGGCGACTCGGACTGACCGCCACCTACGAGCGGTCGGACGGAGAGCACGAGACAGTCTTGTCGCCATATTTCGGCGGAGTTGTCTACAAGCTTTGGTACGACCGCGCACTAAAAGACAATGTCATTGCGCCGTTCGACATCGCCCTCGTCGGTGTTGAACTCACGCCAACGGAGAGAGTCAACTACGACGATCTCTCCAACACCATGCTGGAAGCGGCGCGCAACCTGGAGACCTACGCCGGAATCCCCCGGCGGCCATTCCACCAGTTCATCGCGGCAGTCGCCTCGCTCGCTGGGTCAGACTCCATCACTCGGGAATCGACAATTGCACGGAAGTACATGCGGGCGATGGCGTCCAGGCTCACGTTGCTGGCGGAAGCCCGGACCAAATACCACGCCCTGGCAGCCCTCAAGGAGACCGTTGACTCGTCTCGCGGCACGCTGGTGTTCACCCAAACTCAAGAATCAGCACGGCGTGCTCAGGAGCTGTACACGGCGATGGGTTCCAAGGCTTCTGCGATCTTCAGCGGGATGGCCAAGGATGAACGCCGGCAGGGCATGGAGGAGTTCCGCAACGGTACTTCGCAGATCCTGGCCGCGCCGAGACTGCTCGATGAAGGCATCGACGTGCCGGAAGCTGACCTCGGCATCATCGTCGCGGCCAATCGCAGCCAGCGACAGATGGTCCAGCGCCTGGGACGCGTCATCCGCAAGAAGGCCGACGGTCGCGTCGGGCGTCTCGTTGTCCTGTATTCGAAGGACACTGTCGAGGACCCCAATGTCCAAGGCGAAGAGTTTCTGGGCCGGGTGCTTCCGTTCGCCCGCAAAGTCGAGTTCTTTGACATCAAGACAGACTTGGACCGGCTGCAAGGCTTTCTTCGCCAGGTGGTGGCCGAGCCCAAACCGGGGCTTCCCCCGGTCGCTGAGGCGGATCCGATCGCCACTGTGGAGCAGCCTCAGGCGTTGCCCGAGCCACCACCTGAAGAACCCGAAGATGATTCCGAGCCTGTGGGCTTCGATTTGGACGATGACGAGTGGCCTGAACAGCTTGCCGGCAGCGAGAGCGTCACCGACGACGCCGTCGCGGACTACCTTCGGCGGCTGGGCCGCCACGAATTGCTGACGGCTGAGCAGGAGGTGGAGCTGTCCCAGGAGATCGAGGCCGGACTTTTTGCTGAGCATCTTCTTGACGATAAGGATTCGACGCGCCCGCGACGGGAAATCCGGGAACTCGAGTTCCTTGCTCTGCTGGGAAAACGAGCGTCCGACACTCTGCTGAATGCGAATCTGCGATTGGTCGTGTCGATAGCCAAGAACCACACCAACCGCGGGCTGGACTTTCTGGATCTGATTCAGGAAGGAAATCTGGGACTACACCGGGCCGTCTGCAAGTTCGATTTCACCATGGGCTTCAAATTCTCCACATACGCGACGTGGTGGATTCGCCAAGCCATCACGCGTGCTCTGGCCGACCGAGCCCGTCTTATCCGGTTGCCGGTTCACATGGTCGAGCAGATTCAGAAGCTTCAGTCGGCGCAACGGACTGCTGCAATGAATGGATCGTCATGTAGCAATGAAGATCTTGCCCGGCTCACGGACAATTCAATCGAGAAGGTCGAATACCTCCTGAATTTGGACAAGGCGATCCACTCGCTGGACATGCAAGTGCCAGATGGCCGAGGAGGTACCGAAGCTCTCGCCGAACGGCTGGCTGATCCGTTTGATCTGGAAGTGACGGATTCGCTCTTTCAACAACTTATGAAAGAGCAGGTGCATGCTGTTCTGGACGCACTGGAGGAACGGGAGGCCGGCATCATCGCCATGCGCTTCGGCATGACCGATGGCCAGGAAAAGACCTTGGACGCAATCGGTCAGGTGTATGGCGTCACCCGGGAGCGAATCCGCCAAATTGAAGCCAAAACCATGAAGAAACTCCGCCATCCATCTCGATCCTTGGTGTTGCGGCAGTACATGTTTGACGGCAACGAGTCGCTGCAGGAGGTAACCGTGGAGCCTGGAGCCGACACCACGGAGAGCCTCTAAGCGATGTCTTCCCGCTGGCACGCCCCTGCAGCCGCGGGAGGATGGAGGACGCTCTGGCCGACGAGGTCCAGACGCTGCGAAATGCAAGTTGAGTTCTGGGTGGCCGGTCCAACAATTGCCGCCACCAATCGAATGCCACAACCACCCATGGGGATCACATCATGAATACACCGCGCTTCGACCCTTCGCCTGCTGAAGACCGACAGAATGCAGTTGGGGTGGTTGTCAGCTCATTCCTTGCCGGGGATCCTTTGCGATGCATTGCCGCTGCAGCGAACATGAGCAGCTGGGAGGCTCTCCATGTCCTCGGCAGTCGAATCGCAGACCGGGGTGAGGAGCGGCGGTCCAAAGCCCTCCGGAGTCGTAGTACTGCAGCGGCCGAAGTCCTCTTGAAGGAGATGGACCGTTTCCAGCAGCTTCAGGGAGCAGGTATTGATGTCCTGGACGTCCCGAAGGTTCTGGCTGCTCTGGGCGCACCGCTCGACGTTGATATCGCTGTGGAGCTACTGCGCAGCATGGAGATCCTCAAGGACATCCACCATCAGGTAGCAGGCGTGTGGCCTGCTCCGCCCACCGATACGCTCAGTTTGCTGTATATCACCGGCCGCCACCGCGGTGTGAAACCAGATTATGAACTGGCTCTGGGGATGATGCCTCTCTCGTCAGTCATCGAAATCCGGGAATTGCTGGATGCGGATCATATCTACCGGCAGACAGCCGAAATCTTGGCGGTAATTGAAACAACAGCCCAGGCCATCCGCGCCGGCGATGTCGCGGGAATTTCGTACTCGGACTATGACGAGATAGCGAGGGCAATCTCGGAGGAACTTGGAGACGTCACGACCGATCCCGGAGTCAGCTGGCCGGTGCCGGCAAGAGACCTCCGCCGCGGACTGGGCAAGGGGTTCTGGGACGCTGCACTGAGCTCGGCGGGGCTGCAGCCACCTTCAGCCGCAGACCGCTTCAGCGCGATTGATTTCATCGAAGCGGCTAGAGGATTCATGAGGGCTTACACCCAATTCGGATCCCCGAAGGACGTAGCCAGCTACGACAGTTGGATGATTGCCGAAACGGCGGCCGGTCGCGATCGCCCGTCCGTCGTCGCCATCCGAAGGCATTTCGGCGCCTGGGAATCGGTGATCGGCGCCGTCATGCCTCCGGAAATCGAGGATGAGTACGACGGCATTGTCAACCACATTAGAGCCGAGAACGACGTCCGAGAAGCTTGGGCGAAAGCAGGCGAACTGATCAGCGAGGTTCTGGCCAACATGCCGTGGAACTCATTCCTCAGCATTCAGTACGTTGACGACACCGAAGGACTGACGCCGTACGCCCAGTCAGTTCCCAGCGCTGATGGGGTCTGGTTCGAAATTGTGTCCGAGAAGTATTTACCCGCGGACCAATGGTCCATAGATACTGGCTACCTATCCGAGAATGGCTGGTCCGCTCCCGATAACGATTTTCCGAACTGGTACAAGGACGGTATTCCGCACATCGAAGCGGGGCACCAGATACTCGAAGGCTTGAGATATGGCCGGGGTTGCCACGACGCAAGCAAGCTTCAATGGCATACCGGCGAATTTCCGACCGCGCCCGGTCCGGACGGTGGCGTCACACTTGATGACGCGCTGAACGGTATTGTGCAGACACTTAGTAACGCTGCCTAGCCAAAGTCCGAGTTGATGGAGCACCGATGAAATGCATTCCGGAAGAACCCGAATTCGGCGATGGCCTGGTGGCCGAGAAGGCGGTTTGGGACGCGCTGAAAAACAGCCTCCCGGACGACGTCGTCCTTGCCCACTCAGTCCAGTTGCGGGACGGACGGGCAGAACACGAGATTGACATCCTCGTCTTGTGGCCCGGCGTCGGCATGGCTGCCATTGAGGTGAAGGGCGGGCGTGTCTCGGTGGAAAACGGGCAGTGGCTGCAGTCCGACAGGTCCGGAGTGCACAAGATACAAAGTCCCGTTGCGCAGTCGCAGGGCTCGCTCCACGCCTTCAGGCACTGGATCGGCCGCCAGCTAGGGACGCCGCTGACGAGCCGCTTCGCCTACATGGTCAGCGTCCCCTACACCGATGTGCCCCGTGATTGGGAGATGGCGGGCTGCCCGCGATCGCTGGTTCTCGACAAGGAAGACACAGCGTCGGCGGCCGAACTGGTCCGGACCGCCATCGAGCGGGAAGGCGGCGGAGTTTCCTCGCTGGCGCCGCCGTTCATGGAACGCATCGTGCGCGTGCTCAACGGAACACTGGGACACGATGCCACCAAGCCGCTGGACCCCAAAGAGTCGGAGGACGTCCAGGATCATCTCACCGAGCGGCAGTCGGTGCTGTTGAAGGCCACACGGTCTTTGCCAAGAATCCGTTTCACCGGCGGTGCGGGAAGCGGAAAGACTTGGCTGGCCGTGGAGAAAGCCCGGCTGCTCTGCAAACAGGGCAAACGCGTCGGACTGTTCAGCTATAACAAGGGCCTCAGCCAGTACCTCCAGGACCGGGTCTCGACCTGGCGTCACGCCCAGCCGGCGTTCACCGGAGAGTTCCATGAATATGCCCGGCGCCTCGGAGTGCCGGACGGCACGGGACCCGCCTATTTCGAAGAGGAATTGCCACAGCTACTCAAGGATCTCGCGGTCAGTCTCCAGCCCGAGCAGCGGCTGGATGCCATAATCGTTGATGAGGCTCAGGACTTCGCCCCGCTGTGGTGGGAAGCGTTGCTTGCCACCACCACGGATGACGCCGAGATCTACGCCTTCCTGGACGATCACCAGGACGTCTACCGGCGTTGGAGCAATCCCTCGACGGATGGCGAAAGCCCGCTGGAAGACCTAGTGACCATCCACATCGACGAGAACCTGCGAAACACGAGGAAGATCGCCGAAACATTCAGATCCTTTGCGGGCGATCACTTCACTCCCCGCGGCAGCACGGGACTGCCCGTCCGGCGGGTTCAGTGCGCCACCGAGGACGCCCTCAATGTCGCTGGTGACTGCATTGATGCGCTGATCGAGGAGGGGTGGGTGAACAACCAGATCGCCATGCTGACGACGAAGGAACGCCACCCAATCCATAAGGAATTCTTCGAGAACGGCACCACGGCTGACTACTGGCGCGAGTTCCACGCAAACGAAACCGAGTTCTACGGTCACGTTCTGGGCTTCAAAGGCCTGGAACGGTCAGTGATAGTCCTGTGTGTCAACGGCTTCAAAGACCTGAGCCGAGCTGCTGAACAGCTCTACGTTGGCCTGTCCCGGGCGCGCAGTCTCCTCGTGGTTGTCGGCGACTCTGATTTGCTGGAGGAGGCCGGCGGCCGGGATCTCCAAACGGCTCTGTTGCGCGCCCAGGTTTGGGCGCCGGCGACGCCCATCGACCGCTAAGAACGAGCGCGGGGGCCGCACTCCAGGCGGCCCCTCTTCATTGTCGGTGGGGCAGTGCATGCTTTTTATAGCAGTCAGAAGAATTCCGCCTACCTGGGGATAGACTTCCGAGGGTCTCAGGACTCAATGACGAGTTCCACCGGCAGCACCAGCTAATTGGCGAGCACCACAATTTGGGGGGAAAGATGACAGTTCCGGACATTCTGGATGATGGCAACATCGATGAAGCAGCCAATCTGCTCGTCGCCTACTACCGTCGAACAAGTGCAGATCTGCCTGCGTACACAGGCAGCGTCTTTAATAGCTGGGCCGGTGGAGGAGATGGACCGGGCGTCGTGAACTGCGTCACGGCCGACGACCTCATAGCTGTCTCATTCCTTGCCTTGGATGTCCCCGGCGAAGCGGCCTTTGGAATTCTGAAAACTCATAGAGCGCTGATTTCCGACCTCTTGGCGCAAATTCCTGCCAACCTCGACATGGCTGACATGCAAGCGAACGACTTTGACAAACTACTGGGCGAAGACAGCGCCGCGCTTCAGCTGTGGCACGTCCTCCGGGGACGCGACACCGGCCGCTGGGGCATGGGCGAGACCCGCACAAGCAAACTACTTGCCCGGAAGCGTCCCAAGCTCATCCCCATCTACGATTCGATCGTAGGGCCGCTGATGGAACTTGAGACCGGCTCGCTAGGCCAGTGGAAGAGGTGGCACACGGCGTTGACCGACGGCACGGGCCTCCCCCAGCGGCTCCAGGAAATTCGCACAGTCTCAGGAATATCAGATCCGATCTCCGATCTCCGTGTCATGGATATCGTGCTCTGGATGCACGGCAAGCAGAAACTAGCCTCATGACCGGCAGCAGACTGGGGCACGAGGCGCCCAAGGACAACTACGCACAGTTCATCGAGCAACTGGATGCCGCGTCGAGGAATCTGACCGCTCGCCGCGAACCGCTGACGCGAACGCTCGAGATTCTGGACGTGCTGTTCAGGCAAAACAACCTTGGACTCAAGCTGTGGGAGGAACGGAGCACCAAAGTCGGCAGGCTGGTGGCCAAGGAAGTTAAGTCAGCTGACAAAAATCTAGCGCTGAGTGAACTCCACGAGGTATCTCAGCAGATGGAAAGTATGTTCCTGAACCGCACTCAGCGCATCGGAGAAAAGCAAGCTTCCATTCAGGCCCGCCGGGAAGAAATCAGCAAATCCCTTCTCGAGCTGGACCGCAGCAGGCTCAAGCTGACGTCATCCAGAACACTGTCCCGCGAACGTGAAAATCTGAACAATGCCCTTGCTGACCTTGTGGGTACGCCCCAGGGGGCAACCACCGGTTCGGCAGATCCGGGCCTGCGCGCCGACCTTAACGAGGCTAGAAGGGCAATCGTCCTTGCCGAGGCTCTCATGGAAGTGAAACGGAGATGACCGTGCCCGAATGGCCTACGGAGAAGCGCGTGATCAGAACTTTCACTTCTGCGCAATGGGACGGCAAACGTGGTTTCAAGGCGAGGAGCCTTCTGGCCAAATTCACTGCTAAGCGGTTCTTGGTGGGCCTCGCCGTTCTCGCAATCCTCACCAGGCTTGGAGCATTCGGCGCGGTGGCCATAACGCTCGGCGTGGTCGCCTTACTCCTTTGGATTCTGTCGGAAGACAAGATCCGACAGAAATTTGCGGACGAGCTCATTGCAGATGCCAACGAAACCATCGTCGGCCTCACCGGGGACGCCACCGCGGGGTTGTCCAGAAAGACCTTTGAATCGTTGTGCTCCGCCGGTGGGCGCATTCCTCTGCCGGTAAACGGGGTGCCGGGACTCGAGCTGAGTGTCGTCAGCGACAGGCCAGCTGTGGAACGCATAGCAGCGATAGCGCGGGTGGACGAAACGGTCCGCACGAGTTGCGTCACGGTCTTTGCTACGCCGCCCGACTACGGAACCGCCAGCTTCGACCGGCTTCTTCAGGCCACCCTCGACGCAGACTGACCGGGCGCCCCGGTCCACGGTGGCACCAAACGAGTCGCACCGTTCATTGTCCGACCCTGCCCATATGATCTAGGAACTGTCGCTCCAGCACGTCCCAGGGGATAACGTGAACGTTTTGTTTGGCTTGTACCTCGACCGAGCTCCGTGGACCTACCGTGATTCCGCGCTGGGCGCGGTCAGGCTCGGCCCTTGGGGTTGGCCCAGCTCCTTCAGACCCGGCTGGGGCTGACCGGGCCCGACGCCCGCCACTCCACGCGGATCCGGCAGTATATGGCCCGGCTCGCAGAGCAGGACACCCCGCAGTCTTGGTTCCACGGTTCTTTCTCCGTCGATCCTTGGTCCACCGCCATCGACCTACTGAACATGCGCGATGAACTTGTGGTCAACGGATGGACGGGTCTCGCTCCAGACGGGTCCACCGCAAAGCTAAAAGCCCTCGCTTCCTTGGAGCAGAGCCAGCTCCCCCTCGACAGGGCATTCGCCGATTACCCGATGGAACTCATCCATGAGCTCGAGAGCGCGACCGCTGCCCACTGGACGCTCGGAATCTCGCAACTCAAACTCCAGCACCCCCGCAGCTCGTTCCCCGCCATCTGGAACCGTCTCATCGGCGCCCTGGAACGCCGAGGCGTGATGGTAGTGGAGCCTTCCCTGCCGACAGAGCCGGTGGGCGAGGTAACAGTCCTCGTCGCCAAGACCGAATGGGAAGCGGCGGAACACACCGCCCGATGGCTCGGATCCGCCTCCGCAGACAACTCCGCCACGGAGCGCTCCGCCGTCGTCGCCTCCTCGGGCACCGCGCTGCTGGACCAGGAATTGCAGCTCCGCGGTCTGCCGCGGATCGGTGTCAGCAACCGTTCACGCTGGCGGGCAATCGACCAGATCATTCCGCTCTTCTTCAACGTGATCTGGGGGCCGGTGGACGTCCAGCTGCTGGGCGAGTTCCTGAACCTCCCGGTGAGCCCCGTCCGGCGCGCAGCCGCACGGCACCTGCTGCATGCCCTCGCCGCCCAGCCGGGAACCGGCGGCGATGAATGGCTGGGCGCCCTGCAAAAGATCAGCAACGACGCAATACTCGGCCCGGTCGTCGCTGCAGAGCTGAACCAGCTGCTCAGCACGGGGCTGCTGAGCGACGACGGCACTGTCAGCGGCAGCGTTGTCGTGGAGCGCGCGCAGTGGCTACGCGTCCAGCTCAGCCGCCGCGTGCGGCTCTATCCGCAGCTGGAATCCGTGCTCAGCCACCTCAATGAATTCACGGCCCTGATCGATGGGCCGGAACCGGTGACCCGGAAAACCATCGCGCGGATCCTCGAGTCCGTCATTCCCGCGAGTGCCAGTCCCCTGACTAGAGGCGAGGCCGCGCCGTGGGTGACTCTGCGCAGCCTCGGGGAACTATGCGACAACGTCGACACGCTGGTCTGGTGGGGGTGCCAGGATGACGGCCAGACCCGACCCCGCCATTGGGACGACGCTGAACGGCAGGCGCTGCAGACTATCGGCGTCGAGCTGCCGGATCCTGCGGCCCTTGCCGAGCTGGAACTCTCCGTAGCAGTGAACGCCGCGAGGCACTGCCGGCGGCTGTTGCTGGTGCGCGCCGCCGAAATCAGCGGGGAGCCGACGAAAGCCCATCCCGTGCTGTCCTCCCTCGCCTTCAGCACGCTTCCGACTCCCCTGCCCGGCAATCCGGTCGAAAACAAGAAGGCAG
Source organism: Arthrobacter sp. ES3-54 (assembly GCF_029504395.1). Lineage (GTDB taxonomy): Bacteria > Actinomycetota > Actinomycetes > Actinomycetales > Micrococcaceae > Arthrobacter. Next base: position 82,754 of record NZ_JAQFIF010000008.1, read on the forward strand.
TGGAACACGCCATCACGGCGCTCACCGTTGGTCCCGCCGAACTGGTGCGCGACGGCGTCTGGCGCCTCGCGGGCCGAACCGCTACTTTGACACCGGTGCGGCCCTCCCAAACTCAGCTGCTCCCGGCATCCCACGAATTGGGTCCCCGTCCGGCCTTCATCCCCGACAAGCTCTCCTACTCGCAGCTCAGCACGTTGATCGGCTGCTCCATGAAGTGGGTCTTGGAGAAGAAGGGCCGGCTTAAGGTGGGCGACGCGCAATCGGTCCCCTCGGGGAACACCGTGATCGGCACCTTGGTCCACAAGGTGGTCGAGGAACTCTTTGGCGAGCTCTACGCCGCGAACCGCGCCGTGCCGGAGCCGAAGGAAGTTCAGGCCAAACTAGACCAACTCGTGCCGCACTACGCCTCGGAGCTGCTCTTGCCGGGTAAAGGAAGCAAACTCGCAGGCCTCCGGCCCGTCATCGAGAACTCGGTCATCAAGCTGTTCCAGACCTTGCAGACCCAAGGGGTCTACATCCGCGCCACCGAGCACGAGTTCAACAAGCCTGCCTCCTTCAACGTCAATGGAGCCCCGATCGAAATTCACGTCTCCGGCTTCATCGATGTCCTTGCTGCGGACCAACACGCTGAACCCGTCGTGATCGACCTTAAGTGGACCAACCGCTCGAAGTACCGGAGGGAAGAGATCACCAAGGGCGACGCGATGCAGCTCGCCCTGTACCACTAGGCCCTGGACGAAGGGCCGGACCCCATGTCCACTGTTTCCGAGGACGCTCCGATGTCCTACTACATGCTCAAACAAGGCGAGTTTGCCTCAACCAGCAAACTCTTCGGGGCGGCCTTGGCCAGCCCCGCGTCCAGCCGGAGCACCTGGCAGCGCTCCGTCCGGGCTGCTGAATTCTCCATCTCGGAAGTGGTCGGCGGTCGCGTCCTGGCGGCTGGACGGCAGGAGCTGGGATCGTCCGATGAGCAGCGGGAAACGGCGACGGAGGACGGCCGGCTCTATCAGAAGCCTCCCTGCAACTTCTGCGACTTCTCCGCACTCTGCGGCCTCAAGGGGGACCTGTCATGAGCCACGTACTGAACAACGTCACCATGATCACAGCCAGCGCCGGGACGGGTAAGACATACAGCCTGATGGGCGAAATCGCCCGGGAAATCAACAACGGCACGAAGCCCAGCCAGATCCTGGCCACCACCTTCACCAAGAAGGCCGCCGCAGAACTCATCGACAGGGTCCAAGCCGAACTCTTCGGCCAAGAACGCCCTGACGCCGCCCGGCAGATGTCCGTCAGCATGGTGGGCACGGTCAACAGCGTTTGCAGCCGCCTGCTTCAGGAATACGCGGTCGACGCTGGGCTCTCGCCCGCGCTGCAAGTCATCGCGGAGGATGAACAGCTTCGGGTTTTCCAACTGGCCACAGACGATGTGTTCGCAGATTTCACGCCGCGAATCCAGCCGCTTGCGCGGCGCTTGGGGTACGACGGCGAATCGGACATCCGGGGCAGCGACCCCGACTGGCGCACCATCGTCCGCGACATCACAGACGCCGCGCGCGGCAACACAATCAATCCGGCGGATCTGGCGCACTCAGCTTCATCATCGTGGCAGGGACTGCAACAGGTCTTCGGTCCGGCGGGCCTCGACGACCGTGCTTCCTGGTCCAACCAGCTCCTCCAGGGCCTCATGAGCCTCCGCGGCATGGCCGCCGAGATCATCGAAAGCGGCAAGACCCCGCCGAAGAATCTGCTCGCCTCCATCGCTCTGCTAGAGCCTGTCCTGTCCTACGCTACGCCGGAGGACGCTCCCTGGCGCTTCTGGATCGATGCGGCCGGAGTCTCAAATGCGGGGGCCAAGCGCCTGCTTGAGAGTTACATTTCAGCGGTCGACGTGGACCTGGTGTCCAACCCTGCCTTCCAGACCGAGCTGAGGGAATTCACCGAACTCGTGTTTGCCTGTGCTGCCGCCTGCCTGGACAGGTTTGCAGAATTCAAGCGGGAATACGGGCTCATTGACTTTGCCGACCAGGAAACCCTGGTCCTGGAACTGCTGGAGACCAGCCCGGGGTTCCAGGCATCCATCGCAGGACGGATCAAGTTCATGGTGGTGGACGAGTTCCAGGACACGAGCCCCTTGCAGCTCCAGCTGTTCACCAAGTTCGCCCAGCTGGTGGACAAGGTTGTCTGGGTTGGCGACTCCAAGCAGGCCATCTACCAATTCCGCGGCACGGACCCGGAACTTATGAAGGCCGTCGCAGCCCACATTGAGCAGAAGACCCAGCTGCACGACTCCTGGCGGTCCAAACAAAGGGTGATTGAGCTCTCCAACGAACTCAGCCTCGCCATGTTCCCGGAGCTCGGCGAGGACGAGGTCAAACTGACGGTTCCGGAGGCCCGCCTGGATGCCGCCCATCCCAAGAACGCCCTTGGCGGTTCACGGGAGGCTTGGACTCTGGCGGCGAAAACGGTTCCGGAGCAGCGTCGGGCCATCGCCGCAGGCGTCGCGGACCTGATCCAGCGGCGCGGGTTCAAGGCGTCCGACGTCGCTGTCCTTGCCCGGTCAAACGCGGGAGTGGAGGCCATCGCCGCTGAACTGACGGCCCTCGGGCTCAAGGCGACGACCAACACCTCCTCGTTGTTCGCCGCGCGGGAAGTCCAGCTGGTTCGCGCCGGGATGGCCTTTGTCGCATCCGACGACGACACCGTAGCTTTGGCGGAGCTGGCCCACCTTCACCCCGAGCACGGTGAATTCGGCCGTTGGGTGCCTGCTTTGTTCGACGCCGCCGACCCCAACGAAGAACTCAAGCGCTGGGCCAGCGACCCGCTCGTGTCCGGACTGGTCGAGCTTCGCGGGCTGGCCAAGCTCTGTACCCCCACGGAAATCATGGAGGAGGTCACGTCCCGGCTCGGCATTGGCCGGCTCATCAAATCGTGGAGTACCCCCGGAACGCGCCTCAAGAATTTGGATGCGCTCCGCTTCCTGCTGGAGCGGTACTACGAATCCTGTGCTGCTCTCAGCAAGCCCGCCACCCTGAGCGGCTCCCTCAAATTTATCGCCGACGCCGACAGCGCCGGCAGCGAAAACTTCGGCGACGACGTCGTCAATGTGCTGACCTACCACAAGGCCAAAGGGCTCGAATGGCCTGCAGTTGTACTGGCAAGCCTCGACACTGATGTTGCAGCAAAACCGTGGGGTGTGGCTGTTGAGGGCGTCGCCGAGATAGATGTCCGGAACCCCCTCGCCGGCCGGTGGATCCGCTTTTGGGCGTGGCCGTTTGGTGGCAAGGGCTTCAAGCCGCTCTCCGCCACGGCAGACCTTTCCCCCGTCGCCCAGCAGGTTCTCAAGCGGCGCCAGGCGGACTCCGCGCGGGTACTCTATGTGGGTCTGACCCGCTCGGTCGGCGTGACCTGCCTCGCAGCCGCCAAACCGGCCCCGGCATCGCTGAACACCCTCGCGTCAGGACCGATCGTGGAATGGACCGCGGGAGCCGGCCACGAGGGAACGATGACGGTCCAGGGCCGCGACGGCGAGCGCACGCTCTCCGTGGAAGTCTTCAGTTACGAGCCTGCGGATGGACGAACAACCGACTTTGGAGGCACGGCCCGGGAATTCGAAGACGATCTCACTGCCGCACCGGTAGCACATAAGCCTGCGCGCGAGACTGCGAGCTCGATGGAGAGCTTCGGCTTCGTTGCGGATGTTACGGAGGCCGCAGTTCTCGGGACACAGCTGATCCCCCGCGGAGCTGCCAACTGGGACCATGTGGGCTCTGCCATCCACGGCTACTTCGGTCTGCCACTTGCAGAAATGAATAGCGATGTCCGGCTCGTGGCGGCCCAACGGCTCCTGGACAGGTGGGGTGCTGCGTCCGCCGTCGACGCGGCCGTCGTGGTGGAAGCGGGCGACCGGATGCTCGCGTTTTTCGCACGGCAGTACCCGGACGCGAATGTCATTACGGAACAGTCCGTCGCCTGGCGGAACGCGGATAACCAGCTGATGGAAGGGTGGATCGACCTACTGCTGGAGACACCTGCCGGATACGTGCTGGTGGATCACAAGTCCTATCCAGGCAAAGACCCCGTCGGCCATATCAAGGACAAGTGCGTAGGCCAGATGCGCGGCTATGCCGAGGCGATCCAGTCCATCACCGGGCGGCCCGTCGTCGAGACCCTGATCCACATGCCCGCGTTGGGGAAGATGTTCCGGATCAGCTGACATTCACCACCAGCGGTGCCGACACTCCGGGTTCTGGCACGCCCATTTCGGTGTGCCCCACTCGACTTTGCCCGTTGCGGGGTAGATGCGCTCTTCTTGTACGATCATGCAGCCAGCGAATTCAGTCTTCTTCGGCATCTCCTGGCGCGTCGAGGGCATGATCATCCCGTAGGCGATCCGCCACCCCTCCTGGCCGCACACCGGGCACCGCCTCATGGCGGCCCGTTTCGTCGTCGGTACGGGGGTTGTTTCGTCGGGAGTCATGGAAGCACTGTAGGCCGCCGCTCTGACAGAAAAGGCATCTTGAGGGTTACAAAAAACGCTTAGGGCTTAGCACTTTTTGTAACCCGTCAGCGAGACGACGACCCGGGCCCTTGCGCCGGGGGCTACGTGGCCCGCGGGGCCTGGAGCACCCACCGCTGGGACACCCGCGGCCTGCACACCCGCCCTGACCTATCGGCGGAACCGCCAAGGCGCTACTGCCGAACCTCAATCTCGGGGTGGTGCTCCGTGACCCACTTGGCCATCCGACGATTCCGTCCTTCGATGAACTCCAGCGTGGCCTCCCGGTATGTCACGTACTCGTCTTTTGTGGCCGGTGTCCCGGAACGCTCGAAGTTGTCGAAGGGCAGGTAGAATCGAACAGCTTTGTAGTCGGGCGTCACGAGGTCTTGCAAGTGGAAGAACTCCACGAACTCCTTGAACCCGTCGAAGAGCGCAAAGAAGTCCGCGTACGCGTTGATGACACTGGCGAGGGGGCTCTCCGGTTCTCCCGCGTAATGACGCCGGATGCACTCTAGGGTCAGATCCATCCGGTCGGCGATGAGCGACCTGAACCCCCGGGCCTGGTTCATCGTGGGTCGGTCCTTCTTCCTGACGGGCCAGATCATCGCACTGCCGATGGTGTACGGCGGGTCCAGGTAGCGGGACCGCTCGTCCTCGTTCAGCGAGGCGATGGCGTTCGCCAGAGACGCCGTACGTGACCGGGGGCTGTATGAGCTCGTGATGGCGTCACTGCCGTACCAATGCCTCGCCTCGGAGGGGTCAGTGAAGATGAGGTAGCCGTCCCGACGAGCCGATGGCGCGGTCGGGGCGAAGAGGACGCCGGAGGCCAGCTTCTTAGTCCAAAGCAGTTCATGATCCAGCCGGAGCCTAGGACTGTTTTTGTCCGGGTCGCCTAGCCCTTGGGTGCCCGAGTGGGAGTCCGGCGGGAGGCCGGCGTTGCCCGCTTTGCTCTTCCTAGGCTTGTCAGTTTTGTAGTCGTATGAAGTATCGAAGACGCGCATGTTGGAAGTGTATGCGCACGTCAAGTTCTTAAGGCATCATTCGTTGTTGTTCGGTTACGCGGCGAAGGGTTCCTGGCCGCAGGCTTGATGGGCTGCCAGGCCACCACCGGGATCCGGTGCCCGGCCCTGCCCGTGGAACGTGTGCGTTCCACTGGCACACTCACCAAAGAGTCTCGGACCGAGATCTAGTTTTCGAAGTCGTTTCCGGACGGTGGCTAAGGACTGCGGCGTGTCGTCTAAACCGATGGGGCAGTGGAATGGCGTAAAGTCAGACTGCGGCCAAGGGGGCCATCAAAACGGGAAAGGCCGGCAACTCAATGACTACTCCACCAGCAGGCTGGTACGACGATCAAACCACTCCTGGTCGCCAACGCTGGTTTGATGGAACGCAGTGGACTGACCATTTCCAGAATGCTCCCGTAATGACCGCTCCGCCTGTCTCTCCCCCGCAGCAGTGGCAGCAGCCGCATCACACCATGGGACCAATGACCTCGTCGAATCTTAATGTGATCCGCGAGGTCGTTTACAGTCGTCAGCAAACCCCGCACAGTGCGACCGCGTGGACTCTCATCTCGCTTTTCACCGGCGGCTTCGGGCTCATTTGGGTCGTCTACTACTCGTTGAGCCCCAACCACTACTGGAAGGCCTGACGGACTAGCGTTCCGCCAGGGCTGCCAGCACCCCGCCTGCGCACGGTGATGAAGAACGTGTGGGATGAAGATTCCCAGGGCCTATTCGCCAGCCCTAGCAGTACGATAACGGGGGCGGTCACTCAGTGCCCGCCCCCTCTGCGTCTTTAGGGGTCACCTTGGCTCGAAAGGGCCAGGGTCTCAGCCCGATCAGCCTCCGAGAACACCCGCCGTGCGCCATTTGTTTTCCGGTTTGCCCAGCAGCGGGACCATGTTCCGCACATGACAAACCGCGGGTGCTACTTTTCGGCCGCTTCCTCGTTGCCGGTCGCAGACCCGCCCGCCGTCTGTTCGCCGCGCTTCTTCCGTTTGAACAGCCCTGCGACGCTCCCTCCGACGGAGCCCGCCGTACCGGCAATGGCGCCGCCGACGCCCTTGACCGCGCTGAGGGCCTGGGGTTCATCCGGGATCCCATCCCCGTCGATATCCACGCTGCGGAACGCGCGCGTTACCGTGTCGGCTGCGGTGGCCACCCCGGCGCCCACTGCCACGGCGCCGGTTGCAACGCCGCCACCGACTGTGCTGGCAGTACCAGCAATCCAGGTTCCCGTCACCTTTGCGGCATCCTCCATGGCTGCGAGAGCTCGGTTCTGTTCGACGTCGCGGTCTTCGGCGCCGGCCTCTACAGTGACGGCCAGATGTTCGGGGAACACGTCCGGGGCATCGGCGAATGCTGCCCGGGCTGCGTCGATGACGTCGCGACCGAACACGAAGCGCGTGACTCCTCCCGCCAAGGCGCCAACTCCGTATTCAATCGTTGCCTGCTGCTTTCCACTCAAGTTTTCCCGCACGACGTCCAGCTGACCCGTCTCCATGGTCCGGACCAAACTCTGCGCGGCGCCTCCAGGGAGAGTGTCCGCGAGCGTGTTCGCCCAGTGCGACCAGTCCGTGCGGCCAGCAGCGATCCTATTGCCAACGCCGACAACGCCTTCAGTCGACGCGCTCGATAGGTCTGTCGCCATCGTTGCGATTTGCTTCTGGCTCACGCGTTCGTTCGAGAGTCCGTAGACAAGGGCGAGGGCCTGATCTTTGTCGAGGTCCATTCCGTGAATATCGGCAATAGCGAGCGCGAAAACCGCGGTGATCTCGAACTGCAGCTGCTCATCGCCTGCGGGAAGGAGAGCTGCAGCCCGCTGTGCACCGTTCTTCGCAGTACCCAGTGCCATGTTCTTTGCGGCCTGTTTCGCGGCGCTCTTTGCGGCAAGTTTGACGGCTTCCTTGCCGGTCTTCTTGGCGGCCTGTTGTCCCGCACTCTTCATGCCGGCTGCTGCCGCCCCGACTCCAGGAATCATCGCGATACCAATATCAGCCGCGATCGCGCCGGCGCTGATGAGGGCACCAGCAGTGGTGATCGAGGTTCCGTAGTGACGCTCCAACATCTGGATCACCTCAGCGGGCGTTGCGTCCGGGTGCCGCCGGCGGAGCCTCATGACGTACTTGCGAGCGATTGAATGACGAGCGCTGACCGCCTTTGCAATGTCACGCGTGGCGTCCTCGCCGACGAGCTCCGCCTCCAGCGTGATGCTCTCGATATTGGTCATCGCTTACTCCTTTGTGGTTGCACCTCTCCGGGAGGTGTGAACACGGCTGATTGGTGACAATCCGCCAGTGCCGCTTTGAATCTATGGGTGATTGTATTCATGGATCCAGGCCTGGCAGGTCGCGGCGCGATCAAACTCCTCGACTAAGTGACTCCCGCCTCCCAAAACGAAGACCACCGGCAGACACCCTGAGGTAGGAGGAACAGTGGTCACCATCCGCGATGTCGCCAAGCACGCCGGCGTCTCCCCGGCCACCGCCTCCCGGGTGCTCAACGGCTCGTCGGCCACTCCGACGAGACACGGGAACGTGTCGAGACCGCGGTCAAGAGCCTCAGCTACGAAGCGGACTACCTCGCCCGGGGGCTCAAGACCCGGCAGACGTCCATGATCGGGCTCCTCGCCTCGATGGTCTCGGACGCCCTGGCTTCCCAGGTCATGCAGGGCGTTGAGGAGGAAGCCCAGGAACGCGCGGCTGTGCCGTGATGCTTGGCCGCACCGGCGCCAAGTCCGCCTTCATCGCCAACTACCTTCGGACGCCGTGCACCTACTGGGCCGCCGGCGTCATCCTCACCTCCGCGGTGATCACGCCGGAGACGAGGCAGCTGCTCGCACCGAGCGTCCCCATCATCTCCGTCGCCATCAGCGACAAGTCGGGCTCCCCTACCGTGATGCCCGGCTGGCACGAAAAAGGAGGCCGATCACGACACCCAGTGTCGCCGTCGGCCTCCTTTTATGCCCCCGCGGTGGTGCTATCCCCGCAGGGCGCTGGACCCTAGGCCGCCGTCGGAAGCGTCACGTAGCTGCCCTCGATGACGCCGGCGGCAACAACGGGAGTGCCGTCTATTGTGACATAGCTGCCACGGATGACGGGGGGCAGGTTTCGAGCGCCAGCGACCGTGACATAGCTGCCCTCGACGCCGACGGGGACGCTGCCGGCGGGGAGGGTCACGTAGCTGCCGCCGCGCACTGCGGTGTCAGCGACACTGGTCCCGGTAGCCGCCTTGAAGGTGGCTTCGGTGGTGGATGAGGAGGTTGCGGGGCGTTCGGTCAGCAAAGTCATGGGTTCTCCGTGGGGTTTCGGGATGAGGGACGTACAGGTTCTTGTGCCGCTCAAGCAGGAGGGCGGTTGCGCGTTGTGTCGCTTGCCCCGCTGGCCCGGGTGTCTTCACCGGTGCGGTACTCAAGGGCTACGGCGGCCTGCACCTAACTTTACAGGCTTATCGTGAGCTACTCAGAATAAGGTGGGAAGGCTCACGTTTTACGCAAGGCATCTATGGACTACTCCGAACGGCGCCGGCGCCATAGAAACGCACAGGTCCGTCACCTAACATGGCCCACATGAAGACTGCCCGGGATGCGCGCTCTGCCGCCGTTGTCATCAACGCCGGATCCCGCCGAGGGGCGGCACCCGAACTTGCCGTGGACACGATGCGCAAGGCAGGAGTGCCCATCTCCTCCGTGCACCACGTGCTGTCCGGGGCAGACCTGGCCGGGACGCTTGATCGGGTGCTTGCGGACGGGCACGACATGATCGTTGTTGGAGGCGGCGACGGGACGGTGTCCTACGCCGCCGGCCGGGTTGCCGGCACCAACGTTGTGCTCGGCGTTCTTCCGCTGGGCACCGCCAATGACTTCGCCCGCACGCTGGAGATTCCGAACAATCTTGCCGAGGCGTGCGCTGCCGTCGCCGAAGGGAAGGTGGTGGACATCGACCTCGGCCGGGCCAACAGTGAGCCTTTCCTCAACGTCGCGTCCGTGGGCCTCTCGGTGGCAGTTACCGAAGCTCTAAGCCCCCGCCTGAAGCGGTACATCGGGCCATTGGCGTACAGCATCGCCACGCTTGGGGCTTATGCCCGGCACAAGCCGTTCCGGGCCCGCCTCGAGTTCCCCGAGGGGGACCACGAGCCGCTGGAGCTCGAGGACCTGCTTCAGCTGGCCGTCGGCAACGGCCGGCACTATGGCGGTGGCAACACGGTCTCCCCCACGGCAGGGATCGACGATCACATCCTTGACATCTACGCCATCCTGGCGGGGCCGCTCCGGGAGCACGTGAGTATCGCACGGTTGCTCAAGGACGGAAGCTTCATCAAACACGACCGGGTGTACCACCTGACCAGCCGGCATGTCCGGCTGGTCACCGAGCCGCAGATGCCGGTGAACCTCGACGGCGAGATCGCCGTCACCACGCCGGCCGACTTCACCATCGAGCGCAACGCCGTCCACGTGCTGGTGCCTCAGAGCAGCACCAGCGCGTTGTTCGACGGGCCGGGCACCGCGAACTGGCCGTCCTGAAGGCGTCGTTTCCGAAACAGGCACGACTCCGGCACCTCTCCCCTTACTGTTGATGAGGCAAGTCACGAAACCGTTTACGTAAACCGTTTGCGTACCTGCCTCCAGACCGCAGAGGCCAAGGAGAACCAGTGGTAACCATCAGGGACGTCGCCGTGCACGCCGGCGTATCCCCCGCCACTGTCTCCCGCGTGGTCAACGGCCTGGTGGGCCACTCCGACGAAACAAGGGAACGCGTCGAAACTGCGGTCAAGAGCCTCAGCTACGAAACGGACCACCTCGCCCGCGGCCTGAAAACCCGGCAGACCTCCGTGACGGACTCCTCGCCCCGATCGTCTCCGATGCTCTTCGCCGCCTACGCCATCTCGCGGCTGAACTTCCGCTTCAAGTCGGTCATCCTGAGCGTCATCATCGCGACGTCGATGTTCCCCGGCATCTCCGTGGTGGTGCCGCTGCTGCGCCTCTTCACGGACCTCGGCTGGATCAACACGTACCAGGCCATGATCGTCCCCAGCCTGTCCTTCGCGATCCCGCTGGCAGTCTGGAACCTCACCACGTTCATGAAGGCCCTGCCGTTCGACCTCGAGGAGGCCGCCATGATCGATGGCTGCACCAAGTGGCAGGCGTTCCGCCGGGTCCTGCTCCCGCTCGCCGCGCCGGGCGTCTTCACCACCGCGATCCTGACCTTCATCCACAGCTGGAACGAATTCATTATCGCGCTGTCCATGATCAACGACCCCAAGATCCAGACCGCCACGGTCGCGATCTCCAAATTCACCGGCGCCACCGAATTCCAGGCGCCCTTCGGCGAGCAGATGGCCGCCGGCGTGATCGTCACCGTACCGTTGGTCATTATGGTGCTGATCGTCCAGCGGCGCATCGTCGAAGGCCTCACCGCGGGCGCGAGCAAATGAGCCCTGTTTCGCACGTGGGCCCCGTCGAGGAGACCACCCTTGCGCCCGCTCCCGACTGGTGGCAGTCCGCCGTCATCTACGAGGTCTACCCGCGCTCCTTCGCCGACGGCGACGGCGACGGCGTGGGCGACCTCGCCGGGCTCATCGCCCGGCTGCCGTACATCGCCACCCTCGGCGTCGGCGGCATCTGGATGACACCGTTCCAGCCCTCCCCGCAGGTGGACCAGGGCTACGACGTCACCGACTACTGCGGCGTGGACCCGCTGTTCGGCACCATGGAACAGTTCGAGTCGCTCCTGGGGAAGGCCCACGCGCTGGGCCTGCGGGTCCTGCTCGACGTCGTCCCCAACCACTGCTCCTCGGAGCACCCGCTCTTCCAGGCGGCTCTCGCGGCCGGGCCGGGCTCACCGGAGCGGGACATGTTCCACTTTGTGCCTGGTCCATTGGGCATGTCCGACGACGGCGGCGGCTCGGCTACCAGCGCTGCTGACGTTCCGCCGAACAACTGGCAGAGCGTCTTCGGCGGCCAGGCCTGGAGCCGCGCCACCCCCGGTTCGGCGACGGACACGGACTGGTACCTGCACTTGTTCTCGGCGGGACAGCCCGACTGGAACTGGCGCAACCCCGCCGTCGGCGATTACTTCGACGGCGTGCTGCGCTTCTGGTTCGACAAGGGCGTGGACGGGCTGCGCATCGACGTCGCGCATGCGCTGTTCAAGGCCGACGGGCTGCCGGACTCGCCCTCCACGGGCGGGGTGGTGGACGGGCTGCGGTCCAACCCGCAGGTCTCGGACCAGGAGGATGTCCACGAGGTCTACCGGCGCTGGCGCACCCTCGCCGAGAAGTATGAGCCGCACCGGCTGCTCGTAGGCGAGGTCAACCTGGAGCCGGCCCGCGCCGCCCGCTACACCCGGGCCGACGAGATGCAGCAGGCTTTCGCCTTCGCATTCGTGAAACTGGGCTGGGACGCGGAGGCGTGGGCCGCAGTCGGCAACGAGCTCGAGGCCGCCCGGCAGCTTCATGGCGCCGCCCCCACGTGGGCGCTGGAAAACCACGACATTGTCCGCTCTGTCACCCGGTTCGGCGGCGGCGAGCTCGGCAGCGGCCGGGCCCGGGCTGCCGTCGTGGCTTTGCTGGGACTGCCGGGCGCCTCGTACATCTACCAGGGACAGGAGCTCGGGCTGCCCGAGGTAGACGTCCCGGCGGAGGCCCGGGTGGATCCGATGTGGGCCCGCGGCGGCGTCTGCCGCGACGGTGCCCGCGTCCCGCTGCCGTGGACCGAGGACGCGGCGCTGAACCACGGCTTCTCGCTCGGTGAACCCGCTGCGGATCCGTGGCTCCCGGTCCCCGCCGGCTGGGGCACGCACGCCGTCGAGCGGCAGGAACAGGACCCCGAGTCCGCCCTGCACCTGACCAAGGCTGCTCTGGAGCTGCGCCGTCAGTTGTGGAAGAACGAGGTCTTCACCACGGACGACGGCGGCAGCTGGCGGGTCGACACCGGAAACCTCCTCATCTGCGAACGCAGCGAGCACTTCCTCGTCGCCGTGGCGATGGGAACCGAGCCCGTGCGGCTACCCGCTGGCACATTGCTGCTCAGCGCCGCGCCGCTCACAGAGGAGGGCTGGCTTCAGCCGAACAACGCAGCCTGGGTGCTGCGGGACTGAGGCTGCAGCGCTGCTGAGCCGATCTGCCATACGAAATGGGCCGTCCACGTTTCCTCGGGAACGTGGACGGTCCTTTCGCGCCGCACGGCGACATGGCCCTTTGGGATTCTGACGAGACAATCCGGTCCGATTAAGCCGTTCCAGGTCCGAGTCCGACGGACGTCTCGCGGGTCCTTTCTGATGCCATGCAAACCGTGATCCGCATGGGTGCCTGCCGCCGTCGGCCTCTTGAAAGGGAACGCCTAACTCTCGAGGGCAGACAATGTCAGTCGGGTGCGTCAGACTTTAAGCAGCAGGGGCCACCCCGTCTGATACAAATTTTGGGGATCCATGGGAGAACCGACACAGGTCAACGACAATTACGCCCAGTTCATCGCTCGGCTTGACACCGCCACCGAGAATCTCAGTAACCGGCGACAGTCGCTGAACAAATCCCTCGCGATCCTCACCCTACTGGCAGATCAGAACCGCGCCGGTCTGGAGGCGTGGGTGCAACGGCGTACTAATACCAGCAAGTTACTGGCGGAGCACTCCCAGGGGCCGGAAACGGATTCCCTCAGGGAACTCCTGGAGGTCGCACTCAGGATGGAGCCGATGTTTCGCAACCGAACCGAACGGATCGGGCAGCGGCTAGCGCTGCTCCGAAAACGGTCCGACGAACTCACAAAATCGCTTATGGAGCTTGAGAAGAGCAAGGTCAAACTGGATTCCTCCAGAATGCTTGCGCAGGAGCGGGATAATCTAAGCAGGGCTGTTGCGAAATTGGCGGGCACACCGGAGGGCTCGGTTGGGGGCCTGTCCGACGCTGGCATTCTCGACGATCTCAAGAAAGCCCGTGAGGCAATCGTCCTCGCCGAGGCACTCCTGGAAGTGAAGGGAAAATGAGCAACGCACTTCCCAATCCCGAGCAAAGGCTGCTCGTGACGTTCACATCCCAGCAATGGACCGGTCGGCCGGGTCAGGATGCCGTTTATTCGTTTCTGGGGCTCGGAATTGTCGGGTTCGTCGCTTGTCTGGTATTGATGATCTTCATTGCCGGCCTTCGGGACCCCGGAGCCGCGGCACTCTTCATCGTTGTCTTTGCAGTCGCGTTGACAACGTTCATCGTCTTGGCGAAATCTTCTAGCGAGAAGAAATTCCTGATCGGCATCAACCAACGTGTCAATGACACCATCCTCGAGCTGACCGGCAATCCGGACGACCAACTGTCACTGCGCGGTTTCAGGAGGTTCATCGAGAGCGAGCAGCGCATTCCGTTGCCTGTCCACGGCGTGCCCGGCCTTGAGCTGGTCGTCGTTAGGGAAGGCGAATCCGCCGGCGCAGGCCGAAAGCATCCAGCACAACGCCGAACGGCACCGCCGAATCCATCGTCAATCCACCCGCCGCTCGTTACAACGACCGAATTGATGATTACCGTAACGCCGCCCGATTACGGAACGACCAGCTTCGACCGACTGCTGAATGCTACCCTCGACACCGACTGATTCGGATCGCTGCTAACTGAACCCAACAAATGGCACCGCTCTGTGTCCGACTCCGCTCCTGGTATCAAGAACTGGCCGCCCTCGTGACAACCACGACCCAACGCGACCGCGTACGCCAGATCGAGGTCGCGGCCATGAGAAGCTCAAACACCCGTCCCGGTTCACTGTCGGCAGAGGACGTGCAAGGGTTGTTCGACGGCTGACCAACGATGCGGGCGCGGCGACGAATTGTTCACCGGAAGTCCAGTCCCCCGCACACAACAGTCCATCTCGCCTCCTTACCGTTGTCGGGTCGCCGGCGCAGCGCCGGCAACCGTCATCCAGGAGGAACCATTCCCATGCGCACACCCCTGACTGCCGCGGCGGCCGCCGCACTCATCGCCGCTTTGGCGAGCCCCGCCGTCGCCGCCTCCACTCCCGAAGCCGGCTCGGCGCCGTCGTCGAACGCTGCCGCAACGGCAGCAGACATCAAAACCAACGATCGCAACGGTTCCTTCGACCTGCAGGCACACCGCGGCGGCCGCGGCCAGTGGACCGAGGAATCCCTCGCGGCGTTCGCCAATTCGCTAAAGCTCGGGGTCACCACGTTCGAGCTGGACACCCACCTGACCTCCGACGGAAAGGTCATCATCTGGCATGACGACACCATCCAGGCGGACAAGTGCCGCAACACCGCGCCGGCGACTCCCGGCGATACGCAGTACCCGTATGTCGGTGACCGGGTGGCCGAGCTGTCGCTCGCGCAGATCAAGACCCTGGACTGCGGGTTCACGCAGCTGAAGGGGTACCCGGAGCAGGACGTGATCGAGGGCAACCGGATCGCGGAGCTCAAGGACGTGTTCAAGCTGGTTCACGACGCCGATGCCAAGAAGGTCCGCTTCAACATCGAGACAAAGGTGGAGGACGGCCGGGCCGGCGGCGAGGGCATGGTGGCCCTGACCAAGGCCGTGGTCACCGAGATCTACACCGCCGGCATGGCCGAGCGCAGCACCGTGCAGTCGTTCGACTGGTCCTCGCTGAACCTGACCAAGAAGATCGCCCCGCAGCTGCCGCTCGTTGCCCTGTCCAGCGGCGACGCCTGGCTCGAGGTCGGCAAGCCCGGCGCGAGCCCCAACCTCGGCGGTATCGACATCGACACGTACGGCGGATCCCTCGCCAAGGCAGCGGCAGCCCAGGGCTACGACGCCATCTCCCCCACCTTCCGCTCCGTCACCCCGGGCATGGTCGCCGAAGCCCACGAGCTGGGCCTGCCCGTCATCCCCTGGACCGTCAACACCACGGCCGACATGACACGGCTGATGGACCTCGGCGTGGACGGCATCATCACGGACTACCCCACACGCCTGCGCACGGTCATGGAAGAGCGCGGCCTGAAGCTCCCCAAGGCGTCCGAGCCCAAAGGCTGATGCCCTGATTTACAGGTGCCCGGGTTCTACACTCTCGTCGCCACCCTGAAACCGGCTCCCGCTTTGAAGACGGGAGCCGGTTCCTTCGGCTTCGTTGCCGGCGGCAGCGATGCTTTGCGTCGTCGATCGGTGCCGGACTCCGGCCTACGTGCGCTGGGAGATGTTGATGATGTTGTCCTCGCTGTCCAGGAACCAGGCTGCCTTCCCCCAAGATGCGGTGGCAATGCCGTTCTCCGTCTTCAGGCCGGGAAAATCGTAGTCTTCAAAGACGACGCCGCGGCCCCGCAGTTCCTCCATCTCGCGTTCGAGATTGTCCGTTTCCCAGCCCATCTGGGTGTTCTTCGCGGTCCCGGCATTGTCCGTCTGGTAAACGAGGAAGCGGGTTCCTTGGCCGCAGTTGTACATGACGGCGCCCTCCTCCATGGACTCGGAGGGTTCGATTCCCAGCTTGTCCCGGTAGTACTCCTTCGCCCTGTTGATGTCCTTCGCGGGGAGGACAGCCATGATGTTTGAATCCTTGAGCATGATGATTCCCTTCAGTGCGCAGATGACCGCAGCGATGGCGATGCTCCCCCCGGTTTCGGCCCCCGGAATCCTTATCCGGAGCCCGTGACCGCCCTTGCGCCGAGCCGGGGCAGCCACCTGGAACTCTTCAACGCCGCGCCTCCATGACCAGCCTGAGGGTCCCCGAAGTTATGTGGCCATTATGGCCCGGTTTGGGTCTGCGGAAGTAGGGGTGCTTGGCATCCGGCTGAAGGTCCTGCGCCGGCCCCGATTTAACTGAAGCACCACCGGTCGGGCCTATCTGCCAGCCTCTAATCGAGGAACGGCAAGGGTTATGCTGGAACCCTCGGCTGAAGACACCCGGCCATCGGATCGCACCCCCATGGAGCTGCCATCATGACCGAGCTAATTGCCCCCGCCGTCCCCGCTGACACAGTTTCCACCGACGCAGTCACCAGCCCGAATCCTGACGCCGCCCTCCGCCAGCTCGCGGCCGACACCTTCGGGCTCCCCCACCTCCGCGCCGGCCAGCTCGCAGGAATGAAGGCCCTCGTCACGGGCCGGGACGTCCTCGCCGTGATGCCCACCGGTTACGGCAAGTCGGCCATTTACCAGGTGGCCGCAGTGCAGCTGCACGGGGAGCAGAGCCAGGGGAAAGCCGCCCAGAACCCAAGCGAGGCAGGCAGCGCAAGGCGCGGTCCCGCCGTCGTGGTTTCCCCGCTGATCGCTTTGCAGGAGGACCAGCTGGACCGACTGCTGGAGACGCTGGGCGGGGAGGCCGCCGTCGCCGTCAACTCCGGCCGCAGCGATTCCGAGGTGAACGATGCCTGGGCCGCCGCCGAGCGCGGCGACGCCGCCCTCATCTTCCTCGCCCCCGAACAGCTCGCGAAGACCGAAACCGTCGAACGGCTCGCGGCCCTGGGCGTCTCGCTGTTCGTGGTGGACGAGGCGCACTGCGTCTCCTCCTGGGGCCACGACTTCCGGCCCGACTACCTGCGCCTCGGCGAGGTCCGCGGACAGCTGGGCAACCCGCCCGTCGTCGGCCTCACTGCCACCGCTTCTCCTCCGGTGCGCGACGAAATCCAGCAGCGCCTGCGCATGAAGGACCCGCTGGTGCTGGTCCATGGCTTCGACCGGACCAACATCAGCCTGGACGTGGTCCGCCACCTCACGGACAGGGACAAGCGCCGCGCCGTGACGGAGCAGGTGGCCGAGCTCAAGGGCCCCGGCCTGTTGTACGCCGCCACCCGCAAGGACACCGAGGCCTACGCCGCCGAGCTCACCGAACGCGGCCTGCGCGCCGAGGCTTACCACGCCGGCCGGAAGCAGGGCGAGCGGGACCGCGTGCACGAGCAGTTCCTTGACGACGAACTCGATGTGGTGGTGGCCACCACGGCCTTCGGCATGGGCATCGACAAACCCAACGTCCGCTTCGTCGTCCACGTTGACATCACCGAGTCGCTGGACAGCTACTACCAGGAGATCGGCCGCTCCGGGCGCGACGGCGAACCGGCCTCCGCGATCCTGCACTACCGGCCCGAGGACTTGGGCCTGCGCAAATTCTTCGGCACGCACACCCCGGACGAGGAATCGCTCCTGGCCGTCCTTCAGGTGCTGCGGACCGCCAACGGGCCCGTGACGCAGAAGGCCCTCGCCGAGCAGACCGGTTTCTCCCCGCGGAAGCTCACCGGTCTGCTGAACCAGCTGCAGGAAACCCGCGCCGTCCGGACCGGCAAGCGCGGCATCCGGCTGGAGGCGGGCGCGAAGCTGGCCACGGTGGTGGAACGCGCCGTCGAACATGCCGAGGCGCGCCAGCGGGTGGACCGCTCCCGGATCGAGATGATGCGCGGCTACGCCGAGACTGACGGCTGCCGGCGCCAGTTCCTGCTCGGCTACTTCGGCGAGGACCTCCCCGAGCCTTGCGGCAACTGCGATACCTGCGCCGACGGTTCCGCCTACGAGGAGGATTACGACGACGGCGCCGCGGCCGCCGCTGGCGGGGAACCTTTCCCGCTCCAGGCCGCCGTCATCCACAAGGAATGGGGGCCGGGCCTGGTCATGCGGCATGAGGAGGACGTGATCACGGTGCTGTTCGAACAGGAGGGCTACAAAACGCTGTCCCGCCAGGCCGTGACGGAAGGCAAGCTGCTGACGCTTGCGCCGTGACCGGCCATTGCCAGCCCGATCCGCTTCCGTGAGCGTCCGCAGGATGCCAGAGTTGAAAGATGAATGCGGAAACTGGCGGGCTGGTCCTGAACCTGGAGTGCACGCTGGAAGCTCTCCCGGATGAAGTCTTCAGGATGCTGACGGAACCGGCCGAACTGGTGAAGTGGTGGGGTCCGCACGGCTTCACCATCCCTTCAGCCGAACTCAACCTCACCGAAGGCGGCCGCTACCGATTCCGCATGACACCACCGGACGGCGAACCGTTCCACCTCTCAGGCGAGTTCCTGGAGATCGATCCTCCATGGCGCCTGGTCTACACCTTCCGCTGGGAGGAACCGGCGCCAGACGACCGAGAAACCGTCGTCGACCTTTCACTCGGGAGTTTCGGCAAAGGCACGCGCCTGGTGCTCGCGCAGGGACCGTTCCTGACGGAGGAACGGCTGGACCTGCACCGCAACGGATGGACCGAGTCGTTCGAGAAATTGCAGGCGGTATTGGAGAGCCGCGCCTGAGGAAACCCCGGGATGTGGATTTGATCCCTCTTTGGCGGCGTTCTGTGATCGCTTGGTGTCACTCTAAGGGGGATGCGACCCGACTAGTTCGTGAGTGCTCGCCACCGTCTATGAAATGTTGCTGCCGCGTCGAAACGCGTGCGTAGCCGATCAGTTTCGTCATGGGCTGCTCCGATGTGTCTCGTAACTAACGGTGGCTACAGCGATTCCATCAGAAGGTTGTGAGACATAGTTACGAGAATCGCTGGCCGCGGACGAACTCGTACGATTCCACGAAAATTAAGGCACTGCCTTCGTCGCGGTCGTTCAGTCGGTGAGACGTCTCAAATCTTAAGGGTTGCGAGACTGAGGGATGAGATCATTGCCCTCGCTTCGTGGCTGGTGCATTCTTGCCCTGCGACCTTAATCGACGGTCAGTCGCCTTCGTTCACCTTGTCCGACTCGTCTCGCTATGCGCGGGCACTTCCCGTTGTCGCAGTGCGGGCGGCAATGGCGAGGGTGAAGGCTGTTGCGAGCCCGAGTATCGTCCAGGCGTAAATTTCCCAGCCGGGGAGGCTAGTTGTGGCAAGCCAGCGGATGGCGTAGTTGGTGGTCGCGCCCACGGGGAACGTAAACACCCAGAACGCTGGTGAGAAGGGCAGCTTGCGATACTCGGGGAGGAGCATGACCTGCATTAGCGCCATGATTGCCAGCACACCGGTGAGCCCGAACTGCACGGTCCCTACGGGTCCCGGGTGTGACACAATCCAGGCGATGTTGGCCGTTGCAGGCGCAGCCAGGTATGCGGACAGTCCGGTCTTGGCTGCTGGCGCCAGCGCGCCTCCGGTCATGAGCCGGACGGTGACGACGGTGCCCACGACAAGCCAAAAGAATACGCCGACGCCAAACGTAGCCATTGCCGCATCATGGACGTGGAGGCTTGCAAATCCGATGCTCGCAACGAAGGACCCGGCAACGACAGGCAGCAGGTAGCCGGGATGGATGGACTGCATCGATACCCCGCCTGTCACCCAGTGGGCGAGAAGTTGTGCGGCGACGATGGCCAGGGCGGCGATGGACGCCACACACAGCCAGGCACCCCAGGGCGGCAAATACTGGCTGTAGTGGGAGGAAAGCAGGATCCCGACGAGTGGAATAAAGGATGCGAAAGGCCCTGCCACCTCGTGCTTGAGGTCAGAACGGAATGTTCCTTTCCGCCGAAGGCCCCGGAACACGTACAGGACGGTCAGGACCAGCCACAGGGCGGTGGCTGCTCCGTAGAGAGTTTCCTCAGGCCATAGTGGGGATCCGAGGGTGCCCCTTGCGGCGGACCAGGCGCCGCCCAGGCCGGCAAGCCCCAACGGTACGCCGAACCGGCTCAACTCATGCATCCCTGGCTCGGCGTTCAGAGGCTCAACAGGTTCGTGAGCGGCAGGTGCCAGGGCAACAGCGGCGGCACTATGTGTCATGGTGTCAGCGCCTCCGGTTGGTGGGGAAAGACGAGGAGTGTGCTTGTGGCGGTGGCGAGGAGTTCACCTTCGGTGGTGCAGAGGCGGCCCTCGGTGAAAATCAGCCGCGAACCAGCTTTCACCACTGACCCCTCTGCACGAAGGGCGCCCTTCCGAAGCGTGACGGGCCGAAGGTACTTCACCGCCAGGTCGATGGAGGTGTATCCAAGCCCTGCTGCCAAGGTGGTGTGTGCTGCGCAGCCGAGGGCCGTGTCAAGGAGAGTGCAGGCCAGGCCGCCGTGCACCATTCCAAGGGGGTTGTAGTGGGCTTCACTTGGACGGCACTTGAATTCGACGTGCCCATGTGTAGCTTCGACGAGATCGAACTTCATCAGGGACGCGATCGGCGGCGGCGCTATGCTTCCCTCGCGGAGGCCGGAAAAGTAGTCCATACCGGACAGGCGTGGCAGTTGTTGGAGGGCGATTGCCGGATCCGTCCAGGTGAAGGTCTCCGAGCGCTCTGCGCAGGTGTTGCTTGTCATGAATGTATCTCTCTGAGTTTTAAGAGGTCTTCAGCCTTTGCCGCGGTCTTGCGGAGGTGCCGCGGTCATGCGGAGGCGGCTGCCAGAGCAGGGTACAGATCCGAGATTGGCCCCGACAGCCCAAGTCTCACTCCTGCAGTGATGTCGTCCACGATGACCTCGTAATCTCCCTTAGACGGCGGGCTCTCGCATACACCTTGGCCGTGCCCCTGGCGAGGGCCTGTTCTACGAGTTCGGGGCCGAGCCCTCCATTCGCACCGGTGACAAGGACGACGACACCAGACAGCAGTGGCATGAATTCTCCTGAACTCGGCAGGGCGGCGACGCGGTTTGCTGCAGCCTTCGAAAGTCAGGTTAGCTGAGTCGGTTTGATTTTCCAACTAACTTGTATGCTGATAGAAAGCACTGAAAGCAGGTAAGTCATGACACCAACCGATACGGCCAGGGACGCGCCCAGGGCATGTTTCATCGCAGCAGGGCTCGAGGTGCTGGGAGAGCGGTGGGCGCTGCTGGCCCTTCGGGAGATGTCCCTGGGCGTTCATCGGTTCGACCAGATAGCCCGTAATACAGGCGCCTCCCGCGACATCCTGACAAGCCGGCTGCGGACGCTCGAAAGCCATGGCGTTATTGAGCGCGTCCAATATTCCGAGCACCCCCCGCGCCATGAGTACCACCTCACAACGTCCGGGGCCGAGATTGCTCCCATTCTCATCTCACTCGCGGCCTGGAGCAGTACCTGGATGCGCGACGAGACCCCCCGCGCCTCCTACCGGCACAGTTGCGGGGCCGACCTGGAACCGGTGCTGACCTGCGCGGAATGCGGCGAGGAATTCAGGCCGGGCAGTCTGATGCTGGGACCGCTTGTGTCTACGGCCGACCCGGTCCCGGTGAACCAGCAACGACAAATTTGAAGGGCGACGAGGTGGTCTCCTGTTGCGGCAAACCATGGAATATCGATAAGACGTACATCAGGAGCAGATAGATGTCCGGCAATCCGGCAGTGACACTGCAAATAGTTGACTTTGAAGACCCCAGAGCAGCCCGTCTGCGGGATCTGCTAACAGACGAGCTTCTCGCCCGATACGCTACCGAAGAGGAGCCTCATCTTTCCGAAGCAGCGCAGAAAGCGCTCTCCGTGCCACCGCAAGATTTCATCGCCAATGTCCTGGTACTTAATACCGTAGGTGAAGCCATAGGGCACGGCGCTCTTCGCCGGTTAGATGGGGAGTGGGAGGTCAAACGGGTCATTACAGACCCTGCAGCCCGAGGTATGGGCGCTGCGACCGTACTCATGGCTGAACTCGAGAGGATTGCCGCCAGTGCCGGCGCCCGTCGCGTTATCCTGCAAACCGGGGGCAAGCAGCCGGAAGCTGAAGCCTTTTACCGGAAACTTGGATACCGGCAGATACCAACATATCCTCCCTACGAGGACGCCATCCCGACGTCGATCTGCTTTGCAAAACAGCTTCAGCCTATGAAGGACCGGCTCCCGTCCGTTCTCGGCCAGGAATAGAGGTCCGGCCGTCGGCAAAAAAGGTCCATCTCTGACATGAGCGATTCGTCTCGCTCGAACCACGATAGTGGACCTTTCGTAAGCTACGGCGGCGGGGCAACGGCGCAACTACGCCCCGGCAGGAGAGTGCTTCACCCCAACTTGGCGTGACGCATGTACTGGTAGACGGTTTCCCTGGGCAATAAGACGAGTCCACTCAGTCAGGAGCGCCTTGGCTCAGGCAGCTTTGGGCATCCCATGCAGGGAACCTCGGAAACAAGAACAAGTAGCTGCCCTATCCACCTCGGGTGTCTCGAAACCCCATTGCCTCAAAACGCTACGGATATGTGACGCGTCGTGGGCGCACTCAGCGCAAGCCGTGGCGTTCGATGTTCTGGCCGTGCCCGGAAGGCGTAACTTATAGTTTCAGACGATACCGTATCGAATGAGCGGATGGCTGGTAATGTGTCTTTATGGCCGCCGACGTTCCTCACCAAACCACCGCCTCGCGCGCGACCGACCGCCCCGGGGATACCTCGCCTTTCGCTCTCGGCTTGCTGCTGCGCCGGGCGCACTGGCAAGCGGCCGCGGTGATGGCGGAGGCGCTCGGGCCGCTCGGTATCGAGTTGCGGCATTTCGCCGTGCTGATCGTCCTGGTCAACCGTGGGCCCACAGTGCAGCGAGACCTGGCGACGGCGACGGGGTCGGACAAGGCGGGAATCATGCGGGTCGTGGATGACCTGGAGCGCATGGGGCTGGCTCTACGCAAGACCGTTCCAGGGGACCGGCGGGTGCGGGCTGTGGAGATCACACCTCAGGGTGTCGAGCTTTTCGATGCGGCCCATCTGGCGGCGGAGCCGCTGGCTGAGCGACTGGTCGCCGAACTGGGGCCCGGCGAGCCCGAGCAGCTGACGGATCTGCTCACCCGCTTCGCTCATCCCGCAGACCACCAGGCATAAGCGCGCCCGCGCACACCGTCTGCCTGCCACGCCGGAGCGCCTCGTCTCATGCGGCTTCCACGGCGAACCCCGCCCTGAGAGCCGCGGCCATCGTTGCTACGCGTCGGCCCTGGCTGCAGGCGACTGTCGGGGCTTCGTCGCCAACGGGGGCCGAGTTGTCCGCACGGCTGCCGCACCACATATCTGATCGGCGCTGTGCGCTTCACCCTCCGTCGTCTCGATGCGCGCCCCGCCGACAGGCGAACGCACGGCCGCCCCAGTGCCGGCCACCTGCCCCGGGCGCAGGGCCCCACCGGCACCGTCGGAGCGGGCGCAGGCGCCAGGACGCCGTGTGCCGTCCTGGGGCCAGGCGTCACACGGCGTCTGCCGTCAGTGGTTACGCGGCGAGGCGCTCCACGAGTTCCTTGGCCTTGGTGATCGCATCCTCGAAGGCGCGCTTGCGGGACGCCTCGTAAAGGGGGACCAGTTCTGACATGGCCGGGTTGCGGGGGGCCATGGTGAGTTCCGGGACGATGAAGTCGAGGTCCAGGCCGAGGGTGCCCGTGAGGACGGCCTCCAGGTAGTTCTGTACGAACTCGTAGCCCTCGCGCGGGGTGCCCGGAGCGTAAGAGCCGCCGCGGCTGGCGACGACGACAACCGGGGCGCCTTGGGCGGAGGGCGTCTCGCCCGCGGTGCGGCCGAGCAGGAGCACGCTGTCCAGCCACGCCTTGAGGGTCGACGGGATCGAGAAGTTGTACATGGGGGCACCGATCAGGACGGCGTCCGCCTGCTCCAACTCCTCGATGAGCTTCACGCGCGCGGCGAACGCGGCGGACTGCTCCGGGGTGTGCTCAGTGGGGGCGGCGTAACCGGCGGACCAGGCGTCGGCGGTGATGTGCGGGACAGGGTTGGCAGCGAGGTCGCGGTAGATCACCGCGCCCTCCGGGTGCCGCTCCTCCCAGGTCTTGCGGAAGGCGGCCGTGACCGAACGGGACGAGGACGCCTCGCCGTGGAACACGGACGAGTCGATGTGAAGCAGCGTAGCCAATGGACTTTCTCCTTAAGGTTCACTGCCCGAGGCAGGGAACCAAGGGCTGAGGTTAAATGATTGCACACGATACGGTATCGAGTGATACCATCTTGGATGTAACGAACGAAGATCCGTTGAGAAGATGGAGGTGGGCGATAATGGACGTCTATGAGGCGGCCACGAGCCGACGGGCTGTGCGCGGGTTCACCGACCGGCCCGTCCCGAGGGAGACGCTGGAGCGCGTGCTCTCTGCCGCGGCCTGGGCGCCGTCCGGATCAAACATCCAGCCGTGGCACGCCTACGTGCTGACCGGTGGGCCGCTGGCAGAGCTCAAGGAGCGCGCCAGCGAGCGAGTGGCCACAGGTGACCCCTGGGATGAGCCGGAGTACGAGATGTACCCGCCCGAACTGAAGTCCCGCTACCGTGAGCGCCGATCCGCCTTCGGCGAGCAGCGCTACGGAGCGCTCGGCATTCCGCGCCAGGACATAGACGCGCGCCAGAGGGCCGCTGCCGCGAACTGGGACTGCTTCGGCGCACCCGCTGCCCTGTTCTGCTACATCCACCGCGACATGGGTCGGCCTCAATGGGCCGACGTCGGCATGTATCTGCAGACGGTCATGCTGGTGCTGCGCGCCGAAGGGCTGCACAGCTGCACGCAGATGGCATGGGCGAAGTACTACAAGACCGTCGCGGAGGTCCTTTCGCCCCCGGACGAGCTCATCCTCTTCACGGGCATGTCGATCGGGTTCGAAGACGTCACGGTAGCGGATGCCCGTATAGGCCGGGCGCCGCTCGACGAGACGGTCACGTTCGTCGATGATGGTCTCTAACGCGGCCATTCCTCGGCCGATCAAGGCGCCGTTTCCTGCCGCGCCCCAATAGCGGCTCATATGTCATATTGCGCACGTAACCCCAACGAAAGGCATGTCATGAAGATCGCAGTCATCGGCGGTACCGGGCTGATCGGGTCCCAGGTCGTCAAGAACCTGAACGCCGCCGGGCACCAGGCGGTACCCCACTCGCAATCCACCGGCATCGACGTCATCAGCGGCCAGGGACTGCACGAGGCGGTGGCGGGAGCCGACGTCGTCGTCAACCTGACAAACTCCCCGACCTTCGACGAAGCCTCCCCAGCCTTCTTCCAGACCTCGATGGACAACCTTCTGGCTGCGGCCCAGAAGGGCGGCGTCGGCCACTTCGTCATCCTCTCAATCGTCGGCACGGACCAAGTGCCGGAGCTGGACTACTACCGGGCCAAGTCGCTCCAGGAGGACATCCTCGCGGCCGGGCCGATCCCCTACTCGATCGTCCGGGCTACGCAGTTCATGGAGTTCATGGACGCCGTCCTGTCCTGGACCGCCGACGGCGACACTGTCCGGTTGCCCGCCACACCGATCCAGCCGATCGCCTCCAAGGACGTGGCCAATGCGGTGGCGGAGGTCGCCGCGGGCGCCCCGCTGAATGGCATCCGCAACATCGCCGGCCCCGAGATCTTCACCCTGGACGAGCTGGGCCGGATCACCCTGTCCCACAAGGGCGACAAGCGGACCATCGTCACCGACCCCACCGCCGGCATGTTCGCCGTCGTCAAGGGCGACGTCCTCACCGACAAGGACGCCCACCTCGCCGCCACCCGCTACACCGACTGGCTCTCCTGACTCGCCTCAAGGCCCTCACACCCGAGATCGTCGACGCAGCACGCAAGACCCTCCTCATCGGCCACTGAGCACTGCGAAAAACAGGCCAAATACTGCTGCGATTCACAACCGTCGCAGCAGTCGCTCGATCGGTGAGACGTCTCATATCCCTAGGGTTATGAGGCGCGAGATGGGACTGTCCGATTTTCGGTGGATCCGCGGTTGGCATTTAGTTGATTCTTCCGTCGAAGCTAATGGCGAAGGCATTTAGAGCCGGCTTCCATCGTGAGGCCCATCGTGCCCTGCCTTTGCCGGTGGGGTCCAGTGCGCGGGTCGCCAGGTACAGGCATTTCAGGGCTGCCTGCTCGGTGGGGAAATGGCCCCTGGCCCTAACCGCGCGCCGGTAGCGGGCGTTGAGGGATTCGATGGCGTTGGTGCTGCAGATGACCCGCCGGATTTCCACGTCATAGTCCAAAAACGGCACGAACTCGCTCCAGGCGTTCTCCCACAGCCGGGTGACCGCCGGGTACTGCCTGCCCCACTTCGTCGAGAACTCCACGAACCGTTCCTTCGCCGCGGCCTCCGACGGTGCCGTGTAGACCGGGCGCAGATCCCGTGAGATCTCGTCCCAGTACTGCCGGGCCGCATACCGAAAGGTGTTGCGGATCAGGTGCACGATGCAGGTCTGGACCACGGCCAGCTCCCACACGGTGTTGATGGCCTCCGGCAGGCCCTTGAGCCCGTCGCAGACCGTGATGCAGACGTCCTCCACGCCGCGGTTCTTGATCTCGGTCAGCACCGAGAGCCAGAACTTCGCGCCCTCACCGCCGTCCCCGGCCCACAGCCCGAGGATGTCGCGTTCGCCGTTGACGCTGACACCGATCGCGACGTAAACCGGCCGGTTTGTGACCTGACCGTCGCGGACCTTCACGTGGATCGCGTCGATGAACACCACCGGAAAGATCCGGTCCAGCGGCCGGTTCTGCCACTCAGTCATCTCCCCGATGACCTTCTCGGTGATCCGCGAGATGGTGTCCTTCGAGACCCTGGCACCGAACACGTCGGCGAAGTGCGCGGCGATTTCACCGGTAGTGAGGCCTTTCGCGCTCAGCGACAACACGATCTCATCCACGCCCGTCAGCCGGCGCCGGCGTTTCTTCACGATCTGCGGATCGAACGTCGACCCGGTGTCCCGCGGCACGTCGATCTCCACCGGCCCGATCTCGGTCAGCACGGTCTTCGTACGGGTGCCGTTGCGGGAGTTCCCGCTGCCACGTCCGGACACGTCGTGTTTTCCGTATCCGAGGTGTTCATCCATTTCCGCCTCCAGCGCGGTCTCCAGAACGTTTTTCGTCAGCCGGTTCAACAGCCCGTCCGGACCGACGAGGTCGATGCCCTGCTCTTTGGCCTGGGCCAGGAGCCGCTGCGCTAACTCTTGCTGATCCATTTCAGTCGCCATGGGATCCATGGTTCCGCTCATGATCGGTCCTCCCCGCCAGGCACCGCCCGGCGTGTCAGGCCAACCCCGGATCCACCGTTATTCGTACACTCCCCGCGAGATATATCAACGGTCGATCTGGAGCAATGATCTAGGGTCTTGATTCAAGTGGAGCGGTTCAGAGGCAACGTTCGCTGTAGTCGCGACAGCGCTGGAGGTTGGTCCTGCGTCAGCACGTGGCAGTAACGGATGCCTTTCGGACACCGCCCTACCTAGAAGCGACGGCCGCGAGTCGCGCACGGAGTGTCAGTCTTCGGAGAGGGTGCGCACCACTCGAGCCGGCGAGCCTACAACGACCGTGTCGGCCGGGACATCTTTGGTTACGACGGAGGCTGCGGCCACCACGGCGTTGTCCCCGACGGTGACACCAGGCAGCACTATCGCATTCGACCCGATCCATACATTCCGGCCGATGACGATAGGTGCCGGGTGCATGTCAGCTCGTCGGCTCGGGCGAAGATCGTGGTTGAGCGTTGCTAGGACAACGTTGTGCCCGATGAGGCTTCCGTCGCCAATCGTGACGCCGCCCTGGTCTTGGAACTTGCAGCCCGAATTGATGAATATCCCTTTGCCCAAGGCGATGTTCCTTCCGAAGTCGGAGTAAAACGGCGGGAATAGCGTCACTGACTCGTCGATTGTGGAGCCGGTCAGCTCTGACAGCAGTTGCCGCAACCGCTGCGGGTCTTGATATCCACCGTTCATCTCGGCCGTGATCCTCAGAGCCTCCTGGCTGGCGTCGTGCATGACGCTGTGGAGGGGCGAGGCGCCATCGATGGTGGTGCCTGCGTTCAGGGTTGCAAGCAGATCGTTGAGGTCCATGCTGGGGTCCTTCCGAGTGACCGTAGAGTGATTTGAGCCCTTAGAACTCAAGAATCGGGCTGCCTCATATTTGGCGCAAAAAAGTGTTGAGCGCAATATGAGGTCGGGCGTGACCGGTGGGTCTTTTCGTGGGTCGAGGCTTGTGGACGGCGCGGGGTGGGCAGCAGCCTGCTCGATGAGTTGCTTGCTCTTCTGCATGATGCCGTCGACGGAGTCATCGCCGGCGGGGAGCCGTACTCGTGTTGCAGACACGAAGTATTGATGCGGCAGGAATGACGGGGGGCAGACGTTGCTGCCGCATCCCGTCGCGCTCTTTGTTTAGAGTGCGATAAGCACTTTAAGGGCTTCGCGATCATCCATGGCCCGGTAACCGTCCGAGGTGCTATCGAGACCGATGGTGCGGTCGAAGACACGGCCCGGGTTCACACTTCCATCGAGGATGCCGGGAAGTAGCTCGTCGATGTAGGCGCGAACGGGCGCGGGACCGCCATTGAGGGTGATGTTGCGGCCGAAGAGGCTTCCGAAACCGACGGGCGCTTCTTCGTACTGGGGAACGCCGACTCGGCTTATGACACCGCCAGAGCGGACGATGCCGACGGCTTGGTCGTACGCCGGGCGGTGACCGACGGCCTCGAGTACTTTGGGGGCGCCACCGTAGGTGAGGTCTCGGACGATGGCGATGCCCTCGTCGCCGCGTTCTGAGACAACATGTGTGGCGCCGAATTCGCGGCCGAGGTCGGTGCGCGCCTGGTGGCGTCCCATCAGGATGATGTTTTCTGCACCGAGCTGTTTCGCAGACAGGACCGCGAGAAGTCCGACGGCTCCGTCGCCGATGACCGCGACGGTATCGCCGGCGGTCACCTTCGCCATTTTTGCGGCGTGGTAGCCGGTGCCGTACACGTCGGCGAGGGTGAGAAGCGACGGGAGCAGTTCCGAGTCGGTATCGACGGGCAGGATAACGAGAGTTCCGTCAGCTAAAGGGACACGAATGAGTTCGGCCTGCGCGGCGGAGAAGAATCCGACGTGAACGCACGCGGTCTGGAAGCCTGCACGGCAGAACTCGCACGTGTTGTCCTGGAAGGAGAAGGATGCGACGACCAGGTCGCCCTTTTTGACCGTGGTTACCTCGGAGCCGGTGTCTTCGACGAGGCCGAGGAACTCGTGCCCCATCTGGGTGCCTTGCTCCGAAACGGGGAGGTCGTGGTAGGGGTGAAGGTCGCTGCCGCAGACGCAGGTGCGGACGATGCGGACGATCGCGTCGGTGGGCTGCTGAATCGTGGGGTCGGGAATGGTCTCGACGCGGACATCTCCGGCGCCGTACATGAGTGCTGCACGCATAGTGTTTGTTCCTTTTCAGAGTTAGTGAGTCAGAGCGGGGCTGCTCAGCGGCCTTCGAACTCGTCGTCGGTGATCTGCTCGCCCCACCAGGAGGCGATGTCGGCGCCGTCGTCGGCTTCCAGGAGCACGATGTGTTCCATGAACATGCCGGGGGCTGCTGCGTGCCAGTGCTCTTCGCCGGGGGGCGTGTAGAGGGTCTGGCCGGGGTGGACTTCGATGATGTTGCCGGCGCGGTCGCCGAACCGGGCGATGCCGTCAGTGACGTGCAGGTACTGGCCGCGTGCGTGGGAGTGCCAGGCGGTGCGGGCCCCTGGCTGGAAGCGTACCTTCGCCATTGTCGCGCGCTGCTCGGGTCCGTGCGGTGCTGCGATGACGTCGAGCCACACTCCGCCGGGGAACTGTGCTTCCGGGTTCAGGATGGTCTCGCGCTGGGGTTCGATGATCATGATTTTTCCTTTTCGGCGGGGTGTTACTTGAGGATGCGCTGGGCGAGGGTGAGGGCGGAGACGGCGCGGGGCCAGCCGGCGTAGAACGCGACGTGGGTGATCTCCTCGATGATCTCCTCCTTTGTGAGCCCGTTGGCAATTCCCATCGGCATGTGTGCTTCGAGCTGCTCGATGTTGCCGGCCGAGACGAGGCTGCTGATGGTGATCAAGCTCCGGTCACGGCGAGACAGTTCGGGCCTTGACCAGACCTGCCCGAAGAGCACGTCGTCGGTGAGGGATACGAAGGTAGGGGCGAAGTCGCCCATCATCTTCTGCATAGGGGTCTGTTCGTTGTCGGTCATGGTCGTGACTCCTTCTATTGGTGTGGCGTGGGTATTCAGGAGATGAGGATGCCGCCGTCGACGACGACGATGCTGCCGGTCATGTAGCTGGCGGCGTTGCTGGCCAGGAACAGGGCGACGTTGGTTTTTCCGTTTCAGGATTGTGCGTGGCTTGGTTTAGCGGCCGTCGAAGATGGTCTCGACGTCCCACTCCCCGGTGGGCTGGCTGTGGAGCTGCCAGTAGGCGTCGGCGATCAGCTCGGGGGCCAGGGCGGTGCCGGGCTCGATCGACCCGGCGACGGTCACTCCGGCCGCGTGTACCCCGGCCTCTTGCAGTTCGTCGTGCAGCAGTGAGGTCACCGAGCGGAGTGCGGCCTTGCCGATCGATAAGGAGGCGTACTCGGCGTGCGGGTAGAGAGAGAGCCCCCCGCCGGTAACCAGGAACGTGCCTTCACCGGCTGCGCGCATTGCGGGCGTGAACACCTGCGCGGTCGTGACCGCTCCCAGAACGTTGACGGTGAGGGCGCTTAACAGGTAGTCGGTGTCGCTGGTCAGAATGCTGTCCTGGACCAGGGCGGCAGCGTTGTAGATGACGACGCTCGGTGTGACTCGCTCGGCGAGTGTCTCAAGTGCGGAGCGGCAGGCGCCTGCGTCGGCGGTATCAGCGGTCACCGTGTCGACGGTTAGGCCTTCGCCGCGGAGATCGTCCGCGGTGGCCGCTAGGTTCTGCTCGTTTCGGGCGATGAGGGTGAGGGCGAAGCCCTCACGGCCGAATCGTCGCGCGAGTGCGGCGCCGAGGCCGGGGCCGGCTCCGATGACGAGTGCGTTCTTCTGCGTGGGTGCGGTGTCTGTCATGGGTGTTCTCCTGGGTGGGTGGTGGTCGTGATCAGTCGGGTCTAGTGAGCGGCTCGGGCGCGGTGAGCGGCGTAGCCGGTGAGGCTGATGGCCGCCAGGATGAGCAGCGCTGCCAGCACGATCAGGAGCACGGGGAAGCTCAGGCCGAGCCCGCTGGTGAGTGGGCCGATGCTGGCGCCGAGGAACAGGACGAACCCGTTCACGGCCATGCCGCCGGCACGGTGAGGGGCGCTTGCTTCACCGAACAGGCTGATCATCGACGACACGGCCAGCGAGATCCCGGCGACGAACACGAGGCTAGCCGCGGCTGTTCCGACGAGGTTTGCTGAGAGGAGCGCTTCGAGCAGCAGTCCCACGGCTCCGATGACAACTCCGGCGCGGGCGATCGCTGCGAGGCTCCAGCGCCGGGCGAGTGGGCCGACGAGGAGCGTGGCGAACATGCCGGGCAGCGCGACGAGGCGAAGGAGCATGGTCTGGGAGGAGCCGAGCCCAAGGGCACTCAGGTGGCTTCCGAGCGCGCTATACATTGCGACGAAACTCAGCAGCAGCGTGACGTGCGCCGCACACAGCAGCAGCACGGTGGGACGTCTCACGAGCCGAAGAGACGCGGCAAACTGGGTCAGCACACCGCCGCCACTCTTTGGTGCGCGCGGCTCTTTGATGATCAGAGCGATTACGACCGTGAGCACGAGGAGCGCGGCTCCGCTGATGATGAAGACCCAGCTCCAGCCGAACCCCTGGGCGACCGTGGACGCGTAGAGCTGCCCCAGGATCCCGGATACCAGGAACGACGTCGAAACTGCACCGATCGCGGTTGCACGCATCCGTGGGCTCGTCGCGACCGCCATGTAGGCAAGGGCAGTGGGCGGGAAGCTCGCCGCGGCGAAGCCTTGGAATCCGCGGAGCACGGCGAGCACCAGCACTGAAGTGGCGAAAGCGCAGGCGACGGTCAGCAGCACCAGTGCGGCGAGGCCGATGACCATCACCCGCTTGTTGCCGAGACGATCTGCCAGCGGGCCCCAGATGAGGAAGCCGACCGCGTAGCAGAGGCCATAGACCGTGGACAGGGCGAAGGTCACGCTTCCGCCGAGCTGCTCGCCCACCGGGCCGGCGAGGGGGATGGCGGCGTAGAGCTGGGTCAGCACGAGCACGGCGGTGCCGATTAGCAGCAGCACGCGACCAAGCGATGCGCTGTGAACGGGCGCGACGGTACCGTCCGGTGCAGTCGCATTCGGGTTGTGCGTAGTCTGTGACATTCAATCTCCAACGTTGACGTTGGTTATCAATGTAGTACCGTTGGAGACAGAAAGCAACGCCAACGTTGGAAAATGTGAGGGAGCTGTCATGGCCTGGGATGTCGAAGGCACGAAGCGCAAGATCTTGGATGCTGCGACGCAGGAGTTCGCGGAGAAAGGGCCAGACGGCACGACGATCGAGCGGATCGCCCTGCTGGCCAAGGTGAACAAGGAGCGCGTATACAACTACTTCGGTGGCAAATCTGAACTGTTCGCACAGGTGCTGCGAGAGCAGCTCGCCGTCGCCGCCCAGACCGTGTCCCTGGTGTCGGCAGAGCCCTCCGCGGTGAGTGAGTATGCGGGACGGTTGTTCGACTACCACCGTCAGAATCCGGCGCTTGTTCGCCTCCTGCTGTGGGAGGCGCTGGCCTACCCCGAGGAGGTACCCGAAGAGCACCTGCGACGCGACAGCTATGGCGTGAAAACGGCGGTCTTCGAAGCCGGCCAGAACGACGGCACACTGACCGGGTCCATCCCTCCGGACGTGATGAACTTCCTCCTCCTCGCCGTCGCCGGCTACTGGGCAGCCCTACCGCAGGTGGCCCGGATGATCACCGACACCAACGCGAACGACGTGGACGAGACCGCCCGTCGGCGGACCGGTGTCGTGGAGGCCGCACGGCGCCTCACCGCGACCGACTCACCGAATCTCATCCAGGAGACCTCATGAGAATTCTCATCACCGGGTCAGCAGACGGGCTCGGACGCGCCGCGGCCGAGACGCTGCTCACCGCAGGGCACGACATGGTCGTCCACGCCCGCAACTCCCGCCGCACCGCGACTCTTGACCCGCTCACACGCCGCGGCGCCACGCTCGTCGTCGGCGACTTTACCGACAGAGAGGCCGTCCATGCGATCGCATCCGAACTCAACGAGCAGCCGCCCCTCGACTCCGTCATCCACAACGCCGGCGTGTGGAGCGGACCTGCGGTCATGCCGACCAACATCATCGCGCCCTACCTCCTCACCGCGTTGCTGAACGGGCCGAAACGGCACGTGTACCTCAGCAGCAGCTCCCACTTCGGCGGTCACGCCTCACTCAAGGACGTCGACTGGGAGGGCCGCCGGGCGGGATCGTACGAGGACAGCAAGCTGTTCGTCACGACTTTGGCCGTAGCACTGGCGCGCCTGCGCCCCGACGTGCTCAGCAACGCCGTCGATCCCGGCTGGGTTCCCACCAGAATGGGCGGGAAAGGCGCTCCCGACGATCTCGAACAGGGCCATCGCACGCAGGAGTGGCTCGCCACCAGCGACGACAAGGAGGCTCTGACCAGCGGCAGGTACTGGTACCACCGGCAACCACGTCAACCGCATGAAGTAGTCGCCGACGAGGCATTCCAGGATCGCCTGTTACAAGCACTGGCCAAGGAAACCAGCGTGACTTTGCGAGACCGAGATCAGCGGTAGCAACCACCGCTGCCCCCAGCGCGTCGAGCAATGCACTGCAGGTCGCGAAAGCACTGCGCTTAGATGACCGACTGGCCACTTAGCGCAGCAGTTTCCCGGCCTATTACCGCTGCGACTCACACCTTAACCAGACACCGCTAACTGTCTCATAACCCAAGTGTCGCAAAACCCATGCGATGCAAGACGACTCAAAGACCGTGCCGCAAGACTGGTTGCGGAAAGTGCCGTCCTGGCAGCACAACGCGGGGTCACGCAGCGCCCCTAAATGCTCTCTCGGAATGGGCTGTACGTGACCCCGCGTTGCTGTTAGCGCGGGGCTACTTCTGCAGCACCGGGCTCGGCGACATCTCCGCGGCCTGGCGCAGGGCCTCGATCATGCTGCGCACGTCCACGATGCCCTTACCCGCGATGTCGAAGGCCGTGCCGTGGTCCACGGAGGTGCGGATTACCGGCAAGCCCACGGTGATGTTGACGCCGGCCTCGATGCCCAGGACCTTCACCGGGCCGTGGCCCTGGTCGTGGTACATCGCGACAATCAGGTCGAAGTCGCCGCGGCCGGCCAGGAAGAACGCCGTGTCCGCCGGGAGCGGGCCGCGGGCGTCAATGCCGTCGGCCTGCAGCTTTTCGATGGCCGGGGTGATCTTCTCCGCTTCCTCGCCGTAGCCGAACAGGCCGTTCTCCCCCGCATGCGGGTTGATGGCGCAGACGCCGATCTTGGGGTTGGCGATGCCGGCGCGCTGCATGGCGCTGTAGCCGCGCCGGACGGTGCGCTCCACCAGGCCGGGCTCGATCTTGTTGATCGCGTCGATCAGGCCGATGTGCGTGGTGACGTGGATGACCTTGACCTTGGGCGTGGAGAGCATCATGGACACTTCCTCAATCCCCATGAAGTGCGCCAGCAGCTCCGTGTGGCCCGGGTAGACGTGCCCGGCCTTGTGCAGCGCGGCCTTGTTCAGCGGCGCGGTGCAAATCCCCTGCACCTCCCCCTTCATGCCGAGCTCGCAGGCGATCCGGATGTAGTGGTAGGCGGCGTTGCCAGCCTCGGCGGATTCCACACCCCAGGGCAGGTCGTGCGAGAGCAGTTTCGGATCAATCACGTTGATGCGGCCCGGTTCGAAGACGGCCTCGGCCACGTCCTGGATCTCCACGATGTCCGCCTGGACACCCAGCGCCTTTGCACCAAGTTCCAGCCGGTACACGTCCCCAATCACGATGGGGCGGCAGTCCCGGTAGGCGTTTTCGGCCAGCAGCGCGCCCACCGTGACTTCGGGGCCGACGCCGGCGCCGTCGCCCATGGTGACGGCGATGACGGGGCGGGTGTCCTGTGCTGTTGCCTTCAAATCGGTGGCATTCAACTCGGCTGCTTTCAAGACTGAATTCATGGTTTCTCCAGATTTTGCGGAAGGGTCGAGTGGTTTTTGGCGTGCGGTGCCGGCCGGTTCGGTGGCCCGGCGGCTTTGGATCGAGTGGTAGAGCTGCAGCAGGGCCTGGTCATCGCCGAAGCTGCCGGGTTTGGTGCCCACCAGCCTGCCGTCGTCGGCCAGGCTGACTACTGCCCCGTGCTGTTCGGCGCCGAGCGGCTCCAGCGCCCGGATGCCGAGGCGCTCCAGCACCTCGCGGGCCGTTTCGCCGCCGGTCAGGATCAGATCGGTCAGGACGACGGCGGCAGCTGGGCTCTGCAATTGCGTGTCCAGGACGTTCGAAACGAAGCGCCCCAGGTTGCTGACGATCGCGCCGGCCTCACGGGGATCCATCGTCTCGGCGAAGACGGTCAGGACCACCGGCTCGCCGGCGGCCAGCGCCTCACGCACAATACGGAGCTTGGGGGCCGTCCCGGGACCACGCAGTTCCTCCGGGCTCAACCCGATGAGCGAGAATCCTCCGGTCTGCAGCTCCCGCAGTTGCCTGCGTGCGGCCTCGGACGCGGAGCCGACGACGGCGAGCACCGGCCGTGCAGCACCGCTTTCGGCGGGGCCTGCGGTACTGGAGTCTCCTGCGGCAGCCTGCGCGATTCGCGCAGGGACCGGGAGTTCTGTGTTGGCCGCAGAGCGCGCCGCCGGCCGCACCGTTTGCGCGAGCACAGCGGCGATTCCGCCCGTGCCCACCAGAACGATCCGCCGGCCGCCGGCGGCATAGTCCATCTGCGCCAGAGCTGCGACCACGGCTTCCAGATCCGCCTTGGTTTCGCCGTCGGCCGCCACGGTCACGGCGTCGTCATTAGAGAACAGCTGCACGAGCCGATCGGCCAGGTTCGGCGAGCGCACCTCAGCGAGATCCAGTCCCTGAACGGAACTTTCCGACAGTGCGTCCGCCACGCGGGAGGGCGGCGCACTCGCCTCGGCCTTCCAGAGTCCGGCGTCTGCCAGCGACACTCCGTCCACGTAAGGACGTCCGTCCACTACGGTCCGCCGCAACTGCGGGAGTGCGCCGGCAATCAGTACGTGGTAGCCGAGGTCCGTCAGGGACGCCACTTCGGCGCCCACGTTCCCCCGCCACAGCGAGTCGATCTTCTTGAACAGCACCAAATTCTCGGACAGCAACGGCGAGCGCGCCGCATCCGGGCCGGCAATAGCCCCGGCAAAGACCCGGGCCACGGCGGCTGCGGCCTCCTCCGCGGAGGAGGACCTGGAATGCGTGTCAACGACAAGCACGTCGGAAGTCCCGGGAGACGAACCGTCCCGGTCTCCCGAAAGAACGTCGCCTGAAGGAAAGTCACCCGAAACAACGGCGTCCGAAAGATTGGCCCCCGAAAGAAGAGAGCCCACGAGGGCAGGATCCAGGAGAACCCGGGTGCTGAGCCCCTGCCGGGCAAAGCACTCCCCTACTTCAGCGGCGCCGGAAAAGTCGTCGGCCTGTATGAGCACTGTTGCCATGTCCCCTCCTCCCTTGGATCGAACTGGACGTTGATTTGGTATTGGAACTGGCACTTGAACTGGATTGCGGGCCAGCAAATGAGCTGGCAATAAAGCTGGCTATCGAGCTCTTCATCAAGCTGTCGATGTCTTCATCATGACACAACTGCGCGAATCGCGCTACGACTGTTGCGCAAAACGCGCATCCGTGGCAAGGTGATCCATGTAACACGGCGCAGGCCATCCGGTCCCCAGCCGTCCCCGTTCTACCGAGAGGTCAACGATGACCGTTCTTCCTCAAGGAAGTGAGATTTCCCGGCGCCGCCTGCTGCAATTCGGCGGATTGGCTGGACTTCTCCTGGGCACAGGCACCGTCGCCGGATGTGCCGGCCCCACCGGCCTGCCGGGCCCCAGCACCCTGACCCTGGCGCTCAACCGGTCCCTGGTCAGCCTGGACAACAAACTCAACCAGTTCGACGCCGCCGTCACGGTCCAGCGCGCCGTACGCCAGGGCCTCACCGCCATCGGCCCCGAAACCAAGCCAGTGCTGGTCCTGGCCGAAAGCTTCGTGATGACCTCGCCCACCACCTGGACGGTCCGGCTCCGCGAAGGCATCAAATATTCCGACGGCACTCCCCTGAAGATCGAGGACGTCGCAACGGCCCTCAAGATGTACCAGCAGGTCCAGGGCTCGTTCGTGGCCGGCTTCTTCCCCGAGTTCCCCACCGTTGTCCCCGTGGATGACCGGACGTTCCGGATGGAATCCAAGAAGCCCATCCCCATCCTGGATTCGCTCATGAGCATGATCCTGATCAGCCCCGCGGCCAAGAACAAGCCCGAAGAACTCCAGGACGGCGTGGGCACCGGCCCGTACGTCGTGACCAAGTTCAACCGCGGCGCCGGCACCTACAGCCTGCGCCACAACGAGAATTACTGGGGCCCGGCCCCCAAGGTGGACAACGTCGAGGTCAGGTTCCTCCCGGAGGAATCCAGCCGCGTCATTGCGCTGCGCAGTGGCGAGGTGGATGTCATCGACTCCATCACGCCGGACTCGCGCGAACAGCTGGCCGGACTTCCCGGCGTCGTCCTTAAAGAGGCATCCAGCCTGCGGCTGAACCAGATCTTCTACAACTTCCGCAAGCCGGCCGGGCACCCGTTGGCCGATGCCCGGGTCCGTGAGGCCCTTAGTTGGGCCATCAACGGCGAAGCGCTGGTCAAGGACGTGCTGGTGAACTCCGTCAGCCAGGCCGAGGGCGTCACTCCGTCCAGCCTGACCGGCTTCGCCAAGACCGGCACCTACATCTACGATCCGGAGAAGGCCAAGGCCAAGCTCAAGGAGCTCGGCGTCAACGACCTCAACCTGAAGATCATCTGGGAAACCGGCGAATTCGCGTCCGACACCTCCGTGATGGAGGCCCTGGTGGAGATGTTCGGCAACATCGGCGTCAAGGCTCAGCTCCAGCAGTTCGAACCCGGCGGCAACATCCTGGCCTGGCGCCAGGGCAAGGAAGGCGACTGGGACCTGCTGGGCAACGGCTTCAGCAGCCCCACCGGCCTGGCCATCACCATGATGCAGGGCATGTACGCCGGCACCGCGGAGAAGGAAAAGACCCGCGACACGTACCAAGGGTACGTGGTTCCCGCTGTGCAGGCCAAGATCCAGGCCGCCGCGTCCGAAGTTGATCCCGTCCGCCGGCAGCAGCTGATGGAAGTTGCCCAGCAGGCCATCTGGGAGACCTGGCCGTGCGCCTGGGCGTTCGTGCCCAAGTCCGTACTGGCCCACCGGGAGCGGGTGGGCGGCCTTTCGCTGGCGCCCACCAACTCCTACCCGCTTGCTGACGTCCGGCTGGAGGCCTGAATCATGACCAAGTACATCCTCAAGAGGCTCGGGCAGGGCCTGCTGACCGTGTTCCTCACGGTCTCCACCGTGTTCATCCTGGTCCGGCTGGCCCCGGGCGACCCTGCCGTGGCCTACGCGGGACCGCTGGCCACCACCGAAGAACTCGCCAAGGTTCGGGCGCAGTTCGGCCTGGACCTGCCCTTGATCCAGCAGTACTGGATCTTCCTGCAGCAGCTGTTCACCGGCAACCTCGGCACCTCGTACTCCTTCCAGGCCCCGGCCATTCAGGTGGTGCTGGAACGGCTGCCGTACACGCTGACCCTGGCCACCGCCTCCATCCTGCTCACCGCGGTGGTCGCCATCCCGCTGGGCGTCTGGATGTCCCGCAGGCCGGATACCAAGAAGGAATTCGGCGTCAACGTCCTGACCATCGCCGGGCAGTCCATGCCGGACTTCTGGACCGGCATCATGCTGCTCACCTTCTTCGCAGTGCTCATCCCGATTTTCCCGGCCTCCGGCTTCGCCACCTGGAGCGCGCTGGTCCTGCCGACCGTCACCATCGCCATCCTGCAGATTGCCCTGATCTCGCGGATGGTCCGGCGGGAAATGACCACGAATTTCGCCGCACCCTACCTGACCGTGGCCCGTTCCCGCGGCGTCCGGAATTCCCTGCTGACGTGGCGCTACGCCATGGGCAACTCCGCCATCCCGGTCTTCACCGCCCTCGGCACCCGCTTCGCGGCCATGCTCAACGGCGTGGTGGTGGTGGAAGTGGTGTTCGCGTGGCCCGGCGTCGGCTCCCTGATTGTCCGGGCGCTGGAAACCCGCGACTACCCGCTGATCGTGGCCACCGTTCTGGTTACAGCACTGCTGGCGGTCGGAGTCCAGTTGCTAATCGACCTCGCCTACCCCCTGCTTGATCCCCGCATTCGTCTTGGAAAGGCGGCCACCGCATGAGCCTCAGCGACACCGCAGTGCCCCCTGCAGGGGGACCCTCGGGCCTCCCCGACGAGCCTCCGGCCAGAAAGTCCTCCCCCAGCGCCGTCACCAAAGAGCTGATCGCCAAGGCCGGCGCAACCCGCCGTCGGGCCGGCGCCAAGTTCAAGATCCGCACCGGCGTCATCTGCACGCTGCTGGTGGTCGTTCCCATCGTGCTGGCCGCGTTCCTGCCGCTACCTGACCCCAGCCACCAGGACCTTGCCCAGCGCCTGCTTCCCCCGCTGTCCGAGGGACACCTGTTCGGTACCGACCAGCTGGGCCGCGACCTGCTTTCCCGGATCCTGCACGGCGGGCAGGTTTCGCTGACCATCGGCGTCCTGGCCGTGCTGGTGTCCGGCACCATCGGCATCATCTTCGGCGCGGCCGCGGGCTACTTCGGCGGCAAGCTGGACAGCGTGGTCTCCCGCCTGATCGAGGCGCAGATGTCCCTCCCGCTGCTGATGATGCTGCTCCTGGTGGTGGCCCTGTTCGGGCCGTCCATTCCGGTCATCACGTTCGTGATCGCCATCGCCCAATGGCCCGAGGTGGCGCGCCTGACCCGGTCCATGGTGCTCGTGGAACGCGAAAAGCCCTACGTCTCGGCCGCCCGGATCTTGGGCCTGCACCGCGTCCAGATCCTGATCCAGCACGTTATCCCGAACGTCATCAAGCAGGCCACGCTGGTGGTGCTGCTCCTCCTGGCCCAGGCGGTGCTGCTGGAGAGCGCCCTCGCCTTCCTCGGTGCCGGCCCGCAGCGGCCGTTCGCCACGTGGGGGCGCATCATCTCCGACGGCCAGGACTACCTCACCACCGCCTGGTGGCTGGTGACGGTGCCCGGCCTGGTGATCGCGATCATGGTAGTGGGCGTGAACCTGCTGGGCGACGGCCTCCGCGACCGTCCCCGCCGCAAGAAGAAGGGTGCTTGAGATGAACTTGCATTCGAAAATGACAGAACAGCCGCTTTTGGAGGTCCGCGACTTCCAGGTGGAACTCATCACCGACGCCGGCATTGTCCGGGCCGTGGATTGCGTCAGCTTCACCATCCATCGGGGCGAGACCGTCACGATCATCGGTGAGTCCGGTTCCGGAAAATCGACGACGGCGATGGGCCTCCTCCGGCTCCTGCCGGAGGACCTCGCCGTGATCTCCGGGTCGGTCCGGATCGACGGCGTGGACGTGATCGCCGATTCCAAGGCGATCGACAAGGTCCGCGGCAGGACGCTCGCGCTGATCCCGCAGGACCCCATGACGGCGCTGAGCCCCGTGCACTCAATCGGCAACCAGCTGTTCGAAGCCATTCGGATCGCCGGCGCGGCCTCGAAGGACAAGGGCGCCGTCCGGGCCCGCGCCATCCGGCTGCTGGAGCAGGTCCACATCCCCACCCCGGACCAGCAGTTGAAGAAATACCCGCACCAGCTCTCCGGCGGCATGCTCCAGCGCGTCCTGATCGCCATCGCGTTGGCCAGCGAGCCGCAGCTGCTGGTCGCCGACGAGCCCACGTCCGCCCTGGACGTAACCGTGCAGGCCGGCATCCTGGACCTGCTGCTCGAGCTGCAGGAACAGCGCGGCATCGGCATCCTGATGATTACGCACGACCTCGGGGTGGCACGGCTGATCTCGGACCGGATCCACGTCATGAAGGACGGCGCGTTCGTCGAGTCCGGCGAGGTCCAGCAGATCGTGGACAACCCCGCCACCGAGTACACCCGCAAGCTGCTCGCCGCCATCCCCGTCCTAGGCGCCTGGGACGAAACGCCGGCTGGCACCACCCTGACCACGACCGGAGCCAGCCATGAATAAGCCGTTCCTTTCCGTCGAAAACCTCGTGGTGGACTACCACGTCTCCGGCGGAACCTTCCGGGCCGTGGACGACGTCTCCTTCTCGGTGGAGAAGGGCAAGACGATCGCCGTCGTCGGGGAATCCGGCTGCGGAAAGTCCACTATCGCCAAAGCGCTCATGCGACTGGTCACGCCCACCAGCGGCCGGATCGAACTGGACGGCACCGACCTCGCGGCGCTGAGCGAGGCCAAGCTCCGGCCCCTGCGCTCCAAGTTTCAGATGGTCTTCCAGGACCCGTACGGTTCCCTGGATCCGCACCTCACGGCGCAGGAAATCGTGGCAGAGCCGCTGAAGCTTCAGGGTGTCCGGTCGCGGCGCGAGCGGCACAAAGCCGCGGCCAGCCTGATCGACCAGGTGGGCCTGCCGGCCAATTCCCTGGACAAGCACCCGTCTGAGTTCTCCGGCGGCCAGCGGCAGCGGATCGGGATTGCCCGGGCGCTGGCGTCCAAGCCCGAACTGCTGGTCTGCGATGAGGCCACCAGTGCGCTCGACGTCTCCGTCCAGGCCCAGGTGCTGCGCCTGCTCAAATCCATCCAGGACGAAACCGGCATCACCTACGTCTTCATTTCGCACAACCTCGGCGTGGTGCAGGAGATCAGCGATACCGTGATGGTCATGCAGCGCGGCAAGCTCGTGGAGCACGGAACAACGGCGCAGGTGCTGACCGCGCCGAAGGAGGACTACACCCGGCGGCTCCGCCGCGCCGCCCTCGACCCGTCCACCATGACCGGACTGAAGCCGCGGCATGTGGTCTCATCGCTCGCGCTGAAAACCGCCTGAGCTCGCCGACCGTCCACCCGCAATCCATCCCGTCAACGCAACCAGCCAACTCAACTCCGTCAATGCAACCGCGAGGAATCAACCAATGAGCATCCAGTCAGAAGGTACGCCAGTGGACGGCCTGAAGCTACCGATCTCCAGGCTCGTCCTGGGCACCATGACGTTCGGCGACACGGCCGATGAGGCCACCGCGGGACGGATGGTGGACGAGGCGCTCGCCGCCGGCATCACCACCATCGACACCGCCAACGCCTACGTCGGCGGAGCCACCGAGGAGATGCTGTCCCGCCTCCTCAAGGACCGCCGGGCCGACGTCGTCCTCGCCTCCAAGGCGGGCATGCCGCATCCGGACCACGGCCAGCACGCCCCGCTGTCCAAGGAGGGCCTGCGCAACAGCGTGGAAGGCAGCCTGCGCCGGCTCGGCACGGACAGCATCGACCTCTTCTACCTGCACCAGCCGGACCGGGCCACCCCGCTGCAGGAAACCCTGGGCACCGTGGCCGAGCTCGCCGCCGAAGGGAAAATCGGCGCCCTGGGCGTGTCCAACTTCGCGGCCTGGCAGATCGCCGACGTCATCCACGTGGCCCGCGAAGTCGGCGCACCGCGCCCGGTGGTCGCGCAGCAGCTCTACAACCTGGTGGCCCGCCGGGTGGAGGAGGAATACCTCGAATTCGCCGCCACCCACCAGGTCCACACCATGGTTTACAACCCGCTCGGCGGGGGCCTGCTGACCGGCAAGCACAGCTTCGACGCCCGGCCCTCCGAAGGCCGGTTCGGCGACTCCAAGCTCGCCGCCATGTACACCCAGCGGTACTGGGACAAGCAGCTGTTCGAGGCCGTGACCACCCTGGCGGGCATCGC
The DNA here is from genome assembly GCF_029504395.1 of Arthrobacter sp. ES3-54. Lineage (GTDB taxonomy): Bacteria > Actinomycetota > Actinomycetes > Actinomycetales > Micrococcaceae > Arthrobacter. The sequence goes on from NZ_JAQFIF010000008.1 coordinate 125,620, forward strand.
CGACGGCGCGGGCGTCAGCCTGGCCGAACTGTCCCTGCGCTGGCTCGCCTACCGCAACGGCGTCGGATCTATGCTGCTCGGCGGCTCGAAGGTGGAGCAGCTGCAGGCCAACATCGCCGCCGTGGGCAAGGGCCCGCTGCCGGAAGATGTCTCCGCGGCGTGCGACGCCGTCGGCGCCGGCCTCCGCGGCCCCATGCCCGCCTACAACCGCTGACGTACCCCTAATTTCCCGAACTGAAGGCAGAAGAAACGACATGACATCCGAACTCGCCACAGAATTCGCCCGCAAGATCCGCGCCCGCGAGCAGGCCGTCGGCTACTGGGCCGTCCTGGACGCGCCCGTCGCTACCGAGCGCATCAGTCGGCTCGGCTATGACTACGTGGCGCTGGACGCGCAGCACGGGCTGCTCGGCTACTCGGGCGTGCTGAACGGGCTCATGGCGATCGACGCCGGGCACACCGCCGTCGGCATGGTGCGGGTGGAGGACAACAACTTCACCGCGATCGGCAAGGCCCTCGACGCCGGCGCCGTCGGCGTGATCGTCCCGCTCGTGAACACCGCGGCCGATGCCGCCGCCGCGGTCGCCGCGGCCAAGTACCCGCCGATGGGCGGCCGGTCCTACGGACCCATGCGCTCTGCCCTGCGGATCGGCCCGGTCCCCGCCGACGCCAACGCGGCCACCCTGGTCTTCGCCATGATCGAGACCCCCGAGGGGCTGGCCAACGTCAAGGAAATCTGCCAGACGCCCGGACTGGACGGCATCTACGTGGGCCCCTCGGACCTTGCCATCGCCGTGGGCGGCGCCTTCCCCGGCGACCCCGCAGTCGAAACGGAATTCAACGCCGCGCTCGAGACGATCGCGGACGCGGCAGCCGCCGCCGGAGTGGCAGCGGGCATCCACACGCCGGCTGGCGACGTCGCCGCGCAACGGCTGCGCCAGGGCTACACGTTCACCACCATCGCCTCCGACCTGACCCACTTGGAGCAGGTTGCCAAGGCCCACCTGGCTGCCGCCACCGCAAAGGACTGACCTGTGTATTCAACAGACGTGCCCGCAACTGACTCGCCCCGCACCGACTCGCCCGCCACTCAGGCTCCCAGCACCCAAGCTCCCAGCACCCAGGCTCCCGGCGCCCCTGGCTACACCACCATCACGCCCGACGGCGCGGTGAAGGAAGCAGGCGGCAGCCTCTACGCGTACCTGCCGGCGCCCACCGTGCAGAGCCACGCGGCCAACCTCCTGACGCTGCCGGACGGCCGGCTCGGCTGCGTGTGGTTCGGCGGGACCCAGGAAGGCGTGGCGGACATCTCCATCTGGTTCTCCGCTCTGGAACCCGGCAGCCGCCAGTGGTCGCCCGCCGAGCAGCTCTCCGACGACTCCGCCCGCTCCGAGCAGAACCCCATCTTGTTTGCCGCCCCGGACAACCGGCTCTGGCTGCTGTACACCGCGCAGAAGGCCGGCAACCAGGACACTGCCGAGGTCCGCCGCCGCATCTCCACGGACAGCGGCCGAACCTGGGGCCCGGTGGAGACCCTGTTCGCCGCCAACGCCACCGGCGGCGTGTTCGTCCGGCAGCTGCCGGTGGTGCTGCCGTCCGGCCGCTGGATCATCCCGATCTTCCGCTGCATCACAACGCCCGGCGAGAAATGGGTGGGCAACAGCGACGACAGCGCCGTCATGATCTCCGACGACGCCGGCGCCACCTGGACTGAGCATGTCCTGCCGGGCAGCCTGGGCTGCGTCCACATGAACATCCAGCCCGTGGCCGACGGGTCCCTCCTGGCCCTGTTCCGCAGCCGCTGGGCCGACTCGATCTACGAATCCCGGTCCACCGACGGCGGCACCACCTGGAGCGAACCCGTTCCCACCGAGCTGCCGAACAACAACTCCTCCATCCAGTTCGTCGCCCTGGCCGACGGCCGGCTGGCGCTGGTCTACAACCACAGCCGGGCCGAAGCCTCCACCGAGCGGCGGCTTTCGCTCTACGACGAGATCGACGACGACGGCCTGGCCGAGGAACAGGGGCAGATCACCGAACCGGTGGTCGCTGCGGGATCTCCTGCCGGAGCGGTTGCGGGCGATTCAGTTCAAGGAAACAGCGGCGAACGGAAGGCCTTCTGGGGCACCCCGCGGTCCCCGATGACTCTCGCGATCTCCGAGGACTCCGGCCGCAGCTGGCCCATCCGGCGCAACCTCGACGTGGGCGACGGCTACTGCCTGTCCAACAACTCCCGCGACGGCCTGAACCGCGAATACTCCTACCCGTCCATCCACCAGGGCCCGGACGGCGCCCTCAACATCGCGTACACCTACTTCCGGCAGGCCATCAAGTACGTCCGCGTGGATCCGCAGTGGGCCTACGACGGCACCGGCACGCCCGGCGAAACGGCTAACCGGGTAGACGACGGAAAGCAGTAATGGACGGAGAGCAGTAATGGACGGCGAGCAGTAATGGACGGGGCGCAGTAATGACCGAACCAACAGCAGCCACTGAGCTAACAACGGCCGGGCCGCACGCCGTCGTCACCGGCTGCAGCTCGGGCATCGGCAAAGCCATCGCGGTCCGGCTGCTGGCCGATGGCTGGCAGGTGACCGGGCTCAGCCGGAGCGAGCCCGGGCTCGGGGCGGGCTTCCAGTGGCGGCAGGCGGACCTCTCGGACCCGGCGTCCCTGGCCGCCTGCGTCGAGGACCTGCCTCCGGTGAATGCCCTGGTCCACGCGGCCGGCTTTCAGCGGACCGCGGTCCTGGGCGAGCTGGATCCTGAGGCGCTGGCCGGGATGTTCACCGTGCATGTGGCGGCCGCGAGCAGCCTGGCCAACGCCCTTGTCCCGCGGATGCCCGACGGCGGTCGCGTGCTCCTGGTGGGCAGCCGGACCTCCACCGGCTCCCCCGGCAAGAGCCAGTACGCGGCCACCAAGGCCGCACTGCTGGGCCTGGGCCGGACCTGGGCGCAGGAACTGGCACCCCGCGGCATCACGGTGAACGTGCTGTCCCCCGGACCCACAGACACGCCGATGCTCGCCGATCCGGGCCGGTCCGCCACACCGCCAAAGCTGCCCGCCCTCGGCCAGCTTGTGGACCCGGAGGACGTGGCGGCCCTCGCCGCATTTCTGCTGGGGCGCCACGGGAAGTCCATCACGGGACAGAACTATGTGATCTGCGGCGGCGCGTCCCTATGAGCGAACGCACAGTGAACGGATGCGCGCCGGGTCCGAATAACATGAGGACAGCAATGTACCGCTCGGTACAGCAACGGATGCGAGAGCAGCCGGTGAAGGAGAGCCAACGATGACTACCGCCAAAGCCAGGCGCGAAGAGATCTACCACCTCGCCGTGACCACGGGCCTGGCGTCCGTGGAGGAGCTGTCGCGGCATTTTGCCGTGACCGCCTCCACGATCCGGCGGGACCTGGCCCAGTTGAACGAACAGGGAAAACTCGCCAGGACCTACGGTGGGGCCGTGGCGCTCGGCGCGCACCCCGAGCCGTCCCTGCGGCAGCGGACCGGCGAGGCCTTCGAACAGAAACAGGCCATCGCCGCCTGGGCGGCCGCCGAAGTGAAGGAGGGCGAAAACATCCTGCTCGACGGCGGCTCGACCGTCGGGGCCATGGCGCACGCCCTGCGGGACCGGGAAAACCTCTCCGTCACCACTCCTGGCATCAACACGCTCCAGGAACTCGCCGATTCCCCCGGCATCCAGGTGGACTGCCTGGGCGGACGCCTCCGCGGACTCAGCCAGACCTTCGTTGGTCCCATCGCCGAGGCCGCCCTGGAGCGGATGAGCTTCGACCGGGTGTTCCTTGGCGCGGATGCCGTCACGGTGGACGCCGGCCTGTGCGAGGCCGACCAGGCCCAGACGCGCCTCAAAGAACTGATGGCACGCCGCGGCAACACCGTCTACGTCCTGGCGGATTCCACCAAGCTTGGCAAACGCCCGTTCCATGCCTGGGTGCGGCTTCCTGCCCCCTGGATCCTCGTCACGGACAACCGCGCGGACCCGGACCAGCTTGAGCTCTTCCGGCAATCCGGCGTGACGGTCCAACTCGTTGACTTGGCGCCGGCGCAGGCCGCCTGACCTGACTATCGACGTCGAACGGCTGTCCGCGTTTCCCTGAGGGAACGTGGACAGCCTTTTTGTTGCGCGGACCGGCCGCGAGCGCGCGCCGGCCCTCGCGTGCGTAGGCCCTGTTCAGGCAACCGCCACGGCGCCAATCTGCTGCATGAGGCTCAGGTTGTCCGTGGTGCCCCAGTGCTCGGCCACCTTGCCGTCCTCGACACGGATGATGTCAGTGCAGTCGAACTCGACGCTCTTGCCCGTTGCCGGGATGCCAGCCAGTTCGCCACGATGCGTACCCGTGAGAATCACATGGCATGCCTCCATGTTTCCGGCGGCCACCCTGGGCTCGATTTCCTTGACCTTGATGTCCGGGAAAGCCGTCCGCATCGTGTTCACGAAGTACTTAACGCCTTCCTTGCCCGGCGGTTGCCCGGGTAGGGCCTCTTCGTGATCCACATAGCTGTCCGCGGCCAGCTCATCAATCAGGGCGAGGTTTCCGCTCTCAATGACGTCCTTGTAAAACCGCTCAATCAATCCAACACCTTCAGACATTTCCGACTCCTTGTAGGCGAGAGACCGGAATTTAGATCCCCCCAGACCATTCCCCAGGAGGTCCTCCTTCTCTGGCACCCTCGACAGGCAGAAAGCCCGCGCAGAGCACCGAGACTTACTGTGGAGATGCCAGTGGGAATCGGGCGAAACGCCTCGTTAAGGCAGAAGATATTCCGGGGCTTCGAGGGTGTCAAGATGCCCTGATTACCGCGGTTCCCGGCCCGGCAGCGACACGGCAAACACCACGACGGCAAGGGGCCGTTCCGCGCGGAAGTGCCCCCTGCTTCAAAAAAACTTCTGCCCTTTACTTCGGTACGGCTACTTCGGTACGGCGCCGATTTGTTGCATGAGGGTCATGGTGTCCGTGGCTCCCCAATGCTCGACTACTTTGCCGCCGTCGACGCGGATGATGTCGACGCCGCTGAATTCGACGCTGCGACCGGTGGGCGCGACGCCCATCAGTTCTCCCTGATGCGTTCCGGTCAGGACCACGTACTGCGCCTCGAGATTTCCATCTACCAGCGCAGGTTCGGTGGTCTTAGCCTTGAGATCCGGGAATGCCGCCCGCATCGTGTTGACGAAGTACCCGACGCCGTCCTTGGCGGGCGACTGTCCGGGCAGGGGGTCGTGATCGACAAAGTCATCACTGACCAGTTCGTCGATGAGTTCGAGATTTCCGTCCCCGATCACCTCTGTGTAAAACCGCTTGATCAATCCAGTCCCGTCAGCCATTTCCAACTCCTTAAAGTGGATGAGACCGCAGCCCAAGTTTCCCACTCCGGCCATGGCACATCAACGGCTCGCGCTGCCGGCTGTCGTCGGACTGAGTTACCGCCGCTCCCGCCACGCCAGTGACACCATGAACACCACAGCGCCCAGCCCCAGCATCACAAACACCATCAGCCCCCAGTTCGCCTGAGTGACGCCGCTGCCGTAGAAGATGCCGATCAGCACCGTCGCCGTGATCGCGCCCAGGTAGCGGCAGGTCTGGAAGATCCCGGCGGCAACCCCGCGCTCCTCCGGCCGGGTGGAAACGTACATGCCCTGGCTTGAGGAAATGGCGACCACGCAATATGGCACACCCAGGAATGCGGTCAGCGCGAGCACCACCGGGATGGCGAGGGACACCGTCAGCAGCCACATCGCCGCCGACGCCACCATCAGCAGCACGACGCCGGCGATCAGCACCCGCCGCACGCCGAACCTGTCGATCGCGCGGACCGCGAACGGCGTCCCGACCACCGAGATCGCGGCCAGCGGCAGCATGAGGATGCCCACGACGCCGGGATCGTAGCCGCCGGCGGTCTGCAGTAGCTGGGGCAGGCCGAAGAACGCGAAGTAGTAGACGCCGTTGAACAGCGCGAAGCCCAGGTAGACCAGCAGCAGCGGCCGGTTGCGGCCCAGCAGCCGCAGGTCCAGGAAGGGCGGGCTGAACCGCAGTTCCCGCCAGGCGAACAGCGCCGCGAGGAGCAGCCCTCCGCCGAGCAGCCACCACCGGTAGTCGGGCAGCACATTCAGCAGCGCCATCATCACCAGCACCAGGGCACCGATGAAGGCCCCGATGCCGGGCAGGTCCGAATCCCGCACCAGCTCCGACACCCGGCCGCGCTCCCGGACACCGTCCGCCGGGGCAAAGCGCCGGACCACGAGGATCGCCACGACGGACAGCGGGACGTTGATGAGGAACAGCGCCTGCCAGCCCACGAGGCTCACCAGCAGGCCGCCCACCACGGGCCCGACGGCAGCCGCCGAGGTGTTCGCCATCTGGATCCGGCCCAGCGGCCGCGTGGACTTCACGTTCGCCTCCCGCGCCAGCGCCGCAACCATGACGACGGCGCTCGGGTAGGCGGTCGCAGTGCCGAGGGCCATGAAAGCCCGCGCCACGCACAGCAGCGCGAAGTTCGGCGCAAAGGGAGCGAGCGCACAGGTCACGGCCACCAGGGCCATGCCCAGCAGGAACAGCCGCCGCGGGCCGAAGCGGTCCGCGAGCCGGCCCATGAGCGGCTGGCCAGCCGCGGAGGTGAGATAGAACGCCGTGATCACCCAGGTGACCGTGGCGACGTCGAGCCCGAAGTCCTCGCGCAGCACCACGAGGGCGACGGCGATCATCGAGGAATTCAACGGGTTCAGCGACGTGCCGAGACTGAGTCCGGCGACGGCCAGGCCCGTCCGGGGAGAGTTGCTCACGGCAACAGTCTGTCCCACGGCCGCCGGTCCCGAAACTCTGTGACGCGTCACAGGACCTTGGAAAGGAACGACCTGGTCCGGTCGTGCTGCGGATCGCTCAGGATCTGCCGCGGCGGTCCTGCCTCCACCACCACGCCGTCGTCCATGAAGACCAGCGTGTCCGCCACTTCACGGGCGAACCCCATCTCGTGGGTCACCACGATCATGGTCATGCCGCTCTTGGCCAATTCCTTCATGACGTCGAGCACCTCACCCACCAGTTCCGGGTCCAAGGCGCTAGTTGGCTCGTCGAAGAGCATCAGCTTAGGATCCATCGCCAGGGCACGGGCGATGGCCACGCGCTGCTGCTGGCCGCCGGACAGGTGCGCCGGATAGGCGTCCCCCTTGTCGCCCAACCCCACACGCTCCAGGAGTTCATTGGCCCGGGCGGTGGCAGCGGCCTTGGAAAGACCCTTCACCCGCATGGGGGCGAGGATGATGTTTTCAATCGCCGTCAGGTGCGGGAACAGGTTGAATCGCTGGAAGACCATCCCGATTTCCTGGCGTTGGAAGGCTGCTTCCTTGAGCTTGAGTTCGTAGAGCTTGTCTCCCTTTTGACGGTAGCCAACGAGCTGTCCGTCGACCGAAAGCCGGCCGCCATCAACCCGTTCCAGGTGGTTGATACACCGCAGGAACGTCGACTTACCCGAACCGCTGGGCCCCACAATGCAGAGAACCTCCCCGGGGTCGACCTCCAGGCTGATCCCGCGCAAGACCCTGTTGGAGCCGAAATTCTTGGAAACCTTCTCCGCAAGAACCATAGGCGCTTCTGTCATCCTTTTCCTCCAAAGTCTGTGCCGAGCGGTGCACCCGGTCCGCCGGGCTCGCCTGGAACCGTCGGTGCCGGCGCGGACCCCGCGGGTTCCTTGCCTGTCTTGACCCGTCCGGTTCCCCGGGAGAACCGCTTTTCAATGAAGTGCTGGCCGACCATCAGGATGGAGGTGAAAAGCAGATACCAAAGGGAAGCCACAATCAGCAGCGGCACGGGAGTGAACGTCACGGCCGAAATGCCGCGGGAAACCCCATAGAGGTCGATGCTCAATGGAATCGCGGCCACCAGGGAGGTGGTCTTGAGCATCGAAATCACTTCGTTGCCGGTAGGCGGAATGATGATCTTCATGGCCTGCGGAACCACGACATACCGCATCGTCTGCCCCCAGGACATGGCCAGCGCCGTCGAGGCTTCCTCCTGGCCCTCATCCACGGACAGCAGTCCGGCACGCACGATTTCAGACATGTAGGCGGCCTCATTCAGGGACAACCCGATCACGGCAGTGATGAAGAGGTTGGTGAAAACCTCATTCGGGATGGTGACCCACGGCTCCGTGAATGGAATGCCCAGCGTGAATACCGGATAGATCAGGGACACGATGCCCCAGAAGACCAACTGCACATAGACCGGGGTTCCCCGGAAGATCCAGATATACAGCCAGGCGATGCTCTTCAGCACCGGGTTCGGCGAGAGGCGCATGATGGCCAGCAGCAGGCCGAGGACGATAGCGCCGATCATCGAGTAGATGGTCAGCCACAACGTCACCCACGCTGCCTGGCTGATCCGGCGGTCGAAGATGTACTTGCCCACGTCCGGCCAGCCAAAGTCCGAGCGCTGGGCGGCGTCCAGCACAAAGACCGCCAGCCCGAGCACCAGGACCACGGCAATCAGGATGCGCCAGGGGTGACGCAGCGGGATTGCGACGATCGCCTCCGGCGGCGCGTTGTCCGCGTCCCGTCCTCTGCCGGCCCGCGGCGTCCTGCCGGGTTCCGCCTCAATCATCCGGTCGGATTCCCGCTCGCTCATGTGCTATCACCCTTTGGCTGCCACGTTGAGGTCCGCCGTCTTGACTCCGCCGGCTTCCACTCCCCACTTGGACAGGATCTTGTTGTAGGTGCCGTCGTCGATCAGCGTCTGGAGCGCCTTCTGCAGGACCGGGGTGAACGCGCTGTCCTTGGCTACGGGCATCCCGTACGGCGCCACCTCAAAGGCGTCGCCGGCGGTCTGCAGCTTGTCCTTGGTCTTGGAGATCGCATAAAGAGTCACGGGCGAGTCGGCACTCATCGCGTCGACCTGTCCCACTACCAGGGCATTAGTCGCCTGGTCCTGCGCGTCGTACTTGAAGATGGTGATCGCCGGCTTGCCTGCATCCGTGCAGGCCTTCGACTTCGCCGGCACCTCGTGCGTGTCCTCATACGTGGTGGCCTGGACGGCGACCTTAAGCCCGCACGCGTTGTTCGGGTCCACGGTCTTGCCCTTCGGGGAGGCCCACTGAATGCCGGCAGAGTAGTAGTTCACGAAATCCACCTGCTTTTCGCGTTCCAGGGTGTCCGTGAAAGAGGACATGCCCATGTCATCCTTTCCGGCCTTCACCGCCGGAAGGATGTTGTCGAAGGTGCCGATGTCAAAATTGACCTTCAACCCCATGACCTTGCCCAGGGCGTTGGTGAGGTCTACGGACCAGCCTGCCGGCTCGCCGTTATCGTCTTTGAACTCGTTGGGCGGGTAGTTGTTGGCCATGCCGACGTTGAGCACGCCCGCGCTCTTGATTTTTTCCGGGAGCGACGCGGCAATGGAGTCATTCTTTTGCACGTCGACGGCGTCAGCGGTCCCGGTGGCCCCGTTGGTGGCGGCGGGTTCGCTGTTGTTGACGCAGCCCGAGAGCGAGAGCGCCGTGGCTATGGTGAGAACGGGAAGAAGGTATCGGGTGCGCATGGCTTCCTTAGCTGTTCAGGGATTCTCTAGGCTCCCGCAACGTTGCGGGAGGGCACTGTGTGCCTGGTTGTTCAGAACTCATAAATTCGTGCTTTCCGACGCTGTTGTCTCCAGAATTTCTCCGGAATGACGAATGTCCCGAAGAATTTCCCCTCCGCGAGCTTTCAGCTCGGAAATGCTTGAGACTCCCACTAACGTCATCGTACGCCGCAGTTCATCCGCGAAGATGTCTATGATGCGTCCGACGCCCGGCGAGCCGGCCGCCACCAGCCCGTACAGGTAGGCCCTCCCGATCGAACAGGCATCGGCTCCCAGTGCCAGCGCCTTGAGGACGTCGCTCCCCCGGCGGATCCCGGAGTCCACATAGATCTCGATCGAATCGCCCACCCGTTGACGTGATTCCTGGAGGACGTCCATGGGGCTCAGCATGTGGTCGAGTTGGCGCCCGCCATGATTACTCAGCTGGACGGCGTCCAAGCCAATACGGGAGGCCTTAGCCACGTCGGCCGGGTTGACGCAGCCCTTAAGCACGATCTTGCCGTGCCATGCCTGACGCAAGGCTTCCAGTTCCTTCCATCCGCTGGTCGCATCCGAGTGGCCAAGGATGTGCTGCCACATGGACGGAGTGACCACGGAGGTGGCCGCCGCGCTGCGCGGATCCAGGTTCGGGAAACTGATTCCGTCCGACTTCAGGAAGTTGACCCACCAGGAGGGACGGCGGGCGATGTCCGCGATGGTCGACAGCGTCAGCGCAGGAGGCGCGGTGAACCCGTTGTGAAGGTCCCGCTCTCGGGAGCCCAACGCCCGCGTATCGACGCCGACAATCAGGGTGGTGAATCCGGCAGCCTCGCAGCGCGCCAGTTTGTCCTCCAACGCCTGGGCGTCCGAGGTGAGGCCAAAGTTGAACCAGCGGTCGAGGTCCGGATGGCGCTCCGCGATGGTCTCCATCGGCACGGTGCTCAGCCCGGCCAGTCCGTAGGGGATGCGGGCACGGTCGGCGGCGGCCGCGACGGCGAGCTCGCCCTCGGGATGGAACAGGCGGGTGGCCCCGGTCGGGGTCAGCGTCAGCGGCAGGGCACTGCTTTTTCCGAGCAAGGTGGTGCTCGTATCGGGGCCGGAAACCGGACCCCAGGTGGGCATGAGGGCCCAGCTGTCAAAGACGGCTCTATTGCGGCGGAGCGTCACCTCGTCTTCAGATCCGCCGTCCAAATAGTCGAAGATTCCGGCCGGCAGGACTTTCCGTGCCGACTTCCGGTATTCCTCCACATTGAAAGCGTTGGCCAGCACCCGGCGTCGTCGGGATAATACGGGGGCTTTGACCTGGATGAGCTGCTTGGCTTCGCTGATTTTCAATGACGGCCTTCCACTGCGTTCGTACGTTATGGTTCAGCGTAGAAAGCGAAACCCCGCGCCACTATGGAGATCGCGACAAATTGAGGGGCACATGATTAGTAGCGAATGCCAAACCGCCTTTTTGGTGACGGCGTGACGGCGCTTCCGGCGGTGGAGCGGCATGCCCTGCCCACGCTGGCCGACGTCGCCCGCTCGGCGGGTTCGGAAATTCTCAGCCTCGTGGAAATGCCGGCCGATGACCGGCGGCTTGTCGCCGGCTCCGTGCTCTATGACTCCACCGCCCGGCCCACCAGGTTCCCGGGCGCCGTGGCCCTGGCCATCGGCCTGTCCCTCTCGGGGAAACGTCTGGGCACCAAAGTTCGGGAGCTCAGCGACGCCGGCTACGTGGCGATCGTCTACAAATCCAACGGCACCTCGGACGAAGTGTTGCGGGCAGCCGCCCGGGACAACGGGATGGCGCTTTTCCGGGCCTCCGACTCTGTGCCGTGGAACCAGCTCGCGGAGATCATGGATGCCGCCGTCATCCCGCACCGGCAATCCGGACGGACCCTGGTGGACATCCGGCCCGGCGACCTGTTTGACCTCGCCAACACGGTGGCGGCGCAAGCCGGCGGTGCAATCGCGATCGCCGATCCGGAGCAGACGATCCTGGCTTATTCGACCCTCCCGGACCAGCCCATTGACGAGACACGCAGGAGTTCCATCCTGAGTCTGCATGTGCCGCATTCCGTGGAGACGGATAAGGATTACCGCCGGGTGCATGCCGCCACCGATGCGCTGGCTGTGGCGACGCAGGATCCCCTGCTGCGGCGCACGGCCATCGCGATCCGGGCCGGCGACTCCGTTTTGGGCTCGCTCTGGCTCCTTGAACGGGCGGACCACCCCAACGAGGACGCCAACCGGATCCTGCGCGAAGCCGCCAACGTGGCCGCGCTCCACATCCTGCACAAACGGACCACCTACGTCTCGAACCTCACGCGCCAGATAGATCTGGTCCAGCCGCTGCTGTTCGATCCGAAACGCGCCGAACTGGCGGCCATCAGGCTCGGTATCTCGGCGCCGTCGATCCGTGTTGCGGCTCTGGGCGTCTGGCCGTCCGATGCCATCGCTGCCGAAACGCTGCAGTCCCGCCTCCGGCTCTTCGACACCATCCGGACCGCCTGCGCCATCCGGCTGCCCTCGGCCGTCTGCGGGCTCTCGGACAACATCGTTTACATCGTCCTGCCGCAAACCACCGAATCTTCACGGCAGTTCCAACGCAGCGCGCTACTGAAAATTGTGCAGAATGCCCGCCGGCTTCTCTCCCGCCCGGTCCTGGCGGCGATGGGCGTCGCGGCGACGATCGACCGTCTCGAGGAATCCCGGATCAACGCGGAACTGGTCCTTTCCGAGCTTGTGCGCAACGTCGCGGAAGGGCTCATAGCCGCCGATTCCGATGACATCGTGGCCGACGACGACTCCCTCGGTTCGCGTCTACAGCTGCGCCAGTTCGTGTCGGCGCTGACCGCCGCCGGCCAGCTGCCCGGGGCGCACGCGCTCAGCATCGCGGCGTACGACGAGCAGCATAAGAAGTCCTTCGAGGAGACCATCTACGCCTACCTGAGCTGCGGCGGAAACGCGATCGACGCCGCCAAATCGCTGGATGTGCACGTCAACACGGTCCGCTACCGCTTGTCCCGGGTGGAGCCGCTCTTCGGTATAGACCTCGACGACGCCGAGACGCGCCTGCTCGTGTGGCTGCAGTTATGGGCACGACACAACTAGTCGCTGGCTCACGCGGTTCAGGCTTGATCTGCCGCGACTCTGTCAGCCGGCTCTGTCAACGGGATCTGTCACCCGCCGGACGCGGGCGCGGTCGGCGCCGTCGGGTGCCGCCCCCAGGCCAGCTCACGGAGCCGGACCAGGTCCAGGGAGGGCTGGGCCGGCGGGACGCCTGGACGGTTCTGCGGAACCAAGACCCGCAGTGCGCGGGGTTCGATGCTGCACCGCACCGGCGTGCTCATCAGCAGAGCCTCGCCGTCCACTCCAACGGGAATCTCGGGCACGTCGGCGTCGACCACCACCTCCGCCGCGACCCGTTGGATCAGGCCGTGCTTCGTCGCTCGACGCAATAGGCCGACCGCTTCCCGGGTGCTGGCGGCGGAGAGCGCCACAGCGCCGAGGACACCGCGGTCCAGCCGGGTCCGGCGGCCCAGACCGGCGAGGTCGTTGCTGCCGTACGGACCATTGCTCACCAGCACCGCCTGCGGGCCGTCCACGGTTATGCCGTCCATCTGGGCTCGAAGTCGCGCACCCTTAGCGCCCCTGATGAGGTCCGGAAGCATCTCCAAAACCGTTCCGGCCTTGTCTTCGCGGTACTCCGGGCTCTGCACCACCTCGGCGTACACGCCAAAGGATGAGTTGTTGACGAAAGTGCGCCCGTTGATCTTGCCGAGGTCCACGTGAAGCTCAACCCCCTCCCGGAGGGCGTCCAGGCAGCCCGTCGGGTCCTCCCGGTCCAGACCGAGATCCAGGGCGAAATGGTTTCGGGTGCCGGCGCTGATCACCAGGAACGGAAGGTTGTGCTCGGCCGCAATGCCGGCCACCAGCGCCTGGGTTCCGTCCCCACCGGCCACGCCGAGCAGATCGGCCCCGCGCTCCACCGCTTGCCGGGCCAACGCATCGACATCCACCTGTCCCGGACCTTCAAGAAGCGCCACCTCGGCGCCGAGTTCCTCCGCCTTCCGCTGGAGATCGAACTTCACCACCTTGCCCCCGCCGGAACGCGGATTCATCACCAGGAAGGCATGCTGCCAGGTGGGAGCGGGGTACTCGGCCATAGCCTTGCCCTCACCCCTTTCCCGGAGGGCGGCGCGGGCACAGACCAACGCAACAAACAGCAGCGCAATAGCGATCACCACCTCCCGCAGCAGGCTCCCTTGGATGTACAGGGCCAGGATCACCAGCGGGGCGAGCACCGCGAGGGCCAGTGCACCCCAGCGCAGCACACCTCGGCTGATGAGGAACCAGTAGATCGCAGCCACGGCCACCAACACGGCGCCCAAGCCGGTTATGACCAGCGCAATGGTCCCTGCCAAACCCGCAGCCACCAGAGGCACAGCCACCGCGAGGATTACCGCGACGAACGCCGCCCTCGCCCACCACCGTCTGGTTTCCGGGACCTGCTCGATAGCCGGCATGACGGTCATGTCGCGCCCCCGATCTGCGTTACCCCGACGGCGGTCATCGTCCCGGCCTCCACCCGGCGCTCCCCTTGGCGCAATGGGCGCAGGCGCCTGAGCTCTCTGCCATCCCTCGAATTCACTTTCGGCCTCTCCTTCGCCTCGAATGGCTGCGGCCAACACAGAATCGGGCCGGCGGTTCAGGTCCTGATTTTGGCCACCGTCATCAAGATCGCCGAGTCTTCCTCGGCCTCCAGGCTGTGCAGCCCCGCCGGCACGATCAGCAGATCGCCGGCTTTTCCCTGCCAGGATTCGTTGCCGGCCCGCAGGCGCACACAGCCGCGGAGCACAAACACCGTCGCCTCGCCCGGGTTCTGGTGCTCGCTCAGCTGCGTCCCGGCCCTGAACGCCATGACGGTCTGGCGCAGAACTTTCTCGTGCCCGCCGAACACCGTGTCAGCGGCCCGTCCGCTTCCGGCCGCTAGGGCAGCCGCGATCTGCTGCCTGGCCAGGGCATCGATCGATATTTTCTGCATGGGCACACCGTACTCGCCTCACGCCGCGCTGCCGAGGGTCCTTCGCCCCGGAGTCGGGCCCGGACCCGGCCCCGCCCCGGTCACTGTTCCGGTCATGGGCCTCGGGCGACCATTCCCGGGTCGCCGGGACGCCCGGACCGGCGGAGTGCAATTGCAGCCCCAGTACAGCTCCGGCCCCAGTACGTGCCTAGTACGCCACTGGCCCCTAGTACGCCACCTGGAATCCCCCGAACTCCCCCGTCGCCGCCGAGACGGACTCTTCGACGTGCTCCACCCGGCCAGGCGCTTCCGGCGAGCGCAACCAGCGTCGCAGCTCCAGCACCACTGACTGCGGCCCCTCGGCCACGATGCCCACGGAGCCGTCCATGTTGTTCCTAACCGTGCCGCTGAGCCCCAGCTCCTCGGCCTTCCGGACCGTCCAGTACCGGAAGCCAACCGCCTGGACCACACCGGACACCCGCGCGTTCAGCCGCACGGGCTCACCGGAATCGGCCGGAAACTGCGCACGGTGTTTGTCAGTCATGCTCCCAATGTAGCGCCCACAATGGCGCCGATTTTAGTCACAGTTTTGCTCATACCGGGTTTGGTCATACCGGGTTTGGTCCTGCAGACATGGTCTCGCCACCCAGACACAAGAGGACCTTTGCCCCTTTTCGGGCGGCCGACGTCCGCGAAAGGCTGGTTGCCAGCACTGCTACAGCTTGTCGAAGACCCGGCAACAGCACACCGAAGTGCTCTTCCCCACCGGCGGTCACAACTGCCAGAACGGACAAGATAATGGCTGGACAATTCGAAATCTTCACCGACGCGGAATCTAAGGTCCGGTTCCGGCTGCTCGCAGCGGACGGGACCGTGTTGGCCATTTCCACAGCGTTCGACGACAAACGCCAGGCGGCGGACGGCATCATGGCCGTACGCGAGTGCGCCGGCACCGGGCTGATCCGGGAGGCCCGCAGCAACCCGTGGACCGGGCAGCGCGCCAGCAAGAGCGCCGCGCCCCCACCACGCCGCCACCGCCGGCACCTGCCCGCCGTGTAGCGCCACGTCCTAATAAACAGCCGGCCGTTCGGCCGGCTGTTTCACTTTGCCCGGCTGCGGTTTGCGGGAGCAGCTTGAGGGCGGCTCGTGCCCAGCTGCAGTTAATTCG
Source organism: Arthrobacter sp. ES3-54 (assembly GCF_029504395.1). Taxonomy (GTDB): domain Bacteria; phylum Actinomycetota; class Actinomycetes; order Actinomycetales; family Micrococcaceae; genus Arthrobacter. The sequence goes on from NZ_JAQFIF010000008.1 coordinate 141,360, forward strand.
CCGGTTCCGTCACGGTGCCTGTGACCGCACCCTTCGCGGGACGGAGGGACGTGATCATCTTCCGAACGTCCTGGTACTCCGCCGTGGTGGCGTACAGCTTCGCCTTCTCCAGGTACGGCAGCCCGGGGTCCCCCGGCGTCGTGTTCTTCGCCGGGTCATAGGCCTGGCCGAACAGCGCGCCGCTGGGTGGCCAGAGAAACAGCTGGAACATCGGACACGACAGGGGTCCGGTCTCCTCCGGCATCATGGTGATCCCGTACGAGGCGATGGTGGGCGGCGAAGCGTCCTTGGCGGTGGCATCACCGCGGCCCTCGAAGACGAAGCGGGGCACGGTCTGGTCGGCCACGCCGGGTTCGGTGAGGGCCTGCATCGGCTCCGAATCGATCAGGAGGTACGGCTGCTGATCACCGCATTCGGCGCCCGTGACTATGTTTGTGCGCAGCGCGGCCATCTGCTTCCCGGCAGCGTTCACAACGTCCACGAACTCACCGCCCAGCGGCGCCTCGCCCGCCGGGTCCCGGATCACCCATGTGGCCGGGTAGTCGAAACTCAGCGTCCCGTCCGACGTCGTGAACGTCTTCCACCCGGACGACGACGGCGGGGCCCCCGCCGCAGGTGAGGTGGCTGGCGTGGTGGTCCCGGGAGCTGTCCCCGTAGCTGCATCCGACGGCGGGGTTCCCTGCGTTCCCTCAGCGGTTCCCGACTCTGTGTTTCCCGACTCTGTTTTTCCCGGGGACGGGGCCCCGGTCGTAGCATCCGGCGCCGGCGCAGCGCCGGATGTCGCCGGCGGCACCACCGGCGACCCGCAGCCCGCCAGCAGCAGGCCTGCGAGGACCAGCCCCGAGACGAACGGAGCCTGAATTACGGTGCGCCGCTGCCGCCTCACCATGAACCCTGGCCGACCCTACTGCCCCGCCGGACGCAGCGAGGTGATCATCTTCCTGATGTCCTTGAATTCAGAGGTCTCCATGTAGGCCTCCGGGGTGTCGACATGCGGCTCGTTGCCTGGGCTGGTGTCGAAGGGGTTGTACACGCCTCCGAATGACGCTCCGCTGGGCGGCCAGGTGAAGAAATGGAAGATCGGACAGGCATCGGGCCCGGACGGTTTGGGCGCCGAGCTGATGCCGTATGCCATGACGTTGGCCTTCATGGGGTCCTTCTCTGCCGGATACAGCCGCAACTCAAAGATGAAGTGCGGCGTGACCCCCTGCTGGGCCAAGGCTGGAACGGGCACCAGATCGAGCACTGAGTAGGGGATCCGTTGCGTGCATTCCGAGCCCGTGGCCACGTTGGTCCGCAACGTGGCCAGCGACTTGCCGCCCGCAGTGAGGACCTCCAGGAACACCCCGCCGGGCGAGGCCTCGGCGCCGCGGTCCTTCACGGTCCACTCGGCCGGGTGGTCGAACTCCAGCTTCCCGTCGGAGGTCTTGACGGTTTTCCATTCCGCCGCCGTCGGCGCGGGTGTCGAGGGCGCGGAGGGCGGCTCGGTCGGCGCAACATCTGTTGCGCCCGGCGCAGACGTCAGCGGGGGCACGGAGGGCATGGACGGCGACGTCGGGCCCGGACCCGCAGGGCCGCCGCAGGCGCCGAGCAGTGCCGCAACCAAGAAACCGGCCGATGCTGCCGAGCCGAACGCCGCGAGTCGACGCATGTCACCCTCCCCCTGGGATTCAAGTGGTTCGACCATTGTGGAACGTCCGGGCGCAAAAGCAAGAGCCAAAAGTCCCGGGTTGGCGGCCAGAACCCGCCGGAACGCGCCGCAGCGTGCCGTGCCTGCCACCTTCTGCCGCGGCTTCTGCCGCGGCGTGACCGGACCCACGTTGACATCCCGACGATTTCAATTGCCCGCGGAAGCTTGCTAGAGCTTAACTAATGCAAGAGTTCCTGACACAAGCAATGCCGTTCCTGGCCATGGCCCTCGCCGTGGTTGCCGGACTCGTCCTGTCCTGGCTGGTGCGCAAGCTTGTGCTCCGGCTCAACCGCAGCAAACCGGAACTGCGCGAGACGTCCCGCGTGGCCCGGCTGCCGTTGCGCTTGTCGCTGTGCCTGGTCGCCGTCCGCATCGCGCTGGCCACAAGCAGCGGGGACCTCGAATGGCGCCACGGCCTGGACCATCTGCTGCTGATTGCGCTGATCGCGTCCCTGGCCTGGCTGGCCATCGCCATGCTGCTCATCATCGAGGCGATGGTCCTGACCCGGTACCGGGTGGACGTCGCGGACAACCGCCGCGCCAGGCGGCTGCGCACCCAGGTGATCCTGGCCCGGCGGATCGGCGTCGCACTGATCGCGGTGGTGGCCTTGGGCAGCACGATGCTGACGTTCCCCGCGATCCAGGCCCTCGGCGCCGGGCTCCTGGCCTCAGCGGGCGTGATCTCGATTGTCGCCGGCCTCGCCGCCCAGACGTCGCTGGTCAACGTGTTCGCCGGCATCCAGCTCGCCTTCACGGACGCGATCCGGGTGGACGACGTGGTGGTGGTCCAGAAGGAATGGGGCCGGATCGAGGAGATCACCCTGACCTATGTGGTGGTCCACATCTGGGACGACCGCCGACTGATCCTGCCCTCGACATACTTCACCACCACCCCGTTCGAGAACTGGACCCGGCGGCAGTCCGAGGTCATGGGCACCGTGGAGTTCGACCTCGACTGGCGCGCACCCGTCGAGGCGATGCGCGGTGAACTGAAGAAGGTCCTGGCCGAGACCCCGCTGTGGGACCAGCGCGTGGGGATCCTGCAGATCACGGACGCCACCGCCGGCTTTGTCCGCGTGCGCATCCTGGTCAGCGCAGCCGACAGCGCGTCCCTGTTCGACCTCCGTTGCCTGATCCGCGAGGAACTGGTGCTGTTCCTCCAGCAGGACCACCCGACGGCGCTCCCCCACGTGCGCCTCGAGTCGCTGCCCGCGGCGGCGTCCGCCAACGCCTCCTCCACCGCCGCCGACGCCGGGACGGGCACCAAGCGTCCGGGCAAGACTACCGCCACGGCCGAGCACCACCGGCACCCGGACCCGCACGACTCCCAGCTGTTCACCGGATCCATCGAGGCGATCCAGCGCTCCAAGGCCTTCTCGGGACCTGGCGAGGACGTCTTCGAGGACCGCGACAACGCCATCGCCTCGCAGAACTAGGCTGGGCCGGACCGCGGACCGGGCAGGGTCTTCCCAGCCTCCGCCAACTGGTCGATAATCAGACGTTGGCGGGTCAGCAGCAGCGCTGCCCCGATTGTCTGCAGGACCAGCTGAGGAGCCCCCATGACGGTCGAACAAGCCCCCGCGGAAACACCTAAGGCGGCTGCCAGCGATTGGTTCCAGAGCGCCGTCGTCTATCAGATCTATCCGCGCAGCTTTGCCGACTCAAACGGCGATGGCATCGGCGATCTCCGCGGCATCATCAGCAAGCTGGACTACCTGCAACGGCTGGGGGTCGACGTCGTCTGGCTCTCCCCGATCTATACCTCCCCGCAGGACGACAACGGCTATGACATCAGCGACTACCGTAACGTCGACCCGCTCTTCGGCACCCTGGACGAGCTCCGGGAACTGACCGACGGGCTGCACGCGCGCGGCATGAAGCTGGTGATGGACCTGGTGGTCAACCACACCTCGGACGAACACCCCTGGTTCGTGGAGTCCCGGTCCTCGAAGCAGAACCCGAAGCGCGACTGGTACTGGTGGCGGCCGCCGCGGGAGCCCGACGGTGGCGCCGGCCCGGGGCGCACCGCCGCGGAGCCGAACAACTGGGGCTCGGCGTTCTCCGGGCCCGCGTGGGAGTTCGACCAGGCCTCCGGGGAGTACTACCTGCACATCTTCTCCAAGAAGCAGCCGGACCTGAACTGGGAGAATCCCGAGGTCCGCGCGGCGGTCTACGAGATGATGAACTGGTGGCTGGACCGGGGCGTGGACGGCTTCCGGATGGATGTCATCAACTTCATCTCCAAGGACACCGCTCTCCCGGACGGGCCGGTCGCGGACGGCAAGCTCTTCGGCGACGGCAGCCCGTTCTACATCGACGGCCCGCGCATGCACGAGTTCCTGCAGGAGATGCACCGGGAAGTCTTCGCCGGCCGCACGGGCGAACTGCTCACCGTCGGCGAAATGCCCGGCGTGACCGTGGCGGACGCCATCCTGTACACCGATCCCGCCCGGGCCGAAGTGGACATGGTCTTCCAGTTCGAGCACGTGGCCCTGGACCAGGAGTACGGCGACAAATGGCGGCCCAAGAAGCTCCTGCTCACCGAACTGAAGCAGACCCTGGGACGCTGGCAGGAAGGCCTGGCCGAGACCGGCTGGAACAGCCTGTACTGGGGCAACCACGATCAGGCCCGCGCCGTGTCCCGCTTCGGCGACGACGGCAAATACCGCGAACTCTCCGCCAAGATGCTGGCCGGCAGCCTGCACCTGCACCGGGGCACGCCCTACGTCTACCAGGGTGAGGAACTGGGCATGACCAACATGACGTTCGGCGCGATCAGCGACTACCGGGACATCGAGGTCCTCAACCACCACCGCGAAGCCACCTCGCACCTCGGCCATACCGACGCCGAGGTCCTCGCCGCCCTTGCGCCGCTGAACCGGGACAACGCGCGGACCCCGGTCCAGTGGGACGCCTCCCGGCATGCCGGATTCACCACCGGGGCTCCGTGGATCGCGGTTAACCCGAACGCCAACCACATCAACGCCGCCGCCCAGGTGGACGATCCGGACTCGGTCTACAGCTTCTACCGCAAGGTGATAGTGCTGCGGCACGAAGAGCCGGTGGTCTCCCACGGGACCTTCACCATGCTCCTGCCCGACGACCCGCACATCTACGCGTTCACCCGGGCGCTGACCGGGCCCGGTTCAGACGGCTCCCCCGGCAGTCCCTCCGCCAGCCCGGAGCTTTTGGTTCTGGGCAACTTTTCCGGCGAGGAGCGCCACGCGGAGCTCGGGGACGAGGCCTGGCATGACGCCGAGCTGGTCTTGGGCAATTACCCGTCCGACGGGGGTTCAGCCGACGGCGGCTCAGCCGCAAGTGCCGTGCGGGGCGGCGGCGGCGGCTCAGCCGCGAATGCCGTGCGGGGCGGCGGTGCCGACGGCGGCTCAGCCGCGAATGCCGTGCGTGGCCGCGCTGCCGACGGGGGTTCAGCCGCGAATGCCGTGCGTGGCCCCGCTGCCGACGGCGGTTCTGGCACGGGCACGATGCGCCTGCGGCCATGGGAACTGCGGGTCTTGCGCCGGCGCAGCCGCGCCTGATTGCCATATCCGGAACACCAGCTGAGAAAGGAAGCCCGTTATGACTATTCCTCCGACCCCCGAACCCGATCCGTTTCCACCGGAGCCGGGCCCCACAACGCCGCAGCCGGAGCCCGGGGACCCGTTCCCGCCGGAGCCTGGTCCAGTCACGCCGCCGCCCGTTCCGGGGCCCGAGCCGGTACCCGGCCCCGCGCCCACGCCGTCACCGGAACCGGGGCCGTTCCCGACGCCGCCCAATCCCCTCCCGATTCCGGATCCCGGCCCGGTGCCGCCGCGGCCGGACCCGACCCGGTTCTAGCGGGCGTCAACCAGCGGTAACCCCGCGCAGGAACCGGCGTACCTCGGCGTTGAAGGCATCCGGCGCTTCAACGGCGCCCATGTGCCCGACGTCGGGTATCATCACGAGCGTCGAACCCGGGATCCGCCGGTTCATTTCGCGGGCCACGCTCGGCCGCGAGCGGACGTCTTCCGTGCCGTACAGCAGCAGGGTGGGCACCGCGATAGTGGGCAGGACATCGCGATAGTCGGCATGTGCGTTCGCGTTCAACAGTGCCCGCATGCCGCTTGGATGGAAGTCGGCCATGATGGCGCTGGTTTCTTGCACCGCCTCCGGATCAGCCCGGTCGGTGAACAAAGTGGGCAACCACGCGGGGATGAATTGCTCCGGCGGCTGCTCGAGTTCGGCTAGGACCTGTTCGTAGCGGCGCTCCACTTCCTCGGGCGGCAGGGATCCCGCCCAACCGGCATACGCCGAGGCCAGCAACAGCGACGCCGGGACGGACGGGTATGCCCGGTAGAACTCCAGCGCAATCCCGGAGCCCATGGATAAGCCGAGGATGTGCGGCCTGCCCGGCACCGCTTCCAGAAGAAATCCGGCCAGGGCGTCGGCCAGGTCCTTTCCGGTGAAGTCCGGCTGCGGATCGTCCGAGCCGCCGCACCCGGGCGCATCCCAGGCGAAGACCGTGTACTCGTCCGACAGCCCGTCGAGCTGCCGCCGCCAGATCCGGCTGTCTTCGTAGGCGCCATGCAACAGGACCAGCGGCGGTCCCTGGCCCGCACGCTGGTACCGGATGCGCAGGCCCGCAACCTCGACGGTATCCATGAGGCAATGCTAGGTCGGTCCGCGGTCCCCGGGCAGGCTCAGGACGCGCAAACCCACCCGCGACGCGCAAACCCACCCAGGACGCGCAAACCCACCCCGGACGCCCAACCCGCCCGCGACGCGCAAATGACCCTGCGACACCCGAATTCGGGTGTCGCAGGGTCATTTGCGCGTCGGCAGGAAGATCGGGTGTCGGTGCCTACCGCAGGACGATGTCCCGGGTGCGGTGATCGTACTGAATGACCAAGAGACCGCCGCCGTGGTGCACTTCGTGGTTGGGTCCGTCGAAGACGCCGAACGCGCCGTAGTTTTCGTCCCAGGAGCGGTTCAGGGCGATCTTGAAGGTGTAGAAGCCGGCAGGGATGTCAGCGGCGATCTTCCAGAGCTGGTCCACCTGGTCCAGTTCCATCTGGACTTCGTCATACTGCGGCGCCCAGTTGGCGGGCGCGCCGATCAGGACGTTGAAGTCACCGGCAACTGCGACGGCGTCCGGCTGCTCGATGGTTTCGACGCTGACAGCCGGGGTCGCCGCCGGAGCTTCGGCTGACGCAGCCGCGGGGGCCTCGGCAGCGGGCTTGCGCTTCCGCACGGCCTTGGCCACAGGAGCCACAGCCTCCTCAATGAGCTTGGCGGCCTTGCCGGCAACCTTGGAAGTTTTCGACGGGGCTTCGTCGGCGATGGCGACCGGCTTTGCGGCCCTCACCGGCTTTACCGCGGGAGCAGACGGCAGCGGGGTGCCGGCCGGAACCGCAGTACCGGCGTCGAGCGCGGCAGCGAAGGCAACAGGCTCGGCGAAAGCAACCGTGGCGCGCTGACCTTCATCGGTGATAGACCAGCCGGAGCGGCCCTTGACCAGCCAGCCCGCCTTGACCAGCTTGGAGGTGGCGGTGGTCAGCGTCTTGTGGCCACGGGGAATGCCGCCGCTGAGGAGTTCGCTTTCGTGGTCGTTGAGCGGTACCCGTGCGATTGCCTCGCCCAGTACGGCTCCGGCGTTCAGCTTCTCGCCAGTCCATACCTCCTCTGCCAGGACATCAAGCACGGCCTTTAGCCGAAGGTTGGTGTTTTCCGCGGTGTTCGCGCCCATGGGTCTCCTTTAGAAGCAATTGATCCACCTGCATTTTGCCAAGGAAAGGATGGTTTATGCGAGCGGAACCTGTTAACTCTGTGTGTCGTGACCCACTATGACAGGGCTGAGCGGAGTGCGCGAGGAACAAACTCACCGCTACCCGCGAGTAGCCTGACGCCGGAGTACTCTTGTCCGCCATGCCTCCTCCGGCAGTGCTGGATTCGGGGTGCCCGACCCGGCAGTGCTGGATTCGGCAGCGCTGGACCCGGCAACGCTGGATCCAGTAACGCTGGACCCGGGGAGCTCGCCGGCGGACAATGAGCCGTATTCGTCCCTGTTTCTCAGGAGCCGTTCCTCAGGAGCCGTCATGCCTAGATTCAAGGTCTGGCTGCAGCGTCACCGCCTCCCGGCGTTCTTTGTCCTGGCGTTCGCGATTTCCTGGTGCTCCTGGCCGCTCTACGCGGCCGGGCTGATGCCGCAGTTCGAATTCCTGCCGATCGGACCGCTCGCGGCGGCGCTGATCATCATTGGCCTCGCCGAGGGAAAAGACGGTTACCGAGCGTGGGGCCAGCGGCTGATCCGGTGGCGGGTCGGCTGGATCTGGTACGCCGTGGCCCTCCTCCTCCCGGCGATGATGGCGCTGCTCACCGGATTCGCAAACATGGCCCTCGGCGCGCCCGCTCCGGGGCTGGCAGAGGTGAGCTGGTCCGGGCTCCTGGCTGTCTTTGCCGTGCGGCTGGTCAATCCAATGGACGGCCCTCTGGGCGAGGAGCCGGGTTTCCGCGGCTATGCCGTGCCCCTGCTCCAGGCCCGGTGGAATCCGCTGCGGTCCGCGGCACTCCTCGGCGTTGTAGTGTCCCTCTGGCACCTTCCGTTGGTCCTCTTCGGCCAGCTCAGCGTGATCGGGCTGCCCACCACCTTCGCCATCACCTTCCTCTACGTGTGGCTGTTCAACCGCACCGGCGGAAGCGTGCTGCTCACCTACCTCTTCCACAACAGCCAGGGCACGTTCACGGTGGGTTCCTTCGGGTTCTCCGGTGCCGGGGCTGACCGGGCGGAACTCATCTACTTCGCCGTCGTGGTCCTTGCAGTCCTCACTACTGTTCTCCTGGACCGGAGTGCCTGGCGTGCGGCGCCTGCCTCCGCCATCGACTCGGTGCTGGTCCGTTCCGGATCAGATCCAATCCACCGCTGAGGAGGGATCATGTCTTCACCCCTGCCGTCCCATGCCGGGCCCATTGCCCTGGCCGCCGGCCTGGCCTTCGCCGCCGAGGACGTCTGGCGCCTGCTCGCGGCCGACCACAGCCTCGAGCGAATAGACATGATGCGCCAGACTCCGTTCCAGCTGGCCAACGCGTTCTACTTTGTGGTCTTCATCGGACTGATGCTCGCGTTGGTGTCCGTCTACATGAGGTACGCGGACAGCGCCGGTGGCCTCGGCGTCGTCGGCTTCTGCGCCGCCCTCATCGGCACCATGGATATGGCGGGAGACATGTGGTTCGACGGGTTTGCCGGTCCGTGGATTGCCGAAACCGCGCCCGACGCCATCCTCGCTGGCGGGTCCGGGATGCTGGTCGTCGGCGCCCTCTCCAGCTACGTGCTGTTTGCGCTTGGCTGGATCATTTTCGGCGTTGTGGGCTGGCGGACGCACATGTTCCCGGCGTGGGCCGGTGCGGCGTTCGTCGTCGCCGGGGCCCTAGGTTTCAACGTTGGCCTGCCGCCGTACGGGATTCCAATCGGCCTGACGATGGCCGCCCTGGGCTGGTGGATCATCCGCAGCGCCCGAGTGCCGGCCGGGCAGCGCCAAGAAGCCCGTTCCTAGGCACCGACCGCGGCCCAGGACCTTCCTTGGTGCCCAAGCATGGGTCAGTCCTCGGCGCTCCATTCGGCCCCGGTCTGGGCCATGAAGGCGGCTACAGCTGCTTCGGTGGTGGGATAGAAATGCTCGGGCTCGATTTCGCGGGTCAATCCGTACTTTTCGATCTTCTCCCGGGTCCTGTGCTTGAGCTCGGCGAACACCAGGGAGATACCCTTCGCGTTCAGCTCGACGTCCAGATCGAGCAATACGTCCGCGGCGGTGGTGTCCACGTCCGTGATGGGTTCGGCCGCGATGACGATCCACCGCGGCTTGGGTTCCGTTAGTGCCAAGTGCCGGATGTTGTCGCGGAACGGCCGGACGTTGGCGAAGAACAACGGGGCGTCCCACCGGTAGATCACCAGGCCGGGCAAGTGCTTCGCGTCCGGGTGGACGCGGATGTCGTGAAACCCCTCGTATCCCGGCACCCGCCCGATCACCGTCTCGTACGGCCACCACGCCCTGCGGAAGATGTTCAGAATGGACAGCCCCACCGCAATGCCGATGCCGGGCAGAACGCCCAGGAGCGCCACTCCGAGGAAGGCGGCCAGGCACAGGTAGAACTCGGTCCGTCTCTGGTGCCAGAGACGCACTGTCCCGGGGATGTCGGCCAGGGACACGGACGCGGTGATCACCACGGCCGCCAGAGCCGGCTGTGGCAAGTTCCGGAACAGCCCGGGAAGCAGCACGAGCATGAGGAGGACCAGCACGGCGCCCGTCACACCCGTGAGCTGTGTCTTGGAGCCGGAACGTTCGGCGACGGCGGTCCGGGAGCCGCTGGTGCTCACGGGGAAGCCTTGGAAGAAGCCCACGGCCAGGTTCGCGGCACCGATGCCGATCATTTCCTGGTTGCCATGAACCTCTTGGCCGGAGCGCGCCGCGAACGCCGTCGAATTCGAGATCGTGTCCGTCAAGGACACCAACGCAATGCCCAGGGCACCGGCAAACATCAGCCCGATGTCCGACAAGGTCACGTCCGGGATCGTGAACGGCGGGAAACCTCGCGGGAGTTCCCCGACCAGGGAAACGCCCTTACTGGCGAGGTCAAACAGCGAGGTCGCCGCGATCGCGAGAACCACCATGACGAGCACTGCTGGGACCTTGGGCAGCCACCGTTGCAGGGCCAGTATCAGCACAATCCCGGCTATGCCGACCGCCGCGGCGGCGCCCACCGTCTCGCCATTAGCCACGCCCTCGACGAAACCGACCAGGTCACCAATGAAGTTTTCGCTGTCCACCTTGAACCCGAAGAGCTTTGGGAGCTGGCCCACCAGGATGGTGATCGCGAGACCGTTCATGTAGCCGATCATCGTCGGTTTGGAGATCAAATCGGCGATGAAGCCGAGCTTGGCCACGGACGCGAGGACCATGATGAGGCCGACCATGATCGCGAGCAGCGACGCGAGCGCCACCGCCTTCTGCGGGTCACCGTCGGAGGCGACGAGCGGCAGGACCGTCGCGGCGATCATCGGGCCGAGTGCAGAGTCCGGTCCCAGCACCAGAATGCGCGACGGGCCGAAGACCGCATAGGCGAACAGACAGAGGATGGTGGTGTACAGCCCGGTGATCGCCGGCAAACCTGCCAGTTCCGCATAGGCCATGCCCTGGGGAACGAGCAACGTCGCCAGGACGACTCCGGCGACGACGTCCTTTCCGAACCAGTCCTTCTGATATGTGGCGGGGACGTCGAGTCCAGGCATCACTTTGCGCAGCGAGCCCATGCGCCGCTGTCCGGTCTTCGTCATATCTGCACTCTGCCGCGCGGCACCGCCCCGGCGCATCCCCCGGCAAGGGTGACCCGGCCCAGCCCGGACGGACGCCGTGGGGCTGCTGCAACCCGGGGCAAATCCCGCCCGACCATCCGTTGTGCCGCCGACCCGATGGGCCTAGAGTGGCGGTCTGCCAACTGCGTGCCGTCCCGCTGCCCGATCAGGTGCCGGAGGCCGTCCCCATTGTTCTGATTCAGGAGAAATCTATGGAATCCCGTACGCTCGGTTCGCTCACCGTCTCGGCCCTGGGTTTGGGCTGCATGGGAATGAGCGAGTTTTACGGCCACGGCGAGGAAAAGGAATCCGTCGCCACCATCCAGGCCTTTCTCGACGCCGGCGGAAGCCTGCTCGACACTGCGGATATGTACGGCCCGTTCACCAACGAGACGCTTGTCGGCCGGGCTATCGCAGGCCGGCGCGACGACGTCGTCCTGGCCACCAAATTCGGCAACGAACGCCGGCCCGACGGATCCTGGGTAGGCATCAACGGCTCCCCCGACTACGTGCACGCCGCCTGCGATGCAAGCCTGCAGCGGCTGGGCGTGGATCACATCGACCTGTACTACCAGCACCGGGTGGACAAGACCGTCCCGATCGAGGACACCGTCGGGGCCATGGCTGAGCTGGTACAGGCCGGGAAAGTCCGGCACCTTGGCTTGTCCGAGGCCAGCGCCGGCACCGTGCGCCGGGCCCACGCGGTGCACCCCATCACCGCATTGCAGACCGAATACTCGCTGTGGGAGCGCGAACCGGAAACGAAGGTCTTCCCGGTTCTGGCGGAACTGGGCATCGGATTTGTCCCCTACAGTCCGCTGGGTCGAGGCTTCCTGACCGGCCAGTTCCGCAGCCCGGATGATTTCCCGGCGGACGATTTCCGCCGGCACTCCCCGCGTTTCCAGGGCGAGAACTTTGTCCGGAATTTGCAGCTCGTGGATCGGGTCAAGGAGTTGGCGGACGCCAAAGGCTGCACTCCCGGGCAACTGGCACTGGCTTGGCTGCTGGCCCAGGGCGAGCACATAGTTCCCATCCCGGGCACCAAGAAGCGTGACCGTCTGCGGGAGAACGTGGGCGCTGCCGACGTCGAACTCTCCGCCGAGGACCTGACCCGTCTGGACGAACTGGCTCCGGCCGGGGCTGCGGCCGGAGCGCGGTACCCGCACATGGACTCGATCGACGACTAAAACGGCAACCCGGGGTCACCAGACCCCCACGTTGCGCTGTTGCCCTATCAGTTATGGTTCCCAACCCCGTTTTAGCGACCATAAGTGATAGGGCAACTGTGACCTCAGTGCCCTGACGCGGCCAGTTCGGCCAGCAGCTCGGCCTTGCGTTCCTCGCTTGCAAAGGACGAACGGATCGAGTTCGCCGCCATCCGGACGCAGTCGAACTCGGACAGGCCGATAACCGATTTCAGCTGCGCGAAGTTGTCGTCCACGTACCCGCCGAAATACGCAGGATCGTCCGAGTTCACGCAGACGTTCAGCCCCGCGGCGAGCATGGCCGGCAGCGGGTGCTCAGCCAGGGTGTCCACCGCCCGGAGCCGGACGTTGGACAGCGGGCACACGGTCAGCGGCATGAGCTCGTCCACCAGCCGCTCCACGAGTTCCGGATCTTCCATGCACCTGATGCCGTGGTCGATCCGCTCCACTTCGAGAATGTCAAGCGCGTCGATGATGTACGACGGCGGGCCCTCCTCGCCGGCGTGCGCGATCCGGTGCAGCCCGGCATCCTTGGCCCGGGCGAAGAGCCGCTCGAACTTGGCCGGCGGGTTGCCCACCTCGGCGGAATCGAGCCCGATTCCGGCGATGGGGGCGTCCATGGCGAGCAGCTTCTCCAGCACTTCGAGGGCGGATTCCTCGGTGAGGTCGCGCAGGAAGGCGGCGATCAGGAGGGTGGAGATGCCGAACTCTTCCTGGGAGCCGGCCAGCACCGAGGCCACGCCGTTGACGCACGTCTCCAGCGATATCCCGCGGGACAGGTGGGCCTGCGGGTCCAGCATGATCTCGGCATGCCTGACCCCGGCGAGCGCCGCCCGGGTCAGATAAGCCCGGGTCATGTCGGCGAAGTCCTGCTCCGTCTGCAGCACGGCCATGTTGGCGTAGTACAGGTCCAAAAAGGACTGCAGGTCCGTGAACTCGTAGCGCGAGCGCAGCTCCTCCAGGTCCGCGTACGGCAGTTCGATCCCGTTGCGTTCCGCCAGCGCGAAGATCAGCTCCGGTTCCAGCGTTCCCTCAATATGCAGGTGCAGTTCCGCGACCGGGAGCGGGAGGGGTTCGCCGGCTTCCGGTTCTTCGGGTTCTTCCGGCTCTTTCTCCGCATTCTCCGCAAACCGAGTCTCGTCGTCGTACGTATCCATCCGGTAAGGATATGCCCGGTGCTGCCCTGAGCGGATAGAGTCGAACCAATGCAAAATACACAGCATGCTTCCCATTTGCCGCGCCCGGCCGACCGGGATCTAATCCAGGATCTGGTTCCCGGCAATCCGACGGACGGTTTTGTCCGGGTGCGCGGTGCCCGGGAGAACAACCTGCGCAACGTGGACGTGGACGTGCCCCGCGATGCGATCGTCGCCTTCACCGGCGTCTCCGGCTCGGGCAAGTCCTCCCTCGCCTTCGGCACCATCTATGCCGAGGCGCAGCGCCGCTACTTCGAGTCCGTAGCCCCCTACGCCCGCCGGCTCATCCAGCAGGGGCACAACCCCAAGGTGGAAATGATCACCGGGCTGCCGCCCGCCGTCGCGCTCCAGCAGCGCCGCGGGACGCCGAGTTCGCGGTCCACGGTGGGCACGCTCACCACGCTGTCCAACTCGCTGCGCATGCTTTTCTCCCGCGCCGGCAGCTATCCCGACGGCGCCGGGCAGTTGGACTCGGACGCGTTTTCTCCGAACACGGCCGCCGGTGCCTGCCCGGAGTGCCACGGCCTGGGGATCGCGCACACCGTCACGGAGTCCTCCCTGGTGCCGGACACCTCGCTGAGCATCCGCGACGGCGCCATCGCCGCCTGGCCCGGGGCGTGGCAGGGCAAGAACCTGCGCGACATCCTGACCCACCTTGGCCACGACGTCGACACCCCCTGGCGGAAACTGCCCAAGAAGGACCGCGACTGGATACTGTTCACCGAGGAACAGCCTGTAGTGGAAGTGACGCCCCAACGCGACCGCGTCGCCAAGCCATACAAGGGCCGGTTCTGGAGCGCCAAGAGCTACGTGCTGCATACACTCGCCGATTCCAAGAGCACCACCATGCGCGACCGCGTGCTGCGCTTCATGGAAACCGGCCCGTGCCCGGTCTGCGGCGGCGCCGGCCTGACCCCGGCCGCCCTCGCCGTCACCTTCGCCGGACGCACCATCGCCGAGCTCAACGCCGTCCCCATGACGGAACTGGCGGGCATCATCCGGCCCACCACCGAGCTCACCGAGGCCGGGACTGCCTCCCGCAAGCAGTCCTCCGGCGAGGGCAACGAGGTGGCCGTCGCCATCACCCGCGACCTCCTGCAGCGCGTCACGGTGCTGCTGGACCTCGGCCTGGGCTACCTCGCGCTGGGCCGGTCCACCCCCACGCTCTCCCCCGGCGAAATGCAGCGGCTCCGGATCGCCACCCAGCTACGCTCCGGCCTGTTCGGCGTGATCTACGTGCTGGACGAACCCTCCGCCGGCCTGCACCCCGCCGACGCCGAGCCGCTCCTCGCCGTCCTGGACCAGCTCAAGTCCTCCGGCAACTCGGTGTTCGTGGTCGAGCACAACATGGACATCGTCCGCCGCGCGGACTGGCTGGTGGATGTGGGTCCCCGCGCCGGTGAAGGCGGCGGGGAAGTGCTCTACAGCGGACCCGTCTCTGGCCTCGCCGGGGTGGATGCGTCCGTCACCCGGCCGTTCCTGTTTCCGAATGGTTTCCCTGACGGTTCCGGTATGACGGACGACGGCGGCGCTACCTCAGCGGCCAGCCCTCGCCACGGCGCGGATGACGGCGGCGGTTCCGCCGCGAGCGGCATCCGCCGGGAGGCTGCCGGCTGGCTGGAGTTGCGGGACATCAGCCGCCACAACCTGCGCGAACTCGACGCCGACTTCCCGCTCGGCGTCCTAACCGCCGTCACCGGCGTCTCCGGCTCCGGCAAGTCGACGCTGGTCAGCCAGGTCCTGGCCGAAGTGGTCGGCGCCCGGCTGCACCCGGAATCCGGCGCCGGGGCGAGCCCCGCTGGTGAGGACCTGGAGTCCCAGGCCGGTGAGCCCACCGGCCCGGTCAGTGTTGGACCGGTCTCGGGCCTGGACCAGCTGGACCGGCTGGTCAAGGTGGACCAAAAACCGATCGGCCGCACGCCGCGCTCCAACCTCGCCACCTACACCGGCCTCTTCGACGCGGTCCGCAAGGAATTCGCGGCCACGGACGAGGCCAAGGCGCGGGGCTTCGGCGCCGGGCGCTTTTCCTTCAACGTTGCCGGCGGCCGCTGCGAGACCTGCCAGGGTGAGGGCTTCGTCGCCGTCGAACTGCTGTTCCTGCCCGGCAGCTACGGCCCCTGCCCCGAGTGCCATGGCTCCCGCTACAACCCGGAAACCGTGGAGGTGACCTACCTCGGAAAGAACGTGGCGGAAGTGCTGGGCCTGACGGTCAATGCCGCCGCTGAGTTCCTTGAAGGCGTGCCGGCGGCGGCGCGCAGCCTGCAAACGCTGCGCGAGGTGGGCCTGGGCTATCTCCGGCTCGGCCAGCCGGCCACCGAGCTCTCCGGCGGCGAGGCCCAGCGCATCAAGCTCGCCACCGAACTGCAGCGCGCCCAGCGGGGCCACTCCCTCTACCTGCTGGACGAGCCCACCACCGGGCTGCATCCGGCCGATGTCCAGCTGCTCATGGCCCAGCTGCACCGGCTGGTGGACGCAGGCAACACCGTCATTGTGGTGGAACACGACATGGATGTGGTGGCTGCAGCGGACTGGGTGATCGACCTCGGCCCGGCCGGCGGCGACGCCGGTGGCCAGATCGTGGCGATCGGAACCCCCGCCGCCGTCGCGAACTCCAAGAACAGCCGGACAGCTCCGTACCTGGCCGCGATGCTCGGGGGCTAACTCACGCTTATTGCGAGCATCAGCGGCGAGACAGGCAGCGGCGAGCTGGGTTATAGCGACATGATAACGGCAGAAACGGCAAAAATAACGTCTTGATAACGGGCCGGGCCTGGCTTAGCCTAGTGTGCAATGCCCGCAACCGGGCAGTGCATGCCCGGTGCTACCACCACCAGATACTGCCCGACCGGTAGACACCGCATATGACCTCTATTGTCAGGGGCGGGCAGTGGCGCGAGAACGTCCGGGGACGGACCGAGCGCTGGTGGCCCTCAGGAGCATCTGACCATGAAAAAATCCACCTATGGCACTGCCGCGCGCCGCGGCATCACTCTTGCGGCCGTCTCGATCGCAGGCGTCGCGTTGTCCGCCTCGGCCGCCAACGCGGCCGTCCCGACCACAGCCCCCGCCTCCACCTGGGATTCGCTTGCCCAGTGCGAAAGTGGCGGCAATTGGGCCACCAACACAGGAAACGGCTACGCGGGCGGGCTGCAATTCAGCCAGTCGACGTGGGCGGCCCACGGCGGCACGGGGTCCGCGGCGAACGCCAGCCGTGAGCAGCAGATTGCCGTCGCCCAGAAAGTGCAGGCCAGTCAGGGTTGGGGCGCGTGGCCGGCCTGCGCAGCGAAACTGGGTCTGCGCGGAGGCGCCGTGGCTCCACAGAGCGCAGCCACATCACGACCGCGCGCCGCGGTTGCCGTCCCGGCCAAGGTGCCTGTCCGGCATGCGGCCCCCAAGGCAGCCGTCCCGGCACCCCGCCATGTTACACCGGTGGCTCTGAGTGGCCAGACCTACACCATCCGGAGCGGCGAAACCCTGAGCACAATCGCCGAGAAGCTCAGCCTCGCCGGAGGCTGGCGCTCGCTGGCCGACGCGAACACAGCGACCATCAGCAACCCCCACCTAGTGTTCCCGGGCCAGGTGCTGCAGCTTCCCGGATAGGGCACTTGGTAAGGCACGGCTTGTTACCGGGCTCTGCTCGTTAGGGCACTGTTTGTTAAGGCACGGGCCGTTACAGCACGGGCCGTTAACAAGCGCGACGCCGGAGCGATCCCGCAAGGGGACGCTCCGGCGTCGTCGTGCTTGAGCGAGCCGTGGTGCTCGGTGAGCCGCGGCTTCTCGGATGAGCCGTGCTGCTCAGGTGAGCTGTGCGGGCTCAGGCGGCCTGAGGGATCTCGCGGACAATCTGCAGTTTCCACGCGGCGTCGTCGCTCGTGTCCAGCAGGGCCACCGTGCCCATGGCTAGGTGCAGGGCCACACGCTTCGCGGCGAGAAGCTCAAGGTAGAGGTTTTCATTTACCCGGGCAGGGGCGTCGATGACGTACTTCACGGCGTCGCGGACCTTGCGGTAATTGTCGCTCCGTTCACGGTGCAGATGCAGTTCGAGCATGCGGCGCTGCCGGATCCGCGGCTCGTGACGGTTCAGCCAGGACACTGCGGCGTGGACTGCAACTACCAGGGTCAGCGAGACCGCGTAAATCCACCAGCCCGTGTTGAGCAGAAAGAGGGGCAGGTTGGCGATCGCTACAACGGCGATGCAGAGGCGCAGGGCCACTATCCGCCGCATGGTCAGCGCGAACGATGCCATTGCGGCGCGGAACCCGTGCTGTTCCTTACGGGCTGCCACCGGGTCAAGAATGACTTCCTCGAGCACCAAAATGCCGTTCGCTTCCGGGCCGAGCAGTTGTCCGTATTTCGGTACAAACGGCGCAACAGGGGCTGGATTCATGGCGTGTCCTCCGGGCGGCATAGATGGGGTCCTGCTATATTACGCCCCGCCGTAATGAGCTGTCTGCTTCATTCCAAAATGTGAACATGCGCACGCGTGGTCCTGTGCAATTGGTGGTTTGGTCATGTGGCCTCAAACTGGAGAGATGCAGACTTTCCTCCCCTTCCCCGATTTTCAGCAGAGCGCCGCGGCTTTGGACCGCGTGCGGCTCGGCAAGCAGCGCGTTGAGTCGTTGCAAATCCTGCGTGCGCTGGTGATCCCGGAGTACGGCTGGCAGTCGCACCCGGCTGTCCGGATGTGGATGGGGTACGTTCCCGCGCTGACAATGTACGGCCTGGCCATGGTGGATGAATGGACGGCCCGCGGCGGCGAAGACACCACGCGCGAGAAGATCATGGAGTTCGCCCCGCAGGCGGCCCACCCCGACTACGCCGCCAAGATCCCAATGCCGCCGTGGCTGGGGAATGCGGATTTCCACCTCAGCCACCGGTCCCGGCTGATCGCCAAGGATCCGCGGTTCTATACGAAGGTATTCCCCGGCACGGACCCGGACCTGGAGTACGTCTGGCCGGAACCGAAGCACGAGCTTGTGCCCGAGGATCCTGCCGGGGACCGCATGTGGGTACTGCGCCTGCCGCTCGGCGACACCGATCCCGAGCAGCTGAAGACTGTCAGCCTGCCGCCGGTTGGCCGGAGCAAGGCCCCCGCGGAAGATGACTACCAGTTCGTCTACGCCGAATCAGGCTCCCGCCGGCCGGGCAAGGTGCGCAAGCTACCCCCGAAGCAGCTCGTCAAGAAGCCCACCCGCAAGCGCCAGCAGCAGGAAGAGGCGTTCACCACTCTTCCCGGCAACTCCGTGGTTGCCATTCCGGTCAACGGCGGCAGCTCCTTCGCCATCGGCAAAGTTGTGGGCCGTCCGATCACCGTTGAGGGCAACTTCGCCCGCAACTTCGAGGTGGACGAGATCGTGGACCGCTCGGTCTTCGATTACCCCGCATTGATGCAGGACCCCCGGGCCTTCTTCCCGATTCCGGCGAGGTAGCCGGACGACGCCGGTTGCGGGTCCGGCGTCGGGCCCCGCCTGCGCAGGCGCGCCATCTCGGGTCCGGCGTCGGGCGTCAGGCCGGGAGGTCAGGGGCATCAACAGGTGACGGACTGCGTCAGCGGCTCCCCCGTCCACAACCCCACGCTAGCTGTCAGAGTGAAGGTGTACGTACCCCTACCGTTGCCCTTACTGAGCAACGTCGCCCCGTGCGAGGTGTCCCCTACGGCGATGACGGACACTGCTTGGGAGTCATTCGGCGAAGTAATGGTCGCCGTGTACCCCGTGGCACGGCTGACTGTGGTGAAGCTCGTGAAACTGATGGAAGCCCCCTTCTTGCCTTGGATGGAGGTACATTCCAGCGTTCCGCTGATCGATGCCGGCGCAGGGACCTTGTAAGTTCCAACCGTGAGGGCGGCGGTCGTCTTGGCTGTGAACGACGCATACGCCAGCCCGGGAGCGCCCAGCACCAGAGCCACAGCTACTGGGACGGCCAGCAGTCCGCGCAGACGCACCAGCCAGGGGGCCTTGACCCGAGAGGCTACTGGAACGGACTGAGGGACGTTCACTGTTTGCGCTTCCTGTGAGAGCTGGCGATCTAATAGCTCCTACTCTGGCAAGGCAGCTTCAACCCAACGCCGCGAAAAACTTCAACATTTGCTCAAGAAAACCTGTTAGCCTGAATCCACTGTGACGCTTGGGGTTTTTGTCACACGCTGTGACGCATGAGGTCCCAGCCGCGTGCAGGTCTCATTGTTTTAGAAGCTGGGGTTTGGGTGGTTCCGTGACTCAACTGCGAGCAGTGGTTGTAGATGACGACGCCGACGTTCGACTGCTGCTGCGCCGGACGCTCGAGATGCAGGGGTTTGCCGTTTTTGACGCCGCCTCCGGGTCCGACGCGCTGGTGAGCATCCAGGAAATGTGCCCCGACCTGGTGACCCTGGACCTCAACCTTCCCGATCTCGATGGCGTCGAAGTGTGCCGTCGGATGCGCAAATTTTCCGAGGCTTACGTGGTTATGATCACGGCCCGGGCGGACGAGATAGACGAATTGATGGGCCTGGAAACTGGCGCCGACGACTTTATCAGCAAGCCCTTCAGCCCCCGCACCGTCCAGGCCCGGGTGACAGCGGTAATGCGCCGCCACCGGCCAACCCCGCAACGCCCCACGCCGCAGCGTCGGGCTACAGACTTCATGCCTCGTGCAACTGACGCATCGTCAGCCGGGACCCACGACTCGCCGCGCCGCCGGGCGAGCGACGCTGCGGCGATCACCGACGCCGTGTCCGCCCCGCACACGCCACCGCGCCGCCGGGCAAGCGACGCAGCGCCCGGCAACCCTTCCGGCGATCCAGGCGTCGCGGCAGGACAAAACAGCCGTAGCGACGACGCCCGCGTCCTCCGGCACGGTCCGTTGCTTGTCGAGGCCGAAAGTCGGGCGGCCTCCATTGACGGCGTCGAACTGGTGCTGACCCGCACTGAATTTGATCTCTTGGAAGCACTGACCGGTGCGCCGCGTCGAGTCTGGACCCGGAAGGCCCTTCTGACCAAGGTGTGGGGCACCGAATGGCCCATGGATGAGCACCTCGTGGAGGTGCATATCGGCAATCTACGTAGGAAGCTCGGCGATAAAGGCCGCGAACCACGGTTCATCCGCACGGTACGAGGCGTCGGCTATCGAATGGCGCCGGCCGAAGGGGTGGGCTAGCTGGCCGTGCCACCGCCAGTCCGCACCGCCGCAGGCTCAGGGATGACGCGGCAGTCAGTGCTCGCGGAGTACGGACTGCCTCGCCTCGAACCGCTCCCGGCCACAACCGGCACACGGGCTCCGGATACGCAGGGTCAACTCCAGAAGCTGCTGATCCTGGCGACTACCACCACCGGCATACCGTTCGCAGCGGTCAACATCATCACCGCGGACCAGCAGCACCATATTGCCGCCGAAGGGATCGACCCGGGCGTGTGTTCCCGCGAAGATTCGATGTGCAGCCGGGTCTTTCTCAGCGGCCGGACCACCGTGGTGCCCGACGCCTCCCGGGATCCTGTATTTCGAAACCATCCCTTTGTCACGGGCCAGGTTGCCGCCGTCCGGTTCTACGCTTCAGTCCCTCTCACCACGGCCGAGGGTTTCGTACTGGGGTCGTTGTGCCTCTTTTCGCCGTCGTCCGCGGAACTTACTCCCGGTCAGCAGACGACACTGGAGATCATCGCGTCACAAGTGGTGGAAGTCCTCGAACTGCACCACCATGCCCGGATGCTCGCCCGGAGCCTGGAGGAGGCGCGCAACAGCAACGAACTGCTCGAATCGTTCGCTGCCCGCATCAGTCATGACCTGCGCAATCCGCTGACCAGCGTTATCGGGTTCACCGAACTGGGCGAACTGCAGAGGCCTGAGGATGCGGACGAGTTCCGCATTATCGGCAGGACCTCACGCCGAATGCTGGCCATGGTGGACGACCTGCTGTCCTTTTCGCGCATCGGTGGAGCGCTCCGACGCCGGCCGGTGTCGCTCTCGGCCACAGTCAGCGACGTTTCAGAGAACCTTGCGGCGGATATCAAGGAAGCCGGGGCCGAGATCGAGGTTTCAGATATGGTCCTGGAGGCGGACGCCGAGCAACTGCGCACGCTGTTGCAGAACCTGATCCACAATGCCGTGACCTACCGCAGGCCTGGCACCCGGCCGCGAATCCTGGTCACCGCCGTCGCTGTTCCTGACGGCGTGACGGTCCGGGTGACGGACAACGGCAAGGGCATCCCCGCGGAAAGATGGGGCCACGTTACCGAACCGCTGACGCGTTTACACCGCGAAGACGACCCGCCCGGTTCCGGTTTGGGGCTGGCAACATGCGTCCGGATCGCGAAGGCCCATGGCGGACGGCTCAGCATCGGTTCGGGTCCCGACGGCGGAACCACCGTGTCAGTTGTCCTCCCCGGGTCGGCCCCGGAGGAATCTGCTGGCTGATTGGGCCCGGTAGCGCCGCATAGTGAGTGGGCCGGATGGCGCTGCAGGTTGACGGGAGCGTCGTTCTCTCCAGCAGCGGTGCCGTCAGGAAATGAGGAGTTTGCTCGCGTGCTGCGCGAAGTCCGCTGCGTTGGCGTCGAGGACTCCGGCGGCAACCCGGGCCGCGCCGAGATCGCCCGCCCGGATGCTCCGTTCGACCGCCCTGCTGTGCCCTTCAAGCTGAACCGCTCCGGCCATCGCTGCCGAGGTCGCCACGCTCAGGACCGCCGCTAAGGCACCCCCGCTTTTGCCTTCGAGAAGGCTGCGATGGATGCATGCCAGGCTGTCCGGCAGGCGCTGGACGAAGCGGCTGACGAAGCCGACTGCGGTGGAGCGAGAGTCCAGTTCGTGGGCAAGCCTGTCGATCTGCCGGGAATCCAGGATGACGCCTGATCCGGTCATCCCCTGCTCTTTTCGGAACCGGCGCCCGTGGCGTCTTCAGCGGCATCGTCCCTGACAAGCGATTCGGTGGGCAGCGTTGCGGTGTCCAGCGATTCGGCGGGCAGCGCCTCGGTACCCGGCTCGGCAGGCTTCTTCCAGATCGCCGTCAGCACCACAACGACGAGCAGTGCAGAAGCGCCGTAGAGGAGCACGGACTGGACCAGCGGCTGACGCAAGGCTCGGATGGCGTCGCCAAGATGCGGCACGACGCCCGCTTGCGTGTAGACGTAGTCCTCGGAAAGCACGGCAACCCACGGGTCGGCCCCCGGGTTGGCGTCACCCTTGGTGATCACGGACGTCGTGCCGGCGTCGCGTTTGATGCTGGCCACCCGGTGGGTTTCAATCCGGTGATCGTCAATCGGAATGCTGTAGGTAATGACGTCGCCAACCTTCAGCTCGGAGACCGGCGTCTTCACGCTGACAACGACGTCGCCCGGGTTGATCCCCGGCGACATGCTCCCGGTGAGCATGGTTGACGTCTGGTAGTTCAGGAAGTGCGGCCCGACTGCGAGAAAGAGGAATACCAATGCGGCGACGATGAGGAGGATCGTGACCGCCGCGCGTCCGGCCACGGCAACAGGCTTGGGCACCACACTGCCGCGAGCGTGCGGCGGCCGCTCGGCCCGGCGTCGTCCGTGGTTGGGGAGTGCGGCGTTGCCCTGGACATGAATGTCCTGGGCGGGGCTGTGCTGGACATCGCTGTCCTGGGCGGGGCCGTCTGCTGGCGGGAGGTCGACGGAGTCCCTGGGACCTGCGTTGATTACTGCGCTCACGG
The DNA here is from genome assembly GCF_029504395.1 of Arthrobacter sp. ES3-54. Classification (GTDB taxonomy): domain Bacteria; phylum Actinomycetota; class Actinomycetes; order Actinomycetales; family Micrococcaceae; genus Arthrobacter. The sequence goes on from NZ_JAQFIF010000008.1 coordinate 164,422, forward strand.
GATCGTTCCTCCTGCCGGGGTGAATAGTACGCATAAAACCGGGGACTCAGTCCGGCCGAGACCGGGCCGGACTGAGTCCCCGAGACTGGCTACTTGTTGGTGGCTCCGCGGGTTGCGGCGTTGAAGGCGAAGGCGACATTGCTGTTCAGGCCCTGGAAGGAGTCGTTCGCAGCGATCGGCAGAGTCAGCGTGACCCGGAGGAAATCGGTCTTTGCGGCGGTCGTCGACGTCAGGCCCGACAATGCCATGTTCTGTCCGATCACGGCACGCTTGGCAAGGACCACGGCGCCCTGCACGGGCGTGCCCGCAGAATTACAGGTGTACGGGCCTGTACCGGATCCGGTCCAGGCAACCGGGCAGCTGTCGATCTGCAGCTGCAAACCGTTGGTTCCGTCTGTGGTCAGGAGGCTCGGCGACGTCGTGCTGGTGGTGAGAGTGATCGCGGCCAGATCGATTGTGCCACCGTTGACCAACTTGAGTGTGCGTTCCATGGTGTCGCCCGGGATCACCTTGGCCGCTTGGATGTTGAGCGTGCCGGCGTCGGCGCCAGTCAGGGTTACCGTGGCCGAGTCGACGGCGGCGGAAGCCGAAGTGCTGGCGGTGAAGCCACCGTAGGTACCCATCCCGGCCACGCCGGCAGCTGCGGCGAGGAGGGCGGCGGAAGCCAAGACCTTGCTGGACGTGGACTTGAGGTTGAGACCCATTGGATTTTCCGTTTCGTGGAGCCGGCCCTGACTGGCCGGGCGACGTATGTTGTGTCCGCCAGCCCCCTGGCTGACCCATACAACGATGCCCGGCCTCCTTCAAGGCAATGCTTCAGCGGGCTACAAGATCACTTCAAGATTTTCTCAAGTCTGTCCGTGGGGCTTCCCGAAGGCTGGCAGACTGGCCTCATGACTGTTCTGCTGGCCGGTTGCGGCGACCTGGGCACTGAGGCCGGACTGCGTTTCGCGGCCGCAGGCCACCGCGTGGTGGGGTGGCGCCGGTCGCCGGCGAAACTTCCGGCTGCCATCGAGGGGGTCGCAGCTGACCTGAGCTCCGACGAGCTGCCGCCCATCCCGGCGGACACCGCCGCCGTCGTCGTCGCGATTGCCGCGGATTCCCCGACTGAGGATGCCTACCGGACCGCCTACGTGGACGGCCTCTCGAACGTGCTGGACGCGGTCCTGGCGTCCGGCGCAGGCGTCCGCCGGATCCTGTTTGTGTCCTCGACCGCCGTCTACGGCGACGCCGGCGGCGGCTGGATCGATGAACGCACGACGCCGGAACCTGGCGGGTTCTCAGGCCGCATCATCCGCGAAGCAGAGGAACTCCTCTACAGCCGCCTGCGCGGCACCGGCATCACCCCGGTTGTGCTGCGGCTCGGCGGGATCTATGGCCCTGGCCGGACGCGGCTGATCGACCAGGTGCGCGGCCGAACCGCGGTCATTCCGGCTGCGCCGCGCTTCACCAACCGTATCCACCGCGACGACGCCGCCGCCGCAATCGTCCATCTGTGCACCATGGATACGATTCCTGCGCCCGTCTATCTGGGCGTGGACAACGAACCGGCCGAGCTGGGCGACGTGCTGGGCTTCCTGGCCGCTGAACTGGGACTCCCCCGGCCGGCGTCGGAGTCCGCTGGCGCAACTGGCGGCGACCCGGCGGGCGGCGGGTCGGCGGGCGGCGGGTCGGCGGGCGGCGAGCCGTCGCGCGGCGGAAACAAGCGAGCTAGCAACGGGCTGCTCCGCAGCACCGGATTCGAGTTTCAGTACCCGAGTTTCCGGGAAGGCTACCGAGCAGTGCTCGCCGGCGTCGGCGTCCGGCACCCGTAAGGTTTTGAATCTCACTGCCCACTTTCTCCGAGGGGAACCATGGATCTTCAGCACATTATCGAGACGGCCGGCCGCTTCATGGACTTCGCTGGCGTGGCCGTCATGGTGATCGGCGCCCTCGTGTCCATCCCCATGGCGCTGCGGGGATTCCAGCCCAGGCGCCTGCCCTCGGAATCCGAACCGCTCTCCGTCTACCGCTCCTACCGGCAACTGCTGGGCCGCTCCATCCTCCTCGGTCTGGAACTGCTGGTCGCGGCCGACATCATCCGGTCGGTCGCCGTCACACCGACATTCGAGGGCGTCGGCGTGCTGGCCATTATTGTCCTGATCCGTACCTTCCTGAGCTTCTCGCTAGAGCTGGAAATCACCGGACGCTGGCCCTGGCAGACGCAGCGCGAAGGCTCCTCGGCACAATCGGCTGCCGGCTGAACCCTTCCTGGTGTTGAGGCGTCCGATTAGGCTCGGGGCATGACAGACTACGCGCGTTCTCTTGCGTCCAAAGCCACCGAACTGCTCCGTCTCCACCAAGCCCCGGAGATCCTCCAGATCATCAACGTCTGGGACGCGATCACCGCCAAAGTGGTCGGCGATGTTCCAGGCACCAAGGCGTTGGCCACCGCCAGCCACTCCATCGCGGCGTCCCGCGGCTATGAAGACGGTGAGAAAATCCCGGTGGACGAGATGATCGCCGCCGTCGGGGTGATTGCCACAGCTACGTCGCTGCCCGTCAGCGCCGATCTCGAAGCGGGCTACGGGAACCCAGGGGAGACGGTACGCAAGGCGATTGGCGCCGGCGCCGTCGGAGCCAACATCGAGGACCAGATGCGCCCACTGGCCGATGCCGTTGCACAGATGAGCGCTGCAATGCGCGCCGCCAAGGCCGAGGGCATTGAATTCGTCCTCAACGCCCGCACCGACGCCTTCTTGAAGGGCAAGGACCGGGACCCGGCAGCGGTACTGGCCGATGCTATTGAGCGCGGCCGCGCCTTCCTCGATGTCGGCGCGGCCACGGTGTTCGTGCCGGGCCTGCTGGACGAGGCTACTGTCACCGCACTGGTGGAGGGAATTGGCTGGAACAAAGTGTCGGTCATCAACGTGCCCGGATCCCTGGCCCCGGCCAAATTGCAGGAACTTGGCGTGGCCCGCATTTCCTACGGCCCGTGGACCCAGCGCCTGGCGCTGACGGCGCTGGCCGACGCGACGGCGGAGCTGCTGGCCGGCGGGGCGCTGCCGGAAGGCACCCGGGCACTGAACTGACCTTCGTGTCCCGAGCCTTCCCACCATGCCGACTTATGTCGACTTTTGTCGACCGATGCCGACCGAAGTGAGCTGATCCGATTGGGCGTAAATCCTTGGCCTGATGCACCCGAGCTTCCGGTGCCGATCATCATGGACCAGCGGTGGATGGACGCCGTCTTCCTGCACTGGCGCATCCCTGAGGCAGTATCGGCGTCGTTCATGCCGCCGGGCGTCGCGCCGGACGTCTTCGACGGATCCGCCTGGGTGGGGCTAATCGGCTTCCGCATGCAGCGTGCCGGGCTTGGCCCCGGCCCCGGCGTCCCCTATTTCGGAAGCTTCAACGAGATCAACGTGCGCCTCTACTCCCGGGAGTCGGACGGCACCCGTGGCGTAGTTTTTCGCAGCCTGGATGCTTCACGCTTGGCGGTGGTGCTGGCCGCGCGGGCGGCCGGGATTCCCTATGTGTGGTCGCGGACGAGCTTCCTGAGTGCCGCTTCATTGGATTCCACAGGGCGCACGGCCGGCGCCGGGTCGGCTGGAGCGGATGGGGCCGGAGGTGCCGGATCGGCCGCTGGGTCGGTTGGGACCGGAGGGTTCGGCTCGACCGCTGGAGCCGGGTCCGGCGGGGCCGCTGAAGCCGGTGCGACCGCTGGAGCCGGAGGTTCCGGCGCGGCCACTGGAGCCGGAGGGACCGCTGGAGCCGGGGGTTCCGGCGCGGCCACTGGAGCCGGAGGTTCCGGCCGGACTGCTGGGTATTCTGTGCGCCGTTTCCGTGGCGGTGCCCGGAGCGACTTCGCGGTCGTCCCGGAGCTCGACGCCGCAGCCGTGGATCCCCTGTCGATCCACCTCACGGCCCGGTTCGGTCTGCATTCCAGGTTCAGGGGCAGAACCCTATACATCCCCAACGCGCACAGTGCATGGCCGCTGTACCGGGCGGACCTGACCCTGCTACAGGACGAACTCGTCGGCGCGGCCGGCATCCAGGTCGCCGGACCACCAGAGTCCGTGCTGTTTTCGCCGGGGGTCCGCACCCAGTTTGGTCGGCCACGGGTCCTTAACAACGCGGCGTAAGTCCTCACTCATAAGTTTCTGGTGGGGTGATGTCGGCGATCGCACAGTCCTTTAGCTATCTAATCTTTGCGCAAGCCGCGATCGATCCCACACCCGTTACGTAGGTTTTCGATCTCGAGTCCCCCACCCGTTAAGACGATGTAGGAGGTCATGTCCACCTGGCCGCCGCGTTCACCACAGTCGAGTTGCGGCGGATCTTCCTGACGACAAACCCGACCGAGGCGATATCGCCGCCGTTGCCAAGGTGCTCACTATAATGATGCTCCTATAGGCGTCAATGTTCGTTGAGCCAGTTTTCGTAGCGTTGGTGGAAGACATCGTCCCGGCTGAGCCCGCGTTCAAGCCGGGACAG
>NZ_JAQFIF010000009.1 GCF_029504395.1 Arthrobacter sp. ES3-54
CCAGACCACTGGGTTGATAGGCCGGATGTGGAAGCGAGGACTAACGACTCGTGAAGCTGACCGGTACTAATAGGCCGATAACTTACACCACACACCACCCCGCAAACCCATTCAAAAGGGGTTTGCACCCAGGGGTGGTACAAAGAAACAAGACTGCTTGCGTCCACTATGTGGTTCCCAACCAACAAACCCGTTGCTTGAGAACCGACAACTACATAACAACACCACACCTGCGGACCCAGTCCGCAGCGAACATGTTGTAACCACCGGATTTCCCACCCCCACGCCCCCTTAGGCGCCGGCGGGTGCGGACACAGGGTTACGGCGGTCATAGCGTGGGGGAAACGCCCGGTCCCATCCCGAACCCGGAAGCTAAGACCCACAGCGCCGATGGTACTGCACCCGGGAGGGTGTGGGAGAGTAGGTCACCGCCGGAACACCATTCACGGTCGAGGACCCCCAACCAAGGTTGGGGGTCCTCCCGCATTTAACCCCCACAACACAAAACCCAGCCAGGCCCCTGGAACGCCGGCGGCGCTGGCTACACCATCGGCCAGGCGCCACACCTCCCGCACGCACCTTTCGGAGGCGGGCTCTCCACCGCGGAAGCCGGCACGGCAACCCAAGCGGGCGCCGCCGTCGGACACCCCATACCCGAGGGAGCGTCGCCGCGGGAACTTCTCAACTGCGGGTCATCGGAAGAACACTATTCAGGTCGAGGACCCCCAACCACGTTGGGGTCCTCCGCAGCAGACCCCCAAACAGGGTCTCGGCCACCGGCGCCGCTGGGCCGACCGCCGGCCGCTAAGAGAAGTGGTGCAGGAGGTTGTGAGACATCCCACCGCGGGCCCTATTGATGTGATGCCGTTAGCCGGTGGCGGGTTGCTCGCCTAGAATTGGGGGAGATGTACGGACTTCGAAGCGCTTGATTTCGGGTTGCGTAGGAAACGAAACACGGAACAGAGCGGCTGCGATTGCGCCAGTGGTCAGCTCGCAACAGGAGGATTCAGCATGGCTGAGCACAATGATGGCAACCGCGGTGGCAAGGCCCGCGACAACTCTGGCGGACGCAGTTCCGGTGGAGCCCCTTTCCGCGGCACGAGCAACTCGGGCGGCGATCCTCGCGGGTTCCGTTCCAGGGAAGACCGTGACCGTAAGCCGTATGGTGATCGTGCTCCGCGTGAAGGCGGGGATCAGCGTGGATTCGGCGGTGGCGAGCGTAAGCCGTACAGCGGCGGTGGCGCCGGCGGCGAGCGTAAGCCTTATGGTGATCGCGCTCCGCGTGAAGGTGGCGGCCAGCGCAGCTTCGGTGGCGATAGCCGCCCCTCCTATGGCGACCGTAAGCCGTACAGCGGTGGCGGCGAGCGTAAGCCGTACAGCGGCGGTGGCGCCGGCGGCGAGCGTAAGCCGTATGGTGATCGTGCCCCCCGTGAAGGTGGCGGCCAGCGTAGCTTCGGTGGCGATAGCCGCCCCTCCTATGGTGACCGTAAGCCGTACAGCGGTGGCGGCGAGCGTAAGCCGTATGGTGACCGTGCTCCGCGTGAAGGTGGCGGCCAGCGCAGCTTCGGTGGCGATAGCCGCCCCTCCTATGGCGATCGCAAGCCGTACAGCGGCGGTGGCGATCGTGACCGTAAGCCGTATGGTGACCGTGCCCCGCGTGAAGGTGGCGGCCAGCGCAGCTTCGGTGGCGACCGTGACCGCAAGCCGTACAGCGGCGGCGACAGCCGCCCGTCCTATGGTGACCGTAAGCCGTATGGTGATCGTGCTCCGCGTGAAGGCGGGGGACAGCGCAGCTTCGGCGGTGGCGACCGTGACCGTAAGCCCTATTCCGGCGGCGAGAACCGCAAGCCGTTCGGCAACCGCGAGGACCGTCCGGCACGGAGCTTTGACCGTGGCGACTCAGGCCCGCGCCAGTACGGGCGGGACCGCCCGGAGGACCGTCCGGTGCGTGTGCCCAATGCCCGCGATCTCCGGAGCGCCAACCGTCCGGACCGGGAGCGCTCACCCCAGATCGACGAGGACGTCACGGGCAAGGAACTTGACCGCGCCACCCAGCACCAGATCAAGACCCTCGAAGGCACCAGCGCCGAATGGGTGGCCCGCCACCTCGTCATGGCGGGACGGCTTCTGGACGAAGAACCTGAGCTTGCCTTCCAGCACGCCCTGGCAGCCAGCCGCCGCGGCGGACGCCTTGCATCCGTCCGCGAAGCTGTCGGCCTGACGGCCTATGCGGCCGGCCACTATGGTGAAGCCCTCCGGGAATTCCGCACCTACCGCCGGATCAGCGGCTCCAACATGCACCTGCCGGTCATGGCCGACTGCGAGCGGGGCCTGGGCCGCCCGGACCGTGCCCTGGACATGGCCCGGTCCGACGAAGCCAAGGATCTCGACGCCCCCGGCAAGGTGGAGCTGGCTATCGTGGCCGCCGGTGCCCGCACCGACCTCGGGCAGCTCGACGCCGCGGTTTCCGAGTTGGAAATCCCGCAGCTGGACATCAACCGCGCCTTTTCCTACAGCCCGCGGTTGTTCCGCGCCTACGCCGACGCGCTGACGGCAGCCGGCCGCGCCGCCGAAGCCGACAAGTGGCAACGGCAGGCCATCGTGGCCGAAAACGCGCTGGGTCTCGGGGAGGATGAGGAACCCGACATCATTGACCTCGGCTGGGATGAGGAGGAAGAGGCCCGCGAGGAGGAGCGGCAGCGGCGCCTCCGTGCGCAGGAGAACGCCGACATGCACGCCGGAACCGAAGAGCGCGCCCCGCGTGCCGCCAGTGCTGCCGCCGCGGCAGAAGCCGCCGGCACCGCAGACGCAGCGACCGGCCTGAACCCGACCGACGACAACGCGATCGACGAGAATGCCATCGATGACAGCGCCGACGACGCCGAAGCTGACTACTTCGAGTCCGACGACGCCGAGTCGGACCAGGATTCGGTGGAGGCCGACGTGCTCGATGACGCCGATGGTGAAGCGGACGCTGAAGCTGACGCTGAAGCCGATGGAGAAGCCGACGTTGCAGCGGAGCAGGAACTCATTGACGACTCAGAGCCTGCCCAGCGTGAACGTGTGGAGGACTAGCCGCATGACGGATACCGCCCTGATCTCCCCCTTTGATGCCCTGCTCTCCGACCTCGACGGCGTTGTCTACGCCGGCCCCCATGCCATCCCCGGGGCCGTCGAGTCGTTGCGCCGGCTGGCCGGCGTCGGCGTCGGGCTGGGCTACGTCACCAACAACGCATCCCGTTCCCCGGCGCAGGTAGCGCAGCACCTGCGCGATCTCGGCGCCCCCGCCGAGGACCACCAGGTGGTGAGTTCCTCGCAGGCGGCGGCAGCGCTGCTCGCCTCGCTGCTGCCGGCCGGGGCACACGTGCTAATCACGGGCAGTGCCGCGCTGGCCCAGGAAATTGAGCTGGTTGGCCTGGTTCCCGTCCGCGGCGCGCAGGATGACCCCGTCGCCGTCGTGCAGGGCTTTAGCCCGGACATTGGGTGGAAGGACCTCGCCGAGGCGTCGTACGTCGTCGCCGGCGGTGCCCTCTGGGTGGCGACCAACACGGACTGGTCCATTCCCCAGGCGCGCGGCATTGCCCCCGGTAACGGGACGCTGGTGGCGGCCGTGGCGGCAGCGACCGGCAAGAGCCCAATCGTGGCGGGCAAACCAGAGGCGCCGCTGTTCCACACCGCCGCCAAGCGGCTGGCCGCGGACCGGCCGCTGGTGGTCGGTGACCGGCTGGACACCGATATCCTGGGCGGCAACAACGCCGGCTTCGCCACGGTGGCGGTGCTGACCGGAGTGGACACCAGGGAATCGATCCTCGCCGCAAAGTCGATGGAACGCCCCGATTTCCTCATCAATGACCTGACCGGCCTGTACGCGCCGTACCCTGACGTGGAGCACGACGCCGGGCGGTTCAGCAGTGGCGCGGCCTCGGCGATCGTACGGGGGCAGTCCGTCCACATCAGCGGAGACCCCGCCGACCTCGATTCATGGCGTGCCGCCTGTTCGGCCTGGTGGGCCGCGAACCCCGAGACGACCAGCGCCCTGGCTCCGGTCCTCGAGTGGCTCGATCACTAGGCTGGAGACATGACCGAGCTTAACCAGCTGCCAGACTCTGCGCTGAACCAGGCCCCAAGCCAGCTGCCAGCTGAGGCGGAGGCGCCGAGCCTCGCGGCCGACATCGCCTGGCCTGACCTGCCGTCGCAGCAGCGCTCGGCGGAACCCTCCGGGCGCGCGGCACACGGCCAGCAGGCACTCGTCCAGGACCCCGCCGTCAGCGCTGTGCTGGACCGCCTCGCGGCCCTGCGGCAAACGCCCGTGTCCGAGCACGGGGAAGTCTATGCAGGCATGCACGACGCCCTGCTGGAGGCCCTGAACGAGGACGTGGCCGGCCCCGCCGGCGTGGCGCGCCGGATCCATGCTGCGGGGGACGGGGGATCGTGAGCCGGCTTGACCAGGCGCTCGTCAGCCGCGGGCTCGCGAGGTCCCGGACGCATGCCGCCCGGCTGATTTCCGAAGGCAAGGTCAGCTCCGGCGACGAGGTCCTCGCCAAGGCATCCCTGCAAATCCCGGATGACGCCCCGCTGGACGTCACGGCCTCTGCCGAGGACGGCTACGTCAGCCGTGCCGGGCACAAGCTGGCCGGCGCGCTGGATGCCTTTCCCGCCGTCGACGTCGCGGGCAAGCGGTGTCTCGACGCCGGTGCCTCGACCGGAGGGTTCACGGACGTGCTGCTGCGGCGCGGAGCCGCCCACGTGGTGGCTGTGGACGTTGGGCACGGCCAACTGGTGCCGGAAATCCGGAACGACGCCCGCGTTGCCGTGCACGAAGGCCTCAACGTCCGGTACATGACGCCCGGGGAAATCGGCGGGATGGCTGCGTTGACGGTGGCGGACCTGTCCTTCATCTCGCTGACCCTTGTGGTGGCGCCACTCAGGGCCTGTACCGAGCCCGGCGGCGACCTCGTCCTCATGGTCAAACCACAATTCGAGATCGGCAAGGACCGGCTGGGCCGCACCGGCGTGGTCACCTCGGAACGGGAACGCCGGCTGGCCGTGGGCAAAGTGGCAGCTGCCGCCGCGGACGCGGGGCTCGAACTGAAGGGGCTCGCCCAGAGTCCGCTGCCGGGCCAGGACGGCAATGTCGAATACTTCCTGTGGATAAAACGCGCGATGTCGGAAGTCCCGCCTAAGATCGAGGAGCGGGACGCAGCCGTTGCTGCGTTGCTCGGAACAATCTGGCCGAACCACTAGTACCACCAGAAGGCGGAACCCGATGAGCAGGCGTGTCCTCATCCTTGCCCACACAGGGCGCGAGGAATCCCTCAAGGCTGCCTGGGAAGCGTGTGCCCTGCTGCATGAATTCGGGCTGGTCCCTGTGCTGCAGGAGAACGAGCTCGGCGACATGGTCCGCTTCTTCGGCCGGCTCGACCACCCCGTCGAGGTCCTCCACGACCACGTGAAGCTGCCAGAGGTAGAACTCGTCATGGTGCTGGGCGGAGACGGCACCATCCTCCGCGCTGCCGAGCTGGTCCGCGAAGTCGACGTGCCGCTGCTCGGGGTCAATCTCGGCCACGTGGGGTTCCTGGCCGAGAGCGAGCGGGCCGACCTCGCCCAGACCGTCGAGTGGATCGCCAGCCGTGACTACACGGTGGAAGAGCGCATGACGATCGACGTCCAGGTCTGGGTCCGCGGACAGAAGATCTGGCACACGTGGGCCCTGAACGAGGCCGCGATCGAGAAAGGCAACCGGGAACGGATGCTGGAGGTGGTCACGGAAGTCGACGAACGCCCCCTGACCTCATTCGGTTGCGACGGCGTGGTCCTGGCCACGCCCACCGGCTCCACGGCCTACGCGTTTTCCGCCGGCGGTCCTGTGGTCTGGCCCGAGGTCGAGGCCCTCCTGATCGTGCCGATCAGTGCCCATGCCCTCTTCGCAAAGCCGCTCGTGGTCTCGCCCCGGTCCAGGCTCGCGGTCGAGATCCTGAACCGGACCGACGCCCAGGGCGTCCTCTGGTGCGACGGCCGCCGCTCGGTGGATCTGCCGCCCGGCGCGCGCGTCGAAGTGACCCGCTCCGCGACGCCCGTGCGGCTGGCCAGGCTGCGCCAGACCCCCTTCTCCGGCAGGCTGGTGCGCAAGTTCGAACTCCCAATCCAGGGCTGGCGCGGCCCCATGCCGCAGGCCGGGGCAATCCACACCGGACCCATCCCGATCATCCGCACGCCCCGTCCCATGCCGCCGCTGCCCTCGCCGCACCACTCGGAACCCGGTGACGCCCCAGATCCCTCGACTGCGAAGTGAACCATGCTTGAAGAACTGCGTATCCGCGACCTCGGCGTCATCACCGACGCCACCCTGCCGCTGGGCCCGGGCCTCAGCGTGGTGACCGGTGAAACCGGTGCCGGCAAGACCATGGTGGTCACCGCCGTCGGACTGCTCCTCGGTGCCAGGTCCGACGCCGGCGCCGTCCGCAGCGGTGCGAAGAGCGCCTCCGCGGAGGCCGTGCTGAAGCTCGACGCCGGGCACGCCGCCGTCGCGCGGTCCCGCGAGGCCGGGGCGGAGGTTGAGGAGTTCGACGGCGGCGTGGAACTGCTGCTTGCCCGCAGCGTCGGTGCCGACGGCCGCAGCCGTGCGTACCTGGGCGGACGCGCCGCGCCGGTCGGCGTGCTGGCCGAAATCGGCGAAACCCTCGTGGTGGTGCACGGGCAATCGGACCAGATCCGGCTCAAGAGCCCGGTGGCGCAGCGCGGCGCCCTGGACAAATTCGCCGGCGAGAGCTTTGCGGGCACGCTTGCCGCCTATCAGGACCTCTATGCCCACTGGCATGCCAGCCAGGGTGAGCTGGACGCTTTGCGCAGTGCCGCCCGCGAACGCCTCCGCGAGGCCGAGTCGCTGCAGGCTGCCCTGACCGAGATCGACGCCGTGGACCCGCAGCCGGGGGAGGACGACGCCCTCAAGGCCGAGGCCGTGAAGCTGGCCAACGTCGAGGAACTGCGGATCGCCGCCAGCACAGCCCACCAGGCGCTCATCGCCGAGGACTTCGGCGAAGATGCCGACGCCACCACCCTGGTGGATGCCGCCAAGCGCACCTTGGAGCACGTGGCCGAACACGACGAGGAGCTGGGCTCAGCCGCGGCGCGCCTGGCCGAGGTCGGCTTCCTGCTCAACGACATCGCCGCGGAGCTCGCCAGCTACCAGGCCGCCCTGGACACGGAGGGCCCGGAGCGGCTCGCCGAGATCGAGGACCGCCGGGCGGCGCTGGCCAAGCTGGTCCGCAAGTACGCGCCGAGCATCGACGAGGTGCTGGTCTGGGCCGAGGCCGCCCGGGCCCGGCACGAGGAACTGCAGGACGACTCCACCCGGATCGAATCGCTGGACGCCGAGGTGGCCCGGGCCGAAGCCGAGCTCCGGAAGAAGGCCGCCACGATCAGCAAGGCGCGCACGAAGGCCGCCAAGGACCTCTCCGCGCGGGTCAGCGCCGAGCTGACCGCGCTGGCCATGGCCGATGCCACCCTGGTCATCAACGTGGAGCCCGCAGCCCAGCTGGGGCCGTTCGGGGCCGATGAGATCTCGTTCCTGCTGCAGCCGCACTCCGGCGCGCCGGCCCGGCCGCTGGGCAAGGGCGCCTCGGGCGGTGAACTCTCCCGGGTGATGCTCGCCATCGAGGTGGTGCTGGCCGCCGTCGATCCCGTCCCGACGTTCGTTTTCGACGAGGTCGACGCCGGCGTGGGCGGCCGTGCCGCCGTCGAGATCGGGCGCCGGCTGGCGATGCTGGCCCAGCACGTTCAGGTCCTCGTGGTGACCCACCTGCCGCAGGTGGCCGCGTTCGCGAACCAGCACATCAGGGTCACCAAGACCTCCGTGCGGGGCGCCGACGGCGCTACCGCCACGGGCTTCACTTCCAGCGACGTGCAGCTGCTGGACGAGTCAGAGCGCGTCCGCGAGCTGGCCCGCATGCTGGCGGGCCAGGAGGACTCCGAATCAGCCCAGGCGCACGCACAGGAGCTGCTGGACGACGCCAAACTGCTGCCGCAAATCTGAGCGGCCCGGCGGGAACGTCCGCAAGGATTCCCGCAGGACCGCTGCTAGGACAACAATCACATCGGGATCCCGCCAAAGAGCCCGTGGAAGGCCGAATTGATGATAAGCTCAAACCCCGTGGTGCAGCGATCAAACTCTCGTGTAAATTCCCGGTTTCCGGGCTCGTCCAAGACGACCAAACACATCTTCGTCACCGGTGGTGTAGCGTCCTCGCTCGGTAAGGGACTGACGGCTTCGAGCCTCGGCCACCTCCTGCGGGCACGCGGTCTGTCTGTAACAATGCAAAAGCTCGATCCTTATCTGAACGTGGATCCGGGCACGATGAACCCCTTCCAGCACGGCGAAGTCTTCGTCACTGACGACGGCGCCGAAACGGACCTGGACATCGGCCACTATGAGCGCTTCCTCGATGAAAACCTCGAAGGATCGGCCAACGTCACAACCGGCCAGGTCTACTCGACCGTCATCGCCAAGGAACGCCGCGGCGAATACCTCGGCGACACCGTCCAGGTCATCCCGCACATCACCGATGAGATCAAGCGGCGCATGCGGCTTCCCGCCGAGGGCAAGAACGCCCCGGACGTCATCATCACCGAAATCGGCGGCACGGTGGGCGACATCGAGTCCCAGCCGTTCCTGGAATCCGCCCGCCAGGTCCGCCAGGACATTGGCCGCGGAAATGTGTTCTTCCTCCACGTATCCCTGGTGCCGTACATCGGCCCTTCGCAGGAGCTGAAGACCAAGCCGACGCAGCACTCCGTTGCCGCGCTGCGCTCCATCGGCATCCAGCCGGAGGCAATCGTGATCCGGTCGGACCGCGAAGTCCCGCAGCCGATGCGCGACAAGATCGGCCGCATGTGCGACGTCGACATCGACGCCGTGATCGGCTGCCCGGACGCACCGAGCATCTACGACATCCCAAAGACCCTGCACTCCCAGGGCCTGGACTCGTACATCGTCCGCGCCCTGGACCTGCCGTTCAAGGATGTGGACTGGACCAGCTGGGACAAGCTGCTCGACGCCGTCCACAACCCGAAGCATGAAGTTGAGATCGCGCTCGTGGGCAAGTACATCGACCTGCCGGACGCCTACCTGTCCGTCACGGAAGCCCTTCGTGCCGGCGGCTTCGCCAATGACACCAAGGTCAAGATCCGCTGGGTCCCCTCGGACGAATGCGAAACCCGCGAGGGCGCCGTGCAGTCCCTGGCCGGGGTCGACGCCATTTGCGTTCCGGGCGGCTTCGGCATCCGCGGCCTCGAAGGCAAGCTCGGCGCCCTGAAGTACGCCCGCGAAACCAAGCTCCCGGTCCTGGGCCTGTGCCTGGGCCTGCAGTGCATGGTGATCGAGTACGCCCGCAACGTGGTCGGCCTCGAGGGAGCGTCCTCGTCCGAGTTCGAGCCGGACTCCAAGTACCCCGTCATCGCCACGATGGAGGAGCAGTTGGACATCGTCGACGGCAAGGGCGACCTCGGCGGCACCATGCGCCTGGGCCTGTACGAAGCCAAGCTTGACGAAGGCTCCGTCGTCGCCGAAACCTACGGCACCACAAAGGTCAGCGAACGGCACCGCCACCGCTACGAAGTCAACAACAAGTACCGCGAACAGATTGCCGCCAAGGGCCTGTCGTTCTCTGGAACGTCGCCCGATGGCAAGCTGGTCGAGTTCGTGGAACTTCCCCGCGAAGTCCACCCGTACTACGTAGCCACGCAGGCGCACCCCGAGCTCAGCTCGCGGCCCACGCGCCCGCACCCGCTGTTCGCGGGCCTGATCGAGGCTGCCCTGGGGCACCAGCGGGCCGGCGACGCCGCGCCCTCTGCAAGTAGCACGGCCAGTGCAAAGGCTGATGCCCCGGCTGCTGCGCCCAAGCCCTCGTCGGCTGCGGTGTCCAAGTAATTTCCAACTGAATCAAAGGACGGCGCGATGCCCGGTATGTCTGAGACCCCCAATGCTGCACGGCAGGTTTCGGACGAGCCGAGCCCGCGCCGTCTTTTGTCTTCCCGGAAGGTTTACGAGGGTAGGATCTGGGACGTCGTTAGCGACAGTTTCCAGCTCAACGACGACGGCGACACCCTGGTCCGGGACTACATTGACCATCCCGGCGCGGTGGCCATTCTCCCCATGAACGACGCCGGCGACGTGCTGCTGCTCCGGCAGTACCGGCATCCCGTCGGCATGGACCTCTGGGAGATCCCCGCCGGGCTGCTGGACGTCGAAGGGGAGGACTTCGTCATCGGCGCCGCCCGCGAACTGGCCGAGGAAGCGGACCTCGTGGCGGACCGCTGGAACGTGCTGGCGGACTTCTTCAACTCCCCGGGATCCTCCAGCGAAGCCATCCGCATCTACCTGGCCCGCGGTCTGAGCGAGGTGCCGGGACACGAGCGGCACGTGCGCACCGACGAAGAAGCAGAAATCGAACTGCACTGGACCCCGCTGGACGAGGCCGTGCAAGCAGTGCTTGACGGCCGCCTGCACAACCCGTCTGCCGTCGTCGGCGTGCTGGCCGCCGCCGCCGCCCGCGCCGACAACTTCGAAAGCCTCCGCCCGGCCGACGCGCCCTGGCCCGCCCATCCCAGCCAGCGCCAATGACCGATGCGCTGACTGCTGAACCTGCGGCCCCTGCTCAACCTCCGGCCCCTGCTCAACCTCCGGCCCCTGCTCAACCTCCGGCCCCTGCTCAACCTCCGGCCCCGGCACCGGCGGCGGCAGCTCCCGAACGCCCGCCCACACGGCCGCTCACAGCCATAGACCGCGCAATAACTGACTACCTGCAGCACATGGGCGTGGAA
This sequence comes from Arthrobacter sp. ES3-54, assembly GCF_029504395.1. Taxonomy (GTDB): domain Bacteria; phylum Actinomycetota; class Actinomycetes; order Actinomycetales; family Micrococcaceae; genus Arthrobacter. Next base: position 10,819 of record NZ_JAQFIF010000009.1, read on the forward strand.
CGCGGGCTTGCGGCTAACACCCTCTCCGCCTACCGGCGGGACCTGGCCCGCTACGCCAGGCACCTCGCCCACACGGGCCGGGAACGTCCCGCCGAGATCACCCGGCACGAAGTCACCGGCTTCGTCCAGGCCCTCTCCGACGGGTCCGACGGCGGCTCCGCCCTGGGCATCCGCTCGGCGGCCCGAACGGTGGTGGCCGTGCGCGGACTCCACAAGTTCTGGGCCCTCGAAGGCGTCACGCCCACCGACCCCGCCAGCGACGTCCACCCGCCCATGCCCGGCAGACGGCTGCCCAAGGCCATCAGCGTGGACGAGGTCACCCGGATCCTCGAGGCGGCCGGCACGGACACAGCAACCGGCCTGCGCGACCGCGCGCTGCTCGAGTTCCTCTATTCCACCGGTGCCCGCATCAGCGAAGCAGTGGGCCTGGATGTCGACGATATCTCCCTGCACGCGCCCGAGCAGGCCGGCGAAGGCGACGGGCCGGCGATCGTCCGGCTGTTCGGCAAGGGCTCCAAGGAACGCCTCGTCCCGCTCGGCTCCTACGGGGCACGTGCCCTCGACGCCTACCTCGTCCGCGGCCGGCCCCTGCTGGCCGCCAAGGGCAAGGGCACCCCTGCCCTGTTCCTCAACGCCCGCGGCGGCAGGATCAGCCGACAAAGCGCCTGGACCATTTTGAAGGCGGCGGCGGACAAGGCCAACATCACCAAAGACGTTTCCCCGCACACCCTGCGGCACTCCTTCGCCACCCACCTGCTTGAGGGCGGTGCCGATGTCCGGGTGGTCCAGGAACTGCTGGGGCACGCCTCGGTAACCACCACGCAGGTCTACACCCAGGTGACGGCCGATACGCTGCGGGAGATCTACGCCGCGGCGCACCCGCGCGCCCTGGGCTAAGCCGTGGTCAGATCAGGACAGGTGAAAGCGGTCGTGAGGGTAGCGTCGAGCACGTCGAGGTCTCCTGGATGGATGGCGTAGGAACCTCATTCATTCGGAGACCTCGACCCGTAACCCCCGCGCCGATCACGATCCTGTAGAAGTGATTCATGGCTGACCCTCCTTCGCGGGCGCGCGTTTTAGAACGTGCTCCCAGACGGTACCGCTCGAGCAGATACTGCGTCGCTCGCGACGCTCTATCTTGACCACATGTCGGGCGCCGGAGCCATAATCGAGCTGGGCACCAGAGCGGTGCCGCAGACAAGAGCCGACGGATGGCGCCGCCGGAGCTGAGGAGTCCTCGAATGACGAAGTACCTGATCTCGTTCCCCGGTGAGGCCATGGTGTTCCCCGAGGAGGACTTCGAGGACGTGGTCGAAGCCTCGCATGCCGTCATCGACCAGGCCAAGGCGGCGGGCGTGTACATCTTCGGCGGCGGGATCGATGAGGACGTAGACCCGGTGCTCGTGGCCGGTGACGGCACCGTCACCGAGGGCACGTACCCAGGCCACAAGGTGCCCAACGGCGGCTACACCGTTCTCGAGCTGCCCTCGCGGGAGGCGGCACTTGAGTGGGCCGCGAAGATCGCCGTCGCCTGCCGCTGCTCGCAAGAGGTCCGGCAGTTCGCGTACGACCCGGCCAGCTGACGAGGGCGACGTCAGCCAGAGTCGGTCGTGCGGCGCGGGCCCATCATGAAACGGGGCCCATAATGAAAGGCGTGCAGCAGCGCGTAGCGCGGCGCGTGACCTCGACCCACGGCACATCGCTGACCCACTCGTCGATCGGAGCCGGTCGGCCTCTGCTGTACGTCAGCGGGTGGCTCAGCCATCTCGAGCTGAGTTGGGAGCTGTCGGAGGAGCGCGCCTCCTACGAGCGTCTGGCCGGGCGATGTCGGCTCGTACGATACGACCGGGCTGGATGCGGGCTGTCACCCCACCCGGCCACCGACGTGCCGACGAGCCGTACACCCTAACTGCGAAGAGCCGAGAAACACTCTCAGCGCGTAAGTGAGGACGGCGCTCTGAAGTCAGGGCCGGCGTCGCGCTGCACCGCCGCCGGTTTCGCCAAAATTGTCAGTGCCTCGTGATTTGCTTGGGGTATGGAAAGCAGCGCGGCGTGGAGTGCGGAAAGCAGGGAGGCCGTGGAGGCTGTCGCCGCGTCCGTTGCTGCGCTTGCTGCTTTCGCGGGCGTTGGCGTGGACCGCTCCGATCCGTCCGGGGCTGATCTGTCCGGGGCCGATCCGTGGCGGGACGCGGATCCGCTGCGGCGCCTGGCGGACGGGTGCCTGGACGGGCTCGCCGAGGTCGCCCGGATCGAAGCCCGGACCGCGGCGCTGAAGGTGAGGCTGGCCGCCGACTACGCGCGGGCTGCCCTGGCCCTGACGCCACCGGCGGCATCGCCGCAGGACCGCACCGCCCAGGCCATGGCGCTGGTCGCCGAGGTCGCCTGTGTCCTGACCGTCAGCGAACGAACCGCCGGCGCCCTCCTGTCCGATTGCCGGGCACTGACCACGGCGCTGCCGCTGACCCTGGCCGCCCTGCAGGCCGGGACGATCTCCTGGCAGCACGCCCGGATCATCGCCGACGAAACCACCGGACTGGACCCGGCCGGAGCGGCCGGCCTGGAAGCCCACTTCCTGGACCCCGACGCGCCCACCCCCGCCCGCGGCTGCCCGGCCGGGGACCTCGTGGCGTCCCGGTTCCGGGCCAAGGCCCGCGCCTGGCGCGAACGCCACCACCCGGTCAGCATCGAACGACGCCACAGCACAAGCGCCGAGGACCGGCGGGTCGACTACCTCCCGGACCGGGACGGCATGGCCTGGCTCTCCGCCTACCTCCCGGCCGACAGCGCCGCAGGGATCTGGGAGCGGACCACCGCCGCCGCCCGCTCCCTCCAGGGCCCGGACGAGGCCCGGACCCTCAGCCAGCTCCGCGCCGACATCACCGCCACCTGGCTGCTCACCAGCCACAGCACCGGCACCGGGGCCACCGACCGAGCGGACGGCGGCACCGGCATCGGCGGAATGGCCAGTTGCGGAACGGCCCGCGGAACGGCCCGCGGAGCGGCCGGCGGCGGAATGGCCGACGGCCGCACCGGTCCGGGCGGGCATGTGGCCGGGGGTGTTCCGTCCCCGCGGGCGCAGGTCCTGATCACCGTCCCGGTCCTGTCCCTGCTGGGCGCCACCGACGAACCCGCCACCCTGGACGGCTACGGGCCGATCCCGCCGTCCATGGCCCGCCGCCTGATCACCGACGGCGCCGGATCCTTCTACCGGGTCCTGACCGACCCCCGGGACGGCGCCCCGCTGGAAATCGGCCGGACCAGCTACCGTCTCACGACGGCCCAGCGGCACTGGCTCCGGCTCCGCGACGGCAGGTGCCCCTTCCCCGGCTGCGGCAACCACTCTTTGGACAACGAGGCAGACCACCTCCTGGCCTGGGCCGACGGCGGCACCACCGGCATCTCCAACCTGGGCCAGCCCTGCCCCCGACACCACCGCCTCAAACACGGCTCCGCCTGGACACCCGCCGGGGCCAGCAAGGACAGCCCGCCGGGCTGGACCTCACCGTCCGGACGGCACTACCCCAGCGAACACCAGGACTGGGAACCACCAGACTGGCCGGACCACCTCGTGCCCACAGACACAGACACAGACACAGACACAGACACAGGCCCGGACCACGGCCTGCCCGCGGACCACGGCCTGCCCGCGGACCCGGGACACCACCCGGACCCGGGACACCACCCGGACCCGGCGCCGCCGCGGTACGCCGGCCAGGAACCCGGCCGGGATCCCGAGCCGGAACTGCCCCCGGACCCCTTCCCGGACTGGTACCAATTCACCGCCGCGCATCCAATGCCCGCCGCAGACACGGACGACCCGTACTGGCCGGCGTCCCTCGACGGCCCCTACCCGGAAAGCTTCCAGTTCCGATGAGTCTGATCGACTAGTAGCGGGCCGTTTCAGCGCGGGAGGCCGAAGCTGGGACCGAGAATGCGAAGCCGATGATCGACCCCGCTGTTCTCCGCGGTTTTGATGCCGGTGTTGATGCTCCATGCCCTACGTGGATTCCCGAGGAGGGGGCGCCACATTCGGTGAAGGCCGTGGATGTGCTCTTCGATAATGAAATCCTCGGGGAGCGGATGGGCGTCCGCCTCCGCCAAATGGCCAAATGGCCGTGTGGCTACGTGCAGTTCGACGAGAGTAGCGGTGCGTCCGGGAGCGCGGTTCGCGGAGCGTAGTGGACCTCACGACATCCTCCAGAAATCTCGTTCCTGCGAACTTTTTGCTGGCCCTTGTGGACGATGGCCTGGCAGCCGGACAGCATCGGTAGCCTGCGGCCGCTATAGGGTTGAGCACATGAAGTTCACGCCAGTCACTCTCTGCTTCCCGCTCCGTGAGGCAGCGACCGGCACCGAGGTGCTGCTGGGCCTGAAAAGAACCGGTTTCGGCATCGGCAAGATCGTGGGCGTCGGCGGCCACGTGGAGCCGGGGGAGAGCGATGCCGAGGCCGTGGTCCGCGAGGTCTGGGAAGAGACCGGCATCGTGGTGCTCCAAGAGGACTTGGCCCACGCCGGCGTCGTCGAGTTCATCTTTCCCGCCCGGCCCGAGTTGAACATGTCGTGCCGGCTCTTCACCACCCGGCGGTGGGAAGGCGAACCCGCCGAGAGCCCGGAAATCACGCCCGAGTGGTTCGACACCGCGTCGTTGCCGCTGGAACGGATGTGGCAGGATGCGGGGCACTGGCTGCCCCCGGCCTTGGCAGGCGAAACGATCGACGTCGTCGTGGTCCTCAACGAGGACAACGAGACCGTTGCGTCGGTCCGGTATCCCTCCACGCGGAGGTGAGCAGGCTTCCCCGCCGCAGAATTCCGCGACTCGAACCCTCATGCCGGGAATGCCGCGGCCTGGCCGGTAGCCTAGGGTTCGAACATTGCGCCGCGGCGATTCACGCACTTCCATCGCACACCAGCGAGCGGCACACGAGCCATTTTGGGGGCAAGGCATGGACTCAAACAATCACGACCTTCCGGGCGGGGATCCTTGGGATGACGAGCCGTCCAATGACACCGGGGCACGCCGGCGCTGGCCGTGGGCGGCCGCCGTCGTTGCCCTCGCGGTGGCGGCCGTCGCCGGCGGCGTTGCCGTGGCCGGAAACATGGGGTCTGTTGACCGGGCTCCCGCGGCAGCCTCGACGGCCGCAGTGATGGCGCCGACAGCGTCCGCTGCCCTCACGGCGACGCCGTCGCCGATCGTTTCGACGTCGGCGCCCGTGTCGCCCTCGCCGCCGGCATCGGCCGCTCCGGCAACCCCGGCACCGTCCGCCGGGACCTGGCTGACCTTCACCAGCGCCGATTCGAAGGTCAGTTTCGACTACCCGGCCTCGTGGCGTGTCTCCGATGTCTCCGGGGGTTCCGGTGGGGTTGATGTTGACGTTGCGAACGAGGCCGCTGTGGTGGTGGCGTCCCTGCACTTCGGCCCGTCCGGTGGGATCGGCGGCGCGTGCCAGGGCGCCGTTCCCTACACGGTGCTTGATTCGGCCGAAGTGGATCTTCCGCACCAGCCCGCCAAGGGCTCTGTCACGCCGAGGTTTGCCTTCCGGGCACTCCAGGAACCGGACCGCGTCACGGCGTCCTTCGGCCTAACCGATACTCCGGCCGGGCAGAACGGCACCACCTGCATGTTCTACAACGTAGTCACCGGCCCGCCCGAGTCGCCGCTGTTCTCCTTCGCCGACGCTTTCCAGGTCCGGGCGGGGGGCTCGGAGGACGATCCCATGCACAAGGGAGCCAAGACGTTCCCCTCGTTGGACGCAGCCCGGGCCTATATGCAGACCCCGGAGTACCTGAATGCGAAGCGCATGATTACCTCGTTGAAGATCACCGAGGGCTAGCAGGCTACGCCCAGGCAGCAAGAAGCGCGGGCCGGCCACCTTCCAAAGGTGGCCGGCCCGCGCTTTCTGCCCGCCGACGTGCGTTACGCAGGAGGACCTACTACGCCAGGTGCCGTTCGTCGACGCCGTTGTACTCGCTCAACGGACGGATCAGGGAGTTCGAATCTAGCTGCTCCATGATGTGCGCCGTCCAGCCGGTGATGCGGCTGGCGACGAACAGGGGAGTGAAGGTGGCGGTGTCGAAGCCCATGAGGTGGTAGGTGGGTCCGGTCGGATAATCGAGGTTCGGTTTGATCCCCTTCGCCTCGTCCATCGCCGTCTCGAGCCCGTTGTAAAGGCCCAGCAGCTCGGGCCGGCCGTAATGCGCGATCATCTTGTCCAACGCCGACTTCATGGTGGGGACGCGGGAGTCGCCGTGCTTGTAGACGCGGTGGCCGAAGCCCATGACCTTCTTCTTGTTGGCCAGGGCGTTTTCCATCCAGGCCTTGGCCCGGACGTGAGCGTCCTCCAGGGACTCCTCGGGCCTGATGCCGATCTCGTCAAAGGTGTGCATGACGGCCTCGTTGGCACCGCCGTGCAGCGCGCCTTTGAGGGCGCCGATGGCGCCGGTCACGGCCGAGTGCAGGTCCGAGAGCGTGGAGGTGATCACCCGGGCCGTGAAGGTGGAGGCATTGAAGGAGTGCTCGGCGTACAAAATCATGGAGACGTTGAACGCGTCTACCACCTCGGGGACGGCCTCCTCGCCGAAGGTCATCCAGAGGAAGTTGGCGTCGTAACCCAGATCCTCGCGGGGCTCCACCACATCCTGGCCGTGGCGGCGGCGCTGGTCGTAGGCCACGACGGCCGGCATCGCGGCGAACAGGTCAACGGCCTTGGCCAGGTTGGCTTCGCGCGAGGAATCCTCCGCCAAGGGGTGGCGGGCCCCCATGACCGAGGTGGCAGTCCGGCAGACATCCATGGGGTGCGCGGTGGTGGGCAGCGCGTCGATCACCTGTTTGACAACCGGATCCAGGGCGCGCCCGGCGCGTTCCCGGGCGGTGAACTCCGCCAGCTGCTCCGCGGTGGGCAGCTCGCCGTTCCAGAGTAGGTAAGCGACTTCCTCGAAGCTGCACCTGGCAGCCAGTTCCTGCACGGGGTAGCCGCGGTACAGCAGAGAGTTGGTGTCCGAGTTGACCTTGGAAACCGCGGTGTAGTCCACCACGACGCCGGCGAGGCCCTTTTTGATGTCCTGTTCAGCCATGCTGAAACTCCTTTGTTCCTAACGCTTGTATACCGGCACGTGCCGGAGGTTCTATGCGGGGCTTACTTACCGGGGATCTGGAAATTAAAAACTCCGGTATCGAAACGGTTGTAAGCCTCGTAATCAACGAGATCGTACAAACGCGCACGGGTCAGCATGCTTCCAACCTGTGCCTCTTGGGTTCCGTCGGCCTTAATCGATTCCAGAGTACGCTCCGCAGCGCCCATGGCACTACGGAGCAGCGTCACCGGATAAATCACCATATTGACGCCGACGCCGGCCAGCTCCTCCACGGTGAACAGGGCACTTTGGCCGAATTCGGTCATGTTGGCCAGGATCGGCACGTCGACGGCGTCGCGGATGGCCTGGAACTCGCTCAGGTCCTTCATCGCCTCGGGGAAGATCGCGTCCGCACCGGCCTCGACCAGCGCCCGGGCGCGCTCCTGCGTGGCCTGCAGGCCGTCTGTGGCGCGGATGTCGGTCCGGGCCATGATCAGGAAGTTCGGGTCGCGCCGGGCGTCGGCTGCGGCCCGGATCCGCTTGGTGGCGGTGTCCAGGTCCACCACGTTCTTGCCGTCGAGGTGGCCACAGCGCTTGGGGTTGAACTGGTCCTCGATGTGGCAGCCGGCCAGGCCGGCGTTCTCGAGCTCTTGGACCGAACGGGCCACGTTCATGGGCTCGCCGAAGCCGGTATCGGCGTCGACGATTGCCGGCAGGTCGGTCATCCGGGCGATCTGCCCGGCGCGGGTGGCCACCTCGGTGAGGGTGGTCAGACCGATGTCCGGCAGGCCGAGATCGTTGGCGAGGACGGCACCGGAAATGTACACCCCGGCGAAGCCCTTCTCCTCGATCAGCCGCGCCGATAGCGGGTTGAACGCGCCGGGGAACTGGGCGATGGAGCCGGAGGCGAGGAGTTCGCGGAAATGTATCCGCTTCTGCTCCGGCGTGACCTTCGAATACAACATTAGAAGAGTCCCTTCGGGGCCGCGGCGAGGTCGATCACGCCGTCGGCCGCCTGGATGTTCAGCTGGTCCAGCTCGCCGGCGGCGAGCTCGGGGAGCCGGGCAGCAGCGGCGAGGAAGCGCTCGATCTCCTCGTCGGCCACAAGGCCGGCGGCAAGGGTGCGGAACTTGTTGACGTACTGCTCCCGCGCGAACGGGCGGGCGCCCAGCGGGTGGGCATCGGCCACCGCAATGTCATCGGTGATCACGGTGCCGTCCTTGAGCGTGATCTCCACAGTGCCGCCGAAGGCCTTCTCGGCAATGTCCAGGGAGTGGTAGCGCCGGGTCCATTCCGGGTCCTCGACCGTGCTGACCTTGTGCCAGAGTTCCACGGTGTCGGGGCGGGCGGCGCGTTCCGGGGCGTAGGAGTCCACGTGGTGCCAGCTGCCGTCCTGCAGGGCGACGGTGAAAATGTACGGGATCGAGTGGTCCAGCGTCTCGCGGCTAGCCGTGGGATCGTACTTCTGCGGGTCGTTGGCGCCGGATCCGATCACGTAGTGCGTGTGGTGGCTGGTCTTGATCAGCACGGAATCGACGTTGGCCGGGTCCGTGACCTCGGGGTGTTCGCCATTGAGCTTGCGGGCGAGGTCGATCCACGCCTGGGCCTGGTATTCGGCCGAGTGTTCCTTGGTGTACGTGTCCATGATGGCCCGCTTGGCCTCGCCGGCTTCGGGCAGCGGCACGGTGTAGGAGGCGTCCGGACCGTCCAGCATCCAGGCGATCACGCCGTCTTCGCCTTCGTAGATCGGCACCGGGGAGGTCTGGCCGCGCATCGCACGGTCCGCGGATTCGACGGCCATCTTGCCGGCGAATGCGGGGGCGTGGGCTTTCCAGGTGGAGATTTCGCCCTTGCGGGACTGCCGGGTGGCGGTGGTGGTGTGCAGGGCCTGGCCGACGGACTGGAAGATGGTCTCGACGTCGAGTCCCAGCAGGGTGCCGATGCCGGCGGCGGCGGAGGGGCCGAGGTGCGCCACGTGGTCGATCTTGTGCTTGTGCAGGCAGATGGCCTTGACCAGGTTGACCTGGATCTCGTAGCCGGTGGCGATGCCGCGGATCAGGTCCTGGCCGCTGGAACCGACGTGCTGGCCGACGGCCAGGATCGGAGGGATGTTGTCGCCCGGGTGCGAGTAGTCCGCGGCCAGGAAGGTGTCGTGGTAGTCGAGTTCGCGGACCGCGACGCCGTTGGCCCAGGCGGCCCATTCGGGGGAGACGCGTTCCTCGATGCCGAAGACCTTGGAGCCCTGGCCGCCGGTGCTGGGGCCGTGGGTGAGGGCCTGGGCCCGGGCAGCGACGATCGGGGCACGGTTCAGCGACGCGATCGCCACCGAGGCGTTGTCGATGATGCGGTTGATCACCATGTCGGTGACCTCATCGGTGACATCCACGGGATCCGCGGCCACCTTGGCGATCTTGTAGGCGAGCTGGTCCTCGCGGCCCAGGTTTTCCTCGCTCTTGTAAACGCGGACGTGGTGTTCCTTAACCATGGTGCTCCCTTTGCTGAGGTGTATGGGTGGCTTTGACGTGCGAAAGACTGCGGTGCAGGTGAAGCGTGGTGGCGGCCTCGGCCAGCCGCGGGTTGCCGGCGGCGATCGCCTCGGCGATGGCGGCGTGCTCGGCGGCGGCGGCGGTGAGCCGTGCGGCGTCGTCCGCGGCCAGGCGCCGAACCCGCACGAGGTGGACGCGGAGGCTGCGCATGGCCTGGACGAGGTAGGCGTTGGAGATTGCGGCGTCAATGGCCGTGTCCAGCCGTCCGACCAGCGCGTAGTAGTCGTGCAGGGCCGGATTCCGCCCGCCGATCAACTCGGGTGCCTGGAGCAGCTCGCGCCGGAGCTGTTCGAACGTGGCGGGGTCTCCGCGCTCGGCGGCCAGGGCGGCGGCCCTGCCTTCGAGGGTTTCGCGCAGTTCGAACAGTTCGTCGATGTCGTCCAGGGAAATGTCAGTCACGACGACGCCGCGGCCGCCCGCCGTCGTCGTCAGGCCCTCGGCCGTGAGCCGGCTTAGGGCCTCCCGCAGCGGGGTGCGGGAGATGCCGAGGCGCTCCGACTGTTCGACTTCCGCGAGCACGGTTCCGGGCAGGAGGCGCCATTCGATGATGTCGTCGCGCAGGGCCGCATAGGCCTTGTCGCTGGCGCGCATCCTGCCTCCTTCGGTGGTGGCTCTGTAACGGTGGAACATCAACAGTGTATACACGCACGGCTGATTTGCCCAGCAATTTGGGTCAACGGTGCTGAAAAGGATGAGCTGTGTATACAGAACCCCTTGTAACGCCGCCTCGCCCCGGTTTACGATGGGCTGCATCACAACGTCGTGGACAGGATGTACGTCATGGTCACCAAGAGCTACCAGGCCGCCTACGACCGGAGCCTGGATCATCCCGCAGAGTTCTGGCTGGAGGCCGCGGACGGGATCTCCTGGCAGACGCCACCGCGTCAGGCCCTCGATTCCGGCCGTGCACCGCTCTACGACTGGTTTCCGGACGGTGTCCTGAACACGTCCTATAACGCCCTAGACCGGCACATCGCCCAGGGCAGGGGTGCGCAGGACGCCCTGGTCTACGACTCCGCGATGTTGGGCACGCAGCAGAGCTACACGTATGCGGAACTGACGGACCTCGTGGCCCGGTTCGCCGGGGTCCTGCGCCGCAGCGGTGTTGGTAAGGGCGACCGGGTGGTGATTTACATGCCGATGATCCCCGAGGCCGTGATCGCGATGCTGGCCACCGCACGGCTCGGCGCCGTGCACTCGGTGGTCTTTGGCGGGTTCGCCCCCAAGGAGCTCGCCGCCCGGATCCGCGACGCCGCCCCCGCCGCGGTGGTGACGGCGTCCGGCGGAATCGAGCCATCGCGCCGGATTGAATACCTGCCCGCCGTCGCCGAGGCCCTGGGCATCGCCGGGGCCCCGGACACCCCAGTGCTGGTCAAGGCCAGGGAAGGCTTCGCCTCCACTGTGGCCTCCATGGCGGCGTCCATGACGGCCGAACAGCCCGGATGGCTCGACTGGGACGCCGAGATGGCCTCCGCAGAGCCGGCGGCGCCGGTGGATGTCACGGCCACGGATCCGCTGTACATCCTCTACACCTCCGGCACCACCGGGGCTCCGAAGGGCGTGGTGCGGGACAACGGCGGCCATGCCGTGGCCCTGAAGTGGACCATGGAAAACATCTACGACGTCGGCCCCGGGGACGTCATGTGGACCGCCTCGGACGTCGGCTGGGTGGTGGGCCACTCCTACATTGTGTACGGGCCGCTGCTGGCCGGCGCCACCACGGTGCTGTACGAAGGCAAGCCGGTGGGGACGCCCGACGCCGGCGCGTTCTGGCGGGTCATCCAGGACCACAAGGTCAACGTGCTGTTCACCGCGCCCACGGCGCTGCGCGCCATCCGGAAAGCCGACCCCGAGGGCCAGCTCCTGGACAAGTACGACATTTCCAGCCTGCGGACCCTGTTCGCGGCCGGCGAGCGGCTGGACACCGACACCTTCCACTGGGCCTCCCGGGTCCTCAGCGTTCCGGTGGTCGATCACTGGTGGCAGACGGAGACGGGCTGGGCCATCTGCGCCAACCCCCGCGGCCTTCACGGGCTGCCGATCAAGGCCGGCTCGCCGAGCGTCCCGATGCCCGGCTTCCGGCTCAACATCGTCGACGGCGCGGGCGGGGACGTCGAGGCCGGCACGGAAGGCAACATCGTCCTGGGCCTGCCCCTGCCGCCCGGCACCCTGACCACGCTTTGGCGCAACGACGAACGCTACATTTCCTCCTACCTGCAGGCGTTCGAGGGCTACTACGCCACGGGCGACTCCGGCTACCGGGACGGGGACGGCTATGTCTTTGTCATGGGCCGCACCGACGACATCATCAACGTCGCCGGACACCGGCTCTCTACCGGCGCCATGGAACAAGTGATCGGCCAGCACCCGGCGGTCGCCGAATGCGCGGTGATCGGCCTCGCCGATTCCCTCAAGGGCCAGCGTCCCAGCGGCTACGTGGTCCTCAAGTCCGGGGTGGACGTTGCGGAGGACGTTCTGGCTAAGGACCTGATTGCCCTGGTCCGGCGCGACATCGGGGCCGTGGCGGACTTCAAGCACGTCACCGTGGTGGAGGCGCTGCCCAAGACCCGGTCCGGAAAGATCCTGCGCAAGACCATGCGCCAGATCGCCGACGGCGAGACCTACGTGGTGCCGTCCACAATCGAGGACGCCGGCGTGATCGACCGGCTGCTCGAAACCCTGCGTCCCGAAAATCCGGAGTGACCGGCAGCCAAAGTCGCCCCAGCCCCTCGTCGAGATGACACTTGGCGGCAGTGTTTCCGGGAATCATTGCCGTCAAGTGTCGTTTCGATGACAGGAACCGCGGCGGCGCCGACTACGGCCGCGGCCGGTTCCAGCGGTATTCGTTCTCCGGCCGGCCGGGGGCGCCGTAGCGTGCTGCGCGGGAGACCGTTCCGGCGTCGGCGAGGTATTCGAGGTAGCGCCGGGCGGTGACCCGGGACATGCCGAGCGCCTCCATGACCTCGCTGGCCGAGACCGCCCCGTCCTGCGCTTTGATGTAGTCCTGGACGGATTCCAGCGTGGACACGGCCAGGCCCTTGGGCAGCGACACTTCGGAGGGGGCGCGGAGGCTGGCGAAGGCCTGGTCCACATCGCTTTGGGACGCACGGGCCCCGGCCACTCCAGTTAGGGGCGATGCCAGCTGCTCGCGGAACTGACGGTAGCTGGCGAGTTTGTCCGCAAACGTTGCGTAGGTGAACGGCTTGATCAGGTACTGGACCACGCCGGTGGCCACCGCACTGCGGACGATATTCAGTTCCCGCACGGCGGTGATCGCGATGATGTCCGCGAAGAGTCCGGCCGCCCGCATCCGGCGTGCGATGTCCAGCCCGTGCAGGTCCGGGAGGTTCATGTCCAGCAGTACCAGCTCCACCGGGTTGCCCGCTGCCGCGAAGTCCGTGAGCAGCCGCAGGGCGGACTGCCCGTCCGGCGCGGAACCCGCCAGGGTGAAACCATCCAGCCTTTCAATGTAGGCGGCGTGCGCCGCGGCAGCGATGGGCTCGTCTTCGACGACAAGCACCCGGATGTCGCTCATGGCTGTTCCTCTGTTGTGACCGGCAGTGTTGTGAACGGCAGGGTGACGCGGAACAGTGCTCCGGCCGGGCTGGTGATTGTCATGGTACCGCCCAGTCGCTGCACGGCCTGGCGGACCAGGGCCAGGCCAAGGCCCCGGCCGAACGGACCCGCTGTCTTGGTGCTGAAGCCGTGACGGAAGATGTCCTCCACCGCCGAAGGGTCGATTCCGGGGCCGCTGTCCTCCACCGTGATCTCGAGGGCGGCTCCGGTGGTCTCGACGGACAGCTCCACGAGCCGGGGCGCCGGCGCCTCGGCCGCGGCGTCGATGGCGTTGTCCAACAGGTTTCCAAGGATGGCCACGAGGTCCTGCACGGCCAGTCCGGTCGCGGCCGTGGAGCCGCCGGCGCTGAGGGTCAGTTCGACGCCGCGCTCGTGCGCCTCGGCGGCCTTGCCCATGATCAGGGCGCCGAGCACCGGCTCCTCGATGGAGCTCACAATGTCATCCGTCAGACTCTGGCTGAGTTCCAGATCCTTCGTGGCGAAGTCCAGCGCCTCGTGGGTACGCCCCAGTTCCATGAGCGAGACGATCGTGTGGAGCCGGTTGGCATGTTCATGGGTCTGGGCCCGCAGCGCGTCGGAGAGGGTGTGCATGGTTTCCAGTTCGCTGCCCAGTGATTCGATTTCGGTGCGGTCACGGATGGTGGCCACAGTGCCGTAGACAGGAGTGCCGTGGACGGGAGCGCCGGAAGCCGCTCCCCGCTGACGCGCTCCGGCAGATTCGGGTCCCACCGCCGGGCCCTGGTTGACCACGAGGATCCGGGAACCGGTCAGGTGGATCTCATCGAGCGCGGTCCGCCCCGATCCGAAGAGTTCTTTGAGGCTGGGTGCCAGCGGTAACTCCGCGAGGGAGGGCGCCGTCTGGCGCCCGCTGCCAGCGGCGCCGGCAGCTTCCGCGCCGGTAACGGCGTCGGAGTCCTGCTTCGGCAGACCCAGCAGTTCTGCGGCCTGGTCGTTATACATCACCACTTTGCCCTTGGGGTCGATGAGGATCACGCCCTCACGCACCGAGTGAAGTACCGATTCGTAGTACGCGAAGAGCTGGCCCAGCTGCTCCGGTCCCCAGCCGCGGGTCACCCGGCGCAGGTACCGGCCCAGGAGCCAGGATGCCGCCGCGCCGCCGGCCAGCAGCGCCAGGGCGATGGCCAGCAGCGCCGGCAGCCTGCTCGAGACGGCCACGTCCACCGTCCGGACCGTGACGCCCGCGGCCACAAGCGCCCGGACCTTGCCGGCGGCATCCTTGACCGGGGCGATGGTGCGCACCGAGGGGCCGAGGGTTCCTGCCGTGACCTCCGTGAATACCTGGCCGTTGAGGGCCGCGTCGATGGAACCGATATACGGTTTGCCCAGTTCCTCATCCCGTGGATGGGTCCACCGCGTGCGGTCCGGGGCCATGATCGTGACGAAATCCGCGTCGGCATCCTTGATGATCTTCAGGGCATACGGCTGGAGCAGGGCCGTGGGATCGGCGGCGCTCGCCGCCTGCAGGACGAAGGGAGCGTCGGCCACCGTCGTGGCGATGCCGGCCATCCGGCGGCCGCCCTCCTCGTAGGCGTGATCGCGGGTGTCGACGAAGGTGGCCGTGCCGACGATGGCCGTCAGGGCCACCACGAACAGCAGTTGGGCCACAAACAGCCTGCGGGCGATGCTCCAGCGCTGGATCATCAACACCTTCCATGACCAATATGAACGCAATAGTGATGCGCGTCACCCCGTCATCAATGATGGGGATACACACAAGAACGGACGTGAGCGGACCACAGACTGGACCGCACCAAGTCCAGCCTATCCAAGGAGAACACCATGGCCTCTCAACGAGGAGAGTTGGCAGCACCAGCCGCAACGCCGGCCAAGAAACGCAAGGGACTGGACAAGTCCCACTACCTCTACATGGCAGTCATCGTCGCCGTGATTGCAGGTGCCGTTATCGGCCTGATGTTCCCCGAGGTCGGCAAGTCCCTCAAACCGCTGGGCGACGGATTCATTAAACTCATCAAGATGATGATCGCGCCCGTGATCTTCTGCACGATCGTGCTGGGCATCGGCTCCATCGCCAAGGCCGCCACGGTCGGCAAGGTCGGCGGCCTGGCGCTCGGCTACTTCGTCGTCATGTCCACCTTCGCCCTGGCGATCGGTCTCGTGGTGGGCAACCTGATCCACCCGGGCGAGGGCCTCAAGCTCGCGCCCTACGATCCGAACAAGAAGGCGGCGGTCGACAGCACCGTTGACTTCCTGCTTGGCATCATCCCGGGCGACATTCCCGTGCTGCCGACTCTCCTCGCCGCGATCCTGGTCGGCTTCGCCCTTCAGAAGATGGGCCCGCAGGGGGCCCCGATCCTCAAGGCCGTGGGCTACGGACAGGCCCTGGTGTTCCGCATCCTCATCATGATCATGTGGCTGGCCCCCGTCGGAGCCTTCGGTGCGATCGCCGCCGTCGTCGGTGCCACCGGCTTCCAGGCCATCATCAGCATGGCGACCCTGATGGGCGCCTTCTATATCACCTGCGCCCTGTTCATCGTCGTGATCCTCGGCGGCCTGCTCAAGGTGGTCGCCGGCGTCAGCATCTTCAAGCTTATGAAGTACCTCGGCCGCGAATACCTGCTGATCTTCTCCACGTCTTCCTCCGAAGCCGCGCTGCCCCGCCTGATCGCGAAGATGGAACACCTCGGCGTGTCCAAGCCGGTCGTCGGCGTCACGGTCCCCACCGGCTACTCCTTCAACCTGGACGGCACCGCCATCTACCTGACCATGGCCGCGCTCTTCGTCGCCAACGCCATGGGCACGCCGCTGGACCTTGGCGCCCAGGTTTCCCTGCTGGTCTTCATGATCATCGCCTCCAAGGGTGCCGCCGGCGTTACCGGCGCCGGCCTGGCCACGCTGGCCGCCGGACTCCAGGCGCATGCACCTCAGCTGCTGGGCGGCGTGGGCATGATCGTCGGCATCGACCGGTTCATGTCCGAGGCTCGCGCCCTGACCAACTTCACCGGCAACGCCGTCGCCACGGTGCTGATCGGCACCTGGGTCAAGGAGATCGACGGCGGACGCGTGGACCGTGTCCTCGCCGGTGCCGAGCCGTTCGACGAAGAGACCATGCTCGCCGGCCACACCGGTGTGCAGGACGCCGTCGAAGAACCGGCGCAGCCGGTCCTGGCGCACGCCTGAACCCCACACCCGAGCCCGAGCTCCGGCCCTAGCCGGACCGGACTCACCCCCGCCAGATGACACCCGAAGCGCCCGGCAGCTCAGCTGCCGGGCGCTTCGGCGTTCGGTTCAGCCCTCGTCAGCGCCGAATGGGGTGACCACCGTCCGGCGGGGCGTCCCGGCGTCGTCGTAGTTCAGGGTGCTGACGCGGACGCCGTACAGGGCCGAGAGCTGCGCATCGGCGAGGAGCGGCCCGGCAGGCCCAGTCACCACACCCTCGGCGCCCATAAGGACCACCGAGTCTGCGAGGAACAGGGCGTGGTCCGGGTGATGGGTGCTCACCAGCAGCGACATCCCGGTCCGCACGAGTTCCCTCAGGAGCTGAAGGACCCGGACCTGGTTTTTCAGGTCCAGCCCGGTGGACGGCTCGTCCAGGACAAGGAGCCGCGAACCGCCCGCGACGGCCCGTGCAATGAGGACCAGCTGCTGCTCGCCCCCGCTCAGGGTGGGAAACAGCCGGTAGGCCAGGGCAGCGACCCCCACCCGGTCCATGGCCTGTAGCGCGGCAGCCCTGTCCCGGGTGCCGGGGGAGCGGAAGACGCCGATGTGGCGGGCGCGGCCCATGACCACCATGTCCAGGGCCGAGTAGCCGAACGTGCTGCCGCGGGCCTGGGGGACGTAGCCGGCCGTCTCGGACCTGCGCACCGCCCCCTCCTGAACGGCCAGCAGGCCGGCCGCGCAGCGCACCAGTGTCGTTTTGCCGCTGCCGTTTGGCCCCAGGACCGCAGTCACGGTGCCCGGCGGCACCGAGAAGCTCAGATCCTTGAACACCCAGTTCTGCGGTGAATAGCCAAACCCGGCCCCGCGCAGCTCAAGCACCGTCCCAGATCCTCTCCCGGTTCCGGCGCAACAGCACGAAAAAGACCGGTGCCCCGATCAGCGCGGTGAGGACACCCAGCGGGATTTCGCCGGCCGTGGCGGTGCGCGCGATGGTGTCGATGGCGACGAGGTAAGCCCCGCCCAGCAGGAATGAGACCGGCAGCAGGACCCGGTGGTCCGGGCCCACCCACATCCGCGCCAGATGCGGAATGACCAGCCCCACCCAACTGATAACCCCGCTGACGGCCACAGCCCCGGCCACCATGAGGGCCACGGCGGAGAGGACCGTCCAGCGCAGCGGCCGCGGCCGGAGCCCCAGGGCCGTGGCGTCGTCGTCGCCGAGCGAGAGGACATTGACCCGCCACCGCAGCGCCAGCAGGACGACGCCGCCGGCAGCGATCGGAACGAAGGCCACCAGCACCTTCGCCCAGGTAGCGGTGGCAACACTGCCAAGCAGCCAGAAGACGATCGCGGGAAGGGTGGTGAACGGGTCCGCCAGATACGTCACCAGGGCCACCAAAGCGGAGAAGAACGACGCCGTGACGATACCCCCGAGGACGACCATGAGGATGTGGGCGCCGCCCCGGCCGGAGGTGATGAGGAAGACGATGGCCAGTGCCAGCAGCCCGAAGCCGAAGGATCCGCCGACGAGGGCCACGGGACCCAGGCCCAGCAGCAGGGCCAGGGCACCCCCGAAGGAGGCCCCGGATGAAACGCCGATGACCTCCGGGCTGACCAGGGGATTGCGGAACACGGCCTGCAGCGCGGCCCCGCCGATTGCGAGGCCACCACCCACCAGCAGGGCCAGCAGGACCCTGGGCAACCTGACCAGCAGCACCACGTTTTCCTCGGCCGCGGGCAGGTTTGATCCGAAGGGAAATACCCGGGAGGCCAGGATTTCCGCGACATGGGCGAGGGACACGTTGTAGCGGCCGCTGGCGAGTGCAAGCGCCGACACGGCGGCCAGGACGGCCAGGGAGAGCAGGCATGGCCCGAGAACCTGGCGCAGCCCTGGCCCCCGGCGGCCGCCAAGGTATCCCGTGGTCAGAGGCTGGGCCTCACGAAGCATCGAACTGCCGGTAGTTGGCCGAGGCGCCATTGACTTCAGTCCACAGGATCTTGTCCATTTCCGGCGCTGATAGCCGGTGGCGGTACAGGAAATCGAAGTAGTCGCTTGTCTCGTCCCGCAGCGCGGACCGGTTGCCGGAGGGGAAACTGATGTCGCTGAGCCAGCGCCACATGAGCGGCGATTCCTGGCTGGGGGGATCCCAGCGGTATCCGCCCAGCGGGACCTTGTAGACACGCCGGGAGCGCACGGCGGACACGCTTTGCCACACCGGGTTGCCGTAGAGGTCCCCGGGCATCGCTTCGTCGAAATTCCCGAGCAAAATGACCTCCGGATCCCAGGCCAGGACCTGTTCGACGTCCACGCCCACCATGCCCTTGCCTTGGAGTCCCTGCGGTCCGGTTGCCGGATTGTGTGCTCCGACGAGCTTGATGTAGAAGTCGTTGTAGCTGCCGTTTCCGGCAACCTTGAGCCCGCCACTGAACCTGTTGAAGTAGATGATGCCCGGGCCGCCGGTGCCGCGGGAGGCGGCCTCGGCCTGAATGGACTTCTGGTGCTCGTCACTGCGCGCCTTCATCTGCACAGCCCGGTCCGGCTGCCCCAGCATCGTCGCGAAGAGCGCGGTCCAGGTGTCCACGTCCTGCTGTGTCCCGGAGTTCGTGATACCCAGGACTTTCATTCCTGCCTGTTCCAGCGGAGCTGTCAGTTGGGCATCGCTCCACTGGACCACGACGTCGGGGTTCAGCGCCCGGATGCTCTCGACATTGGGCGTGAAATCGGTCGTGGCGATGTCGTGCGGAATATTCAGGGCCTCCGGGTACATGGTGCCCATGATGCCGTCGCGCATGGCGGCCCAGGAGGCGTTGTGCATCCCGGCGAGATGGCTTGCACCCTGGTCGACGGCGACCAGCAGGGAGGCGGCCGGCATGGGGATCGTCACTACGCGGGTGACTGGGCGCTCGAAACTCAGCACGGTTCCGCGCTGGTCCGTCACCTGGATCCCGGCCGAACCGGAGGCGGAACCCGGTGGTGCCGTCCCAGGCTGTGCCGTACCTGCCGGTTGGGACTGTGGCGACGTGCTTCCCGGGGCGGCGCAGGAAGCCAAGAACAGCGCCCCTCCGCCGTAGAGGGCCGCTGCCAGTACTGATCGTCGGTTGGCTTCGGGGATGTTCATCGGCCTACCTCCCGGGAGGGACCGCACAGGGGCGGCCATCCGCTCCGCGCCGGCAACACCAATGATTCCGGGACGGCATTCCCTCACAGCATCTGCCGAATGCGCAGGGGTGTCAATGCATGCATCGAGGGCATTGTTAGTGGTCCGGGGGCGGTGCTAGCCTCGCACATATCCCCTGTGAAACGAGGCCACGGGATGTACGTCAATGGCGCTCAACTCTTTGTCCGGTACGCATATCCGCCGAATTCGCGGGGCAGTTGCGGGCCGCCTGACAGCGATGCGCTGTTGCACTACGGCCAGTCCGGGGTGACCGACGCGGGCCTGCGCGAACTTGCAAAGGGGTTCGCCGGTGCGTGGCCGTATCTGGAGCTCATCGCCGGTGCCACAGGCAACCCGGACCCGCTTGATTACGGGGTGGTGGAGGCCTACTGGGTGGGAAACGCGCTGCTGGACTCCGTGGGTGTGCGCAGCATCGGCAATTCCATGGAGGACAGGTTCCGCGCACGGACCGGCCATCAGTTTCCGCACCTGATGGAAGGGGTCATCGCCGGCGGCGTGCCGCACCACAGCTTCCATGTGCTGGAAATCTATCCGTGGCTCGGACTCCTGCGCGATGATCGACGCTCATCCACGGCACTGAACGTCCTTGACCAGTGCCGCATCCGGTGGGGCGAAGTGGTGGCCGTCGAAGGGGACAACGCCCTGGTGCGCTCACGGCCCCTGGTCTGGGACGGAATAGCGCTCTCGCTCGGCGAGCCGGTGGTCGAGACGGCCAAGTATGCCGTGGCCGGTACCGGGTTCATTGCTGACCTCACGGCGGGCGACATGGTGTCCCTCCATTGGGACTGGATATGCGACCGCCTGACGCCCGGCCAGCTCCACCGGCTCCAGCACTACTTTGCCCGCCACCTCAAGATCGCCAACTCCGGCGTGGAGCACCGCGGCGCCGCGATTGCCCTGGAATAGTGAGCGGGGGCAGGGCTACGGGACGGTGTCGGTAGGGTCCGGGCCCCGGCCCATGAGCTCCAGTCCGGTCATCGCACGGTCGGCGCCCTCCTGGTCCACCCGCTCCAGGGCGAAGCCCATGTGGATCAGGACCCACGTGCCGCTCTCCAACGGACCGTCGTCGAGGAGCCCGATGTTGATCTTTCGCTGCACGCCTGCCACATCCACGAGGGCCAGTTGCCCGTTATAGCCGTCGATCACTTCGATGATCCGGCCCGGTATTCCCAAGCACATCCGCGCTTCCTCCTCAGCCTGTTCTTCTCACCCTGCGGCATCTGGGCCCGCGCTCGCGGTCGCTGCGTCCGCGGACGGTATGCGGGCCGTGACCAGGGTGCGCACTGCCTCCACGGCTGCGGGGACGGCACGGGACACTTCCTCGGACAGTTCCATGCCGTCGTCTGTTCGCCCCGCGATGCAACCCACCAGGTAGGTCTCCGGCAGCGATCCGCCCAGGACGCGGAGGCGGCGCAGGACCGCCAGCGGGTCCATGCCATGCGGATCGAATACAGGGCTGACCGGCAGGCCCGCCGGCGTGAGCGGACCGCCGGGTTCCAGATCCTCCGCCCGGATCTTCAGGATTCGGAGCGTTCCGGCCTTGGTGCTCCCGTCCGCCGGGGCCGGAAGCACATCCACGAGCACCAGCGCATCCACGCCGTCCAGGAGATCGTAGGCGAGGTGCAGCCCGCGGACCCCGTAGTCCCGCACCTGCACCTGCTCCGGCGTCCAGCCGGGCAGGCCGGACACCTCCTCCGCCAGGCGGCGGGCGACGGCCGGTCCGAATCCGTCGTCGCTCAGGAACACGTTCCCCACACCGGCCACGAGAACCCCGCTCACAACGGGGCCTCACATCCTGGAAATTCGCACGTAGCGCTTGATGTCGGGAATCGAACGCAGTCCGACGACGGCTGCTGCCAGGCCCGCGGCCAGCAGGAGCACTACGGTCATGATGCCCAGACCTTTCATGATGTTGGTTCCTTTCCGTTATCCGGGGGCGGCGCCGCGGCGAGCGGCACGAGCTCCTCGGGGGCGAAATACAGGTACCGGCCGTACCATTCCTGCAGTTCGGCCGCCGGGTCGGCCTCGAGGACCACCGCGACGTGCGTTCCGCCGTCGACGTCGAAGTGGACTCCTGTGACGCGCCCCGATTTCCCGGCGAAGAAGAGGTCCTGGGCATCGGCGCGGCGCAGCGGAACAACCCGCACCCGGCTGCCGCGAGAGACCGGGACGCCGTCGATGAAGACGGTGTCCGATTCCGGATCGACGGCGGCGTCCCGGGCAGGATCC
Source organism: Arthrobacter sp. ES3-54 (assembly GCF_029504395.1). Lineage (GTDB taxonomy): Bacteria > Actinomycetota > Actinomycetes > Actinomycetales > Micrococcaceae > Arthrobacter. The sequence continues at coordinate 32,558 of NZ_JAQFIF010000009.1, forward strand.
CACCACGGCGTATCGGCGCCGGTGGTCTCGCCTGTGGTCTCGTCGATGGTCTCGTCAACAGCACCGTCGCCCGGAACGGAATATTCAGGGACGGAAAATTCCGAATCTGAATATTCCGGGACGGCAAAGCCCGGGAAGTCTCCGTTCCCGGATGTTCCGGGTCCACCCGGCGAACCGGCGTGCGGGTTCCGCAGGATGCCGTGCAACTGCTGCAGCTCCTCGGCTGTCATGTTTTCGCAGCGTTCGATGATCGCCGCCGCCCGGGCGTCGGTTGACCGGGCCTCCGCCTTTTCCTCATCGGTCAGTGTGAGCACCCGCAGGGTCAAGATTTCATCAATCTCCGTCGCATCGAACAGCTCCACGGTGCTCTCCGGCGCTACCGCGGGATGGTCATAAAGGATGATCGGGGACAGCAACAGGACGTCGCGCTGCCCCTCGGGACCGGCGAGCACGGGCCAGCAGCGGTGCTGGCGGCACGAAGCCGCCGCCGCCGACGCCCACTCCGGTGGATCGATCACCGAGAGGAAGTCGGCATCGTGGACCGCGAGCAGGACGTGGGCTCCGATGAACGAGTGCTCGATGGCGGAATGTTTATCGGTTGTGGCTGCGGCCGTGTTCTCGACCGTGACCCTGAGCCGCCAGAGCGGACCGTGGGCCGGCACGTCCGCGGCGCCGGAAGCGGCCGGCATCTGCGTCGGCACTTGCGTCGCCATCAGGCGCAGCTCGCCGCGGAGCTGCCGACGCCGGCGCACCAGCCTGCCGGCGGTGGCGCCGTCGGCGTCCAGCACGGGCTCGATGGCCTCGGTCGCCGGGACGTTGACCGGCGCGCGCACGCCCGCGGCAAGCTGGCCGAGGCTGTAGGGCCCGAGCGCGATCTCCTGATCCGTTGCTTCATCCCAGCTGAGCCAGCGGGACGCGCCGACGACCAGTTCCTCGATAGGCGCGAAGCCGCCGTCATCCGCGCGCTCGGCGGACCGCGTCTGCAGGTGCAGGAAGCGCAGATGGACGTCCACCCGGGCTGCGGGTCCCGGCTCGAGGAGGCAGTCCGCTGCTATGTCCGGCTCTTCACCGGCGCCCGCGGCTGCCGCGCCCGGTGGCCCAAGCACCCCGAACTGCCAGCGCGCCTGGTTCTTGGCGGACGAGGCGCGGTACGGGTACAGGAGGTACCCCTCATAGAGGACAGCGTCGGCGACGGCGCGTGCCAGGCTGAGGCCGGCGTTCACGGTACCGGGTCACCCGCCCCGGCCAGCAGGCCTTCGATGGCGGCCTCCCAGGACGTCAGGCCGTGGACCGCCTTGTATTTGGCCAGGGCAGCCAGGACGTCGCGGTCCAGGCGGATCCATCCCTGGTTCGGGAAGAACGCGTCCATCAGCGCGCGCCAGGCCGCCACGGGCAGGGCGTACCGCGCTTCCCGGTCCCAGGGGATCTGCTCGACGCCGAAGCCCGCCGCGCCGCGCGTGAATACTGTCCCGGAGAAGAGGAACTCCAGCGGAACAGTCCCGTCCCGCAGGGAGTTCAGGTACTTCGCCGCGGAGACCTCGAAATCGAAGGTGCAGGGGAGCGGCAGATCAACGTCAACGCTGTCCGCAAATCCCTGGACCAGGACGCCGCTGTGCATCCACATGAATGGCTTGAGGGTGGTGGGCCACCGCCCGCGGCTGCCGAAGAGTTCCAGCAGCCCGGCTTCCTCGTCGGCGTCGTAAGCGCGGCGCTGGGCCAGGATCCGCACCTGGCAACGCATGGCCATGGCGTGGATGGCGGCGCCGCTTCGCTCCTGGATCCGCAGGCGCGCGGTCAGCTGCGGCGCGGCCGCATAGAGCTCCGGGGCGATATCCAGCACGCTGAATTCGAGGTCAACCATGGCTTCCCTCCGGGTCTGCTGCGGCCGGAGCGGGGGCGGGCCTGCTGCGGCTGCTGATCCGGTCGAAGAATCCGGCGAGCTCCTGGCGGGACTCCTGGCCGCCGTCGAAGCCCTTCCACACCCGCCGCAGGTGGCCCACCAGCTCGTAGCACGCATCGATAGGGACCAGATGGCAGTCCGCCCGCTCCCGGTCGGGGCCGGGGGAGCGGATCAGCAGGGCCTCCGTGTCAGGGGCGAGCACGGTGATGGCCGGGTTGGCGGCCTGGACAGATGCCCAGGCGTTCAGGGGAAGTTCCGATTCCGTGGCGCCCGCCGGGCTCGGATAGAAAGCAGCGGTCCGGCCTAGAGCGGAGTTGAAGAAGAAGAATGCCAGTCCCACCGGGATTTCCAGCTCGTCCCATTGGGCTGGGCCGAGTTCGAAGGGCTCGAAGGAAAGGTAGCGGTCAGGGACGGAACGGTAGCGCAGATGGGCCGACGAGTCCGTGAACAGCAGATAGCAGGGTCTGCACGTGCACAGCAGGGAGCGGCTCTCCAGATCCACCACGTGCTGGTGGGCCTCCGCAATGGGCTCAGCGCACATCTCGCAGCGCTCGCCGGCAGGCTGGGCCGGGCGGGTGGAGGCTATCCTGCGCAACACGGAGAGCGCCGACGCGCTGCTGATCCCGGCGCTGCTGATCCCGGCGCTGCTGATCCCGGCGCCGCCGGGTCCCTTGCCGCTGGTCACAGCGGCTCCGCCGTGGTGGGGACGGCCACGGAGGGAACACCGTCGCGGAGCAGCAGCGGAAGGGGATCGAGATGCAGCGCCTTGTCCTCGAGGCAGGCCCCGGCCTTCCGGACGTCGAAGTGGCTTCGGCAGTGCGGGCAGCGCAGCAGCCCGCCGCCTACCGGGGCCGCCAGCGCCCGCTGCAGCGAGGCGCCCGGCATGGAGTGCGTGCAACGGGGGCAGCGGTCCACAAACGCGTAGACGTCCGGGCCGATCCGGCACGTGAGCACCTCGACGCCCGCCACCAGGAAGCCCGCGACGCCTCCGGACTCCAGCTCAGCGAGGGCGGGGACCGCCTGCCACGTGCCGGCGGCCGGCGTGGCGGCTCCGTGGGCCGTCCAGTCCGATGCGCCGGCGCCGGACGGGCCGCCGTCGGACGGGCCGCCCAGCCCGTCCAGCCTCGAGCGCAAGGCGCCAACCGGTATCAGGGCAGCAACGGCGGCGGGGGCCGCCTCCTCCACCTCGATGCCGGTCACCTCGGGCGCCGCGGTTTCAATCGCGTCCTCGACGGCGAGTTTGAGGGTGACCGACGACGACGGACAGCCCTGGCAGCTGCCCAGCAGCCTCAGCCGGACCACGCCTTCTTCGCTGATGCCGAGCAGTTCCACGTCCCCGCCGTGCGAGCCGAGGTAGGGCCGGACGGAGTCGAGGGCTCCCGCGACCCTCCCGGGCAGGTCCACGGGATGCAGCCCGTGGATCAGCAGCAGGCCTGACACCAACGGGTCGGACGTGAGGGCGGACACCGTTCCGGGGCCGAGCACACCTTGGGAATCCAGCACCTGCAGGATTCGTTCCAGCCCGGCGCCGTACAGCTCCGTTACCTGCCGGATCAGTTCCTCTGCCCGGTCCCGGGCCACAGGACCGCCGGAACCCAGCGCATCGAGGAGCGAACTGATCCGTTCACCTGCCGAGCCCAACAGATTCTCCCGGTCCATGGCGGGCTACTCACCGGTGAGCGACTGCGTAGGCGAGTGCAGCAGGTCCAGCGTCTGCCCGTCCCCTAGGTACATGTGGACGCCGCACGGCAGGCAGGGGTCGAAGCTCCGGACGGTGCGCATGATGTCGATGCCCTTGAAATGATCGCGGTCGTTCTCCTCGAAGATGGGCTGGCCTTGCACCGCGTCCTCGTAGGGGCCCGGTGTTCCCTCGGAGTCGCGCGGGCTGGCGTTCCACGGCGTCGGCGGGTAGGGATGGTAGTTGGCGATCTTGCCGTCGCGGATCACCATGTGGTGTGAGAGCACGCCGCGGACGGCTTCCGTGAACCCGCAGCTGATGGCTTCGTCCGGCACCTCAAAGGACTCCCAGGTCTTGGTGCGGCCCGCCCGGATCTCCTCGAGGGCCTTTTCGGCGAAGTGCAGTGCCGCGGCGGCTGCGTAGGCCTGGAAATAGGTCCGCGCACGGTTGCGCTCCAGTGTGTTGCTCCACTGCGGGATCTTCCACTCCAGGGTCACCGGGCCCTTCAGCGCAGTCTTGGGCAGCTCGATCTGGACGCTGCTGCCCGTTGACTTCAGGTAGCCGGTGTCGACCAGTCCCGCGAGGGCGGTCGACCAGAGCCGGGCCAGCGGGCCGCCGCCGGTATCGAGCGCCAGGTTGTTTTGGCCGTCAGACCACCGCGGTGACATGACCCAGCTGTACTTGTCCTCCAGGTCGCGCTTCTGCGGCCGCGGGTTGGTGTGCTGGTTCCAGGGGTGCCGGCGGTCCACCGGGTTGCCCAGCGGATCGCGGGTGACGAACATTTCCTGGTCGCCCCAGTCCTCGTAGTACGACGAGCCCAGCATGATCCGGATCCCCAGGTTGATCCGCACCAGGTCCGTGGTCACGAGCTTGCCGTCCACCACGACGCCGGGGGTCACGAACATCTTCCGGCCCCACTCCGTCATGTCCTTGTAGGCGAAATTGCAGAACTCCGGATCCTGGAAGGAGCCCCAGCAGCCCAGCAGGGTGCGCCGCAGTCCCACCTGCTCGTAGCCGGGCAGGGCCTCATAGAAGAAATCGAAGAGGTCATCGTGCATCGGCACGACCTTCTTCATGAACTCCACGTACCGCATGAGCCGGGTGAGGTAGTCCGTCATCAGCTGGATGGTGGCCACGGTGCCCACGCCGCCGGGGTAAAGCGTGGAGGGATGGACATGCCGGCCCTCCATCAGGCAGAACATTTCCCGGGTCATCCGGCTGACCTGCAGTGCCTCGCGGTAGAACTCCCCGGTGAACGGGTTCAACGAGCGCATGATGTCAGCGATGGTGCGGTAGCCGTGCTCGCCCGCGTGCGGGGCCGGCGTGTTCTCGGCTCTGGCGAGCACCGAGGGGTTGGTTTCGGAGATCATCTTCTCGCAGTAGTCAACGCCGACCAGATTCTCCTGGAAGATGTTGTGGTCGAACATGTACTCGGCAGCCTCGCCCAGGTTCACGATCCATTCGCCGAGGTGCGGCGGCTTCACCCCGTAGGCCATGTTCTGCGCGTAACAGGAGCAGGTGGCATGGTTGTCGCCGCAGATTCCGCAGATCCGGCTCGTGATGAAGTGGGCGTCCCGGGGGTCCTTGCCGCGCATGAAGATGGAATAGCCGCGGAAGATCGATGACGTGCTGTGGCATTCCACCACTTGATTGTTCTTGAAGTCGACCTTGGTATAGATGCCGAGGCTGCCGACGATCCTCGTGATCGGATCCCAGGCCATCTCCACCAGGTTCTCGCCCGCGGAACCATCCGCCGAGGGCATCGGAATCGTCGAAGTCATTGCATTGCCTCTCTGCTTAGCGTCCCTACCAGGTCCGCTTGGCGCCGGTCAGCAGATCATTACCGGGTTTGCGCCAGCGTGGTTCCTGGTCCAGCGTGTGCTTCGTGATGTTCCGCAGTGTCCTGATGGTCTTGCCGTAGGGCATGACCGACGCGGTAGACAGTTTGCCGCCGGGAGGTTCGTCCATGAACGGCATGAACTTGTCCGGGAATCCCGGCATCGTGCAGCCGATGCAGATGCCGCCCACGTTCGGGCAGCCGCCGATTCCGTTCATCCAGCCACGCTTGGGGACGTTGCACTTGACCACAGGTCCCCAGCAGCCGAGTTTGACGATGCACTTCGGGGACCCGTATTCCGTGGCGAAGTCGCCCTGTTCGTAATATCCCGCGCGGTCGCATCCCTCGTGCACGGTCTGGCCGAACAGCCACGTTGGCCGGAGCGCCTCGTCAAGGGGAATCATGGGTGCCTGCCCGGTGGCCTGGTACAGCAGATACGTCATTGTCTCGGACAGGTTGTCGGGCTGGATGGGGCAGCCCGGGACGCACACGATCGGGATTCCGGCCTTGGACCGCCAGTCATACCCGAGATAGTCGGGCACGCCCATGGCCCCGGTGGGGTTTCCGGCCATGGCATGGATGCCGCCGTACGTCGCACAGGTCCCCGCCGCGATGATGGCCGTCGCCTTCGGGGCCAGCCGGTCCAGCCACTCGCTGGTGGTGATCGGCTGTCCGGTGTCGAGGTTGTTGCCGAAGGCCGCCCAGTAGCCACCCGCGGCGTGGAGCTTCTCATTCGGGATGGACCCCTCCACCACCAGCACGAACGGTTCCAGCTCGCCGCGATCCGCCTTGCGGAACCACTCGAGGAAGTCGTCGGCCCCCTGCTGCGGGCCGCATTCGAAGTCGATCAGCGGCCAGTGCATGGCGATTTTGGGAAGTCCGGGAAGGGCCCCGAGGGCTATCTCCTCGACACTTGGCTGGGTTGCAGCCGTCAGGGCCACGGAGTCACCGTCGCAGCTGAGTCCGGCGTTGATCCACAACACGTGGATCAAAGTTTCTTCCGCTTTCAATGCAGTAGCTGTAGGCATCATTGCCTCCTTCGGGGCCCGCCCTGCGGCTGCGGCTCCAATGTTGCGTCAGCAGGTCAAACGCGTAGTCCACCGGAGCGCGGCGCGCTCCCGGCGGCGGCCGCCGCCAGGTGGGGATTCTTCCGGATCCACTCCAGCCAGCCATCCATGCCGTCGCCGGTGGTAGCTGACAGGGTCAGGACGTCGACGCCGGGATTTAGCCGGCGCGCCTGGCGCACGCAGCGCTCGACGTCGAACTCCACATAGGGGAGCAGGTCTGCCTTGTTGATGATCACCAGGTCGGCAGCCAGGAACATGTGGGGGTATTTCTGCGGTTTGTCATCGCCCTCCGTAACTGAGATCACAACGACCCTGGCCGATTCGCCGAGGTCGAACAATGCCGGGCACACCAGGTTGCCCACGTTTTCGATGAAGACTGTGGAACCGGGTGCCGGGTCCAGCGCGTCCAGGGCCCGCTGCAGCATCCCGGCATCCAGATGGCAGCCTGCGCCGGTGTTGATTTGGATCACCGGCCGCCCCGTGGACCGGATCCGGTCGGCGTCCAGGGAGGTCTCCTGGTCCCCTTCGATAACACCGATGTCCAGTTCCCCGGCCAGTTCCCGGATGGTCCGCACCAGGAGCGTGGTCTTGCCGGCCCCGGGGGAACTCATGACATTGAAGGCCCGAATGCCGCGTCCTTCCAGCCATCCCCGGTTGCGTGCGGCCAGGAGGTCATTCTTGGCGAGAAGATTCTCCTCCAAAGAAATGATGGTCCGTCCGTCCGGCGCGTGGCTGTGCCCGTGGTCGTGATCGTGCGGATGTTCGTGATCGTGAGGATGTTCGTGATCGTGGGTGTGTTCGTGCCCGTGGTTGTGATCGTGGGGATGCGGATGCTCGTGCGGGGCTGCAAGGGGGTGTAACGTTCCGTCGACGTCGGAAACCCTGGTCCCGGCGTCGTCGCCGCATCCGCACGTCGCACACATGTCTACGCAACCTCCACCGAGGTGACCACGAGTTCCCGGCCACTGACGATTTCGACATCGGCACTGCCGCACGGACAGAGCAGAAACATGTCCTCAAGGACGAATTCGTCGCGGCAGCTTCGGCACCTGGCCCGGCCCTCGGACTCATCGATCGTGAGGGCTGCGCCGGCCAGCGGCGTGTCAGCTGAAACGACTTCGAAGCAAAAGCGCACGGCATCCGGCAGGACGCCGCTCAAGGGGCCAATCCGCAGGTTAACGCCCGTGACGGGGCGGTCGCCGGTCCGGTTCAGGACCGCCTCCACAAGACCTTGGGTAATCGCAAGTTCGTGCATGAGCCGTGGCCACCTCGTCGTTTCAATGTAGGCCCGCGGGGTACAAACTTCAATACGCCTGCAATACGCCCGCGAAAGGGTCGCAGCCGCCGGTCGCCGCGCCGGTCGCCGCGCCTGCCGGCCGCGGCTGCCGCCTCCCTTAGCGGCTCCCGACACAGCTGCCGGCGTGCTCCGGCCGCCGTGCCCGGCCGGGGGTGCAACCTTCGACTTCAACCAGAACGTCAAGGCACAGCGCCCGCCCCGGTGTCAAGGTCCGGCGAATACCGTGTCGGGCGCTGTAACCTTGGGAGGAACGCGCTGGGTTCTGGAAGCCCGGAGGCGCAATATGAAGCACGACAATCACCGTCATCGAAAGTGTGGATAGATACGTGAGCAGCGAGCAGGGTTCAGCAACTCTGGAAGGCACCGAACTCGACCTGGAAGACGCCGTCATGGGCCCCACCGGGCGGCCCCATCGCGACTTTCCGGAGCCCGCACCGCTGTCTTCCCACGGTCCTGCGCGGGTCATCGCCATGGTGAACCAGAAGGGCGGGGTGGGCAAGACCACGTCCACGATCAACCTCGCCGCAGCCCTGGCCGAATACGGCCGCCGCGTGCTCCTGGTGGACTTCGATCCGCAGGGCGCCTTGTCCGCCGGCCTGGGCACGAACCCGCATGAGCTCGATCTCACCGTGTATAACGTGCTGATGGACCGCAAGGTGGACATCCGCGACGCCATCCAGAAGACCGGCGTGGAAAACGTGGATCTGCTCCCTGCCAACATCGACCTCTCCGCCGCCGAGGTGCAGCTGGTCAACGAAGTGGCCCGCGAGCAGGTCCTGGACCGGGCGCTGAAAAAGGTCGAGGACGACTACGACGTCGTCCTGATCGACTGCCAGCCCTCACTCGGGCTCCTCACCGTCAACGCGCTGACCGCCGCCCACGGCGTCATCATCCCGCTGATCTGTGAATTCTTCGCCCTGCGCGCCGTGGCGCTGCTCGTGGAAACCATCGACAAGGTCCAGGACCGCCTCAACCCGCGCCTGCAGGTCGACGGCGTGCTCGCCACGATGTACGACGCCAGGACCCTGCACGGGCGCGAAGTGATCGCCCGCCTGGTGGAGGCCTTCGGTGACAAGGTCTTCGAAACGGTCATCAAGCGCTCCATCAAGTTTGCCGACGCCACGGTTGCCGCCGAGCCCATCACCACCTACGCGGGCAACCACGTCGGTGCCGACGCCTACCGCCGCCTGGCCAAAGAGCTGATCTCGCGCGGCGGCGCGCCCTAGCCAGGATCGTGGCAGGCGCCTCCGCTCCGCCAGCGGATCTCCACATGCCCGTACTCGACACGCCTGTGGAGCTCGACACACGCGCGGATTCCGCGCAGTCCCCAGGCCCGGCCGTCCCGGCAGTGCCTGGCGTCGCCGCAGCATCTGACCTCCCTGCACCTGACCTCCCAGCACCTGACCTCCCAGCGCCGTCCGGGAAGAAGCCCGGATTCGAAGTGCGGCTCGCCAACTTCACCGGCCCGTTCGACCTCCTGCTCGGCCTGATCTCCAAACACCAGCTGGACATCACCGAGGTGGCGCTGTCCACGGTCACGGACGAATTCATCAAGTACATCCGGGGCCTGCAGCAGCTGGGGGAGGAATGGGCGCTGGATGAAGCCAGCGAATTCCTGGTGATTGCGGCCACGCTCCTGGACCTCAAAGCGGCCCGGCTGCTGCCCGCAGGCGAGGTTGAGGACGAAGAGGACATTGCCCTGCTGGAAGCCCGGGATCTCCTGTTCGCCCGGTTGTTGCAGTACAAGGCGTTCAAGCACGTGGCCGGCATGATCGGCTCCACGCTTGAGCTTGAAGCCCGGCGGTATCCCCGACAGGTTGCCCTGGAGGGACACTTCGCTGCCCTGCTTCCGGAACTCCTTTGGCGGCACACCCCGGAGCAGTTCGCGTCCCTGGCCGAGGCGGCCCTCAAACCGAAGGAGGCAGCCCCCACGGAAGTTGGCCTTGCGCACCTGCACGGTACGCCCGTGAGCGTCAAGGAGCAGGCCGAGTTGCTGGGGAACCGCTTGCGGCTGGGGACGCCGCTGACGTTCCGGGCGCTGATCGCCGACGCCGAATCCACGCTGGTGGTGGTGGCGCGGTTCCTTGCGTTGCTGGAGCTGTTCCGCGACCGCGTGGTGGGCTTTGACCAGTTGCTGCCGCTGGGCGACCTGACCGTGCACTGGACGGCCGATTCCCACGGGTGGAGCAGCGAAAACCTGAGTGAAGAATACGAGGACAAGCCGTGAACGAACGATTGCCGGACGCCGATCCGGACGCCGGGCCGGACACGCGGCCGGACGTCGCGAACCTGCCCGGTGGGGCCCGCGCGGCCCTCGAAGCCGTCCTGATGGTGATCGACGAACCGGCCACAGCCACGGCCCTCGCCGCCGGACTGGACCTGACGGTCGACGTCGTCGAGGGTCTGCTGGAGGAACTGCAGCGGGAGTATAACGGTTATACTGTTAATGCCCCGGATGTGGACGATGCCAGTTTCAACGGCTTCAGCGCCACCGCCCGGGGTTTTGAATTGCGGAATATCGCCGGAGGCTGGCGGATCTATTCCCGCGCTGAATTCGCCGATATCGTCGGCGGATTTGTGCTGGAAGGACAGACAGCCAGGCTGACGCAGGCGGCGCTCGAAACGCTCGCCGTCATCGCTTACCGCCAGCCCGTATCAAGGGCGCGGGTATCTGCAATTCGAGGAGTCAATGTTGACTCTGTCGTGCGGACGCTGACGCAGCGGGGGCTGATCGAGGATTCGGGAACCGATCCCGAATCCGGAGCAATCCTGTACCGCACGACGTCGTATTTCCTGGAGCGAATGGGAATCGGCTCGGTGGCGGAATTGCCGCAGCTTTCACCCCACCTTCCGGGGCTTGAAGGCATCGAAGAGTTTTACGACGCTGGAAGAATGTAGGCAGGAACAACTGCCTGCGCACGAGTATCCACCAGGGCAGAATCATTTTGCCCCGTCGGCGGGTGTTGTCGGGAGACAGCGGCCGTCGGCCAACAAACGAAGGACGGGTCATGACACAGGCGGGACGCCAGGGTTCACCACGTAACAGTTCGGGACGTAACAGTGCCGGACAAAGCAGTGCCGGACAAAGCAGTGCCGGACAAAGCAGAGGTCAGGGCTCAGGCCGCGGCGCACAGGGCGGTTCGGGCCGCAGCGGCGGAGCCGACTACAAGGGCGGCTCAGGCCGCGGCGCCCAGGGCGGCGGAAGCCGCACCGGAGGAGCCGGATTCAAGGGCGGCGGAGACCGCCCCTTCAAGCACCCCAAGCCTCGCGAAGAGGCCTTCGTCGATCCGGACCTGCAGGGTCCCGACGGCGCGCCGTCGGCTGCCCGCCCGGCTTCCGCTGACTGGAAGTCCAAGGCGCCCTCCGGCAAGGAAGCAGCCCGCAAGGCAGCCGCCCGCAAGCCCGGCTTCGGCAAGGCCCCCGGCACCCCCGGTGCCCTCAAGCCCAAGCCGCGCACCGGTGCCGCCAAATTCGCCGGTCCCCGCGCCTTCGGCAGCGAACGCTTCGGCCAGAACCTCGGACCGGTGCGCAAGCCCGCCCGCAACCGCGGACCGCGCCGCGAGGTGCCGCAGTCTGAGTTGCACGACGCCGACGGCACCCGCCTCCAGAAGGTCATGGCCTCCGCCGGGGTCGCCTCACGGCGGGTCTGCGAGGAAATGATCGCCGAGGGCCGCGTCGAGGTCGACGGCCAGGTGGTCACCGAGCTCGGCGTGCGCGTCGACCCGAAGTCGGCAGTGATCCACGTCGACGGTCTGCGCATCCAGCTGGACGAGAATATGGTCTACATGGTCTTCAACAAGCCCAAGGGCGTTGTCTCCACCATGGAGGACCCGGACGGCCGCCCGTGCATCAGCGACTTCGTCCGCAACCACCACGGCGAACGCCTCTTCCACGTGGGCCGGCTCGACGTCGCCACGGAAGGGCTGCTGCTCCTGACGAACGACGGCGAGCTCGCCAACCGCCTGACCCACCCGTCCTATGAAGTGCCCAAAACCTACCTCGTGCAGGTCCGCGGGCCGTTCCCGCAGGGCATCGGCGCCGAACTCAAGGCCGGCGTCGAGCTCGAGGACGGTATCGCCTCGGTGGACTCCTTCAAGCTCGTCGACTCGACCCCCGGCCACGTGCTGATCGAGGTCGTGCTGCACTCGGGCAAGAACCGGATCGTCCGGCGCATGTTCGACGCCGTCGGGTTCCCCGTACTGCGCCTGGTACGCGTCAAGGTTGGCCCCATCGGGCTGGGCGACCAGCGCCAGGGCAGCATCCGCAACCTCGGCAAGCAGGAAGTCGGCCACCTGCTGGCATCCGTGGGGCTGTAAGCGTGTCCGCCTTCCGCGCGCACGGCCGCGGCCACCTGAACGGCCCGGTGGTCGTCTTGGGCTCCGGGCTTCTGGGCACCAGCATCGGGCTGGGGCTGCGGGGGCGCGGTGTCGTTGTGTTCCTCTCTGATCCCTCGCCGACCAACCAGGCCGTCGCCGTAGACATCGGCGCCGGCCTGCCCTTGGCGCGCCTGAACGCGGACCAGCCGGAGCTCGTCGTAGTGGCTGCGCCGCCGGATGTCACGGCGGACGTCGTTGCCAACGCGCTCCGGGACTACCCGCACGCCGTCGTGGTGGACATCGCGAGTGTCAAGGCAGGCATCCTGGCCGATCTCCGCAGCCGCGGCGCTGACCTGGGCCGCTACGTGGGGACTCACCCCATGGCCGGGCGGGAGAAATCCGGTCCCGTCGCTGCCCGCGGCGAGCTGTTCACGTCCATGCCGTGGGTCGTGTGCCCGGCGGAAGAGACTCTGCCGGAGTCACTGCAGGTGGCGCGTGCGCTGGCCGGCGACCTCGGCGCCGTCGTATCCGAATTCGCCGCTGCCGAACACGACGAAGCCGTGGCGCTCGTCTCACACCTGCCGCAGGTGATGTCCTCGCTCGTGGCCAGCCGCCTGCAGGGCACACCCCTGCACGCCCTGTCCCTGGCGGGAAACGGGCTCCGGGACGTCACCCGGATCGCCGCGAGCGATCCCACGCTCTGGGTGCAGATCCTGGGCGCGAACGCGGACAAGGTGGTGGAGATCCTGCACGGAGTCCGTGAGGACCTCAACCGGCTGATCGGCACCCTGGAGGCCCCGACGGCTCCCGGGGCCCGGCTGGACCTTGCCCAGCTGTTCAGCGAGGGCAATGCCGGCCAGTCCCGGATCCCGGGCAAGCACGGTGGACCCCCGCAGGCCTACGCGTGGCTGACGGTCCTGGTGGATGACACGCCCGGACAGATCGCGAAGCTGCTGACCGAGATCGGCGAGATCGGCGTCAACGTCGAGGACCTCCGCCTGGACCACTCCTCGGGACAGAATGTGGGCATGGTGGAAATTTCCGTTCTGCCCAACAAACACGACCTTTTGATCGAAGCCCTCAACGACCGCGGATGGCAGGTACTCCAGTAATGACCCAGGAACTCATCGAGACCGTGGACGTGCTCCGCCCCGGAAAAAGCCTAGTGGTCGCCATCGACGGCCCCTCCGGCTCCGGCAAATCCAGCGTCAGCAAAGAGGTGGCCCGCCGGCTCAAACTGGCCTACCTCGACACCGGAGCAATGTACCGTGCCCTGACGTGGTTCTGCCTGGAGAACGGCACGGACCTGGACGACGCCTCGGCCGTCGAGGTCGCGGCCGAGGCGCTGCCGCTGGACATCAGCACGAGCCCGCAGGAAGAGTACGTCCGCGTCGGCGGGCACGATGTCACTTTGGCCATCCGTGAACCCGCCATTTCCGCGGCGGTCAGTGCCGTTGCCACCACCCTGGGCGCGCGTACGGAACTGATCCGCCGGCAGCGCGAGCTGATCGAAAGGCACCACCGCCGCATGGTGGTCGAGGGCCGGGACATCACCACCGTCGTCGCGCCCCATGCCGAGGTGCGGATGCTGCTGACCGCGAGCGAGGAAGCACGGCTGCGCCGCCGCGGCATCCAGCTGGGCGGGAGCCAGAATGCCGAGCAGCTGGCAGCCCAGGTCACGCACCGCGATGCCAAGGACTCCACAGTTGTGAACTTCACCACGGCCGCCGACGGCGTCGTCACCCTGGACTCCTCGGAGCTGGACTTTGACGAGACGGTTCAGGCCGCCCTCGACATCGTCGAAACCGTGGTCAACCACACTGCCGTTCCACGCCGGGCCATCCACGGTGACTGAGGGGCGCACCGGACGGCCGGCGAGCGTGCACGCCTCCGTGCCCGGCCACTGGACGACGGCGTGGAGCCGGCCTGTGGGCTGGATCCTGGACCACCTCGTCTACCGCACTTCGGTCACCGGACGGTCCAACGTCCCGGCGGCCGGCCCCGTCATCTTCGCGGGCAACCACATCAGTTTCCTCGACGGGCCCGTCATGTTCGGCGCCTCGCCCCGGCCCATGCACATCCTCGTCAAGCAGGAGATGTTCAACGGGCTCCTCGGCCGCGTACTGGCGGCGTCGGGCCAGTTGCCCGTCGACCGCCGCGGCGGCCGTGCGGCGCTGGCCACCGCCCGGAGCCTGCTCGCCGCCGGACGGTGCGTCGGGATTTTGCCCGAAGGCACCCGGGGGAGCGGTGAGGCCTCCGCGATCAGCAACGGCGTCGCCTGGCTGGCGCTCAACTCCGGCGCCACTGTGGTTCCCGTGGCCATCCTGGGCACCAGAATCGGCGGCGAACACCTGGACACGGTTCCCGCACCCCGCCGGCGGCTGCACGTCAGCTTTGGCGGGGCCATCAACGTCAGCCGCAGGCCCGGTGAGACCGGCCGTGTTTCAATGGACAGGGCGGGAACCGAAATCCGGGCCGCGTTAGCGCGCCATGTCCAGGACTCAGTACTAAGAACCGGGCAGTCCCTGCCCCACGCGGAATCCCCGCATGAACGTCACGAAGAAGTAGCCGGGACGCCGGCAGATCACCACCTAAGGAAAGTGCAATGAGCGATACGACTCAAACCTCCGGCAATTTTGGCGCCGGCGAAGACGAATACACGCCCACCGGCACCGACCAGGTGGCTGAACACCTTGCCGCCCTGGACGATGACGAGGCGGAGCTCCGCGCGGCCTCCCTTCGGGCCGGGCTGGACGACTACGAGCTGGACGAGGACGACGCCGCGCTGCTGAGCGGCCAGTTCGACGACGAGGACTTTGATGGTCCGGTCAAACTGGATCCGGTGCTGGCCATCATCGGCCGGCCCAACGTGGGCAAGTCCACCCTGGTCAACAGGATCCTGGGCCGCCGCGAGGCAGTGGTCGAGGACACCCCCGGCGTCACCCGCGACCGCGTCATGTACTCGGCGAACTGGAACGGCCGCAACTTCACGGTGGTGGACACCGGCGGCTGGGAACACGATGCCCGCGGCATCCACGCCCGTGTGGCAGAACAGGCCGAGATGGCCGTGGAACTCGCGGACGCCGTCCTCTTCGTCGTCGACTCCGCCGTGGGCGCAACCGCGACCGACGAAGGCGTCATGAAGATGCTGCGCAAGTCTAAGAAGCCGGTCATCATGGTGGCCAACAAGGTGGACGACTTCGCGCAGGAAGCCGATTCGGCAACCCTCTGGGGCCTGGGTTTCGGCGAACCGTACCCCGTGTCGGCCCTGCACGGCCGCGGCGTGGCCGACCTCCTGGACCACGTCATGGACACCCTCCCGGAGTACTCCCTGATTGAAGGCCTCGAGCGCTCCGGCGGACCCCGCCGTGTGGCCCTGATCGGCCGCCCGAACGTCGGCAAGTCCTCGCTGCTGAACAAGCTCGCCGGTTCCGAGCGTGTGGTGGTGGACAACACCGCCGGCACCACCCGCGACCCGGTCGATGAATTCATCGAACTCGGCGGACGCACGTGGCGCTTCGTGGATACCGCCGGCATCCGGCGCCGGCAGCACATGGCCCAGGGCGCGGACTTCTACGCCTCCCTGCGAACGCAGAGCGCGCTCGAAAAGGCTGAAGTCGCCGTCGTGCTCCTGGCCGTGGACGAAGTCCTCAGCGAGCAAGATGTTCGCATCCTGCAGCTCGCCGTCGAATCCGGCCGCGCCCTGGTGCTCGCCTTCAACAAGTGGGACCTCCTCGACGACGAACGCCGCCGCTACCTGGAACGCGAAATCGAGCAGGACCTGGCACACGTCGCCTGGGCCCCGCGCGTGAACATCTCAGCCTTGACCGGCTGGCACAAGGACCGTCTCACCCCGGCCCTGGACGTTGCCCTGGAAAACTGGGACAAGCGCATCCCCACCGGACGCCTCAACGCGTTCCTGGGCGAACTTGTGGCGGCGCACCCGCACCCCGTCCGCGGCGGCAAGCAGCCGCGCATCCTGTTCGGCACCCAGGCGTCGAGCCGGCCGCCGAAGTTCGTGCTGTTCACCACCGGATTCCTGGACCCTGGCTACCGCCGCTTCATCACCCGGCGCCTCCGCGAGACCTTCGGTTTCGAGGGCACGCCGATCGAGGTCAACATGCGTGTGCGTGAAAAGCGCGGCAAGAAACGTTAATTCCGACACACCGTGGCTGTGACAGCATGAAATTGTCACAGGCACCCTCCGGGATCGTGTAAGCTTTTGGAGGTGGTTCGGCCGGACTGCTTGGAAGAAAACCTGGAGAGAATCCGGGACGAATTCCCAGCGGAGAACGGTGGAACCAGCGGGCTGTAGCGCAGCTTGGTAGCGCACTTGACTGGGGGTCAAGGGGTCGCAGGTTCAAATCCTGTCAGCCCGACCAACAGACGAAACCCCGTCATTCCTGACAAAGGAATGGCGGGGTTTTCTGTTTCCCGAAAACTTTTGGGGAGGCTCACTCAGTTCGGCGCCGCTCCGTCCCTGGTGGCAGTGGTGGCACCGGATATAGCCGTGGGGAAGGACGCACTGAGTGCCGCAAGCAGCCTGCCGAAGATCTCATCCTCGCTTCCCGTGCCGTCGACGCTGAGCAGGATCCCGCGCTCTGAGTATGCTGAGGCCACCGGCTCGGTCTCGTGGTGGTAGAGCTCCAAGCGGTGCCGGATGACGTCCTCGGTATCGTCGCTGCGTCCGGTCATGGTGGCGCGGTGGAGCATTCGGCGGACGAGTTCCGCGTCGTCAACCGTCAGTTGGACTGCAACGTCCAGCTCGTGGCCGTTGGCGGCAAGGATGACGTCGAGTTCAGCCTGCTGCGCCGTGTTCCGGGGATACCCGTCCAAGAGGAACCCGACCCTGACATCATCCTGGTTCAGACGGTCACGCACCACACGGTTCGTCAGCGTATCGGCCACCAAATCACCGGCGTCCAGATGCACAATGACTTCCTGGCCCAGCGGCGTCAGGTTCTTCACATGGTCGCGGAAAACCTCCCCAGTGGACACCACGATGATGCCGAGGCGCCGGGACAAGCGTTCGGCCTGGGTGCCCTTGCCGCACCCCGGGGGACCCATAATCAGCATTCGCATCGTTGAGACAACTCCCTCAGGCGCCGTTGAAAGGCGTACTTGTATCGTGTTCGCTGGGAGGCGCCAGCGCAAGGGATCGGGACGCCGGCGCCCGTTTCAAGAAGGGCCTATTTCAGGAAGCGTGACGTCCGGCGGTCGGCCAGGATCTTTCCCTTCGTCTGGCACGTCGGGCAGTACTGCAGGGCGGTGTCGGCAAAGGAGACCTCCCGGACCGTGTCGCCGCACACCGGACACGCTTCGCCGGTCCGGCCGTGGACCCTCATATGGCTCCGCTTGGTGTCTTTGAGTTCGTTGGGCGGCTTGCCCTGGGCTTCCGTCACGGCGGTTCCCAAAATGGTGTGGATGGCCTCGTAGAGGCGCTGGACGTCCGTCCTGTCCAGGGACTTGGCGAGCGCGAATGGCGAGATCCTGGCGGCGTGCAGGATCTCGTCGCTGTAGGCATTCCCAATCCCGGCGATGATGCTCTGGCTCCGCAGGACGCCTTTGATCTGCTGGGAGCTGGAACCGAGAATCCCGGCCAAAGCGTCGACGTCGAAGTCCGGACTGAACGGATCCGGTCCGAGCGCCGCGATGCCGGGAACGTCAAGCGGATCACGGACCACGTAGACCGCCAGGCTCTTTTTCGTGCCCGCCTCGGTCAGGTCCATGCCCGCCGGGCCGGCAGCGCCGGTAAATGTCAGCCGCAGAGCGATGTGCCCCTTGCCCATTTTCAGCTGGGCATCGGTGGGGGTGTCAGTGAAGCGGACCCAGCCGGCCCGCGCCAGGTGGAAGACGAAATGCAGCCCGTCGGCTTCCATGCTGACGAACTTGCCGAACCGGCGCACCCCGGTGATGGCCCTGCCCTCGAGGTCGGAGTAGAGGGGGTCCGCCGTCTTGAGCACGGCGAAGGAGACCAGCTGGATCTTCGTCACAGCTGCTCCGCGCAGGTGCTCGTCCAGAAAGTCCGTCAGGGCCGCAACTTCAGGGAGCTCAGGCATGGCCTAGCCCTGGCCGGTCCGGAGGGTCCCGGCGCCCCGGTTGTTCACATTCCTGACATTCGGCGGCGCATGTTCTGCCATCGCACCATCATGACAGAACCCTCCCCGGCCCCTGCCCGATATGCCTATACTTTCAGCGGCGGCTAGAACAAACGACTGCCGCCGCATAGGTGATTGACCCGATGAAAGGCCCGTCATGAGCATCATTCCCGAAGACCTGTCCTACACCGCAGAACACGAATGGGTTTCGACCCCCAATGCCGACGGGATTGTGCGCGTCGGCATCACCGATTTTGCCCAGGACGCCCTCGGGGATGTCGTCTACGCCCAGATGCCCGAAGTGGGGACAACCATCAAGGCCAACGACGTGGTCGGAGAAGTCGAATCCACCAAGAGCGTCAGCGACATTTACGCCCCTGTTACGGGCGAAGTCGTGGCCCGGAACGAGGCCTTGGACACCGATTCTGCCCTTATTAACTCCGATCCGTACGGTGAGGGCTGGCTGATCGAAATCAAGCTCGCGGAAGCCGACGCCGTCGAGTCCCTACTCAGTGCATCCGAGTATGAACAGCAGGTAGGCTAAAGACAGAGGTCGTTCGGTCCGGGGTCGCCGGAGAGTGTTGTTGGGATAACAAAACAAGCCGCGCCCCGCCGAAAGGCCTCAATACCGGGACTGCGAGGCTTTTCCGGACGGCATGCGTTGTTTGCAGGGGGGACACCTGCAACGAATGAGGAGGACTCAATGTTTGGGCACGAACGGAACGACACCGGTGATGGTTACGGCACGGGTGGAGTGAAAGCTTCGGAGACCACGTCGATCAACCTCACTCCGGTGCGCGATGAACCAAACTTCACGCCGAAGCTCTCGACCGAGGAGCGGGCAGCGGTCGAGGCCCTTCCCTTCGGATCGGCCCTGCTCGTGGCGCACAGCGGCCCCAACGCCGGCGCCCGGTTCCTGCTGGACTCGGACGTCACGACGGCGGGCCGCCACCCGGACGCCGACATCTTCCTCGACGACGTCACCGTGTCCCGCAGGCACGTGGAATTCCGCCGCACCGCGCGCAGCTTTGAGGTAGTGGATACCGGGAGCCTGAACGGCACCTACGTCAACCACGACCGCGTGGACTCCGTGGAACTGAAATCCGGCAATGAGGTCCAGATCGGCAAGTTCCGCCTCACCTTCTACCTCAGCCCTGCCCGCGCAGCAGGCAACGTCTGATTCCGGGGTAGCTGCCTGTGGCCACGGCACATGCGGATCGGCGCGGACCCCAGGTTCTGAACATCGGGGAAGTCCTGGCTCAACTGAGCGACGACTTTCCAAGCATGACGGCGTCAAAAATCCGGTTCCTTGAGGAAAAGGGACTTATTAACCCGCAGCGGACCCCTGCCGGCTACCGGCAGTATTCCGAGAACGACGTCGAACGGCTGCGCTTCGTCCTGTCCCTCCAGCGTGACCAGTACCTGCCGCTAAAGGTCATCAAGGACTACCTTGACGCGATCGACCGGGGCGAACGGCCGGAAAACCTGCCGGCAGGCCTCACGCTCTCCCCGCGGATCGTTTCCGAGGAGCTCGCCACCGAGCTGCAGAGCCGTGCGCGCCGGCTCAGCGAGGAGCAGCTCCGTGCGGAATCCGGCGCGAGCGTCCCGCTGCTGGAATCGCTCTTGAGCTACGGCCTGATTGGGCACGTCAACGGCAAGTTCGACGAACACGCCCTGCAGGTGGCGCGGGCTTGCGTCCAGCTGGAGAGCCATGGCCTGGAACCCCGCCACCTGCGCCCGTTCCAGGCGGCTGCCGACCGCGAATTCGGACTCGTGGAACGCGCCGTGGCCACGCTGACGTCCCGCAAGGACGCAGCCTCCCACGCCCGGGCCGCCGAGGCGGCCCGGGAAATCAGCGACCTTTGTCTGTCCCTGCACCAGGCGCTGGTCCACGACCGCATCTCGAGGATGGACATCTGATGATTGAGGTGGAGATTGTCGGCGTGCGGATTGAATTGCCGTCCAACCAGCCGCTTGTCCTGCTCAAGGAAATCCATGGTGAGCGCCACGTGCCGATCTGGATCGGCACTCCGGAAGCCAGCGCCATCGCCCTGGCCCAGCAGGGAGTCGTCCCGCCCCGGCCGATGACCCACGACCTCCTGGTGGACGTTGTCGAGGCCCTGGGCCACACGATCGTCAGCGTCAACATCGTCGCTGTGGAAGACAACATCTTTTACGGGCAGCTGCAGTTCGAGAACGGCACCACGGTGAGCTCCCGGGCCTCGGATGCCTTGGCGCTTGCCCTGCGCGCCAAGTGCCGGATCTGGTGTGCCGACGCCGTCATGGACGAGGCCGGCGTCCGGATCACCGAACACGACGAGGGCGAGGACACGCACCCCGGACCCGCCGTGGACGAGGAAGGCGAACTGCGGCGCTTCCGCGAGTTCCTCGACGACGTCGAACCCGAAGACTTCGGCGGCTGAACTGCACCTGGCAACCGGGGCCAGGGAGGCTGCCGGGGTTGCTGGTGTGTCTGTGACGGCTGAGGTTTCTGAAACGCCCGGGACAGCTGTGGCGTCACCAAACGTTAAAGCCGAGGATGAAACTTTCGACACGCCCGCCAAATAGCCCCAACGTCTTTGACCTTGGGCCCGAGCAGGCCTAACGTCGGAGGTACAAGTTCCCATTGCATACGGTAGCCGCGCAAGTCACACTGGAAAGTGCAGCCCCGGCTGAATTACACGGATGAAGTCATCGTCCAGTGTCATGCAGCTGTTCACATATATTGCTGCCGATGCAACTTACCCAGGGGAACCCACGACAAGGAGGGTCCACGTGAGTCCGAAAGGCGAAGCAGGCGAGCTGAAGCAGGCCGCAACGGCCGGCATTGCTGTGCCCGCCAGCGGTGCCCAAGGCCTGCTGTTCACCGAGGATCTTCCCGTTCTGGACGAAGACGCGGGCTACCGCGGCCCCACCGCCTGCAAGGCGGCCGGCATCACCTACCGCCAACTCGACTACTGGGCACGCACCGGGCTCGTTGAGCCCGCCGTCCGCGGCGCGGCCGGCTCCGGCTCCCAGCGGCTCTACGGCTTCCGCGACATCCTGGTCCTCAAGGTGGTCAAACGGCTCCTGGACACCGGCGTCTCCCTGCAGCAGATCCGCACGGCTGTGGAGCACCTGCGGGAGCGCGGCGTCGAAGACCTCGCCCAGATCACGCTCATGAGCGACGGTGCGAGCGTCTACGAGTGCACGTCGGCGGATGAAGTGATTGATCTCGTCCAGGGCGGCCAGGGGGTGTTCGGCATCGCCGTCGGCCGTGTGTGGCGCGAAGTTGAAGGAAGCCTCGCAGCCCTTCCCAGCGAACACGCCACGGACCAGTCCTTTCCCGACGACGAACTGAGCAAGCGCCGCGCGGCCCGCAAGATCGGCTAACGCACACAGTTTCAGACAGGATCGATACGGACAAGATCGATACGGACAAGATCGATACGGACAAGATCGATACGGACAAGATCGATACGGACAAGATTGATACGGACAAGACTGAGGCCGCCTCCCGGACAGGGAAGGCGGCCTCAGTTCGTTGAGCCGTGTGTGTCGGGGAGCCGTGTGTGGCGGGATTCCGGCCGGTGCGCCCGTGCCCGGTTAACGCTGGCTGCGGGTGCGGACAGTCCCGGCCGGGGCCACGCCGTTGGGATGCAGCAGGTTCTGCAGCAGGGTATCGAAGAGCCCGGCCGCATTCTTGGCCGAGTCTCCGGGCCAGTGGTGGATGGAATGGGCCGCGCCCTGGATCTGCTGCCAGTTGGCCTGCTCCGGGATGTGCGGGCTCAGCAGCAGCTCGCCGAACATGGACTCCATCTCCGAGAGCCGGAACGTGTGTTCAGCTGAACCGCTGCGCACCCGGTTGGCCACAATGCCGGCGGGGGACAGTTTGGGGGCGAATTCCTGCCGGAACAGCTGGATGGCGCGCATGGTGCGCTCCGTGCCGGCCACCGAGAAGAGCCCCGGTTCGGCCACCAGGGTCACCTTGTCGCTGGCGGACCACGCCATCCGGGTCAGGCCGTTCAGCGACGGAGGGCAATCCACCAGGACGAGTTCATAGTTCGTGGCACCGGCGAGGACAGCGGAGAGCCGGCGGAGGTCGCGGCGGCCCAAGTCAGGCCGGTCGTAGATGCCGGTGTAGGCGGAGCCGACGGCCACGTCGAGGACGGAAGTTGTAGTGCCGGACTGCGTTCTACCGTTGGTGCTGCCGTTGGCACTACCGTTGGCACTGCCGTTGATCCTGGCGCGTTCCACCCAGCCGCTGGGCACCACGTTGTCCGCCAAGTGCGCCCGCCGGGGCGACCTCAGCATCCTGCCGATGTCGAGCTGATCGTCCGGGCTCACGCCCAGGGCGGTGCTGGCGTCAGCGTGCGGGTCAAGGTCGACGACGAGGGTGGGGATGCCGGCGGCCAATGCCGCTGACGCCAGTCCGGTGGTCACGGATGTCTTGCCGACACCGCCTTTGAGGCTGCTGATGCTCACTACTTGCACTTGAAAAACCAATACCTAACGCCGGTTGCCGAGACGGGGTCGTGCCGGCTCCTGCGTTCTTCGGAGCCGGGGCGTGCATGCGCCACCCACCCACTCATCATATGTTGATGCTCCGGCGAAACCCGTTTCATCCGGCGTGGGGGCGCCAGAACCTCCCGAACCGGACAGGCCGGGAAAGCTCCATGGCCGGGGCCCTGCCCATCGCGACGTCCGTGACGGATAATGCTGTGACAGTCGCCACAATGATTTGTGTTTGCCCGCACAGGTCCTAGACACTGTGAGCACTTACCGATACGCCCGCGATGATGCAGGAGAAGTATGTTTTCTAAGATTCTGGTGGCCAACCGCGGGGAAATCGCGATTCGCGCTTTCCGCGCGAGCTACGAGCTGGGTGCCAAGACTGTCGCTGTGTTTCCCCACGAGGACCGCAACTCTATTCACCGCCAGAAGGCCGATGAGGCGTATCTGATCGGCGAGGAGGGACACCCGGTCCGGGCGTACCTCGACGTAGACGAGGTGGTGCGCGTAGCCAAGGAGTCCGGGGCGGACGCCATCTACCCCGGCTACGGCTTCCTTTCCGAAAACCCGCGCCTGGCGCGCGCCGCGAAGGAGGCCGGCATTACGTTCGTCGGCCCGCCGGCGGAGGTCCTGGAATTGGCAGGCAACAAGGTTGCCGCGCTCGAGGCCGCCCGCAAGGCCGGTGTCCCGGTGCTCAAGTCCAGCCAGCCATCGAAGGACCTCGACGAGCTGATCGCGGCCGCGGATGAGATCGGCTTCCCGATCTTCGCCAAGGCCGTCGCCGGTGGCGGTGGCCGCGGCATGCGCCGCGTGGACACCCGCGAAGCGCTCCCGGAGGCCCTGCAGGCTGCCATGCGCGAAGCCGACGCTGCGTTCGGGGATCCCACCATGTTCCTGGAGCAGGCCGTCCTGCGCCCGCGCCACATCGAGGTCCAAATCCTGGCCGACGCCGAGGGCAACGTCATGCACCTCTTCGAGCGGGACTGTTCCATCCAGCGCCGCCACCAGAAAGTCATCGAGATCGCGCCTGCCCCGAACCTCGACGAGGGCATCCGGCAGGCGCTGTACCGCGACGCCGTGAAGTTCGCGAAGGCGCTGAACTATGTCAACGCCGGTACGGTCGAATTCCTTGTCGACACTGTGGGGGAGCGCGCCGGCCAGCACGTGTTCATCGAAATGAACCCGCGCATCCAGGTCGAGCACACCGTCACCGAGGAAGTCACCGACGTCGACCTCGTCCAGGCGCAGCTGCGTATCGCCGCCGGTGAGACCCTCGCGGACCTGGGCCTGTCGCAGGAGAGCGTCCAGCTCAAGGGCGCTGCCCTGCAGTGCCGCATCACCACGGAGGACCCGGCCAACGGCTTCCGGCCCGACGTCGGCAAGATCACCGGCTACCGCTCGGCCGGCGGCGCCGGTGTCCGGCTCGACGGCGGCACCGTCTACTCGGGCGCGGAGATCAGCCCGCACTTCGACTCCATGCTGGTCAAGCTGACCTGCCGCGGCCGCGACTACCCGGCGGCCGTCGCCCGGGCCCGCCGCGCCCTGGCCGAGTTCCGCATCCGCGGCGTGTCCACCAACATCTCCTTCCTGCAGGCCGTCCTGGACGACGCCGACTTCGTGGCCGGGGATGTAGCCACCTCATTCATTGACGAACGGCCGCAGCTGCTGAAGGCGCGGGTCTCTGCAGACCGCGGCACCAAGCTGCTGACCTGGCTTGCCGAGGTCACCGTCAACAAGCCCAACGGCGAACTCAAGGTCCACACGGACCCGGCGGACAAGCTTCCGGCCCTCGATGACGCCGAGGCCCGGCCGGGGTCCCGCCAGCGGCTCCTGGAGCTCGGTCCGGAAGGCTTTGCGCGGGCCCTGCGCGCCCAGGAGGCCGTGGCCGTCACGGACACCACCTTCCGCGACGCGCACCAGTCCCTGCTCGCCACCCGTGTGCGCACCCGCGACCTCGTGGCGGCCGGTCCGGCCGAGTCCAAGCTGCTCCCGGAGCTGCTGTCGGTAGAGGCCTGGGGCGGGGCCACGTACGACGTCGCCCTGCGCTTCCTGGGCGAAGACCCGTGGGACCGGCTTGCCGCCCTGCGCAAGGCAATGCCGAACCTGTGCCTGCAGATGCTGCTCCGCGGCCGCAACACGGTCGGCTACACGCCCTACCCGGAAGAGGTCACGGTGGCGTTCGTCAACGAGGCCGCCGCCACGGGCATCGACATCTTCCGCATCTTCGATGCCCTCAACGACGTCAACCAGATGGCCCCGGCCATCCGGGCCGTCCGCGAGACCGGTACCGCCGTCGCCGAGGTCGCCCTCTGCTACACCGCGGACATGCTGGATCCGGAGGAAACCCTCTACACGCTGGACTACTACCTGGAGCTGGCGCAGAAGATCGTCGACGCCGGGGCGCACATCCTCGCGATCAAGGACATGGCCGGGCTGCTGCGTCCGGCTGCCGCGGCACGCCTCGTCTCGGCGCTGCGGGAGCGGTTCGACCTCCCGGTCCACTTGCACACCCACGACACCGCAGGCGGCCAGCTGGCCACGCTCCTCGCGGCCGTGGAGGCCGGCGTGGACGCCGTGGACGTGGCATCGGCCTCGCTGGCCGGCACCACCAGCCAGCCCTCGGCCTCGGCCCTCGTCGCCGCGCTGGCCCACACGCCGCGCGACACCGGCCTCAGCCTCGCGAACGTCTGCGCCCTTGAGCCCTACTGGGAAGCCGTCCGCCGGGTCTACGCGCCGTTCGAGTCCGGACTGCCGGGGCCCACGGGCCGGGTCTACCAGCACGAGATTCCGGGCGGGCAGCTGTCCAACCTGCGCCAGCAGGCGATGGCACTGGGCCTGGGCGAGCGTTTTGAGGCGATCGAGGACATGTACACCGCGGCGGACCGGATCCTCGGCCGCCTGGTGAAGGTGACGCCGTCGTCGAAGGTGGTGGGCGACCTCGCCCTGCACCTGGTGGGCCTCAACGCCGATCCCGCGGACTTCAACGAGAACCCGCAGAAGTACGACGTCCCGGATTCCGTGATCGGCTTCCTCTCCGGCGAACTGGGCGACCCGCCCGGCGGCTGGCCCGAGCCCTTCCGGACCAAGGCGCTGCAAGGCCGCAAGGTCAAGGTCCGCGACGTCGAGCTCAGCACCGAGGACAGCGCCGCGCTTAACGGCGACTCCAAGACCCGCCGGCACACCCTCAACCGCCTGCTCTTCGCCGGCCCCACCAAGGACTACCAGAAGAGCGTCGAGTCCTACGGTAATCTCTCGGTTCTGGACACCCGCGACTACCTCTTCGGGCTGCAGCGCGGCGCGGAGCACGAGATCGAGCTCGAGAAGGGCGTCCACCTGATCGCTTCGCTCGAGGCCGTCTCCGAGCCGGACGAGAAGGGCATGCGCACCGTCATGTGCACGCTCAACGGCCAGTCCCGGCCCGTGGTGGTCCGCGACCGTTCAGTGGTGAGCAACGTCAAGGCCGCCGAACGCGCCGACGCCTCCCAGCCGGGTCAGGTGGCCTCGCCGTTCGCCGGTGCCGTCACGCTGACCGTCAAGGCCGGCGACACCGTCAAGGCCGGCGACACGGTGGCCACGATCGAGGCCATGAAGATGGAGGCGTCAATCACGACGCCGGTGGCCGGCACCGTGGCGCGTCTCGCCGTCGGCGCGATCGAGCAGGTCCAGGGCGGGGATCTGTTGCTCGTCGTCGAATAGCGGCAGGGCAACAGCCCGTAACACAGACGAAGGGTCCTTCCGGCGGAAGCTGGAAGGACCCTTCTGTTGGTGCTGGGCTTTTCTGGTGCTGCTTTTGTTGTGCTCTGGTGGTGCGCGGCGTCCGCTACCTATGCCAGGGTGGCACGCTTGGCGCTGTACATTTCCTCGATCACGTTCTCGAAGTCTTTGAGCACCTGCGCCCGCTTGACCTTCATGGAGGGGGTCAGGTGGCCGGAGGCCTCGGTGAAGTCGGCGGGCACGATCCGGAAGGACTTGATTGCCTCGGCCTGGGACACCGACTGGTTGGCGTGGTTGATGAGCTCCTGGACGGCGGCCTTGACTGTCGGATGCTCTGCAGCCTCGGCGAGCGGGGTCGAGGCCGGGAGCCCGTGGCGGCCCAACCAGCCGGGGAGGGCTTCTTCGTCCAGGGTCACAAGGGCCCCGATGAACGGGCGGTTGTCGCCCACCACGAGCACCTGCGAGACGAGCGCGTCCGCCCGGATCTGGTCTTCCAGCAGGGCCGGGACCACGTTCTTGCCGCCGGCCGTGACGATGATTTCCTTCTTGCGCCCGGTGATGGTCAGGAACCCCGCCTCGTCCAGCTGGCCGATGTCTCCGGTGCGGAACCAGCCGTCGTCGTCGAAGGTCGCGGCGGACAGGTCATCGCGCTTGTAGTAGCCGCGCATGACGCACACGCCCTTGGCGAGGATCTCGCCGTCGTCCGCGATCCTGACGGAGTTGCCGGGAATCGGGGAGCCCACGGTGCCGATCCTGATCAGCTGCGGTGTGTTCACCGTGACGGGGGCCGTGGTTTCGGTCAGTCCGTAGCCTTCCAGGATCTGCATGCCGATGCCTTGGAAGAAGTGGCCCAGCCGTTCACCGAGCGGGCCGCCGCCGGAAACGGCATGGGCGACGTGTCCGCCCATGGCGGCCCGGAGCTTGCTGTACACGAGTTTGTCGAACAAGGTGTGCTTGAGCCGGAGGCCAAGGCCCACCTTGCCGGCCTGCCGTGCCCGGGAGTAGGCGATGGCGGTGTCCGCGGCGCGGTGGAAGATGGCGCCCTTGCCGCCGTCCTCGGCCTTAGTCAGGGCGGAGTTGTAGACCTTTTCGAAGACGCGGGGGACCGCGAGGATAAAGGTGGGCTGGTAGCTCTGCAGGTCCGGCAGGAGGTTCTTGATATCCGGTGTGTGCGCCACCGTGACGCCGGCGGCCACCGCCAGCACGGAGATGAAGCGTGCGAAGACGTGGGCCATGGGCAGGAACATGATGGTCCTGGCGTGCTCGTGCACAACCGTGCCCAGCGACGTGGCCAGCACATTCTCGGAGAGTTCCACAAAGTTGCCGTGGGTAAGTTCGCAGCCCTTGGGCCGGCCCGTGGTTCCTGAGGTGTAGATGATCGTGGCGACATCCTTCAGGGAGGCCTCGCCGCGCCGCGCTTCGAGCTCGGCGTCGCTGATGCCGGCTCCCGCCGCACGGACCTCGTCCAGGCTGTCGCCCTCGAGCTGCCAGACATGCCGCAGGGCGGTGAGGCCCTCGGAGGTGGCGGCCTGCCGGATGATGTCCTCGTGGTGCGCGGATTCGCCGAACGCGGCCACGGCGCCGGAGTCGCCAAGGTTCCAGGCCACCTGGGAGGGGGAGGAGGTCTCATAGATCGGGACCGAGACGGCGCCAGCGAACCAGATGGCGAAGTCGATCAGGGCCCATTCGTACCGTGTGCGGGACATGATGCCCACGCGGTCACCGGCGGCCACACCGCTGGCCATGAGGCCCTTTGCGAGGGCCGAGGCGTCGGCCAGGAAATCCGCGGCACGGACGTCCTGCCATTGGCCCGCCGCGTCGAGCCGCGAGAACAGCGCAGGGTTGGAGGCCTTGGCCGCCTGGCGCACCACGAGATCAGTGACGTTGGTGTCCGGATCGACATTCACCAGGGGCGGGACAATGATTTCTCGCACGACAGCTCCTTAGGTATCCATAGGCCCGCAAGGGGTTCCGCTAAGCCTAGTATGCGGTCCCCCCAAGGTGTGTTCTGCGACACCTACTGGCCAGTAACTTTACGGTCAGGCCCGCCGTTCCGCCAGTCGGGGCTGCTGCGGACACCGCCGCTGCGTCATGCCGCTGCGTCATGCTGCCGGGCCTTCGCTGCTGCGGCGGCCCCGGCGAATAGAATGGGGCACCATGCAGACACCAACACCCGGCCGGCAGCCCGGCCTGCGCGGCCGGACCGCGGCCTGGCGGAGCAGGACCGTGGGCGGAGCGGCGGCCGCCACCGCCGGGCACGACATCCGCTCACACCTGCGGCTGGGCCGCAAAGGCCTGGCGATCGGCGTCGACATCGGGGGAACGAAGGTTGCTGCCGGGGTGGTCGATGCCGAGGGCCGGATCCTCAGCCAGGCGAAACGCTCCACTCCGGGCAACGACCCGCGCGCCGTGGAGCGTGTCATTGTCGAACTGGTCAACGAACTGGGCGCAGGGCACCGGATCTGGTCGGTCGGAATCGGCGCCGCCGGCTGGATGGACCTCGACGGCGGCACGGTGCTCTTCAGCCCGCACCTGGCCTGGCGCAATGAACCGCTGCGGGAGAACCTGCAAAGGCTGCTGCGCCGCCCCGTCCTGCTGACCAACGACGCCGACGCCGCCGCCTGGGCGGAATGGCGCTTCGGCGCCGGGCAGGGACAGGACCGCCTGGTCTGCATTACCCTGGGCACCGGGATCGGTGGAGCCATGGTGATGGACGGACGGGTGGAACGCGGCCGCTTCGGGGTGGCGGGGGAGTTCGGCCACCAGATCATCATGCCGGGCGGGCACCGCTGCGAGTGCGGCAACCGCGGCTGCTGGGAACAATACGCCTCAGGCAACGCGCTCGGCCGTGAGGCCCGGGAACTGGCCGCCGCGAATTCTCCGGTTGCCCAGGAACTGCTCAAGGCCGTGGACGGAGACGTAGGACGCATCACGGGCGTGATTGTGACCGAGCTGGCCAAGGCCGGCGACCAGACCTCCCGCGAACTCCTCGAGGACGTCGGGGAATGGCTGGGCCTTGGCCTGGCGAACCTCGCAGCGGCCCTGGACCCCGGAAAGTTCGTGATTGGTGGCGGACTTTGCGATGCCGGCGAGCTGCTGGTCGCGCCGGCCCGGAAGGCCTTCGCCCGGAACCTCACCGGCCGCGGATTTCGGCCGGCAGCGGAGATCGAACTGGCAGCCCTTGGACCCAACGCCGGACTGATCGGCGCCGCCGACCTCTCCCGGGTGAGCAGCCGCATGCACACGTAACAGTGTGATCTTGCCAGCCCTGAAATAACCAGCCCTGAATACCCAGCCGGAGTGGCCCGCGGACTGGATGACCGGGTGGACTAGATGCGGGCCCCGTCGTCGTGCTCGTCCTTCTCGCCCGGCAGCTTCATGATCAGGAAGACCACCGCGGCCGCGAACGCGGCCACCATGCCAAGGATCGCCACCAGCGGGGCTGACCGCCAGAACATTGCCGAGAGCACCAGCGCAATCGGGCCGCCCACCGCGCCAATCCAGGCAAGGACGGTCATCGGATCTGCCCCTGCCAGACTCGGCGGCTCCTCCGGGACGAACGCGCCGTCGTCGTCGTCGGTCTCGTAGTCGCGGGGGCCGGGTTCGGTGTCCGGGATCTCGTTGTTGCCCGCAGCCGGCCGCCCCGGGGCGGGGGCGAGCCGCTCCTTGGCGGAGAGCTCGATCGGCGCGGCGCCGGAGAGACCCAGCGGGTCAAAATCGCGGAACGTCCTAGCCCGTGAGGGGCCAGCGCCGGAGCCGACACCGGTGCTGGGGCCAGCGCCGGTGCTGCCGGCGGGGCCGCCAGTTGCCTCGTCCCCGACTGTCCCGACCCCTTCAAGCCTCGCGACAAGATCCAGCCAGACGGCGTCGTCGTCGTCGGACGGTGCGTCCGCGGCGGGCGAGCCCGGCTCATTGGGCTGGGACTCTTGGGGCGGCGTGGCGCCGGAGTGCTCGGCAGCATCAGCATCAGAGCCGGGGGACCGGGCGTCGGCGGGGTCCTGGTCCGGGGTCTCGGGGTCCGGGAGGTCGGGGTCTGGTTTAGTCATTGGCCGTGTCCTTCCGGCTGGCGCGGGCGGCGCCCGGACTGGCTGCTGATGCAACGGACCGCACAAATTCTGCCGTTCCACGGAAGATCTCGGGCGCGTCGTTGTCCATGGTAGCCACGTGGTAGCTGTTTTCCAGCCGGATCACCTCGAGCGGGGCGTTGGTCAGCCCGCGGTGCAGGGCCACCATGCTGGATTCGGACACCACATGGTCCACTGCGGAACGGTACACCCGGACGGGTGCCGTTACGCGGGGCAGCAGCCGCACGGTGTCCTTGAACATCTTGTTGAGCTCGTGCGCGGCGGCCACCGGAGTGCGCGGGTAGGCGCCCTCATCCATGTCCGGTTTGAGGATGTCATTGGCGATCGCGGGGGTGCTCTTGAGGACGAACTTCAGGATGCCGGCCAGCGGGGCGCGGGGATCGTCGATGACCAGGCCCGGGTTGACCACCACAACCCCCGCCACGGGACGGGTGGCTGCAATCCGCAACGCCAGGGCACCGCCCATGGACAGCCCGGCCATCACCACGATGTCGCATTCTTCCGCAAGCTCCAGGTAGGCCGCGTCCAGGGCCGCATGCCAGTCTTGCCAACGGGTCTTGGTCAGCTCCTGCCAGCTTGTTCCGTGGCC
Organism: Arthrobacter sp. ES3-54; assembly: GCF_029504395.1. Taxonomy (GTDB): domain Bacteria; phylum Actinomycetota; class Actinomycetes; order Actinomycetales; family Micrococcaceae; genus Arthrobacter. The sequence goes on from NZ_JAQFIF010000009.1 coordinate 63,630, forward strand.
CGGCAGCAGGGGCAGCCGCACGGCGAACCCGGCAGTGGCCAAGGACGACGCCCAGTCCCGTACACCGTGCGGGCTGCCCGTGAAGCCGTGGGACACCACCACACCGGTCCGGGGGCCGGTTCCCGTGAACGGGCTGCTGAACGGCGAGTGGTCCGGGAGGATGCTCATGGGGTCTCCGAGGGGGCGGGGGGCGGCATGGTGGACCGTGTGTGGGTGGTGTGGGCGTGCTGAAGGAAGAAGCGGACTGATTCTTCAAAGAGTAGCGGCGCATCGGCGTCCAGGGTGGCAACGTGCCCGCTGCGCGGCAGCGGGATCACCGTGAGGTCACGGGATCCGAGCCGCCTGCGCAGCAGCGCCAGGGACGACGGCGGGACCACGGGATCGGTGCCGGACTTGAAGACCAGGGTCGGAGCCTGGACTGCCGGCAGCTCCCGCAGGGTCACGGAGAACAGCCGGCGCAGTTGGTCGACGGCGGCCAGCGGCGTCACGGAGTAGTCGCCGTCGTCGGTGGTAATTGCCGTGGAATTCTCCTCCTGAATCGGCGTGGTGGTGCGCTGGAAGTATTTGAGTAGTCCCACGATCCTGACCCTGCGGTCATAGAAGCTCAGGCCGGGGTTGACTGCGGCCACGCCGGCCACGCTGTGGCGGGCCGCGGTGCGCAGCGCGATGGTGCCGCCCATGGACAGCCCCGCGACGTAGCAGTCCTTGGTCCGGGCGGCCAGATCCAGGTACGCGGTTTCAAAACTCGCGTACCAGTCCTGCCAGCGCTGCCGGGCGAGGTCCCGCCAGTGGGTGCCGTGCCCGGGCAGGAGTGGCACTGATACAGCGAAGCCCTGGTCGGCGAGGTGGCGGGCCCACGGCATAACGCTGTGCGGGCTGCCCGTGAAGCCGTGGCAGATGGCCACGCCGGTCCGGGCATTGGGGCCGTGGCCGGGGTAGCTGAAAGCGGCGGGCGCCGGGGGAGTGCTGCTTTCAGTCATGAGCCCATCGTGTCACCCTTGGCGGCAAAACTCACTAGAGTAAGGTGTCCATTGAAGTCCTGGCCGGACCCGATTTGGACGGCCGGCCAGACGCCTTCCGGAGAGGTCACCGAGTGTTTTATTGGTTCATGAAGACGTTTGTCCTGGGACCGGTGGTGAAGCTGCTGTTCCGGCCCTGGGTCAAGGGCCTCGACAACGTCCCGGCCGAGGGTGCCGCGATCCTGGCCTCGAACCACCTCTCCTTCTCGGATTCGATCTTCATGCCGCTCATGGTGCCGCGGCCGGTCGTCTTCCTGGCGAAATCCGAATACTTCACCGGGACCGGAATCAAGGGCAGGCTGACCGCGGCCTTCTTCCGGCTCACCAACCAGCTCCCCATGGACAGGTCCGGGGGAGCCGCGTCCGCACAGTCCCTGAACGCCGGCATGGAGGTGCTCAGGAACGGCTCGCTCATGGGCATCTATCCCGAAGGGACGCGCAGCCCCGACGCCCGCCTGTACCGTGGCAAGGTGGGCGTCGCCCGCTTGGCGCTGCAGGCCCGTGTTCCGGTCATTCCGGTGGCGATGATCGGAACGGACAAAGTCCAGCCGATCGGCAAGCGCGTGCCCAACATCCGTCGCATCGGCATGATCTTTGGCGAACCGCTCGACTTCAGCCGCTACTACGGGATGGAGGATGACCGAATGGTCCAGCGTTCTGTGACCGACGAGATCATGTATGAACTCATGCGGCTGTCCGGTCAGGAATACGTGGACGAGTACGCCGCCGTCGTGAAGCTCCGACTGGCGGGCAAAGCGCAGGAAGCGGCACCGGTCAAAGCCTCCGCGGACCCGGACGCGGGGCAGGAACCGGCCGCCGACGGGACACCCAACGAGACACCCGGCACAACCGACGAAAACTCTCACAACCCCGGCGCGCCGACGGCGCCCGCGGACGACGGCCCCGAGCTTCCCGGGACCGCCTGACCGGCGCCACGGTGCCATGTGACGGCAACGGAGCTGTCAATGACAGGCCGGGCCGCCGAACCTCGCTGGGGCAACTATCCTTAGAGGGTGACCGAGCTATCTGAGAAACCAGTTTCCCCGCTGACCAGCACCGCCCAGAGCGGAGCCGCCAACTATCCCGGACTGGACAACTGGCGGGAGATCCCGGCCTCGCAGCAGCCCACATGGTCGGACCCGGCGGTGTTCGAGGCGTCCGTCAAGGAACTTTCCGTGCTGCCGCCCCTCGTGTTCGCCGGCGAAGTGGACATCCTTCGCGAACGGCTCGCCGCCGCCGCACAGGGCAAGGCGTTCCTGCTCCAGGGCGGCGACTGCGCCGAGACCTTCGAAGCGGCGACGGCGGACAAGATCAGCGCCCGCGTCCGGACCATCCTGCAGATGGCCGTCGTCCTGACCTACGGTGCGGCCATGCCCGTCATCAAGATGGGCCGCATGGCTGGCCAGTTCGCCAAGCCCCGCTCCTCCAACGATGAAACGCGCGACGGCGTCACCTTGCCGGCCTACCGCGGCGACATCGTCAACGGCTACGATTTCACTCCCGTTTCCCGCGCCCATGACGCCGGCCGGATGCTGAAGGCCTACCACACCTCCGCCTCGACCCTGAACCTGATCCGTGCCTTCACCCAGGGCGGCTTCGCGGACCTGCGCCTGGTGCACCAGTGGAACAAGGGCTTCACCGAAAACCCGGCCCACGCCCGCTACGAGTCCCTGGCACGCGACATCGACCGCGCCATCAAGTTCATGTCCTCCTGCGGCGCCGACTTCGAGGCACTCAAGCGCGTGGAGTTCTACGCCAGCCACGAGGCCCTGCTGCTGGACTACGAGCGCGCCCTGACCCGCATCGATTCGCGCACCGGGTTGCCCTACGACACCTCGGCGCACTTCCTATGGATCGGGGAGCGCACCCGCGAGCTGGACCACGCCCACGTTGACTTCCTCTCCCGCGTCCGCAACCCGATCGGCGTGAAGCTCGGCCCGTCGACGAGCGGCGACGACGCCCTGCGCCTGATCGACAAGCTGGATCCGGACCGGGAGCCCGGCCGGCTCACCTTCATCACCCGTATGGGCGCCAGCAACATCCGCGAGAAGCTGCCGGCGATCGTCGAACGCGTCACCGCCTCCGGGGCTCAGGTCCTGTGGGTCACCGACCCCATGCACGGCAACACGGTCACCTCGCCCAACGGCTACAAGACCCGCAATTTCGACGACGTCATCGACGAAGTGCGCGGATTCTTCGAAGTCCACCACGCGCTCGGCACCGTTCCCGGCGGCCTGCACGTGGAAATGACGGGCGACGACGTCGCCGAATGCCTCGGCGGAGCCGACCCGATCGACCAGGAAGCGTTCCTCGACCGCTACGAGTCGGTCTGTGATCCGCGCTTGAACCACATGCAGTCGCTCGAAATGGCGTTCCTGGTGGCCGGTGCCCTCGCCAAGCGCTGACCCGCGGCGCTGACCGGCAAACAAGCTCCTTAATAAGGAAGCTCTGACAGAAAAGCTCCGCCGGCTGATGCAGCCGGGCGGAGCTTTTCTGCATGGTGGATCGGCCGCGAGCAGCGCCCGGTCAGAGGGTACGGTCAGACCACGGTCAGGGTGACAAGCGAGCCTTCGGGGACGCTCGTGTCCACCGGAAACTGGTCACGGACGGTTCCGAAGAATCCTCCCAGGATCTCATCGACCTGGACCTTGAAGCCGAGCGCTTCGAGGGCTTCCTTGGCTTCCTTGGCCTGTTTCCCGATGAAGCTGGGTACCTCGACGAGCTTCGGGCCCTTCGAGATGGTCAGGGTGACGGTACCGCCCCTGGTCAGGTTGCCGGAGGCCGGGTCCTGCGCCACCACGGCGCCCTTGGGTACATTCTTGTCATTGACCTGCTCCGGGGCGACCACGGCCTTCAGCCCGGCGCCTTGGAGCGCGTCCACGGCGGCACGCTGCTCCTGGCCGCGGACATCCGGGACCGGGATGGGCTGCGGGCCCTTCGAGACAGTGAGGCCCACCGGCGTCCCGTGCCGCACCGGGTTGCCGCTGCGCGGCGCCATCGCAAGGACAGTCCCGGCAGGCGCCTTCTCATCGAATGTCTCGGTAATCGGTCCCAGGGCCATCTTGGCGCCGTTGAGGGCGGCCTTGGCCTCGTCCAGGGTCTTGCCGGTCAGATCCGGCAACGGGAACAGTTGCGGGCCCTTGGAAACAGCCAGGGACACGGGCTGGAACTTTCGGATGACCTCGCCGGCTTTCGGCTCAGAGCCGACCACCAGGCCTGGTGAGACGTTGTCGTCGAAGACGTCCTTGACGATCGACTGGAACCCGGCGGTGCGGAGCAGGTCCTGGGCCTGGGCAACGGTCTTGTTCGCCACCGGGGGAATGGTTCCCGGCGAGCCCGGACCCATGCCGAAGAACCAGCCGGCGACGGCGGCGAGCAGCGCCGCGACCACGAGCAGGACGATCCACAGCAGCCCGCGGCGTCGCGGGTTCCCCTCGTGCAGGGTCTTGGTGGGCGTGGCCGCGGCGCGCTGGCGCGCCTTCTCCTCGTCCCGGTCCAGCTTGCGCTGGACGCGCTTGCTGGGGGCAGCCGCGACTTCCACCGGATCGTCGTCGTACCCGGCGGCGCCGTAGGCCGCCTCGTCCGGAGTGGACAACGGTCCGTAGGCCGGACGCCGCGGGGCGCCGGACATCACGGTGGTCGGGTTGCCGCTGGTGCGGGAGATCGTCTCGGTGGGCCGGGCGAGGCTGCCGTACATCTCCGTGGGCAGTTCGGTGGGCGGCGGCACGTAGGCCGTTTCCTGTGCGTCCCGCACGTCTTGCGCGTCCGACGCCGGGCCGGTACCGCCGGGCGGCCGGCTTGGCGGGGCGGCCACGGCCGGCAGCGGGCTGCGGACGGCCGCCGGCGGCTGGAGGTCGAGTTCGGCGTCGCTGAGGTTGGTCCTGATGTGCCGGAGTTCGGACAACAGTGCGCTCCCGTCGACGGGCCGTTTGTCCGGGTCCCGGTCCGTGCACCACTGGACCAGTTCGTCGATCTCCGTGGCCAGCCCGGGCACCGCCAGGGAGGGAGCCTCCACGGTGGAATTGACGTGCTGGTAGGCCACCTGGATGGGCACGTCGCCGTCGAATGGCTGCCGGCCCGTGATCATTTCGTACAGCATGATCCCCACCGAATAAATGTCGCTGCGGGCGTCGGCCTGTTTGCCCAGGACAAGTTCGGGGGAGATGTAGGCGACAGTCCCGATCAGGGCGCCGGTGCTCGTGGACGAGGAGATAGCGCGGGCCAGGCCGAAGTCACCGAGCTTGATCCGCCCGTCGTCGGCGATCAGGACGTTTTCCGGCTTGATGTCCCGGTGGATCATTCCGGCGGCGTGCGCGGCGCCGAGCCCTTCGACTACCGGATCGATCAGCGCCAGGGCCAGCCGCGGTGACAGGGCGCCCTTGTCATTGAGGACGTCGCGCAGCGTGTGGCCCTTGATGAACTCCATGACCAGATAGGCGATCCGGCCGTCTTCGCCCTGGTCCAGGACGCCCACCACGTGGGGATGGGAAAGCCGCGCGGCAGCCTTGGCTTCGCGCCCCAGCCGGTCGAGGAACTGCGGGTCATCGGCCAGATGGGGATGCAGCACTTTCAGCGCGACATCGCGCTCAAGGCGCTGGTCCGTGGCGAGGTACACGGTGGACATCCCGCCGCGGGCAAGCCTGGATTGAACCTGGTAGCGGTTGTCCACCAGGTTCCCTACGAGAGCGTCCTGCACGTAATCTTGCACCTTACAATCGTAGTCGCTGGACAGAAACGGGCCCGAATCAACATGCGATCCGGGCCCGTAGCGTCAAGCTCCGTTGTAAGGGAGCCTGTGCTGGAGTCTGTATTTAGCCGAACAGGCGCCGGTTGGCCTTGATGGCGGCGACGTACCCCTTGGTGTCCTCGAACATGCCATTCTGGCTCACCGAGTACTGACCCTGGTAATAGCCGGCGATCGCACTATCCAGATCAGGGCTCGTGCGGACCAGCTGGCGGATGATCGCGACGCCTGCCGTGGCGTTGTCGTACGGATCCAGGAGGTTCAGCTTGCGGCCCACGAGATCGGAGGCCCACTGGCCGGAGGACGGGATGACCTGCATGGTGCCGATCGCATTGGCCGGTGACACGGCACGCTGGTCGAAGCCCGACTCCTGGTAGGCAAAGGCCAAGGCGAGGCTGGCGTCCACGCCCATGCGCCGTGCCGTGTCCGCCACGATCGACTTCATCTGCGCACGGCTGGGCACCGGAGAGGCGTTGAGCAGGGCCTTGTTCTGGTTGGCCGAGCTGACCACGGCGGCCGGGTAGCTGAAGCCGAGGAACGTGCTGGGCACGAGGGGCGTGGTGGCAGCAGGCTTGCTCGAGGCCGGTGCGATCGTCGACGCGCCGGGGATGACGAGCTTCTGGCCCGGGTAGATGATGCTCGACATCGTCAGCCGGTTGGCCGACAGGACGTCCGAGAGCCTGACGCCGTTGCGGGCCGCGATGCCGGAAAGGGTGTCGCCGGCCTTGATGGTGTAGGAGCCCGAGCTGGCCGGCGCGGGCGCCGACGACGCGGGCTTTGTCGCGGCGGGAGCCGGGGTGCTGGAACCGCCGCCGACCTTAACCTTCTGGCCGGGATAGATCACGGAGCTCATGCCGAGCCCGTTCCACTTGAAGACCTCGGAAAGCCCAACGCCGTGGCGCGCGGCGATTCCGCCCAGCGTGTCGCCTGCTTTCACAACGTAGACGCGCCCAGCGCCTGAGGCTGAAGTAACGGAGGCTGACGTTGACTTGGCCGGGGCGGCCGGTTTGGCTGCCGGGGCCGCCGTCGAGCCCGTGAGCTTGATCTTCTGCCCAGGGTAGATGATGGTGTTCGCCTGCAGGTTATTCAGCTTCAGCACGGCGAAAGTGTCAAGGCCATAGCGGCCGGCCACGGCACTGATGGTGTCGCCGCGGGCGATCGTGTAGACGGCGGGAACCGCGGACTGCGCGGGCCGCATGGCGCTTGGCAGCGATGCCGGGACAGAGGCGGCGGGGATCAGTGCCGCCTTGAGGGACGTCGCCGCGTCCGCCTTTGCCTGTGCCCGCATGGCGGCCGCGAGGGTTGCCGGTACCGAACGCACACGTGATTCGGCAGCGGCAGGCTGGGCAATCGCCAGGGAGGAAAGCATGACGGCAGGAAGCGCCGCCGTTGTGGCCGCAATTAGCGGCAGGCTGCGCCCCGGACGGAGCTGTGGCGAACGTGAGGTTGTCATTGGAAAGATCCTCTTCTCAGCGGCAACGCTGCGGTCAGGCCGGTAGAACTGGTGTTACCAGTGTGACAAAAGTTATTTCTGTTACAAATGTGATCTATGTGAATGTCTCATGAATTGGGAATTAGCACAAGAACCGTTTGACATTCCGCAAACCAGTCTCCGGCGGAGTGTCGGCCAAATGGCGTCCCTGCGGGGTCCCACGCGAACCCGGGCGGCATTCGGGCGGGCGGGATGGGCCATGGCCGCGGCCGTCATTTCTGCGGCTGCCGACTAGGCGGCGGGGCACCCGCCGTGGCAATCTTTATCCGTGAGTAATGTAGAAAGCCTCGTGGGCGAATGGCTGCCCCTGCCCGATGTCGCACAGCTTCTGAACGTATCTATTACCAAGGTCCATGCACTCCTGGACGAACGTGCGCTGGCGGCCGTGAGAATCGGCGACCGGCGCATCCGGTCCGTGCCTGCAGCTTTCATCCAGGACGGGCATGCAGTGGAGAGCCTGAAGGGCACCATTGTTGTCCTCTCGGACGCCGGATACTCCGATGAGGAACTGATCAACTGGCTCTTTACCCCGGACGAGTCCCTCCGCGGCCGGCCGATCGACGCCCTCCGGGAAGGGCGCAAGACCGAAATCCGCCGCAGGGCGCAGTCACTGGCCTGGTAGGAGCACGCTGGCAGCCTAATGAGCCGGCAACATCATTAACGACGTGCCATGACGGGCCGTGCACAGCGCAAGCCGCTGTGCACGGCCCGACCGCTTTTCCAGGCACCTTGGCCTGGCAGGGCCGGGCTAGGCGGCGCGGGAGACCGTGGCCTCTGCCAGCCTGCGGAGCGCAGTTTTGGGCAGATCCTGAAGCGGCAGGAGGTCGAGGGCAGCGAAGGCCGCCTTGCCGAACTCCTCGATGAGTACTTCGGTGGCCTGGAGCGCACCGCAGTCCACGATGATCCGCCGGATCTCCTCGATGTCCGCGTCGCTGAGATCGGGGCTGCCCAGTTTGGCGTCGATAAACTCTGATTCGACCGCCGAGGCCTGGTCCAGGGCGAAAGCCACCAGGACTGTGCGCTTGCCCTCACGGAGATCGTCTCCGGCAGGTTTGCCTGTGGTGACGGGGTCGCCGAAAACGCCAAGGACATCGTCCCGCAACTGGAACGCCTCACCGAGCGGCAGGGCGAAGGCGGAATAGCCGCGCAGCAGCTCGTCACCGGCGCCGGCCAGGGCGCCGCCCAGGGCAAGCGGGTGTTCAGTGGAGTACTTGGCCGACTTGAACCGGATGATGGACTGTGCCCGGCTGACTGCCCCGGCGCGGTCCCGCCTGGGCCCGGCGACCTCTTCCAGGATGTCCAGGTACTGCCCGGCCATCACTTCGGCGCGCATAAGGTTGAAGATCAGCCGTGCCGGGCTGCCGGAGGCGGCGCGGTGCCCGATTTCCGTGAACGATTCCTCACTGAAGGACAGGCAGAGATCCCCGGTCAGGATTGCTGCCGCGTGGCCGAACCGCTCGCTGTCCAGCGCCCAGCCCTGGGCCTCGTGCAGTTCAATGAACCGGCGGTGGACGCTGGGGCCGCCCCGGCGGGTATCCGAGCGGTCAATGATGTCATCGTGGATCAGGGCCGCAGCCTGGAACAGCTCCAGGGCCGAGCCGGCCGTGACCACCTCGGCCGCGCCGGCCTCCCCGCCGGCGCCACGCCAACCCCAGTAGCACATGAGCGCCCGCAGGCGCTTTCCGCCCGTGACCAGGTTTGAGATCGAGCCCATGAGCGGATCGATGTCCTGGGAGATCGAGGACATGACTGCCTGACGGCTGGTCAGGAACTCCGTGAGCTTGCCGGCGACGGCGGCCACGTAATCCGACTGCTCGAGCCTCAGCTGTTCCGCGAGACTCACTTGACGGACTCGGCAGCGACGTTCGCACCGATCGTGAACGTGGACACACCAGTTGTCTGCATGACGGAGATGTTCACGGTTTCGTTGTCCCCGCGCAGGAAGTCCTTGGAGGGCAGGGCGCCTACGGTTTCACCGGGTACGGGCTTGAAGCCCTGTGCCTGCAGGGCCTTGGTGTAAAAGGCCAGGGCATCGGCAGCAGGGGCAGTGATACTGCCGACGAGTGCCACGGTTGCCGGCACGGTGGTCTTATCCAAGCTGCTGGACACCACTTTGGCACCGGGCATGAGCGGCAGGAGCTTCTGCGGGAAGCCGGGAACCAGGGCGCCGACCGTCGCCGACGTGCCGGGCTCCGCGGAAGGGCTGGGGGGAGCCGTGGTGGAGGACTGCGCAGATGCGGCCGGGTTTGCCGCCGACGACGTCGCCAGGCCCTCGGAGCTGGCAGGCGTGCATGCGGCCAAGGCCAATAGCGTGCCTGCCGCCGCGATGGCCGCGGCGGCACGTTTGCGCTGTCCAAATACCTTCACAGAGACTTTCCTCCTGGTGTTGAAGCGGAATCAGCCTCCAGTTTAGTCAGTCCCCGGGCATAGGATTGAAGACGTGGGGCCGGACGCAGACAATCAGCAGCGAGTGCAGACGAATGTGCACCCTCCAGGGCCGTCGAATGCGCAGCCCCACATTCAGCCTTCCAGCCGCCCGAGCGGGGAATCCCTGCTGGACCTTCGGCGCACCAGCATCATGCACGTGGACATGGACGCGTTCTTTGTCTCGGTGGAGCTGCGCAGCCGTCCCGAGCTGAAGGGAAAGCCAGTGATTGTCGGATACCCGGCGGACCGCTCCGTGGTGCTCTCGGCGTCCTACGAGGCCCGGGCATTTGGCGTCAGGTCAGCGATGCCCATGGTGGTGGCGGCACGAATGTGCCCCTCGGCTGTCATCATCGAACCTCGCCACAAGCTCTACTACGAAGTCTCCGGCCAGATCATGGAAATCTTTGGTTCCATTACGGACCTTGTCGAGCCGCTCAGCGTGGACGAGGCATTCCTGGACGTCGGGGGAGCCATCCGGAGGCTCGGTCCGCCCCGTGAGATTGGAGAACTGATCCGGGCCCGCGTCTTCCGGGAATTGGGCATCACGGCGTCTGTGGGCATTGCCGCCAGCAAGTTTGTGGCCAAGATCGCATCCACCCGGTGCAAACCGGACGGGCTGCTGCTGATCAGGCCTGAGGAAACTGTCCCGTACCTGCACAGCCTTCCTGTCAGTGCGCTCTGGGGCGTCGGCGGCAAGACCGTCGAAGTGCTGGCCCGCAGGGGTATCCGGACGGTGGCGGACGTCGCCGCGTCGCCGCTGCCCTCGCTGCGGAAGCTGCTGGGCGCCTCGGGGGAGCATGTCTACCGGCTCTCCTGGGGGATCGATCCGCGGCCCGTGACGCCGGTCCGGCCGGAAAAGAGCATTGGAGCCGAGGAGACGTTCGCCACTGACACCGCGGATGAGGCCCTGTTGCACCGGGAGCTGCTGCGGCTTTCGCACCGGACGGCGGAGCGCCTCCGCGGTGCCGGCATGCACGCGCGCACCGTGGCGCTCAAACTGCGCTACGCGGACTTTTCCACCATCACTCGCAGCCGCACCGTCAGCACACCGATCGACAGCGCCCAACTCCTTTACGCCGTGGCCGTGCAGCTCCTGGAATCCGTGGGAGAGAGGCCCATGACAGTCCGTCTCGTTGGCATCCGGGCCGAACAGCTGGAAGAGGCCGCCCACGCGCCGCTCCAGCTCAGCCTTGACCGCCGGGACGACAACTGGCGGGCTGCCGAACAAGCCCTCGATGCTGTCACCCGGAAATTCGGCAATAAGTCGGTTCTACCGGCGCGGCTGCTGGATCCCGGGGGACCCCTCGAATGAGCCTGGCGCAGGGATTCACGGGTGCCGGCACGGCAGGGGTTTCCGGACAAGCGGTTCCGGGCATGGGACAGGGCCTTAAGACTGTCTTTCAGAACAGGCCGCAACAATCTATCCTTATTAATACCTAGGTTTAGGACTACTGGATCGACCGTACGGGCGACCTGGGCGGCTCAGACCGGCGCGGGACTGTTGAAGTGCTCCGTTCACCAAAGGCGGTGAGCGGGAACCACTTCGCCATCCCGGGCGTTAGGGGAGAAGGGCAATGGCCACGTCACGCCCGGACGTTGGCAGACATGAGGAGGTCGTGATGCCGCTCTCGGAGCACGAACAGAAGTTGCTGGAGCAACTTGAGAAGCAGCTGCATGAGGACGACCCAAAGTTTGCAAGCCAGATGGGTTCGGTCCCCGGACGCTCTTGGTCCACGCGCCATCTGGTCATGGGCGTGCTCGCGACTCTCGCGGGCGTGCTGCTGTTATTGGTTGGAGTGTCGACGCAAATCATCATCGTCGGCGTCGTGGGCTTTGTAGTAATGGGCGCCGGCGTATATTTCGCCACCATGCGCAGTTCGGCTGTCGGCAAGGCCCGGGCAGCCGGCCGCAAGCAAGGCAAACCCCGGAGTTCGTTCATGAGCAATCTTGAGCAGCGCTGGGACGAACGCCACGGGGGCGAATCCTGAACCAATCCGTGACGGTCACTTAGGCCCTCCACTTCCCGCCACCGGTACTCCGGGGACGGTGCGAGACCCGCTTCGGCGGGTCTTTCGCCATTTAAAGGCTAGAGATTTTGCTGCGATCGGGACGCAAAAGGGTGCCGCCGTCGAATTGTTTCCACCCTGGGGCCGGTCCGGGCCGCGAATCGCCACGGCGAGTAAGGCAAGCAGGCAAAATCGCTCCACTTTCCCCCACCAATCCTGATCCCCTGCAAATGCTGGGAAGAAAGGGGATAAACATCCGCAAATTTGTCTAAACATCCCGGGCGTGTCGTTGACTGTGGAGCGATGTGGAGTAATGTGGAGGACGTAAGAGGGTAGTGGCAGCACAGGGGACGTTGGACTTTCTAGAACAGACGGGCGGTGGGCCGTGTTTCTCGGCACACATTCGCCGCGTCTGGACGAAAAAGGTCGAATTATCCTCCCCGCGAAGTTCCGCGAGGAACTTGCCAGCGGGCTGGTTCTCACAAGGGGCCAGGAGCGTTGCATCTACGTCTTTAGTGAGGCTGAATTCGGCCGGGTTCACGAGCAGATGCGGGGGGCTCCAATTTCCTCCAAGCAGGCACGTGACTACATCCGTGTTTTCCTCTCTGGAGCCTCGGACGAGGTACCTGACAAGCAGGGGCGCGTGACGATTCCGCCGGCGCTCCGGGAGTACGCAGGTCTTGGCCGGGAACTCGCCGTCATTGGCGCAGGATCCCGCGCGGAGATCTGGGACGCCCAGGCTTGGAACGAGTACCTGGCCGAAAAGGAAACCGCCTTCTCGGAGACTGACGACGCTATTCCGGGGATTCTCTGAACCCCCACTGATCCACAAGCAAACAACGTTCCTTGATCGAGATCTCCAGCCGCCCATCCGGTTGTTGTCCTGGCTCACTTCCCCGGAGCCAGGCCGGCGCAGGGTAGGCGCGGATGGGGATCTGGACCAAGGAACGTTGCGTAAGAGCCCCAACCACCCGCAGTCAGCAAACTCCCGCAACGAAAGGACGAAGGCATGACTGATCCTGACCAGGCGAAGCCTACGTCCGAACGCCATGTACCGGTCCTCAAGGACCGGTGCATCAATTTGTTGGCCCCTGGCTTCGAGGCTGCCCGGAGCCGCGGCGAGACCCCCGTGGTGATCGACGCGACGCTTGGCATGGGCGGACACTCCGAGGCCCTCCTCCAGCGCTTTCCCGACCTCCACCTGATCGGCATCGACCGCGACGAGGAAGCCCTGGCACTGGCGGGGGCGCGGCTGGCGCCCTTTGCGAATCGGACCGACCTCGTTCACGCCGTCTACGACGAAATCCCGGACGTCCTCGCGGACCTGGGCTTCACCGAAGTCCACGGTGTGCTGATGGACCTCGGCGTCTCGTCCCTCCAGCTGGACGAACGGGAGCGCGGCTTCGCCTACTCCTTCGACGCGCCCCTGGACATGCGGATGGACACCAGCCGCGGCCAGACTGCCGCCGACGTCGTCAACAACTACAGCGAAGAAGAACTCGTCCGGATCATCCGGAAATGGGGCGAAGAGAAGTTCGCCGGCCGCATCGCGAACAGGATCGTGGCCGCGCGCGCCGAAAAGCCCTTCACCACCACCGGCGAACTCGTCGAACAGATCCGGTCCGTGGTGCCCGCTGGCGCCGCCAAGTCCGGCGGCCACCCCGCGAAACGCACTTTCCAGGCACTCCGGATCGAGGTCAACGAGGAACTGGACGTCCTGGAACGCGCCATCCCGGCAGCCATCGCGGCCATCGCCCTCGGCGGCCGCGTGGTGGTCATGTCCTACCACTCACTGGAAGACAAGATCGTCAAGGGCTTCTTCCAGGCCGGATCGAAGTCCTCGGCCCCGCTCGGCTTCCCGGTCGAGCTCGAAGAGCACAAAGCCGAACTCAAAACCCTGACGAAGGGCACTGAGGTACCTACCGCCGCTGAAATCGCCGAAAACCCCCGCGCAGCTTCCGCCCGGCTGCGCGCCGTCGAACGCATCAAAGCCAGGAGAGCCGCATGAGCAACGCCGCCGTCAACAGCTACCCCGTTGCCCAGGGCGCCACCGCCCGTGCCCTGCCAGGCCGCCCCGGCACTGCACCGACCCGGAAGGCGCGCACTCCGCTTTCTGTGGTCCGCTCGGTGCCCCGCAAACGCCGCGCACCATTCGTTGTCCTCTGCTTCGGCCTCCTGGCGATTGCCCTCATGGCCGTCCTGGTCTTGAACATCTCCGTCTCCTCGGCCCAGTACCAGCTGGTCGAACTCCGCAGTAAACAGACCACCCTGACCAAGCAGAACCAGGACCTCACTCAGCAGGTCCAGAACTTCGACGCCCCGCAGAACCTCGCGGCCAAGGCCACGGAACTGGGCATGGTGGCTTCCCTCGCCAAGGGCCAGATCGATCTTTCCACCCTCAATGTCACCGGCAAGGCGAAACCGGCCGTCAAGGGCGACGCCCCGGGCGCCGTCATCGCCGCGCCGGCCCTCGCCGGAGCGCTCAACGTCGTCCCGCCGGCCACGGAGAATGAACCGCTCGCCCAGCGCAAAACGACAGAAACAGACACCGAGCCGTCCGGCGCCAAGCCGTCCGACACCAAACCGGCTGACACCAAGCCGGCTCCGGCACCTGCCGCCCCCGCACCGCCGGCAGCCCCCGCCGTGGAGCTCCACGGCGGATCGGTGCCCGCCCCCGCACAGAAGACCCCCGGGCAGTAACGTTCACTGACCACCAGCAAGGCAAGCAGCAAGGACTCACCGTGGCGAAGAACTCCGGCAAGGCAAGCAAGGCGCAAGCCCCAAACGCCACCCGGCGGCTCCGCTGGGGACTAGGCATCATGCTGGCGCTCCTGCTGGTGGTCGGCGGCAAGCTGTTCATGGTCCAGGGCTTGGACATCGGGGGCATGGCCGAGGCCGCCCTCAATAACCGGCTCACGCCCATCGTGCTGCCCGCAGAGCGCGGCAGTATTCTCGATTCCTCCGGCACCGTCCTGGCCAGCAGCGTCATCCGCTACAACATCGTGGTGGACCAGACCGTCAACACCAAGACCGAATCCTTCCGCCGGCTCGAAACCATCAAGGGCAAAGACGAACTCGTCAAAGTCACCCGGGACCAGGGCATCTCCGAACTGGCCGGCGTGCTCGGCATGGACCGCGACGCCCTGCGCGATGCCCTGACCGGAACCCAGCGCTACTACATCGTGGCCAAGGACTTGAAACCGGACGTCGAGGACCAGGTCTCCAAGCTGTCGATTCCGGGCATTGTCACTGTAGGCACCAGCAAGCGGGTATATCCCAACGGCTCCGTGGCCGGTGGGATCGTCGGGTTCCTCAAGGACGGCGCCACGGGGCAGGCAGGGCTCGAACAGACCCAGGACGAGATCCTCAAAGGAACCCCCGGCAAGCGCGTGTTCGAAATCGGCGCCGACGGACTGCGGATCCCCGTGGGAGTGGACGAGTTGACGCCGGCGATCAACGGCAAGGACATCAAGCTCACCCTGAATTCGGACCTGCAGTACTTTTCCCAGCAGGCGATCCAAAGTCAGAAGGACAAGCTCAGCGCCGAGTGGGGTGTGATCGTGGTTTCCGACGTCAAGACCGGCAACATCATCGCCATGGCCGATACCGACTCCCCGGATCCCAACGACCCCGGCAAAGTTGCCGCCGAGGACCGCGGAGTCCGGGCCGTCACCGCCTCCTATGAGCCCGGCTCGGTGGAGAAGATGATTACGGCCGCCGCCGCGATCCAGGAGGGCAAATCCAGCCCGCTGGACACCTTCACCGTTCCGCCGACGTACACGGTGGACGGACAGACCTTCAGCGACGCGTTCGAACACGGCACCGAGCACCGGACGCTGGCCGGAATCGTGGGCTATTCCATGAACACCGGCACGGTCATGGTGGGCCAGCGCCTGAGCAAGGACCAGCGCCATGACTGGCTGCAGAAGTTCGGGATCGGCCAGGCCCCCGACATTGGGCTCCCGGCCGAATCAAAGGGCATCCTGACCCCGGCCGACCAGTGGGATGGCCGCCAGCAGTACACCGTCCTCTTTGGCCAGGGCGTCGCCCAATCCACTCTCCAGACCGTCCGGGCTTACCAGAGCATCGCCAACGACGGCGTGATGCTCCAGCCCCGGCTGATCGACAGCTACATCAACCCGGACGGAACCGAGGACAAAGTCCCGGCCAAGACGCCGCAGCAGATCGTTTCCAAGGAGACCGCCAAGCAGGTGCGCGACATCCTGGAGAGCGCGGTGACCGAGGGCGAGATCAAGGAGGCCGCAATCGACGGGTACCGCGTGGGCGCGAAGACTGGCACCTCCGAATCGCCGTGCGACGACGGCAAATCCGGCTTCTGCGGCTACACCGCTTCGATCATCGGAATGGCGCCCATGGACAATCCGCGGTTTATTGTTGAGGTGGTCCTGCAACGGCCCAAAGGGTCTATCTTCGGAATCACCAACGGACCCGTGTTCCGTTCGGTGATGAGCCAGACGCTGCGCACATTCAACGTCCAGCCCTCCACCGGTGAACCCGTGCGGCTGCCGCAGTACGCCAGGTAGCGCCTGTTCCGTCTGGCACCCGGAAGTTATCAGCGGGCGCCACTGCCCAGTGCCTGCGCGCCGGAGCATGTCCGTGCCAGTGCCAGATCCATTTAGTGCCAGATTCATCAGTGCCCGATTCATGCAGTGCCCGATTCACTTAGCGCCCGATCCACTAGCACCACAACGGAGATCCACTTGTCAGAGCTCACCGACCCCGATGCTTCCGCGCCGTCCGGCCATGACTCCACCCCGGGCTTCCGGCCCACTGCGGTTGCCGCAGTGCCGCTGGCAGCCATCGGTGCGGCGATCGGCGTCGCCGTTCCCGGGACATCCGGCTCCGTCCCGGTCACCGGGATCTCCCTGAACTCCCGCTCAGTCCGCCCGGGGGACCTCTACGTGGCCCTGCCGGGCGCCACACGGCACGGGGCCGACTTCGTGTCCCAGGCCGTCGACGCCGGCGCCGTGGCTGTCCTGACCGACGACGCCGGAGCACGGCTGCTGGCCCTGGCCAATGACATCCCCGTCCCGGTGCTGCTGGCCGACGAGCCGCGCAGCGTGGTGGGCAGGCTGTCCGCACTCATTTACCAGAGCCGGCCCGACGGCGCCGGGGCACCGGCCCTCTTCGGCGTGACAGGCACCAACGGCAAGACCACCACCACCTACTTCATCAATGCCCTCCTTCGGGCGCTGGGCAAACGGACCGGGCTGATCGGGACGATTGAGATCCTGGCCGGCGGCGAGCCGATCCCGAGCCTGCTGACCACCCCCGAATCCACGGATGTGCACGCGCTGCTGGCGCTCATGCGCGAACGCGGGCTCGATGCCGCCTCCATGGAGGTTTCCTCGCACGCCGTGTCCTTCCACCGCGTGGACGCCGTGGTGTTCGACGTGGCCGGGTTCACCAACCTCACCCAGGACCATTTGGACCTGCACGGGACCATGGAGGAATACTTCCAGACCAAAGCCCGGCTGTTCACGCCGGAACGCGCCCGCGCCGCTGTGGTGACAGTTGACGATGCCTGGGGCCGGAAGCTCGCGGACACCGCCGACATCCCGGTGACAACCCTCGCCACGGCCACGGCCACGGCGACCGGCACGGGGGAGGCTGAGGCGGCCTCGACAGGAGACGGGACAGCGGACTGGACGGTGGCCCGCATCGCTCCGCGGGGCCTTGGCTCCGACTTCGTACTCCGGCACCGCGACGGCGTCGAGCTGCGCGTCCACACCGGCATGCCGGGAAGCTTCAACGTCGCCAACGCCGCGCTGGCCACGGTGATGGTGCTCGCCGGCGGGCATGAGCCTGCCGCTGTGCAGGCCGCCCTCGACGCCGCGGACCCCTTCACCGTCGCCGTGCCCGGCCGGATGCAGCTCGTGTCTACGGCCCCGGCGGCCGTAGTGGATTTCGCGCACAACCCCGACGCCCTGGAACGTGCCCTCGAGGCGGTCCGGTCCACGGAACCCGGATCCAAGGTGATCATCGTTTTCGGCGCCACCGGACAGCGCGACCAGAGCAAGCGCCCCGCCATGGGTGCCATCGCGGCCCGGCTGGCGGACACCGTCATTGTCAGCGACGACGATCCCCACGACGAGGACGCGGCAGCCATCCGCGCGGACGTCCTCGCCGGCGCCCTGGCGGCCAAGGACGACGAAGGCCTGGACTGCACGATCCTGGAGGTTTTCCCGCGCGACGCCGCCATCGTGAAGGCCGTGGAGCTCGCCGGAGCAGGGGACACCATCCTCGTGGCCGGGCGCGGGCACGAGGTGTGGCAGGAAGTCAAGGGAGTGAACCTGGCACTGGATGACCGGGTGGAGCTCCGGAACGCCTTGACAGCACGGGGATTCACCGTTCTCGAAGACCACCGGATAGAGTCCTAAACCGAGATGATTGCACTTACAGCGGCGGAAATCGCCGACATAACCAACGGCCGGCTCGCCGCGGAACCGGGAATTACCCCCGCATCCGTGGTGACCGACTCCCGCGAGGCCACGGCGGGTTCCCTCTATGTGGCCAAACCGGGGGAGAACGCCGACGGGCACGACTTCGTGGGCGCCGCCTTCGACCGCGGTGCCGTCCTGGCACTCGTCGAGCGCGACATCGCCGACGCCGCCGGAACGAACTATCCCGCCGTCGTCGTTGAGGACGCTGTCCTCGCCATGGGCGCGCTGGCCGCCGAATCGGTCCGCCGGATCCGCGCCAGCCGCGCGGCTGCCGGCGCCGCGTTCACCGTGATCGGCATCACCGGTTCCGCCGGCAAGACCACTACGAAGGACCTGCTCGCCGGGATCTTCGCGGCCGCCGGCGCCGAAGGCGCCACCGTTGCGCCGCAGGGGTCCTACAACGGCGAGATCGGCGTCCCGCTCACGGTCTTCAAAGCCGACTTCGACACCCGCTACCTCGTCATCGAGATGGGCGCCACGGGCATCGGCCACATCCGATACCTCGCGGACATGGTCCGGCCGGAGATCGGCGTCGTGCTCGGCGTCGGCTCCGCCCATGCCGGCGAATTCGGCGGCGTCGAGAACATCGCGGTCGCCAAGGGCGAACTCGTGGAAGCGCTCCCGGCCAACGGCACCGCTGTGCTGAACCTGGACGACTCCCGCGTCGCCGCGATGGCCGCCCGGACCAGGGCCCGCGTGCTCGGCTATACCTCCCGCGCGGCCGGCATAGGCCAGGACAACAGCGTCCAGGCGGACGCGGCCCAAGCCAATGTGGTGAGGGCCGAGGGTGTGGAACTGAACGCCGAAGGCCATCCCGAATTTGAGCTCTACCTGCCCGGCGACGGGGCCCCTCACGGGGCAACCCCGCAAGGATCAACCCGGCACGGATCCACCCGGTACCACGTTGCCGCCAAGCTGATCGGTGCCCATCACATGGCCAACCTCCTCGCGGCTGCTGCTGCGGCGCACGCGGCCGGCATCCCCGGCGAGCAGATCGCGGCGTCGCTCAGCGCGCAGGCTGCCGCCAGCCGCTGGCGCATGGAACGCACCGAGCGTCCCGACGGCGTGACCGTCATCAACGATGCCTACAACGCCAACCCGGAGTCCATGCGGGCGGCACTGCGGACGCTGGCCGAGTTGGGCCAGGGCCGGCGCACCTGGGCGGTCCTGGGCGCCATGCTGGAACTTGGCCCGGATTCGATCCGTGAGCACATCGCAGTCGGCACCCAGGTGGTGCGGCTCAACATCTCCCGGCTCGTCGTGGTGGGCCGGGAGGCCCGGTCGCTGTATGTCTCGGCCGTCAACGAGGGCTCCTGGGGCGACGAATGCGTTTTCGCCGAGACTGCGGACGAGGCCTATGAGCTGCTTCAAGCTGAGCTCCAGCCCGGCGACCTGGTCCTGTTCAAGTCTTCGAACGGCATCGGGCTGCGCCACTTGGGGGATCGGATAGCATTACCCCCACATGCCACCAAAGACTCTCCCGAGCGATCTGCTGAGGGAACTGCCGCAACCGCCACTGAAGGGAGTGCACAGCTGTGATTGCACTGCTGATGGGCGCCGGAATGGCGCTGTTCCTCGCGTTTGTGGGCACCCCGCTGTTCATCCGGTTCCTGGTCCGCAAGGGCTACGGACAGTTCATTAGGGATGACGGACCCACGTCCCACCACACCAAGCGCGGTACGCCCACAATGGGTGGCGCCGTGGTGGTCCTGGCGGTGCTGGTCAGCTACGGGCTCACGCACCTGTTCATGTGGATGATGAACCCGCACTCCCCGGGACCAAGCGCTTCCGGGCTGCTCCTGCTGTTCCTCATGGTGGGCATGGGGCTGGTCGGTTTCCTGGACGACTTCATTAAGATCTCCAAGCAGCGCAGCCTGGGTCTGGATACCAAGGCCAAGCTGATCCTCCAGGGCGCCGTTGGCATCGTTTTCGCCGTGCTGGCGCTGAACTTCCCCAACGCTGCCGGCGAGACACCGGCTTCCACCCAGATCTCACTGGTGCGCGATATTCCGTGGCTTAACCTGGCCTTCGCCGGAACCGTGCTCGGCGCGATCCTGTTTGTGCTGTGGTCCAACCTGATCGTCACGGCTGCGACCAACGGCGTGAACCTCACCGACGGCCTTGACGGCCTCGCGGCCGGCGCTTCGGTCATGGTGTTCGGGGCGTACACGCTTATGGGCATCTGGCAGAGCAACCAGGCGTGCGGGTCCCCGCGGCAGGCCGGCGGTGGCTGCTACTCGGTCCGCGACCCCCTGGACCTGGCCCTGTTGGCTGCCATCCTGAGCGCGGCGATGGTCGGGTTCCTGTGGTGGAACACCTCGCCCGCGAAGATCTTTATGGGCGACACCGGTTCCTTGGCCATCGGCGGCGCCGTCGCAGCTTTCGCCATTCTGTCCCGCACTGAGCTGCTGCTGGCCTTCATCGGCGGACTCTTCGTCCTCATCACGCTCTCGGTGATCATCCAGGTGGGCTACTTCAAAATCACCAAGGGAAAACGGTTCTTCAAGATGGCACCGCTGCAGCACCACTTTGAACTCAAAGGCTGGGCCGAAGTGACGGTGGTGGTCCGGTTCTGGATCCTGTCCGGACTGTTTGTCGCCGCCGGCCTCGGCATCTTCTACGCCGAATGGGTGGTGCTGCTGTGACCGGACCGATCCCCGCCCCGCTCACCACCTCACCCCGGCTGCAGGGACTCACCACCTGGGACTCCGACTGGTCCGGCCTGCGCGTCGTGGTCACCGGCATCGGCGTCTCGGGCTTCGCCGCCGCCGATACCCTGATTGAACTCGGTGCCCGGGTGGTGGTGGTAGACGCCGCCACCAGCGCCAAAGCGCTGGCCCAGGCCGACACGCTCCGGATCGTCGGCGCCGCGGACGTCCTGCTGGGCGAAGAAGCAGTGGAATCCGTTCCGAAGATCGACGGGCACGAGCCTGATCTGGTGGTAACGTCCCCAGGCTGGCGCCCGGACCAGGCCTTGCTCGCCGCTGCGGCGCGGGCACACATTCCGGTGTGGGGCGACGTCGAACTCGCGTGGCGGCTCCGCGAACGCAAGGGCCGCAAGACCGCCGACTGGCTGACCATTACGGGCACCAACGGCAAGACCACCACGGTCGGCCTGACCGAGTCCATGCTCCAGGCCGCCGGGCTCAAGGCGATCGCCGTCGGCAACGTCGGGACCCCGATCCTGGACGCGCTGCGCGACCCGGTGGACTACGACGCTTTCGCGGTGGAGCTCTCCAGTTTCCAGCTGCACTGGAGCCACTCGGTGTCCCCGGTGGCCAGCGTGTGCCTCAACGTCGCCGAAGACCACGTGGACTGGCATGGTTCCTACGCCTCCTACCTGGCCGACAAGGCCAAGGTCTACGCGAACACGCAGAAGGCCTGCATCTACAACGCCGAGCAGATCGAGACCGAACGCATGGTCGAGGACGCGGACGTGGTGGAAGGCTGCCGGGCCGTGGGCTTCACCACACTGACGCCGGCCATCAGCATGCTCGGCGTCGTGGAGGGATTGTTAGTGGACCGCGCGTTCATCGCCGAACGCAAAGACAGCGCCGCCGAACTCGCGTCCATTGCTGACTTGGGGTCGGCGGCACCGCGCCACATGGTGGCGAACGCGCTGGCAGCGGCCGCCCTGGTCCGGGCCTACGGCCTGGAGCCGTCCGCGGTCCGCCAGGGCCTGCTGAACTACCTCCCGGGTGACCACAGGATCCAGCCCGTGGCCCGCCATGAGGGTGTGCTCTGGGTCAACGACTCCAAAGCCACCAACCCGCACGCCGCCGCCGCCGCTTTGTCCGCGTTCCAGAACGTGGTGTGGATCGCCGGAGGATTGTCCAAGGGCGTGAACTATGACTCCCTGATCCAGGAACAGGGCAACCGGCTCAAAGCCGTGGTCCTGATCGGCACGGACTCCAGCGATCTGCAGGCCGCACTGAAGCGACACGCGCCCGATGTCCCCGTGATCTTGCCGGCCAAGGGCGAGACTGAAGACGTGCAGACTGCCGGAACGGCCAAAGCCGCCGCAGGCCCTTCGCCGATTTTCAGCGAGACTGTGATGGCCCAGGCCGTTGCCTCGGCGGCGCAGCTGGCCGCCTCCGGGGACACTGTGCTCTTGGCCCCGGCGGCTGCTTCCATGGACCAGTTCTCTTCCTATGCTCACCGTGGCGATGCCTTCATCGAAGCTGTCCGCGAGCTCGTGGAAGGGCAGGCTCAGACCAGCGAGGAGTAACAATGGTCAGCACGCCCACACGTACGACGGCGGCACCATCCGCCGGAGGCGGGGCCACCAGTGGCAAGCCCGCCGGCACCAGAACCCCCGGCAGCAGGACCGTCGGCACCAGGACCGCCGCGGGTGCCGCGCCAACGGCCGGCAGGCCCGCCGTCACACCGGCAGCCCGGGTGCTTGCCTGGAACCGCGGCTTCTGGTCCGCGCTCGAAGGCACCGGCAAGTCCCGCAACGGGTCCACGTACTACCTGATCCTTGGCTCCACCCTGGCCCTGACGGCGATCGGCATCATGATGGTCCTCTCCGCCTCCAGCGTGGAAGCCATCGCGGCGGGGGAGTCGCCGTACTCCGCCGCCCTCAAACAGGGCGGATTCGCCGCGCTTGGTGTTTTCGCGATGTTTGTCCTCTCACGCGTCAACGTCGTCTGGCTCAGGCGCGTCGCTTGGTGGCTCATGCTCCTGGCCATTGCGCTGCTGGGCCTGGTCCTTCTCGTGGGACGGAGCGCCCTGGGTAACCAGAACTGGATCGACGTCGGCCCGTTCACCTTCCAGCCCTCCGAAGCCGCGAAGCTTGCCCTCGCGCTCTGGATGGCCACGGTGCTTGACCGCAAAGCGAAGCTCCTCCAGGAATGGCGCCACGCGCTCATTCCCGTCGTGTTCCCGGGCGCTGCTGTGGTCCTGGTCCTCATTCTCGCCGGAAACGACCTCGGCACGGCCATGATTGTGATGATCATCGTGGCCGCCGCACTGTTCTTCGCCGGCGTAAGGCTCTCTTTCTTCGCCATTTCCGGGGCGTTACTGGCCATTGGCGCGACGGTCCTCGCCGTCACGAGCCCGAACCGGATGTGCCGCATCCTGTCCTGGACGGGCCAGACCTGCGCCGATGGCTCAGACCTGAACTACCAGTCCACCAACGGCCTGTACGGGCTCGCGTCCGGTGGGTGGTTCGGCGTCGGACTGGGCCAGAGCCGGCAGAAGTACAGCTGGATCCCGGAAGCGCACAACGACTTCATCTTCGCGATCATCGGCGAGGAACTCGGGCTGGTGGGGACACTCGTCGTCCTGGTCCTTTTCGCCATCCTCGGCACCGCCATCTACCGCGTCGTCGTCGCACAGCACGATGTTTTCCACCGCGTCCTGGCCGGCGCGATCATGGTCTGGCTGCTGGGCCAGGCCAGCGTCAACATGGCCGTAGTCACCGGGCTGGCACCGGTGATCGGCGTCCCGTTGCCCTTCATTTCCTACGGCGGCTCGGCCCTGCTGATGTCGCTGTGCGCAATCGGCGTCGTCCTGTCCTTGGCCCGGGCCCAGATGGACCCGGGCATGCAGCCGAAGAAGATGCTCAGGTTCGGCCCGGCCGCCTTCGCGAATTCCGTGCGGCGCGCCCGCGCTGCCCGGGCCGTCAGCACTGCAGCCAGCCGGTCCGCCGCCCGTCCCGGCGCCAAGAGCGGCACCAAGCCCGGCGCCAAGGGCGCCGGGAACGGCTCCGGGAACCCCGCCCGGAACGTGGCCTACAAGTCATCGGCCAAGGTCCCCGCCAGCAAGAACTCTGCAGGCAAAATTCCCACCATCAAGAACTCCGCCTCCAAAAACCGTACGAAAGCGTAAACAGCCCTTCATGAACACCGAGACGCCCTTGTCCGTGGTCCTTGCCGGCGGCGGAACCGCCGGCCATATCAGCCCGCTGCTGGCCATTGCCGGGGCCCTCCGGCAGTCCCGCCCCGGAGTGCAGCTCCTGGCTGTGGGGACCCCCGGCGGGATGGAGGCGCGGCTGGTCCCGGCGGCCGGGCTGGACCTCGCCACCATCAGTAAGGTCCCGCTCCCGCGCAAGCCGTCCGCTGACCTGCTCCGGCTTCCGGGCCGGATGGCCGGTGCGGTGAAGCAGGCGGGCTCCATCCTGGATGAGGCAGACGCCGACGTCCTCGTGGGAGTCGGCGGCTATGTGTGCACGCCGATGTACGTCGCGGCCCGGCGCCGGAAGATCCCGATTGTGGTCCACGAGGCCAACACGCGCCCCGGCCTGGCCAACCGTGTCGGCGCACGCCTCGGCGCCCACGTGGCCGTCGCCTTCGCCGCGACCAAACTGGGCCGCGCGCGGCACGTCGGCATGCCAATGCGCCCCGAAATTTCCGGCCTCGACCGCGCGGCCGCCCGGGCCGGTGCGCGGCAGGCGCTCGGGCTGGACGCGGACAAGCCGACGCTGATCGTCACGGGCGGCTCCTCCGGCGCCCAGAGCATCAACCGGTCCCTCGCCGCGGCCGTGGGAGCCCTCGCCGACGCCGGCGTGCAGACTCTGCACATCACCGGACGCGGCAAGTCCGTGCACGACGCCGACGGCAAGCCGCTCGCCGCGCCGGGATACCGGCAGGTGGAATACGTGGACGGCATGGAAACCGTCTACGCCGCGGCGGACCTGCTGCTGGCCCGTGCCGGAGCTGCCACCGTCTGCGAGGTGGCCGCGGTGGGCGTGCCCGCCGTCTTCGTCCCCCTGCCCATTGGCAACGGCGAGCAGGCGCTGAATGCTGCGGGCCTCGTCGCCGCAGGCGGCGCCTTGATCGTCGACGACAAGGCCTTCTCCGTCGACTGGATCCGCGAGAACATCATTCCCCTGCTGCTGGACCCGGGCAAGCTGGCCCGGATGGCCGCCAGCTCCGAACAGCTCGGCATCCGGAACGCGGACCGGCGCATGGCCGATCTCATCCTCGAGGTCGCGTCCTCAAACCAGCACGGCAGGAAGCAGTAGAGCAATGACCCAGCCCCAACACGGAACGCGTTCCCTCGAATCCCTCGGCCGCGTTCACTTCATCGGCATCGGCGGCGTCG
Source organism: Arthrobacter sp. ES3-54 (assembly GCF_029504395.1). GTDB lineage: Bacteria > Actinomycetota > Actinomycetes > Actinomycetales > Micrococcaceae > Arthrobacter. Next base: position 88,829 of record NZ_JAQFIF010000009.1, read on the forward strand.
GCATGTCCGCCGTTGCCCGCATCATGGTGGCGCGCGGCATCCCGGTGAGCGGCTCCGACGCCAAGTCCCTGCCCGTCATGGAAGACCTCGCAGCCGCCGGGGCACGGATCGCCGTCGGCTATGCGCCCGGCAACCTCGGCGACGCCGAGACGGTGGTCGCCGGCTCGGCGATCCGGCCCGACAACCCCGAGCTCGCGGCGGCGCGCGCCGCCGGGCTACCGGTGCTGCACCGCTCCGAGGCGCTGGCCGCCACCATGGCGGATGACACCGTGGTGGCGGTCGCCGGAACGCACGGCAAGTCCACCACAACCTCCATGATCACGGTGCTGCTGCAGGGCGCCGGACTGGACCCGTCGTTCGCCATCGGCGCCAACGTCCCGGCGCTCGGCGTCAACGCGGCCCACGGCACCGCGGGGATCTTCGTGGCGGAGGCCGACGAGTCAGACGGCTCCTTCCTGAACTACCGCCCTATGATCTCCGTAGTAACCAACGTCGAGCCGGACCACCTGGACTTCTACGGCACCGCCGAGGCCGTCTACGCCTCGTTCGACAGCTTCACGGCCTTGCTCCCGGCCGACGGCGTCCTTGTTGCCTGCGCGGACGACCCCGGGGCCAGGGCCCTGGCCGAGCGCACCCTGGCCCGCGGCAATACCCGCGTGGTCCTTTACGGGACGGCGGCCGACGCCGCCATCCGGCTGCACGACGCCGAACCGGGCCAGGTGGAGATCTCGACGACGGCCGGCACCTTCGGCGTCGAACTCCAGGTTCCGGGCAGGCACAACGCGCTCAACGCTGCGGCCGCCTTCGCCGTGGCGGTTGAACTCGGTGTCGAGCCGGAGACCGCGGCGGCGGCACTGGCCCACTTCTCAGGCGCCTCGCGCCGCTTCGAGTTCAAAGGGGAAGGGCGCGGCGTCCGCGTCTACGACGACTACGCCCACCACCCGACGGAAGTCCGGGCCGCCCTGTCGGCGGCACGGGCCGTGGCCGGGCAGCATAAGGTGCACGTACTCTTCCAGCCCCACCTGTTTTCCCGGACCCGCGAATTTGCCCGCGAGTTCGCCGAAGCCCTCAACACTGCGGACACGGCCTTGGTCCTGGACATCTACCCTGCCCGCGAAGATCCCATTCCCGGTGTCACCAGCGGACTGATCGCCGAGCACCTGGGCTCCGGCGGCCGCCTCGTCGGACCGGGCGGGGAGGCTGTGCAGGCGCTTCTGGCGGACGCCGGACCCGGGGACATCGTTCTGACTGCAGGCGCTGGCGACGTCACGGCCTACGGGCCCCTGATTGTCGATGCCCTCACGATCGAGGCCGCCGGTGCCTAGCACCAGGAGGCCCACCTACCGGGGCGGATCCAACGCTTCCGGAACCGGCTCCCGGCCGCCGTCCGGCGGAACGGGCACGGATGTCATTTCAGCGTCCAAGAACGCCGCAGACGCCGCGAGCGGCCACTCGAAGAACACTCAGCACCCGCAGAAACCACAGCACCCGCAGGGCACAGCGGATATTGGGTCCGGCAAGGTGCTGTCCTTTCCTGAGCCCAAGGGCAAACGCCGCCGGCGCATCCTTCTCAGCACCATAGCCATCGTGGCCGTGCTGATGGCGGGGATCGTCGCGGCCGCCGTCTACTCGCCGGTGCTCGCCCTGCGGACGGTCACTGTGGAGGGCACGAAAATGCTGAAGCCGGATCAGGTTCAGGCCGCCCTCGCGCCCCTTCAGGGCAAGCCACTGCCTCAGATCAGCGAGGAGGAGGTCACAGCCCTGCTCAAGCCGCTGGTCCAGGTCAAGGGCGTCACCGCGAAGGCGCTGCCGCCCGCCACCTTGCAGGTGCACGTCACCGAGCGCATTCCCGTGGCCCTGGTCAAGCAGGGCAAGACATTCCAGTTGGTGGACGTCGACGGTGTCCAGCTCAGCACCACCGCGGATGCCGCCTCGGTATCGCTCCCAGTGATCGACGGCGGCAGCGGAACACTTCCGAAGGACCTCTTCCAGGCCATCACAGCGGTGCTGGGGGCACTGCCGGCGGATGTGCTTGCGCGGCTTTCCAACGCCTCCGCCGCCTCCGCCGACGCCGTCGAACTCAAACTCGACGACGGGCAGAGAATAGTTTGGGGCAACGCGGGGGAGAAGGAACTGAAGGCGCGGGTCCTTTCCGCCCTCCTGAAGGTCCCGGCCGACCCGAAGAACCCCGTCAACGTTTACGATGTCAGCGTGCCCCGGCACCCTGTTACGCGGTAGCTGCGGCCGCTTCCGCCGCGCTCCGGGACGCCCAACACTGCGCTGGCAGGCACGCGGATCCGTCCGCGCGCCCCAGAGGGACCACCAGAGGGACGCCCAGGGGACGTCTAGCTGCCCTCCGGAGTACATACAGGGGCTATTTGCCCGGTATTCGCGCGACACGCGGCGGCGGTTATTGAATGTCCCCGGCATAGGAAATACCGTCACAGACATGAGTTACTTGACATAACTATAACCTTCAAGTCGAAGGTTAAGGTTCAAAGCTTCAAGCAGGACTCGACCAGTTTTCGCATTAGTACACGAACAAGGGACACGTAACGTGGCAGCTCCGCAGAATTACTTGGCCGTCATCAAGGTCGTCGGCATCGGCGGCGGTGGCGTGAACGCAGTCAACCGCATGATCGAGGTCGGTCTTCGCGGCGTCGAATTCATCGCCATCAACACCGATGCCCAGGCATTGTTGATGAGCGATGCCGACGTCAAACTCGACGTCGGGCGTGAGCTGACCCGTGGTCTCGGTGCTGGCGCGAACCCTGAGGTTGGCCGCCAGGCCGCCGAGGACCACGCCGATGAAATCGAAGAGGTCATCCGGGGCGCGGACATGGTCTTCGTCACCGCAGGTGAAGGCGGCGGAACCGGTACCGGCGGCGCCCCCGTCGTCGCCCGGATCGCACGTTCCCTTGGCGCCCTGACCATCGGCGTCGTGACGCGTCCCTTCACCTTCGAGGGCCGCCGCCGCGCCGGCTCCGCCGAGGCCGGCATCGACGCCCTGCGCGACGAAGTCGACACCCTGATCGTGATCCCGAACGACCGACTGCTCTCCATCAGCGACCGCAACGTTTCCGTCCTGGATGCATTCCGCTCCGCCGACCAGGTGCTGCTCTCCGGCGTCCAGGGCATCACGGACCTCATCACCACCCCGGGCCTGATCAACCTCGACTTCGCTGACGTCAAGTCCGTCATGCAGGGTGCAGGTTCCGCGCTGATGGGCATTGGTTCTGCCCGCGGCGAAGACCGTGCCGTCAAGGCTGCGGAACTGGCCATCGCCTCCCCGCTGCTGGAAGCATCGATCGACGGCGCGCACGGCGTCCTGCTCTCCATCCAGGGCGGCTCGGACCTGGGCCTCTTCGAAATCAACGAGGCAGCCCGCCTGGTCCAGGAAGTCGCCCACCCGGAGGCCAACATCATCTTCGGCGCCGTGATCGACGACGCCCTCGGCGACGAGGCACGCGTCACCGTCATCGCCGCCGGCTTCGATGACGTCAAGGCCACCTCCCCGTCCATGGACCAGTCCCTGCCGGCCGCGCCGCAGCGGCCCACGTCCGCCGCCCCCGCTCCGGCCCAGGCACCCGCCGCCGCCCCGGTCCAGCCGCTGCACGCCACTGTCGGCGCCTCCGGCTACGGCGGCTGGGGCCAGCAGCGTCCCTCCGCGGTACCGGCCGATTCGGGCTTCGACGTCGACCTCCCGGCCGTCGTTGAGCCGGACCTGTCCGGCCGGCACTCCGATGACCTGGATGTCCCGGACTTCCTCAAGTAAATCGTTCCGCTTCAGCATGGCACTGCCGTCCGGCGGTGCCATGCTGCTTTGCGGCGGGATACGGTGGATTGTATGAACGTAGATATTCCGGACATGTCGATGGCGGTGTTGTGATTGTTTTGCTGGCGGGCTGAAGTCCGGCCGGGCGTGTGGGTGGCCTTCACCGACGCCGGAGCCGGGAACCTGGCACTGCATGTTGGCGATGACCCCGCGGCGGTCCGCCGCAGGCGTGCCGAGCTCGAAGCGGCCGCCGGGCTCGGCGGGCGCTCCTTCCGGTACATGAACCAGGTCCACGGCAATGACGTCGCCACGATCGTCGGCTCGACGGCGACGACAGCGGCCGCTGCCCCCACAGCCGATGCCCTGGTCTCCCTGACCGAGCCGCTGGCCGTCCTGGTGGCGGACTGTGTGCCCGTGGTACTGGTCGGCGAGGACGTGGCCGGGGCACCTGTGCTCGGCGTCGTCCACGCCGGACGGCCCGGCGTTGCCGCCGAAGTGGTGCCCGCCGCCGTGGCTCGCCTGCGGGAGCTCGGCGCGGACAGCATCAGCGCCTGGATTGGGCCCTCGGTCTGCGGCCGCTGCTACGAGGTCCCGGAAGGCCTGCGCGCGGACGTTGCCGCAGCCGTACCTGCCACGTGGTGCACCACATCCACCGGCGCCCCCGGCCTGGACCTGCCGGCAGGTGTCCGGAGCCAGCTGGAGGCAGCGGGCGTCGCGATCGAATACTCCGGGGGCTGCACACTCGAGGACGACACCCTCTTCTCCTACCGCCGCGACAACCGCACCGGCCGCTTCGCGGGGCTGGTGTGGACGCACGGGGCGCACGGGACGCATGGGGCAAGGGCGGATGGCCATGACTGAGCCGGTGGATGTACCGGACACAAGCACGTTCAAGCCGGTCAACGTGCCGGGGGAGAACCGGGAGGACGCGCTGGAGGGCCCGCGGCTTGCCCAGCTGGAGGCGAACCTCGCGGCCGTCCGCCGCAGGATCGACGCCGCCGTGGCCGCCGCCGGCCGCCAGGCGACGCCGCCACGCCTGATCGTCGTCACCAAATTCCATCCTCCGCAGGACGTCCGGCGGCTGGCGTCGCTGGGCGTTACCGACGTCGGGGAAAACCGGGACCAGGAGGCCGCCGACAAAGCGGCGCAGCTCGAAGACCTCGGCCTGAGCTGGCACTTCATCGGCCAGCTCCAAAGCAAGAAGGCCAAGTCCGTGGTGAAGTACGCCGCGTCGGTGCACTCCGTGGACCGGGAGGCGCTGGCTTCCGCCCTCGCCAAGGCGATGGCCGCCGAAAGCGAACGCACCGGGCGCCCGCCCCTGGAGTGTTTCATCCAGGTCAGCCTGGACGAGGACGCAGGAGCGCACCGCGGCGGCGCAGCCCCCGACGAGGTCCCCGCACTGGCCGAACAGCTGGCCGGTGCTGCCGGACTGAGGCTCGCCGGCGTCATGGCCGTAGCCCCGCTCGGGGCGGATCCGGCGGTTGCCTTCGAGAAGCTGGCAGGCATTTCCGGGCGGCTGGCTGAACAATATCCGGGCGCCACGGGAATATCCGCCGGAATGAGCCAGGACCTCGAAGAGGCGGTCCGATCCGGGGCGACACACCTGCGCATAGGCTCCGATATTCTCGGTCCGCGTCCGGCCCTGCGGTAAGTTCGACGTATTGGAAGATAATGGCGGGGATTCCAAGGCTGTCTAGTCACTAAGCGGCCCGCTTACGGACAAGATTAGGAGTCGACCATGGCTGGCGCTCTGCGCAAGACAATGATCTATCTTGGGCTCGCCGACGGCGACGAACACTACGAGTCTGAGCACCCCACACCGCACAAGGATGAGGACGAATCCGTGGAGCAGGACCGCGAGGAACGACGTGCTCCGGCGCCCGTCCGCGAGGTCCCCCGGGAAGAGCCTCACGCCGCTGAAGAGGAATATCGCGCACCTGTGACACCCATCAAGCGTGCGGCATCGAGCCGCGAAGAGACCACCGGACTCCGGCAAATCACTACCATCCATCCGCGGTCGTACAACGACGCCAAGCTCATTGGTGAAAGCTTCCGCGATGGCATCCCCGTCATCATGAACGTCACAGACATGGGCGAGGCTGACGCCAAGCGCCTCGTGGACTTCTCCGCCGGACTCGTCTTCGGCCTCCGCGGCAGCATCGAACGGGTGACGAATAAGGTGTTCCTGCTCTCGCCGTCGTACATCGAGGTCATTGGCGATGACAAGAAGGTCAGCGAGACCCAGGCAAGTTTCTTCAACCAAAGCTAGGCCCGAATATCGTTACGGATGCCAGGCGGGGACACCCGCCTGGCATCCGTGCGGAATTATCCGTGTTGAAATAGAAGTGACACTTTTCTTAGGACACTGCGGTATCCGGAATGAACATGGAGATATGAGTTAGCTCATGGGAATTGTTTTCGGACTCGTCTATATCGCTCTGTTGCTCTTCTTCGTGGCATTGATCATCCGCCTGGTCTACGACTGGGTGCAGATGTTTGCCCGAAGCTGGCGGCCGCGCGGCATGGCACTCGTGGCGGCCCATGCTGTGTATTCGGTCACGGACAAGCCCCTCAAGCTGCTACGCCGGCTCATCCCGCCGCTGCGGTTGGGCGGAATTTCACTGGACATCGGCTTCCTGCTCCTGTTCGTGGCCGTCAGCGTGGCGATGTGGATCGTCAAGGGCCTGGTGTACGCCCAGCCGATCGCAGCATGAGCCCCCGGGGCCGGGCATGCGACTTGCCCGGGCCCAGACCCTCACCGAATGAAACTCCGGTTTGACACTGCGGTGTTGAATTAGAGGAACCAGACCATATTTAGGTACCGTAGTTTTGACGGCCGGAAGGCCTACTGACTAACTAGACCAACGAGGTGACCAGATGGCTTTGACGCCAGAAGACGTTGTCAACAAGCGCTTTCAGCCGACCAAGTTCCGCGAAGGCTACGACCAGGACGAGGTTGATGACTTCCTGGACGAGATCGTCGTCGAACTTCGGCGCCTGAACCAGGAGAACGACGAGCTCCGCAAGAAGCTCGCCGAATCCGGCGCCGGCACGCCTGCCAGCTCCGCAGCCGCCGCACCTGTGGTGGAAAAGGTCCCGGCGCCCGTCAAGGCCGAGAAGGAAGACACCGCCAAGGCCGAGGCCGAGGCCAAGGCAAAGGCGGCCGCAGAAGCTGCCAAGAAGAAGGAAGCCGAGCAGGCTGCCAAGGCAGCCCAGGCAGTCGAACCGGCGCGTACCGCTGCCACTCCGGCTTCCGAGTCCGCCGCCGGCCTGCTGGCTATGGCGCAGCAGATGCACGACAAGCACGTCGCCGACGGCGAGCAGCAGCGGGACAAAATCATCGCTGAAGCCCAGATCGAGGCCAGCAGCCTCGTCAACGATGCGCAGGAAAAGTCCCGCAAGATCCTTGGTGCCCTCGAGCAGCAGCGCTCCGTGCTGGAACGCAAGGTCGAGCAGCTTCGCGGCTTCGAGCGTGACTACCGCTCACGCCTGAAGGCCTACATCGAAGGCCAGCTCCGTGACCTCGATGCCCGTGGCTCCGTTGCGGCCCCTGAGGTCGAAGCCAATAGCTAGGCAAAAAGCAAAGTATTCTGAAAGTCGGTGGCTGAGGTTTCCTCGGCCGCCGGCTTTTCACTTTTCCGCAACGTGCCGCCACCGGTCCGGTGCCTGGCGCTAGCCGGGTACCTGACCCCCCGGTCTCCGCACTGGCTCCCGAACGAAAGCCCTATGACTGACGCACCATCACCAGACGCCATGCAGCCTGTCGAGGCGGCACAGCCTGTGCACCCCCGGCCGCGCCGGGCAAGACTGTTTGCCCTGTTCGCTGCGTTCGCGGTGTTCGCCTACGTGTTCGACCAGCTGACCAAGCTCTGGGTCACCAGCACCATGACCGAGGGCGAGCGGATCCCCGTTTTTCCGCCGCTGCTGCACTGGTTCTACATCCGTAACTCCGGCGCCGCGTTCTCGATCGGCGAGAACGTCACGTGGGTGTTCACGATCATCATGGCGGCCGTGTCCGTCGCGATCCTGCTGCAGCTGCGCAAGCTCGGCTCGCTCTGGTGGGCGTTGGCGCTGGGGCTGCTACTCGGCGGCGCACTCGGCAATCTCACTGACCGGCTGTTCCGCGAGCCGTCCTTCGCGCAGGGCCACGTGGTGGACTTCATCCAGCTCCCAAACTTCGCGATCTTCAACATCGCAGACTCGGCCGTGGTCTCCGCCGTCGTGATTATCTGCCTGCTCACCCTCCGCGGGATCTCCCTGGACGGCTCACGCCACACGAAGGATACGGTGGCCAAAGATGTCTGAAACTACCTCAGGAAACGCCGCAGGACGCGCCGCGGAGGAAATGCCGCAGGATCTGGCGCCGGACGTCGCCGACAGCCTCGCAGACGACCTGGCAGCCGACGCGTCTGACGACGTGGCGGCTGATGCTGCCGGTGAAGCCGGTGCTGCAACTGCCGGGCACCGCCAGTTCACCGTCCCGGAGGACCTCGCCGGCTCCCGCGTGGACGCCGGCCTGGCCAGGTTGATGGACATCTCCCGCTCCCAGGCAGCCACGCTGATCGCCGAGGGCAACGTCACCAGCAATGCCCAGCGGGTCGGGAAGTCGCTCAAGCTCACCCTCGGCACCGTGCTCGACGTCGTCGTGCCGGACCGCAGGGATCCCCTGGAAATCGTGGAGGAAGTTGTGGACGACCTGTTGATCCTGCTGGACGATGACGAATTTGTAGTCATCGACAAACCGGTGGGCGTGGCAGCGCACCCCTCGCCCGGCTGGGTGGGGCCCACCGTGGTGGGTGGCCTCGCCGGGCTCGGTTACCGAATCTCGACGTCGGGCGCCCCCGAGCGCGCCGGCATCGTCCACCGGCTCGACGTCGGGACCTCCGGCGTCATGGTGGTCGCCAAAACCGAAAACGCCTACACCGTGCTCAAACGGGCCTTCAAGGAACGCACTGTGGACAAGGTCTACCACGCCGTGGTCCAGGGCCTTCCCGATCCGCTGGCGGGCACCATCGACGCGCCCATTGGCCGTCACCCGGGCCATGACTGGCGGTTCGCCGTGATCGAGGACGGCCGTGATTCGGTGACGCACTACGAGGTCCTGGAAGCCTTCGGGAAGGCCTCCCTGGTAGAGGTGCACCTCGAAACCGGCCGGACCCACCAGATCCGTGTGCACTTTGCGGCCCTGCGGCACCCCTGCGCCGGTGACCTCACCTACGGCGCCGACCCGCGGCTGGCCGCCACCCTCGGACTGACCCGGCAGTGGCTGCACGCCCGGGAACTCTCCTTCGACCACCCGCGGACGGGGGAGCGGGTTACCGTAGCCAGCGAGTACCCGCAGGACCTGAAGTACGCGCTTGAGGTCCTGGAGTCCGGAGACGCCTGAGCCGGTCCGGGCCGGGCGGCCCGATCCGCTCCGGCCCTCGGTCTTGCCCCTGGTTTCGGCCGGCGGATCCGCCGGTCTGTCCGGCAGGTTCCGCTTCCGCCGTCGTGGTTGCACGCCGCCGTCGTGGCTCGGCACTAGAATGGTGCGGTGACTTCCAGCAACGACTCGTTTGTCCATCTCCACAACCACACCGAGTACTCGATGCTGGACGGTGCCGCCCGGCTCGGTGAGCTGTTCGACGAAACCGAGCGGCTCGGCATGCCGGCCCTCGCCACGACGGACCACGGCTACCTGTTCGGCGCCTTCGACTTCTGGAAGCGGGCAACTGACCAGGGCATCAGGCCCATCATCGGCGTCGAAGCCTATGTGACTCCCGGGACCGCGCGCACGGACAAGACCCGTGTGCGGTGGGGCGAGGAGCACCAGCGCAAGGATGACATTTCCGGCGGTGGCTCCTACACGCACATGACCCTGCTCAGCTACAACAACGTGGGCATGCGGAACCTTTTCCGGGCCTCCTCGATCGCCTCATTGGACTCGGTCTTCGGCAAATGGCCCCGGCTGGACCGTGAGCTGCTGAACACGTACTCGGAAGGGCTCATCGCCACCACCGGCTGCCCGTCCGGTGAAGTCCAGACCCGGCTGCGCCTGGGCCAGTACCGCGAAGCGCTTGAGGCCGCGGCCGAGTTCCGCGATATCTTTGGCGCGGAGAACTACTTCTGCGAGCTCATGGACCACGGCCTGGACATCGAGCGGCGCGTCACCGGTGACCTGCTGCGCCTGGCCAAGGACCTGAACCTGCCGCTCGTGGCCACCAACGACCTGCACTACACGCACGAGCACGACGCGAAGGCGCATGAGGCCCTGCTGGCCATCCAGTCCGGCTCCACCCTCCTGGAGCCGACCTACGACAACGGCGGCTCGCGCTTTGCCTTCTCCGGCAGCGGCTACTACCTGAAGTCACCGCAGGAAATGCGGGAGCTGTTCCGCGACCACCCGGAGGCGTGCGACAACACGCTCCTGATCGCCGAGCGCTGCGAGGTCTCGTTCAACACCGGCGCCAACTACATGCCCCGGTTCCCCTGCCCGGAGGGGGAGGACGAAACGTCCTGGCTGGTCAAGGAAGTCGATAAGGGACTCCAATACCGCTATCCCCAGGGCATCCCGGACAAGGTCCGCAAGCAGGCCGACTATGAGCTGGAAGTCATCACCTCCATGGGCTTCCCGGGCTACTTCCTCGTGGTGGCCGACTTCATCAACTGGGCCAAGAACAACGGCATCCGCGTCGGTCCCGGGCGTGGCTCCGGTGCCGGTTCCATGGTGGCGTACGCCATGCGCATCACCGACCTTGACCCGCTGCACCACGGCCTGATCTTCGAACGCTTCCTCAACCCGGACCGCGTCTCCATGCCTGACTTCGATGTCGACTTCGATGACCGGCGCCGCTCCGAAGTGATCGACTACGTCACGCGCAAGTACGGCGACGAACGTGTGGCGATGATCGTCACCTACGGCACCATCAAGACCAAACAGGCCCTCAAGGACTCCTCGCGCGTGCTGGGCTACCCGTTCAGCATGGGCGAGACGCTGACCAAGGCGCTGCCGCCGGCCGTGATGGCCAAGGACATTCCGCTCGCGGACATCCAGAACCCCCAGTCCAAGCGCTACAGCGAGGCGGGGGACTTCCGCCAGCTGATCAGCACGGACCCGGAGGCTGCCAAGGTCTTCGAGACGGCACTGGGCATTGAGGGCCTGAAGCGGCAATGGGGCGTGCACGCCGCCGGTGTCATCATGTCCTCGGACCCCATCATCGACGTGATTCCGATCATGCGCCGGTTCCAGGACGGCCAGGTCATCACCCAGTTCGACTATCCGACGTCCGAGGGCCTCGGCCTGATCAAGATGGACTTCCTCGGGCTGCGAAACCTGACGATCATTTCCGATGCCCTGGAAAACATCAAGATGAACCGCGGCGTCGACCTCGACCTCGAAACCCTCGAGTTGGATGACACGGAGTCCTACGAGCTGCTGGCCCGGGGAGACACACTGGGCGTTTTCCAGCTCGACGGCGGACCCATGCGCTCTCTGCTCAAGCTGATGAAGCCTGACAACTTCGAAGACATCTCCGCCGTTCTGGCCCTCTACCGGCCCGGACCCATGGGCGCCAACGCGCACACCGACTACGCACTGCGCAAGAACAAGATCCAAGAGGTCATCCCGATCCACCCGGAGCTCGAGGAGCCGCTCTCCGAAATCCTCGGCGGGACCTACGGGCTGATCGTGTACCAGGAGCAGGTCATGGCCGTGGCGCAGAAGCTCGCCGGCTATACCCTGGGCCAGGCCGACATCCTGCGCCGCGCCATGGGCAAGAAGAAGAAGTCCGAGCTGGACAAGCAGTTCGCCGGCTTCTCCCAGGGCATGCAGGACAACGGCTATTCCATGGCCGCGGTCAAGACCCTCTGGGACATCCTGCTGCCGTTCTCGGACTACGCCTTCAACAAGGCGCACTCGGCCGCCTACGGCGTAATCTCCTACTGGACCGCATATCTGAAGGCGCACTATGCGCCGGAATACATGGCTGCCCTGCTGACCTCGGTGGGCGACGACAAGGACAAGTCGGCCATCTACCTCAACGAATGCCGGCGGATGGGCATCACGGTGCTGCCGCCAGACGTCAATGAGTCAGCCCTCAACTTCACCCCTGTTGGCACCGACATCCGCTTCGGCATGGGCGCCATCCGCAACGTCGGTGTGAACGCCGTCGAAGCCATGGTGGCGGCACGAGAAAAAGAAGGCGCCTACACCTCCTTCAAGGACTACCTCCTGAAGGTCCCGGCGGTGGTCTGCAACAAGCGCACCATCGAATCCCTGATCAAGGCCGGCGCCTTCGACTCGCTGGGCCACCCCCGGCGCGCCTTGGCCATGATCCATGAAGAGGCGATCGACTCCGTCATCACCCTTAAGCGCAACGAGGCGATCGGCCAGTTCGACCTCTTCGCCGGCTTTGAGGACCAGGAGCCCGAGGCCTCGCTCAGCACGGAGATCCCGGACCTGCCGGAATGGGAGAAAAAGGACAAGCTGGCGTTCGAGCGCGACATGCTCGGCCTCTACGTCTCCGACCACCCGCTGCAAGGGCTGGAAGGGCTCCTGAGCCAGCACGCCGACCGGTCGATCACCTCGATCATCGCCGAGGACGGCCCGCCGGACGGCTCGATCGTGACCATCGCGGGCATGATCACCTCGCTCAGCCGAAGGATCGCCAAGGCCAGCGGCAACGCCTACGCCCGCGCCGAGATCGAGGACCTCGCCGGTTCCATGGAGGTCATGTTCTTCGGCCAGGTCTATGGCCCCATCGCCTCGGTGCTCGCGGAGGACCTGATCGTGGTGGTCAAGGGACGCTTGCAACGGCGCGACGACGGTGCCGTCACCTTGAACTGCATGGAACTTTCCGTGCCGGACCTCAGCGACAGCCAGAACGGGCCCGTGGTGATCACCATGGCCACGCACAAGGCAACCGAGGCCGTGGTCACTGAGCTGGGCGACGTGCTGCGGACCCACCGCGGAAACTCCGAGGTCCGGCTGCACCTGCAGGGTGACACCCGGGTGGAGGTCATGGGCCTGCCGGTGCATTTGCGCGTCAACCCGAGCCCGTCCCTGTTTGGCGACTTGAAGGTGCTGCTCGGCCCGACCTGCCTGGACAACTAGCGCGGGTCAGTTGCCCCGGAGTTCCGGCCACTAGGGCGGGTAGCCAGCGCCGCTCACCAGTGGCCGACTGGGGCCCTCAGATCTCGTAGTCGAGCGGCACGGGCTGGCTGTAGGCCCCGGAGTGGTACAGCAGGGGAGTGCCGTCGTCGCCGACCTGGCCCTCCACCACCTCGACCACCACAACGGCGTTGTTCTCGAAGGAGAGCCGCATCTGGACCTTGCCGATCAGCCAGCCGCTGACTCCCTTGAGCACGGGCACCTCGTGGGGTCCGAGCTCCCAGTGGTCGCCGTCGAACCGGTTGCCGGCCCGGGCGAAGCGGTCGGCGAGCTCCTGGTTCTCCAGCCCGAGCATGTGAACGCCAATGTAGGTCGTGTTCGCCACCGCCGGCCATGAGCTGGAGGTCCTGGCCATGTTGAACGTGAAGCGCGGCGGCTTGGCGGACAGCGACGCCACTGAGGTTGCCGTGAATCCGAACGGCACGCCGTTGTGGTTGGCCGTGATGATGGCCACGCCCGCCGCGTGCCGGCGGAACATTTCCTTGAACGTTCCCTCGAAGATTCCTTCATCTGTGGCCACTGCGATCCAACTCCCTGCTGCACGTGCGTGTCGTACTTCCTACTCTGCCAGCGTATTGCGCCGGCGATCGACTGCGGCATTTTGTTTACTTCCGCCGTCATGTGCTGCCGGGGCTTCGCCATGCGCCTGCAGAATCCTTGTTACCGTTTGTTGCATGACACAGCCCGCAGTAGACGGCCCCGTCCACCATGCCGGGGAGCCCGCGCAGCCGGTCCGGCCCGAGAATCCCGAGCAGCAGCCCGGACCCGGCGGGACCCCGTGGCGGAAGGCCGCGGTCATCGCGGCCGCCGGCATCCCGGTGGGATTGCTTTGGTGGCTGCTGGCGCCGTCGGGCCTAAATCTCCTGACGGGAAACCCGGACCTCGCCGCCGGCACCAACACCGCCACCTGGCTGCCCAGGGACCTGGTGCTGGCAGGGCTGTGCCTGCTCGCCGGGTGCATCGCCGGGTCCTTCGTCGCCGGCACCAAGCACCACCAGCCCGGCCCCCGCACCGTCATCCTGGTAGTCCTCGCCGGCGCTGCCGGCGCGCTCATCGCGTGGGGAACCGGCGTGCTCAGCGCCCAATGGTGGGGCGCGCCGGCGGATACCTCGGCCAGCGCCAGCGTCGCCTTCTCACTGCGCTCCTATGCGGTCCTCGCCATCTGGCCCGCGGCGATCGCCCTGGCCATCTTCCTGAACAGCCTCTTCCCTGGCTCCGGCGGCAAACCCCGCCGCTGAGGCCAGTGCCGGCCCGCCGCGGCAGGACACGTAAAATGATCGGGTGAGCCTAACTCCTGACAGCCCCGTGACCCCGATGACCGCCGCCCTCAACTTCCGCACGGTGGACGTGCGCGGTGCGCAACTGTCCCTCGCCGGACTCCGCGCTGCCGTGCCCCGGGCACAGTCCGGCACCATGGCCGACGCCGAGGGCAAGGTCCTGGACATCATCTCCGCCGTCCGGACTCGCGGCTTCGGCGCACTCCGGGAACTGGCACTGGCCTTCGACGGCGTCGAGCAGACGCACCCCCGGGTCCCGGCCGAGGCGCTGCGTGCGGCCCTTGAGGGCTTGGATCCCGCCGTACGCGCGGCACTCGAAGAGTCCATCAAGCGGGCCCGCGCCTTCGCCGACGCCCAGCGTCCGGCGAACATCGACGTCGAACTCGGCGAGGGCGCCGTCGTCAGCCAGAACTGGGTGCCCGTGGCGAGGGTGGGTCTCTACGTCCCCGGCGGCCTGGCGGTCTACCCGTCCTCGGTGATCATGAACGTGGTCCCGGCCCTCGCTGCCGGCGTCGAATCGATTGCCCTGGCCTCGCCGCCGCAAAAGGATTTCGGCGGCCTCCCGCACCCCACGATCCTGGCCGCGGCCTGTCTGCTGGGCATCGAGGAGGTCTACGCGATCGGTGGGGCGCAGGCCATCGCCGCCTTCGCCTATGGCATTCCGGCGGACGCGTCCGGCGCCGGCAGCCTCCCCGGGATCGACCCCGTGGATGTCGTGACAGGTCCGGGCAATATCTTCGTGGCGACTGCCAAGCGGCTGGTCAAGGGGGTTGTCGGGATCGATTCCGAGGCCGGCACCACGGAGATTGCGATCCTCGCCGACTCCACCGCCAGTCCCGCCCTCGTGGCCGCGGACCTCATCAGCCAGGCCGAGCACGACCCCAAGGCGGCATCGGTTCTGTTCACGGACTCCGAGGCTCTCGCCGCCGACGTCCGCGTGGAACTTGAACGGCAGGCCGCAGCCACCAAGCACTCCAGCCGCGTCCGCGAGGCACTCTCGGGCCCGCAGTCCGGCGTCGTCCTGGTCGAGGACCTGGAGCAGGGCATCGCCGCCTGTGACGCGTACGCCGCGGAACACCTTGAAATCATGACCGCCGATGCCGCCCGGGTGGCCGGCCGGATCCGCAGCGCCGGTGCGATCTTCGTAGGGGACTACAGCCCCGTGAGCCTGGGCGACTACTGCGCCGGCTCCAACCACGTGCTGCCCACCAGCGGCACGGCGGCCTTCTCCTCCGGACTGAATGTGACAACGTTCCTGCGGGCCATCCAGGTCATCAACTACACCCGCTCCGCACTGGAGCAGGTCAGCGGCCACATCGTCAGCCTCTCCGGCGCGGAGGACCTGCCCGCGCACGGCGAGGCCGTCACAGTGCGGTTCGCCGCCCGGTAACCAGGGCCCAGACCACTACATGTAGTAATTACAGGCTTGTTATTCAGCTACATCTAGTCGTAAACTGGGGACACAGGGCAGCGTTGACTGCCGCGGTTTCCGCGCCAGTGGCACCGGCCCTGATACAGCACTGACTGCGGATTGCGACAGGGGAGGAACCGACATGTATTGCCCGTTCTGCCGAAACCCCGATTCGCGCGTTGTAGACAGCCGGATCGCCGACGACGGCTCCGCAATCCGGCGCCGCCGGCAGTGCCCCGAATGCGGCCGTCGGTTCACCACGGTGGAAACCACCAGCCTGACCGTCATCAAGCGCTCCGGCGTCGGCGAGCCCTTCAGCCGCAGCAAAGTCATCAACGGCGTCCGCAAGGCCTGCCAGGGCCGTCCGGTCACCGAGGACGATCTCGCCCTGCTGGCGCAGGAAGTCGAGGAAACGATCCGGGGCTCCGGCGCCGCCGAAATCGATGCCCACGAAGTCGGGCTGGCAATCCTGGAGCCGCTGCAGCGTCTCGACGAGGTCGCCTACCTGCGGTTCGCGAGCGTCTACCAGGCCTTCGAATCGCTGGAAGACTTCGAATCGGCCATTTCCCTGCTTCGCCACGAGGCCGAGACCAAGGGCCGGGACGGCAAGAGCCCGGACAAGCGCCCGCTCCAAGCGCCGTCGTAGATGCAGTTCCGTCGTGAATTTTGTGAATCTTTTGTCCCAGTGACTGTGTCCTAGGATCCACCACAGACTCCGGTGGTGGCAGCGGAGGGGAAGCCGCGGCCACCACCGGCTCCAAAAAATTGAGCTATCACTCCGGGTCGTTCCCAGCGTTCAGAACGACCCGGAGTGATAGCTCAATTGGCTTCTACAGCCCAAGGGGCCTTTATTTGGCCAGCTTGTGCTTCAGCGCAATCTCGATGGCCGCGCCCACGATCCCGGCGTCGTTCTTCAGCTCGGCCGGGACGATCGGAGTGCGGAGCTTCATGTGCGGCAGGTACTCGTTGGCGCGCTTGGAGATGCCGCCGCCCACGATGAAGAGTTCGGGAGAGAACAGGAACTCCACATGGGAGAAGTAGCGCTGCAGCAGCACGCTGTACTGCTCCCAGCTGAGGCCGTCGCGCTCACGGGCCACGGCCGAGGCCTTGGTCTCGGCGTCGAAGCCGTCGATCTCCAGGTGGCCGAGCTCGGCGTTGGGGACCAGCTTGCCGTCGAAGATGAAGGCCGAACCGATGCCGGTGCCAAGGGTGATGACCAGGACGGTGCCGTCGATCCCCTCGCCGGCACCGAAGCGGGCCTCGGCGAGGCCGGCGGCGTCGGCGTCGTTGATGACCTCCACGGGGCGGCCAAGACGTGCCGTGAGCATGCCATCGATGTCGGCTTCCAGCCAGGACTTGTCCACGTTCGCGGCCGAGTGGACCACGCCGTGCTGAATGATGCCGGGGAAGGTGACTCCCACGGGGCTGCTGGCATCGGGGGCGTCAGGACGTGCCGTGAGCTCAGCGACAACCAGGGCGACGACTTCGGCCACGGACTCGGGGGTGGAGGGCTGCGGCGTGGGGAAGCGCACACGGTCACCGATCAGCTTCCCCTTCTTCAGGTCCACGATCCCGCCCTTGATACCGGTCCCGCCGATGTCAATACCGATCAAGGGTGCGTGCTTCTTCGACTTTTCGTCCTTCTTGGCCAATGTCGTTCCGTTCGTGGCAGGGGCGGGCTGTGGTGACCGGGCGGGCCGGCAGGTGAAAGAGCGGGAGGTTCAGGGAAACAGCGAGTGGAGCGGTCGGTCAGGGCAGCGTGAGGACCTCGGCACCGGACTCCGTGACGAGCAGGGTGTGCTCGAACTGGGCAGTGCGCTTGCGGTCGCGGGTTACCACGGTCCATTCATCGGCCCACATGTCCCAGTCAACGGTGCCCAGGGTCAGCATTGGCTCGATCGTGAACACCATACCGGTTTCTATCGTGGTGTTGTATGCGGGCGCGGCGTCGTAGTGCGGAATGATCAGCCCGGTGTGGAAAGCTTCGCCGACTCCGTGTCCGGTAAAGTCACGGACCACGCCGTAGCCGAAGCGTTTTGCGTAGGACTCGATGGTCCGGCCGATCACGTTGATTTCGCGTCCCGGAGCTACGGCCCGGATGGCGCGGTTCAGCGATTCCCGGGTGCGCTCGACGAGGAGGCGGGATTCCTCGTCCACATCGCCGACCAGGAAGGTGTAGTTGGTGTCGCCGTGAACGCCGCCGACGAAGGCCGTGATGTCGATGTTGAGGATGTCGCCGTCCTGAACCAGCGTGCTGTCCGGGATCCCGTGGCAGATGACTTCGTTGAGGGACGAACACAGTGACTTCGGAAAGCCCCGGTAGCCGAGGGTGGACGGGTATGCATTGTGGTCCAGCAGGAACTCGTGGCCCACCCGGTCCAGGTGGTCGGTGGTGACGCCCGGTTCGATGTGCTTGCCGACCTCCACGATGGCCTGGGCAGCAATCTTGGAGGCGATCCGGATCTTTTCAATGATCTCCGCCGACTTGACCTCTGAGCCGGTGAACTTTGCCGGAGCCGGCTTGCCCACATATTCCGGACGCGGGATGGACGGCGGTACGGGAAGCTGCGGGCTCACTGTCCCCGGGACAAGCGTGCCAATGGGTGCAGTTGAGGCTAGAGAAGGCATAGATTGATCATATAAGCCCCCGGGCTTTGCCCGGAAAACAGAGCCCGGAAAATCGGCCCGGAACATACCTCCGGAAACAGCAGGAAAAAACCGCAGGAAATCAGCCGGACAAACAGTGAAGGAACCCCGATGCCCGAATACTGGTACAACGTCAACACTCACGAAATCGAGGAAGACGCGATGTCCGACTGGAGTCAGCTGATCGGACCGTACAAGACCCGTGAGGAAGCCGAACACGCCCTGGAAAAGGTCAAGGCGCGTAACGAGGCGTGGGACAAGGACGAGGACGACTAACCCGCTCGGCGAGCCGCGCCAGTGAGGGCATCGCAGGCAGTCGCGGACCGGACCCCGGGCACGGGGACTGATTTTTCTCAGCCCGTCATTCTCACCCTGTGAGGGTGAGTTCCAGACGGTTGCGGCCAGCCATACTGAGAAAATGCCGACGAGCGTTATGCGCACCCGCGGCGCCCGAGTCACCGACCTGGCCAGGCTGGCCGTTGCCTGGGCTGCCTCGACGGTAGCCCTCATTATCACCGGCGCGCTGCTGCCTGGCTTCTCGGCAACCAGCTGGTGGGCTTACGCCGCCGTGGCAGCGGTGGCCGGCATCGTCGGTCTGGTCCTCCGCCCCGCGCTGGTGGAGGTCTCCGCGAGGGTGGGCTGGCTGGCGGTGCTTCTTATTGCTTTCATCGGGCAGGCCCTGATCATGTACGTCGCCATCCGCCTGGTGCCGGGCATCGAGTCGACGGCATGGACCGCACTTGCCGCAACCTGGGTCAGTGCCGTCGTGGGCACGCTGATCTCGTGGGCCACTACGGCCGGAACCGATGACGGACTCATCACCTCACTGGCCGGAAGGGCACGCCGGCAGGAAACGGTGAGCGATCCAGAGATTGACGGCGTCCTGTTCGTGCAGCTCGACGGTGTTCCCTTCCCGGTATTGCAGTGGGCGGTTCAGTCCGGGGCAGTGCCCCATATCCGGCGCTGGCTGACGTCGGGGAATTACCAGTTCCGTGAATGGACTCCGCAGCTGCCATGCACCACGCCGGCCAGCCAGCTGGGCATTCTGCACGGCACCGTAGACGGGATCCCCGCCTTCCGTTGGTATGACCGTGAGCTCAAACGGGTCCTGGTGGCCAACCGTCCGGCAGACGCCCGGGTGATCGAGGAAAGGCACAGCACCGGCCAAGGACTGCTCTGCGACGACGGCGTCTCTATTTCGAATTTGTTCACCGGCGACGCGCCCCGATCGCTCTTGACGATGAGCCGGGTGGAGGCCCGGCGCGGCTCCACCCAAACCCGTCGCGCGTTCGCCTGGTTTTTCGCTTCGCCGAATGGGTTCATGCGCAGCTTCACGCGGACAGTGGGGGAGATCCTCAAGGAGCGTTGGCAAGCCCGGAGGCAGGTTAGACGGGATCTCAACCCGCGGGTGCATCGAGACTGGACCTTCGCCCTGCTGCGAGCAGTCACCAACGGCCTGCTGCGAGACCTGAACACGGCCTTGGTGGCGGAGGAACTGCGTCGCGGCACGAAGAGCATCTATGTCGACTACGTCGACTACGACGAGATCGCCCACCACGCCGGCATGTTCCGGCCCGAATCGCTCGCCGCTCTGGATGGCCTGGACCGCACGCTCGGATCCCTGGCCCAGCTCGCCGGGACAGCGCCCCGCCGCTATCGGCTGGTGGTGCTCTCGGACCACGGCCAATCCCAGGGCACCCCGTTCGCGGACCGGTATGGGCAGGCGCTCGGCGAGCTGTGCGCGGAACTCATGAATGAACAGGTTCAGAACGTGGACGCGTCCGTCGAAGGGCTCGGCCGCGCGGACTCCATCGCCGGTGACATCGCGGCCGGCGGGATGACCGGGAAACTGGCCGGCCGTGCCGACGAGGTGCTGACCAAGGCACAAGAGACGGCGGCACCGCAGACTTCTGGCTCAGGCGGCGACGCCGAGGATCCGGTGGTCGTGTTGGGCTCCGGCAACCTGGGCCTGATCTACGTGCGGGGTGACCGGCGCCTGACTCTCCAAGCCCTCGAGAGTCAGTGGCCAGCCCTGATCCCCGGCCTGGCGGGCCACCCCGGCGTCGGGTTCGTCGCGGGAATCGATGAAGACGGCCGGGCGTGGGCGATCGGAAGCGGCGGGCGGCTCGACCTCGCCAGCGGCGCGGTCGAAGGCACGGATCCGTTGGCCGGCTTCGGGTCCCACGCGGCGCGGGTGCTCGCCCGTGCCCTGCTGCACCCCGAGGCGCCGGATCTGTACGTCAACAGCACGGTTGATCCCGTGACCGACGACGTCTCAGCGTTCGAAGGCCTCGTCGGATCCCACGGGGGCCTCGGCGGTTGGCAGGACCGCGCCGTGCTGATCGGCCCGACCGATCTCATGGTGGGGCTGCCCGACCGGATCGAAGGCGCCGGAGAGCTCCACCGGGTGCTGGTGACGATGCTCGAGTCCTGCGGCCAGCGCGCCACGACGACGTCCCGGGGTTGAGTGACTGGGTTGAATCAGCGAGGGTGAGTAAGCAGGGCTGAGTGAGCGGCGGTGAGTGACAGGGTTGAGTGACTGGGTTGAGTGCCTGGGCTGAATGTCTGGGCTGAGTGACTCACGCGGGCGCCACCCAGGACTGGCCGGGTGCGAGGACCACTGCCGTGCAGCCAGGAGCCTGCTCCGCTATCGCGTCAGCAAACCGCTGCCCGGGCTGCTCGAACCAGCCCCGGGCAAAGTGTGCGAAGAACGGAGGGTGCAGCGTTCCCCAATGCACCGGGACGGCGAACCGCGCACCGCTCATCGCGACAGCCTGGGCGGCGCTCTCCGGAGACAGGTGCCCCGCCGAGAGCCGTGGTCCCCACCCCCAGACCGGTACCAGGGCTACATCGATAGGCCCTCCAGCCATGGCGGGAATCGCGGCCATCTCCGGATACAATCCCGTATCCCCGGCGATCCAGACGATGCCCGATGGGCCCCGAACGAGCTGGCCATTGGCGTCGTTGGGTCGGTGCGGCATGGGGCGGCTGCGATGCTCGGCCGGGACCTGGCGAATCTGGACCCCGCTGCTTACCGGGGTCCAGTCGTCGCCCAGCGGAACTGTGTGCGGCAGCTTTCGGCGACGTAGCCAGGCAACGTTCGCCGGAGCGCTCATCAGCGCTGCCCCGCGGAGCATGCGCAGGGAGCGCAACTCGGCGTGGTCGTGGTGCAGGTGGGAGAGGAGCACCACGTCCGGCCGGCTCCACGACGCCGGGTCCGGCCGCGGTGCCAAACGACGCAGCAGCCCGGCATGGGGACGAAGCAGCGGATCGGTCAGGACCCGAAGCCCGTCGAGATCCAGAACCACCGTGGAGTGACCAAGCCAGGTGATTCTCATGCCGGGCGCCCCGCTGTTTAGGTCAGCTGTTGCGTCAAGCCAGCGTCAGGCCAGGGCCTTTGCCTTCAGGGAATCAAACTCGGTCTGGTTGATGGCTCCGGAATCGAGCAGTGCCCTGGCATCGGCGATCTGGCCGGCGGGACTGGCCGTTGTGCCTGCGGCCTGCTTGATGTACTCCTGCTGGGCGGCCTGCTGCTGGGCCAGTGCCTTCATCTGCCGTTCGGCCATGCTCCGCCCCCGGGCGATCAGGTAGATCAGGGCGCCGAGCCAAGGCACGAAGATCAGCAATATCACCCAGCCGGCCTTGGCCCAGCCGCTGAGTTCATGGTCGCCGAACAAGTCCATCAGGCAGCGGAACCACACCATCAGTGCGGCGATCCAGATAAAGAACCAGAAACTCCATAGCAGGACGTCCCAGAAGCTATTCGTGTCCATCGCTACTCCTCCAATCGTGTCCGCCGGAGCCGGACCCAGCGCTTCGCGCATGAAACCGTCCGGGCTGGCGGAGCATCTGCTGAGGCCTTGATGCAGACCTTAATGGTCAGCCTGACCTCAGCGGAGGCGCAACGCATCGTCCGTGAAGGATGAGGTGTGGGCCCCGGCGCCGGGCTGCTGACCGGATCCGGAGGGACCGAGGCCCGCAGGCGCCGCTAGAAGGAGTGCTCCGGGCCGGGGAACTGGCCGGAACGCACGTCCTCGCCGTAAGCCTTCGCCGCGTCGCTGAGCGAGGTCCGCAGGTCCGCGTACTGCTTGACGAATTTCGCCATTTTTCCGCCGCGCAGGCCCGCCATGTCCTGCCACACCAGGACCTGTCCGGTGGTAGCGCTGCCAGCGCCGATGCCGACGGTAGGCACCTCGACGGCGGCATCCACGGCGGCCGCCGTGGCGGCCGGCACCATTTCCATCAACACGCAGAACGCGCCGGCGTCGGCCAGCGCGACGGCGTCGTCGATCAACCGCTGGGCGTCATCGCCGCGGCCCTGGACGCGGTAGCCGCCGAGGGCGTGCTCGCTCTGCGGGGTGAAGCCGATGTGCGCCATGACCGGGATGCCGGCCTGGACCATGGCGCGGACAGTCTCGGCGTAGAACTTACCGCCTTCGATCTTGACCGCGTGGGCCAGCCCCTCCTTGAGGAACCGCACGCCGGTGGCCACCGCCTGCTGGGCGGAGACCTCGTAGCTGCCGAACGGCAGGTCGGCGACCACCAGGGCCCGCCGCGCGGAGCGGGCGACGGCCCGGCACAGCGGTAGGAGCTCGTCCACCGTCACGGGAAGGCTGGTCTCGTTGCCGAAGACGTTATTGGAGGCCGAATCGCCCACCAGCAGCACCTCGATGCCGGCCTGGTCAAAAATCTCGGCTGTGTACTGGTCATAGGCGGTGAGCATCGCGAAGCGCTCACCGCTGACCTTGGCCTGGTGGAGGTGATGCGTGCGGATCCTGGCCACCGGTTTCCGGGACGCGTCCGCCGATCCCGCACTGGTGCCCGTGGTTCCGGAGGGGACGGCGGCGGAAGCCGCTGCCGGGCCGTTGCCGTAGGGGGCCGCAAGTTCTGCGGGCGTGCTGGAATCAGAGCTGTTGCTGGTGGCCATGCCACGAGCGTAGTGCGATACGGGTCGACACAGCTACCGGGGAACATCCCGGTTGCCAGTGAATCACGTCACAGGCATGGTCCAGGGGGCGGCGCAGCGCCGCCGCACGCAGCGAAATCGTCGGCCGTTGTGTTAACGGTGTGTTACGCGGGGGCCCGGCTTCAGCAATCGGCGGCAATGCTTAGTAAAGTGAACGGTGAGCAGCCGCGGGGCCCATGAATGGCGGGCCTGGGGCGGATGGAAGAACCGGAAAGAGGCCAGTATGGACCGCCAGCAAGAGTTTGTCCTGCGGACGATCGAAGAGCGCGATGTGCGGTTTGTGCGCCTTTGGTTCACCGACGTCGTGGGATCGCTCAAGTCCGTGGCCCTGGCCCCGGCCGAGGTGGAAGGCGCCTTTGAGGAAGGACTCGGATTCGACGGGTCATCGATTGAGGGCCTGGCCCGCGTCTTTGAATCCGACATGCTCGCCCAGCCGGATCCGGCCACGTTCCAGATCCTGCCGTGGCGCGGCGAGACCGAGGCCACCTCGCGGATGTTCTGCGACATCCTGACGCCCGACGGCGAACCTTCTGCAGCGGACCCGCGCAACGTCCTCAAGCGCACGCTGGCCAAGGCCGCGGACATGGGCTTCACCTGCTACACCCACCCCGAGATCGAGTTCTACCTGCTCAAGTCCCAGCAGCCGGGCCCCGACGGATCGCCCATCCCTGTGGACGAGGGCGGCTACTTTGACCACGTCCCGGGCGGTGTGGCCCAGGACTTCCGCCGGACCGCCGTGACCATGCTCGAATCTGTCGGCATCTCCGTGGAATTCAGCCACCACGAGGCCGGGCCGGGCCAGAACGAGATCGACCTGCGCTACGCGGACGCCCTGCAGACCGCGGACAACATCATGACGTTCCGGACGGTCATCAAGGAAGTCGCGCTGCAGCAGGGCACGTATGCCACCTTCATGCCCAAGCCCTTCACCGCCCACCCGGGCTCCGGCATGCACACGCACTTCTCACTCTTTGAAGGAGACACCAACGCCTTCTACGAGGCCGGCGCAGAGTTCCAGCTTTCCGAGACGGCGCGGCAGTTTATTGCCGGCATCCTCAAGCACGCACCCGAATTCACGGCGGTGACCAACCAGTTCGTGAACTCCTACAAGCGGCTCTGGGGCGGGGGAGAGGCGCCGAGCTACCTGAGCTGGGGGCACAACAACCGCTCCGCGCTGGTCCGCGTCCCGCTGTACAAGCCCGGCAAGGGCCAGTCAGCGCGGATCGAATACCGCGGCATCGACTCCGCTGCCAACCCCTACCTGGCCTACGCCGTGCTCCTTGGCGCCGGCCTTAAGGGCATCGAGGAGGGCTACCAGCTCCCCGCAGCGGCAGAGGACGACATCTGGTCGCTGAGCTCGGCGGAACGCCGCGCCATGGGCCACGACCCGCTGCCGGCGAGCCTGCACGACGCCATCCGGACCATGGAGGATTCCGAGCTCATGCCGCAGATCCTCGGCGAGCAGGTGTTCGAGCACTTCCTGCGCAACAAGCGTGCAGAATGGCAGGACTACCGCCTCCAGGTGACGCCCTACGAGCTGCAACGCAACCTCGGCATTCTGTAGGCTGCCCCAATGAGCCTGGCACGACGCCTCATTGCCGCCGGCTTCAGCGACCTCGACAAGGGCGAGCGGTTTCTGGCGGCCCGGGAACTGGAGGGGCTCGACCAGGATGCCCTGTTCGCGGGGCTGCAGCTGGCGGCGAACCCGGACACGGCCCTGCAGTCCCTGGTCCGGCTGATCGAGAAACACCCGGAGCTGCGCAAGCTTGCCGTCGCGGACCCGGAAAGCAGCGAACCCCTGTACCGGGTCCTTGGGGCCTCCGAGGCGCTCGGTGAGTTCCTCATCCGCCACCCCGAGCACCTCGACGCCTTCGAGGTGCGGATCAGCCCCGAACCGCTGGCCGCGGACGCCGTGACCCTGCGGGCCCGGTTACTGCAGTCGGTGCGGGCCGACCCCAAGTCTGCCCGGCCGGTGGCGGCCCTTAGTGGTCAGGAAGCCTACGCCGCCCTGCGGACCGCCTACCGGCGCGGGCTCGTGGAACTCGCCATCAAGGACCTGTGCGCAGCCGATCCGCTGGACTTCATGCCGGCTGCAGGTGCGGAACTGGCCGATCTCGCCGGCGCCGCCCTCGAGGCGGCCCTCGCCGTGTCCCGGGCCGAGGCGGCGGAGAAGTTCGACGCCGCGGAGGTGGCCGACGTCGGCCTCGCCGTGATCGGCATGGGCAAGTGCGGTGCCCGCGAACTTAACTACATCTCCGACGTCGACGTCATCTACGTGATCGATTCCGGTGCGCTGGAGGACACCCTCGCCACCACCATCGGCACGGTCCTGGCTTCCGGAATCTCGCGGGCGATCATGTCCACTAGCCGCGAACCCGGGCTGTGGGAAGTGGATGCGAACCTCCGGCCCGAGGGAAAGTCCGGGCCGCTGGTCCGGACCCTCGCCTCGCACGAAAGCTATTACGCGCGCTGGGCCGAGAGCTGGGAATTCCAGGCCCTCCTGAAGGCCCGGACCATTGCTGGCGACCCCGAGCTGGGCGCCCGTTACGAAGCGGCCGTGACGCCCTTGATCTGGTCCTCGGCCGGCCGGGAAGGCTTCGTCGAATCCGTCCGCGCCATGCGCCGCCGCGTCACTGAGCACATTCCAGCCGAGGAGGAACAGCGGCAGATCAAGCTGGGCCGCGGAGGACTGCGCGACGTCGAATTCACCGTCCAGCTGCTCCAACTCGTGCACGGCAAGTCCGATGAATCGCTGCGCTGCCGGGACACCACCTCGGCCATCGCCGCGCTCTCCGCCGGCGGGTACATCGGCCGCTCAGACGCCGCGGAGTTCGACCGCGACTACCGCTACCTGCGCCTGCTCGAACACCGGATCCAGCTGTTCCAGCTGCGCCGGACCCACCTCATGCCCGCCAACGAAGCGTCGTTGCGCTCCCTCGCCAAGGCCGTCCTGGGGCCGTTCTCGGCCGAGCGGCCCAAGCCTGACGCCCTGGTGGCCGCCTGGCGACAGACCAAGCGCTCCGTGCGGGAACTCCACGAACGCATTTTCTACCGCCCGCTGCTCAATAGCGTCGCCACCCTCAGCAGCGAAGAGGCGCGCCTGACCCCGGAAGCCGCCCAAGGCCGCCTCGCGGCCCTCGGCTACCTCGATCCCCGCGGCGCCATGCGGCACATCGAGGCCCTCACCGCCGGCGTGAGCCGGCGCGCCGCGCTCCAGCGCCAGCTCCTGCCCATCCTGCTGGACTGGCTCGCGGACGGCGTGGACCCCGACGCCGGGCTGCTCGCCTTCCGGCGCGTCAGCGAGGCGCTTGGCACGACGCACTGGTACCTGGGCATGCTCCGGGATTCGACGGCCGCGGCCGAGCGGCTCTGCCACGTGCTCGCCAACTCCCGGCTGATCGCGGACCTGCTGGAGGTTTCGCCCGAGTCCGTGGCCTGGCTGGGCACGGACAAGGAACTGGTGCCGCTCAGCTTCAAGTCCCAATGGCTTGAGATCACCTCGAAGATGTCCCGGCACGCGGATCCGGAGAGCGCCATGCGGCTGATCCGGCTGATCCGGCGCAGGGAAATCCTGCGGGTGGCCATTGCGGACAGTGAGGGGCTGCTGGACCAGGACCAGGTGGGGGCAGCCCTCGCCGATACGGACCGCGCGGCCGTCCTGGGGGCGCTGCGCGTGGCGGAGACGATCGTCACCGCCGAGGAGCCGCTGAAGACGCACGTGCTGGTGGTCGCGATGGGCCGCCAGGGCGGCCGGGAGATCGGCTACGGCTCGGACGCCGACGTCATGTACGTCCACCGCGGACTCCCCGGCGTGCCGGAAGAGGAGGCGCAGGCGCAGGCGCTGCAGATTGTAGGCAAGCTCTCCAGCTTGCTGACCCAGCCGCTCAAGCCGGCGATCCTCGCCGAACGGGTGCTGGCGGTGGACGCGGACCTGCGCCCCGAGGGCAAGAGCGGGCCCATGGTGCGGACCCTGGAGTCCTATGCCGAGTACTACCGCCGGTGGTCTCTCGTCTGGGAGGCCCAGGCGCTGCTGCGGGCGCGCCCGATGGCCGGCGACGATGACCTGGCAGAGGATTTTGTGGCGCTGATCGATACCGTCCGATACCCGGAGTCGCTGTCTGACCAGGACGTGCGGGAAGTCCGGCGGGTCAAGGCCAGGGTCGAGGCGGAGCGCCTGCCGCGCGGGGCCGATCCCGCCCGGCACCTGAAGCTTGGCCGGGGCGGGCTGAGCGACGTCGAATGGCTGGCCCAGCTGCTCCAGCTTCAGCACGCCGGCACGCACCCGGAGCTGCGGACCACGTCCACCGTGGAGGCCCTCGAGGCGGCCGCTGCTCTGGACCTCATAGACGCGGCGGACACCGTGGTCCTCCTTCGGGCCTGGCGGCTGGCGAGCCGGATCCGGTCGGCCAACGTCATCTGGACCGGCCGGTCCTCGGATCTGCTGCCCTCCTCCCGCCGCGACCTTGAGGCGGTGGCCCGCTGGTGCGGGTACGGGCAGGGCAACGCCGCGGCGCTGGAAGAAGACTACCTCCGGCTGAGCCGGCGGGCCCGGGCAGTTTTCGAGCGGGTCTTCTACGGCCAGTAATGCCTGCCGGCTGGCACGCGGCTGCTGAAAAGCCCTACTGACACCATTGCCGCGCGGTGCTACCTTGGGCGGATGGCCAGGCAACTGTTTGTGAACCTTCCCGTCCGGAATCTCGATAAGACCGTTGAGTTCTTCACGGCGCTGGGATTCTCCTTCAACCCCGACTTCACCGACGAGAACGCCACCTGCATGATCGTCAATGACGGCGCGTATGTGATGCTGCTCGTCGAGTCCTACTTCAAGACCTTCACCTCCAAGTCGATCGCCGCGACGGCGGACAGCGCCGAGGCCATCATGTCCTTCTCGCTGGAGAGCCGCGACGCTGTGGACGAGGTCATCCGCACCGCCCTGACCTCCGGGGGCACTGCATCGGAAGAGGCCCAGGACTACGGCTTCATGTACACGCACAGCTTCCAGGACCCGGACGGCCACCTCTGGGAAGTTTTCTGGATGGATCCGGCCGGTCCGCCCAAGGACGCTGCCCTGTAGCTGCTTCACCCTCGGCGGCCTGCGCCGCGGCGCAGGTACGCTGGCTACATGGCTGGACACGTGTGGCTGCTGCCCTTGAAGAACCTCGACGACGACGCCCGGGCCATCAAGCTGGGGGAGATCGCGCTGCTGGAGCTTGGTGAGGGGCAGCAGAGGTTTGTTGGCGAGCCGCTGCGAATGATGCTGATCGCGCTCGAGGAAGAGTCCCGACACCCGTTCGCCGTGGATGAGAACGGCACCGCCGTCGGCGTGCTGACGCTCCAGGCCGGTGCCGCGACCCTGGCTGGCTGGCCCGACGACGACTCCGCCTGGCTGCTGCGGGGCTTCCTGATCGACCGGCGGCAGCAGGGCCAGGGCCTCGGCACCCTCGCCGCGGAGGCCGCAGTGCGGGAGGCCGCCAAACTGACGGCGGGCCACGGCAGCGGGCAGGCCGGCGTCGTTCTCTCCGTCAACGAACTGAATCCCGGCGGGCTGGCCGCCTACCGCAAGGCCGGTTTCGAGGACCGCGGCCGCTACGAAGGCGGCGACGCCGGCCCGCAGCGCATCATGTACCGGGCATTCTGATCCAGGGAGTCCTGGGCCGCGCTGGTATCTCGCCAGCCCTAAGGGGCCTTGCGGGCGACAATCCGGCTCACCGAGGCACGCAGCGGCCGGATGACCCAGACCAGGCCCGCCACGATGAGAACACCGGCGATCCACAGGACGAGCGGCAGCGGGTTTGCGGTGCTAGTGCTGGCCGCCTGTGCCGTGGTGGCGGCGGGCCCCGGTGTGGATGAAGGAGCCGGGCTGGTGGTAGCAGCCGGTGCCGTGTCGGCGGGCGCGGCGTCCGCTGGGGCAGCTGCCTCGACCGGGCCGGCAGCGTCGGCGACCGGCGACTCGGCCCGCGAGGCAGCCTGCGGCTGGACGAATCCACCACCGGCCCGCGCAGGAACGACGTCGGGCGCCGAGGCATTGCGGGTTGTTGGCTGGACTAGATCGGCCTGACGGATGAGAGCCTGGTCATCTAGGGCCGGTGCCGGTGCCGGTGCGGGCGCCTGCTCCACGGGGGCCGGTGCCGGAGCAGGGGCCTGCTCTACGGGCTCCGCGGGTGCCGGTGCAGGAGCGGGCTGACCGCTGTCTCCACCAGCGGTGCTGTCAACGATGTCGTTGTATAGCGACGTTTGGGTATTCGGCGAGTGTCCGGGAGCCGTTGCGGTGACCTGCGCCCGGATCTGATGGCCCTGATCCGCGGCCACGACAGTGTAGGTCGCCTGGGTTGCCCCGGTAATCTTTTGGCCGTCCCGCTCCCACTGATAGAGGAGGGTAATCGGCTCACCGTCGGCATACCAGCCGCCGCTGCCTTCCACATTGAGGGTGTCGCCGACCTCGGAGCCGCCTGCCAACCACATTTCATCCGTGGGGTGGATGTACCCGGGGGTGACGATCGGGGCTATGTTCGACTTGGACACGCTCCCTAGACCCGGCCAACTGCCGGTCACCTTGAGGGTAACCACTTTGCCCAGGTCGGCAGTCCTGATCTTGTAGTTGTCTGTGGTGGCTCCCTCGATGTCCACGCCATCGGCTTGCCACTGTAACGCCAAAGCGTCGGTCGACCACATGCCCAAATCGTCGACGTCCAACTCGAATCCGACCCTCGTCCAACCCGACACAGATGGAGCTTCGCCGGTAATGATGATGGCTGGCCGGGCCGTATACGCTGCGGTGTTGGTTGCACTGACCTTGGGCGACGGTTGGGTGGTCGTGACGCCGTCCATCAGCCCGTCGGCGGAGCCTGTCACGCGCAGGGCCAGGGACCGGCCGTCATCTTCCTCTGTTATGTCGTAGGTTTCGCCCTGGGCACCGGGAATGACGGCACCGTCGCGAAGCCACTGGTACTTCAGCGTTTGGGCCCGTACCCATTCGCCGGGATACGACGTGAGGGTCTGTCCCACCGTGAGGATGCCGGTAAAGGTAGGGCGCTCCAGCGCCCGGACCGTGGTGCGGTCCGTGGCATTTTCGCCGAAGTCCCGGCACGTCTGCCCGCTGGCAGAATCCCAGCAAACATAAGCGGCCTGGGCCGGAGCTGCGAAGCCGATGGCCGACAAAATTATGGCAGCACCGGCGGCCGAAGCCGCGCGCGTAAGAGTTCCCATCAACATTTCCCCCAAAGAATGCCCTCGCCGTGTGCGGGAAGGGACCAAGGCAAATGCTACAAGACAATCACATCGGCTACGGCCCAACTCGACCAATGCGGAGAACTCACTGCAGTACGGCGCAGTCGCAATGACCGCTCCGGAACTACAAATTGTCCGACCGAGCTGCCTTATGAGAAGTTCCTGTTCCTCATCGCTGAGCCGTGTATGGACCACCCTGACTACCAGCCGGACTGGCGCCAGCAGGAACTGGGCTAGAAGCGCCGGTGGGACCCGCCAAAGGATCGGTGACGCATCCCTATTTCCTCGGATCGCTTGTCCTCGGCCCTGTCGCGGTAGTAAAGGAAGGTCAGGAAGGCCGCCATCAGAATGATCGCAGCCACGCCTATTCCTACGATCAACAGAACAACATCCCCGGAAACCTCGGGCGTGTCCAAGGACGCCATTGGGTTCATAGTTTTATGCAACTCCGAACCCTGCCCAGGCACAAGCGGTTTCTGATTGGGGGCTTTGCTTACGTAGTAAGGACGAACTACGCGACATCTCTGAGGCACTGCGGAGATGGGTTACGGATCCGACTGATCGACCGCTCGATCCGCAAATAGGTACCGGGCAAACGAAAACGGCCCTCCTACCGGAATCGGTACGAGGGCCGTTTCTGTATCTGCGTTCTTGCGGACTGTCTGCGGGCTATGCCCGATTCAGCCGCGTGATCTAACTAGACGCCGTAGTAGAGCTCGAACTCGTACGGGTTCGGGCGCAGTGAGAGCGGACGGATCTCGTTCTCGTACTTGTACTCGATCCAGGTGTCGATCAGGTCCTGGGTGAAGACACCGCCGGCCTGCAGGAACTCGTTGTCCTCGGCCAGTGCATCCAGGGCCTCCTCGAGGGTGCCCGGAGCCTTGGGGATGTCCTTGGCTTCTTCGGCGGGGAGCTCGTAGAGGTCCTTGTCGATCGGAGCCGGCGGTTCGATCCGGTTGCGGATGCCGTCGATGCCGGCCATCAGCTGGGCGGCGAACGCCAAGTACGGGTTGGAGGAGGGGTCCGGCGCGCGGAACTCGATGCGCTTGGCCTTCGGGTTGGAGCCCGTGATCGGGATACGGATACCGGCGGAGCGGTTGCCCTGCGAGTAGACCATGTTGACCGGAGCTTCGAAGCCCTTGACCAGGCGGCGGTAAGAGTTCACCGTCGGGTTGGTGAAGGCCAGGACGGCGGAGGAGTGCTTCAGCAGACCGCCGATGTACCAGCGGGCGGTGTCGGACAGGCCGGCGTAGCCCTTCTCGTCGTAGAACAGCGGCTCGCCACCGGTCCACAGCGACTGGTGGCAGTGCATGCCCGAGCCGTTGTCACCGAAGACCGGCTTCGGCATGAAGGTCACGGACTTGCCCCAGGCATCGGCGGTGTTCTTGATGACGTACTTGAACTTCTGCAGGTCATCAGCCGCGTGGGTCAGGGTGGTGAACTTGTAGTTGATCTCAGCCTGGCCGGCAGAGCCTACTTCGTGGTGGCTGCGCTCGACCTCAAGGCCGGCCTCGTCCAGGGCAACACACATGGCGTCGCGCAGGTCAGCCTGCTTGTCGGTGGGGGAGACCGGGAAGTAACCGCCCTTGATGGGGGTCTTGTAGCCGAGGTTTCCGCCCTCTTCCTCACGGCCCGTGTTCCAGTGCGCTTCCTCGGAATCGATCTTGTAGAAGCTGCCCTGGGGCGAGGACTGGTACTGGACGTTGTCGAAGACGAAGAACTCGGCCTCGGGGGCGAAGAACGCGGTGTCGGCGATGCCGGTGGAAGCCAAGTAGGCCTCTGCCTTCTCGGCCACGCCGCGGGGATCGCGGTGGTACGGGTCACCGGTACGCGGGTTCACGATCGAGAAGTTCAGCGCAAGGGTCTTCTCCATGCGGAACGTGTCGATGAACGCCGTCGTGACGTCCGGGATGAGCTGCATGTCAGACTCGGCGATGCCCTGGAAGCCGCGGATCGAAGATCCGTCGAACAGCTGGCCGTTGACGAAGAAGTCGGCGTCAACGCTCTTGGCGGGCACGTTGAAGTGCTGCTGAACGCCAGGGAGATCGGTGAAGCGGATATCGACGAATTTGATGTCTTCGTCCTTGATGAACTTGAGGACTTCGTCCGCAGTCTTGAACATCTATGCTCCTTACGCATATGAAAAATCTGGCCGTCAGGCACATTGGTCCAGCGCAGTCCAACAAGCGGGGAAGCAAAAAAGTTCCCCCGCTTCGCAGTCGCTAGCAACTGTTACCACCCTAAGGACATGGGATTTCCCCGCAGTGTCCGCATTGTTTCAGGGAGGTTACAGAATGCCCTGACACGTAAACGCTAGCCGCCGGTCCACACTGTGGCCTATACGGTCCACAGTGTGACACCCTACCGCCCACACTGTGGACATGCCAGAGCCGATAAGATTGGAGGGTGGTTGATCGCAAAGACATCGGTTCATGGCTCACCGGGCCGGACACATCCGGCATCTCCAGGTACCCGGGGGAGCGGCTAGGACTGCCCGACGCCGGGTCAGGATCGATCGCCCGTGCCGGCCGGCGCATCCTGGCGATCTGCATTGACTGGGGCATCGCGCTGTTGATCAGCAATTTCGCCTTCGCCGGCGATTCCTGGGCCACCCTTGCCGTGTTTGCCATCGAGCAGATCCTGCTGATCGGCACCCTCGGCTACAGCATTGGCCACCGGATCGTGGGGATCCACGTGGTCCGGCTGGGCGGAGGCCCGGCGGGCCCGCTCGCGGCCCTCGTGCGCACGCTGCTGCTGTGCCTGGTGATCCCTGCCGTCATCTTCGATCCGGACCAGCGCGGCCTCCACGACAAGGCCATGCATACCGTGCTCGTCCGGATGTAGCTTTCACTGGTGGCCTGACGGCGATCCCCCGCCAGTCGAGGGAGGCGCGACGGCGGACCGTACTGGCCCGCCCCGGTCAGCGCCAGTCAGACCCGAGCCTGACCCGAGCCTGACCCCGTCAGACTCTGGTAGATACCGTGTCGTCGTCGCGATCCGAAGTTTCTGCCACTTCGCTCAGTTCGCTTCCCTGTTGGCCATGTGCCGCAGCCCCGGCGCCAGTGGCGTTGAGGTGACCGCAGCGCCCGGCCCAGCGTTCAAACCAGACGGTCGCGAAGGGGAACACGGCGGAGAGGCCTGAGAGCAAGGCAACCCGGAACGGCCAGCGAAGCTTCGCCCACAAGCTCAACGCCGCGATCGCATAGCCGATGAAGAACGCCCCGTGGATCGGACCGGCAAGCTCTACGCCGAGTTCCGTCGTCTTGGTCACCCATTTGAGCACCATGCCGAACAACAACGCGGCCCAGCTGAACGCTTCGGCGATTGCCAGCCCCCGGAAGATACGGATCATCGTGGCGGTCGGTGGGAATTTCATGCGGTTCTCCTGATTCCTGGCATCCGTCGGGGAGATGCCGGGCGGTAATGGAAACGCCCCGGCTGGCGGCCTGAAGTGGCCGTGAACCGGGGCGTTTCTGCGTTACTGGTTGCTGCGTTAGTGGGCGGCGCGGCGGGCAGGGCCTAGCGTCCGCGGGCCGCTTTGCGGTCCGGACGGGCCTTGTAGGGATCGATGCCCTTCGGGATGGGCAGGCGGCCGCCGAGCGAGGAAATGCGCTTGGACACGGCACTGACCTCGGTCTTGGTCAATTCGCCCTTGAGTTTGTTCATCTTCCTGGCGATCTGGCTGAGCGGCACCTGACCCTCGCCGCGGCCGCTCTCGATCACATGGATGGTGACGTTGGGGAGGATGCGGGCAAGACGCTTGCGCTCGGCGTCGACCAGCGGCTTGACCCGGTTGCTGGGGCCTTCGCTGACGAGCACGACGCCGGGACGGCCGATGGCGCGGAAGACGGCGTCCTGCGTGCGCGGGTTCACGGCGACGGGCTGGTCCTCGGTGATCCAGCCGCGCTTGAGCGTGCCCAATGCGGCACCTGAAGCGCCCGGCTGGTCCTCGATCTGCGCGAACGCGGCACGCTCGGCACGGCGGGACAGGATCAGCGTGGCCGCAAGGGCACCCAGTGCGACGCCGATGATCAGGCCGGTGATCCAGTTTTCGAGCAGGAACCCGACCAGGAGGCTGACTGCAACAACACCCAGGAAGGCCAGCAACATCAGCCACGGAACCATGGGATCGTGGCGGCGCGTCATCTGGAAGACTTCGCCGATCTGCTTCAGCCGGCTCGGCTTCTTGGCCTTTGCTGCCTTGGGCTTGCGGGAGAAAAGTCCGCGCTTCGGAGCATCGGAAGCCGGGCTGGAGTTGCTGGGATCAGGGGAATTCGCCATAGTGCCTTAATTCTACGTGATGGACGGCCAAGGGCCGGCACCAGATGACTCCGGTGCCGGCCCTTGGCTGGAAGGGTGTTAGAACGGGCTTCAGGAATGCGCTGCGAGCAGTGAGCTGGCTTCCTGGCGGGTGCTGCCCGAGCTTTCGATGTGCGCGAGCTCGGCCGGGATTTCCCAGCCCTTTTTGCGCATCGCGGTGGCCCAGAGCCGGCCGGCGCGGTAGGAGGAACGCACCAGGGGCCCGGACATGACGCCGAGGAAGCCGATCTCGTCCGCTTCGTTCTGCAGGTCCACGAATTCCTGCGGCTTGACCCAGCGGTCCACCGGCAGGTGGCGTTCGGAGGGGCGGAGGTACTGGGTGATGGTGATCAGGTCGCAGCCGGCCTCGTGCAGGTCCCGCAGGGCCTCGGAGATTTCCTCGCGGGTCTCGCCCATGCCCAGGATCAGGTTGGACTTGGTCACCATGCCGAGCTTGCGGCCCTGGGTGATGACGTCCAGGGAGCGGTCGTAGCGGAACGCCGGGCGGATCCGCTTGAAGATCCGGGGCACGGTTTCGACGTTGTGGGCGAAGACCTCGGGCTTGGAGTCGCAGATCGCCTCGATGTGCTCGGGCTTGCCGGAGAAATCGGGGATCAGCAGTTCGACGCCGGTGCCCGGGTTCAGTTCGTGGATCTTGCGGACCGTCTCGGCGTACAGCCAGACGCCCTCGTCGGCGAGGTCGTCGCGGGCCACACCGGTCACGGTGGCGTAGCGCAGCTGCATGGCCTGGACCGAGCGGGCCACCTTGGTGGGCTCGAACATGTCCACGGGCGAGGGCTTGCCGGTGTCGATCTGGCAGAAATCGCAGCGCCGGGTGCATTCGGAGCCGCCGATCAGGAAGGTCGCTTCCTTGTCTTCCCAGCATTCGAAGATGTTCGGGCAGCCGGCCTCTTCACACACCGTGTGGAGGCCTTCCTTCTTGACGAGGTTCTTGAGCTGGACGAACTCGGGGCCCATCTGGACCTTGGCCTTGATCCATTCCGGCTTACGTTCCACCGGTGTGGCCGCGTTTCGCTGCTCAATGCGCAGCATCTTCCGGCCTTCTGGTGCCAGTGTCACAGTAGAGCTCCTTCTGGGGTTGCAACTAGGGCATGTTCATTGTTGCGCAGTTCTTCGGTGATCCGCGACACGAGGTCCGCCGGGGTGACGTCCCTGCCAAGTTCCTGGGCGATGGTGGTGACTCCGGCGTCGCTGATGCCGCAGGCAATGATCTGGCCGTAGGCGGCGAGATCGTTGTTGCAGTTGATCGCGAAGCCGTGCATGGTGACGCCTTCGTTGACGCGGATGCCGATGGCCGCGATCTTGCGGTCCGGGCCCTTCTCATCCTGCTCGATCCAGACGCCGGCGCGGCCCTTGATCCGGACGGCGTCGATGCCGTAGTCCGCCAGGACGGCAATGATCACGGCTTCGAGGCGCTCCACGTAGTCGCGGATGCCTGCCTTGTTCTTGAGCTTGATGATGGGGTAGCCCACCAGCTGGCCGGGGCCGTGCCATGTGAGCTTGCCGCCGCGGTCCACTGCGACCACGGGAGTTCCGTCAAAGGGCCGTTCGTGGTCTTCGGTGCGCTTGCCGGCGGTGTAGACCGCGGAGTGTTCGAGCAGCAGTACAGTGCTGGGCGCGGTGCCCGCGAGGACTTTTTCATGCAATTCGCGCTGGATGTCCCAGCCGCGCGTGTAATCGATGAAGTCCGGGGCGAGACCCAGCTGTTTGAACTCAAGAGTCATGGCATCAAGCTTAGACCCAGCCGCACCCAGCACCCGTTTGTGTGCTTAAGCTCTCATGCCTGTGGATAACTTCTGCACGATTCCGCGCGATCGGCTATTTCTTGGGTATGGAAGATCTCCCTGCCGTGGGCAGCGCCGCCCCCGAGGTTCCCGGTTACGACGTCGGACGCCTGCTGGGGCGCGGGGGCACAGCCGCCGTGTGGCTGGTGACCGACAGGTCAACGGGCCGGGAATTCGCTCTCAAGTGCTTCGACAACGGGGGAGAGGCAGGGAAAAACGACGGCGGAACCGCGGACCGGGAAGCTGAAGAGGCCATGCGCCGGGAAGTTCGGATCCTCTCGGCGCTGGACCACGACCACCTGCTCCGGGCCCACACCGTCCAGCGCCTTCGCGGGCCGCGGCCCGGTCCGGACGATAAGGAGGCCCTGGGCCTGGTGCTGGACTATGCGCCAGGGGGATCGGTCGCGGACCTGGTCACGGGCCGTGGCCGGCTTGGTGCGGGCGAGACGGTCACGGTCCTGACACCCATTGCCCAGGCCCTTCAGTACCTGCATTCGCATGGCTTCACCCACGGCGATGTCTCGCCGGGCAACGTGTTGTTCACGGCGCACGGGAAACCGTTGCTGGCCGATGTGGGCGTAGCCCGGATGGTGGGCGACGCCGGGGCAGCCCACGCCGCCGGGACCGAGGGCTTTTCCGATCCGGCGCCGGTGGATGCAGTCAGGGCGGGCCTCCAGCCGGAGTGCGACGTTTATTCATTGGCGGCCCTGGGCTGGTATTGCCTGACGGGCCAGGCCCCGGTCCCGGGTGCAGGCCGGCCGCCGCTGCCACTTCTGGTGCCAGAGGTCCCGGCGGCGCTGGCCGCCGCGCTGGAGTCCGGACTGGACGAAGACCGGCGGAAACGGCCCTCGGCAGCCGAATTGGCCGCCGCGATCTATCGCAGCACGGCGGCGGAGCCGGTGGACCTGTCTGTCACTGCCCACCCGAGCGTGGCCCCGCACTTGCTGACCCGCCGCACGGTGCCCCGTAGCGCCCGGGAGCGGCGGGCGGAGCGGCTCCGCGGCTGGTTCCGCCGGCCCTTCGTGGGCCGCGCGCCCATGCCGGGACGTGCTGCCAATGCGGCACCCGCCGCCGCCCCTGGCCCGTTCAACGACGCTGCCCCGGACACCGGCGCAGACTCCTTCACGGCCTCAGGTTCTTCCGCCCGCATCGGCTCCTTCGCCGGCGAGGGACGTTTGCCGGATACAGGCCGTGCGGCAGGTAGGGCCGTGCCCGGGATGGCCCTCGCCGCGCCGGCGGGGGCGCATGCCAGGACGTCCGCTGTCTCGACGGCGAGGCACGCCGCCTCCGGGCCGGCTGCGAGGCACTCCGCCGCCGGGCACAACGCCGGGCCTAACGCCGGGCCCGTTGCCGGGCGCAGCAATGAACACAACACGGTCGGGGAGGAGGCCCGTCGAGAGACTGTGCGAGGCATCCGCCCGGGGGTCCGGCCACGCATTCGGCACGGTGACGCGTTCGACCCCGGGCGCGGTCGGGGCCGCCGGAAGCTGTGGGCCGGCGCGGCAGTAGCGGTGATGCTGGTGGCCGGTCTCTGCGCCGCCTGGCTGCGTCCCGGAGGGGGCATCGCGGAATTGTTTGCCGCATCGGCGTCGCCCGCTTCGGTGCCGCCCGCGGCAGCACCGGGCGCCGCCGAGGCCGGTACGGACGGCTCCTCCCGCAGCGGGGGGCCTGGCAACCCGGGGACGGGCAGCGGGGCATCCGCAACCGCTGGCCCGGCCGCTGCCAGCATCCCAGGCGAACTCCGGGAGCTTCTGGAGTCTGCAGACCCCGGCCAAGCGGTCCGGGGACTTGCCGCGCTCCGCTCACTGGCCTTCAGCTCCGGGAATCTGCGTCTGCTGCAGGAAGTGAACGTCCCGGCATCGGCCGCGGCGGACGCGGATGCCACGATCGGCGCCCGGCTGGCGGCGGCTGGACATGTCCTGTCCGGGTTCGAGACCACGCTGGCGCGGGTGCAGACGGTTGTGGACGGCGGCCCGGACCGGACAGTGGTGGCAGTCAGTGCCGTGTCCTCGCCGTATCAGGAACGCGATGCCGCCGGTCAGGTGGTGGCTGAGGCCCCAGCCGGGAAAGAGATCAGGCTGCGGCTTGTCCTGGCGAGCATTGACGGGCGGTGGCGGATTGCGCAGGTCCTCGGCGAGGATCCTGCGTCAGGTTAGCCGCGTCCGGCCACCCACGCCGCGGCTACGCGGAGAGACGGGTGCTGCCAGGCGAAGCTGTTGTCCGCCAGCACTGCCGGTTCCAGCCGCTGGCTGGCGAGCAGCAGTTCTTCGGCGAGCTGGCCCATCACCAGCCGCAGCACCGGGGCGGGTACCCGCAACACCGCCGGCCGGTGCAGCGCCCCGGCCAGCTGGGCGATCAGGGAGTTCACATCCGCGGTTTCGGGGGCGCAGACGTTGACCGGCCCGGACACGGGCGCCGAGAGAAGGAAGGAAAAGGCGCCGGCCGCATCCGGCAAGGTGATCCAGGGCCAGTACTGGCGGCCGTTGCCGAGCGGGCCGCCGACGCCCAGGCGCAGCAGCGGCAGCAACCGGCCAAGCGCGCCGCCGGAGCGGCTCAGGACGACGCCCGTGCGGGGCGTGACCACGCGGACCCCGGCCGGCGCCTCATGCGCCGCGGCCTCCCAGTCGACGCAGATCCGGGCCAGGGTGCCGTTCCCGGCCGGCGCGTTCTCCCGAAGCACCACCGTGCCGGCGTTGCCGTAGTAGCCGGAGGCCGACTGGCTCAGGAACACCGCAGGCGGCGTCTCCTGCCGGGTCATCGCCGACGTCAGGGTCCGTGTCGCCCCCAGCCGGGAGCTGCGGAGTTCGTTGACACGTGCCCGGGTCCAGGGCCGGTCGCCGATTCCGGCGCCGGAGAGGTTGACCACCGCGTCCGCGCCCTTCAGGGCGGTGTCGTCGATCCGGCCGGCGGCCGGGTCCCACTGGAACTCTGCTTGAGACGCGGGGGCACGCCTGACAAGGGCCACCACATCGTGCCCCTCGCTGCGCAGTGCGCTCGAAAGGGCAGTTCCGATCAGCCCGGAGGCCCCGGCAATAAGGATTCGCATGATCCATCTCACCATGCCCGGCACGGCCGCGAAACTCCCGGGCCGACACGGCCGTTGTCGCTATGATCGAACGATGACCCCCTCCAGTTACTTCCGTTTCCCGCATGTCCACGGCGATCTGGTCACCTTCGTGGCCGAGGACGATGTGTGGATTGCACCCGTGGGCGGGGGCCGTGCCTGGCGCGTATCCTCCCTGCAGTTGCCGGCCCGCAACCCCCGCTTCACCCCCGACGGTAAGCGCCTGGTCTGGACCGTCGTCCAGGGGACGGCCCCGGAGGTCGTCACAGCAAACGTCGACGGCGGCGGCTACCGCCAGTTGAGCTACTTCGGCCACAGCTCCACCCGGGTCAAGGGCTTCACGCCCGACGGCGACGTCCTGGTCACCAGCGCGTTCCGCCAGTCAGACAGCCGGCTCACGCAGGCCTACAGCCTCCCCGTGACCGGCGGCTGGGCGCAGGAACTCCCGTTCGGCCCGGTCGAATCGGTGGCCTTCGGCCCCGTCGTCGGGGACGAGCGCCCCGTGGTGCTCGCCAGCGTCCTGTCGCGTGAGCCCGCCTGGTGGAAGCGGTACCGCGGCGGCGCCGCCGGCAAGCTATGGATCGACGCCGACGGAAACGGGGAATTCGAGCGGCTCGCCCCCGCGCTGGACGGAAACCTCACGGACCCCCTGTGGGTCAAGGGACGGATCGCGTTCCTGTCCGACCACGAGGGCTACGGCAACCTCTACTCCGTACTGCCGAACGGCAGCGACCTGCGGCGCCACACGGACCACGAGGACTTCTACGTCCGCCACGCCGCCACCGACGGGGAACGCGTCGTCTTCGAATCGGCCGGGGAGCTCTGGCTGCTGCCCAGCCTCGACGCGGAGGCCGTCAAACTCGACATTTCGCTGGGGTCCGCCTCGCAGGCGCGCCGCGCCGCCCCGCTGAAGCCCTCGCGGCACCTCGGGGACGTCGTCCCGGACCGCACGGGTGCGTCCAGCGCCGTCGAATCCCACGGAACCGTCCACTGGCTGCGGCACAAGGATGGCCCGTCCCGCGTCCTCGAAGCCACCCCGGGCGTCCGGGCACGGCTGGCCCGGCCTTTCGGTGAGGGCCGGATCGCCTATGTCGCCGACCACGACGGCGTGGAGGCCCTGTACCTGAAAGCCATTGCGGCGCCCTTGGCCGGCGCGTCGGTGGCCCCGCAGGCGCCGCAGGCCGCCGCGGTGTCCGCTCCCCAGTCCGGCCTGCAGTCCACAGCTGCGCCCGAAGACGCCGGCATGCCGTTGCCGAAGCCGGTGTCCGCAGCCGCGCTGACCGGCTCCGGATCAACCCCCGCCGCGGCGAACGGTACCGTGTCCAGCCCGGTCACAGTAGCCCCGGCCCCGGCCGCTGCTGACGCATCCGTCTCCGGCCCCGAGGCCGGGCCGGCCGATGCGGGAACCGCCACGGAGGCGGCGCCTGCATCCAGCGAGGTCACCCGGATCGACTTCCCCAAGCCCAGCCGGGCCAGCGCCATCGAAGCCAGCCCCGACGGGCGCTGGCTCGCAGTCGGTACATCCTTCGGTGACATCTACCTTGCCGACACCCGCACTGGCGCGATTTCCCAGCTGAGCAGCATCGGCGAGGGCAGCATTGAAGGATTCACCTGGTCCCCGGACTCCGCGTGGCTCGGCTGGTCCGAGCCGGTCACGTCCTTCGGGTCCCGCAGCCGGCTCCGGATCACCAGGATCGACGGCGGCACGGACGCGGCGATCATTGATGTCACCGACGGCCGGTTCCGCGACGAATCCCCGTCGTTCACCCCGGATGGCAAATACCTCGCCTTCCTCTCCAACCGCAGTTTCGATCCGGTCTACGACGGCCACTCCTTCGATCTGTCCTTCCCGAGCCCGATCAAGCCCTACCTCGTCGCCCTCGCCGCGGACACCCCGTCGCCGTTCGGCCCGAGCGTCGATCTCGAGGACGCCGCCGACGCCGGCGCCGGTGCCGCAGACGCCGTGTCAGTCGCGGCCGTGGGCGGCGCGGGCGGGGCGCAGTCCGCCGCCAAGCCCGTGCCGTCAGTGCGGGTCGACGCCGACGGACTGGCCCACCGCGTCATCTCCGTTCCCGTGCCGCAAGGCAACTACTCCTCACTGACCGCCGCTGCCGGGGCCCTGCTCTGGCTTGACAGCGAACTCGCCGGCACAACAGGCGAAGGCCGGGCCAGCCTCGAGGACAAGGGCGCCGCGCCGAGCCTGGTCCGCTACGACCTGGCCAAGCGCCGCACCTCCACGATTGTTGAGGCGCTGGACAGCTACCGGCTCTCCGGCAACGGAGAAAAGATCGTGTTCATCCAGGACAAGCAGATCCGGGTTGCGCCCGCCGGCGCCAAGGCCGACGAGGACTCCGGCCAGCTGATCAAGGTGGACCTCGGCCGCATCCGGGTGCAGCTGGACCCGCTCAGCGTGTGGGGCCAGGCCTTCGACGAGGCATGGCGGCTGCAGCGCGACTTCTTCTGGACCGAGGACATGGCCGGCCAGGACTGGGAGTCCATCCACGCCCGCTACCGCCCGGTGGTGGAACGCCTCGGTTCCCATGATGATCTTGTGGACCTGCTCTGGGAGCTGCACGGCGAGCTGGGCACCTCACACGCCTACGTCCGCCCGGTGGCCGTCACGGAGAACGGCAGCAGCCCCCAGGGCCGCCTCGGCGCGGATCTGGAGTTCACCGGCGAGGGCTGGGAAATCACCCGCATCCTCGCGGGGGAGTCCTCCGACCCGCTGGCCACCTCGCCGCTGACCCGGCCCGGCGCCGACGCCAAGCCGGGCGACGTCCTGCTGGCGATCGACGGCGTCGAACTTACCCAAACGCGGACCCCGGCTGTGCAGCTCGTCGGTGCGGCCGGCCGCGCGGTGGAACTCACCCTGCGCAACGGCGCCGGCCACGGCGCGGCCGCAGGGGCCCAGCGCCGCGTGGCGGTGATCCCGGTCAAGGACGAGGAGCGCCTGCGCTACCAGGAATGGGTCGCCGGCAACCGGCGGACCGTCCGCGAAGCCTCGAACGGGACGTTCGGCTACCTGCACATCCCGGACATGATGGCCAACGGCTGGGCCCAGCTGCACCGCGACCTCGATACCGAAACCGCCCTGGA
This sequence comes from Arthrobacter sp. ES3-54, assembly GCF_029504395.1. Taxonomy (GTDB): domain Bacteria; phylum Actinomycetota; class Actinomycetes; order Actinomycetales; family Micrococcaceae; genus Arthrobacter. The sequence continues at coordinate 131,543 of NZ_JAQFIF010000009.1, forward strand.
CGGACTGATTGTCGATGTCCGGCGCAACCGCGGCGGCCACACCTCCCAGCTCGTGGCCGAGCTCATCGGGCGCAAGGTCACCGGCTGGAGCATGCCGCGCGGGGAAAAGCCGCGGACGTACCCGCACCACGCTCCCCGCGGACCGGTCATCATCCTCACGGACGAGTTCGCCGGCTCCGATGGTGACATCATCACGCAGGTCTCCAAGCTGCGGGGGATCGGGCCCGTCATCGGCACCCGCACCTGGGGCGGCGTCGTCGGGATCGACAACCGCTTCGCGCTGGCCGACGGCACCGGTGTCACCCAGCCGCGCTACGCCACGTGGTTCGCCGGTGGCGTTGGCTGGGGCGTGGAGAACTTCGGCGTCACCCCGGATATCGAGGTCACCTTCCCGCCGCACGCCTACGCCGCCGGCACCGACCCGCAGCTGGAGTACGGAATCGGGGCGCTGAAGGAAATGATCCAGGAACTGCCTACGGACCGTCCGCCGCTGCGCGAGGGCTACCGCAGGGTCCGGCCCGCACCGCTGCCTGCACGCCAGCAGGCCGGCCAGGCCTAGCGGTCCCTGCCCGACGGCGAGGACCCTTATCGAAGGACCCACAGCGAAGGCCCCCGCTTTCCTGGCTATGCCAGGGGAGCGGGGGCCTTCGCTGTACCGCAGTTCTTCGTCGTACGCGGGCCTTTGCTGTGCCGGCCTTGACCTGCCGGCCTCAAATTGCGCCCGGAGCTAGGAGGCCAGGGTGGCGTCCAAGGTGATCTTGATGCCGGTGAGGGCGGCCGAGACGGGGCAGCCCACCTTGGCTTCCTCAGCGAGGCGCTGGAATTCGTCTTCCGAGATTCCCGGGATCCGCGCGCTGACGGTGAGGTGGCTGTCCGTGATGCCTGTGCCCGGCACGAAGGTGACATCCGCCTTGGTGTTGACTTCCTCGGGGGTGTGGCCGGCCTGAGCGGCGGCCAGGCTGAAGGCCATGGAGAAACAGGCCGAGTGCGCCGCAGCGATGAGCTCTTCGGGGCTGGTCTTGCCCTCGGAAGCCTCGGCGCGCGCCTTCCAGGTGACATCGAAGTTACCCAGTCCGGAGCTGTCCAGCGTTGTGTTGCCAGCGCCCGTCATCAGGTCGCCATTCCATACAGTGTGTGCTGTGCGTGTTGCTGCCATGTCCACTCCTCGTCGTTGTGAATCCGCGACCCGGCGAAGCGCCGGACCGTGCCGTGTCCAATCCTAGGGATTCGGCGCCGCCCGCGCACGGGTTGTCCGCTCTTAGAGGATTGTGACCCCGCGCAGTCTCGTCCGTACAGTGTCGTCATGGAAATTACGGAAGATGCGCAGGCGCCTGCGGCGCCGTCGGCGCGCATCGCCACGATGATGGTCAACGCCGTCGACGCCGAGCGCCTGGCCCAGTTCTGGGCCTCTTTGCTGGGCACGGTGGTCTCGTCGCGCTTCGAACAGTTCGTCTGGCTCCAGCCCGCCAGCCCCGGAGCCCCGCAGCTGGCCTTCCAGCAGGTCGAAGAGCCCACGGAAGGCAGGCGCCGCCTGCACCTGGACATCCACGGGTCCGACCCTGCTGCGTTGCGCGCCCACGCCAAGTCCCTCGGTGCCCGGTTTGTGGAGGGCCATGACATTGGCGACTTCCATTGGGATGTCATGCAGGATCCCGAGGGCAACGAATTCTGCATCGCCGGCGACTGACAAGCCGCTTAACAACAGCGGCCGCTTAACGACGGCGGCGTCTTAACGACAGTGGCGCCGCACCCCGGCCGGGGTGCGGCGCCACTGCTGTTCGTCAGAAACTACTGCCAGAGGGTCGCGATCGCCACGTTGAGCAGCGCCAGGCCGCCAACGCTGTTCGCGAGGCCCTTGCTGATCGGCTCGCCCTTCTTGTACTTGCGGCGGCCAATGAAGGCCAGGACGCCGACAATGAGGGCGATGACGAGCTTGATGCCGAGCTTGACGTAGTTGGCGTTCATGTCCAGGGCCGGGATCAGCCCCATCATGATGATGCCCGTGATCAGCTGCAGCATCGCGCCGTCGAACTGGCGGGGGTGGACGGTGGGCTTCTTCATCTGGCCGATCCAGATGCCGACGATCATGGCGGCGCCGATGATGTGCAGGAAGACCATGACGTTATAGACGATGTTCATGGCATCAGTGTAGCCAGAGTGTTCTACGCACTGTAGTAGGACCCGCCGGGCGGTCCCGGGACGGAACGGCAAACGGCGACGGCGGCACGGGCCCTCCGGTGGTTTCCCACCGGCGCCCGCACCGCCGTCGCCGTCGGTGTGCTATTAGACCCTAGAGCCCGAGATCGGCTTCGAAGGCGCCTTCCTCAAGGCGTGCCTTCAGCGTCTGCAGGAAGCGGCCCGCGTCGGCGCCGTCCACCAGGCGGTGGTCGTACGTCAGGGAGAGGTACATCATCGAACGGATGGCCAGCGAGTCATCGCCGTTCTCGTCGGCGACCACGACGGCCCGCTTGACGATCGCGCCGGTGCCGAGGATGGCAACCTGCGGCTGGTTGATGATCGGGGTGTCGAACAGGGCGCCCACGGAACCGATGTTGGTGATGCTGAAGGTTCCGCCGGAGAGCTCGTCCGGGCCGATCTTGCCGTTGCGGGTGCGGTCGGCGACGTCGGCGATCTTGCCGGCAAGGCCGGCCAGATTCAGGTTGCCGGCGTCAGAGATGACCGGAACCAGCAGGCCCTTGTCGGTGTCCACCGCAATCGCCAGGTGCTCGGCGTTGTGGTAGGTGATCTCCTGCTTGTCCTCGTCGTAGGAGGCGTTGACCTTCGGGTGCTGCTTCAGGGCCTCGGCAACAGCCTTCGCGATGAAGGGCAGGAAGGTCAGCTTGGAGCCGTTCTGGGCCTGGAAGGAGTTCTTGGCCTTGGCCCGCAGCTTGGCCACCTTGGTCATGTCGACCTCGTGGACCTGCGTCAGCTGGGTGGAGATGTCCAGCGACTCGCGCATGCGGCGGGCGATGACCTGGCGGATGCGCGGAGCCTTCTGCACGGTGCCGCGCAGAGAAGATACTGCACCTGCGGCCGGCGCAGTTGCCGGTGCGGAGGCCGGTGCCGCGGCGGGAGCCGCTGTGGCTCCGGCCGGTGCGGCCTTTACCTCGGCAGCTGCCAGCACATCCTGCTTGCGGATGCGGCCGCCGACGCCCGTGCCGGTCAGGGCAGCGATGTCGACACCCTGCTGGTTGGCCAGCTTGCGGACCAGGGGAGTGACGTAGCCGGACTCTGCCGGTGCGGCAGCTTCCGTCTTCGCCGGTGCGGCGGGAGCAGCGGGAGCAGCCGGGGCTTCCTGCTTGGGTGCCTCCGGGGCCGGGGCCGGGGCCGCGGGAGCTGCCGCCGGTGCGGGGGCTGCCGGAGCCTCCTGCTTCGGGGCTTCCGGGGCCGGTGCCTCGGCGGGAGCCGGTGCGGCAGGTGCGGCGGCGCCGGAACCGATGACGGCCAGGACGGAGCCGACCTCGGCGGTCTCGTCCTCGTTGACCCGGATTTCCAGGAGGGTTCCGGCAACGGGGGACGGGATTTCGGTGTCCACCTTGTCGGTGGAGACCTCGAGCAGCGGCTCGTCGACCTCGACGGTGTCGCCGATGCTCTTCAGCCAGCGGGTAACGGTGCCTTCGGTGACGCTTTCGCCGAGGGCAGGCAGCGTGACGTCGTGTCCTTCGCCGGCCGGAGCTGCAGCCGGTGCCTCTGCAGCCGGGGCTGCGGGAGCCTCGGCCTTGGGGGCCGGTGCCTCTTCGGCGGGGGCGGCGGCCTCGGCGGCCGGGGCCTCTTCGGCGGGGGCGGCGGCCGGAGCCTCTGCGGCGGCCTGGGCGGCGTCGCCCGAGCCGATGCGGACCAGCGGGGCGCCAACTTCAGCTGTCTCGTCTTCGGCGACGAGGATTTCCTCGATCACGCCGGCGATCGGAGAGGGGATCTCGGTGTCTACTTTGTCGGTGGAGACTTCGAGCAGCGGCTCGTCCACCTCTACCCGGTCACCGACCTGCTTGAGCCAGCGGGTGACGGTTCCTTCGGTGACGCTCTCACCGAGGGCGGGCAAGTTAACGGATTCAGACATGTCGTCCCCGTTCTCCTTATTGATCTTTAGTGCGGATGATTGCTGCCTTGTTCGAGCTTAGTGCACCCGGCATTTCCGGCCGGGTGCACCAAGCTCTGTTGTCTTGCGGAGATGCTTAGCCGTGGAGGGGCTTGCCCGCCAGCGCCAGGTGCGCCTCGCCCAGGGATTCGTTCTGGGTGGGGTGGGCGTGGACCAGCTGGGCCACATCCTCCGGGTAGGCTTCCCAGTTCACGATCAGCTGGGCTTCACCGATCTGCTCGCCCATGCGGGCGCCGATCATGTGAACGCCCACCACGGGGCCGTCCTTCTGACGGACCAGCTTGACCAGGCCGGTGGTGCCCAGGATGGAGCTCTTGCCGTTGCCGGCCAGGTTGTATTCCTGGGTCTGGATCTGGTCCTCGCCAAACTTCTCCTTGGCAGCCTTCTCGCTGTAGCCGACGGTGGCGATCTCGGGTTCGGAGTAGGTGACCTTGGGGATGTTGACGTCCTCGACGATGACCGGCTTCAGGCCGGCGATCTCTTCGGCGACGAAGATGCCCTGCTGGTAGCCGCGGTGCGCGAGCTGCACGCCGGGGACGATGTCGCCGACGGCGAAGATGTTGCCGACGCCGGTGTGCAGGCGCTCGTTGGTGATGACGAAGCCGCGGTCGATGGTGATTCCGGCTTCTTCGTAGCCGAGGTTCGCCGTGACGGGGCCGCGGCCGACAGCTACGAGCAGCAGGTCGGCTTCGAAGGTCTTGCCGTCCACGAGGGTGACCTTGACGCCGTCGCCGTTCTGCTCGACGCCCTGGAAGAAGACACCGGTGGAGAACTTGATGCCGCGCTTCTTGAAGGCGCGCTCAAAAGCCTTGACGATCGTGGCGTCCTCATTCGGGACCAGCGACGGCAGGCCCTCGACGATCGTGACGTCGACACCGAAGGACTTCCAGACCGAAGCGAACTCGACGCCGATCACGCCGCCGCCCAGGACGATCGCGCTCTTGGGGATGTAATCCATGGTGAGGGCTTCGTCGGAGGTGATGACCTTGCCGCCGATTTCCAGGCCCGGCAGCGTGCGGGAGTAGGAGCCGGTCGCGAGGACAATGTTCTTGCCCTTGTACGCGGTGCCGTTCACGACGACGGTGTCGGTGCCCTGAAGCTTGCCTTCACCCTCAATGACGGTGATGCCCTTCTTGCCCTTGATCAGACCCTGCAGGCCCTTGAACTTACCGGCAATGATGCCGTCCTTGTAAGCGTTGACGGCGTTGATGTCGATGCTGTCAAGAGTCACGTTGACGCCGTACTTGGCCGAGTCGCGGGCGTGGTCGGCCAGCTCTGCCGAGTGCAGCAGGGCCTTGGTGGGGATACAGCCGTTGTGGAGGCACGTGCCACCGAGCTTGCCCTTTTCGATGAGGCCGACGGTGAGGCCAAGCTGGACAGCACGCAGTGCGGTGGCGTAGCCGCCGCTGCCGCCGCCGAGTACCAGGATGTCGAATTCTTGCGCAGTTGCCTGATCGGCCACTAAAACGCTCCCTCGCGTGAACGATGACACGAGAGTACGCATCATCTGGTCTTGGAACCTGCCTGCTGTGATTGTGCCAGCCGGCCGGATCCCTTTCATTTGTGACTACTACATTTGGGTCTGCTTCTGGGAAACAAGGTTTACCTTAGCGAACCACTAATACATGCTCCACCTTGCCATGGCGTTTGTGGAGCGCTTGTGTCCAGTGTCACGCGCCTTTGTGGCCGGGGAGGCATCGCCGCCCGGCCACAAAGCCGCAATGCTGGCTAGACGGACTTGGCGAGGATGTCCTCGACGTAGGCCACCAGGGTCCGGACGGTACAGCCCGTGCCCTGTTTGTGGTTGTAGCCGTAGGCGCTGCCGTTGTTAAACGACGGGCCGGCGATGTCGATGTGTGCCCACGGGATCTGTTCGCCGTCCTTGCCCTTGCCCACGAATTCGCGCAGGAAGACGGCCGCGGTCATCATGCCGCCGTGGCGTTCGCCGATGTTGGCAATGTCCGCGACCTGCGAGTCGAGGCTGGCCCGGAGCTCTTCCGGCAACGGCATCGGCCAGACGAGCTCGCCTGCCCGGTCGGCCGCGGTCTTGATGGCGCCGGTGAGAGAGTCGGAGCCCATCACCCCGGCGGTGCGGTCGCCCAGGGCGATCAGCTGGGCGCCGGTCAGGGTTGCGACGTCGATGATGGCGTCCGGGAATTCCTGGCTGGCCGCGACGATGCCGTCGGCCATGACCAGGCGGCCCTCGGCGTCGGTGTTGAGGACCTCGACGGTCTTGCCGCCGAACATCGTCAGGACGTCGGCAGGGCGCTGGGCAGCGCCGGAGGGCATGTTCTCGGCGATGCAGAGCCACGCGGTCGCCTTGACGGGCAGCCCGAGGCCCGCCAGGGCCAGCACGGTGTTGAGGACGACGGCGGCGCCCGCCATGTCGGACTTCATGTCGCCCATGCCCAGGGCCGGCTTGATGGAGATGCCGCCCGTGTCAAAGGTGATGCCCTTGCCCACGAGGGCGATCTTGGCCGTGGCCTTGGCCGGGGCGTACTCGACCTTCACGAGGCGCGGCTGCCGGGTGGAGCCCTTGCCGACGCCGAGGATGCCGCCGAAGCCCTCCTTCTCAAGGCGCTTCTCGTCCCAGACCGTCACCTTGACAGGCAGGCCCTTGGCCAGTTCCTTGGCGGCGTCGGCGAAGGACTCTGGGTAGAGGTGGCTCGGGGGCTGGTTCACCAGGGTGCGGGTCGCGTTCACGGCGGTGCCGATCAGGGACGCCCGCTGCAGGACCGGCTGGAGCGCCTTGTCGGTGGCGAAGTCGGTGCGGATGACGACGTTCTTCACTGGATCCTTGAGCCCGTCCTTGGAGGTCCGGAACTCGGTGTAGGAATAGGCGCCCATCGCGGCGCCCTCGGCGACCGCCGCGACCTCGGCCAGGGTCGTCGTCGGAAGTGCCAGGGTGACTGTGGTGACGCCGGCCAGCTGGCGGACGGCCGAGCCGGCTGCGCGGCGCAGCGCCTCCTCGGACAGCGGCTGCTTCGCTGAGACTTTTTTCGCCGGCAGCTTGCCGACGCCGGCGAGGAGCAGGACAGTGGCCCCAGCCTCGGGCAGGCCGGGCAGCCGGTGGGCCTGGTCCGCCGCGCCCGTGATGCCAAGAACGCTCAGTGATTCCGCCAGGGCCTCCGCGGCCTTGGCCGTCAGCGGATTGTCGAGCAAGACGGGGCCGTCGGGGCCCTGTCCGACGCCGATGACGAGGGCATCGCTGGGGGATTTCCTCAAATCCCCTGCGACTGCACTAAGTTTGACTTCACTATTCTTGACCACGAGGACAGTCCTCAATTCTCTGTGATGGTTCTCGGTGATATTCGGCAGGAACTGCATGTTTGGCGCCCTGCCACGGATCCCGGGGGCGCCGTCGGTCTGGGACGCAACCCGGTGTCTGCAAAACAAGCCCTGGGGCCATGTCCGATCGTAGTCTCTCGGCAGTGCGGAAATTGAATCGAATGAGAGCTGGAGCACACCCCAGGCAGGAATTAGCCCGGGCGCCGAGACGTTGTATTGATAGCGGCGCTGCCGAGCGGTGAGTGCCTCATGGGACTGGCCGGCAGGATCTGCCTGATTGTGCGGGTTCTGCTTGGCACCGTCCCGACGACGGACCGCACCCCGCTTCTCCCACACGCCGCCATCGTGAAAGGAACACGCCGTGATTGAACGGATTTCCGGCTCTTTGCTGGATCCCCAGTCGCTCTACATCCGTGATGACGCGCTGTTCTCCAGCCCCGAACTGCGCGGACTCAACCTCGTCATGGGGTTCACCGGCTTCGCCGACGCCGGCCACGTGGTCCGGCAGATCACCGCTGAACTGCTGGACACGCTCGATGCCCAGATGATCGCCGAGTTCGACGCCGACCAGCTGATCGACTACCGCTCCCGGCGCCCGCAGATCAGCTTTGTCGAGGACCATCTGCAGGACTACCAGGCGCCGAGCCTGGCCCTCTACCGGCTGGTCGACGGGCTGGGCAGCCCGTTCCTGCTCCTTGCCGGGTTCGAGCCGGACCTGCAATGGGAGCGCTTCGCGCGCGCCGTCGTCGGTCTCGTCGAGGAGCTTGACGTCAACCTCGTCACCTGGATCCATTCGATCCCGATGCCCGTGCCCCACACCCGGCCGGTCGGTGTGACTGTGCACGGCAACCGGCCGGAGCTGATCGAGGGAATCTCGGTGTGGAAGCCCACAGTGGAGGTCCCGGCTGCGGTGGGACACATCCTGGAGCTGCGCCTGACGGAGGCCGGCCGGAACGTCGCCGGCTATGTGATCCATGTGCCGCACTACCTGGCCGAAGCCGAGTACCCCACGGCCGCCGTGGCCGGGCTGGAGTACCTGGGCGCGGCAACGTCCCTCATGCTGCCAACCGACCGCCTGCGCGAGGCGGGACGCGAGGTGGGCCGGCAGATTGCCGAGCAGATCGAGGCCTCCGAGGAGGTCCAGCAGGTGGTTTCGCGGCTGGAGACGCGGTACGACGAAAAGGCCGAGGGGACGGTCCGGAGGTCGCTGCTGGCAGATGAGAACGACCAACTCCCGAACGCCGATGCCCTTGGTGCTGCCGTCGAGGCGTATCTGGCCCGTAAAGAACCCGGCGAATAAATAGTATTTATCATGAACCGGGCATAATGGGGGAGTGACCTCTCCCCGCGCCTGGCTGATCTGGATCATCGGGATCTTTGCCTATCTCGTGGCGGTCAGCCAGCGCACTTCCTTCGGGGTGGTCGGCCTGGAGGCAACGGAACGCTTCCACGCCAGCGCGGCCGAGATCTCCTTTTTCACCGTGCTGCAGCTGCTGGTCTATGCGGCGCTGCAAATTCCCGTAGGCATCCTCGTGGACCGGTTCGGCTCCCGCGCCATGCTGGCCGGCGGCGGCGTCCTGATGGGACTCGGCCAGCTGCAGCTGGCGTTTGCCGACAACATCCCCGGCGGAGTCCTGGGACGTGTCCTCGTTGGCGCCGGTGACGCCATGACGTTTATCTCCGTGATCCGGCTTATCCCGCTCTGGTTCGCGTCGAGGCGTGTGCCGTTGCTCACCCAGCTGACCGGCATGTCCGGGCAGCTGGGCCAGCTATTCAGCGTAGTGCCGTTCGCGATGATCCTGCACTCCGCGGGCTGGACTCCTGCTTTCCTGACACTCGCTGCGATGTCGGGCCTCGCCGTCGTGCTGGTCCTGCTCCTGCTTCAGGACCTGCCGCCCGGGCACCCGCCTCCCTCGCCGTCCCAGGGGCTGCGCGCTACCGGCATTTCGCTGGCGCACGCCTGGCGGCAGCCCGGCACCCGGCTCGGGCTCTGGAGCCACTTCACCGTCCAGTTCAGCGGCACCGTTTTTGCCATGACGTGGGGCTACCCGTTCCTGATTTCCGCCCAGGGGCTGGACCGCGGCACCGTCTCGGCCCTCATGGCGCTGTACGTGGCCGCCGCCATTGCCGCCGGACCCCTGATGGGCAGATTTGTTGCCCGGCATCCGCTGCGGCGCTCCACCATGGTGCTGCTGATTTCCGGGTGCACCGCCGCCGCCTGGGCAGCGGTGCTGCTGTTGCCGGGACGCTCGCCGCTCTGGCTCCTGGCTGGCCTCGTGGTGACCCTGGCCGTCGGCGGCCCCGGCTCCATGATTGGCTTCGACTTCGCCCGGACCTTCAACCCGGCGCATCGGCTCGGCACCGCCACCGGGATTGTCAACGTGGGTGGCTTCATTGCCGCACTGGTGTCCATCTACCTGATTGGGCTGGTGCTTGACCTCCTGCACGCCAGCGGGTTCTCCCAGGGGGAGCTCTACGGCCTGGATTCGTTCCGGGTGGCCCTAAGCGTGCAGTTCCTGCTGCTTGCCGGGGGAGCCTGCGGCATCATGGTGACCCGGCGGAAAGTCCGGCTCCAGATGGCGGCCCAAGGGGTCATGGTTCCGCCGCTGCTCAAGGCCCTCGCCGCGCAGCGCAGGCTGGTCGCGGAGCGCCGCCGCACGCCCTGATCTCTTGTTTGGCAGGTTAGGGCGCCCTATTGCCGCTCTGACGGCCCGCACGTTGTCCGTGCTTGGTTATCCACATAGCGCAGTCTGGCACTGCCGCGGGGACGCGGCCGCCGCGAAGCTGGGCTCATGACAGCTCCCGATCACTTGAGAATTACCGGCCCCGAAGACATCCTGGGCTTCATCCCGCACTCCCTCGGCTACTGGCCGGAAAACAGCCTCGTGGCCATGACCCTGCAAGGCAAACGGCTCGGAGCCACCTTGCGGGTCGACCTCCCCTTGTCCGGCGGCGGCGTCGGCCGCGCGGCCAGTGGGGGAGCGAGCGGCGGCGGCGGTGGCGGCGGCGCCGGCCGCGGGAGGGCCCGCGGGCGCGGAAGCGCTGTCCCCAAAAGCGGCGCCGGCGCCGGCCGGAAGGATCCGCTGGCCGACTTCGCACGCAACGTTGTGGCCTACTTGCAGGCGGACGACGCGGCCGACGGTTCACTGCTGGCCTTTTTCACCGACACCGATGCGGACAGCCGCGGCGGCGGCCATGCGTGGGCGGCCCTGCTCAAGGAACTCGAGCTCGCCCTCGAGGCAGCCGGATTGCCCTTGAGGGATGCCTGGATGATCGGTGCTGAATTCTGGCGCAACGCGTACTGCGATGATCCGGAGTGCTGCGGGACGCCCGGCCGGCCGATCGAGGAGATCAGGAACAGCAGGCTCAACGCCGAGATGGTTTACCGCGGCAGCAGCGTCGGCGCCGTCCCCGGCGCGCAAGGGGCCAAACCGGCGCCGCTGCCTGTGGACCCCGCCGTGCGCGCGGCCGAGTGCGGCTGGGCGGAGCAATTCTCCCCGCGACGGCGGGACCGGACCCAATTTGACCAGGTCCTCGATGTCTGGACGATGGCCATGCAGGCCGCCACTGGCTTGGAGCATCCGCCTCGCCCCACCCCGAGCGCCCCGAGCGGCCCGGCTCCTCGGGCCACCGCCGCCGAGGCAGGGATCCACCCCGCCGGGAACCTGGGTCCCAGTAAAACCGATCTCAGTAGCTCCGATCCCAGGACCGCGGCCCTGCCACATCAGCTCTCACCTGAACTGGCCGGCTACCTCCGGGCTAGTCTGTGCATTCCGTCATGGCGGGACGCTGTGCTCGTCATGGCGGCAGCCGGACGAACCGCGGCCGAATTCGGGGCTGAGGACTTCGGCATGTTCGACACGGAGGCAGGGTCCGGCGCCTTGACCGGCTCCATGTCCGGCTCAGGTCTCGGACCGACGCCTCGTCCTCTGCCAGGGCAAATGTCCGGCCGCACAGCTGCCCATACAGCGGATGGCTCTTCCGATCGCCTGCCCGATCGCTTGTCCGATCCGGCTTCTCGTTCCACGCCAGTTAGGGGAACGCCGCTGTCGGAGGCGCCAGCCGACGGCGGGTTCGCTGCCGGCGCCGCTCCGGTTGCCGCAGCGGTCCCCGGTTACGGGGAAGTCCTGCTCGGACTGGCGCCATCGGTCCCGGATTGGGCCATGATGGTCGGGCTCGAGCGGGTTCTGGAGCGGCTCGGCGCTCTGGGCGACGGGGAGTCAACCGCGGCCGCCGTGACGGCACGGGGCTGGATCGAATGGTGCCGAGGCCGCGGCTCCTACGCCGACGCCCTGTACCGGGAGGCCTTGCAGGAGCACCCGGGGTACAGGCTCGCCGAACTGCTGGCAGAGCTTGGCCGGCGCGGCACCCTTTGCGGCTGGGCTGCCAGGCGCGAGGCTGCTTGGCAGAAATTTGCGCCTGACGCGGCATGAGTAACTGACGCGGCGCGGAAGCCGCGGCAATATGGTGGACCCGGCGTCCCGAAAGGCACTCAGGGAAAAAACCGTGAGACAATGGTTGCCGAGACCCGGTTGGGTCCGTGTATCAAGTGCCCTAAATGTTCCTTGGAAACAGGGAACATTAAGGCCATCCCAGCAGTTCTACTAAGTGGCTCTGCTGGTCGTGGTTGCACCTGATGTTGAACACGGACTTGACAGGGTCATAGTGGTGTTGCCCGTATGGTGATTCCGCAGACCGCAGCTAGAAAGGTTTTCAGTGACCCCGTCTTCCGCGAAGAAGGAACCCGCCGACCAGGCCGAATTGTCCCCTGAGGAGAAGAAGGCGGCGACCAACGCCAAGCGCGCCGCCACGCGCGCAGCCAACAAGGCTGTCAAGGACGCCGCTTCCGCAGAGGGTGGCGACACCGCAACCGGAGTCGCCAAGCCTGAGCCCAAGAAGCGCGGGCCTAAGCCCGGCGCCAAGGCCGCGGCAGAAGCCGCCGGCAACTCAGCCAGTACGTCTGACGATGACGTCGACGCCGAAGAGGATCTCGACGACATCACGCCCGACGCTGCCGAACTCGGCGACGAAGTAGAAGGCGAAGAAGTCGCCGGCAAGGCCGCGGCCACCACCGGCTCCGGCTTCGTGTACTCCGACGCCGACGACGACGACGCCCCCGTGCAGCAGGTCATGTCCGCCGGCGCTACCGCCGACCCCGTCAAGGACTACCTGAAGCAGATCGGCAAGGTCGCCCTGCTGAACGCCGAGCAGGAAGTGGACCTGGCCCTCCGGATTGAGGCCGGACTCTTCGCCGAGGAGAAGATCGCCGCCGACGACGGCACCATGGATCCGAAGCTCAAGCGTGAGCTCGAGTTCGTCATCCACGACGGCAAGCGTGCCAAGAACCACCTGCTGGAGGCTAACCTCCGCCTGGTGGTCTCGCTGGCCAAGCGCTACACCGGCCGCGGCATGCTGTTCCTGGACCTGATCCAGGAAGGTAACCTGGGCCTGATCCGTGCGGTCGAGAAGTTCGACTACACCAAGGGCTTCAAGTTCTCCACCTACGCCACCTGGTGGATCCGCCAGGCGATCACCCGGGCCATGGCCGACCAGGCCCGCACCATCCGCATCCCGGTGCACATGGTGGAAGTCATCAACAAGCTGGCCCGTGTCCAGCGCCAGATGCTGCAGGACCTCGGCCGCGAACCAACGCCGGAGGAGCTGGCCCTCGAGCTGGACATGACTCCGGAAAAGGTCGTGGAGGTCCAGAAGTACGGCCGCGAGCCCATCTCGCTGCACACCCCGCTTGGCGAGGACGGCGACTCCGAGTTCGGCGACCTCATCGAGGACTCCGAAGCCGTGGTTCCCGCAGATGCCGTGAGCTTCACCCTGCTGCAGGAACAGCTGCACTCGGTGCTGGACACGTTGTCCGAGCGTGAAGCCGGTGTGGTCGCGATGCGCTTCGGCCTCACCGACGGTCAGCCGAAGACTTTAGACGAAATCGGCAAGGTCTACGGCGTGACGCGCGAGCGCATCCGGCAGATCGAATCCAAGACCATGTCCAAGCTGCGGCACCCGTCGCGCTCACAGGTCCTGCGCGACTACTTGGACTAAGCGCCGACAGGCCGCAGGCCAGGCGAAGGTCGCAGCAACGCGGGGTCACCTCCCGCCCATCCTCATCGGAGGAAGGGGCCGGACATGGCCCCGCGTTGCTGTTACTGCCGCCAGGCGCTCCCGGAGCCGCCACGTTGCTTCGCGCGGATAGCACGGACACACATCCCTTAACGAATCAGGGCCCCTCCGATATGGAAGGGCCCTGATGCAGTGGTCTCAAGTCGCCCGGAACCCTGTAGGGCGCCGAAACGAAACCGGTGTTGCGGTCTAGTCGACCGGAACCGGGGCCTTCTGGTGAAGGCGGTCAGTCTCGTCATGCCAGTCTGAGCTGAGCGGCTTGAGTGTCGGCTCTACGGCGCGTGCGTGGTGGCCGCAGAAAAGAAGCTCACCGCCGGAGGCACCGAGAACAACTCGGACATATGCCTGTGCTCCGCAACGATCGCACCGGTCTGCGGCGGTCAGTGTGCGGTCCGCAACTGCTGTTGTCATGTTCGGCCTCCTTAGTAGATCGGTATACCTATATAACCAGCATTCGTGGCCAAACCATGGAACGGATGGCCTACTTTCGCTGTCCGCGTATCACGTCTCAATAACGGCGACTGGCCGGAGGGTCCCTGCGGGGAGTGGCAAACCGTCGATGACGCGGAGTCCGACTAACCTAGGAAGAGCGTCAAATTCTGTGACTGCCCGCCTGCGCACGCAGCAGGGGCGGTCCCGATCCTGTAAGGAGTTCACGACCCGTGGCACCCAGTTCTGATTACACCGCCCGGCACCTCTCCGTGCTGGAGGGCCTCGAGGCCGTCCGTAAGCGCCCGGGCATGTACATCGGCTCCACGGACTCCCGCGGACTCATGCACTGCCTCTGGGAAATCATCGACAACTCCGTCGACGAGGCCCTCGCCGGCTTCGGCCACGACATCAAGATCATCCTGCATGCGGACAATTCGGTGGAGATCCACGACGACGGCCGCGGCGTCCCGGTGGACGTCGAACCGAAAACCGGACTGACCGGCGTCGAGGTGGTTTTCACCAAACTGCACGCTGGCGGGAAGTTTGGCGGCGGCTCCTACACCGCTTCCGGCGGCCTGCACGGCGTGGGTGCCTCCGTGGTCAACGCGCTCTCGGCCCGCCTGGACGTCGAAGTGGACCGCGGCGGCAAGACCTACAAGATGTCCTTCCGCCGGGGGGAGCCTGGCCGGTTCAAGGATCCGGGCACCAAGCCGGACCCCGCGACGCTCTTCGAACCCTTCATCGACGGCTCCGTGCTGGACGTCGTTGGGAAGGCCAAGCGCGGCGTGACCGGAACCCGGATCCGCTACTGGGCGGACCGGCAGATCTTCACCCCCGACGCCAAATTCTCCTACGATGACCTCGCCGCACGTGCCCGCCAGACCTCGTTCCTGGTCCCCGGCTTGAAGCTCACGGTCCGGGACGAACGCAGGGTTGCCGGCACGCCCGGCGAATCGGGCCCGCATGAGGAGATCTTCCACCACGACGGCGGCATCTCCGAGTTTGTGGACTTCCTCGCCGCCGACCCCGCCGTCACGGACATCTGGCGCCTCCACGGTGCCGGGAAATTCAAGGAAACCGTCCCCGTCCTCGACGAAAAGGGCCACAGCCAGCTCGCGGAGGTCGAGCGCGACTGCGAGGTCGACGTCGCGCTGCGCTGGGGGATCGGCTACGACAGCACGGTCCGCACCTTCGTCAACATCATTTCCACGCCCAAGGGCGGCACCCACCAGTCGGGCTTCGAGCAGGCCCTGCTCAAGACGTTCCGCAAGGCCGTGGAGACCAATGCCCGCAAGCTCAAGGCCGGCAACGACAAGATCGAAAAAGACGACATCTTTGCCGGCCTAACCGCAGTCCTGACGGTCCGGCTGGCCGAACCGCAGTTCGAGGGCCAGACCAAGGAAATCCTGGGTACGTCGGCCGTCCGGGCCATTGTGGCCAAGGTGGTGGAACAGGAGATCAGCGCCAAGCTGACGTCGGCAAACCGCAACGACAAGGCGCAGTCCGCGCTGCTGCTGGAAAAGATCGTCAGCGAGATGAAGTCCCGCATTTCGGCGCGGGTCCACAAGGAAACCCAACGCCGGAAGAATGCGCTGGAAACCTCCTCCATGCCCACCAAACTGGCCGACTGCCGCACGGACGACGTCGGGCGCTCCGAACTGTTCATCGTAGAAGGTGACTCGGCACTCGGCACCGCCAAGCTGGCGCGGTCCTCCGACTTCCAGGCGCTCCTGCCGATCCGCGGCAAAATCCTCAACGTCCAGAAGGCCTCGGTGGGGGACATGCTCTCCAACGCCGAGTGCGCGGCCCTGATCCAGGTGGTGGGAGCCGGCTCCGGCCGGACGTTCGACATCAGCGCCGCCCGGTACGGCAAAGTGATCCTGATGACCGACGCCGACGTCGACGGCGCCCACATCCGGACCCTGCTCCTGACGCTCTTCTTCCGCTACATGCGCCCGATGATCGACGAGGGCCGCGTCTTCGCCGCCGTCCCGCCTCTGCACCGGGTGGAGGTGGTCAACGCCGGGCAGAAGGCCAACGAGATGATCTACACCTACTCCGAGGCAGAGCTCCATGTCTTGCTGGCGCGGCTCGCCAAAGAGGGCAAGCGCTACAAGGAGCCGATCCAGCGGTACAAGGGGCTGGGCGAGATGGACGCCGAGCAGCTGGCCGAAACCACCATGGACCCCCGGCACCGGACCCTCCGCAAGGTCGGGATCGAGAACGCCAAGCAGGCCGAAGAGACGTTCGACCTCCTCATGGGCTCGGACGTGGCACCGCGCAAGGACTTCATCATTGCAGGGGCCGCAAACCTGGACCGGGAGCGCATCGACGCCTGACGTCCCGCCCGCGGGGACGGGCCGGCCCTAGCCGAGCAGGCCGGGGACCAGCAACAGGGCCGTCGGCACGGCCAGCAGCAGCGCGCAGCAGGCCAGGACGGCGGCGCGCAGCGGTTCCGACAGCGGCGGCCGGGGCGAGAGCAGGCGGCTGACGCGGGACGCCGTCGTGCCGGCCGAACCAGCGCCCCCGGTGGCGCCGGGCTGGCTGGGGTCGGCGTCGGACATGCCGGGCTCACCGAACGCCAGGCGTGCCGCCGGGGTGGCTGGGGAACCGCTGGCCACAATGGCAATCGCCTTGATCAGGGTCGCCTTGCTCTCTGTCTTGAGCGCGACGTCGTCGGCCAGCATTTCGATCAGGGAGTTGACCGACTCCTGCGCGAGCCGGGTGGTGGGGAGCCACGGCAGGGCCTGGCGCCACGCTGCGAAGGCCCACAGCAGGAGATGGTGTCGCTGGCTAAGGTGCGCGTTCTCGTGAATCAGCACGGCGCGCAGCTCGTCGGGCTCCAGGGCGGCCATGAGCCCGTCGGAGAGAACTGTCACGGACCGTGCGCCGCCGGGCAGGCAGTACGCCACGGGCGAGTCCACGTTCAGGACCATGGTCCGCGGGCCGTCGGAAGACGGAGAGGCCAAGAGGTCCAGCAGTTCGCGGTGGCGCCGGCGCTGGCGCTGGATCTTGTAGTACGTCAGCAGCAGGGTGAAAACGAGGTGCGCCGTCAGCAGGGCGGCGGTCGAGAGCGCAAAGATGTGCCAAAAGCCCAGATCAGTGGTGGGGGCATTGTTGAACACCATCCCCGCCAGGGCCCGCAGGCCGGACATCAGGTTATCCCCGACCGGCTCGAGCCCGTAGACCAGCATGGCGCCGATCATGGACAGGCCGCCGGCCAGGGCGATCGCCTGCCACAGCAACATTGCCGTGAAGGGGGAGCGGGCCGGCCACTGGGCACGGGAGAGCAGGATAGGCACCGGCCACGCCAATGCTATCGCCAGGACCGCCAGAAAATATGAGGTCCAGAACATCGGGCGCTAGTTGCGGCCCAAAAGCTTGCGCAGGGTTTCTGCTTCGTTGTCCGTGACGGAACCAATGAACCGGGCCAGGACGGCCTCGCGGTCCGGGGCGGAGCCGAGGACCTCGTGCATGAGCTCCGCGGTGTGGTCCGCGCGGCTGGAGACGGCCTGGTAACGGTGCGGGCGGGTGCCGCGTTCGCGTTCCACAAGGCCCTTCCGCTCGAGGCGCGAGAGTACGGTCAGCACCGTGGTGACCGCGAGGTCCTTGCCCACGTGTCCGGCGGTGCCGTCCTGG
The DNA here is from genome assembly GCF_029504395.1 of Arthrobacter sp. ES3-54. Taxonomy (GTDB): domain Bacteria; phylum Actinomycetota; class Actinomycetes; order Actinomycetales; family Micrococcaceae; genus Arthrobacter. The sequence continues at coordinate 149,130 of NZ_JAQFIF010000009.1, forward strand.
GGGTGGGTGCTCTGCGCGAGGAGGTCCCGCAACGTGTTGGCCGTCGCAGCTTCTTGGCCTGCCCAGAGCAGGTCCATCACTGCCCGTTCCAGTTCACCGAGACTTGCCATTGCGTACATCCTTCTATGACTGCCGCCCCGGCGTCGTGCTGGGAAAATGCTGGTACCTGCCGGTGCGGTGTATGTGAACACTTCAGTTACAAATTTAGCGCGTTTTGCGCATTCTTTCTACATGAAGTAGAACACGGCCGTCCGGCGTGTCGTGCGGCGGCCCCGCTGCCCCGGGCGGCGGCTGTCCGGCCATTGCAGGCCGTGACGTGCCGTGGGAGTCTGAGTTACGGAGAAGCGCCGACGTGTTCTACACTCTGTAGAAGACTTACTTCTACGCCATGTAGAAGTTGCTCGAACCTAGCCAAAAGTAGGGACTGCCTTGGACGCCTTGGAAATCGCACGCTGGCAATTCGGTATCACCACGGTCTACCACTTCATGATGGTGCCGCTCACGATCGGTCTCGGGCTGGTGGTGGCTGTGATCCAGACGCTCTGGTACCGCACGGGCAAGCCGGAATATCTGCGCATGACCAAGTTCTGGGGCAAGCTCTTCCTGATCAACTTCATCATGGGCGTCGCCACCGGAATTGTGCAGGAATTCCAGTTCGGCATGGCCTGGAGCGAGTACAGCCGCTTTGTCGGTGACGTGTTCGGCGCCCCGCTGGCCATGGAAGCGCTCCTGGCCTTCTTCGTCGAGTCAACGTTCCTGGGCCTGTGGATCTTCGGCTGGAAACAACTCAAACCCGGCGTCCACCTGGCCTGCCTCTGGGTCGCCGTCATTGGCTCCGTCTTCTCGGCCTACTTCATTATTGTGGCCAACAGCTGGATGCAGCACCCCGTCGGCGTCGAAATGGTCAACGGCAGGCCCGTCATGACCGACGCGTGGGCCGTCTTCACCAACAACACCGCCCTCGTGGCCGTGCCGCACACCCTCTTCGGCGCCCTCGCCGTCGCCGGAGGCTTCCTTCTCGGGATCGCCTGGTACCACCTGTGGCGCCGCCGTCACGACGGCATCGACACGATCGGGGCCGACGGCAAGGTGATTCCCGGCGAGGCCGCCGGCATCCTCGGCCGGGACCGTGCAGACCACACCGTCTGGATCCGCTCGCTGCGAATCGGCGCCGTCGTCGCCATGATTTCCTTCGCGGGCACCGCCGTCACCGGGGACCTGCAGGGCAAGCTCATGTTCGAGCAGCAGCCTATGAAAATGGCCGCCGCCGAGGCCGCCTGCCACGACGGCACCGGCTTCTCGGTCCTCAGCGTCGGCAATGTCGGCGCCAAGAACTGCGACGACATCGTGGCCGTGATCGAGGTCCCGGGCATCCTGTCCTTCCTGGCCAAGGGCGACTTCACCACGGAGGTCAAAGGCGTCAACAGCCTGCTGGATGAGTACCAGTCCAAGTACGGCACCACCTTGCCGGACAACCCCATCTACGGGGACCGCGCCGGCCAGCAGATCCAGTACGTGCCTGTCATGGAGGTCACCTACTGGGGCTTCCGGATGATGATCGGCTTCGGCGGCGTGGCCGCCCTCGCCGCCCTGGTGGCACTGTGGGCCACGCGCAAGGGAACCGTGCCGGCCTCCCGCGGGCTCATGCGCCTGGCAGTGTTCGGCATCCTCGCTCCGTTCGGTGCCAATGCCGCGGGATGGATCTTCACCGAGATGGGCCGCCAGCCGTTCGTCGTCGCCCCGAACCCGGACCCCAGCGGAATCGATCAGGTGTTCATGTTCACCGCCGCGGCCGTCTCACCGGGAGTCTCGGCCGGTGAGATCATGACCTCCCTCGTGGTTCTGACCAGCATCTATGCGGTGCTGCTGGTGGTGGAGGTCAAGCTCCTGGTCAAGTACATCCGCGGCGGTGTGGCCTCGGCCATGCCGGAACTTGTGCACGCCCCCGTCGACGAAAACGAAGACAAAACCCCCCGGGGCGGTCCGGGCAAGCCCGACGACGACGTCCTGGCTTTCGCCTACTAGGCGCCGGCCCCGCAACCCACCTACCCAGCAACCCCACACGGAAAAGCGCAGAGGATTCTCAGCATGGAACTGCTACCCACCATCTGGTTCGTCGCCATCGCGGTGCTGTGGACCGGCTATCTCTTTCTCGAGGGCTTCGACCTTGGCGTCGGGATGCTGATGAAGGTATTCGCCCGGGACAACACGGAGCGCCGCGTCCTGATTAACACGATCGGCCCGGTCTGGGACGGCAACGAGGTCTGGCTCCTGACCGCCGGCGGTGCCACCTTCGCGGCCTTCCCGCTGTGGTACGCCTCGCTGTTCTCCGCACTGTACCTGCCGCTGCTGCTGGTCCTCGTTGCGCTCATCTTCCGTGCAGTCGCTTTCGAATACCGCGGCAAAGTGGACAACCCCCGGTGGCGCGCCCGCTGGGACTGGGCCATTTCGGCAGGATCGTTCGTCGCGGCCTTCGGCGTCGGCGCGGCACTGGCCCTGACCACCACGGGACTGCCGCTGGATGCCAACGGTGACCGCGAGGGCGGCCCGTTCGCCTGGTTCAGCGGCTACGCCGTGCTCGGCGGGTTCGCCGTCGTCGGGTTCTCCCTCCTGCACGGGCTCGGGTTCTTGGCCCTGAAGACCGATGGCGAAGTCCGCCACCGGGCGAGGGCCTGGTTCGTCCGGTTGCTGCCCGTGCTGCTGCTGCCCATGGCCGGCTGGGCGGTGAGCCTCCAACTTCTCAGCGGCGAGGCCTGGACCATCGCTGCCGTCGTCGCCGCCGTTGTCGCGGCAGTCCTGGCGTGGAATTTCGCCCGGAAGGATGCCGAAGGCCGTGCCTTCTTGTCGCTGGGGGCATTCCTCCTGCTCGGCAGCGCGTCCATCTTCGGTGCCGCCTTCCCCGTGGTGCTGCCGTCCACCCTGGATCCCGCATTCAACCTGACAGTCTCCAACGCCTCGTCCTCGGACTACACCCTGGGCCTGATGAGCATTGTGGCCTGCATCGGGCTGCCGCTGGTCCTGGCGTACCAGGCCTGGACGTACTGGGTGTTCCGGCGCCGGGTGAGTGCGGCGCATATTCCGGAGGCGCACAGCTTCCTTCCCGCGATCGCCGCCAAAGCGCTGGCACCGAAGGACTAACTCCCTGATGAGACCGTTCCCCGCCGGCCCGGCGACCCGTTCCGCGCTCTACCTGCTGGGCCTGCTGGCCGCCCTGAAGGCGCTGTCCCTCGTGCTGATGGCTCAGGCTGTCGCATCGATGCTCGCCGGGCTTGCGGCGCATGACCCAGCCTGGGCAGACCAGCTGGTTCTCGGCGCCGCCGGAGCCGTGCTGCGCTCACTGACCGTATGGGCGCAGTCGGTGGCATCGCGCCGGGCGGCGCTCGGGGTGAAGGAGGAGCTGCGCTCGCAGCTGCTGGAGCAGGCGCTCAGGAACGGAACGCGTGCGTCCGGGCCCGCCGATGGCGGCCTCGCCGTCCTGGCCACCCGGGGGCTGGATGCCCTGGACAACTACTACACCCAGTACCTGCCGGCGCTGGTGAACTGTGCGACCATTCCATTGCTGCTGGGGGCCCGCATCCTGTTCGCCGACTGGATCAGCGCGGTGGTGATCGTTCTGACGGTGCCGCTGGTGCCGCTGTTCATGGTCCTGATCGGGCGGTACACAGAGGAACGCGTCAGGGAAGCCCAGTCGGCACTGGCGCGGCTCTCCGGCCACATGATCGAGCTCGCCAAAGGCCTGCCCGTCCTCGTCGGCCTGGGCCGGGCCGCCGCCCAGCGCCAGGCACTCGAGGACATGTCCGAGGAATACCGTTCCCGGACCATGGGGACTTTGCGCACAGCCTTCCTCTCCGCCCTTGCTCTTGAGCTCATCTCAACCATTTCCGTAGCAGTGGTCGCCGTGTTCATCGGCGTCCGCCTGGTTCACGGCGACATGGCACTTGAGGCAGGGCTGCTTGCGCTCATCCTGGCTCCCGACTGCTACCTGCCGCTCCGGGAGCTTGGCACCGCACACCACGCCAGCGACGACGGCCGTGCAGCGCTCGCCGAAACCACTGCGGTCCTCGCGGACCCGGGAGCCACGCCGCTAAACCCGGCGCCGGCCGCCCGGCCCGCTGCTGGCCCGCCTGAGGTCACTGTGGACGGGCTGACGGTTCGGTTCGGCGGTCGCACGGACGCCGCCGTCGGGCCGCTGAGCTTCACCGCCCCTGCCGGCCGGATCACGGCACTCGACGGGGCCAGTGGTGCCGGCAAGAGCACCGTGCTCGGAGTCCTCGCTGGGACTATCGGGACGGGCACGGGAACCGTCGTGTCCGGACGCCTCGGAGGATTCACGACGGCGGAGGTCGCCTGGGTGCCACAGCACCCCGTCATGGTGGCCTCCACGGTGTTGGACGAGATCCGCCTGTATCTCGGCGTTCCAACGTACGGGCTCGACGCCGCCGCGGCTGGCGGTGCAACTGGCGGTGCAGCCGGCATTGCGGCCTATGTACCAGACGCCGTCGCTCCGGCCGGCACTGCCGCCGGCGCTCCGGCCGGCACGTCGGCCAGCACGAATGTCGATGCGGCAGCGCAGCGGTGCCTCGCGGGCGTGGGCGCGGAGCACCTGGCGGCCAAGCACCCGGCCGAACTGAGCCCGGGGGAGCTGAGGCGGGTGGCGCTGGCCCGCGGGCTGGCGCGGATCGAAGCCGGAGCCAGCGTACTGCTCCTGGATGAACCCACCGCCCATCTGGACCGGGCATCGGCCACAATGGTCAATCGGGCCCTTGCCGGGCTCCGCGGACAGGCCACTGTGCTGCTCGTCGCACACGACCGGCAGACCCGTGAGCTTGCCGACTCACTGGTCGCGGTGGCCCCCCACGGCGGCGGGCACCACGGGATCGAACATCCGGACGCCGTCACGCCTTGGCCAGCATCTGCCCTGGTCGATGCGGACGACCAGGCCGCGGCAATCCGGCAGCCTTCCGTAGCGGGTGCCGCGACGCCGAGCCCGAGCGTGACACCGATCCCGGCGCCGGGCCGCCCTGAGGCTGGCGCCGCGCCTGCCGTGACCGTCGGCTCGGCCGGCTCAGTCACCTCCCAGTTGCGTCGCCTGCTGGCCCCGGCGATGGGTCGATTTGTTGCCGCCGGAGCCGTAGGCACTTTGGCGGCGCTGTTCGCCGTCGCCCTCGCCGGGCTGTCCGGCTGGCTGATCATCCGCGCCAGCGAGCAGCCGCCCATCCTGTTTCTGCTCACCGCGATCGTCGGCGTGCGGTTCTTCGGCGTTGGCCGGGCGTGCCTGCGGTACGCCGAACGGCTGCTGCTGCATGACGCCGTGTTTGCCGCACTGACCCGGCTCCGGGGCCGGCTGTGGGAGTCGCTGAGCCGCAGGGCACTGTCCTTGCGCCGGCTGCTGCAGGGCGGCAACGTCCTGGGCACGGTGGTGGACGACGTCGACACTGTCCGCGAGCTCCTGCCCCGCGTCGTGCTGCCGCCCGTGACTGCCATAGCTGTCGCCGCGGCCGCTGTGGGCGGGATCGGGTTGCTGCTTCCCGCGGCGCTGCCCGCGGTGTGCGCGGCAGCGCTGCTGAGCATTGTGGTTGCCCCTGCTCTGGCGTTGGCCGCCGACCGCATGTCTGCCGGCACCGAACAAAGACTCCGCTCAGGCGTGCTCCGTCACGTGGCCGCCACCCTGGACGCCCGCGCAGAACTCCACGCCAACGGCGTGAGCGCCCCCGTGCTGGGTGCGATAGGCCGGGCAGACCGGGCCGCGACTGCTACGTCGCAGCGCTCGGCCTGGGCGGAAGGGCTTGGCCAGGCCTTGACCGTCCTGGCCTGCGCCGGAGCCGCCCTGGCTAGTGCGTTGCTGGCCGCCCCGCTCGCTCTTAGCGGCGCGGTCGAACCGGCGACGGTCGCCGTGGTCGTCCTTGTCCAGCTTGCCCTGGTGGACCCGTACGGGGCGATCACCACGGCTGTGCGACAGTACCCGGCGCTGCGCGCCGTCATGCGGCGGATCAGCGAGGCAGGCGTCCTGGCTCCGGGGGCCAACGATGGACCGGAGGGCGACGACGCCGTTGCCGGCGGCCTGGTGCCCGTGGCCTCGCGGCCCGGCGGCGGGCCCGGGATCGAACTGGTGGACCTCGCTGTTGCCTGGCCGGGCGGCGGCAACGTCTTTACCGGACTCACGGCAGAGGCCGGGCCTGGGCGCTGGCTCGCCGTCACCGGTGCCTCCGGCTCCGGCAAGTCGACCCTGCTGGCAGCGATCCTGGGGTTCCTGCCGGCGGCCAGCGGCCACCTGTACCTGAGCGGACGTGCCGCCTGGTGCCCGCAGGAGGCACACCTGTTCGACTCGACCATCCGCGGCAACCTTCTCCTGGCGCGGCCGGAGCCGGCACCCGTGCCGGAACCCGCCGGCACGGACGCTGCCGCGACTGGGTCCGGGGACGCGGCGCGGGCCGGAAAGGCCGCTCCGGCCGGAGGCGACGACCAGATGCGCGCTGCCCTCGGCGCCGTCGGACTCGGTCCGCTTCTGGCCCGGCTTGAGGACGGACTGGACACCCGGATCGGCCCGGGCGGGGCGTTCCTCAGTGGCGGGGAGCGTACGCGCCTGGCCGTGGCGCGCACGCTCATGACCGGGGCCGATGTCATCTTGCTCGACGAACCGACCGCGCACCTCGATGCGGAATCAGGCAGGCTCATGCTCGCCGAACTGCGGGACGGTCTCCGCGACCGGACCGTTGTCCTTGTCACCCACAACCCGAACGATATCGACGCCGCTGACACCAGACTTGACCTGGACGCCGCGGCTGCCGCGGCCGCCACAGGCGAAGGTCCGGCGCCGGCGGCCGTGCTGGCGCGGGGGTAGCCCGCCTATTAGCCTGTTCCCATGAACCCAAACGGCGAGCTCCAGCCCCGGCCCGCACTCGATCCCCGGCTGTCCTGGCGGGCGGCGGAGCACCGGGACCTCGACGCGTGGGCCGGTCTGATCGCCCGGACCGCCGCCGTCGAGCAGCCCGTCTGGTTTGAGCGCCGGGCGGATCTGGAACAGATCATGGAGTCGAAGAACAACCCGGTGGCGGCAAACACCATCCTCGGATTCGATGCGGAGGGCGTTGCCCGGGCCTACGGCCGGATCAGCAAGAACCGCGATGGTGACAAGGCGAACGGCTCCGGCTGCGTTGACCCTGAGTGGCAGGGGAGCGGGATCGGCACCGGGCTGCTGGGCTGGATGGAACAGCGGACCAGGGACCGCTTTGCAGAGGACGCGGGGGCGGCGGAGCATGCCGACGAGGCCGGCGACGCACGGACCGCGGTCCCGCGCCCCAGGCTGCGGCTCTACACGGAGCAGCAGCATCAACACCAGGCCGCCTTATTCGCCGGTTCCGGCTTTCGCATTGTCCGCTATTACAACGAGATGCACCGGCCGCTGAACCAGGCTGTGCCCGAGGCCGGCCTGGACGCCGGACTGGAGCTCGTGACGTTTGGACCGGCGCTGCATGAGCCGGTGCGGCTGGCGCACAACGCGGCATTTCGGGACCACTGGGGCAGCGAACCCCGCGACGAGGAGGCCTGGGGCTTTGTGGTGAACGACCCGCAGGCCCGGCCGGACCTGAGCGGCGTCGTACTGGAGCGTTCCACCGGCACGGTGGCCGGCTACCAGCTGGCCACCCACGACGCCGAGGCCGCCACGACCCGGGGGTTCCGCGAGGGTTACACGGAGCTGCTCGGAGTCCGGCGGGAATTCCGGGGCCGGGGCATCGCGCAGGTGCTCTTGGCCGATGCCATGCGCCGCTTCTCCGCCGCGGGGATGGACGTCGCCTCGCTGGACGTCGATTCGGAGAACCCGACCGGAGCCCTCGCGCTCTACGTCAAAATGGGCTACGCGGCGGTCAACCGGAGCATGGCGTGGGACAAGGATCTCCAACCGGCAGGCCCGGAGGCGGCTGCTTAGGGACTGCTTTTATATAGCGGACCCGCAGACTTGCCGTACTGGATGCCAGCCGTCCAGGCGCTAACCGTCTGGGTGCCAGCCGTCCAGGCGCTAGCCGTCCACATCGTGGAGGTGATGGACGACGTCGTGCAGGAAGTACTGCGCGAAGGTCAGGACAGTGAACACGGAGCCATTGCTCCGGGTCCCCTTGCGGCCCCAGTCCTCCTCCGGGACGCGAGCGAAGGACGCGGCGATCTGCTCGCCTTCGGCGGTTAGCTCGACGGCGACCTCGGCTGGGTCGGCATTGGCGTAGTCCTTCTCGATTGCTGTTTTGTCCTGGTCCCAGTCATCGAACCGGGCATCGTCTTCGGTGAGCATGAGGGACAGGCGGTGATCGAACAACGTGAAGACGTCCCGGACGTGACAGCCGTACTCGAGGACGGACCAGGTGGCCTGATTGGGGCGCTCCGCCGCGTCCGGACGTCGCAGGGCTGCCCGCCATCGCGGGAGCATGCTGGTGACCATCCCCGGCGCCGTGGATGGGGTCGCAGCGGAGGCATCGAAACCGCACTCGGGGCAGGGCCGTGACAGGACCCAGGTCCAGTCCTTGGTATCCGGAATGATAGGCATTCCAGCAGTGTAGGTGCATTTGTCCCGCCGGGCATCCCGACTCTTTGCGGCAGCCGGGGTGGGGCGCAGTTGCGACCCTTGGTGGCCTGCGGTGGAACACGAAGGGCACACCGGCTGGGTGGCGGGCAAGACAGTCGTGGGACTCCTAGAGCAGGCTCCTATGAGGGCACGTACACCTGGCCGCCGCGTTCCCCGCAGCTGTGGTGCGGCGGACAAATCCATGTCGACGACAAACCCGGCCGTGGCGATATCGCGGTCGGTGCCAGGGTCGCTATTAATGTCGCACCCCGAGTCCAGACTCGAGTCATGGAAGCCGTCAGGGATTTCATTGCTTGCGAGGACACGGACCGGGGCCCGGCCCCGGTCCGGCAACCCGGTGTGGACGGGGTTGACGGCGCGCTGGCCGCGCTGCAGGCGGTGAGTGCGACGGCGGTGGAGGACGCCGGATCCTGGGGATTCCGGGCCGCGTCGGACTTCGCCGGACGCGTGGAGGAGTTCTCGCGCACCGTGGAGTATCTGCAGCTGGTCGCGGCCGCCGCCGTGGACCGGACCCGGAAGCAGTCCGCTAACACAGCCGGGGCTGCCGCGGGCGCGGTCACCTCGTGGACCACGGGCTGGCGCGAGAGCCCCGCCGGCTGGCAGACCGGCGGATCCGGAGCCGCAGAACCTGCCGGCACCACCGCGGCAGGCGCGACGGCGGCCGAGACTGACGCGTCATCCGTGTCGGCGGCCGTGTCAGCGGGTGTGACGGCGTCCGTGGGTGCGGCCGCGTCCGCTACGGCGACGGCGGCTGATGCGTCCTCCGGGCCGGCGTCAATCGTGGATGACGGGTACCGGAACACCGCGGAATTCCTGCGGGCGCGGCTGCGGATCGGCGCCGCGGAGGCACGGCGCCGGCTCTCCCTCGCCGAG
>NZ_JAQFIF010000010.1 GCF_029504395.1 Arthrobacter sp. ES3-54
CAAATCGAAGAACTCAGTGCGCGCATCGAGGGAAAACACTCTGGCCATCTAACGCTCCATCAATCAGAGCGTTGCTGCGACCATATGACTCTGCCGCGCTCAGAGCAACCCGATCTGATAGCGCAAGCTGTGTTTTGGGGACTTTATTCGAGGCCGGAGCGGGTGGAGTCGTCCAACGGCGTCCACCATGTCTGCGGCGGCACCACTTTGAAGCGCCGGCCGGTGACGGTGTCCGGCGTGATCCGGACGAAGTGTTCCTTTTGTCCGGCCTGCCATGGGAACAGCAACAGGCCCACCGTGTCCATGACTTCCTGGGGGTTCTGCACCGGCGCGGCCTGGCCCTTGACGACGACGCTCCAGGCGACTCCGGTGTCCGCGTCCACGCCATCGGCCTCCAAGGCCACCGGCGTGTCGCCGGTGGCCGCCTGCAGCTTGGTGCCCTCGGCGGTCCGGAAGACCAGCGTGCCGTGGTCCACTTTGTAGTTGAGGGGGAAGATGTCGGGGTGATCGTCCACCCAGACCGCCAGCCGGCCGATCGAGACGCTGCGCAATAGCTGCCAGCATTCGTGATGGTCCAGGTTTTCCACCGTGTGGGCCTGGTCCCTTGACTCGTGGCTGCCCGGGCTCGAATCAGTACTCATGCCGGCGAGAGTACGCCGCCGGGCTGAGGGCGGCTAGGGCAAATGGTCCCAGCCGCCGGTTAAAAACTGTGAAGCCTGAGGCTTTCCTGAGTGGTTCGCTGTATTCTGGCATAGGGCCGTCAGCGTCGACACGGGCCGGAGCGAGTGGGGGCAATGACATGCATTCAACGGGTGAAGGTTCAGGCCATGCTGTATCCGAGCCAAATCCCGTGGTTGAGGAACTGCTGAAGGGGTTCGGCGCCCGGGCAGAAGAGCTGCTCCAATCCAAGGAACGCATGGCGGGCCTGCTGGAAGCGGTCGTCGCTCTGGCCGAGGACCTGAGCCTGGATGCCGTCCTGGAACGCGTGGTCGAGTCTGCCTGCCGGTTGTTGCACGCACGCTTTGGTGCCCTGGGAGTCATCGGTGATGACCACGCGCTGAGTCACTTCATCACTGTCGGGATCGACGGCGAACTGGCGCGGCAGATCGGTCCGCTGCCGACAGGCCACGGCGTCCTCGGCCTCTTGATTACAGACCCCAGGCCGCTTCGTCTGCATGATCTGAGCAAGCACCCCGAAGCCTACGGGTTCCCCGCACACCACCCTCCCATGCAGTCCTTCTTGGGGGTCCCGGTCCGGGTCCGGGAGGTGGCGTTCGGGAACCTCTACCTGACGGAAAAAGAGGGCGGGGACGACTTTACCGCCGAAGACGAGGCCTTGGCCGTCGCGTTGGCGGCCGCCGCCGGTGTGGCCATTGAGAATGCCCGGCTTTATGACGATGCCCGCCGCAGGGCCCGCTGGCTGGAAGCTTGCATGGACGTCTCCGGGCTGATGCTGAGCACGGACCGCGACTACACCTCGGGCGGCCTGGACCCAATTGCCGGCCGCGCGCTCCAGGAGTCCGCGTCCGATCTCGCCCTGCTGGTGGCTCCCGCCGCCAACGGCGTTGCGCACGTCGTTATCGGAGTTGCCGGGGAGCGGGGCACGGCGTTTTCCGGAAGGTCATTGCACCTGGAATCAGGGCTCCTTGAAAGTGTCCTCGAAGGCGGCGAGCCGGTGCTGTTTGATGACGCGTCGGAAGTGGTCGGGGAGGTCGACGCCGGCGTCACCGGTCCGCTGCTGGCAGTGGCGCTGAGCACCCAGGGCGCCCACCATGGCCTCCTGCTGCTGGCACGGAACAAGGATTCGGTCCGCTACGCCCGGACCGACATCGAGATGGGGGCCGTCTTCGGCTCCCACGTGGCCCTCGCCTTGGAACTGTCCCGGGTGCACCGGCTGCGCGAGGAGCTTCTGGTCTTCACGGACCGCGACAGGATCGCCCGGGACCTGCACGACCTCGTCATCCAGCGGCTGTTCGCCGCCGGGCTGAGCGTGCAGAGCCTGACCCGGTTCACCAAGGACGACCTGGCGCGGGAGCGCATCCATATCATCACAGGTGAACTCGACGAGGCGATCCGCAGCCTGCGCGACACTATTTACTCTCTGAAGAGCAATATCGCCGATACCGAATTGCTCAGCGGACGGATCCGTCGGGTCACGCGAAGTTCGGCGAAGTCCATGCCCTTCGCGCCGCGCCTGACCATCACAGGACCCGTGGATGCCGTGACGCCGGACAAGGCCGACAACGTGGTGGCTGTGGTTTCGGAAGGGCTCAGCAACGCCATCCGGCACTCCGGGGCGGATACCATCTCGGTTTCAGTGGCGGTGGTCAAGGGCCGGGTGACGGTGGTGATCAGCGACAACGGCGCCGGATTCGCCCAACCCGGAATACGCAACGGGCTGAGCAATCTCGAGGACCGGGCACGCATGCTCGACGGCGAATGCATCATCACGAGCGCGCCCGACGCCGGTACCAGCCTGGAATGGTCAGTGCCCCTCTAGCCGTGCCCCTCCGGCTGTGCCCCGCCGGCCGATGCCGACGGGGCTATTTTGAGCGCGGGACGCTACCGGACGCTGTGCGGCCGGGTTCCGTCGCCGGCGTTGGCGCCGGAGGCCACGGGAAACGCCGGGCTGGCGATGAAAACAGCAGCCTGGGTGCGTCGTTCGAATCCGAGCTTGGCCAGCAGCGAGGACACATAGTTCTTGACGGTCTTTTCCGCCAGGAACATTTCGGCGGCAATCTGCCGATTGGTCAGTCCGCCGCCCACCAGCTCCAAGACCTTGCGTTCCTGGGGCGTGAGGGATGAGGTGCGCGGGTCAACCTCCTCGGCCTCCACCAGGCTGTCCACGATGCCGGCGGCGACGCCTTCCTCGAAGAGGGTCTCGCCCGCTGCTGCCCGCCGCAGGGCGCCGATCAGGTCCGTGCCGCCGATCTCCTTCAGCACATATCCCCGCGCACCGGCCAGGACAGCGCCGCGCAGGGCCTGCTCGTCGTCGAAGCTCGTCAGGATGATGCAGTTCAAGGACGGGTCCACCGACCGCACGTCCCGGCAGACCTCAATGCCGGTGCCGTCCGGCAGGCGGGCGTCCAGCACACAGACATCGGGGTGCAGTGCGGGAATGCGGCGGGTCGCCTCCACCGCGGATCCGGAACTGCCGACCACCACAAATCCCTCGCCCTCGAGGAGTTCCTGCAGCCCGCGTCTAACAAGTTCGTGGTCATCAAGGATAAAGACGCGGATCACCGCCTGCACGCCATCGGCGGCAGTGAGACCTGCGTCTGCCCAGGCAATCATGGTTCTCCCGTCCGGCCGCTTTTCAGGACCGCTCGAATCTGTGTTTCATTGAATTCTGTGGTTCTTTGACTTACCCCAGCCTCTGCCATTCTTCTGCACTGCGGGGCCACGGACAAGGGTCATTATGCCCAGCGGGCCGCCTGCGGGTCGAGCCGTGCTAAGGCGTGTCACGCTTACATCCACTGCGTCTGCATCGCCTGGACGCGCGTTTAGGAGCCGAGGCTCTGCGTCAGCCCGGGGTGAGGACGCAGAACTCGTTGCCCTCTGAGTCGGCGAGGCACACCCATGGCACATCGCCCTGGCCGACGTCGGCGTCAGCGGCGCCCAGAGCGCGCAGCCGGGCCACCTCTGCTGCCTGATCATCACCGAGGTACGGCATCAGGTCGAGATGGACACGGCCACACACGGACTTCGCGGCGGGCGTGCGAAGGAACTCCAGATACGGTCCGACGCCCTTGGCCGAGCGCAGCCTGGCATGATCGTCGGTCACCTCGTGCAGGGTCCAGTCCGTCGCCTCGCTCCAGAACCGGGCCATGGCCCGCGGATCCGCACAGCTGACCACCACCGCGGCGATCGGCCCGGTGTCCCTATAGATCGATCGGGGCTCCAGCACGCGGAACAGGTTGCCCTCAGGGTCGGCCAGGACTGTCCACGGCACATCACCTTGGCAACCGTCGGCGGGCGTCGCACCGAGCTCCAACAAGTGCGCTACCAGCTCCGCCTGATGGGCCGCAGAGGTGGTGGTGAGATCGAGGTGCGCGCGGTACCTCACCGTCTCGGGGTCCGGGACGGTGACTACATCGACGCAGACGGCGACGGGGTCCGGCCAGACGAAGCCTACGGGCTCAACATTGGTCACACCGGGTCCCTCGCTGGAAACACCCCAGCCGAGCGCCTCAGCCCAAAACCGGCCGAGCGCGATGTCATCCCGGGCCTTGAAATTCACCTGAACAAGTCGCAGCGCCATACCGCCAGACCCTACCCCAAGTAATACCCGATAGGGGAGGGCCGCCCCAGGCGAACCCCGTCCTAGGCCAACCCCTTCCTATTCGAACGAGGCGCGGCGCTGGTCCGAGGGGCGGGTGGTCCACACATCGGGCCGGTTGACCTTGAAGCGTCGGCCGGTCAGCGCCTTGGGAGCCACACGCACGTAATACGGCTTGTCTCCGGGCTGCCACGGTTCCAAGAGCAGGGCGTCCGCCGCGTCCTTGTCCGCCTGGTTCTCGATCAGTTCGGCTTCGCCGCGCGCCATCACGCTCCAGGCCGACTCGTCGTGGGCGTCGTAGCCGTCGATCTCGAATGCCACCGGCTTGCCCGTGATGGCGCCCCACAGTTTCGTGCCGCCAGAGGTGCGGAAGACAATCGTCCGCCGCTCCAGCACGAAGTTCACCGGGAAGATCTCCGGATGGCTGTCCACGATCAGCGCTACACGTCCCACGATTTGGGCATCAAGCAGCTCCCAGCACTGGTCCATGGTCAGCGAGTAATCCGGCGGGGGCGTAGTGGTGTCCATGTGGAGCACGTTACACCTGTCACCAAGGACTGGGCTTGTAGTCCTTCAGGAAGACGCCGTACTGGTCCTCGCCGGACTCGCCCATCACGATGGGGTCATACACGCGGGCAGCGCCGTCAACCAGGTCCAGGGGCGCGTGGAAACCCTCTTCCATGAGGCGGACTTTGGTGTAGTGCGGCCGCTCGTCCGTGATCCAGCCGGTGTCCACGGCCGTCATGAGGATGCCGTCGGCGTCGAGCATTTCCTGGGCGCTGGTCCGGGTCATCATGTTCAGCGCAGCCTTGGCCATGTTCGTGTGCGGGTGCCCGGGGCCTTTGTAGGCGCGGGAGAACTGGCCTTCCATGGCGCTGACATTGACAATGTACTTCCGCCGCGCGGTGGAGCGCTTCATGGCGCCGCGCAGCCGGCTGACCAGCAGGAACGGAGCCGTCACATTGCACAGCTGCACTTCGAGCATTTCCAGGGGATCCACTTCGTCCAGTACCTGGGTCCAGCTGTTGATCGTGGCGAGGTCCGGGACCAGCCCGCCGGCGTCGATCGCGGTGCCGGAGGCAATACGTTCCAGCGACGCGGAACCCGTGGACAGGGCCAGGGAAGTGATTGCGTCCCCGGCCAGTACGGGATGGTCCAGCACGCTGCTCGCGAGGGCAAGCGGGTGCTTGTCGTGGGCGTGGCCGAAGGTGACGAGCTCCGGGCCGCCGTTGGCAGCCTGGAGGGCGGCGGGCAGCGGCTCGTCCTCGGCGTCGACGAGGGGCTTGTAGGCGTTGCCGGAGCGCCGCACGGTCTGGGCCGCGTTGTTGATGATGATGTCCAGCGGTCCCGCGGCATCAAGGGAATCCGTCAGGGCCATCACCTGGGACGGGTCGCGGAGGTCGATGCCAACGATCCGGAGCCGGTGCAGCCAGTCGGGGCTGTCCTCCATGGCGGCGAAGCGGCGGGCGGCGTCTTTCGGGAACCTTGTGGTGATGGTGGTGTGGGCGCCGTCCCGGAGGAGCCGGAGCGCGATGTACATGCCGATCTTTGCCCGGCCGCCGGTCAGCAGGGCCCTGCGCCCGGTCAGGTCGGTGCGGGCGTCGCGCTTGCTGTGGCTGAACATGGCGCACTCGGGGCACAGCTGGTGATAGAAGGCGTCCACCTGGGTGTAATGCTGCTTGCAGATGTAGCACGGCCGGGACCTGATCAGATGGCCGGCGATCTCCCCGGTCGCGGACGTGGCGAGCTTGTTGCCGCGCGTCTCGTCGTCGATCCTGTCGGGGGCCGCCGTCGCCGTCTGGGCGATCACGGCGCGGTCCGCTTCGGCGATCTCATCCCGTTTGCTGACCCGCCGGTGGCGCTTGACGGCCTTGAACATCTTCCCGGTGGCGCGGCGCACGGAAACGTAGTCCGGGTGCTCCTCGTCATAGGCGTGGATCGTGTTCAGGACCTTCAGGCAGGCCTGGATTTCCTCCGGGGTAAGCTCGGCAAGGCCAAGCTCGGCAAGACCAGACTCGGCAGTGGGAAGATCGGAGGACAGATCGGGGAAGCTCATTGCCCTAATTTTACAGGGTGCGGGGTGCCCGGCCTGACCGCAGTGCCGGGCCCCCGCCTGCCTATGCCGTGGGCGACTGCTTGGCCGCTGCGTC
Source organism: Arthrobacter sp. ES3-54 (assembly GCF_029504395.1). Taxonomy (GTDB): domain Bacteria; phylum Actinomycetota; class Actinomycetes; order Actinomycetales; family Micrococcaceae; genus Arthrobacter. The sequence continues at coordinate 6,430 of NZ_JAQFIF010000010.1, forward strand.
CGCACCGACCGCGGCGGCCTGCACGTCGGCCACTTTGTCCACGGACTCCCGTAGTTCGGGCCAGTTTTCCGTCGCGGTCCGGACAGCATCCGGCACCAGGCGCAGGTTGGCCGCGGAGAGCGCCCGTTCCGCATCGCTGGGATCCGGGACAAGCTGCCCCTTGGACAGGACCGTGATCCCGGAGTCGGTGACCTTGAACCCGCGGGCGCGGTCCAGCTCCGGGTCGAGTCCGATCGCGGCCCCGGCCGGAACCTTTACGTTCTTGTCGATGATGGCGCGTTTGATGACTGCGCCTTCGCCGACATTGACCTTGTCCATCAGGACCGAGTCCAGGACCCGGCTCGAGGTGCCGATGTAGACGTCGTTGGAGAGCACGGACCCCTCCACGATGCCGCCGGAGACGACGACGCCGCTGGCCACGATGGAATCCAGTGCCGTGCCCACCGTGTTGGACTTGCCGCGGACAAACTTGGCCGGCGGGGAGATGGTCTGGCGCGTGTAGATCGGCCACTCGGAGTTGTAGAGGTTGAAGACCGGAACGGGGGAGATCAGGTCCATGTGGGCGTCGTAGAACGAATCGATGGTGCCGACGTCGCGCCAGTAGGTGCGGTCCCGTTCGGTGGAGCCGGGGATGTCGTTGAGGGTGAAGTCGTACACGCCGGCCTCGCCCTGGTTCACGAAGTAGGGAATGATGTCCCCGCCCATGTCGTGCTTGGTGTCGAGCCGCTCGGCGTCAACGTGGAGGGCTTCGATCAGGGCATCGGCGTCGAACACGTAGTTGCCCATCGAGGCCAGGAACTGGCTGGGGTCGGCCGCGAGGCCGGGCGTCGAGGACGGCTTCTCGACGAACGCGGCAATCTTCTCCGGGTTGTCCGCGTCCGTTTCGATCACGCCGAACTGGTCCGCCATGTGCAGCGGCTGGCGGACGGCGGCGACTGTGGCTTTGGCCCCGCTGGCGACGTGCTGCGCCACCATCTGGGAGAAGTCCATCCGGTAGACGTGGTCTGCGCCGACCACTACCACGATGTCGGGATTGGCGTCATGAATAAGGTTCAGGGACTGATAGATGGCGTTGGCGCTGCCCAGGAACCAGCTCTTGCCCACGCGCTGCTGGGCCGGGACCGAGGCCACATAGTTCCCCAGCTGGGTGGACATGCGCCACGTTTCGGAAATGTGCCGGTCAAGGCTGTGGGACTTGTATTGCGTCAACACCACAATTTGCAGATAGCGGGAATTCACAAGATTTGAAAGGGCAAAGTCAATTAGCCGGTAGCTGCCGGCAAACGGGACACCAGGCTTGGCCCGGTCCGCCGTCAACGGCATGAGCCGGTTTCCCTCGCCACCTGCGAGGACAATTGCCAAAACTCTCTTTTGATGCGGCATGGTGATCGCTCCTGAACGCCTTCGTTACTCCCCAATGCTGTCCGGCATGCCCGAACGTCTTCACACTAGATCAGTTCCACCGTAACGACTACCTTGGTGCATGTGCGAATAGATATTGTGACTAAAGAATTCCCGCCGGAAATCTACGGCGGCGCCGGGGTCCATGTGGCCGAGCTCAGCAGGGTGCTGGCCCAACGCGTGGACCTTCAGGTGCGTGCCTTCGGCGCGCCCCGCGAGCCCGGATATCACGGAGCGACCGTCACGTCGTATTCCGTGCCCGAAGACCTGGGCTCAGCAAACGCCGCTATCCAGACCCTCGGGGTGGACCTGAGGATCGTTCCGGATATAGCCGGCGCGGACCTGGTCCACTCCCACACCTGGTATGCCAACATGGCCGGACACATCGCGTCGCTGCTCCACGGCATCCCGCATGTCCTCAGCGCCCACAGCCTGGAGCCGCTGCGCCCGTGGAAGGCCGAGCAGCTCGGTGGCGGCTACGCGGTGTCCTCATGGGTGGAAAAGACCGCCTACGAGGCCGCTGCCGCCATCATCGCCGTCTCGGAAGGGATGCGCCAAGACATCCTGCGCAGCTATCCGGATGTTGATCCGGACAAGGTCAAGGTGGTCCACAACGGCATCGATGTCAGCCAGTGGAACCGGGACGAGGCTGATGACATCATCCGTCCGCTCGGGATCGATCCGGAGCGCCCCAGCGTTGTTTTTGTGGGCCGGAACACCCGGCAGAAGGGCGTACCGTACCTGCTGCGGGCCGCCGCCAAGCTCCCGGCCGACGTCCAGCTGGTGCTGTGCCTCGGTGCCGCGGACACTCCGGAACTGGCGGCCGAGACGGCACGCCTGATCGAGGAGCTCCAGAGCCAGCGCAGCGGCGTGATCCTGATCGAACGGATGCTGCCCCGCAACGAGGTCATCCAGGTGCTCAGCCACGCGACCGCGTTCGCGTGCCCGTCCATCTACGAACCGCTGGGCATCGTCAACCTGGAGGCGATGGCGTGCGGCGCCGCCGTGGTGGCCAGCGCCACCGGCGGTATCCCGGAGGTCGTCGAGCACGGCAAGACCGGACTGCTTGTTCCGATCGAGCAGGTCACGGACGGCACCGGCATCCCACTGGACCCGGAGAAGTTCGTCACCGACTTTGCCGAGGCCCTCATCGAAGTGGTGTCCGATCCCGCCCGGGCGCGCGCCATGGGCGAAGCCGGCCGACGCAGGGCCGAGGAGCACTTCTCCTGGGAATCCATCACGGAGACCACGCTTGAGGTTTACCGCTCGGTGCTCAACAAGGACTCCTGACCCGCGTCCAAACGGCAGTACGACGACGGCGCCGCCCCGGCTGAGGGGGCGGCGCCGTCGTCGTAATTCGGCTGGGTCAGGCGCCGCTGGGTCAGGCGCCGCTGGCTTTTGTTCCGTGGGCTTTTGCTGCGTGGGCTTTTGTCTCGTGGGCCGCGCGGGCGAGCAGGATCTTCTCATCCAGGGGAGCCTGGCCGCTGGCCCGCTGCTTCCGGAAGTAGTCCCGGGCCTCGTCCTGGCGGACCTTCTCCGCGCCGGTGGAGATCTCAGCGCGGAGGTGCTCAGGCCCATACCCGAAGGCATCCACCAGGTCGAGGGCGTGCGGGCGGATCTTCACGAGCAGGCGGTTGATGTATTCGCCCACGGTGCGTCCGCGCTGCATCGAGAGCCTGCCGTTCATGAGGTACCAGGACAGGTTCTTCTCGATGAGGGACAGGCCGAACAGATCACGCAGCCACGTCAGGACCTTGTGCGTGCCCGGGTCTGTCACTTTCCCGAGCGCCTCTGTAAAGGCCTCCCACTGCAGCAGCTCCGCATGGGCCTGGGCGGCTTCGATGAGTTCGTGCTGGTGCGCGTTAAACAAGGCGGCGCCCTGCTGCTGCGGGAGCCTGTTCGCGCCCTTGAGGGCTGTGGCCACCTCCGCGACCATCGTCTGGACGCGGTCCGTCAGCAGGGTCCGCTGGCTTGCTTCGTCCTTGATCGCCAGGGCCGCTTTCTGCACTGATCCGGAGTCCGCCACGAACTGGGCGACGCCGCGCAGTCCGGTGCGGTGGATCGCGACACCGGTGGCCTGGCCCACGACATAACGGGCCAGCACGCCGAAGTTCACGGTGCGGAATTCCTTGGCGTAGTCGGCCAGCAGGCGCTTCGCGACCAGCTGCAGCAGGACCGTGTTGTCGCCTTCGAAGGTGGCGTACACGTCGAGGTCGGCGCGGAGCGAGGCGAAACGGTTCTCGATCAGGAATCCCGCGCCGCCGCAGGCCTCGCGGCATTCCTGCAGGGTGTCCAGTGCGTGCCAGGTGCTGAGCGGCTTGAGCGCCGCGGCCAGGGTCTCGAGGTCCTGGCGGTCCTGGTCGGTGTCGTGACGGCCGGAGAAGACGTCGTCGAATTTCTGCAACAGCTGCTCGCTGGCGAAGCTCGCGGCGTACGTCGTGGCCAGCCGCGTAAAGAGGCGGCGCTGGTGCCGCTGGTAGTCCAGCAGGACTTCCTCATCGGTCTGGGATGAGGCATTGAACTGCCGGCGTTCCGTGGCGTACTGGATGGCGGTTTTCAACGCCAGTTTCGACGCCGTCACGGCGGCGCCGTCGAGGGAGACCCGGCCCTGGACCAGCGTGCCGAGCATGGTGAAGAAGCGGCGGCCCGGGCTGGCGATGGGGGACGTGTAGTTGCCCTCGGGGTCCACGTCGCCGTAGCGGTTCAGGAGGTTGCTGCGGGGGATCCGGACGTTCGTGAAGTGGAGCCGGCCGTTGTCGATGCCGTTCAGGCCGCCCTTGACGCCGTCGTCCTCGCCGCCGATGCCCGGCAGGAAATCCTTGGTCTCGGGGTCCCGGAGGTCCATGTAGAACGCGTGCACGCCGTGGTTGACGCCCTTTGTCACCAGCTGGGCGAACACGACGGCGGCGAGGCCGTCGGTGGCGGCGTTACCGATGTAGTCTTTCCACGCGGCCCGGAACGGCGTGTGGACCACGAACTCCTCGGCCGCCGGGTCGTACGTGGCGGTGGTGGCAATGCTGGCCACGTCCGAACCGTGGCCGGTCTCAGTCATGGCGAAACAGCCCGGGATGTCCAGGCTCATGATCCCGGGCAGCCACTTCTCGTGGTGTCCGGCGGTGCCGAGGTGGTTCACTGCGGAGCCGAACAGTCCCCACTGGACGCCGGCCTTGATCTGCAGCGACGGGTCGGCGATGACCAGCTCCTGGAAACCGGCCACGTTCCCGCCGTGATCATCCGAGCCGCCCACGGACTGGGGGAACGCGCGGTGTACGGCGCCGTTGTCCACCAGGATCCTGAGCTGTCCGAACGCGCGTTGGCGGTGGTCGGTGTGGGTCAGCCCCTCGATCTTGTGCAGTTCCGGGCGGCCGGCGAGGGCCCTGGACTTCAGCCGGATGGCCGCCCACTTGCCGAGCAGTTGCTCGCCAAGGGCCGCGACGTCGACGGCGGGCGCCTCAGGGGAGCCGGATTGGGCGCCGGAACGGCCGGCTGTTGTGGTCGCTGCCGGCGTCGAGGTGCGGCGGGCCGCGTTGCCCGTGGTGCGGTCGGCTAGTTCAGTCATGTCGTTTCCTTCTGTGGTTCTGACAATCTCTAGTGCTGACAATTCAGTTCGTAGGCGGGGCCGGAGCCGCCGCCGGCGTGCCCTGGCCTGCGGGGTCCGCCGTTGCCGGGTCCGCCGGCGATTGCAGCTCGGGGGCGATGCCGAAACAGAGCCAGTCCGTGATCTGCCGCGCCATGGCTTCCTGGTCCGGCCTGGCGGGCCCCGGCGGGCTGGCGAGCCACTGCTCTCCGGCGTTCCGCACCAGGCCGATCGCGGCATTGGGCCAGTAGCCGATCACGGCTTCCTTGTCCTGGCCGCCGCCCAGATGGCTGCGCATGGGCCGGGCAATCATGTCGCTGATGGCGGCGAAGAAATGGCTCAATGCGCCGGCTGTGGAAATGGACGGGCTGGCGGTATCCGCTTCGCCGGGGGCATGGCGCGTGACAAAGGTGTAAACATTCGGGCTGGTCTCGGCCATCTGCAGGTAGGCGGACACCATGGCGAACAGGCCTTCACGGGGCGTCTGGGCGCTCTGGACCGCCTCCTGGATGCGCCGCTGCATCTGGCTCAGGACCACTTCGCCCACGGCCTGCTGGAGTCCGGCCTTGTCGCCGAAATAGCGGTAAAAGACGGACTTTGAGGTTCCCGCGGCCGCGGCAATGTCCTCCATGGACGCGTCACTGCCAAGGGCGTGCACCGCCCTCCGGGCCGACTTGATGAGCTCCCGCCGCCGCTCCTCACGGTGGGACTGCCAGCGGGAAGCGCGGCCGTCCACGGCGGCCTGCCCGGCGGGCGGAGTGTCGTTGGGGATGTTCACGATACCAAGCGTATCAGGTACGCTGGGTATCGGTAATCGCTTTGATCGAAGGAGACAGCCCATGTCCGTCAACGGACCGTCAGTGCCCCGCCCCCAACCGGCCCCCGCACCAGCCGCCGGCACCTCCGCCGTGGAGGCCGCCGCAGGGAAGAAGGAGCACGGCGGCGCGGCCTCGTCGCAGCTCCGCAGGGCCGTGGTGGTGGGTGGCAACCGCATCCCGTTTGCGCGGACCGGCGGCGCGTACACCAAGTCCTCCAACCAGGACATGCTCACCGCCGCTTTGGACGGACTGATCGCCCGCTTCGGCCTTCAGGACGAACGGATCGGGGAAGTCGCTGCCGGCGCCGTTCTCAAGCACTCCCGCGACTTCAACCTCACCCGGGAGGCCGTGCTCGGCTCGGCCCTCTCCGCCGAGACCCCGGCGTACGACCTCCAGCAGGCCTGCGCGACCGGCCTGGAAACGGTGCTCGGCCTGGCGAACAAGATCAAGCTGGGCCAGATCGATTCCGCGATCGCCGGCGGCGTCGACTCCGCCTCTGATGCCCCCATTGCCGTCAGCGAGGGACTCCGCGAGGTGCTCCTTGACCTCAACCGTGCCAAGACCGTGTCCCGGAAGCTGCAGGTCCTCAGCCGGCTCCGGCCCAAGGACCTGGCCCCCGATGCCCCGAACACGGGGGAGCCACGAACCGGCCTGTCGATGGGCGAGCACCAGGCGCTGACCACCGCGCAGTGGAAGATCACCCGCGAGGCCCAGGATGAGCTCGCCTTCAACAGCCACCGCCATCTTGCCGCGGCCTACGACGCCGGCTTCTTCGATGACCTCCTGACCCCCTACCGGGGACTGAGCAGGGACTCCAACCTGCGCGCCGATACCAGCCTGGAGAAACTGGCCACGCTCAAGCCCGTATTCGGCAAGAACCTGGGCGCCGCAGCGACCATGACGGCCGGGAACTCCACGCCGCTGACCGATGGCGCCTCCACCGTGCTGCTGGCGTCCGAGGAATGGGCCGACGCCCACGACCTCCCCAAGCTGGCCACTATTGTCGACGGCGAGGCGGCCGCGGTCGACTTTGTCCACGGCAAGGACGGGCTGCTCATGGCGCCGGCGTTCGCGGTGCCCCGGCTGCTCGCACGCCACAATCTCACACTCGCGGACTTCGACTTCTTCGAGGTCCATGAGGCTTTCGCCGGCACGGTGCTGAGTACTCTGGCCGCGTGGGAGGACGAGGAATTCGGCCGCACCCGCCTTGGCCTGGACGGCGCCTTCGGCAGCATCGACCGGACCAAACTGAACGTCAACGGTTCGTCCCTTGCCGCCGGACACCCGTTTGCCGCCACGGGCGGCCGGATCGTGGCGTCGCTGGCCAAAATGCTGCACGCCCAAGGCCAGGTCAACGGGCGCCCGGCCCGCGGGTTGGTGTCCATTTGCGCCGCCGGCGGCCAGGGCGTCGTCGCAATCCTCGAAGCACTCTAAGGAGAATCGGATGAGCGACAAGTACACCCGGTTCGTCAGCCACGGACTCGGCAAGGACATCGCCAAGCGGCTCGGCCTCCCGCAGCCGGTGGCCCTCCGGCGGCACGAGCCCGGCCGCCCCCTCATCGAAGGGCCCGTCCTGGTCCAGGGGTCAACCAGCGGCGCCGACGACCTCGCCGCCACGCTCCTGGCCTGGAACCTCGACGTCCGCCGCCACGCGATACCCAAGGAGAAGCTCGGCGCCATCATCTTGGTGCTGGACGAACTGGCCCATCCCGGCGACCTCGAGAAGCCGGTGCTCACGGCCGCCGCCTCGCTGCGTGATCTCGCGCCGAACGCCCGCGTCATCACCGTGTCCCGCACCGCAGACTCCGCGACTGAGCCGGCAGCGGCAGCCGCCAGGCAGGGCGTGGACGGCCTCCTGCGGTCTTTGGCGAAGGAACTGCGGGCCGGCGCCACCGGCAACGGCGTCCTGCTCGCGGACGGTGCACGGACCACCAGCCCCGCAACGCTGGGGGCGTTGAGGTTCTTCCTGTCGGGCCGCTCGGCGTTTGTGGACGGGCAGTTCCTGACGGTCAGCTCCGGCGCCGGGCAGCTGCCCGACGACGTCGAGAAGCCGCTGGCCGGCAAGGTGGCCGTGGTGACTGGCGCCGCCCGGGGAATCGGGGCTGCGATCGCCCGTACGCTGTACCGCGACGGCGCCACCCTCATCCTCGTCGACATCCCGGCAGCCGGGGACCACCTGGCGGAGGTGGCCAACGAGGTCCACGGGACGGCACTGCAGCTGGACATCAGCCGCAACGACGCCGGCCAACGGATCATCGACCACGCCGCGACACGGCACGGCCGGCTGGACATCTTGATCCACAATGCCGGCATCACCCGGGACAAGCTGCTGGCCAACATGGATGCGGGCCGCTGGAATTCCGTGATCGCCGTCAACATTGCCGCGCAACTGCGCATCAACGAGGCCCTCCTGGCTTCGGAGCACTTCGGCGACGCGCCCCGGATCGTGTCCGTGGCCTCCACCAGCGGGATCGCCGGAAACCGTGGCCAGACCAACTATGCCGCGTCCAAGGCCGGCGTGATCGGCATGGTGCGCGCCACAGCGGCGCTGATCGGCGAGCGCGGCGGCTCCATCAACGCCGTCGCTCCGGGCTTCATCGAAACGGAGATGACCGCCAGGATCCCCTTCGCCACCCGCGAAGTGGCGCGCCGGCTCAATTCCCTGCAGCAGGGCGGCCAGCCAGGTGACGTCGCCGAGGCCATCGCGTTCCTGGCCAGCGACGCCGCGGGCGGAATTTCCGGCGAGGTGCTGCGCGTCTGCGGGCAGAACCTGGTGGGCGCATGAGCGGATCCCAGACCGTCATCCTGGGCGAGATGCCGTCGCTGTCCAAGCTCTACGTCAATGCGGCGGCCGCGGCGGCACGGCGCAGGGTCCTGGGCACGCACGGCGGCACCGAACTGCCCGCCTACACCCACGAGGTCCGTGGGGTGAAGGCCGACGTCGCCAACCTGACGGCTTACCAGCACCTGATCGGTGAGAGCGCGAGCGATGTCCTCCCGGCCGGCTTTATCCATGCCCTGGCGTTTCCGCTGGCCATGAGCGTGATGAACCGGGACGATTTTCCGCTGCCCCTGCTGGGCATGATCCACCTGAGCAACAAGGTGGTGCAGTCCGCGCCGGTCCTGTTCACCCAGGCCCTGGATATCCGGGCCCAAGTGGAGAACCTGCGCGGCCACCGGGCCGGCACGCAGCTCGATGTCGTTGCCGAGGTCCGTGCCGCCGGGCGGGAAGAAGTCCGCTGGCGCGGGGTCTCTACCTACTTGGCCAAGGGCGTGTTCCTGCCCGGGATCGACAAGCCCTCGGTGCCCGTGACGCCGCCGCCGCCGTTCTCGGTGCCGGACCCCACGGCCCTGTGGCAGCTTGGCGTCGACACCGGGCGGGCCTACGCCGCGGTGTCCGGCGACTTCAACCCCATCCACCTGAGCGTCCTGACTGCCAAGGCCCTGGGCATGCGCCGCTCCCTTGCCCACGGCATGTACCTGGCGTCGCGGGCGCTGGCCGACGTCGGCGCGGTCAGGGGGGACTCGTTCCGGTGGGACGTGGCCTTCGAGGCGCCCGTGTTCCTGCCGGCCCGCGTGGCGCTGGACATCAGCACGGTCCAGGCCGACGGCGGCGCCTGGCAGCGTTCCGGCTATGTGGCGTGGAACCCGCTGTCGGGGCGCCGACACTTCAGCGGTTCTGTCGCGGCGCTGCCGTAGCCAGACTCCCGGTCCGGACACATCAGCCGGAGCCGCCGTCGCCCGTTCCGCTACGCCGGCCCAGCGGGCGCGCGTGTTGGCCTAGCTTGCGGGTGCGTTGGCCTGTTGTGCCTCAGGCCGGCCGGGCGTGGCCACCCGCAGCATGCGGTGGAGGCTTAGGAGGATGGATTCCACCGCGCTCGGGGCGTCCTTGCTGTGCTGTTCGGTGGCGAGCCGGGCGGTCAGTTCGTTGATGGTCGCGTCGGCGGAGGCGGCCAGCTCGGCCTGGCGGTCCGGCTGTTCCTCCTCCAAGGCAAGCATCACGTCGCCGACGGAAGCCATGGCGTCCCCGAGGGGCGCCGCGTAGTCGTCGGGGACCACGAAGGGGGTGTCATGGGCCCAGATGACGTCCGAGAGCACTTGGGTCACGTCCTGGACGTGGAAGGTCAGCCGCTCCAAGTCCCGCAGGTTCCGGTAGTCGAGCTCTATATCGCGCGGATGCAGGCGGCGGCGGGGATTTGCCTGGCGGCTCGCATCGGCCTTCTCGACGGCGAGGCGCACGGCACGGGCGTGCGCTGCGAGCGCCTCCGAACGACGGGACCAGTCCTGATGTTCCGGCGGCCAGCTTTCCTTGAGGGCCTTGCCCATATCCCAGAGCTGCTGGGCGAGTGCCTGGCGGAGCTCCGCGATGCTCAGGGCCGCGGCCCGAAAGTGCAGTGGCGGGAAGACCAGCAGGTTCACGACGATGCCCACTGTGACGCCGACGCCCATCTGGAAGAGGTACCCGAAGGAGAACGTGTCCGGATTATGGCCGCCGACCAGCAGCACCAGGAGCGCCGCCGTCGGGATCCAGTCCCGGCCCGAGCCGATCTTCGGCAGTCCGGCCAGGATAACGCCCAGGCCCATGACCACCGCAACCGTCAGCGGGGACGGTGAGCCGAGGCTGAACAGCATGAACGCCAGCCCGACGCCGATTGCGAGGCCGACGAGCGTCTGCAGGCCCTGGCGCATGGAACCGACCACGTTCTCGTACATGGCCACCAAGGCGCCCAGAGGCGCGTAGTACGGATACTCGGCGGCGGAGCCCGGCATGTAAGGGGCGATCGCGAAGGCGATGCCTGCGGCCAGCGCCGCCTTAAGGGCCAGCTGGAGCCGGGGCCACAGCACTGCCGCGGAGACAGCACGGTACACAATCCGGGCCCATCTGCGCGGCAGGGAGGGCGGGCTGTCGGCTGTCTTTTCTGGAGTGAGCATCCCGGCTCACCCTAGGGCCGGGAGGTCGCTGCGACAAGTGGACAAAACCGGCCCCGGTGCCGTCCGGCCCGTTCGACGCCGGTCAGGACGCGGCGTCGGCGGCCCGCCGCACCGCCGCGGACAGCCGCTGGGCACGGCCCCCGGTCCTGCCCTCTTCGCTGCGGCGGGGCACATACCCGAACCCGAGGCCATAGCCGGGATCCGCAAAACCAAGGGCCGCATTGGCGCCCTCGTGTCCGAACGCCAGATGACTGCCGAAGTTCCGTCCCGGCTGGGGTTTCATGAACACCACGGCGAAGGCATTGTCCGAGCCGGAGCACCGGTCCAGTCCCCAAACTTGCTCCGCGGCCATGAGATCGATGGTGGCGGGGCTCAGGAAAGCGGGACGGCCGTCCACCCCCGTTGTGGCGGAGGCATAGAGCCTGGCCAGCCCTTCGGCTGACCCCACGCCGCCGGCGCTGCTCATTCCCGAGGCCCGCACAACGCGATGATTGGGCAGCTCCATGATGGTGCTGACCGGCGCGTTGCTGTTGAGGCCGTCGATGCTGAGCGGATCCAGCCACGGCTGGTCCGGGGCCGGATCGTAGAGCACCTCGCGGTATCGCGGTTCCTGGTCCTCGGGCAGGCCCAGGAAGAAGTCGATGCCCCACGGGCGGCGGATCCGCTCGTTGTAGAGCCCCTGGAGCGGCATCCCTGAGGTGCGGCGGCAGAGCTCCTCCATCAGGATCCCCATGGTCAGGGCGTGGTAGCCGAAGGCCGTGCCCGGGCGCCACAGCGGCGCCGAGGCCGCCAAACGCCGAGCCGCGGCAGCCGTGGTGAGCTCCGCCAGGGGAAAACCGCCGACGACGCCGGGCAGCCCCGCCTGATGCGACAGGGCCTGCCGCACGGTGAGCCGGTCCTTGCCCTGGACGCCGAACTCCGGCCAGTAGGACGCGACGGTCCGGTCGAGGTCGAGCCGGCCGTCCTGGACGAGGAGGGCGATCGCAAACGCGGCGACTCCCTTGGAACAGGAATAGGTGCCCGTGATGTCGCCTGGCACCAAACCCGGGCCGCCGCACAGGTCCACCACCTTGGTGCCGCGGCGGTAGACGGACAGTTGCGCGCTGTAGCCCGGGTCATCGGACAGGAAGGAGTCGAAGAGCTCACGCACTTCCGCGAATTCGGGGGTGGCAAGGCCAGCCGAGACGGACGGCGCTGCTGTGCCCACGTCTCAGGTGTCCGCGGAGCCGGCTGCCGTGCCCCATCCCGGCGCCGCGCCGGCCGCCGCCGGCATCAGGCTGCGCCGTGTCCCGCGGCGACCTCTTCGCCGGCGCGGACCGGTCCGGGAGGCGTGCCGTCGCCGAAGGGCCGGCCGCCCAGCGCTTCGCGGCCGTGTTCCGAGAGCCAATTGCCCAGTTCGGGTCCGCGCGGGACCACGCCGGTGGGATTGATGTCCTCATGAACGATGTAGTAGTGCTCCTTGATCTGCACAAAGTCGGTGGTGTCACCGAACCCGGGCGTCTGGAACAAGTCGCGCGCGTAGGCCCACAGGACGGGCATCTCGCTGAGTTTTTGCCGGTTGCACTTGAAGTGGCCGTGGTAGACGGCGTCGAAGCGGGCCAGCGTGGTGAACAGCCGGACGTCGGCTTCCGTGATGGTGTCGCCCACCAGGTAGCGTTGGCCGGCCAAGCGGTCTTCGAGCCAGTCCAGGGCCGTCCAGAGCCGATCATAGGCGGCGTTGTAGGCCTGCTGTGAACCGGCGAACCCGCACCGGTAGACGCCGTTGTTCACCTCAGTGAAGACGCGCTTGTTGACGGCGTCGATCTCTTCCCTCAGGTGCTCCGGGTACAGTTCCGGCGCGCCGGCCCGGTGATACTGCGCCCACTCGGTGGAAAAGTCGAGCGTGATTTGGGCGAAGTCGTTGGTGACTACCTGCCCGCTGGGAACGTCAACGATCGCCGGGACGGTAATCCCACGGGGGTAGCCGGGGAAACGGCGGAAGTAGGCGTCCTGGATGCGCTCAATCCCGAGGACGGGGTCCCTGCCGTCCGGGTCGAGGTCGAAAGTCCAGGACCGGGCGTCGTGGGTGGGACCGGGCTGGCCGAGGGAGATGACCTCTTCCAGGCCGAGCAGCCGGCGCACGATCACCGTGCGGTTGGCCCACGGGCAGGCACGCGCCGCGATGAGGCGGTAGCGGCCAGGTTCCACCGGCCAGCCGGGCTCGCCGTTGCTGCCCGGGCCGCCGCCCCGCGTGATCCGGTCCTCAATGTAGTTGGTGTCGCGGGTAAATTCCTCGCCGCCGGTCACGTAGGCGCCCTTGGTGCTGAATCCCGGATCGTCGGTGTGGGTACTCTGGCTCATGGTCCCAGCCTAAGGCCGGGCATTGAACGATCCCAGCAAGGCCGTGAACACCGGCGCCATGGGCTGCCAGGCAAACCACCAGGCACCGGCCACTACCGCGGCGAACAGCACAATCCACGCCGCGGCGGGGACGGAGGTGGCCCGGGCCAGCAGGTAGGCGTCCGACGTCGGGAGCCTGTCACGGTGCCGCAGATGGACGTTGGCCAGTTTGCCGAGGTCCCTGACGGCCGCGACCAGGAGAGCCAGGCCCAGCACAATCATCACGTGCCCGTTGAACACCGGCGGGACAAAGAGCACCAGGAGCGCCGAGGCCAGCACGGCGGCAGCGGTGATGAGGAGGCCGACGCCGTTGCGGAGGAACAGGAATGACGCCAGCAGGATTAGCGTGCCCACCGACATGGCGGCCGGGCCCCAGCCGTTGAAACCGCACCAGACCATCACTGCCCCAACGACGGCGGGCACGGGGTAACCCCAGAAGGTCGACCAGGCGGCGGAGAGCCGGCTCCTGCTGTAGGTCGTGGTGGTGCCGGAGTGGTCCAGGCCCAGCCGGATGCCGCCGAGCCGTTGGCCGGTGGTGAGGGCGGCAAATGCGTGGCCGAGTTCGTGGGTCACGGTGGCAAGCAGGCCAAAGTAGCGCCAGGTCAGGCGCGGCAGGGACACCGCGACTGCCAGCAGGATCACCGCAACGAGCTCGGTACTGGTCACGTGCGGGCTGGGGGAGTGGGTGAATCCGGCAAGGATCCGCTCCCACCACGTCAGGGCGAGGTTCGGATCCACCACCGGCAGGCCGGACCGGGTCATGCCCGGCCCGAGGCATGCTCGATGCAGTACGCGGTCCAGGGCCTCGCCTCCAGCCGGCCCTCGGGGATCGCGGCGCCGCACACGGCGCAGATCCCGTAAGTGCCCTCTTCCATCCGGGCAAGGGCGGCATCGATTTGCACGAGGGAAGCCCTGCTCTGTTCCAGGAGCGCGGATGCCTGCGACAGTTCGAAGGCGATCGTGCTGCCCTCGGGGTCGTGTTCATCGTCGACATTCGAGTCCCGGCGAGCGGCATTGACCGAGGTGATGTCTTCGCTGAGAGCGGGGAGGAGGGCAAGCTTCCGACGACGTTCCTCGTGCAGCAGGATCCGGAACCGTTCGACGTCAACCATAGAGTGCAAGGCTAGCGTGGACCCTGTGGCGGCGTCTAAACGGGCCGAAAGAGCCGTCCGCTCCGGGAACACGCACGCGGTCCTGGTGGAACGGTGCGAAACCGACCTCGTCCCGCATGCGCTCGCCGAGGCGGGCTCACTGTACGGGCTGCTGCACCCGCAGACCGAGAACCGGGTCCTGCTGCCGTTCCTTGTGGGGAACGCCGACCTGTCGCTTGCGGCCACCATGGAGGGACTCGACGACCTAGTAGGTGAATTCCATATCCACGAAGGGGGGCGCGGGGCGTGGAGGCAGCGTCTAGAGTGGGCGCATGGCGGACCAGACGCACCTCGAGAACACTGCAAACCCCGCACAGCCCGAAAACACAGGGACACCTGGAAGTCCCGGGCACGCCGGGGGCACCGACACGGCCGACGCGCTGTTGCGCGAACTCGCCGCGGCCCATGGCGTCGACACGAGCTACTGGGGTTGGGACGGGGTGGAACGCTCCGTGGCCGCCGGAACGCTCCGGGATGTGCTGGCGGCCCTCGGTGTCCCCGCCGATGGGGCCGAGGAGCAGCAACGCTCCCTGGCGGAGACACGCCTGGCACCGTGGCGGCGCATCCTCCCGCCGGTTCTCGTAGTGAGGGAGGGACGGGAAACCCACGTGGATGTCCACGTCCCGCACGGCAGCGGCGTCCGCGTCTGGATCGACGCCGAGGACGGCAGCAGGCACGAGCCCACACAGCGGGAGAACTGGGACGCGCCGGTTGGCGTCGACGGCGTCCTCACAGGACGTGCCACGTTCACCATTCCCGGCGACCTCGGCCTCGGCTGGCATACCCTGAACGCCGACGCCGAAGGCACCTTGGCGCAGTGCCCGCTTGTCGTAACGCCCGGCCAGCTCCGGGCCTCTGCCGTGCTCGGGGGACGGCGCACCTGGGGGCTGACCGCCCAGCTGTACTCCGTGCGGTCCTCCCGGTCGTGGGGGATTGGCGACTTCGCAGATCTCGGTGACCTCGCCGCGGTTGCCGGTGAGCAGGGGGCCGGCTTTGTGCTGGTCAATCCGCTGCATGCCGCCGAACCAGCGCCGCCGGTCGAAGACTCCCCGTACCTGCCGGCCACACGGCGTTTTTTCCACCCGCTCTACCTGCGGGTGGAGGAAATCCCGGAATACGGCTATCTGGACGCTGCCGGCCGGGCCGAGGTGGCACGCCTCGCCGAAGGTCTGCAGGCGGCCAACCGGTCCCGGGACCTCTTGGACCGCAACGCCAGCTACGCGGCGAAGCTCACGGCCTTGGAACTCCTGTTTGCCGTCCGCCGCGGTCCGGCCCGCACCCGGCAGTTCGCGGACTTCTGCGCCGAGCAGGGGCAGGGACTTGAGGACTTTGCGCTGTGGTGTGCGCTCGCCGAAGAGCTGCCGCCGTCGGCGCCGGAATGGACCGGGGCGGCGTCATCCCCGGCGTCGCCGTACTGTGTCGCGCAGCGTCCCAGGCTCGCAGCCCGGATCGAATTCCACTGCTGGCTTCAGTGGCTCTGCGACCAGCAGCTCGAGGCGGCCCAGCGTTCAGCGCGCGAGGCAGGTATGGGGATCGGCGTGGTCCATGACCTCGCCGTTGGCGTGAAACCTGGCGGTGCCGACGCCTGGACGCTGTCCGGCGTACTCGCCCGGGGCGTTTCGGTGGGCGCACCGCCGGACATGTTCAACCAGCTGGGCCAGAACTGGTCCCAGCCGCCGTGGCATCCCGGCCGGCTCGCCGAGTCCGGCTATGCCGCCTACCGGGACATGCTCCGGACCGTACTGCGGCACGCCGGCGGGATCCGCGTGGACCATATCCTCGGCTTGTTCCGGTTGTGGTGGATCCCCGAGGGCGCCGGCCCGGAGGGCGGCACATACGTGCATTACGACTACGAGGCGCTCATCGGCATCCTGGCCCTCGAGGCGCAACGGGCTGGGGCTCTCGTGATCGGCGAAGACCTGGGCGTGTTCGAGCCGTGGGTCCGCGGCTACCTGACGGAGCGGGGGATTTTCGGCACATCCATCCTCTGGTTCGAGCACGACGCCGGCGGCCCGATCCCGCCGGAACACTACCGCCAGCAATGCCTGACCAGCGTCAACACCCACGATCTGCCCCCGACCGCGGGCTACCTTGCCGGTGAACACGTCACTTTGCGGGAATCGCTCGGGCTGTTGCGGCGCCCCATTGATGAAGAACGCGCCGAGGCCGCGGCCGAGCAGGAAGCTGTGCTGGCCCAAGTCCGGGCGCGCGGGCTGCTGACGGACACCGCCACCGACGTCCGGACAACGGTGGAGGCGCTGTATGCCTACACGGCACTTGCCCCGTCCGCGCTGCTGGGCGTGGCGCTCGTCGACGCCGTGGGGGAGACCCGGACCCAGAACCAGCCGGGCACCAGCACCCAATACCCAAACTGGCGCATCCCGCTGGCCGCTCCCGAGGGCGTGGTACTGATCGATGACCTGCCGGGCCATGAACGGTTCCTGTCCCTGCTGGGCACCGTCCGGACTGCGCTCCATCCCGGGACCTGAAACGGGGCCTGAAACGGACCTGAGCCAGACCTGAGGAGGGCCCCGCAGACAGCCTTGGGTCGCGCCGCTACCGGGCGCTAGCATGGTCCGATGACGCGGATCGGCCGGGGCTCGCTGGCCGGCGTTGGGGCGCTGGCGATGTTGTTAGTGGGGTGCACTCCGGTGCAACCCTTCCAAGCCGGCCCGCCCGCCCCCTCACAATCCGCGCCCTCACAATCCGCGCCCTCCCAATCCGCGCCTGCCGAGTCGGCTCCTGCCGAATCCGCGCCCCAACCGTCCAGCCTGGACACGCCTCCCGCCGCGACCCCGCCGCCGTCGCCGTACTTCGCACAGCCAGCGCCGCACCCGGCGCCGGGGCAGCAGGGCAACGGCGGAATCCAGCACATTGTGGTCATGGTCCTGGAAAACAAGGCGGCCTCGCAGATCATGGGCGCCAGCGAAGCGGGCTACTTCAACAAACTGGCCGCTGAATTCTCAACGGCTGCCAACTACCAGGCGATCATGCACCCGAGCCTGCCGAACTATATCGCCCTGACGAGCGGAACAACCGCCGGGATTACCAGCGACTGCAAACCGAAGTCCTGCACCGCGGATGTGCGGTCCATCGCCGATGAAATCACACAGTCCGGGCGGACTTGGAAAATGTACGCCGAGGGCATGCCCGCGCCCTGTGTTTCGCGGGACTCCGGGGACTACGCGGTGAAGCACAATCCCTTTCTGTACTACCCAACGATTACAAGCGACAAGAGCTCGTGCGCGGACCATGTTGTGCCGTACGAACGGCTGGAACAGGATCTGCAGTCGGCGTCGGCCCTGCCGGACTTCTCCTTCATCAGCCCAGACATGTGCAATGACACCCACGACTGTCCCATCAGCACCGGAGACCGCTGGCTCTCCCGTGAGGTGCCGAGGATCCTTGGGTCGCTGGCCTTCACGACGCAGAACTCCCTGTTGGTGCTCACGTGGGATGAGGGCAGCAAAGAAGACAACAGGGTGGCGACGGTATTTGCCGGTCCGGCTGCGCGGAAAGGCTTCACTTCCCATGCCGCCTACTCGCACTACTCCTTGTTGCACACCATCGAGGACGTGTGGGGGCTGACGCCCCTGACCGACCACGTCCGCAATGCGCCCCTCATGAGCGAATTGCTCAACCAATAGCGGCGGGCGGCCTTTCCCTGCGAATACACAGGAAGCACTGCCCATAATGGTCCCGAAGCTCCGGTCAACCGCTATTTGACCGGAGCTTCGCCACGTGCACCCTGGCCAGCGCAGGCGCCGTGAAGGGTTCCATTTGATAGGGGGCTTTGGGCACGGGCGAGCGGGCATGCCAATTCCTAGAATGGAGTATGGCCGGCTCCGAAGTCATTGAGGTGGAACACAAGTACTGCCCTTCGGAAGCCGACGCCCTCCCGCAACTGGCATCAATCCACGGGGTGGATCGCGTAGGGCAAGCCGTCAACGAACAGCTGGACGCCGTCTACTTTGATACCGAGGCACTGGCGCTGGCCGCGCAGCGGATCACACTGCGCCGCCGGTCCGGCGGTCCGGAGGCAGGCTGGCACCTCAAGCTCCCAGTCACCGCGGGGGAGCGGCGGGAAATAGGGGAGCCGCTGGGCGGCGATCGGGATGCCGTGCCGGAGCTTTTGCGTCAGCTAGTGCTCGTTCACACCCGCAGCCACATGCTGGTGCCCGTGGCACGCATCAAGACCAACCGGACTTCGACCCCCTTTTACGCCGCCGACGGCGCGGTCCTGGCTCACTTCAGCGACGACCACGTCGAGGCGCAATCCCTGCTAACCCCGGCGGAACCGTCGCGGTGGCGGGAGTGGGAAATTGAGCTCGCCGACGGTCCCCGACAGCTGCTCCAGGACGCCGACACACTGCTCGCAGCCGAGGGAGTGCCCCTTTCCGCCCTGCCGTCCAAGCTGGCCAAGGCGCTCGGACCCAACTATCCGGGTGATCCCGCCGCAGTTCCAAAGCCGAGCCGGCACAGCCCGGCCTCGGACGTCGCGCTGTCATACATTGTCCAACAAGTACTCGCCCTGAAGATGCATGACCCTGGAGTCAGAGCCGATGCGCCGGACGCGGTGCATCAACTACGGGTGGCCGCGCGCCGGTTACGGTCAGCGTTGGCGACCTTCCGGAAGCTCACAGATACGACGTCGGCCAAGGTCCTGCGGGCTGAACTGCAGTGGCTCGCCGGCGCTGTGGGACAGGCCCGGGATACCGAGGTCATCCGCGCCCGGCTGAAGGACATGATCAACGCTGAACCGACGGAACTGTTGATCGGTCCAGTTGCGCAGGAAATCGAAGAGCACCTCGGCACCGTCCAGCAACAGGGCCGTGCCGCAGGCTTGGCGGCGCTGGACAGCGACCGATACTTCCGCCTCCTCGATTCCCTCGACGCGTTCCTTGCGGCACCTCCGCTCAGCGCCTCAGCACAAGAGGAAGCGTCGCTGACGGTTGGCCGGCTCGTCTCGGCCGAGCAAAAGCGCCTAAAGAAGGCGGTCCGCGCCGTCGATAGTGCCAGCGGACGGGGGTCGCAGGATGTCGCACTGCATGAAGTTCGAAAGAGCGCCAAGCGGCTGCGCTATGCCGGCGAGGCGGCTTCCCCGATTTTCGGTAAACAAGCAACTGCCCTTGCCCGGGCCGCCGAGGGCATCCAGGAAATACTTGGAGAATTCCAGGACAGCGTCGTCACCCGGGAAACACTGCTCGCACTCGCGGCACAGTCCGCCGGCGGTGGGGGCAACGGATTCAGCTACGGGCGCCTGCATGCGTTGGAGCAGCTGCGCGGCGATCAGGCCCGGGCGCGGTTCTACGAGGTGTGGCAAAAGTCCAGGCCGAAACCCCTGAACTGGAAGTAGCGGCGACATCTCAGCGCTGCGAAGGAGAGAACCGCCCATGACGGAGCCCCGCACCGGTATTGCGGCCATATGGTCGGACGGACTCGGCCGCGCCAGCATCCGTTCCGTGCAGGCCCTCACGGTGGCCGCCCTCGCCTGGGCAATCATCTGGGCGGCGACCCGCATTCCGTTCGTCATCATCCCGGTCCTGATTGCCGTGATCCTGGCCGCCGCAATCTCCCCGCTGGTCCGCTGGCTCACAGGGCGCTCGTGCCCGCGTGCCCTCGCCGTCGTTGCCTCGTTCGTGGCCATCCTCGCCGTAGTCGGCGGCGTCATCACCGGCATCGTTATCCTGGTCTCCCGCCAGTGGGCCGAGCTCTCAGCCCGCGCCGTATCCGGGGTTGACCAGCTGCACTCCTTCCTCACCACTGGACCTGTCCCCGTCAGCGACCAACAGATCACCGCCGCCATCGGCTCAGTGCGGGACTTCTTCACCTCCAGCACTTTCGGTGCAGAAGCCCTCACGGGGGCACGCACCCTGGGGGAAATCTTCGCCGGCGCGGTGTTGATGGCCGTGACGCTGTTCTTCTTCCTCAAGGACGGGCCTGAGATCCGGACCTTTCTCATCGGCTTCCTGCCCGCTGACCAACGCGCCAAGGCACGCATGGCCGCGGACCGCAGCACCGTCGTCCTGGGCGGGTACGTCCGCGGCACCGCCATCGTCGCCGCGATCGACGGTCTCGTCGTCGGGATCACCCTGGCCATCATGGGGGTACCGCTGGCCCTCCCGCTGGGCGTGTTCATCTTCATGGGTGGATTCATCCCGATCGTCGGCGCCACCGTCGCAGGCACCCTAGCCATCGCCGTCGCCCTGATCTCCAACGGCCCCATCCAGGCGCTTATCGTCCTCGCCGTCGTCATCGGCGTGAACCAGCTAGAACACCACTTCCTGCAGCCGGTCCTGATGGGCAAAGTGCTCAGCATCCACGGGCTGGCCATCCTGCTCGTCCTGGCCGCCGGCACCGTGCTGGCAGGCATCGTCGGAGCGCTGCTGGCCGTGCCGATCACCGCCGTTGCCTGGACCATCCTCAAGACCTGGTCCGGCCGCGATCCGCTGGCCGAACCTGAACAGCCGGCGGGGGAAGGCCGGCAATAACGTTGGTCCAGACTCCCAGGACGGGGCGCCGGTGCCCGGGGAGCCTGGACCAATGGACCGTCAGCCGTGGGCGAGGACCGTGTTGATCAGCTGGGTCAGTTCGGCTGACGCTTGCTGAGTGACCGCCAGCCCTGTTTTTACGGCAGTCGCGGCAAGGTTGCCTTTGATGCCGGTAACGGTTATAGCAGTTTGGGCCTGGCCTGTGGCAAGGTGCTGCTTGGTGAGTGCCGCAAAAGACACATCCCCGTTAGTCTCGGCAGCAACAGGCGTGGTCTCTGTGGTGATTTTCTGGCCGGCCGCTTCGATGGTGAAAGTCTTGCACTTCGCAGCTGAGGCTTGGGATGCGTTTAGTTGTTCGGTCATGGTTTGGGCGTCCTTGAGGGCAATGACCGTAACCACAGTTGCCGTTTTGTCCGTTGCCGAGATCGAAGTGGCGCCCGCGTAGGTGCTGCCGTCCGGAATCTGGGCGTTGCTGTCAGCGAAGGACTTGCAGGCCGCTGGAGTGAATACGGCTGTCTTGAGCAATTCCTTGGCTTTGAGGATGCCCTGGTCGATTTGTGCTGACGGGACCACAGTCAGCGGCTTGCCCTGGGCATCCTTCAGCGTTGAAAGCAGACCGCTCAGGTCCGCATTGCTGAAGCTCTTCGTCGGAGTCGGGGTGGGAGTGGCTGTCTGAACTGCCGCCGGCGTTACGGCGGACGTTGCCGTCGCGGTGCTAGTGCCGGCCCCGCAGCCGGTAAGGGCAAGGAATGCGACCAGGATGACGGCCGGCGATGTGATTCTTCGCTGCATGTAGTGTCCACCTTCTCGGTTTTCCGGTCCGCCTCCCGGTCTTGGGCGGCGCGCTCCGGTACCGACCAGCCGAAGTGTCCCGGTAAGGACCCCGGCCGATGCGGCCTGTAGCTACTCGCCGGAAAGCGGCGTGAGGGGTGGTTTCTGTCGGCAGCCCGTGGTGACGGAAGGCCGGTGCAACGCTCCCCCCTCGCGCACCGCTCCCAGACGCGATGGGGTCAGGCTACAGGCCCGGGTCGGCCGCACAACAGAGAGTAAACTACCTTTTTTTGACACCGCAGGCGGGGCTGTTGTTGCCGGGCATAGGAAACCGGGCCGGCAATCGCCCACCCGGCTCTGCGAGCACTGGCGACGCTACCGAGGGCGCGCCGAGCCTGAGGCAAACGGTCAGAACTTCTCATTCCTGGCCGTTTCACACTCAGTGTGGGCGAAGCCGGAGCTCGGATGGGTGAGGACAGAAAAAAACCCCTGGAATCCTTGGATTCCAGGGGTTTTCCCTTGTGCGCGGAGGGGGACTTGAACCCCCACCCCCTTTCGAGGACTAGCACCTCAAGCTAGCGCGTCTGCCATTCCGCCACCCGCGCAGGTGGTAATTCCGGGAAGTTTTCGCCTCTCAGCGTTTTGCTTTTCTCGGAAGCAGCGAGAAAGACTCTAGCACGACTTTTCCGGAAACAAATAATCGGGGCTTTGCCGGGGGGTGTGGGTAGGCTGAAGCCAGCAATTGAGCCACCCGCCAAGAGGAGCCGCAATGACTGACAACCGGACCGAACCCAGGCCCGAGGACGAGGTCGTCAGGATCTGCCAAGAGCTGATCCGCATCGACACATCCAACTACGGTGACGGCTCCGGCCCCGGTGAACGCGCGGCCGCCGAATACACCGCCGGGCTCATGGCGGAAGTCGGGCTGGAGGCCGAAATTTTCGAGGCCGCCCCCGGCCGCGCCAGCGTGGTGACCCGGCTGGCGGGGGAGGACCCCTCGGCCAGCGCCCTGGTGGTCCACGGCCATTTGGACGTCGTCCCCGCCCTCCGCGAGCAGTGGTCGGTTGACCCCTTCGGCGCCGAGTTGAAAGATGGGCTCATCTGGGGACGGGGCGCCGTGGACATGAAGGACATGGACGCCATGATCCTGTCCGTGCTGCGCAACTTCGCCCGCACGGGACGCAAACCTAAGCGGGACCTCATCTTCGCCTTCTTCGCCGACGAGGAAGCCGGCGGCACCTACGGCGCCCGCTACGCCGTCGACAAGCGGCCCGAACTCTTTGAGGGCGCCACCGAAGCGATCTCCGAGGTAGGCGGCTTTTCCGCCACCATCGGCGGGCAGCGCACCTATCTGCTCCAGACCGCGGAAAAAGGCCTCTCTTGGCTCCGCCTCGTTGCCCACGGCCGCGCGGGCCACGGCTCCCAGATCAACACCGACAACGCGGTGACCAGGCTTGCCGGTGCGGTCTCCCGGATTGGCGCCTACAACTGGCCGATCGAGCTCACGCCGACCACCCGGCAGTTCCTCGACGGGGTCACCGAACTGACCGGGGTCGAATTTGATCCCGACGATCCGGACAAGATCCTGAAGGAACTCGGCACTGTGGCCCGCTTTGTCGGCGCCACACTGCAGAACACCACCAATCCCACCCTGCTCAAGGGCGGCTACAAGCACAACGTCATCCCGGAATCGGCCGAGGCCCTCATCGACTGCCGGACCCTGCCGGGGCAGGAGGAGAAGGTCCTGGAGATCGTCCGGGAGCTCGCCGGCACCGGAGTGGACATCAGCTACGTGCACAACGATGTCTCCCTGGAGGTGCCCTTCGCCGGCAACCTCGTCGATTCGATGATCGATGCCCTGCATTCCGAGGATCCGGGCGCCAAGGTGTTGCCGTACACGCTGTCCGGCGGAACCGACAACAAGTCCCTCAGCCGGCTGGGCATCACCGGCTATGGCTTCGCCCCGTTGATGCTTCCGGACGAACTCGACTTCACCGGCATGTTCCACGGCGTCGACGAGCGCGTCCCGGCGGATTCACTGAAATTCGGCGCGCGGGTGCTGGACACCCTGCTCACCAACTACTGAGCGGACACCCGGCCATGACGCCCGAAGACATTCTCACCGGGCCGCTGCTGGAACGGATCCGGGGCCGCGCCGCCGGGTACGACCGCGACAACGCCTTCTTCCATGAGGACCTCGCGGACCTTCAGGCGGCCGGCTACCTGAAGATCTTTGTCCCCGCGGTCGACGGCGGCCTCGGACTCGGGCTGACGGAGGCGGCGCAGCTGCAGCGCCTGCTGGCGACGGCTGCGCCGGCCACCGCACTGGCGATCAACATGCACCTGGTGTGGACCGGCGTCGCGCAGGTGCTGGCCGCCCGGGGTGACTCGTCGCTCGATTTCATCCTCCAGGAAGCCGCGCAGGGAGAGGTCTTTGCCTTCGGCAATTCGGAAGCCGGCAACGACTCCGTGCTGTTCGATTCCCGCACCGAGGCCGTGCCGCTGCCCGACGGCGGCTACAGCTTCACCGGACGCAAGATCTTCACAAGCCTGTCACCGGCATGGACCCGGCTGGGGATCTTCGGGAAGGACTCCTCCGCCCAGGACGGCGCCGGGGAACTAGTCCACGGATTCATCACCCGGGCAACGCCCGGCTACGAGATCCTGCCGGACTGGGACACGCTCGGCATGCGGGCCAGCCAGTCCAACACCACCCTCCTGGACGGCGCCGTCGTGCCCGCGGAACGGATCTTCCGGAAACTGCCAGTGGGCCCGAACGCCGACCCCCTGATCTTCGCGATCTTTGCCTGCTTCGAAACCCTGCTCGCCGCCGTGTATGCGGGAATCGGCGAACGGGCACTCACGCTCGGGGTGGAGGCGGTGGAGCGCCGGACGTCGTTCAAGAACGGCGGCCGCAGCTACGCCCAGGACCCGGACATCCGCTGGAAAGTGGCAGAGGCGGCGATGGCCATGGATGCGCTCTACCCGCAGCTGTCCCGCGTGGCGGCCGATGTCGACGAACTCGTGGACCACGGCAGCCAGTGGTTCCCCCGGCTCGTGGGCCTCAAGGTCCGGGCCACGGAAACGGCGCGCGCCGTGGTGGATCTCGCGATCCGGGTATCCGGAGGATCCAGCTACTTCCGGGGCTCTGAGCTGGAGCGGTTGTATCGGGATGTGCTGGCCGGCATGTTCCACCCGTCAGATGACGAGTCGGCGCACAATACCGTGGCGAACGCCTGGCTGGGCCCGCTGGACACGCCCTAGGCGGCCCCGGACGCCGCGGCGTTCGGGGCCCTTGCTCCGGCCGATGTCCGTGGCAACATTTGCGGGGGAGTCCTAGACGGTGCGCTGGACCTGGATGACTTTCCGGCGCAACCAGAAACGCCGCCCGCCACCCACGTAGAGGCGGCTGCGTTCCAGTTCCCACTTGCCGTACTCGGAGTGCTCCACGAGCCGGCGGCGGGCCTCGGGCAGGGAATCCTCAGGGCCGACCGTCAGAACGAGGTACTCGTACTGCTTGACATAGTCCCGTTCCCGCCGGACCGAGCTGCTCAGAAAATGTTCTTTCATTGCTCTCCATTTTCGTCTTTTTCCGACTAACGTGAAGTCATGAGCATCGATCCGCGTGTCGCGCTTCAGTCACTGACCTCTGCATTGGAAGAACACCTGGCGGCGGCCTCCGCCCGCAGAAGTGACGGGGATCCCGCGGTCGAAGCGGCGTTCTTCGCCGTTGCTGACGCCTTTGAAGTCTACGACGACGCCCTGTACGAGGCGTATGGGGAAGTGACGCCCCTCCAAGTCATCGACGAGGACGACGACGAAGACGAAGACGACATCGACGACGAAGAGGACCTCGAAATCCTGCAGAACTCAGAGAGCTGACAAAGACTCTGAGAACGAGGGGGACCCGCGGAACTCCCCGGACCGGCCTCAGGCCGGGTCGGACACGTCTTCCAGCGCCTGCGCGATCTCCGGCGGGAGCGGCGCGAGGGCCGAATCCAGGATCTCCTTGAGCTGGACCGGTGTCCGGGGGCCGACCACTGCGGTTGCCACCCCCTGCTGGGACAGGAGCCAGCTCAGCGACACATCGAGGGGCGTCCGGCCGAGCCCCTTCGCCGCCATGGCGACGGCCTCCACCACGCTTGACGCCGGCCCCTCAAGATACGGTTCCACGTACGTGGCGAGCCGCTGGTTGGCGGCGCGGGAATCTCCGGGGATGTGCCCGCGGTATTTTCCGCTCAGGACACCGCGGCCGATCGGCCCCCAGGCCATCAGGCCCAGCCCGGCGTCCTCGATGGCCGGAATCAGCTCAATCTCAGCGCTGCGCTGCAGGAGCGAGTATTCGGACTGGTTGGCCACGAGGGGAAAGCCCGCTATGGCCGCGGCCTTGGCTGTCTGCCAGCCGTTGAAATTGGAAACGCCGGCGTAACGCGCCCGGCCGGACCGCACGGCGTGGTCCAGCGCGGACAGGGTCTCCTCCAGCGGCACATTGGCATCCCAGGCGTGGGCGAACCAGAGATCCACGTAATCGGTTCCCAGCCGGGCAAGGCTCGCGTCGAGCCCGGAGAGCATCCCGTTGCGCGACGTGTCGACGCTGCGGCGCCCGTCCGCCGTCGTCAGTCCTGCCTTGGTGGAAATCACCACTTCGGAACGGGCGACGACGTCGCCCAGCATTCCGCCGAGCATCGCCTCGGCCTGGCCGTCGGCGTAGGACGCCGCGGTGTCGATCAGGGTTCCGCCGGCATCGACGAAGGACCGCACCAGGGCGGCGGCATCCTGTTCCTCGGTTTCCCGGGCCCAGGACATGGTGCCAAGGGATAGGGCGGACACGCGCAACCCACTGTTGCCGACATAACGCTGCTGCATGCCAGCAAGCTTACGGGAGTCGCCGTGCTTCATAACGTAGGGTCTATAAACGTGAACTGGATACAAGCGGCTCTGCTGGGCCTGGTACAAGGGCTGACCGAGTTCCTCCCGATTTCCTCGAGCGCCCATCTGCGGATTGTCGGCGCCTTCCTGCCGGAGGCCTCAGACCCAGGTGCGGCATTTACGGCCATCACCCAGCTGGGCACCGAGACGGCCGTGATTGTCTATTTCTGGCGCGACATCCTGCGGATCATCCGCGCGTGGTCCGGTTCGCTGACCGGCAAAGTGTCCCGGCACGACCCGGATGCGCGCATGGGCTGGCTGGTGATCCTGGGCAGCGTCCCGATCATCGTCCTCGGCCTGCTGTTCCAGGACCAGATCGAGTCCGTGCTCCGCAGCCTGTGGGGTGTTGCGACCATGCTGATTGTGTTCGGCATGGTCCTCGCGGTGGCAGACACCATCGGCCGGCAGGACCGCGAACTGACGCAGCTGACCTACAAACACGGCCTTTACTACGGACTCGCGCAGGCCCTGGCCCTCTTCCCCGGGGTATCCCGCTCCGGCGGCACCATCAGCGCCGGGCTCCTGATGGGCTACACGCGTGGGGCGGCCGCCCGCTACTCATTCCTGCTGGCCATCCCCGCCGTGTTCGGCAGCGGCTTGTACCAGCTGTACAAAGTGGTCTCCAAGGAAGGCATCACCGGCCCGTACGGACTCCCGGAAACGGCCCTGGCCACCGTGATCGCCTTCATCGTGGGCTATGTCATCATCGGCTGGTTCCTGAAGTACGTCTCCACCCGCGGCTACCGGCTCTTTGTCTGGTACAGGATCCTCCTGGGAATGTCCCTGTTCCTGCTGCTCGGTTTCAATGTCATCAGCGCCTAGCACTAGGCTTGGGCTGTGAAATCCTGGATCTCCCGCCCCGTTGCCCAGCTCCCCGGCAGCATGCCCGCCCTGCGCCTTTTCGACACCGCGAAGGGCGGCATCGTCACCCTGGAGGCCACGGGCGAGCAGTCCATGTATGTCTGCGGCATCACCCCCTATGACGCTACGCACATGGGCCACGCGGCCAGCTATGTCGCCTTCGACCTCCTGAACCGCGCGTGGCGGGACGGCCGCCAGCAAGTCGCCTACGTCCAGAACGTGACCGACGTCGACGATCCCCTCCTGGAGCGCGCGACGGCCACCGGCGTCGACTGGCGCGAACTCGCTGCGAGCCAGATCGAGCTCTTCCAGACCGACATGGAGGCCCTAAACGTCCTCGCCCCGGATCATTACATCGGTGCCGTCGAGGCCGTTCCCCTGATCGTTCCAGCCATCGAGCGCCTCCTGCACAACGGTCTCGCGTACCGCGTCCCTGGCACCGGTGGCGAGCCCGACGGCGACGTCTACTACGACGTCGAGGCGGCCGGCAAACACTCGACGGACGCCGTCGACGCCTGGACCCTGGGGTCCATTTCCGGACTCTCCGACGCCGAAATGCTGGAACTCTTCGCCGAACGCGGCGGCGACCCCGGCCGTGCCGGGAAGCGCCAGGCGCTCGATCCGCTGCTCTGGCGGGTTGCCCGCGAGGGCGAGCCCCGCTGGCCCGGCGGCGAGCTGGGGGAGGGACGGCCCGGCTGGCACGTCGAATGCACCGTGATCGCCCAGGAGTACCTGCCCAAACCGTTCACCGTCCAAGGCGGCGGCTCGGACCTCATCTTCCCGCACCACGAAATGGGCGCCGGCCACGCGTACTCACTGGCCGGCGTGCCGCTGGCCCGCCACTTCGCGCATGCCGGCATGGTGGGCCTCGATGGGGAAAAGATGAGCAAGTCCAAGGGCAACCTGGTCCTGGTCTCCAAGCTCCGCACCGACGGCGAAGAGCCGGCCGCGATCCGACTGGCGATCCTGGCCCACCACTACCGCACGGACTGGTCCTGGACCGCCGAAGGGTTCACCGAAGCCAAAGACCGCCTCCGCACCTGGCGTGAGGCCCTCGCCGTGGCACCCAGCGGCTCCGCTACGGCCCTGATCGGCCGGATGCGGACTGAGCTCGCCAATGACCTCAACGCGCCCGGCGCCCTCGCCGCCGTCGACGCCTGGGCCCAGTCCGCCCTGGGAATCGCACTGGAAACCCCGTCCGCCTCGGCCACGGACGCCGCGCTGGTGAGCGACGCCGTCAACGCCCTGCTGGGCGTCGAACTCTAGCCGGACGCTGCGCTAGGGCTTGTCCTTGCCCCGGCGCTTGAGGTAGCGCTCGAATTCACGGGCGATCGATTCTCCGCTGGCCTCAGGAAGGTCCGCGGTGTCCTTGGCCTCCTCCAGCTGGCGGACATACGCCGCAATTTCAGGGTCCTCGGTGGCGAGCTCGTCCACGCCGCGCTCCCACGCGTCGGCCTCCTCCACCAGTTCCGTGGTGTCCAGGGGGACCTGCAGCAGCTCCTCGATCCGGTGCAGCAGGGCCAGCTGCGCTTTCGGTGAAGGGGCCTGGGCCACGTAATGCGGCACGGCCGCCCAGAGCGAGACGGTCGGGAGCCCCGCCAGCAACGCCACCTCGCCGAGCACGCCCACAATCCCCACGGGCCCCTCATACTGCGAGGCCTCCAGGTCCATCCGTTCACGCAGTGCGGCGTCGTCCGTGGACGTGCTGACCGGAATCGGCCGGCTGTGCGGCACGTCGGCCAGCAGCGCACCGACCAGGATGACGTAGTCCACATGCAGGGCCTCGGCGTGCACCAGCAGCTCCGCCGTGTAGGCACGCCACTTGTAGGACGGCTCGGTGCCCTGGACGAAGATGACGTCCACGTTCGACTCGGGGACGCTGGCCTTGAAGATCCGCGTGGACGGCCACTTGATCTTCCGCTCACCGGCCGCCGTCCGCCGGATCGTGGGCCGGGTGAACTGGAAGTCGTAGTACTCATCGGCGTCGATCGCCGCGACCTTCTTGCCGCCCCAGAGCTTGTTCAGATAGCGCAGGGCATCACTGGCGGCCTCCCCGGCGTCGTTCCAGCCTTCAAAGGCCGCCAGCATGACGGTGATGCGCCGGCCCTCGGGGACGGGTTGCAGCAGCCGCTCCGGCTCGGAGACGGCGCCTGGTTCGGTGGGGTCTGCCTCGAAGCTGTTCATGCCATCACCCTACGTCCAAGACCCCGCCCCGCGCAGGCAATCGGTCGCTGCGCGTGCCCCCTTTTCGCCCAATTTCCGCCCGGAATCCCACGGCCGGGCGGACGTAATTCGCCGTAGGCGTAGCGCGGGCGCCCGGCCGCAGGCTTCCCCGTAGACTGGAAGGCATGCGATCCTCAGCTTCCCGGCCCCTCCTTAAAGCAGCGCTCTGGGACATGGATGGCACCATTGTCGACACCGAGCCCTACTGGATCGAAGCCGAGCGCGCCCTCGTTGAAGCCCACGGCGGACAATGGTCCCAGGACCAGGCGTTGCAGCTCGTGGGACAGTCCCTGACGTTTTCCGCGGGCATCCTGCAGGAAGCCGGCGTGGCGATGGAACGGCGCGACATCATCGACACCCTCACCGGCCATGTGGTCAGCCAGGTCCGGAACTCCGTTCCTTGGCGCCCCGGTGCCCGCGAGCTGCTCGACGAGCTGTACAAGGCCGGTGTCCGCTGCGCCCTCGTCACCATGTCCGAGGCCCCGCTGGCCCGGGAGATCGTTGCGAGCCTGCCGGAGCCCTACTTCGAGTTCCTCATCACGGGGGACACGGTCACGCAAGGGAAGCCGCACCCGGAGGCCTACCTGACGGCCGTTGAGCTCCTGCAACAGCGGGACCCAGAACTTGGCCTGCACCACTGCGTGGCCCTGGAAGATTCCGTGCCGGGGGTCGCCGCCGCCATCGCCTCGGGCGTGGTCACGGTCGCCATCCCTCACATCCTGCCCCTCCCGCACGATCCCCGCCGCGCCACCTGGGACACCCTCGAAGGCCGCACAGTTGCGGACCTGGAAGAGCTGGTGGCCCTGCGGCATGAATTCCCGGACGCCACGTTCGGGCGCGCGGCGGAGCCAACCGCCCTCTCGGCCGGGAGTGCTCCCCGTGGCTGACACCGGCAGCCAGAAACAGCCCGGCAAGAATGCGGCCAGCCGCCGGGAGGGGATCCCGCTGGGCCGCATTGCCGGCATCCCGGTCTTTCTGGCGTACTCCTGGTTCATCATCGCGGCCTTCACGGTGATCGCGTACGGCCCGGTCCTGCAGAGCAACAACCCGCGCCTCGGCGTGACCGCTTTCTTCGTCGCCTTCGCCTACGCGCTGCTGCTCCTGATTTCCGTGCTGGCCCATGAACTCGCGCACGCGCTGACCGCCAAGCTGTTCCACTGGCCCACGGAGAAAATTGTCCTTAACCTTTGGGGCGGCCACACCCAGTTCGAGAGTTTCACTGCCTCACCTGGCCGCTCCGTCCTGGTAGCGCTGGCAGGCCCGGCGGCGAATTTCGTCCTGGCCGGCGCAGGCTGGCTTCCGCTCGCGTACGGGGACCTGAGCGGTGTGGCCGATATCCTGGCCAACATCTTTGTCTGGGCCAACCTGCTGATCGGCATCTTCAACGTGCTTCCCGGCCTTCCGCTGGACGGGGGCCGATTGGTCGAATCCGCCGTCTGGAAAGTTACCGGCAACCAGGAAAAGGGCACCATTGCCGCCGGCTGGGCGGGCCGGATCATCGTGATCGGCCTGGCCCTGTGGTTCATAGTCCTGCCCCTGATCAGCGGTGCACGGCCGGATATTTCCTTCACCCTCATCACCGCCCTCGTGGGCAGCTTCCTGTGGATGGGCGCATCGGCGTCGATCCAGCAGGCCCGCCTGCGGGGCCGGCTGTACCTTGTCGACGCCGCGGCCCTCGCCGAACCCGCCCTCGGCCTCCCGGAAACCGCCACGGTCGCCGACTTCCTGGACCGGGCGCCGGCAGGAAAGCCCACCGTGGTGCTGTGCGACCGGGACGGCCGGCCCGTGGGCATCGTCGACGCCGCAGCCGCCGCCACCGTGCCCGCCGCCCTGGCCGCAGCGACCGCCCTGACCGCGGTCTCCTACCCCCTTGGCGCCGGCGCCTATGTCCCCGAATGGTCCAAGGGCCAGGAGCTGGTCCAGTACTTGGCCCAGCTCGATGGGAAGGAGTACGCGGTGGTGGACCGCGAGGGCGCGGTCACCGGGCTGTTGCGCCAGTCCGCCGTCCTGCGTGCCATTACAGGCAAGTACCGGAACGAACGCCAGAACCAGGGGCAGAACCGGTAGAGTTACTGGGCGGCCGTGATTTTCCGGCCCCCCACGCGCAAGGACCGGTGCCCGCCGGCATGTCCGCGGCCACACAGCTTTACAGGAGCGAGGAACATCTTCATGAGCAGCGACACTGCCGCCAACATCACCCCCGCAGGCACCAGCACAGCCTCCGCCGCAGGCACCAACACCGCCGCAGGCACCACCGCCGCGACCACCCCGAACGGTGCGACCGGCGCGGCGCGCCGCCGCGGACCGTTCCGCGAAGGCGAGCGGGTCCAGCTCACGGACGAGCGCGGCCGGATGAACACGATCACGCTCGAAGTCGGCGGGGCCTTCCACACCCACCGCGGGTTCCTGAACCACGACGAGATCATCGGCAAGCCCGACGGCTCAGTGGTGGTCAACAATGTCGGGCAGCAGTACCAGACCCTGCGCCCGCTGCTCTCGGACTTCGTACTCTCGATGCCGCGTGGCGCGGCCGTGGTCTACCCCAAGGACGCTGGCCAGATCGTGACCATGGCGGACATCTTCCCCGGCGCGCGCGTTGTTGAAGCCGGGGTCGGCTCGGGCGCCCTGTCCATCTCCCTGCTGCGCGCGGTGGGGGACAACGGGTACCTGCATTCCTTTGAGCGCCGCGAGGAGTTCGCGGACATTGCCCGCGGCAATGTCGAGACCATCTTCGGCGGCCCGCACCCGGCCTGGAAGATCTCGCTCGGCGACTTCCAGGAAGAAGTGGTGCGCACCGAGGAACCCGGCTCCGTGGACCGCGTGGTCCTGGACATGCTCGCCCCGTGGGAATGCCTCGACGCCGTCGCCACGGTCCTGGCACCCGGCGGAGTGTGGATCAATTATGTCGCCACTGTGACGCAGCTTTCGCGGACAGCCGAAGCCATCCGCGCAGACGGACGTTTCACCGAACCCGACGCGTGGGAATCCATGGTCCGCGGCTGGCACCTCGAGGGCCTGGCCGTGCGCCCGGACCACCGCATGGTCGCCCACACCGGTTTCCTGCTGGTAACCCGCCGCCTCGCCGACGGCGTCACTGGAATTTCGGTGAAACGCCGCCCCTCCAAGACCGACTTTAACGAAGAAGACGTCAATGCCTGGACCCCGGGCGCTGTCGGCGAACGTGCGGTCTCGGACAAGAAACTGCGCCGCGCCGCCCGGGACGCAATCGCCGGAACAAACGTCGTCGACGCCCCGGAGATAACGAACTAGGCAGCATATTTCGGATGTCTCCAGCGGCACCCGCCTTCTTAGGGCTATGGTCTTAACAGAAGAGCAGGAAGGGGCTGATGCACGATGGAGACTCCGAATACTGACCCGGGCCGCACACCGGCCGAGGACGCAGCGGATGCTGCCGCGCGCACGGGCGCGGGCCGCGCCGCAGCCGGCGAGGGTGACCGGTACGCCGCCAGTGAGCTGTCCGTCGCAGAGCGGCAGGTAAACATCCTCCGGGACAAGCTCCGCCACATTGACCGCCAGCTTGCCGCCGCGACCCAGAACAACTCCAAGCTGGTCAGCATGCTGGAAACGGCCAAGGCAGAGATCCTGCGGCTGAAAAACGCCCTCGACCAGGAGGGACAGCCGCCATACAGCTTCGGCACAATCCTCCAGCTCAACCCGAAGCGGCAGCCGACGGCCGGAAACAGCGGACAGGCAGCCACGGAAGAATCCGTGGATATCTTCAACGCCGGCCGCAAGATGCGCGTGGGGATCAGCCCGCTGGTCAACATCAGCCAGCTGGCCGTCGGGCAGGAAGTCCTGCTTAACGAGGCCCTGATGGTGGTCGCCGGACTCGGTTACGAACGGGCCGGAGACCTCGTCACGCTGAAGGAGATGCTGGGGCCGGACCGCGCCCTGGTAGTGGGCCGCGCCGACGAGGAGCGGGTCATCCGGCTTTCCGGTGCCCTGCTCGCCCAGCGGCTCAGGGTCGGCGACGCACTGTCGATCGATTCACGCACCGGTTACGCGCTGGAAAAAATCCCGCGCTCCGAGGTGGAGAACCTCGTGCTCGAGGAAGTTCCGGACATCACCTATCAGGACATCGGCGGCCTGGGCCCGCAGATCGAGCAGATCCGCGACGCCGTCGAACTGCCGTTCCTGCATCCGGACCTGTACCGGGAGCACGGGCTGAAGGCGCCCAAAGGCATCCTGCTGTACGGGCCGCCCGGCTGCGGCAAAACCCTGATCGCCAAGGCCGTCGCCAACTCGCTCGCCGCGCGGGCCGCCGAGCGCGCCGGCAAGACGGACATGAAGAGCTACTTCCTGAACATCAAGGGACCAGAGCTGCTCGACAAGTACGTGGGCGAGACCGAACGGCACATCCGGCTGATCTTCGCGCGCGCCCGGGAGAAGGCGTCCGAGGGCAGCCCCGTGGTGGTGTTCTTCGATGAGATGGATTCCCTGTTCCGCACCCGCGGCACGGGCATCTCCTCCGACGTCGAAACGACGATTGTCCCGCAGCTCCTCAGCGAGATCGACGGCGTCGAACGGCTGGACAACGTGATCGTGATTGGCGCCTCCAACCGGGAAGACATGATCGATCCGGCGATCCTGCGCCCGGGCCGCCTGGACGTCAAGGTCAAGATCCAGCGGCCCGACGCCGAGGCCGCTGCCGACATCTTCAACAAATACATCACCACGGACCTGCCCTTCCACGAGATCGACCTCGCCGAGCACAACGGCGACGTTCAGGCGACTGTGGACGCCATGGTCCAGCGGACCGTCGAGGCGATGTACTCCACCGAGAAGTCCAACGAATATCTCGAGGTGACCTACGCCAACGGCGACACCGAAATGCTCTACTTCAAGGACTTCAATTCCGGGGCCGTGGTGCAGAACGTCGTGGACCGGGCCAAGAAGTACGCCATCAAGGACCTGTTGACCATCGGGCAGAAGGGCCTGCGGATCGACCACCTGCTCCGGGCGGTCGTGGACGAGTTCCGTGAACATGAGGACATGCCCAACACCACCAACCCGGACGACTGGGCACGGATCTCCGGCAAGAAGGGCGAGCGCATCACGTACATCCGCACCATCGTCCAGGGCAAGGCCGGCCAGGAGCCCGGGAAGTCCATCGAAACGATGCCGAGCACAGGGCAGTACCTGTGACGGCTGTTGTCCCCGGCAAGCCCGCCGATACTTCTGGCGGCCTGCCGGTCGGCGGGGCCATGAGGGTGATGGGCTCGGAGACCGAATACGGCATCCACGCACCGTCGGCCCCCGGAGCGAACGCCACGATGATGTCCGCCCGGGTCATCCAGGCGTACGCCCAGGTGACCCGGCAGCGCGCCGCCGGCGGCGCCGAAACGCGGTGGGACTACACCGACGAGGAGCCGCTGCACGATGCCCGCGGCTGGACCTTGGAGCGCAGCAGCGCGGACCCGGAACAACTCACCGACCAGCCTCCCGTCCTCGACGCCGAGGCGATCGCCCTCGCCTACGGGCGGCAGGAACTCGAGGCCGACGGCGAGGACGAGTCCGGCACGCTGCTCATGAACATGGTGCTTGGCAACGGTGCACGGCTGTACGTAGACCACGCCCATCCGGAGTATTCCAGCCCCGAGGTGACCAGCCCCCGGGCTGCCGTCACCTGGGACGCCGCCGGTGACCTGGTGGCTTTGGCCGCCGTCCGGCGCCTCGCCGCAGATCCCGACCTGCCGCCGGTCAACCTGTACAAGAACAATACGGACAACAAGTCGGTCTCCTACGGCTCGCACGAGAACTACTTGATGCCCCGCTCGGTGCCGTTCGGCGAGATCGTGCGCGGCCTCACGCCGTTTTTCGTCACCCGGCAGATCATTTGCGGTGCCGGGCGGGTGGGCCTCGGGCAGGACAGTGCCCGGGCCGGCTACCAGATCAGCCAGCGCGCTGACTTCTTCGAAACCGAAGTGGGCCTGGAAACCACCATCCGCCGCCCCATCATCAACACCCGGGACGAACCCCACGCCACCGCGGACAAGTACCGCCGGCTGCACGTCATCATCGGCGACGCCAACCTCAGCCAGGCGTCCAACTTCCTCAAATTCGGCACCACCGCCATGGTGTTAAGCCTGATCGAGGCAGGGCTGGCTCCGCGGATTGAAGTCCACGAGCCGGTCGCCGCGCTACAGGCCGTCAGCCACGACACCTCGCTCACCGCGCTGCTGCGCCTAGGCGACGGCCGACGGATCACCGCCCTGGACCTGCAGTGGATCTATTTGGAGGCCGCCTCGAAGCACGCGCAGGACACCGGCGTCGCGGACGCGGTGGACGGTGACGGCCACACCCACGAGGTCCTGGAACGGTGGGCCGCCACGTTGAGCGAACTCGGCAGTGACCGGGCGGCGGCCGCTTCCTCGGTGGAGTGGCTCGCCAAGCTGTCCCTGCTGGAGGGCTACCGGCAACGCGACGGCCTGGGCTGGGACAACGCGCGGCTTGGCCTCGTGGACCTGCAGTGGGCTGACATCCGCCCCGAAAAAGGGCTCTACTACCGGCTGCTGGCCCGCGACCGGATGCAGCGGATCGTGGACGACGCCGCGATCGCCCGTGCGGTGACCGAACCGCCGTCGGACACGCGGGCCTACTTCCGCGGACGCTGCGTCAGCCGGTTCGGCGCGGACCTCGCGGGGGCCAGTTGGGACTCGGTGATCTTCGATGTCCCCGGCCGAGGCAGGCTCCAGCGCGTGCCTACCCGCGAGCCGCTGCGCGGAACCGAAGCCCTCACAGGCGGCCTGTTTGCCCGGCACCGGGAGGCCGGGACGTTCCTGGCTGAACTGCTGGGACTCAGCCCCGGTTCCTAGGAATAAAGCCCCCGCGGGCGCCCCGAGCGTGGCACTATTGCTACAGGATGTCCCTTAGGAGAAAAGGGACGGACATGAAGGAGAAAACAATGGCAGGCCAGGAGCAGCAGCAGCCGCAGTCGCGGGACACCGAGGTTGACGAGGACGTCCCCGCCGCGCCGCCGGCCCCAGGGGACGCCCAGGCGTCGGCAGCCACCCAGGGCGTCGACGATCTCCTCGACGAGATCGACGGCGTGCTGGAGTCCAATGCCGAGGAATTCGTCCGCGCATTCGTCCAAAAGGGCGGCCAGTAGGAGCGCCGCCGGCCGCCGGATGAGGGCGGCGGGAGGGGCTACGGGCCGGAAGTGTCGTTGATCCACCACGTTGAGGGAGAGCGTTAGTGCAGGAAACAACAGCCAACCGAGTAGCAGCCAACGCGACGTCCTCATTCACCGAGCATCTGCAGCGCGAACGGCCCGACTTAATGCCCTTCGGCCAAGTGCCTTTCAACCAGTTGCCCGGCACCGGGCACGCCGCCCAACCGGCAGCGCCCCTCCAGGCCCCGCACGGGACCACGATCGTGGCGATGACCTACGCCGGGGGAGTGCTGATGGCCGGGGACCGCCGCGCCACCATGGGCAACGTGATCGCGAGCCGGCACATCGAGAAAGTCTTCCCCGCCGACCAGTACTCCGTGCTGGGCATTGCCGGAACCGCCGGAATCGCCCTGGACATCACCCGGCTGTTCCAGGTTGAACTGGAACACTACGAGAAAATCGAGGGCACGCTGCTCAGCCTGGACGGCAAGGCGAACCGGCTCGGCGCCATGGTTCGCGGCAACCTGCCCATGGCCATGCAGGGCCTCGCCGTGGTGCCCCTGTTCGCGGGATTCGACCGGCCCGCGGGCTTCGGCCGGCTCTTCTCCTACGACGTCACGGGCGGACGCTACGAGGAGCAGGAGCATCACGCCGTGGGATCCGGCTCGATGTTCGCTCGAGGTGCGCTGAAAAAACTCTGGCGGCCCGGCCTCTCGGAGCAGGACGCCGTGGCGGTCGCCGTCGAGGCACTGTACGACGCCGCCGACGACGACTCCGCCACCGGCGGGCCGGACCCGGTCCGGCAACTATGGCCGGTGGTGTATATCGTGAACCGAACAGGCGCCTTCCGGGTCCCGGACCGCGATCTCGCCGCCGTGGCCGGCCGCGTCATCGAATCCCGGACCGTCGCCCAGCGGGAGGCCTGAGATGACGCAGCAGTTCTATGTTTCCCCCGAACAGCTGATGAAGGACCGTGCGGACTTCGCACGGAAGGGCATCGCCCGCGGACGCTCGGTGGTGGTCATCAGTTGCCGGGACGGGATTGCCCTCGTGGCGGAGAACCCGTCCCCGTCACTGCACAAGATCGGCGAGATCTACGACAAAATCGCGTTTGCGGCGGTCGGAAAGTACAACGAATTTGAGAGTCTGCGGCAAGCCGGGGTGCGGTACGCCGATGTCCGGGGCTATTCCTACGACCGCGAGGACGTCACGGCCCGCGGCCTCGCGAGCGTGTACGCGCAGAGCCTCGGCGCGGTGTTTACGGCCGAACAGAAACCCTTCGAGGTGGAACTGGCCGTGGCCGAAGTCGGCCAGACCCAGGAAGCGGACCATCTGTACCGGCTGACCTTTGACGGGTCGATCGCCGATGAGCACGGCTTTATCGTGATGGGCGGCCAGGCGGACAAGGTTTCCGAGGCTGTCGCGGCGGGCTGGCAGGGCGAACTCGACTTCGCGGGCGCGATCCGGCTGGCCCTCGCCGGGCTCGTGGCAGACAAGGAAACCACCACCCTGCCGGTATCCGCACTGGAAGTAGCGGTACTGGACCGGGGATCTGAAAGCGGCCGCGGCACCCGCCGGTCGTTCCGCCGGCTCGAGGATCCGGACATCGTGGCATTGCTGGCTGAGGAGAAGTGAGATGGACAAGCGCATATTCGGCATCGAAACCGAATTCGGAATTTCCTATTCAAGTCCGGAGTCCCGGCCGCTGGCGCCTGAGGAAGTGGCCCGCTACCTCTTCCGCAAGGTGGTCAGCTGGGGACGGTCCTCCAACGTCTTCCTGACCAACGGCTCACGCCTCTACCTGGACGTCGGATCCCACCCGGAATACGCCACGGCCGAGTGCGACGACCTGGCCCAGCTGATCGCGCATGACCGCGCCGGGGAACTGATCCTGTGCGACCTCGTGGACGAAGCCCAGGAACGGCTGGCAGCGGAAGGTTTCAACGGGACCGTGTACCTGTTCAAGAACAACACGGACTCGGCCGGGAACTCCTACGGCAGCCACGAAAACTACCTCATCCCACGCCGCGGGGAATTTTCCCGGCTCGCGGAGATCCTCATCCCGTTCCTTGTCACCCGCCAGCTGATCGCTGGCGCCGGCAAGATCCTCAAGACCCCGCACGGGGCCACCTTCGCCTTCTCCCAGCGGGCCGACCACATCTGGGAGGGCGTCTCTTCCGCCACCACCCGCTCCAGGCCCATCATCAACACCCGGGACGAGCCGCACGCCGACGCCGAGTTCTACCGGCGCCTGCACGTGATTGTCGGCGACTCCAACATGTCCGAAACGACGGCCCTGCTCAAGATCGGCACCGTAGACCTGATCCTGCGGATGATCGAGGCCGGGGTGATCATGCGCGACATGCGGATGGAGAACCCTATCCGCAGCATCCGGGAAATCTCCCACGACCTCAGCGGCCGGGCACTGGTGCGGCTCGCCAACGGCCGGCAGCTTACGGCCCTGGAAATCCAGCGCGAGTACCTGGGCAAGGTGACGGCGTTTGTTGCCGAACACGGCGCGCACAACCCACACGTGCCCATGATCCTGGACCTCTGGGAGCGCACCCTGGACGCCATCGAAAGCGGCGACACGAGCACGATCGATACCGAAGTGGACTGGGCCATCAAGAAGAAGCTCATGGACAACTACCGGGAACGGCACGGGCTGGGGCTTGACGCGCCCCGGATTGCGCAGCTGGACCTGACGTACCATGACATTTCCCGCGGCCGCGGCCTCTTCTACCTGCTCCAAGCCCGCGGGGCGGTGCGCCGGGTGGTGGACGACACCGCGGTCAAGGATGCTGTGGACGCCCCGCCGCAGACCACGCGTGCCAAACTTCGCGGCGACTTCGTCCGGCGGGCCCAGGAGCTCGGCCGCGACTACACCGTGGACTGGGTCCATCTGAAGCTGAACGACCGCGCCCACCAGACCATCCTGTGCAAAGATCCGTTCCGGAGCGTGGACGACCGGGTGGATGCGCTGCTGGACTCGATGGGCTGATACCCAGCTTCGCACGTTATTCTGGGGTAGGGCCGCCTTGCGGTCGCTGCTTTCTTTGCCACGGGAAACCGAACGGCACTGAGTCCACCCTGCCTCGACGAAAGTTTCCAAGTGCGCCGACTACTAGCAATTCTTCTTCCCGGACTGCTGCTGCTGACCGCCTGCGGCGGCAGCGAAGCGCCGCCGGCTCCGGAACCCACCAGCCAGTCCGCGGGTGAGACCGCCAAGCTGGACTCGGTCAAATTGACCGAGAAGGGTGACAAGAAGGCCCCCGGTGTCGAGTTCACCAAGCCGCTCGACGTCAAGGAACCCACTGTCAAGGTGGTCACCGAGGGCAGTGGCGAGCGGGTCAAGGCCAACCAGATCGCCAACATTTCGATCGTTGCCTTCAACGGCAAGGACGGGTCCACCCTCGAAGACACCTTCCCGAACGATCCCGAGCCGCTGGAGCTGAACGACGAGCTCAAGACCAGCAGCCCCGTGATCTATAACGCGTTCGTGGGCGCCAAGATTGGCTCCCACATCGCCCTGGCCGTACCCGGCCAGGCCGCCGCCGAGGGTACTGCGGCCAAGCCGACGCAGCTCCTGGTCGTCAAGGTGCTCTCCGCCAAGGACGCTCCGCCGGTTCTGGACAAGCCTGAGGGCGACGCCGTCACGCCGCCGGCCGGACTGCCGACCGTCAAGGACAACGACAAGGGCGTCCCGGAGATCTCGGTCGCCGGCGTCAAGGCGCCGACCAAGCTGAT
Source organism: Arthrobacter sp. ES3-54 (assembly GCF_029504395.1). Lineage (GTDB taxonomy): Bacteria > Actinomycetota > Actinomycetes > Actinomycetales > Micrococcaceae > Arthrobacter. The sequence goes on from NZ_JAQFIF010000010.1 coordinate 46,842, forward strand.
CTCCCAGGACCTCATCACCGGCAAGGGCCAGGCCCTCAAGGAGACCGACACCATCACCGTGAACTACGTCGGCGTGGCCCTGGCCACCGGCAAGGTCTTCGATTCCAGCTTTGAAAGTGGCAAGAAGGCCACCTTCCCGCTGACCGGTGTCATCAAGGGCTGGACCCAGGGCCTGACCGGCAAGACGGTTGGCTCCCGCGTCCTTTTGGTGGTCCCGAAGGCCCTCGCCTACGGTGATCAGGGCCAAGGCGACGCGAAGGGCGACCTCGTCTTCGTGGTCGACATACTCGGCGTCAAGTAACCCACCGCAACAACCGCAACCACCACACGTCATCTCAAAGGAGTAACCATGTCATTTGGACAGCGCAACCTCGACCGCGAGAAGCCGGAAATTGAGTTCCCCGAAGGAGACGTCCCCACCGAACTGGTCATCACCGACCTGATCGAAGGGGACGGCGCCGAGGCCAAGCCCGGCGACACCGTTTCCACGCACTACGTGGGCGTCGCCTGGTCCACGGGTGAAGAATTCGATGCCTCCTGGGGCCGCGGCGCGCCGCTCGACTTCCGGGTCGGCGTCGGCCAGGTCATCCAGGGCTGGGACCAGGGCCTGCTGGGCATGAAGGTCGGCGGCCGCCGCCGCCTCGAGATCCCCTCTGAGCTTGCCTACGGCGCCCGTGGCGCCGGCGGGGCGATCGGCCCGAACGAGGCCCTGATCTTCGTCGTGGACCTCGTCGCCGTCCGCTAAGGCACACGACGCTGCAGGACCGGCTGAATCAGCCCCACACGGCGCAGGCGCGGTAACAATCGGAAAAGTTCTTCCGGCTGTTGCCGCGCTTTCGTCATTTTCCGGGATCGGCTTTAGTACCCTTGCGGGGTGTCCGCCTCACGTACAGAACGCCTCCTGAACCTGCTCATCGCCCTGCTCAACACCAAATATGGCCTGCGCCGCGGCGAGTTGCGCGAAAAGGTCTACCACGACACCACGAGCAGTGACGTCGCCTTCGGCCGCATGTTCGAACGCGACAAAGGCGAGTTGCGCCAGTTTGGCTTCGACGTCGAAACCGTGACGGACACGGGCTGGGGGTCCGATGACCCGGCAACCACCCGCTACCGGATCGGCAAGGAATCGAACCGGCTGCCCGACGTCAGCCTCACCCCCGAAGAGTGCACCGTCCTCATCCTCGCGGCGCAGCTCTGGGAGCACGCCGCCCTCGGCTCCGCCGCCGTGGACGCGGTCCGCAAGCTGCAGGCCGCCGGCGGCCTCGTCGACGCCGAACTCCCCACCGGCGTCCAGCCGCGCATCCGGCCCGCCGGCCAGGCCTTCGAAGACCTGGTGGCCGCCATTCACGCCCAGCACCCGGTCAGGTTCAGCTACCTCGCCAGCAGCACGGGCCAGGAGCAGGAACGGCTGGTGGAGCCCTGGGGCCTGGGCAGCCGCTTCGGCCAGTGGTACCTCGTGGGTCACGACCGCGGCAGGGGAGACAAGCGGTTCTTCCGGCTCTCCCGCCTGACGTCCGCCGTGACCGTGCTGGAGAAGGAGAGCTTCGCGTCTCCCGCCGCGTTCAATGTCCGCGCCGAGCTGGCGGCCCTGGCCGAGTTGCCGGTGCAGAACGCCGTCGTCGACGTCGAGCAGGGACGGCTCCTGGGGCTCCGCAAACGCGCCCAGGCGGTTCCGGACCCAGCACTGGAACGCGCTGCTCAGGAACTGGGGCTACAACGGCCCGCGGCCGGGACGGACCGCCTCACCCTACCCTTCCGGGATGCCGAGACGCTGGGCGAGGAGTTGGCCTCCTACGGTCCCCGGGTCACCGTGATTTCACCTCCCGAGCTGGAGGGCGCCGTCCGCCGCCGGCTCACCGCCGCCGCAGCCTTCGCCGCCAGGCCCGTTCCGGACGTGGCCTTCCCCGCAGCAGGACCCACCGGCCGCACCCGCAAACGCACCTCGGAGGACCAGCTCAAGCGGATGCTGCAGCTCGTGCCCTTCCTTGTCCACAACCAAGGACTGCACATCAGCGAGGTCGCCGCCAGGTTTGGGATCACCCGCAAGGCGCTCGAGGACGACCTGCGTATCCTGATCTGCTCGGGCCTCCCGGAAGGCTACCCCGACGATCTGCTGGACATCCAGTGGGATGATGACCACGTTTACATCACCCAGGCACTGGACCTGACCCGTCCCGTACGGTTCACCGTGGACGAGGCCTGCGCCCTCCTGACCGGCCTGGAGACCCTCAACGGCCTCCCCGAGCTGGCCGAAGGCGGCGCACTCGAATCGGTGACGCTCAAACTCATGGCGGCGGCGGGGGAGGAAGGGCTGAAAGCGGCCGCGCTCTCAGGCCCCGAGGTGGCCCCCGGCAACTCCGCCATCCTCGAAACCGCCCGTTCGGCTATCGGTTCCGGGGCACAGCTGCACTTGAAGTACTTCTCGCCGCAGCGCGACGCCGTGTCCGAACGCGAGGTGGACCCCCTGCGACTCTATTCGCTGGACAACACGTGGTATCTCGAGGCGTACTGCCACTCCGCCAAGGGCCTGCGCAACTTCCGTCTGGACAGGATCGAAGCGCTCGAACCCAACGGCCGGCCGGCGGCCGCCGCGGCGAAACCGGCGGACAGCTTTCCGGTGAAACTGTTCACCCCGAACGACGACGACACGGTGGTGGTAGTGGAACTTGCGCCCCGCGGCACCGGCCTCGCTGACGACTACTACGCCGAGCGCACCGCGGCCCTGCCCGGCGGCGGCATGCTCGCCGAAATCCGGTTCGGCAGCACGGACTGGCTGCCGATGTTCGTAGCCCAGCACGGCGGCATGGTGCGGATCCTGCAGCCAGGCGCCCTCGCAGACGCGTCGCGGGAATGGATCGCCGCGGCCCTGACGCAATACGAAGCCTCGTCCGATGCCCGATAGACTGATCTGCATGCCTTGGTGGTCCTGGATCGTTATTTGGATAGCGCTCATCGCGCTGTCGCTGCTGTTCTTCGGCGTGCTCGGCCTGCGGCTCTACCGGCAAGCCATGACCACGCTTGAGGAATTGGGTGAAGCCGCCGAACGGTTCTCCCACCTGCCCTCGCCGCCGGGCCCGGAAACCGGGCCCGCAACGGCCGACGCCGAGGCCGGCGCCCCGGACAGCACGGACACAGGCCCCCGGCCGCTCCCCGGCGACGCCGTTTTTGCCTCGCCTGCCCGGATGCGACATGATTACCACGCATCCAAGTTCGCCCGGCAGAACGCCCGCCGGCTGCGCCGCATCCAGCGCAAGAAGGACCGCGGGCAACCCCAGGCACTGCGCGACATCGAAACTCGTTAGTCATAGGATGTATTCAAACGAAAGGACCTCCCCTCATGAGGCTTGAAGGCTGGCATCTCATCATCATCATCGTCCTGGCATTGGTGCTGTTCGCTGCGCCGAAGCTGCCGGGCATGGCCCGCAGCTTGGGACAGTCGATGCGCATTTTCAAGTCGGAAGTCCGGGAAATGAAGAAGGACGGCACCACCGAGGCCAAGGATGGCTCCGAACCGGTCGAAGGCCGTGTCATCAACCACCCGCAGGCCGGCGCACCGGAAAGCCGCACGGGAGACGGAACCGACGTTCCGCCGTCGACCCGCGCCTAAGACCGCATGGCACTAACCATGAGCCGGCGATCGAACCCCGAGGGGAGGATGGCGCTCCTCGACCACCTGAAAGAGCTTCGCAACCGGCTCTTTAAGGCGGCAATCGCCGTCGTCCTTGGCACGGTAGTGGGTTTCCTTGTCTACCAGCCAATGCTGGCGGCCCTGATCAAGCCCATCCGCGACCTCAACGAGCACGAGGGCCGGCAGGCCACCCTGAACTTCGACGGCGTCGCGAGCTCGTTCGACCTCATGATCCAGGTGTCCGTGTTCCTGGGCCTGATCATCGCCAGCCCCGTCTGGCTCTACCAACTGTGGGCCTTCATTGTGCCCGGGCTGCATAAGAAGGAACGCCGCCTGGCCCTGTCCTTCGTCGCAGCGGCCGTGCCGCTGTTCCTGGGCGGCGTCCTGCTGGCCTGGCTCGTGCTCCCCAACGCGGTGCGCGTCCTGACCGATTTCACGCCGTCGGGCGGCTCCAACTTCATCAGCGCCCAGGTGTACCTGTCCTTTGTGCTGCGGCTGCTGCTCGCCTTCGGCATCGCCTTCCTCCTGCCGGTGGTCCTGTTCGGATTGAACCTGGCCGGGCTCATCAAGGGCCAGCAGCTCCTGAAGAGCTGGCGGGTCACGGTGTTCCTGGTCTGCCTGTTCGCCGCGATGGCCGCCCCCGGCGCCGACGCGATGAGCATGTTCTACCTGGCCGGACCCATGCTGGCGCTGTTCTTCGCCGCGATCGGGCTCTGCTTGCTCAACGACCGCCGGCGCGAGCGGCGCGCCGTCAAGCGCGCGGCCGAGACCGAAGCCACAGCCGACCAGGCCACCCCCAGCTCCGAGCTGGAGAACCTCTAGCCTTTGGCGCATTAGGCTGGAAGCATGTCGTCACACCCCGGGCCGGAATCGCCGTCCGAACGTTACCGCGCCAGCGTCGAGCGGGCCGCCGAAGCCAAAACCTATCTTGGCGGGTTCATCCGCTCGCTCGAATTCGAACTCGATGACTTCCAGCGCGAAGCATGCCTGTCGCTGCAGGCCGGCCGCGGCGTGCTAGTGGCCGCCCCCACCGGCGCCGGGAAAACAATCGTGGGGGAATTTGCCATCTATCTGGCCCTCCAGCGCGGACTCAAAGCGTTCTACACCACGCCCATCAAGGCCCTGAGCAACCAGAAGTACGCCGAGCTCGCCGCCAAGTACGGCGCCGCCCAGGTGGGCCTGCTGACCGGCGATACCAGCATCAACGGCGACGCCCCCGTGGTGGTGATGACCACCGAAGTGCTCCGCAACATGCTCTACGCGGACTCGGATACCCTGAATGATCTCGGCTTCGTGGTCATGGACGAGGTCCACTACCTCGCTGACCGCTTCCGCGGCGCGGTGTGGGAGGAAGTCATCATCCACCTGCCCAGCGAGGTCCAGGTGGCATCTCTAAGCGCCACGGTGTCCAACGCCGAGGAGTTCGGTGCGTGGCTCGACACCGTCCGCGGGCAGACAGACGTGATCGTCTCCGAACACCGCCCGGTGCCCCTGTGGCAGCACGTCATGGTGGGCCGGAAGATCGTGGACCTGTTTGCCGGCGACACCAGCTTTGATGAGATCGCGCTGCCGGGTGAGGCGATTGCAGGGGAGGCGGCTGCCGGCCGGGCCTCAGCAGGCAAAGCAGTTGCCGCCGGCGCCCCCGCGGCCGTCACCGCAGAGCTGTCCGGGCGGGCCGGCTTCGAGGTCAACCCGGAACTGCTCTCCATGGCGCGGGCCGAGAGCCAGATGAATTTCCGTGGCCGCTTCGGCCATGGCGGCCGGAGCCAGCGCCGCAACCAACGCAGTCAGCGGGACGAGCCGCAAAGCGCCCAGCGCAGCCCGGTGCGGAAGGCCAGCCGGCCGCAGGTTATCGCCAGCCTGGACCGGCAGGACCTCCTGCCGGCCATCACGTTCATCTTCTCGCGGGCCGGCTGCGATGCCGCCGTGGCCCAGTGCGTGGCGGCCGGCCTCTGGCTGACCACCGAGCGCGAACAACAGATCATCGCCCAGCGCGTCGACGAGGCCGCCCAGGACATCCCCTCGGACGACCTCGATGTGCTCGGCTTCTGGAGCTGGCGGGACGGCCTGCTGCGCGGTCTCGCCGCGCATCACGCCGGCATGCTGCCGACCTTCAAGGAGGTTGTGGAAAAGCTGTTCGTCGACGGGCTGGTCAAGGCCGTCTTCGCCACCGAAACGCTCGCCCTCGGCGTCAATATGCCGGCCCGCTGCGTCGTGCTGGAAAAGCTGGACAAGTTCAACGGCGAGGCCCATGTCAACATCACGGCGGGGGAGTACACCCAGCTGACGGGCCGCGCCGGACGCCGCGGCATCGACGTCGAGGGCCACGCAGTGGTCCTGTGGCAGCCCGGCACGGATCCCGCGGCTGTCGCGGGCCTCGCCTCACGGCGGACCTACCCGCTGAACTCCAGTTTCCGGCCCACGTACAACATGTCAATCAATCTCCTGGCGCAGTTCGGCCGGCCCCGTGCCCGGGAGATCCTCGAATCGTCCTTTGCCCAGTTCCAGGCGGACCGTTCCGTGGTTGGGTTGGCCCGGCAGGTTAGGAGCCGCGAGGAGTCCATCGCCGGGTTCAGCAAGGCCATGACCTGCCATCTGGGGGATTTCACCGAATACGCGCGCTTGCGGCGGGCCTTGGGCGACGCCGAGACCACCGCCTCCAGGGGCAGTTCCCGGGCCAAAAAGTCCCTCACCGAGGACTCCCTGAGCCGGCTGCTGCCAGGCGACGTGGTGGATGTCCCCGCCGGCAAGTCACCCGGACTGGCAGTGGTGCTCAGCTCCGACCACGAATCCCGGGAGCCCCGGCCCGCCGTCATGACGCTGGACAACCAGCTCCGCCGGATCGGACTGCACGACGTTGAAGGTCCGTTGTCCCCGATCACGCGGATCAGGATTCCCAAGTCCTTCAACGCGAAGGTCCCCAAGTCCCGCCGCGATCTGGCGTCCTCGGTGCGCAACGCGATCCGCGAGCACCGGCCGCCCGCGCCCCCGCGCCGCGACGACGACTTCGGCCGGGCCTCCGCAGCGCCCAACCAGGAGAAGCGGATTAACGAGTTGCGCCGCGAGCTCCGCGCCCACCCGTGCCACGGCTGCAGCGAACGCGAGGACCATGCCCGCTGGTCCGAACGCTGGTGGAAGCTCCGCCAGGAGACGGACGGGCTCATCCGGCAGATCCAAGGCCGGACCAACACCATTGCCAAGACCTTCGACCGTGTATGCGGCGTCCTGACCGGCTACGGCTACCTGGAGACCTCGGACACCGGTGTGCTGTCCATCAGCCCGGACGGGCAACGCCTGCGGCGGATCTACGGCGAAAAGGACCTGTTGATTTCGCAGTCCCTGCGGCTGGGGGCGTTCGACGACCTCGACGCCGCCGAGATCGCCGCCCTGGCCAGCGTGCTGGTCTACCAGGCCAAGCGCGAGGACCGCGGCCTGCGGCCCAAGATGCCGAGTGTGTCCCTGGAGTCCGCGGTCGACATCGTGGTCCGCGAATGGTCCGCACTGGAGGACGTGGAAGAGGCCAACAAGCTGCCGCTCACCGGCGAGCCTGAGCTCGGCCTCGTCTGGCCGATCTTCAAATGGGCCAAGGGCCGGCACCTCCAGGAGGTGCTGAGCGGCACCGACCTCGCTGCGGGCGACTTTGTCCGCTGGGTCAAACAGGTGATTGACCTCCTGGACCAGCTGGCCGACATCCCGAACCTCGACCCCCGGATTGCGCGGCTGTGCGAGCAGGCCATCAAGCTCATCAAACGTGGCGTCGTCGCCTATTCCTCCGTGGCGTAGGGCTGCGGGCCGTGCGCCCGCCCCCTGGCCCACTCGCTGGCCCGCTAACGCGGCCTGCCACGACTTTAGAACCCGCCGGCGCTGGGCCGGCCACCAGTTACAAGGAGTTCCCGCCCCATGACTAATTCGCCGGCCGCCCCCGCCCCCCGCAAAGTCACGCTGTACCGCAACGGCTCCGTCTACACTGCGGCCGATCCCTTTGCGACGGCCATGCTGGTCGACGGCGACACGGTCGTCTGGGTCGGTTCCGAGCAGGCCGCCACTTCGATCGCGGACTCCTCCATGGAGGTGATCGATCTGCAGGGTGCGCTCCTGGCCCCTGGCTTCGTCGACTCCCACGTCCACGTGACGGAAACCGGAATCGCGCTGGATGGGCTCCAGCTCGCCGGCGTGCGCTCGGCCACTGAGCTGCTCGACGCCGTAGCCGCCTCCCCTGCCAAAGGCGCCGTCTTGGGCCACGGCTGGGACGAGAGCACCTGGGCCGATCCCACCCTGCCCAGCCGGGACGAAATCGAACGCGCGGCCGGCGGCCGCCAGGTCTATCTGTCCCGCGTGGACGTCCACTCGGCCCTGGTTTCAAGCTCCCTGGCGGCGTCGGCCGGACTGGACGGGCTCGACGGCGACGCCGGCGGCAGCCAGGTCAAACGCGGGGCGCACACGGCGGCCCGCCGCACGGCCCGCCAGCTGCCGGCCGACGCCCTGCGCAGCTACCAGCGGCGTGCCCTCGCCGAAGCGGCCGCCAACGGCTACGTGGCCCTCGCCGAGATGGCCGCCCCCCATATCGGGAGTGTCGAGGACCTGCAGCTCGCGGCGGGCTGGAATGACGGCCGGGACGCTGTCCCGGAGATCCTGCCGTACTGGGGCGAACTGGCCACATCGCAGGAGCATGCCCGGTCCATCCTTGACGGCCTGGGCGTGTCCGTCCTCGGCCTCGCCGGGGACCTGAACATTGACGGCTCGATCGGTTCACGGACCGCCTCCCTCCGTGAGGACTACGCCGACGCACCAGGGGAGCGCGGGAACCTGTACCTCTCCGTGGCCGAGGCAGCCGCCCACCTTGCGGCGTGCTCGCTCCTGGGGATCCAGGCAGGCTTTCACGTGATCGGCGACGCCGGTCTGGACGCGGCCCTCGACGCCCTCGACCTCGCCGCGGCCGAGGTGGGGGAGCAGCGCGTCCGCGCCGCGGGTCACCGTTTCGAGCACGTCGAGCTCGCGGATGCAGCGGCCATCGGCCGGCTGGCGCGCTATTCGGTCACCGTCAGCGCGCAGCCGGTCTTCGACGCCCTGTGGGGTGGCGGGGACAGCCTGTACCAGCAGCGGCTCGGCTCCCGCCGGCTGGGCATGAACCCCTTTGCAAGCTTCTACGCGGCCGGTGTGCCGATCTGCTTCGGCAGCGACAGCCCGGTGACGCCGCTGCGGCCGTGGTCCAGCGTGCGTGCGTGCCTGCAGCACACCAATCCTGCGGAACAGATCTCCGCCCGGGCCGCGTTCCTTGGCCACACGCGGGCCGGCTGGCGGGCCGCCCGCTACCCCAACCCCATGGCCGGGCAACTGGTGCCGGGGGCCCCGGCTAGCTTCGCGGTCTGGGAGGTCGAGGAACTCATGGTCCAGGTTGCCGACGGCCGGGTGCAGTCCTGGAGCACCGATCCGCGCGCCCGCACACCACTTCTGCCGGCGCTGGACACCGGCAAGGATCCGGCCTGCCTGCTGACGGTACGGGACGGCCAGGAACTCTATGCCAGCGGCGCCCTCGGCGGCTGAACCCTTGGCATGTGAATCCTCGGCACCCTGAAGCCGGCGCGTGATCCTGGGTCCGTCATCCGGCCGGCGGAGCCGAAACATTCACGGCGGCAACAATGCGCTGAACTGGGACGATGCACATAACGGCAGGTCACCGCTCGGTTGACAGATCGGTCCGCCCCCGTAGCATTGAGGGGCAACGGAGGGTTGCGCACGGCGCAGGCTCCGGCAGTCCCCGGTCCATCCCAGGTTGCCGCACCCGCGGGAGCTTTTCTGGTCATGACCACGGGCACCCCCAGGGGGCGGGTCCACTTCGCAGCAGAAAACGGTTCCGGCGTCGCAATTCGAGGCCTGCCGGAACTGGCCCGAAGCGGGTGGACCTGCCCGGGGGGGTCATCCGGCCCCGTCCGGCGCGCGTAACTCCCTATAATGGGAAGTTGCGCCTGAATATCCAGAACGACTGACGTTCGGCGCACCGACCGCTCCCTTCAAGGAAAGGCCTCGCTGTGCGTGTCCTCACCATCATCCCGACCTATAACGAGCTGGAATCGTTGCCCAAGACCCTCGGTCGCCTGCGCACAGCCGTGCCCGCTTCCGACGTGCTGGTTGTCGACGACAACAGCCCCGACGGCACGGGGCAGCTGGCGGACCGCCTGGCCGCCGAAGACGGCCAGGTCCACGTCCTGCACCGCGCCGGAAAGGCGGGGCTCGGCGCGGCGTACATCGCCGGTTTCAAGTGGGGCCTCGACGCCGGTTACGACATCCTCGTGGAGATGGACGCCGACGGCTCGCACCAGCCTGAGCAGCTGCCCCAGCTGATCGAGGCCGTGGAACAGGGCGCGGACCTCGCCATGGGCTCACGCTGGGTTCCCGGCGGCCGCGTGGTCAACTGGCCGATCTACCGCCAGGCCATCAGCCGGATCGGCAGCACCTACGCCCGGATCATGCTGGGCGTGAAGATCAAGGACGTCACCGGCGGCTTCCGCGCCTTCCGCCGGACCACGCTCGAGAAGTTGAACCTGGATACCGTGGACTCGGTCGGCTACGGCTTCCAAGTGGATCTGGCCTGGCGCGTGGCCAAGCTCGGCCTGACGATCGTGGAACGCCCCATCACCTTCGTTGAGCGGGAGCTCGGCGCTTCGAAGATGAGCGGCAACATCGTCGTCGAAGCCATGATCAACGTCACCAAATGGGGACTCACTGCCCGCTGGAACAAGCTCCGGGGCAAGCAGGACGCCAGGCAGGACGCCTAGCAGCACGGACGGCTCCCGTCCCCGGATGGCAATCCGGACTAAAAAGGGCCGGGCCCGCATCAAAAGAATGATGCAGGCCCGGCCCTTGCCGTAGCCGGTGTTCTTTGGGCTAGGCTGAGCGGCGTTCGCCGCGGCGTTCGCGCAGGATCGTGAGGCGGTCTTCGAGGATCTGCTCAAGCTCGGGAAGCGAGCGGCGCTCCAGCAACATGTCCCAGTGCGTGCGCACTGCCTTTTCGTTGCTGTTGACGGGGCGTTCGCCGTCCACCAGCAAGGCCTCCTTGCCCGTCTTCGAAACCCAGACCGGGGGAATTTCGGCTTCCGAGGAGAACGTCACGAACACCTGTTCGCCGTCCTCGCAACGGTATTCAACCCGCTGGCGCGGAGCCGGTTCGACGCCGGATTCGGTCTCCATGCTCTGTGCGCCAAGGCGCATACCCCGCAGGCTGCGATCGCTCATCTTTTCTCCCTCTATTCGGTTCGCAGGGTCCAGCCCTGCGTTGTCCGGGGGCCGTCAGGCGCCGGACTTCTGGTTCCACCGCGCTGTACCGTAGCTGGCCCGTAGAGCCCGGCCAGAAGACAGTCACCAGTGGAAAAAACTGTTTGGAACATCATTGGAATCAACGCTGTGCGGAGCGTTTTTGTTCCGGACGGCTGAACCGACCGGACAAATATTTAAGTATACGGGAGTGGTGCATGCGAGGTAAAGCGAGTGGTCCGGCGGGATGGACTGCGTAGGCTGTACCCGTCTGGCCCGGCTTAAGCTGGCTGGCCCCCGCAGCCGGGCCGAAACGGCCAGGCTGCGGGGGCCAGCAGGGGACCACGTGGGCCGCGCAGTTAGGCAGGCGGTGTCCTCGTGAACCAAGGCGGGCGCAGGCTCAGGGCAGGTGCCCTTGGCCGTCCGCACCGACGGGCGCTGACGGCGGAGCGGCGTCCGGCGTCGGGGACACCTGCTCTTGGACAGCGTTAGCACCCAGTACGTTGCCGATCCCCTTGAGGGCCTCGCCAACCTCACTGGGAATGATCCACAGCTTGTTCGAGCTTCCCTCGGCAATCTTCGGGAGGGTCTGGAGGTACTGGTAGGCGAGCAGTTTCTGATCCGGGTTGCCCTTGTGGATCGCGTCGAAGACCTTCTGGATGGCCTGAGCCTCGCCGTCAGCCCGCAGGATCGCGGCCTTGGCGTCGCCTTCGGCCTTCAGGATGGAGGACTGACGCTGGCCCTCGGCAGTGAGGATTGCGGACTGCTTGGTGCCTTCCGCGGTCAGGATGGCGGCGCGGCGGTCACGTTCAGCCCGCATCTGCTTTTCCATCGAATCCTGGATCGAGTGGGGCGGATCGATCGCCTTGAGCTCCACCCGGGAGACCCGGATGCCCCAGCGACCGGTGGCCTCGTCCAGGACTCCGCGGAGCTGGCCGTTGATCTGGTCGCGCGAGGTCAGCGCTTCCTCAAGGTTGAGGCCGCCAACCACGTTGCGCAGGGTGGTGGTGGTGAGCTGCTCCACCGCCTGGATGTAGTTGGCGATCTCGTAGGTGGCGGCCCGTGCGTCAGTGACTTGGAAGTAGACCACGGTGTCGATCGAAACCACCAGGTTGTCCTCAGTAATGACGGGCTGCGGCGGGAAAGAAACCACCTGCTCGCGCAGGTCGAGCAACGGTAGCAACCGGTCCACAAACGGGATCAGCAGGGTAAGTCCGGGATTCAGCGTGCGTTGGTATTTGCCCAGCCGTTCAACAACGCCGGCCCGGGCCTGTGGAATGATCCGAACCGACCGGACCAGCACAATAATTACGAACACAATTAGTACCAGCAGCACAATTGCGACTGCGATATCCATACATCACCTATTCCCCAGTTGTTTGGTTTGGTCTCGCTCCGGCAGTTCAGCGGGCTTCCGGACAGCTGTGGCCGCAGAACTGCTGGCGGTTATTGGATTGCCGATTCCGGCTGCGGGGCCACGATCGCGGTGGCACCGTCGATGGCGCTGACCACGGCCTGCTGTCCGGGCACCAGCACTCCCGATTGGGACCGTGCACTCCAGACGTCCCCGCCAATCTTGACGAGGCCCCCGCTTTCGTTCACTGCCTCCATGACGACGGCGGGCTCGCCGATAAGTCGTTCGATGTTGGTGCGCTGATCCGCCGGGCCCCGGTGCAGATGCTTGAGGGCAACCGGCCGGACGAATCCGATCATGAGCAGGGATACCACGCAGAAGGCGATGATCTGCAGCCACGGATCTGCGCCGGCGAAGTCCGCCACGAGCCCGGCGAGGGCGCCGCCGCCGAGCATGATGAAGAACAGGTCCAGAGTGATCATCTCGACCACGGCAAACAGGAGAAAGAGCGTGAGCCACAGGGCCCACCAATTCTCGATCAGCCATTCAGACATCAATCCCCCCTTTAGTTCCGGGAGCTGCAGGCACAGTTCCCCAGTAACTGTCTTTCCATCCTAAGCGGCAGGGCAATATCTGGGACGGGGAGTTGGGAATTGATGGACAAAGTGGCCAAGTCGTTATTTCGCGGGTCCCTTCCCTGCCCCGATGTCCCCGTCCCGATTCGCCCCCGGGAACGGTTCGGGGCGTCCTGACTGCGTGCCCAGGCGCGGCGTCGCGGCCGGATTGGTCAGGGGATGGGTTCAAAAACGCTGATCCGGAAACGGGCCGAGACAGCGGTGCACGCCGGAAGCGCGGCCTCGAGGGCGGCGAGTGCGGCACGGTCCAGGTGGTGGCCGGCGGGTCCCATGTAGGCGAGGTTGGCGACGTCGCGCGGACTCAGGGTCAATGCCAGGTCCAGATCCCGTGTTTCGACGGGCGCGAAAAGCTGGCCCAAGGATGCCGCGAGCCGTTCATCCTTGGCCGGTTCGATCCCCAGCATCCCGGTAAGGCCGGCGACCTCCTCCAGGTGCCTGGGCCGTGGCGTGACAACAACCAGGCGGCCGCCGGGGCGGAGCACCCTGGCGAATTCGGGCGCGTTGCGCGGGGCAAACACCACGGTGACGACTTCGACGGCGTTCTCCGCGACCGGCAACGGCTGCCAGACGTCCCCGACCACGTTCAAGGCTTCCGGGTTCATCCTGGCGGCGCGGCGCAGTGCGAACTTGGAAATGTCCAGGCCGATTGCCGCGGCCGAAACACCGCGCGCCGACGGCTCGCCCGGCAATGCAAGATCCGGCAGTGCAAGATCCGGTACTGCACGATCGTGTGCAGCCAGATCTCGGGAGACACGATCCAGCACGGCCCTGAGGTAGTGGCCGGTTCCCGTTCCGGCGTCCAGCACCACGCCCCGGCGGCCCGGGGTGGCCAGTAGCGCCGGCGCTGCAAGCTGGGCAATGGCATCGGCCAGCGGCTGGTAGTGCCCTGCCGATAGGAAATCGAAGCGGGCCGCCACCATGTCTGCGCTGTCGGCTTCAAAAACAGTCCCCTTGCCGACCAGGAAGTTGAAGTATCCCTGCTTGGCCGCATCAAAGCTGTGGCCGGCGCCGCACACCAGGGTGCGGGCATCGCCGCCACCGAACTGGAGAGCGTCCCGGCACACCGGGCACAGGAGGGGAAAATCGGTGGCGGGAGGCATAGCTTCATCCTAAGCGCGGATCCCCGGCCCTCCTCGCGGGCAGGGCACGCGGGACAGGGACCGTTAGCGCGTTGCTGGGCAGGGGCCGTTCCCGGGGACTGGGACGGCCGCGGCGCACCGGCAGGACGTGAGGTATTTCACAGCTCGCGCATAGCGGGCTAGGCTCGCAATCGTGAAATCTGAACATCTCCCGCTGCTCAATTCCGTCTCCGCCCCCGCCGTGCACCCGGACGGCTCCCGCGCCGTGGTGTCCGTGATCCGCCCCGACTTCGATGCCGATGCCTACGTGGGCCAGTTGTGGACCGTGCCCTTGGATCCGGACCAGAAGAACCCAAGCCTCACCGACCCGGACCAGCGGCCGCGCCGGCTAACCCGCGGCTTCCGCGACACCGCACCCGACTTTTCACCGGACGGCCGGGCCCTTGCGTTCCTGCGTGCGCCCGCCGGCGGGAAGCCGCAGCTCCACGTGGTGGAAGCCGCCGGCGGCGAACCCCAGCTGCTAACGGCCGCACCACTGGGGGTCAGCTCCTTTGCCTGGTCACCCGATTCCCGCAGCATTGTCTTCGGTGCCAGGACTCCTGACGAGGGCCGGTACGGCAGCATCGACGGCGTCAGTGCAGGCAGCGAGGACGCCCGGCTGATCACCGATTTCCAGTACCGGATGAACGGTCTTGGCTACACGGCCGACAAGCCCTTGCAGCTGTTCCTTATCGAAGTGCCGCAGCTTGACGCCGAACCGAAAGTGGCCCCGGCCGGGCGCGCCCTCAAGGCCCTCGGCGCCGCGGCCGATCCCGCGGAGTCCGGTGCCAGCCTGCTGCCGGACGCCAAGCAGCTCACCACCGGGGCGTTCGACCACAATGACCCCAGCTTCAGCGCCGACGGCGGCACCATCTACTTCACCGCGGCCCTGCACGACGGCCGGGACACCGACCTCGTCAGCGGAATCTACACGGTTCCCGCCGCCGGAGGGCAACCGCAGGCCCTCACTCCGGCCAATACCGGAAGGCAGACCGTCAGCGCCGTACGCCAGTCCGCGGATGGGGAATGGCTGTTCTTCCTCGCCCAGGACCTGGGCGCATCCGGCCGGGACTTCGTGGCCAGGAACACCGCCCTGTATGCCATGCCGGCCGCCGGCGGTGACGCGACAGCGCTCAGCGATGCCGAGACCCTGGACCTGTCCGGCGGCAGCCGGATCGAGTTGCGCGGCGCCGCGGGCGCCCTGGTGCTGAACAATGCGCGGGGAACCGTGGAGCTGCACGAATTCGATGCGACGGGAGGCCACACTGTCCTCCTGGAAGGGAACCGGGTGGTGACCGGAGCCGCGGACGGCGCGGGGACGCTCGTGGTGAGTTTCAGCGATTCGACCACGGCCGGTGATTTGGCCGTGCTCGACGGCGGGCAGGTCCGCCGCCTGACGGACTTCTCCGCGCCTCTGCGCAGCGTGGCGGGCATCAGCGAGACGCAGGAACTGACTTTGCCATCGGCTGACGGGTACCCGGTCCATGGCTGGCTCGTGAAGCCGGCAGGCCCCGGCCCGCACCCGGTGCTGCTGAACATCCACGGCGGCCCTTTTGCCCAGTTCGGCGTGGCCCTGTTCGACGAAGCCCAGATCTATGCCGGGGCCGGTTACGCCGTGCTCATGTGCAATCCGCGGGGCTCGGCCGGCTACGGCCAGGAGCACGGACGGTCCATCAAGGAGCGGATGGGAACCGTGGACATGCAAGACGTCCTCGCCTTCCTAGACGGGGCCGTGGAGAAGTTTGAGGACCTGGACGGCGCGAATGTCGGCATCATGGGCGGATCCTACGGCGGCTACCTGACGGCGTGGACCGTCAGCCACGACCACCGCTTCCGGGCGGCCATAGTCGAGCGCGGTTTCCTGGATCCTGTGAGCTTCACGGGTTCTTCTGACATCGGCTGGTTCTTCGGCGGGGAATACACCGGCCCTTCGGCGGAGCAAATGGCGGCGCAGAGTCCCATGGCCCGCGTGGAGAACGTACGGACGCCGGCGCTAGTGATCCACAGCGAGGACGACCTCCGATGCCCCGTGGAGCAGGGCCAGCGGTACTTCACCGCCCTCAAGCAGCAGGGCGTCGAGACCGGATTCCTAGTATTCCCGGGCGAGAACCATGAGCTGTCCCGGTCCGGCACTCCGCACCACCGGAAGCAGCGGTTCGATGAAATCCTGAAGTGGTGGGCACGCTACCTGCCATCCGCCGGAAATCCGGCACCGCAGCCCTAGTCCTCCGCCGGGTCCGGCAGGAACCCGAGTTCCTGCCGGGCGCGGCTGATGTCCGGCTGGGCCCAGCGGGCGGAGTATTCGGCAGTGTTGCTGATGGAGCGCAGCTCGGCCCGGTCAAGAAACAGGACCCCATGCAAATGGTCGGTCTCATGCTGGACAATCCGGGCCTGCCAGCCGGTGAAAGTCCGCTCAAGGTGCGTGCCGTCCGGTGCCGTGAAGTCGAGCTGGACCGATTCCGGCCGCAACACGGCCGCCTGCAGGCCTCCGATGGAGAGGCAGCCTTCGTAGAACGCCACGGACTTCTCGCCGAGGGGCCGATAGCTCGGGTTCAGCATGGCAAAAAACGGCAGCGGCTCCCTCCCGCGGACTGCAGCGACGTCGGGATCGACCGCGAACTGGTCCTCCAGCACGGCGAGCTGCAACGGAATCCCAAGCTGCGGTGCCGCCAGGCCGACGCCCGGGGCCTTGTGCATCACGCTGCGCATGAGGTCGATGAGGTGGCCAAGTTCGGCGTCACTCAACTGGCCGTCAAACGGTGCCGCCACGTGCCGGAGCACCGGATGCCCTGCCTGGACAATCGGCGGCAGGATACCCACGTCCAGGATCTCCTGTACGGCCTCGCTGATCCGGGCGGCGCTGTAGTCGGTGGGCCTGGCTTCAAAGGACATGCCCCCAGACTACTGGCGGCCGCACGCCTTCGTAACAAAGTCATAGATCCGGCCGCGAAGTCGGCTGCCGGCGTCGATCTTCAGGACACCCTCCCGGCCCGCCACCCTGACCCGCAGCGGCAGGAGCGTGCCCACCTTGTCTTCGGCCACGGCGTGGGGATCGCAGCGGGCGGGCCGGATGCCCAAGCGGACTTCCGCAGGGGGCCCGCCGGCGCGGAGCGTTAGCGAATGCGGCCAGGGCGCTTGCGGGGCCTCCGCCAGGAGTGTGGTTTCCTCGACCCGGTCAATCACCAGCCCACCGGCGCTTCCAGCTCCTGGACCGCTGGCGGCGCGCGGTTGGATCAGCAGACGCACGACGGCGGTACGCCCGTCCGCGGCGACCTCAAGGTTCGGAGCCAGTGCGACCGCGGCCACGGCGGAGGCTTCCCGGGTCAGGCACATCTCGGAGTTGTTCCGTGCCAGGACGCCGAACGGGTCTGCGGCCGCGGCGGTGGCGTCGGCTGGAGGCGGCAAGGTTCCCTGCTGGACAGTGCCCTGTTGCACAGTGCCCTGTTGGGCGGGTCCCTGTTGGGCGGCGCCCTGCGGCACTGCCAGCCGGAGGGCGACAAATGCGGTGCCCGCGTCGGTGCCGGATGCAGCTCCCGGCCCACTTGGGGCCGGAGACGGGGCGCCGCATTCCGGCGCGGGCAGCGGCGCCGGCAGGCTCTTCGTCTGTCCGGGCGGAAGCTCTATCCCGCCGGTGCGCGCCGGCCACGTGATCGGCGCCGCGAACAGCGGGCTGGTCAGTTCCGCACCGAGGACGGTCAGGGGAGCGCCGGTGGTGTTGGTGAGCTGGATTTCGATGATTTGTTTGCTGTAGTTGTCGCGGAACTGGCTGATTTCCGCGGTCACAGGGGTGGTGGGGACCAGTGTCGCCGTCTCCTTCGCCGAGGACGTGGTGCCGCCGGAGCCACCGCCGGTACCGGCGCTGCAGGACGCCGCTACGCCCAGCACGGCCGCGGCAGCAGCAACCCGCAACAGGATGTGGAGCCGGAGCGTCACAGGAAGGCCGTCCATGCGCACAGTCTATTCCGAGGGGTTTCAGAGCGTGACGTGGCCTTTGATGACGGTGCGGCTGCTGCCGCCGACCCAGATGGCGTCCGCTTCGCTGGTGATCGTGAGGCGTCCGCCGCGGCCGAGGACGGTTCCTTGCTGGACGGTGAAGTTCCCCTCGACTGCACCCTCGCTGCGGAGCCACTGGGCCAGCCCGGCGTTGACGCTGCCGGTCACCGGGTCTTCGTCCACACCGTGGCCCGGCGCGAACGCGCGGACCTCGAAGTCCGCGGGGCCGCCGTCTTTGTAGGCGCCGATGACGCCCATGTTGAGCTGGCCCATGACGGAGAAGTCCGGCTGGAGGTCAAGGACCTGCCGGGCGGACTCCAGCCGGATGCCGAGCCAGCCGGGGCCGTTGTCGATCCAATTGCTTCCCAGGACCTGATCGGCGGTGATGCCGAGGCTGGCAAGGACCTGGTTCAGGGTGGCCGCTTCCACAGGGCCGGACTTGGTCAGGGGCGGGGCCTGGAAGGAAAGTTCCGCCTCTGCGCGCCGGATCTTGACCAGCCCGGCCCCGCACTCCTGGATCAGCTGTTCCATGTTGTGCGGCTGACCGCCGTGTTCCAGCCAGGCGTGGGCGGATCCGAGCGTCGGATGCCCGGCGAAGGGAACTTCGGCGCGTGGGGTGAAGATCCGGAGCTTGTAGTCTGCCGCCGGATCGGTCGGCGTCAGCAGGAAGGTTGTCTCTGACAGATTGGTCCAGTTGGCGAAGTTCTGCATCTGCTCGGTGGACAACCCATCGGCGTCATGGACGACGGCGACCGGGTTGCCGGCCTTAGGTCCGGGGGCGAACACATCTACTTGCGAGAACGGGCGTGAGGATGCGGCAACGGTCATGTGGTTCTTTCTCCTGTACGAAATTGAAATGCGGCCAAGGGCGCTCCGATAAAACCGTAATGTCCAACTGGCTTCACAATAAAGGTCCAGTTTGAAAAAGTGGCCGGGACGATCACGGCCGCGATTGAGGGCGAGTGCGGCGATGCCCTGTGTGCTGACTAATGCCCAATTCTCTGACTAATGCCCTGTGCTGCCTAATGCATAGTGAAGCGGCGGGCGATCAGTGCATTCACCGCCGGGACCGCTGCGACGCCTCCGATGGCCCGGTTCCGCGCCGCCAAGAGTCCGTCCGGGAGGGGCCGGCCCAGGGCCATGTTGATTTCGGCCTGGCGTGTGGCCCTCGCCGCCGCCCGCAGCCGGGTGCGTTCAAAGGTTCTTAGGGCGGCTTCTACCTCTTGGCCGCGCACGGCAGCCGACACGATCGGTGCCAGCGCCGCAGCGTCCAGCCAGCCCAGGTTCATGCCCTGCCCGCCGATGGGGCTGACTTCATGGGCCGCATCGCCGATCATCACTACCCGTCCGGTCACCATCCGGCGGGTCAGGCGCGTGCGGACGCCGAAGCGGCTGAGCATGCTGTTGGTCCCGGCGTCGATGGAGAGCCCCGTCCGCTCGCGCACGCAACGCATGAGCCACCGTGCGTCACCGCCCTGACCGCCGGCAGCGGAGTCGCCGGGAGTGCTGTCGCCCGTAGTACTGTCGCCAATCGTGAGGCTGCCTGCAGTGACATCGCCGGCGCCCAGCCGGGCCACCCAGCGGCGGCGCTGACCGGGCAAGGGGAAAGACTCCACGATGCCGGCCCCGGCCAGGAAAAGCGCGGCGTCCGGACCGAACCCGGTGTTGTCGGCGAAGTCACCCATGAGGTAGCTGTCCGGGTACTCCTTCATGCGCAAGGCGCCGCCCCGCAGCGCCCGCACCGTGGAGCGCACGCCGTCGGCGGCGATAACCAGCGGCGCCGTGTAGTGAAGGGGGCCGCTAACGGAAACGGCTTCCACGGTGACCCGGGCGCCGTCGTCGGACAGCCGGGTGAGCCGGACGCCGCGGTGCAGGGCGCCGTCGTCGTGCTCATTGACCCGCCGCTCCAGCAGCGCCTCCGTACGGCTCTGGGGGAGGGAAAGGATGAAAGGAAAACGGTCCGAGACGCCGGCAAAGGACATTTGGGCGAGGCATTTACCGCCCCCCAGTGCCACTCCGCGTCGGATCGGGACTCCTTCGGCAACCAAGGCCTCGGCAACTCCGGTTCCGGCGAGCGCGGCCAGCGCCGGTGGATGGATGCCGATGGCACGCGAATGCGGTTCCGGTGCGCTCCGCTGTTCCAGGATCTGCACATCGATGCCATCCTGCAGCAGCAGCGAGGCCATGAACAGTCCCACCGGGCCGGCACCTATGATCAGCACGTCAGCCAAGGGCAGCGGGCCTCTCCGGATGGTCGCCGTCGGGAGTGTCCAGCAGCAGCAGGTTCCGGAACGGGGCGTGGCGGGCAACTGTCCAGCCGGCGGGAGCTGCGGCGGCCAGTTCCGCGGAGGTGTAGCTTCGCCGGATCGAGGTCAGCCCGTCCTGCCGGATGTAGGAGTTGGTGAGCACCCAGGAGCCGGCAAAGAAGAGCGCGTAAGCGGCGGGGTTGCGGCGGATGTCGTTGTGGACCACAGTGCCACGCGACAACATGGCCGATTCGGCGAGGAACGCTCCCAGCCCGTCGAGGTGGTGCAGCACATGGTTCGACACCACGACGTCGTACCGGTGGCCGTCTTCGAGCAGCTCGGCAGAGCTCGCCTGGCGAAACGTCACGTCCGCCGCCGCGTGGCGGGAACGGGCGAACAGGATTGCCCGCGGATCCGGGTCAATGGCCGTGACCTCGAGCCGCAGTCCGTCCCGGGCGGCCCATCGGGCAAGCAGAACCGATAGGTCGCCCCCGCCGCACCCGATGTCCAGCAGGGACGCGGGAGAGTCCGCGGACAGCCGCGGCCGGATCCGGGTCCGATAGATGCCGCGCCAACCGGCCACCACACGGTTGACGAGCGCGAACTGGGCATAGGTGCGCTCCAGGCGGCCCGGATCGCAGCCGGGCAGGTCCATTTCCTCGACGGCCTCGGACGCGCGGTCCCGCAGGAGGGCCGCCCGGAGGCGTTCCCTGCCCTGCTTCGCGCTCAGCGGTTTCAGCGTGGCCGCTTTCAGACCCGCACCGCCACTGGGTCCGCCGGTTCCGCGGACTCCTGCCGTTGGGCCGCAGCGGACTCCTGCCGCTGGGCCGCCGCGGGCGGCGGGGCGGCCAGCCTCGTGAAGAGCGCCGTTTCCACCGTCAGGCCCGGGCCGAAGGCCATCGAGCAGATCCGTTCGGCGCCGGGGGCACCGGGGGCACCGGAGCTGGTCCCGGCGTCGTCCGCGGCCGCGTCCCTGACCGGCAGGTCCAGGATGTGCTTGAGGACGAACAGGACGGTGGCGCTGCTCATGTTGCCGAAGTTCCGGAGGGTTTCGCGGGCGGGGACCAGCTGTTCGTCGCTGAGGTCCAGCCTGGACTGGACCTTGTCCAGGATGCTCCGGCCGCCGGGGTGGATGCCCCAGTGCTGGATGTCGCGGTAGGGGAGTCCCTGCAGCGAACTGTCGCGGGACAGGAGAGGTTCGAGGGCGCCGATGATGTGGTCGTCGATGATGTGGGGGACATAGTTTCCCAGCACCATCTCGAAGCCCTCGTCGCCGATGTTCCAGGCCATCGAGTCCTCCCCGACGGGCGTCAGAACGGTTTCGAAGTGGTCCAGCTGCAGCAGGGCAGGTTCGTCCGGAATGTCCCGCGCCGTGATGATGGCCGCAGCGGCGCCATCGGCGAACAAGGCCGATCCCATGATGGTGTCCGGATCGTTGGAGGTCCGGACGTGGAGGGAGCAGAGTTCGGCGCAGACCACCAGCACCGTTGCATTAGGGTCCGCCTCGCAAAAGGACTTCGCGGCCCGCAGCGCCGGGAAGGCGGCGTAGCACCCCATGAAACCGAGGTGGTACCGCTGGACGGCCGGGTCCAGGCCGAGGGCACGGACAATCTTGTAGTCCGGGCCCGGATTGAAGAAACCGGTACAGGAGACGGTGATCAGGTGGGTGATGTCCTGCGCATCGACTCCAGGACAGGCGTCCAGGGCTTTTTGGGCGGCCTCGATGAAGAGCTTGGTCGCTTCCGTGGCGAAAATGCCGTTGCGGATCTTGGTGCTGGGGCTGAGCACCAAGCCGGTGGCCGGGTCGAAGAACTGGGGGTCTTCCGCCCGGCTGTCCGTGGTGAGTTCCTCGACTGCCGTATGCCGGGTGTCAATGGCTGCGGAGTCAAAGCACGTGTTGACCAGCCGGGATCCGAGCCGCGTGAGGCCTGGCTGGGCGGCGAACACGGCCCTGGCCTCGGGCTGGACCAGGATGGTTGGCGGGACTGCAGTTTCTAAGGACCTCAGGTAGACCGTCATGGTTCATTCTCAGTGAGCCCGCCGCCAAAGACAATGGACGGACCCGGGATTTGGCACGACGGCCCGGGCTGGACAACGTCGGCGCGAAGTAGCACGATCTCACATGTGACCAGCAAACCCGACCCTGCGCAGCACTTGCGCGACCTCGCGCTGCTGCGCCGCGTCCGTGACCGGATGGACCGGGAGTACGCGCAACCGCTCGACGTCGAGGCCCTCGCCCGCGGTGTGCACCTGTCCGCCGGGCACCTCAGCCGCGAGTTCCGTCTCGCGTACGGGGAGTCGCCGTACAGCTATCTGATGACGCGGCGCATCGAGCGCGCGATGGCGCTGCTGCGCCGCGGCGACCTCAGCGTCACCGAGGTCTGCTTCACGGTCGGCTGCTCGTCCCTGGGCACCTTCAGCACCCGCTTCACCGAACTGGTCGGCGTGCCGCCCAGCGTCTACAGGCGCGAGGCTGCCCGTGCGACCGCGGGGATGCCGTCCTGCGTGGCGAAACAGGTCACCAGACCGGTCAGGAATCGAGAAGTGCCGGCCCCCGAACCGCAGCTAGCATGAATTTCATGGACATCAACATTCACGCGAGTTTCCTCCCACACAACGATCCCGACGCCGCCGTCGCCTTCTATCGCGACACGCTCGGCTTCGAGGTCCGCAACGACGTCGGCTACGGCGGGATGCGCTGGATCACGGTCGGCCCGGCCGACCAGCCGGGCACGTCCCTCGTCTTGGAGCCGCCGGCCGCCGACCCCGGCGTCACCGACGACGAGCGCCGCACCATCGACGAGATGATGGCCAAGGGCACTTACGCCCGCATCCTCCTGGCCACCAAGGACGTCGACGCCACCTTCGAGCGGCTGCAGGCGAGCGGCGCCGAGGTGGTCCAGGAGCCGACCGAGCAGCCCTACGGGGTCCGCGACTGCGCTTTCCGTGATCCCGCGGGCAACCTGATCCGCATCCAGCAGCCGCTCTGAGCCGTCCGCGGACGCGGGACAAGCGGATGCAGGACCAGGAGGCCCAGCCGGGAGCTGGTTAGATAGAGCAAAAGCGACGCTGAGGGAGACCGCGCAGGCGGCCCCACAAACAGATGGAGACACCATGAGCATGGCCACGAGGGCGGACACGCAGTCGGCTGCGCAGCACGTTGCAGACACCCACGATTTGATCCGTGTGCAGGGCGCACGCGAGAACAACCTCAAGGACGTCAGCATCGAGATCCCGAAGCGCCGGCTTACGGTGTTCACCGGTGTCTCCGGCTCAGGCAAGAGCTCCCTGGTGTTCGCGACGATCGCCGCGGAGTCGCAGCGGATGATCAACGAGACCTACAGCGCCTTCGTGCAGGGCTTTATGCCGTCGCTGGCGCGGCCGGAGGTGGACCATCTCGAGGGGTTGACGACGGCAATCATCGTCGACCAGGAGCGGATGGGCGCCAACCCCCGGTCCACCGTCGGCACCGTCACCGACGCCAACGCCATGCTGCGCATCCTTTTCAGCCGGCTGGGATCCCCGCACGTGGGCCCTCCGACGGCGTTCTCCTTCAACGTCCCGACCCGGAAGGCGAGCGGGGTGATGAGCACCGAGAAGGGCGGCCGGGTGGAGAAGAGTGTGGTGCACGATGCGGTCTACCTGGGCGGCATGTGTCCGCGCTGCGAGGGCATGGGTTCGGTCTCCGACTTCGACCTCACTGCGCTCTACGACGACTCCAAGTCGCTCGGCGGCGGTGCCCTGACGATCCCCGGCTACAGCATGGACGGTTGGTACGGCCGCATCTTCAGCGGCGCCGGCTTCGACATGGACAAGCCGATCGCGAAGTTCACCAAAAGGGAAATGCACGACCTCCTCTACAAGGAACCGACCAAGATCAAGGTCGAGGGCATCAACCTGACGTATGAGGGGTTGATCCCGAAGATCCAGAAGTCGATGCTGTCCAAGGACGTCGAGGCGATGCAGCCCCACGTCCGGGCCTTCGTGGAGCGCGCCATCACTTTTCAGGCCTGCCCGGAGTGCGACGGCACTCGGCTCAGCCGGGAGGCCCGGTCCTCGAAGATCAAGGGCAAGAACATCGCCGATCTCTGTGTCATGCAGATCAGTGACTTGGCCGCGTGGGCCCGGGAGCTCAACGAGCCTTCGGTCGAGCCGCTCCTGAAAGGCTTGCGGCACCTGCTCGACTCGTTCGCCGAAATCGGGCTGGGCTACCTCTCCCTGGATCGGCCGGCGGGCACGCTGTCCGGGGGAGAGGCCCAGCGCACCAAGATGATCCGGCACTTGGGCTCGTCCCTGACGGACATCACCTACGTCTTTGACGAGCCGACGATCGGCCTGCACCCGCACGACATCGAGCGGATGAACCAGCTGCTGCTGCAGCTGCGCGACAAGGGCAACACCGTGCTCGTCGTCGAGCACAAGCCGGAAACCATCGCGATTGCCGACCACGTCGTTGACCTCGGTCCCGGCGCAGGCACCGCGGGCGGCAGCGTCTGCTTCGAGGGAAGCGTGGAGGGGCTGCGGGGGAGTGACACCATCACCGGCCGCCACCTCGACGACCGGGCCGCGGTAAAGGAATCGGTACGCCCGTCCTCTGGCGCACTGGAGGTCCGCGGAGCGTCCACGAACAATCTTCAGGGCGTGGATGTCGACATCCCGCTCGGCGTGCTGTGTGTGGTCACCGGCGTCGCCGGCTCAGGGAAGAGTTCGCTGATCCACGGCTCGGTGGACGGCCGCGACGGTGTGGTGGTGATCGACCAGGGTGCCATCAAGGGGTCGCGCCGCAGCAACCCCGCGACGTACACGGGCCTGCTCGAACCGATCCGCAAGGCGTTCGCGAAGGCCAACGGCGTGAAGCCGGCGCTGTTCAGCTCCAACTCGGAAGGCGCCTGCCCCACGTGCAACGGCGCGGGCGTCATCTTCACCGAACTCGGTGTCATGGCCACCGTCGAGTCCACCTGCGAGGACTGCGAGGGCAAGCGATTCCAGGCGTCGGTGCTGGAGTACAAGCTGGGGGGCCGCAACATCGCCGAAGTGCTGGCGATGTCGATGACCGAGGCCGAGGGGTTCTTTGCCGAAGGGGAAGCCCGCACGCCGGCGGCCCACAAGATCCTCGACCGGCTCGTGGACGTCGGGCTCGGCTACCTCACCCTCGGCCAGCCGCTCACTACTCTGTCCGGCGGCGAGCGGCAGCGCGTCAAGCTTGCCACCCAGATGGCAGAGAAGGGTGACATCTACGTCCTCGACGAGCCCACCACCGGCCTGCACCTGGCCGACGTCCAGAACCTGCTGGGCCTCCTGGACCGGCTGGTCGCCACCGGCAAGTCGGTCATCGTCATCGAGCACCACCAGGCGGTCATGGCACACGCCGACTGGATCATCGACCTCGGCCCCGGTGCCGGCCACGACGGCGGCAGGCTCGTTTTCGAGGGCACCCCCGCCGACCTCGTCGCCGCCCGCTCCACGCTCACCGGCCAGCACCTCGCGGCCTACGTCGGCGCCTGACTGGTCCGGCTGGTCGCGGCGCCTTCGGCCCCGGCGGGACCGGGTGTCATCGAGCACCACGAGCTCGCCGGGGATCAGTCCGCCTGGTCTGCAGCTGCCTTGCGCGTGGTGAACGGCAGCACCAGCCGGGACCGGTGGGCGGCGTCGCGGTAGATCTTGTGCGTGACGGGACGGCCCACCGGCAGGTGGAAGGCATCCGGCGGCAGCAGCGCGTTGTGCTCGTCGGCCAGCGGCTCGCCATTCGAGAGTTCCACGGTCAGGGTGTGGCCGGGTTTGAAGGTGTTCGCGAACGGGTAGAGGCGCAACACGTACTCCTCGATCGTGCCGGGTTCCACCGGTACTGACCGGGTGTGCGGGTGTACCGGGCTGCCTTCGGCGCTCCGCTCGTCGAGCTCGCGGTGCGAGGCCTTGAGATAGCCGCTGGTGATGAGCTGGCGCTTGCCGTTGGGGGCGTAGTCCCACAGGCGCAGGATGAAGTTGGTGTCCGGCTGGTCGATCTCGGCGAAGATGTGCGCCGCGCCGGTACCGATCAACTCGCTGTCCTCCTCGAAGGGCGGCGTGGACCAGCTGATGATCTCCACCTTGTCCGTCACCGTCAGCGGTGCCTGGTAGAAGCCGTCCGGGGCGGCGTACTCGGCATCCATCAGCTCGGGCTCTGTGGACAGCTTGTGCCGCGGGCGCAGATAGAGCGACTTGTACTCGATGGCCTTGGGCGGCCATGCCTCGGCGGTCACGAGTTCGCGGGAGCCCTCCACGAAGACGCTCACGGCCGGCTCGTCCATGACGCCGTTGTCGATGCCCTTGATCCAGTAGTCGTACCACCGGAACATCTTGTCGTGCTCTTCGATGAAGGGACGCGACTGCATTGGCGGGTAGGGGCCGATGTCCAGCTTCTTCGGGCCCTTCAGCTTGTTGAACAGCTCGATTGTGCCATCCATGGTCCATCCGCGGCCCTGGTCGATCTGCAGCCACACCGGGATGTCGATGTTCGGGGCCAGCGTGATGGGGTTGCGCTCCTCGTACCAGTCCCCGTCAAGTTCGTTCATCACGATGTCGAACCAGGCTTCGTGGTTCTTCGGGTAGTTCAGGACATGGACCAGGTTCGGCCACGCGGCGACGTCCGGATCCTCCAGGCGCTTGGCGACGAGCTGCTTGAGCTCCTCGGGGGAGTACTTCTCGATCATGCGGGACTTGACGTTGTCGGTGAAGGCCCAGCCGGAGTCGCCGCCACGGCCCTCGCGGGCGGCCCGCGGCATGAACCACATGACGCCGCCGTGGTAGGTGGTCTCGTAGAAGTCGTAGTGCCCGCCGGAGACGAAGATCGCCTTCAGGTGCGGCGGGCGCTCGGCCGCGGCCAGCACCTGCATGGACCCGAAGTAGGAGATGCCGACCATGCCGACGTTGCCGTCGCACCAGGGCTGGTCGGCGACCCACTCGATGAAGTCGTACGCGTCCTGGCCAAGTGAGACACCGCCGGCGTTGTAGTTGCCGATGTGCTCGCCGCCGGAGTGCCCGGAGCCGCGCAGGTCGCCGATGACGTGGGCGTAGTCTTCCTTGACGATGCGGGCGATGTCGCCGGCCTCGATGCAGCCGTCCCACATCGGGCTGGGCCGCCGCTGCGGCGGGGTGGTCAGGGCCAGGGCCTGAAGTTCCTTTCCGTAGGGGCTCAGGGCCACCAGTGCGGGCCGCGGCTTGTCCTCGGCCCCATGGTAGACGTCCGCGGCGAGTTCGACACCGTCCCGCATGGAGACCCGGAGGTCCTTACGAACGGCAATCTTCTCCCCGCCGGTATTCAGTAGCTGGAAGTCATCCATGAGTGTTGATCTCCTCATCTTCGGTCATGTGGTCGAATGTGGTGCGGTAGCCGTTGAGCGTCGTGAAGAACGGGGACGGCTCCAAGGAGGGGTCCCCCGCGTAGCCAAGTTCCTCGGCCACGCGTGCGAAGGGCGAGTACGGTGAATCTGATTCCTGCAGCCCGGCAGCCCAGCAGTCGTGGGCCGCGCTATTGACGCGGGCTTCGATCTCCAGGCTCCCCGTCAGCGCTTCCTCGGCCTGCCCGGCGTCGAGCTCCACGCCGTAGGGCGTGCCGTCCGCGCGGCGATACGGGTGGCCCAGATAGAGGTGCCGCGGACGGATCTGGTCGCGGAGGTACTGCAGGCTTGCGCGGTAGTCGGCCGGGTCCACGAATCCGGGGAAGCCGTTGGCCGCACCGTGGACCTGCACAGCATCGCCGACGAAGACGTCGTTTTGCCCGTTAATGACGTACGCCACGGATCCGCGGGTGTGGCCCGGAATCGAGTGCGCGGTGACGGTGACGTCGCCGCCGAGTGAGATGGTCTCGCCGCCCCGCACCAGCAGGGTAGGCTCCATCTCGCCCGAGATGACGGCTTTCGTCGCCTCGGTCAGTTTCGCCTCACCGTCGGGGTCATCCAGGTACTGCGCCCGTCCGGCGAGGTATTCGTCCACATGCGCCCGGCGCGAGCGCAACATCGGTGCGTCGGCCTCGTGGATGACCACCTGCGCGCGCCGTCCGGTGAGCTCCCACAGGGCGTAGGCGCCACCGATGTGGTCGATATGTCCGTGGGTCAGCAGGATCCAGCGGACGTCCTCGATCCGGCGGCCGATCGCCTCCAGTGCCGGCACCATGCCTTCGGCGGGCGAGGACGCGATTCCCGTGTCGACGATCGCGGGTTCCGGGGCGTCGATGAAGAAGCTGTAGAGACCGAACCTCCCCCACGGGGAGACAACGGGGTGAACGGCGACTGACTCAGTCATTGCGCTGTGCCCCCGTTAAGCCCGGTGCTCCGGCCCAGGAAGGCGGCGGTCTCTTCGAATGGCCCGTAGAACTCCGGAATCCAGGAGAAGTTCTGGACGAAGCCGTGGTTGGCCCCCTCGTAGCGGGTGACGGCCGAGTAGACGCCGGCCTCCCTGAGGCGCAGGCCGTAGAGCTCGCCCTCGTCACGCAGAGGGTCGTGCTCGGCGGTGATGATCAGGGCCGGCGGCAGGCCGGCGAGGTCCTGGCGCTTGATGGGGGAGACGAGCGGATCCGCCGGGTCCGCCCCGCTCTCGAGGTAGAAGGAATTGAACGGCAACAATCCCGCCGTCTCCAGTCCGTATCCTTCGGCGTTCTCCCGTAGCGACGCGAAGCGGTCGACGTCGAAGTCCAGGTCCAGCGACGGGTAGAACAGGATCTGGTGCGTGATCGCAGAGAACCCGTCATCGTGGGCCCTCGCGGTGACGGCGGCCACGAAGTTGCCGCCCGAACTGTCGCCGGCGACAGCGAGGTTCTTTCCGTCCCAGCCCAGGTTGCCGCCCTGCTCGGCGGCCCAGCGGACCGCGCCGTAGCAGTCGTCAAGGCCGGCCGGGAAGGAGGCCTCGGGGGCCAGCCGATAGCCGACCGAGATGACCTTATGGCCGGTTTCCTTGGCCAGGGATCGCGCGACGTGGTCGTGCGTGTCCAGGCTGCCCAGGAAGAACGCGCCGCCATGGAAATACACCAGCAGGCCGTAAGCGTCGGCCTCGGCCGGCGTGTAGATCCGCACGGGCACCTCGCCCGATGGCGTCACTGCCGTGGCATCCTGGACAGAGTGCAGCGGGAGGCGCACTTCCGGCGGGGGAACCTGGGCGGCCTCGCCTGCACGCATGGCTTCGGGGTTCAGGGGAGAACCATCGGGTGCCGGCAAAGTTGCGAGGATTTTGGCGATTTCAGGATGGATCGTCATGGCGTTCAGCCTTTCGCCTGTGCTGGTGCGTTTACGCTGGTCGGCTTCGGGGACATGGGCTTCTGGGACGTGGGCTTCTGACCAGGGAAAACGTCGTCGACCTCTTCCTCGGACCACCCTTGCCGCGAGATGCGCTGCAGTTCGTCCGTCACCGGCTTGCGGGTCGCCTGGAACAGGGACAGAGCCTCCTCGACCGAGCCCGCCTGGGCCAGGGCGTCGGCCAGGGCTCCCGCGTCCTCAATGGCAGAGTTCGCGCCCTGTCCCTGGTGGTGCAGCATCGAGTGGGCCGCATCGCCCATGAGGACCACGGAGTCCGTGTGCCATGAATCGACGGGGTCGATGTCGTAGACCGCGCGGATGTTCACTGTGTCCATGTCGAGGCCGCGGGTGATGTTCACCAGCCGCTCGTCGAAGCCGTTCACGGTGGCCAGGAGGTCCTCCTTGGTTACCTCGGGTGCCCACGTACCGTCCGGGTTCAGGGCGGTGATGTCGAAGGAGACCTGGTTGCGGTGGCGTAGCGGCAGCAGGTAGACCTTGGTGCCCTTTCCGATGTACATCCGGAGGTTGTCGTCGACCACCAGGCCGTGGGCGTCGTCGGCGGAAATCACTGCACGGTAGGCATGTTCGCCTGAGAACACCGGGCCCTTGTCGCTGAAGAGCTGCTCGCGCACCACCGACTTGATGCCGTCGGCAGCGACCACCAGGTCGGCCTCGACCGTCGTGCCGTTGGTGAAGGTCAGGACGGAGCGGCCGCCCTGGTCCTCGATGGTTTCCAGCTTGTGGCCGAGCTGCACCATGCCCTCGGGGAGAACGCCCAGGAGAGCCTCGATGAAGTCGCCGCGGTGGATGAGGTAGGTCTGGGTCTGCTCGCCGAACTCCGGCCAGGTGTCCTTCATGATCGGTTCATTCGAGGCGGTGAGGATTTCGAAGTAGTCGCTCGGCGAACTGACCTTCGCGATCGCGTCGAAGATCCCCCACTGGCTGAACCGGTCCATTGTGGCCGGACGCAGGCCGATGCCGGCGCCGACCTCCCGCATCTGGGACGCCTGCTCGTACACGGTGACGTTCGCGCCGAGCCGGCTCAGGGCCTTGGCTGCCGCTGCGCCGCCGTACCCCGCGCCGACAATGGCGATGTTGAGGTTCTTGATTTCCGAAGCCTTCATGGTTTTGTCTCTTTCTTGACTATTCGTGGCCCGGGCCATTTCTGGGGGACGGGTAAGTTGTGGTGGCCTGTCCGGGGGTCAGCCGTGCAGCGACAGGAACTCGGCCGGGTTGTCCTCGAGCAGGAGTTTGAGGGTGGCGTCGTCGATGCCGGCCGCGCGCATGTCCGGGATCATGTCCTCGAAGATGTAGTTGATGGTGTGGCCCTTCACGCCCGGCCAGCCCAGGGGGCTGCAGTTCGCGTCGGCCGAGACGAGGAGCTTGTCCGCGTAGCCCTTGTTCACGAGGTTGACGAAGTGGTCCATGCGTTCGGCGCGCTTGCGGCCCCAAAACGGCGGATCCGGCAGTTCGAGGTCGTAGCCGAAGGTGTCGAACCCTATGCGGCCGCCCTGATCGTAGATCCAATCGTGCGGGGTGATCGGAGAGTTCAGTCCGTCGTCGGCGTGGCCGAACAGCACGCGGTCCAGCGGGAGGCCCTCTTCGTTGAAGATGTTCACTGCCGGTTCGGGGTCAATGGCCAGATGGGTCAGGACCGGCGCGCCGGTGACGACGGCGGCGCGCGCCGCGGCCCGGTAGATGCGCTTGTCCAGCTCCGTCATTCGTCCACCGCGGCTCACGCCGACCTTGATGACGCCAGCCTTGGCGCCCGTGTTGCCGATGCCGACGGTGATCTCGTGGATGAACACCTTCGCGAGGTAGTCCACGGTTGCGCGGGAAAAGTGCGGAAGGGCGGTGTCGCCGCCGACGAAGCCGGTGCAGGCGACGATGTGCACGCCAGTCTTCTGGGACAGGGACTTGTAGTAATCGACGTCGCGGCCGTTGCAGATGCCCGTGGCGTCCACGAAGGTACCGCCGCCGTATTCGCGGAATTTCCGCAGCTTCGGGACGGTCTCCTCGTAGGCCTGCTCCGGCGACTTCCACCACTTGGTGTCCAGTTCGGACCCAGGCATTCCGTAGCCGATGTGTTCGTGGACCGCCACGATTTCCAGTTCTTCGGCCGGGATGGTTCCTAGCACTGTGTTGACCTTGGTCATTTCGTTCACCTCAGGGGTTCGAAAGCTTGTTGTGTGTGTGGGCGGACGTGTGCTTAGCGCAAGGTCAGCAAGTTGCGCGGGTTGTCCACGAGGATGCGCAGAGAGTCTTCATCGCTCAGGCCGTTGGCCTTGAGAAAAGGCACAAACGTGGTCAGGACGTGGCTGTAGGGCAGGTTGTACTCCGGCAGGCCCTTGGCCACGCCGATCGAGTTGCCCGACAGGATGATCTTGTCGGCATGGCCGGCCTTGACGAGCTCGAGCACCAGTTCGGCGCGGTCCTGGTCGGTGAGGTAGTCCGCATGGTCGTTGAGGCCCACGTGGTCGATGCCGACGAAGGCTCCGCGGCACGCCACCACGACGGCGGAGCCGGCGGCATCCTTGCGGTCCAGGTCACCGACGAGCACCCGGTCGGCCTCGAGCTGCTCGTCCAGAACGATGTCCAGATCGTGGAGGGCGTCGGCGCCGAAGCGGATGGAGACCGGGACGCCGGTGTTCTTGGCGGCACGGGCGGAGCCGCGGAACAGGCTTTCCTCGGTCGGGGTCATGCCGTCGCGGCCGGCGATGGTAGCGACGATGCCAGCGGCGGCGCGGCGCTCCACCCGGGGAACCACCATCCCCTCAGTGACCTCCTTGCCGAAGAGCTCGCCGAACTTTTCGGCCGGCCAGGGGGTGGGCGGGTTGGTCTGCGGCGTCAGGAAGTATCCGCCGAGTTCTTCCTCCGGACCCAGACCCGTGGAGGCGACGATGTGGACACCGGTGGAGCGTGACAGCGCCTCGTAGAGCTTGAGGTCGCGTCCGTGGAACATGCCCGTGC
Source organism: Arthrobacter sp. ES3-54 (assembly GCF_029504395.1). Classification (GTDB taxonomy): domain Bacteria; phylum Actinomycetota; class Actinomycetes; order Actinomycetales; family Micrococcaceae; genus Arthrobacter. Next base: position 79,303 of record NZ_JAQFIF010000010.1, read on the forward strand.
TGTCGACGATCGTCTGCCCGCCGTGCTCGCGGAAGTCCGCAAGCTTCGCGGCGAGGGCCTCAAAGATCTCCGCCCGGTCCATGGAGATGTCCGGGGCGTACTGGGCACCGGGGAGCACCGACAACAAAGCTTCATGGACCGCAACAACCCCTAGTTCGGAAGCAGGGACCGGGCCCAGGACCGTGTTGACGGTTTGCCCGGCCGGGGCATGCACTGCGTCGCCGGTCTCGGCGGGTGTGGGGTGACTCACGTGGGTTCTCCCTTGAGGTTCGGGTTCTGGATGCAGGGGCGCCGCGGAGCTTGGCCGTGCCGTCGCTCCGTTGCGGTGTAGTCACCATCACATAGTTCTTGACACCGTGTCAAAGAAATAGTCAGAGCGTATTTTTCGACGTGTTCACGAAAACAACGTTGTGTAAAAACTCTTGACAGCATGTAAACCTAGGCATCAGACTGTGGGGAACCCCACATCTACCTCCGGCCTGCCAGCTCTTGCCCGGTAGGGCACCAGTTCTGCCGCGTCACCGGAGAAGCAACCGGAAACAAAGGAGTTTCATCGATGAGTCAAACCACAACTGCGCAGACAAGCGCAGCGTCGAGCCGCGGCTCTGTACGAGCCACCTTCGTAGCTGCCTACAGCGCGGTCACACTGGCCCAAATCACCAATGCTCTGCCGGGCGCCCTCAACGGCACCTTTGCCGTGGAGTTCCGTACCTCGGGCGCAGGCCTGACCTGGATCGCGGGCATGTTCATGATGGGCATCGTGGTGTTCGAGCTCAGCTGGGGGCTCCTGGGCGACCTGTTCGGCCGGAAGAAGCTGCTGTACGCGGGCGCCCTGGTCAGCGTCGCCGGCTCGGTCCTGGCGGCGCTGGCGTCCACCACCGAAATGATGATCGCGGCGCAGGCGGTCGGCGGCATCGGGGCGGGCATACTCTTCCCCATTTCGCTGTCCATGATCGCCGCGATCACCCCGGACCATCGCGCCCGGGCGAAAGTTATCGCCACCTGGGCGGGGTTCTTGTCGCTGGGTGCCGTGATCTCCCCGATGTTGGCAGGCTTGACGGCCCAGGCCTTCACCGTGGCGGGTCCGGCGGCAGGCGCGCCCAACATCTTTAGTGGTTGGCGCGTGGCGTACTACATTGCCGCCGCGATCGCCGTCGCCGTCCTCATCGTTGCGGTCCGGGCGAAGGACTCCGCAGCTGCCGAGGGGCGCAAGCTGGACCTGCCCGGCCAGATTACCCTCGCGCTCGGCCTGATCGCCGTCCTCTTCGCCACCGTGCAGGCAGTCGACGCCGGTTTCGGCAGCCCTGAGGTGGTCGCAAGCTATGTTGCAGGCGGCCTCCTCCTGGTCGTCTTCGTCGTCATCGAGATGCGGACCAAGCAGCCGCTCATCCACCTCTCCCTGTTCAGGAACAGCGCCTACTCGATCACAGGCGTCGTCGCGGTTACCGGCATGTTCGCCTTCCTTGCGGTCTGTTTCAGCACGAGTGTCGCCGTCGGCGGGCTCGCCCTCGCCGAAGCGTGGAAGGTCGGTGTGCTGTTCGTCTTCATTCAGGGACCGGCATTCGCCTTCATCCCGGTGGTGGGCTGGCTCATCCACCACGTGGCCCCGCGCTGGGTGCTCACGGCGGGCTTCGCCTTCATGGCTTTCTCCGCCTACTGGCTCTCGACGTTCTCCCTGGGCACGCCGGAAGCCTTCGGCGGAACTCCCTGGACGGCGTTCATTCCGCCGCTCTTGATGCTGGGCATCGGGTTCGCGCTCACTGTCGGCTCCATCACCGCCGTTGCCATCAACACCGTGCAGCCGCAGCACATCGGCATGGCCTCTGCCACCACCAACCTCCTGCGCGACCTCGGTTTCGCCCTGGGCCCCGTCATCGGCTCAGCCATCGCGTTCGGAATCGGAGCCACCGTCTTCGCAGGACCCCTCGCGGGGATCCTCGGCGGGGCAGGGTTGCCTGCCGAGGCCGTCGCCGGGCTGTCGAACGTGCCGCCACTGGGCTACCTCTCAGGCTGGGATGGCGTGATCGCGCAGTTCTCGGGCCAGGCAACCGCCAGCGGTGCACCCGCCCAGGCCGTTGACGGCATGGTCAACGCCCTCACCTCCGCGAAGCAGCAGATCCAGGGCGTGGCGGGGACCTCCCTCGGCCAGGGCTTCCAGGCTGTGTACCTCGCCGCGGGCATCGCGGCGACCCTCTCCGCCGTTCTTACCCTCTTCATCTCCGCACGCTCTTCGGCGCCCACGCCCGATGACATCGCGGAGACCACCGGGGCCACTGAGACAAGTGCCGACGCGACCGTCTAGGCCGTCGGTCCTCCCTTTACCGACCCATCATCCATCCGCAAGGAGAACACCGTGACTGCACCCATCGAATCCGACATCGACATCTGGGATGATGACATCCTTGTCGCTCCCTACCCCACGTATGCCTCGCTCCGCGAGCAGGCTTCAGTAGTCCACCTGCCGAAGAACGACCTGTACGTCCTGACGCGCTACGACGCCATCCGCGACGCACTCGGTGATCCGGAAACCTTCTCGTCCACCAGCATCGGATTCAACCCCATGGTGAACGAGGCCCTGCAGGGCACCTCACTCGCCTCCGACCCGCCCCTGCACACGCAGCTCCGCGCCACGCTGTCACAGAACCTCACCCCCCGCGCACTCCGCGGTCTGAAAGTGGTCATCGACGACAAAGCGGACAAGCTCGTCGCCGAACTCGCCGCCAGCGGCAGCTTCGAGGCCATCGATTCACTGGCCCGCGCCTTCCCGATCGAGATCGTTGCCGACCTCATTGGCTTCCAGGGACACGTCAAGGACAACATGCTGCGCTGGGGCCAAGCCGCGATGCAGGTCCTCGGCCCGCTGAACCAGCGCACGCAGGAGAACTTCCCGATCGCCGGCGAGCTTTACGGCTGGTGCTCATCGGTCACCGCAGAAGACCTGGCGCCCGGCTCCATAGGACGCGGAATCTTTGACGCCGAGATGCGGGGGGACATTCCCCAAGGAACTGCCGGGCACATCATCCACCAGTACCTGGGGGCGGGTGTCGACACGACCATCGCGTCCATCGGGAACATCATCGCCCTGTTCGGCCATCACCCCGAGCAGTTCAAGCTGGTCCGGGAGAACCCGGAACTCGTCCCCGCAGCTTTCGCCGAGGTGCTGCGCTACTGGGCCCCGATCCACGTCTGGGGCCGCAAAGCAATGCGTGATGTGGAAATCGACGGCGTCACCATTCCTGCAGGCGCCCAGGTGGGCATCCTCTTTGGCGCCGGCAACCGCGACCCGCGGCATTACGAGAACCCCGACACTTTTGATGTGCTCCGCAACCCGGTGGACCACCTCGCCTTCGGCTATGGACCGCACGGCTGCGCCGGCCAGGGTCTGGCAAAGCTTGAAGCGCATGCGATCATCGAGGCGCTGGCCCGCCGGGTGGAATCCTTGACAATCTCCGACGAGGTCCGGCTGCCGAGCAACATGACCCGAAGCATCGAGAAGCTCCAGGTCACCAAGGTGGTGGCAGCATGAGAATCGAGCTGGACCGGCCGCGCTGTGAGGGACACGGCCTGTGCGAGGAAGCCGCACCGAAGCTGATGCATCTGGACGACGACGGCGAACTGGTGATCGATGTCCCTCACGTGGATGGGGCCGAGCTCGCCGCCGCCAAAGCGGCGGTCCGGGTCTGCCCGGTCGCCGCGCTGCGGCTGGAGGCGGCATGAGCATGCGCAGGATAGTGGTGGTCGGCAACGGCATCGCCGGACTCACGGCCTGCGACTCGCTGCGCTCGGCCGGCTTCGACGGTGAGCTCACTGTGGTGGGCGCCGAGCGGCACCATCCCTACAGTCGGCCCGCCCTGTCCAAGGCGCTGCTGCACAGTATCGGTGGGAACAGTGTTGACGGAAGCAAAGTCGACGGGAACGGCATCGATGCCCTCCAAGCGCACGCGCTCCCCGCACCGACCCACGAGGCAACGGAACTGCTCGGCGTGAGCGCCACAGGCCTGGACGTCGACGCCCGGTTGGTACGTCTGGACGGGGGCGGTGGGCTGCCGTATGACGGCCTCGTCATCGCCTCCGGTTCCCGGGCGAGGCGCCTCGCCCCCGGGCAAGGAGCTGTCGGGCAAGGAGCTGCCGGACCGCACCAGGACGGCTCCTTCCGGGAGCTCACCCTGCGCACCATCGAGGATGCGATCCTTCTCAAGGAACGCGTTGCGTCGCGCCCGTCGGTCATCGTGGTCGGCGGGGGACCGCTGGGCATGGAGGTCGCGTCCGGGTGCCTGCACGTGGGCTGCGACGTCACGCTCGTCTCCGACGCCAAGCCACTGTCGCGTCAGCTTGGCGACCATCTGGCCGACCTCTTTACTTCCGCCGCCATCCGGCGCGGACTGCGGGTGGTCGGCGGCGGGAAGGCCCGTCTTGTCGATCACGGTGCCGGGGCCAAGGTTGTCCTGGCCGACGGCACCGAACTCGAGGCGGATCTCGTGGTCACCGCCGTCGGCGATGAGCCGAACATTGACTGGCTGACCGGCTCAAAACTGCTCACCGATGGGTCGCTGCGCGTCGACTCGCGCGGCCGGGTCCGGCCGGACATCGTGGCGGCCGGCGACGTGGCGTTCTTCCCGACCCTCCGCGGCGTGCAGCGGGTTCCCCTGTGGACGAGTGCCATCGACCAGGCCAAGGTCGCGGCCGTCGGCCTGCTCAATGGCGATGCGGCACCCGAGTTCAACTTCCAGCCGTATTTCTGGACGGAGGGATTCGGGTTGTCGCTCAAGGCGGTCGGCTTCACGCCGGTGGTGGGTGCCCCCGACTATTGCGAGCCGGGCGGGGATAACGGGTCATTGCTCCTGCGCTGGGACAACGCGGACGGTTCCGGGACCGCCGCCGCGGTCAACTACCGGATCCCGATCCCCAAACTTCGCCGGCTGGCCGACACCGGTCCGGCCGCGCTGCGTCCGAACGCGCCCGCCCGGGTTTGACGCCACGCCACCGCTAGGATTGATCTATGTCGTCGTTGAGAGAAGCCCAGAAGAAACTCACCCGCGACATGATTGTGGAGCGCGCGCTTGAGCTCTTTACCGAGAAGGGTTACGCCCCGACCACCATCGACGAGATCGCTGCGGCGGCCGGCACCACCAGGGCCACCTTCTACGCCTACTACCCCTCACGCGTTGATCTGATGAGGGACTTCATGGCGCGGGTCAACGCGGTGCTGGACCGTGCCGACGCCCCAGGGAGCGGCTCCACTGCGCCGGACCTCGTTGACGTGGTGCGCGCGGGCGAGCTACCGGGCATCCTGGCGTGGCTGGAGTCACGGGCGGCTCTCTGGCCGGTCTTCCGCCCCTACCTCGACGTGCTCGACGAGGCCGCCGCCGTCGACCGTGAGGTGCGCACCATGGTTGACGGATGGCATGAGGAGGTCATTTCAGACCTGGTCCGCGGGATGAAGCTGGCCGGGCGCTTCTCGGAGGAGACGCACCACATCCGCGGAACCCTCGCCTTCACCTCACTGGACTACGTTGCCACGCTCTGGACACGCCGCAAGTTTGAACCAAACCGCGAACACGCCCTCGAGGTGCTTGCCGACAACTGGTACCACCTGCTGTGCGCTGAGGACTAAGCCGGCCGTCACGAAACGAGAAAGCCTATGCTTATGCAATGGAAAGTATTGGCGCAGCTGACGGGCCGGTGAAGGCTATGGACCACCGATCCCTTGCCGTCTCGGTGATAGACATTTCTTCCGATATTCGCCGGAAATCGCACAATGACACCGGCGTCCGGCCGCTGTCTAACGGCGTGCTGGAAATCCTCCGCGTCATTGAGAACCACCCCGGCATCACCGTGGCGGACGTCGCCTCACGCCTCGGCCGGCAGTTCAGCAACGTCAGCGTCCAGCTCCGGGAACTGGTGGCCGCGGGCCTCGTCACCCGCACCCGCGACGCCGCAGATAAGCGCTACGTCGCCCTTCATCCCACGGCGGAATCCCAGCGGATCAACGCGCTGCTCGAGGGCGCCTGGGCGGAAGCGCTGACCTCGGCGAGTTCCCGACTGCTGCCCGAGGAACGCGATCAAATCGCCGCCAGCCTGCCGGCACTGCAGCGCCTCGCCTCGATTCTGGCCGAGCCAGAGTAGGGCGCATCACACCCCTTAGCTGCCGTAAGCGCTGATCGATAGTAGTTATACTTTTATAAGTATTACTACTTTGGAGGATGATCTTGGGCATGGCAACACAGTTAGCAGTTGAGGGCGTAGGGCAGGCGGGCAGGCCCAGGAGCGTTTGGTGGGCGCTGGTGTTCCTGGCCCTCGCGCAGTTCATGGTGGTCTTGGACGGCACCATCGTGAACTTGGCACTGCCGAGTCTCCAGATCGAGATGGGGATCAACGACTCGACGCGTTCCTGGGTGGTCACGGCCTACGCCTTGGCCTTCGGCGCTTTCCTGCTGCTCGGCGGCCGAATCGTGGACTTCTGGGGTCGCAAACGGACCTTCATTGTGGCCGCCGTAGGCTTCGCCGCCGCGTCACTGATCGGCGGCATCGCACAACAGCCGTGGGAACTGATCGGCGCACGCGCCCTGCAGGGCATCTTCGCTGCGCTGCTGGCCCCCGCTGCCCTGGCGCTGCTGACTGTCGCCTTCCCGGGCGGAAAGGATCGCGGCACGGCGTTCGCGATCTTCGGCTCCATCACCGGTGTCGGTGCCGCCGTCGGCGTCCTGCTGGGCGGGTTCCTGACAGAACACGTGACGTGGCGCTGGTGCTTCTTCGTGAACGTGCCGATCGCCATCATCGCCCTCGCCGGCGTGTGGTTCCTGGTGACTGAAAGCAACGCCCAGGGGTCCACCAAATACGACTGGCCCGGCGTCATCCTGGCCGCCCTGGGACTGGGCTCCCTTGTGTACGGCTTCACCAATGCCGAGCACGGCTGGGATGCCCCCGAAGCCTGGGGATTCATTGCGGCCGGCGGCGTTCTCATGGCACTCTTTGTCCTGGTCGAGGCCACAGTCAAGCATCCGCTTCTGCCGCTGCGCGTGGTCACCGAGCGCAACCGAGGAGCAGCGTTCCTGGCCTCTTTCCTGTCCGGCGCGGTCCTGATTGGCGGCATTCTCTTCATCAACTTCTACATCCAGATCGTGCTTGGCTTCGCACCGTTCCTCGCCGGGCTTGCTTCCCTGCCCATGACGGTGGCGCTGATCATCACGGCGGGCCTCGTCGCGAAGAACCTGCCGAAACTGGGTGCCAAGATCCCGACGGCCACGGGCCCGGTCTTCATGGCCGCTGCCATGCTCTGGCTCACGCAGGTCAGCGCCGAGGGCAACTACCTCGTCAACATGCTGCCCGCCTTGCTTCTCATGGGCGTGGGGCTGGGCATGGTCTTCGTCCCCATGCAGAACCTGGCCCTGTTCGGCGTGGACAAGGATGATTCCGGTGTTGCCAGCGCCTTGGTCAACGCCTCGCAGCAGATCGGCGGCTCCCTGGGCATCGCCCTGTTCAGCACTATCGCAGTTACAGCGACAGCCGGAGGCGTGTCGCCGGCGGCCCTCTCGAGCGGCTACGCGGCGGTCTTCCTTTGGGCTGCGGGCGTGGCGATCCTGATCGTCCCCGTCGCCCTGCTTCTCATCACCATCGACCGCAAGAAATTCACCGGCACCGAAGGCGCCTGACCGGCCCGCGAAGCCGAGGTCGCCGACCTTCCCGGCCGCCATGGACTCAGTACAGGAAGATCGGCAGCCAGTCGCGGTTGTGGGCGTGTACCAGTGCGAGGAACAGCACGAAGTCGAAGGTTAGGTGCACGGTCACGACGTAGGTGAGGGACTTCGTCAGCTTGAAGGTGTAGCCCTGCAGTAATGCGAACGGAAACGTCAGAAGCGGCCCCCACGCCTGGTAGCCGATCTCCCAAAGAAAGGACGAGAAGATTACGGCTTGAAGGATGTTGGCCAGCCAGTCTGGAAAATGCCGCCGCAGCAGCGCGAACGCGGTGCAGATGAAGAACAGTTCGTCCCAGATACCAACGGCGTTCACTCCAAGAAAGAGGCGCCAGAAGGTCGTTGGGTCAGATGGATCCGGCCAGTTTTGGTACACCCCGGTGCTGATCAGGTAGGCGGGCAGAATGAAGTATCCGAGCAGGACCACGCCGATCAGGTACAGCCTCGCGATCATCGGCCATTTACGGCCGGTGTTCACCGGAAATTTGATGATCTTCTCGCCGTAGACGAACCGCGACACCAGCCACGGAACCAGCACGGCCAAGGCGAGGGCGCTGCCCATGAGGATCATGTGTTGGATGCTCAAGTCAGCGTTCAGTGCCACCATGCTGATGATGACCATTCCCGCCGCGATCAGCGCGAGGTGCCGCGTCAACTCGCGGTCGATGAAAGCCGCAGTGGCCAGGCCCATGACAAGAATGCCGTAGCCAAGCGCGTCGTTCTCGACGCCGAATAACACCACTCCGGACAGCGAGACCAGCACCGCTGGCAGCAGCTTCCAACTGAGCGCGGTACGTTGACCTTCCGTCGAGACTGATGTCACCCCACAAGCATGCCAGTGCCCTCCGCGGCGCGAAACGGTTTATAGGCAGTCACCTTTGGGGCACGGGCGGCCGGCTCACCGGTTCAGCCAGGGAAGTACGACGGCGGTACGCACCGAAAAGGTGCGTGCCGCCGTCGATTGTTTTACCTAAGGCGCCTCGCCGGTGGGCTCGGCCCGCCGTCGTCGGCTGGCAACCTGGCAGCGTAGATGCTGAGCTAAGGTAAAGATTCACAAGATTCACAAGATACACAAGGATTCACAGGAGCTGGCGTGGAGAACCCCTTTCGACCCACGGCGGGAGCAACGCCACCTGACCTCATCGGCCGCGGGGGAGTCCTGGATGAATTCGCCTATGGACTGCGCATCGGATCAGGAGCGCCCGGGCTGCTGACCATTTTCACCGGGGCCCGGGGCATTGGCAAGACCGTGATGCTCGGTGCCGCTGAAGATCTGGCGCTCCGCAGCGGCTGGGCGGTTATCTCCGAAACAGCCACCAACGGCTTTGTCGGGCGAATCGGGGAATCCATGCGCCGGCTGACGGACGATCTTGGAGACGGGCCGACCGGGCGGCGGATCACGGCAGTGTCGTTGGCAGGGTTCTCCGTCACCACACAGCTCGGTCCTGAAGAACAGGTCGACTGGCGTGCCCGTGGAGTGACTCTCCTGCGGCTTCTGGCCGCTAAGGGCACGGGGCTGATCATCACGGTCGACGAGATCCACGCCGCCGACAGGCCCGAACTCTCACGCCTCGCCGCCGACGTCCAGCACTTCATCCGCGAGGGCCTCCCCATCGGACTCGTCTTTGCCGGCCCTCCCGCCGCCGTATCGGATCTGCTGAACGAGGGCGTGGCCACCTTTCTTCGCCGGGCAGACCGCATCGACCTCCACGCCGCATCCATCGCCGAAGTCGAACGCTCCTTCTCCGAAACCTTCACCGGCGCAAGCATTGGGCTGACCCCGCACCTGGCCAAGGCTGCTGCCGAAGCAACCGGAGGCTATCCCTTCCTCATCCAGCTAGTCGGCTATCACCTTTGGCAAGAAGCCGAAAAAGCGGGCAACAGTCTCGACGCCCCCGCGGTTGACCGCGCAGTGACCGCTGCCCGGCGGCGCAACGAACGCATGGTCATTGAGGCTGCGCTGTCCACCACCTCCGCCAGAGACCGCGACTTCCTCCAGGCCATGGCGGAAGACTCCGGCCCCTCGGCAACCCTGGACATCGGCAACCGCACCGGCCTGCGACCCAACGCCGTCGGCAACTACCGAACCCGCCTCATCGACGCCGGACTCATCGAAGCAACCGGCCACGGACGCGTGAGCTATGCCATCCCGGGCCTCCGCGAATACCTCACCGCGCACCCGAACCGGAATTAGTCGGCGCGCTGCTGTTCCTGCCGGTCCGCAGAGAGGCTTTCAGGTGGTGACGACGAGTTTGCCGCTGGCGCGGCTTTCCTCCATGTCGGTGTGGGCCTGGACGATGTCATCGAGGGTGTACACCTTGCCGATGGGGACGGTTGCGGTGCCGTCGCTGACGGCCTGCTCGCTCTTGGCGTTTCGTGCCGGGACGGAAGCGGAAGTCCGGCAAGAAGTCCCTATCCCACGCGGGCGCGAGGTGGCACCATCTGTCTTATGAGCCGCAACCAGGGGAACCGGCGTCAAAAGTGAACCTCGCAAGGCTCTCGCCGAGGAAGTTCCGACTCTTGACGTGTTTGCCCGGATCCGTCGGTATCACCCGGAATTTTCACCGGAATTGTGGGGGGAAACGGGAAATCGTCCCTCCTCGGCAACAGGGACAGGAAGCCGGCCCGTGGAGGCTGTAGGTGAAGGCGAACGAAACACGGCCGCCAAAAATGCGGCGGCTGATGAAGTGGGCATCGATCGGATTCCTCGGGGCCGTGGTGCTGGATCTAGTCCTGATGACATTCCTCGACTTCTGGACCGCGTTCTACATTGCCCTCGGCCTGTACCTGGCGCTGGTGGGTCCGTTGGACGCTGCCGCCCAAAAAGAACGGATCAAGATGCTGCACGACCGGAACCGAGGGCTGAACGGGTGAAACCGGCAGTATTGGGCGCAGCCGACGGTTCATGGCCCGGAGAGCTCACGCACCCGGGCGAGCCATTCGATAACCAGGGCCTGCGTGAGGGCGGGTTGCTCGTGCAACAGCGCGTGGCCGGCGCGATCGAGTACAGCAAAGTTGGCCCGGGGGTAGTGCTCCACCAGCTCCCACGGCCCCGTGTACCCGGCCGTGGCATCCTGTCGCCCTGCAAGAATTAACACAGGATGGGAATAGGTAGCCGCAGCCTCCGGGAGATCCCGCAGCTCCCAGTGCGAAAAGATCCGCATCAGGCCCGGCTCGTCAACGAGGGACGCCGCGGGAGCCACGAACTGCTGGAACCGGCGCAGTGTCTCCGCCGTCTGCACCACGAAGTAGCTGCGGTAGGAAGCTTCGAGCTCCGGGCTCAGTTTGCCGGTCAGTTCGGCCGACGAAACGAGAACCTCGTGCGCGGGCACGTTACGGGTATGCGCGCCAACCGGGCAGATTAACGCCAGCCCGACCACCTGCTCAGGTCTCCGATTGGCGACCGCGCGGGCTAAGTACCCGCCGTACGACTGCCCCATGACAAGAAACGGTTCATCACCAATGGTGCTGTCGATCAGGCCGAGCAGGATGTCCAGGACGTCATCGTTGCTATTGATCGTCACGGGCGCCGGCGTTAGGCCCATCCCCGGCAGGTCCGGATACAGCCGGCGGAAGCCGGGAGCGACACGGAATATCGGTTCAAGGGCTCCTGCGATCTCGCGATGATCCACGCCAGCGCCGTGCAGGGCGAGGACCGGCGTGCCGCTGCCGTGTTCGGCGTAATGCACTGGCACTCCGCTGACCGTAGCCTCCATCCAGACAGTGTAGGTCGCGTCGCGGCTTCCTGGCGGCGGTTGTTGGTGCGGCCTGGACGAGACCTTCGCTGTAGGCTCCGTCCAGGTGCCCTCAACTGCCTGGCGCCGTCGCGGAATCAGTGCTTTGACGGGCTCAGATCCATTTCGGCGCGGCCGGAACCTTACCGTTTGTGGCTGCAGCGCCGGGCCCTGTGGCGGTAACACCGCCGCTGCCCCGGCCGGCGGCCCATTCCACGACGGCGGCCAGCGGTCCGGAGACCAACGTGGAGGTGTCCGACGTCGTGTCACCGAAGCTGAGGCCGCGGTCCGATACCTCGACCACCAGGCCGGCGTCCGTGCCGCGGGTCTTCCAGGCGCCGGTGATGTCAGCCAGAAGCCGCTCCAGCACGGGTGCCGGGATATCAGCGAAGCTGGCGCCGTTGTCCAGGTCCACGGCGTGCATCCAGACTTCCCGGGTGCGCATCCAGACCGTTTCGGTGGCAGGGACTTCCCGGCCCTGGATGGTGCGGACTTTATGGTGCCAGGCGTCCCCGGGCAGGTCCCGCCATTCGACGTTCAGGTGCACGGCGGAGTGATCAAAGAGGTGCCGCAGCGCGATCGGGCTCAGCGTGGCGCCGAAGTCGATCTCGTGGTCCCGGACCGCGGTGGAGGCATACATCGGGGTTTCCAGGCCGGTAGCCGCCCACTCGACCAGCCGGGCGATGGCCCGGGCGTTGTAGCCGACGTGTGCGGTGATGTGGCGGCGGGTCCAGCCCGGCAGCAGCGAATCGCCGTCGAGCTCCCCGTCGGAGAGCTCGTTGAGCTTGCGGGCGAAGAACGCCGTGCCCCGCCGTGCCTGCAGCAGGGCCGCGAGCAGCTCCGGATCCGTCGTCTGGTCCTGGCGGGCAACCATCAGGCTTCCTTGACCACGCGGTTCTTCAGCTGGCCCAGTCCTTCGATGGTGGTGACCAGGATCTGGCCCTCCTGCAGGTAGCGCTTGGGGTCCTGGGCGTGGCCCACGCCGCCGGGGGTACCGGTGGCGATAACATCGCCCGGGTTCAGCGTGATGATGGTGGAGATGTAGGAGACCAGGTACTCGGGGGTGAAGACGAGGTCGCCGGTGGGGGTCTGCTGCTGGATTTCGCCGTCGACCGCGGAGGTCATCAGCGGGCCGGCGGTGAATTCGTCCTTGGTGACCAGGGCCGGGCCGAACGGGGTGGACTTTTCCCAGGTCTTGCCCTGCAGCCACTGGATGGTGCGGAACTGGTAGTCGCGCATGGACACGTCGTTCAGGACGGCGTAGCCGGCGATGTGGTCGGGGGCGTCGGCTACGCTGATCCGGCGGCCCTTCCTGCCGATCACGACGGCGAGTTCGGCTTCCCAGTCGACGGCGTCGGATTCCTGCGGCAGGGCCAGGTCATCGTTCGGGCCGATCAGGGACTCCTGGTACTTGGCGAACAGGGTGGGGAACTCGGGGACTTCCCGGCCCATTTCCTTGATGTGGTTGCGGTAGTTGTGGCCCACGCAGATGATCTTGCCGGGGGAGGGGACGACGGCGTCGAGGTCCGCGCCTTCGGCCGGGTGGGTGGCGCCGTTCGCTGCCTTCGCGGTGGCTTCCCAGTCGCTTGAACGGAGCAGCTCTCCGACGTCGGCAAAGCCGTCGATCTCGGTCAGGGTGTCGCCGTCCTGGCGGACAGCCTTGGTTCCGTTGTCAGTGCGGAGGGTGAGGAGTCTCATGCGTTCTTGCGTCCTTCGATGTAGGTGCGGTTGAAGTTCAGTCGTTCGAAAATGGGGGCGTCGCTGAAGCGGAAGAGATCGAACTCGGTCTCGGCCTGCAGCGACCATTCCTGCCAGGACGGGACCACGAAGAGGTCGCCCTTCGCCAGGTTTCTGGTTTCGCCGTTCAGGACCACGGAGCCGGACCCTTCGAAGACCTGCCAGACACTGGAGCCGACCTCGCGGAGGCTCTCGGTGGCGGCGCCGGCGCGGAGGCGGTGGAATTCGGCCCGGATGGTCGGCATCACATCCCCGCCCGTGGTGGGGTTGGTGTAGCGGACGGCGGCGTGGCCCTGGGATACGGTGGCCGGGTGGCCCTCGTCCTCGAGCAGCAACTGCTCGGCCAGTGCGCGGTCCGTGTGTTCCCACCGGTAGGCCGCGATGGGGGAGCTCGTGGTGTCGTCCAGCCCGGAGAGCGGGCGAAGGCCCGGATGGGCCCAGAGCCGCTCGGAGCGGGAGATGTCCGGGGTGGCCTCGTCGGTGACACGCTCGGTGCCGAACTCGAAGAAGCCGGCGTCGGCGTAGTGCACGAACGGGATGTCCAGGCCGTCGATCCAGGCCATCGGTTCATCGGTGTCGTTGTGGTGGCCGTGGAAGTTCCAGCCCGGGGTCAGGAGGAAGTCGCCGCGGGACATCCGCACCGGGTCCCCGTTCACCACAGTCCAGACGCCTTCGCCCTCGACGACGAAGCGGAACGCGTTCTGGGAGTGCCGGTGTTCGGGTGCCGTTTCGCGGGCACCGAGGTACTGGATGGCCGCCCACAGCGTTGGGGTGGCGTACGGTGTTCCGGCCAGGCCGGGGTTGGCCAGGGCAATGGCCCGGCGTTCGCCGCCCCGGCCAACGGGAACCAGATCCCCGGCACGGGCGGCCAGCGGGTACAGGTCGCTCCACCGCCAGACGTGGGGCACCGCCTTGGGGGTCGGGACCATCGGCATGAGGTCCGCGATCTCGGTCCAGAGCGGGATCAGGTTTTCGCGGTCAAAATCCCGGTACAGCTCCTTGAGCTGGGCGGCCTCTTCAGGCGTCGGCTCCGGAGCAGTGTGCCCCGCGGCCACTGATTCGTGAGTCGTGTTCTCGGCGCTGATGGACACGTGGGCCTCCTCGGTAGGTCAGAACAGTTCGTTGGCGTGGTTCGACTCTACGGATGCCGGCGGGTGACCCCCAGCATATTCTGCTAGTCAGAATTGTCCCGCGACTAGCCGCCGCGGCACTCAGTCCGGCTCGGCCGGGTTTGCCGCGATATCGATCTCCAGCTGCCGGCAGGTTTCCCGCAGGGCGGGGACCAGTCCGGCGTCAAACACGCGGCGGAAGCGGGTCGCGGGAGTGGCGACGGTGAGCGCGCCGACCACGTGCCCGTGCCGGTTGTGCAGGGTCATGCCGAGCGCGCTCACGCCCTCCTCGGTGCCTTCGAAATTGGCCGCGAATCCGTTGCTGCGGATGGATTCAAGCTCGCGCAGGAACGCCGGGTACTCCGCGGCCGGAATGGTGTCCCCGCCAATCTCGGCATTGTTACTGCGGAACAGCTGGCCGATCATCGGCGGTTCCAGTTCGGCGAGCATGGCCTTGCCTCCGGACGTCTTGTTGGCGGGCATCACCGTCCCCTGCCGGTCACCAACCCGCAGCACATTGTCCCCTTCCACCGTCGCCAGGAAGCGCACTTTCGTCCCCACCCGCACCATGAGGTTCACCGTCTCGTTGAGGTGCGCCGAGAGCAGCTCCATGTGCGGCTGGGCGAGCGAGCGGAGCAGCCGGGTCCAGCTCAGGCCCGCCGGCCCGACCCCCATAGCCGGGCCGGGGACATAGCGGCGGGTTTCATCCTGCACGGCGAATCCCCGGTAGACCAGCATGGCCAAAAGGCGGTGGGCGGTGGACGGGGCCACCCCCAGCTCGTCGGCGGCGTCCTTGAGCCGGAGTGCTCCGCCGTCGCGGAGCAGCTGGAGGAGCTGCAGCGCGTTGTCCACCGCCTCGATGGAATAGGTGGGCCGTTTCTGAACGGGCTTGCGGGCTGCTCTGCCGGATGGGTTGTTCTGCACATCAGAATTGTATTGTGGTTCACCTGCGGCGGCTAGGACAGTGAGTGGCATGAATCACACACAATCTGTTGCAGTGCCGCAACGGTCTTCGCCGGGGGCCCCTGCTCCCTCTACCGTTGGTGGGCCTGCATCACGGTTCTCCAAAGGCTCGGCAGCCGCTGTCCTGGTCTGCTGGCTGTTGGTGGTCTTCGATGGCTACGACCTGATCGTCTACGGCACGGTCCAGTCCTCCCTGATCTCCGAGACCGGTTGGGGGCTGACCAAGGCCACCGCCGGGACCATTGGTTCCATGGCCTTCGTCGGCATGATGATCGGGGCGATCTTCGCCGGCCGGATGGCCGACTCGTGGGGCCGCCGCCGCACCATCCTGGGCTGTGCCATCGTCTTCTCGATTTTCACCATCCTCTGCGCCTTCGCCCCCAGCGCAGCCGTCTTCGGGGGGCTGCGGCTCCTCGCGGGCATCGGACTCGGCGGCCTGGTGCCCTCGGCGAACGCCCTCGTTGCCGAACTGGTCCCCACCAAATGGCGGTCCACCATTGCCACCCTGATGATGTCCGGCGTCCCGATCGGCGGGTCCATCGCCGCCCTCGTCGGCATCCAGCTGATCCCCGCCTTCGGTTGGGAGTCCATGTTCCTCGTGGCCGTACTCGCACTGATGATCGTGGTCCCGCTCGGTCTGAGATACCTTCCGGAAACGCTCGCCCCCGTCAACGCCACGGGCAGCGCAACAGGCAAGGCAGCCCGCAAGGCAGCCGGCAGCGGCCGAACCATCGAGGAGCCGATCGGCTTCAAGTCCCTGCTCCGCGCCCCGTACTTGGGAGTTAGCCTGCTGTTCGCCCTTGCGACGATCGCCACCCTGTTCGCCTGGTACGGGCTGGGCACCTGGCTGCCCAACCTCATGCAATTGGCCGGCTACAACCTGGGGTCCGCACTGACCTTCGCCCTGGCCCTCAACCTGGGTGCGGTAGCCGGCTCGGTGATCACCGCCTGGGCCGGAACCCGCTTCGGTCCGATCCCGACGGCGATCGCCGCGGCCGCCGTCGCCGCCGCCGGGCTCCTGGTCCTGGTGACGGGACCGCCGGTCACCGTCGTGTACCTCATGCTGGTCCTCGCCGGCGTCGGCACCCACGGCACGCAGTGCCTGATCATCGCCGCCGTCGCGAGCCACTATCCCGGGCACCTGCGCGGGACCGCGCTGGGCTGGGCACTCGGGACGGGCCGCATCGGCGCCGTCGCCGCACCCCAGATCGGCGGCCTCCTGCTGGCCGCCGGACTCGGCGTCAATTCCAACTTCCTCGCCTTCGCCGGCGCAGCCGCCGTCGCCGCGGTCCTGCTGGCCGCCGTCGGCCGCAAACTCAAGTCAAAATCCTCAACCCCATCCTCACCAACAGGAGCAAGCAATGTCTGAGCACGCCCCGTCCACCGATGTCCTGTCCACCGATGTCCTCGTCATCGGAGGGGGAATGGCCGGACTGGCCGGAGCCCTCGCGCTGCGTGAAAACGGCGCCAACGTCACGCTCGTGGAGCGGGCCCCCGAATTCGGCGAGGTCGGCGCGGGGCTGCAGATGGCCCCCAACGCCTCCCGCGTCCTGAAGCGCTGGGGCCTGCTGGAAAAGGCCCTGGAAATCGGCGTCCAGCCCAAGCACCTGGTGTTCCGCGACGCCGTCACCGGCGAGGAACTCACGCGCCAGAGCCTCGGCGGGGAATTCGAGGAGCGCTACGGTGCCCCGTACGTCGTGATCCACCGCAGCGACCTGCACCGGGTCCTGCTCGAAGGCTGCGAGGCCGCGGGCGTCAAGCTGGTCAATGACGTCATGGTCGAGAGTGTTGAAACCGTGAACGGCCGCGGTGTGGCCCACACCGCCGCCGGGGTGGACTACGAGGCCGACGTCGTGATCGGCGCCGACGGGCTCAAGTCCACTCTGCGCCCGCTGGTCGCCAATGATGAACCCGTGCCCTCGGCCTACGTCGCCTACCGCGGCACCGTGCCGATCACCGAAAACACGCCCAAGGCTGACCTCGAGGACGTCATCGTCTACCTCGGACCGGATTGCCACCTGGTGCAGTACCCGCTGCGCAAGGGCAAGCTGCTGAACACCGTGGCCGTCTTCAAGTCGGCCTCGTTCGAACGCGGCGAGGAGCAGTACGGGGGAGTGGACGAGCTCGAGGCGGCGTACAAGGATTGCGTTCCGGCCGTCCAGGATGCGCTGAAGAACCTGGGCACCAGCATGCGCTGGCCCATGTACGATCGCGATCCGACCGAAAACTGGGTGGCGGGCCGGATGGTGCTGATGGGCGACGCCGCGCACCCGATGCTGCAGTACCTGGCCCAGGGCGCCTGCCAGGCGCTCGAGGACGCAGCCGTCCTGCAGGACGCCAGCAGCGGCACCGTGTTCACCGCGGACGGAGTCAACCCGGACGGCTGGGAGGACGCCATCAAGGAATTCAACAACGTCCGCGCCGGCCGAACCGCCCAGGTCCAGCGCACCGCCCGTATCTGGGGCGAATCCTGGCACGTTTCCGGGCTGGCCCGGACGCTGCGCAACCTCCTCTTCAAGAGCCGGAAGGACAACGACTTCCGGTACAACGACTGGCTGTACGGCCAGACCGGCGACGGCGTGCCGGCAGTTCGCGCTGCCCAGCCGAGTCTGGCGGACCGGGTTTCTGCCTGATCCCGAACGGATCCCCGGCTGGCACACCGGCCAACCCACCACGCGCTGCGGACCGGCTCCATCCAGGAGCCGGTCCGCGGTGCGTTCCTATACCAGCGGCCACGGGTAGCGCATGCCGGTGCGGTCAACCGGGAGCACACCTTGGTGCAGCAAGCGCCGCACCCGGCGCCGCAGGGCGGTGACCTCGGCAACGTCGAGAAGCTCCGCCATGTCGCCCGGCACGGCCTCTGCGAGCGGAGCGATGCCTTCGAGAAGGGCTCCAGGGATGGGAACACCGGCGAAGTCCCAGATCACGGTGCGCAGTTTGAAGCCCGCCGAGAAGCACAGTCCATGATCGATGCCCCACACCGTTCCGTCATGGCCGCGGAGCACGTGCCCGCTCTTGCGGTCGGTGTTGTTCGCGACACAATCGAACAGGGCGATCTGCAACAGCCTGTGGTGGGTCTCGGGGGAGTCCGCATACAGGGTGAAATAGTGCTCGCCGAAGTCGCACTCGACGAACAGCTGAAGCGAGCCGACCCCCATGGGCGAGTCCTCGCGGATCACCGTCGGCGGGACGATTCCCCATCCCAGGTATTCGCTGAGCAGATAGGCCGCGCGTTCCCGGCGGTAGAGCCCGGGCTCAAAGTCGATCAGCGGCCGTTCTCCGGTCTCCGGCTTGTAGACCGCGTAAACCGAATCGGCCCCGCAAGAGACCTCGACAAGGAACGCCGCGTTGCTGCCGCGCGGGATGCGTCCGAGCAGTTCGATGCGGCCCTCTACGAGCAGTGTCAGCTCCCGTTCCGACACTGTCCGTCCCTTTTCATGACTTCCTCAGTCCGCTCAACGGTTCCAGGGTCGCGTTCACCATGAGCACGGCGGGCGCCTGACCCTCCACATACGAGATGGCCGAGACCGAGCCCGGGCTGATGACGATCCGCTGGAAGTGGTCCAGATGGGTGCCAAGGGCGTGGGCAACGGCGGCCTTGATCGGATCGGCGTGGGAGAAGCACACGACGACGCCCCCGGCGTGAGCGGCGCACAGTGCCTCCAGCGTTCCGACCATTCGAGCTTGCATCTGCGCGAAGCTCTCCCCGTTCGGGAAGCGGAAGGCCGACGGGGTGTGCTGCACGGTCTGCCACTGCGGCAGGCCCGCCAATTCGGCGAGCGCGGCTCCGGTCCACTCGCCGAAGTCACACTCGATGAGGCCGGCGTTCTCATGAACCTCGAGCCCGGTGCAGACTGCCGTGGGCTCTGCAGTCTCGCGGGTGCGCTCCAACGGAGAGGAATAGATGGCATCGATGGGAAGACCCGCGAGCCGTTCCGCGACCCGTTCAGCCTGGGCCCGGCCCTGGCCTGAAAGGTGCAGTCCCGGGGCCCGCCCCGGCAGCACCGTCCCCGTCGTAGGTGTCTGCCCGTGGCGCACCAAAAGAATGAGCGTGGCCTGGGGTGCCGCGGGTGCCGACGGCGCTGCTGCAGTCATCAGCACTAAGCGTAGCGGCAGGGGCCCCGCCCGAGCTTGCGAGGGGAGGGGGAGCCGCGCAGCGGTAACGCTCACCGCCTACCCCGGGCCCATGTGCAGGAATATTGGGAAATTCCCTCGATTCGCCGCACGCTCGAGGACTACCGTGGAGGGGTGAGTGATCGTCCCGATATCTTCACTGTTGGCGAACTGCGTTCAGCCGGCCATGTCTACAAGGACTTGCGCCACGAGGTCCGCGGCAACCTGCTAGCCGCCCTGACGGCCGGCCGTGATCCGTGGCCCGGGATGTTTGGTTTCGGCCGGACCGTCCTGCCCCAGCTCGAACGTGCTTTGATCGCCGGTCACGACGTCGTCCTGCTCGGCGAGCGGGGACAGGGCAAGACGCGGCTTCTGCGCACCTTGGCGGGGCTGCTCGACGAGTGGTCGCCGGTCATCGAGGGATCGGAACTGAACGAACACCCGTACGAACCGATCACGGAGCAGTCCCGAGCTCGTGTGCTCACCGAAGGTGACCGGCTGCGTGTGTCGTGGCGCCATCGATCGGAACGTTACGTCGAGAAGCTGGCTACCCCGGACACTTCCGTTGCCGACCTCATTGGCGACGTCGACCCCATGCGGGTGGCCGAGGGCCGCCGGCTCGGTGACCCGGAAACCATCCACTACGGTCTCGTGCCGCGATCCAACCGCGGGATCATCGCCATCAACGAACTGCCCGACCTCGCCGAGCGGATCCAGGTCGCAATGCTCAACGTGATGGAGGAGCGCGATATCCAGATCCGCGGCTACGTGCTGCGGCTACCGCTGGACGTGCTCGTCGTCGCGTCCGCCAACCCGGAGGACTACACCAACCGCGGCAGGATCATCACGCCCTTGAAGGACCGCTTCGGCGCCGAGATCCGAACGCACTATCCGATCGAGCTCGATGACGAGGTCGCAGTCATCCATCAGGAGGGGCGGTTGGTCGCCGACGTCCCGCCCGTCATCCTCGAGATCCTAGCCCGCTACACCCGCGCGCTGCGGCAATCCCCGGCCATCAACCAGACCTCCGGGGTTTCGGCGCGTTTCGCCATCGCGGGTGCCGAAACCGTCGCCGCGGCGGCCCTGCGCCGGGCCAGCATGCGCAGGGAGGACGAGGCAGTCGCGCGCATCGTCGACCTGGCGGCTGCGGTCGAGGTCCTCACGGGCAAGATCGAGTTCGAATCGGGGGAGGAAGGGCGTGAACAATCCGTCCTCGATCACCTCTTGCGCCTGGCTACTGCCGAAGCGGCGCGGGCGCACTTCCATGGCCTGGACCTCGGCCCCCTCGTTGCGGCGCTTGACGGCCACAGGACCGTGACCACAGGAGAACAAGTCACCGCGCGGGAGTTCCTCGAAAACCTCCCGACTCTTGACGGATCCGGCCTTTACGACGAGATCAGCGGGCGCCTGGCCGCCAAGAACGACGGGCAGCGCGCCGCCGCCATCGAACTTGCATTGGAGGGTCTCTACCTCGCCCGGCGGATCTCCAAGGAATCCGACGACGAGGAAACGATCTACGGCTAGGAACGACGTCGGCTGGAACATAGGGACAGGGATAGGCGGCATTATGGTTGTCCACAACCACTCCTCCAGGTACGGCCGGTATCGGGGAGGACCCGATCCGCTCGCCCCGCCGGTGGACCTGGCGGAGGCGCTCGACGCGATGGCCGACGACGTCATGGCCGGGTACTCACCGAGGCACGCCCTGCAGGAGTACCTGCGGCGCGGCGGCCGCAACCATGAAGGGCTCGATGCCCTCGCCGGCCGCGTTCAACAGCGCCGGAGTGAACTGCTGAGCCGCCACCGGCTGGACGGCACCCTCAGCGAGGTCCAGAAGCTTCTCGACACCGCCGTGCTGGAGGAGCGCAAACAACTCGCCCGCGACGTCACGATGGACGACACCGACCGCGCATTACGGGAGATGCAGCTACAGAACCTGCCCTCTTCCACAGCGGCGGCGGTCAACGAACTCGCCTCCTACGACTGGCAGTCAAGCAGCGCACGGGAAGCCTATGAGCGGATCAAGGACCTGCTGGGCCGTGAGGTTCTCGACCAAAGGTTCGCCGGCATGAAGCAGGCGCTCAAGGACGCCACCGTTGAGGACCGCGCGGCAGTGAGCGAGATGCTGCGAGATCTCAACGATCTGCTCGGAAAACACCGGCGCGGCGAAGACACCGACGCGGACTTCCGAGAGTTCATGTCGCGGCACAACCACTTCTTTCCAGAGAATCCACAATCCGTCGAGGAGCTGGTCGACGCCCTCGCCCAGCGCGCGGCCGCGGCCCAGCGGCTCCTGCAATCCATGTCGCAGGAGCAGCGCGATGAGCTGATGCGCCTGTCCGCCCAAGCATTCGGTTCGCCCGAACTCATGGCTCAGCTCGATCAACTCGACTCCAGCCTGCGCGCCTTACGCCCCGGCGAGGACTGGACGGGCTCCGAACGCTTCGAGGGCCAGGAAGGACTCGGGCTAGGCGACGGCACCGGCGTACTCCAGGACATCGCCGAACTCGACGAACTGGCCGAACAGCTCTCCCAGTCCTATAGCGGGTCCCGCCTCGACGACCTGGATCTGGATGCCCTCGCCCGCCAACTCGGGCAGAGTGCCGCCGTGACGGCCCGTACCCTCGGGGAGATCGAGCGGGCCATGCAGGACGGCGGCTACCTGCGGCGCGATGCGGACAACGACCTCAAGCTGTCGCCGCAGGCCATGCGACGGCTCGGCAGGTCACTATTGCGCGACACCGCCAAGCAACTGTCCGGCCGGCAAGGGGGCCGCGACACGCGCGTCGCTGGGGCTGCCGGCGAGCAGACTGGCTCCAGCCGCCAGTGGGAGTTCGGCGACGCCGAGCCGTGGGACGTCACCCGCACCATGACAAACGCGATCCGCCGGACGATGGCCGACGGCGGTGACCCGAGCCGCGGGGTCCGCCTCGGTGTGGGCGACATCGAGGTGACGGAGACAGAGGCGCGCACCCAGGCCGCCGTCGCGCTGCTCGTCGATGTGTCGTTCTCGATGGCCGCCGAGGGCCGGTGGGTGCCAATGAAACGCACCGCCCTCGCCCTGCACCACCTCGTCTCAACCCGGTTCCGCGGGGATCGACTGCAGCTGATCACGTTCGGCCGCTACGCCCAGGCCATGGACATCGGTGAGCTCACGGCCCTGCCAGCCCTGCGGGAACAGGGGACCAATCTGCATCACGGCTTGCTGCTGGCGGGTCGATTCTTCCGCCAGCACCCGTCCATGCAGCCCGTCCTCCTCGTGGTGACCGACGGCGAGCCCACCGCGCACCTGCTGGCCGACGGCGAGACGTGGTTCGCCTGGCCTCCCGACACGGAAACCATCCGAGTCACGGTCGCCGAGCTCGACCGCCTCGGACGTGCCGGCACACAAGCCACGTTTTTCCGGCTCGGCGACGACCCAGGGCTCGAGCGGTTCGTCCAGCGCATGGTCCGCCGAATCGACGGCCGGGTGGTCGCGCCCGAGGCTGGAGATCTGGGGGCTGCCGTTGTGGGGGAGTACCTCCGCGCCCACTTCCGCGGCCGCCCGTACGACGACGCCGACTGGGCATTCTAGGCGGCCAGCGGAGATAACAGACGCAGAGATTTCAAAATTCGACCATCACGCGCCCCGCTTCAAGACCGTCCAAACGTGACTGAAATGTCAAGGGCCAATATCGAACTGTCACGCCATTTCCCTAGTCACGGGACAAATGCCGGCCGTAAAGTGAGCGCCATCACTCACTTCAAAGTCTGGGGCCTCCATGCTGATTGGCCGAAAGCCCGCCGCCCCTCAGACAGCTGCGGCTTTCGCTGTGAGTGGCTCGAAGGGAGCGGTTTGATTCCTCTGCGGGAGGTGCACAGCGGCCACCGCGACTTTGGGCTGCGCCGATTCAGAATCGGCTGAGGTTGCCCTCAACAGAGCGAGACGATGGGAAAGGACAGCGGTGAAGTACAGCAGAAATGATGAGTTTCCGACTCCGCTAAGCGCAGCCCGGGCCCGAACGGTCCTGGCCGACCACTTCAGAGCGCTGCGGTTCAGCGTCAAGGATCTCCCGAATGGACTGGAGATCAGTGCGGGATCGGACTTCATATTCCGTCTTCTGGGCTTCCTGGCACCCAGGAGCATCCCCGTTGGCCTAACGGTTCAGCTCGAAAGACGCAGCGGCGGCACGACCGTGAAGGCTAGGGCTTCCGACAGGCTCGGGCGGTACCTGAGTGACCGGAAGTTTTCCGGCACGGAAGAGGCTTTAAACGGCAAGCTTGCGGCTCTGCTCAATGAATCGCGGACGGCCCTCGGAGTGGACGAACGCCGAAACGGGCCACCTAGCTAGGCTGAGACCTTCACCCGCCGCCGACCCGCGGCTGGGCACGAGCCTGAGCTCAGAGCCTCCTACTTATCCTGCTGTCGGCGAACCATCTCGGTGATCCAGGTGGGCGCGAACGGAGACGTGCAGTTTGAGGGAGTCGGGTAGTCCTTGAGCACCTCCAGGCGCTCACCAATGTCCATTGCACGGGTGCGGTACCCGGCGTGCTCGATCCCGATCTGGGCCAGGCAGTGGTTCATCGCCCACTGCAGGCGGTCCGGGGCGTCTTTCATCTCCGCCTCGATGACGTCGAGGAGTCCGGTGAGGTCGAGCCCCTCGGGATTCTTCGCCACGCGTTCGGTGGTCAGGGCCCAGCCGGCACTCGCGACCACTGGATCCGGGTCCGCGAACCAGGCCACGCGCAGTTCTTCGGAGTGCGGGTTCTTCTTCACTACGTAGTTCACGAGCCAGTCGTGCACCTTGGGGGTGCGCGCCTTGCGCAACATGACGTCCAACTCGTCACGCTCGAACGCCTTCGGGCGACAGATCAGGATCGACAGTAGTCTCGCCGCGGTGTCATCCGTCTCCCAAAGCTGGCGAGAGAGTTCCTGCTGCGTCTTCAGCCGCTTCGCAACCGCGCGTAGTTTGCCGAGGTTCACACCGTGATCGTCTCCGTGCTTCTCGTTCACCTCGCGTGCCCTCGGGTCCTCGAGACCGGCCAGTTCGGCCATGACCTCGGCCACCATCGTCTCGGCCTCCTTTGCCTCCTGTCCATCAATTGTGAGATTCAGCCTACTGGGGAAGCGCGCTCAACCGAGCGATCAGCAAGCGCATGGTCAAGAAACGACAGGGGAGCAGAGAGGCCCGCCGAACATGATGGTCGGCGGGCCTCTCTAATGGTGGGCGTTAGCGCTGTCCGGAATCTCCTGGCGCCGGCGGGTACGTAGGGTACGGCTGCTGCGTCGGCTGCGCCTGGGGCGGGTACTGCCACTGCTGGGGCTGCGGCGGCTGGTAGGGCTGACCCTGGGTGTACGGGGATGGAGCCGGCCCTTGGGGTTGCTGTACCGGGGCATACGGCGGCTGCATGGGCATCCGGCCGTACGCGGCGGTCCCGTTCTCCGCCCGTGCCCTTGCCCGGGCTTCGACGGCCCGGGCGGAAAAGAACCGCTGATGTCCGAGATATACGACGACGAAGAGGCCGACGGCGACGGAGAAGAAAGCAACTGCCGTCACGCCGGACGTCAGGCCTCGAATAAGGCCGTAGATGAGCGTCAGCAGGCCGCCGATGAGGAACCCGCCGGCGAACAGTGGCTTCCTCGATTCGGTCCAGATACTGGCGCCCAGGATCACGAGAGCCGAGACGAGCGCCGCAATGGTGACGTTGCGGTTGTAGTCGTGCATCGCGGACTGGTGGGCGTCGATGGCTGCCTGCCTGGCCGCGGTGTCGAGATTTACCAGCGATGACAGTTCAGGGGCTGGATAGAAGGTTGCGATGCCGAGGCCAACGAAGAGCACGATGATGATGCCCAGGCCGATCGAGTAAAGGACACGCAGGGATTTTTCGGTCATACCCATATCATGCGTAGGCATTCCGGCGGAGACGAGCAGGCGCGCCTCTGGTGACGGACATAATCGTCCAGATGGTCTGACGGGAATTTGGCCAAATCTGCAGTGTCGGACCGGTCCAGCCAGAGACTGGCGGCCATGCGCGCCCGGGCTGCGGTTCCCGATGAGCTCACCCGACCACCCAGCCAGCATCGTTGCTGTCTGCAGACTGCCAAGGGTTGGGCTGGCAGAACATCAGCCCCTCTCGACTGATTATTATAACGCCGATAATCAACATTATGTAAAGCTAGCTTTGTATGGCACTACGGGAGAGGTGCACAGCGCTCCCCTCCACCCGCGCATCCAACTCAGTACTGCATCCATAAGGGCCTCTCATCGCGTCCACTTGGGCGGCGTCCGGCCACGAGTCCGGTTATCAGCCCCGCAAACGCCGCGGGCAGTGCGAGTAAACCCCCAAGGTGCGGAATGAGACTGTCGGGCATGACGAGATCCGGCCAGCCGACCAGCAGCGCAGGTCCCGCGACGGCCAGGATCACCGGCCATCCCAGATCGCTCAGGCGCGCCCAGACGGCTGAGGCCGCCGAGACAACAGCTCCGGCGAAGATCAGCGCATGGCCCGGACCTTCCCTGGCGAACGACCCCGGGGTGTGGATGAGTGAGAACGTCATCGCCAATCCCGCATGGTGAGTACCAGGGAGGCCAGGCGGGCCAGGGTCCACATGGCGGCCTGTTGTCGCCGGCGGCGGATGCTCATGAGCCTAACCTACGCCCTGCCCGGCACTGGGGCGCCTCTCCCCCGACCCATTCGCTCTTTGTGGTGTGATGCAGATGTGCTTCGACGAAGAAACCCCGGGAATCCAGCGAGTACGCCGGCGTATTGGTTATTGGTTGGCCACCCAGGGCGTCAAGAACCAATGGCAGGGCTGGGGAGCAAGCGCAAAACGACGCCGTCAGGAAGCTCGTCCCGCTATCGGATGCCGAACGTTGGGCAAACCCGAAAGTCTGGCTACCGACTAATTCCGAAGGAGGCGCTGTACTTGCCCTGCGTGCACGTCGCTCACCCATTCCCAGCCGGGCTTGGCCGACGGACCAATCCGCGGGTCGCTGGGATCCGTGCCGTCACGCAAGGCGAGCACGTACGCCCGATCCTGGTCGATCCGCGCACGCACCTGGTCAGCTCGGCCGACGGACCCGTGGCCCGGGACAACGACATCCACGTCGCCCGCCACGTCCTCGAGCAGCCGCAGCGCAGTGAGGTATTCCTCGATCGGGTCGCCGATGCCATTCAGGTCGAGCATCGGAATCAGCACATCAGAGAGCATGTCGCCGGCGACGAGGACTCCCCGTTCCTCGATCAACAGCGCCGCATGCCCCGGGGCATGCGCATGATGCTCGATGATTCGGATCCCCGTGCCATGCCATGGAATCTGCGTCGTCTCGGCGGGCAGGCCTGTGATGAGGCCGAGCAGATCTAGGGAGACCTCCTCGGGGATGCCGGCGGCCTTCGCGACCGCATCCACCCCGCCCGACAGCCGATCCCCGGCGGTCGCCGCGCAGCGCGCGGTGCCGTAACGGGGCGCGGCGCCGAGCCCGGCGTGCCAGAGCAGGTGATCCCAGTGCGGATGCGTCGAGAAGCCTGCCACTACCGTGTGCCCCAATTCCGACAGGTCGCTCACGAGACAGCTCATTTCGTCCTCGTGCACCCCGGCGTCGATGAGCAGCACGCCAGCCCCGCCCTGCACGACAACGGCGTTGCTTTGGCAGAACTCGCTCTCGTGGATAAGCACACCGTCCGCGACCTGCGTCAGCACGCGCTGGGCCCCTTTACATCGCGACTGGCGTAGCGGTGCATCATGACACTGAGTGAAGTTCCCGCATCGACGCTGATTACATGCTTGTCCGAAATGACATCGTCACCCATCGCGACACTCTCACGGTCAACGGAAAACCCGAGCTGCAGAGGCATCGTCATGCGGAAATACTCCCCCGGTGACCCGCGGTGACGCAAGTAGCCGCGAGAACTCGCCGGTCACGAATCCGCCGGGGCACCACATGAATCGTTTTCCACACCACCGAGGGCTTCGAAACCGATCAACAGCCTGCGCGTCCTGCTCAGGACTCCGACCATACGGCCCTCTCCTAGCCCTTCTGGGGCGCCACTCCCCCGGCCTGGTCATTCTTTGTAGTGTCATGCAGCGGTTCCTGAATGCAGGAACCGCTGGAATCAGGACTCGGACCGATTCATATTCCCGCTGCACTCTGCGTGCGTCGGCAGATGAATCAGCTGTTGATGAAGAGCCGGATTATGGGGCTGCGTCGACTACGACTTCGTTGGTATTGGCCGAGGGCGCCGATGAACACCCCGGGCATCCCGCGCCTCACGTTCGTCGTCGACGCCGTCGACGACGTCCTGCACCACCTCAATGTTGCGCTCCGGGTCACCGTCCGTGTGGCACCAGGACGCCAGGCGATCCAACTCCGGCCCGCTGAGGTCATAGCGCTCCACAAGCTAGGAAGCGCAGCTAGGTCATGTGTTCGGGTCGGCCGAGGACGTTGCGTACTCCGGGCGGCGCCCAAGAGGCCGATAAGTCTGGATGGTTATTCCCCGGGAAGTGGTCTGCGTGGTCACCAGCTCGAGCGCGATGTCCGGACCGGAATCGGGAAACAGCCGAGTGCCCTGGCCGACGACGACGGGATAGGTGAGCAGGTCGAGCTGGTCCACCAACTCGTGGGCGAGTAGCCATCGGACGAGGACACCGCTGCCGGGCACCAGCAGTTCGCCGTCTTGCTGAGCCTTCAGATCACGGACGGCCCCGGCGACGTCGCCGCTCAGGATGCTCGTGCCCGCCCACTGCGGGTCGGTGAGGCTGGTCGATGCCACGTACTTGGGCCGGCTGTTCAGTGCGGCGGCGATCGGGCTCGTGCTCGGATCGATCATGGCTCCCCAGTAGCGGGCGAAGATCTCGTAGGTTCGCCGGCCAAAGAGGAACGCGGCGGCACCGCCGTAGACCTGGTTGAGATAGTCCCCGCTTTCGGTATCGAGAAGCGGGATGGCCCATCCCCCCGCGGTCGAAGCCGCCGCGGCGATCTTCCTCAGGTCCGCCCAGCCCCTGCATCACGCCGTCCACCGAGACGTTGGTCGTCGTCGTCAACCTCATGTCGTGGTGACACCCCTTCTGGATCTGCGCTACTTGCTTAAAGAAGCACACTAGAAGTTGTTTATCAACGGGTTAGCATCACGTCGTGCGTACACAGGACGACGGCCAATTCCGCGCTCACTCCCCTGCCCCGCTGCAGGCGGACAAAGCGGCAGAGCTTCGGGCCGCTCAGTGGCCCTAGGCGTAGAAGCCGCGGAGAACGGCAACGAATATCGGCCGCAGCCGCTTTGGATGTGTGACGGCGCCTGCCGCTCGAATCATTGACGTGTCGACGTCGGCCAGAAAGGCCTCAGGTGATGCATACCCATCCGGAACGCGGATCAACCAGACATACCCCCTAGGCCGCGGCGGGACGTCGGCGTCCCGGAGGTAGGAATCGATGTCGTCATCTACTCCTTGCCGGTCAGCGGCTGTGAACGGACCTTCGAAATAGTGCCGAACGCCAGCGTGCTCGGTGTAGCCGGTGACCACCTTGTCCGCGTCCGAGGACGGGTGGCGGCGCAGGTTTTCCCTGCCGGCTGCCCACCCCATGAGCGCTCCCCAGCCGTTTTCGGGCAGCTCCACCCAGGAAGCTGAGGGCTCAGCTTCCTGTACCTCACTCCACATGGTTGCTCCGTATCGGCTGGGGTGCGCGTGCGCCCTGAAGGAGCGCTTTAGCCTTCGCACTCGATGCAGTACGAGTGGCCGTTGCTTTCGCGCGCGAGCTGGGACCTGTGCCGGACCAAGAAGCAGGAGGAGCAGGTGAACTCGTCCTGGGCTTGGGGAATGACCTGAACGATAAGTTCCTCGGCGACGAACTCTCCGCCGGGGGTGATGGCGTCATCCAGGGCCTCGGACTCGTCCAGCTCGCGGACGACGCTGCGGGCATCGGGAGCGTTCGCGGATTGCAGCGCCTCCAGAGACCTGTCCTGTGATTCCTTGACGTCGGAACGGACTTCGTCGTAATCGGTTGCCACTTCGGTGATTCTCTCTTCCCTGATGTTGTCGGACGATCATGTCTGACTCCAGTCCAACACACGCGAGGGCGCCCGTATTCCCCGCACGCCACGAAGTGGCGGGCGGCTTCTGGCAGCCCGGAAATTGGTCCAGCGCCATGGCCGCTGGACCAGCGGAAACGCCCCCTGCCATGTCCCGGAGCAGCCATCACCCCGGGCTGACGACAGCCTCGCAATCACTGTGGTGGTGCCATGCGATGCCCCTCTTAGCTGTGACTTCCTTGGTTTTGCCTGTGAATCATCCGCGGGTCCTTGCGCGCATCTGGTTGCCTGCGGCAAGCTGTTGGTCACTTGGTGAATTGATCAAGTACAAGGAGACCGACGGCGAGGCTGCTGCCGGACTCTGTAGCGGCGATGCCGCCGCCCGGGCATGAACCGGCAGAACGGGAGGGCACGCAATATGCAACGTCCAGTATCCATGTCGGCCAAATTCCAAACAATTGTCATTTGCTCACTAATTGCCGTGATCGTGATTCTTGGAATTGCGTATCTTTTCATTTCCCGGTCGAACGTTTCGCCGATTCCGGGAGCGTCCGGGCCTCAGGGGAACAACCCAACAGTGTCTGGGCGTGCTACTTACCAGAAAGTTCCGAATCAAGTTCTTTTTGCGCATGATAGCGCCGGAAAGCCGAATATCTCCGGGGACCTGACGAATATCAAGCAGGGCGACGCGGGCGATTGCTATTTCCTGGCCGCCCTGATGACAGTGGCCGCGCGATCGCCTGAGACCATTTTGAACATGGTCCACGACAACGGCAACGGGACCTACACCATTACCTTCCACAGCAAATATGACGGCGTACCCAATCCGGTGACGGTGACGGTCAACGGTGATCTTCCGTTCCGCCGCGACAAACCCTTCGAAAATGGCATCGAAAATATTGACGGCAAGAACGTTTCATGGGCGGCGATTATCGAGAAAGGATGGGCGGCGGCGAACGGCAACAGCTATAAGGGCATCGATGGCACCGACCTCAGCAACGCTCAGGACCACGATGTGCATAATGGCCTCTATGCCATCACCGGTGAGGCTGGCGTCGACCGCAATCCCGGCGGCCCCATGACGGACGTGACCTTTGCGCAGATCGCGGAGGATTTCGCCAGCGGGCTGATTACCCTTGGGACGTCCAACTCCGACGGCAAGCTGGTGTCCGACCATTCCTACGCGTTGCTGGGCGTGAATTCTTCCGACCAAACCGTCGTGGTGGGAGATCCGGAGGGCGGCCAAGAGACGCTGTCGTTTGAGACCTTCCAGTCCACAAATATCAACCAGTACATCGCGATACCGGCACTTCCCTAACACAGACCGTTGAACGAGTACAGACCGTTGAACGAAAGACCGCGGTCAAGTTCCCCTGCCGCGCCCTCACCCCCGGCCGGCCCGCGATTCGTCGCGGGCCTGGTTCCCGCTCATCCGGCTCTCGGCCTTATGACGAGCATGTGCCCGAGCCGGTGGCGGCCGATGAGGACATCCGGGTCCATTCGGCCGTCTTCGCCCGAGCATATTGGGTTCGTTGCTCATGACTTTCTCCAGCTCCTTCGGCAGGCAGCTTCCCTCTCACGCCTGCCATTGAGCCGTGATGGAAGGGCCCGGGGCCCGTCCAGAGCGGGCAATGAATCAAGGCGTAGATCGCGGTTGACAGGTGTAGCCCGACATTCTAAATTTTTAGGTGCCCGGCGAAGCCCGGGACGGTTTTGCTTCACCCCTTGATAGCTGTGCCAGTTGAGCGGCTACGCCGCCGGACGCAGGAGGCCAAGATGTTGAAGTCACCACTGCAGGAGTTCGTCAATGACTGCATCGCCCGGAATCCGGACGCAGACGGGCTCACCCAGGAAGAGTTGTACGGTCTATACCTCAGCTGGTGCGCCCTCCGGGAATCCACGCCCGCCCCAGCCAGAACTTTCAGAGCGGGACTGCGCGCGGCGAACATCCAGCCCGAACACCGCGGCGGCTTGTGCAGAGGCTTGGCGATGACGGGCCCCGCTGCCTGCGACTACATCGTCCATCGGGAACTCCCCCTCGCACCGCTCCCCCAAGAGCTCCAAAAGAGTGTTGCTGACGACGACGGAACCGCCGCTATCGGCCGGGAACCGGCGCCAGGAAACGGCTCGGTATCAGCCCCGGCCGCCTAGAGCCCGGGCCGATTCCTGGGTTCATCCGGGGACGATGGTTTTCGATAGTCACATGCTCACGTTGGTTCGACCGGAACGGCACCGCCGCCGTGGCGGATGCGCTTTACGACGGCTGTCGTGGACACATCGGCCACGTAGTCCAGAATCGCCACCGTGCCGCCATACCGTTCCACGACTCGGGCTTCCGTAAGCATCTCCGAGGAGTAGTCACCGCCCTTTGCGTAGATCTCCGGACGAAGCGCCTCGATGAGTGGCACCGGGGTGGGTGTGTCGAACACCGTGACATAGTCCACGCAACTGAGCGCGCCGACCACGGCGGCCCGGTCCGTGACGGAGTTGATCGGGCGATCCGGCCCTTTGAGCGCCCGGACGGAATCATCGCTGTTTAGGGCCACCACCAGGATGTCGCCCAGTTGCTTTGCTTGGTTGAGATACCGGGTGTGGCCGCGGTGCAGGACGTCAAAGCAGCCGTTGGTCAACACGATCCTCTGCCCGGCGGCCCGGTGGCGGCTAATCTGCCGGGCGAGCTCCCCGGCGTCGAGCGCGGTATCAGCGAAGCTGGCCAGGTGCTGGCCAAGATCATCCGTGCTGCACACCGACGTTCCCGTCCGGCGGACCACGATGTCGGCTGCCGCCTGGGCGAGGTCCACGCTCGTCGTCAGCGGCAGCGAGGCGGCCCGGGCAAGTGTCAGCGCAGCCACGAAGGTATCCCCGGCCCCGGAAGCCTGCTTCTCCGTGACGGGCTTGGCCCATGTTCGGTGGACGTCGCCGGAACTGGGTATCAGGATTGCACCTTCACGGTCCAGCGTCACCACCACGGCAGCTGCCCCGGTTGCGCGCAGCAGCTCCTGGCGATGCTCAACGACGACGGCGGGTCGCCTGGAGCTGGCCGACAACTTGATGCCGAGCACTTCGGAGGCCTCCTGGGCATTCGGCGTGGCCAAGTCCGGCCTGAGAGCAGCCCAGGGCCGGGGATCATGGGCGTCAACGACCACCAGCACGGACTCGGGGCGCCCCGCGAGGGCTGTGACGAGGGTGCTTTTCACCGGCCCGCTAAGAAATCCGGCACCATAATCGCAGATGACGACGGCGTCCTGGTTCTGGACAACTGCCGGCAGGGACCTGGCCGAGGCGTTGAGGGCTGCCGCCGGAATCCGTTCGGCGGTCTCATCGAAGCGCAGCAGCAGCTGGCCGGCGCTGCTGATCCGCGTCTTCGTCGTGGTGGTCAGGCCCGGGACGCGGCAGATATTCCCGGTGTCCACACCGGCTTCCCCCAGCTGTCGCAGCAATTCCGCACCTGCCACGTCGCAGCCCACGACCCCAACGAGCCGCACCCTGGCCCCGAGGGCAGCCAGGTTCACGGCGGTGTTCGCGGCGCCGCCCGGGGCGAAACTGCGTTTGCCGATATCGACCACCGGGGCCGGCGCTTCGCGGCAGAGTCTTTCGATGGTGCCGCTCCACCAGCCGTCCAGCATTGCGTCGCCGACGACCGTTACCGCTGGACCGATCGCGGCCAACCGTCTGGGAAGCCACTCTTCCAGGCCACGCTGCCCAGCCAGATCCCCGCCGCCGGGAGTGTTCTCCGCGGCCGAGCGCGGTGTCACGGTCGCCGGCTTCCGCCTAGGGCGCGCCCCATGATTTCGGGGGGCCTCGGCGGAGTTGCCGGGGCACTGCCAATACGTTCAACCGTTTGCGGTTCGCGGATAGACATCCGCTCCCTGGATCTGTTGCGTACGCAGTTGACGGTCGCAGACACGGGAATCCTTCCCTGGCTCCTGGAGAGGTCCTGAGCAGCTGCCGAAATACTCACAGGCCTTTCGCCGCTCTTCCTATGACCCATTACTTACCCCGTGGGGGCAGGTTTACACCCTTGGCCGGCGGCCGAAGTGCCCCCGATGCCTTGGGCTGATCACCGGCGGACGGTGTAGCCAGCGGCCCCCGAGGAGAACTATGGTTGCGGCACGGTCGGCCGAGGGCCGCTACACCGACGGCCCTCCATACGGACGACGAGCCAAGTGCCGAGGCAAGTACAGACGCGGGAGGACTTGATGCAAGGGTTCAGACCGGAAGTATCCGGCGACGCCGACGTTGTCGGCTGGGGCGTCGGACCGATTCTGGAGAAGTTCGAACGCGTCAGGCGAATAGCAGTGCTGCGCGGGGGCGGGCTGGGCGATCTACTGTTTGCGCTGCCGGCCATCGCTGCCCTCCGGGCGGCCTACCCCGATGCCGTCGTCACTGTCCTGGGAACGCCCGTCCACCAGGAACTGGCGGCCAGCACCGCCGGACCAGCCTACGACGTCCGGGTTCTACCCTTCGCGGAAGGCATCCGGCCGGGCCCGGAGGACGGTACGGATCTGGAGGCCTTTTTCGCCCAGATGAACGGGGAATCGCTCGACCTCGCTGTGCAGCTGCACGGCGGAGGGCGCTTCTCCAATCCGTTTCTGCTGCGCCTGGGCGCCCGGCATACGGTGGGCGCCCGGACCCCTGATGCGGCTCGGCTGGAGCGCAACCTTCCCTATGCCTACTACCAGCACGAACCGCTCCGAGCCCTCGAAGTTGCCGGACTTGCCGGCGCTCCCCCGGCCGGCTTGGAGGCTCGGCTTCGGCCTTTAGACCGCTACGCGGCAGGTCTGGAACCTTTCCTGGGAGGCGAGTCCGCCGTCGTGGTTATCCACCCGGGCGCGACAG
Organism: Arthrobacter sp. ES3-54; assembly: GCF_029504395.1. Taxonomy (GTDB): domain Bacteria; phylum Actinomycetota; class Actinomycetes; order Actinomycetales; family Micrococcaceae; genus Arthrobacter. Next base: position 113,497 of record NZ_JAQFIF010000010.1, read on the forward strand.
ACCCGCGTCGACGCTGGCCGGCGCGAAGCTTCGGCGAGGTGGCGGCGGCCTGCGCAGCGGACGGTGCCCGGGTGCTCGTTGTGGGCACCAGGGACGAAGAAGATCTGGCCGCAGCGGTAGTGGAGGCGGCCGCCTCGGCGCAGGTCACTTCGCTGGCCGGTGAGCTCGCGCTTGGGGCTCTGGCGTCGCTACTGGCCGCGGCAACGGTCCTGGTGGGCAACGACAGCGGTCCGCGACACCTGGCACAGGCGCTGGGTACCCCGACAGTAGGTCTGTACTGGGCCGGGAACGTCATCAATGCAGGCCCGCTGGGCCGCAGCCAGCACCGGGTACACGTGTCATGGCTGACACACTGCCCCGAGTGCGGCGCCGACATCACCCAGATTGGCTGGACGGCTCCGCGTTGCCCACATGAGAGCCCCCTCGTGGCCGGCATCAGCGTTGACGCCGTCTATCAGGACGTGCGGATGTTCACGGCCAAGAGCCCTCTTCCGCGGGGCAGATAAGCAGCTCGCGGATCACGCATCCCGGAGGCTGGGAGAGTACGAAGAGGACAGCCTGGGCCACATTGGCGGGATCATTAAGTTTGGAATCATCCTGCGGCTTGTACTGCTCGGGCCGGTCGTCGAAGAACTTGGTCTTCATCCCGCCTGGAATCAGCGTGGTTACACCGATTTCGCCACTGGTTTCCGCGGCCAGGGCGTGGCTGAAGCCCACCACGCCGAACTTTGAGGCGCAGTATGCGGAGGCCTCCGGCAGCGCCCTCTTCCCCAGGGTCGACGCTACTGTGACCACCCGCCCACGTGATGACTTCAAGTAGGGCAGCGCCGCTCGGACCACGGACACTGTGCCCAGGAGATTGACGAAGATGACTTGCTCCCAGTCTTCGGCCGGAACGTTCTCCAGCTTTCCGCAGCGATCAATGCCTGCGGCGGTGACCACTGCGTCCAGGCCACCCAGGGTTTCGGCGGCCTGGTTGACCGCCTCACTCACGGCGGTCCGATTCGCGACGTCCACCTCGATAGCCTTCGCCGCGGACACGGTCCGGATGTCGCGGTCCAACACTATGGGCGTTCCGCCTGCCTGCAGCACGGCGTCGACGACGGCGGCACCGAGTCCGGAGGCGCCTCCGGTGACCAGCACCCTGCCATTTTGCATCTCGTAGGTCATGATATTCCTTTCACTTTGCAGCCGGTCGAGGAGCGCCGGCCCGGGACGGAGGTCGGTCAGCCGACGCGGGCCAAGGCATCGGCGAGGTGAGTCGTGGAGCGCGCTGGATGGTAGGGAACGGTGAGGCAGCGGCCGCCCCAGCTCTCCACCAGCGGGGTTTCGGGCAATCGCCGGACGTCGTAGTCTCCTCCCTTTACCCAGATGTCCGGTCGCAGCATGTTGAGGCATTTTTCCGGGGTGTCTTCGTCAAAGACGAGCACGGCGTCGACGCACCCGAGGGCCAGCAACAGTTCCACCCTGTCCAGCTGATTGATGATGGGACGGGATGCCCCCTTGATCCGCCGAACGGACGAGTCCGAATTCAGGCACACGATCAGGCAATCGCCAAGAGCCCTGGCGGCTGCGAGCGACCGCGCGTGACCGGCATGGAGCAGATCGAAGCAACCACCGGTCGCCACCACGGTTCCGCCGGCCCGTCGCACCCGGCGGGCCAGCGCCACCGCATCATTGCCCCGCAAGCCCGTGCTGTGCCCCGATACCGGCCGGGGTCCGCCATTCAGCGCCCCCACGCCGCCGCCAGCCAGGAACAATGCCGCTTCACGGACTGCGACGCGTGCCGATTCCGTGAGGTCGTGGCCAGCCGCGAGCTGGGCAGCGAGGCTGGCTGCCAGCCTGTCGCCCGCGCCGCAGGGGTCGACGACTCGGGTTTCCGGCGGCGGAATGTGCAGTGCGGCCGGGCCGGTGGAACGCGCCAGGGTCGCCCCGTACTCGCCTTGGGTCACGAGCACGGCGTTGCTGCGCCAGAGACTCATCAGTCTCCGGGCCAGCTCTCCCGGGCTGTCTGCGGATGGTGCTGGGGACAGGAGTGCCGCAGCCGCGCGGGCCTCGGCCCAATTGGGCGTCACAACGGCGACGCTCTCGATTGGCGCGGCCCCGGCGGGATGCGGATCCCAGATGATGGGAATGCGACCTGCTAGTCGGGCCAGCGCCGCACGAAGGGACGGGTTGCTCGTCAGGCCTCTGCCGTAATCGGCCACTACGATGGCGGCCCCGCCGTCCAGTGCCCGCAGCATTGCCGACGTCACAGCGGGGACAGGTGCGCGTTGGCAGCCTTCATCGAACCGCACAATCGGGTGGCCGTCGGCGCGAACCCTGGTTTTGACCGGGGTCGGGGCGCCTGATGGACCAGCGACCACGGTGACGCCAGCAAGTTGCCCCCCGAGCCGGGTAGCCGCCTCGTCCGATCCGAGTACTGTCACCAGAACCACGTGGTGCCCGTCTTCGACGAGCATGGTCGCGACCAAGCCAGCCCCGCCTGCACGGTCACGGGCACCGGAAACGTCAACCACTGGCACGGGTGCATCCGGGCACAGCCGCGTGGCCACCCCGTCAACGTCAACGTCAAGCAGGATATCGCCGACCACAACGATGTTCATGACCCGGCCCCAGGCGTGGATTCCCAGGGGCCTTGCCTCAGGATCTCGGCGTCAAAGGCACGGCAAATGGCATGCAGCGCAACTAAATGACACTCTTGGGCACTGGCCGCCGGACCGTCGATCGTGACAGCTTCATCGCAGTTCACGGCCAGCGGATTCGGGCCCGTGCCGGTCAGCGCCCAGGTCGTCACGCCCAGTCCTCTTGCGGTTTCGACCGCACGGAGCAGGTTGACGCTTCTCCCGCTGGTGGAGAGCAACATCAGGACGTCCCCGGAGCGGGCGTGCGCCCGCACCTGGCGGGCAAAAAGCTCCTCGAAGCCGTAGTCATTGGCAATGGCGGTCACGGCTGAGGTCTCGGCATGAAGCGAGATTGCCGAGAACGGCATCCGTTCGCCGTCGAACCGTCCCACCAGCTCCGCCGTCAGATGCTGGGCCTCTGCGGCAGACCCGCCGTTGCCGGCCGCGAGCAGCCTCGCTCCGCGCGCCAACCGGCGCGCCAGTTCCTCCCCCCAGGCCGCCAACCGGAACGACTGGCTCCGCAGTGACTCGAGCGCCGGGAGGACGTTGTCCAGGTGCGATCGGACGGCTGCCACTGACCCTGGCCGGACGAAGGAAGAATCAGGGCGGTTCGTGCGCTCACTGTCTTCGGGCAGCAGCAGAAGAGGATAATCCGCCCGGTTCTGGGACCACTCCGCGGTCACAGCGCCGCTCCTTCCACAGAGTCCAGCCGGCGGGAACCAGCACAGGCGGCCAGCGTATGCAGATATGCCCTTTCCGTTTCGGCGGCTACGCGGTCCCACGAGTAGCGGCCCCGCACACGCTCCTGCCCGGCGCGCCCCAGTTCCCGGCGCAACCTGGTGTCACCCAGCAATCTGGCGAGGGCTGCGGCTAGGGCGGCCGGGTCCTTCGGAGGCACATGCAGTCCAGTGCCGTGATCCACCACCGTGTCCCGCAGTCCGCCGACTGCTGCGGCCACTACTGGGATTCCGCACGCCATTGCTTCCAGCGGCACGATCCCAAAGGGTTCGTACCAGGGGGTGCACACCACGGCGTCTGCGCTGCGGAAGATGCCAGGCATGGCACCACGGGGCACCTGCCCGCGGAAGGTGACCTGGTCCCGGACTCCGAGTTCCGTGGCGACGGCGGCGAGCCTGCGTGCTTCTGCGTCGTCTTCACGTGCGCCAGCGTCACCGCCGCCGACTATGAGGAGTTCAATGTCGGCGAAGCCCGCAGTCCGAAGCAGGGGCAAGGCCCTGATGGCCAAATCGACGCCTTTGCGGGGAACCAGCCTCCCGACGGAGAGGATACGGTGGGCGCGACTGCGGGACTCGACCGGCCCGTCGCCTGCGAACAGTTGAACATCCACGCCGCACGGCGCGATGGAGACTCTGGCGGTGTCGATTCCCATGGCCTTCAGTTCGAAGACCTCATCGGAACAGGTGGCAATAATGCGGTCCACGGACCGTGCCACCGACGGCTCAAGCCACTGCCTTTCGGGCGGACTGGTGTCCTGGGCACCCTGATGCCTGCGTTTGACGGTGCCCAGCGCGTGGAATGTCTGGACTACCGGGACGTGTACGCTGATGGATCCGCGCCGTGCCGCATCCAGCGCGGCCAGACCGGACATCCAGAAGTGCCCGTGGACCACGTCCGGGGGATGGTTGCCCCAGTCGTGGAAAATACCGTCGGCGAGCTTACCCATAAATGGCAGGAGATCGTCCTTGGGCAGGCGGTGGGCGGGCCCGGCATCGACATGGACGACCTCCAGATCCGGCAGGATCCGGACCCGCTCGGGCAGTTCGGCCGAGTCCCGTCGGGTATACACCGTAACGTGGTGCCCGCGGCGGGCCAGAGACTCCGACAGCGCGGCGACATGCACATTTTGGCCGCCGGCATCCACTCCGCCCAATGCTGCCAGCGGACTGGCATGTTCTGAAACCATGGAGATTTTCACTGGCCCTTCCCTTCTTGCGTTGGAATCAGAATCCGCCCCGTCCGGAAGCGCGGCGAGGTCAGGTCCTCGAGCAGCTCGTTCCAAGCGCGGAGGAAGGCATCGAGGCCGTAGCGTTCCAACACTGCTTCCCGGGCGATGTTTCCCCGCTGCCGGGCTTCCGCGGGGTCCCGAACCAGCTGGGCGGCGACGTGCACGAGTTCATCGACATTCGTGGAGATTGCTCCGGCCTCGGGGGGAACAGTGCGTGCCGCTTCAGTGGTTCCCAGCACCACGACGGGCATCCCAAGGTGCATCGCCTCCAGCAGTGCCAGGCCCAGGGACGTCCACCGAACCGGGTGGAGATAGACTCTGCAGCGTGCAAGTTCACGGTGCAGGCGTGCGGTCTGCAGGTCTCCGCAGACCGTCAACTTCATCGCTGGGAGCCCGGTAGCCTCCGACAGTCCTGCTCCGCCCATGCCGAAGACCCGCAGCGGCGCCGCAGCGGCGAACCGAGCCAGCAAGTCAGTGCCAGTGACCCGGCCCCGCCGAACGGGTTCGTTGACCACGGCGCCGAGTTCAGGGACTTCACCGCTGTATAGATGCCCCGGGTCCGGGATGCCGTGCTCGATGACGATTGTCGGGGCGGAGCCGTTGTCCCAGATCAGCTGGTTGAAGTAGGTGACGTGCACCAGCGGGATGACTTGTTGATCTGCGAACGGATGCACCGAGTGGGGAACGTCGCCCTTTGGGGTGTTGTGCTCCAGAAACACCGCGGGGAGGTCCTTGCCAGGGATCCGGCCCAGCGCACGTACGACTTCTGCTAGCTCCTCCACCCGTTGCAGGATGACGGCGTCCACGCTGTCGGGATCGAGTGCATCGAGGGCAATCTCCCGGACCGATGCGGGCCAATCCCGGCCTCCACGGCCCAGCCCCCACGCCCCGCGCTCGGGAAGCACCGGCAGGAGATACTCATGCGGGCCCCTGACGAACGCATCCGTCCAGCCCCCATGCACATGCCAGAGAAGGATTCTCATGGGTGCCGCACCCTCCGCGCCGATAGTGACGACACTCCGCCGAGTAGCCGTTCGACGGCTTCCAGGAGTTGCTCAGGTGCAACCGAGGCCAGGCAGGGATGGCCCGGGACGGGGCACTCAGTTGCGCGGCTTGACTTGCACGGCGCGTCCTGGTCCCCCAGGATCTCCAGGGGGACGCCGTAGGGCGCCCAGCGGATGGCTGGAACCACCGGAGAGAACAGGCACGCTACCGGCGTGCCGAGCGCCGCTGCCAGATGTGCCGGGCCCGTGTTGCCCGTGACCAGGACCCTGGCACGGGCAAGGACACCTGCCAGGGTCTTCAGATCGGTCCGCCCCCCCAAGTCCAGGGCGGAAGGCCCCGCGACCGTGGCCGTGAGCTTAGTTTCGGCGGGGCCGCCGGTCACCACAACCCGGTGCCCGGCGCCCTCGAGTAGTTCCACCGCCGCCGCATGATGCAGCGCGGGCCACGCGCGGGCGGGCGCGGAGGCCCCCGGATGGACAACGATGTAGGGTTCCTCCCCCACCAAGTCCCGCACGTCCGGATACCCTTCAACGCGGAGCCTGCCGTCGTCCCCGGCAGGAAGGGTGAAGCCGGCCGCCCGTGCAATCCCGAGGCCCCGTTCGGATTCCGGCTGGTCTTCAGGAAAGTCCTCGCCAGGTCGAAGGCGGACGTCGAGGAGGTTGCCCGCATAGTCTGTGGACGCGCCGGCAATGCGGCCGACCCCGGCCAGCCGCAGCAGCAGAGCAAGGGGCAGCGGCGACTGGTGGAACGACGTCAGGATGACCGCCTCCGTGATCCGCGAATCGGTGACGAACGCCTTTAGCGCATCCACCTGACCCGCTTCCACCCGCGGGGCCGGGTTCGCGATCCACGGACAGTTCCAGCTATAGGCCTCGGCAACCCCCGGGAGGAGCGATGCCGCCGGCTCCCCCTGCGGCCCGCACAGCACGACGACGTCGTTGGGATTACCTCCATGAGATTGGCCGCCATGGGCAACAGCACGGATGGCCGGACCCGCCAGCAAGACGTCGCCGACGCTGTCCAGCCGGGCCACCAGGACCCGCGTCATGACTCTGTCCCCCCGGCTACCGCCTTTAGGAGCAGATCCACAGCAGCTTCCAGGTCCGCCGCTACGTCAATGGCCGCTGCGACTTCTGCCGCCCGGGTCGCAGGGGTGGGTACCAGAATGCCCCGGGAACCCGAGACTTGCGCCGCCTCCATGTCACTTCCGATGTCGCCGATGAGTGCGGTCTCCGACGGAGAGACCCCCAGGGTGGTGCAGGCTTTCAGGACCATGCCCGGTGCAGGTTTGCGGCACGGGCAGCGATCCGCGGGAACGTGTGGGCAGATGATCCATAGGTCGAGAGGACCCAGCAGCTGTTCGATCCGGTTGTTGACGGCGACCACCTCAGCAGCTGTGAGGATCCCCCGGCCTATCCCCGACTGGTTGCTGAGGACCCCTATCGGGATGCCACGGCTGCGCAGGCGCTGCAGCGATTCACGTGCGCGGGGCATCGGCCGGACGCGGCGGGGATCCGCGTTGTACGGGACATCGTGGATAAGCGTTCCGTCCCGGTCAAAGAAGACGGCCCGCAGCGGCGCTGTGCCAGAAGTTCCCATACCCACCCTGTTCCCCATTCGGACCCGGGCTAAACGCCAGTCTCCTTCCCGGCCCTGCCCGGGGCTACACTCCTCGAAAAGGAGGTCAGTCGATGTTCGGCAATCACGACGAGGCGCCGTCGGAATCCAGGCGTGACGGCCGGCCGTTGCTGCTGGTGTTGCGTGCGCTCCAGCTCGGCGATCTGCTTGTCGCTGTGCCCGCATTGCACGCGTTGCGGTGCGCCTATCCGGGTCATCTCCTTCTATACGCGGGTCCGGCCTGGCTGGGGGACGCCGTTGCCCTGGTGGGCGGGTATGGCCTCCTACCAACCGAGGGCTTGTCAGCGCCATTGGCAGTGGAACAAGGCAGCGTGGATGTTGCGGTGAACCTGCACGGCCGCGGTCCGGAGAGCCAGTTGCTGATTGAGGCAGTCGGTGCCCGGCGCGTAATCTCGCATGCCTCGGACCATTGGGACGGCCCGGATTGGGTCGAGGACATTCACGAGCGTCGGCGTTGGACGCGTCTGCTCCAATGGCACGGAATCGCCGCGGATCCCGACGACGTCCGGCTGAAACCACCCCCCATCCGCACGCAGTGGCCGGAGGCCACGGTCGTTCATGTGGGCGCAGCCTTTGCCAGCAGGCTCTGGCCAGAGAGCCGTTTCGCTGACGTGGCGGGCCGCCTGGCGCAGTCCGGGCACCGTGTCGTCATTACCGGCAGCGGCGCTGAACGGGCACGCTCCCTGGCCGTGGCCGCACAGGCGGGCCTGCCCGAGGAATCTGTTCTTGCCGGCCGGCTGTCCCTGGGCGCCCTGATAGCCCTCGTTGCGGATGCCCGACTGGTAGTCTCGGCCGATACCGGAGCGGCGCACCTGGCGACGGCCTACAGCCGTCCTTCCGTGGTTCTCTTCGGACCGGCCCGACCCGAGCACTGGGACCCTCCACCGGGGCAGCACGTAGTGTTGACCAAGGCGGAATTGCGCCGGGGCGACGCGTTTGCCGGGGACCCGGATCCAGCCCTCCTTGGTGTCCAGGCTCAGGAGGTTTTGGACGCCGTCCGGGTTCTGGGATTGCTATGAGAGTCGGCTTCGGCGAGCAGTTGCTGCAGTCGCATCAGCACCTTGGACAGCCGTCTCGAAACCTGCATTTGCGAGACGCCGAACCGCCTTCCAAGTTCGGCCTGGCTTTCTTCACAGAAATAGCGGCGGTACAGCAGTTCGCGTTCCTGCTCGGACAACTCGCCGATGGCCTGGTTAAGGCACAGGAGATCCTCCAGTCGTTCCAGCGGCAGCTCCCGCGAGGCCAGTGCATCCGCCATGTGCGGGCCGCCATCGTGACCGTCAACGACGTCGAGTGAATCCGGACGCATGCTCGACGCCGCGGCTAACGCCTCCCTTACGGCTGAGACAGGGACCCCGAGTTGCTGAGCCAGTTCACTGGGACTCGGCCGATGTCCCAAGGCCTGGGTCAGCTCCGGTTCGGACCGCAGAATTTCCGTTCGCAGGTCCTGGATCCTCCGAGGCGGCCTGACCACCCAGCAACGGTCGCGCAGATACCGCTTAAGCTCGCCCGTCACGGTGGGGGCAGCGTAGGCCGCGAAGCTTTCTCCCCTGGCCGGGTCAAAGCGCCGCGCGGCTTTGACCAGCCCCAGATACGCTACCTGGTTCAGATCCTCGTGTTCCCGGCCCCGCCCTGTGAAGCGAACGGCCAAGGCTTCCGCCAGTCCCAGATGGTCAAGGACCAGCCGGGCCTCAAAAGCCTCCCGGATCTGGCCGGTTGAAGTCCGTCCCGTCGCCGCGGCCTTCCCGGACTCGGCCGGGACATACGGCGTCCATGATGGCGGGCGCTGGGGTTCTGCCATGGTCATTCACTCCTCTGAACCGGAGTCGATCAAAGCCTGCGGCAAGACTTAGCAGTAGAAAACCATAAGCCTGCTTATTAAACAATGGCTGAGAAGGCCAGGCCCTGCCCCCAGGGCGACGCGGAGCAATGATGAATCAATCGCCGACCCGACCCCTGATGGATTCCCTTAGGAGCACGCCGGCGAGGTCACGTCCGCGCCAAAGAACCCCGCACCACCCGCTGGGAGTCATATCTCCGCGTCCGTCCGCGGCGTGGCGCTAATTCCCTCTGGCCGGGATGCACCGAAGAAGTTATAGTAAGCACGCTGATGATTGATGGAGCTCTCGTCAGCTTCCCCTATTCTCGTCGAAGGAGACACCGTGAGCACCAAGGTTGAAAAGCGAGTTCTGGTCAACGTTCCCGTGAGCGTGGCCTACAACCAGTGGACCCAGTTCGAGGAATTTCCGCACTTCATGGGCGGGGTGAAGAGCGTCAAACAGCTCAGTGACAACCGGCTCGAGTGGGTTGCAGAAATCGGCGGGGTGCGCAGGCAATGGCAGGCCAGAATCCTTGAGCAGACCCCGGACCGGAAAGTCGCATGGGCCGCCACAGAGGGCGCAACCAACGCCGGGTCCGTAATGTTCGAAGACCTCGGCGGTGGGCAGACATCCGTACAGCTGTCCCTGGAATATGAGCCCGAAGGGATCGTCGAAAAGGTCGGCGACAAGCTGAACATCGTAGAAAGGCAAGCCGAGAGTGACCTCAACCGGTTCAAGGCCTTCATTGAAGACGAAGGCTACGCGACCGGGGCCTGGCGCGGTTCCGTCAGCGAAGGTGCCCCCGCCGGCACGCCAGGCGTTGATGAGGCAGCAGGGTCACGGGGGGACAGCGGCAAAGCCGGGGTCTCGGGCAAGGTCATTGCCGGAGTCGGGCTAGCCGCCGCGGCCGCGGCGGGCGTCGCGGCAGCAGCAGGCAACAAGGCATCCGGCGGAGACGCGCCGGCCCAGGCCACGCCATACCGGGAGGCGGAACCCGTTCCGCCCACCGGGACCGCGGGCAGCGTATTCCCCGGTGAGGGCGTACCCCCGAGCGCGGTTCCCGCATCCGAGCAGACTGTCGACAGGTCCGAGGCGAGGCCTTTCGACCAGACCAACGGCCTTGTTGACACCGAAGGCGATTCGGATGGGACAGCCGTGGGCGACACCGCCAGTGCGGCCGACCGGGAGACGGCGACGGAACGCGGGCCAGGGCCTGTTCCGCCGACCGGAGGAAGCCTGGGACAGCACTGACCGGAGGCACAATGATCACGAACCTGTTCCGCGGCGTCCTGGGCTTGTTCCTGCTGGGGGGTACCTTGTCCGTCGCGCCGGCCGAGGCCGCTACAGCCACAGGAAACGCCGCACCCGTGTCCTCTTCCGTCGCAGCACAGGGCAACTCCCCCCATGCCTCAGCATCCATTTCTCCCATGTCCTCGCCATCGCCGTCGCCCAGTGGGCCCGTCGATCCTGGAACCGGAGAATCCAAAGAAGCGAAGGAAACCCGGGTCGACTATGCCCCCTACGTCATCGGGGCAGTGGTTTTGGTCGTGCTGGTGGCCAGCTTTATCTTCTGGCGCAAGCGCAGGATCTCACACCCCAGGAAACCCGGCTAAGGAACCGGCTGTGGGCGACGCCGTCCCGCCTGACGGACGCTTCTGATCGCAGCCGAGCGTGCTGCTGGCGGCTCTTGAGCTTCCAAGAGCCGCCAGCCCGGACATACGTCCGGCGCCGGTTCCATTCGTCCGCATTGGGACTACTCTGTTGGCAAGATCTTCATAGAGGAGGACCAAATGAGTGCCCCGGAGGAACTGGCCGCCATCCAAGCGCGGCTCGCCGCGGACGAGGACGAACACGCGGACGGGGTCATCGACCAGAACGTCCGGGACCGGCGCTACCTGCTCTCCTTAGTTCGGGAACAACTAGCCAGCCTCGAGAAAGTGGCCGCCCTGGCATCCGGCTTCGCTGAGCGGGGCGAGCGGATCGAAGAGCAGTTTGGAGGCGCCGGCACGAATCACGCGATCAGGGCTGCCGGTCTCGGTGACGGGTACCGGGAAGCCGCCAGGAGCATCCGTGCCGCGTTAGGCCCGGCGGTGAGTGAGCCCTACCACGATGCAACTACAGCCTTGTTGACAAGGAGCGCACCCGAGCCCCAGCCGCAACCGCGCTCGTCGGCACTCCCCCCGGATGCCCTGGCAGGATAAGGGCGTGCACCTCCGGGTCACCACCCGTGGGCAGCGCGGTAGCTGAAGAGTTTGCTTGTCGCCACGAGGCTGCCGAGCTCCAGGAACGTCCGCGCCGCTTCCAGGAGGCGTTCCCGTTTCGCTTCGCGCACCGACCACGCGCCGAAAGTGTCAGGTTTCAGGGTGGCAGCCCACTTGCGAGAGCCGGTGTGCCGTGATGGACAACCAGCGATCCCGCAATGTAAACACTCCTCCGCCGGATTCGCGGGAGGCAAGAATTTCATTACTGATCCGGCTGCTCGGCCCTTCTCAAATAGCCGGAACAGGATCATCATTCCTGCTAAGCAAGTTCGGAATCGGCAGTGGTCTCAATCGACGGAGAGGGGGCGATCTTCCCTCGGTTGATCACACCAGGGGACCTAATCCGCGCCTTTCGGGCACCTTTGTCCGCTTCTTTGAGCGCGGTCCGTCAGCATAAGCCTGAACGCACCTCCAGTCGGGGGGATGGTGGCGTAACCGGGCCGCTGGATGCCATGGAATTCCGACAGCGAAGGCCACCGAAATGTCCCACCCACACGCGCGTCGAACAATGCTGGGTTCCGCTCTCATTCTGTTTGTCGCAACAACCACAGTCGTGTCGTGTTCTGGGCAGAACGCGGCCCCTGCGCCGTTCACGTCCCCAGGGACCACCGACTCAACATCGCCGACGGCGGCGTCGGAGACTCCGTCCCCTACAGCTTCCCCGACTCCGACGGGCCCCGACCTCTGCGGACCAGGGTCGGCCCTTAACTTCGACGCGACCGCCTTCCCCGAGTCACCGAAGATCGACAACAAGTGGTTCCCGCTGACGCCCGGCAGGCAGTACACGACGACGGGAAAGGTCACGAGCGCCGAAGGCTCCACCGAGCGCACGGTGGTCCACTCCGTGACCGGGCTGACCAAAGTCATCAACGGAGTCAAGACCCAGGTGATGTGGGACCAAGACTTCTCTGATGGTGAGTTGGTGGAATCCGAATTGGCCATGCTTGCCCAGTCGAAGGATGGGGCGGTCTGGCTCTTCGGGGAGTACCCGGAGGAGTTCGAAGGCGGCAAATTCATGGGCGCGTCGAAGACCTTCATTAGCGGCATCGCCGGAGCCGAGGCAGGGATCGCGATGCCAGCCCAGCCGCGGACTGGCACGCCGGCCTATCCGCAGGCTCACGCGCCTGCGGTGGGCTTCCTGGACTGCGGAGCCGTTCTTCAAGAGCATAAGCGGGTGTGTGTTCCCACCGGGTGCTACGAGGACGTCCTGGTGATTGATGAACGCAATCCGCTGGAACCGGACGCTGGCCACCAGCGGAAGTTCTATTCGGCCGGCACAGGGCTGGTTCAAGTGACGGCCGTGGGCGGCGCTGACCAGGAAACCTTGAACCTCGTGAAGGCGGAACAGCTGTCCGACGCCGGGTTGAAGAACATCAACCAGCATGCACTGGCCCTCGAACAGCACGCGTACCAGACAGGCAAGACCGACTTCGCAAAGACACCCCGTGCCGAACTTACAACGGAGACCTCCGGCGGCAAATGATCAAACGCGGGCATTGATTCGGGTGGTGCAATCCCGATAAGTTCTTGAGTGTCCCCAAGACTGTCAGTGCGTCGTTGACAACATCCTGTCCAGCGCAGTTCCAATGGGAAAACAGGGATTCACGAAGGAGTGAACACCGTGGCTTACACCGCTGAGAACTGGCCCATCACCGCAGCGCTCCTGCAGTTCCCGGGAACCGACGCGCACGGTAACCACATCAACGACGCCGACGCCGCCGCCTGGGCCGAGGTCCTCACCGAGGTCAAGGACGCCGGTTTTGCCGACGCCGACCTCACGGACAGCTGGGTCCGCCCCGGCGACCTGAGCTCCGCCCGGCTCGCGGAGTTCAAGCAGACCGCAGACACCGTCGGCATCGGCATCCCGGTCATCTCCGCGATCCGCCGCAGCGTGATCGAGGAAGGCAACTGGGAAGCGAACCTGGCGTACAGCCACCGCACCATCGACGCCGCCGCCGAGCTGGGCTGTGAGGTGGTCTCGTTCGGGCTGCACCAGGCCATCACCGCCGAGCAGCAGAAGCAGCTGTGGTTCTGGACTCTCGAGGGCTACAAGGACCCGGTGGGCGACAAGGAAACCCGGGGCAAGGCCGTGGCACGCCTGCGGGAACTCGGCCGGCACGCGGCCGAGGTCGGCGTGCTGCTGTCCCTGGAGATGTACGAGGACACCTACCTCGGCACCGCGGATTCCTCGGTCCAGCTGGTGCAGGACATCGGCCTGGCCAACGTCGGCCTCAACCCGGACATCGGCAACCTCATCCGGCTGCACCGGCCGATCGAGGACTGGCGCGAGATGGTCGCCAAGACGCTGCCGTACTCCAACTACTGGCACATGAAGAACTACATCCGCGACGAGGACGTCGCCCGGGACACCTACGTCGCGATGCCGGCCCCGATGGAATCGGGCCTGATCAACTACCGCGAGGCGTTCAAGGTCGCCCTCTCGGTGGGCTTCCAGGGCATCCTGTGCACCGAGCACTACGGCGGCGACGGCCTGTCCGTTACGGCCAGCAACCAGGACTACCTCCGCCGCCAGGTCCTGCCCAAGACCGACGGCTACGCCCTCGGCCAGAGCCAGGTGGCCCAGGGCCGGCAACAGCCCGCCGGCACCCATCAGAACTGAATACCCCCGACGGATTCGATGAGGAACCATGACCCAGATCTTCGACAATCCCGCTGATTTCGCGGATGAGGCACTGGACGGCTTCGTGGCGGCCAACCGCGGCTACGTGGCCCGTGTCGACGGCGGCGTGGTCCGCTCCACCGAGGTCCCGGCCGGGCAGGTCGCCCTGGTCATCGGCGGCGGCTCCGGCCACTACCCGGCCTTCGCCGGCCTGGTCGGGCCGGGCCTGGCCGCCGGATCGGCGTGCGGGAACATGTTCGCCTCGCCCGCGGCCGGGCAGGTCTACCGGGTGGCCAAGGCCGCCCACGCCGGCGGAGGGGTGCTGCTGAGCTACGGCAACTACGCCGGCGACGTGCTGCACTTCGGCCAGGCCCAGCTGCGCCTGAACGCCGAAGGCATCGAGACCCGCACCGTCCTGGTCACCGACGACATCGCCAGCGCCCGCCGGAGCAGATCGGGAAGCGCCGCGGCATCGCCGGGGACCTGACGGTCTTCAAGATCGCCGGCGCCGCCGCCGAGGCCGGGCTGGGCCTGGACGAGGTGGAACGGCTGGCCATCAAAACCAACCACCGCACCCGCTCCCTCGGCGTGGCCTTCGGCGGCTGCACCCTGCCCGGCGCGGACGCGCCGCTGTTCACCGTCCCCGCGGGCCAGATGTCCCTGGGCCTGGGCATCCACGGCGAACCGGGCATCTCCGAGCACCCGCTGCCGACCGCCTCGGAACTGGCCGAGCTCCTGGTCAGCCGGCTCCTGGCCGACAAACCGGACGGCGCCGGCACCCGCGTGGTCGCGATCGTCAACGGCCTAGGCACGGTCAAGTACGACGAACTCTTCCTGCTCTTCGGCAAGATCGAAAAGCTCCTCGACGCCGCCGGCCTGACCGTGGTGGACCCCGAATGCGGCGAGCTCGTCACCAGCCTGGACATGTCCGGGCTCTCCCTGACCCTGCTCTGGCTGGACGAGGAACTCGAACGGTACTGGGCCGCCCCGGCCGACACCCCCGCGTTCCGCAAGGGCAACCTGGCGCCCCGCGCCCGCCGCGAACTCGCCGCGGCCGACGAGACCGCCGCCGAAGAGGCCGAACAGGCCACGACGGCGGCAGCGGACTTGGGACGGCAGGCCGCGGCCGTGTTCGCCCAGGTGCGCGACGTCGTCGTCGACCACGAAGAGGAACTGGGCAACCTCGATGCGATCGCCGGGGACGGTGACCACGGCATCGGGATGCGCCGCGGCGTGGACGCGGCAGTTGCCGCCGCCGAGCAGTCTGTGGCCGCCGGAGCGTCCGTTGGACGGGTCCTCACCGCTGCCGGCGAGGCCTGGAGCGAACGCGCCGGCGGCACTTCGGGCGCGCTCTGGGGCTCGGCGGTCATCGCCGCAGGCCTCGCTTTGGGCAACCGGGACAGCTACAGCGGCCAGGACGCGGCCGCCGCGGTCACGGCCTTCGTTGACGCGATCACCGAACTCGGTAAGGCCGAACCCGGGGACAAGACCATGGTGGATGCGCTGCTGCCGTTCCGGGAGACTTTCCTCGGCGCGCTCGACGGCGGCGCGCCCCTTCGCGATGCCCTCGCCGCTGCCGCTGCAGCCGCGCAGACAGCCGCGGACCGGACGGCTGATCTCCGCCCGCTCAAGGGCCGCGCCCGTCCGTTGGCGGAAAAGAGCCTCGGACACCCGGACCCCGGCGCGGTGTCCTTCGCATTGATCTCCGAGCGGATCGCCCGCCACCTCGCATCAGTTCGGGCCAAGCCTGAACCGGCCACACCCGACACGGCCTCAGGGGCCGGAAATGGAGCACAAAGAAATGACTGACACCGAAGGTTTGCGCATTGTCATCGGCAACGATGAGGCCGGCGTCGAATACAAGAATGCCCTGAAGGCCCTGCTCGAAGCCGACCCCCGCGTGGCGTCCGTGCTGGACATCGGCGTCGGCGCCGATGACTCCACCGCCTACCCGCATCTCGCCGTCAACGCGGCTAGGAAAGTGGCCGACGGCGAAGCCGACCGGGCGCTGCTGATCTGCGGAACCGGCCTGGGCGTGGCCATCGCGGCCAACAAGGTCCCCGGAATCCGTGCCGTCACCGCGCACGACAGCTACTCCGTGGAACGCTCCGTCCTGAGCAACAACGCCCAGGTCCTCACCATGGGCCAGCGCGTCATCGGGCTGGAACTCGCCAAGAAGCTCGTGGGCGAATGGCTGAGCCACCGCTTCGACGAAAGCTCCTCCTCCGCCGCGAAGGTGGACGCCATCGGCTCCTACGAGTCCGACTACACGGAGGCTGACTGAACATGACCGAGACTCCGAACAGCTCGCGACGGATCGCCGTCGTCGGCTCCGGCTACATGGGCGGCGGGATCGCCCAGGTCCTGGCGCTTGGCGGCGCCCGGGTTGCCCTCGCGGACGTGTCCGCCGAAGTGGCGCAGAAGAACTACCAGCGGCTCCTGACCGAATCCGACGAATTCGTGGCCGCGGGTCTCTTCCCCGCAGGTTCCACCGCCATCCTGCAGCAAAACCTCTGGGCCGCCAAGGACATCGAGGAAGCCGTGGCCGACGCGGACTTCATCGAAGAAGCCGTCCCCGAGGTGATCGAGATCAAGCACCAGACCCTGGCCCGGATCAGCGCCGCCGCCCGGCCGGACGCCATCATCGGCTCCAACACCTCCACGATCTCCATCGCGGAGCTGTCCGAGCCGGTGACCAACCCGGAACGCTTCCTGGGCGTGCACTTCTCCAACCCCTCGCCCTTCATCCCCGGCGTGGAAATCATCCCCCACGCCGGCACCTCGGCCGCCACCGTCGGCGCCGTCCGCGACCTCGTACACGCGGCCAACAAGCAGACCGCCGTCGTCAAGGACGTCACCGGATTCGTGCTCAACCGGCTCCAGTACGCCCTCTTCCACGAGGCCGCCCAGCTGGTGGAACAGGAAATCGCGACCGCGGAAGACATCGACACCCTGGTCCGCACCACCTTCGGCTTCCGGCTGCCGTTCTTCGGCCCCTTCGCGATCGCCGACATGGCAGGCCTGGACGTCTACAACTTCTGCTACAAGTCCCTGCAGACCGAATTCCCGGAACGGTTCGCCACCCCGAAGATCCTCACCGAGCTGGTGGAGGCCGGAAAGCTGGGCACCAAGACCGGGGCCGGCTTCCTCAACGTCCCCGCGGAGCGCACGCCGGAACTGATCGCCTACCGGAACAAGGCCTACGTGGCCATGCAGAAGCTCATCGACGAGCTCGGCCCCGCTCCCATCAACTGACCTCCAACCGGGCACATCTGCGTGTTCTAAGTCGGGTGACTATTGCCTCACCGAGTGGTAAACCTAAACTGTTCCGCTGAGGAACCGGCGGGCTCGTTTCTGACAGCGAGGTGCACCATGACTTCCATGAATCCTGCTAATCAACTCGACGAGCTGGGCCAGCGCACTCTACGCAGGGCACGCCGCCGCATCATGCCGCTGATCGTCCTGCTCTACTTCATCGCGTATCTGGACCGGAACAATGTCGGCTTCGCGAAGCTGACCATGAGCGAGGACATCGGCCTAAGCGCATCGGCCTATGGTCTCGGCGCAGGCATCTTCTTCCTCGGCTACGCGCTGCTGGAAATCCCGAGCAACGCTGGCATGTACAGGTTCGGCGCCCGCAAATGGATCGCCCGGATCCTCATCTCATGGGGCATTTTCGCCACGGCGATGTGCCTGGTGAACGGCGCGACCAGTTTCTACATCGTCCGGTTCCTGCTGGGCGCGGCCGAGGCAGGGTTCTTCCCGGCCATCCTCTTCTACCTGACGCTCTGGTTCCCGTCCGCGCAGCGCGTAACGGTGCTCGGCATCTTCATCCTCGCCCAGCCCGTCTCCAACGCCCTTGGCGCACCGGTGTCCGGCCTGCTGCTGCAGATGGACGGCATCTGGGGCCTGCAGGGGTGGCAGTGGCTCTACATCGTTGAAGGCATCCCGGCTATTATCCTCGGCATCCTGACGCCAATCCTGATGACCGACCGCCCGAGCCACGCGCGTTGGCTGGCCGACGATGAGCGCGAGTGGCTGACCACGACCATGGACGATGAGCTTGCCCGACACCAGAAGGGGCAGCCGCATCACTTCCTGGCCGGCCTCAAGGACCCGCGGACCATTGCCTACTCAGCGCTGTACTTCGGGCTGGTCTGCGGTATCTACGGCCTCGGGCTGTGGATGCCGACGATCGTTGCCGCCCTGGGCGACTTCAGCACCACGCAGGTTGGCTTCATCGTTGCCATTCCCTACACGGTTGCTGCGGTTTTTGTGTACTTCTGGGGTAAGCGCTCGGACCGTACCGGCAACCGGGTCTTGCATGCGACCATCAGCATGGTCATGGCGGCCATCGGCCTCCTGGCTGCCGGCTACCTCGTCGAGGTCAACGCGGTCCTGGCGCTGTTGGCCCTGACGCTGGCGGCCATGGGTATTTACTCCGCTATCGCCCCGTTCCTGGCCATGCCCGCGACTGCCCTGGTCGGCGCCGCGGCAGCGGCCGGGCTGGCCATGGTGAATTCGCTCGGTAATCTGGGCGGGTTCGTGGCTCCCTTCGCCGTGGGGCTGTTCAATGACGCCACGGGAGACAACCGTTCCGGCCTCGTGTTCCTGTCAGCCTGCCTTGCCATCACGGCCGTCGCCACCTATCTCTACGCACGCAAGCGCCCGGAGGGACACGTGAAGCCGGGTACGCCGGCCACGGTCGGTGAGGAAGCTGTAGCTTCCGACGATTTCGACACCAAGAACTGACCATCAGGCGACGAGGGGCTAAGGACCATGACTCGGCAAGCAGCGTTTCCGTCCGGCCGGACCGCGGTGCTCACCGGCGCCGCCTCTCCCCGCGGCATCGGACGGGCGACGGCGGAATTGCTCGCCAGCGGAGGCTGGGCCGTTGCGATTCTGGATATCGACGGCGACGCGGCGCGGAAGGCTGCGGCGGAAATCGCCGACGTCTACGGTGTCGCCGCAGTCGGTGTGGGCGCGGACGTGTCCGATCCGGCCGCCGTCAACGCTGCCATCGACGAGGTCGAGTCAACGCTGCCGCCGATCATTGGCCTGGCCAACCTGGCAGGCATCAGCTCCCCCACGGAGTTCATGGACGAGACCCTCGAGGCCTGGGAGCGGGTGTTCAAGATCAACATGACTGGCACTTTCCTAGTCACGCAGCGGGTCCTTGGGGGCATGATCGAGCGGAAGCTGGGCAGGATCGTGAGCGTCTCCTCCATCTCCGCCCAGCGCGGAGGCGGCACCTACTCCAAGGTCGCCTACAGTGCTTCGAAGGCTGCCATCATCGGCTTCACCAGGGCCCTGGCGCGGGAAATGGGCCAGCATGGAATCACGGTCAACTGTGTTGCTCCGGGTCCCGTGGACACCGACATCATGGGCGGAACACTGACCGAAGAGCGGAAGGCCGCCATGTCAGCCGACATCTTGGTGGGCCGGGTGGGAACCGTGCGCGACATCGCCGCGCTGCTGGTGTTCCTGCTGGGCGAGGACGCCGGCTTCATCACGGCCGCGACGTATGACATCAACGGAGGCCTGCAGATTTCCTGAAGGCAGCGACGCGAAGGGCCGTATCACTCTATGGAGTGGGCTGCAGCCCTAGACGGCAGCCATGACCGGCTCGCCGTTGAAGTATTCGAGCTGCCAGCCGTCGACGGCATGGTGGTGGGCAAGGTTGAGCACGGCGTTGTCGATGCGTTCCAGCGTGCGGCCGATCGCGCGGCTCAGGCTCACCCGCAGGAGCGTACCGTGGGCGACGGCCAGGACGCGGCGGCCGTGGAACTCCTCGGCCAGCGATTCCAGGGCGGCCAACCCGCGGCGGGCTGCCTCGTCCTCGCCTTCCGCGCCGCGGAAACCACCGGGGATGCGCAGTGCGTCCAGTTCCGGGCCGTCCTGCAGGCCCTCCGCGGGTCCGAAGCTGCGCTCGGCGAGCTCCGGCACGCGCCGGGCAACGCTGAGGCCCAGCCCGGCGGCAATGAGGTCGGCGGTTTCCGCCGCACGGCTCAGCGGCGAGGACACGATCGCGTCCCACTCGTAGCCGGACAGGGCGGCGACGGCATCGCGCGCCTGGCCGCGGCCGACGTCGTTCAGCGGAATGTCGGTGGATCCCTGCAGCCGGCGCTCCGCGTTCCAGTCCGTCTGGCCGTGGCGGACAAGGGCAAACGTCGTAAAAGTCATGCCTTCCATTCTGCCCTGCGGGCGGACAGGCCCCGTCATCAGCGAGACACCAGCAGGTCATCATCGTGGAGCTATCCGGCAGGGCCCGACTGCGCGGCGTAGGCGGTGGCCCGGTCGCGGACGTGGGCCACGTAGGAATCCGACTGGTTGTAGGAGTAGATGGCGTCCGTCCAGCCCGCGGCGGTGGTGAGATCACCGCCGTGGACGCATAGGTACGAGGCGGCACTTAGCGCGGCGTCGTCGATGTTGAACGGGTCGGCTTTTCCGTCACCGTTCCCGTCCCGCCCGGCGAGCTGCCAGGTGGAGGGGATGAACTGCATGGGTCCGACGGCGTGATCCCACTGGGCGTCGCCGTCCAGGGAGCCGGCGTCCGTATCAGGGATCGCGGCAAAACCGTCGCCGTTGAGGCTCGGACCGACAATTGGCCCACTCGCCTGGCCGGCGCTGGTCAGGCTTCCGCCGCCGTAGGTTCCGTGGCCGGATTCGACGAAGCCGACGGCCGCCACTGTATTCCAGCCGATGCCGCACGCCGGCGCGGACTCGTTGGCTGCACCCGCCGCAGCCACGTAGGCCTGAAGCGCACGGGCAGGGATGCCGGTCTTCGCGGCGGCATGGATGAGCCACTGGGCGTCCGTGCTTCGGGTTATGTTCACCGCGGAGGTGATGCCGGCGGAAAGCGTTTCGAGTTTCGCCTCCGCCCGGGGCGGTGGTGGCAGGGCCCCGCGGGTCTCCGCGCCGGAGAATTGCAGTGCCCAAAACAAGAACCCGGTTATAACGCAAAACGCGAACAGGCCGAGCACTGTCAGGCGCTTCAGGTGGAGCATGGACTAGTTGGACCTGCCGTAAACGGCGCCGATCCGCTGATCCGGAGCTGTGCCGGAAATCGCCCCGGTGCCGCACCCACGCGGCGCCATAGTCCTAGCCCTCACAGTCGACGCAGTAAGTGTGGCCGTTCTTTTCGCGTGCCACTTGGGACCGGTGCCGGACCAGGAAACAGGAGTAGCAGGTGAATTCGTCCTGCGCCTGCGGGATGACCTGTACGACGAGTTCCTCGGCGACGAATTCACCGCCGGGTGTGATCGAATCGTCAAAGGCGTCAGTCTCATCCATCTCGCGGACAACGCTGCGGGCATCCGGGGCGTTGGCGGATTGCAGCGCCTGCAGGGAACTATCCTGCGACTCCTTGACGTCGGATCGGACTTCGTCGTAATCGGTTGCCACGGGGGTGACTCTCATTCCTATGTTTTGTTCTGACGGGAAGCCAACGTACACCATTACGCGCGCCCCTGCGTCATCTGAACTAAGCGTGGACAACAAGTTCGTTCCCGCTGTGCACACCGTCCACCACCTCACGCGGCTTCTGGATCCAAGGTTTGTCCCGGGTGTGCGGGGATATTCTGTGGTCGGCGACCGAGTGCAGGGTGCAACTGCGGGACCGCATCACCCAGCATCATCGGTTCCATGTTTGGACAAGAAAGTCGTTTGACGTCAGAGGACGGTTGGCCGTGGACGCTGGATTCGCAGGAGCACTCGCGCGATCCGCCGCGGCCGGGCTCCTGCTGGCCGCCTTCGCCACGGTCCTTGCCCCGGCGTCACCGGCTGCCGCACACGACATCATCGAGGCTACCGAACCCGCCGGCGGGTCCACGGTCGCGTCCGTTCCGCTAACCGTTCGACTGACGTTCATGCACACCCCGATCGCCTTGGGCTCCCGGATCCTGATCCAGGACGAGACCGGCACAAACCAGTCCGACGGTCCCGTCGTCGTCATCGATAACCACGTCACCCAGGCCGTAAAAGCCGGTGCACCCGCGGGCCGCTACACGGTGGCGTGGCGGGTGGTGTCCGCGGATTCCCACCCGATCGATGGGACCTTCGCCTTCACCGCCGGTGCGGCAGGCGGAACGGGACAGCCAGGCACGGCTTCCATTCCGGCAGCCGCGCTTCCGGCCCCGAAAGCCGCGGCACCGGTGGCGCCGCCGTGGGGCTTGGCCGCCGGCGGTGCCGTGCTCGCGGTGGGACTGGCCGGAACAGCCCTTCACGTCCGGCGCCGGCTGGCCGTGAACGACGCCGACGGTCCAGTTTCGTGATCACCCGGCGCGGGTGCCACGACGCGGGCGGCCAGTAGAATGTGGATCTCGGTCCCCCGATCCGGGGACCCGGAAAGGACCGCTCACGATGGCGCGCGCTTCCTTCCGGCTTTTCCGCACCGGGCTGATCGGATCCCTCATCGTGGCGCTGGCAGCCGGCGGGCACCTGGCCGGCGGCGGGCGGCTGCCCGAGCCGGCGATCGTGACGGCGCTGTGTGCCGTGGCGATGGTCCCGGTGGCGGTCCTGACCCGCTTCCGCCTGAACTTTATCGCCCTGGCCGGCCTCCTCGGCGTGGGGCAATTGTGGCTGCACTGGTCGTTCGGCGCGCTGTCCGCCGCGGCGCCCGTGAGCGTGTCCGCACGGACGGCCAACAACCATCCGGGCCACGCGGCGGCGGTGATTCCTCCGGAGATGCTCCACCCGTCCATGGCGGTGTCCGCGGCCGACATGGGCGGGGCCATGTTCACTGCCCACGCGGTGGCGACCCTCGGCACGGCCCTGCTGCTGGCCCGTGGCGAGCGGGCGCTGTCCGCGCTGGGCTCCTGGCTGCGCCCGCTCGTGCAGCTGCCGGAACCTGTCAGCCTGGTGCCGATGCGCGCCGCCGGGCCCTGCACGGTCTTCCTTACCCTGCCGAGGGTCCGGGTGGGCCGCCGGCTGCCGACCCGGCGCGGCCCCCCGGAGCCGGCGCCCGCCGCCTGACACCATCCCCTTTCACACCCGGACGGGGACGGCAGGCGGCCACCCGCCGCCACTGCCGGACGGACACCGCACCGCCCGGTCCCCACCCGTTCATTCCTTTGTGAAAGGCACCTTGCCATGAAATCCTCCCTCCGCCGTACCCTCAAGACCGCCGCGGCCGCCACGATGACCGCCGCCCTGCTCGCCGCCGGCGCGGCCGCCGCGTCCGCCCACGTCCACGTGGACTCCGATGACCCGGCCGCGGGCGGCTACAGCCACCTGACGTTCAATGTCCCCAACGAGTCCGCCACGGCCAAGACCAGCAAACTCGAGGTCACGCTGCCCACCGACACCCCGTTCACCTCGGTGTCGGTGAAGCCCGTCGAGGGCTGGAAGGCCGTGGTCAGCACCAGCGATCTGCCCAAGCCGGTCACCATCGCCGGCGCCACCGTCACCAAGGCCCCCAGCTCCGTGGTCTGGACCGCCGACGCCGCCCACCAGATCGGCCCGAACGAATACCAGGCGTTCTCCCTGTCCGTGGGAGTCCTGCCGGATGCCGGCACCACGGTGACGCTGCCCACGTCCCAGACCTACACCGACGGGACGATCGTGAAGTGGGACGAGAAGACGGTCGAAGGCCAGGCAGAACCCGAACACCCTGCCCCCTCATTCGTAACCACGGCCAAAGACGCCGAACCCGCTGCTGCAGCAGCGGCCCCGGCAACGGTAGTACCGGCAGCGTCCCCGGAAACAACACCGGCGCCGGCGGCCGCCCCGGCCGCGGCAGCAAGCACCTCAAGTGATGCCGGCTCCGTGGCCGGCTGGATCGGGATGGCAGCAGGACTGATCGGGCTCGCCGCGGGCCTGACCACACTGGCCCGCACCCGCCCGTCCCGGGCCAAATAACCAGGCCAAAAAGCCCAGGTAGATCACCCTCCGCCGACCCGCCCTTCCCATAACGCCCGCCGGCAACCGGCGCACTGAGGCCCCGGACAGCCATTGCTGTCCGGGGCCTCACGTCAGATGGGGATCGGCGCCGCGACCTCATCACCGGTCGGAAACCAGGAGCTCCCGTCTCTGCGCAGCGAAGTCTTCCGCCGGGATGGAGCCCGCAGGCGTGGAGGCCGTCTGGCCGGAAAGAGCAGCCGTGGCGAAGGTGTTTGCCGGCCGGGGCAATCCGTAGTGCTCACGGAGGGTCCGTCCGGTGTATTCACGCCGGAAGAGTCCGCGGTCCCGCAGGATCGGGATGACGTGGTCCACAAAAACGTCAAGGCCGGAAGGGAGCACAGGCGGCATGATGTTGAAGCCGTCCGCGGCCCCGGCCACGAACCATTCCTGGATGGCGTCGGCCACCTGCTCGGGGGTGCCGGAGAAGGTCCGGTGTCCGCGGCCACCCCCGAGCCTGCCGATGAGCTGGCGCACTGTCAGGCGTTCCCGCCGGGCGAGGTCCACGATCAACGTGTACCTGCTCTTGGCGCCCTCGATCTCGTCCTCGGGCGGCAGGTCTTCCGGCAGTTCGGCATCGAGGGCCAGGGATTCCGGCGAGACCCTGAGCACTCCCGCAAGCTGCCGTCTGGCGTGCTCGGGGTGGATGAGCCCGTCGAGTTCGTTCTCCAGCCGCCGGGCTTCGGCTTCGGTGGACCCAATGACCGGAACGATGCCCGGAAGCACCTTGATGGTCTCCGGGTCCCGGCCGGCGGCGGCGGTCCGCTGTTTCAGGTCCGCATAGAAGCGCTGCGCGTCGGGCAGGGTCTGCTGCGCTGTGAAGACTGCTTCGGCGTAGCGGGCGGCGAAGTCCTTGCCGTCCTCCGAGGAGCCGGCTTGGACAATCACCGGGTGGCCCTGGGCGGAGCGTGGCACATCCAGGGGGCCTTGGACGCTGAAATAGGTGCCGGTGTGGTTAACCGGGTGGACGCGGGTGTTGTCTCCCCAGATCCCGGCATCCTTGTCCCCAAGGGCGGCGTCGTCTTCCCAGCTGTCCCAGAGCTTGCGCGTGACGTCGAGGAATTCCGCGGCGCGCTCGTACCGCAGCGCGTGGGCCGGCTGGTCCCGAAGCGAGAAGTTCCTCGCGGCGGCGTCTCCCGCTGTGGTGACGACGTTCCACCCGGCCCGGCCGCCGCTGATATGGTCCACGGAAGCAAACCGCCGGGCCAGGTTGTAGGGGTCGTTGTAGGTGGTGGACGCCGTCGCTATCAGCCCGATGCGTTCGGTGACGGCAGCGATGGCGGCGAGCAGGACGGTCGGCTCGAGTGTGCCGTAGGGGCGCTGGCCGACGTCGCCGTGCAGCACCGGCGAGTCCGCGAAGAAGATGGAGTCGAACGTGCCGCGTTCGGCGGTCCGGGCCAGCCGCTGGAAATGGGCAACGTCCGTCCCGGCGAAGCTGTCGCTTTCCGGCAGCCGCCAAGAGGCTTCATGGTGGCCGGTGCTCATGAGGAACGCGTTCAGATGCAGCTGCCGTGCGCCGCTCACAGCGGCGCTCCGGAGAGATCTGCGCGGAGTTCGACCGTCTCGGAATAGACGGAGGAGTCGCCCTGGATGGAGGTGCTGCTGCGTCCATCGATACCGCGCGGAACATCGCCGGCCACCGTGACCCGGTTCAGCTGGCGGGGCTGGCCGTCAAAGTTGTCCGGGGCGTAATGCTGCGTGATGCGGTTGTCGAAGAGCACCAGCTGGTCCGGTTCCCAGTTGACGCGGACCACGTTCTCCGGGCGGGTGACATAGGCCTGGAGCAGCCGCAGAATGTCCTTCGATTCGGTGTTGGAAAGACCCACGATCCGCAGCCTTTGGGCGAAGCCGCCGATGAAGAGGCCCCGCTCCCCGGTTAGTGGATGGACCCGGACCACGGGGTGGGCGGTCTCGAAGTGGATCCTGGTGAATTCCTTCCGCCGCTCATCGGCGTTGGCGTGCTCGAGGTTTTTCGGCACTGAGTAGTCGTAGTCATTGGTGTGGACGGCCCACAACGTGTCGGCGAAGTTCCGCAGTTCCTCCGGCAGGTCCTGGTAGGCACCTGCCGAGGAGGCGATCAGAGTCTCCCCGCCGTAGGCCGGCAGGGTGATGCTGCGCAGGGTGGAGGCCTGGGGCGGGTTCACCACGAACGTGACATCGGTGTGCCAGTTGTTCGCGCTGCCGTTTTCGCTGTCTACCGGCAGGACCGCCGGTTTGCCCTCGACGGAGGCCACCGTGGGGTGCGCTTGGGTGAGCGGGCCGAAGCGGCTGGCGAAGCGGACCTGGGCTTCGTCGTCGTGGACGTTGGCTTCCCGGAAGACCAGGGCCTTGTGGGTGTTCAGGGCCGCCCGGATCTGGGCGATGGTGGCGTCGCTGAGATCGCTGCTGAGGTCCAGGCCGCGGATCTCGGCGCCGATGCGCGCGCTGAGTTTCCGGAATTCGAGGCGGGTTTCGGTAGCTGTCGACATGGTGGTTGACTCCTTGGTCTGTGGGGGCGTGGCTAGTTTGGCTGGGTTAGTTCGACTGGGATCCGACGGCGGTCCGCCACCGGGAGAAGTGCCGTTCGACGGCGACCAGCAGGTAGTTGACCAGCAGGCCGAGCAGCGAGACGGTCAGGATCCCGGCGTACATATCCGGGATCAAGAAACTCATCTGGGAGTTGACGATCAGGTACCCGAGGCCCGCCTTGGCGCCGACCATTTCCGCGGCGATGAGCACCAGGATCGAGGACGTTCCCGCCATCCGGATTCCCGTGAAAATGGTCGGTACCGCCGAGGGGAGGATGACCTTCTGGAACAGCCGGAAGTTCGAGAGACCCAGGGAGCGGGCGGCACGAATGAGCAGCGGATCAACGGTCCGGACGCCGGCGATGGTGTTCAGCAGCACGGGGAAGAACGCGGCATAGGCCACGATGCTGATCTTGGATGTCTCCCCGATCCCCAGCAGGAGGGTGAAGACCGGGAGCAGGGCCAGCGCCGCCGTGTTCCGGAAAACCTCCAGCAGCGGGTTCAGGAACCGGTCAAGGGACCGGTACCAGGCGACCAGCAGGCCAAGGGCCACGGCGGATACGACGGCAATGCCGAAGCCGCTGGCGGACCGGGTGAGGCTTGCCGCCAGGTGGTTCTGCAGCTGACCCTTGTCGATAAGGGTTCCCAGGGCCCGCAGGACCTCGTGCAGCGGCGGGAGGAACACCCTGGTCGAGGCCGAGGCGAGGTAGGTTGGCCCCAGTTCCCAGAGCAGGAGGAACAGCACGATGGCGCCCGAGGCCCAGATCCCGCGCCCAGCCTTGCGGGCAATGGCCCGGACCAGGGAGGGAAGGTGCCTGGCTGCCGGGCTCCGGGCGGCCCCCGCTGTCCACCCGGCGTCGGCCGTGGGTGCAGCAGAGGCGGCGGGGGCGACGGCGTCTTTGGTCAGTGTTGGTGCAGTCATCAGGCTGCCCTTCCCGTGCTGATCTGGCCCTTGCTGAGTTGGGGTGCCTCGTCGGGTGCAAACCCGTCTGGCCGGATTTTGGCGTGCCCGGCGTCCTGGGCCTTCCGGACCTCGTCGTGCAGCAGCGACCAGACCTTGTGGCGGTGTTCGACGAAGACGGCGTCGGAGCGGACGTCGCCATCACCGCTCCGCTCCCCCAGGTCAATGTCGACAATCTGCTTGAGCCGGCCGGGGCGGGAGCTAAGCACCGCCACCCGCTGGCCCAGATACACGGCTTCGTCGATGCCGTGGGTGATGAAGATGATGGTCTTGCCCGTGGCTCGCCAGATACGCAGGAGTTCCTCCTGGAGCTGTTCCCGGGTCTGCGCATCCAGCGCCGCGAATGGTTCATCCATGAGCAGGACGTCGGGTTCGTACGCGAGGCTCCGGGCGATCGCAACGCGCTGCTTCATGCCGCCGGAGAGTTCATGGGGATACCGGTCCTCGAAGCCTGACAGGCCCACGAGCTCCAGATAGTGGCGGGCCTTGTCGGCACGTTCCTTGCGGTTCAGGCGGCGCCCCTCGCTGCCGGTTCCCTCGAGGCCGAAGGCCACGTTGGCGGCCGCGGTGCGCCACGGGAAGAGTGCGTACTGCTGAAATACGACGGCACGGTCGCGGCCGGGTCCGGTCACCTCCTTGCCGTCCACCAGAATCTGGCCGGTGTCCGGCCGGGTGAGCCCGGCAAGGAGGTCCAGGAGCGTGGTCTTGCCGGAGCCGCTCGGACCGACCAGAGTGATGAACTCCCCCGCGGCGACGTCCAGGGTGATGCCCTCCAGCGCCGTCAGGGTGGTGCCCTCGGGCTGGTCCTTGCTCGCCCGGACGGTGAACTGTTTCCCGACGTTCCGGAGGCTGATTTTCGGCGTCTGGCCGGTAACGCGGGTCATGATGCCGCCCCCTTCAGCAGGTCATTGAAGTCGTTGGTGTAGTACTTGGACGGGGTGATGTCGCCGGTGACGATTCCAGTGTCGTTCAGCCACGCTGACCAGCGGGTGAAGTCCTGGTCGCTGATGGCGCCCTTGGAGGGGACACCGACGCTCTTCCAGTACTTCAGGGCTGCGGTGCTTTCGGAGCGCTGGCGCTTGTCGATGATGCTCGTAAACCGTGCGATTACTTCGTCGCGGGGCGTACTGCGTTCCCATTCGATGGCCTTGGCCACACCGGTGGTAAAGATCCTCGTGGTTTCCGGGTTCTTCTCGATGAAGTCCTTGCGCAGGACGTATTGGCCTCCGGCGAAGGTTCCAAAGAGTTCGAAGTCGTTGAACAGGGACCGCAGGCCGCCCTTGGCGACTGCGTTATCCTGCAGCACTCCGCCGAGCGCCCCGACCTCGACCTGTCCGCGGCGGATGGCCTCCTCGGTGTCATTGGGCGGAACGACGACGAGTTGTACCTGCTTGATCTCCTCCTGGGACAGACCGTTCTTCTTCAGATAGCTGTTGATCACGGCGTCCGAATGAGCGCCCAAGGTGTTGACGGCGATCTTCTTGCCGATCAGATCCCGTGGCGACCGGATCGGACTGTCCTGGGTGACATAGAAGCCGTTGAACGTCTTATCGTCCTCGCCGTAGTAGTTGATCACCGCGGTAACCGGTGCGCCGGCTTCGATGAGCTTCACCACGGCGCCGGAGAAGGCGCCGCCAAAGTCGGTGGCTCCGGTAGCGGCTGATTGGATGCTCGCCGGCCCGCTGATGGTGTTGCCCACCCAGTTGAGTTTCACGCCGCCCAGGTAGCCGAGGTCCTCGGCCAGCTCGGGCAACGTGACGCTGTTGGCCCAACCCTCGTAGCGGAGTTCGGTCACTTCGGGCGTCCCGGGGGCATTCCCGGCCGGGGACTGGGCGCTCGCAGGGCCGCCGCAACCGGAGACCACCAGCGAGACCGCCACGGCGGCAGCAACGCCCAAGGTGGAGAAAAGTCCTGCGGGTAAGAGTCGGTTTTTCATAGCGGATACTTTCTGGATTCGATTGTGCGGACCGGGCTACCGGACCGTGTCCACCATCAGAACAGAGTTGAATCCACGCCGGCAGGTGCCTCGACACCCGGCGAAACCGCGCGTCATCCGGCGACGAAAACAGCCACGGACGGCACCCGCTACCCAATCGGACGCATTGGGAAGCAGTCCGTAACAGGGCAGACTCACGCGGTCATCGGCCGCTATTCCGGGACATATCCACGCCCCACTAGACCGGCACTGTGACGGCGCCCTGACGTCTTGGTGACGCGCGACGTCGGCCCGTTAAGGCCCCGGCTCGCACCGCCGTCGCGCCCGGCACGAAAGAATTCCTAAGATGTGGCCGAATGTTGCGTTTCCCGGGGCTGCGGGGATAGGGCGGCGTCCGGGGGCCTGTCGGCGGGTGAACTGAGCATCAGCGCCAGAATTCGGTGAGCTGCTCGGCAACGGCTCCGCCTTGGTTGTAACCCGCCCGAGCGGCGGGCGGACGCAGCGACAGATCCATCGCATTGGCACCGAACATGTGCTCGGAGGTGCTATCCGGGAAGAGCGTTTCGACTCTGCTGCCGCGTGCGCGTAGTTCATCGACCTGCGTTGCGAGATGCATGCCCCAGTGCACCGGAGTCCGAGATCTGCCGCCGAATGGTGACAGCACCAGCACCCGTGCGTATCCGGCCGCCAGGTCGGCATTCTCGGCGTTGGACCGGTAGCCGCCGTCGATGTATCGGCTGCCACCGACACCGTAGGCGAAGCCACTGGCACAACTGGCGGCCACGGCGTCCACCAGGTCAACCCCGCTGAACCGGTCGAACACGACCGGTTCACCGGTATCGGCATCGACCGCCGTGATGAGCATCGTGTGGGCCGGCCAGTGCTGGCTGGGCAGCCGCGCGGCGACGGTCGCGCGCCACCGCGCTTGCCCGGAACCGCCCGACGCCGCATCCAAATCGAGCGCCGCCGCGCCCATTCTGCGGCGCATGTCGGCCGCATCCTCAGCGGCGGCGATGATTCGGCTCGTTCTCTCCATGTGGTCCGCCGCCGGCCTGATCGGAACGCGTCCACCGTCGGATCCGACCGGACCGGTCCGCTGCTGGGGCACCGCGGCAAGGATGGCGTCAAGCAGTTCGGTGGGAGTCGCGCCAGTGATCTGGGCCGCGGCCGTCGATCCGGCCGACGTGCCGATGATCAGATCGGCATCGGTCACATCCAACCCGGCATCGAAGAGGCCGGCGATGACGCCGATCAGCCAGGCATTGCCTGTCGATCCGCCGCCACCGAGGACCAGCGCCCGCTCGCCCGCGGCGCGCACCCGCTTTGTGGCGTCGACCTGCGGCTGATCCTGGTCGGACCTCGGCCGGTCGGAGGCCGTCGTCGAAATGGAGTGCAGAGGTGAAGAAGGTGTTGTGTTCATGGGAGTCGCCTTTCGCGTATTGCCTGGCGGGCGCTCCCAGTTGCGACTATTTCAGTCGCGAGATCGCGGACTGCGGGGGAGCACCCATTGCGGATACTGCGTTCATGGGTCTCACCTCCTGCCGATGGATCACGATCACGGGAATGATCCCACACCAGCGACGCGGTGCGCAATCGGTATCAAGCTGGTTACAGTTCACCTGTCGAACGCAGTGCAGAGGCACACCACCGAGGGTGCATTTTGAGATGCCGTCCTCAGTGACTCTGGCGTGTCCGCCTCCCTGTGGCAGCGGCGAACACGCCTTGAGCATTGGGTCGAGCCGCCGCTACATTCCGGGGATCTGCTGGGCTTCGTGGACCTCGATTTCGCAGCCGCCCGGCATGTTCAGGTGCGGGTGCTGCTTGGCGAGTTCCACGGCTGCCTCAAGGTTTTCGGCCTCGATGATGCTGTATCCGGCGACCTCGCGCTGGCTCGGTGCCGTGGCTCCGCCTGCGGAAACGCGGACGCCGTTGGCCAGGGGCGTTCCGAAGTCGATCAGCCCGTTGCCGACCTTAGCGGCCCACCCGTTCCACTG
Organism: Arthrobacter sp. ES3-54; assembly: GCF_029504395.1. GTDB lineage: Bacteria > Actinomycetota > Actinomycetes > Actinomycetales > Micrococcaceae > Arthrobacter. The sequence goes on from NZ_JAQFIF010000010.1 coordinate 144,726, forward strand.
TTCCATCACGGCTGCCATGTCCTCCGGCGCGGGCGGCGCGGCCTCGGCGGGGGTCATCGGGGCGTGGTAAATAAAGACGAACTTAGACATATCGTTTCTGCTTTCCTGGGGTGTCTTTGACAGGTATCGGGTTGAAAAACTTCAGACGGCGACGGGTCGGCCGGTGAACGCGATCAGGCGCTCCAGGCTGCTGGCGGTCTCCGCGACCGGCTGGGCAGCGGCGAAACTGCCGCTTGCGCGGACCTGGTCGGAGATGGTCAGCAGGGCCAAGGCCTCAACGTGATCAGTGACGACGTCGGAGACGACAAGCTCCTGGCCGGTGGCCGTCGCGAAGTCCCACGCGTGAACGAGCAACTCGAGGTTGATAATGCCGGCGACGACGGTGGCGGGCAGTTCCGCGAAACCCATGTCGATGGTGCCTTCGACGCCGCGGCGGCTGAACGCCTCCAGGGCGGCCTGCGCGAGGCCGGCGATGCGGACTTCCGGACCCGCCCCGGCGTCGTCAGTCACTTCCGCGCCCAGTGCGCCACCGATGTGCTTCAGCGATCCGGCCAAGTGCTCCAGCAACTCATGGGCCGTGAAGTTTTCGCAGGGAGTGGCCTTCTCCCGGTCTTCCGGAGTGAGTTTTCGCAGCACGCCCAGGAGCACGGCGAGTGATGCTTCGGCGGAGCTGATGTGATCGATCGAGTCCGGGGCCGCTGACCACTCGTCCGGACCGGCGCCGGCCGGGGAGGAAGTTTCGGCGATGAGGCGGTCCAGGTAGTGGTTCCAGCCCTCAGCATGCGCTGCGGCCTGTTCGGCGGTGAGGCCATCGTGGACCAGACGGAGCGTGGTGCCGTCGGCGTCGGGCTCCAGCGTGATCGACACAAGTGCAAAATCGTCGGAAGGTCAGGTGATGGGAGTGCGGCCGTCTATAGTCGGCAGGGCGTCGACGTCGGCGTCGGCGTCGACGTCGGGGGCATGGCCCCATGTCGACGACGGCGCGCCAGCGCCGTTAGGGGTAACCGTTTGCGTTGCCCGGGGATTATCCGAGCCTGGGATTCGAGAGCGCACTGAGGGCGCGATCGAATGCGGGGTGCTCACCCCGGCACAGCGGCTATAGGCCCCGGTGGTGCTCGATGAGCCAGCGCGCCATCTGCTGGGCGCGCTTGGAGGCCAGCGTGTCCCCTTCGGTGGCGGAGATGATGGAGCCCTTCATCAGGATGTGCCAGGACCGCGCGAATTCCTCGGGGCGGTCCAGCCCGGCTTCCTCGGCCAGGGCCTGGACGTGGCCCCGGATGCGACTGAGGTAGTCGATGCTCGCCTTCCCCAGCGGGTGCCCGGCCCCCATCTCCAGCAGGACGTTGATGAACGAGCAAGCCTCGAAATCTTCGCGCTGGAACCAGTCGCCGAACACGTCAAATACGGCGAGCAGCTGTTCCTCGGCGGTGGTGCCCCGTTTTCTGGCCTCGCCCACGATGAGGTCCACGGTCCATACTTGGTCGCGGAGTTCCAGAAAGGCCAGCACCAGGGCGTCTTTGGACGGAAAGTGCCGGTAGAAGGTCGCTTTGGATACCCCTGAGCTGTTGATCAGCTCATTGACCCCAACACCGCGGATGCCGCGGCTGGAGAATAGTTCGTAGGCGGTGGCGAGAATGCGGTCCACAGGCTCATCGCGTCCGGCCATGGCTGTGGCAGGCAACAGCGTGGGGCCCGCGGCGTCGTCGACAGTCATGATAAAAGAATTTTACACTGGGCCGGGGCGAACAGACCGGTCTGCCTCGGAGTGTGCTATTAGTATCCGCTGGGTTGCCGCAGAGCACCCGGCCGGCGCGATGTTGGGCGGGCCGGCCAAGCACCCGCCCGGCGTCATTAGGTCCTTAGGGATGAAGAACGCGGTCCCCCTCACAGCGTGCCGAGAATCGGCTGTCCAGCGCGTGGACGAAGCTCCGCAAGGTGGCGGATTCGTGGGTGTTGTTGGCCAGCCGGACGATCGCCGAGGCGGTGTGGGCTAGCTTGATGTTGTGGTGCTGGCTGTAGGCGGAAAGCCGTTCGAAGGCGGCGTCGGAACCGATGTGAAGTATTCCCATCAGGATGCCCTTGGCCTGTTCAATAAGGCCTCGCGTGCCGATGGCGCCGGCAATGGCTTCGCGTGCGGACCGGTCCGTCTCCAGCTGGACCGTCCTGGTGAGATCGAGCATGAATCCGTCGATGGACAGCACGTTTCCGTCGCTGTCCGGCACCCCCTCCCCCGCAGTCAGGACGCGGCGTTCCCGCCGGCGAGCGTCGAAGAGGCGGTGGTAGTTGGCAAAAAACCCACCGCCGCGGCACACACCCTCAATAATTTCCCTGCACCGCTTCCGGTCGTCAGGGTGCAGGTGAGACATCAGGACTCCCACCGTGGGCACCACCTCGCCCCGGTGATAGCCGTGGATTTGGTAGACCTGCTCGGACCACTGCAGCTCCCCCGAGACCACATCGTAGCGAAAGGTGCCAGCGAGGCAGTCCTCGGCAACAAGTGCGCTGGAGTAGGCCCGCAGCGCCTTCAACCCCGTCATGGCCATGCCTGCCTGCCGGGCCTGCCCGGCCTGCCGGCAGCCGTCCAGCGCCCGGGCCCAGACCGCCCCACGCGGCCAACACGGGACCCGACGACGCTCAGCACGAGCTGAACCCGACCTGGGCGGTCCGCGTTTCCAGAGCCTGCCGCCACCGTACGATCAGCTGCTGATTCCGGACAACGGCCCGGCCGCCCAAGAAGCGCGCTGCGGAGGGTATGCCGATGCGCGGCGGCCGTCCCGGGGATCTGGGCGCTCCGTCACGGACCGATCTCGCCCGTGCACGCGGATCGTTGGCGTGCGTCTCACGGGCCCGACGGCGCGCGCTGAGCTCCGCCGGAATGACGTCGGCCTCGGACTGGCGCAGGCCGTCGCTTTGCGGTGCCTCAATCTCGGTCACCAGCCCCATGCCGGCGTACTCCCGCACTGCCGCGATCCCGGCCACCGCCGATGGCAGGTCAGGAAAGGGCCTGGAGAGGGCCATGACCGTCCCATCCGGGGCAGTCAGTCGAAATCGGTAGGAAGTGTCGGAATCGGTGAACAGTTCGAACATGCCTGTCATAGAACCTCCTGGAAGCCGGGACCCGATTGCTCCCGGTGACTCCGTTGTCACCGGGAACAGCCTGAATCCACCCGAACGATGCCAGCCGCTCATAGGGGCCGACCCGAATCGAATTGATGAATTCATGAAAGTCTGAACTATGGTTCTGGCCTGCGCAAGAGGTAACACCCTGTCTGCCCGCGGCGGCGACACGCCGGCGGTCCGGCGCTACGATATATGTGCGGACAGACCAATCTAGGGAGCTGCGAGACAGACTTTTCTGTCTCGGGCGTGCTAGTTTTCCTGTCGGCGGGTTCTGCACAGACGCGCGGCTCAGAATATTTGAATGTGAAGGAGGGAGGTCCCGATGCCGGATGATCTTCCCGCAAGCCTGGTCCTGACCGATGTGAAGGCCGAACTTTTCAAGTCCATGGGCCACCCTGCGCGAATCCAACTATTGGAGATGCTCGCAGACGGGCCAGTTGCCGTGAGCAGACTGCGCGACAACACCGGCCTGGAGCCGTCGAATCTCTCCCAGCATTTAAGCCTGCTCCGCCGCCAGCGCCTGATTGTCCCCTCACGACGCGAAGGACGGCTGTTCTATGAACTGGCCAGCCCCGAAGTGAATGACCTGCTCGCGGCAGCCCGGTCTCTGCTCGGCACCCTCCTCCACACCTCCCGATTGACCCTGAGTCCCTTGGCTGAAGAGCGGGAAGAGGCAATCCGTTAGGTGCCGGCGCGCGGCGGACCGCCAGACGGCTCCCCCACGGCGGTCGACGTCCGCCGCGACGGCACTATCCGCAATGCCACTTGGACTGGACGGCATCGGGGGTGGCGACCGGCCAGCCAAGTCCGCACGACATACAGTATGGACAACATCGATCGACCGCCCGGGAATTGTCCGGGCCTAAGAACCAGTAGGGTATGCATGGCTCACGCCGAGAACGAGGCCACCATTAGCCGTTCACCGGAGGACGTCTATGCGTTCCTCGCGGATGGGCTGAACAACCCGGCATGGCGTTCGGGGGTTCAGGACTTCACACTGAAAAGCTGAAAGCCCGGGGACCTCGGCGCAGTGTACAGCCAGACTCTCACGGGGCCTGGCGGCCGACCCATCGTCGGAGACTACGAAATCACGGCTGCGGAACCCGGAAAGCACCTGGGCTTCCAGGTTGTGGCCGGCCCTGCCCGCCCGGCCGGTGCTTACCGGCTCAGTGAAGCGCCGGGCGGAACGACTGTTCGGTTCACCCTGGATCTGCAGCCGAAGGGACTCATGAAACTCGTGGGTCCGGTGATTGTCCGCACCATGAATGCAGAGGTCGCGCAACTGACAAACCTGAAGAACGTTCTCGAATCCGCATAGAGAGGCCTCACAGGGTGGCACCTATGGAAAACCGGAATCCGGACGTGGATCAGTGGCTGGAGCACTACGACAACCCTCAACGCGAGTTGGTGGCGAAGATAAGGGCGTTCATTTTGGAGTGTGACCCGGCCGTGAAGGAAGCCATCAAGTGGCAAGCGCCAACCTTCATGTACAAGGGGAACATCGCGTCCTTCTTCCCCAAGGCCAAGAAAAACGTCACCCTGATGTTTCACCAAGGGGCGTCCATTCAGGATGATGCCGGGCTTCTGGAAGGTGACGGTGAAGTGTCCCGTGTGGCCCGGTTCGTGGACGACGACGATTTCGAGGCCAAGAAGGCATCACTCCGGAAAGTGATTCTCGCCTGGATCCAAGAACGAAGCTAAGGCTTGCGTCTGCTTCCAGACAACGGCGACGACGGCGCCCGTCACCTATCAAGAAAGGTGGCGGGCGCCGTCGACCCTTCTATAGTTGTCAAGCGCGGCAGGACTCCGGGTTTGTAGCGTTGAGTGTTCGGTAGACCCGTCGGGCGAGATAGCGTTTGACGCACCGGCGGATTTCCTTTTTGTTCCGTCCTTCGGCTTGTCGTTTCTGGACGTATCCGATGGTCTGGGCATCGAAGGTCATCCTGCTGAGGGCGACCATGTGCAGGGCTTTGTTCAGGGTTCTGTCGCCGCCGCGGTTGAGCCTGTGTCGGACGGTGTTCCCGGAAGAGGCCGGGATCGGGCTGACCCCGGCCAGGGACGCGAAGGCGGCCTCGGAACGTACCCGGCCTTGGTGGGACCACGCGGTCAGGCAGATCGCGGCGGTGACGGGGCCGAAGCCGGTTTCCTGGAGCAGGGGCGCGGCTTCGCTGATCTCGACCAGTTCAGTGATCCGGGAGCTGTTGGCTTTGATGTCCGCGTCAAGCCCGCTGATGCGTTTGGCCAGCCGGACTGCTTCGGAGCGGGCAACGGACAGTGCCAGGGGTTCTTCACGGGCCCGCCACCGGAAGATCTCGAGGATCTGGGTTCCGGTCAGGGGTTTGCGGGCGTCAAGGCCCAGGTCGTTCACCCGGGCCAGCGCGGTCAGCGCGTTTACGGCCCGGGTGCGCTCGGTGGTCATGGACTCCCGTGCGCCGACCAGGACCCGCAAGGCTGCGCGGATCCCGTCATTGAGCCGTGGGCGGCGCAGCTGCTGCTCCTGAAGGGGCAGGACGGCAGCGGCGATCCGTTGCGCGTCCAAGGGATCGGACTTGCCGACCCCGTGGTGGGCGCGGGCATCCATGCGCGCGGCTTCGGCGACGTGGTAGCCGGCGGCGCCGACGGCACCTGCGAGCAGGGCGCCGTAGGACGCGGTGCCCTCGATCACCCACAAGGTCCCCAG
>NZ_JAQFIF010000011.1 GCF_029504395.1 Arthrobacter sp. ES3-54
CATGTCCTCGGCTCCCGCGCGGGTTCACGGGACATGCCCTCCCCTAGCGCACACCGGTGGACATAATCCCTTCGTGCGCATTCCCGGGGGCGAAGGCTGGACATGTCCTCGGCTCCCGCGCGGGTTCACGGGACATGCCCTCCCCTAGCGCACACCGGTGGACATAATAGCTTTGTGCGCATTCCCGGGCGCGAAGACTGGACATGTCCTCGGCTCCCGCGCGGGTTCACGGGACATGCCCTCCCCTAGCGCACACCGGTGGACATAATCCCTTCGTGCGCATTCCCGGGGGCGAAGACTGGACATGTCCTCGGCTCCCGCGCGGGTTCACGGGACATGCCCTCCCCTAGGGCACACCGGTGGACATACTCCCCTGAGCGCCCGTTCCCAGACTCGAAGACTGGACATGTCCCACGCCGCCACCTGTGACCACTGCATGCACATGCCCTCCGTTGGCACGTCCCGGTAGAGCTAAGAACTGGACATGTCCCACGTTGCTAGATGTGGCCAAGGGACATGGTCTCTGCTTGCCCGCACCAGTGGAGATACTCCCCATGCGCTCATTCCCGGGCACGAAGACTGGACATGTCCTCGGCTTCCACACGTGGCCACGGGACATGCCCTCCCCTGGTACGTACCGGTGGTGATAATCCCGTTGTGCGCACTCCCTGGCACGAAGACTGAACTTGTTCCTCGGGACCATTAGCGGCCCCGGGGCATGCCCTCGGCTGGCCCGCACAGCTGGACGTGTCCCTCAGTAGGTCCAGGGAAGGTCAGCTCGACGCAGCTAGGCCTTGCGGAGCTCGGGGCGAAGCCCGGCCCGGCCCCAAGAAGGTCCCGTTCGGAAGGAGCGGTTCGGAAGGAGTGGTCCGGCGGCTGGGTCCCCCAAGGAACCGGCCACCGAACCAAACACTCCCACCCCCAAACCTTGTCACATGTTTGACAAAATTGTCACACGCCGCTCCGGGCCGTGCCAAGGCTCGTCGGTATTGTGGAATCCATGACTGAGACGGCGGCACCGCAGAATCCCCAGCAGCGGAATGTATTCCTCGACAAGGCGCACCCTGCTGCCTGGCGCGCACTCAACGGGCTGGGCCTGAAGGCCAAGGAAGCCGCCATCGATGCCGGGCTGGACGAGACGCTGATCGAGTTGCTCAATGTCCGCATTTCGCAGATCAACGGCTGTGCCTACTGCCTTGACATGCACGTGGGCGATGCCGTCAAGAACGGCGAATCGGCCCAGCGCCTGGCCGTGCTCCCCGCATGGCGGGACACCACTCTCTTCTCCGACAAGGAACGCGCAGCCCTGACGCTGGCCGAGGCCATCACCACCATCTCTGACGCCCATGCCCGCGACCGCGAGGGCGCGCAGGCCCGCCGGCACCTGACGGCCGACGAATTTTCCGCGGTCAGCTGGCTGGCGATCACGATGAACGCATTCAACCGTGTTTCCATCGTCAGCCAGCACCCGGTCCGCGAGGCCCGCGGCTAGCCCGCCACCCGGTCCGCGAGCCCCGCGGCTGACCGCCACCCGGTCCGCGAGCCCCGCGGCTGACCGGCCACCCGCCCGCGGCCAGTCCGCGACACCCGCGGCTAACCCGCCACCCGCCCGCGGCTAACTGGCCGAGCAACGGGCCGTAGCCACAGCTGGCGCGCCGTCGGTAAGCTCTAAAAGTGGGGCGGAGCCGCGGTCACCGAGGAGCACTGCCATGAAGTGGGTCAGGCCGGGTCACCCGGAATACGACGAAACTCGAAGACTCTTCAACGCGATGATCGACCGCCGTCCGGCGGTCATTGCCCCGTGCGCCGACCCCGAAGGGGTGGCCGAGGCCTTGGCGTACGCGAAGACACACGGCCTCGATGTCGCCGTCCGCGCCGGCGGCCATTCCGTGGCCGGCATGTCCATGAACAACGGCGGCCTTGTAATCGACGTTCGCCCGATGAAGTCCGCCAGGGTGGACCCGGAGGCCCGCACTGCCACGGTGGGCGCAGGCCTCACCTGCGGCGAGTTTGACCGCGCCACCCAGGAATACGGCCTCGCCATCACAGGCGGGCGGGTCTCGACGACGGGTCTCGCCGGTTTCACGCTCGGTGGCGGGTCCGGCTGGCTCGAGCGGGCCTTCGGCTTCGCGTGCGACGATCTCGTCTCCGTGGATCTGGTCACGGCCGGCGGCGAGCAGGTGACGGCCAGCGCCCAGGAGAATCCCGAGTTGTTCTAGGCCCTGCACGGAGGCGGCGGAAACTTCGGCGTCGCCACGTCATTCACCTTCCGCCTCCACCAGCTCGGGCCAAAGGTACATGCCGGGGTGTTGATGTGGCCGGGGGACGCGGCGCCAGAACTCAGCCGCGGGTACCGGGACCTGGCCATCGCGGCTCCCAACGAAGAGTCCGCCACCCTCATCTACGGGATTGCACCGGAGGAACCCTTTGTGCCCCCGAACATGGTGGGCAAGATGGCGGTGTATGTCGTGTATGTCTTCGCCGGAGACGCCGAGGAAGGCAAATTACACGCCAAGGCCTACCGGGAGCTTGGCCCTGTTGTGGACCTGGTGGAGGATACCGACTACGCCGACTTCCAGTGCTCCCTCGACGACCCGCCGGGCAAGTACAACTACTGGAGCGCTGACTATCACGACGAACTCTCCGACGACGCCTTGGACGTCATCATCGAATCGGCCCGGAACCTCCCTGGACCAAGTTCCCAGCAGCTGATCGCCCATTGGGGCGGGGCGGTGAGCGGTCCTGCCGCCGCGGCCACGCCGCTGCTGAACCGGAGCGCCAGCTGGGTGAGCCACCCGTTCGGCCTGGGCGACACCCCGCAGGGCGGGCAGGACGCGAAGGCCTGGGTCAAGCGCTTCCGCCAGGACATATCCCCCTACGCCACCGGAGGCGTCTGGCTGAACTTCATCGGCGACGAAGGACAAGCCCGGATCCGCGCCGCCTACGGCGATGAAAACTACAACCGGCTGGCAGAAGCCAAACGCGAGTTTGATCCCGGGAACGTGTTCCGCGGCAACCAGAACATTCGCCCCGCCGTCGCGGTGTGACCCCCGCCAGAGCCCGCCCGACGCCGGCCGGGACGTCGACGGCGGCCCGCGCCGGTGCCCGCGGACGGGACTAGACTGCCACCATGGCCGTCTACGTCGATCCGCCGCTCTGGCCTGCCCACGGAACCCACTTTTCCCACCTCGTCTCGGACACCTCGCTCGAGGAGCTGCACGCCTTCGCCGCGGCCGGCGGCATCTCCGAGCGGGCGTTCGACGGCGACCACTACGACGTCGCCGAGACCCGGTACGAGGCCCTGGTGGCGGCCGGAGCCATCCCGGTGGAGGGCCGGGTCCTCGTCCGCAAACTGATCGCCAGCGGGCTGCGGATCCCGGCCCGCCGGCGCGGAAAGGCCCTCCGGGTTCCGCTCCTGAACCGCTGGAACGAGGCGCTGCCGGGCCACGACGCTCTCTTCCTGGACTTGATGGACCGCTGGGGCGAGGAGCACCGGAAGTACCACGGCCGCACCCATCTGCTGGCAGTGCTGGAGGCCCTGGACCTGCTGTGTGATCCGGCCGATCCGCCCCGGACCGTGGTGCTGGCCGCCTGGTTCCACGACGCCGTCTACCGCGGTGTGGCGGGACAGGACGAGGAAGAATCGGCGCGGCTTGCCGAAGACCGGCTCCGGCATGCCGGCCTCCCGGCCGCCGAGGTGGACGAAGTGGTCCGCCTGGTGCTGCTGACGGCAGACCACCGCCCGGAGCCCGGGGACGACGGCGGCGCCTTGCTCAGTGACGCCGATCTCTCCGTCCTCGGCGGGGAACCGGAGGCCTACGCCCGCTACCTGGCCGCCGTTCGGGAAGACTTCGCGCATATCGGCGACGCCGACTTCGCTGCCGGCCGTGCCGCCGTCGTCCGCCAGCTGCTGCGGCTTGATCCGCTCTTCCATACTGAACGCGCCCGTGGTCTGTGGCTGGAGCCGGCCCGCCGGAACCTGCAGGGCGAACTCGCCTGACGGTGTCCCGGCAGCCCACCGGCAGCCGCTGAGGCTCACGCGGCAACGCTGAGGTGATTCGCCAGCCGATCGAACGACTCACGCCACCCTTCGCCGTGGCGGTCGCGGCTGGCCGCGGAATCAAACGGCCCCTGGGTAAATGTCATCTGCGTGCCGCCGTCGACCTCTTCCAACCGGATCGTGACCTCGGTTTCGAAGCCGCGGGTGCCGTCGGGCCTGTCCCAGGCATGGGTGAACATGAACAGGTGCGGGGGCTCAATATCGGTATGCACCCCGCTCCACCAGAATTGCTGCCCGGTGCTGTCCTGGATCATGCAGGCGCGGTACAGGCCGCCAACTTCGAGGTCCGCGTCGACGCTCTCACGCGGGACATGGAAGCCTCGCGGGCCCCACCACTGCGGAGCCTGGTCCGGGTCCGTCAACGCGGACCACACACCCTGGATCGGGGCCCTGAACTCGCGGACAATGACCAGCATGAGGTCCGTGTCCGCGGACGCCGGTTCGCTCATGGTCTTCTCCCTCGGATTGCTTGGACTGACAGGGGAAACGCCCCCTCACCCCCTCCGTGCTGCAGCCCTAGCGCCGGCTGGGGCTGTACGCGGTCACATAACGCGAATTGCTCGGAACGATCTGTTTGCCGAGCGGCATCAGCGAGACGGGGATGAGCTTGAGGTTGGCGATCGCCAGCGGAATGCCGACAATCGTGATGGCCATGGCGAAGGCCGTGACGACGTGCCCGATCGCGATCCAGATCCCTGCCACAAGCAGCCAGATCACGTTTCCCAGCAGGGCAAAGATGCCGGTTCCGCCGGGCTTGTCCACCACCATGCGGCCGAACGGCCACAGTGCATAGGACGCGATGCGGAACGAGGCCAGCCCCCACGGAATGGTGACGACCAGCAGGCAGCAGACAACGCCGGCCAGGAAATATCCAATGGCCAGCCACAGTCCGCCAAAGAGCAGCCAGATGAGGTTCAGGAGTGTCTTCATGGATTCATTCTCGCCTGTAGGAGTGACATTCGGATTAGTGGTTCACCCGGAATAATCCCTGACTTTCGCGCCCCGGCCGTCTCCGGCACAGGGCAACCGGCTTGTAGGTGCCTGCAAACCGCTTCTCAGGTGCCGGCCCCGCCTCTTCGGCGTTTAGGTGGCGGCCTGTTTGACCATGGCGGCCTCAACGTTGATCTTGACCTTGTCGCTGACCAGCAGCCCGCCGGTTTCAAGGGCGGCATTCCAGGTCAGGCCGAATTCCTTCCGGCTGATGTCCGCCTCAGCACTGAATCCGGCCCGAGTGGCGCCGAAGGGGTCCACCGCCACGCCGGTGTACTCGACTTCGAGTTCCACGGGTTTGGTGACGCCGCGGATGGTGAGCTCGCCGGTCAGCACGTAGTCCTCCCCGTCACCGCGGATCCCGGTGGCCCGAAACGTCATGTCGGGGTACGTCTCGACATCGAAGAAGTCGGGGCCGCGAACGTGGCCGTCGCGATTGGCGTCCCCCGAATCGAAACTGGCCGTGTTGACCGTGGCGTGCAGGCTGGCGTCCGCCAGCGACTCGCGCACGCGGGCCTCGGCGGTAGCCTCGTTGAACCTGCCACGGACCTTGCTGATGCCCGCATGACGGACGCTGAAGCCAATTTCGCTGTGGGACATGTCCAGCGTCCACACTCCGGGGGTCAAACCTTCGGGCAGAGTCACAACGGTCTCCTTCGAGCGATGGCGGACCTGTTCCGCCGGGGGGGGCGATCGGGGTGTTCCCCACTCTGCATGCTAACGAGGAAGCCCGTCCCGGGCTAGGTCCGACCGGCCCTCGACGCGGAGCAGTGAGGCGGGCACGCTGGCTTGGGACTTCCGGATTTCCGACGGCGGATTGCTCGATCCGGGCCCGACGCGTTCTCTGGCCATCACTCGGCGGCCGGGTTACTCTGGCCTATAAATGCCGGGCATTCACCGAATTTCGCAGAACTATTCGCACAGTCCTGATCAACCAAGTGATGTGAGGAATCGTGGCCGGGTCCCTGGGGAAACGTGGCAAGGCGGGCATCGGTGCTTTCTTGCTGAGCCTGGGTTTATTGCTGTCGGCCTGCCTGCCCGGTCCGCCGGAACCCGCCCCTAGCCCGGGCACGCCCTCCTCTGCCCCGCCGTCGTCCGCGCCGCCGTCGCCGGCACCGCCGTCGCCGTCCTCGACTGCCGCGCCGCCGGCCGGCGAGCCCGTGCACTTCACCGCGCAGGGTGACATCGGCGTCGGCTCGGGCGCCACGAAGGTGCTCGACGTCGTTGCCGGCCTCAATCCCCAACTGAACCTCGCCCTCGGCGACTTCGCCTACAAGGCAGGGCTCGAACAGCAGTTCTGCGACATGGTCACCGCCCGCCTCGGCGAGGACTTCCCCTACCAGCTCGTGACGGGCAACCACGAGAGTGACGGCCATGACGGCGACATCGAGAAATATGTCCGGTGCCTGCCCAACAAGCTGCCCGGGCTCCAGGGCCAATACGGCATCCAGTGGCGGGTCGATGTCCCCGAGCAGAACCCCGTTGTCCGCTTCATTCTGGTCTCCCCCGGCATCGACTTCCGGGGCGGGGAGCCGCTGGACTACTCGAGGGGCAGCGAGCGCTGGCGCTGGACCGCGGACGCCATCGACGAAGCTAAAACGCGGAACATCCCTTGGACGGTGGTGGGGATGCACACCCCGTGCCTGAGCGTGGGCAACTATGACTGCCAGGCGGGGCAGGATTTCACGAACATGCTGATCGAAAAGGAGGTGGACCTGGTGCTGTCCGGCCACGACCACCTCTATCAGCGGACGCATCAGCTGGCCACGGGCGGCAGCTGCGCGGAACTCGTTCCCGCCAGCTTCACCTCCGGCTGCCTGGCCGATACCGACGGCGCCATGGCCGAAGGCTCGGGGACCGTGTTCGCCACGGTGGGCGTTGGCGGCGTGGGACTCTACAACGTGAGATCCGATGACCCGGAAATGCGTTATTTCGCCAGCACATCCGGAAAGAACCAGGAACCGGCCTTTGGGACCCTGGACGTCACGGCCACGGCGGATGAACTTGCCGCCCGGTTCGTTCCCGCCGACGGCTACACCTTCTCGGATTCCTTCACGCTCCGGCGCAAGTGATGCGCCACCAGTATTCGGACGCCGGCGGCCCGCCGTGTAATCCGCCGCGGACTTCCTAGGGCCTCAAGCCGGCACCCAGATGCTGATCCAGTCGAGCGAGACGTGGCCCTGGGTCGCCGGGGCCGGGCAGCCGGTCAGGCAGGACTCGGTCTGCAGGATCAGGTGCATGGGCGACGTCGGCGCCTTGGTGCTGATGCCCAGGGACCGCCCGTCGAGGAAGAACTCGACCCGCCCGGGGCTCCATTCCATCGTGGCCACATGCCACGAAGTGACGTATTGATCGGAATCGAATTTCTCCCAGGCATCCGCGCCGTTCCGGTCAAAGTGGACGGCGCCGTAAATGATTTTGGCCAGATCCCCTTCGGGGAAGTCCACCTCGCCATCCCGGGGCCAGACGCCGCTGTCCGGCCACAGTAGCCAGGCCGTCTTGAATCCGGGCAGCGCGTCAGCCCGGTAGCGGACCGAGTACCGGCCGTGGAGGAGACTGTTGGCACGCGGCGGGTTGGAGCTGGCGTTGGGGATCCTGGGCGTCGGCGCCGCCCCCATCGAGATCCCGTTCTCCGAGTGCAGGTACCAATCCAGCGAACCGTTGCGGACACTAAGCACCTTGGACGGGTAGTAGCCGGACTTGCCGCCGCTGCGTTGCCCGGCAGTGTCCGGGGTCCCGTCCTTGTAGCCTGCGCTCCACCCCGCGCTGTAGAGCGGGCCGGGGAAGCGGCCCAGCGGGACGTCGCCGGCGGAGAAGTCCTCGACAAAGACCTGCTTCCAGCCGGGCAGGTCGCCGGTCATTGTCACATCCGTGGTCCGGACGGGAGGCGGGGCCGGGGCGGGTACGGATTGGGGCGCGGGCGGATTTACCGATGCCGGGGCTGGCCCAGTCGCGGCACCACCTTCCGGAGCTCCCGTCGGCGTCCCGGACATGGGGCCGGCGTCCGTAGCGCCAGTGCCCGGGGCGCCTGACGGTCCGGCCGGCGACGCCGAAGTGGACGTGAAGAGCGGCCGCTCGCCCCCTTGAGCGCCATCCCCGCTGCATGCGGCCACGGCCAGGACTGGGCCCAGGGCCATGGCGGTAACCGCCATAAAACGGAAGGTGGGGAGACGCCGGCGGCTTGCCGGCACGCGCCCCCGTATAACGCGTGTCCGCATCCGGCCAGTGTCGCATGGGGGCCAGCGGGCATCAACAGTTTTCCCTGATTTTAAGTTGAACATTCAAGTTAATCCAAGGTTAATGCAAGGTGGCGTGGCCAGACTTTAACCCTGGGGTACATCAATAAGTTGTCGACAACCGTTCAGCGTTAGCTTGGGTCTATTTTCCGGCTGGAGGAGCCGGAAAGCGCTGCAGTTGAGACGAGCAGAAAACGTTATTGAGTGGTGAGGCCAGTGTCCATCCCGAATCTCAAGCCAAACGTGCGCCCCCAAACGACGCCCCCGCCGGCAAATCCCTCAGTCAGCGTGGTGATCCCCACCTTGAACGAGGCAATGAACCTGCCGTGGGTGCTGCGGCGTATGCCCTCCTATGTGGATGAGGTGGTAATTGTTGATGGCCGTTCCTTGGACGGCACAGTCGATGTGGCCCGGGCCTTGCGCCTGGATGTCGTGGTGGTGGCAGAACCCCGCCCCGGCAAAGGAAACGCCGTGCGGGCCGGATTTGCCGCGGCCTCCGGGGACATCATCGTCATGCTGGACGGCGACGGCAGCATGGACCCGCAGGAGATCGGCTGGCTGGTGACTCCACTCCAGCACGAGTACGACTTCGTCAAAGGCTCCCGCTATGTGACGGGTGGCGGCTCGGACGATCTCACCTGGCTGCGCAGCGGGGGAAACAAGATGCTCACTTGGCTCGCCAACGCCGTTCTCCACAGTGACTACTCGGATCTTTGCTACGGCTACATCGCCTTGCGCCGCGAATGCGTTGACATTCTGGAGCTGGAGTCGGACGGATTCGAGATCGAAACTGAACTGATTGTGCGGGCCTCAAGGGCCGGCCTCCGCATTGCCGAGGTTCCTAGCCATGAGCTGTCCCGCATCTCAGGCCAGTCGAACCTGCACACGTTCCGGGACGGCTGGCGGGTGCTCCGCACCCTTGCCCGCGAGCGCGTGAGCTGGGAGGCTCCGACCGCCGGAGCCCGTCCCGAAGCCCTGCGCCGAGTCAAGTACAAGTACCCCAGCGTGGTGTTCCCCCACGTTCCCACCGATCCCAGCAGCGTTCTGGGCGGACGGGCAGGCGAATAGGATGTCCGAGGACCCCAGCATTCCGGAAGTATCCGTGGTCATTTGCTCCTACTCGGAGGACCGGTGGGACAGGCTGATGGGCGCCCTGGACTCGGTCCGCACCCAGACCGTCCCGCCCAAGCAGACGATCGTCGTCGTCGACTACAACGTCGACTTGTACAAGCGCCTGATCTTCACGGTCCCGGACGCCGTAATTGTCGAGAACACCGGGCCCAAGGGCCTCTCCGGCGCCCGCAACACCGGAGCGGGCATCGCCAAGGCGGAGATTGTGGCCTACCTCGATGACGATGCCGAAGCCGAGCCGGATTGGCTCGAGCGGCTCGCGGCCTTGTACGACGATCCCGACGTTCTGGCTGTGGGCGGCCGGGTGGAGCCGCTCTGGGAAGCCGGGCGGCCTGGCCACTTCGCCAATGAGCTCGACTGGATAGTCGGCTGCACGTACCGGGGGATGCCTAAAGTCGCCGCCGAAGTCCGCAATGTCATTGGCGCGAACATGTCCTTCCGCGCCGAAGTCCTGGACCGGGTGGGCGGTTTCAACACAACCTTGGGACGTCAGGGCGCCGTCCCGCTGGGATGCGAAGAGACCGAACTGTGCATCCGTGCAGTGCTGGGAGCGCCCGGATCCCGGGTGGTCTATGAGCCCGCTGCCCTGGTGCACCACCACGTTCCGGTCGAGCGCGGCACCCTGCGCTACATGCTTGCACGTTCCTGGGGCGAAGGGATTTCCAAGGCGCAGGTCAGCAGGGTGGTCGGCCACAAGCGGGCACTGGGTCCCGAACGGCGCTATGTCCGGCAGGTCCTGCCACGTGCAGTGTTTGCCGGAATCCGCGGCTGGCTCGGCGGCGGGGACCGCGCCGGGCTCGGCCGGGCGGCAACCATCGTGGCCGTGCTCGCGGCCACCGCGACCGGCTATGTACGCGGCCGCCGCCTGCCTACCGCGGCCTCGCCGCTGAAGGCGGCCGCGGTGTCGGCGGAGGAGCCTTGGAGGGAAGTCCAGTGACCCGCGCAGCTTGGGTGCCCGTCTCTGTACACCGCCCTGTGAAACGCCCGGTGCAGCCACTGCATCCGGAACCACCTGACCGCAGGAAACCGACCCGAGAAAGCCTGGATCATGAGCCAACCTGAACGCGACGTGAAACAGCCGATCGGCGCCTCTGCCGGAGCCACCTTCGATGTCCACGGGATCGTGGGCATCGATGTCGAGGCCGGGACGCCAGGGGAACCGCAGCTAAGGGACATGCTCGCCCCGTTCCTTGGGGAATCCGGCGCGCCACGGCGGATCACCATCGGCGCCAAAATAACGCCGATTTCCAGCCAGTCGCATGCAGAGGATGCCTACCGGTTCACCGGGGAGTCCCTCTATATTCCGGCGGACCGCGTCCAGATTATCGAGACGAAAGACGGGTACCGGATCGAAGGCGCCGGCGAGCTCCTGACATCCGTGATTCCGTTGCTGGACCGGTTGTGCGTCGAGGAGGATGCGGCGATGATCCATGCCGCAGTGGTGGACTTCCGCGGCTCCGGGGTACTCCTGCCAGCCTGGGGAGGAGTCGGAAAGACCAGCACGGTGGCGAAGCTGGTGGCCATGCGCGACGTGCGGTTCATGGCAGACGACTGGGCATTCATGGGCGCCGGCGGAATGCTCATGGGCTACGCCAAGCCGATGTTTATCAAACCCCACCACCGCGCCATCTACCCGGACATGTTCCGGGGCACGCGCAAGCCCCTGGCCCCCGGATGGCTGACGACGCCCGTCGCCCATCTGGCCACGGCGGTCCATCCGGTCATTGTCCGGTACCCGAAAACAGCGGCCTTCACCCGGCGCTGGTCCCCCGAGCACCGCATGGTACAGCCGGAGCATGTCTTCGGCGCGCAGCGGATTTCGTCCGCGGCGCCGGCACAGCTGGCCATCTTCCTTGAGCGCTTCGACGGCGCGGACGCACGGCTGGAGGCACGAAGCGCGGAGTGGATGACGTCGCGGATCGTCGGCAACTTCCATTCGGAACTGCCCATGGTGTCGCGGCGGCTCGTCGAGGCCCTCGGCGCCACCAGCCTCGTCCCCTTGGAGGAGCATTTCGGCCAGAAGGCGGCCGTGGTGCGCCGGGCGCTGGAAGACGTTCCCTGCTGGCTGCTCCGGCTGCCCGCCGCCTGGTCAGCGGACCAGGCCTCTGACTTCATCGCGAATCTGGTTCGTTCAAAACTGGATGAGTGAGGCGAGGCCACGTGAGCGATCTGAGGGTGTCGGTTGTCGTTCCAGCGCGGAATGCCGCAGCCTGGCTGGGCGAGTGCCTGGAGTCGATCCGCAGCCAACATCCGCACGAAATGATCGTGGTCGATGGCTGCTCCACGGATGACACTGCAGCAATCGCACGCGACTGCGGGGCAACCGTCATCTCCGATGAGGGACGCGGCCTGCCGGCCGCCCGAATGCTCGGCGCCCGGAGTGCCACCGGTGAGGTAGTCGCCCTGATCGACGCCGACGTCGTCCTTCCGTCGAAGAGCCTGCCCCGGCTGCTGACCGAATTCGAATCCGGCGGTTACGACGGCCTGCAATTCGGGCTGGCCAGCGAAGCCGACGGACCCGGGTACTGGGGGGCCGCGCTGGCGTGGCACCACAACCACAGCCGGGTGCGCAAGTGGTTCGGCGTCAGCGCCACGCTGATGCGTCGCGACGTGCTGCTCGACGTCGGGTTCGACGACGACTTCCGCTCGGGGGAAGATGTGGAGCTCAGGATCCGGCTGGAGCAGGCAGGGTACCGGCTCGGCGTCTCCGACTCCGTAGTGGTCAGACACAGGTTCGACGACACGTTCGACTACGCCCGCGACCAGTGGCTCCAAGACGGGGCCGGAATGGCCCGCACCGTCCGCAAACACACGGGCCGGGCCGGCTGGCTGGTGATGCTGCCCCTGCTGGCCACCGTGCGGGGTGTGGGCCTGTCGCTGGTCCGCGCGCCCCGCTTCCTGCCGTATTGGATGGGCTTCCTGCTCTACAACTACCGCGCCATGGCCGGCGAGCTCCTGAGGCCGGCCCACAAGCCCATCTCGGTCGGAGGGAACGCGGCCTGGTTGGCCGCCGCGAGGATCGCCCCCATGGTGACGGGCTTCCTGTTCTGGGCGCTCGCGGCCCTCGTGCTCCCGCCGGAGCAGTTGGGGCTCGGCTCCGCGGTGGTGTCGGCCGCCCTCCTGACCGTGCAGCTGGGGATGCTTGGTGTCGGGCCCGCCACGCTGACCCTCCTTCCCGCGGAAAATGACGGCGGCCGGCGCCTCATCGCCGCTAGCCTGCTTGCCGTCGCGACCTTCGCCCTGCTGGGCGCGGGCCTGCTGGTTATCATCACAAATTGGCTCGGCACAGGTGTGGGCGAGGCCTGGATCCCGCTGGTCACGGTCCTTTTCCTGGCCACGTCGCTCCTCGCGGCCAGCGCCTACCAGCTTGACTACGTGGGCGTGGCCCAGGAGCGGGCCGACCGAACGCTGGTCAGAAGCCTCGTGCAGAGCCTCGTGCAGCTCGCCTTCCTGGCCGCCGCGTTCGCCGTCGGACTCCGTGACCTGGCGGTGATTGTGGCCGCAGTTGCCGCCGGCGCGCTGGCCAGCGTCCTCGTGGGACTGCGCCAGCTTGCCCGGGCCCAGGTCTCCCCCGATTGGAAGCATGGCCTCCGGCCGCGTCCGGCCCTAAAACTCCTGAAGCCCGGGCTCCCCAACCACGCCCTCATGCTCGCCGACCGCGCGCCCGGTTACCTGCTTCCGCTCATCGTTGCAGCAACTCTGGGGCCCGCCCCGACGGCCGCCTGGTTCGTGGTGTGGATGATGGCCTCGGCGGTGTTCTTCGTGCCGCAGTCCGCCGGCTTTACGCTGCAAACGGCCCTCGCGGGAAAGCGGGCGAGGCCGGGACTCCTCGGCTCCGCCCTGCGGGCCAGCTTCCTGTTGACTCTCGTAGCCGGGTTGATATTGATGCTGGCCGGGCCACTGCTTTTGGGCCTCCTCGGATCGCAGTACGCGTCCGCGTGGGTCCTCCTTCCTGTACTCGTTCCGGCACTCCTCCTGAGTTGTGTGACCCAGGTCTACTACGGGCTGTGCCGGGCCCACGGGCGGCTTTTCGAATCCACGGCAGTCGCCACCTTGGCCGCCATCCTGATCGTGGCCCCCGCCGCGGCCGTGGCCCAGCAATATGGCCTCACCGGCGTATCCGTCCTCTGGGCCGTTGCCCAGGCGACGGCTTCGCTGATTGCTGCTTGGCGTCTGATCACCCTGACCCGAATGAACCCCGCCCCAGCCGCAGGCGAGATTCCTTCAGCGCGCCACCAGCCGAGTTGAATCGAGGAAATGATGACACACGAAACGGCAACAAGCCCCGTGCACACCGCCCACCGGCATGAGGCGCATGCGCACGTCGGCGGTGCCAAACCGCCCACCCACCGCAACCTGGGACTGACGCCGTCGTGGCACATCGGCGCCTTGGCCGCGACAGCCGCGGCCGCCCTCGCCCTCGGCGTCTGGAGCATGACCCAGGTCGATCCCCTTCGGATCGGCGGGGCCGGACTCATCGGCGTCCTCCCGCCTGCTTATTTCGTGGCGCTCGGGCTCAGCCTGGCGGGATTTGTCGCCTCCTTGAGCCTCCGCCGCCTGGTCCCTGCCCTTCTGACCTGGCAGCTTCTGGTGACAGTGGTTGTCCTCGCTGGGGCTGACCCCATCATCCATGGCCTGCCCCGGCTCGAGGCCAGCTTCCGCCATCTGGGCATTGCCGACACCATGGGCCAATCGGGCCAGCTCGATCCGAGCCTGGACGCGTACTTCGACTGGCCCGGATTCTTCAGCCTGCTGGGAATGCTCTCCGGGGCGACAGGCGCCAAGGACCTTTTCGGCATCGCAACCTGGGCGCCGGTGGGGATCAACTTCCTCTTACTCGCACCGCTGCTGGCCCTGACACGGCGGTTGACGGCAAATCCGCGCCAGGCGTGGGCTGCTGTCTGGATCTTCTACGTGGCCAGCTGGATTGGACAGGACTATCTGTCGCCGCAGGCGCATTCGTTCGTCCTCCTGCTCACCCTGGTTGCCTGCCTGCTCAGCGTCTTTGCTGGTTGGGCCTGGCCCACGGAGGGCACCGGGTTCTCGCGGTGGCTTGCCCGCAGTGTCAGCAAGCTTGACAGTTCGGTACCCGGATATGGCGCCGTGGAGCCACGCCGGACGGACACGGCGGTGCTTGTGGTGGTCTGCGGGCTGTTCCTGCTTGCCATGACCGCTTCCCATCAGCTCAGCCCCTTCGCCGCGATCCCCATCCTGGCCGCGCTGCTTCTGACCGGCCATCTCCGGCTGCGTTTCTTGCCCGTCCTGGCCGTGGTCCTGCCGGTCGGCTGGCTGATCTTTGCGGCCTCAACCTTCTTGTCGGGGCACTTTGGCCAACTTCTCGGCTCTTTCGGTGACATTGGCGCGAACAGCCTCGGCGCGCTGAGCACCAGGGTCTCAGGCAGCGATGCCCATGTGTTGGTGGTCTACACGCGCATCGCCGAGGTCGCGCTGGTATGGATTCTCGCCGTTGCCGGTGCCATCGTCGGCTACCGGCGGAAGGCACCGTGGTTGGCGGCCGCGGCCGCGGCGCTTGCGCCGCTGGTCCTGATTCCGCTCCAGCCATATGGCGGCGAACTGCTCCTGCGCCTGTATCTCTTTAGCCTTCCGTTTGCTGTGTGTCTGGCGGTGCTGCCATTGATGTCAGAGAACACTGCCGGGCTGAGCCTGCGCCGAGCCCTTGCGCTGCTGCTCATGGGCGCGGTATTGGCCACGGCCACGGTCGTTTCCCGCTACGGAAACGACGGCATGGAGAGCTTCAACGACGACGAAATCGCCTTAGTGAACCGCCTCTATTCGACTGCGCCCACCGGCGCTGTCCTGATTGAGGCAGTTCGCAACACTCCGTGGAGATACCAGCACTACGCGGACTATGACTACCGGGCGCTCGTTGCTGCCGAGCCCATTCCCAACGCCGCGCCGCTCAGCTGTGATGCGGCCAACCAGATCGCCCACAAAGCGGGCGCGTACCTCATCGTTACCGAAAGCCAGCGGGAGGCGGCCGAACTCCGCGGTTCGACTCCCACCGGCGACCTTCAACGTTTTACCGCCACATGCGCCACCAGTCCGGGCTGGACGAAGGTTTATGAAAACGCGGGCGGCGTGATTTTTCACATCGAAGGAGTTACCAATGGCAACTGAACGCAGCTACGTGAGCTATGCGACGGCAGCCGTCGCCCTAGCCGCCATACCGCTCTCGTTTGTCGGCCCCGAGGGCCTGCGCCTGGCGGTGATCGGCCTGCTGATGCTGGCCGGACCTGGAACAGCGCTGGTGCTGCTCCTCCACTTCGGCCCAACGCGCTCGGCCACGACCGCTGGCGCGCTCCCCCTCATCATCGCGATCGCAATTGCCTTCAGCCTCACGATGTCCACCCTCGTGGCGACGGCGATGATCTATGCGCAGCTCTGGTCACCGCCGGCGGGCGTATGCGTCCTGTCGATCTTGACCCTCGCTTTCCTGGGCCTTGAGTTCAAGAGGCCACAGCGGGCCCTGGTGCGTGCGAAATGATCATCTTCCTGACAGGACTGGCCACAGTGACAGCACTCGTGAGCTGCGATGTGCTGCGTGTGTTGAATCCGGACAAGGCACTGCCGCGCGCCGTGGTGATCACCACGGCAGCCCTTCTGGCCATAGTCGGCGTCGCGGCGGTCGTGCAGTTGGTACATCTGGCGCAGCTGGCATGACAGAAGCCGCCCGCCCTGCGCCGCACAAGCGCACATCATCAAGTCGAACCAATCACGGAAAGTATCTGCAATGAGAACACTTAGAACACTCAGCATGGTTGGGACGCTCGGATTACTCGTAGCCGGTTCCCTTGTCTTCGGTTCCGCCCAGGTTGCTACGGCCGCAACGTGCAGCCCCGCACCGACGAACTCCTTTTCTGGGTCCGTCGTACTGGCCACAAGTTTTGAATCGGGCAGCTTTTGCGGCCTCATCCCCAAAGTGTCGGGCACCGGCACGGCAACAATGTCCAGTTCGCGGCCCCACACCGGGACGCATGCGGCCAAGCTGCACGTGACCACGGATTCCGGTTCGCTCGCAAACCTTTCCTCCCCGGCGTTCCCTTCGGGGACCAAGACCTCGTACGCAGACGGCTGGTTCAATATCACCGTGGCCGGCGTTTCCGGCAATGACGTACCGTACTTCCGCTTCTTCTCCGGCTCCACCCGCGTCGCGGACATCTACCGCTACAACAGCAACGGGCAGCTGTGGCTCCGGGTCACCTCACCGAGCGGCACCTTTGTCTACACGAAGCTGATCTCCGGGAGCATCTCCCTGAGCGCCTGGCACCATGTAAGCATGCGGGTGACCGCCAACGGCAGCAAATCAACCATCCAGGTGTGGTTCGACGGCGTGCAGAAATACAGCAGCACGAGCGTCAACATGCTGGGGAGCAGCCTGAGCAAAGTTCAGCTCGGCGCTGAGCACAACAGGCAAAAGGGCGACGAATACATCGATGATGTCATCATCAAACGCTCCTAGCTCCCTTTGATAGCCCGCGGGTGGCCTGCCTCATTCCGGTTCCTTGGCCGCCCGCACGAAGTCCCCAATCTTGGCCAGGTCCTTGATGCCGCGCGAGGACTCGACGCCGGAAGACACATCGACGCCCCACGCCCCGGCTTCCGCCGCTGCCCGGGCCACGTTGGCGGGATCCAGGCCGCCGGCGAGCAACCACTTGCGTCCAGCCAGGGCCTTGGCCCGGACGGAGCCGTAGTCCCAGGCTTCGCCGGAGCCGGGGACGGCGGCGTCGATCAGGAGCAGCTCTTCACCCCAGTTGTCGAAGGCGTCTGCAGCGGCGGCCATTGTGACGGCCCGGATCAGTTTCATCCCGGCGTCGTGCACCGTCCGGACGTCCGCCGGTGATCGGTCCCCGTGGAGCTGGACCCAGACCAGGCCCGCTTCACGGGCGACGTCGACGGCGTCGGCGGCCGGTTCGTGCCGGAACACCCCCACCGCTGGCAACCCGTTCGGGACGTGGGCGAGGAGGTTCCTGACCTGTTCCGGGGTGACCTCCCGGGCGCTGCGGGTCAGGACGAAGCCGAAGGCGTCCGCGCCGGCACCGGCCGCGGCGCGGACCGCGTCCGGGGTGCTGAGGCCGCACACTTTGACAAACATTCTGGCTCCTTCTGCACGCCTTCTGCCTCTGACGTTAGCAAGACAGGACCGCCGCCGCCGACTTTGCGTCGGCATCGGAAGAAGCGCCAGCATCGGCAGAAGCGCCGGCATCGCAGCCGGGCTGGCTCCAGGTGCCCCGGGACCGGCCGATAGGCTGGTGCCATGGAGATCATCCGCTATGCCGAGCTCAAAGCCCACCCTTGGCGCAACGGCGGCGGGGTCACCCGCGAAGTGGCCCGCCATCCCCGGACCCCGTCCGTGCAAACCGCCATGCAAAACACAGCGCAGGACAACTCATGGGACTGGCGCATCAGCATTGCCGAGGTATCCAAGGCTGGCCCCTTCTCTGCCTTCGCAGGGATGGACCGTGTGCTGACGGTGATTGACGGGGAGTTGTTGCTCCTGAGCGTGGACGGCGCCGAGCACCCGCTCGAGAAGTACCGGCCGTTCCGGTTCTCCGGCGACGCCGCCGCGGCAGGGGCACTGCCCACCGGCGACATCCGGGACCTGAACGTCATCACCCGCAACGGCGCCTTCAAGGGCTACACGTCCATCATCGAGCTGTCCAAGAAACGGGCCCATCCGGTGTTCGGGGGCCAGTTCGGCATCCTCCTGCAGGGCCAGGGGACGGTCAGCCCCGGCACTGCGGGCGACCCTGCGCCGGACGCCGGCAGTCCCGTCGGGCCGCCCACAGTCACCTCGGAGTCGGAGCCGGAGCGCGTCGAACTGAACCGTTATGACGCCGTCGTCGGCGCTGACACCGCGGCGCCGGAAATCGTGGGGCGTGGATTCCTGGCGGTTGTCTCCATCGATCCTGCGGAACCCGGCACGGATTAGCGCTCGTCCGCCTTCAGGCGGGCACCGCTGACACGCACGGAGTCCCCGGACAGCTTCTGCGCGAGCCAGATAGGAACGATCGAAACCACGATCAGCACGACGGCCACGACGTTGACCACGGGCGCCTGGTTCGGACGGAAGAGGTTCTGCAGGATCCAGATCGGCAGCGTGGTCTCACCGGCGCCGATCGTGAACGTGGTGACGATGATCTCGTCGAAGCTGAGCGCGAAGGCCAGCAGCCCGCCTGCCAGCAGGGCAGAGCGCAGTTGGGGGAACGTCACCAGGCCGAAAGTGGCGAAGACGCCGGCGCCGAGATCGGCCGAGGCTTCCTCCAGACCGGGGCTCATTCTGCGGAGCCGCGCTATGACGTTGTTGAATACGGTCACCATGCAGAACGTTGCGTGGGCGATCACCACCGTCCACAGGCTCAGCGGAACGCCCAGGATGGTGGTGAACATGTTGTTCAGGGCAATGCCGGTGACAACTCCGGGCAGAGCGATCGGCAAGATCACCAGGAGGTTGATGACGTCGCGGCCGAAGAAGTCATACCGCTGCAGGGACAGTGCCAGCAGCGTCCCCAGCAGCAGCGAGATGACGGTCGCGACCACCGCCACCCACAGCGAGGACAGGACGGCCTCCCGGACGCCGGGCGAGTCAAAAGCCTTGCCCCACCATTCCAAGGTGAAGCCCTTGGGCGGCCAGCCGAACGTCCGGTCCGCGTTGAACGAATTCACCACCACGAGCATTAGCGGGGTGTAAATGAACAACAGCACCAGCGCGGTAACGACGCCCAGGACCACTTTGGCGCTACGGGAAAGCCTCATGATGCGCCTTTCGCTACAGGTTATTCAGGGCGCCGGACCGACGGACGATGAAGAGGTAGAACATGATGATGGCGATCGGAACCAGCGACACCGCGGCGGCAAACGGCAGGTTGTTCGCGGCTCCGACGTTTGCGTAGACCACGGTTCCCAGCATCTGGGTGGTCCCGCCAACGATCTGCGCGGTGATGTAGTCGCCCAGGGACAGGGAGAACGTGAAGATGGTGCCCGCAATGATGGAAGGGACCAGCAGCGGAAGCATGACCAGGCGCATGGTGGTCAGCGGTTTCGCGCCCAGGTCCCCGGAGGCTTCCAGCAGGGAGTCGGGCACCCGGTCAAAGCCCGCGTAGATCGGCAGGATCATGTACGGCAGCCAGATGTAGGACAGGGTCAGGATGACAGCAGTCTCGCCGTAGCCCGGGGACGAGAGGCCGAGCGGAGTCCCCAGCCATTCCAGGAGCCCGCCCTCGGCCAGGACATTCCGCCAGGCGTAGGCCTTGACGAGGTAGCTGGCCCACAGCGGCATCAGCACGGCCACCACGAGCAGTTTCTCCCAGCGGGCGCTGGCCACCTTGGCGATGAAGAACGCGATGGGCAGGGCGAGGATCATGTCGATCACGGTGACCGCAACCGCGATCCACAATGTCCGCAGGGTGATCCGCTGATACACCGGATCGGTCAGGACCGTGACGATGTTCTCCGTGGTCCAGACCGTGGACACCTCGCCCGTGAAGGTGTCCACGGTCCAGAACGCGGTGATCAGCAATGCCGCCAGGGCCGCGATGTACACAAGCACCAGCCAGCCCGCTGGGGCCGTGAGCAGCGCGGCCAGCCTTAGCCGGGGTGATCGGTGAAGCAACGCCGAGAAGGCGTTGGTTTTCGCCCTGGGTACAGCCCCGGCATCACGGGGTGGGCCGGGCGGCAGTTGTTGTATCCGTTGTGCCATCTCGCCTTAGTCTCTGCCGGCCGCCGGGGCCGGATTGTTCTTGCGGTTTGGGTGCGCGGCGCCGGACTCAGCCCTTGATTTCCGTCCAGGCCTTGGTCCATTCCGAATAGTCGGTGCACTTGACGTCCTTGCGGCCATCGAGGCACTCGGCCACGGGGGTGGTCCAGTACCAGATCTTTTCGGCGTAGGCCGTATCACCGGAGTGGTACGTCTCGCAGTGTTTGGGATCCTTGGTCAGCTCGCAGGATTTGGCGTTGGCCGGGGATTCGCCAAAGTACTCCGCCACCTGGGCGTTCGCCTTGGGGCTGGCGATGTAGTCGAGCCACTTGTAGGCGCAGTTCGGGTTCTTGGTCTTGGATCCGATCATCCAGGTGTCCGACCAGCCGGTGGCACCCTCTTCGGGGAGAAGGGTTGCAACCTTGGCGCCCTCGCCCGTCGCGATGTTGGCCCCCACCTGCCAAGTGGTGCCAACCACGGTGCTCCCGGACGTAAAGGCCTGGACCTCCTTGACGACGTCGCTCCAGTACTCGCCGATGTGCGTGCGCTGCTGCTTGAGCAGGTCGACGGCGGCGGCCAACTGGTCCTTGTCGAGGGCATAGGGGTTCTTGATGCCCAGGTCCGGCTTGTGGGCCATGAGGTACACGGCGGCATCGGCGATGTAGATGGGCGAATCGTAGGCCGTGACCTTGCCGGAATGCTTGGCGGCGTCGTCAAACACCGCGCTCCAGGAGGCGGGCGCCGGGGTGACTTTGTCCGTGGAGTACATCAGCAGGTTGGCGCCCCAGCCGTGGGGCATTCCGTAGTTGACGCCGTTGACGGTGTTCCAGGCTTTGTCCTTCAGGAACGGATAGATGTCCGGATAGTTCTTCAGGAGGCTCATGTTGACCGGTTGCACATCTTGGCCGGCGACCAGGCGCAGCGAAGCGTCCCCGGAAGCCGAGATGACGTCGTACTGTCCGGTGCGCATCAGCGTTACGGCCTCGTCGGAAGTGCCGAACGGCTTGAAGCTGACCTTGCACCCGGTTTCTTGTTCGAACGGATGCACCCAGTCGGCCGCCGGGTCGTTACTGCCGTCCTCGACATAGCCGGGCCATCCGAGGATGGACAGCTGGCCTTCACCGGTGCCGATCTCGGTCTTGACCGGCTGCGCCGAAGGCGCAGTACCCGATCCGCCGCTGGTTCCGCAGGCTGACAGCGCGAGGGCTGCCGCGGCAAACACCCCAACAACGAGGGAGGCCTTAGTTTTTGGTGCCATGATCCTTACCTTTCGATGTGGAGAAAATCTCTGGACTGGGAACGCTGCGCCACGGGCGGGAAGTCCGCCCGGCGTCCGCCGTCAGGTGCCGCGGGCCGGAAGCCAAACAACGGCGTCGTCGTCCCAGCTGACCGTGACGGGCTGGTTCACCAGTTCTGCGTCGCCGCCCGGCAGCTTTTCCGGAACCAGCGCGACGACGGCGGGACCGCCGTCGAGCTGCACCCGCACCTGGGTGGCGTGCCCGACATAGACGAACGACGTCACCGTCCCGGGCCGGGAGGTGATGCCGGATCGGCGCTCCGGTTCCCCGGTCCAGGCGACGCGCAGCCGCTCGGGACGGATGCACAGGGGGTCTGGCCGGCCATAGAGCGCTTGGGCCTGGGCGGCGTCGAATATGTTGGAGGTGCCGACGAAGTTGGCCACGAAGATGCCGGCGGGGCGCTCATAGATTTCGTGCGCGGTACCGATCTGTTCGATGCTGCCGTTGTTGAAGACACCGATCCTGTCGCTCATGGTCAGGGCCTCCTCCTGGTCGTGGGTGACGAAGATGAAGGTGATGCCCAGCGAGCGCTGCAATTCCTTGAGTTCTACCTGCATCTGCTGCCGGAGCTTGAGGTCCAGGGCACCGAGCGGCTCATCCAGCAGAAGGACCTTCGGCTCGACCACCAGCGCCCGGGCCAGGGCAACCCGCTGCCGCTGGCCGCCGGAGAGTTGGGCGGGCTTGCGGCCGAGGAATTTCCCGAGCTGGACGCGGTCCAGGGCCTCCCTGGCCCGCTCCCGCCGCCGGTTCCCGGGCATGCCGCGCACCCGGAGCCCGTAGGCGACGTTGTCCACGAGAGACATGTGCGGGAACAGGGCGTAGTCCTGAAAGACGGTGTTGACGTCCCGCTGGAAGGGCGCCATCGCCGTGACGTCCTTGCCCTCGAGTTCGATGCTTCCGGACGTCGGCAGTTCGAAGCCGGCGATCAACCGCAGGACCGTGGTCTTGCCGGAGCCGGACGGGCCAAGCATGGAGAAGAACTCCCCGTGGCGGATGTCCAGGTCCACGCCATCTACCGCTACGGTATCCCCAAAGACCTTGGTGAGCTTGCGGAGGCGAATCGCCGGAATCTCTTCGGTTCCGGTCGAGGTGCCGGCGGCCAGTGTTTCGGTCATGGGGTTCGCCTTACTCCGTTGCCGGATCGTCCACGAGAGAGCCACGCAGCGGAATGTGATCCAGTCCACACAGGGCTGCTGGGCCAAATGCTATTACTTCATAGGTTTTATGTATAGACCCTTCGGCAAAGCCCGGATTAGGATGACATCATCCCGGGCGACGCACGGCGGCGCCGCCTGCGGAAGCTGCATGGATGCCCCGGAAGGTAACGCCGGATACGGCCGGAGGGAAGGGAGGCCCGGATGTTGTTGTCGCCGAATGGCGCCTCCCGGAGTCTGGCGGCGGTGTTCACGCCGATCAAATCACGCGGGCTCGTGGATGAAGTGTGCGGCCGGATCGAGCAGGCGGTGGAGACCGGGCTGCTGACCAGCGGCCAGCGGCTGCCGAACGAAACGGAGCTGGCCGCGGCCCTGGGAGTGTCCGCGGTAACTGCACGGGAGGCCCTTTCGCAGCTGCGTGCCTCGGGAATCATCCGGACCGCGCGCGGCCGCAGCGGCGGAAGCTTCATCGCCGACAACGTGCTGCCCTCCCGGGAACGGGCACTGGCGCAGCTGCAGGACTTGAGCCGGCTGCAGATCAGGGACCTCGCGCTGCACTACCAGGCGATCGCCGCGGCCTGCGCGGGGGTGGCGGCCCGGCGCTCCGATGCCGCCGACATCGCCACGCTGCGCTCGTTCATCCCCTCAGCCAACGACGACTCCGCGAGCTGGCGCCTGGCCCTCTCGGAGTTCCTGCTGGAAGTCGCGGCCATTGCGCGCTCCGCCCGGCTGGCCCGGGAGCTCATCCGGTTACAGGCCGATCTTGGCACCCTCACGCTGCTGCCCTGCGCCGACGCCGGCTACCGCGGGTGCACGGCCGTGATCCTCGAGGACGTGGCAGCCGCCATCGAGGCCCACGATCCGGGTGCCGCCGAAACCGGGGTCAAGGACCTGATCTCCGCCACTACCGACTGGCTGCTGACCGAGCAGGCCAAACGCTATTGACTGCACCCGCACGTATAAGCCACGATCTTGATCGCACAATCTTGACCGACCAACTTTGACCCCAAATGTCCCGGCAGCTTCGAGCTAAGGCAGCAACCATGTCCGAAACCACCTCCACCGCAGGCCCCTCCGCCGGCCCGTCCGCAGGCCCCTCCGCGGCACCGGCCGGACCCGGCTCTGCCGAGCGGGCTGCCGCCGAGCTCGACGCCACCATCGCAGGCATCGAGCACCGCCTGGCGGCCTGGGCTGCCGACGCCGGTGCGGCCCTGGCCGCCATGTCCGGGAAAGTCACGGGCACGGCCGTGGACAAGCTCATCCGGCCGGTGGTCGAGGAACTGCTGCAACTGCCCGGCGGTTACGCAGCCGGAGCAGGGTTCATCGCCAACGCGGGGCTGCTCGGGCCCGAGCGCAGCTATATCGCCTGGTGGCAGGGCCCGGACCTGGAACACGTCGACGCGCTGGCCAACTTCAGCCCCAACTCCATCAGCCGCTACGTCAAGGCCGAGTGGTTCCGAATCCCCGTAGAAACAGGCCAGGCGCATGTCACCGGGCCCTATGTGGATTTCCTCTGCACCGACGAGTACGTCCTGACCTTCACGCACCCGGTGTTCACCCGTCCGGACGGCCCGGTGGCGGGAATCGTGGGCATCGACGTCACGGTCCAGCGCCTGGAACGCGGGGCCATGCCGGCCCTGCGGCGGATCGGCGGCCGGGCCACCCTGGCCAACGCCGACGGCCGGGCCGCGGTTTCGGCGGCGCCCGATATCGACGCCGGAGACCTGATTTCGCCGGACGAACAGTGCGCGCACTACCCCGTGGGGCGTGCCTTCACAGTCTGGAGCAACGCAGCCGGACTGTGAGTCAGGCCGGCCGTGACGCGGCTTTGCTAGAATTGGAGGCCAAGGCCCCCCACTTCCGGGCCTCCGGACGACGGTTCAGTACCCGGCACGCGACAAGACTGGCCACAGGAGCTGTCATGTCGTGGTTAATACTCATTCTCTCCGGGGCGCTGGAGGCCGTCTGGGCCGCCGCCCTGCACCGGACCGCCCAGGCCACCGGCCGCCGCCGGCTGGTCCCCGCATTCGTTTTCCTCGTTTCGGTCCTCGCCAGCACCGGGGGCCTCGCCGTCGCCATGCAGTCCATCCCCACTGGAACGGCCTACGCCGTGTGGGTGGGGGTCGGCGTCGTCCTGACGTCCGGCTACGCGATGATCGCCAAAGTTGAGCGCGCGACAGCGGCGCGGATCCAGCTGCTCGGCGGGATTGCCGCGAGCGTGGCCGGGCTGAAGCTGGTGGCATAACCATGGCCGCGAACCGCACACTGAAAACGACAAGCAAGTCGCCGGCCACCACGCTGGCCTGGCTCATCCTGCTCGCCTCCGCCGTGCTGGAGGCGGTCTGGGCCACGGCCCTGGGCCTCTCCGACGGCTTCACCCGCCCGCTGCCCACCCTCGTGTTCGCGCTAACCGCGACCCTGAGCATGGTGGGGCTGGGCATGGCCGTGAAACGCATTCCGCTCGGCACCGCCTACGCCGTCTGGGTGGGGATCGGCGCGGCCCTGACGGTCGGCTGGGCGATGGCCACCGGCGTCGAACCGGCCAGCCCGCTCAAACTGTTCTTCATCGCGGGGATCGTCGGCTGCGCGGCGGGCCTGAAGCTCCTGCCGGCCGGGAAGTCCGGGGCATCCCCGGCGACCGAACCGGCGACGGAGACACAGCAGCCGCCCTCCCCCGCGGAAACTCCCCGCGTTTAAGCCAGTACGACGGCGCGTCCCCCGCGGCGCGCCGTCGTACTGGCCGCGCAACAGTCAAAGGCGGGGGGATCGTCCGTCGGGCAAACAACCGACGGCCGGAATAGCCGCGCGCACCCCGGGGTTCTTGGCAGGGACGGAACTACTCCGGACCTACTCAGTGCGCGAATGGAGACCCCCATGAATGCAGTAACAGTCCAGCTCGGCGACGACCTGTTGGTCAGCCCGCTGGGGTTCGGCGGCATGGCCCTGACCCCTGTGTACGGCGAGGTGGACCCGGCCGAGGCCCTGCGGACCCTGCATCACGCGGTGGATGCCGGTGTCAGCTTCATCGACACGGCGGACATCTACGGCGGCGGCAGCAACGAGGAGCTGATTGCCCGGCTGCTCAAGGAACGCCGCGGCGAAGTCCAGCTGGCCACCAAGTTCGGCCTCGTGGGCAATCCCTCGGCGGGCTACACGGACATCCGCGGCGATGCCGCCTACGTGAAACAGGCGGTGGACCGCAGCCTGCAACGGCTGGGCACCGACTCGATCGACCTGTACTACATGCACCGCCGTGACCTCCGCGTTCCGATAGTGGAAACCGTGGAGGCCATGGCGGGGCTGGTGCAGGCCGGCAAGGTGCGGCATCTGGGCCTGTCAGAGGTGACGGCCGAGGAGCTGCGCGCGGCCAGCAGCATCCACCCGATCGCCGCGGTCCAGAGCGAATGGTCCATCTGGAGCCGCGACGTGGAACGCAACGTGGTTCCCGCCGCCGCCGAACTCGGGGTGGGTTTTGTGCCCTATTCGCCGCTGGGCCGGGGATTCCTCACCGGCACCGTGGACGCCTCGACGCTGGGCAGCAACGACTTCCGCCGCAATATCCCGCGCTTCGCCGCGGACGCTGCGGGCGCCAACCAGGGTGTGGTGGCCGCCGTGCGGGCGGTCGCCGCGGAACTGAGCGTTGCCAGGCGGGCTGCAACTCCCGCCCAGGTGGCGCTGGCCTGGCTGCTCGCGCAGGGCCGGAAGCTGGGGCTGCCTGTGGTCCCCATCCCCGGCACGCGCAGGGCGGACCGGATCGACGAAAACCTGGGCGCCCTGGCGCTCGAGTTCACCGCAGCGCAACTGAAGACGCTCGACGCCGCAGCGGACGCCGTCGTCGGCTCCCGTTCCGCGGACCCCAACTGGGTGTCCCAGGGCCGTGAATAGCGCCTCCGTAGACTGGAGCCCATGGACTCGCTCATTCACTCGTTACGTGACATCACCATCCGCCGGATTTCGGTCAGCGAGATGGACAACAATGTGTACCTGCTCACGGCCAAGGCGTCCGGCGCGCAGCTCCTGATCGATGCGGCCGATGATCTGGCCGCCATCCAGGGGCTGCTCGCGGACGCCGTCGCGGATACATCCGCGACGCCGAAGCTGGCGCTGATCGCCACCACCCACCGGCACTGGGACCACGTCCGGGCGCTGCCCGGCCTGGTGGCAGCCACGGGTGTGAAAACGGCGGCCGGGACAGAGGATGCCTCGGAGCTTCCGGTGCCGGTGGATGTACTGCTGAATCACGGGGACGTCGGCAACTTCGACGGCTTCGACGTGACGGCAGTGCATCTGCGCGGCCACACTCCGGGCTCGATCGCACTTGTGTACCAGGACCCGGCGGGGCCGGCACACATCTTTTCCGGCGATTCGCTGTTCCCGGGAGGGGTAGGCAACACGCAGAAGGATCCGGCGCGGTTTGCCCAGCTGATCACCGATGTCAGCGAGCGGCTGTTCGACGTGTATCCGGATGACACCGTGGTGCATCCGGGCCACGGCAAGCCCACCACCCTCGGTGCGGAGCGCCCGCACCTGGAAGAGTGGGGCGCCCGCGGCTGGTAAGGCCTGAAACCTCATCGAGTGCTCCCCACCGGCCCCCTCGCGAGGTTAGGGAGCGGTCGGGGATTAGCGGCTGCGGCGTTCGTTCGAGGCCGGAGCCGACGCGCGGCGCGGGCCGGCGCCGCGGGCCGGACGGCCTTCGCTGGAGCGACCGTTGCCGCCGCCTGCGTAGGATCCGCCCGAGGTGCCACCAGTGTTGGAGGACCAGACAGCTGCGCTGCCTCCGGCCTTGCTACCGCCGGACTTGGCGCCGGCTGCGGCGCGCTGGCCGGTTGCCGGGCGGCCGTTACGCTGGCCGCCGGCCGAAGCGCCGGCGCGGGGTGCGCCGCCGGAGCGGGGAGCGCCACCGGAGCGGGGTGCACCGCTGCGGGGAGCCGAAGCGCCCCGGGCGTCGCTGCGTCCCTCGGCGGCGCGCCCGTCCGAACCGCGGCCGGCCGCGGCACGGCCGCCGGCTGCCGGAACGTCGTTGTGGTGCGCGTAGGCGGTGGTGCGGCCACGGCCACGCGCATTCCGGCGCTCGGCGCGCTCGGCTTCGGCGCGGTCCTCGTTCTTCTCCGCGACGCGCTCTGCAGCGTTGCGGGCAGCCGCCTGGCCTTCATAGGCGACAGCGCGGCGCTCGGCGCGCGGCAGATCGGTGCGGGGAGCCTCGGCTCCGACGCGTCCGCGTCCGCCACGGCCACCACGGCCACCCGCGGTGGGTGCAGCCTGGGTGGTGCGGCGGGCGCGCTTGCGCTCGGCGTTGGCACCGGTGGAGCTACCGCCGCCGTGCTGTGCGGCCTTGGCGGCCAGCAGCGCGGCGCGGGTGCGCGGATCGATCTTGTCGGCCATTTCGCCGACCAGTTCAGCAACCAGCGGGGAGTTGGCGGTGACGCGCTCGAAGTTGACCTCGACGCCGGCAGCCTTCATCAGCTTCTTGACGTCGGACTGCTGCTCGGGCAGGGTCAGCGTGACCACGGTGCCGTCGGAACCGGCGCGGGCCGTACGGCCTGAGCGGTGCAGGTACGCCTTGTGCTCTGTGGGCGGATCCACGTGGATGACCAGTTCGACGTCGTCGACGTGGACGCCGCGGGCTGCGACGTCGGTGGCCACCAGGACGCGGACGTCGCCGGAGGAGAACTCGGCCAGGTTCCGGTCACGGGCGTTCTGCGAAAGGTTGCCGTGGAGATCGACGGCGGGGATGCCCGCGTCCGTCAGGGTCTTGGCCAGCTTGCGGGCGTGGTGCTTGGTGCGCATGAAGAGCACGCGGCGGCCGGCACCGGAAGCGAGCTCTACGATCAGCTGCTTCTTGACGGTCTGGTCGTTGACCACCAGCACGTGGTGTTCCATGGTGGTCACCGCGGCCTGCGGGTCGTCCACGGAGTGGGTCAGCGGGTTGGACAGGTAGCGCTGGACGATCTTGTCCACGCCGTTGTCCAGGGTGGCGGAGAACAGCAGGCGCTGGCCCTGGGTGGGGGTCATGTCCATGAGCTTCTTGACCACCGGGAGGAAGCCAAGGTCAGCCATGTGGTCGGCCTCGTCCAGGACGGTGATCTCGACTGCTTCGAGGGTCAGGATGCGCTGGCGGATCAGGTCCTCCAGGCGGCCCGGGCAGGCGATGACGATGTCGACGCCGGC
Source organism: Arthrobacter sp. ES3-54 (assembly GCF_029504395.1). GTDB lineage: Bacteria > Actinomycetota > Actinomycetes > Actinomycetales > Micrococcaceae > Arthrobacter. The sequence goes on from NZ_JAQFIF010000011.1 coordinate 28,752, forward strand.
GCGCAGGGCCTTTTCCTGGCGGGCCTGGGAGATGCCGCCGTAGATCACGGTGGTGGTCAGGCCCATGGCCTTGGCCATCGGCTCGATGGTCGCGTTGATCTGTGTGGCCAGCTCGCGGGTCGGAGCCAGGACCAGGCCCATCGGGCGGCCGGGCTTGCGGAAGTGCTTGGCTTCCCGCTCGGCGAGTCGTGCCACAAGCGGGATGGCGAATGCGATGGTCTTGCCGGAGCCGGTGCGGCCGCGGCCCAGGACGTCGCGTCCGGACAGGGTGTCAGGGAGTGTCTTGACCTGGATCGGGAAGGGCTCCACGATCCCCTGGGCGGTCAGGGTGTCGGCAAGTGCTTTGGGCGTGCCGAGGGCAGCGAATGTAGTCATGTGTTTCAAGGTCTTTCAGGCGGTATCCGTGCGGATATCGGCCCCCGATGCCGGTTGGCTCAAGGGTTCGCCGAAGAAAAGTCAGGTGATCAACCGGGCTGCTGCCAAACTTCAGCAAGCGGCCGCCGGGACCAAATGGAACGCGTTCATCGACGCAGGATGTGCCTCTCACATGAAAAAATCCCACTGCCTGCGTGCGAATTCCCGAAGGAATCCGGCAGGGATCCAGAAGACGGACCGAAGCCGGTCAACCGAATCAAAAGTGGGCATCACTGCACATCAAGTATTAGTACTCTACCACCCGGCAGGGCCGGGGCCCGTATCCGCGGCCGTCGGCCCGGCCCCTAGCCCGCCAGGCTGGGTGCCTGGAACAGCGGCATGTGGGCGGACTGAGAAGATGTGTCCTTGGAGGTGTGAGGGGCTGTGTGCACCGGCGGCCGTGACGCTGCCTTGGCCGAGCCGGGGCCGGCCGGCCGCAGGATCACGAGCGCCTCGGCGTCGATGAGGCGGCGGGTTCCCGTCCGTGCATCCAGGATCCAGAACAGGTCCACGCCCGTGACGGTCTGGGTTACCGGGCCCCGATGGAAGAGCTTCCCGTTGTGCCAGGCCTCGATCTCGTCCCCCACGTTCAACTCGGCGGAGCTGTGGATTTTCCGTGCTTCGTCAACGTCCATGATCATTGCCCTTCCCCCGCGTTCAACCTCTTGTGCCCAGCATTCACGACACAGGTTTCGGATTCGTTTCCGGGGCGTGATTTCTGCGAGTCCCTCCGCCTGCGCGGCGTTCCAAGGGAAGCCCAAAGCGTGTATTGACCACCTTTGCGTCCCGGAGGAGCATGGTGGGCGGACAAAGTGACGAGAGGAGACGGGGGGCGATGCCGGGAATTCTCGCCGCTGGCTTCTTTCGGGCCATCCAAGTGGCGCTGTTGCCTATAGGGGCGGCCGGTTACGTCGCGACTGTCCCCCGGCTCCTCAACTACAGCCGGCGCGCGGGCGTTTCGGCGACAATGTTCGCCTCCCTCTACACGCGCTACATGCAGCACCGGCTGGGGACGAGGCCGGATGAGCCTGCCGCCCGGCTCATGGCAGTCATGCCGAATGTGTCCCAGGAAGGGTTCCGGCTGGAGACCGCCCCCACGCTCGTGGGACACCTGCTGACGGGCTTCGTTCCCAGAATCTACCGCTATCCGTACCAGGGGCAGGCCCCGATGCGCCATCAGGCGACAGCACGGACCAGCTACTACGACGCTGCCCTCCAGCGGCATCTGGCCGGCATTGACCAGCTGGTGATCCTCGGGGCAGGATTCGACACCCGTGCGTTCAGGCTGTCACCGGAGGACCGTGTGCGCTGCTTTGAAATCGACCTGCCCCGGACGCAGGCCCACAAACTCGCGATGCTCGAGAAAGCGGGTCTGCCGATCCGCCTTTCCACGTACGTGTCCGCCGATTTCGAGACCGAGGACTGGATGGAAAAGCTTGCGGCGTCAGGCTTCGACCCCGGCAAGCCCGCGTTGTTCCTCTGGGAAGGGGTGACCATGTATCTGGACCGCGACTCGGTCGGGGCCACACTTAGCAGGATCGCCGGCACCGCCGCCGGCAGCGTCGTGGCCTTTGACTACTTCTCCGGGGAGACCATCGCCTCGCGGTCGCCGTACATGCGGTACGCCCGGGCTGCCGCGAGATTCGTGGGTGAGCCGCTGACCTTTGGCATCGACAACACTCCCCCCGCCAGGAAGAGCGCTGCGGACTTTGTTGGGTCCTTCGGGTTGGAGCTTGAGGAGCACAGGAATTTTGGCCGGGAGACCCGACGGCGGTCCGCGCCGGCCGGCTTCGTCACCGCGGTCGTGGCGCCCGCCGTCGACGACGGCCCGCAGGGAAACAGTCAGCCAAACCTGTCGGAATACCGCGATGAGGGGAAACCATGACAAAACACAGCCAGGGCCAGAGCCACACCCACGCGCACGACGCCGACGGGCACGCGGCGCCCGGCACTGCGGCCCAGATGTGGGATGAAAAATACAGCAGCCGGCCCAAGATGTGGAGCGGGGATCCGAATCCGCAACTCGTCGCGGAGGTGGCGGACCTGCCTCCGGGCGAGGCACTGGATCTGGGGTGCGGCGAGGGTGCGGACGCCATTTGGCTAGCTGCCCGCGGCTGGGCGGTGACTGGCCTGGACGTTTCGGCTGTCGCGCTGGAGCGTGCGGCCGCCCACGCCCGGGAACGGGACCAGGACGCCACGATCGAGTGGGTGCAGCAGGATCTTGCCACGTGGGTCCCGGACCGATTGTTCGATCTCGTCACGGCCCAGTTCCTGCATTCCACCCAGATGCCGTGGCAGCAGGCGCTGCAGCTCGCCGCCGCCGCGGTCCGGACCGGCGGGACGCTGCTGATCGTCGGCCATCACCCCGACAGGCTGCCTCCGTGGGGCGCACACCATACGCCGGAGAAGTTCTTCACCGCCGAGGACCTTGCCCGGGAGCTCCGGATCGAGGAGCCACTGTGGCGCGTCGAGGTCCTGGACAGCCGGCAACGCAGCGCCATCGGACCCGAGGGCGAGGCCGTGTCCCTCACCGATGCCGTGCTGCGGGCCACGCGCCTGGCCGCCCAGTAGGCTGCCGGGCAATCGGTCGAGGGAGCGACCCCGGAAATCATGGACGCCGCGAACCGGTCCTCGGAATCGATCCATTGCTGGGCCATCCACTCCCGGTTCGGGTCCGATTCACCAGTGGCACCAGGGCTAAGTGGCTGGACCCAACCGCGCCCGTTGGCCCGGTTGGACGAACAGCAACACCGCATGAGCTAGGAATCATGGGAAGGGAACATCATGGGAATCGACGGCAAGGCCAACCTCACGGTCATCCACCACATCGGCGCAGCCAAAGAAGGTAAAGAAGGTACCGGCAAGATGACGGGCGATGAGGACCTCAAGCGCGACGCCCGGCATGAGCAGGCCCAGGCCAAGCTGCAGGAGGCCGGCGAACGGGCCGAGGACGGCTTCGCGAAGGAGTAGCGGGCGCAACTGAGCTGGAGAAACTGAACCGCGCAACAAAACGGCCCAACTGACCAGCAGAACCGAACTGCGCCCCCTAACGGCCCCGCCCACGGCGGGGCCGTTCCGTCGCCGTCGTCGCACCGTTGCCGCGCAAAAAATGTGACAAAAGACAGCGGACGACAACTGAAGCTAAGATGGTCGACAGTTGTCGAACCTGCCCCCGGGTGGCTGATTCGCGGAAACGCGCTACCGGAGCGGGAAGAGGGCGGCCGTGCCGGCGTCGCGTTTTCCCCTAGGGCCTGCGAAGGATGCGGGCTCCGGACCCGCTTCCGCGCCTTCCGGGAGTTCCGTTCCGCCGGCAGCGCCACGGCACATCACCGGCCGGCCGGGCCCACTGCGGGGGCCGTCGCGACACCAGGGACCACGAAATTCCGGCCCTAACCTTGATTTACCCGCCAAAACTGTTACCTCCGTCACACCCTGACGGATCCGTGCGGCCCGCACTGCGCACCCCCCGCCCGCTGCGACCGCCTGTGACAAGGAAGAAGCCTCATGTCTGAACGCACCACCTCGGCCGCTCCGGCCATTTCAGAATCTGACACTGCCGCCTCCGCCACCGGTGACTCCGGCGCCGGGAACCGCGAGCCGCACCTCGCCCGCGCCCTCGGCAACCGCCACATCCAATTGCTCGCCATCGGCGGCGCAATTGGCACCGGCCTGTTCATGGGGTCCGGCAAGACCATCTCGCTGGCCGGGCCGTCCGTCATCTTCGTCTACATGATCATCGGCTTCATGCTGTTTTTCGTGATGCGTGCGATGGGCGAAATCCTGCTCTCCAACCTGAACTACAAATCCTTCAGCGACTTCGCCGGCGACCTGCTCGGCCCCTGGGCCAGCTTCTTCACCGGCTGGTCCTACTGGTTCTTCTGGGTGGTCACCGGAGTGGCAGACATCGTCGCCATTGCCGGATACGTGGACAAGCTCGCGCCCGGCACGCCCCTGTGGATCCCGGCGCTGCTCACGCCCGTGGTCTTGATCCTCCTGAACCTCCCCACCGTGAAGGCGTTCGGTGAAGCGGAGTTCTGGTTTGCCATCATCAAAGTCGTCGCCATCGTGGCCCTGATCATCACCGGCGCGGTCATGATCGCCACCCACTTCACGTCCCCGAACGGGGCGGAAGCCAACCTCGCCAACATGTGGAACGACGGCGGCATGTTCCCGCACGGCATGTTCGGCTTCGTCCTCGGCTTCCAGATCGCCATCTTCGCCTTCGCCGGGATCGAACTGGTGGGCACCGCCGCCGCCGAAACCAAGGACCCGGAGAAGAACCTGCCCCGGGCCATCAACTCCATCCCGGTCCGCGTCCTCCTCTTCTACGTGGGCGCCCTGGTGGTCATCATGGCGGTCAACCCGTGGCGCACCATCGACCCCGCCAGCAGCCCGTTCATCGGCATGTTCACGCTGGCCGGGCTGGGGATCGCCGCAGTGGTGATCAACCTTGTGGTCCTGACCTCCGCCGCCTCCAGCGCCAACTCCGGAATCTACTCAACGTCCCGGATGGTCTACGGCCTGGCCCAGGACGGGAACGCGCCCAAGGCATTCGGAAAGCTCAGCATCCGCAAGGTGCCGCAGAACGCGCTGCTGTTCTCCTGCATCTTCCTGCTGGCCGGCCTTGTCCTGCTCTATGCCGGCGACTCCGTGATCGGCGCGTTCACGATCGTCACTTCAGTGGCCTCCGTGCTGACCATGTTTGTGTGGTCCATGATCCTGATCAGCTACATCGCCTTCCGCCGGCGGCGGCCTGCCCTGCACGAGGCTTCGGCCTTCAAGATGCCCGGCTCCGCCTTCATGCCGTACGTCGTGCTCGCGTTCTTCGTCTTCATGCTGGTGGCGCTGGCGCAGGCCGATGACACCCGTCTGGCACTCTTCGTGGCCCCCGTGTGGTTCCTGCTGCTGGGTGCGGCCTGGCACTTCAACCGGAAGACCCCGCTGCAGCAGGCCCGGATTGTGGAATGGAAGGCCGTCCGCTTGCAGGAGGAAGCCCGTGCGGCTGCCTGATCCATGCGCTGATATATAAAGAAGCGCTGATACAAAGGAGCGTTGCTACAACAGAGCACTGATACAGAAGTGAGCTGATGCAAAAGGAGCCCCGGCCGGATCATCCGGCCGGGGCTCTTTTGCCGTGCTGGGCCTTTAGGATGCTAGGCCGTTGTGGTGCCGTGTCGTTCTGGTGCTGGGCCGTTCTGGTGCTGTGCCGTTACACCGGTGTCCTGACGGCGGCCGGGACGACGGCGACGCGCGGCGCGACGGCTACGGCGGCGATCCCGATCACCGCCGTCAGCCCGAAGACTCCGGCAAACGACGCCGACGGAGTCGCCGTCGCGAACGCGGCGAACACGATCCCGGTGCCGGCGAGGGCCAAGGCGCCGCCGAGGGAATCCGAAATGGACATCGCCGAGCTGTTGAAGCCCTCGGTGTCCTTGGTGGAGAGAGCCAGGGTCATGACGCTGAGGCGCGGATACATCAGGCCCATGCCACCCCCGGCGAAGATCCATCCCGCGATCGCGACGGCGGCCGGCCACGCCAACACCGTTGTCACGAGGGCCAGCACGACAGCGCCAAGGACGAGGGCCGAACCGATCCGCACCGCCCTCCGGTGCTCCAGCCGGGTCCCCAGCTTCCCCTGGATGGCCGAGGCCGCCGCCCAGGCAATAGCACCGCCGGTGAGCGTGAGGCCCGCAAACGTCGGGGGAAAGGCGTAACGTTCCACGAGCAAGTACGGCAGGTAGACCTCGGCACCGAAGAAAGCTGCGGACGCGAGCCCGCGGGTGAGGATCACGCTCGGCAGGCCGCGCCGGGCGGTCAGCGTGCCGCGCGGCATGAGCGGACGGACGGCCAGGAGTGCGACGGCGACGGCGGCCGCCGCCAGCACCGCCCCGGCCCCCGGTACCGCGGCGGACAGGTTCAGGCCCAGCACGGCGAGCGCTGCCAGCGCCGCGAGTGCCAACTTGGCCAGGCCACCCGGCGGACGGCCGCCGGCTGCGGTCTCCACATTTGCCGGGGGATCTCCGGCGGCGCCGGGTCTTCCGTTCAGGCCGCGCAAGGCCGGGGCCGTCAGGAGCAGTGCCGGGACCACGAGTCCGACCACGCCGAGAAAGACCCACTGCCAGCCGGCAAGTTCCGCCACGGCGCCGGCCGCGAACGGGCCCACCAGGGACGGGATGACCCAGGCCGCGGAGAAGGCGGCGAAGATTTTCGGATGCAGGACCGGCGGGTAGACCCGGGCGATGACCACGTAGAGGGCCACGGTCAGCCCGCCCCCGCCGAGTCCCTGCACCAGCCGTCCGGCCACCAGCACCGGCATGGTTCCGGCGGTACCGGCGATGAGCAGGCCAAGCACGAACATGCCCACCGCTGCCAGTAGCGGCGCCACGGGCCCCTTGCGGTCCGACCAGCTGCCTGCTGCCACCATCCCGATCACCCCGGTGGCGAGCGGCCCGGCGAAGGCCAAGGCGTAGAGGCCGGCGCCATCCAGCTCCCGGCTGACGAGCGGCATGATGGTGGTCACCGCCAGGGACTCGAAGGCCGCCAGGAACACCAGCGCGCAGGCGCCGAGCGTCACCAGCAGGTAGCTGCGGTGGAAAATGCCGGCCGATTCCGGGACGGATTTCGGACGGGCGGGCGGGTCGGTTCGGGACACGGGAGGGACCTGATCGGGAGACATGGACGCAACCCTGGAACCTCAACTCGGCTTGAGGTCAAGGCCGGTCCGGGCGGGACGGGGCTGGCGGCGCGGCTCCTGAGGTAGCTGATGGAGGCTGCAGCAGGTGCAGAGCGCCTAGGGGAAGCATGCCACAGCTTGGAACCGCGGCACGCCGTGCCCCGGTTCTGACCTGTCAGTCCGGCCCCATCCGCCGCGTCAGTCCGCCGCTTCGAACCCCTGGGCCGGAACCACGACGGCGCCGCTGGCCCTTGAGTCCGGGTTCAGCATCCAGCCCACGCGCTTGACGGTGCTCAGCATGACGACGCTTTCCACGAGCACGATCCCGGGCACTTTCTGCTGCAGCGCCACCTCGATGTTCATGACATCCGCCAGCGACTGCAGCCACATGATGATCACGAAGTTCGTAGGCCCCGTGGTGGAGGCGCTGAGCCGCACGTTCCGCATGGTCCTCAGCTCAGCGGCGGCTGCCTCGTGCCGCCCCGCGGGGACGTTGACGAACCATTGGCAGGTCACGGGGAACGCCGAGAGCTTCTGGGCCACCTCGCACCGGAGTGACAGGATGCCGCTGGCGAGCACGCGGTTAAGCTGGCGCTGGACGGTGGCAGGGTGCCTGCCCAGCCCGCGGGCAATGTCCGCCGCAGAGGCCCGTCCGTCCCTAGCCAGGAACGGCAGGAGCGCCAGGTGACTTTCCGGCAACACTTCCCGGGCGGCAGCCTGGGCAACCCCGGTGGCCTCCGGGCCGGCCAACGCCCGCACGGCGGCCTGCTGTGCGCGGCTCAACACATTGAGCCGCCAGGAGCCGCCACTCGCGTGCAACCTGGTGCACAGGGCGGTCTGATATTTGAGGAGGCCGTCGATCTCCTTCAGCCGCGAGATGACCTTCAGACTGAAATCGTCCAGGGAAGGCGTAATGACGGTCAGCATGAGATCCCGGTTGCTGGCCGCCTCCTCCACCGTGACGATTTCCGGCATCTCGGCGAGCTTGGCGGTGACCTCCTCACGACGGTTCATTTCGCAGTCCACGGCGACGAACGCCAGGCACATCTGCTGAGGATCGCCGATCAAGTGGGCGGTGATCCAGGAAACGCCAGAGGCCAGCAGCCGCTCCCAACGGGCGGCGAGCGTGGTGGCATGAACGTCCAGCACCTGGGCCGCATCCGCCCAGCTCAGGCGCGGGGCAATCTGCAGGACATTGATCAGGGCGAGGTCATCCTCGCTGAGTTCCATCATATTTCCCTTCATGTGTGCACGAAACCTGCGGCAGCGGCGGTCGTTTGCATTTTTTCTGGCCTTCGACCGCGTGTGAACCATGTCACTTGAGAATAGACGCAGGACGTCCTCAGCGGACGCGAACCCAGCCAAATCACCAGCAAATGCCACAACCCAACGATTTCGACAAATAAGGAGAACACGTGCCGATCGCCGCAGACGCCCGGGAGATGCAGGCGGACCTTGCCCGGCTCCGCCATGAACTGCACCGGGAACCCGAGATCGGCCTGACGCTGCCCCGCACCCAGGAAAAAGTGCTCAAAGCCCTCGACGGGCTTCCCTACGAGATCACCCTGGGCAAGGACACGACGTCGGTCACCGCGGTACTGCGCGGCCAGGCATCCGGAACCGGCGCGGGCGCCCGCCCGGCCGTGCTGCTGCGCGCTGACATGGACGGCCTGCCGGTGCAGGAGAAAACAGGCGTGGACTACACGTCCCGGATCGACGGCGCCATGCACGCCTGCGGTCACGACCTCCACACTTCCATGCTGGCAGGAGCCGCCACGCTCTTGGCCGAACGCCGGCACCAACTGGCCGGCGACGTCGTCCTGATGTTCCAGCCCGGCGAGGAAGGCTTCGACGGTGCCAGCCACATGATCCGCGAAGGCGTGCTGGATGCCGCCGGCCGGCGTGTCGACGCCGCCTACGGCATGCACGTCTTCTCCGCCCTGGAACCGCACGGCACGTTCTGCACCAAGCCCGGCGTCATGCTCAGCTCCTCCGACGGCCTGATGGTCACCGTGCTCGGCGCCGGCGGCCACGGGTCGGCCCCGCACTCTGCCAAGGACCCAGTGACGGCGGCCGCCGAAATGGTCACCGCCCTCCAGGTGATGATCACCCGCCAGTTCAACATGTTCGATCCCGTAGTCCTCTCCGTGGGGGTCCTCCAGGCCGGCACCAAGCGCAACATCATCCCGGAAACCGCGCGCATCGAGGCCACCATCAGGACCTTCTCCGAGGAAGCCCGGCAGAAAATGATGGACGCCGTGCCGCGCCTGCTGAAGGGAATCGCCGCGGCGCACGGCCTCGAGGTCGACGTCGACTACCAGCAGGAGTATCCCCTCACCATCACGGACGAGGACGAGACGCACACCGCAGAGAACGTCATCGAGGGCCTGTTCGGCGATTCCCGGCTGGCCCGCTGGGCCACCCCGCTCAGCGGCTCCGAAGACTTCTCGAGGGTTCTCGCCGAAGTCCCCGGCACCTTCATCGGGCTGAGCGCCGTCCCCCGGGACGCCGACCACGCCACATCCGCGTTCAATCACTCCCCGTACGCCACGTTCGACGACGGCGTGCTGGCTGACGGCGCCGCACTCTACGCGGAGCTCGCCATTTCGAGGCTGGCCGCGCTTGCGGCAGCCGACGCTCCCGCCGCGGCCAACCTGGCCGCCGCCGCCACCCTTTCCTAGCCGCCACCCCTGAGGGAGAAGACCATGACTGCAACCGCGATTACACCGGCGGCAACCCGAACATCCACCCGCAAGACACTCATCGGCACGGGCATCGGCAACGCCGTCGAATGGTACGACTGGGCCATCTACGCCACCTTCACGCCGTTCATCGCCAGCCAGCTTTTCAGCAAGTCGGACCCTGCGTCCGCGGTGCTGTCCACGCTGGCGATTTTCGCCGTCGGCTTCGTCGCCCGCCCTTTCGGCGGCTTCCTGTTCGGCTGGATCGGTGACCGGATCGGCCGGAAAGCTTCCATGACCCTGGCCGTGGGGCTGGCGTCGGTGGGCAGCCTGATGATCGGCATCGCGCCGACCTTTGCGGCCGTCGGTGTGTGGGCGTCGCTCACGCTCCTGGTGGCGCGCCTGATCCAGGGCCTGGCGCACGGCGGCGAACTGCCGTCGTCGCAGACCTACCTGTCCGAAATGGCGCCGAAGGAACACCGCGGCTTCTGGGCCACGCTGATCTACACCTCCGGCACTGTGGGGATCCTGTTCGGAACCCTGCTCGGCGCCGTGCTGAACATGGCCCTGAGCACCGAAGTCATGAATGCGTGGGGCTGGCGCATCCCGTTCCTGATCGGGGCGGCAATGGGCCTCTACGCGCTGATCATGCGGTCCCGGCTGCACGAAACGGACGTCTTCGAGGGCGAAGCCGCGACGGAGAAGCGCGCTCCGATCTGGCCGCAGATCGTCCGGCACCGCAAGCAGGCCCTCCAGGTGATCGGCCTGACCGTCGGCCTGACCGTCATCTACTACATCTGGGGAGTCGTCGCCCCCAGCTACGCCACCACTGCGCTGAAGATCGACCGGGGCGAGGCCCTGTGGGCCGGTGTAGTCGGCAACGTCGTATTCATCGCAGCCCTGCCGTTCTGGGGCAAGCTGTCCGACCGGATCGGACGCAAGAAGGTGCTGTGGGCCGGTGCGATCGGTGCAGGCGTCATGCACTTCCCGATGACCGCCCTGCTCAAGGATTCCGCCTGGCAGCTGGCCGTCAGCATGTCCGTCATGCTGATCTTCATCGCCGCCAGCGCCGCGATTGTGCCGGCCGTGTACGCGGAACTGTTCCCCACGAGCATCCGCACGGTGGGCGTCGGAGTGCCTTACTCAATCTGCGTGGCACTCTTCGGCGGAACCGCGCCCTACCTGCAGCAGTGGCTCGGCACCACCGTGCAGATGCCGCAGCTGTTCAACGTCTACGCCGTGCTGCTGCTCGCCGTCTCCGCGGCCTTCGTCTTCACCATCCCGGAAACGAAGGGCAAAGACCTCACCCTCTGATCCCGTCCCGCCCGGTTGCGCTATCAGTTGTTGCTGTTCTGGAGGCTCAGAACAGCAACAACTGATAGCTCAACCTATTTAAAGCGTCAGTCGCCGACGAAGCGGTCCCGTCCGGCCCGGTACCCGAATACGGCGGCGAGCGAGCCCACCAGCAGAAACAGCACGCCCGCCGCGGCAAAGGACCCGGTGGACTGGTGGAGCTGGCCGACCAGGAGGGTGCCGCTGGAGCCAAGTCCGTAGCCCACGCCCTGCATCATCCCGGAGAGGTGGGCCGCTGCGTGCCCGTCGCGGGTGCGGACCATGATCAGGGTCAGGGCGGCGGCGGTCAGGCTCCCCTGGCCCAGGCCCAGCAGCCCGGTCCACAGCCAGATCACGTCCAGGGGCCCGAAGATGCTGAGCGCGAAGCCTCCGCCGGTCATGAGCGCCACCACCGTGTTAATGGCGCGCTGGTCCCGGAACCGGGTGGCCAGCGCCGGCGCGAACAGCGAGCCCAGCATCTGAAGCACAATCGAGGCCGAGACGATCAGGCCGGCCGTGCCGCCGTCCACGCCGCGTTCGCGCAGGATCGGGGCCAGCCAGGCAAAGACGCTGAAGGACATCATGGCCTGCAGGACCATGAACGCAGTCACCTGCCAGGCCACGGCGGAGCGCCAGACGCTGACGCCGCCGGCCGGCGGCGTGGGACCGCCGGGACTTGCCCGGAGTGCCGGCGGCAGGAACAAGAGAAGGACGACGCCGGCTGGCAGCGCCCAGAACCAGAGCGCCGCTGTCCACTGCCCGGTCGCCCGGAAAACCGGGAACGTGAACCCGGCGCCAAGGGCTGCCGAGGCGCAGATCGCTGTGGTGTACAGGCCGCCCATGAGGCCCAGGCGGCGCGGGAAGTCACGCTTGACGACACCGGGCAGCAGCACGTTGCACAGTGAAATCGCGGCGCCGCACGCGGCGGTTCCGGCGAGCAGGGCCGGCAGATGGCCGGCCGCGGGCAGCTCCACGGGCCGCAGCAGCAGCCCTGCCGTGAGCACCGCCATGGCGCCGAGCAGCACCCGCTCGGCGCCGAACCGGCGTGCCAGCGCCGGCGCCAGCGGGGCAAACACGCCGAGCAGCGTCACCGGCACGGTGGTGAGCACCATGACCGCCCAGGCCGGAAGCCCGGCGTCGGCCGTCACCTCGGGCAGTACCGCCGCGAAGCTCGAAAACACGGTGCGGAGATTCAGCCCGATCAGGACCAGGCAGATGCCCATGTACGCGAGCATGCGGCGGCCGGCGGCGCGTGGCGGTGCGGCGGAGTCGTCCCGGACAGCAACGCCGGCCGAAAGGCTCTGCTCGTCAGTTTTCCCAGCTGAGGTCACCCGCCCCATTCTTGCAGTCGCCCGCCCCGCAGTCCCTTCTTCAGGGGGCCGCGGGATCCGCCGGAGGCGCCCCGGCCCTGCAAACTCAACTATTCTGGAAGGGATGAGCGAATCCCCAGAATCCCCCGGCACGCCGGCAGACCCGGCGCCCGGCGCCCCTGAAGAGACCCGGCTGCCGCGCCCTGTGACCCCCGGCAGCCAGGCTTCGTTCGGCACGTACGGAGGCCGCCCGGTCAGCTTCGTGCGCCGCGGCACACGCCTGCAGGGCCGCCGCCAGGCCGCCTGGGAGGAGCACTCTGACCGCTGGGCGGTTGAGGTCCCCCGCCATATCGCGAACACCTCCGTACACCCGGACTATGTGTTCGACGCGGAAGCCGAATTCGGCCGGACGGCTCCGCTGGTTGTGGAGATCGGCTCCGGCCTGGGCGACGCCGTGTGCCACGCCGCGGAGGAAAACCCGGACACGGACTTCCTGGCCGTGGAGGTTTACACCCCCGGTCTGGCCAACACTTTGATCAAGATCAACAGCCGCAAACTGAGCAACGTGCGGGTAGTGGAGGCGAATGCCCCCGAGGTGCTCGCGACCATGCTCCCGGCCGACTCGGTAACGGAACTATGGGTGTTCTTCCCGGATCCGTGGCACAAGTCCCGGCACCACAAGCGCCGCCTCATTCAGCCGGACTTCGTGGATCTCGCCGCCCGGGCCATCAAGCCCGGCGGCATCTTCCGGATCGCGACCGACTGGTCCAACTACGCTGTTCACGTCCGCGAGGTCATGGCGGGCTCCGCGCAGTTCGAGAACCTGCACGAGGGCGAGCGCGCCGGTGCGGACAGCCCCCTGACCCAGGTCTGGGAATCCGGCGTCGAGTCCCGCGTGGGTGGCGCGCCCGTCAAGGAAGGCCGGGCGCCGGTCAGCACCGAGCACACCGGACCCAACGAGGGCATCGACGGGACCGGCGGCTGGGCGCCGCGCTTTGACGGCAGGATTCTGACCAGCTTCGAAAACAAGGCCCACGAAGCCGGGCGCCTGATCTTCGACCTCAGCTACCGCAGAATTTAGGCACACCTGGTCCGCGGGTATCTGTTCCTGAGCGGCTTGGCGTGGCACGATTACGGAACGAACCACGCTTGGTAGCACTAAGGAAACGATCATCAAACGAGAAATGAAGGACGCCGCGGACGTCGCCGAGGACGTCACCAATTCGAAGCCGCTCGAAATCGCAGCACGGGCCGGTTTCGCCGTGTCTGGGTTGCTGCACTTCCTCATCGGGCTGGTCGCGATCCGGCTCGCCATGGGGGGCCGGGGCCAGGCCGATGTCAGCGGCGCGGTGGAAGAGCTCGCCGGGCAGCCGGCCGGGCCGTTGCTGCTCTGGACCTCTTTTGCCGCCTGCGTTGCGCTGGCCATCTGGCAGACGTCCGACGCCATCTTCGACTTCGGTCACCTGCCGACCAAGAAAAAGGTCGGCAAGAAACTCAAGGCAGCCCTGCAGGCCGTGGTGTACGCCGCGTTCGCCCTGACGCTCGCGTCGGTGGCCACCGGGGCCGGCTCCGACAACCGCGAGTCAACTTCCGATATGACCGTAAACCTCATGAAGGCACCGGGCGGCGTTGCGCTCCTGGTGGTCATCGGCGTCGCGGTCGCCGTCACGGGAATCGTCTACGCGATCCGCGGCTTCAAGAAGTCCTTCATCAAATACCTGCGGATGCCGTCCCAGCCGCAGGCGCGCACCGCAGTGACGGTCATCGGCATGGTGGGCTATGTGGCCAAGGGCTTCGCCTTGCTGCTGGTGGGCCTGCTCATCATCATCGCCACGGTCACGGCACACCCCGAAGAGTCAACCGGGCTCGACGGCAGCCTGAAGGCCCTGCGGGAGCAGCCGTTCGGCGTGTATCTGCTGGCCGCAGTGGGTATCGGCCTGATCTGCTACGGCATCTACATGGTGGTGCGGGCCAAGCTCGCGAAGATGTAGGCTCGCGCAGACTGTTGGGTGCATCCGCCTGGTGCGCCCGTCTGGGCTGCGACACCCAGGACTGCGCTAACCCTGAGGCACGGCGATAACAGCCACGGTTTTCTGCTGCTCGTCACGCAGCGCGACGCTGGCGATCTTGGTCAGCTGCACCGGCGTCGCCCCGGTAATCCGGACCCTGCCGGTGGGAGTGGCTGTCCACGAGCAAGCGCGGTCCTCGCCGCCGTCACGGTCCTTCACCCAGAGCGAGAGGGTACCGGCGACGGGCAGGCTGCGGCCGTCCACCGCCAGCTCGGTGCCCCAGGTTTTCTTGACCAGCCCCACTGTGACCTGCATCCCGCTGCTGGCCGCAACGGAATAGCTCGCGTCCGGTTTGGCGGGTTGGTTGAGCAGCGGGGCGGCCATGATCCCCACCGCCAGGCATGCGGCGGCGGCGGCGGCCACCGCCGCCGTCCACCGGCGCCGCACTTTCCGGCGGCGGGCGGCGAGCTCGTCCAGGAGCCGGCGCGGGACGGGTACGGGGTCCGGCGGAACAAGCGTCCGCTCGCGGGCGGCAGCAGCCGCCGCGGTGAGCGCGACGGCGTCGGGTACCGGAATCGCGTCGAGCAGCGCGGGGAGGCTGGCGAGATCGTCCAACTCCCGGCGGCACTCGGCACACACGGCAAGGTGCTGGTCGAAGGCTGCGGCGTCAGCCGGCTCCAGCCCGCCGAGCAAGTACGCGCCGAGGAGGTGATGCAGCTCGGTTCCGTTCACCGCTGCACCCCCATTTCGTCGAGGATCGACCGAAGGGCCCGCAGGGCGTAGAACGCCCGGGACTTCACCGTGCCGCTGGGGATCTTCAATTGGGCGGATGCCTCCTGGACTGTGTAGCGGCGGTAATGGAGGGCAACAAGGACTTCGCGGTGCTCCGCACTGAGCCGCAGCAGCGCCTCTTCCATCAGGACCTTGTTGAGCAGGTCATCGATGCGTCCGGCGCCGACGGCAAGGTCCGGGACATCGCGTTCGCCGGCTTCCTGCGGACGCCGTTGAGCCTTGCGGTAGTTGTCGATCATGATGTTGCGGGCCGTACGAAACAGATAGCTGCGCAGGCTGCCGGTGATCTGCGGCGCCTGCTGCCAGACCCGCAACACGGTCTCCTGGACGACGTCGTCGGCGAGCTGCGGATCCCGGGAGGCGCTGAGGACGAAGCGTTTCAAGGCCGTCCCATGGTCGCGGTAAATCGCAGCCACGACGTCTTCATCCAGCGGCATTTCCCACCTCCCCGGGATTTCTTGTTCTGCCCCTGTATGACGTACGGGCGGACCCAATAGTTCAGTGTGCCCCAGGACAGCCCCAGGATGAACATGTCGGCTCCGCCGTGAACCATTCCGCGCTCCCCGCCGTCGTATCGGGTAGCGCCGGCCTCTGAGTTGGGCTGGCTCGAGCCTAGGAGCAGCAATGAAGAAGCACCTCAGCATTGGCTTGTCCGCTTTAGCCCTTGCCGCGCTACTGTCCGGCTGCGGCGGCGGAGCGACCACCACGACGCCGACGTCGGCGGCACCGGCCACCTCCGCTCCCGCAGAGTCCAGCGCGCCGGCGAGTTCGGCGTCGGCGTCCATGGCCGCCGCGGTTCTCTCGGTGGGCGAGTCCAAGGCGGGCCAGATCGTGGTGGCCGACAAGGGACTGAGCGTCTATTACTTCACCAAGAACACGAAGGACTCCGGGAACAGCGCTTGCACCGGCGCGTGCCTGACGTCGTGGCCCCCTGTCACCTCGACGACGGCGACCCCCACCGTTAACGGCGTCACCGGCAAGGTCGGAACCATCCCAACGGCTGACGGAAAGATGCAGGTGACCATCAACGGGATGCCGATCTACTACTACTCCAAGGACCAGGCCGCGGGAGACACCACGGGCCAGGGCGTGGGTGGGGTCTGGTACCTCGTGGCACCGTCCGGGGAGATGATCACCGCACCGCCCGTACCGTAGGCCCAAGGCTGGGGATCCACCTAGTGCGGTTCGCCGGGGCCGAGATACTAAGCGCGGCACGGCCGGCGCCTGCATTTGGGGGCAGGCGCCGGCCGTACCGGAAAACTGTCGGGGAAGGCCGCCTACGCGCGGGCCTGCTCGAACTCCACTGTGTCTTCAAAATCCGCTGTGTCTTCGAACTCCACGGCCGCGAGGATTTCCTGGGTCCGGGGGTTGAGCATGAAGGCCTCGTCATCGTCTTCCAACATGAGGAATTCGCCCTGTTCGGTGGTGAAGTGCCAGGCCAGGGTGGTTTCCCCGTTGTGCTCGTAGTTGGGATCGCCCATGGTGATCCGCTCCAGGCTGTGGCCGGCAATGTCGCACAGCTCCCGGATGATCTGTTCGAACTCCGGCGCGTCCAGGAGGGCTTCCTCGGCGGCTGCCGCCTGGCGCTCCGCGAGGTCGGAAAGCCGGGCCACCCGGCTGGCTATGTGGGCGTCGAGGTCGTCGTCCGCAAGGACCAGCAAGTCCGCCTGCCCGCGCAGCCAGGCGGCGTTCAGCGCCGCGATGTCCTCCGCTGCGAGGACCGACTCGAATTCCCCGTCCAGTTCTTCCATGCCGCGAACGGCGTCGGAGACAGCGTCCCCCGGTTCGTCGCCCTCGGTGTCGCCTTCGGCGGTCCAGCCGCTGCCGCCGTCGAGGTACGTGTCGACGTCGGTGTCGGTCAGGGCACCGAAGGCGGCCACTGTGCGGTTGAAGAGGTCCAGGTGCGCGGCGGCACCCATGGCGGCCAGGCCTTCCCGGACGTAGGGATCGACTTCCTCGCGTTCGGGCGCGGTAAAAACGTACTGCGCGAAGCCGCCGGCCAGGGCCTGCGTGAGGTAGAAGTCCACGTAGTAGCTGCGCAGCGCGGCCGGGGAGACCTCGTCCGCATCCAGCAACTCCTCGAACATGGCGTTGACCACGTTGACGTTCGCGTCGACAACGTCCTCGTTTCCGCCGTTGAGGCTTTCCGTGGTCAGCACGGTGGGGTAACTGTGGGCGGACTGGGTGGTGGGCTCACCGTTGGTCATGGGGAATCCTTACTGCTGGCACTGCTGATACTCCGGACATCTCCACGGTAGGTCCGCCTTCACGGCGGGCAGCCCAGCCCCAGTTGAACGTCAGGCGAAGTTTGGGCGGCGGTTCCGCGGCCGCCGGCGAAGTTCCGGGGCCTGCGAAGGCTCGGTAAGATGGATCAGATGACCACCTGCCGAAAGTAGCGCGCACATGCCATCCCATCCGGACGAGAGTGCGGCACTGGCGATTCAGACCCCCGCGATCAACGACCGCTCCCTTGCGGCCGGACTCGCCTACGCCATGGGGAGCCGCGTTTCCGGGATCTCCTTCGATGCCGCCACCGGCCTGCTGCTGGGCAAGGTGCGGGGCGGTTCGGACGTGCCCTATTCCACGACGGCGAAGCTTGTCCGGAAGGCGGGCGGCTGGAGCTGCACAGTGGGCGTCTGCAGCTGCCCGGTCCGCAAGGACTGCAAGCACGTGGCGGCCCTGCTCTTCTCGGCCGAAGACAACCCTGCCACCCGGCTGCAACTGCTGGCCCCCGCCGAGGGCACTCGGCTGGCCCGCCAGAGCGCGCCGCCGGAAATGGCCGACTGGGAGCAGGCCCTTAGCTCCCTCATCGCCCACCCGGGGATCACGCCGTCCGCCAACGGCACCCCGCTGGCGCTCCAGTTCGACATCGAGGAACCCGCCCCGCACTTCTCCTATACGGGCCGCCGCGATCCGCTCCGCAGCGTCCGCCAGCTCAAGGCACGCCCCGTCATCATGGGGGCCAAGGGCAAGTGGATCCGCGGCGATGTCTCCTGGAGCACGCTGAGCTATTTGAACTACCGGCGCGAATGCAACGAGGCGCATGTGGAGTGGATGCAGGAATTCCTTGCCTCGCACACCGCCGTGGCGAACCGCCAGCATTCCGGCACCGGATTGTGGCTGGGGCTGAACACCTACGCCGGCAAGAACCTGTGGAGCCTGCTGTCCCAGGCCAAGAAGATCGGCGTCGCGCTGGTCCACAGCCGCGGCGACGAGCCGGTGCGGCTGGTTGAGCAGCCTGCCGCCGTCGGGCTGAACCTGGCGAGGTTCGGCGCCGAAGGGGAGAACGGCGGGCTCGAGCTCGCGCCGACCATCACGTTCGAAGGCGAGGTGGTGGATCCGGCGTCGGTGGGGACCATCGGCCGCCCGGCGCACGGGATCTTCCTGGCTTCCGACGGCGACGCCCTGCCGGGCATCGCCCCCGCCGACCCCGTCATCACCCTTGCCCCACTGGAAAGCGGTCTCAGCGAGGAATTGCTGACCTTCGTCACGGGCGGGACCACGCTGCATATCCCCGCGCGGGACGAAAGCCGTTTCCTGACCGGCTTCTACCCCAAGCTGAAGCAGACCGCCCGGGTTACCGCCTCCGACGAGTCGGTGGAACTGCCCACGCTGGCGGTCCCCAACCTGTCCCTGCTGGCCAACTACGGGGCGGACCACAGGGTCCGGTTGCATTGGGAATGGCACTACAAGTCCGGGAACCTCGTCACGGCGCAGCCGCTGTGGCGGCATCCGGGCGACCATGGCTACCGGGACGACCCCGCCGAGGCGCGCATCCTCGAGGGGATCGGGCAGCCCTGGGATGTGGTGCCGGCACTGGGCGAATCCGCGACGGGCGGCTGGGGCACCCCGCGCCTGGCGGCCACGGCAGAACTGGCCGGCTTGGACACGCTCGCCTTCACCGAGGACGTGCTTCCCCGGCTCCGCGAACTCCGCGATGTCTCCGTGGATACCTCCGGCGAGATTGCGGACTACCGCGAAGCCGAAGAAGCCCCGGTGGTGGCAATCTCCACGAAGGCGACGGACAGCCGCGACTGGTTCGATCTGGGCATCGTCATCACCCTGGAGGGCCAGCCGGTTTCCTTCGCGGCGCTGTTTTCGGCCCTCGCCTCCGGGCAGACCCGCATGCTGCTGCCCAGCGGGGCGTACTTCTCGCTGGACCTACCGGAGCTGCACCAGCTGCGGGCGCTGATCGACGAGGCCCGCTCCCTGCAGGACAACCCCGGCGACAAAGACGCCCCGCTGCAGATCAGCCGCTTCCAAGCAGGATTGTGGGACGAGCTCGCACACCTCGGGATCGTCGACGAACAGGCCGCGGCGTGGCGTGAGTCCGTGGGCGGCCTGCTGGAAGGCGGCATCAAGGGGCTTCCCCTGCCCGAGTCGCTGAACGCCGAGCTGCGCCCGTATCAGCTGGAGGGCTTCAACTGGCTGAGCTTCCTGTACCGCCACGGCCTCGGCGGAGTGCTGGCCGACGACATGGGCCTGGGCAAGACCGTGCAGGCCCTTGCCCTGATCTGCGCCGCGAAGGATGCCGCTGCCGGGACTGCCGCGCCCTCAGCAGCCTCATCCGAGGCGCACTCTGCCGGCCCCTCCGCGGCGGGTTCCGCTGACGGGGCCGCCCCGTTCCTCGTCGTCGCCCCCACCAGCGTGGTGGGCAACTGGGAGGCGGAGACGGCACGGTTCGCGCCGGGGCTGAGCGTGCGCGCCATCGGCGAGACCTTCGCCAAGAGCGGCTCGCAGCCGGCCGAGGCGATGGCCGGCGCGGACATCATCATCACCTCCTATGCCCTGTTCCGGATCGACTATGAGGCCTACGCCTCCCAGACCTGGGCAGGCCTGGTCCTGGACGAGGCGCAGTTCGTCAAGAACCATCAGTCCAAGGCCTACCAGTGCGCCCGGAAACTGCCTGCCGCCTTCAAACTCGCCATCACGGGCACCCCGCTGGAGAACAACCTGATGGAGTTCTGGGCACTGACCTCAATCGTGGCTCCCGGGCTCTTTTCCAGCCCCAAACGGTTCGCCGAGTATTACCAGAAGCCGGTGGAGAAGAACGGCGACAAGGGGCAGCTGGACAAGCTCCGGCGCAGGGTCCGGCCGCTCATGATGCGGCGTACCAAGGAGCAGGTCATCCGGGATCTGCCGCCCAAGCAGGAGCAGATTCTGGAAGTCGTGCTGAATCCGCGGCACCAGAAGGTGTATCAGACGCACCTGCAGCGGGAACGCCAGAAGATCCTGGGCCTGATCGAGGACGTCAACAAGAACCGGTTCACCATCTTCCAGTCGTTGACCCTGCTCCGGCAGCTGAGCCTGGACCCGTCGCTGATCGATCCTTCACTGTCCGGGGTGCGCTCCAGCAAGCTCGATGTCCTTTTCGAGCAGCTCGCGGACCTGGTGGCCGAAGGACACCGGGCCCTGATTTTCAGCCAGTTCACCGGCTTCCTGGGCAAGGTCCGGGAACGGCTGGTCGAGGAGAACATCGAGTTCTGCTACCTCGACGGCGGCACGCGCAACCGCACCGACGTCGTGAACGAGTTCAAGGACGGCGCCGCGCCGGTGTTCCTCATCAGCCTCAAGGCCGGCGGCTTCGGCCTGAACCTGACCGAGGCCGACTACGTGTTCCTGCTGGATCCGTGGTGGAATCCGGCGTCGGAGGCCCAGGCCGTGGACCGGACGCACCGGATCGGCCAGGCCCGGAACGTCATGGTCTACCGGCTGGTCGCCAAGGACACGATCGAGGAGAAGGTGATGGCGCTCAAGGCAAAGAAATCCCAGCTGTTCGCCGACGTCATGGAAGGCGACGCGCTCACCGGCTCCGCTCTGACGGCGGAGGACCTGGCGGGGCTGTTCAACGACTGACGCTGTTCACCCGCGGGGCTGCGCCCTGAGCCGGGCCAGGAGCGTCGCGGCGAGCAGCGCCGTCGTGATTTCCAGCGCGATGACCGCCAGCAAAGCCCCGGAGCCGACGGGCGCCGCGCCGGCCGCTGCGGCGGCAGCGTTTCCTGCTCCGGAATGGGCGTGGCCCGAGCCGCCGGCGCCCGCGCCGAGGAGCAGGACCGCGTGCACCCCGGTCATCGCCAGCGCCGCGGCCATCACCTGGCGAAGGGCGGTGGCCCTGCCGTGACGCCAGATGTGCACGGCACACGGCAGGCACACAGCCACCATGGCGAGCATGAGCAGGTTCAGCCATGTCCCGTGCTGGTTCCCGGCGGCAAGCCCCAGGTGCGTGAGGCAGGACGCCGCCGTCACGGCGGCGCAGATCCGCGGATGAAGCACGATGCCGCCCCGCCGGCCCACGCCGCCTGCAATGCTCACGGCGCCGGACTAGCTGTGGCAGTGGCCGCCGGCCGGCTGTGCACTCGCGGGCACATCCAGCACGGGGCTGCGGTCAAAGAATCCCTCGGGCCGGAGCTTGAAGCCGACCGTGTCCACCGGCATGATGGGCCAGTCCTCGGGACGCGGGAAGTGGGTCAGGCCGAAGGTGTGCCACAGAACGATGTCCTGGCCGTCCAGCTCCCTGTCTTGTGCCACGTACTCCGGCAGCCCGGCTCCCCCGGCGTGCTGGTTCACGAAGTCACCGGTGGGGTACCGTTCCTCCTCCGCGAACCGGGTCACCCACAGGTCCTTCGTGGCAAAGGCGGCCCGCCGGGCGATGGAGGACTCCGGGTCTGCCAGCAGCGTGGGCTGGGCCTCGGTGTGGAGCTTGTAGCCCACGGGTTCGCCGAGACGGTTCCGGGACTGCAGGTTGGAGATGACCCAGGTCCGGCCGCTGCGGGCATCGGCCTCGCGCACGCCCTCAGATTCGCGTGCGATGACCGTGCGTTTCCGGGAGAAGGCGTTGCCGCGTTCGTTGCCCTCGCCCATCGCCTGCCGGACCACGTCCTCTTCCTCCACCCGGTTGGTAAAGCCGTCGATCGCCATGTCCAGCCGGGCGCTGAACAGGTGCTGGTGGTACGGAGCGCCCAGGCCGGGGGCGAGCTGGGAGATGTTGGCCGAGCCGCCTTCCGGGTAGGCGGAGGTGAAGACGACGCCGGTGGCTTTGGCCTCGAACTCGATGGTGCCGTCGAGGTAGAGGTACCAGTAAAAGCCGTAGTCGTAATTGCCGATGGTGGTGAAGAAGGAGATCACCAGGCGGCGGTTGCGGCGGGTGTAGTTGATGCCTGTCCAGAGATCGCTGTGCTTGGCCAGGATTCCCCAGTCTTCCTCATGCATGCAGATGCCGTTGCGGATTTCCCGGGGGTTGCCGAAGGCGTCGCTGATGACGGGGCTGAGGTAGGTGATCTCGCCGAGGCAGTCGCAGCCCAGTTCCAGCGAGTTGGCGTACTGGCCCACGAGGTATTCACCGGTGTCGAAATAGTTCTGCCAGGACCGGATCGGCGACGGATCCCCGTAGGGAACCACCATTTCGGCGATGGAACCGCGGTTGATAATGGGCCGCTTGCGGCCGCCGTCCTCGAAGGCAAGGTTGTGCAGCACTACGCCTTCGCGGACGTCGAAACCGACGTCCACGCTCCACTTTTCCCACTCGACATGGTTGCCGCCGGTGACGGTGAAGCTGGGCCCGTCCGGCTGGGTGATATTGATGGGTTTCTGCGTGGTGCGCAGCGGGCCGGTGAGCTCCGGATCGGTGTAGTTTCCGTGTTCGGCGGGAACCGGGACGGCGCCGGTGTCCAGGACCTGCGTGACTTCCTGGCTGACGACGTCGACGTACGCCACCAGCCCATCCACGGGGTGCGCCCAGGCACTGTCCTCCGGGAAATCCTGCACGAAGGCCAGGCCACGCAGGATCCGGCGGCCTTTCTCCTCCGGGTACTCGAACACACCGGCGGACAGCGGGGCAACGCGGACCTTGCTGACGTCCAGGCCACGGCCAGCCAGCGCCTTGAGCCACCGTTCGTCCGTGGCCAGGAGCTGTTCGACGACTTCGAACTCCTCCTTCAGGACAGGAAGCTCGCCGGTCACTGCTGTGTCCAGCTCGACGGCGGAAATCACCGCGCCGCTGGAAACCGAGACGGTCACGTCGGCCGGCCTCCCCCCGGAGACGTCGTGCAGGAAGACCCGGAACCGGCGGTCCTCGCCGTCGGCCGCCGCGTTCCTGGCAGGGTCCACCAGACCGAGGTACGCGATGCGCTGCGTGTCCCCCAGCAGGCCGGCGGCACGCAGGATGCCCTGGACCGCGGTGATTTCGGCCCCCGTGGCCAGACTGTACGGGCTATACGGAGTGTGGGTGTCAGTTTTTACGTCCATCATGGCGACCTTCGTTCGGTGACCCTAGCGGGTCGGAACTTTATTTTCTATAGTTGTAGAGAATACGGAAACGTAAGATGTGCCACAAGAGTCCGACGCAAAATATTTTGGGGAGTTGCCCGGTGCCAAAGATTGTCGATCACGACCAACGGCGAATTGAACTCGTCGATGCGACATGGCGGACCATCGCCCGGCTCGGCATTGAAAGCGCCACCATGCGGGAAATCGCCCTCGAGGCCGGCTTCGCGAACGGGGCCCTCAAGCCGTACTTCCCCACAAAGGATGATCTGCTGACTTTCGCGTTCGGGCACGTCTTCAACCGCACCAACGAACGCATCGCGGAGGTCACCGCCGGGCAGTCCGGGCTCGTGGCCTTGAGGTCGTTTTGCATCGAGGTGCTGCCCCTGGATGAGGAACGGATCAACGAGGCCCGGATTGTCATTCCGTTCTGGCAAAAGGCCATCACCGATCCCGGCAAGGCCCGGATCCACCGTGATTCGATGCAGCAGTGGCTTGCGGCGATGAGTCGGCACCTTGCCGAGGCCCGGCAATCCGGCGCCGTCACAACAGCCGTCCCAGACACCGCGTTGGCCGGGCAGTTGCTCAACTTCCTTCTCGGCGCGCAGATCGCGGCAGCCCTCGCCCCGGAGGGCCAAGTGGAACTCGGCCTGAATGAGCAGATGGAGGGATTCCTGGCGCTGCTGGGCAGCTAAGCACTGAGCCGTTCTTTTTTCGCCGGTTGTCGAAAAAAGATGACATCGGCGGCCGGCGGCGCTACCCTGAAGGGACTGTGTCCCACGACACAGTTCCCGAATTACGACGGCGTCAGGATCTTTCGATGACCGCAGTTGCAGCCCGCCCATCCCCCAGTCCCGCCGGGCAGGACGTCCGCACCAGCACGGCAGCCTCGTTCGAGCACTGGAGGCACCTCGTCGCGGAGTCCTTCGTCCCCCTGGCCGCCTCGAGCCCAGACGCGGACAACTTCCGCGGCCGCATGCGGGCCCGCAGGCTGGACCGCGTGGCGATCGTCGAAGTCTCCTCCACGGGCCATGAGGTCCACCGCACGCCAGCGCTGATCGCGCAATCCAACGAGCGCTATTTCAAGCTCAATCTCCAACTGCAGGGCACTGGGCTCCTCATCCAGGACAACCGCGAGGCCCTCCTGCGCCCTGGTGATCTCTCCATCTACGACACCAGCCGGCCCTACACGCTTGCCTTCGAGGGCGACGCCCGGCTCATGGTGGTGATGTTCCCCTGGGACGCGCTGACCCTGCCACCGGACTGCATCGCGCAGCTTTCGGCCGTGCGGATGGCCTCCGACAGCGGCCTCGCCGCGATCGTCGGCCCCTTCATCGCCCATCTCGCGGAGAACCTGGACGCGCTGAGCGGCCCCAGCGGATCACGGCTGGCCGCCAACGCCCTGGACCTCGTCTCAACGATGCTGCACTCGGAACTGGACATGGCCCAGGACAGCATGAAGCCACAGGCTCTCCTGGCCGCCTCCGTCCGCGAGTACATCGACGCCAACCTGGCCGATCCATTGCTGTCACCGGCGTCGATCGCGGCGGCCCATTTCATCTCCACCCGGCACCTGCACAACGTCTTCCATGAATCCGGGAGCACCGTGGCGAGCTGGATCCGGACCCAGCGGCTAGAACGCATCCGCCGCGATTTGAGGGACCCGCTGCACAGCGGCACCTCCCTGGGTGCAATCGCCGCCCGCTGGGGGTTCCTGGACGCGGCCCATTTCAGCCGCACGTTCCGGGATGCTTATGGCCAATCCCCCAGCGACTGGCGGCGCGGCGCCTGACCACCTACGGATTTGCCTCCAACTGCCGGTTCCTCGTCCTAAGCATCATCCAGATGGCCGCGGCGAAGACCAGGAAAAGGAGCGCGATCGGCAGGAGCAGCGCAAGCGAGTCGATGTTGCCAGCCGCTGCGGCCAGGCCGGCTATGCAGCCGAGGACGATTCCGACTGCGGCCGAGACCAGGGCGCTTCTCTTCCAGACTTTGGCATCACGATTGCTGAGGTCGGACGCCTTGGCTTGTGCAGTCTTTTCCGGTTCATACAGCTGGGTAAGAAACAAACCCACCAGGGCTGGGAACAATGCCAGGGCGGGGGTGGCTCCGGTACGGCCGGGGAAGCTGGCCGACGCCGAGGCAATCAAGATGATGACACCTAGCACCACCCCGATGAGCGTGAAATATTTCCACCGTCGACGGGTTAGTACAAGTCTCCCCGCCCGGGTCCTTCCGCCTAGAACTACCGCACCTCCGAGAAGCACCATCGCGGCCAGGAGGCTCTGAAGGATTCCCAGCCCCACATCCGTCTCCGGACGCCAAATCATGACCAGCGATGTCACAGCGAGCGCCATGACCACCAGAGCGTCGGCGATCCGGAGCCTTGCATCAGTCTCTTTGGTCTCTTTTGTCCCGTCAGATGCCATGCGCTTTAGTGCATCCGTCGATTGTCCGCCTGTCAATGGGCGCGCCTTTGGACTGGAGTGAAGAACGGCCCGCGGTGACACGGCAGTGGACCGCATCTCCGAGACCTGGACTCTCGTTTCAAGTCCAGCTCTCGGGGTGCGGTTCCGGCACTGCCTCTTCTGCGTCTACGGCCCGCCCGTTAGGCAGGGACCGCCGCGAGAACGGACCTGCGCTCCACAGCGATTTCCACCAGCACGCCGGCGGCAAACACGATGGGCACGGCCACCAGCAGCCCCACTGCTGTTTCAACCCCTCCTCCGATGAGGGAGGTGAAGTTGCTGACCACCAGGTAGAGCACCCAGGCCAGGAGGAGGGACGCGAGGACCGGGGCGACAAGCGTCTGCCACAGCTGTCCGGGTACCCGTTCGCGGCGGAAATAGGCGACGACGGCGAGGGAGCACAGCATGTACAGCACCAGCAGTGCCGCGACGGCAAGGCCGCTGAACCAGGAAAACAGGGTCAGCACCGGGTCCAGACCCAGGAGCGCAAACGGCGCCACGAGCAGGGCTGCGACACTGGTCTGGATCCAAGCGGCGACGGCCGGGGCGCGGTGCCGGTTGGTCCGGGCCACGACGGCGGGCATGGAACCGCGCAGCGCCAGCGAGTGAAGGTAACGGTTGATCCCGTTGTGGAACGCAATGATGCCGGCCAGCAGGGAGGTCAACAGCAGGACTCCGGTGGCGACCCCGGCCCATGGCCCGAACGTCTCCACGATCGGGCCGATCACAAACGACGTCGCGTCGCCGGATTCGAGCGCCGCGCCGGCCGCGTCGACGACGTGTGACGGACCGTAGAAGCTGACCAGCATCCAAGTGATGAAAGAGAAGAACACGGCGATGATGCCCACGGAGAGATAGGTGGCCCGCGCAACGGTCCGGTGCGGGTCCTTAGCCTCGGCGGAGTAAATGGCTGTCGATTCGAAGCCGAACATGGAGGCCACCGCGAACATGATGGCAACCCCCGGAGCTCCGCTGGCGATGGCTTCCGGCGCAAAGGAAGCGGCAATATTCAGCCCCTCGGGCCCGCCGCCCTTGAACAGGACAGAGAATCCGAACATCAGAAGGATGGCCACTTCCAGGCCCACCAGGACCGCAAGGACGCGGGCGCCCAGCTCGATATTCATCGATCCCAGGACCTGGACGCCGGCCATGGTGACCAGCGCGAGCAGCCACCACGGAACCGAAATCCCGGCGGATTCCAGCAGCCCGGAGAACGCGGCGCCGTACAGACCGTACATCGCCGCCTGCACCGTGCTGTAGGCCAGGAGGGCAAGCCATGCCGCCCCGGCGCCGACCTTGCGTCCGAAGGCTGCCGTTACATAGGCGTAAAAGGCGCCGTTGGCCTGGACTTTCCGGCTCATGGCCACGAAGCCGACAGCGAAGATCACAATGACGATGCCGACGACGAGGTACGCGCCGGGGGCGCCGGCGCCGTTGCCGAGCGCTGCAGCCAGCGGTGCTGCTCCGACGATTCCAGTCAGCGGGGCCTGAGCGGACAGGACGAAGAAGAGGATGCCCATGACGCCGATACTGCCTGCGCGCAGGGCGGTGGAGTGTTCCTGGAGTGAACCGGGTTCTGCGGTCCGGGATTCGGGATTCGAAATACTCATTGGATCCTTCTTAACGGTCATGAGTGCTGGGGAAAGAGCTTGGGGAAGTGTGCCGGGCCAGGGCAATGGTGCACCGTGAAATCCAGCATGGCAGTTGCCACCGGATGGCGCTTGTCTTGCAGCGATCAGTTATTGTTCCTGAGCGTAGTGAGGTTGACGACTGACGTTCAGGACCGGAGCAGTGCCAACAGGCCGGCTCCGTCACGGGCGGCGGCCATACCGCTCTCAATTGCTCCGTCAATAAATCCGCTCCAGCCGTTGGCGATATCGGAGCCGGCAAGGAGAACCAGCCCGTGCGCCGCCTGCATGGTTCACCCAAACCCTGCTGGATTTGCTGCTGGCTGAACCCGAACTGCAGGTGTTCCAGTACGAGATGATTCTGGAAGCGCGCCGCCGTCCCGAGCTTGCCGAAGCCGTCAGCGCATTGTACGAAAACTACGTCAATGCCCTGGCGGCCGGACTGAGCGCCTCCGGCCTGACCCAGAATGTGCGCGTTGTGGCCCGCACGCTGTTCGCCGCCCTCGACGGGCTCGTTCTCCAGTACCTGGCCGGTGTCGAT
The DNA here is from genome assembly GCF_029504395.1 of Arthrobacter sp. ES3-54. Lineage (GTDB taxonomy): Bacteria > Actinomycetota > Actinomycetes > Actinomycetales > Micrococcaceae > Arthrobacter. Next base: position 56,862 of record NZ_JAQFIF010000011.1, read on the forward strand.
CGCTCAGCCATTGCCGCATCCCTTGAAGAGGTCCACGACGTACTCCTGCTTCGGACGGGCTCCCCCAGACAGCCCTAACTGCACCCGGGACGCAACCGTTCGCCACAGGCCAAGAGCCGTTCGCGGATACACAAGACCAGTTCCTGCGGGTCGGGCAGACTCGAGGCATAGCCTCGGGCCACGCCGGCCGGTGCGCATTGCCTACTCGATGTGGAGTACCCATGGAAACCTACGACGCCCTCCTCGCCTCGATCACCCCGGTGTCCGGTGAGACCCGCACGATCCTTGACCCTGCCACCGGGCAACCGGTCGGCGAAGCCCCGGTCCACACCGTGCAGGACCTCGAGCAGGCCATCGCCGCCGCAGCCGCCGCTCAGCCGGCCTGGGCCGCGCTGGGCCACGACGGCCGGTCCGCCGCGCTCTTGAGGGCCGCCGACGCCGTCGAACGCTCCGCCGAGGAACTGGCCCGCCTGCTCTCCCGGGAGCAGGGCAAGCCGCTCAACGGCCCGAACGCCCGCTTCGAGGTCGGCGCCTGCGCCGCCTGGCTCCGCGCGGCTGCCGCTACGCCACTGAACCCCGAAACCGTGGTGGACGACGGCGAAACCCGCGCCGAACTGCACTACCGGCCCATCGGCGTCGTCGGCGCGATCGGCCCCTGGAACTGGCCCATGATGATCACCGTCTGGCAGGTTGCTCCCGCCCTGCGGATGGGGAACGCCGTGGTGGTCAAACCCTCCGAATACACCCCGCTGTCCGTCCTTGCCCTTGTCGAAATCCTCAACCAGGAACTCCCGGAGGGCCTCCTCACGACTGTCTCCGGCGGCCGCGACGTCGGCGAGGCCCTCGCCGCACACCCCGCGATCGGCAAGGTCATGTTCACCGGTTCCACGGCCACCGGCAAGGCCATCATCAAATCCTCCGCCGGCACCGTCAAACGCCTCACCCTGGAACTCGGCGGCAACGACGCCGGCATCGTCCTGCCCGACGCCGACCCGAAGGCGATCGCCGAGGGCCTGTTCTGGGGCGCCTTCATCAACACCGGCCAGACCTGCGCGGCGCTCAAGCGCCTCTACGTGCACGACGCCATTTACGACGCCGTCTGCGCGGAACTCACCAGCGTGGCCCGTGCCATGCCGATGGGCAACGGCCTGGACGAGGCCAACGTCCTGGGCCCGCTGCAGAACCGGGCGCAGTTCGACATCGTGGCCACGCTCGTGGACGCCGCCCGCGCCTCCGGCGCCCGGATCCTGCTCGGCGGCAACCCTGACCCGGACCGGACCGGCCACTTCTACCCCGCCACCCTCGTCGCGGACATCCACAACGACAATCCGTTGGTGGCCGTGGAACAGTTCGGCCCCGCCCTGCCGATCATCCGCTACAGCACCGTGGACGAGGCGGTCGCCATGGCCAACGGGCTCGACGTCGGACTCGGCGCCTCCGTCTGGTCCGCCGACCCCGCCGAAGCCCGGAAGGTGGCGGCCCGGATCGAGGCCGGCACCGTCTGGATCAACAAGCACGGCGCCGTGGACCCCCGCATCCCCTTCGGCGGCGCCAAGCAGTCCGGCTACGGACTCGAGTTCGGCGTCGAAGGCCTCAAAGCCCTCGGCGTCCCGCAGGTCATCAACGGCTGACGCTGCCCTTGATTGGGGCCATCAGCGCAGCGCCTGCGGCACAGGTTCGTGCCGCAGGTAGCTGCGCCGGAACCGGCCGCTGCCAGCCGTCAGGGCCCGCAATTCCACCGAGTACTTCAACAGTTCCTGGTCCGGAACCTCGGCGCTGATCTCGGTGCCGTCGGCTCCGGCGGAGCTCGTTCCGGTCAGGCGCGCCCGCCTCGAGGACAAGTCGCTCATCACCGCGCCCACGTGGTCTTCCGAAACGCTGATGGTCACGGACGAGACCGGTTCCAGGAACTGAATACGGGTTGCGGCCGCCGCTTCCCGGAGGGCCAGCGCGCCCGCAGCCTGGAACGCCGCATCGGAGGAATCCACGCTGTGCGTCTTGCCGCCGATCAGCGTGACCTTGATGTCCACGACGGGGAAGCCTGCGGAGACGCCTTTCTGCATCTGGGCCCGCACGCCTTTTTCCACCGAGGTGATGAACGGCCCGGGAATCACCCCGCCCACAGTTTTGTCGACAAACTCGAACCCGGATCCGCGGTCGAGGGGTTCCACCTCGATGTCGCAAACGGCATACTGGCCGTGGCCGCCGGATTGTTTGACATAGCGCCCATGACCGGCCGCCGGGGCGGCAAACGTCTCCCGAAGCGGTGTGATAACCGGGACGGTCTGCAGGTTCACGCCCTGGTCCCGGAGCCTGCCCAGGACGACGTCGGCGTGCGCCTCGCCCATGCACCACAGGATCAGCTGGTGGGTTTCGGAGTTGCGTTCCACCCGCAGCGTCGGGTCCCCGGCGGTGACTTTTCCCAGGTTCCGGGCCAGGGCGTCCTCGTCGCCGTGCGTGGCAGCTTCGATGGCAACCGGCATGAGAGGGTCCGGCATGTCCCAGGGGGCCACCAGCAGCGGCAGTTCCTTGGCCGAGATCGTGTCGCCGGTCTCGGCGGTGCCCAGTTTGGTCAGCGCGCAGATATCCCCGGCGACGCAGAACGGCACCGGCCGCAGTCCCGATCCCAGCGGCGAGTACAGGTGTGTGACCCGCTCGTCGCTGTCGTGGTCCTCATGGCCGCGGTCCGCCATTCCGCGGCCGCCCACATGGATGGCCGCGTCCTCTCGCACCACGCCGGAGAAGATGCGCACCAGGCAGACGCGGCCGAGGAACGGGTCGATCGTCGTGCGGACCACTTCACCGAGCAGCGGGCCCTCGGGATCGCACTCCAGCGGGCCGGCGGGCACGCCGTCGAGGCCTGTCGCCGCCGGGACGTCGCGCTCCCCCGGCGTTGGAAACGCGCGCACCAGGACCTCGAGCAGCTCCGCCAGGCCGAGCCCGGATTCCGCTGACGTTGGCAGCACCGGGTGAAAGGACCCGCGGGCCACGGCCGTCTCCAGATCGGCGATCAGGACATCGGGAGCGATTTCTTCACCTTCGAGGTACCGGTCCATGAGCGTCTCGTCCTCGCTCTCGGCAATGATCCCCTCGATCAGCGCGCCGCGAGCGGACTCCGCCGCGGCAAGCTCGACGCCGGTCGCGGCCCGGGTGACCGGCGCTTGTTCCGCCGGAGCGTACTCGGAAACCGTTCCGGTCAGCAGCCCCAGCAACCCTGTGACGGCACCGTCCGCGCGGACCGGCAGGTAGAGCGGAACGACGGCGTCGCCGAAGGCCAGGCGGCAGCGGGCAACGGCGGCGTCGAAATCCGCGCGCGGATGGTCCAGGCGGCTGATGGCCACGGCCCGCGGCATTCCGAGCCGTTGGCACTCGCTCCAGAGCGCGGTGGTCGCGGCGTCGACGTCGTCGGTGGCCGAGACGACAAACAGCACCGCATCCGCGGCACGGAGCCCGGCCCGCAGCTCGCCGATGAAATCCGTGTAGCCGGGAGTGTCCAGCAGGTTCACCTTGGTCTCCCCCACCGTCACCGGCACCACCGAGAGGGCCACGGAGCGCTGCTGCGCGATGGCGGAGGGGTCCGAGTCGCTCACCGTAGTGCCCTCGGCGATCGAGCCTTTGCGCGTGGTGGCTCCCGTGGCGGCCAACAAGGCCTCGGTGAGCATCGTTTTCCCGGACCCGGAGTGCCCCACGAGTGCCACATTGCGGATCTTGTCCGGTTGCTCTGGCGGCGCGACGCCGTTGGCGTCTGCCCGGCGGAGGTCAGACGTACCCCGGACCGGGCCCCTTGACGGGGTTTTGGCGCCTTTCGACGGCATGAGAACCTCCCGGCGTCGCATCCACTCGTGCCCCGCAGGGCCTTGTGTTAAGGATTGGACACCCTGGGACGCCCGGACAGCAAGGGCTTTTTCACGCCGTGGCCGGCGCAACCATGGACCCGGAGGCCGCCCGGTTCCGGAACCACCGGCCCAAGGCTTTGCCTTTGCCCTTCCACCAACTGTCCTCGTCGGTGTCATGGTGCCACCGGAAGATCACGGCGACCAGGACAAAGACCCCTGCGCCGACGTCCTGCCAGGAGCCGGAGGCGGCGTCGATGAGCACACTGAACGCCATGATAAGGATGGAAGGCAGGGCAAGTGTCCGGAACGCGGTGTTGGCCACGTACCGGCGACGGGACCGCGGGACGGAAACTGCGCGGACGAAGTCGAAGCACAGACATACGACCACGAGGGTCTGCCCCAGGGACATCAGGACGTGCCCTGGGAGCGAGCCGGCAAACAGGACGGCCGCCTGGAGCCCCGGGCTCACGGTGTGCCCGTCAATGTCGCCGGCCGCGGCCGGGACCAACCGCGCTGCGGCGGACCAGGCGGCGATGAATCGACAATGGACGGACCAAGCTGGGCTGAATCATGCATGCGATGCCCCCCGGCGTCTACGCTGCTCCTGCGCTGGCTCTGTGCCCGGGCCTCCCGCAGGAGCTATGAGCGTGTCATACCAGCATTTTCTGACACTCCAATTCAACGCGCGGCCGGGGCATGAAGTCACGCAAATCGGGTACCCGACTATCGGATAACCGGTTACCTGATTGCATTCCGGATGTACTCAGTTCGCACCTGCGGCTACTTGCCCGGGCACCCGCAGCCACCAAGAACATGACGGTTGACACATTGCCTGCGGCCATGTCATGGTTACAACACCAGATGGTCTGACCAACAGACCGAATGACTCCCAGTGATACTACGAGGAAGTAGCCAACATGAATCTCTACTCGCTTATGCAGAAGCGAACCGCCACGCAGGGGCCCATCAGGGTCGGTGTCATTGGCGCCGGAAAATTTGCCTCGATGTTCCTCACGCAGGCACTCAACACTGAAGGGATCCACGTTGTGGGCGTCGCCGACATCGACGTTCCCAAGGCCAGGGGCGCACTTCAGCGCACGGGCTGGCCGGCCGAGCGCTACGCCGCCAGGAACTTCGCCGAGGCCCTCCGCAACGGCACCACCTTCGTCACGGAAAGCTCCGCTGACCTCATCCGGCTCCCGGAGGTTGAGGTCATCCTGGAAGTGACCGGAAACCCGATTGTCGGCACCGCCCATGCCGTGCAAAGCATCGACAACGGCAAGCACATCATCATGGTCAACGTCGAGGCCGACTGCATGGTGGGCCCAATCCTCCAGCGCCGCGCCGAAGCCGCAGGCGTGGTCTACTCCATGGCCTATGGCGACCAGCCGGCCTTGATCTGCGAAATGGTCGACTGGTGCCGAACGGTGGGATTCGACATCGTCGCAGCCGGCAAGGGCACCAAATACCTCCCCGAGTACAACTACTCCACCCCGGACACGGTCTGGAACTATTACGGCTTCAGCGACAAGCAGCTCGCCTCCGGCGACTTCAACCCCAAGATGTTCAACTCCTTCCTCGACGGCACCAAATCGGCGATCGAAATGGCGGCAGTGGCCAACGGCACGGGACTGACCCCCCAGGACGAGGGCCTCTTCTTCCCGCCGGCCGGGGTGGACGACCTCCCGAACATCTACCGCGAAAAGTCCGTCGGCGGCATCCTGACCAGGCGTGGCACCGTGGAGATCGCCTCAAGCCTGAACCGTGACGGAACCGAAGTTGAGCGCGATCTCCGCTGGGGCGTGTATGTCACCTTCGAGGCGAAGACTGACTACGCCGCGCAGTGCTTTGCTGAGTACGGGGTCAAGACCGACTCGACCGGGCGCTACGGCTCGCTGTACCGCCCGTACCACATGATCGGACTCGAGCTGGGTGTCAGCATCGCCTCGGCCGTCCTGCGTGGGGAAGCCACCGGTTCCCCCACCGGCTTCCGCGGCGACGTCATGACGACGGCCAAGAAGGACCTCAAGGCCGGCGAAATCCTGGACGGAGAGGGCGGCTACACGGCGTTCGGCAAGCTGGCCCCGGCCCGGATCTCCCTGGAGCGCAACGCCCTGCCGCTGGGCCTCGCGCACGGCATGAAACTCAAGCGCGACGTCCCCCAGGACGGCACCGTCTCATGGGACGACGTCGACGCCGATGAGACCCTCCTCGCCGTCCAGATCCGCCGCGAACTCGAGAGCGAGTTCCGCGCGGAATCACTCCTCAGCACATAGGTCAGACCGTCAAGCCAACAACTACGATAGAAAGGCAGTTCGTCGGCGGCAGGCTGACGGCAGGAAATTGAAGAGGTGGCGGCATGACGGCAGAAACGTGGGAACCCGTACAACGGATCCGGACGTACGAGCAAGTGATGGCCCAAATCGAGGAGCGGATCCTCGATGGCAGGCTCAAAGCCGGAGACAAGCTGCCCAGCGAGCGGGATCTCGCTGCGCTGCTAGGCGTATCCCGACCGTCCTTGAGGGAATCCCTCCGGGTTCTGGAGGCCCTGGGCATCGTCGACATCCGCCCCGGCGGCGGCGCGGAGGGAGGAGCTGTGCTGGTGGGCGAGCCCGGATCCGGGTTCGTGAACCTTCTCAAGCTCCAACTGGCGCTCGGCCAGTTTGACCAGACCGATGTACTCGAAACCCGCATCGCGCTGGAGACCTGGTGCTGCGAGGAAGCCGCAGTGCGGGCGACCGAGCAGGACCACAAGGACCTCGGCCTGATCCTGGACCGGATGGATGACCCGGACATCACTACCGCCGAGTTCAACCGGCTGGACGCAGCCTTCCACGTCCGGATCGCCGAATCCACGGGCAATTCCCTGACCTCGAACCTGATGGGGTCCCTGAGGATCGCCATCAACCGGCAAATGATCGAAGCATATGCCCGCTTAGAGAACTGGAAAGAAACGGCCACCGTGGTGCGCCGGGAACACCGGGAAATCCTCGAAGCAATTCAACGGCGGGAACCGACCGTGGCCAGGCAGGCCGTGGGTGACCACATTCGCGGCTTTTACAACATAGGAAACGTCGGGGCCTGAACCAGCCTCAGTGACGCCGGAGGACCGGCCTCACCTGGTGCAGCGTCTGCGACAAGCAGGGGCGGGAGAAACCCGTCCCATATCGAAGGAGATATCGACGCACATGAGTGCTCTCACGCAGTCACACGCCAGGCAGGCCGAGCTGGGCTCGCCGGACAAACTCAAGGTCGCGATCGGCAGCGCCGTAGGAACGACCATTGAGAACTACGACTTTCTGGCCTACGGCACGGCCGCTGCGCTGTATTTCGGCACCGCATTCTTTCCCGGCCAAGACCCCGTCGCCGCCACACTGCTCGCGTTCGCCACCCTCGCCGTGGGCTTTGCCATGCGGCCGCTGGGCGGACTGATCGGCGGCTACCTCGGCGACAAGTACGGCCGCAAACCGGTCCTGGTCGGCGCGCTGCTGGTTATGGGTGCCGCGACCTTCCTGATCGGCGTCCTGCCCACCTATCAGCAGGTCGGCGTCCTGGCACCGATCCTGCTCGTCGCGATCCGGATCATCCAGGGCCTGGCCTTCGGCGCCGAATGGGGCGGCGCCATCATGATGACCTTTGAGCATGCTCCGTGGCGACAGCGTGGCCGCTACACCGGCATCCCGCAGGCTGGTGTCCCGCTTGGTCTGCTGCTAGCCAACCTCGTCTTCCTTGCCACCACCGGCTGGAACAACGAATGGTCCTGGCGCGTGCCGTTCCTCGCCAGCTCCGTCCTGATCATCGCCGGCATCATCATCCGAATGAAGGTCAGCGAATCCCCCGAGTTCGAGGAGACGAAGGCCAAGGGCGAACTCGTCAAGAATCCGCTCCTGACCGTCATCAAGAATGACTGGCGCACGATCCTGCGGGTCATCGGGCTTCGGCTGGCAGAGTCCGGTGGCTTCTACGTGATCGTCACCTACCTGCTCTCCTACATCGTCGCCAACAAGCTAGTCGACCGCCAGACGGGCCTGACCGGCCTGGTGCTCGCCGCGGCAATCGGCGTCGTCGCCACCATCCTCTGGGGCCGGCTCACGGACAGCATCGGACGCCGCAAGCTCTACATCATCGGCACTGCCGGCATTATTCTCTTCGGCTTCCCGATGTTCCTCATGGTCAACACCGGCGTCCCGTTCCTGGTGATCCTCGTGTATATCATCGGGCTGCCGATCCTCCACGATATGCTCGCCGGCTCCCAGGGCGCCTGGTTCTCCGAGCTGTTCCCCGCCAACACCCGGACCTCGGGGGCCTCGATCGGCTACCAGTTCTCGGCCGCAATCTCCGGATTCATCCCCCTCATCGCAGCAGCCACGGCAGCCGCCTGGGGCTGGAGCGGCGTGGCAATCGTCTACATGGCTTGCGGAGCCATCGGGCTCATCGCGGCCCTGGTCACCCGGGAAACCTGGGGAAAGCGCGAACGCGCCAGCGTCGACGAGCTCATCGCAGCCGGCAAGTAGGCGCCACCGGCAGCACCCACCGCACGCAACAACAGCAGTGCCCGGGACCAGTGGTCCCGGGCACTGCTGTTTGTCCTAGTGTTTTCCTAGAGCCCGTCCTAGTCGATGCCCCGCGGCCGCCACACCACCAGCGCCTGCGACCGCGCCTGCGGGCGCTTGCCGCGGGCCAGGCTGACGACGTCGCCGGCAGTTCCGGCCGCGAAGATCCGCGAATCGACGGCCTGGCGACGGCGGCCCAGCTCCTCAGTCAGTTCACTGACCCGGCGCTGCAGGGCGGCCACCTGGTTCTCCAGCTGCAGGATCCGCTTGATGCCTTCCAGCGAGACCCCCTCCTGGGAGAGCCGCTGGACCTCGCGGAGCATGTTCACATCCCGCTGCGAGTAGCGCCTCGACTTGCCGGGGGCACGGCTGGGCGAGACGATGCCCAGCCGGTCGTACTGGCGCAGTGTTTGCGGGTGCATGTCCGCCAGTTCTGCGGCAACGGAGATGACGAAGATCGGCTGATCGAAGTCGATGGCCATGGCTGGATCCCGCTCCTAGAGCCGGGCCTTGGCTGCCAGGCCCGCGCGGACGTCCTCATCGGCGGTCGCCGCGGCGAAGGCCTTCACGGCTTCCTCCGCTTCCTTGTTCAGCTTCCGCGGAACAGCGACGTCGATTGTCACCAGCAGATCGCCGGTGGCCTTGGTGTGCTTGACGCCACGGCCCTTGACGCGCAGCGTGCGGCCCGAGGGCGTCCCCGCGGGAACCCTGACCTTGACCTTGTCGCCGTCGATCGTCGGAACCTCGATATCCGCCCCCAGGGCCGCCTCCGGGAAGGAGACAGGGACGTGGATCCGGAGGTTGTCGCCGTCGCGGACGTAGAACTCATGGGGCTTCACCGAGACGGTGACCATGAGGTCGCCGTTGCCGGCGGCGGCGTACTGTCCTTTGCCGCGGACGCGGACCTTTTGTCCGTCCTTGATCCCGGCCGGGATGCGGACGTCGATGACCTCACCGTCCGGTTCGCGCAGGCCAATCGTGGTGCCGCGGATTGACCCGGCAAACGAGATCGAGGTGGACGCGGTGCGGTCCGCGCCTTTCTGCGGAGCCCGCTGGAACGACTGGCCCCCGCCGCCGAACCCGCCGCCGCCGAATAGATCTGCGAACTCGGGCGGAATGCCGCCGGCCGTGCTGTAACTGCCGGAATGGCGCCCCCCGCCGCCGGTGAAGAGACCGCCGAAGAGGTCCTCGAAGCCAGCTCCGCCGGCGGCGCCGCCGCTACCGCCGGGGGCAAAGCGTGCGCCGCCCCCCATGGCCCGGATGGCGTCGTACTGCTGGCGCTCATCGGGATCCGAGAGCACGGAATAGGCCTCGGAGATGTCTTTGAATTTCTTCTCCGACGCGACATCACCGGCATTCCTGTCCGGGTGGTGCTGCCGGGCAAGCTTGCGGTAGGCCTTCTTGATGTCGGCGTCGGAAGCGTCCTTGGCGATACCAAGGATCTTGTAGAAGTCCTTGTCCACCCAGTCCTGGCTAGCCAATGGCGTTTCCTCTCTAAAGTACAAAAGCGTTAAGGCGAGATTACCGCTGAACGCCGCAGCGGATGAGGGGGCCCGGGCGTGGCATCGGGCCTGCCGGAGCGTGGTGACTTGGTCCGTCAGGACCAAGTCACCACGCGTAGGGGCGGGGCCCCCTCATCCGCGAAGGCGTGGGCGTAACCCTACGCCGGAACCGCCACGATGACCTGGGCCGCGCGGAGGACGCGTTCGCCGGACTTGTAGCCCGAGCGCAGTACCTGGCTGACGGTGTCGATTTCGATATCCGTGCCGGGCTGCTGGATGAGGGCCTCGTGGATGGTCGGATCGAACTCCACGCCGGTCTCATCGATGCGGACCAGTCCGTACGTCTTCAGCGCAGCCTCCAGCTTGGCGGCGATCGCGGCGAACGGGCCGTCCGCGAGGTCGCCATGCTGGCGGGCGGCGTCGACGTCGTCCAGCACCGGGAGAAGGGAGTTCAGGACGCCGATGACGGCCATTTCCCCTGCCACGGCGCGGTCGCGTTCGACCCGCTTGCGGTAGTTGACGTACTCGGCCTGCAGCCGGCGGAGGTCATTCCTGAGCTCCTCCGCCGCGGCCGCGTCAACGCCCTGCGCCACCGATTCCTCGGCGGGCACCTCAACACTGTTGAGGATGTCCTCCGCCTGGGACAGGGCATCCCCGGAACCGGAGTCCCCGGCGCCGGCGTGCTCCTGGTCAGGGTGGCGGGCCTGGCCGGTCTTCGGATCAACCTTGCGGTTGTCGTGGATCACCGGCTTCTGCGGCTCGTTCTCGTGCTCGTTGCCGCGGCTCGGGTTCTCGGAAGAACCGTGCTCTTCTTCGTTACCGTGGTGCGGCATGATTACTTCTTCTCGTCTTCGTCAACGATTTCGGCGTCGACGATGTCCTCGTCGGAGCCGGAGCCGGCTGCGGGCTCGCCGGCGGGGGCACCCTGAGCGCCCGCGTGGCCGTCGGGGGATCCGGCGTGGGCGTAGATGGCTTCGCCGAGCTTGGTCTGGGAAGCCTGCAGCTTCTCAAAAGCAGTCTTCACGGCGGCGTCATCGGTGCCTTCGAGGGCCTTCTTGAGGGCGTCGACGTCGGCCTTGACCTCGGTCTTGACCTCTTCGGGCAGCTTGTCGGCGTTGTCCGCGATCAGCTTGTCCACGGAGTAGGCGAGCTGCTCGGCCGTGTTGCGGGTGTCGGTTGCCTCGCGGCGTGCCTTGTCCTCGGCTGCGTGCTCTTCGGCGTCGTGGACCATGCGGTCGATGTCTTCCTTGGACAGCGCGGTGCCGCCGGTGATGGTCATGGACTGTTCCTTGCCGGTGCCCTTGTCCTTCGCCGAAACGTGCACGATGCCGTTGGCATCGATGTCGAAGGTGACCTCGACCTGCGGGACGCCGCGGGGAGCCGGAGCGATGCCGGTGAGTTCGAATGTGCCCAGCGGCTTGTTGTCGCGGGTGAACTCACGCTCACCCTGGAAGACCTGGATGGCCACGGACGGCTGGTTGTCATCCGCCGTGGTGAAGGTCTCGCTCCGCTTGGTGGGGATCGCGGTGTTGCGCTCGATCAGGTGCGTCATGATGCCGCCCTTGGTTTCGATGCCAAGGGACAACGGGGTGACGTCGATCAGCAGCACGTCCTTGCGCTCACCCTTGAGGACACCGGCCTGCAGGGCTGCACCGACGGCGACTACCTCATCGGGGTTGACGCCCTTATTCGGCTCCTTGCCTCCGGCCAGTTCCTTGACGAGGTCGTAGACGGCCGGCATGCGGGTGGAACCGCCGACGAGCACGATGTGGTCGATCTCGGAGAGCTTGATGCCGGCTTCCTTGATGACGTCCTGGAACGGCTTCTTGGTGCGGTCCAGCAGGTCCTTGGTGAGGTCCTGGAACTTGGCGCGGGTCAGCTGCTCGTCCAGGTGGACCGGGCCGTCCGGGGTGACGGACAGGTACTGGAGGGAAACGTTGGTGCTCGATGAGGAAGAGAGTTCCTTCTTGGCCTGCTCCGCAGCTTCACGGAGACGCTGCAGGGCAATCTTGTCCTTCGTGAGGTCGATGCCCTTGACCTTGAGCTGGTTCAGCAGGTACTCCACGACGCGCTGGTCCCAGTCGTCGCCGCCGAGGTGGTTGTCACCGGCAGTGGCGCGGACCTGGATGGTGGAGAAGTTGTCCTCGTCCTTGCCGACCTCAAGGAGGGAGACGTCGAACGTGCCGCCGCCGAGGTCGAAGACCAGGATGAGCTCATCTTCCTTGCCCTTGTCCAGGCCGTAGGCCAGAGCGGCCGCGGTGGGCTCGTTGACGATGCGCAGGACGTTCAGGCCGGCGATTTCTCCGGCCTCCTTGGTGGCCTGGCGCTGGGCGTCGTTGAAGTAGGCCGGCACGGTGACCACGGCGTCGGTGACCTTTTCGCCAAGGTAGGACTCGGCGTCGTTCTTTAGCTTCATGAGGATACGGGCGGAAATTTCCTGCGCCGTGTACTTCTTGTCGTCAATGGCGACGGTCCAGTCAGTGCCCATATGGCGCTTGACGGACGCGATAGTGCGGTCAATGTTGTTGACGGCCTGGCGCTTGGCGATCTCGCCGACCAGGACCTCGCCGGACTTGGAGAAGGCAACAACCGACGGCGTGGTGCGGCCACCCTCGGCGTTGGCAATGACGGTGGGCTCGCCACCTTCGAGAACGGAGACGACGGAGTTAGTGGTTCCGAGGTCAATTCCTACTGCACGTGACATGGATTGCTTCCTTACTTTCCTTGGAATCTTGCGGAGATGGCCGCGGACCACAGCGGTATCAACCGCATGGGTCCGACCGTTATTGAGCGATCTAGACTCAACTTTACCCAGACGCGGACATAAGTCAATTCAAAGTTGAGCGACATCGACTCAACTTTGAACCCGCGGCCGGCCCGCGGCCGCTCATCGCAGCCTAGATTCCCCGGATTGCAGCCCCTGTGGCACTTCCCGGGAAGCGTTTCGCCCTGCGCGAACCTGCGCACAGACCACACCGCAGACCAGCCGGCGCCCGCGCCGGCTGGTCGCCCCAGCTTCCCTCGCGCTAGTTGTCGCCCCGGGCGGCGTCGTCGTCGCCTGCAGGCTCTCCCGCGGCCGGCCGGCCGGCCTGCTGGGGACGGGACGTTCCGGCTGTCCCGTAGTCGCCTTCGGGGTACTCCCCCTCCTCGGCGAGTGCAGGTTTACCGGAGACCCCGCCCTCCCCGTAGTCACCCTCGGGATAGTCGCCTTCCACGTCGCCGACGACGGCCGCTCCGGCCACGCCTGCGTCGCCGTAGTCCCCCGCCGCATACTCCCCCTCGACGGCAGTGGGCGGGACTTCGCCTGCCGTGCCGGCGGAGCCGTAGTCGCCCTCGACGTACTGCCCTTCTGGTGCCGCGGCCTCCGCTTCATCCTCAGCGGCACCCGCATCGGCGTTTTGGGACGCCGCTTTTCCGGACACGTTCGCTTCAGACATGTTCTCTTCAGGCCTGTTCTCTTCAGGCCTGTTCTCTTCAGACATGGATGGATCCTTCCTGGACGCATCGGGCGCGCCCGTGCGGGCGCAGGGGCAGTCTATCTAGCGCCGCCGCGGTGCAACAGGGAAACCTGGTTCATAGGGAAGCGCCGGCCGGCGGCAGGCCGGCGACGTCGGCCAGCACCGCGAGGTGGTGGCCGAAGAGCTCCTCCCGGGCAGTGAACGTGCCGGCACCGTACTGTCCGAAGACTTCGAAGCTGACGGCTCCGAAGAGTGAGGTCCAGGCCAGGGCGCCACGGGCCAGGAGGTCGTCCGGCACCGCCAGGCCGAACTCCGTCCGGATTTTCGCCAGATCCCCGGCCAGCCCGGCCGCCACGGCGGGACTCCGCCGGCCCGTCGCAGCAAGCCGCCCGGCCCGGAAGGCGGCGTCGAGGATGCCAATGAGGGCAGTAATCACCCTGGTGCCGGGGCCGGTGGTCCGCTCGGCCGGGGCCTGGTAACCGGGCACCGGACTGCCAAAAAGCAGGGCGTAGCGGGAGGGTTCGCGCAGCGCCCAGTCCCGCACCGCGCGGCCCAGCGCCGCAAAGCGGCCGCCGAAATCGGCTTCCGGCACCGCCGCGACGGCGGCATCCACATCATCGCCAAGCTCGTTGTACGCATCGATCAGGAGAAGGGTCAGCAACTCCTCCCGGTTCTCCACGTAGCGGTAGACCGCCGAGGAGACGACCCCGAGATCGCGGGCTACGGCCCGGAGGGACAGTGCGGCGGCCCCGTGCAGCGCCAAGTGCTCCCGGCCCAGCCGGACAATATCGGCGACGGTCTGGGCCCGGGCACGCTCGCGCGGGGTACGGCGCCGGGAAGCCGCGGCCGCCGGAAGCACATCAGCGTCAGCTTCATTCCCGGCTTCAATCCTGTCTTCTGGCATGACTCCAGCATTCCACAAACAAGAGCACTGTCAACAAATGTGAGCACCGCTCTTGACTTGGCCGCACCCGCCGACGCATCCTGAATGGGAGAGCACTGCTCTCAAAATTTATAAAGGAGATTGAAATGTCCGAACCTGTTGCCTCCGGGCGTCAACCGTCCAGGCTCTATGCCGTCACAGGGGCCGGCCCCGTGGGCTGGACCGTTGCGGAACAACTGGCCGCTGCGGGCAACCGCGTGCGCATCCTGACGAGGTCCGGAAGCGGACCGACCCACCCGCTGGTCGAAAAATTGTCGATTGATGTGTCGGAGCCTGACCGGCTCGGCGAGGCCTTCCACGGCGCCGCAGCCGTGTTCCACTGCATCCACGCTTCGCGGTACGACGCCGACGTGTGGGCCAGGGAACTGCCGGGCACCGAGCAGAACGTGCTCGCCGCGGCCGGGGCGGCGGGCGCCGTCGTGGTCTTCCCGGAAAGTCTGTATTCCTACAGCGCACCGGAACGGCCGATGACCGAGGAAGGCCCGCGTGAGGCGCAGGGCGGCAAGCGTGGCATCCGGACGGCACTTCTGAAGGCCCGCGCGGCATCCGCAACGGACACGGTCAGCGTGGTGGCGAGCGACTTCTTCGGCCCCAGGGTCCGCGGGGCACACTCCGGCGAGCGCATGGTGAAGCCGGTAGTGGCGGGCAAATCCCTGATGGTAATCGGACGGGCGGACCAGCCGCATTCCTTCACGTACGTCCCGGACCTCGCAGCCGCCATGATCGCGGCGGCGGACAGGCCGCAGGTGTGGAACCGGGTGTGGCATGCACCCACCGGGCCCGCCCTGACCCAGCGCGAGATCGCGGGCGCATTCGCCACGGCGGCAGGGGCCCGGGCGCCGCGTGTCACGGCGGTCCCCGGCTGGGCGCTGCGGACGATGGGAGTATTTTCCGCCGACATGCGGGAACTGGCAGAGACCCTGTACCAGTTCCAGCGGCCATTTGTGATGGAGTCCGCCGCGAGCCAGGCCGCACTGGGGCTGGCGCCGACCCCGCTGCACGAAGCAGCCGCCGCCACCGTCGCCTGGTGGGGGGACGGCGAACAGTGAGGCGGACAGTGACGGCGGCTGCGGCATTCGGTTCCGCCTAGCGGACTCCGGCGTCCTCATTTTCCGCCGGCCGGGAGGACGTCGGCCGGGAGGACGGAGCACCGCCGCGGGCCGCGGCATCGTTCCCGGGCCGGCCGAGCCTGCCGGGCCACCAGAGCCGCGGGCCGATGTCGTAGGCCAGCGCGGGCACCAGGAGCGAGCGGACCAGCACCGTATCCAGCAAGACGCCGAACGCGACGATGAAGGCCAGCTGCACCAGGAACATGATCGGAATAACGCCCAAGGCCGCGAAGGTGGCGGCGAGGACCACCCCGGCCGAGGTAATGACCCCACCGGTCACGCCGAGGCCGCGCAGGATACCGGGCCGGGTGCCTTGCTTGAGGGATTCCTCCCGGACCCGGCTCATCAGGAAGATGTTGTAGTCAACGCCCAGCGCCACGAGGAAGACGAAGCCGAACAGGGGCACCGTTGCATCCGCCCCCGGGAAGCCGAAGACGTTGTTGAACACGAAGGCTGAGACGCCCATCGCCGCTGCGTAGGACAGCACCACCGAGGAGACCAGCAAAACCGGCGCGAGCACCGAGCGCAGCAGCAGCATGAGGATCACCAGAATCACGCCCAGAACCACCGGGATGATGGTGACAAGGTCGCGCTGGGCCGTGGTGTTCGTGTCCAGGGCCGTCGCCGTCACGCCACCAACCAACACGCCACCGTCAATCTCCTTCAGTCCCTGGCGGAGCGACACCACAACGCCTTCGGCTTCGGTGGAGTCCGCGGCGTAGTTCAGGGTCGCGTTGATCAGGACCCTCCCGTCCCGCGCCGCCGGGGCTGTGGGGGCACTGGGGTTGCCCTGGTTGGCGGGGGCGCCGGTCATGATGGGGACCCCGCCATCGGCCAGCAGATAGGCGTCCCCGACGCCGTCGCTCGCCTTGACCCGATCCAGCACCTCTTGGGCCTCTGCCTGGTTGGCCACGATCACCGCCGGACTGCCGGACCCGGCGTCGAAGTGCCGGCCCAAGGCATCTTGTCCGTCGACGGCATTGGAGGCAGTGAGGATGACGTCGGTCTGGGCCACGCCATTGGCCTTGAGCTGCAGGATGCCGGCACCGGCAACAAGGAGCAGCAGGACCGAGGCAACCCAGACGGTGCGCGGCCGGCGGGCAATCAGCGAACCGGTGGCCCGCCACAGCCCCTTTTGGCCCTCCAGCCCGGTGACCATCTCCGGTTCCCGCTGGGCTTCGGGCAGCAGCTTGGGCTGGAACGGCCAGAACGCCGCCCTGCCCAGCAGCGCCATCAGGGCCGGCAGCAGGGTCAGGGCCGCGAACAGCGCGCAGAGGATGCCCGCCGCCGCCACGGGGCCGAGGGCCTTGTTGGAGTTGAGGTCGGAGAAGAGCAGGCAGAGCAGCGCGATGATCACCGTGGCGCCGGAGGCCAGGATGGGTTCCCAGGCCGCCTTCCATGCGGTTAGGGCGGCCGCGGTCCGGTCGGTGGTGTGGGTCAGGGCTTCGCGGAACCGTGCCACGTACAGCAGGGCGTAGTCGGTGGCCGCGCCGATCACCAGGATGGACAGGATGCCCTGGCTTTGGCCGTTCAGCTGGATCCAGCCGGCCTTCACCATGCCGAAAACCAGCAGGATCGCGGCGCACAGCGCGAACACGGACGCGAACAGCACCATGACGGGCAGCAGCAGGGAACGGTAGACGATCAGCAGGATCAGGAACACGGCCCCGAGGGCCACGAGCAGCAGGATGCCGTCAATTCCGGCAAAGGCACTCACCAGGTCCGCCGTGAGCCCGGCCGGTCCGGTAACGAAGGTCTGCATTCCTGCCGGCGCGGACCCCTGCACCTCATCGCGCAGTTCCTTGATTACCGTCTTCACTTCCGCCGAGGAAGGAATGGGTACTACGAACTGGACTGCCTTGGCGTCCTCGGAGGGGATGGGGCCGATCACCATGCTGCCGTCCTGAATTGCCTCAAGCCTGTTCTTGAGTGCCGCAGCCTCGCGGAGCTGGGCCGGAGTAAAGGCGGAGCTGCTCTCCACCACGATCACCGCGGGGATCTCCTTGGAGTCCCGGAATTTGGCTTGCCAGTCCGCAGCCTCGGTGGCCTCCGCCCGGGCGGGAAGGAATGATGCCTGATCGTTTGATGACACCTCACTCAAGCGGCCGAATGTCGGGCCGCCCACGCCGGCGATCGCCAGCCAGGCCACGACGAGCACGGCGGGAACCAGCCACCGCAGCCAGAAAGGGACGCGCGTCGAGGTGGGCGAAGTCGTTTTCATGTGTCCTTCTTTAGGGTGGGCACCGGCACGAGGTCAACAATCAACTCCATAGTAGACTATCTCCATCATAGAGATAAGTCCGGGGACGCGAGTGCCGGAGGAGAATGGAAGGGCACCGGCGTCAGGCCGCTGCAGGAGACACTGCAGTAGACTCCGGGAGGCGCGTCGACAGCGCCGACCGGTCGCGGTCAGACCAAAGCGGCCGTATTAAGGGATGAAGGAGGTCCGCCATGCCAGCCGAATCCCGCGGTCCGTCCAAAAACGCAGGCCCGCCCGAAAGCGCAGGCCGATCCGAAGGCGCAGGACCGCCCGAAGCGGCCGGCCCGCCGCCCCTCGTCCGGCTTCTGCAGGAATTCACCCTCGAAGCCAACCGCTATGTGGACTCGGCCGGCGGCCGCAATGACATGCACCGCACGGATCTCAACGCCCTCGCCGTCATCATGCGGCATACCGCGCGCGACCAGATCGTCACTCCGGGAGTGCTCCGGAAAGAGCTGAACCTCAGCTCCCCTGCCACCACCGCACTGATCGACCGGCTCCACAGTTCCGGCCACGTGGTCCGCGAGCGCGAGGGCGCGGACCGTCGCCAGGTGCAGCTGCGCATGACCCCCAAGGCCTACCGCGACGGCAGCGCCATGTTCCTCCCGCTGGCCCGCCACATGGGCGCGGCGATGGAAAGCTTCACGCCGGACGAACTGGAGATTGTCACCCGGTTTATGAACTCAATGATCGATGCCACCGTCCGGGCCGGCGAGGAAGCCGCCCGCGGCCCCGCAGCGGAGCACCGCCCCGACTGACGCGCTGCGCGCCGTCACAGGCGCGCAGCAGCCTGCGGCTGGCCAAGAGCCGCCGCCTCCGGCTGCACAGCTTTCAGTGCCGCCTCCGGTTGCGCAACTATCGCCGTCGCCTCCGGCTGCGGGCTCCGGCCGAAGCGCCCGCCGACGCCGACGGCGGCCGTTGCCAGTGCCAGCGGGACCCCGAGCGCCCAGCCGCTAAAGAGCAGGACGGCCACCATGACGGCCGCCGCCACGATCACGCCATACCAGGCGGCGGTCCGCGGCTGCAGCAGCCGGATGCCGGCGGCCAGGCCAAAAGCGGTGACGGCCGTGAAGCAGGCCGAGGCGGCCCCGATCTGGAACTGCATGTCGGTGAGTCCGGCGATGGCCGCGGCGAAGGACAGCAGCGTCAGGACGGCCAGGGTTGCCAGGCTTCCGGCGGGCACCTGACCGCGACCGCCGCCGCGGGCAAGGGCGGGCGGCAGCACGCCGTCGGACGCCAGGGCGGCCCCGAGCCGGCTGGCACCGGCCACGAAGGTGTTGATGGGCCCGAAAGTCAGCGCGGCGGCGGCGACGGCGGTGAGCGGGGCCGCCAGTGAGCCCAACCCCTTTTCCAGCAAAGCCGCGACCGGCACCGCCGTGGCGGGCAGTTCCGGGCCGAGGACCGCCACCGAGGCGGCGACAACGCCGATGTAGACCGCGCCCACCACAATCAGGGTGAGCCACGTGGCCCGCCGGAGATCGCGCCCGGGGTTCCGGAACTCCCCGGCCAGATGGGAGACCGCTTCCCAGCCGGCGAAGCAGAAGAACAGCAGGCTCGCCGCGCCGCCGACCGCCCAGTAGCCGTGCGGGGCAAAGGGCTGGAAATTTTCCGCCTTGGCGTGCGGGGCTGCCAGCACGACGGCGAGCGCGAGCAGTCCCACCAGCAGCACCATGAGCGCCAGTTGCATGCGGCTGGAAACCCTGATGCCGACGGCGTTGCTTGCGAAGGCGGCCAGCAGGATCACTGCCGCCGCGAGGACGGCGGTTTCCCGGCCGCCGCCGACGGCGTGGGCGATGTAATTACCGCCGATCACGGCCGTTGCCGGGGCGCCGAAGGGGATCGAAAAGTAGAAGAGGTACCCGGCCACCACCGAGGCGCGGCGCCCGAAGGCGCGCTTGACGAAGTGGGCGATCCCTCCGGCGTCGGGCTGCTGGCGGCTCATTTCGGCGAAGCTGAAGGCCACCGGGATGCAGAACACCAACAGGACGGCCCATGCCAGGAGCGATGCCGGGCCGGCCTCCTTGGCCGCGATGGCGGGAAGCACCAGGACGCCCGAGCCCAGGATCGCCCCGACATAGATTCCGGTGGCCCGGAACAGGCCCAGTCCGCTGCCGCTGGGGTCATTGCTGCTGTTGTTTTTCACTCCTCCATTCATCCGCAGAATCTCCGGCGCCGGAAGCGGCAAAACTGACGGCCAGCCGCAAAATACTGCCTGCCGGCGCGGGACGACCGAAATGGCGATCACACTTAGAGGGTCTGCACTTTTCCGGTCGCGGGAGGGTAGCGTTCCACTATGAGTGCGCAGCAGCCTGACGACGTGTACACACACGGCCACCACGAGTCGGTGGTCCGTGCCCATGCCGCCCGCACGGCGGAGAACTCGGCAGCGTTCGTGATCCCGTATCTCACGCCCGGGGCGAACGTCCTCGACGTCGGCTGCGGGCCGGGCAGCATCACGTGCGACTTCGCGGAACTCGTGGCACCGGGCAGGGTCACGGGCCTGGACCGCTCCGCCGACGTCATCGCCCAGGCCGCGGCCCTCGCCGTCGAGCGCGGCGTGGACAACGTCGACTTTGCCGCCGGCAACATCTATGACCTCGACTTCCCGGATGAGTCGTTCGACGTCGTCCACGCCCATCAGGTCCTCCAGCACCTCACGGACCCGGTCGCGGCCCTCCGGGAGATGCGCCGGGCGGCCAAGGCCGGCGGGATCGTGGCGGTGCGCGACGCCGATTTCCATGGCATGAGCTGGTACCCGGCCATTCCCGAGCTGGACGACTGGATGGAGTTGTACCAGCGGATCGCCCGCCGCAACGGCGCCGAGCCCGACGCCGGCCGCCGGCTCGTGTCCTGGGCGCAGGCCGCCGGGTTCACGGACGTGGCGCCGTCCAGCAGCAACTGGCTCTACGCCACCGGGCATGAGCGGCGCTGGCAGGCCCGGGTGTGGGGCGAGCGGGTGCTGCATTCGTCCTTTGCCGACCAGGCGCTCGAGTACGGCTTGGCCAGCGAGGCGGATTTGGCCCGGATTTCCGCGGGCTGGCACCGGTGGGGATCCACCGACGACGGCTGGTTCCTAATTCCCAACGGTGAGGTCATCGCCCGGGCCTGAGCGGCCGCCAGTGGTCACAGCACTGGCACAGCCTGCCGAAAGTGCAGCCATAACTCCGCGGCTGAGGCTGGGTCCAGGCCGAAAACTCGGCCGGCCCGGCATCCGGGCCTCAGCAAAGGAGTTTCACAATGGCAAAGATCAACAAAACCACCGCGGGCATCATGCTCGCTGCGGTGATCGGCGGCGGCGCCATCGGCGCGTCGGCCATCCCCGCGATGGCTGCCGATTCCACCAGCGGCTCGTCCTCGACCCAGGCCACCAATGGCTACGGCACCGGCGGCCAGCGCGGGCCACACCAGGCCAACGGGAAGACGGAGGAGGTCCTCACCGGCGACACCGCGACGAAGGTCGAGGCAGCGGTGAAGGCCGCCAAGCCGAACGCGACGATCGAGCGGATGGAGACCGACGCCGACGGCGCAACCTACGAAGCCCACATCACGAAGGCGGACGGCACCCGCGCGACCGTCCTGCTGGATGCGAACTTCACGGTGACCGCAACCGAGGAAGGCCAGGGCGGACCCGGCGGAGGCCACGGCGGCCAGGGCGGCACTGCCACGGATGGCTACACGTCCAACGGCTAGACCCTGGCGGGCCTTGGGCGCGCCCCGGGCACGCCCAAGGCTCGCGGTGCTGGCGGCACAGCCATCCTCCCGGACTGCCCGCTAACGAGTTTTCGGCAGCCATTCCCTGCTTCCGGGTCAGCGGATAGGGTGCACTAGAGACCCCCGGTAAGGAGAACCCCATGCGCAAATTGACGGCCGGCCTTTTCTGCTCTGTGGACGGCGTGGTTGAAGACCCGTTCCTGTGGCAATTCGACAGCTTCGACGAAGAGCTGGGTGCCGGGATGGGCGAGATGATGGGCCGGATCGACACCGCGCTCCTGGGCCGCATCGGGTACCAGCAGTGGGCACAGTACTGGCCCAACGCCGAAAGCGACGCCGACTTCGCGGGGTTCATCAATCCGCTGCCGAAGTTTGTCGCGTCCCGGACCCTGACAGGGGAGCTGGAGTGGCAGAATTCGCGCCTGATCGAGGGCCCGCTGGAGGACTTCGTGGCAGGCCTGAAGGACAGCGACGGGGGCGAAATAGGGGTCTTCAGCAGCATCTCGCTGGCCCACCAGCTGCTGTTCGCCGGGCTCCTCGACACCCTGATGCTGATCGTCCATCCCGTGATCGCGGGCAGCGGGCGGCGGCTGTTCAACGACGGCGATCCCCTCACCCGGCTGGAGCTGCAGTCGTCCCAGCAGACCAGCAAAGGCAACATGATTCTCAGCTACGGCCTGCGCCGCGACTGACTCCCGTCATCAATCAGGCCGGCCACGGCCGGGACCGTAAACTTGGCTGGTGCAACCCTCCCTTTGGCTGGCCCTGGCCGGCGCCGGCATCCTGATCAGCTTCACCCCCGGCGCGGGCGCCATCAACACGATGAGCAACTCCCTGAATTCGGGATTCCGCCGTTCCCTCTGGGGCATCCTGGGCCAGCAGGCCGCCCTCGTGGTGCACATCCTGATCGTGGCCCTCGGCGTCGGGGTGCTCGTGGCGAGCTCACCGGTCGTTTTCAACGTGATCCGCTACGCCGGCGCCGCCTACCTGGTCTACCTGGGCATCCGGCAGTTCCTGCACAAACCGGACCTGGACCAGGAGAAGGCCGCCGCCCTGCGCAACGAACCGGGCCTGTCCATGTTCCGCCGCGGCCTCTGGGTCAATCTGCTCAACCCCAAAGCCGTGGTCTTCTTCCTGGCCTTCATGCCCCAGTTCATCCGGCCGGAGCAGCCGCTGCTGCCGCAATACGCGGTCCTGGCCGCCACAGTGATCGTGATCGACGTCCTGGTCATGTGGCTCTTCTTCGCGGCAGCGGCCCGGTCGTTCCAGCGCTTCACCCGCGACGCCGGAGGACAGAAAGTCCTGAACCGGACGTTCGGCGGGCTCTTTGTCGGCGTCGGCATCCTGCTGGCCGCGATCCACTAGGCGCCGCGGGCGCCTCCGGCCAGCCCGGGCGGCGCCAGCGGGACCGTCGCGGGCCTGATTCCGGACCTGATTCCGGACCTGATTCCGAACCGGAGGGAATAGCCTTGGGGCAGGAGGAGCCATGACCGTTCGGAGCGCCGGCATTCTTCTGTACCGGCTGCGGAGTACATCCCGGCCCAGCAACGCGCCGCCCCAGCCCGGCGCCGCGCCGCAGCTGGAGGTCTGGATAGCCCACATGGGCGGGCCGTTCTGGGCCCGCAAGGAGGCCCAAGGCTGGTCCATCCCCAAGGGTGAATACCCGCCCGACGAGGATCCGCTGGCGGCTGCGCTCCGCGAATTCGCGGAGGAAATCGGCACCCCGGCACCTGCCGCTGACTACCACCGGCTCGGCGACTTCCGCCAGCCCTCCGGCAAGATCATTACGGTCTTCACGACCGAGTCTGACTTTCAGCCCGCACAAATCGTGAGCAACACCTTCACGCTGGAGTGGCCGCGAGGATCCGGCACGATCAGCAGTTTCCCCGAGATCGACCGCGCCGAATGGACTGCCGAGCCCGAAGCCCGGTCCAGGCTGGTCAAGGGCCAGCTGCCGGTCCTCGACGCGCTGGTCCGGCATCTTGGGCTTGGTCCGGCAGCACGCGACGCGCCTGCCGACGAATCCGGTCATGACAAAAACTGAATGTCGCTTGACATTTTTTGTAACACATCGCGGGGGCCAGCTAGCCAAGGGGGCCCGGATCGTTCATGCTTAGCTATGATCTCAATGTCGAGCCAGTACCGGATCATCGCGGTCTGCACCGGAAACATCTGCCGGTCTCCGATGGCCGAACTCATGCTGGCGGAGGCATTCCGGGCCGAGCGCCTCACGGGGGCCGTGGTCGATTCCGCCGGCACCACAGCGTATGAGGCCGGCCGGCCCATCGATCCCCGGGCCGCCCGCAAACTCACAGCCCACAACATCGCATCGGACCGCCACGTGGCGCGCGAATGGCAGCCTGAATGGTTTGCCAGCCGGGAGCTGGTCCTGGCCCTCGACGTCGACCACTACGGCTGGCTCCGGCAGGCAGCACCGGACCAGGAATCCCTGGCCAAGATCCGCATGCTCCGCAGCTTCGACGCCGCCCTGGCGGACAAGGACCCGCTGGAGCAGGGCATCGAGGACCCGTGGTACGGCGGCCACACCGACTTCGACACCACCTGGAACCTCATCAGGGCCTCAATTCCGGGGATTGTGCAGCACGTTCGCACCGAGCTTCAGCGACGGGACGGGCAACATCACGGCAGCGAAGGTCAGCGGGTACGCTCTATTTCATGAGCCCCGCACCCGTCATCATCGCAATCGACGGGCGGTCCGGCTCCGGCAAGACCACCCTGGCCATCGAACTGGCGGCGCGGCTCAGGGAACACCGCAAAGTCTCACTCTTCCACCTCGAGGACATCTATCCCGGCTGGAACGGGCTCGCCGCCGGGATTGAACGCTACGTCACCACCGTGCTTTCGCCCCTGCGGCGCGGGGAGAGCGCGGAGTGGGTCAGCTGGGACTGGGAGCGGCACTACGACGGCGACGCCCGCACCACACGACCTGCCGAAATCGTCCTGGTGGAGGGCGTCGGCGCCGCAGCAGCAGCGGCACTCCCCCTGCTGGACGCCGTGATCTGGGCAGACTCCTCCGACGCCGACCGCCGGGCCAGGGCGCTGGCCCGGGACGGCGACACCTACGAACCGTTTTGGGACCAGTGGGCTGCTCAGGAAGCGGAGTGGCTGGCGGCCGACGACGTCCCGGCCCGCGCAGATGTGCACGTACTCAACCGTGCGGACGGCACCGCACCTGACGACGTCCTGCAGGCCCTCCAATACATCCCGGCAGTGGCCCCCGCCCTGCTGCCCGAACTCACCGCCCGGCTTGGCCTGCAGTTGCTGGCAGAACGGATCGACGCCCAGCCGGAGGCCGGGCAGCTGTTTGCGGAGCTCTTCGGCGGTTCAGCCAACGCCGTGTGGCTCGACTCCTCGCTGGCCCCGGCGGGCCTCGCCCCGGAGGCCGCGGAGCGCAGCCGCTTCAGCATCCTGGCCGACGACGGCGGCCGCTTCGGCCAGGCCGTCCGGCACAGTTCCGGACGGACGCGTGTCAGTACGGGCCAGGCCACGGTGACCACCGACGGCCCGTTCTTCCGCTGGCTCGACGGCGTTTGGGGGCGCCGGGCGCTCCGGGCGCCAGAGGCCTACCCATGCGAGTTCACCCTGGGCTGGCTCGGGTACCTCGGCTATGAGCTCAAACGCGAAACCGGCGGCAATGACGTGGCCGCCGCCACCCCGGACGCCTGCCTGCTCTTCGCCGGCCGCGCCGTGGTCCTTGACCATGCCGAGGGCACAGCCTGGCTGTTGACCCTGGACGCACCCGACGCCGGGGACTGGCTCAAGGTGGCACGCGCGGCCGTCGCCGCGGCCACCCCGGCGCCCGGCACCGCGCCGCGGGGCAACACTCCTGGGCGACCGGCCGCCCCGCGCTTCACTGCCCGGGACACGGAAGCCGGCTACAAGGCAAAGGTCACCGAGGCCCAGCGCGAGATTGCGGAAGGCAACACGTACGAGGTCTGCCTGACCACGGCGCTCACCGCCAACTCGCCCACTGGCCCTCAGGGTATGGATCCGTGGCCCACCTACCTGGACCTGCGGCGCCGCAACCCCGCCCCCTTCGCCAGCTTCCTGCGGTTCGGCGAGCTCGCCGTGGCCAGCACGTCGCCGGAGCGCTTCCTGCAGATTGCCGCGGACGGCAGGATGCGGGCCGAACCGATCAAGGGCACGCGCCGCCGGGATACGGAACCGGACGTGGACGCTGCCCTGCGGCAGGAACTGGAGTCCTCGGCCAAGGACCGCGCGGAAAACATCATGATCGTGGACCTGCTGCGCAATGACCTCAGCCATTTCGCCGTCCCGGGCTCGGTGGCCGTCGGCCGGCTGTGTGCGATCGAGAGCTACGCCACCGTGCACCAAATGGTGAGCACCATCGATGCCCGGCTGCGGCCCGGACTGCCGCGGGCCGAGGCGGTGGCCGCCTGCTTCCCCGCCGGCTCGATGACCGGCGCCCCGAAGGTCAGCACCATGGCCATCCTGGAGCGGCTGGAGGCCGCACCGCGGGGGGTGTACTCCGGGGCAATCGGCTACTTCTCCCTGAACGGGGCCGCCGACCTTTCGGTGGCGATCCGGACCCTCGTGATGAGCGCGCTGGACGACGGCACGGCGACCCTGAGCCTCGGCGTCGGCGGCGCTGTCACCGCCGACTCGTCCCCGCAGGAGGAGTACGAGGAAGTCCGGACCAAAGCGTTCGGCGTCCTCTCGGCGCTCGGCGCCCAGTTCCCCAGCGCCTGAGTTCCCGAGCGGCTGACGTTCCCGAAGACTGTCCCGCCAGCGGCTGACGTTCCCGAAGACTTCCCCCAGCGGCAGGGCTACTGCAGGGTTGCGCTCAGCCTTGCCACATTGTCCACGTATTTGACCTGCATGGGCCGTTTCATCCAGTCTTCGAGCACGAGCTCGTGCGAGATGGTGCGGTAAGTGTCCTCCACGGCACGGATCCGCTGCACGATGTCCTCCCCGAGGAGCATGACGGAGACCTCGAGGTTCAGCGAGAAGGAGCGCATGTCCATGTTGCTGGAGCCCAGCACGGCAACCTCGTCGTCGATGGTGAAGTGCTTGGCGTGCAGTACGAACGGCGCTTTGTACAGGTAGATCCGCACCCCGGCCTCGAGCAGGGCCTGGTAGTACGACTGCTGCGCGTGGTGGACCAGGAACTGGTCGCCCTTTTCCGAGACGAAGAGTTCCACCTCGACGCCGCGCTGCGCCGCCGTGGTCACCGCATAGAGCAGCGAGTCGTCCGGGACGAAGTAGGGGCTGCAGAGCGAGATCTTGTGCTGCGCAGAGTAAATCAGGGTGTTGAAGAGCCGCAGGTTGTTCTCGGTAATGAACCCGGGGCCGCTGGGGACCACCTGCGCCGTGATGTTTCCGGGGTGGGACTCCGGCTCGTGTTCGAGCTGCTCTTCCAGGGATTCGTCGGTTTCGCTGAGCCAGTCGGTCGCGAAAACCACATTCAGGGTGGTGACAATCGGCCCGCGCATACAGGCCATGAGCTCCACCCATTCGCGGCCCACCTTGCGGTGCTTGGGATTGTTGTAGGACGGCTCGATCAGGTTCTGGGATCCGGTGAAGGCGATCTCGCCGTCGATCACCATGATCTTGCGGTGATTGCGGAGGTCCGGCCGGCGCCACTGGCCGTGCACCGGGCTTAGCGGCAGCATGGGCCGCCAGCGGATCTTGCTGGCGTTGAGCCTTGCCTTCAGCTGGCGGTAGCCCTTGATCCGGAGCGTGCCGAGGTGGTCGAACAGGACGCGGACCTCGACGCCGCGCTCCGCCGCCTCCTCCAGTGCGGTGAGCAGATCGTCCGTGACGTGGTCCGAGCTCATGATGTAGAACTCGGCATTGACGAAGGACTTGGCGCCGCGGACCGCTGCGGCCATCGCCTTCATGGAGTCGGGGTAGCCGGGCAGCAACTCCACGCTGTTGCCATCCACCATCGGCAGCGATCCCAGCGTCTTATTCAGTTCAGCGGCCGACGCCACCCATTCGGGACCGGCGTAGCGGCTTTCGACAGCCTGCAGCTCCGACGTTCCGGCCTGGATCCGGGTGTTGACCGCATCCTGCTGGGCACGGCGGCGGCGGGAGAGCCGGAAGTTGCCAAATAGCAGGAACAAGGCCAGACCCAGGACGGGCACAATGAAGATGCCCAGCAGCCACGCCATTGCCGTGGTGGGCCGCCGATTTCCGGGGATGATGCCCAGGGCCAGCACCCGGATGGCGAAGTCGATCACGGTCAGGATCATGATTGCCCAGGACGGTAAAGTTTCCGCCAGCGGAAATGGCCACAGCACAGGCGAACCCCTCAAAGTACAAGGCCCGCGGAACAGTTCCGGAACGGGCAATCAGCAAATCCTATCCCGGGACCACCGAGACTAAGCTGTAGCCATGACCACTCCTGCCTCTGTTCCTGCGCCCGCGACCGTGCTGGTCTTCCTCGACCCGGCGTTCGAAGGCGGCCGGGTTGCCGACGCGGCGCAGCCACAACTGATGGCCACGGACCTGGGCGCCACCCGCGGCGACGGCGTTTTTGAATCGCTGCTGGCCGTCGGCGGCCGGCCCCGCAAGATCCAGGCACACCTGACCCGGCTGGCCGGTTCGGCCCGGCTGCTGGAGCTGGACATCCCTGCCGAGGACGCCTGGCGGCGCGCGGTGGACACGGCCATCGGCGAGTTCCGGCGGCAGGACCCGGCCACGGCGGCAGCGGGCGGCACGGACGAGGTAGTGGTGAAGCTGCTCGTCACCCGTGGGCCGGAGGGCGCCGCCGCCCCCACGTGCTGGGTCCAGGCCTCCGCACCCGCGCCCGCAGGCCGACGGCAGCGCGAGACGGGGATCGATGTCATCCTGCTGGACCGCGGCTATGACAGCGAAGTCGGCGAGCGCGCGCCCTGGCTCCTGCTCGGCGCCAAAACCCTCTCCTACGCCGTGAACATGGCAGCGCTGCGCTACGCCCACCGCCACGGCGCCGACGACGTTATCTTCACGTCCGCGGACGGCCGGGTCCTGGAGGGACCGACGTCGACCGTTCTGCTGGCCCACCTGGAAACCGCGGACGACGGCGCCGGCGGCGTCCGCACCATCCGGCGGCTCATCACGCCCCAGCTGGACAGCGGCATCCTGCCGGGCACCTCACAGGGTGCCCTGTTCACCGCCGCCAAAGCTGCCGGCTGGGAGCTGGGCTACGGCCCGCTGGAGCCGAAGGACCTGCTGGACGCCGACGCGGTCTGGCTGATCTCCAGCATTCGCCTCCTGGCCCCGGTGAACCACATCGACGGCCAGGAAATCGGCACCCCGGAACTGCGACGCCAGCTCACAGCCGAACTCAACGCCCTGTTCGCCACGATCGAGTAGTTCTCCACGATCGAGTAGTTCTCCACGACCGGATAGTTCGCCTTGCCGAATAGTTTGTGGAGTCTCATGACTTAATGGACAGTTCTGTCTCATGACTTCGTAGACACCATGTCTCAGGAGCTCGTGGACACTTGGGCTGGGGTTTGCTGCTGTTCATGAGTAAATCCCAACCGGATATCAGGATTCGGCATGCTGTCGCGACGTGGTCCGAAGAATCGCCCAGGGGTGCGGTGACCGCGTTCTGCAGGAAGCACAACGTCTCCCGGGCTTGGTTCTACCAGGTCCGGGCGGCGGCCGCTGAGGTGGGACCTGTGAAGGCGCTGGAGAAGAGGCCTCCGCTTCCGTCGACCATGCCGACCGCGACTGCCCCGGCCATGATTGATCTCCTGCTTGGTACCCGGGACGAACTTAAGGGACTGGGCCTGGACCACGGCCCTCTGTCGGTGATGGCAAAGCTGACCAGGCAAGGCCTCCGGCCCCCGTCACGGGCCACCGTGGCCAGGATCTTCGCCCGGGCCGGCGCCGTGGTGCCGGAGCCCCGGAAGAAGCCGCGAAGTGCTTACAAAAGGTTCGTCTATCCTCAGCCCAATGCGTGCTGGCAGATCGACTCGACCGAGTGGCCGCTCGCCGACGGCACCAAGGTAGCGATCTTCCAGCTCATTGATGACCATTCGCGCCTGGCACTGGCTTCCCTGGTGGCCGCCGGGGAAACCAGTGCCGCCGCGATCGCCGTCGTCACGTTGGCCATCGAACGCCACGGTGCGCCGCAGAAATTCCTCTCCGACAACGGCGCGGCATTGAACCCCACCCGCCGCGGACGCACCGGCGCGCTGGTCGAATTCCTCAAGGCCAGGGGCATCGAGCCGATCACGGGCAAACCCTACAAACCCACCACGCAGGGCAAGAATGAACGCTTCCACCAGACCCTGCACAAATACCTGCACCGGCAGCTCCCGGCGCCTTCAATGCCCGCCCTGCAACTTCAGGTCGACACCTTCGATCTTTACTACAACACCGAACGTGACCATCAGGGCCTGCCTCCCGGCACGACCCCGCGCGAGGCGTGGGACGCCACCCCAAGAACACCCGCACCCATCGCGCCGGAGCAGGTACCGGCAACCGGATCAGCCCGCCACAGCACGCAACGGATAGTCCGCAGGGACGGCTGCGCAACCATCCTGGGAACTCATTTCCAAATGGGGAAAGAACACATCGGAATAACCGTCCACATCATCTACGACGACGCCACCATCATGTTCTTCGGACCACAGGGCACCGAAATCATCAGCCACCGCCGGCCCCCGAAAGGAACCCCTTACGTCGGAAACGGCAAGCCATCAGGAATCGCCGCTGACCCCGTGGGAGCACGCAGAAAACGAACCCAATACCCCGAAAATCCGACACCACCCCAACACCAACCCGCGAACTGTCCACGAGGTCCTGAGACATCAAGTGTCTACGGGGTCCTGAGACATGAAGTGTCCACGAAGCCCTGAGACATGAAGTGTCCACGAAGCCCTGAGACATGACACCTTGCCGAATAGTTCGCCACTGCCGACTAGCAACCGTCGCTTGTAGGAAGGCCTGAAGACCCTGTCCGCCACAGTGGCTAAGTGGGACGATCCATCCATGAGCGTGAGCCAGGAACCGTCCGCGCGGAACAGTGCGCGCGGCGCGGCAGCCAAGAATTTTCCGGAGGCACCGGCACCGACCACCCGGCAGTTGAGGACTTTTGATCAGCGGCGCCGGGAAGCTGAATTGAAAATCGAGCGAGTCCTGCAGGGGCCCCGGCATAGACGTGAACCGCACAGCGGGGCGCGCGGGCCTTCGCCGTTCTGTTTTTAGGGCACATGGTTGACGGGCCGGCTCCCGGAGAAGCTGACCCCTTAACAGCCGACGGCGCGGGATCCTGCTTGGCCCAAAGCTGTCCGGAACCGCGGCAGTGGCCCCGCGCCACATGCCGTACAACTGCCGTAGGCATCGGCAGAATTCAGGGAATCGCCCTATCGCAATGAACGGCAGTCCAATGGATCAGGCAACCCTTGTTGGCTACGCATTCGGCTATGTTGTTACCCTCGTCGCCGTTTTCATATTGTGTTTGCCCCTCATTTTCGGATTAGTGCTGCTCATGCTCCTGGCAGGTGCCGTGCGGCTGATCCTCCTCCTGGCGACTGCCCTGACCGGTGGGCTGATCCGGTTATTCAGGAGCCCGGCTGGCAGCCCGCGCAGGCCCCGACATGGATCCCATCTCATCACGCACTGACCGGACCGTGGCGAACAATTCCATCAACGCTGGCGCCTCACCCCAGGGCGTCCGCGGGAATTGCCGGGCACCGCCGGAACGAGGCGGGGTTGAACGCCGGGAGCATGAAGGTTGCCAGCACGGCGTCGAGCATTTCCGGGGCCCACGTGCTGTTCTCCCCGAGGGTCGCGCAGACGCCCAGCACCACAGGGTTTCCGTCCGCGCGGCGGCGGATCTGGACCTGGACTGGCCCGGTCAGCCCGAGCGTGCGGACGGCGGCCAGGCCCAGCTTCCGTACGTCCCCGGCCTCGCTGGCCGGTACCCTGCGGCTGACCTCGTCGCTGCCGGCGCGTCCATACGGAGTCCTGGTCTTCTCCAGGACCACCGCAACTGGCGCCATCGCGTTGCGCGCCGGGGTGCCGAACACCAGGCAGACGTAGTCGGCGCCCGGGATAAACTCCTGGACAAGCTGCCCCGTGGGCATGTTCTTCCAGGTGACGGATGCGGTTCCGGCCAGCACGTGGACCCCACGGGAGCCTTCGAAGACCCGCGGCTTGACCACCACGGGGCCGCTGAGGCCGGCGAGGGATGCCGGCGCAGCGGCGAGGTCGCCCGGAACGCCGAACCGGGGCACCGGAATGCCGGCTGCCTCCAACGCCCACGTGGTAAACAGGTGGTCGTTGGCGAGCGCCACCGCGGCAGGGTCGCCCACGATGATCCGCACGTCCTGGGCGAATCCGGCACGGGCCGCGGCCAGGACCGGGAGTTCCACGGTGAGGGTCGGAATGATGACGTTGATGGCTTCGCGGTCCACCAGCCGGCGCAGGTCCAGGATCATGTCCGGGTCCGTCGGCGGCAAAAGCCTGACCGCGGCTGCGGCGGGAACAGTCTCCGCCTGACGGGTGTCGGCGCGGGCGTCGGCGCGGGTGTCGGCGCGGGCGTCGGAGCCGAGATACGGGAGGCCGCGGGCTTCGAGTTGGGCCGCGACCGTACGGCCGGCGGCGCTTGCTATCCCGGTAACCAGTATGCGCGGGCCCACAATTGCTCCATTCCGCCGTCACTGGCCGGGCCGCGGCTGCGGCGCCGACGGTTCCGGCCACCGATCCACAGACTTGTTGACGGACAGACGACTCGTTTACGGACTGCTTGATTGACGGACTGCTCGAATCAGCCGCAACTCCGGCTGACATGCAGGACCATTCCCCTAGTAGACGGCGAATCGTCCGCGCACGCACGAGTGGGCAATACCCGAAGTTGGAGCCCGCTACTACTTGCTTGAGGTGCGCGCATACGATCCACCAGCCCGTCGGGCGTAGCCCGGTTACGGAACATGACGACGGCGGCCGTGCGGGTCGGCGTCGTTGGTGTTACGTTTTTGGGGAGTAATGAGAACCGGTGCCAAGCCCTGACTGGCCGGTCGGCAACCCTCCCTTTTCGCGGCGGGGTGCCTCAGGTGAATACTCGGCATATCGACCATTCGAGCTGCAAGCGTGAAAGAGGAGATCCGTCGTGCCCGACACGTCAACACCCGCGGTACCCGAAATACTCAGTACCTCAGCCGCCCCCGGCACAGCCCCCAGTGCAGCCCCCAGCACAGCCCCCGCCGGCGAGGAAAGACTGGCCTACCGCCTGTTCACCGGTGCGGATGACCGCGCCTTTTGTGAGCGCGTGTCGGCCGCCCTGGCCGAGGGCTATGTCCTGCATGGAAGCCCCGCCGCCAGCTTCAACGGCAGCACCGTGATCGTGGCGCAGGCGCTGGTCCTGCCGGCTGCCATTGCGAGCGCGGACGCCGCCGTGGCAAATGCGGTTGATGAGCTCGACGCCGACGAGTTTGACGCTGTTGGAGCATTCGAGGGCCACGCATGAGCTACGCAGGAGACCTCAGCCCCACTGAGGCGTGGGCCAAGCTTGAGGCGGGAGCCATTCTGGTGGATGTCCGGACCGAGGGCGAATGGGCCCACATCGGCATCCCGGACACGAAAGCGACGGAAAACGATCCGCTCTTCATCCAGTGGAACCTCGCCGGCGGCGCGCCGAATCCGCACTTCGTGGAACAGCTAAAGCGGCAGGCACCGGAGGAAACCGCCGTCGAGCTGGTGTTCCTTTGCCGGTCCGGTGCCCGGTCGGCCGCCGCCGCGACGGCCGCGACGGCCGCCGGCTACACCTCGTACAACGTTCTTGAGGGCTTCGAAGGCGACACCGACCGCTTTGGCGAACGCACTGTCAACGGCTGGAAGAACCGCGGCCTGCCCACCAACCTCGGAAAGATCTAAGTGACCTTCAATCCCGACGCCGCCGGCTGGGCCGCCGACACCCAGGCCGTCCGCGGTGGCCTGGACCGCACCGGCTTCCAGGAAACCACCGAGCCGATCTTCCTCAACTCAGGGTTCGTCTACGAGTCCGCGGCCGCCGCCGAGCGCGCTTTCACCGGGGAGGACGAGCGCTTCGTCTACTCCCGCTACGGCAACCCGTCCGTCGCGACGTTCCAGGAGCGGCTCCGGCTGCTCGAGGGAACCGAGGCATGTTTCGCGACGGCGTCCGGCATGTCCGCCGTCTTCACCGCCCTCGGCGCGCTGTTGGCTGCCGGCGACCGCGTGGTCGCAGCCCGCTCACTGTTCGGCTCGTGCTTCGTGATCCTCAACGAGATCCTGCCGCGCTGGGGTGTCGATACGGTCTTCGTGGACGGACCGGACCTGGAGCAGTGGCAGGCTGCGCTGTCCGAGCCGACCACGGCGGTGTTCTTCGAGTCGCCATCGAACCCCATGCAGGAAATCGTGGACATCGCCGCCGTGAGCAAACTGGCGCATGCGGCCGGCGCCACGGTGGTGGTCGACAACGTCTTCGCCACCCCGCTGCTGCAGCGCTGCGGAGACCTCGGCGCGGACGTGGTGGTCTACTCCGGCACCAAGCACATCGACGGCCAGGGCAGGGTCCTGGGCGGGGCCATCCTGGGCACCAAGGAATTCATTGACGGGCCCGTCAAGCAGCTCATGCGGCACACCGGTCCGGCGCTGTCGGCCTTCAATGCCTGGGTGCTCACCAAGGGCCTGGAGACCATGGCCCTGCGCGTCAACCATTCCTCGGCCTCCGCCCTGCGGCTGGCTGAATGGCTCGAGGGACAGCCTGCGGTCGGCGCGGTGTTGTACCCGCTGCTGCCGTCGCACCCGCAGTACTCCCTCGCCGTGAAGCAGATGAAGGCCGGCGGGACCGTGCTCACGCTGGAGCTTTCGCCTTCGCCGGGACGCACTGCGAAGCAGGCCGCCTTCGCGCTGCTGGACGCGCTGCGGATCATCGACATCTCCAACAACCTTGGCGACGCCAAGACGCTCATTACGCACCCGGCCACCACCACGCACCGCGCGATGGGCCCGGAAGGCCGTGCGGCGATCGGGCTCAGCGACGGCGTGGTCCGGCTCTCGGTGGGCCTGGAGGACGTCGAGGACTTGATCCGCGACCTCGGCCAAGCGCTCAAGCAGGTCTAGCCAGCGGCGTGCCAGCTCAGCCCCGGCGCAGCCGGTCCAGGGGCACGTTCCCGCCGAGCGGTTCCCCGGCGGCGGCCCCTTGAGTTGTCAGTTCGACGGCCCGTTCGACGACGGCGGGCAGCCCGCCCGCCCGGAACGGCCCGCGCTGCAACTGGGAACCGGTGCCCTCAGCCACGATCCGTTCGACGCCCTCGCGCACCAGGTCCAGCTCGCCCTGCTCCTCCAGCACCGGGGCCAGGAAGTCCACGAGTGCCCTGACCACGTCCGCGGCCGGGGCAGGGGTGAAGGTTCCGAAGTCCAGGAGCTCCGCGCGCAGTCCGCAGTTGCTGGCCTGCCAAGCGGCCATCCGCAATAGCAGCGTGGGCACCGGGGCGGGTTCGACGCCGTCGTTCCATTCCCGCGACGCCGACTCCACGAGGGCCCGCACCAGCACGGCAATCAGGGCAGCATCCTCGGCCCGCAGGCAGACGTCGGCGACGCGGACTTCCACAGTGGGGTGCTGCCGGGCCAGCCGTGCATCGAAATAGACCATCCCCTCGTCCATCAGGACGCCGCTTTCCACCAGCCGCTTCACTGTCCGCCGGTAGACGGGCAAGCTGCCGAAAATCATCGTGGGACCCGACCCCGGCCAGCGGTTCCACGCCTGGGTGCGGTAGCTTTCGAATCCGGTCTCAGCCCCGTTCCAGTATGGGGAATTCGCACTGAGTGCTATCAGCACGGCAAGCTTGTCGCGCATCCGGTCCATCACAGCCACGCCCTCCTCCGGGGACTCCACAAAGGTGTGGACGTGGAGGCCGCAGGTCAGTTGATTCCGGACTGTGAGCCCGAAGCGTTGCTGCATGGTCATGTAGCGCGGATTCGGCGTCAGGTGTGTGGCGGAGCCTTGGGGTGACGTTGCCAGGGCTGCGACGCGGCCGCCGTGAGCGCGGGCGGCGGTGTCCGCCAGAACCCGGGCTTGCCTGAGCTGGCGGAGCAGTTCCGTGTACTCCAGGCAAGGCCGCGTCTGGGTTTCGATCTGTTCGAGCTTGAGCTCGTAGCTGAAGTCGGCGCCCTCGTGGACCGGTTTTTGTGTCCCGCGGACCCCGGTGGCAGGTTGCTTCGGCGGAACCAGGCTGGGCAGCATCAGGTCGGCGAGGGCAAGCAGCATCCCCGATTCGGGGTCCACTATGAGCAGTTCTTCCTCCGCGCCGAAGGTTCGCATGTTTCTATTGTGCGTCACGATCGGCCGAAACGTGCCACACCGGCGGGGGGTCACGCGGGGCCCGTGGCACCGCTTGGGGCGGCGCGATCCGACCCCGCGCTGCCGAGGATCAGTCTTGGAAATACTCGATCTTCGCGCCGATGGTATTGAGCCGTTCGGCCAGATCCTCATAGCCGCGCTCAATGACATAAATGTTGCGCAGCTCCGAGACGCCGCGGGCGGCCAGCATGGCCAGCAGCAGGCAGGCGGCGGGGCGGAGGGCCGGCGGGCAGCCCACCTCGGCGGCACGCCACTTGGTGGGCCCATTGACATAAATCCGGTGGGGATCGAGCAGCTGGACCTGGGCGCCCAGTTTGTTCAGTTCCGTCAGGTAGATGGCCCGGTTCTCGTAGACCCAGTCATGGATCATGGTCTGGCCGTGGGCGTTGGCGGCGATCACCGCGAAGAAGGGCAGGTTGTCGATGTTCAGGCCGGGGAAAGGCATGGGGTGGATTTTGTCTTCCGGCGCCCGCAGTTCCGAGGGCTTGGTGGTGACGTCCACCAGGCGGGTGCGGCCGTTGCGGGCAAAGTATTCCCCGGAGACCTCGAGCCGCTGGCCCATCTGCTCGAGGGTGGCGAGTTCGATTTCCATGAACTCGATCGGGACGCGGCGGATGGTGACTTCCGAGTTCGTCACGATGCCGGCGGTGATGAGGCTCATCGCCTCGATCGGGTCCTCGGACGGGAAGTATTCGACGTCGGCGTCGATCGACGGGCGGCCGGTGATCTCCAGCGTGGTGGTGCCAACCCCCGCGATTTCCACACCGAGCATCTGCAGGTAGAAGCAGAGATCCTGCACCATGTAGTTGGGGCTGGCGTTGCGGATGATGGTGGTGCCGCGGCGGTGGGCTGCGGCCATGATGGCGTTCTCGGTGACGGTGTCGCCGCGTTCGCTCAGCACGAACGAGCGGTCATGGGCGTCCGACGGCGGCGCCTGCACCGCGTAGAACCCGGACTTCGCTTCCACGCTCAGGCCAAACTGGCGCAGTGCCTGCATGTGTGGCTGCACGGTGCGGGTGCCGAGGTCGCAGCCGCCGGCGTATGGCAGCCGGTAGATGTCGGCCTCGTCCAGGAGCGGGCCCAGGAGCATGATGACGCTGCGGGTCCGGCGGGCCGCCTCCACATCCATGGATGCCAGGTCCAGGACCGCGGGGCGGCGGATCTGGAGGTCGTTCGCGTTGAGCCAGGTGCATTCGACGCCGATGCTGGTCAGCACCTCCACGATCCGGTTGACTTCCTCAATCCGGGCCAGCCGGCGGAGGGTGGTGGTGCCGCGGTTGATGAGGCTGGCGCACAACAGCGCGACGCCGGCATTCTTGCTGCTGTTGACGTCCACCGCACCGGCGAGCGTGCGGCCGCCCTCGACCCGGAGGTGGGTCATCTGGGGCCGGCCCACCTTGACGATGCTGTGCCCGACGATCGCCTCTAGGCGCTGGATCATCTTCAGGCTCAGGTTCTGCTTGCCCTGTTCCATCCGGGCGATGGCGCTCTGGCTGGTGCCGAGCTCGGCGGCGAGTTGTCCCTGGGTCCAGCCTTTCGCCCCGCGGGCTTCGCGGAGCAGGAGGCCTACATGTTCAGCAGTCGGTTGAGTCATGTCCCGAAAATATCACGGATGATTTATTAACCCAGGGCATTCCGGCCGGAATGCCGTTAATCTCACAGGGATACCCGCATCATGCGATAACGGGCGGACTGCGGTGTGCTGCGGCGCTTGAATCAGTGGCGCCGGCGGTGGCGGCGCCGGCTACTGGTGCGTGAGGAAGACGAGGTTCCAAGTGCCCGCACCGAGGGCCGCGGCGGCGGCTGCTGCCGCGATGCCGAGCCCGCCCAACAGCACCCAGGCGTCGAGTCCGCTGAAAGTAGACGGCCTGGCCCAGGTCCGCGCGGCGCCGCCGAAGCCGCGGGCCTCCATGGTCACCGCGAGCCGTGAGGCGCTCCGGATCGCCTGCACCAGCAGGCCGAAACTTTGGCCCAAAGTGGCGCGGAACCGCTGATAGGGGTTGCCGCTCGAACCCACCCCGCGGGCCCGCCGGGCCATACCGATCGTCTGCCATTGCTCGGCCATGATCCCGACCAGCCGCATGGCGGCCAAGGTGCCCAGGACGAACCGGTGCGGCAGTTTTGCATTCTGGGCCAGGGCGTCGGCCAGGTCCGTGGGGTCGGTGCAGCTCATTAGCAGCACCGCAGGGAGCGCAATGGCAAGCCCGCGGAGCATGAAGCCGATCCCCAGCTGCAGGGAGCCGGCGCTGATGGACCAGATCCCGGCGTCGACCAGCACGGAACCGGCGTCGGGCGCCAGGATGGCGGTGCTCCAGCCGCCCAGTGCCGCCGCGAGGATCAGCGGCCAGCCCCGCTGCCACAGCAGTGCCAGGGTCAGGCCAGCCAGCGGCAGGAGCAGCAGTTCGAATGCCAGCGCCACCGACGCCGAGACCCAGTCAATGGACAGCGCCAGGACCAGCGTGATCAGGGTGACCGCCGTGAACTTGGCGAGCGGGTTGGCGCGGGTCAGCAGCGCATGGTTGCCGCGCAGGCTCAGTGCGTCCCTCACGGCGAGGCCCCTTCCGGCAGCTCAAGTTCCGGGCCGGGAGCAGCGGCGGCGGTTTCCCGTGGCCGGAGGCGGAGTTCGGTGCCGCCGAGGACGGCGCTGAATTCGGCGTCGTGCGTCACGGAGACGACGGCGGTGCCGGCGTCGAGGAGCTCGGACAGGAACGAGGCGAGTTCGGCCCACGTGTTGGCATCCTGGCCGAAGGTGGGCTCGTCCAGGACCAGCACCTGAGGGTGCGCCGCCAGCACCGTGGCTACCGAAAGGCGGCGCTTCTCGCCGCCGGAGAGCGTGTAGGGGTTGGCGTCCACCAGCTCCGTCAGCCGCAGCCGCTCCAGCAGCTCGTCAACGCGGTCTTCGCCGTAGCCGAGGTGGCGGGGGCCGAACATGAGTTCGTCCAGGACCCTGCCGGTGACGAACTGGTGCTCGGGTTCCTGGAACACGGTGCCTATCCTGGCGATCAGCTGCTGGGCCTTCCACCGGTACGGATCGGTTCCGGCGCCGCCGCCTATGTGACCAGGGGAGTGACCAGCGGAGCGGCCCCTGGCGTGACCACTGGCGCCGCCGCTGAGCGCCGGCGCGGCCGAGACCGTCCCCGCGACGGGCCGCAGGAGACCGGCCAGCGTCAGCGCCAGGGTGGACTTCCCCGCACCGTTCGGTCCGGTGATGGTCAGAGCCTCGCCGGTGCGGACCTGGACCGAAACCCCGGCCTGGACCGGGCGCGGCGCGATCGTGCGGAAGCCGTCGCGCAGCCCGGCACGCCGCGGCCGCTCGCGGGACACCGCGAGCCCCTCGGCCGCGAGCAGGAGCTGCCCTGCGTCCCGCGCCGGCCGCCGCGTCCGAGTCGCCGGGACGTAGCCCGGCACCCACACGCCCGCACCGATGAGCATGTCCCGCGCCTCGGCCAGGACCCGGTCCGGCGGCCCGTCAATGAGTACGGCGGAGTTCAATCCCGCGGAGTCCGTGGCGGACCCGGGCTGCAGCACCACAATCCTGTCCACCAGGTCTTTCCAGACCCCCACCCGGTGCTCCACGACCACCAGGGTGGCGCCGGTCTTGTCCAGGCAGCGGCCCACGGCATCGCGGACCTCCAGGACGCCGGCGGGGTCGAGATTGGCTGTCGGCTCGTCGAGGAGCAGCAGCCCCGGCCGCATCGCGAGGATCCCGGCGAGCGCCAGCCGCTGCTTTTGTCCGCCGGAGAGGGCCGAGGTCGGGTGGTCCAGCGGCAGCCGGCCCAGCCCGACGTCGTCGAGCGCCTCGCGCACCCGCGGCCAGATCTCTGCCGCCGGGACAGCGAGGTTCTCCGCCCCGAAGGCGACGTCGTCGCCGAGGCGGGAAAGCACCACCTGGGTTTCCGGGTCCTGCTGCACAAGCCCGGCGCGGCCGCGCTGCGCCCGTGGCGGGGCGCCGTCGATCAGCAGGCTTCCGGTCTCGTCGGCGTCCTCGGCGTCGCCCGCTGCCCCCGAGGCGCCGGCCGCGCCGTCGCCCAGCACGCCGGCCAGGGCGTGGAGCAGCGTGGATTTTCCGGCGCCGGAGGGCCCCAGCAGAAGCACGCGCTCCCCCGGCTGGATGTCCAGGTCAAGGCCGCTGACCGCGGGCCGGGGCCGTCCGGCATGCCGCCAGCCCCAGCCGCGGGCCGTGACGGCGGCCGGCCGGACGCCTGGTGAAGATCTCATGGGTTCTCTGCGGGATTCAGGATGAGTGTGTTCGGGAGAAGGGATCAGGAGAACACGGGCTCCGTGGCGGCCTTGCGGGAGGCAAAGGAACCCAGCACTCCGGTCTTGGCCAGGCCGCGGGTGGCGAGCCAGGCCAGTCCTCCGGCAATCACTGCGCCGGAGATTGTGGTGAAGACGATGTAGGCGAGCTTGTCACCGGCAGCGTAGGCGATGTTCCAGCCCCACGGCAGGAAGGAATCGTTCAGGCCGCAGAAGAGGCCCGCGCCGGCTCCGGCCAGCAGCGAGACCGGCAGGTTGAACTTCTTGTAGAGGAAGGCAGCGAAGACCAGTTCCGCGCCGAGGCCCTGCAGGACACCGGAGATCAGCACCGTGGTGCCGTACTGCGAACCCATGATGAGCTCGCCCGTGGCCGCGACCGTTTCGCAAAAAAGCGCTGCGCCCGGCTTGCGGATGATGAGCATGCCCAGCACCGCCGGGATCATCCAGCCGCCGGCGTAGAGTCCGCTGAGCGGCGGGTAGAGCGCGTTGACCGGAACCGAAATCAGGTTCGCGCCCTGGGACCAGGCCCAGAAAATGACGCCGCCGGCAACGGCGATCAACGCGGCCACCACAATGTCCACCACACGCCAGCTGTAGTTGCGCCGAGCGGATGAACGGCTGGCGGAACCATGCTGCGCTGAAATATCTGTCATGTCGTCCTCCTGAGGAACAGGAGGGGAGGGTGCTCCGGCCGGCCTCGGCTTCCGCCGCCCTCCGCGCACCCTGAGAACTCGACTCCCTTGCGCCGGTACTAACCGGATCAGGTTCGAGGGTCTGCGGCTGTCCGCACTCTCAGCGCCCACCAAAGGTTTCCCCGGATTTTTCCGGCGATGCCCGACGGCGGCGCTCCCCTGTCGTAAATTATTTCGCCCTTGTGGGCTGGCTCAGTTTACACCCGGACGGCCGGGTTTTCAGTGGTGTGCCGTCACAATCGGGGTCCGGGCAGGGACGGCCACCGCGGCCGGGAAAAGCGGCTTGGTAGAGTCGACGTGTCGGACACCCGGACCCGCCAGCGGGCGGCCGCGTCACCTACGGGAAAGCTGGATTATTTTGACGCAGACACCAGCCACACAAGATCCCTCCGGGGAATACGAACCGGACTCGAGCGAGCCGCAGCCGCCGGGGTCACTGGCGGCGCTCATCGGCCGCGTGCTGGCCGAGATGGACGCGCTCCAGTTCGCGTCGTTCAGCAAGGACGACGCCCTGGACCTCGGCCTCCTCCTGGTCGAGCTGGGCAGGCAACGCTCGCTGCCCATCGCCGTCGACATCACCAAAGGCGAGCAGGTGCTCTTCCACGCCGCACTGGACGGCGCCACGCCGGACAACGAGCGCTGGATCAATGCCAAGAAGCGCACCGCGCTGCGGTACGAGGTCCCGTCCCTGCTGGTGGGCCTCCGGGCCCGGGCTGCCGGCGGAAGGATCGAGGACAACGCCTGGTGGGATCAGACGGAGTTCGCCGCCCACGGCGGGGCGTTCCCGATATACGTGCGCGGCACGGGCGCCGTCGCCGTCGTCACCGTGTCCGGCCTGCCCCAGAAGGCGGACCACGACCTGGTGGTCGAGGCCCTGCGGATGGTCCTGACACCGGAACGCTAGGCTAGGGGAAATCCGTTCCCGTCCCAAGGAGACCGAAGAATGAACATCCTCATCAAGCTGCTCGGCACCGGCATCAGCCTTGTGGCCGGCTTTGCCGGCACCAAGCTGGTGGACGCCATCTGGGAGAAGTCCACGGGCAACAAGCCGCCCAAGGGCGACGACGACGACGTCCCCACCACGCTGCGCTCGGCCCTGACGTTCGCCCTGATCTCCGCATCGGTCAGCGCCATCATCCAGGTGCTCGCCAACCGCGGCACCCAGCGCGCGATCACCCGCTTCGCCAAGTCCCAGGAAATCGTCTGACCGGACTCGGCTAGCCGCGGCACCGGTCGCGGCATGGCCGACGGCGCTGGCCGCCGCGCCCGTCCCCCACGGGCTCAGCGGCCGGCGTCGTCGTCGTCCACTCCGTGGTTGGCCGTCTTCTGGGCGGCCTTCTGGGCGGCCTTCTGGACTACGGCCTCAAGCTCGTCGGAGCTCAGGAGCTCCGGATGCAGGTGCTTGGTCCGGTAGCCGGCCCGGCCCACCATGTGGGCGGACACGGGGACGGTGAGCAGCTGGAAGAGCCAGGCCACCAGCAGGACGGGCCACACCCACCAGGTGCGCATCTGCAGGCCAAGGGCCGCCAACAGCAGGAACAGGCCCAGGACCTGCGGCTTGGTGGCGGCGTGCATCCTGCTCATGAGGTCCGGGAACCGCAACAGCCCGATCGCGGCGCCGAGTGACATGAGCGCGCCGACCACCATAAACACTGCCGAGACGGCATCGATCACTGTTTCAGGATTCACGGCTGCCCTCCCTCCTCTCAGCCACGAAGCGGGCCACGGTGACCGAGCCGACGAAGCCGATGAGGGAAATCGCAACGAGCAGCATCAGGTTGTTGAGGTGCCGGTTGACGGCCATGTCGATGCACAGGGCCGCCCCGAAAATGGCCAGCAGCACGTCGGCGGCGAGCACCCGGTCCAGCAGCGAGGGGCCGCGCCCGATCCGGATGATCGCCCCCGCGGCGGCCAGGGAAAGTACGACGGCGGTCACCGTCAGGACGGTCTGCATCATGCGGCGAGCTCCTGGGTAAGGGCGGACAGTTCGTCTTTGGTCCCCATGATCCTGATCAGCCCGGCCTCGGTGTCCCGGACCTCCTTGCGCAGCTTGGCCGCGTCCTCGGCATTGCGGACGTTGATGCCGTGGATGTAGAGCGTGGACGTTGATCTGTCCACCTCCACCACGAGGGATCCCGGGATCAGCGAGATCACATGCCCGGTGGCCGTGACCAGCAGGTCGGAGTGGCTCCGGAGCGGCACGGCGACGATTGCGCTGACCACGTTGGGGCCGCGGACCACGGCGAGGTACAGGACCTGGAAGCTTGCCGCGACCACCTTTCCGAGGAAGATGAGGGCGAAGGGCACGGCGCGGAGGACGTTGAAGCGGCCGCCGAGCTCCACCGGGGGGAGATAGAAGATCCGTGCCACGAGCACGGCGATGAGGGCCCCGAAGAGGAGATTGCCCGGGCTGAAGTTCTGCCACAGCGCGCCCCAGACAAAAACGAGCCACACCAGCAGCGGCAGTTCCTGGCGCAGCGAGATCCTTTTCCGGTTCATTTGCCGCCGCCCTGCTGCTGGGCCTGCCCGGGCTGGGCCGCCGGAGGCACGGGCGGCACCGGCGCGTCCTCGCCCAGCACGGCCTGGATGTACGAGGACCTGTCCAGCATTTCCTCGGCGGACTGGTCGGCCACCCTGAACAGCGGCCCGGCGAAGACCGTCAGGGCCACGCCAAAGACCACCAGGCCCAGGGTGGATCCCACCATGGTGCGGGGCAGCAGGGTCACGTTCGTCTTCCCGGCCCGGTCCCCGGTGGCGGAGTCCGCCGGCGCCGCCAGGAGCACCGGATCGGGGTGCTCAGCGTCCTCCGGCTTGCGCCAGAACGCCCGGTTCCAGACCCTCGCGATCGCCAGCAGCGTCAGCAGGCTGGTCAGCACGCCGCCGATCACCAAGGCGTAGGCCAGCGGCGTGCCCAGTTCGACGCCTGCCTGAAGCAGCCCCAGCTTGCCCAGGAAACCCGAGAACGGCGGGATTCCGGCCAGGTTCATGGCGGGAACGAAGAACAGGACCCCCAGAACCGGGGAGAGCTTGGCCAGCCCGGCCACGCGGTCCATGGATGAGCTGCCGCCGCGGCGTTCAATCAGGCCGGTCACCAGGAACAGGCTGGTCTGGATGGTGATGTGGTGGGCCACGTAGAACACGGCGGCGCCCAGGCCGGCCACCGTGGACATGGCCAGGCCGAAGACCATGTAGCCGATGTGGCTGACCAGGGTGAAGGACAAGAGCCTCTTGATGTCGCTTT
This sequence comes from Arthrobacter sp. ES3-54, assembly GCF_029504395.1. Classification (GTDB taxonomy): domain Bacteria; phylum Actinomycetota; class Actinomycetes; order Actinomycetales; family Micrococcaceae; genus Arthrobacter. The sequence goes on from NZ_JAQFIF010000011.1 coordinate 100,729, forward strand.
GGGCCAGGGCGCCGAGGATGCCCACCACCATGGTCAGCAGCGCCGCGACCATGAGCGGGGCGTTGAGCGCATCCCCCGGGAAGAGCAGCGTCTCCGTGCGGACCATGGCGTAGACGCCCACCTTGGTCAGCAGCCCGGCAAACACCGCGGTGACCGGGGCCGGCGCGGTGGGATAGGAGTCCGGGAGCCAGAAGGACAGCGGGAAGACGGCGGCCTTGATGCCGAAGGCCACGAGCAGCATCACGTGCAGCAGCGTCCGGGTGCCCTGGTCGAGGTCCCCGAGCTTGATGGCGAGGTCCGCCATGTTGATGGTTCCGGTGGCGCCGTAGATCATGGCGATCGCGATCAGGAACAGCACCGAGGACACGACTGAGACCACCACGTAGGTCACGCCGGCCCGGATGCGCGGGCCCGTCCCGCCGAGGGTGATGAGCACGTAGCTGGCCGTCAGCAGGATCTCAAAGCCGACGTAGAGGTTGAAGAGGTCTCCGGAGAGGAAGGCGTTGGACACCCCGGCCACGAGGATCAGGTAGGTCGGGTGGAAGATCGAGACCGGCGCGTCGCGGTCGCCGTCGGCCATACCCTGTCCGGTTGCGTAGATCAGAACCGCAAGGCTCACGGTCGAGGACACCACCAGCATGAGCGAGGAGAACTGGTCCACCACCAGCACGACGCCCCAGGGCGGCAACCAGCCGCCGATGTCCACCGCGGCCGTCCCGCCTTCCCAGACGGAGGCGAGCAGCCAGCATTCCAGCAGCAGGGTCAGGGTCAGGACGGCGATGCTGATCGCGCGCTGGGCCCGGGGGTAGTGGATGAGCAGGAAGGTCAGGGCGGCGCCCATGATGGGGAGTACGACGGCGAGCGGGGCAAAGCTGGTGATGTTCACTCTTCGCCTCCTTCCGGTCTGGGGTCAACGTTCAGGGAGCCGGGCTGTTCTTCAGAGGCGGCTTTGTCGGCCCGCATGGGGCGGCCACCGGACATGACCGCGGCCGTGCCGTTGGTTCCGGCGCCGTCGGAGCCGACCATGGCCAGCGGGAATTCTGACGTCTCGACCGGGATGACGGAGTCGTCCTCGGCATCGAAGCTGGGCGTTTCCGCGACGCGGCGGTCCTCGGCGTCGTCTTGGATTTCGTCCTGGCGGGCCAGGACCCAGGTGCGGTAGATGATGCCCAGCATGAATGCCGTCACGGCGAAGGAAATCACGATCGAGGTCAGGATCAGGGCCTGCGGCAGGGGGTCGTTGTAGTCCTCCGCTGGGGTGTCCTTGTCGAAGATCGGCGCCAGCCCGGCGTAGCCGCCGGTGGCGAGGATCAGCAGGTTGGTGGCGTTGGCCAGCAGCATGAGGCCGAGCAGCACCCGGGTGAGGCTGCGCTCAAGGATCAGGTAGATGCCACAGGCGTAGAGGGCGCCCATCACCGCCAGCAGGGTCAGGTTGACGCTCATGTTCTCCCCTTGGAAGTGGTTTCGGCGTCGGCCTCGACGGTGGCTTCGGCGGGGATTCTGCCGCTGTCCTCGTCTTCGGAGGGCTCGGCGGGCTCTTCGAAGTGCTCGTCGATTTCCGCACCGAGGCTGCGCAGCACGTCCAGGGCCAGTCCGACCACCACGATGTACACACCGATGTCGAAGATGGTCGAGGTGACGAACTTGATGTCGCCAAAGACCGGCAGCCACAGCTCCACGATGGCGCTCTGGAACACCTGGCCGCCCAGCAGCAGCGGCGTCATTCCGGCGGCCGCCGCCGTAGCCAGGCCGATCCCCAGCAGGGTGCCGGCGCCGACGGGTGTGGCTTCGCGGAGTTCGAAGCGGCCGCCGGCCAGGTAGCGGATGGTCAGGGCGAGGCCGGCGGTGAGGCCACCGGCGAAGCCCCCGCCGGGCAGGTTGTGGCCGGCGAGGAGCAGATAGAGGGAGAACACGATGATCGAGTGGAAGATCAGGCGGGTGACCACCTCGAAGATGATCGAGCGGCGCTCGGGCGCCAGGGTCCGGCCGGCCACCAGCCAGGCGTCGCTCGTGGCGGCAGCGAACCGCCGGGACATCGCCAGGGCGGCGTCGTCCCGGGTGCTGCCCCTGGCCCCGGTCCGCCGGCCCACGGTCCCTTCCGCGACAGTTGCGGACGTCCGGATGCGGTCGCCGCGGCCCCGGACGAAGATGAGGCTGGCCACGCCGGTGGCGGCCAGGGCCAGGACGGAGATCTCGCCAAAGGTGTCCCAGGCCCGGATGTCCACCAGGGTCACGTTGACGACGTTAAGGCCGCCGCCGCCCTCATAGGCCAGCTGCGGGAACTGCAGGGAGACCGGCGTTGCCACTCGGGCGCCGAGGGCGTAGATGGCCACGAAGATCATGGTGACGCCGAAGGCCAGGCCGATCACCACGCGGATGACTCGGTATTTGCCGCCGGTGCGGTCCCGAAGCCCCGGCGGAAGGCTCCGCATGGCCAGCACGAACGCCACCAGGATGATGGTTTCGACCAGCATCTGGGTCAGGGCAAGGTCCGGGGCTCCCTGCAGCGCGAACATCATGGCGATCCCGTAGCCGGTGACGGACACCATCAGGACGGCCAGGAACCGTTTATTGGCGCGCACCGCGGCCAGCGCCCCGATCACGATCCCGGCGCCGGCCACCAGTTGCAGCGGCGCTCCGGGATCGATGAAATAGAGACCGTCCGGCAGCGGCTTATTGGCCAGCAGCAGCGCCGTCAGCGGCAGGACGAACGCCACGGTCAGGATGACGGAGAGGTAGAAGAACAGGGAGCCTCGCTGGGTTCGGCCGGTGATCCAGACAGCGGTGTCGTCCAGGGCGCCGATCGTGTTCTGGTAGGCGCGGTCGCTGTCGATCCAGCCCGGCACCAGTGCCTGCAGCCGGGCCACGGCGTTGCGGCCGTAGAACATGGCCAGGCCCAGGACGAACGTCACCGCGGTCAACCCCAGGGCCGGGGTGAGGCCGTGCCACAACGCCAAGTGCCCCGGCGAGGACTCGGAGCCGTCCACAAAGAGCTCCGCATACGGCTGGATCCAGCCGTCAACGGGGGCGGGCCATAGCCCGTACAGGACCGTGAGGAGGCTCAGGATCGCCGGCGCGGCAAGGAAGGCGGGTTTGACCGGCTTGAAGTCCGTGGGCTCCACGCCGGGCTTGAAGGCGAAGGCGCCCCACATGAAGCGGGCGCTGTAGGCGAAGGTCAGGATGGAGCCCAGGACCACGCCTCCCAGCAGCCAGGGCCCGGTCCCGGACGCCGAGGTGTACTCGATGAAGGCCTCGAACACCGATTCCTTGGCGACGTAGCCGGCCAGCGGCGGTACGCCGGCCATCGAGGCCGCGCCGATCGCCGCTACGATCGCCAGTGCCCGGGCCGAGCCGTAGACGCCGGAGAGCTCGCGGATGTCGCGGGTCCCGGCCTGGTGGTCGATGATGCCCACCACCAGGAAGAGCGTGGCCTTGAACAACCCGTGCGCCAGGAGGAAGGCCAGTCCGGCGAGTGCCGCCTCGGGCGTGCCCAGGCCCACCACCATGGTCATGAAGCCCAGCTGGCTCACGGTGCCGTAGGCGAGGATGAGCTTGATGTCGGTCTGCCGCAGGGCCCGGTAGCCGCCCACAAGCATGGTGGCCAGGCCCAGGCCCAGCACGATCGGCAGCCACGGCGGTGTTTCGGCGAATCCGGGGGCCAGCCGGGCAACCAGGTAGATCCCGGCCTTCACCATGGCCGCGGCGTGCAGGTAGGCGCTCACGGGCGTGGGGGCAGCCATCGCGCCGGGAAGCCAGAAGTGGAACGGCACCAGGGCGGACTTGGTGATCGCACCGATCAGGATGAGGACGACGGCGGCGTTCACCGCCCCGCCCGCGGGCCCGGCGACCAAGGCGGGCGCCTGGTCCAAGATGGCCTGGATCCGGTAGGTTCCGGCTGTCGCACCGAGGATGATGAGCCCCACAAGCATGGCCAGCCCGCCGGCGGTAGTAACCACCAGCGCCTGCAGCGCCGAGCGCCGCGCTGACAGCCGGGTGCGGGCGTAGCCGATCAGCAGGTACGACAGCACCGTGGTCAGTTCCCAGAAGATGAACATCAGCAGGAGGTCATCAGCCGTAACGAGGCCGAACATCGCACCGGCGAAGGCCAGGAGCTGCGCCCCGAAACCGCCGAGGTAGTCGTCCTTGTTCTCGAAGTAGCGGGCGCAGTAGACCAGCACCAGCGCACCCACCCCCAGCACCAGCAGGGACATGACCCAGGCCAGGGCATCCATCCGGAATGCGAGGTCGAGCTGCAGGCCGGGAATCCAGGGCACCACCTCCGTGATCGCCCCGTCTGTATAGACGGCGTCGTGCTGCAGCAGCAGCCAGACAAAGGAGGCCGCGGGGACCGCGGCCAGGGCGAAGAACGAATTCCTGCCAAACTTCCGGAACAGCAGCGGGGCCACAGCAGCCACCGCAAAGTGCACGGCAAGGACTGTGATCACTGGTATCTCCGCAACGTCAGAAAGTCGATTGTCAGCAAGTTGGAGCAGGCGGGTCATTTGTTAGGTTCGGTGCGGACAGTTTACCAAGCGTGTACAAATTCTTTTGGCAGGGACACCGGCCCCTGAAGACCGGCCCTGAACAACCGGCCCATAACAACCAGCCGAGCACAGTTCGAAGCCATAGCGACCCCGGAGCTAAACACTGCCCGGCAAAACCCCGCCGGAGACCCCGCATGCTGCCCCTCCAAGGACACCCTGGGCGGTTACCATTCAGGCTATGAATACTGCCGCCGCCCCAGAGGCCATGCGCCCCTCGGAACTGGAATCGGGAAGTCCCGTCACGCACAGGGGCCGGATCCTCGCATGGGCCGCGTGGGACTGGGGTTCGGCAGCCTTCAACGCCGTCATGACAACGTTTGTTTTCACCGTCTACCTGACCTCCAAGTCCTTCGGCGGGGAGGACCAGGCCTCGGCGGTCCTGGGCGCCGCGCTGGCCTTCGCCGGCGTGGCCGTCGCGCTCCTGGCCCCGGTCACCGGGCAACGCTCGGACACCGGCGGCCGGCGCAAGCTGTGGCTGGGGGTCAACACGGCCGCCGTCGCGCTCCTGACCGGGCTGTGCTTCTTCGTCTTCCCGCGGCCGGATTTCCTGATCCTTGGTGTCACGCTGATAGCACTGGGCAACGTTTTCTTCGAATTTGCCGGGGTCAACTACAACGCCATGCTCGCCCAGATCTCCACCCCGCGGAACATCGGCAAGGTCAGCGGATTCGGCTGGGGAATGGGGTATCTCGGCGGCATTGTGGCGCTGCTGATTGTGCTCCAGCTCTTTGTCCAGCCCAGCTTCGAGTGGTTTGGCGCCTCCACCGCGGACAGCCTGAACATCCGGCTGGTGGCAGTGTTCTCGGCCCTGTGGTTCTTCATCTTTGCCTTGCCCGTGCTGTTCGCGGTGCCGGAGCTGCCACGCTCCGAGCGGGGCGCGGGCATTGGCTTCCTCGGCTCCTACGGCCTGCTCGTCCGGCGCATCAAGGCGATCTACCGGACCAGCCCGCACACCATCTACTTCCTCCTCGCGAGCGCCATCTTCCGGGACGGGCTGGCCGCGGTTTTCACCTTTGGCGGGGTGATCGCGGCCGGCACCTTTGGCTTCGAACTCAAGGACGTTATCTTCTTCGCGATCTTCGGAAATGTCGTGGCCGCCGTCGGCGCCATCCTCGGCGGCTTCCTGGATGACAAGATCGGGCCCAAGGCCGTGATTATCGCGTCCCTCGCCGGCCTGCTGGTGGCGGGCACCGCAATCCTGGTCCTCGGCAACGGCAGCTACGAGTTCTTTGGCATGGCCTGGGCCGGGAGCACCACATTCTGGATTTTCGGCCTGCTGCTGTGCCTCTTCGTGGGACCGGCCCAGTCGTCGTCCCGCGCCTACCTCGCCCGGCTCGCCCCCAACGGCGAATCCGGCGAGCTCTTCGGCCTCTACGCCACCACCGGCCGGGCCGTGAGCTTCCTCGCCCCCGCCCTTTTCACCGTGTGCATCACCGTCGCCACCCCCTTCGTGGCAACAGGCGAGGCCCAGCGCTGGGGCATTCTCGGCATCATGGTGGTGCTGCTCGCAGGCCTGCTGGTGCTCCTGCCGGTCAAAGCCCCGGACCAGACCGAAATCGCGGAGGTCCCGGAGGCCTGAGGGCGGCCGAAAATCCGGTTCGCGCACTAGGCTGATGATATGAACGTGGATGAGACGGACCTCCCCGGCCTCGGCCGGCGCAAGGACTTCATGACTGCCTCCGGACGCCGGATCGGCGTGGTGGAATACCGGGAGGGCCAGACGGAACTCATCGTCTCCACCTGGGACGATCCCGACACATGCCAGGCCTCCGTGCCGCTGACCGCGGACGAGGCCGCCACCCTGGGCAACCTTCTGGGCGGCCAGCGTCTTGCCATGAAACTCTCCGAAGAGCACCGGGAAATCCCCGGGATCGTCACGCGCCAGTTTTCGATCAGCGCCGAGTCCCCCTTCCAGAACCAGCCGATGGGCAAGGCGTGCATCCGGACCCGCAGCGGGGTCTCGATTGTGGCCATCATGCGCGAAGGCGAGGTCCTGCCCTCCCCGGGGCCCGACGTCGTCCTTCACCCTGGTGACCTCCTCGTTGCGGTGGGAATACAAGAAGGCCTGGACACGGCGGCCAGCATCCTGCGCAACGGATAAGCGGCATGGATCCGCTCGCCCTGACCCTGATCGAGCTGGGGGCCGTCGTCTTCTGTCTCGGCCTGCTGGCCAGACTGGCCGGGCGGATCGGCATGTCGCCCATCCCGCTCTATCTGGTGGGCGGGCTGTTCTTCGGGGCCGGCGGCCTCGTCAAACTCGAAGGCATGCACGAGTTCGCCCATCTTTCCGCCGAGATCGGCGTGATCCTGCTTCTGCTTATGCTTGGACTGGAATATACGGCAGCCGAGCTCGTGACCGGGCTACGGAGGTCTTGGCAAGCCGGCATCCTGGACCTGCTGCTCAATTTCCTGCCCGGCGCGATGCTCGCAGTGATGCTGGGATGGGGCGGCGTGGGGGCCATGGTGATGGGCGGCGTCACCTACATTTCATCCTCCGGGATCGCGGCCAAGGTGATTACCGATCTCGGCCGGATCGGCAACCGGGAAACCCCGGTGGTCCTTTCCATCCTGGTCTTCGAGGACCTGGCCATGGCCATATACCTGCCGGTCCTGACCGCCACGCTGGCCGGCGTCAGCTTGCTGATGGGCCTGCAGACCGTGGGCATCTCCCTGGCCGTCGTCACCCTGGTCCTGGTGGTGGCCCTGCGGCACGGCCACCACGTGTCCAAGGCGGTGCACAGCGAGAACTCCGAGGTCTTCCTGCTCAACCTGCTGGGCGCGGCACTCCTCGTGGCGGGGCTCGCCGCCGCCATGCAGGTTTCCGCGGCCGTCGGAGCGTTCATGCTCGGCATCGCCATTTCCGGCGCCACGGCCCACAGCGCCACCCGCGTCCTGGAACCGCTCCGTGATCTTTTCGCAGCGATCTTCTTCGTTGTTTTTGGCCTCAACACCGATCCCCGATCCATCCCTCCGGTCCTCGGCTGGGCCCTATTGCTGGCCGTAGTGACGGCAGCCACCAAGATGATCACCGGGTTCTGGGCGGCCAAACGGGCCGGAATTGGCGTTCCCGGCCGGTACCGTGCGGGCGCCGCCCTGATCGCGAGAGGCGAGTTCTCGATTGTCATCGCCGGACTGGCCGTCGCCTCCGGCGTGGTGCCCACGGATCTGGCGGCCCTCGCCACCGCCTATGTCCTGATCATGGCAATCGTGGGGCCGCTGGCGGCCCGCTTCGTGGAGCCACTCGTCCGGGCCCTGCGCCGTCCCGTGCGGGGTCCCGCTTTCCGGACCTCCGGCCCGGCGTAAGCCTGCCGCCGGTACGAGCCGCGGCACTGGATGCCTGTGCTACGAGCCGCGGTGCTAAGTGTCTGCCTAGATGTCGGTGAGGTGGAAATTCAGGTGGCTGCGGCTGGCAGTGGGGCCGCGCTGGCCCTGGTAGCGGTTGCCGTATTCCCCCGAACCGTAGGGGTGCTCCGCGGCGGAGGACAGCCGGAAGAAACACAGCTGGCCGATCTTCATCCCGGGCCACAGCTTGATGGGCAGCGTGGCCATGTTGGACAGTTCCAGCGTTACGTGGCCGGAGAATCCGGGATCGATAAAGCCTGCCGTCGAGTGCGTCAGCAAGCCGAGCCGGCCAAGTGAGGACTTGCCCTCGAGGCGGGCCGCGATGTCATCCGGTAGCGTCACGGTCTCGTAGGTGGAGCCAAGAACGAACTCCCCCGGGTGCAGGATAAACGGCTCGCCGGACTCCACTTCCACCAGGCGGGTCAGCTCGGGCTGCTCCTCGGCCGGGTCAATGTGGGCGTATTTGTGGTTGTCGAACAGCCGGAAGAACCTGTCGATCCTGACGTCCACGGAGGACGGCTGGACCATGGCGGGGTCGAACGGTTCGAGGATAATACGCTCGGAGTCAATTTCGGTTCGAATGTCGCGGTCAGAGATCAGCACACGTTCAAAAATACCGCACGGCGCCCTGCCGGGCTGCATGAACGGGCGCAGCCGCCCAGTGTGACTTCACTCCTACCGCGACACGTCGGAAAAGATGGCGGCTCTCCGCTCCGGCTGTGCGCCACTACGACGGGCAGGGTCTGAAAACGTGCCGGAATCATGTACTTTCCAAACTCACAACCTTGCTCCGGCGAACGTGGGCGGGACGGAAGGATCCGTCGTCGTCGTGCTTCTGGACAGACGGAACGCTTTCGGGATGTGTGGCGCCGTAGCCGGCAATGTATGCGGTGTTGGCGTCAGGGCCCCGGCGGGGGATCCGGTTTTGAACGACGCCCAAGATATGTGCGTCGACAAAGTTGAGCTGGTCGATCGCCTTGGCCAAACTGTGTTGGCTCACCCTTTTCGTTCCTACTACCAGGAGCACGCTGTCAGTGCTTCTGGTCAGCACACTGGCGTCGGTGACAGGGAGGATCGGCGGAGAGTCGATGATGATCAGGTCGAATTTCGTCTGCAGTTCATCCAGAAGACGGCTCATGGCTACTGAACCGAGCAGCTCACTGGGATTGGGCGGCAAAGGTCCCGAGGCCAGAAGTGCCAAGCCGTCGTCGGACCAGTATTGAATGCTGTCCTCGAGGCTGGTTGATCCGACGAGGACAGTGGTGAGGCCGATTCCCCCCTCGATACCTGTCGCCGCGGCCACTGACGGGAGGCGAAGGTCCGCGTCCACCAGGATGACCTTTTGACCTCCCTTGGCGACAGTTACGGCAAGGTTGAGCGCAACGGTGCTCTTTCCCTCGCCCGCGGACGCCGACGTCACAACAATCGAGCGCATCGGCCGGTTCACACCTGCGAACTGCAGGTTGGTGCGGAGCTTGCGGAACGCCTCCGCGCCCGTTCCGTCCAGGACGGAGGGAGCCGCGCCGGGCAGACGCCCGGCAGCCTGCTCAGTGATTCCTGCCAAGAGCGGTAGATTGGTCGTCTTGCGCAGATCCGTTTCAGTCCTGATGTTGCGATCCAGGACATGTTGCAGCACCGCCGCCGCGATTCCGGCTGCAAGCCCATATAGCAGGCCCAAACCAAGATCCAGCTTCACGTTGGGATTCGACGGCTCGGTCGGCGTGGTGGCATGATCCACGGGGCTGAGCCGGACCGGGGTCGGCGTCCCGTTCGTCGGCCGCTCGAGGTCAGCGACAGTCGTGATAAGGCTGGCGGCCACTGCGTTGGCGATCTCGGCGCTCCGCTGGGCGGACCTGTCTCTGGCCTCGATGTCGATGATTACCGTGTTGCGCGCGGTTGATGCCTTGATCTTGGCGGCCAGGGCTTCCGGGGTCATTCCGAGATTGAGCTTGTCGATGACCGGCTGGAGAACGGTTGGTTTCGAAGTGACGTCGACATACGATTGGACGCGCGCCAGGGCGAAGACGCTGCCCTGCTGCAGTTCCGCGGACGTTTCCGAGTTCTGCGTAGAGACGAAAAGGCTGGTCGTAGCCGTGTAGGAAGTGGGCGTAAGCAGGGAGGCCACGCCCGCGAGTATCGTTCCCAGCAGCGCCAGGACAGTGATCAGGCGCCAGCTTCGGCGCAGTATAAGCAATTGTTCACGGACGTCCATTGCGTGTCCTTTCACGGGCGATGATCGCTGCAGCCCAGACGAATCGGCGCGGTTTCATGCTGCCAGCCAGGTGTAGCATCCATCCGACATAACGCGGGCGGCCTTGGCGGGGATGGTGACCGCGGACGCACCGTTCGATTCCGCGATGGTGCCGCCTGCTGCGTCGTAGACTACCAACGTGCAGTTCGGGGACGGATTCCAAGCCTCGTACCTGCCTGCCGAGATTGAACCGCCGCCCTCCTTAGGCGCTGCGGCACCAATAGTGAAGTCACCATCGGTGAACCCGCGGCCGGCGGCATCGAGCTCGGGCTGGAGTCCGGGACAGAGATCAGCAATCGCGTCGGCCACGTCGGTATCCAGCTTCTCGATCAACTGGGACACCACGGCCAACTTGTCCGTTGCTTTCACAGTCTCAAGTTGGGCACAGCGCTCCTGTCCGACTTGAAGGACAGCATTCGGGTCTGTGCCCTGGGGGACCCGTGAAGAGAGGTACTTCTGCTCAGGGGGCGCAAAAGTGGGCTTAGGTGCGGTCTGCACAGTGCTGGACGGCGCGGAACGATCAGCGGGGGCCGCTGTCCCAGCCACTTTGGCGGCTGGAAGCGGCGAGGAAGTCCCCGTCGGATCAGCAGCCGGATGTTCAGCGCTCGGGGTGGACAGAGACGGGGCACTGGGGGCCGCCGAGGTGGAGTTGGGACTTCCCGGTGAGGTGCAACCGGCGGCTGCGAGAACCGCAGCCGCCAGGAGCACCATTCCCAGGGATTTCGAGAGACCGTTATACATGGGATGTTTTCTTTCGAGAGCTGTTCTGATCTAGGCGTTCGGCTCGAAGTTCAGGACCAGAACCGGACGTTTGGCAACAGCAGCTTCCCGCGAGAAGAACCACATGTTGTCGGTTCCTGAACTCTGCATCGAGAAGTTGATGTCACCTGCGAGCGCTGCCGAGACGGCGGTCGCGTCGAGTGGGATTGAGTACGACGCGTTGGGTGCCGTCGGGCCGGCGAGGGTGCCCAGCAGGGCGCCGTTGGTTTGCGGACGGTTGTTGTAGGTCGTCGTTGCCTCGGACCAGTCACCGGCCATCGCCACGGTCTGCTGGGGATCGTTGGACCCGGCGAAGGAATCCGCAGTGGTTGAGAACCTCAAGGTTGCCGACACGAGGTGCTGGCCCGCAGGAACCTGCGCGGAAGCGTTGAATCTCATGTAGGTGATGTAGGCCGACGTGCCCCTGGTGGCCAGGGTCGTGAAGGCCCCTGTTGCGGTATTCGGCGCCCCCGCGTTCACATAGGTGTCGGCGGTCGGAGTCAGCGTGAGCGAGACGGGCTGCGGTAACGGAACCACCGTTGCGGAGGCTTCGTTGGACGGGCCGCTGATGTTGGCGGCCTCATCGGCGGCGAGAACCTGATAGTACGAGGTTCCCGCCGGACGGCCCGCGTCAACCCAGTTGAGCGTGCTCCCGTTCACCGTGGCGACGAGGGTGCTTGCTGACGGGGTGAACCCGCTGGTATCGGAGCGGTGGACCTGGTAACCGGTGACCCCTACGTTGTCAGTGGACGCATCCCAAGAAACCGTCACATCACTTGCGTTGACCGCGGCCGCAACTCCTGTCACGGCCGCGGGAGCCTGTGTGTCGGGGACCGGCTGTCCGATTCCCTTGCCGATGTTGAAGTGGTCGGTGACCTGCGCTGCCGAAAGTACCGTGGGGTACACGGCGAACTCGTCGATGGAGCCGGCGAAGTAGTTGCTCGACGGCCGCAACGGCCAGGAGTTCAACTGGTCTCCGCCAATCCTCCACGATCCCCAGTAGGTCTGCGCCGCCGTCTGGTTCGGTAGAGCGCCGATCTGGGTTCCGTCAACGTAGAGACGCATGCCGTCACTGCCCTGTGTCGCCACCGCATGGTGCCAGGCATTGTCGTTGTAGGGAAGCACCGTGCTGACGGTCCTTGTGCCGTTGACATAAACACCGAAGATCAGCGTGCCCGCGTTCGTCATGTAGAGGTTGCGGTCATAGTTTCCGCTGAGCCCGGGATTTGTCCCGTGCCGGTTCGGTTGGCCATTGCCGAAGCCGAAGATTTTCCCGCCCCGGGTCGTGTTCGTCTTGAACCAGGCTTCTGCAGTGTAGACGGTTGGAGCATTGCCGCGATTCTGGCCGTAGGCGTAGGCGCTAGTGCCGTTGAAGGTCGTCGACCGGCTGGAATCGTTGTTGATGGTTCCGGTGTCGCCGGCAAATGCCGGGCCGCCGTAGCTCAGTTCCAGGTTGTTGCCCGGAGAGCTGTCTGCGCCGACCGTCGGACCGCTGCCGTCAAGCCGCCAGTACGTGGTCGCACCGGCGCCGAGGACAGCTGCCGGGTAGGAGGCAGTGCTCCTGGCTGTGGTGACGGCAACCGACGCCGAGAGCGGGCCGGTATTGGTGCCGTCAGTCGCCCGGACGCGGTAGCTGTACTGCGTCCCGGGTACGGCTGTCTTGTCCGTGAAGGACACCTGGCCGGTCGACCACCACAGCGAGCTGGCGTTCACGGTTCCCAGAGGAGTCGCCGAGCCATTCCGGTAGACGCTGTAGGTCAGAGCCGAGTCGTCGGCATCGAGGCTGGCACGCCACCGGATCTGGTTTTCACCGGTTTTGATGCTTTCCGTGCTGACGTTGCTGGGCGCCGAAGGGGCCACGGTTCCCGGACCGGGGCCGAACCTGGTCAGTCCCTGCTGGGCCCTGCCGTTGGTCGTGGTGAACTCGCCAGCCACCCACAGCATGTCGCCCGAGCCCTTGTTCGTGTGGACTATGGCCCGGGGGCCGATGCCCTCGCCGATGCCGTCGTTGGTGTCAGGGCTCCACCCCAGCTGGGGTGCAGGGGTGTCGACGCTCTGCGCGGTCAAGTGCTGCCGAACGCCGTCTGCCAGTTCGTTCATGGTCGAGCAATCGTGTTCGTGGCTTGCGGCATACAAAACACCGCCATAGACATCCACCGCCTGGGTGGCCCCGAGGCAGGTGTCCCTCCAGACCTGATCGAACGTGTCGAGGCTAAATCGGGCCCTGCCGTCGAAGACGCCGCCGCCCGTGCCCTCGTTGCCGATGTAGAAGCTCTGGCCGTCGTCAACAATTGACTTTGTAAACGAAGTGCGGGAAATGAAGGAGCTGCCGTAGGCTCTTACGTTCGCACCGGTAGTCGCATCGACCACCGCAAGCGACTGGGATGCAACGCCGTTGACGTTTGCGAAATCGCCGCCGAGGATGGCGACGTTCCTGCCGGCGGGAATGTCCAGCGCACGGGCTGAAGCATCCACCGCGGGTGCCCAGGGAAGAAGTGCGCCGTTTCGGTCCATCGCCGCATAGCGGGTGCGGGCCTCGGATCCCACGGATTGAAAGTCTCCACCGAAATAGACCGCTGAATTGGTTGCAGCGATTGTTCGCACCGTTGCCGAGACGACTGCCGGCCGGAACGTCGTGTCCACCGTGCACTCCGGAAGCCGGACGGCGGCGATGCGCGTGGTGTTGACGCCGTTGATGGCCCCGAACAGGCCGCCCACGTAGAGCCGGCTGCCGTCCGGTGTTACGGCCAAGGCACGAACAGTTGTTCCCGTGCCGCCCGTTACGGACAAGGCGCAGGAAGTCGGGTTGCCCGTGTAGGCGTCGAAAGCCGCAAAGTTCACTGCATTTCTTGACTGAGTGCTTCCAGCGGCAGTGCCGGGAGGCCTGATCTGGGTAAAGGTGCCGCCGGCGTAGACAACACCGTTTGCCTGGGCCATGGTCCAGGCAACGCCGTTTGTCTGCCAGGTGGGGAGATCGTTCGCGGAAAACGCGACTCCCGGAGAAAGGGCGAGCGCGGAGCTTCCGGTGGCAATTAGCGGTGCCACCGCAAGAGCTATACCCGCCAGTACAGCTGGAATTTTTTGACGCATGGAGTTCCCCCGTACGTAATCGTGAGCTTCAGAGCTGAAACTACAAAGATCAAATCAGCAAAGACCAAGAGCCGGAACTGTTGCTCCTACTAGCTTTTCCACTCCTTCTACCTGTCTTACTAGACCCGCTACCTGCTTTAGCCGATCGCCCACGCGTTTCTCCCCAAAGTGCTTTCCGTCAGGCAATAACTCCCTCAGCATGGAATTGGGGGGACCAGCCCTGCGCCTCGACGGCCGGCCGGTGCCTGTAACCTACTCGGCATCAGTGAAGAATCGAGCTCGTCATGACTGTTCGCATTGGCTACGCATCAGGTGTCTACGACCTTTTCCACGTCGGGCACCTCAATCTGCTCAAACACGCACGGCAGCACTGCGACTATCTGATTGCCGGAGTGGCGTCCACTGAGTCAACACTGCTGATGAAGAACAGAGAGCCTGTCGTGCCTCTGCATGAACGCCTTGAGATCGTCCGGAACATCCGGCTTGTCGACGAGGTGGTGGTAGACAACTACCCGGACAAAGTGGAAGCCTGGCGCGCCGTCGGTTTTAACGTAATTTTCAAGGGCGATGATTGGCGCGGAACAGAAAAAGGAGTCCGCCTGGAAGCCGGCATGCAGGCACTGGGCGTGGATGTAGTGTATTTTCCCTATACGGTTCACACTTCCAGCACCTTATTGCGGCGCGCCCTCAACCTCTTGGAAAGCGGTCTTGAGGACAACGAGTCATTGAAGGCGTGAAATGCAAGCAAATCGACAGTCGCGGCAACCAGCATCCGATGCAGAAAATGTTTTGGGCAATTACGGGATGCTTTCCCGGCGCCATGCACTAATCCTTGGAGCGGCGGGATTCTTTCTGGCCGGATGCACGCCCGATCAACCAATTGTTGAAGCCCCCCCTACTCACACTATTGCCACACTATTCGAACAGGATCGCTTCTTCGTGGCTCATCGCGGCTCAGGAGATAACTGGCCGGAACATACAATGCAGGCGTATTCACAGTCGGTGCAGCACGGCGTTTCGGCGCTTGAGATATCTGTGAACTCGACTAGTGACGGCGTGCTGGTCTGCCATCATGATCAAAGTGCGCTTAGGGTAACCGGGAAGGACAGCAAGGTCGCAGAACTGACCTATGCCGAGCTAAGCGACCTCAGAGTCGATGCCCGCGCTTGGCTCGGCCCGGCGACGGCACTTGAGCCCATTCCGAGGTTACGGGATGTCCTCGACCGATTCGCTGCCTCGCATGTAATTTTCATCGAGGACAAACAGGGCACCAACACAAAAGCGCTTCTTGACTTGATGGACACCTACCCCGATTCCACCGCACACTTCATCTGGAAACAACCGGCCCCCGCACTCCAAGCTGCGGCAGCTTCCAAACGCGGCTACAAGACATGGGGCTACTTCATGCCAGATGCCATCCCGCGTTTAGACGAACTAGCCGCCAGGTTCGATTATCTCGGTGTCTACTACACAGCCGATGACGCGACAGTCAGGAAGGTCGTCGCCCACGGCAAGCCTGTAATTTGCTGGGAAATCCACACCCGATCCGACGCCGACCGTGTGAGCCGCCTCGGCGTTCAAGGCCTGATGTGCTCCAATGTCCCCTATCTGACGACTTCGACTACGGAATCACGCGACAGATTCTCTACCGGCATACGGGCCGCCGGTGATCTTCCTTGGATTACCGACCAAGGCTGGAACGCCCAGCCCGTGATCGACGCGGCATCTGCATCGGTGGTGTTGGATAGGAACCAGAACTTCAGCTACCGGCTGGGCTCGATGGGTCCCGTCACGAAGGAAATCTACAGCCTGACCTTCGAAATGTGTTGGCCGAAGGAGCTCCCGTCGGAACTTCTGCACGCCGGAATCGCATTCGGGCAAAGGGATGACACCCCCTACCGGGTGCTGGTGCCAAGCACCGTCGGGGGGTATCACCTGATCATTCGGCCAACGGGAGAGCTGGTCTTGTACCGGCGCGACCCCGGAAATCCCGCCGGAACACGGTTGCAGACGATCACGACGTCACCGGTAAAGCCCGGGGAATGGATGCGCTTCAAAATCGACGTGACGCCGCCCTCCATCCGGTTCTCCAGGCTCGACGGCGCTGGCTGGGCCGGAGAGACAATGGACCGGGAATATCGCGGGGGATACATCAGCCTCTGCAAGGACTACCCTGCCCCGGTTCCGGTCCAGTTCAGGGGTGTCTCGGTCATCTAGTCAGGGTGACGCGGAGCCGGACGCGCCTTCGTGCCACTCCCAGCGCTCACCTGGCATCAGCAGCCGGCCGAAGTTCGACTTCCGCCGGATCCGGTCCGTGCGATGCCGATTGTGCCCGGGACCACGACCGGGACCGGGACCTCGACACAACAGTGGCAATCCCCCCAACGACAGCTGCCACCGCGACCGCCAGCGCAAATGCCCAGGCAGAAGCAACGGTGCCGCCCGCAGACGCCATGGCCAGCGGCAGCACAAGCGTCAACATGGCCAGAGTGGCGCGCATGAGGGTCGACAACTTGTTTGCCTGCGCCGACCTGTAGTAGGCCAGTAGGACGGTGTAGGGAACCATTGCCACGTATTGCACCAGGTACGGGAGCCGGAGTCCGGACGCAGACTCCCAGGTTGCGCCGAGCACGAGTGCGCCCATCGAGGTCGGCAGCAGCATGACGACCGCACCCCACAGGCCGGCCATGGCTGCTACGACAACAAACGTTTCGATCAGCCGCTTTCGAAAAACCGGACCGCCCCTGGCACGCACGAGTTCGGGAATGACCGCCATCTTGATGGCGGAAAAGGCGGTGTTGAGGGGCGAGAAGAGCAATTGCGCTGCCCGCAGCGCACCAACGCCAGCAGCGCCCAGAGGGAGCGCCAAGAGATACAGGACGACGAAGTTAGAGGCATTTAGCGCTGAGAACTCGCCGAGATAACGGAGCCCGGGGTTGCGGTTGACGCTTAGCCAGCGCCAGCCGCCGCGCAGCGAAGGCAGCACACGGTCCAGCATGAGCCCCAAGGCCAGAGCTGCAGCGGCACCGCAGCCCCAGCAGAGCACGACGACCCACACGGCTCCGGAGGTCAAGGCGACAGCCGCCATGGACGCGATCGACAATACGGCCCAAACAGCGTCTATCAATAACGCCTGCCATGGGCGGCCCTCGCAGATAAACAGGTACCGAAGCGTGTCTTGAAGAAGCACGAAGGGCAAGCTCGCTGCGATGATGAGCCAAATGAGGCGGGATGATTGGTCTGCCAGGATGGCGCCTGCAAGCAGTATCGGGAGGGCGGCGGCCGCCACCAGTACGGTGGCACCCAAAGCGCCCCTTCTCACCGAGGCTTCCAAGGCGGCCGCGGCGGAGTACTTGACCAGTAATGTCTCTCCGATGAGCGCACGCTGGGCGCCGAGGAAAAGGAGCAACCCGGCATAGGCCAAGGAAAACTGACCGAACTCGCCGGCGGTGGCAACATTTGCCGTAATTGCCACCGCTACGAAGTTCGAGATGCTCGATACGGCTTGGTCGCCAAAGGCAACGTACCTGCTCAGACGGGCCATTCAGTCCATCCTTGCCAAGGTACGGGAGAACTTCGCCACGTAAGCGGCGCAGAAGATGCAATGAAAAACCGCCAACGCCAGGTAGCAGGGCAGGAATATGCCGCTCCACGGCACTGTCATCAGGACGAGGCACGTTATGCCGTAGTCAACAGGCAACGTGAGAACTGATCGCTTTAACGAGCTCGCGGCGTCCTGGCCGGGACCCCCTCGGCTGGGGCCCGACTGACGGTTCAGTTGATCAAAGAGGGCGCCAGCGAAGAAAATCGTGGAGTTGGCGAAAAGGAACACTCCGCACAGCACGGCCAGCGCCAGGGCCGGAATGGAAGTTGTGCGCAGGAGGAAGCAGAAGACGGCTCCGTGCAGAACGACGATCCTACCGCTGTCGAGCACATGGTCGAGCCACTCACCCAATTTTGAGCTGCGCCCCTGGAGCCTCGCCAGCTGCCCGTCTGCGGAGTCGAGGATGAACCCGGCGGCCAGAACTAATCCCACGAGAGCGGAACCTGTTCCCGTTCCTGCGCCGAAGGCAAGCCACAGCAATGCCCCGTAGGTCAGCAACGCGCCCGCAAAAGTGACATGGTTCGGCCCGAATCGCGTGTTCCGCAGCGCGGCCGCGACTATCCGGCCAGCGGGCCGGTTGACGTACAGGCAGTACAGGGGGACCCCTTTCTTGCCCTTCTGCGCCAAGCTGAGCTCCTTGAAGGATTGCGCAAACCTGGCTTTTTCCGTGCCCGAACGCTCAAGCTTGTCCGTCGTCATTTGCTTTCACCAGGCTTTCGTTTGACGGCAACGCTCAATACTGCGATGGCCAGGGCGAGGACAAGCAGCCTGCCCATCGACTGCAAGAGGGAGCCACGCAGGAGGATGAACATGTACCCGCAGAAGATGGAGACGCCGAGATAGCCCACCGAACCGGCGGACAAAGCAACTGGCCGGAAACCGGCGTCGAGCCTTCTGCTCAGCAGCCCCAGCAGGGCAAAGGTGACCACCACACCGACGGCTCCGAAATTTATCCAGGCTTCGGCCCATAACGGCGACGACAGGTTGACGTTGGCACTGCTCATCCATTGACCGACTTCGACTCCGCTATCGAGCGGCTTGGTCGGCCAGATGACGCGCGGCACCCAAAACAACAGGGCGCCAAGGAACTGGTAACCCCAGGTGAGCCCCTCATCCCGGGTGAACCCGAGGGTATTCGCGAGCATACTGAACTGGTCGTAGTCCTTGGTCGAAATCATCCGCCACACGGAGTCCGTTTGGAGCATGACGCCGGTCCCCGCTGTTCGGCGGGTGATGTCGCTTAATGGAAAAAGGAAGATCGCCGCCACAACCCCGCCGACGATCGCGAAGTTGAAGAGGGATTTACGTGACCCGATGAGCGGCATGATCAAGCCGAAAAGCACCGCCAGCGTCCAGTAGCGGGAGTTGGAGATCGGGTTGTTGACGACGACGTTGAGCACCACCAACCCGAGCACCAACCCAGCGTCCAGAAGGTTGAGGGAACTTCGGAGCGTCCGGATTACGTGGATGTAGAAAATGAGTGACACCAGGCAAGTTACGGAACCGAAGGCAGAGATGATCGCCCGGGCAGCCTGGCCGCTGTCCGGACTCACCTGGTCGAGGGCTTGGCTCGCCTCCTGCCGGCTGGCAAAGAACACGCCGATTCCGCCAACCTGCGCCACGTAAATCAACCCGCCCAGGATCGCGACCGTCGCAAAGATCCGCAGGGTGTCCATACTCCGCAACGTGCGCACTTGCGGCGGGCCCCCCCAGTCCCGGAAGAGTCTCAGGTGGTACGCCAGATCGAAGCTGATGCAGCCGAGAAGGGTGACAGCGGTCGTCGTGTACAAAGTTGCGTCGTCGACCTGGACTGCCAGAATCGTCGACGCGCCTGTGGACAATTGAGCCAGCGGCACCACGCCCAGACAGATATAGACGAACATCCAGAAGACACCGGCTACAGGTCGTACTTGGTCCTTCCACAAAATGAGGCTCATGCGGAAGGCAGAATAGAGCAGCGCCGAATATCGGATGAGGAAGTCGGTATCGCTGTAGGAGGCTTCCGACGTCGAGCGCAGAATAAGGGGTATTGCGACTGCAAAACACAGAAAAGCCAGGATCGACAGTCCCGGCCCGATTCCGGACTTTGCCTCGCCGGGGATACGGACCGAGCTTCGGAAGTCAGTCCCGGACAGCATTAATCGCCTCCTCATACAATCCCAGGAGACTCTCAGCCAGGGACTCAGCAGACCATAGACCAAGGTGCAGCTCCCGGGCTCGCGCACTCAGCCGGTACCGCAGATCCTGGTCGGCCGCCACTGCGGCCATGGCAGCGTGGAACGCTTCAGGCGTGGGCTCGGCGATAATCGCCGCGGCGGCCTTCCGCAAGGGCGAGGCGAGTCCGCATTCCGATGTCAGGATGATGGGCGTCCCCACAGCCGCCGCCTGGATAATCACCATGGGATAAGGCTCGTGGCGGGCCGGCAAAACGACGGCTGTCGCCCGCGACAACGCGCCTAGGACTTCCGGTTCCGTCAGCTCCCCCGGAAGATCGAACCGATCCTGGAAACCTGAAGCATCGATCAGGGAGCGCACGGCCGCCAGTTCGCCCTGGTCCGGACCCGCAACCACGAAACGGGCCTCTTTTCCCTCCCGCAAGAAGGCAATTGCCGCCTCAACGAACACTGTGGGCTGCTTCCGTGGCGCAAGCCGCGAAACAAAAAGGAAAGTGCTGGTCTGCGGGTCTTCCCACGCCGTGCCGGGGTCGGCAGTAGCGTTCACGACCCGGCGCATCATCGTCCTTGGCACGCCGAGAGACTCAAGGTTTTTTTCCTCGGCTTCCGTCAAAGTCAGCCACAATTTCGGCGTCTGCATGGCCCGCCGGAAGATCAGTGAATCGAACATACGCAGCCCGCGGGAGCTCGGAGCTGCGAGCATGCCGTGGGCCTGCGCGATGACCGGAATCGCAGCACTGCGAAGCATGAGGGCGCTGGAGGTCGTGATGAAGTCGCGGCAGAGGTGAAGCTGGACGACGTCTACCCGGCGGCTGCGGTCCCAGACATGCTTGACAAGACCGACCCCTATCAGGCCCCTGAGGCGGGCGCCCCGAAAGGGGCGGCGGACAGGAAAAATTCTTTCGTGTGGTTCCGGCCGCGTGGCCGGCAGAGCCCCGAGCCAGCCCCCAACCAGTTCAACAGCGGCGCCGCGGCGCACCAACGCGGCACTCTGCATGCGCGCGACCGCCCAAACGCCGCCCGCGACGGCACCCGGGCCGGCGAGGCCGCCGATCTGCAGGACTCTCAGGGGCGCCCGGGCCGATGCGTGTTTCTCAGGCATGGTCTGCCAGCCGCCAGCCGTTTCGCTTGAGTTCGCGAGTCTTCAGGCCTATCTGCCAGTAGTAAGTGGCCAGGGCGACGGCGTAGTCCAGGCCGGCTCGTCCGTCCAGGAAGCCGCGCCGGACGACGTAGCTATAGACCCAGAAGGCGAGTGGCTTGAACGGCACGACATCAAAACGCTGCCCTTGCAGACTTTTCGACGAGCGCACCGTGCGCCGCATGGCCGGGTCAGCGTGGATATAGGCTTCCCAGTCCGAGTATCTGTTGTGCCTGTCGAACCAGGTGCGGACCGGATCAAGATCGTGGTGTGCCAGGAGCCCCTCTGTGCGGCCCACATCGCCCCTCGCCTCCGGCTGGTAGTGCACCTCCAGCTCGGTCATCACCGGGAGCTTCAACAAACCAGTGTCCTCATAGTGGTTATAGCCCCGCTTCAACAGCGAACGTTTGACCACCCGGTGCCCGTGTTTGAGGACCTTGCCAGCGAAGTGATACGAGATGGGAATATCGAAGGCCACCCGGCGTTCCAGCGGATCTGAGACGATCGCGGCGATTTCCTCAACCAGCTCCCGGCTCGGATATTCGTCTGCGTCAAGGAACAGTATCCACGGGTTACGGGTCGGCGCATGCTCGAGCTGCCACTGCTTCTTCTGCGGATATTCCCCGTTCCAGGTGAAGTTGATGACGGTCGCGCCGCTTGCGGCGGCGAGTTCCGCGGTCCGATCGGTGCTGTTTGAATCGACCACGATGATTTCGTCAAAGTCTCTCAACGCCGCTACGCACTTCTCGATGCTCGCCTCTTCATTCTTCGTCTGAATCAGAATCGAGGCTGGTATTTTCTGCATTCACTTCCCCCTCAGGAGTGGATTGCCGATAGTCTTTGCGAATGGATTTTCTGAAGCGCACAAACCGGACCAGATCATCCTTCCCGTTCCGTCATGCGAAGGAACTGGGGTTTGGCTTGCTTGCCGTGGTGGCGGTCCTCATTGCCGTCCTGGCGTTGACCACGCGTGACAACGGGATCGGACCGTCTCCGGGCCTTGCTGCCAGCACGCCGCAACCGAGCCGGGCAGCGGTTCCCAACGTTGACATCATCGGCGACTCCTACGTTGTCGGCTCCGACCAGGGCGGCTACGGGGCAGCCAATTGGACAAAGATTGTCGGCACGCGCTTCTACGAGGAGTCTCATCCGATCGATATGAACGTGATCGGCCATCCGGGCGCCGGATACATCGTCAGGGGCACTGAGAAAGTCACGTTCGCCGAAGCCGCCACCGCTAGTTTGCGCTCGACGGCAGACCTGGTGCTCGTCTTCGGGAGCAGAAATGACGGTAAGCAGAACCCTGCCACAATGGCGGCGGCTGCCACGGACCTCTACACAAAGATCCACGAGCGGGCTCCCCGGGCGAAGCTGATCGTGGTCGGGCCGGCCTGGGTCGACGAAAAGGTGCCCGACTTCATCAGCAGTGACAGCAAGGCGATCGCCGGCGCAGCGTCCGCCGCCGGCATTCAGTTCGTCAACCCGTTGAGCGACCGCTGGTTTTTCGGCGCCGATGCCAAGCTCATAGGAACCGACGGCGTCCACCCGACCGACGCCGGCCATCAGTACCTCGCAGGAAAGATGTATGGGTTGATTTCTAAGACCTTGGCCACCATGGCTACCCCCTAGGTTGCATTGTGCCATCACGGGACATCGTTGTCCGGGAACCGCTCCCGGATCACTGCGGGGCCAGGCGCCCGGCCAAAGACAGCGTTCGGCGGAATTTCCCCGCGGACTACGGTGAGCGGCTCCACCATAGCTGACCGGCCGATGTGAGCTCCGCCGAGCACCATGCACCGCGTCGTCACCCAGGCACCGTCGTCTATATGGACCGGGCTGGTGATCAGACCCATGTCGCTGCGGGCCCGGTGGCTTCCCGTGGTGATGAAGCATTCCTGCGAAACCACGACGTTGGCGCCAACGTAGACATCGTCCTGGTTGTGGAACCAAACTCCTTCACCAATCCAGCAGCCGGCCCCGATGTGCAGCTTCCACGGAAATTTGACGCGGGTCCGGGGCCGGAATGTGACTCCCGGACCGATCTCGGCGCCGAAGGCCCGCAGCGCGGCGACCCTGAGCCGTGAACTTATCTGCCAGGGGTTGCTCACGAACAGCAGTTCGCATACCCCCCATAAATAGACAGTCGTCCGCGGTTTGTCCCACGCTTCACCGGCGCCGGGCGCCTTGGCCAGATCAATGACCGGTGTTTGCCGCTCTGTTCCGGAGTCAGGAGATGGAGCCTGCATCAAGACACCGCCTCTGCCGTCTGCGCGGCCTCTTGTGGTGCTGGAATCCCGCCTGCAACTGCCTTGGCCAGCACTTCTTCGAATCGGGTAGCGATCGGACCGATCCCAAACCGCTCCTCGGCGAGCTGACGGCTGCGCCCTCCCGCCAATACCAACGACGCGGGGGACTGTGCCATCTTGTGCAGCCATTCGGCGGCGCCCATCACACCCTGTGCGTCCGGTTGGCCGACATACCCTCCGGCCGCTTGGATGTCCAGCGCTGCAGGATTGTCCCGTGGCATGAGTCCCAGGACGGGTCGGCCGGCAGCCAGGGACGAGAGCACCTTGCTGGGTATCGAAAACCTTGACGCCCCCGGTTCAAGCAGAGTAAGCAGCACATCTGCAGAGCCGAGCATGTCAGGCAGTTCAGCGGCAGGCTGGAACGGCAGCAGCGTGATTGGCAGTTCTGGTTGCCGCTCCGCGACCTCCCGCACGGTCTCAATCCCCTCCCCCTCCGAGGCGACCACGAGACGTGCCTCGATGCCCTTGTCGAGAGTGGCGCGCAGCAGGTCAATCAACAGCACCGGGTTGTGCTTCCGGCCCAGCGTTCCGGCATAAAGCAGACGTATCCCCCGGTCCTGCGGGAGGTGGGCGAGTGCCCACGCATTTTCCCTTGGCCGGGGGACAATCTCGCCGATCGGCGCCCAGTTCGGGATGACAGAAACGTGGCGCACATCGATGCCCCAGCGCCGGTATGCCCGGCGGAATTCCTCACCGATCGCGACGACCTGGCTGGCGCTGCGGACCAGGTTCTTCTCCATCCTCGTGACCCATCGCTGCGCTGACGGACCGACGGCCGCGGGCAGCCGCTTGCTGATCTCTTCTCCAATGGCGCTGCTAAAGAGGTCTTGGTGCCACAACACCCACGGCTGCCCCGACTTCGCCATCGTCGAACTGAATTTGTTCAACACGAACAACGGAACGTTGCACGCCACGACGCAGTCGGGGCGTGTCTGTTCAAGGTGGCCGACCCACGCTTTGGCAAATGACTTCTCGAACCGCACCCGTCCCAACGGTGAGTACTTTTCGAAGGTCCTGGCCGCGGTGATTCCGCGAAAGGTCAAAGCGCCAGGGTCACCATCCAGACGCTCCAGCTTTCCCTTGCCACTCGCATACTGGGTCGCGTAGGCGTGCTCGACGTCGTGTCCCCGGGCCGCGAGTTCCCGGGACAACTCTGCCTGGAAAGGGTGCCCGGCAAAGTCGTGAATGTGGATGCGCACCGAGGTTCACCCCTGCGCCTTGATCTGGTCGAAAATCCACCCGTAGGTCTTTTCAAGTCCCTCCCGGAGCGTGATGGACGGCTCCCAGCCGTAGGTGGCGCGGTAGAGGGTGTTGTCGCTGTTCCGTCCACGCACTCCCTGCGGGGCGTCCAGCTTGTAATGCCTGGTCACCACGGTGCCGGAGATCTGCTCTAGGAGATCCACCATCTGGTTGATCGAGACCAATTCGGACGAGCCCAGGTTCACCGGCTCGGTCAAATCGCCGTGCAGGATATCTTTGGTGCCCCGGACGCAGTCGTCGATGTACATGAAGCTGCGAGTCTGCTCCCCGTCGCCCCAGATCTCCAGGTTGGTGTCTCCCGTCAGTGTCGCCCGCGCGAACTTGCGCGCGAGGGCTGCCGGTGCCTTCTCGCGCCCGCCGTCCCAAGTGCCGTGCGGGCCGTAGACGTTGTGATAGCGTGCGATCCTCGTCTCCAAGCCGAAGTCCTCACGGTAGTGCCGGGCCATGCGTTCGGTAAACAGCTTCTCCCACCCGTAACCGTCTTCCGGCTGCGCAGGGTAGGCATCTTCCTCGCGCAATGCGATGACGTTGGCGGAGGTCTGATGTCCCGCAGCGTAGACGCAGGCCGAGCTGCTGTAGAAGAACCGCTCAACACCAGCTTCCTGCGCCGCCATTAGCATGTGCGTGCTAGTAAGCACTGTCAGCATGCAGGCGGCCTTGTTGTTCTCAATAAAACCCATGCCGCCCATGTCAGCGGCTAGGTTGTACACGTACTGCACCCCACGGTTGACCTCACGGGCCGTCTCCAGCAGCGAGCAGTCGCCTTGCACGTTCTCCGCCGCCGAGTGCACTTGGTACCACTCTGCAAACGGCTTGCGGTCTACTGCCCGGACAGATTGTCCGTCTTTGAGGAGTTGCGCCACCAAATGGCCGCCGATGAATCCACCAGCCCCCGAAACAAGTGTGGTCATAGCTTTACCTTCCTAGTTTTGTAGATCAGAAACCTTGGGTTTGTCAGTAAGCCCCGACCGGTTTGATGAGCATCTTGGCTGTGCGCCACAGGATGATCAGGTCGCCGGCCAGTGACCAGTTTTCGACGTAGTACAAATCCAGGCGGACGCTGTCCTGCCAGTTCAGCTCCGACCTGCCGTTGATCTGCCACATGCCGGTCAGGCCGGGCTTGATGTACAGCCGCCTGAGAACCTTGTGCTGGTATTTATCGACCTCGCGCTGCAGAGGGGGCCGTGGACCGACCAAGCTCATGTCGCCCTTCAGGACGTTCCAGAACTGCGGCAACTCGTCCAGGGAGTGCTTCCGCATCCACCGGCCGACCTGGGTGACCCTGGGATCGTTCTGCATCTTGAAGAGCACTCCCGCGCCCTCGTTCTGTTCTAAAAGCCCGGCGAGGTCGTCCTCTGCGGTTTCGACCATCGACCGGAATTTCAGCATGTTGAACTTCTCCCCGCCGCGGCCCACCCGCTCCTGCTTGAAGATCACCGGACCCGGGCTGTCCCGTTTGATGAGTACGCCGAGGACAAGAAACACCGGTATGAGCGCCACCAAAGCGGCTGCGGCCAGCGTGATGTCGAAGAACCGCTTCAAGGCGTGCTTGGCGCCGGAGTACTGGGGCAGCTCCACGTGCATGAGGGGAAGTCCCTCAACGGGACGGGAATGGATCCGGGGACCGGCCACATTGGTCAGTCCGGTGGTGAGGATCAGCTGGGTGGAAGACTGTTCCAACTTCCACCCCAGCCTTTGTATGTAGCGGCTGCCGCCCTTCATGGGTCCGGCCACCACGACGGCATCGGCGTCCACGTGAGCCACTGCTTCCACGACGCTCCGCTCGTCTCCAACCACCGTAAAGATCTGGCTGCCCTGCGTGAAGGCGCCAGGGCCGTGGGACCCAGCAAGCGCAACGCCTACGACCTTGTACGCCGCTCCGGATTTCTTTCCTATTTGGCTGACGACGTATCGCACGTCATTTGGCCGGCCCAGTACGATCACGCGCGAGAGGTAGTGGCCGTGAACCCGCTGCCTGGACAACCACTGACGGAGGCCCCAGCGCGCCATCAGGAGCCCTGCCAGCCCGGCGGGAAGGGCGAGTGCGAAGAATCCCCGGGCAATGTCGATATTCAGAACAAAGCAAACCAACGCGATGAGGCCCAGTAGCATTGCGCTTGCACTGACAACGCGCCTGTATTCGTCGATCCCGATTCCGACAATCCGCGTATCCCTGCTCTTGTACAGTCCCAGCGACAGCATCCAGGCGGCCGCGATGACCACGGAGATTTGGAGATAGTCAACGTGGAGTCCGCCCACGCCCACCGAACTCGCGGCGCTCAACCCGAATCGGGTGATGTGGGCGGCCGCAGTCACCGCGGCGATCACCAGGGCGTCTGCGGCTATCAGCAGCCGGCGGTAACGGTTTGCCCAGCGAATTCCCTCGCGCCGCGAGCTGCTCGCCAGGCGGAGTTTCGCGGACCTGAAGTCTGGAAATGCGATTGGTGGCGGGGCCAGCGCTACCCCGCCGCCGCCAACGGGCCCCGGCAAATCCTGCGGCCATGACGGGACCCGGACCCGATCCGGCGATCGAAACCCCGGGTGGGCCGGGGCGCGTTGTTTGAGCTCACTCATGCTCGCCTCCGGTTACGCCCAGGAGAAGACTCACTCGAACCGCGCCATGTGCCTGATGTTGCCCGATCCGTATCGCCGCAGGGCGCTGTTTTCCTGGCACGCGAGGCCGGCTAAGCCCACCCGTTGGCAACAAAGGATGGACCACCATCAACTTGTGGTCGTACATAGTGAGACCTTCTAGCGACTTGGTTGGCTGTGGTCTCCCCTAGTAAATTCGATGCCCTTCTACCGCACACGAGTGGGCTCTACCCCTCTTGGATTTCGGAACCACTCGTCATGGTCGATGCCACGGCCTGACTACTCGCATTGACTACCCGGATCCGAGATAGAACTACCCATTCGACAGCGGTATCCGGCCGATATTCGGCGCAAATTGAGGGGCACACCATGCCATTTCGAGCAAAGGGCGGGCTCCGGCGGGATCGAACCGGTGGTCTGTGGCGCGAAGGGAAGCAAATTGCGTCACCCTCGATTGCCTACTCGTTGGCTGTAGAGGCCGTTGAAGACGCAGCCATCCCAGTGGTTAGCCCCAAGGACACCAACGCAGGTCAGGAACACCGGGGACTGGTACCGTTGCAGAGCGCAGTTTGAGGTTGATGTTGCCTTACAACTTGGAGTTTGTGCCGAAGCTCAGAGTCTCAGCCGCAGCCCAGGTAGGGAAGTCTTCTTGGAATCCCGTGCGGCTGTTCAACGACGCCGCCAGACTGGGGTAATGTAAATCTCGTTGTTTCACCGGGGCAAAGTCCAGCAATGACTGGCCCCACTGCGGCTGTAGCTCAATGGTAGAGCGCTAGCTTCCCAAGCTTGATACGCGGGTTCGATTCCCGTCAGCCGCTCCAATCCACTCCCGCGTTTCCGCGCCGCTCCCGGGCCTGCCATTAGGTTGCTACCTGTATGGTCAGAAGTCAGGAACCTCTTCGGTTCCGCTACAGGAGCAATCATGGCTGACAAGTCCCCCCGTCAAGC
Source organism: Arthrobacter sp. ES3-54 (assembly GCF_029504395.1). GTDB lineage: Bacteria > Actinomycetota > Actinomycetes > Actinomycetales > Micrococcaceae > Arthrobacter. The sequence continues at coordinate 128,737 of NZ_JAQFIF010000011.1, forward strand.
AGCATCCAAAAAAGCCGGCAAATCCATCAAGGAAAAGCGCGCGGACAAGAGGGCCGCTTCTGCGCCGGCCAGCTCCCTGGACAAGGTGACCGCCGCGAAGACGGCGAGCCCCAAAAAGAAGTGACCGGTTCCTCGAACCACCTCACCCTCGGCGTCCTCGCCAGCACACGCAAACCGGACGAGCGACGCCTCCCCATCCACCCCCTGCACCTGGACCGCATCGCTCCGGAAATCCGGGAACAGCTGATCCTTGAGGAAGGCTACGGCGAGCGATTCGGCCTTTCCGACGCCGAGCTCGCGCCGCTCGTGGGGCGGATCGCGCCGCGAAAGCAGCTGCTGGCCGACGCCGACGTCGTCCTCTTGCCCAAGCCGCAGCCCGAGGACCTGGCCGAACTCCGGGACGGGCAGGTCCTCTGGGGCTGGCCGCACTGCGTCCAGGACCGGGCCATCACCCAGCTGGCGATCGACAAGAAGCTCACGCTCATCGCCTTCGAGGCCATGAACCACTGGGCCAGCGACGGCGGCTTCGGCCTGCATGTCTTCCACAAGAACAACGAACTCGCCGGCTACTGCTCCGTGCTGCATGCCCTGGCGCTGACCGGTTCCACCGGAGACTACGGCCGCCGGCTGAGCGCCGTCGTGATCGGCTTCGGGGCCACCGCCCGCGGCGCCGTCACGGCACTGAATGCCCACGGCGTCCATGACGTGCAGGTGCTGACCAACCGTGGGGTTGCCGCGGTTGGCTCACCCATCCACTCGGTCCGGATCGCACAGTTCGACCACGACAACGAGGCCCCGTTCCTGAGCGAGGTCATCACCGAGCGCGGCCGCGTGCCGCTGGCGCCGTTCCTCGCCGGCAGCGACATCGTGGTCAACTGCACGCTGCAGGACCCCAACGCGCCGCTGACGTACCTGCGCACCGAGGACCTTGACGCCTTCCGGCCCGGCAGCCTGATTGTGGACGTTTCCTGCGACGAGGGCATGGGCTTTAGCTGGGCGAAAACCACCACCTTCGCCGAGCCGATGTTCCAGGTGGGCCACCACATCGACTACTACGCCGTGGACCACAGCCCGTCCTATCTCTGGAACTCCGCCAGCTGGGAAATCAGCGAGGCGTTGCTGCCGTTCCTCGAGACCGTGGTCTCGGGTCCCGGAGCCTGGGCCGAGAACGAGACCATCCGCCGCGCAATAGAAATCCGCGACGGCGTGGTCCTCAACCCGGATGTGCTGCAGTTCCAGCAGCGGGAGCGGGAGTTCCCGCACCGCCCTCTGTCGCGCTAACACAGCCAGCGGCTTCCGCACGTCTCCCGGGTTTCCGGACGAAATAGGGCCGCCGCTGCGTGGATCAACGCAGCGGCTGCCCTTTTTTCGGTGCGGAAGCTAGGGTGTGGCGGCTTCGGCGCGAAAGCTAGGGCGTGGCCGCCGCCTGCCGCCCGCCCTGGTTCCGGACGATCCGCAGCAGCCGGCGCCGGTCCTTCAGGTCCACCTTGAGCATGAGCTGCCCGCGCCGGGCGAGGACAACGCCGACAGCCACGGCGGCCAGCATCGGCACGCTCCCGGATACCAGGACAGCGGTGTGCGGGTTGGTGTGCTCGGCCAGCCAGCCCATCATCGGCCCGCCGATTGCCTGGCCGCCGATCAGCACCATGATGTACAGGCTCATGACCCGCCCGCGGATGGCCAGGTTGGAGCTGACCTGGACCAGCTGGTTGGCGGCGGTCAGGAACATCAGGCACCAGAAACCGGCCAGCACCATGGCCGCGCCGAACCACTCCATCGACGGCGCCAGGGAAGCCAGGCACAGCATGAGCCCGTACATTCCGGCGCCCAGGACCACCGAGCGCAGCCGCAACGCGCGCCGCCGGGCCGAGGTGATGGCACCGGCCAGCGCGCCGAGGGCCACAAGGGTGTTGAGCAGCCCGTAGCCGCCGGCACCGGCGTCGTACACGTGGTCGGCGAACGCCGCCAGCAGCACGGGCAGGCTCATCGCGAATACCGCGATGAACCCGGCCATCAGCCAGGGCCAGTAGATGGTGGGTTTGCTGAGCGCGTAGTCCAGCCCTTCCCGCATCATGCCCCGGCGCTTGGGGGCCGGCGTGCTGACATGCAGCTGGTCCTTGCGCAGGCTCAGGAGCATGGCCATCGTGAAGCAGCAGGCCACCGCGTTGCCGGCAAAGGCCCAGCCGGCGCCCACGGCGGTCAGCAGGATCCCGGCGATCGCCGGTCCGATCAGGCCGCCAAGCTGGAAGATCGTGGAGTTCACGCTGATCGCGTTCCGCAGGTAGCGGGGGCCCACGAGTTCGTTGACGAACACCTGACGGGCCGGCTGGTCCAGCACGGTCACGAGGCCCAGCACCAGCGCGATCGCGTAGACGTGCCCCACTTCGATCCGCTGGCTGAGCGCCAGGACGGCAAGGGCCGCGGCGAGTGCGGCGGCCACCGACTGGCACAGCATGAGGATCTTCCGCTTCGGGAAGCGGTCCGCCATCATGCCGGCCCACGGGCCAAGGAACAGGGACGGCAGGAACTGCAAGGCCACTGTGACGCCGACGGCGGTGACAGAGCCGGAGAGCTGGAGCACCAGCCAGTCCTGGGCGATCCGCTGCATCCAGAGCGCAATCACGGCGACGAAGTGCCCGATCGCGAAGATGCGGAAGTTGCGGACCTTCAGCGAGATGAAGGTGTGGCGCCAGGGCAGGCGCTCGTTGACGACGGCGAGTGGTTGGGTGATGGTGTCCGGCAGGGAAGCTGTGTTCGCCTCTAGCGGCGGAGGGGGTGCCACGGAAAAGTCCTCAAAAGAGCGGGTGAGCGGGATGGACTCAACGCTAGGCTGGCCACAAGAGATTATGGAAGCCTATTCAACGCATAACTCGCATTACAAAACGCAATGCAGGGTTTGCGGCACCTGATCCGGGAGACCCCATGTTCGAACCCGCCCAGCTCCGCTCGTTCTTGGCCGTGGCCGAAACCCTGAGTTTCACCAAGGCCGCGGAACGCCTCGGCCTGGCCCAGCCCACCGTCAGCCAGCACGTCCGCAAGCTCGAGTCCGCCGCCAAGCGGGTGCTGATTGCCCGGGACACCCGGGATGTGCGTTTGACCGACAACGGCGATGCCATGGCCGGCTTCGCCCGGAGCATCCTCGCCGCGCACGACTCCGCCGCCCGGTATTTCTCCGGATCCGCCATGCGCGGGCGCCTGCGCTTCGGCACGGCCGACGATCTTGCCATCACCGGACTGCCCCGCATCCTCCGGGAGTTCCGGCAGATCTATCCGCAGATCAACCTCGAGCTGACGGTGGGCCAGAGCGACCAGCTCTACAAGCGCCTCAACGCCGGTCAGCTGGACCTTGTTTTCGTGAAATGGGTGGCGGGGGCCAAAGACGGGACCGTGGTCCAGCAGGACGCCTTCGCCTGGGTCGGGCTGGAGCAGACCGTGCTGGATCCGGCCGATCATGTCCCGCTGATCGCCTACCCCTCCCCCAGCCTGAGCCGGAAGCTGGCGATCGATGCGCTCGAGGCCACGGGCCGCACCTGGCGGATCACCTGCACCACGCGGCAGATCAGCGGCGTGCTGGCCGCCGTCCGGGCCGGCATTGGGGTGGCAGTCATGCCGTCCTCCCTGGTGCCGGAGGATCTGAAAATCATCACCCGCCGCTTCGATCTGCCACCCGTGGGCGATGTCGATTTCACGCTCATCCGCAACCCGCTGGCCAATACCGAGGTGATCGACGCCCTCACGCAGGCAATCGTGGGCCGGACCCTGAAACGCCCGGCCTGACGCCGGCCCTGATACCCGGGCGGGCCTAGCCTGATGTCCCCCGGGCGGGCCGCGGCCTGCTCAGATCCCTCCGCGGTACTTACGCGGCGGTCTACCCGGACGCGTGCAGTACTTACTTGACCATTGAACGGTGCAGGTACTTCATCTATCCTGACACTACTCAAGCTCTACCGTTCGAGGTCAAGCAGTGGCCCGTGACAACGATTCGAAATAACGAACGCTGTCCGTCGCTGATGCCGTATGGCTGGCGCCGGAGCGTTCGGGATAGGCCCGCCAATGATGCCAGCCATAAACCACCCCCGATTGTCCACCCCCCACGCGCCCCAGGCCGCCCGTCCGGTAACCGCGCCGGCGCACCCTGCAGCGGCCGTGCACCACCCGGGCGCAACGATGCAGCACTCCAGCGCCGCCCAGCACGCAACCACCGCCGCCCACCGGGGCATTCGCCCGGCCACCCTCGCGGAGTCCGAGTACGTGGCAAGCCCGTACTGCGAACGCTGCGGCACGGACGAGTTCATTTACCTAGAGACCTTCGTCCCTGCCACGCACCGGCGGGACGGCTCGGTCAGCAAGCTCGGCGAGGTCACCTACTTCTGCTCGGGCTGCGACGACTTCTCCGCCCACGCGGTCCCCGCTTCCTGGGTTCCGCCGGGCTGGTACTTCGGCTAAGAGTCCCGCCGCTTAACGCCGTCGCCGCCGTGCCGCACCTTTGGGTGCCTGCACGGCGGCGATGGCGTTTTAGCACGCCTGAGCTAGGGGCTTAGCAGCCTAGATCAGGGCGTCCGAGATGTGGTTGGGCGTGCCGAAACGGTGCGCCGTGATGCTGATGGCCTGCTCGTGCAGGAACGGCAGCAGCTCCACGCGTCCGGCTTCCGTGACAGGGTGGACGTACACCGCCAGGTCCGGACGGCCGCCCGTGGCCTCAGACAGGGCCTTGGCGTCCCCGCCGATCAGCCGGATCCGGGCGCCGGAGAGCTTGCCCGCCGCGGCGAGTGTGCCGGCGGAAGCGAGCCATTCGGCGTCGTTCTCAACAGTGGTAGCGATGCCGAGCACGGACAGGACTGCGCGCAGTTGGGCGGGCAGTTCGACGGCGGTGGAGACCGTCAGGTCAGACCCGGCCAGGACTCCCGCGGCGACGGTCCGCACCAGGCCGGCCAGGGGCTCGCCTTCCGAGAGGCGGACGGTGACGGGCAGCGAACGGTAGCGGAACACGTTGCGCTCCGCACTCAGGTCCGAGACGTCCTTCGCGGTGCCGAACTCTTCGGCCCAGGCGCGGGCGTCGGAGGCGAGCGCGCGCTGCAGCGGTGCGAGTTCGTCGGCTGTCAGGAAGCCCTTGGCCGCATCCTCGATCCGGCGGACGCCGGAGTGGGCGGGAGCGGCGGCCGGCGTGCCGGCGGCGGTGCTGGGCTTGCTGACCCATTCGCCGAGGCCGACGAGGTAGTTCGGCCCGCCGGCCTTGGTGCCGGCGCCGACGGCGGATTTCTTCCAGCCACCGAACGGCTGGCGCTGGACGATCGCGCCGGTGATGCCGCGGTTGATGTAGAGGTTGCCGGCCTGGATGGTGTCCAGCCAGGTCCCCAGCTCTTCGGTGTTCAGCGAGTGCAGGCCCGCGGTGAGGCCGTATTCGATCTGGTTCTGGATCGCAATGGCCTCCTCGAGGGTCTCCGCGGTCATCACGCCGAGGACGGGGCCGAAGAACTCGGTGAGGTGGAAGTAGGATCCGCGGCGGACGCCTGAGCGTACGCCCGGGCTCCAGAGCTTGCCCGTATCGTCGAGCTTCCGCGGCTCCACGGCCCAGGTCTCGCCCTCGCCGAGGGTGGTGAGGGCGTTCAGGAGCTTGCCCTTGGCGGGCTCGATGATCGGGCCCATCTGGCTCGCCGGGTCCTCGGGGTAGCCGACCTTCAAGGAGGTGACGGCGTCGATCAGCTGGTTGTGGAAGCGCTTCGATTTCGCCACGGAGCCGACGAGGATCACCAGCGAGGCGGCGGAGCACTTCTGGCCGGCGTGGCCGAAGGCGGAGTACGCGACGTCCTTGGCCGCGAGGTCCAGATCCGCGCTCGGGGTGACGATGATGGCGTTCTTGCCGCTGGTCTCGGCCAGCAGGGGCAGGTCCTTGCGGAAGGAGCGGAAGAGCTCGGCGGTCTCGTAGCCGCCGGTCAGGATGACGCGGTCCACGGCCGGGTGGGAAATCAGCTGCTGGCCCAGTTCCCGCTCGCCCAGCTGGACCATGGTGAGGACGTCGCGGGGAACGCCGGCCTCCCAGAGGGCCTCGATCATGACCGCGCCGCTGCGGCGGGCCTGCTTGGCGGGCTTGATCACGACGGCGGAGCCGGCGGCGAGGGCGGCCAGGGTGGAGCCGGCCGGGATGGCGACCGGGAAGTTCCACGGCGGCGTCACGACGGTGAGCTTGGCCGGGACGAACGTGGCGCCGTCGACGTCGTCGAGTTTGCGGGCGGACTCTGCGTAGTAGTGCGCGAAGTCCACTGCCTCGCTGACCTCGGGATCGCCCTGGTCGATCGTCTTGCCGGTCTCGCTGGCCATGACCTCGAGGAGATCGGCGCGGCGGGCCTCGAGGACGTCGCCGGCGCGGTGCAGGATTTCGGCGCGCTCGGCGCCGGAGAGTGCACCCCAGGCCTTGCCCTTCTCGACGGCGGTGTCGATGACCGTGTTCAGGGTCGCGGCATCGTTGATCGTGGCGGCCTCGACGGCGGCGTTGCCCAGTGTCGACGTCGCCACGCGGCCCAGGATGGCCCGGCCCCAGTTGCGGTTGGCGGGCAACGACGGATCGGTGTCCGGGGTGTTCTCGAACGAGTCGTGCGGCAGCGGCGCGGCCGGGAGGGCGCGGTTCTGCAGGCGGTTCGGGGCCGGGACCTCGTCATCGAGCTTGGCGAGCGAGGCGAGGAAGCGCTGCTTTTCGCGCTCGAAGAGGGATTCGTTCTCGCTGAGTTCGAAGACGGCGGACATGAAGTTGTCCTGGCTGGCGCCCTCTTCGAGGCGGCGGATCAGGTAGGCGATCGCGACGTCGAACTCGGCAGGGTGGACCACCGGGGTGTAGAGCAGGAGGGAGCCGACGTCCTTCTTGACGGCTTCAGCCTGGCCCTGGGCCATGCCGAGCAGCATCTCGAATTCGATGCCGGACTCCACGCCGCGCTGCTTGGCCAGGAGCCAGGCGAAGGCGATGTCGAAGAGGTTGTGGCCGGCCACGCCGATCCGGATGTTGCGGATCCGGTCCGGGTGCAGCGAGTAGTTGATGACGCGCTTGTAGTTGGTGTCCGAGTCCTGCTTGGTGCCCCAAGTGGCGAGCGGCCAGTCGTGCAGGGAAGCTTCGACCTGCTCCATGGGCAGGTTGGCACCCTTGACCACGCGGACCTTGATGGCGGCGCCGCCGTCGGCGCGGCGGGCGGCGGCCCAGTCCTGCAGTCGGATCATGGCGGACAGGGCATCCGGGAGGTAGGCCTGGAGCACGATGCCGGCCTCAAGGTTCTTGAACTCGGGCTTGTCCAGGATCCGGGTGAAGACCGCGATGGTCATGTCCAGGTCCTTGTATTCCTCCATGTCCAGGTTGATGAACTTGGCTTTGGAGAAGGAGGCGGCGCGGGCGAAGAGCGGGGTGAGCTTCTCCACGACGTGCTCCACGGCCTCATCGAAGGCCCACGCGGAGTGCGGGGCCACCGTGGAGGAGACCTTGATCGAGACGTAGTCCACGTCGGGCCGGGACAGCAGGGTGTGCGTGCCCTCGAGCCGGCGGGAGGCCTCGTGCTCGCCGAGCACGGCCTCGCCGAGGAGGTTGACGTTGAGCTTGATGCCGTCCTTGCGGATCTTGGCGATGGCCGGGCCCAGCTTGGCGTCGGTGGCGTCAACAATGAGGTGGCCGACCATTTCCCGCAGCACCCGGCGGGCAACTGGGATGACCACCTGGGGCAGGACCGGGGCCATGGTACCGCCGAGGCGGACCGCGCTGCGCATGTACCAGGGCAGGAAGGCGGGGACCTTGGGGGCCAGGGCGGCGAGGTTGCGGGCGGCGACCTGCAGGTCTTCGGGACGGACCACGCCGTCGACGAACCCGACCGTGAAGTCCAGGCCGTTGGGGTCCTTCAGGACCCCAGCAAGCTGCTCGGCCGAGGCGTCGACGGGCACCTTTGCGGCTTCGGTGAGCCAGTGGCGCACCAGCGCGATGGTGTCCTCGGCGAGGGCTGCGGCCTCAAGGACCGTGGAGCCTTCCGAAACGGCGGCGTGCGTGGCTTCGTTGCCTGCGGCGCTGTCTGCTGCGTTTCCGGTGGTTGCGCCGGGCTCCGTGGAGATGTTGGTCATGGCTGGAACTCGCTCTTTTCTCAAGATGTGGACCTCTTATGAATCAGTATGCGACCGGATTTTCATAAGATAAAGCGAAGTTTTCTGAGCAATACCGGTTAGAAAATCCGAAGCTTCTATTTCCCGCCCGAACGTTCGGAAACCACCCCGGACCCATAAAAACCCGTTGCGCTATCACTCTTGGCCCTTAAAACCTGGGCAGAGTCATATGGTCGCAGCAACGCTCTGATTGATGGAGCGTTAGATGGCCAGAGTGTTTTCCCTCGATGCGCGCACTGAGTTCTTCGATTT
>NZ_JAQFIF010000012.1 GCF_029504395.1 Arthrobacter sp. ES3-54
GGATCCAGGAATACATGCAGCACTCGGATGCGACCAACGAGGTCTTCGAGCAGTCCATGACGTTCGTGGACGGCTACCTGCACCCGGGCGAGGCGGCCGGCATCGGCGTCGAATTCAACGAAGAAGCCGCCGCCGCGTTCCCCTACCAGCAGGCCTACCTGCCCTACAACCGCCTCGTGGACGGAACCGTCCATGACTGGTAACCAGACCATGACCGGTAACTGTCCCTGAAACGCCAAAAAGGTCCCGGGCGGCGAGTCGATGCTCTGCCGCCCGGGACCTGGCTTTTTGAAGTCCGGCACTCAGCGTCCGGTTTACCGGTGGCTAGTGAACGAGCTCGCGGGTCATGCCGAAGGGGACCTGGTCGGAGAGGGCCGCAGTGTAGTGGCCCGGCTTGTGCCGCGTGAGCAGAATGCCGTGCGTCCCCGTGGTCATGGCGAGCTGCTGCAGCCCGCGGACGGCGTCGTTGAGTCGTTCGTCGAGGACGTGCCGGTTGTCGACTTGGATCTCAATGAACTCGGTAGTAGTGGTCATCGCTCTGTCTTTCTTGGAGTACTTCTAGTCGGCCCCAATGGATTCAGGAACAGTAACGTCATATTTATTGACGCGTCAAATCCCTCCAGGAGCAACTTTTGGTCCGGAATTACGGTTCCGGCGGACCGGGTGCCGTTGACCTGCGGTTCCTTTCGATCGGGGACCTTGGGCCCTAGACATCTACCGGGCAGGCCGAGAGATGCTCGTGGACGCAGACGATGCTGCCGTCCAAGGCCCGGGAGAAGATGATGGTCTCCCGCTCATCGCTTGTATCGCGGCCACCTTCCCGGTCAATCTGGACTGTCGTGGCCACGCGGTGCGAAAACACCGCGGTAGCCCCTAGGAGCTGGATATCCTGCTCGCTGCTCCGGCAGTCCAGCACCCGCCAGCCGCTGGCGAGCCAGCTGTCCCAAAGGGTCCGGTAGGCGGACCGCGAACCAAGGCTCTGGGCTTCCGGGTGGAAGATGAATGTCGCCTGGGGGCTGAAGGCTGCAAAGTAGGCCTCGGTGTCCGTGGCCGCGAAGGCGGCGACCAAGCGGTCCGCTGCCTCCTGCACCTCTTCCCGGCTGAGCGCGCCGGGCGCCGTCGACTGCAGTATTGTCGGCTGCTGCTTTGTTTGCTGCAGTACCGTCGGCCGCAGCTCCGGAACGGGCAGCGGCCTGGCCACGGCCCGGATCGGGGCGCCGTCGGCCCCGGGGATATTGAGCGGAAAGAGGAAGACCTCGACGTCGGCTCCTGCGTCCCTCGCCCTCTGGACCTGCTCCAGCCCGGTGAGGTTTTCCACGATGATGCAGCCGTTTCCGGCAAGGATGGCGTGGGCGGGGAAGCCGCCCCCCGCCGGGGTGCCGTCCCAGGCGCCGGCGAAGCTGGGATCCACGCTGAGGGCATCCAGGCCTATGGCGCGGTAGCCGCGGTCCACGATCAGTTGCGCCGCAGCAGGCTCGAGCCACGGGTGCTTGAGGTACTCGTCGGTTCCCCAGGCCGCGGCGCAGCCGGTGTGCAGCAGCAGGATTTTCGCTGGATCCCCGGGATTTTCAGGATCCCCGGGGGAGCCGGCCGGGGCGATCCCTGCCAACTGGGCGGTGGTGATGGCGCCGCCGCGGGCCACCCCCCGGACGTCCACAATTTCGGCGATCCCCCCGAAGCGGGACAGCGGCAGTTCGTCCAGGGCCGCCCAGCCGTCACCCACATGCAGGGGTGCGTCGGCGTGGGTGCCCGAATGGGAGCCCAGCGCGAGGGAGAGCACATTGGCGCCGTCGGCCTCCACGGTCAGCGCCGATGCGATCCGGACTTCTGGGTCTCCGGGGTAGACAGGCATTCCGGTGCGGAGCGGAACGCTGAGATCGAACCACGTCACGGCTGGCCCACCAGCTCGGGATCCCGGTCGCCGGGCAAGCCCGGCGCAGCAGCCTCCTGTGTTACGGCCGGTACGGCATTGCCAGCTGCATCCCTAACCGGCGGCACCGCCGTGTCCTTGGAGGGGATCCAGCGCGGCCCGGCGGCGGGGAACACCCCGCGCGGCTCCGGGAAGATCCACAGCAGCCCGAGGTAGAGGACAGCCGCAAGCGCCAGCGATGCCGGCAGGCTGATGTCCACGCCGCCCGCCAGGTTGCCCAGGGGCCCTTGGAACTGGCCGGGCATGTTCACCAAACTCAGCCCTGCCGCGGCGCTGACCAGCCAGGCGGTCATGCCGCGCAGGTTCCAGCCGTGGTTGAACCAGTACCGTCCGCCACTCTGGCGCCGGTTGAACACCTGGAGGGCATCGGCGTCGTACCAGCCGCGGCGGGTGATGAAGCCGATGATCATGACCACCATCCACGGCGCGGTGCAGGTCACGATCAGGGTGGCGAACGTGGAGATGCTCTGAACGAGGTTGAAGGCGAAACGGCCGGCGAAGATGAATGCGATCGCCAGGACCCCGATGAAGAGGGTGGCCTGGACCCGGTTGAATCTCGGAAAGACGCTGCTGAAGTCAAGACCGGTGCCGTACAGCGAGGACGCCCCGGTGGACATGCCGCCGATCAGGGCTATGGCGCAAAGCGGCACGAAATACCAGGCCGGGGAAACCGCAAGCAGGCCGCCAACGTAGTTCGGCGCCGCCGGGTCCATGAATTCCGGCGCCTTGGTGGCGATGATGGACGCCGTGGCCAGGCCAAAGACGAACGGAATAAGCGTTGCCAGCTGGGCCAGCAGCGCCGCACCCATGACCCGGCGCTTCGGTGTGGCGGTGGGGATGTATCGCGCCCAGTCGCCCAGGAACGCGCCGAAGGAGATGGGGTTGGACATGACGATCAGGGCTGCGCCGATGAAGGCCGGAATGAATCCTGCCATGCCGACGCCGTCGAATCCGGTCCCGAAGGTGCCCGCAAAGTTCAGGTTGAAGTCGCCCGCGAAGGCGATGAAGCCTACAACGAACAGCAGGGTGGCCGCCGTGACGGCAATCTTGTTCACCAGCAGCATGAACTTGAACCCGTAGACACAGACAACCAGGACGAGTCCACCAAAGAGGCCGTAGGCGACGGCGAACGAGCCCATGTCCTGCGGCAGGCCAACCAGCCGGTTCAGGCCGCCCACCAGGGCATCGCCGGAACTCCAGACCGAGATGGAGAAAAATGCCAATGCAGTCAGCAAGGACAGGAATGATCCGACCACTCGGCCGTGCACGCCCAGGTGGGCGGAGGAAGACACCGCGTTGTTGGTCCCGTTCGTGGGACCAAAGACGGCCATGGGTGCCAGCAGGACGGCGCCGACCACCAGGCCCGTCACCGTCGCGGCGAGCCCCTGCCAGAAGGACAGGCCAAACAGGATCGGAAATGCGCCCAGGAAGGCCGTGGCAAAGGTGTTGGCCCCGCCGAACGAAACCCTGAACAGGTCAAAGGCGCTCGCATTGCGGTCCTTCTCCGGTATCCGTTCAATGCCGTAGGTCTCCACCTCGGTGACCTTTCCGCGGCTCCGCACCGTGCGGGCACCGGCAGGCTGTTCCTCGACCATTGTTGTTCTCCATCCAGCTCATCATTGATTTCCGAAAGAGTTGCTTAATAAGCATCACAAGTTGTGTTGGAGGCTACAGTGTGAAGCAGCTCACAGCAAGATCCTGCCCCGTCTGGGCGAAAGGTTACGCAGGCCGGCGGCTCGCCAGCCCCCGGCGCAGAAGGTCCCGGCTGGCCATTTGCCTCCCATTGCGCACATAAGAGGGGATAATCGTCAGTTGGGACTATCCACAACACGGCGCAAAGGCGGCAGGGCGACATGGCAGAGGCTCAAACAGGCAAACCGCAGGGCCGGTGGCGGACCTTCCACGAAAAGTTCGTCGTGGAGGAGCGGTACATGACCGCGACGGCGCGCCGGAATCTCTACCGGATTGCCGTCGTCCTGATGATCACGGGCGCCGCACTGTTTGTGGTAATCCTGGCCAGCGTCCTCCAGCACGGCGGCATCTCGGGGGCGGACGAACCCGTGCGGGTGTGGCTCTTGACCCTGCGGGGGGAACCTGCCACCACGATCATGATCATTCTGGCGATCGTCTTCGGCCCCATCGGCCTGCCGATCATCGTCCTTATCGTGACTGTGGCCTGGGGTTTGCTTGCCAAGCACGCCTGGCGCCCGATGCTCCTGGCCGGCGCCATGCTGACCGGAGTGATCCTGGCGCAGGTCATCGGCCGCATCGTGGAACGCCACCGGCCGCCGGTGGACCTCATGCTCTTCGGCGCCGATACCACGTTCTCGTTTCCGTCCGGCCATGTCCTGGGCGCGTGCGACTTCCTGCTGGTCACCACGTACTTGGTCTTTTCGCGCCGCAAGAACCCCAAGACCGCCGTCGTCGCCTTCATTGTGGCGGTGATCGGCATGTTCTTCGCAGCCATCAGCCGCCTCTACCTCGGCTACCACTGGCTGACCGACGCCCTGGGCGCCTTCTCGATCTCGCTCGTGGTCCTGGGTGCGGTCATTGCGCTGGACACCTGGCGGACGGCCCGGATTCCGGGCGAACAGATCACTGGAACGCTGTCCACCGCCGACGCCGGCCAGGACTGAGCGCCGTCAGCGGGCGCGGGCCCGCTTGAGCTCGGCCCGCAGCCGGGCGTTAGCTGCCTCCAGTTCCATCACCTTGGCCACGCCGGCCAGGTTGAGGCCCTCCGCCAGGAGCTGGCTAATCCGCCGCAGCACCACGAGGTCTGCGTCGCTGTACTGCCGGGTGCCACCGGCAGTGCGGTCCGGCGCGAGGAGCCCCCGGCGCTCGTAGAGCCGGATATTCTGCTGTCCCGTGCCCACCAGCTGCGCCACCACGGAGATGGCGTACAGGCCGGAACCCGCGCCGCGGTCCGCCATGGTTTTCCTCCCGTTCCGGTAATTCCCTTGCATCAGTGTTTCACTGGTGCTATAAAAAATCTATACCCACCACCACAGAAAAATCGTGGTGGGTTATGGAAGGAATGCAGATCAACTCGCGCTGAAGGAGTGGGAAATGATGTTGATTCGGACGGACCCGTTCCGTGACTTTGACCGGCTCGCCCAGCAGGTGTTCGGGACTGTGGCGCGCCCAGCGGCCATGCCCATGGACGCATGGCAGGAGGACGGCGTATTCGTCGTCGCGTTCGATCTTCCGGGGGTCAATGTCGACTCGATCGGGCTCGACATCGAGCGCAATGTCCTGACGGTCCGGGCGGAACGGCGGGATCCGGTGCAGCCCAACGTGGAACTGACGGTCTCGGAGCGCCCCCGTGGCGTGTTCAGCCGCCAGCTGATCCTCGGTGACACCCTGGACACGGAGAACGTGAAGGCGGACTACGCCGACGGCGTCCTGACGCTGCGCATCCCGGTGGCGGAGGCGGCCAAGCCGCGGAAGATTGAAGTCACCCGTTCGCAGGACAAACTGCAGGAGATCGATAAGTAGTCCCCGGAGCCGGCGCGGCGCTCGAAGCACCGCGCCGGCTCCGGCTGCATCCAGCGGAGGCCGAACCATGCCCGGCAGGAACCCTGATCCCCGCGGCTACTATGCGCTGTTGCACGTCTCGCCGGAGGCGAGTCGGCAGGAGATTGGCCGCGCCTTCCGGGCGCTGATGCGCCGGCACCATCCCGACAGGCACCATCCGGACATTCGCAAGTTGGAGACCGAGCTTCCCGACGGCACCGACGCGGGCGCGATTCTGCACGCTTTCGCCGTGCTGCGGGACGCCAGGACCCGGGCGGAGTACGACGCCGGCGGCTGGCGGGCCGACGTCCAAGGCAGCACGTTCAATCACCAGAACGGCCGGAACCACCAGGACGGCCAGAGCCACCAGAGCGGCCAGAACCACCAGGGCGGGCAGAATCACCAGAACGGCCTCGGCGGCCGCGACATCCCGGTGCGGATCATCCGACGTCGGGATCCCCTTGTGCGCGTGCTCCCCGTGCGCTGGGAACCCGGGCCGTGACGGGACGGCGTTGGGGCTTCAGTTGCTGGCGGCGGCGTAGGCGTTCAGGCTAAGTGAGAACACGACCCAGGAGACGTACGGCAGCATGAGCAGGCCCGCGGCCCGGCTGATGAGGCCGAACCGGACCACTGTGGCACCGGCGGCCACGGCATGGGCTGTGATGACCAGGAGGGCCAGCCAGAGGGCGGCCGAGCCGACCATGGGGTAAATGCCGAAGAACAGGGGCGCCCAGGCGAGGTTCAAGAGCAGCAGGATGCCGTAGACGGTCATGGCGCCTCGGCTGCGCCCGGAGGGAAGTCCCGCTCCCTGCCGCCAGACCAGCCACGCCGCCACCGCCATGGCCGTATATAGGACCGTCCAGACCGCTCCGAAGGCCCAGCCGGGCGGAGTCCACGGAGCCTTGTCCGCCGCGGCGTACCAACCGCCAGCGTTCTCGATGATGACCAGCGACGCCAGGAAGGACACCCCGTGGGAAACCGCGAGGAAGCAGAGGAGAGCCGCTGCCTGCCGGCGGGGGCTGGGCGGCGCCGAGGCCGGCCGGCGGTTGACGCCATGTTCAGTTTTAACGTGCACGGGTCAACACTGGCCAATGGCGCCGCGCCCGTCAAACCGGGCGCGTCGTGGCGCCCGCCCCCGGGGGAAGCCTAAGATCAGTCAACCAACTCCTGAAACTACATAGAGGTCCCGTCGATGAACGCTTCCGCCAAGGATCTGGCTTCCCTTCTTCCGCCCGGCTTCACCCTGGGCGTGGCTACGTCTGCCTTCCAGATTGAGGGGGCGCTCGATGAAGACGGCCGCGGTCCCTCCGGATGGGATGTCTTCGCCGCGAAACCGGGGTCGATCGTGGAGGACCATAGCCCTGCAGTCTCCTGCGACCACTACCACCGGATGCCAGAGGACGTGGCACTGATGAAGGCCCTGGGGATCGACTCGTACCGGTTTTCGTTGTCATGGTCCAGGATCCAGCCCGGCGGCAGCGGGCCCGTGAACCCCGCCGGACTGGACTTCTACGCCCGGCTGATCGACCTGTTGCTCGCCAACGGCATTTCCCCCATGGCCACGCTCTACCACTGGGACACCCCGCTGCCCCTGGATGAGGCCGGCGGCTGGATGAACCGGGATACGGCCTACCGGCTGGGGGACTTCGCCGCCATTGCCGCAGCCGCTTTCGGGGACCGGGTTACCCGCTGGGTGACTGTCAACGAGCCCGCCACAGTCACCACCAACGGCTACGCCCTGGGCATGCATGCGCCCGGTGAGGCGCTCATGCTCAAGTCCCTCCCCAGCGTGCACCACCAGTTGCTCGGCCACGGCCTGGCGCTCCAGGCGCTGCGTGCCGCCAAGGTGCAGGGAGAAATTGGCATCACCAACGTGTACTCACCGATGGTCCCCGCCACCGCCAACCCGCTGGACGCGGTCAGCGCCGGACTCATGGATGTGGCGCAAAACCGGCTCTACGCCGATCCCGTGCTGCTCGGCAAGTACCCGGATGTCATTCGGGCCGCCACGTTCTTTTCGTCGTCTTTCAGCCCCTCCAGCGAAGACATGGAGCTGATCTCCCAGCCCCTGGATTTCTATGGCCTGAACTATTACATGCCCACCCGCGTCGGGGCGGGCCCGGGTGAGGGGGCCGTGCCGCCCGGCATGGCCGAGGCCATGGGGGATGACCTCAGCGGGACACCCGGTGCGCCCTTTCACATCGCGCCGTTCCCGGACACCGAGACCACGGCCTACGGCTGGCCGGTCAAGCCCGAATACATGTCCGTCGCCCTGGCTGAGCTGGCCGACCGCTACCCGGATCTGCCTCCGGTCTACATCACCGAGGGCGGGGCCAGCTTCGAGGACGTGGTGGTCCAGTGTGTCGGGTCGGACCGCCGGATGGTTCCGGATGAACGGCGCCTGCGTTACCTCGCGGACCACATCGGCACGGCCCTGGAAGCGACCCGTCCCGGCGGTGCGGCCGAGGCCGTGGACCTTCGCGGCTACTATGTGTGGTCCTTCATGGATAACTTCGAATGGTCCGCCGGCTACAAGCAGCCGTTCGGTCTGGTGCACGTCGATTTCGACACCCAGGTCCGCACACCGAAGGCCTCCTACTACTGGCTCCAGGAGGTACTTGCGGCCCGGAACGCGGCGCCCGCCGCGCAACCGGCAGGCGGACAGCAGGACGGAGCCCCCGCCGCCGGACAGCAGGACGCCGACGGACAGAACGGCGGAGTTGCCGACGTCGGAGAGCCCAGCCCGGCGGGCTGACGTCCCTAAGGCAGCTTCAACCTAAACCAGCTTCAACTCAGAGCAGATCCAGGTCCTGTAGGCCCTTCGCGAGTCCGGCGCCGTCGGGCGAATAGAGCCACGGGACGGATGATTCCGAGTGGTCTCCGGTGTCGGAGTGGCCGCCGGCGAAGACGGCCTCGCTGGCCGAGAGCTGCCGGATGCCGATCGCGGCGACCCGGTCCGGGTGCTCCTGCGCGAAGCCGGAGTAGATCTCTTCATCGTGCTGGCCGTTGTCGCCGAACAGCAGCCAGCGCATTTTCGGGAACTCCTGGGCCAGCAGTTCAAGGTTCCGCCGTTTGTGTTCCTGGCCGCTGCGGAACCAGCGGTCGTGGGTCAGCCCCCAGTCCGTGAGCAGCAGGGCGCCCGAGGGGTAGAGGTTCCGGGCGATGAAGCGGGCCAGGGTGGGAGCCGCGTTCCACGGCCCGGTGGACAGGTAGATCACCGGCGCCTCCGGGTGCTCCACCTTGAGCCGATCCATCAGGACGGCCATGCCCGGCGTCGCCATCCGGGCGCGTTCGTTCAGGACGAAGGTGTTCCACAGTGCTAGGAAAGGCCGGGGGAGGGCCGTGACCATGATGGTGTCGTCAATGTCCGAGACAATGCCCAGCTTGGTGTCAGGGGAGATCACGAAAATCCTGGCTTCGACCGGTTCCGTTCCTTCGGCCCGCAGCACGGCCGTATGCCAGCCCGGGGTCAGGGCCACGTGCACCAGGGTGTCCACCAGGCCGCCGCGGTCGGTGTGCACGCGCGTGGTGACGCCGCCGATCTGGATCTCCACTTCGGTGAACTGGACCGGGACACTCGTGAAGGCGCGCCAGCCGCGGACGTTCTGGTTGCCGTTCAGGGCCAGCCGCTCCGCCTTGCTGCCGGGAGCAGGCCTGCTGGTGAGGACCACGCGGCCAAGCAGCCTGACCCACTCTGTCGACCCGTAGCCCTGATAGGCGACGGTCTGCGGGATGAACTTCCAACTCCGGGCCGTCTTGAGGCGAACCCCGTTCACCGTGTCCGACACCCAATGGGCGAGCCGGAAGGCCCTGTTGCCGGATACGGGCAGCTGCTGCGCTGGTTGCGACGCCAATTCCATGCCTCCACTCTCCCACAGAGCCGGGCTCGGGCAGTGCCGGCGGGCTCGGGTGTGGTTGCCCCCGTGACGCCGGGTTACCAGTGTGCCGGCTCACCCAGCAGCCCGCGCAGTGTGGCGGCGTTGCGGACGGCGTTGCCGCCGCCGTCGTTGTTGAAATATGCGTAGACGTCTTTCCCGCTGGCCTGCCACTCGCGGATCCGGTCCGCCCACCAGCGCAGGTCGTCATCGGAATAGGATCCGCCGTACAGGAAGTCGTGGTCCGGGCCGTGCAGCCGGATGTAGACGAACGGCGCGGTGGCGCGCAGGACGCACGGGAGCCCGGCGCCGCTCATGATGCAGTAAGCCGCGCCGTGACGTTCCAGCAGGGCGTACACGGAATCGTCGTCCCAGCTTGGGTGGCGGAACTCCACACAGACGCGGATCCACTCGGGGAGCGCCGCCAGGAAGTAGTCCAGCCGGGCGTCATCCCGCGCTAAGCCCGGGGGCAGCTGGACGAGCAGCACGGCCCGCTTGTCGCCGAGTTCGTGCCAGCACCGGGTGATCCGGTCCGCCCAGACCTCCGGGGCGTACAGCTTCTTGGCGTGCGTCAGGCCACGGGGCGCCTTGACGGACAGGGCGAAACCGTCGGGCAGGCGGCGGCGCCAGCTGGCGAACGATCCCTCTTTCGGCCAGCGGTAGAAGCTGGCATTCAGTTCCACGGTGTCGAAGCGGGCCGCGTAGTGCGCCAGCCTGTCCCGGGCCGGCAGGCCCGGCGGATAGAGGACCCCGTCCCAGTGGTCATAGCTCCAGCCGGACGTGCCGATCCGCACAGCGGCTTCGTGCTCTGCCATGCCCGTCCCCTTCCCCCAATGATGGATCCTCGTTCTCCGGCCAGTCCCGCGTGCCGTCCTCCGGGCGTCCCGTGCGCCGCCTCCCGTGCGCCGTCACCGTGCCGGGTGCGACGGCGGTGTGGCACTGTAAGTGTCATGGTACGCATCGAGGATTACGCAATGGTCGGGGATCTGCATACCGCGGCCCTGATCAGCACTGAAGGTTCCATCGACTGGCTGTGCCTGCCACGCTTCGACTCACCAGCCTGTTTCAGCGCGCTCCTCGATACCCCCGCGGCCGGCCGGTGGCTGTTGGCGCCGGCAGCCGGCGGCGAATGCACGCGCCGCCGCTACCGCAAGGGCACGCTGATCCTGGAAACCGAGTGGGACCTGCCCGAAGGCAAGGTCCGGATCATTGACTTCATGCCGCCCCGCGACGAAGTGGCGGACATCGTGCGGATCGTGGTCGGTGTCCGCGGCACGGTGCGGATGCGCGGCGAACTGGCCCTCCGGTTCGACTACGGCCATATTGTGCCGTGGGTCCGCCACGACGAGCGCGGAATCCACGCCGTCGCCGGGCCCGACGCCGCCTATCTGGTGACCGAGGCGCCCCTGCGCGGCGAGCGGATGCACACCGTCAGCGACTTCACGGTCACGGCCGGGGAGCGCGTGCCCTTCGTGCTGACCTGGAGCCCCAGCCACCTCCGCCGGCCGCGCTCCGTGAACCCGGAGGCGGTCCTGGCGTCCACCGAGGAGTTCTGGCTCGGCTGGTCGGCGAAGTGCAGAATCACCGGGCCGCACCGTGACGCGGTCCAGCGCTCGCTGATCACGCTCAAAGCCTTGACCTTCGCCCCCACCGGCGGCATCGTTGCCGCCGTAACGACGTCCCTGCCGGAGGAGATCGGTGGCACCCGGAACTGGGACTACCGCTTCTGCTGGCTGCGCGACGCCACCCTGACCTTGCAGGCTTTGCTGGCCGCCGGCTACACGGAGGAGGCCGGCGCGTGGCGCGACTGGCTGCTCCGCGCCGTCGCCGGGGACCCGGCGGATCTGCAGATCATGTACGGGCTCCACGGTGAACGCCGGCTGCCGGAGCTCGAACTGCCGTGGCTGAAGGGCTATGAAAACTCGGCCCCGGTGCGGACCGGGAACGGCGCGGCCGGCCAGTTGCAGCTCGACGTCTGGGGCGAGGTGCTCGATTGCCTGTCCCTGACCCGGAACTCGCTCCTCAAGCACACTGACGACGCCTGGGACGTCCAAGTGGCCCTCATGGAACATCTCGAGACAGCCTGGAGCCAGCCGGATAACGGGCTGTGGGAAATGCGCGGCCCGCAACGCCATTTCACGCACTCCAAGGTGATGGCATGGGTGGCGGCGGACCGCATGGTCAAGGGGGTAAGGGACTTCGGCCTGATCGGCCCGGCGGACCGCTGGGAGGAGCTGCGTGACACCATCCACGCCGAGGTCATGGCCAACGGGTTCGACGCCGAACGCAACACGTTCGTGCAGTCCTACGGGCGGCCCGAGCTGGACGCGAGCCTCCTGCTGCTGCCCCGGGTGGGGTTCCTGGCGCCAGATGATCCTCGCATCATCGGAACCATCGACGCCGTCCAGCGCGAGTTGACGCATGACGGCTTCCTGCGCCGCTACCTGCCGGCGCAGAGCGATGACGGGCTTCCCGGTGAGGAAGGGGTGTTCCTGGCATGCTCCTTCTGGCTGGTGGAGGCCCTGATCGGGGCGGGCCGGCGCCACGAGGCCGGGGAACTGTTCGAGCGCCTGCTGGCGCTGCGCAACGATGTCGGACTCCTCAGCGAGGAGTGGGGCGTCGACGCCGGCCGGCAGCTGGGCAACACGCCGCAGGCCTTCAGCCACTTCGCCCTGGTGATGAGCGCGCTGGAACTGCATGAAGATGGCATCCGCCGCAGCGATACCCCGCCGCCCGGCGCGGCCGGGACGCCGCCCCGGCCCGGCCGATCGCCCCGCCCGCGCCCCGCGCCGCGCCGGTAATCCGCGGCCGCCAGGGCCGCCCGTGAGGTGTCCCCGTGGCCCGCGCCCGCGCCGCGCCGGTAATCCGCGCCCGCCGTCGGCCGCCCGTGGGCGGTAGGCGGGACCTTCAGCACTTTCCCTCCACAGTTAAGTAAGTACACTTACTAACATCCCGGCGGGGGATACGAGGGAACGAGGAGTGTGCAATGGCGGGGTATTTTGAGCTCGTGGACGCGCCCGACGGCGGCTACCGCATTCGGATGGTGGACGGGGCAGGACAACTGATGGCAGTTTCAGTGACGTTTCCGACCAAGAAGGCGGCAGTGGCGGGGGTGGCCCAGGCGAGGGAGATCGCCGGAACCGGCCTGATCAGGGACCGCAGCGCCGACGGCCGGTCCGCCATGCCCGGCTCGTCCGCCCGGGTGATCAGGGGGCGGCTCGGCGGTGCCGGACGCTCAACGTCCGCAACGGGGGGCTCTCTGGCAGCGGGAAAGAGGGCACGGGCCCGCCACTGACTCTCCGCGCGGCCGTTGCCCCAGCCGAGAATCACGCGCCGAGCGGTACAGTATGGCCATGGATCAGCGGGGGAATCGAGGTTCCGGCCGTGCCCGGAATAGTCTGCTCGGCCGCGTGGCAGTGCCGCTTGTTGCCGCGGCCATGTTGCTCGCAGGTTTGGTCTTTCTCGCCCAGCCGGTGCCGCAGGAGGACTTTGGCTGGTTCGCGTACGCTCCGCTGGCCATGGGGCCCGTCCTACCGCAGGGGCTCATGTTCATGGGGGCCAGCGCCTGGGCCGGGTCCGCGCTGATCGGCGTCGGGTTGCTGGTGCTGGCGTTCTGGTCCGGCTACCGCACGGGTCGGCAGGCCCGGGACCGCAGCGGCGACGCCCGCTAGGGGGCACGCCCCCAAAATGTCCGCCCCGCCGCCTCCCGAGAAGACAGTTCGCGGCGGTCCGGGCGCGAAACACTGCCGTGATGTGCCGTCTCGGCGGTACGCTGGCCGGGCAGCCGCGTAATGGTCGAGGAGGACCCCATGAGCCAGCACCACACCCCCGGAAGGGTCGCCGTCGTCACCGGAGCCGGTTCCGGCATCGGCCGTGCGGTGGCCCGCCTCATGCTGGCCGAGGGCTACCGGGTGGTCCTGGCGGGGCGGCGGGAAGAGCCGCTCCGTGAGACCGCGGCCGGCCACCGCCAGGCGCTCGCGGTCCCGTGCGATGTCACCGTCCCCGACGACGTCGAGCGGCTCTTCGCCGCGGCGCTGGGCCAGTGGGAACGGGTTGACGTGCTCTTCAACAACGCCGGCGTGTTCGGCCCCGCTGCCTCGGTGGACGAGATCACCATGGAGGACTGGGACGCGACCGTAGCCGTAAACCTCACAGGATCCCTCCTTTGCGCCGCGGCCGCCGTCCGGGCCATGAAGGCCCAGTCGCCCCAGGGCGGAAGAATCATCAACAACGGTTCGATCGCGGCGCATTCGCCCCGGCCGCGGACCGTGGCCTACACAGTGACCAAGCACGCGATCACGGGGCTGACCAAGAGCATTGACCTGGACGGGCGCGGGTTCGGCATCACCTGCGGACAAATCGACATCGGCAATGCCGCCACGGATCTCATGGAGGAAATCGGCGTCGGCTCCGGGGCAGCCCAGGCGGACGGCAGCCTGCGGGCCGAACCGACATTTGCGGTGCAGGACGCCGCCCGGGCCGTGCTGCTGATGGCCGGGATGCCGGCGTCGGCCAACGTGGGTTCCCTCGTGGTCACGGCCGCGGGCATGCCGTACATCGGGCGCGGCTGAGGGCCCGGACCGGCTGGTAGGGGCCGGCCCGCGGGGCCCGGCTAGAGGGGCGTCATCAGAGGGGCAGGAGGGCGGACAGGTCCGCGCGCAGTCCCGAGGCCGCAACCTGGCCGGCCGCGACGGCGTCTGCCCAGCTCAAACGCCCGCTGACCATCGCCAGCCAGGTGGCGGCGTCGCACTCAATGACATTCGGCGGGGTGCCGCGCGTATGCCGCGGGCCCTCCACGCACTGCGTGACGCCGAACGGCGGGACGCGCACTTCCACGGAGTTGCCGGGCGCCCGCGCGCTGACTTCCTCCAGGGAGTAGCGCACCGCCGTCGCGATGGTGGTGCGCGGCACGGGGCTGGTTCCGCCGGCGCTGGTTCCCCCGGCGCCGGTTGCTTTGGTTCCCGGCGCAGGCGCGGTGGCGTCCTGCCATGCGGCGAGCGCCGCGCGGCCCTCGTCCACGGCGATTCGACGGCGCGATACAGCCACTTTCCTGCCTCCAGCCCTAGTCCAGCAGAGCCGCGACGGCCCGCCCGAGCCGGATCTTGCCCACCGGGCGTCCCCCGCCCAGGACGGGGTCCACCACCTTGTCTAGGACGCTGGACACCTCAGGGATTTCGACGGCGCCGGAGGCCGCCAGGAGCGTCAGCCCGACCAAGGTGGTGGCCCGGATGTTGCCGTCGAGCATCTTGATGGCAACCGAGACGCCCTGGCGGGTGGCCATGACCAGCACGCCCTCGGCGCCGATCTTGGCCAGGATGCCGAGTTCGTCCATGACGATCGTGTTGGCCTGTCCGCGCCCCTGGACGGCCCACGGGTAGTCCAGCATGGACGTGGCAATCGTGGCAGCCCGCGCGTTCGAATTCTTGTCGCCCGGAGCCTTGGCCAGCTTCGAGTAGGCCCGGGCCAGCCCCGTCAGGGACACGGCAGCAACCGGCGCGCCGCAGCCGTCGATGCCCAGGTGGGCGATGTGTTCGCCGCAGTACTCCTCGATCACGGAGCGGATGCGCTGCTGGAGCGGGTGGTTGGGTTCGAGATAGCTGTTCTTGTCCCAGCCGTTTTCCGTGCACGCCCAAAGGAACGCGGCGTGCTTGCCCGAGCAGTTGAACGCAAGCCTGGACTTGCCGCGCTCAGTCTGGACCAGCCAGTTCCGGGCGGTCTCATCTTGGGGCCAGTCGGCCGGGCACTGCAGCTGGTCTTCCTTGGCCCCGGCCGCCTTGAGCATGCCCTCCACCACATCCATATGGTCCAGGGATCCGACGTGGCTGCCGCATGCGATGGCCACCTGGGCGCCCCGCAGGGGCACTCCGGACTGCATCGATGCCAGGGCCTGCAACGGTTTGAGCGTGGACCGGGCGAGGATGGGGGCGTTAATGTCGCCGAGTTCGACAACCACGGTTCCATCCGCGGCCAGCACAACAGCCGAGCCGATGTGGCGGGACTCCACGAAGCCGCTGCGTTCGATGACTGCCAGTTCGACGGCGGAGTCGACTGTGAAGGTTGCATGCGGGTTCAAAGCCATGCAGCAAGTCTATGGTGCCCGGTGCTGATACCCCGGTTATTCCACGGTTACCATCACTGACTGCCAGCCGGAGGCACCGTCCGGGACCGGATCCGCCCGCTTGTCCGTCTGGACCTCGCCGGTGCCGTCCGTGGCGCGGACCTTGATGTAGTGCGGCCCCGGCGTGGCCTCCCAGTTGAGGGACCACTGCCGCCAGGTGATGAGGGACGCCTCATCGGAGAGCACTGTCTCGGTCCACGGGCCGCTGTCGACCTGCACCTCGACCTTGGTGATCCCGCGGGTCTGGGCCCACGCGGTGCCGCCGATTGCGACCTTTCCGGCGGGGACCTTGGCGAAGGACTTGGGCACCTCCACGCGGGCCATGGTCTTGATCGGGCCGCGTTCGGACCAGCCGCGCTGGGTCCAGTACGCCTTGCTGTCGGCGAACCGGGTTACCTCGAGGTCCACCACCCACTTGGTGGCGGAGACGAAGCCGTAGAGCCCGGGAACCACCATCCGCACCGGGTAGCCGTGTTCGAGCGGGAGGGCCTCGCCGTTCATGCCGATCGCCAGCATGGCGTCGCGGTCGTCCTGGAGGACCTCCAGGGGGGTGGAGGCGCTGAAGCCGTCAATCGAGGTGGAGAGCACCATGTCCGCGCCCTGCTTGGGGCGGGCCAGCTTCAGGGCGTCGCGGATGGGCATGCCCAGCCATTTGGCGTTGCCGGCCAGGTTGCCGCCCACCGGGTTGGACACGCAGGTCAGGGACACATGGGATTCGATGAGCTGGGCGTCGAGCAGATCCTGGAAGGTGAGCCGGACTTCCTGTTCTACAAGGCCGTGGATGCGCAGCTCCCAGTCCTGGGCGTTGATCTCCGGCACACTCAGGGCCGTGTCGATCCGGTAAAAGTCCTTGTTCGGGGTCAGCCACGGCGTGACGCCGGGCGCCTTGGACTGGACACCGGCCGGGACAGCGGCGGCTGCCTTGGCGGGTGCGGGCAGCTTCAGCGATTCGCGGGCCGCAGCCACGTTGCTCCTGGCGGCGCTCAGCAGGCGCCCGCCGGTGGCGGCAATGCCCGAGGCGGCCGCGGTGATGCCGGCGGCGGCAAAGAATGCGCGCCGGGTGGTCGCCGGGCGGTCGGGTTCCTTCGCGGCGAGATCGGCCTCCTGGTCCGGCCATTCCTGCATCCGCCACAGCCTGGTGATCAGGAGCCGCAGCACCACCAGACCTGCCAGGGTGCCGATCAGGGAGGGAATGGCGTCGACCGGTTTGACGCTGGCCCGGGTCACCACGCTGCCGACGATCACGGCGCCCATCAGCACCACACCGGCCACACCCAGGGCCCACTTCCGGTAGGCCACGATGCCGAGCACGCACGCGAGCAGCAGGATCGTGACGGCCATCCCGACGAACAGGGCGGCCTTGTCGTTGGTGCCAAACGTGGCTATCGCAAAGTCCTTCATCCACGGCGGCGTGAAGTCGATGAACGTCGAGCCCAGCGCAATCAGGGGCGTGGCCCGCGCGGTAAAGAACGCCCCGATCAGTTCCGCGACGGACAGGACGACGGCGGCGGCGGCCACTCCGGCCACCGCGGCCAGGGCTGTGGCGCCGCGGGACCGCTTGCTGGGCTTCATGCTGGGCTTGTTCATACAGGCCATTCGTAGCCGCGCGGCCGGCGGATTGTCTGGCGAGTGGACATGCTCATGGGTCCCCGCGGGACATGCCCCGCGCTGGTACCCAAGAATGGACATGCTCATGGGCCTCAGGGGGACATGTCCAGCCTTGGTGCCCGGGGATGGACATGGTGGCATTGTGTCCAGTGGCCGGGCCCAAGAATGGGCATGTCCCACGGTTTCCCCGGCGCCCTGGCCTGCGCCGCCGCGAAGGTTGAGCATGTCCGGCGGCCGACACAGCTTAGGAGCCTGCGGGGTGCACCCCGTACGCTTGGAGACTGTGAAGGTACTTGTCATCGGCCCCGGCGGCCGCGAACACGCCATTGTCCGATCCTTGCTCGCCGACCCCAACGTTTCCGAGGTCCACGCGGCCCCGGGCAACGCCGGGATCAGCGCGCTGGTCCCCACATATGCGATCGACGCGAACGATCCCGACGCCGTCGCCGCGCTGGCCGTCAAGCTCACCGTGGACCTGGTGGTGGTCGGCCCGGAGGCGCCCCTCGCCGCCGGTGTGTCCGACGCCGTCCGCACCGCCGGCATTCCGGTCTTCGGCCCCAGCAAGGCTGCAGCCCAGCTGGAAGCGTCCAAGGCCTTCGCCAAGGAAGTCATGGCCGAGGCCGGCGTCCCCACGGCAATGGCCCGGGTGGCCGGCACCGCCGAGGAAGCTGCTGACGCGCTGGACACGTTCGGCGCCCCCTATGTCGTCAAGGACGACGGGCTCGCCGCCGGCAAGGGCGTCGTCGTCACCAACAACCGGGACGAGGCCCTCGCCCACGCCCAGAGCTGCTTCGACGCCGGCGGCGCCGTCGTGATCGAGGAGTTCCTCGACGGGCCCGAGGTCTCGGTCTTCGTCCTCTGCGACGGCAGCAACACCGTGGCCCTGTCCCCGGCGCAGGACTTCAAGCGCATCTTCGACAACGACGAAGGCCCCAACACCGGCGGCATGGGAGCCTACACGCCCTTGGAATGGGCCCCCGAAGGCCTTGTCCAGGAAGTGATCGACCGCGTCGCCCAGCCCACGGTCAACCAGATGGCCCACCGCGGCACGCCGTTCGTCGGCGTCCTCTTCGTCGGCCTCGCCCTGACCTCACGCGGCACGCGGGTCATCGAATTCAACGTCCGGTTCGGCGATCCCGAAACCCAGGCCGTCCTCGCCCGGCTCAAGACGCCCCTTGGCGGGCTGCTCATGGCCGGCGCCAAGGGCGAACTGGACAAGGTGCAGCCGCTGCGCTGGACCAAGGACACCGCGGTCGCCGTCGTCGTCGCCGCAGAGAACTACCCGGATACCCCGCGCACAGGCGACCGCATCCGGGGCCTGAAGAAGGTCGACGCCCTGGACGGCGTCCACGTGATCCACGCCGGTACCAAGCTCGACGGCGAAGGCAAGGTGGTGTCCGCCGGCGGCCGCGTCCTGGCCGTCGTGGCGCTGGGCACGGACCTCGTGGAGGCCCGGGAACGGGCGTACGACGGCGTCGAGCTCGTCCAGCTGGACGGCAGCCAGTTCCGCACCGACATCGGCGGCAAGGCCGCCCGCGGGCAAATCCGCGTAGCGGCGCCGGGAACCCCGGCCGCGTCGAAAGCGAAGGCGTGAACGTGACAGAATCCGCAGCGCCGATTCCCGGCACCACACCTGAGACCCAGACCGAGACCCAACCCAAGGGCGGACTGGACACCGCGACGCTGGACCTGCCCGGCTGGCAGCACGTCTACTCCGGCAAGGTCCGCGACCTCTACATCCCCGCGGACCCGGCCTTCACCGAACGCTTCGGCCAGGACTGCGTCCTGGTGGTGGCCAGCGACCGCATCAGCGCCTACGACCACGTGCTGGCCAGCGAGATCCCGGACAAGGGCCGCATCCTGACCCAGCTGAGCCTGTGGTGGTTCGAACAGCTCGGCGTCGCGCACCACGTCCTCGCGTCCACGGTCGACGGCGGTGTCCCGGCCGCCGTCGAGGGCCGGGCGATGATCTGCAAGAAACTGGACATGTTCCCGGTCGAATGCATCGCGCGCGGCTACCTCACCGGCTCGGGGCTCCTGGAGTACCGTGCGTCGGGCACCGTGTGCAGCATCCCGCTGCCCGCCGGCCTGGTTGACGGATCGCGGCTGCAGGACGCCATCTTCACGCCGTCGGCGAAGGCCGAAGTGGGCGAGCACGATGAGAACATCACTTACGACGCCGTCGTGGGCCTCGTTGGTGCGGACGTCGCGGCAGAGCTGAGCCGGCTGACCCTGGAGATCTACACCAAGGCCGAGGAAATCGCGCGCGGCCGCGGCATCATCCTGGCCGACACTAAGGTGGAATTCGGCCTCGACGCCGCCACCGGCGCCATCACCCTGGGCGATGAGGTGCTGACCCCGGATTCGTCACGCTTTTGGGATGCGGCCACCTACCAGCCCGGGCGGGCCCAGCCGTCCTACGACAAGCAGTATGTCCGCGACTGGCTGACCTCGCCCGAATCGGGCTGGGACAAGGCCTCCGACACGCCCCCGCCCGCCCTTCCGGCCGACGTCGTGGCGCGCACGCGCAGCCGCTACGTGGAGGCCTACGAGAAGCTCACCGGCCGGACGTTCGCCTAGCCGGGCCTAGCCCGGCCGGGCCGGGGCTACGCTTCCGCGGAAGCGGCCTCGGCCCGCCGCTGGGCCAGCTTGATCTCGAGCACGGCGTCGAGGGCCTGCTGGACCCGGTCCGAGGCGCCCGCCGCGCTGAACTCCTTCTGGGCTTCCTCGAGGTACACCAGCGCCTCCGCGGACTCCCCGGCAGCCTTGAGGGCCTTGCCCAGCAGCAGGGAGACCTCGCCTGCCGTGTGCCGGGCCAGCGCCTCCCGCTCGGCATGGATCTCGCGCAGCTTCTGGACGGCTGCCACGATGTCGCCGGTGAGGTAGAGCCAGCGGGCCCGGATGAAAGCCACTTCCAGCTGGTCCGTCTTGTTGCCGCCGACGATCGAGAGGGCCAGTTCGGCGCGTTCGATCGATGACAGGGTCTCGGGTTCGACGATTCCCGAGGAGAGGCGGACGGCGGCGGAGGCCTTGTTGAACCGGGCCCACAGGTCGATGTCATTGGCCGGGGAGAGCAGCCGACCGGCCCGCTCGTGGTATTTGATTCCCTCGGGGTAGTCGTGGCGCATGAAGGCCACGTTGCCGATCACCCAGGCCACCTCGCCGGCGAGCTGGGACATGGAGTGGTCGTCCATCTGCTCATTCATGGCCTGGCAGTACTCCCAGGCCTCGTCCAGGCGGCCGCTCTCGGCCAGCGCGCCGATGAGGGCGCGGAGGGCGCCGATGATCATGGTGGAGCCCTTGGGCAGTTCCGCGCAGAGCCGGACCGCTTCCTGCGCATGCTCGACGGCGGCGGTCAGCTGGCCCTGCCCCTGCGAGGCTGCCGCGAGCATCTGTTCGGCCCGGACCCCGAGCCCGGCCGACTCCGCGGCCATGGGGTGCTCCAGAAGGTTCTGGACCACGTCCTTGCACTCCTGCCAAAGGCCCTGCTTGATCAGGCACTCGGCCTGCATGTAGGTCATGTTCCACCACGCGCTGGTGTTTTTCGCCTCCAGGGCGATCTTGGCGGCGGCGGCGGCGTGGGTGGCGGCCACGGGGTAGTCCCGAAGGTCCCAGGCCTGCCGGGCATACAGCCCCGCGAGCACGTATTCGGCGTCGCTGACGGACACCGGCTGGCTCCAGGCCTCGAGCGCCTTGGGGGCCAGTTCAAGCCGGCGGGCAAGCTCTTCGATGACATCGGCCGTCGGCTCGCGCCGTCCGGTTTCCAGCAGAGAGATGTAGCTGGGGGAGTACAGGTCACGGCCCAGCTCCGCCTGCGTCAGGCCCCGTTCGAGCCGTTCCGCGCGGAGCTTCTCCCCAAATCCGTTCCCCACGGATACCTCCTAATTCCGGACATTCTTTGTACTAAATGCTTGACAGTCTCTGTGGAAACCATTTTACAATGTGTGTCAACAAGGGTAGTGCTGACTTGGTTAAGGACCCCAACCCATATTGAGGAACTCTATGTTGAAGAAGATTGCAGCCGGCGCCGTGCTGGCGGGCGCACTGGCATTCTCCGCCGCGGCCCCGGCCGTGCTGTCCGCCGCTTCACTGACCGATGTCTCAGACGTTGCCGCCGTCGGCAACTGGCCCGACCCCATGCGAGCGGCCCAGGCGGTGGGCAACTGGCCCGACCCGATGACCCACTCGCTGAACGTCGGCAACTGGCCCGACCCGATGTAACAGCCCCGATTTGGCAGTCCCGATTTAACGGCGCAACCCCGGGAGATTTCTCCCGGGGTTGCGCCGTGTCCGGGCAACGTCCCCGCAGCCGGAGGATCACCGGCGCCGCAAAAGACTATGGCCCTGCAAAACCGCTGCACAACACTAAATAGTGCAGGAAACGCAAAAGAGGACCCTCCGCGTGGAGGGCCCTCTTTTATCTGTGGTCGGGATGACAGGATTTGAACCTGCGACCTCGTCGTCCCGAACGACGCGCGCTACCAAGCTGCGCCACATCCCGATCCGCTGCTTCAAAAGCAACTTCACAAGAGTATCCGATCAAGGCCCCGGATGTGAAATCGGGCCCGGGGGCGGCGGCCTGGGGACGACGGCGGGGACGACGGCGGTGGGGCGACGGCGGGGCGTCGACGCAGCCGCGGCGCCGGCCCGGCCCGGCCCGGCCGGTCTCAGCAGGGGCTGTTCAGACGAGCGAGTCTTTCCAGGCGCCGTGGAGCCGGGCGAACGCGCCGCCGTCGCCGATCAGCTGCGCCGGGGTGCCGTCCTCGACGACGCGCCCGTCGTGCACCACCAGGACCCGGTCGGCCGTCTCCACGGTGGAGAGCCGGTGGGCAATGATCAGCGCTGTCCGCCCGGCGCCGGGCGCGGCGTCAGGGCCGGAGGCCGCATCTGTGGCGTCCTCCCGCGTCCCGGCGTCCCGGGTGCCCTGCAGGAGCCCCGCGAGGCCCTGCTGGACCATGCGCTCCGACGGGATGTCCAGCGAGGACGTTGCCTCGTCCAGGATCAGGACGGCCGGGCGGGCCAGAAAGGCCCGGGCGAAGCTGATCAGCTGGCGCTGGCCGGCGGAGACGCGGCCGCCGCGCTTGTTGACGTCGGTGTCGTAGCCGTCCGGGAGTTCCGTGATGAAGGCGTGCGCCCCCACTGCCCTGGCCGCTTCCTCGATCTCCTCGCGCGTGGCTTCGGGCCTGCCCAGGGCTATGTTGTCCGCCACGGAACCGCTGAACAGGAAGGCCTCCTGGGTGACCATGACAACGTTCCGGCGCAGGTCCTCGGTGGTCAGCTGGCGCAAGTCCACGCCGTCGAGGGTCAGGGACCCGTCGGAGACGTCGTAGAAGCGGGCGATCAGCTTCGCGAGGGTGGACTTGCCGGCGCCGGTCTGCCCGACCAGCGCGACCGTCTGGCCCGCGGGGATGTGCAGGTCCAGCCGCGGGATGACCACCGGGCCGTCGCCGTAGCGGAATTCGACGCCGTTGAAATCGATGCTGCCCCGCGCGTGGGGCAGGGCCACGGGTGTCTTCGGCGGCCGCACGGTGGGAACTTCCTCGAGCAGCCCGGAGACCTTTTCCAGCGCCGCCTGGGCACTTTGGAACGAGTTATAGAACATCGCCATCTGGTCCACCGGCTGGAAGAAGCGCTTGGTGGACAGGATCAGGGCCAGGAGCACACCGACCTCGAGGTCGCCGCTGAGGACCCGGAATCCGCCCGTGAGCAGCACGAGGGCCACGCACACGTTCCCGATCAGGACCAGCCCGGGCTGGAAGATGCCGTTGAGGTTGATGGAGCGGACGGTCGCGCGCCGGTAGTCCTCCGACAGGTCGGCGTAGCGCGCAGCATTCTCGCGTTCCTTCCGGAACGCCTTCACGGCCCGGATGCCGGTCATGGTCTCCACGAAGTGCACGATCAGCCGGGCCGAGACCACCCGGGATTCGCGGAAGGCGATCTGTGAGTGCTTCTGGTACCAGCGGGCCAGGAAATACATCGGCACACCCGCGGCCAGCACCAGCACCCCGCTGCGCCAGTCCAGGGCGAACACCGTCACGGCCGTAAACGCCATGAACAGCATGCCCGAGGCCAGCGAGCTCACGCCGGAATCCAGGAGTTCGCGCAGGGCCTCCAGGTCCGAGGTCTGCCGGGCGATGATGCGGCCGGAAGTGTATTTCTCGTGGAATTCCAGGCTCAGCCGCTGCGTGTGGCGGAAGACCCGGACGCGGAGGTCCAGCAGCATCGCCTGGCTGAGCTGCGCCGTCGAGGTCACGTACAGGGCCGTCAGGCCGGCCGCAACGACAGCCGCGGCAAGGTAGGCGACGCCGGCGAACACCAGGGGAAGGTTGTCGCCGGCGCGCACGGCCGGCAGGGCGTGGTCGATCCCGAAGGCTATCAGCGCCGGCCCGGCCACGCGGGCTGCCTGGGACAGGACGACGGCGCCGATCGTGAGCCAGAAACGGGCCCGGACGGGGCGGATCAGGGAGCCCAGAAGGGTCAGGGAGCGCCGCCGGACGGCCTTGCTCTCGTTCCTGCTGAGGTGGGCGTTGTCCTCGTTGGCGGTGCCGAACGTTGCGCTGCTCATCGGGAAATCTCCTCGGACTGGTCCTCGAGGGCGGACAATTCTGAATCCAGGTCCCGCGGTTCCGCGTCGAGGCTGGCGATCACGTAGCGGTAGTGGCTGTTCTGGGCGAGCAGTTCCGCGTGCGTTCCGACGGCGGCGATCCGGCCGTCCTCGAGCAGGGCCACCCGGTCGGCCAGTGCCACCGTGGAGGGCCGGTGGGCCACGATCAGCGTGGTGGTGTGCGCGAGGACCTGGCGCAGCCTGGCCTCGACGAGTACTTCGGTGTTCACGTCCAGCGCCGAGAGCGGGTCGTCCAGAACCAGCACGGCCGGTTTCGCGGCGATGGCGCGGGCCAGGGCGATGCGCTGGCGCTGGCCGCCGGAGAGGCTGAGGCCCTCCTCGCCGATCAGGGTGTCCACGCCGTGCGGTAGGGAATAGGCGAAGTGGGCCTGGGCGACGTCGAGGGCTTCCTCCAGGGCCGCGTCGCGGCCTTCCGCCGATCCGGCGTCGGGCGCGCCGAGCAGGACGTTGTCCCGGACGGAGCTGGAGAACAGCGTGGTGTCTTCGAACGCCACGGCGACCACCGTGCGCAGCTCCTCGACGCCGAACTCACGCAGGTCCACGCCGTCGATGGTGATGGAGCCGCCGGTGACGTCGTAGAGGCGGGGGACCAGCTGCAGCAGCGCGCTCTTGCCGCCGCCCGTGATGCCCACGAGGGCCATGGTTTCGCCGGGCCGGATGTCCAGCGTGATGTTCTTGAGGATCGGTTTGTCCGGGGCGTCCTCGTATGCGAACGAGGCATTGCGGAAGCTGAGGGCGCCCTTGGGGCTGGCTGGCCGGCGGGGCTGGTCCGGGCTGGTGATCGTGTTCTGCGCGTCCATGACTTCAAAGTGCCGGTCCACCGCGGACTTCGCGGTGAGGGCCATCGCCAGCAGCATGCCGCAGAACTCGACCGGCGCGGCAACCACGGCGGCGGTGGCGAAGAAGGCCACGAGGGACCCGATGGAGAGCTGATCCGTGGAGGCCAGCAGGATGCCGACGACGAGGCCGGCGCCGAGCGCGAGTTCGGGCAGGAGCGTCACCACCAGGCTGAAGGTGGCCAGGTGCTTGGCCTTGGCGATCTCCGTCTGCCGGAGTTCCTCGGCTTGTTCGTTGAAGTTCTCCAGCGCCTCCCGGCTGCGGCCGAAGGCCTTCAGGACGCGGATGCCGTGGACGGATTCCTCGACC
The DNA here is from genome assembly GCF_029504395.1 of Arthrobacter sp. ES3-54. Classification (GTDB taxonomy): domain Bacteria; phylum Actinomycetota; class Actinomycetes; order Actinomycetales; family Micrococcaceae; genus Arthrobacter. The sequence continues at coordinate 24,816 of NZ_JAQFIF010000012.1, forward strand.
GTCGTGGCGAGGTCCCCGGCCTGGTCCTGGCTGCGGCGGGCCACCTTGCTGAACCGGGTGCGGAAGCGGAATCCGTAAATCATGATCGGCACGGCGGCGGCCAGGAAGATCAGGGCCAGCTGCCAGCTCATGGAGAACATCACCGCGACACCGATCACCACGGTGAGCGTGGTGACCACCAGCATGATGGCGCCGAAGGCCATCCAGCGGCGCAGGAAGTTCAGGTCCGTCATGGCCCGGGAGAGCAGCTGCCCGGAGCCCCAGCGGTCATGGAAGGAGACGGTGAGGTCCTGAAGGTGCCCGTAGAGGGAGACCCGCATCCGGGTCTCGACCGTGGTGGCCGGATTGATGACGAACTGCCGGCGCAGGGCCACGAGGCCTGCCTCGGCGATCCCGAGGACCAAGATGAGGACCGAGGCGCCCCAGACGGCTTCCACGCTGCCGCCGGGCTCCAGGGATTCGTTGACCAGCACGCGCAGCACCTGGGGGATGGCCAGCGCCATGACACTGGCCAGCAGTGCGCAGAGCAGGCCCATGACCAGCCGGGGCAGGATTGGCCTGACGTGCGGGTAGAGACGGCTGATGGAGGTGAAAAATGAACTCTGCTTGGCCATGCCTGCTTCTTAAGACGCCCGTGCATAGATAGCACCGTTGAATGTAGTTTCCTGTAGCAACTACCCTAGGCCATCGAGTGACCGGATTCACACGTTGCCCAGCGCTCCCAGCATCTCGCCCAGTCATTACGATCCGCAATGGTGTCCGGGCGGCGGGGGCGCGTGCCCGCGGGGCATGTCCGGTTTTGGCATTGGTCCAAGGGGGACATGTCCAGTCGTGCCGCAACCTCGGTGGACATGTCCGGTCTTGGCGCCAACCCTCGGTGGACATGTCCGGTCTCGGCGCCAACCCTGGGAGGACATGTCCATTTTTAGCCGCGGCGGGTGGGCATTGTGGGTTTATGCCCAACGCTTGCGGCGACGGGAGGGCATGTCCCGCGGCGGGGGGCGCGAGGGGAGAGCATGTCCACCCGTCAGGCCGGAGGGCGGGCAAGTTGAGATGCGGGCAGGCTAGGCGCGGGAGGTCAGCGTGAGCAGGACGGCCTCGGGCCGGCAGGCGATGCGGACCGGGGCGAAGCGGGAGGTGCCGATGCCTCCCGAGACGTTCACCGGGGTCGTGCTGCCATTGCTTTCCCACGTGTGCAGGCCCCGGGCCCGCCAGGCGGGAAGGTCGCAGTTGGTGACAAGTGCCCCGTATCCCGGGACACAGATCTGTCCGCCGTGGGTGTGGCCGGCCAGGAGGAGGTCGGCGCCGGCTTCGGTGAAGTGGTCGAGGACGCGCTGGTAAGGAGCGTGCGCCACGGCGATGCGCACATGCGGGTCGGCGTCCCGGCCCTTGGTGCCGCGCGGCCAGCCCGCATACCGTTCGAGGCGCAGGTGGGGATCGTCGACGCCGGAGAAATCAAAGCGCATGCCCTTCAGCACCAGGGACTGGCAGCGGTTGGTCAGTTCCACCCAGCCCGACATGCCGAACTCGGACCTCAGCCGGGGCCAGTCGAGTTTCTCCGGTTCTTCGCGCTGGGCCGAGGGGCCGCGCAAATACGAAGCGGGGTTCCTGAAGCTCGGGCCGAAGTAGTCGTTCGAGCCGGGGACAAACACGCCAGGGAACTCCAGCAGGGGACGCAGGGCCGCCACGAGGGGGTCAACGCCGTTGGCATGGCTGAGGTTATCGCCCGTATTCACCACGAGATCCGGCCTCAACTCCGCCAGCGACGACAGCCACCGGGCCTTCCGGTGCTGGCCCGGTACGAAGTGGATGTCGGAGAGGTGCAGGACCCGGAACGGGCCGAACCCGGCCGGCAGGATGGGAAGGGTCTCCTCCCTAAGCACGAACTGGTTCTTCTCCCACAGCCCATAGCCGGCGGCGGCAGCCCCAGCCGCCGTCCCGACCGCGGCGGTCACGGCAAAGCCGCGTCCGATGCTTCGAACGCGGCTTGCCAGATGGTTTCCCCAGCTCATCGGCTACTTCTTGCCGGACGACTTCGTGGGTTCCGGCTTCGGCTCGGCCGACGGTTCCGTGGACGGTTCCGCGGCCGGAGCGGTGCTCCGCTCCACCGGGGTGGTGTCCCGCGGCGGGGCCACCGGCGCCGGGGTGTACAGCATGTCCGACGGCGGAGCCGGGAACGGATCCGTGCCGTAGGCCGGCGCAATCTGGGCCATGTAGTTCGAGAACTGCGGCCCGGCGATCATGTAGCCGTCGATGCCCTTGTAGAAGTTGCCGTTGACCGTGACATTCTGGCCCGCCCGCTTCTGGTCGCCCAGGGGATCGCCAAACCATGTGGCCGTCGCAAGGCCCTTGGTGTAGCCGGCCACCCACGTCGAGCTATTGGTGTCGTTCGTTCCGGTCTTGGCCGCGATGGGGAAGCTGGTCCGGGTCGAAATCCGGGGCTGGATTAGCGAGCCCGAGCCGCGGTTAAGTACTTCCTGCATGGCGTACGCGACGCCGTGGGCCACCTCAGGCTTGACGGCATCCCGGCAGCTGGGTGTTTGGGCCGGCAGTTGGGCGCCAGTTGCGTCCGTCACAGAATCGATGGCGATCGGTTCGCAGTACTTGCCGTCGTTGGCGAAGGTGGCAAACGCGCTGGCCATGGTCAGCGGTGCCGTCTGAGTCGACCCGATGAGGTTGCCGAGGGTGGTCATCGGCACTGGCGGGTTGGGGTTGTCCTTGCTCGGCAGGCCGCCGTGAATGCCGACGGCGTCCACGATCTTCTGGATCCCGCAGAGGTCAACTTGGGCGGCAGTAGCGAAGGTGATCGTGTTGATTGAATTCGCCAGGCCGTCAAGGACCGACATGTACTTGTAGTGGTTCTCGTCAGCGTTCTGTAGGTCAAAGCTGCCGGGGACGTTGTTGTCGTAGATTCCGTCGGTCGGCGCGGGGCAGGTGTTCTTCCACGGGAAGCCGGGAGAGTATCGGCGCACGGCGCCGTTGAGCCGCGTGCTCATCGAATTGCCCTCATTGAGCCACTCCGCGAACGTGAAGGGCTTCATCGTGGAGCCGGGCTGGAAGCCGCCGAGACCGTTGAGGTCATTTCCCTTGGCGTCCTGGACGTCCACGTTGAAGTTCTGCGTCTGGTCGAACTTGCCGGCCGCCGGGAACCACACGGTGTTTTGGGCCATGGAGACGATCTTGCCGGAGGCCGGCTGTACCGACACCAGGGAGGCGCCCCACTTGTCCGGGTTCGCCCCGGCTGACCCGTCAACCTGGGCCTGGGCCACGGCCTGGGCCTTCGGATCCAGCGTGGTCTTGATGGTCAGTCCGCCGCGGAATATCTTCCGTTCACGCTCGGCGGCGTCGGCCCCGTAGGCCGGGTTGTTCAGGAGCAGGTGGAGCACGTAGTCGCAGAAATACGGAGCCGTCTTCGAGTAGGCACAGCCCTGCCGGGGCTGGGTGACCTTAGTCGTCACCGGCGTCGCGACCGCTGCGTCGTACTCGGCCTGCTTGATCTTGCCCTGGGTCAGCATCGCATGGAGCACGAGGTCGCGGCGGACCTTGGCGTTCTCCGGATTGGTGATCGGGTCGTAGTAGGAAGGGCTGTTCACGACGCCGGCCAGCAGCGCCGCCTGCGGCACGGTCAGATTCTTGGCCGTGGTGCTGAAGAAGAACTTGGATGCGGCTTCGATGCCGTAGGCGTCCCGGTTGAAGAACACGATGTTCAGGTAGCCCTCAAGGATCTGCTCCTTGGTGAACTTCTTCTCCAGCGCGATGGCCAGCTTCATTTCACGGAGCTTGTCCCCGACGCCCTTGTTAACGCCATTGAGGAGGACCTCGTCGCCCTTGCCTTCGGCCTCCAGCGAGGAGTTGATGACGTTGTTCACGTACTGCTGCGTAATGGTGGACGCACCCTGCTTGTTGCCGCGGGCCGTGCTCACTAGGGCACGCAGGATGCCGGTGGTGTCCACGCCGCCGTGCTCGTAGAAGCGGCTGTCCTCGATGGCGATGATCGCGTCCTTGATGTGCGGGGACATCTGGTCCAGCGACACCCGGGTGCGGTTCTCCGCGTAGAGGTTGGCGATCACGCTGCCGTCGGAGGCCAGGATCGTGGTCGACTGGCTCGGCGGATCGACCTTCAGCTCTGCTGGAAGCGTGTCGAAGAACTGGATCGAACCGCTCGCCGCGCTGCCTGAAACAGCCGCCGCGGGGACCAGGAGGCCCGCCACCAGGACGCCGCAAATAGCGCTCACGCCCAGGAAAAGAAAGATCTTTCCGAGGGTGGTGGCCGTGTCAAATAAAGGGTTCTTGCCAGTCGCCATGTTTTCCACTTTACCGGCAACGACTAGGCTTTATGTCATGACCAAATGGGAGTACGCCACGATTCCGCTCATTATCCACGCCACGAAACAGATCCTGGACCAGTGGGGCGAGGACGGCTGGGAGCTCGTCCAGGTTGTTCCTGGCCCTGACGGAAACGGCCTGGTTGCCTACCTGAAGCGGGAGAAGCAGTAGCCATGAGCACCCCCTCAGAAGCCATGCCGGCCACGCCGGCGGGCCCGGACAACGTCTCCGAAAACACCTCTGCCGCGACGGCCACCGGCGCGTCGTCCGCCGTCGAACAACGCCTGGCAGAGCTGGGTCTGACGCTCCCTGACGTCGCGGCCCCGGTCGCGGCGTATGTTCCGGCCGTCATTTCCGGCAACCACGTCTACACCTCCGGGCAGCTGCCGTTCATCAACGGCAAGCTCGAGGCCACCGGCAAGGTGTCCGCCGGCGCAGCGGGCGCCGCCGATGAATCCACCGTGTCCCCGGAGGACGCGAAGGCCTACGCTGCCGTCTGCGCCGTGAACGCCCTGGCCGCCGTCAAGAGCGTGATCGGCGACCTCGACCGCATCACGCGGATCGTCAAGGTTGTCGGATTTGTTTCCTCCGACCCTTCCTTTACCGGCCAGCCTGGCGTCATCAACGGCGCCTCGGAGCTGCTGGGCCAGGTCCTCGGCGACGCCGGCCAGCACGCACGTTCCGCCGTCGGGGTATCCGTCCTGCCGCTCGACTCGCCCGTCGAAGTCGAACTGATCGCCGAATTCGCCTAGAAGGCCGGTCACTTCGTTGCCTCAGTTAGCGCGTCGCCTGTTTGTTCTGCCCCCCGATCTCGAGGGAGCAGCCCGGAGCTGGATTGAACACGGTGAGCGGACGCCCCGTGCCCCCCGCCTGGCCTCCTCGGTGATCCTCCTACGGGACTCGCCCACAGGCCTGGAAACCTGGCTCGGTTACCGGACGGGGTCCTCCCCGCTCGGTGTCCTCGCCTTCCCCGGCGGATCGCTGGAAGCGACCGACGACGACGCCGTCGGCTGGCTTGGCCCCTCACCCCAGCACTGGGCCGAGCAGATGGGAACGTCCGACGTCGGGCTGGCACGCCGCCACGTCGTCGGCGCCATCCGGGAGCTGTTTGAGGAGACCGGCATCCTGCTGGCCGGCCCCGACCTGTCCACCACGGTGGAGCTGACCTCCAGCGCCGACTGGATGCGCGCCCGCGAAGCCGTGGCGGAGCAGGAGAAATCCTTCACCGACCTGCTCGCCAAGCGTGGGCTCTCGCTGCGCACGGACCTGCTCAAGCCCCTGGTGAACTGGCTCAGCCCCGATTTTGCGCACCGCCGGTTCAACACCCGGTATTTCGCCGCCACCGTGCCCGTGAACCAGCAGCCCTCGCTGCTGGCCAGCAAGGGCGTGTGGGGCCGCTGGGTGTGCTGCCGGAAAGTCGTGGACGAGCGGGACAGCACCGTGCTTGGCGACGAGGTGGGCGAGGAGAACACCGTCGGCCGAACCCTGGGCGAACTCCTGGTGCCCGGCTCGGAGATCATGCTCGAGAAGATGGCCAAGGCCAACGGCTGCATCGCCTACCTCAGCTACAAGCGCAAGGCCCACGTCTACCAGCCGAAGCTCGTCGATGAGGAAGGCCGGCTCATGCTCGAAGTCGAAGCGGCCAAGACGATTGCCGGCGAACCCCAGCGGGAGCGCTAGGTCTTTTCTGCGGGGCTGGACATGTCCGTTCTTGACGCGTGCCGGCCCGGGACATGCCCTCCGTTGGCCCGGGCCGTTGGACATAGTGGCATTAAGTCCAGTCCTCGCTGCCGGAGCTGGGCATGTCCCGCGGACAAGCAGGCGGAGGTGCCGAGCAAAAACGACAGAAGGCCGGTCCCGTTCCCGGGGCCGGCCTTCTTGGTTGCTGCTGGGGATCCCTAGCGGGAACGCTGGCGCAGACGCTGCATGTCGAGAATGACGACGGCGCGGGCTTCCAAGCGCAGCCAGCCGCGCTGCACGAATTCAGCGAGAGCCTTGTTGACCGTTTCGCGGGAGGCGCCGACCAGCTGGGCAAGCTCTTCCTGCGTCAGTTCGTGGGCGACCAAGACGCCGTCGGTCGCCGGGCGGCCGAAGCGGTCGGCCAGATCCAGCAGTGCCTTGGCCACGCGGCCCGGGACGTCGGAGAAGACGAGGTCGGAGAGGGAGTCGTTCGTGCGGCGCAGGCGGCGTGCCAATGCCTGCAGCAGTTGGGCCGAAACCTCCGGACGGGTGCGCAGCAGCGCGTTGAGGCTCTCGTTCTTCAGTCCGGCGAGGCGCGTCTCGGAAACCGCAGTTGCCGTGGCCGTTCGGGGGCTGGGGTCAAACAGCGCCATTTCGCCGAAAAGTTCGCCCGGGCCGAGGATGGCCAGCAGTGACTCTCGGCCGTCCGGCGACGTGCGGCCGAGCTTCACCTTGCCGGAGACGATGAAGTAAAGCTGGTCACCCTGATCGCCTTCCCGGAATACCGAGGCGCCGCGTGAAAGGTCCACCTCGGTAAGTTCGTCCGTCAGCAGACGGAACGCCTCGTCGTCGAGCGTGGCGAAAAGGGGGGCGCGGCGCAATACCTCGATATCCATGAAATCTCCTGACTAGCTGTGTCGGCTGGGGCGCTTCAGCCATTCTTTCAGAATTTTGGAGCTTCTGTGACGTAGTTGGCACTGAAACGCCCGAAGGGGCCGAATGCGCACGGCTCGGGAAGTCCGCGCAGATCCCTGCGCAGGCTAACGGCCGGTCGGCAAACGTTCAGCTTACACCGGTACAATCGTCGCTGAACTGTCTGTAAGGAGCCCCGGTGTTTGGCTTGACCATTTTGGACGTGGCGTTGGTTGTGGCGCTCTTGTCCTACCTGATCCACGGTCTTCGCAACGGCTTCCTTGTGACGCTGGGCGGCATCGCGGGATTCGCTGCCGGCGCCGTCGCCGCCTTCGTCTCCGTTCCCATCGTCAGCGGCCTGGTGGAGGACAGCGGCTGGCGCCTGACGGCAATCGTTGCCACCGCCGTCCTGCTCATGATCGTGGGGAACGGCCTCGGCACCATGATCGGGCGGCAAATCCGCAGCGTGGTCCCGTTCAGCCCCCTGCGCGCAGTGGACCGTCTCGTGGGCGGGGGCGTGAACGTGGTGGTGTCCGCACTCGTGATGTCGATGCTGGCATTCAGCATCGGGGCCCTGGGCGTGCCGTTCGTGTCCGAGCAGCTCGCGGAGTCCAAGGTCATCAGGTTCATCGACGGCGTGACGCCCACGCCGGTTAAGGCTTCGATGGCGCAGCTGCGCTCTGCCGTGATCGGCGACGGCATCCCCACCCTGCTGGACGGCTTCGGCCAGAGCCAGCCCGTTGCCATACCGAACACCAGCACGGACACGCCGGCGCTGAACAAGGCTGCCACGTCTGTACTCAAGATCGCCGGAACCGCCTACCAGTGTGGCCAGAACCAGACCGGAACCGGCTTTGTGGTCGCCCCGGGGCGGGTGGTGACCAACGCCCACGTGGTCGCGGGAGTCGACGAGCCGGTGGTGGAAACGCCCGGCGGCCGCGCACTGCCCGGGCGCGTCGTCTACTTTGACTCCCAGCACGACCTCGCCGTTGTGGCGGTGGATGGCCTGCGCTCGGAACCCCTCGCGCTGGCTGCTGACCTGCCGTCCGGCAGCGCCGCGGCCTTCGCCGGTTATCCGCACGGCGGGCCCTTCCAGTCCAAACCGGCCACGGTGCAGGACATCGCCACCGTGCTGGTCCCAGACATCTACGGCAAAAATGCGTCATCCGAGGACGTGTACCGGCTGGCCGGTGACGTGCAGCCGGGCAACTCCGGCGGCCCGCTCCTGACCATGGACGGGCAGGTCGCGGGGGTGGTCTTTGCCAAGGCCACCTCGGAGTCCTCACTCGGATTTGCGATCACCATGGCTGACCTCGGCCCGGTGGCGGCCCAAGCGCCGGGTCTTGGCAGTGCCGTCTCGTCCGGACAGTGCATCAAGAAATAGCCGAACTGGCACGTTCATGCCACCGCCGCGGCTAAAGCCACTCCAGGCTCTGCCCGTGCGGGCCGGTGATGGCCGCTGGCTGGCCGTCCTGCAGTAAAAGGAACCGGCCGCGGAGCCGGGCGTCATCCATTTCCGGGACCACATTGGACCCGTCGGCCTGCGCAATCACCGTGTGGCCTTCGTTCGAGAGCCAGTGGCAGCCCCGCTCCGCCGCAAGATCCGCCATGGTGCGCCGGAACCGAGAGCGGCCGCCGGCATCCAGGTACCCCATCACGGCGCTGTGGAACACCACCAGGGCGGCGTCGGCCGGGGCGCGGCCGACGAGTTCCACGAGCTGTTCATTGAGGTCGCCTGCCACTAACAGCGGCGGGCGTTCCTGGGCGATAGCGATCGCCTGGCGCAGCCGTTCGAGCCGGAACTCCTGCTCCGGCCAGACGAGGGCTTCGAGCCAGGCGACGTCGTCCGGGTTGCGGACGTCCAGGGGGTTGAGATCGATCCCGGCACGCCAGGCCACCCGGGCAATCTCCGCCGGCAACGGCACCGGGCCCGAGGTGACGCAGCGCAGGACCGGAAACGTGCCGGGCGTGGCGCCGGCCGGAACCAGCCGTGTCGTCTGTGGTTCAGAGGCCTCCGCCGGGTCCGCGTCCGCCGCGCCGCCGCCGCCGGCACCGTCCGCCGCGCCGCCGCCGCCGGCATCTTCTGCCGCGCCGCCGTCGGCAGCGTCGCCCGCCGCGCCGTCGGTAGCGTCTTTCGCCGCGCAGCCCTCGGCCCGTGCGCCGACAAACTCGTAGCCGTAGTGGTCAGGGAACAAAGCCAGCCCGGCAGAGGCGCCCACCTCGATGAGGGCCAGCGGCCGGCCCTCCACGGCCGAAATCTGTGCGAGTGAGGGCAACAGCGTGGCGCAGCGTCCGGCCTCGTTCGTCTGTGTGGACCGCGAGAGCACAATTTCCGAGACTTCGGCCCACTGGTCGTCCAGGAAGGTCCGGAAGTCTCCGTAGGGGCTGACCTGCGCGCCGAGGAACCGGGCCGCCGCGAGGATCAGCAGCGGCTGCCGCTTGTTGTGGGGCCACTGATCGATCCGCCGGATCAGCTCGGCGTCACCGGCGATCCCCACGGCCCATGCGGCATAGCACGGGGAGGAACCGGGGGCATCGACCGTGCCGAAATGCCGGAACCACTGCGCCGTGGCTGATTCCGTGGCCGAGTCCCCGCCCGAGTCCCCGCCCGAGTCCCCGCCCGAGTCTCCGGACGCGGCCGCGGGCCCCGCGGGGGACATGCTCAGCCCTTGTCCGCGTGCAGTCCGGCGAGGTATTCCACCGCGAAGCGGTAGCCCAGGATCCCGGCGCCGGCGATCACGGCCTTGCTGATGTCCGAAAGGTAGGAATGGTGCCGGAAGGCCTCGCGGGCGTGAACATTGGTGATGTGCACCTCGACCGTCGGCAGGGCAACTGCGGAAATGGCGTCCCGGATGGCCACGGACGTGTGCGTGTAGGCGCCGGCGTTGATCACGATTCCCACCGCCTTCCCGCGTGCGGCGTGGATGGCGTCCACCAGGGCACCCTCGTGGTTGGACTGGAAGCACTCGACGTCCAGGCCGTGTGCCGCGCCGGCGTCCTTGGCGAGCTGTTCGACGTCGGCCAGGGTCGCCGTCCCGTATTTTTCCGGCTCGCGGGTGCCGAGCAGGTTCAAATTCGGTCCGTTGAGTACCAGAATGGTGCCGCGGCCTGCGCCGCTGGCGGGGGTGGCTTCAGTCATGTCTGCAAATCTATCGCGCCGCGGGCCCGCACGCGCTGTTCGTTACCGGCGCACCGTTCGCTAGGAAAGGCTGCCCGCTGCGGCGTCGACCTACAGGACCGACGACGGCGGCGCGGCCCACCGGAGTGGGAGGCGCCGCCGCCGGCCGAACGCCGTCGGCAAAACGTGTCGAAAGGGGCGGCGCCGGCTATTTCTTCAGCGATTGTGCGATCTGGGTCATGACGGTGTTGTCGGCCAGGGTGGTCGCGTCGCCGACCTCGCGGCCTTCCGCGACGTCCTTGAGCAGGCGGCGCATGATCTTCCCGGACCGGGTCTTGGGCAGTTCGGGGACCACGAGGATGGTTTTGGGTTTGGCGATCGGACCGATTTCCTTGCCCACGTGGTTGCGGAGTTCCTGCACGATCGCCTCTCCGGTGTCCACGGCGTCCCCGCGCAGGATCACGAAGGCGACGACGGCCTGGCCGGTGGTCTCGTCCGCGGCTCCGACGACGGCGGCTTCCGCGACCGCGGGGTGGGATACCAGTGCGGACTCGATTTCGGCGGTGGAGAGCCGGTGCCCGGAAATGTTCATCACGTCATCGACCCGGCCGAGGAGCCAGATATCGCCGTCCTCGTCCTTTTTGGCGCCGTCGCCGGCGAAGTACATGGTCTCGAAGCGGGACCAGTAGGTTTCCTTGAACCGTTCCGGGTCGCCCCAGATCCCGCGCAGCATGGCCGGCCAGGGTTCGCGGATCACCAGGAAGCCGCCGTGGCCGTTGGGCACCGATTCGCCGGCCTCGTCCACGACGTCCACGGCGATGCCGGGCAGCGGGACCTGGGCCGAGCCGGGCTTGGTCGCCGTGACCCCCGGCAGCGGGGCGATCATTTGCGCCCCGGTCTCGGTCTGCCACCAGGTGTCCACGATCGGTGCGGGGTTCTCCTTGCGTTCGCCGTTCTTGCCGGCATTGGAACCGATGACCTCGCGGTACCACATCCAGGCTTCCGGGTTGATGGGTTCGCCGACCGAACCGAGCACGCGGATCGAGGAGAGGTCGGACTTGGCCGGGATGTCCTTGCCCCACTTCATGAACGTGCGGATCGCGGTGGGGGCGGTGTAGAGGATGGAGACCTTGTACTTCTCCACGATCTCCCACCAGCGGCCCTGGTGCGGGGAGTCCGGCGTGCCTTCGTACATGACCTGGGTCGCTCCGTTGATGAGCGGGGCGTAGGCGACGTAGGAGTGCCCGGTGACCCAGCCGATGTCGGCGGTGCACCAGTAGACGTCGGTCTCCGGGTGGAGATCGAAGACCGCCCGGTGCGTGTAGGCGGTCTGGGTGAGGTAGCCGCCGGTGGTGTGCAGGATGCCCTTGGGCTTTCCGGTGGTGCCGGAGGTGTAGAGGATGAAGAGCGGGTGCTCGGCGTCGTGCCCGGCGGCGGTGTGCTCGGCGGACGCGGCGCCGACGGTGTCCGCCCACCAGTGGTCCCTGCCCTCGTGCCAGTCCACGTCCTGGCCGTTGCGCCTGACGACCACCACGTTCTGCACGCTGTGGCCGTCCCCGTCTCCGGCCCGGGCCAGGGCGTCGTCGACCGCGGCCTTCAGGGCGCTGGGCTTGCCGCGGCGGTAGGTGCCGTCGGCCGTGACCACGAGCTTGGCCTCGGCGTCGTCAATCCGGGAACGCAGGGCATCGGCGGAGAAGCCGCCGAAGACCACGGAGTGGATGGCGCCGATCCTGGCGCAGGCCAGCATGGTGATCACGGCCTCGGGAATCATCGGCAGGTAGACCGCGACGCGGTCGCCCTTGGCCACGCCCAGGGACTCGAAGGCGTTCGCGGCCTTCTTCACTTCCTCGGTGAGCTGTGCGTAGGTGTACGTGCGGGTATCGCCCGGCTCGCCCTCGAAGTAGATCGCCACCCGGTCCCCGTGGCCGGCCTCGACATGGCGGTCCAGGGCGTTGTAGGCGGCGTTGACCTCCCCGCCGACAAACCACTTCGCGAACGGCGGGTTGGACCAGTCCAGCGTCTGGGTGAAGTCCCTGGACCAGTCCAGCAGTTCGCGGGCCTGCTTCGCCCAGAACGCGGGCCGGTCGGCGTCGGCCTCGGCGTACTCCCCGGCGGTGACCACCGCATTCGCCGCGAACTCGGCCGACGGCGCGAAACGGCGGTTCTCCTGGGACAGGTTTTCGAAGGCATCGCCGTGGGGCGTCTGCGTGGCCATGGAGCCGGGTGTCTGCTGGGACATGGTGAACCTCATCATTCATCGATCCGGGCTGCGCGGCCATGCGCGTCGCCTCCGCGCCGGGCCGCATGCGCGACGTCGGGCGGCGGCAGACCGCGGCAGTGCCGCTGGAGCTGTCTGGAATAAACACTAATACGCGGGTCCGACCAAACGTGCGCCCCGTCACAAACAGCGCCGTAAGCGGTGTTTGTTAAGCGCCGAGTGGTTCGTTGGTGACGCCGGACGGTGTCCGGGAGTCAAGCGTCCGGGATTCGGAAAGTCGGAGAATTCTGCTGTGGCCGCCCTCGGCTTGTCAGCTAGTGATCGGCCATCCACTTGGCTAGGCTGAGATGAAGTTGTGACATCCGATGGAGGCGACAGGAACCGCTTGCGGTGCTGTCTTAGCCTGCCGTTAGGCGGCGCTGTCCAGGGTGCCGCCATGCTAAGGAGATACGGAATGAACGAGCAAAACAACGGGCAGCTCCGGGCGCCCGCCCAGAGCCAGGGCGGAACGGCGCAGCCGGGGCCGGCCGGGTTCGGGGATGCGCCACGCTTCACGGTGGACAAGAAGACCGCGAAGAAGAACGAGGCCGTCCTCGGCCCCTTCACTGTCCGGGACCTCACAGTCTTCGGCTCCACACTGCTTCTTTTCATTGCCTCGCTGATTCCGATGTTTGCTTTCGCATACAACTTGTGGAACCTGGGCAGCCTGTTCTTCCTGGGCCTGGGCATCGTGCTTCCGCTCATTGTCACCGCGTTGTTCGTGGCCCGCCGTCTCAGCCCGTCGACCAGGATCCGGATCGGGTCCCTTTCGATCGACCAGTTCGCGTCCGTGGTGGCGTCTTTCACGCTGGCCTTCTTCTTCCTGGCTGTCGCCGGGGCGTTCGTGCCCAGCATGCTGATAGCGCTCCTTGGCGCCTTGGGACTCTTCGCGGCCACCGTCCTGGCCCGCTGGATCCCGTTCTTTGCCGGCGACTTCCTGGGCCGGGAGGAAACGCCTGCCCACATCGTGGCCCGTGAAGCTGTTGCCCCGGTACAAAAGCCCCGTGCGCCCAAGACGCCGAAGACGCCGAAGCAGCCCAAAACGGCCAAGGACTCCGCGGGAAGTGCATCCAAGGCGGCAGCAACCGGCGCGGCAGCATCCGGTGCCGCAGCAACCGGCGCGGCAGCATCGGGCGCGGCAGCGGGCTGGGGTAAGCGCCCGGCCGCCAGCAGCCCGGTAGCCAGCGGCCAGGCGGCTGCGCCGGCGGCTACCTCACCGGCCGCGCCGGCGGCGGGGGCGCCTTCAACTGGAGCGGCATCCGTTGCAGCACCGGGCGCTGCGGCGCCCAGCGCACCGGCGACCCAGATTTCCGGCGTAGTACCCGCAGTCAGCGCGGCTGCCCCAGCGCCGTCGGCTGCGTCGACGCCGTCGAAGTCAGCTGAGCCGGCTGCTGAGGCACGGTTCGCTGAGCCGGCTGCGTCCGGCGCTGAACAGACCCGGGCCGCCGCCGTCCCGGCCGCTGCTGCCGGTGCTGCCGCTGCCGCTGGTGCCGTTGCCGGCGCAGGTGCGCCTACTGCCGCCGCTGCGCAGACCCCGCCCGCGGCTGAACAGACCGAGGCCGCTGACGTTCCGGCAACCCCCGGCGGCAGTGCCCCCACCACCGTCAACCCCCAGGTCCGGCCCAACGAGCAGGTCCGCCCGCAGGAGCCCATCGGCGCCACCGTGGATCCCGCCAGCCGGCCCGCCGAGGACGATGTCCACCCTGTGCACGAGGCGTTCTGGTTCGCCGTCGCACAGCCCCGCACCGCCGTCGACCCGCGCACCGGAGCCCCGGCGTTCGTCATTGAACCCGGCGGCTGGGTCCTTGCCATTGAGGACCGCGGCAACGAATTCCTGGTCCAGCACACCGACGGCCGGTTGGGCGTTTTGCGGGACCTCAGCAACATCGAACGCGGTTAGCCAACCCCCGTGGCCACGGAATCCGGCAGCACGGTATCCGGCACCCCGGTCCCCGGGAGCGCCAGGCCCGGTGCGGCGCGGGCGTCCGGGGAGTCTGTCCTGGCGCTCAAGCGCCGCGCGCGCCGGATTAACCGGGAACTCGCGGAACAGTACCCCTATGCCCACGCGGAGCTGGACTTCCGCAGCCCGTTCGAGCTCGTGATAGCAACCGTGCTGTCCGCACAGACCACGGACGTGCTGGTCAACCAGATCACGCCCCTGCTGTTCGCGCGGTACCCGGATGCGCGGCAGATGGCAGAGGCGGATCCGGCCGAGCTGGAGGCCATCATCAAGCCCACCGGCTTCTTTCGCGCCAAGGCCAGAAATCTCCTGGCGCTGTGCACCCGGCTTGTGGACGAGTACGACGGCGAGGTGCCGGGCCGGCTGGCGGACCTGGTGACGCTGCCCGGCGTCGGGCGGAAAACCGCGAACGTCGTGCTGGGCAATGCCTTCGGCATTCCGGGCATCACGGTGGACACCCACTTCGGCCGGCTGGCGCGTCGTTTGGGCTGGACGGAATCGGATGACCCGGTCCGGATCGAGTCCGACGTCGCTGCGCTGTTCGAACCGAAGGACTGGACCATGCTCTCGCACCGCGTCGTCTTTCACGGCCGCCGCGTCTGCCACTCCCGCAAGCCGGCCTGCGGCGCCTGCGCCGTCGCCAACTGGTGCCCCAGCTACGGGATGGGGGAAACCGATCCGGAGAAGGCAAAGAAACTGCTGAAGTACGAGCTCGCCCCGGGGCAGGAGGCACTGCTGGCCCGGTTGCTGGCCGAGACGCACCGGGCCGCGGAAATCCGGATGGAATCGCAGAGGAAGCAGCCGTGACCGCGCGCCAGGACCTCGTTAACCTCGTTGCCGCGGTGGAGGCGGGCACGGCGCCGGCCCCTGATCCGCGCTGGCGGGAACTCGCCGTCGAGCCCGGCGAGCGGGTCCGCAGGGCCGCTGTGCTCATGCTCTTTGGTGCGCTGGGCAACGATCCAGCCGAGTCCGAGAAGCTGCTGGCTCCAGCCGATTTGGACGTGCTGCTGCTGCAGCGGGCCCAAACCCTGGAGGACCATCCCGGGCAAGTGGCGTTTCCAGGCGGTGGCATCGACCCGGGTGAATCCGTGGTCGACGCTGCCCTTCGCGAGGCTGAAGAGGAGACCGGACTGAACCCTGCGGGCGTGGACGTCCTCGGAGTGATGCCTGAACTGGCGCTGCCCCGGGGTAATTTCCTGGTCACCCCGGTCCTGGCCTGGTGGGCCGCCCAGTCACCGGTCCGAGTGGTGGACTACGGTGAATCCGCCCAGGTGTTCCGTGTTCCGGTCCGGGATCTGCTGGACCCGGACAACCGGGTGATGGCAACGGTCAGCCGGGCCGGCCAAACGTTCCAGAGCCCCGCCTTCACCGTCAACGGCGTGGTGGTCTGGGGGTTTACCGGGATGATCCTGAACCAGCTCTTTGAACAGCTGGGCTGGGCCGTTCCGTGGGACCGCGCACGGTTCCACGCGATTGACGTGTGAACCCTCAGGGCACCGGCCGGTCCGCTAGCCGGTAGCCACGGCGCTGCGCGCCAGGGGAGCGCGCGCCCGTCCTCCCGACCTGCCGGCGGCGGCCCGCGAGTGCGTACTGGAACCGTCCACAATCAGGCCGGTCGCGGCGTTCTCGCGCACGGCGTTGATGCCCGCCGCCGCGCTTTTGATGGAGCTGAAGAGCGGTGACACGGCCACTACCGTGCCATCCGCCGCCGTCAACCTAAAGAAATATGCCTTGTCGCCAGCCTGCGCGATCTCAAAAATGCCAGCCAAACTGCTGCCTCCCCAATTTCCTTGCCTCGTTGCAATAGCCGGCGGTTCGTACGGGAAATTCGCCGGCCTTCTCGAGGGTAGCCCGGTGATGGAGCCCACACAACGCTACCGACGGGTACGTTACAGGCGGTGACCTCGGTCACTCATTTGGCGTTGTCGTACGAGTCCACCACCGCTACGCTGACCGGAAATTCCACCGGAATCCGGCCGAACAGCAGCTCCTTGGCGGCAGCTGCGGAGTCCTCGATCGCCTTGATGCAATCCCCGACGGCGCTTTCGGGGCAGTGCACCATTACTTCGTCGTGGAGGAAGAACACCAGTTCGCCAACGGCGGCGCCGTCCGATTGCATGGCGCGCAGCCGGCGTCGCAATTCAGCGAGCCAGCACGCCGCCCAATCAGCGGCCGAGCCCTGGACCACGAAGTTCCGGGTGAAGCGGCCGCGCGAGCGGGCGATCGAGTCCGCCCGGCGCTGTTCTTCCGCGGTGGTGGAGTGCTGGCTCTGCAACCAGCGGTCCGACGGCGGCGGGCTGCTCCGGCCCAGCCGTGAGGTGACGGTCCTGCCGGCTTCGCCGTCGCGGGCAGCTTGCTCGACGAAGCCCACGGCGCGGGGGTACGTGCGGGCCAGCTGGGGCATCAGCCGACCGGACTCACCCGTCGTCGCCCCGTAGATGGCTCCGAGGAGGGCCACCTTGGCTTTTGCCCGGTCGCCGCCGAAGCCCTGCGCGGCAATGCCTGCATAGAGGTCCTTGTCCCGGGCGGCCTCGGCCATTTTGGCATCCTGCGCCAGCGCCACGAGCACTCGCGGTTCCAGCTGCGAGGCGTCGGCAACGATCAGTTTGTGGCCTGGATCGGCGTGGACCGCGCCGCGGACCTGGCGCGGGATTTGCAGCGCCCCGCCGCCCCGGGACGCCCACCGGCCCGACACCACGCCGCCCACCACGTACTCAGGCTGGAACCGGCCGTCCTTCACCCAAGTATCAAGCCACGCCCAGCCATTGGCCGCGTGCAGACGGGCCAGTTTCTTGTAGGTCAGCAACGGCACGATCGCGGGGTGGCTGGATTCCTTCAGCTCCCATTGGCGGGTGGTCTTCACTTCGATGCCGTTGCGGTGCAGGGCGCGCATGAGCTCCTGCGGGGAGTCCGGGTTCAGCGCCGGCGACTTCAGCAGCAGCCTCAGTTCGGCTGTGAGCGATTCGAGTTTGGCCGGACGGCGGCCCGGAGCCGGGCGGGGGCCGAGGTGATCCGCGAGAATCTGCTCGTGCAGTTCCTCCCGCCACGGGACACCGGTGTGCTGCATTTCGGCGGCGATCATGGCCCCGGCCGATTCTGCTGCGAGCAACAGCTGCAGCCGTTGGCGGCGGCTCGCGTCGGTGACGATCGCCGTGCTGGAGTCCGTTCCCGCCTGGCTCAGTGCCTCCTGCTGCGCGGCGTACTCGGCGCGAAGAGCCTCAAGGGATTGGCCGGGACGCTGACCGGGGGCCGGGGCATCGAACAGGGCCCCCTGTTCCGGCGGCGGGGCAGGGGGCTGCAGGCCCCGCGGTGGCTGCTGCAGCTCGTCGTCCTGCGTCAGCTTCTCCGCCGCCTGCGCATAGCCGGTGTGGGCGGTGAACTCCGAGTGGGCCAAGATCGAACCGCACAACGTGAGGTCGTAGCAGCGCTCGAGTTCCACCGCGGCGCCCAGAAGCGCCGGATACCAGTCCTGCGTCCGGTGCCAGATCCAGCGCGGGTGCCGCTCCTCAAGCCCGCGCACCACTCCGGCGAGGTCGCCGGCGCTGACAACCCGGGGTTCCGGATTGGACGGTTCGGGGGCGCCGTCCGCCGTGAGTTGCTGCAGCGCCGCGCCGTCGGCGTGGGCAGCGAGCAGCAGGTACATAGGGTCAATTCTGCCCTGCTCCGGGGCGTGGTCCGTGCGCATTTCCTGGTCGCGGCGGCAGGAAGGCCGCGGTGCTTGTCCACATAGCCCACGATGGCGGTTACGCTGCGCTCGCCGCCCGGGCACAGTGGCAGCATGAACAGGCACCAGCAACGTGGTCCAGGCTCGCCGCCTCCGCCGGAGCAGGGGCCCTGGATCCCCGGAGATTCGGCGGAAACCCTGCTCGTCACCGGGGTCGAGGTGCTGCGCGGCGAAGTGGAACGCATCGTCGCTGCGGCCGGCGGCCAGTTGCGGACGGTGCAGGACGTTGCCGAGGCTGCACCGTTCTGGGATGCCGCGGCCGCCGTGCTGGTGGGCAGCGACATCCGCGAGTTGCCGCCCCGGCGGAGGGCTCCTGCCGTGCTGCTCGGCCTCAAGGGTGACGGGGACGGACTGTGGCATCTGGCCGCCGCAGTCGGGGCTGAACGCGTCGCGGTGCTGCCGGACGCGGCCGCCTGGCTGGCGGAATACCTGAGCCGGTCCCGCGCGCCGGAAGCCGGCGGACTGGTTCTGGGTCTCACCGGCGGCTGCGGCGGTGCCGGGGCCACGACGGCCGCCATCTTGATCGCGCAGGCCGCCGCCGAAACCGGGATCCGCGTGCTCCTGATCGACGGCGACCCCTGTGGCGGCGGTCTGGAACTGTCGTTGGCCGCCGAGGACGCCCCCGGGCTCCGGTGGCCGGATCTGGCCGGGGTGAGCGGCAGCATCGACCCTGCCCAGCTGCACGATGCGCTGCCGGTCGCCGGCGGATTCGCCTTCCTGTCGTGGCCGGGAACCCGGGATCGTGCCGCCGGTGTGGACGCGGTCACCGTGGCCGCGGTTCTCGATGCCGCCCGCCGCGGCTGCGAGTTGGTCGTGCTGGATATGGGCCGGGAACGGGAGGCTTTACGGGCCTTCGCCGGCGAATGCGACCGGATCATCGTCGTCGCGCCCGCCCGGCTGCGGGCCGCCGTCGCCACGGCGTGGCTGCTGCAGGAGCTTCCCCTTGTGGACACCGCGCTCGTGGTCCGGGCCGGTCCCGGCGCCGCCTTGGATGCGCCGCTGATCGCCGACTCCGTGGGGCTCGCCCTTCAGGGCATCATGCCAGACATCAAGGGTCTGGCAGGAGCAACGGAACTCGGCCGCCTTCTGGAAGCCGGCCGGCAGCGCGCCGTACGCCGGTTCGGCGCCGGAGTCCTTGACCTGAACGGCGGAGATGACTCATGAGTGCCCATGCGGCCGTGGAACCCGCCGAACCCGAACAGCCCACCGGGCGGGCGCCGGGCCGCAGGCGCTCGCAGGGATTTCTCGACCAGACGCTGCTGGATTCCGTGCGCGAGTCCGTCATGGCAGATGCTACGCCGGTGACCCCGTCGCGGGTGGCGGCCGCGGTCCAGGCGAGCGGACGGCTGCTCGGCACGGCCGGCGCCCTGGCCGCGGTGGAGAGCATCAGCGCGGAACTGAACGGCCTGGGCCCCCTGCAGCCGCTCACCCGGGACCCCGCCGTGACGGACATCTTTGTCAACGGGCCGGACTCGGTCTGGCTGGACCGCGGCGGTGGTCTGGAAAAGGCGCCGGTCGTCTTTTCCGGGGAGCCGCAGATCCGGGCCCTCGCCGCGAGGCTGGTGGCAGCCGGCGGGCGCCGCCTGGATGACGGTTCGCCGTGCGTCGACGTCCGGCTCGACGGCGGCTACCGGGTGCACGCGGTGCTGCCGCCCATTTCCACGGCCGGAACCCTCCTGAGCGTGCGCATCCGCCGGGCCACGGTCTTCACCATGCCCGAGCTCAGGCGAGACGGCATGTTCGGGTCCGGGACTGTCGGGAGCCTGGTCCAGTCCGTGCTCGAACGCATGGTGGCGTCCAGGCTGAGCTTCCTCATCAGCGGTGCCACCGGCTCGGGGAAAACGACGCTACTGGCTACGCTGCTGGGACTGTGCCACCCCGGGGAGAGACTCGTCCTGATTGAGGACGCCGCGGAACTGAATCCGGTCCACCCGCACGTCGTCTCGCTGGAATCCCGGCACGGAAACCTGGAAGGCGGCGGTGCCGTGGACCTCGGCGAACTGGTCCGCCAGGCCCTGAGGATGCGGCCGGACCGGCTGGTGGTGGGCGAATGCCGCGGCGCGGAGGTCCGCGAGCTGCTCTCGGCCATGAACACCGGACATACGGGAGGCGGCGGGACCATCCACGCGAATGAGGCCGCGGCTGTGCCCGCCCGGCTGGCGGCCCTTGGCGCGCTCGCCGGCATGGGCCAGGACGCCGTACGGCTGCAGGTCGCCAGTGCGATCGACGCCGTCGTACATGTCGAACGGACCGAAACCGGGCGCCAGGTCGCGAGCATTGGAATCATGGAGGCCGACGACATTGGCCTGACAGTCACCGGCGCACTGGACGTCCAACAAGGCCAGCTCCGCTTCGGCCGGGCCTGGCCGCAGCTGGCGGACCGTCTCGGCCTGGATCCCGGCTTGGCCGGAGCGGGTCCCTCCGAGCTGCAGGAAGCGCGGCTGGCAGAGCGCCCGCCGGGATCCGGACACGAACCCGCGGGGGCATGGACGCTGCGATGACCATCCTCCTGATCAGCGCTTTGGTGCTGGCCGTGTGGCTGGCATTTCCCTCCTCGCGCGCGGCCGGTCAGCGCACTCGCAGGGCATTGCAAGGCATCGGCACGGGAAGTTCCGCCGCCGAAGGGCAGCCGCGATCCCGCCTGCTTAGAGCAGTCCGGCGATTCGGTGGCTTGCACGGTAGGGGATCCGCAGGTGCTGGGCCCGTCCCAATGACTGTCGTGGTCCAACAGTTGGCCGCGCTGCTGAAGGGAGGGCGCATCCCCGCCCGGCTGTGGGACGAACTCTGGGTCCTGTACGGCGGGGACGCTGCGCGGGAACGGTCCGCGGGCCAGATGGCGGGGCACGGTGCAGGCCGCGACCAGGCCCGCGAAGGCTCCGGAACGGTCCTCGGCCCGGACTCCCTCAGGATCCTTGCGGCCGCGCGTGCAGCCGCCCTGCGCGGGTCCTCCGTGGCCGCGGCCATCCGTCGCGAGGTCTCCGGCGGGTCTGCCGGCGCGGGCACGGTCGTCTTAGCCAGGGGGGCGGTGGGCGTCCTGGCCGGTCGGGACGTGCGCGTGTGGGGCGAGCTCGCCGCATGCTTTGACACAGCCGAGGCCAGCGGTTGCCCGCTGGCCGATGTCCTGGCGCGCTTTGCCGCCCACCTTGAGACGGAGGACGACGCCGAGGCCGCCCGGCAGACCGCCCTGGCGGGGCCGCGCGCGACTGTCCGTTTACTGACCTGGCTCCCGCTGTCCGGCCTGGCGCTCGGCCTGCTGCTTGGCGTGGACCCGGTGGCGACACTGCTGGGGAACCCCTGGGGCCTCGCGGCGCTGGCGGCAGGTGTGGCGCTGACCGCCGTCGGCCGGTTGTGGTCCTCACGGCTAGTCCAGGCCGCGGCGGAAGCCCCATCGTGACTCCGCGGCCGCCGTGAGGCCCGAACTGACCGGATTCGTGGTGGCAACGAGCCTTGCCGGTGCAGCCGTCGTGGTCCTCGCCCGCCCGGGACGTGTCCGCCGGCGGCTCCGGCACCAATTTCCGGCCCCGGCCGATCCGGCTGACCCGGCTGACCCGGCCACCCGAAGTCCGGCGCCCCGCGGCGCCGGACGGCATGGGCGTCACGGCTTCCCAGGTCTGCGGGATACCGCCATGATGCTGGAATTGATCGGCGCAATGCTGGATGCGGGCGCCGGGCTTGGCCGGTCCCTCGAACTCGTCGCCGCCCTTGTGCCTCCGGAACTCGGGCGGCAGCTTCGGCCGGTTGTGTCGGCACTCGCAATCGGCGCCGACTGGGACACAGCATGGCGCAGTTCCGGTGCCCGGGCGCCCCAGCTCCTCGCCCTGCGCGACGGGCTTTGCTTCGCCGCGCTCACCGGCGCCCCCTCCTCAGCGCTGCTCTATGCCCAGGCCGCCCGGCTTCGCCGCGAACGCAACAGGGCTGCCGAGCAGCGTGCGGCGGCGCTGGGCGTGAAGCTCGTTGTGCCGCTGGGCCTGTGCTCCCTGCCGGCGTTTGTGTGCCTCGGCGTCGTGCCCGTGCTCCTGGGGCTGCTCCCGGCCTGATGCCGGCAGTTCTCCTCCACACCCCGGGCGTAGGGGCACGTTTTCCACTTGGCGGACCTCGGGGCTTACGGCGCACCAGCCCAGCCGGGAGAGTGGAACCAGCCGGCGATCCTGCCGGTGTCCCGTGGAAGGAAAAGCAGATGTCAATAAATCAGGACACTCCCGCTGCAAGTCGGAAGGACACAGGGGAGGGCGGCGTTGCCGAGGTGTACGAGATCTATCCCGGCGCCAGCTCGGTTGTCCCCGTCCAGCCGCAGGGGCGCAGGAGGCCGCCATCCGCGCAGGCGGGAATGGCCACCGCCGAATATGCCATAGCAACGCTGGCCGCCGTCGGGTTCGCCGGGGTCCTCGTGTTCATCATGCGCAGCGATGAGGTCCGCGGTTTCCTCCTGAACCTCATTCGGACAGCGCTCACGCTGCCATGAAGGCAGGCTGGCACGGCTGGGGCAGTAGCAGCCGGAGGGAGCCGCCGCCCACGGCGGAGTGTCGCGGGGCGGTCACTGCGGAGTTCGCCGTGGCGTTGCCCTCGGTCGTGTTCCTGCTCGCCCTCCTGCTGGCGGGTTCGGCGGCCGGAGTAACGCAACTGCGCGTCGAGGAAGCGGCCCGCGGCGGTGCCCGCGCACTGGCCAGGGGAGCCGGGGCCGGCGAAGTGGGAGACATTGTCCGCCGGCTCGCCGGCGATACGGCAGCGGCCGAGGTGACGCTCGACGGCGAATGGCACAGGGTCACCGTTTCCGGCCGCGTCCCCGGGGCAGTCGGTTCTCTCATTCCGTGGGTCCTGAGCGCCAGTGTGTGGGCGCGTGCTGAGGCCCCCGGTGCGGCACGACAGCCCCGGTTAGATGGTGCCTCCCGCTCCCCGGGGCAGGGCACCTGATGTCGCCGACACGTGCCGGGGCCCACGGGCCGCGGCCCCGAAGTCCGGCTCCTGACCGTGCCCCGCACCGCTGCCGGCCTTCGGAGCGGGGCTCCGGGACCGTCTTGGCCCTGGGGCTCGGGCTGGTGATCATCATGGCGGCGGCCTTGCTGCTGCTTCTGGCCCAATCGGCCATCGCGGCGTCGAGGGCTGCGGCAGCTGCCGACCTCGCGGCGCTGGCTGCCGCGGATGCCGCACGGGGAATCACGTCCGGCGAGCCCTGTGCCGTGGCCCGGGAGGTCGCGCGGAAGAACGACGCCGCGATGGTTGCCTGTTCTGAAGGGCAGGACGCCACAGTTCAGGTCCGCACCGAGCTCGGCGCCGGACCGTTCCTCGGGGCGGCCACAGGGCTGGCCCGAGCGGGACCGCCCCCTGCGCCCGGGAGCGGGTCCCCGCCGTGAATGACGCCCGCTTCACGGCGGAGGACCAGGCGCGGAGGGCCGGGAGCCGCGAATCTGCCCACGGCCGCGCGCCGACGTCCCGCGGCCGTGCACCACCGGAATGCCGCTGAGACGCGGTTCAGGCTCGGAGCGGCTGGGCAGGCTTCTCTCCCGTTGCCACAGCCGCGGCCGCCAGTGTGCCGGAGTTGCCGCTCTGCATCAGTTCGCTGGCGTCTTTGAGCAGCACGTCGATCAGTGTGACGGCAGCGTCCTTGTCGAGCGGGTTGTTCTTGTTGCCGCACTTGGGTGACTGGACGCAGGACGGGCAGCCGGACTCGCATTCGCAGGCCTTGATGGCGTCGCGCGTGGCGGTTAGCCACAATCTGGCCTTGTCATAGCCGCGTTCGGCGAAGCCGGCCCCGCCGGGATGGCCGTCGTAGACAAAGATGGTGGGCACTCCAGTGTCGGCGTGGATGGCCGTGGACACTCCGCCGATGTCCCAACGGTCACTGGAAGCCACGAGCGGCAGGAGGCCGATGGCCGCGTGCTCGGCCGCGTGCAGGGCTCCGGGGAACTGTGCCTCGATCAGCCCGGCGCCGGTCAGCGAGCGGTTGTCCACGACAAACCAGACCGCCTTGGTAAACAGGTCCCTGGCGTCCAGTTCCAGGGGTTCTTCGCCGAGGATCTCATTCGAAATCAGCGCCTTGCGCTGGAAGGAGACCACCTGGGTTGTCACTTTCACGTCGCCGAAATGCACGGCCACATCGCCCCACTGGGTGGTGCGTTCCGTTTCGAGGACCTCGATCTGGGTCACGTCCCGGGCGGTCGTGTAGTAGTCGGGGTTCGCCCGGCGCACCATCACACAGTGATCGTCCTCGTTCAGGTCCTCCACCACATAGCTGTCGCCCTGGTGGACATAGATGGCGCCGGTGTGGGCCTGGTAATGGGTCTGGGGCGAATCCATGGTGCCGAGCAGGGAGCCGGTCTCGGCATCCACAATGCTCACCGGCCCCCCGCCATCTGCGCGGAGGTTCACCATGGCGGCGGCACTTTGCGGATGGGTCCAGAACCATCCGGCCGGCCGTTTGCGCAGGTAGCCCTGCAGAACCAGCCGGTCCAGCAGCTTCTCCGACGTCGCTCCGAAGAGCTCCAGTTCGGCGAATCCGAGGGGAAGTTCCGCAGCGGCGGCGCACAGGTGCGGGCCCAGGACATAGGGATTGGAGGGATCGAAGACCGTGGCCTCCACCGAGACGTCGAAAATCGCCTCGGGGTGGTTTACCAAGTACGTGTCCAGCGGGTCGTCGCTCGCCACGAAGGCCGCGATCGCGTCCTGGCCGGCGCGTCCCGCCCGGCCGATCTGTTGGAACAACGAAGCTCGCGTGCCGGGCCAGCCGGCGACCAGCACGGCGTCGAGACCGGAAATGTCGATACCCAGTTCCAGCGCGGACGTGCTCGAGACGCCCAGCAGTTCACCTGAGCGCAGCGATTTTTCCAGGGCCCGTCGCTCCTCCGGCAGATAGCCCGAGCGGTAGGCGGCCACACGCTGCGGCAGGCTGGGGTCCACCTCGTCGAGGAGGCGCTTGGCGATGGAGGAAATCGTCTCTGCCCCACGCCTGGACTTGATAAACGCAATGGTCCGGGTGCGGGAGGACACCAGGTTGGCCAGCAGGTCGGCGGTCTCGGCGACGGCGGTCCGGCGCTCCTTGGCACCGTTTTCGCCCCGGAGCTCCGTCAGGGCCGGCTCCCAAAACGCCACGGTGGTGGACCCGTGGGGCGAGCTGTCTTCGGATACGGCACGCACGGGTGCGCCGATCAGCCGGCCGAAGGACTGCTCGGGGTCAGACGCCGTGGCGGACGCCGCGATGAACACAGGTCCGGGATGCGAGCCGCCGGGGCTGTAGTAGGCGCAGATCCGACGCAGCCGGCGCATGAGGTTTGCCACATGGGAGCCGAAGACCCCGCGGTAGCTGTGGGCCTCATCCACGATCACATAGCGGAGGCGCCGGAAGAACCTGGCCCACCACGAATGGTTCGGGAGGATACCGAAGTGCAGCATGTCAGGGTTGGCGAGGATGAAATTCGCGTGGTCCCGGATCCAACGCCGGGAAGCGGGATCGGTGTCGCCATCGTAGGTTTCGGCCCGGACGGTGGGGAGCTTGAGGGCCCGGATCGCGGCCAGCTGGTCGGCGGCCAGTGCCTTAGTGGGGGACAGATAGAGGGTCACGGCGCCGTCGTCGTGGATTTTGCCGGGATCGGACAGGACCCTGAGCTCGGAACGGTGGATCGCGTCCAGGGCCGGCAGCTGATACGCCAGGGACTTCCCGGACGCCGTGCCGGTGGCAATGACCACGTGCTCTCCGGCGTGGGCCAGTTCGGCGGCCTGGACCTGGTGGAGGTAGGGCTCGTGGATGCCCAGGGAACCGTAGGCGCTCACGAGATCCGGGTGGGACCACTCCGGCCACGGCGAATTGACGGCCTGGCGGGCCGGGATCGTCCGCACATGGCGCAGCTGTTCCGGGTCCGGGCCTCGGCCCAGCAACGGAATCAGGGACTCATGCGGGTTCACTCACATATTCTTTCATCCGGCCTCAAATCGCCCGCACGGCAGGCCTGCGGCGTCAGCGCGGCAAACGGCAAAAGGGGGTCCCCCCAGGGCGGCCAAGAGGTCGGCAGGTTGCCCCGGGCGCCAGCTCCCGGGCGGGGTAACCGCGCGCCGCGCTTCAACCGACGGACAGGTCCGACCCTTCGTCCGACGTCGACAACAGCAGTACGTGGGACACCATGCGCCAGCCGAGGTGCGAATAGAGTTTTTGCCCGTCCAGCGAGGCGAGCAGCAGTCCGGAATCGACGTCGTGTTCGAACGCCTGGGCCGCCAGCGCCTTCATGATGAAGCTGCCCAGCCCCCGCCGCTGGTAGCTCGGCGACGTCACGATGTTGTCGAAGATGGCGGTGTGTCCCACCACAAACACGCGTCCGCTCGCGGCGACCTCTTCGCCACCGCGGACCACCGCATGGTGGACGCCGTCCGTCCGGGACGTCTCCAGCTTGAGGTCGTCGTCCGAAAGCCAGGGGTCCTCCGAGTCCTGGGTCTCCATGTCCACAATCATCATGGTCTGGGAAGCCGAGGTGACATGGAGGCCGTGCCGCGGTCCCAGGACCGAATACCTGGCAACGTCGTTGGTGAGAATCGTGAGGACTCTGGCCGGCACTTCGGCCGTCTTCGCCGCCAGCTCAGCGAACTCTGAATCGGAGGGATCGTAGGCGAAGTATTCCCATTCGTGGGTTGTGTCCGCGCGAAAGGCCGCAGGGAACCGTCCCTCCCTGCGTGTCTCATATCCGCGACAACCGGCCCATCCGGCAACCCAGACTTCCAGCAGGTGAGCGGTGTCTTCAACCATGGCGTCAAGACTCATGTGATGAGCGTATTCCAGCAGTGCCACAAGCAACAGTGGCCGGGTCGGGGAAGGCCGCGTGCGTACCCAATTGTGACTGTTGACCGGCCCTCCTTCCCAGCAAGTACCCTTAAATACGTGGCTTTGAACAAGATTGTGCTCTTTTACGGCTTTACGCCGCTCTCTGACCCGGACGCCGTCCGGCTCTGGCAGCGCGCCCTCTGCGAAAAACTCGGACTCACCGGCCGCATCATCCTCTCCAAGGACGGCATCAACGCCACGGTCGGCGGGGAACTGAACGCCGTGAAGCAATACGTCAAGGCCACCCGGGAGTACAAGGGATTCCACGACATCGACGTGAAGTGGTCCGACGGAGGCGCGGCAGACTTCCCCCGGCTCAGCGTGAAGGTGCGGGACGAAATCGTATCCTTCGGCGCCCCGGGCGAGCTTAAAGTCGACGCCGGCGGGGTGGTGGGCGGCGGAACCCACCTCAAACCCGAGGAGCTCCACGAACTCATTGAAGCCAAAAAGCAGCAGGGCGACGAGGTCGTGTTCTTCGACGGCCGCAACGGCTTCGAGGCCCAGATCGGCAAGTTCAAAGACGCTGTGGTCCCCGACGTTGCCACGACCCATGACTTCATCAAGGAACTCGACTCGGGCAAATACGACGCCCTCAAGGACAAGCCGGTTGTCACCTACTGCACGGGAGGCATCCGCTGCGAGGTGCTTTCGAGCCTGATGGTGAACCGCGGGTTCAAGGAGGTCTACCAGCTCGACGGCGGCATTGTTCGCTATGGCGAGGCCTTCAAGGACCAGGGCCTGTGGGAGGGCTCCCTGTACGTGTTCGACAAGCGCATGCACCTCGAGTTCAGCGGGGATGCCAAGACCATCGGCGAATGCGTTCGCTGCGCGGCGCCCACGAGCAAGTTCGAAAACTGCTCGAATCCGAGCTGCCGGACGCTCACGCTCTACTGCACCGGGTGCGCCGCGAGCCCCGAAACCCTGCGGTGCCCCGACGGCTGTGCTGCCTAGGACCCTCTCCGGACTTCTCTGCCGGCCGGAAACCCTCAGATGCGGCTCACCCGGTATGCATAGTTCGCCGGTCCGTTCGCATCCACTTTGATCATGAGCGCCGCATCTGAGACCAACTGCACCACGTTCACCCTGGACGTCCCGCACCGGAGACTCAGGTCCACGAGTTCGTTCTCACCGTTTTCGATGGAAAAGGACACCCGGCGGGCGCTCCGGCAGGCCAGGGTCAGGGCGTAGGTACCCTTGGGCAGCTTGGTTGTGGTCTCTTCCCGTTCCTCGTCGGCCTCCAGCGTCCCAAAACCCGTGTGGAAAACCTGACCCTCGGCGTCGGGCAGTACCTCGTGGACCCAAGCGTCCAGCTCCTTGCCGGACACCGGCTCGTTGAGGTGGGGGTCCCGGGGCAAGGCGGCGTCAGTGGTCGGCGCGGCGGCAGCGGAGGTCGATTCATCGTCCCAGTGGTCGGCGCTGTATTCATACTCGCAGCCAGACAGAGCCGTCCCGAGAAATACCGCAACTGAGAGCACCACGGCGGCGGCCGGGGTGCGCTGTCGCGGCGCCCTGCTCGCCGGCACAGTTGGCATACTCTGAGATTAGGGTTGCCCGGGATCAAGCGCCAGAGGCGAAAGGACCGGTTCGGGCAAGCCCATCAGATGGCACCGGGCTGGACCCCGGTGGCCTGACTGCCGGCTGGTCTTACTCCGACGCTGCCAGGTGGTAGGCGTAGAGGAGGGGCGCATCCACACTGGACGTGCTGAGCGTGACCTCGCCAGCGACAGGCACCTTGATGTGGGCGGTTTCGCGGCTGCCGTTGCAGGCGGCTCCCGCTTCGGCCAGTTGGCTGCCGTCCAGGCTGACGGCGAAGAACGCCTTGCCGCCGCCTTCGCAAGTCATCGTCAGGGTGTAGGTGCCGGCGGGCACGCCGGACGCGGTTCTGACGATCGGATCCCGGTTCAGGATCTTACCGGCATCCTCCAGCACCGTCCCGGGGGCCGAGGGCAGGGCGGTCGCCTTCCACGCCGGGACGTCGGCGCTCTCAATCGAACCGGCCGGGGAACATGCCGTTGCGGCCAGTACGACGACGACGGCGGCCGCACCTGTGAGCGCCCGCCGGACCAGCCGGGCGGCCGGGGCGTGGGAGGAAGGGAAAACCATGCCTCAAACTTACCGTCTCCCGGGCTCCCGTCCGGCCGCATGGAACTTTCCCGGCGCACTCCCCCGCGGACCCTTGACTTTGACGTTGCGTCAAAGTTTAGAGTCCAAGGGACGGGCGGGCAGCGGCTGGCCGGCGGGGGAGCAACGCACCCCGCAGGCAGAGGGAACGGGCCGCCAGAGGGAACGGGCCGCCCGAGGGAACGGGCCCGAGGGAACAGGCCCGAGGGAACAGGCCTGAAGGAACAGAAAGGTGGAGGCGTGGACTGGTCCGTTCAGCAGATCGCGAAACTGGCCGGCACTACCGGCCGGACGTTGCGTCACTACGACGACATCGGCCTGCTCAAGCCAAGCCGCACGGGCAACAACGGCTACCGGTACTACGGCCAAGAGTCGCTGGTCCGTCTGCAGCGGATCTTGCTCCTGCGCGATCTGGGGCTCGGGCTGCCGGCGATCGCGGAGGTGCTCGGCAACGAGGCGGACGCGGAGCATGCACTGGGCCGGCACTTGGCGTGGCTGCTGCAGGAAGAGGACAGGCTGGGCCGGCAGATTGCTTCGGTCCGGCACACCATTGAGGCATTGCAAACGGGAGGAAAGATCATGGCGGAGGAAATGTTCGACGGTTTCGACCACACCAAGTACCAGGAGGAAGTTCAGCAGCGGTGGGGCAAGGATGCCTACGCGAAGTCGGACACTTGGTGGCGCGGCATGGGGGCGGAGGAGAAGGCTGCCTGGACGGAACAGTCCCGGCAGCTCGGCGCCGACTGGACGGCCGCTGCGGAGTCGGGGGTTCCGGCGGACAGCGCGGAGGCGCAGGACCTGGCCCGGCGCCACGTCGAATGGCTCCGGGGTATCCCCGGCACCCCGGCGGCGTCACCCGCCGCAGGCGGCCCCGCGGCCGGCAACGACGCCGGAGCTCCGGACATCAAGGGGTACGTGACGGGACTCGGGGAGATGTATGTGGCCGACCCCCGTTTCGCTGCGAACTACGGCGGTGCCGACGGCGCGGCCTTCGTTCGGGACGCCCTGAAAATCTACGCGGAGACCGAGCTCTAGCCGGACCTGCACGGCCTGGGACCAAACCCGGGGCCAAGCCGCCGGGGACAAACGACCGCCAAACCGCCGGGGGCAAGCCAAGGCCAAACCATCGGACTAAACCCCGGGACTAAACTTGTCCGGTGACTTCCTCAGCGCAGGGCCCCGCCGCAACCTCCCATTCAACCCAGCACCGCTCAACCCAGGCCCCCTCAGACCGGGCGCCCTCAGCCCCGTTCACAGCAGGCAACACTCCGGACGCCCCGCGGAGCGACCTTCCCGGCCTCCTCGAGGCCCTGGCCGCGGACCTGCGAGCCGTTGGCTACACCGTGGACGGGGTTGCGGAGATGCTCGGCGAGGCCGCGCACTCCGCCCTAGGCCGGGACCAGCTCATCCCTGCACTGATCGTCACCGGGCGCTCCCTCGGGGAGCCGGCGACGGCGGCGCTCGCCGGCGTCGTGCGTCTCTGGCTCCTCTCCGAGCCGCAGCGCGCGCAGACCCTCGACGCCGCCCTCCCCAGCATCCGCACGGCGGGGCTGCTGGAACTAGGGCTGGTGGAGCCGTCCGGCGGGGACCTGATCCAGGCCAAGGTGGACCTGAGGCCCTACGCCTGGGACCCGACCGTGGGCGAGGACGGTGTCGGTGAGGGCGGAGCGGACCTCTGGGTGGCCAGCGACCTCGCGGCGCACCAACGCGCAGGCGTCCTCCGCCACGACCACGTCCTGGGGATCGGGCAGGCCTCCACCACCCTGGTCCAGGTCACCGCCCGCCGCCACGTTGCCAGGGCGCTCGATCTCGGCACCGGCTGCGGCATCCAGACCTTTCACCTGCTGCACCATGCCGAGCACGTGACCGCCACGGACATTTCCGCACGCGCACTGGCGTTCACCCGGTTCAACCTTCTGCTCAACGCCGACGAGCTGCACCTGGACCCGGCCGACCTCGACGCCCGCGTCAGCCTCAGGCTCGGGTCCCTGCTGGAGCCGGTCGCGGGGGAGGAATTCGAGCTGGTGGTGTCCAACCCGCCGTTCGTCATCACGCCCCGCAGCCTCGGTGAGACCGCCACGGACCAGTTCACCTATCGCGACGGCGGCCTGCCGGGGGACCAGATCGTGTCATCGCTGGTCCGCGCGCTGCCCTCTGCCCTTGCCCCGGGCGGAACGGCCCAGCTCTTGGGCAACTGGGAGATCACGGCGGGTGCCAACTGGGCCGAACGGCCGCAGAGCTGGGCCAGTCCGGCCGCCGACGTCTGGTTCATCCAGCGCGAGCAGGTGGGCCCGGAGCAGTATGCCGAGACCTGGCTGCAGGACGCCTCGGAAAACCGCGACCGCAGGCTGTACCAGGACTCGTACGCTGCCTACCTCGACGACTTCGCCTCCCGCAAAGTGGCCGGAATCGGCTTTGGCATGATCTGGCTGCGGCGGCCCGCCGACGGCGCCGGGCGGGTGCTTTCCCGCTTCGAGGAAATCACGTACCCGATCGAACAGCCAGTGGGGCCACACCTGGGCACCGCCGTCGAGCGTGCCGACTGGCTGGCTGCCCACGATCTGGCCGCCGCCCACCTGCTGGTCGCGGAGGACGTCACCGAAGAGCGGCACCAGCGCCCGGGGGCGGAGCACCCCGGCGTTATCCTGCTGCGGCAGGGTGCCGGGCTGCGCCGCACCAACTTGCTCAGTACCGAGCTGGCCGGGTTCGTCTCAGCGTGCGACGGCGACCTGTCCGTCGGGCAGATCATCGGCGCTCTCGAGGCGCTGCTGGGCGGCTACGAGGGGTTTGACAGTGCCGAGTTCCGCGCCGGCCTCCTCGAGGAAGTAGGGAACCTGGTTCGCGACGGCTTCCTGCTGCCCGCCTGAAACGGCGCTCGCCGCCCCCGCAGCGGCGACTGTCATTGCCGCCTCAGCCGACGCGGCCACTTCATCCGCCGGGCGGACGCCGGCGTCCTCCCGCCCGAACCGTGGCAGGACATACGCGGTGAGGGCCAGGGCCACCAGGGCGCCGACCGCCCCGGTGAGCACGAAGCTGAAACGCACCGGGACCAGGGCCCCCAGGAAGCCGCCCAGGGCCAGCGCCCCGATGGAGACGGCGCGTGTCATCCCGCCAACGATCGCCATCGCCTGGCCGCGCCCGCTTTCCGGAATCCGCAGGATGGCGATGGCTCCGAAACAGGCGTTCAGGACGCCGCAGGCCGTGCCCGTCGCCGTGTAGGCCACAAAGAGCAGTTCCACGTTGGGGACCAGTCCTGTGAGGATCAGGAACGCCGAGGCTCCGGTCATGGAGGCCAGCAGCACGCGCAGCCGTACCGCCGGTGTCTTGATGCTGCCGGCCATCGCCGCCCCGGCCGCCATGCCGAGACCGAAGGCTGCGGCCAGCAGCCCGTACTGCGTCTCGGTGGCGCCAAGTTCGCCGCGGGCCAGGAACACCTCGAGCACGTTGGTGGCCTCGCCGACGACAATGAAGAACATCGCCCCGAGGACCAGGGCCCAGACCAGGCTGTCCCGGCGGATCAGGCGCAGTCCGTCGAGCAGCGCCGGCTTCGCCCGGCCGGCCCGTTCGGCCGCCGTGCCGCGGCGGGTCCGGATCAGCAGGGCGCCCAGCCCCATGGCGACGTAGCAGCCGCTGGCCACGGCGAAGACCAGTCCGGTCCCGCCCCAGCCGCTGAGCAGGCCGCCCGCGGCGGGACCGGCCATACCCGCAATCATGACGGTCGCCTGCATGGTGCCCATGGCCCGCGGGGTGCGGTCCTCGCCGACGATCCGCGGCAGCAGGGCCTGCCAGGTGGGTCCGGCCACCGCCTGGGCCGCGTCGAGCAGGAAAGTCATGGCAAACAGCACGGGCAGATAGTTCTCCAGGTACTGCATGCCCAGCCCCATGCCGGCGACGGCGGCGGCGCTGACCGTGGAGCTCGCCGTCGCCAGCGTGCGGGAGTCCGTGGTGTCGGCGAGCCGGCCGGCCCAGGGAGCCAGCAGAACCAGCGGCAGCGCCGAGCACAGCAGGTACGCGGCCACCAGCCAGGGCCCGGCGACGGGCGTTTCGCCGGCGGCGGCGGCGTTCTGCAGGTGCAGCATGACGCTGACGACGACGGCGCCCATCCCCGCCGTCGCCACGAACCGGGCGGTGCCGGCGATCAGGAAGTCGCGGTTGCGCCACAGGGGTTGCGCCGTTGCTGTGGGAGTGGAGGCATTATGAAGTGTTTGTTTCATAAATAGGAAAATAGTCCGGTCCCGGAACAGATGTCAAGCATTTCTTTCATAGTTTGGAGAGGCTGGATACACTGGAGGAGTGAACGCAGAAACCCCGACGGCGGAGTCCCCGGCTCCGCCGGCCACCAAGCGCCGGCATCGTCCGGAGAAGCAAGTGGAAATCACGGACCCGAAGGCGATCCGTGCCCTGGCCCACGCCGCCCGGCTGGAGGTCATTTCCGAACTGTATTCCACCCAGGTGAGCCGGACGGCCACCGAGCTTGCCGCGCAGACCGGCCTGACTCCCAGTGCCATGAGCTACCACCTTCGGGCACTGCAGAAGTGGGGCATCGTGGTTCCCGCAGAGACCGCCGGGGACGCCCGGGAGCGGCGCTGGAAGGCCGCCGGCACCGATTTCACCATCCACTCGCTGGGGGGAGTGGCCAGCCCGGAACTCGCCGTCCTGGACCTCGAGCTCGACGCCTACCGCCGCCGGGTCCTTGCGTACGCCAAGGCCCGCAACGCCCGGCGCGAGAACGGCGACACCGCCGACGGCCCGTCCTCCGTGGTGCTGGCCAGCAACCTCCTGTACCTGACGCCGGACCAGCGGGCCGAACTGAACCGGCGGGTCTTTGACCTCCTGAGGGACTACGAACTCGAGGATCCGGACCACGTGCCCGAGGGCGCCGAACGCATGGCCACGATGTGGTCGATGATTCCGGACGACCGCGGACCGGCCGCCGCGAAGCCGGCCCCCGGCAAGGCCGCCCCCGGCAAGGACTAAGCCGGCAAGGACCGAGCCCGCCGCCGGCACCGTCTGAAAACCGCCCCCGGCAACGTCTGAAAACCGCCGCCGGCGCCGCGGGATGTGGCATCCAGCGCGCCCTCAATGGCCGCCGGACACGCGGTCTGATCGCAGCCGGAACCCACCTCCGCGGGGCCGTCATTTCCGGCCGGATGCGCGGGATTCTGCAAAATATGGTGAACTAGGCGGGTATGGGCGCATCTGCCCGAGCCACCTTTTTCTGTAGGAGCACCGTGCCAAGCAAGGCCAAAACCGGCAAGAAACTCGTGATCGTGGAGTCTCCCGCCAAGAGCAAAACCATCGCCAAGTACCTCGGCGAAGGCTTCATCGTGGAGGCCTCCATCGGTCACATCCGCGACCTTCCGCAGCCCTCGGAGCTCCCCGCGGAACTGAAGAAGACGCCGCTGGGCAAGTTCGCCGTCGACATCGACAACGACTTCAAGCCCTACTACGTGGTGTCCTCGGACAAGAAGAAAAAGGTCGCCGAGCTCAAGGCCCAGCTCAAAGACGCCGACGCTCTCTATCTCGCAACCGATGGGGACCGCGAAGGCGAGGCCATCGCGTGGCACCTGCTCGAAGTGCTTAAGCCCAAGGTTCCGGTCTACCGGATGACCTTCGGCGAAATCACCAAGGAAGCCATCCACCGCGCCATGGACAACCTGCGCGATGTCGACCAGGACCTGGTGGACGCCCAGGAAACCCGGCGCGTCCTGGACCGGCTCTACGGTTATGAGATCTCGCCCGTGCTCTGGCGCAAGGTGGCCCGCGGCCTCTCCGCCGGCCGCGTGCAGTCCGTCGTCACCCGCATGGTGGTGGACCGCGAACGCGAGCGGATGGCCTTCAAGGCCGCCTCCTACTGGGACCTCACCGGTCAGTTCGGCGCCGGTTCCGGCTCCTTCAAAGCCAAACTTGCCGCCGTCGACGGCGCCAAGGTCGCCAGCGGCCGGGACTTCAACGACAACGGCGAGCTGACCTCGCGCAACGCCGTCCACCTCAACGAGGAACTCGCCGCCTCGCTCGCAGCGGGGCTGCAGGACGCCGAATTCCGGGTCCGCTCCGTCGACACCAAGCCGTACACCCGCCGCCCGGCCGCGCCGTTCACCACCTCCACCCTCCAGCAGGAGGCCGGCCGCAAGCTGCGCTTCTCCTCGAAGAGCACGATGCAGGTGGCCCAGCGCCTCTACGAAAACGGCTACATCACCTATATGCGTACGGACTCGTCCGCGCTGAGCAACGAGGCCATCACGGCCGCCCGGCGCCAGGCCTCCGAGCTGTACGGCCCCGAGTACGTACCGCAGTCGCCGCGGGTCTACAGCGGCAAGGCAGCGAACGCGCAGGAAGCCCACGAGGCCATCCGTCCCGCCGGTGACTCCTTCCGCACGCCGGCCCAGGTGGCAAAGCAGCTCTCCGGCGACGAATTCCGGCTCTACGAGCTCATCTGGAAGCGCACGGTCGCCTCCCAGATGGCTGACGCCAAGGGCTCCACCGCCACGATCCGCCTCGGCGCCGTGACTGTTGGTAACCCGGCCGACCGGCGCGACGCCGAATTCTCGGCGTCGGGCACCGTCATCACCTTCCCCGGCTTCCTCGCCGCTTACGAAGAAGGCAAGGACGAAAGCCGCGGCGATGACGAGTCCGAGGAAGCACGCCGGCTGCCCAACGTGGCCAAGAACGACGCGCTCACCGCCACCGATATTGTCGCCGTCGGGCACGAGACCTCGCCGCCGCCGCGCTACACCGAAGCCTCGCTGACCGCGGAGCTGGAAAAGAAGGGCATCGGCCGCCCGTCGACCTACGCCTCCACCATCTCCACCATCCAGGACCGCGGCTACGTCCGGAAGCAGGGCTCTGCGCTGGTCCCGAGCTGGATCGCGTTCTCCGTGATCCGGCTCCTCGAACAGCATTTCCACGACTACGTGGACTACGAGTTCACCGCCGATATGGAAGCCGACCTGGACAAGATCGCCAACGGCCAGGCGGCAGGACCGGCCTGGCTCAAGCACTTCTACTTCGGTGAAGACTCCGAGCCCGGCCTGCTGAGCATCGTGAACAATCTCGGCGAGATCGATGCCCGCGAGATCAACTCCATCCCCATCACGGACGCGATCACTCTCCGGGTCGGCAAGTTCGGCCCGTACCTGGAAAGTTCCACCGCCACCGTGGATCCCGAGACCGGCGAAGTGGTTGAAGCGGCCCGCGCCAACGTCCCCGAGGACCTGGCCCCGGATGAGCTCACGGCCGCCAAAGCCGTTGAACTCATGGAGACCGCTGCCCCGGAGGAGCGCGTCCTTGGCGCGGACCCGCACACCGGGCACACCATCGTGGCCAAGAACGGCCGCTACGGCGCCTACGTCACCGAGGTCATCCCGGAGATGACCGAGGAACAGCTGGCCAACCAGCCCGTTGAGTACTACAAGAACGGCAAGCCGAAGCCGGCAAAGAAACCCGTCAAGGCCAAGCCCCGCACCGGATCCCTGTTCGCTTCCATGAGCGTGGACACCATCACGCTGGACGAGGCCCTGCAGCTCATGAGCCTGCCCCGCGTCCTCGGCCAGGACGCCGACGGCAACCCGATCACGGTGCAGAACGGCCGGTTCGGCCCGTACCTGAAGAAGGGCACGGACTCCCGCTCGATCGGCTCCGAAGAGGAGATCTTCACCATCACGCTCGAGGCGGCGCTGGAGATCTACTCGCAGCCCAAGCAGCGCGGCGCCCGTGCCGCGGTGCCGCCTCTGGCCGAATTCGGACCGGACCCGGTCTCGGAGAAGAACATCGTGGTGAAGGAAGGCCGGTTCGGCCCGTACATCACCGACGGCATCACCAACATCACCGTGCCGCGCAGCACCGCGGTCGAGGAGCTGACCCGGGAACAGGCCGTCGAACTCCTCGCCGAAAAGCGGGCCAAGGGACCGGTCAAGCGCACGACGACGGCCCGCAAGGCACCCGCCCGGAAGGCCCCGGTCAAGAAGTAGGCCCGCCCACCGAATTCGCCGGAAACGCGCGGATTCGCCGGAAATTACCGGCGAATTCGCAGGTTTCCGGCGATTTCGCGTTTGCGGACCGGCCGTGGACGTGATCGAGTAGGAATATGACTGAACAGCCCGCACACCTGGACAACCAGCCGCTGAACGAACTCGAGGAGCAGCTTGCCCGGGGGGAGCAGCCGGACGCCAACCCGGTGGACGTGATCCTCGCCTTCCTCAACAACGAGGTCTACGTGGTCAGCTCCGACGCCCTGGAGGGCCCCGACTCGCAGGTGGAGCCGCTGGTCCTCGCGAACTCCTCCGGCAAGCCCGTCCTGGCCGTTTTCTCGCACCCGAGCCGCGTCACCGAGCAGTATCTCGCCGCCGCCCCGAACGTGCTGGGCACGCAGGGCGCCGCGATCATCGGGAACCTCGGTGCAGAGCTTGGCATGGTGATCAACCCCGGGGCCGCTTACGGCTTTGAAATCGACCCGGAGGGCGTGGCCAACATCCGCCGCGACTTCAAGCCCACGGACGAGCCCACCGACGGCGCTGCCGCCCAGCCCACTGCTGGGGCAGCGGACCGACCGGCGCAGGACGGCGACCCGGCCTAAGCCCGCGGCGTCGGCGGCGGTATTCTTCGCGAATACCGCCGTCGCAGCTAGGCCAGCCGCTCCGTGGGGGGAATAATGGCACCATGCGTCTAGGCGTCCTCGACATCGGGTCCAACACTGTCCATCTCCTGCTGGTCGACGCCCATCCCGGCGCCCGTCCGGTCCCCTACGCCTCGCACAAGCGGCGGCTCTCGCTCGTGCAGTTCCTCGACGACGACGGCAACATCGACGACGCCGGGCAGCATGAACTCGTCGAGTTCGTCCTTGAAGCGTGGGAATTCGCGGCCAAGCACAAAGCCGACGACCTCCTCGCGTTCTGCACCTCGGCCATCCGCGAGGCCACCAACGGCGCGGCCGTCCTGGCCCGTGTCAAGCATGAAACCACCGTCACCCTCCGGGAGCTCACCGGCAGCGAAGAGGCGTCCATGACGTTCTTTGCCGTCAGGCGCTGGTACGGCTGGGGTGCCGGGCCCATCTTGAACCTGGATATCGGCGGTGGCTCCTTTGAGATGGCCCTCGGACAGGACGAGCTGCCCGAGCTGGCGACGTCCGTTCCGCTCGGCGCCAGCCGGCTGACGCGCGACTGGCTGCCCGAGGACCCGCCCTCGGCCAAGAGCATCAAGGAGCTGCGCCGCTACATCCGCTCCACGCTCAAACCCGCGGTGCGCAAATTCGAGAAGCTGGGCCGGCCCAACCTCGTAGCGGGCACGTCCAAGACGTTCCGGTCCCTCGCCAGGATCGCCGGCGCAGCCCCCAGCGCTGCCGGGCCCTACGTCAAGCGCGAGCTGCTGGCCTTGGACCTGGGGCTCTGGGCGCAGCGGATCTCGGCCATGGAGGTAGGGGACCGGCTGCACCTGCCCGGCGTCTCCGAGGCCCGCGCGCCGCAGGTCCTCGCCGGCGCCCTCGTCGCGGAAGCGGCGCTGGAAATGTTCGAGTTCGACAGCCTGGTGACGTGCCCGTGGGCCCTGCGTGAGGGACTCATCCTTCGCCGCCTGGACCAGTTGGTGTTTGAGGGGCCCGTAGATCCCGCGCCGCATGTGGCGGAGCAACCGCCGGCGCGGCTCCAGTCGCCGGAAAAAGCTTCCTGAGGCCGCCCGGGCCCGCGACGGTGTCGAGACCGTGTCGATCCGGAGCGTCCCCGATCGTGTAATTGCTGAGAGGCCGGCACACCGCCGGCTGATTCGCCAAGGAGGCACCCGAAATGACGCAGTACCTGCTCAGCATTTACCAGCCGGACGGCCCCGCCCCGGACCCTGAGTTCCTCGAACCGATCATGCGTGACCTGGCGGCCCTGAACCATGAAATGCAGGCCGCAGGGGCCTGGGTGTTCGCCGCGGGACTCCACCCCGCGGAGTCCGCGACGGTCCTCCGGCCCAGCGGCGGCGAGATCCTGGTGACCGACGGGCCGTTCACCGAAGGCAAAGAGCACCTCGGCGGATTCACCGTGATCGAGGCCGAGGACCTGGACGCGGCCCTTGGCTGGGCGCGGAAGCTGGCCGGCGCCACCACTCTTCCCGTTGAAGTCCGTCCCTTCCAGCACTAGCCGGGCCGAGGGGGCGTCTGTGGGCGACCATGGTGCACATGACGGCGCGACCGAGGCGGACATTGCCCGCGTGTTCCGGCTCGAATACGGCCGCGCCGTAGCCGTCCTGACGCGGACGTTCGGGAGCATCGATATTGCCGAGGACGCCGTCCAGGATGCTTTTACTGCGGCCGTCCAGCACTGGCCGTCGGCGGGCATCCCGCCCAGCCCGGCCGGCTGGATCATCACGACGGCGCGGCACCGGGCGATCGACCGGCTGCGGAGGGAGGCGTCACGCGAGGACAAACATGCGCAGGCGGCCTGGCTGGCGGCGGCGCGGTCCGGGACCGGACCCGCGCCGGCCGCTGAAGAGCAGTTCCTGGCGGAACAGTCAGGAGTCGAGGACGTGGACGACGACACTTTGCGGCTGATTTTCACCTGCTGCCACCCTGCCCTGGCCAGGTCCGCCCAGGTGGCGCTCACCCTGCGGCTGCTGGGCGGATTGACGACGGCGGAGATCGCCCGGGCCTTCCTGGTGCCGGAGGCGACCATGGCACAGCGGCTGGTCCGGGCGAAGGCGAAGATCCGCGATGCCAAGATCCCGTACCGTGTCCCGCAGGGCGCCGAACTGCCCGAGCGGCTGCAATCGGTGCTGGCGGTCCTCTACCTGATCTTCAACGAGGGCTACACAGCGGGCCCCGCGGACAGCCCGGCCCGTGCGGAGCTCTGCACGGAAGCCATCCGGCTGGGCAGGCTGCTGGCGTCCTTGATGCCGGACGAGCCGGAAGCGGCGGGTCTGCTGGCACTGATGCTGCTCATTGAGTCCCGCCGCGCTGCCCGGTTCGCCCCCGACGGCGGACTCGTACTGCTCGCGGCCCAGGACCGGGGACGCTGGGACAGCGCCCAGACCGCCGAAGGCCAGGAGCTGGTGCGCCGGTGCCTGCGCCGGAACCGTCCCGGGCCGTATCAGCTCCAGGCGGCGATCAACGCCGTCCACAGCGACGCCCCGACCGCCGCGGACACGGATTGGACGCAGATTCTGCAGTTGTATGACCAGCTCCTGGCCGTCGCGCCCGGACCGGTCGTGGCGCTGAACCGCGCCGTCGCCCTTGCCGAACTGCGCGGGCCGGGTGCCGCGCTGGCCGCGGTAGAGGAACTGCCACTGGAGAACTATTACCTCTTCCACGCCGTCCGCGCGGACTTCCTCATGCGCCTGCGCCGCTATCCGGAGGCCGCCGAAGGTTACAGGCGGGCCCTGGCGCTGGCAGGAAGCGCCGCGGAGCGCCGGTTCCTGGAGGACAGGCTCGGCAGCCCGGCGTTCGGCGGAGCCGGTTGACGCCGGTTAAAAGGAGTAGCGCCGGGCGATTGGAGCAGGACTTGGGGGAACTCTGCTGTCAATCGCCCGGCGCACCGTCGGCTCCGGGGAGCCGACTATCATCACTCGCACCTGTTGAGGCACTTTCCAAGGTAGAGGCCGATCATGGGCGCCCGGCGAGATTTCCCTGTGCGTTAGCTGGCAATCCGACGGCGTCCCCCCGGCGTGCCTGTGCCCGTCGGCAGCCGGTTCCTTAAACGGCAAAGGCACCGGCGGTCCGCTGCGGGAAAAATGGGAAAATCCGCTGCAAACCACCGGTGCCGGGCAGGCATCCGCATGCCTGCTGCATCACTCGCACCCTCAATGAGGTAACTCCTACGTTAGGGACCGAAGTTGTGCGCTGACTGCGGTGAAGGTGTGAGCTGGCTGGGAATCACGTCCGACTGCAATGATGGGGACATGAGCAACCGAATCGCATTCCTGGGCTGTGGGTCAATGAACGAGGCAATCCTCGGTGGGCTAATAGACGGCGGCGTCGACCCGGCCGATATCGTCGCTACTGTCCGCCGGGCCGAGCGCGCGGCCGAGCTGGCGCAGCGCCACCACGGGATCACGGCCATCGCGGGCGAAGAAGAGCCCGACAACAACAAGCAGGCGGCCACCGGCTCCGGCGTCGTAATCCTTGGCGTCAAACCGGTGGGCATCGCCGATCTGGCCCGGGAAATCAGTGAGTCCCTTTCACCGAACACGATCGTCATCAGCGTCGCGGCCGCCGTGTCCCTGGCACAGCTGGAGGCGGCGCTGCCGGCCGGCCAGCCCGTCATCCGTACGATGCCGAACACGCCGGCGAAGCTGGGCCGCGGCGTCGTCTCGGTCTCGCCCGGGACCAACTGCTCCGCCGGGCAGCTCCAGCACGCCAAGGACATCCTCGCAGCCGTCGGCACGGTGGTGGAGATCCCAGAGGACCAGGTGGACGCCCTCTCCGCGATCAGCGGCTCGGGCCCGGCCTACGCCTTCTATCTGGCGGAGGCCATGGCGGAGGCCGGGGCGCAGCTGGGCCTGGATCCGGAGCTGTCCCTGTTGCTGGCCCGCGAGACGGTCGCCGGGGCGGGCTTCATGCTGGCCGAGCCCGGCGCGGATCCATCCACCCTGCGCAAGGCGGTCACCAGCCCAAACGGCACCACCGAACGGGCCATTGCCACGTTTGACGAGCGGGGACTGCCGGCCATCATCGCCGACGGCGCCCGGGCGGCCGCTGAGCGCGCAGCAGAAATCACCCGGCAGCTCGCCTGAGCCTGCCAAGCGAACACCGGGGCCACCGGCGGCCGCCGGCTGTGGCTCCGGGCCCCGGTGGGCGCCAGTTGTGGCTTAGGGGCGGGCAGCGAACCGTTCGAGCAGGTCCACGTGGCCCGAAACAATGAGCATGTCCCGCGAGGAAACCTTGGTTTCCGGCCGCGCGTACGTGAAGTCCTCGCCCGGGGACTTCACGCCCACAATCGTGACGCCGTACTTGGAACGGACCTTGGACTCATCGAGGGTGAAACCCACGGTCTCGCGCGGCGGGTACATCTTGACGATCGCGAAGTCATCGTCAAACTCGATGAAGTCCAGCATGCGCCCGGAGACCAGGTGCGCGGCGCGGACGCCGGCATCAGCCTCCGGGTAGATGACGTGGTTGGCGCCGATCCGGGTCAGGATCTTGCCGTGCGAGGGCGTGATGGCCTTGACCCACAGGTGTTCGATCCCGAGGTCCACGAGGTTCACGGTGATCAGCACCGAGGATTCGATCGAGGTGCCCACGCCCACGACGGCGGAACTGAATTCCTGGGCGCCGAGCTGGCGGAGGGCGTCGATGTTCGTGGCGTCGGCTTCGACGACGTGCGTCAGGACGCTCGCCCACTTCTGGACAAGGGTGCGGTCGCGCTCAATGGCCAGGACCTCCCGGCCCTGCTTAACCAGCTGCTCTGCGGTGGATGCGCCAAAACGGCCCAGCCCGATCACCAACACGGGGGCGTTGTGGGCGGGGCGGTTGACGGCGCCTGAGGAACTAGCCAATGATCGGTCTCTCTTCCGGGTAGTGGTACAGCTGGCTGCGCTGGCGCAGGGCCAGGCCGGCGGCAAGGGTGACCGTCCCGACGCGCCCGGCGAACATGAGCAAGGCGAGGACGTAAA
Organism: Arthrobacter sp. ES3-54; assembly: GCF_029504395.1. Lineage (GTDB taxonomy): Bacteria > Actinomycetota > Actinomycetes > Actinomycetales > Micrococcaceae > Arthrobacter. The sequence continues at coordinate 67,301 of NZ_JAQFIF010000012.1, forward strand.
CCCCCGACGGCGGCAACTCTGCACTGAGGTTGGTGCTTAGGCCCACCGTGGCGAAGGCGGAAATGGTTTCAAACAGGACCCGGTCCAGGGACGCATGGCTGATGTGCAGGAGCAGCAGGGCCGAGACCGAGACGAGGGTGGCGCCGGCGACGATCACCGAAATGGCCACACGCATGGTGCCCTCGGGGATGGTGCGGCCATAGATCTTCACGTCTGCGTCGCCGCGGGCCTCGGCGGCGATCGCCAGGAACATCACGGCGATGGTGGTGACCTTGATGCCGCCGGCCGTGGATGCGGAGCCGCCGCCGGCGAACATGAGGGCATCGGAGAGCAACATGGTGGTCGACTCCATGTGGTTCTGGTCCACAAGGTTGAACCCGCCCGAACGCAGCATGACGGAGGCAAACAGCGCATGCGTGACCTTGTCGCCGAGGTCCATGTCCCCGATGGTGCGCAGGTTGTCCCACTCCAGGAAGCCCCAGAGGACCGTCCCGGCGGCGAGGAGGATGAAGGACACCTGGATGGTCAGCTTGGTGTGAAGGTTCCATTTCTTCCACCGCAGCCCGTTCTGGTGCAGCACCATGACCACGGGGAAGCCCAGGCTGCCCAGGAACACCCCGAGCATGAGCGGGACGAGGATCCAGAGATCGGTTTCGTACGGGACGATTCCGTCCGAATGCGGCGTGAAGCCGGCGTTGTTGAAGGACGAAATGGCGTAGAAGATGCCGTGCCAAAGGGACTGCGGGAAGCTCTCCCCGAGGATCAGGAAGCGGGGGATGAGGGCCAGCGCCAAAGCGGCCTCGATCACCACGGAGGTCACGATCACGATCCGCAGCAGCGTACCGACTTCGCCCAGCCGGCCGGCATTCATGGCCTCCTGGGCGATTAGCTTGCCGCGGACCCCGAGTCTCTTGCTGACCATGAGCGCCAGCAGCGACGCGAGGGTCAAGGTGCCCAAGCCGCCCACGAAAATGCCGACCAGGATCACGAGCTGGCCGAAGAAGGACCAGTGCACAGCCGTGGAGACCACGGTCAGGCCCGTGACGCAGACAGCGGACGCCGCGGTGAAGAACGCCTGATGCAGTGGTGTGACCTGTCCCGTCGCGGAAGCCAAGGGCAGCGAGAGCAAAGCGGTGAAGACCAGGATCACGACGCCGAAGGCCGAGAGCGCCAGGCGGGCCGGCGAGCTGTTTGCGATACCGTCAATGAAGTCGCGCAGGCGTGTGAAGATCCACAGGCCTTCCCGCTCCGGCATACCTGGCTGCCAGCTGGCGGGGCTCTTGGACCTCGACTGGCTTTGCGTCATGTTTTTCCTCGGTTGAAACTGCTTCCCCAAGTAGTAAACCACTAAAGTCCGGTAATGACCGGGGGAGCACCCCTGCACGCGCGGGAAGCCGGGGGCTGCTCGGGTAGCCTGTGATTGATGACATTCCTGCCCGGACTCGCTCAGACCGCGCTGCCAACGACGGTGGTGTGGGCTCCTGCCATGACCGCCTACAACTTTGGCCACTCCCACCCGATGGCGCCGGAGCGCATGGAGCTCACGGCGAAGCTGGCCGCCAGCCTGGGGCTGCTGGATCTGGACCACGTCACGGTGGCGGCACCGGACGTCGCCGCCGACGCGGAGCTGTGCGCGGTCCACAGTCCTGAGTTCGTGGCCGCCGTGCGGCGTGTGAGCGAAAACCCGGACACCCCCGACCACGCCCGGGGCCTCGGAACCGAGGACGACCCCGCCTTTGCCGGCATGCACGAAGCCAGCGCCCGGCTTGCCGGCGGCTCCCTGCTCGCGGCCGCAGCCGTCCTTGACGGCAGCGCGGTGCGGGCCGTGAACTTCGGCGGCGGGATGCACCACGCTTCCCGGGACCGCGCGAGCGGTTTTTGCATCTACAACGATGCCGCCCTCGCGGTCCAGCGGCTGCTCGATGGCGGCGTCCAGCGCGTGGCCTACGTCGACGTCGACGCTCACCACGGCGACGGCACGCAGAGCATCTTCTGGGACGATCCGCGCGTGCTGACTATTTCGCTGCACGAATCCGGGCTGACCCTCTTTCCGGGCACCGGCTTCGCGAACGAGATCGGCGGCCCCAACGCGCAAGGCAGTGCCGCGAACGTCGCCCTCCCGGCCGGCACCGCGGACGCCGGGTGGCTGAGGGCCTTCCACGCCGTCGTGCCCCAGCTCATTGGAGCGTTCGAGCCGGAAGTCATCGTCAGCCAGCACGGCTGCGACTCGCATCGGCTTGACCCGCTCGCCCATCTGAACATCAGCGTGGATGGCCAGCGCGAGGCCGCCACGGCCATCGCCAACCTCGCCGCGCGCTACTGCGAGAACCGGTGGATTTCCACAGGGGGCGGCGGTTACAACGTCGTCAGCGTCGTGCCGCGTTCCTGGAGCCACCTGATCGCCATCGCCGCCGGCCGGCCGGTACCGCTGCGCACCCCGGTTCCGGAGGACTGGCGACGCTACGTCAAAGACAAGTACGGGGCCAAGTTCGGTGTAGAGCCCCCCGAAGCGATGGGCGACGACGTCGACCTCTGGTGGCGGTCCTGGGAAGTGGGTTTCGACCCCAACGACGAAGTGGACCGCAGCATCATGGCCACCCGCAAGGAAGTGTTTCCCCTGCACGGACTGGACCCCTGGTTCGACTAGGTCCGGGCCCGGGTTAAGGCCCGGCGCCAAGGCAGCAATTGGTGGATGCCATCTGGCGTATATGTCGCTAGTGTGGAGGGCATGGTGACAGACGACGTATTTGCCGTCATTGCTGAGGCAACCAGGCGTGACATTCTGGTAGCACTCCGCAAGGGGGACAAAGCAGTGGGGGAACTGGTCCAGGAGCTTGAAGCAAGCCAGCCCACCATTTCCAAGCATCTCAAAGTCCTCCGCGAAGCGGACCTGGTGAGCATGCGCGCCCAGGGCCAGAAGCGGTACTACACGCTCAACCCCAAACCGCTCGCCGGGATCGCCAACTGGCTGCAGGCGTTCGACGTCGGCCCCGCCGCCACAGCGGACGCGGCCGCAGCCCGCCACCCCGAATCCAGTCCTGCCGCCGTCCCGGACGGCTTGGCCGCGGCGGCCTTCCCGCAGCCAGTCGCCGCGCAGCCCGCCGCAGCACTGGCGGCCCGCCCTGCCGGCAGCCCGCTGAGCCCCGCCGTCGTCATCCCGGTGGGAACGGCAGGGGAGGACAGGATGCCCCAGCAGATCGGGCGGACCGTGGGCCGTGCGGCCACCAAAGCCGCCGATCTCCTGGCCAACCTGCCCAAGTTCGGCCGCAAGAAGTAGCCCGGGCCGTTTGTGTCCTTCGCCACCCCGTTTTTGTCACAGGGGGCGCCCTTAGGTCCTCGAATAGAAGTCCTTTCCGACCCAGTGCAACCATGGAAAGGCTGGATTGTTGCGCCCCGCTGAGGGGCGCTGAGGTTTAGGGAGTTGCAATGGACGCACGGCTTGAAGCCATCCGGGACACGGTGCTGGCACGGAATCCCGGCGAAAGGGAGTTCCACCAGGCAGTCATCGAGGTCTTCGAAAGCCTCGGACCGGTGCACGACCGCCACCCGGAGTTCCTTGAAGGTGCCGTCCTCGAGCGGCTCTGCGAGCCCGAACGGCAGATCATCTTCCGCGTGCCGTGGACGGACGACGCCGGCAGCTTCCAGATCAACCGCGGCTTCCGGGTGGAGTTCAATTCAGCACTGGGCCCCTATAAGGGTGGCCTGCGATTCCACCCCTCAGTAAACCTTGGAATCATTAAGTTCCTCGGCTTCGAGCAGATCTTCAAGAATGCCCTGACCGGCATGCCGATCGGCGGCGGCAAGGGCGGCTCCGATTTCGACCCCCGCGGACGCTCGGACGCCGAAATCATGCGCTTCTGCCAGTCCTTCATGACAGAGCTGTACCGCCACATCGGCGAGTACACCGACGTCCCTGCCGGGGATATCGGCGTCGGCGGCCGCGAAATCGGCTACCTCTTCGGACAGTACAAGCGGATCACCAACCGCTACGAATCCGGTGTCCTCACAGGCAAAGGCATCTCCTGGGGCGGTTCGCTGGTGCGGCCCGAAGCTACGGGCTACGGCACCGTGATCTTTGCCGAGGAAATGCTTAAGACCCGAGGCCAGTCTTTCGACGGCCAGCGGGTGGTGGTCTCCGGCTCCGGCAATGTCGCCATCAACGCGATCGCCAAGGCCCAAGCGCTCGGCGCCACCGTTGTGGCCTGCTCCGATTCCTCCGGTTACATCGTGGACGAGGCCGGGATCGACGTCGCGCTGCTGCGCCAGATCAAGGAGGTCGAACGCGGACGGCTCAAGGACTACGAAGCCCGACGCTCCGCCGTCTCCTACGTGGAGGGCGGCTCTGTCTGGGACGTCGACGCGACGGTCGCGCTGCCGTGCGCCACGCAGAACGAGCTCGGCGGCGACGCCGCTGCCCGGCTGGTCCGCAACGGATTGCTGGCGGTGGGGGAGGGGGCCAATATGCCCTCGACGCGTGACGCCGTCGCGGTCTTCCAGGAAGCCGGCATTCTGTTCGGGCCGGGCAAGGCCGCCAATGCGGGCGGCGTGACGACTTCCGCGCTGGAAATGCAGCAGAACGCCAGCCGCGACTCCTGGTCCTTCGCGCACACCGAGGAACGGCTCACGGAGATCATGGTAGGGATCCACGCCCGCTGCGCGGCCACCGCGGACGAGTACGGGGACCCGGGGAACTACGTGCTGGGCGCGAACATCGGCGGCTTCGTGAAGGTGGCCGACGCGATGCTCGCCCAAGGCCTCATCTAAGTCTGATCTTCCGGTTGCCCGTGTGCCGGGGCAACGATGGCGGCAGTGTTCTTCGACAGACACTGCCGCCACCGTCATTTCCGCAGGGATATGTCGGGCGGACTAGGTGCCGAGAAGCCGCACGTGTTCGGGGGTGAGATCCGCGATCCGGCTGACGCCCAGCAGGGCCATGGTGCGTTCCATGTCCTTCTCCAGGATTTGGAGGGCACGGTCCACCCCGGCCCGTCCGCCGGCCATGAGCCCGTACAGGTAGGCGCGGCCGATCAGCGTGAAGTCGGCGCCGAGGGCGAGGGCGGCGATGATGTCCGCGCCGCTCATGATGCCGGTGTCCAGGATGATCGCCGCCTCGCTGCGGTCCGCCTGCAGCGCGGCAGAGACCTCGGGGAGCAGGTGGAACGGGATCGGTGCCCGGTCCAGCTGGCGGCCGCCGTGGTTGGAGAGCACAATCCCGTCCGCGCCGTGATCCACCACCTTGCGGGCGTCGTCGACCGTCTGGATGCCCTTGACCACGAGCTTGCCCTTCCAGGTCTCGCGCAGCCAGTCGAGGTCGGCGTAGGTCAGGGTGGGGTCGAACATGGAGTTGATCAGGTCCGCCACCGTGCCCGCGTACCGGGACAGCGAGGCGAAAGTCAGCGGCTCATGGGTGAGGAAGTTGAACCACCACGCGGGCCGGTAGGACGCATCGAGGACGGTCTTGAGCGTCAGGGCGGGCGGGATGGTCATGCCGTTGCGGACGTCCCGGAGCCTGGCGCCGGCGACGGCGGTGTCCACCGTGACCATGAGGGTGTCGTTGCCCGCAGCGGCGGCACGTTGGATCAGTTCCAGCGAACGGTCCCGGTCCGTCCACAGGTAGAGCTGGAACCAGTTGCGGCCCGTGGGCGCGGCCGCGGCCACGTCCTCCAGGGACGCCGTGCCCATGGTGGAGAGGGTATAGGGAATGCCGGCGGCTGCGGCGGCCTGGGAGCCGGCGTATTCGCCCTCGGACTGCATCATCCGGGTGAACCCGGTGGGCGCGATCCCCACCGGCAGCCGGGACGGCCCGCCCAGGATGTCGGTGCTGAGGTCGATGCTGGAGACGTCACGCAGGACCCCGGGCCGCAACTCGATGTCCAGGAACGCCTGGCGGGCGCGGCGGAGGGAGATTTCGGCCTCGGCGGCGCCGTCGGTGTAGTCGAATGGCGCCTGCGGCGTGCGGCGCTTGGCCATGTCCCGCAGGTCCCAGATGGTACTCGCACGGCGCAGCCTGGCGGCCCGGCTGAACTCCGGCTTCTTGAACTGCATCAGAGGAGCAAGATCGGCGTATTTGGGCACCCGCCGCTTCAGTGCGGCAGGGAGTCCGCGGCCGGCCGCCGCCTCTGCTTCATGCCCGGACGCGGACGCCCCAGAGTCCGCGGCGGTGGCCCCGGGAGTGGTCGGAGCCTCGGGGTTGCCGGGCGGGACGGTCTGCGTCATGGCTGCCTCCATTGTGGTCGGAGTGAGTGGTCGGTGCTCATGCTGGGGTTCCTCACACTCTAGGTGGTGCCGGTGTGCGTCGACGTGACACTTCGCGGCAGTGTTGGCGCCGAACACTGCCGCGAACTGCCATCTCGAGAGCTGGGGCGGCGTCCCGGGGCCGTGGGTCCGGCGAAATGTTACGCCCGGCGTTTGCCCCGGCCGCGGCTCCGGAGCTATGGTCGACGTTATGACTAACCGTTGGTATGCGTATTTTTCGTTGGCTCTGGAGGGGCCCGCGTCTAACTGACACGCATCCAACTTTCCTTCAGAGCCAACAGGGCAGAGATTATTCTCTGCCCTTCGCCATTTCTCCGGCGGGTTCTGATCAGGGCCCGCTCCGCATCCGGAACAGGACCCGAACATGAGCATCGAAGCAGCCCCCGGCACCCAGCACCCCACCTCGAACCTGCGCGTCAGCGAGTTCACCCCGCTCCCCACTCCGCAGGACCTCATGGCGGAACTGCCGTTGGAAGCCCGCCTAGCCGAGGTCGTCGGACGGGGCCGGGACGAGGTCCGGGCCATTATGGACGGTGTGGACGACCGGCTGCTCGTCATTGTGGGTCCCTGTTCCATCCACGATCCCAAGGCCGGGCTGGAATACGCCCGCCGGCTGGTAAGCCAAGCGGAGAAGCACCGCGAAGACCTGCTGATCGTCATGCGCACGTACTTCGAAAAGCCGCGCACCACGGTGGGCTGGAAGGGCCTGATCAACGACCCCCACCTGGACGGCAGCCACGACATCGCCGCGGGCCTGCGCGCGGCCCGGGCGTTCCTGCGCCAGGTCACCGCCCTCGGCCTGCCCACCGCCACCGAGTTCCTTGAGCCCATCAGCCCCCAGTACGTCGCGGACCTGGTGGCCTGGGGCGCGATCGGTGCCCGCACCACGGAGAGCCAGATCCACCGCCAGTTGGCTTCCGGGCTGTCCATGCCGATCGGCTTCAAGAACGGAACAGACGGCGACCTCCAAGTGGCGCTGGATGCGTGCAGCGCCGCCGCTGCCGCCCAGGCGTTCCTCGGGATCGACGACGACGGCCGGGCCGCTCTTGTGGCCACCGCCGGCAACCCGGACACCCACGTCATCCTCCGCGGCGGACGCAAGGGACCCAACTACTCCGCCGCTGACGTTGCGGCGGCCTCCGCCAAACTCGCCGCGAAGCAGTTGAACCCCCGCCTGATCGTCGACGCCAGCCACGCCAACAGCGGCAAGAACCACCACCGTCAGGCCGAGGTGGCCCTTGAAATTGGTGCCCAGCTGGAAAGTGCCGGAGCCGCGGCCGGGGCCATCGCCGGCGTGATGCTGGAGAGCTTCCTGGTGGGCGGGGCGCAAAACCTAGAGGTCAACGCCGACGTTACAGCCGAAGGCAAAGTTACAGGCAAAGATGCAGCCGCCGGCCGGGACGGGCTGGTCTACGGCCAGAGCGTCACGGATGCCTGCATGGACTGGGATGTGACGGCGTCGGTACTTGGCCAACTGGCCGCCTCGGCCCGCACCCGCCGGACGCGTGCCTGATGGTTGAACAGGAGGCGCGGGCAGTGCGAGATTTTCGGAGATTCCTGCGGAAATCGTACGGGGATTCCTGAGGAAGCCTTTCACATTGGCACCATGAGCAACTAGTGTTGCTAACACATGGTTGTTAGATGGCTCAGCATCGGCACACCGCCATGTCACCAGGTGGGGCTGCCGTTCGCTTGAGCAAAGGAATAGGGAAATGTCTACGGAGGCCAACTTCTCCAAGGCCCGTTTTTTGACCGTGGCGGAAGTCGCGGAACTTATGCGGGTATCAAAGATGACTGTTTACCGTCTTGTGCATTCGGGGGAGATGCCGGCCGTGCGGTTCGGCCGCTCTTACCGCGTGCCGGAAAACGCCGTCGAACAGTACCTCAAGGGTGCCGTCGTCGACCGCAGCGACGGGCACGCCGGAACTGGCTGAACAGCCAGCGGCAACAATCACAGCGTGAATTGACCGCTTTGGGCCCCGCATAGGGCCCGCGGTCGTGGGGTACCTCGCAGAGGCGGTACCCTGTTAAGGAACGTTTTACGTCATTGTAAGAACCTGTCAGTTGTTTCAGTCTGCTGCTTAGCCCGCGGACCCTTTCCAACAGGCAGGTACTGCATCTAGCCGGTAAGGAACTTTCGTGGGTTCAGTTATTAAGAAGCGTCGCAAGCGTATGGCCAAGAAGAAGCACCGCAAGCTGCTTCGCAAGACGCGCCACCAGCGTCGCAATAAGAAGTAGCAATACTTCGAAATGCATGAAATGCCCGTTGCCTTCCAGGCGGCGGGCATTTTTCTTGCCCCGTCCCGGCGGGAAGATTTCGCACCGGATCAAGGACACGGGCTACCCGGATCCGCGACGCGCGGTCCGAAACCGCAGCGGAATGCTGCGGGGGCTAGCGGCTGGGTCCGCGGAAGCGGGAGAAACCCCGCCACAGGCCATAGATGGCCCCGCCGACCGTCGCGGCCTTGAATCCCAAGGTGGCGGCGCGCCGGCCGGCACGGAAGTCGTAGACCGGCCAGTTGTGCTCGCGGGCGTAACGGCGCAGCTTGGAGTCGGGATTGATGGCAACGGGGTGCCCCACCATGCTCAGCAGCGGGATGTCGTTGTGGGAATCGCTGTAGGCCCAGCAGCGGCTGAGGTCCAGCCCCTGGTCTTCGGCAATTTTCTGGACCGCGACCGCCTTGGCCGGGCCGTGCAGGATTTCGCCCACGAGCCGCCCCGTGTACGAGCCGTCCAGGATCTCGCCCACTGTGCCCAGCGCCCCGGTCAGGCCCAGCCGGGCGGCAATGACCGTGGCCACTTCGATCGGCGTCGCCGTGACCAGCCATACTTTGCGCCCGACCCGGAGGTGCTGCTCCGCCAGGGCCTTGGTCCCCGGCCAGATCCGCGACTCAATCATCTCGTCGTAGACTTCTTCGCCCAGGGCTTCGATGTCCTTCGCTGTGATGCCGGCAGCCAGCGTCAGGGCGGAATCGCGGACGGCATGGACATCGTCCATGTTTTCGCCGCGCAGCACGAACATGAACTGCTTCCACGCGAACCCGGCAGCCTGCGGCAGGGTGAACGCGCCGCGCTGGTGAAGCTTGCGGGCGACATGGAAGAGGCTTGCGCCCTTCATGAGGGTGTTGTCGACGTCGAAAAATGCGGCCTCGCCGTGCTGCATCGATGCAGCAGGCTCACTGGCCACAATGACGTATTTCTCCTCGGGCATGCCACGAGTCTAGTCAATGACCGGCCCCGGACCGCCCGCGGGGCGCGACGCGACGGCCGGACGGCCCGGGCTCAGGCCGACTGCGCCGCGCGTCGACGCCGAAGCGGGCGCCGGGCTACGGTGGATGCATGGCCAAACCCGCGTCTATCCCCGATGTCGTACTGATCACCAAAGCTGACTGTCACCTGTGCGCGGAGGCGCGCGCCGCCGTCGCCCGCGTCACCGCTGCGCTCGGAATCGATTGGTCGGAGAAATCGGTGGACGACGACGCCGGGCTGCGTGAGCGGTTCGCCGAGGAGATCCCGGTGGTGCTGGTCAACGGGGTCCAGCGGGATTTCTGGAAGATCGACGAGGCCCGGCTGACCCGGACCCTGCAACGGGTCATCGGTCAGCAGTCCTGACGGCGGGGTGCTTTGTTGCGTGATGCGCGGGGGCTTTAGAGTGGGAAGCACAACGCGACGCAATGGAGCAGATAGTGACTTCGCTGGATTCATCTCCCGGGGCTGTCCCCGGGGGAGCCGGGACTGCCGCCAAGCAGGTTCCCCCCGCGGCCGTGGCCCGGCTGACCATCTATCTGCGCGCCCTGACCACACTGCTGGCTGAAGGGGTAGACCGGGTCTCGTCCGAGTCGCTAGCGGAGGCTTCCGGAGTTAGCTCCTCGACGCTGCGCAAGGACCTCTCCTATGTCGGCTCCTACGGAACCCGGGGTGTCGGTTACGAGGTCCAGTACCTTAACCGCAACATCGCTGCTGCGCTCGGGCTAACGCATGACTGGAAAGTCGCGATCGTCGGTGCGGGCAACCTGGGCAAGGCCCTGGCCCGGTACGGCGGATTCGAGTCGCGGGGCTTTGACATTGTGGCAATATTCGACGCCGACCAGATGGTGGTGGGTAGCGAGGTCGGCTGGCTGCGGGTCAGCGACGCCGCTGACCTCGAGCCCGTACTGCAACGGACGGGTGCCAACATGGTGGTCCTCGCCCTGCCCGCCGCGGTGGCCCAGGACGTCTGCGACCGGGTGATTGCCGCCGGCGTGCGGAGCATCCTCAGCTTCGCGCCGGTAATGCTGCAGGTCCCCCCGGGGGTCAACCTCCGCAAGGTCGATATGGCGACGGAACTGCAGATTCTGGCCTACCACGCACAACGGGCGCAGGTCCCGGAGGACGCCGACTAGGATCGGCCTGCCCTCCGGTTCCCGCGCCCGCTGAACCGTTCTCTGCTGGTGGTTCTTGGCTGGTGGTTCTTGGCGCGGTTACTTCCCGAAGGGGGCTCCGGGCTGTCCATAGGGGTTGGCCAAGGACTGCCGCTTCTGGAAGTATGGTGAGGCCGCGGGCAGGTAGAGCAGCACGATGGCCGCGATGCCCACCAGTGCCGCCAGCGTGGCGAGGCTGAGCGGGATGATGTTGAAGATCGACAAGGCGGCGAACACGGTGCCCAGAATACGGGCCCAGTTTTTGCCCTTGCGGACATTGAATGCGACGAGGGCGTAGAGCCCGGCGCTGATGAGGGCGAACACCACGATGGTGCCGATCAGGACACCCTTGATGGATTCGAAATCGACCTGCGCGCCGCTCGTTGCCATCTGCTGCTCGAACATGTCCCTGACGGCAGGGGTGTCCAGGGTTCCCAGTGACACCAGCATCGAGATGACCCACAGGGCTCCGGCTGCGACGATCAGCCAGAACGATGTATTGACCAACTGGGGAACCGCGCCCGGAGCCTGCGGCTGCTCGGACGGATACTGGGCATAGGGGGACTGGCCGTACTGCGGGGCGTTCTGGCCGTAGGCCGGCGGCGTCTGCGGCGCGTTCTGGCCGTACTGCGGGGCGCTCTGGCCAAACTGCGGCGGCGTCTGCGGCGCGTTCTGGCCGTACTGCGGGGCGTTTTGGCCGTAGGCCGGCGGTGTCTGCTGGCCGTACTGCGGGGTTTGTGGGGCGTTCTGGCCGTAGGCCGGAGTGGATTCCCCGCCCGGCTCGGAGCCGTTGGGCGGTGAGGGCTGGACTGGCGGGTTGCTCATAAGCGGTCCTTTGCGTGTCGATCACTGAATCGGCCAACGGGACCAGAGATCCTGCCCTGCCCCCAGCATGGTTTAGCTCAACCGTACCCCGGCCCGGCCGCCGTGTGGATCATTCCGGAGAGGTATTCTCAGCCCTCATTCCTGGGCCGCTACGGCCGCGGCGAGGACGCCCCGGCGCTGCCACGCTCCGGCGGGTTCCGCATGCGGCGGCAGGCCTAGAACCGGGCCCGGTTGGCGACAAACCAGGCCTGGGCGTTCGGCAGCCACATGAGCACGGTCGCCACCAGGCTGATGAGGAAGCCCGGCAGGCTTCCGCCCCCCCGGCCGTCGGCGACGCCGGCGCTGATGAGCGTCAGCACCAAGGAGATGCCGACAAGAATGGTGAGGGCGAAGCGGGCCCACTCCCGGCCTTCCTTCATCTTCATGGCCAGGACGATCTGAGCGGTTGCCAGGGCAAGCGCCACGATGACAAGCAGCAGCACCAGGAGTCCGATTGGCGGCGCGAAGGCGATCAGGACGAAAGACCCAAACAGCCCGATGACTCCACCGAGGAGACCCAACAGCCCCCCGATAAGCCAGATCCAGTAGGAGACCTTAAGTTCGGTGGGCATCGCAGCTACCTTGAACATGCCGGAGAGGCCGCCTATGGGCAGGGCATCGCCGAAGTTCCTGGGACGGTCAGTGGGCAGCTCGAAGCGGAATCCGCCCGTAGACGCAGGCTGGCCCTGATGTCCCGCGGGCTGGCCCTGATAGCCGGGCGGCGGTGCCTGATACCCCGGTGGGGGAGTTTGGTAGCCGGGCGGCGGTGCCTGATACCCCGGTGGGGGAGTTTGGTAGCCGGGCTCACCTTGGTACCCCGGCGGCGGTGGCTGGTAACCGGGAGCGGACGGCGGGTTGACCGGGGGCTGCTGTAGGCCGCCTGGCGGGACGTTGCCCGACGCCGGAGGCTGGGCGCCCGGCTGCTGTGGGGGTACATCACTCGGGTTGCTCATGGCTCTCACTGTAGACCGCCGTATCCCTGTTATCTAGGGACTTTGCGGGCCCGTCGCGGCGCCCGCCCCGGCAACAGCAACGGCGCCCAAACAGCGGCGCAAACAACAGCGCCCTGCTTCATCGCGAAGATGAAGCAGGGCGCTGGAACCGGCGGGCCGGCGTCGGCCGCCCGGACCGGACGAAAAGAACGGGCCCGGACTGCACCGAATACTAGTTACGCTGCGGGAGCGATGAAGGCCAGTTCCAGGTTGATGGCAACCTTGTCGCTGACCAGCACGCCGCCGGCTTCGAGCACCGCGTTCCAGGTCAGGCCGAAGTCCTTGCGGCTGATGGTGGTTTCGGCGCTGAGGCCGGCGCGGGTGTTGCCGAAGGGATCGACGGCCACGCCGTTGAACTCGGTCTCGAGGGCCACGGGGCGGGTGATGCCCTTGATGGTGAGGTCGCCCTGGAGTTCGTAGGCGTCGCCCTTGGGGACGATGGTGTTGGAGACAAAGGAGATCTCCGGGAACGTCTCGACGTCGAAGAAGTCTTCGCCGCGGACGTGGCCGTCGCGGTTGGCGTCGCCGGAGTCGAAGCTTGCGGTCTTGATCGAGGCGTTGACCTTGGAGTCGGTGACGTTCTCGGCGAGGTCCAGGGTTGCCGCGGCGTCGGTGAACTGACCGCGGACCTTGCTGATGCCGGCGTGGCGGACGGTGAAGCCGATCTCGCTGTGCGACGGGTCGAGGGTCCAGGTGCCGGTTGTGACGTTTGCGGGAAGTGCCATGGTGAATCTCCTTGAGTCGGGTTGGTACTGCGGGTGTTCGTCTGATCGTTAGTTGAAGCATCATTGGTTGAAAACTCAACTAACTGCTTCACCCAGTATAAACATGCATTTGCATCTTTTATTCCAACTCCAGGGAACATTTTTTCAAACTCACCAGTTCTACCTTCTGTAGAAGATTTCAGATCGACCGGCATCTTTGAGAAACTGGTAGACATGCCCCAAGCCACTGTTCATTTGCTCCGCCACGGCGAGGTCCACAATCCCGATGGTGTCCTGTACGGCAGGCTGCCGGAATTCCACCTCTCCGAACTCGGCCGGGAGATGGCCCGCACGCTGGCCGAACACTTCAGGGAGCGCTTCGAACAAGGGGCCCGGATCGTCCACCTCGCCGCTTCCCCGCTAACCCGCGCGCAGGAGACAGCACAGCCGATTGCCGATGCCCTGGGCCTCGAGATCACCACTGAAGCCCGCATCATCGAAGCCGAGAACTACTTTGAGGGTCTCCACGTCTCCAAGGCGGAGCTGCTCCGGCCCAAGCACTGGGCCCGGCTGTACAACCCATTCCGGCCATCCTGGGGTGAGCCGTACAAGGAGCAGGCCGCGCGGGTCATCGCGGCCGTCCAAGACGCGCGCATCCGGGCCCTCGAGCTGGGCGGCAACGGGGCCGAGGCCATCCTTGTCAGCCACCAGTTGCCCATTTGGGCCACACGGCTCAGCGCCGAAGGCAGGCCGCTGTGGCACGATCCGCGCAAGCGCGAATGCACGTTGACGTCCCTCACCTCCCTGGTGTTCGACGACGCCGGCGCCCTGGTGCGCGTCGACTACAGCGAGCCCGCTGCCGCCCTCCTGCCCGGTGCCGCCAGCACCCCGGGAGCCTGACCATGGCCGGCAACCGCCACGAAGGGACTCCGCTGTCCCGCCGCCGTGTCCTGACCGTCGGCGGCGCCGCGCTGGCAGCAGTGCTCGGGCTCTCCGGCTGCGCCCAGGACGACGCCCTCGCCAAGCAGGCCAAGGCTGGGGACAACAAGAATTACGTGGCCGGAGACGGGTCCGTGACCGAGTTCGCCGTCGCTGACCGCAAGAGTCCCGTGGCGCTGAAGGGGACGCTGTTCGACGGCACGGCCGTCACGGCGGCGGACTTCCCCGGCAAGGTCACCGTGCTGAACTTCTGGTTCGCCGCCTGCGCCCCCTGCCGGGTCGAGGCGCCCTCCCTCGAGGCGCTGCACCAGGAATTCAAGACCAAGGGCGTGCAGTTCTTCGGCGTCAACCTGCGCGACGAGAAAGCCACGGCCGACGCGTTCGACAAGACCTTCAACCTGACGTACCCGAGCTTCAATGACAAGGACGGCGCGGTGCTGCTGGCCGTCTCCGGACTTGTGCCGCCCGGCGCCGTGCCCACCACCCTCGTGCTGGACAAGCAAGGCCGCGTCGCCTCCCGGGTCCTGGGCGAAATCCAGCAGGGCACCCTGAAATCCCTCATCGCCTCCGCCGTGGCCGAGTAGCGCGGACCCCGCCGTGAACAGCCCCTTCGCCGAAGCCATCCTGAACGGATCGCTCCTGCTTGCCATTCCCGTCGCGCTGCTGGCCGGACTCGTCTCGTTCCTCTCGCCGTGCGTCCTTCCGCTGGTGCCCGGATACCTGGGCTACGTGACGGGACTGACCGGCGTCGACCTGCAGAAGCAAAGGCGCGGCCGCATGCTGGCCGGCATCGGGCTGTTCGTCCTCGGCTTCTCCGTGATTTTCGTGTTGTTCGGCGGGGCGTTCGGGCAGCTGGGAAGCCTTATCACCGGCTCGCAGAACAAGTGGATCACCCAGGTGCTGGGCGTGCTGGTGATCGTCATGGGTGTCGTGTTCATGGGCGGCTTCGGCTGGCTCCAGCGCGATGCCAAGATCCACGCCAAACCACCGGCCGGGCTGTGGGGCGCGCCCTTGCTGGGCATCACCTTCGGGCTCGGCTGGGCGCCGTGCATCGGCCCCACCTATTCCGCCGTCCAGCTGCTCAGCCTCTCCGGCGGCTCCTCGGCGGCCAAAGGCGCGTTCCTGGCCTTCGTATACAGCCTTGGGCTGGGAATCCCGTTCCTGCTGATCGCCCTGGCAGTGCGCCGCGGCATCGGCGTGATGTCTTTCTTCCGCACGCACCGGCTCGCCATCCAGCGCACCGGCGGCGGCATCCTGATCCTGCTCGGCATCCTGATGGCCAGCGGCGTATGGGGCACCTGGGTCTCCGGGTTGCAGTACTGGTTCCAAACCGATGTGAAATTGCCAATCTGATGAGCGAGCGCGTGAACGAAAAGAAGAAGTCCCCGAAGCCCGAGGCCGTCCTGCCCTCGCTGGGTCCCTTGGGCATGCTCCGGTGGGCGTGGACGCAGCTGACCAGCATGCGCACGGCCCTGTTTCTGCTCCTGCTGCTTGCCGTCGCCGCCGTGCCCGGCTCGCTGTTCCCGCAGCGCCCGGCCAACCCGGCGATTGTCACCCAGTACATCAAGGACCACCCGGACTACGGGAAGATCCTGGACTCGCTGCAGCTCTATGACGTGTACTCGTCGGCATGGTTTTCCGCGATCTACATACTGCTGTTCGTTTCGCTGATCGGTTGCGTCATCCCGCGCGCCATCGCGCACTACAAGGCAATGCGCTCCCAGCCCCCGCGCACCCCAGCCCGGCTGTCCAGGCTCCCCGAATACGGCACCCTCGTGATTCCGGCCGACGACGGGATCCCGGCGTCGGCCGCCATTTCCGACGCCGCGGAACTGCTGAAGAAGCGCGGATACCGCGTGGACGTCCGGGACCGCGACGGGGCCCGCCCCTCCTTGGGGGCCGAACGCGGCTTCCTGCGGGAAGTCGGCAACCTCGTCTTCCACACCGCGCTGATCGGAGTGCTGGTTTCGGTGGCAGCCGGCGGCCTCTTCGGCTACAGCGGGCAGCGGATCCTGGTTGAGGGCGACACGTTCGTCAACACCCTCGTCGGCTACGACCAGTTCACGCCCGGCACCAATTTCCAGAGCAGCCAGCTCCAGCCGTACTCGGTGCAACTGGACAAGTTCGACATCACCTTCGACCGTGAATCGAAGGGCAAGTTCGGACAGCCCATCGACTTCACGGCCGCCGTGACCACCAAGGAAAACCCGGACGCACCCGCCAAGAAGGAAGTGCTCAAGGTCAACGACCCCCTGAGCCTCGGCGGCACCAGCGTGTACCTCACCGGCAACGGCTACGCTCCTGTGGTCACCGTCCGCGACGGCGCCGGAAACATCGCCATGCAGGGTCCCGTGGTGGCCAAGCTCCAAGGCGAGAACTACTACTCCTCCGTGGTCATCAAGGTCCCGGACGCCAAACCGGAACAGCTCGCCTTCGCCGGGTTCTTCCTGCCGACGGCGTTCGTCACCGACAAGGGCGTGTCCTTCAGTGGTGACCCGGAGCTGATCAACCCTCAGCTGACGCTGAACTCCTACTTCGGCGACCTCGGCCTGAACGCTGGCTCCCCGCAGAACGTCTTCGAGCTTGACGTCAAGAAGCTGACGCCGCTCAACGCCCGCAACCTGGACACGAAAGGCATTGTCCTGGCGCCCGGGAGCAGCTACACGCTGCCGAACGGCAAGGGTTCCATCAGCTTCGACGGCGTCAAGCGCTACATCGGCGTGGACATCCACCACAACCCCGGCCAGCTGTACGCCCTGATCTTCGCGCTCCTGGCTGTGGCGGGGCTGGTGACCTCGCTCTACGTGAACCGGCGCCGCGTCTGGGTCCGCACCGGCACCCACGCGGACGGCCGCACATTGGTGGAGTACGGTCTCCTGGCCCGCGGTGAAGACCACCGCCTGGCCGGGGAGGCTGCGGCTATCCGCAAGCTCCTCTCCGAGGAATGGCTATTGGGCGAGGAAACCACGACTGGTTCCCAGCCCGCTCCCAGCACAACGGCGGACAATGACCGGGCGGATACCGCCGCGAACGGTGCTGGCGGCACACACGCCACCCCTGAACAACCCGCAGAAGACTTCATCCAGTCAACAGCCGGCTCTTCCGAGTCGAAGAAGGATCAGTAATGTTGTTCTCGATCAACGAAACCATGGGCCAGTACAGCGAGCTCTTCATGCTGTTGGCCGCCGGCACGTACACGGTGGCGTTCATCGCCTTCGCCTGGGACCTGGCCAAGAGCAGCAAGATGCTGCGCGCGGTGGACCTCAAGGCCGCGGAACTGGCCGCCCAGACGACCACAGCCGAGGCCGCCCGCGTGCCCGTCGGCGTCGGTTCGGGGACCGCCGGAGGCGACGTTGACCGCTCCGATGCGGACGTCAGCGGCCCCGTAGGCCGTGCCGAGCGTCCGACGTCGGCCGTCTCCGGCCGCGGCACCGCGGCAGGTGCGGGCCAGACCGCCGACGGCAGCATGCGCTACGCCGGCGAGCGGCGTGCCCCCGCCCGGGTGGCCGTCGCGCTGACGGTCCTCGGCGCTGCGATCCACGCGGCCGGTGTGATCACCCGCGCGCTGGGCGCCGGCCGGGTGCCGTGGGGCAACATGTACGAATTCCTCACCACCGGCGCGTTCGTGGCCGTGGCCGTCTTCTTGCTGGTGCTGATCCGCCGCGACCTGCGCTTCCTGGGCACGTTTGTGATCGGCCTGGCCATCATCATGCTGGTTGCGGCCTCCATCGCCTTCTGGACGCCCGTGGGCCACCTCGTGCCGGCGCTGCAGAGCTACTGGCTGATCATCCACGTTTCCATCGCGGTGATGTCCTCGGCGCTGTTCACCCTGACGTTCGCCATGTCCGCGCTGCAGCTCGTGCAGTCGCACCGGCAGAAGACCATTGCCGCCGGCGGTGCCGACAAGCTCGGGTTCATGCGCCTGGTCCCGAACGCCCTGAGCCTGGAGAACCTGTCCTACCGCATCAACGCCATCGCGTTCGTCGGCTGGACGTTTACGCTCATGTTCGGCGCCATCTGGGCAGAGAAGGCCTGGGGCCGGTTCTGGGGCTGGGACACGAAGGAAGTCTGGACGTTCGTGATCTGGGTGGTCTACGCCGGATACTTGCACGCCCGCGCCACCCGCGGCTGGACCGGAACCCGTGCCGCCTGGCTGTCGATCGTCGGCTACCTGTGCGTGGTCTTCAACTTCACGATCGTGAACCAGTTCTTCAACGGCCTGCACTCCTACTCGGGGCTGTAAGCATCGCCGCCCCGAACCGACGGGGGCAAGTGCATATGGCCGGGTACAGCTAGGCGCGGGGCTCGAGGCCCGGCACGGTGTCGTTGATCTGGAACGAGGCCTTGGTGCCGGCTGGGGACCCCGGCCTGCTGACGAAGTCCAGTACGCGGAAATCCGCCCGAAGGGAGTCCTTGGTGATCCGTGTATTCACGTAGCCGCGCTGATTGTTAAAGAACTTCAAATGCGGGTTCCACGCCATCACTGGATCGGATGTGGCACCCGAACCGTTGCCCCCGGAGGTAATGGACGTGCTGACCAGTTCTGAGCCCACCACCGGCGAGGCGGGGTCCTTGAAATCGATTTTCAGTTCGTTGGCCCAGTGCCGGTGCACGTCCCCTGTCAGTACGACGGCGTTACGCACCTTGGCATCCACCCAGCCCTGGGTGATACGCCGCCGAGATGCCGCGTAGCCGTCCCAGCTGTCCATGGAGACGTCGTCGATGCTGGCGGCCGCATTGCGGTCCCGTTCGGCGAAGAAAACCTGCTGGCCCAGGATGTCCCAGCGCTGGGTGGAGTTCTTGAATCCTTCCAGGAGCCACTTCTCCTGCCGGGTGCCGGTGATTGTGCGGTTCTGGTCCAGCCGCCCGGCAAGATTCCGGCCCCGGCCGCCGCCGGAGATCTGAGCATCCCGGTACTGGCGGGTGTCCATCATATGGAAATTGGCCAGCTGGCCCCACTGGATCGTGCGATATATTTTCATGTCCGTTCCGGCCGGAACAGAGGACGCGCGCAACGGCATGTTCTCGTAGTAGGCCTTGAATGCCGCGGCGCGGCGCTCAAGGAAACGCGCGGCGGTATCGTTCATCTCGGCCGGATTCCTGTCCTCCGGAACGTCATCGGCATAGTTGTTGTCGACTTCGTGGTCATCCCAGACCACCAGCCACGGTGCGATCGCATGCGCAGCCTGCAGATCGGCATCGGACTTGTACTGTGCATGGCGTTGGCGGTAGCCCTCAAGCGTTACGGTCTCCAGCACGTCGAGGTTGCGGGCATCTTCGCGGACATCGGTGCCGCTGCGGCGTTCGTAGATGTAGTCGCCAAGGTGCAGCACCAGATCAGGGTGGTCCTGGGCAAGGCGGGCGTATGCCGTGAAGTAGCCTTGCTCATACTTCGCGCAGCTGGCGAAGGCCATCGCGAGCGCCGCCGGAGTCTCATGGCGTGCGGGGCTCGTAAGCGTCCGGGCAGTGGGACTAACATGACGCCCGCAGCGGAACCGGTAAAAGTACTCGCGTCCCGGCTGAAGCCCCCGCAATTCCACATGTACGGAATGGGCGTTCTCTACATGGGCGTACTCAAGGCCCCGGGCCACCACTTTGCCCATCGCGGCGTCTTCGCCTACCTCCCAGGCGACCGGGATGCTCCGGGAGGGCATCCCGCCGAGGCCGTCCTCGGCGAACGGGTCAAGCGCCAAGCGGGTCCAGAGCACGAAGCCGTCCGGCCAAGGCTCGCCTGAGGCGACGCCGAGCGTGAACGGATCGCCCCGGAGCCCGGTATCCTCCGCGGTTGAGATGCCGGGCACAGCGGGCCCGGGCAACGAAATGAGAATGCCGGCACCCAAGCCGGCGGAAAGTAGGGTCCTGCGCGAAATGTTATCCAAGGTTCAAACACATTCCACTGTTCAAACACATTCCACGGTTCAAACATATTCCACTGTTCAAACGCATTCCACCACTTCCGAGCCCAGATGCTTCGGCCGATGATCTACCCATTCTAGGCGCCGGATTCGCGCGTGGCGCGGGGCATTTCGTCACTGTTCACCATGGTGGCAGCAGGAATAGTGGAACGGTCAACCGGCCTACTTGGCCTCGCGCTACTTAACCGCGCCCTACATAACTTCGCGCTACTTAACCTCGGGCTATTTAACCTCGTCGGTGCCCGGCGTTCCGGCGTCGCCGGGTTCGTGGGCATCGCCGGCGTCCTCGGTGCCGCCGGCTTCCGCGCCGCCGGCATCGGGCTTGCGTTCCTTGGCCTCGAGTTCTTCCTTGAGCTTCTTGAGCCTGTCGGTCTCGGCCTGGTTGCGGCGGCGGATTTCAAGGTTGCGGAGGAACTCGGGATCGTCGTCGGGCGCTACCGGGTGGCTATAGGCGACCGGTGCGGTGTCCGTGGCGCGGGGGCGGCCAAGGAGAAACCACAGGGTGGCGCCGACCACCGGGAGGAGGACCTGCACGAAGATCCAGGCGGTCTTGGAGATGCCCCTGGTCAGCCGCGCATCAGTGCGGATGAGGTCCACCAGTCCATAGACGAATACGGCCAGTATGACGATCGGAACCACTACACGGAGCATATCTTCAGTCTAGCCGTCGGGCGCCTCGACGGCGCCTGCCTCTGTGCCGGGGTGCGGGCGGCCCGCCCGCAGCGGCGAGGGGTGCGGGCGGCCCGAAGCAGCGCCGCCGTTCTGGCGGCTAAACTTGAGGGGTGGCTTTCCTCAAATACACCCTGATTCGGCTGGCGCTGTTTGCGCCCTTGTTTGCCCTCTTCCTCTACTTGCAGCTGGGCGTGCTCCTGGCCGCCCTGTGCGCCGGGATGATGTCCTTCGCGATCAGCTTCCTGTTCTTCCAGAGGCAGCGCGACGCAGCCACTGCGACGCTGCACCACCGGTTCTCGGGAAAGGCCAAGCCGATGCGCAGCGCCGGCGAGGTGGCTGACGCCGATGCCGAAGACCGCCTCGTGGACGCAAACCCCGACATTGCAGTCCGCACGGACAACCGCCGCAAGGATTCCCAGCAGCCGGGGGCCTGAGCCCGGCCGCGGCTGTTCAAGCAGTCCTGAACAGCCGCGGCCCAGAGCCCCGGCCTTAGAACCCGTGGCTGAGGATCAGTCCGACTGAAAACAGCGCGGCGAAGCCGAGGTTGATCAGCCCGGTCTGTTTCAGGACGGGGATGAGGCTCTTGCGCCGCCGCCCGGCGATCATCAGCCAGGACGGCATGAGGCTGGCGGGGATCAGCAGCAGCACGATCAGCATCCACGGCCGCGCGGGGGCCAGGACGATGACCAGCAGGATCGCGACGGCGAGCATCAGCACATAGCTTTCACGTGCGTGCTTGTCCCCGAGCCGGACGGCCAGGGTTTTCTTTCCCGCCTTTCTGTCGGTCGGGATGTCGCGGACGTTGTTGGCCATCAGCAGCGCGCACGCGATCAGCCCGGTGCCGATCGCCCCGATGATGGCGGCGAGGCTGAGCTGCCCCGCCTGCGTGTACGTGGTGCCAAGCGTTGCGACCAGTCCGAAGAACACGAACACGAAGACGTCGCCCAGGCCGAGGTAGCCGTACGGGTTCTTGCCCCCTGTGTAGCCCCAGGCGGCCAGCACGCAGCCGACGCCGACCAGGATGAGCCACCAGGCCTGCGTGATGATCACCAGGATCAGGCCGAACAGCATCGCCAGCCCGAACGCCGCGAACGCGGCCCGTTTGACATGCTCCGGGCTGGCCGCGCCCGAGCCCACGAGCCGGAGGGGACCCACCCGGTCCTCATCCGTGCCGCGGATGCCGTCCGAGTAGTCGTTGGCGTAGTTCACGCCGATCTGAAGGAGCAGGGCGACCAGGGCGGCCAGCACGGCGTTCAGCAGGATGAACGAATCCATCTCGTAGGCGGCTGCGCTGCCGATCAGCACCGGTGCGATCGCGGCCGGCAGGGTGCGCAGTCGGGCGCCTTGGATCCATTGTGCGGCTGTGGCCACGGTCAGTACCTCGTTGATTGGTTGAATACTCGTTGGTTGGTTGAAGAGCCGTCCGGAAGCGGCTTGTCTATTTTCCCTGATGGAGCGCATCCAGCAGGACCGTCATGCCCAGGCGGTCCGGTTTGCCGTTGGGCAGCATGAGCAGTTCCGCCGCGGGCAGCACCGTTTTCGGGGCCAGCGCGCCCAGCGCCGGTCCCCAGGTTTCGTTCCGGCGGTCGGCGAACGCCGCCATGCCTTCCGGGGAACTGTCGCCCAGGGCGACATACGCAGCCAGGGCGTGGCCCCACTCGGCGGAGGGCACGCCGGCGACAAAAGCCGCCCGCACGCCGTCGAGCTTTTCCAGCTCAGCCTGGACATGGGCGGCGGAAACCTTGACGCCGCCGGTGATGACGACGTCGTCGGCCCGGCCGAGAACGGTGAGCCGGCCGTCAGCGTCCAGTTCACCGAGGTCGTTGGTGCGGTACCACCGGACGCCGTCCTCCTCGCTGAACGCAGCTGGCGAGAGCTCGGGGGCCTGAAGGTACCCGGCGGCGATGGTTGCCCCGCCCAGCAGGATGCGGCCGTCATTCTCCACCCGGACCAGGACGTCTTCGAGTGGGAAGCCGTCGTACACGCACCCGCCGCAGGTCTCGGACGAGCCGTAGGTGGTCACCACGCGCACGCCGGCGTCCCGGGCCGCGGCGAGCAGCTCCGCAGGCGCGGGACCGCCGCCGAGCAGGATGGCGTTGAAGCGCCGCAGCACCGCCAGCGTCTCGGCCGAGGGCGCGTCCAGCAGCCTTTGAAGCTGGGTGGGCACCAGCGAGGTGAAACGGATCTTGTCCGTGAGCTCCAGCGCCGCGGCGGTGAAGGCCTCCGGCGTAAAGCCGCCGGACAGGTCCATGACCCAGGGGCGGGTTCCCGCAAAGAGCGAGCGGACCAGCACCTGCACCCCGGCCACGTACTGGACGGGGAGGGCCAGCAGCCACTGGCCCTCGCCCTTGAGCGCAAAGGCGGTCGCCATGGACGAGGCCGCCAGGGCCTCGACGGTGAGGACGGTCGCCTTGGGCGCGCCGGTGGACCCGGAGGTCCGCACCACGACGGCCGCGTCCTCGATGCCGGCAGTGTCAGGGAATCCCAGCACCGCCGAGCCGTCCGGCCCCGCGGAGAGCTCGACGGCGGGACCCTCGCCGTGGAGGGCAGCAGCCAGCGCCTTGAGCGCGGGCTCGATGTTCATGGCTCCGGAAGTCACAGTGCGCCTTAGAAGTAGTACGGGAACGCGGACCAGTCGGGATCGCGCTTCTCGAGGAAGGCCTCCTTGCCCTCCACGGCCTCATCGGTCATGTAGGCCAGGCGGGTCGCCTCGCCGGCGAAGACCTGCTGGCCGGCCAGTCCGTCGTCCGCCAGGTTGAACGCGAACTTGAGCATGCGGATGGCCTGCGGGGACTGCCGGGCGATGTCCGCGGCGTACTCCAGGGCGACCTCCTCAAGGCGGTCGTGGTCCACGGCCTCGTTCACGGCACCCATCCTGACCATGTCCTCGGCGGAATATTCGCGGGCCAGGAAGAAGATTTCCCGGGCGGCCTTCTGGCCGATCTGGCGGGCCAGGAGCGCCGAGCCGTAGCCGGCGTCGAAACTTCCCACGGTGGCGTCGGTCTGCTTGAACTTTCCGTGCTCCCGGGAGGCGATGGTGAGGTCCGCGACGACGTGGAGGGAGTGCCCGCCGCCCGCTGCCCAGCCGTTGACGACGGCGATGACCACCTTGGGCATGGTGCGCATGAGCCGCTGGACTTCCAGGATGTGCAGCCGGCCGGCGCGGGCGGGGTCGATGGTTTCCGTCGTTTCACCGTTGGCGTACCGGTAGCCGTCACGGCCGCGGATCCGCTGGTCCCCGCCGGAGCAGAACGAGTG
This sequence comes from Arthrobacter sp. ES3-54, assembly GCF_029504395.1. Taxonomy (GTDB): domain Bacteria; phylum Actinomycetota; class Actinomycetes; order Actinomycetales; family Micrococcaceae; genus Arthrobacter. The sequence continues at coordinate 91,300 of NZ_JAQFIF010000012.1, forward strand.
GCCGCCATCCTTGGGGGAGGGGCCGTTTCCGGTGAGCAGGACCGTGGCCACGTCCGGGGTCATCCGGGCGTGGTCCATGGCGCGGTAGAGCTCATCCACGGTGCCGGGCCTGAAGGCGTTGCGGACCTCGGGGCGGTCGAAGGCGATGCGGACGGTGGGCAGGTCCCGGACCACGGAGCCGTCCGCGCCACGCTCCACCTGCCGGTGGTAGGTCATGTCCTGGAAGTCGTCGAAACCGGACACGGTGCGCCACCGGGTGGGGTCAAAGACGTCGGATACCTTGGCGGGGATTTCGTTGCTCACAGTCCGAGTCTAGTAATCGCGTCAGCTGATGCAGAACTCGTTGCCTTCCGGGTCCGCCATGGTGTGCCAGGAATGCGGTCCCTGGTTGGCCGTCCAGAGGAACGTGGCGCCGCGCGCAACAAGGGTGGCCCGCACTGAGTCCTTGTCCGCGCCCGCGAGCCTCACGTCCCAATGGACCCGGTTCTTGACGGTTTTTTCCTCCGGGACGATCTGGAACAGAATGCGCCGGGCGGGCGATTTGGCGTCGAGTTCTTCGGGCGGCCGGATGGCGGCGCCCACGCGCCACACGAGCTTGCCGTGGTGCATCGTGGTGGCTGCTTCCGTGGCGAAGCCCTGTTCGATCATGGAGTGGATGAACACCTCATCCTGGGGCTCCACGGCCCATTCCAGTGTTTCAGCCCACCAGTCGGCGAGCTCGTGCGGGTTCTTGCAGTCGACGGCGATCTGGATGTTCAGTGTCATGGAAAGAACCTACGACGTCGGCGCCCGCGCCGGAAGGGCCCGGCCCGCAGATCTCCCGCTGCCTCCTAATAGCGCTTCGGCTAGCCCTGGACCTGCTGCAGCTGTTCGAGGACCTCCGGCGGAATCGCATAGATGAAGATGACCGCGAGGAGGTTCTTGGAGGCGTGGACGAAGTAGGAGAACATCACGTTCTTCCCGGTCCAGACGTACACAAACACCAGCACGGCGCCCATGGCGAGGTAGGGCATCAGCACCTGCAGGGTCATTTGTTCCTGGCCCACGATGTGCAGGGCTCCGAAGAGGACCACGGACAGGGCACAGCAGACCCAGAGGTTGACCCGGCGGCTCAGTTTGCCGATCAGCAGGTGGCGGAAAATGTATTCCTCGACGAACGGACCCACGATCACCAGCAGGGGCACCATGAGCCAGACCGGGACCTGCTGCATGAGCGCCTGGAGCCCGGCCTGATTGGCGGAGGTCTGCACCGGCCCGCTGACGGCCACGAGAACCGCGGTGAGGATGAGCATCACCACTACGGCCAGCGGCACCATAAGCGCCGTGAACCAGGGCCTTGTGGCCAGGACGCGGAGGTCGCGGGCGGCGACGCGCCGCGCGGCGGCCAGGGCAAGGGCGCCGATGGTGGCGTAAAAGATCAGGTTCACCGCGTAGGACGCCACCGCAGGATTGGGTGATATCTGCAGCAGCAGCGGCGCCAACAGCGCGCCTGCCACGGCGAAGAATGCAGCCACGGCAACGTAGAGTCCAACGGTGATGAAATCGAGCCGGGAGAACCGGTAAAGCTCCGGCTGCGGCGCGGGTGGTGTGCGGAGAGCTGTGCCCATGTCCCCAGCCTAGCGCCGCGGCAGGGCGACCCGGTCACGTACAATATTCGGTATGCCTAAATTTTCTTTTCGGTGCGCCAAAATTGTCCGCCGATCCCGTCCCGTTAGTGCTGCCGGGGCCGCCGTCGCTGCCATTCTTCTCTGCCTGTCCCTGGCCGCCTGCGGGGGTGCCGCCGAGGGCCAGGGTTCCGGTGGCGGGAAGCCCGTTGTCCTGACCACCTTCACGGTCCTTGCCGAAGTGGCGCAGAACGTGGCGGGGGACAAGCTGCAGGTCGAGTCCATCACCAAGGCCGGCGCTGAGATCCACGGCTACGAGCCCACCCCGGGCGATATCCGCAAGGCGGCCAAGGCTGACCTGATCCTGGACAACGGCCTGAACCTTGAGGCCTGGTTTGCCCAGTTCGTTGAAGGCCTGGACGTTCCGCATGCCGTGGTGAGCGAAGGCGTGGAGGTGATGTCCATCAGTGAAGACTCCTATCAGGGCAAACCGAACCCGCACGCGTGGATGTCGCCGGTCAACGTCCAAATTTATGTGGACAACATGGTCAAAGCGTTCTCGAAGCTGGACCCGGACAACGCTGCGGTCTTTGAGGCGAACGGCGCGGCCTACAAGGCCAAGCTGCAGTCCGTGAAAGATGAAATGGTCCAGAAGCTTGCGACCGTCCCCGAGGCGCAGCGGGCCCTGGTGACGTGCGAGGGCGCATTCTCCTACCTGGCGCGCGACGCCGGCCTCCGGGAGGTCTACATCTGGGCCGTTAACGCCGAACAGCAGGCCACCCCGCAACAGATCACCAAGGCCATCGAATTCGTGAAGGCCAACAAGGTCCCCGCCGTCTTCTGCGAGTCCACCGTGTCGGAGGCTCCCATGCGCCAGGTGGTGGGAGCCACGGGTTCGACGTTCGGCGGGGTGCTGTACGTGGATTCGCTCTCCGAGTCGGACGGGCCCGTCCCCACGTACCTGGAACTCATCCGGCACGACTCCAAGATCATCACCGAAGGCCTGACAGGAGCGGCATCATGAGCAACCCGGCGATTCTGGTGGAAAACGTCACGGTCCATTACGGCGATGTCCTGGCGCTCGACGCCGCGTCCCTGTCCCTTGAGGCTGCCCGGATCTGTGGCCTGGTGGGCATGAACGGCTCCGGCAAATCCACGCTGTTCAAAGCGATCATGGGAATGATCAAGCCCGACGCCGGCCGCGTCCTCATCAACGGTGAACCGCCCGCCAAGGCACGCAAGGCCGGCGGAATCGGTTACGTCCCGCAGAGCGAGGACGTGGACTGGCAGTTCCCGCTGTCCGTCCGCGACGTGGTGATGATGGGCCGCTACGGGCATCAGGGATTCACCCGCCGGGCTTCCAAGGCGGACCGTGCCGCCGTCGACCTCGCCCTGGACCGGGTGGAACTCTCCGAGTTCGCCGGCCGGCAGATCGGCCAGCTTTCCGGCGGCCAGAAGAAACGCGCCTTCGTTGCCCGGGGAATCGCCCAGGGAGCCACCATGATGCTCCTGGACGAGCCGTTCGCCGGGGTGGACAAGCGCTCCGAGGCAACCATCACGCGCCTGCTGAAGGAGCTCGCCTCGGACGGCTGCACCATTCTGATCTCAACCCATGACCTTCATGCCCTGCCGCAACTCTGCGACGAAGCGGTGCTCCTGATGCGCAAGGTCCTGATGCACGGCCCGCCCGAGGTGGTCCTGCAACCCGAGCACCTGGCCATGGCATTCGGCCTCGACGTGCTCAACCGTGACCTCCCCGACAGTGACCTCCCCGACAGTGACCTCCCAGACTGGGGTTTCACTGACCACGCCGTTTCGAACCCGCAGGGCAGGAGCTGACCCATGGATCTCTTCGACATCCTGCTGGAACCGCTGAGCTATGACTTCATGGTCCGAGCCATCATCACCACGGCGCTGGCTGCGATTGTGTGCGCCGTGCTGAGCTGCTGGCTGGTGCTGATCGGCTGGTCGCTAATGGGCGACGCCGTCTCCCACGCCGTGCTGCCGGGCGTGGTCCTCGCCTACATCGTCGGGGCGCCCTTTGCCCTGGGGGCTCTGGTGTTCGCGCTTATTGCCGTGACCCTCATCGGGGTGGTCCGCAACACGAGCCGGGTCAAGGAGGACGCCGCGATCGGGATTGTCTTCACCTCGCTGTTCGCCCTGGGCCTGGTGCTCATCTCCGTCACGCCGAGCCAGACGGACCTGAACCACATCATCTTCGGCAATCTGCTCGGCGTCAGCATCCCGGACCTCATCCAGGTTCTTGTGCTGGGTGTGGTGGCCTTCACCATCCTGATCCTCAAGCGGCGCGACCTGACGCTCTACGCCTTCGACCCCACGCACGCCCACGCGATCGGCCTGTCCCCGAAACGCCTCGGAGCCCTCTTGCTGGGGCTGCTGGCGCTGACCTCCGTCGTGGCCCTGCAGACCGTAGGTGTGGTGCTGGTAGTGGCCATGCTGATTATCCCCGGCGCCACGGCCTACCTGCTCACGGACCGGTTCTCCCGCATGCTCGTGATCGCGCCGGCCATTTCCGCGGTGTGCTCCATCGCAGGCATTTACCTCAGCTACTACCTCGACACCGCCTCAGGCGCCATGGTGGTCCTGACGCAGGGGGCCGCCTTCGCGGCCGTCTATCTGTTCAGCCCCCGGCAGGGCCTGATCGGGACGGGGCTGGCGAAGGCCCGGCGCAAGAAGGCGGTTGTGCTCGCAGCCTGAGCCCGGCCGACGGCGGCAGGCGCCCCAGCGCCCCAGTGCCTCCTTACAGTCGACGGTGCGATACTGAGGACGCAAGCCGCCGCCGGGCAGGCTGGGCATCTACCTGCGAGGACTCCTTGAGCGAACATCTCCGCCTTTCGGGCGTATCCCATGGCTATGGGGACCGCCAGCTCTTTGTCGGCGTCGACATTGCCATCACAGCCGGCGAACATGTGGCGATCGTCGGCGAAAACGGCGCGGGCAAATCCACGTTGCTCCGGATCCTGGCCGGGCTGGAGGCCCCGGACGAGGGCACCGCCGTCAGCCACGGCCGCGTGGGCTACCTGGCCCAGACCCACGGCCTGCCGGATCAGTTCACCGTCAGCGACGCGATTGACGCCGCACTGGAATCGCTCCGGACGCTGGAGGCCGAGCTGGACCGTCTGGAGCGCGGGCTTGCCGACGCGGAAGCGGACGAACTGGAGCGCTACGGAAACCTGCAGACGCAGTACCAGCTCAGGGAAGGCTACGCCGCGGAATCCCGGGTGGAGGCGGCGCTGGACCGGCTGGGCCTGGGCGGGCTGGACCGGATGCGGACACTGGGCTCGCTCTCTGGCGGGGAACAGGAACGCGTGGCACTGGCCTGCGTGCTCGCGGATCCCGCGGACATCCTGCTCCTGGACGAACCCACCAACCACCTTGACGCCAGCGGCACGGCCTGGCTGGAGGCGCGGCTTGCGGCGCACCGCGGAACGGTGGTGGTGGTCTCCCATGACCGCGTGCTGCTGCGCAAAGTGGCCTCCACCGTGATTGAGGTGGATGCCGAACGCCGGACGGTCAACTGGTATGGCAACGGGTACGAAGGCTACTTGCGGGAGAAGTCTGCAGAACGCCAGCGCTGGGCGCAGCAGTACCACGGGTGGCTGGAAGCGATGGCTGCCGAGCAGCTCCAGGCGGACACGGTCGCGGGGAAGATGGGCTATGCCCGCCAACGCGACGGCGACAAAATGGGGTTCGACTTCAAGGCCGGCACGTGGCAAAAGGCGGCCACCAGCAAGGTCCGCAATGCCCAGGAGCGTCTGCGCCGGCTGGAGGAAAATCCCATCGACCGTCCCCCGGTGCCCCTGAAGCTGGCGACGGATCTGCGGGCAGACGTTGAAGCGGGCCCCGCCCTTGAAGCGAAGGGGGTGGCCGTGCCCGGCCGCCTGGAAACCACGGACTTCCGCGTGGAGGCGGGGCAGAAAATCCTCATCACGGGCCCCAACGGGGCAGGCAAGTCCACGCTGCTCTCCGTCCTCGCCGGCACGCTGGTGCCGGTCAAGGGCACCGTGGCGAGGCACGGCCGGATCGGCTACCTGCAGCAGGAACTGGAACTCCCGCAGCGCCCGGCATTGCGGCTCTTGCCCGCTTTTGCCTCGGGCCTGGGCGGCAACATCGATGAGCACGCCGAGGCGCTGCTTCGCCTGGGGCTGTTCCGGACCAGCGAATTCCACGTGCCGGTGGGCGGCCTTTCCGCAGGGCAACAACGCAGGCTGGCGCTGGCCCGGCTCCTGCTGGGCGGCTACGGGACGATGCTGGTGGATGAGCCCACCAACCATCTGGCGCCCGTGCTGGTGGAACAGCTTGAAGCGGCCCTTTCCGGCTTCGAAGGGACATTGGTCATGGTCAGCCACGACCGCGCGCTGGGGGAATGGTTCAGCACCTGCGCCAAGCGAAGCGAAACCGGGCACGGTTCCGGCTCCGGAAACTGGCTCCGATACGCCATGCGTGACGGCGCTCTGGTGTAGCAGAACGGCCCACCGGGGTTTGCCCCCCCGGAAATGGCTAACGCCCGGGCCGAGGGCGCCGGGCGTTAGCTTTGAGGCTGCGGTGCTGGGATCTAACGGAACAGTGCCCCGTAGGTCCCCATGATGATCCGGTCTCCCGGGGTGGACTTGCGGATGTAGTCGACCACTGCCCAGTCATCGAGCGAGATGCAACCGGCTGTCGGCACCTTGTTCATGTGCAGGAAAATGGCGAAGCCCGCGTCCTGGACGATGTTGGGCCGGTTGTAGTTGATGACCACGCCCTGGCGGTAGTAGCCCCCGGACGCGAACCACCACATGTTCTCGTCCCAGCCGACCCAGGAGGAAGACTCGTGGTACTTGTTGTACGTGGGCGTCCAAGGGTTCCCGCCCCACCGCGAACGGGGGTTCAGCGTTCGGTAGGAAAGCTTCGTTCCCGGGTTGCCCAGGCCGAAGGCTTCCGTCACGGAAAATGAGCCAGTGGGGGAGTACAGGTTCCGCGTGGGACCGGACGGCACGCCCGGCCGCTTGAACCCTGATGCACCGACGTAGCCGTCAGTCCGCCAGTCCGGCACATACGCTCCGGCGACTTTCAGGCAGTAAAGGTTGGTCGCGTGGGACATTCCGTAGTCCTGCGTCCAAGTGAGGAGGACGCGGTTCGCTCCGTACGTGGAGTACTTGGCCTGGCCGTTGTTGAGCTTATGGCATTCAGACATCCCATATAGTCGGGACCCGGCGGAGCTGGTCCACGTGATATCCCCGCGCTGGTAGGACTGCGAACAGGCGGTGGCAACACAGCGCTCGCTCGCGATGGGATACCCCAGCGGGCCGCCAAGGCCACCCGACGAGACGAACCTGCTGTCGATTCCCCTGCCGGAAATCCATGCCCCCGTGGTGGGTGACCAGTAAATACTTCCGCCCTGGAATCGTTGCACGCAGCCACCGGCGGGTTGCCCGCAGGTCTCACCCGTGATCGGGTATCCCAGCATGCTTCGCGTCGTCCCGGCGGCGGAATATCGGCTGCCGATAGCGCCGCGGGCCACGTGCGCGCCCGTGGTGGGCGAGTAGAAGATGCTGCCGCCTTGGAAGTGCTGCACGCAGCCCCCTTCAGTCCCGCAGGCTTCCTCCGTGAGCGGGTAGCCCAGCGAACTGTTCTGCGCGCCGCCGGCCGTCCAACGGCCCAGAATGCCACCCCAGACGACATGGCCGCCGATTCCCGGCGCCCAGTAGATGTTGCCTTTGTCGAACTGCTGAAAGCACCCGGATGCCTTCAGCCCGCAGGCCTCGGCGGTGACCGGGAGGCCCAGGACGGCCTCGCCGCCGGCGGCGGCCCAACGGCTCCCGATGCCACTTATGGCCGAGAACTCCAGCATCCTTGTGCCTGTCCATGCCAGGATGCGGCCACTGGAGAACTTCTGGATAGTTCCTCCAGACACCGATTTCTCATCCGTGACGGGATAGCCGAAAATCGCCAGGCCGCCCTTAGCGTGCCAGCGGGGGCCGGTGTGTCCTTCGGTCAGCAGGACCGGGTGCGCCCCTGTTGCCCTGGTCCAGAAAATGGATCCGCCGTCGAACGTCTGGCTGCAGACGCCAAGTGAGCAGACCTCGCCGGCGGTCGGCGCGCCGAGGACCCCGGCGGCACCCTTCAGCGCCGTCCACTTCGTCTCGATGCCTCCTCGGACGACGACGGACGGAGGCGTCGGCTCTGTCGTCGGGGTCTTCGTCGGTTCGACAAGGGGCCGTATCTGCTCCGTGGTGGCTTTCGCCGTCGCAGCGGGAGCTGCGGTTATTTTTGGAACCGGACCGGCGGGAGCGGATGCGGATCCGGTCGGTGCCGGCGTTCCGGTCGGTGCCGGCGTTGCGGTCGGCGTGGCCGCCGGGCTGGTTGCCGGCGGTGCAACCGGTGCATCCTCAGCGAAGGCCGGCCCGACTGCCAGCGGCCCGGCAGTAAGCCCGAGGATCACGGCCGTGATGAGAAGTAACTTCTTTGTCATGGGGCGTCCTCCACGGAGACGACTGGCGTGCAGGTCCCGCCGCCGTCCTTGGTCTTGGCGAAGTTTGGCGCGGCAATATCGGCCGACTGGCCGGCTGGAACGACTTGGGTGATGAGGGCGTGCCCTGCCACCATGGGGCCGGCTGTGACCGCAATGGCCACGGTGAACACCCTGTTCTTATCCGAGTTGTTGACGAGGGTGCCCTTGAAGGACCACGACCCGTCGGCTGTTGCGGTGCAAACGTGCTGCCGCAATGCGTCGGGCGCGTTCAGCGAAGTGGAAACATCGCCAGGCTCGGAGGTACCCGGCGCCGGCGATCCTGATGTCTGTGATGTTGATGGTGCTGGCGTTGCTGCGGTGCTGGGTCCGGCCGGACCGGAACCGCCGCTCGAACACCCCGCCAGTACGAGAAGCAACACTGCAGGCAGTAGCGCTCTCTGTTTCATGGTCCCCCCTGACTTACGGCGTTCCTGCCGTGGCCTGCACTGAGTTGCAGGCACACCGGGCGGAAAGTTCCCGCCGGTGTGCTCAGGGTAATGGAAGCAGCCCTCTGACCTGCGCTTTTGCGTCAAATTACCGGTGTTGTGGCTGTTTCGGGGCGGATCCGGGTGTTGCCCGGGTCACGCCGGGGTCCTGAATGCTAGTACGATAGACGAGCCGCGCGAGCTTCGACACTTGTGAGGTTCGGTACATGTCTTGGCCCCTGCAAGAGGCCTAGACCCGAATTTTGTGTACTTGAATCCACAGTCCCGTTCCGGCCATACCTCGACCTACAAGGAATCAGCTGTGCCATCAATTACCCCCACAGAACTCAAGAGCGCGCCGGCGCAACCCGCCGTCGACTCGACCCTCAGCGCCGAGGGCTACAAGAAGACCCTGAGTGGCCGCCACGTGACGATGATCTCGATGGGCGGCGCAATCGGCGTCGGCCTGTTCATGGGGGCCGGCGGACGCCTGGCCTCCACGGGCCCGGCGCTGATCTTCTCCTATGCCATTGCCGGCGTGATCGCGTACCTGCTGATGCGGGCACTGGGCGAGCTCATCATGTACCGCCAGACCTCGGGCTCCTTCGTCAGCTACGCCGGCGAAATGTTCGGCAAGAAGGGCGCCTTCCTCTCCGGCTGGATGTATTTCATCAACTGGGGCATGACCGGGATCGCGGAGCTGATCGCGATCGGCCTGTACTTCCAGTTCTTCTTCCCCAACGTCCCGGTGGAAGCCTCCGCGATTGCCGCCCTCGCGCTGCTGGTGGCCGTCAACCTGCTCAGCGTCAAGGCGTTCGGCGAGTTTGAATTCTGGGCCTCCTGCCTCAAGGTCGGCGCCATCTTGATCTTCCTGGCCGTCGGCACCTTCATGGTGGTCACCAACGCCAAGGTGGGCGATGGCCACGCCTCGGTGGCCAACCTCTTTGCCGACGACGGCGGGATGTTCCCCAAGGGCGCCCTCGTTATGGTCCTCGTGCTCAACGCCGTGATCTTCGCCTACAACGGCATCGAACTCGTCGGCATCACCGCCGGCGAGATGCAGAACGCCAAGCGCGAAGTGCCCAAGGCGATCCGCGCCGTCGTACTGCGCATTGTGGTCTTCTACGTCGGTTCTGTCCTGCTGCTGGCCATGCTGCTGCCCTCGGACCAGTACAAGGCCGGCGTGTCCCCGTTTGTCACCGTGTTTGGCCAGATGGGCCTCGGCTGGGTGGGCGACGTCATGAACATGATCGTCATCACCGCCGCGCTGTCCTCCTGCAACTCGGGCCTGTACTCGATCGGCCGTGTCTTCCGCACCATGGCCAACAATGGGCATGCCCCGCAGTGGCTCACCAAAATGTCCAAGCGCCACGTGCCGTACGCCGCCATCCTCGCGATCGCCGCTTTCTACCTCGTGGGCATCATGCTGAACATCTGGCTGGGCGGCTCGCACGCCTTCGACCTCGCGCTGAACACCGCCTCGATCGGCGTGATCTTCACGTGGGGTGCCATCTTCGCCAGCCAGATCGCACTGCGCCACCAGAAGGGCCGCGTCTCCAGCCTCCCCATGCCGGGCTCGCCCTGGACCAGCTGGGCCGGACTGGTCGCGCTGCTGGCCATCACCGTGCTGATCGGCTTCGACACCATGACCAGCAAGACCGGCGAGGTCTTCCACCTGGGCCTGTGGACCCTGGCGACCGTTCCGTTCTTCGCCCTGGTGCTGTGGCTGGGCTGGCAGAAGGTCAAGAACAACGCCCCCAAGAGCGAGCTCTTCAGCTAGGACCCACCGGTCCCGATACGGACCGCAACAAGCTGTAGCGCGGCATGATGCGCGACGGCGGCGGCAATCACCCTTGGGTTCTAACGGTCGTTGCAACACCGCTGGTGGCTAGGTGGTCATTAGTAGATCACGCAGACGCTCGGCTGGGGTATCCCAGTCGAGCGTTTTGCGTGGGCGGCC
>NZ_JAQFIF010000013.1 GCF_029504395.1 Arthrobacter sp. ES3-54
ATCGCCGCCGCGAAGGCCATCAACGCCGCCAAGATGGCGCTCTGGGGCGACGGCACCCACCGGGTCTCCCTGGACGAGGTCATCGTGACCATGCGCGAAACCGGCAAGGACATGAGCTCCAAATACAAGGAAACCGCGATGGGCGGCCTCGCCGTCAACGTCGTGGAGTGCTAGGGAGCTGACTGAGGCTGGCCGGCAAGTGCCCTAGTTGTGCAGCGCCGCCCACAGGTTCAGCGAGGATGCGAACACGATCCAGGACAGGTAGGGCAGCATCAGCAGTCCTGCCGTCCGGCTGATCGGACCGAAAAGCACCACCGTCACGGCCATGGCCACAGCCAATGCCACGATGATCCCGAACGCGATCCACAGCGCCGGCGTCCCGAGCACCGGGTACAGGGCAAAGAAGACCGGGGTCCAGAGCAGGTTCAGCACCAGCTGCACGCCGTAGGCCGTCAGGGCCTTCTTGGATCCCTCGCCGTGGCTGCGCCAGACCAGCCACGCCGCGACTGCCATGGCGGCGTACAGGACCGTCCAGACCGCCCCGAAGACCCAGTTGGGTGGGGACCAGGGTGCTGTGTCGGCCGTAGCGTACCAGCCGTTGACGTGGTTTGCCGTGGCCAGGCCGCCGAGGGCCGCGACCAGCGCCGACGCGCCGAGGAACAGGAGCAGCGCGATCACCTGGGAGCCGCTGCCGGCGCCGCTTCCGACGCCCTTAGAGTGGCCGCCGGGCGCCCCGGGCCGGCCATCCAGCGGTTGTTGCTGAGCCTGCATGAGACCAGCGTAACCGCCCTGCCGGGACTGGCGGCAGGGTACAGACCGATAGACTTGGGGCTGCATGTCAGCATGCCGCCGAAGCTCGTACCGCAATGATTGGATACCGCACCCTTGCGTGAATTCACTGCCCGCTTTGCCTCTGCCGAGGAGATTGCCAGCTGGGATGCCCTCGTCACCGCGAACCCCAATGGCGGCAATCTCCTGCAATCGGAAGCGTTCGCCGAGGTCAAGCAGCACTTTGGTTGGAGGCCCCTGCACCTTGTCTATGAATCGGCCGATTACACGAGCTACAACCTGGTCCTCGAGAAGTCGTTTCCGCTTCTGGGCAAGCTCTGGTACCTGATCAAGGGACCCGATGTGGCGTCCGTCGAGGACATCCCGGGAATCGCCGCAGCAAACGCGGACTTCGTCAAAAGGGCCAGGCTGGGCGTTTTCGCGATCAAGATCGAGCCGGACATCGTTCTCTCGGACGACGCCGTCCAGATCCTCGAAGGGGCGGCCCTGGTCAAGACCCACAACCTGCAGCCCAACGACTCCACGGCGCTGCTCGATATTGCGCCCGAGGAAAACCAGCTGCTGCGCAATCTCCACTCCCGGGGCCGTAACGCCGTGCGCCGCGCCATCCGTGAGGGCGTGGAGGTCCACAACGTCGAGCCCACGGAAGAGAACTTCCGGGCCATGTATGCCCTGATGACCAACACGGTCGAAGCCAAATCCCAGGTCCGGGTGCGCGAGTACGAGTACTACCGCCAGTTCTGGACCAACTTCCTGGCCCGTGACCAGGGCAGGCTGCTCTTCGTGTACGAAAACGGCGTGCCCTCGGTTGGCGCGTTCGTGATCAACTACGGCCGCAAGGGAACCTACAAGGACGGCGGCTCCCTGCAGAAGCGCGGCCAGTACGGCGACTCGCACCTCGTGCAGTGGACCGCGATCAACCAGGTCAAGGAACTCGGCTGCACCGAATACGACTTCTGCGGCACCCCGCCGAGCGACAAGCTCAAGGACACATCGAACCCGTTCCATGGGCTGGGCCTATTCAAGACCAGCTTCAGCAAGACCGTGACCGACTTCGTCGGCTGCTACGACCAGGTCCTGAGCCCGCTGAAGTACAAAGCCTGGATGACGGCGGGGGAGCGCGTGGCACGCCAGCTCTACACCCGGCGCACGGGCAAACAGTTCTACTGACCTGTCGAGAAGGACAGGCAAGGACATGCAAGGACAGTCAAGGACAGTGAGGAGGCCGGAATGAACAACGGAATCGACGGCCACCGCAGGCCGCCCACGGACGGCCTGCCCCGGACGCAGCCGATGTCGGCCATGCAGGTGCGCCAGAACGCCGCGGCCAAGCGGATGCTGCGCCGCCTGGTCCAGGGCGAAAACCCGCCGACTGCGCCGATGTCCATCGTGGACCGGCTCGCCGGCAGCCCCTACGCCAACCCGATGATCCAGGTCGGCGGGGTGGATGCCGCAGCCCGCAAGACCATCGATTTCGCCCTGAAACTGGCCGAATCCATGTTCCGGTACGGGGCAGGCGCCCTCGAAGTTGAGACCAGCATCATCGCGATCACCGCCGCGCTGGGGCTCAAGAACATCGAAGTGGACATCACCAACCAGTCGGTGGCCATCAACTATGCCCCGAGGGACCAGACGCCCATCTCACTGCTGCGCGTCGTACGGTCCTGGACCAACAACTACGCGGGCCTCTCGCAAGTGCACCAGCTGGTCACGGACATTGTGGCAGGCGGCGTCGGCCGCGAGGAAGCCGCGCGCCGGCTCGATGACATTACCCGCAGCCCCAAGCCGTTCCCGCGGTGGATGGTCACGGTGGCCTTCGGCGTGTTCTCTGCCGTCTTCGTCGGCGTCCTTGGCGGCGGGCCGGGCGCCTCAATTGTCGCGTTCCTCTCCAACCTGCTGGTCAGCCTGCTGGCCCGCCAGCTGGGCCGCTGGCGTACGCCGGACTTCTTCATCACGGCCTCGTGTTCGTTTCTTGTGACTATCGTCGCCCTGCTGTTGTGGCGCTTTGGCACCCCGTTGGGGGTGCAGATTGCCCCCGAGATCGTGGTGGTCGGTGGGATCTTGCTGCTCCTGCCGACAGGACGCCTGGTGTCCTCGGTGCAGGATGCGATCAACGGCTTCCCGGTCACGGCCGCGGGCCGGTTCCTGTCCACCATGCTGACTTTCGGGGCGCTGGTGGCCGGCATTGCCGTCGGGTTTGTCGTGGGAGACATGACCGGCATGGACCCAATAGACGTGACCAAAACATTCCCGCCCAAGTATGACTTGTGGGTGCTCATCATTTTGATCGCCATTGCAGTGCTGATGATCGGCATAACCGAACAGACCAGCTGGAAGCTTCTGCTGCCGACGGCGGCCGTGGGCGTGGTCGGTTATCTGGTTCTGATCGGGGGTGACTCGCTGGGCATCGGGTCCCGTTTCGCCCCGGCCCTCGCGGCTGTGGTGATCGGCCTCCTGGCCCGCGTGGTGGCCCTCCGGATGGGCGCTCCCCAGCTGGTCGTGGCCGTCCCCGCAGCCCTGATCCTGCTCCCGGGGCTCACTATATTCCGGTCCATGTATGTATTGACCATCGAGGAAACGGAGATTCTCATGGGGGCCGGCGGGATGCTCAACGCCGGCGCGATCGTGCTCGGAGTCGCTGCCGGCATCGTGCTCGGTGACACCCTGGCGCGGCCCCTGACGCGGAGCCTGGCGAGCAACGAGCGGCGCAGGGCCCGCCGCCGCTAGCTCCTGAGAGGACAGCCCCTCTGGCTACCCGAGGCGCCGGGTTTCCCCACTTTTGCGGGGACACGACGGCGTCTCAGCCCGCCGCGCCGGCGTGTCCCGGCGTCGTGGTGGCAAAGATGGGGAAACTCCGCAGCGCCACCCGCCCGTAAGCCCGGGTGGACCCGTCGGTAGATCTTGCGCTTCTAGATCTGGCCTATCGGCAGCTTCTTCTCCGCCTGGAAATCGTCCTCCACGCGGCCCTTGGCCCAGTAGCCCGACAGGGAAACCTGCGCCCGCTCCAGCCCGCGCTGCACATAGAAAACCTCCCGCAGGTCCTTCATGTAGCCCCGCTCGCCGTGGGCAAAGACCTGCACCCGTCCCTCAGGCCACTCGGCATCGCGCACGGCCGTGACCAGCAGTTCGCTCTCTCCGGCGGGGACGCCGCCGCGCAGCAGCCAGCGCAGTTCGACGCCGGCCGGTCCGGCGATGGCCTGGATGTCGGCGTCGCTGTCCACTTCGAGCAGGGCCAGGCCGCGGGCATCCTCCGGCAGGGATTCGATCGCGGCGCCGATGGCCGGCAGGGCGGATTCATCACCGGCAAACACGTACCAGTCCGCCGCCGGATCCGGGTTGTACCCGCCGCCCGGGCCCGTAAAAGTCAGGCGATCGCCGGGCTGGGCCGAGGCCGCCCAGGGGCCAGCGAGGCCCTCGTCGCCGTGGATCACGAAATCGATGGCCAATTCCTGCGCCGCCTCGTCCACCCAGCGGACCGTGTAGGTCCTGGTATGCGGCCACTGAGCGCGCGGCATGGCTTCGCGGATGGCCCACAGGTCCAGCGGTTGCGGGTATTGGATGCCTGGTTGGGGAAAGGCGATCTTGACGTACCGGTCCACATAGTCGTTGTTGACGTACCCGGCGAAGCCAGGACCGCCTGCGATGATCCGGACCATGTGCGGGGAGAGTTGTTCTCTGCGCAGGACCGTCAGGTCGGTCTGGGGACGCGAGTTCCGGGTTGCGGTAGTGGCGGCGGGGAGGGAGGTCATGAGGTAAGCCTAACGAAGAACCCTGGCCGGGAGCTCCGGACGAATGCCTGTTACGGCAGCGGCGGCAGTTCCCAGTCGACCGTCCCGTTGCCCTGTTCCTGCAGCAGGGCGTTGGCCCGGCTGAAGGGCCGGGACCCGAAGAATCCGCGCGAGGCCGAGAGTGGGCTGGGGTGGGCGCTGGCGATCACCGCAGCGGACCCCAGCAGCGGCCGCACGGACTCGGCATCCTTCCCCCACAGGATCACCACAAGGGGAGCATGGCCCGTGCCGGAGGCGGACGGGCGGTCCGCGACTGCCCGGATGGCCGTCGCCGTGACGGACTCCCAGCCCTTGTTCCGGTGCGAGCCCGCCGCGCCGGCCCGGACACTGAGCACCCTGTTCAGCAGCAATACGCCCTGTTCCGCCCAGCGGCTAAGGTCCCCATGGACACGCGGCGGGACGCCGAGATCGGCCTGAAGTTCCTTGTAGATGTTTGCCAGGCTGCGGGGGATCGGCCGGGTGGCGCCGTCCACGGCGAAGGACAGCCCCACGGCGTGCCCCGGCGTCGGATAGGGGTCCTGGCCCACCACCAGCACCCGGACACCGGCCAGCGGCTGGCGGAAGGCCCGCAGCAGGTTTGGCGGCGCCGGCAGCACGCCATGCCCGGCGGCCGCTTCGCCGGCGAGGAAGGTGAGCGCCTCCCGCAGCTGCGCCTCCACCGGCGCCAGCGCTTCCGCCCAGTCCGGAGCGACCAGCTCGCTCAGCGGCCGGCGCGCCAGGTCCGCGAAGCTGAGGTCGTCGGCGGCTACGGGTTCCAGCTCGAACAAGGCGTCGGAATCTGACTCGGAGTGAAGTTCGGAATTGGACACAGCCCCCATTCTTCCGCAGACGGCGTCCGCTCCGGCACCCCGCCAAATGACAACCCCGTCATTCGGCCGTAGCATGGGACTGACTTTTACCGGATCCAGCCAGTTTTTTCGGAATCAACCAGGAGTGTGTCGTGGCCGAAACAGCGCAAGAGCACGTGCTCGCGGAGGATTCCGCAGGGTTCCCCGCTGCCGGTGCGGACCTCGGCGGGGTGTCCGCGGAGTCTCCGCTCAGCGCCCGCGACCAGCAGATGCTGGCTCTGGAGCGGCAGTGGTGGAAGTACGCGGGGGCCAAGGAACAAGCCATCCGCGAGCTTTTCGATCTGTCCGCCACGCACTACTACCAGATCCTCAATGCCCTCATCGATACCGAGGAAGCCCTGGCCCACGATCCCATGCTGGTCAAGAGATTGCGTAGACTACGTACATCACGCCAACGTGCCCGCACTGCCCGTCGTCTGGGAACAGATTCGTAAAGTCGCG
Organism: Arthrobacter sp. ES3-54; assembly: GCF_029504395.1. Lineage (GTDB taxonomy): Bacteria > Actinomycetota > Actinomycetes > Actinomycetales > Micrococcaceae > Arthrobacter. The sequence goes on from NZ_JAQFIF010000013.1 coordinate 5,867, forward strand.
TCACGAGCAGTCGGATGCGCACGTCCTGTTGCGTCCGTTCCGGCCTCGGGCACCCCGTATGAAATCAGCAAGGACGTCGTTTTACCATGACCAAATACGCTCGGGATGAATTTGATCGGGTCCCGGAGACCTCTACCCGGCAGGGTGTCCACCGGGCCGTCGCCGGATCGCGCCGCCGGAGCCTGACGCCCATCTTGGCGGCTGGCTTCGTAGCGCTGGCCATTGGCCTGGTGGCTTTCCTGATCCTGCCGAAGCTTGGATTCTCCGGAGGCCAGGCCGCGGCCGTGACAGCCGGTGACAGCGCGTCCGCATCCGCCGGCAGTAGCGCGTCCGCATCGAGCTCCGCGAGCCCCAGCCCCACGCAGACGAGCCCGGGGCCGATTGGCACGGAACCCGCTGCCGCACCGCCGTCGGCAACGCCCTCAGCAACGCCCAGCGCCACAGCCGCCGGTGTGGACAAGACGCAGCCGGTGACGATCTACAACGGGACCACGACCGCTGGCCTCGCCACCCGCGTCGGCGGCACCGTCAGCTCCGCCGGCTGGACCGTGGACCAGACAGGGAACTGGGGCGGTGTCCCGCAGCAGACGTCAGTGATTTTCTACAGCGGCGTGGAACAGAAGGGCAACGCCGAGGCGCTCGGAACGCTCCTGGGCATCGACACCCTCGTGGACTCCACCGAGTTCAACTTGCCCCTTGTCGTTGTGCTGGGACCCGGCTTCCAGTAGTCAATTCCGGTTACGCCTCAATAACTATTCGACGGCGGACCTGCCCGCCGTCGGCGTTCTTGAGGGACGCTGTGGGTACAGTATCTGCGGATTTCTCTTCGCAGTCCGCGGCGCACATCGAGGTGGGCCGCACGCAAGCTAGCTGAAAGTGTGGACGCCATGGCACTGGGAACCGTCAAATGGTTCAACGCCGAAAAGGGCTACGGCTTCATCGCCGTGGACGGTTCCGAGAACGACGTCTTCGTGCACTGGTCCGCGATCGTCGGGGAAGGCTACCGCGCCCTGGACGAGGGCCAGCGGGTGGAGCTGGAAGTCGGCGAGGGCGAAAAGGGCCCGCAGGCTGAAAGCGTCCGGCCCACCTAGTGGCACTTGCTTTCGTCAAGAACGCCCCGCGGGACGCGGCAGGTCGCCCAGGAAGAACTTTGCCGCTGCGCCGCGCCCTGGCGGCGGGCACACTCGCGGCCGTGACCCTGACGGGCTGCCTGGGACCCGCTGGTAGCGCCCGCGTGGCCAGCGCCGACGCCAGCGGTGACGGCACCCTGCGCATCGGCCTGATCCTGGACAACACGGGGCGGCAGAACTTCCTCAACGCCCCACAGCTCGCGGCCGCCCAACTCGCCGTCAAGGAGATCAACGCGGCCGGTGGCCACAAAGGCAAGCCGGTGGAACTCCTGCCGGAAAACATCAGCACTGACACCGCTGCGCAGGCGAAGGCGTTGGTTGCCGCCAAGGCCGACGTCGTGATCGGTCCGACCGATTCCAGCCGCGCCCCTGCCGCGATCGACGTGCTGGCCAACGCCAAGGTAGCCGTCATCTCGCCGGCCAACTCTGCCAGCGGGCTCAGCAACTACAAGAGCAGCGGCTACTATTTCCGCACCTCGGCGGCCGACGTCGCCCAGGCGTCCGTCCTCGCCAAGCTGGCTCAAGACGGCGGCGCCAAGACCCTGGCCGTGCTGCACGAGGAAGGCGGCTACGGCAAGGATGTAGCCTCCGCCGTCGCCGGTGCGGCGAAACAGTCCGGGCTGGAAGTCGTGGCGGACGCGGAGTTCACTCCCGGCCAGGCACAGCAGGCTGCCGCCACCGCGAAGGCCGCAAACCCCGACGCCGTGGTCCTGGTCTCGCGCGACGGCGCGCAGGGTGCCACCGCCGAACTGAACAACGCCGGCCTGGCCGGCAAAAAACTTGTCCTCAGCGACGCGGCAGTCAGCCGGTATGGCTCCGGCGTGGGCACGCGGGCGCTCGAGGGCGCACGCGGGGTCCTGCCCGGCGTGTTCCCCTCCGCCACCTTCCAGAAGGACCTTGTTGCCGTTGACCCCGGCCTGAAGGACATGGTGTTTGCCGCCGAGACGTACGACGCCGTCATCCTCGCCGCCATCGCGGCCGCCGCGGCAGAAGACGACGCCGGAACCTCCATTGCGGCATCCCTCGTCGGGGTTTCCGGCGGAACTGCGGCAGCAGGCGGAAATGCCGCGGGCGGCGGCCAGCCCGCTGGCCAGCCGCCGAGTGAGTCGTGCACGAGCTACCAGGACTGCGTGGACGTGCTCCATGCGGGCAAGCGCCCTGACTATGACGGCCAGTCCGGACGGATCAACTTTGATTCTCACGGGGACATCACCGAAGCGAACTACATGGTCTACACCTACGGCGAGGACAACCTGCCCACAATGACCGGCACGGAGAGCGCCAGCAGCAGCGGCGGCTGATCGCTCCTAGCGTATTGTGCCCGCGTGGCGGGCGGTTCGGGCCGGGCACTGCTTGCACTCTCCCCGGGGGAGTGCTAATTATTGATTTAGCACTCCAGCGCACTGACTGCTAACACGACGCCCGGTCCGCCCGGCCGCGAAGTGGGGCAGCCGGTCCAGGAGTTAAAGGAACACCTTGCTGGGGTGAGATCCCGGACCCGGCGGCATACAGAGGCCGCGGGGTTGGGATCGTCCGTCGCGGGCACCACAGCGAAGGTTCATTCTTAACGACTGTCCCGAAAGGACTACTGCCGTTATGGCCAAGATCATTGCATTTGATGAAGAGGCACGCCGCGGTCTTGAGCGGGGCCTGAACATCCTCGCCGACGCCGTCAAGGTCACCCTCGGCCCGCGGGGACGCAACGTCGTCCTCGAAAAGAAGTGGGGCGCCCCCACGATCACCAACGATGGTGTTTCCATCGCCAAGGAGATCGAGCTGGACGACCCTTACGAGAAGATCGGCGCCGAGCTGGTCAAGGAAGTTGCCAAGAAGACGGATGACGTCGCAGGCGACGGCACCACCACGGCAACTGTGCTCGCACAGGCCCTGGTCAAGGAAGGCCTGCGCAACGTCGCGGCCGGCGCTGACCCGCTGTCCCTCAAGCGCGGCATCGAGAAGGCTGTTGACGCCGTGACCGTCGAGCTCCTGGCCTCCGCCAAGGAAATCGAGACCAAGGAAGAGATCGCCGCCACCGCGTCCATCTCCGCTGGCGACAACGAGATCGGCGCCCTGATCGCCGAAGCCCTCGACAAGGTCGGCAAGGAAGGCGTCATCACGGTCGAGGAGTCGAACACGTTCGGCCTCGAGCTGGAGCTGACCGAAGGCATGCGCTTCGACAAGGGCTACATCTCCGCCTACTTCGTCACCGACGCCGAGCGCCAGGAAACGGTCCTTGAGGATCCGTACATCCTGATCGTCAACTCCAAGATCTCCAACGTCAAGGAACTGGTCGCTGTCCTCGAAAAGGTCATGCAGTCCAACAAGCCGCTGCTGATCATTGCCGAAGACATCGAGGGCGAGGCCCTGGCCACCCTGATCGTCAACAAGATCCGCGGCACCTTCAAGTCCGTCGCCGTCAAGGCTCCGGGCTTCGGCGACCGCCGCAAGGCGCAGCTGGCCGACATCGCCATCCTCACCGGTGGCCAGGTCATCTCCGAGGAAGTCGGCCTCAAGCTTGAGACCGCCGGACTCGAACTCCTTGGCAAGGCCCGCAAGGTTGTTGTCACCAAGGACGAGACCACGATCGTCGAGGGTGCCGGCGACGCCGACCAGATCGCCGGCCGCGTGTCCCAGATCCGCGCCGAGATCGAGAACTCGGATTCCGACTACGACCGCGAGAAGCTGCAGGAGCGCCTGGCCAAACTGGCCGGCGGCGTTGCAGTCATCAAGGCCGGTGCCGCAACCGAGGTCGAGCTCAAGGAACGCAAGCACCGCATTGAGGACGCTGTCCGCAACGCCAAGGCTGCTGTCGAAGAGGGCATCGTCGCCGGCGGTGGCGTTGCCCTGATCCAGGCCGGCGCCAAGGCGTTCGCGAACCTGCAGCTCTCCGGCGACGAGGCAACGGGCGCGAACATCGTCCGCGTTGCCATCGACGCCCCGCTGAAGCAGATCGCCTTCAACGCAGGCCTCGAGCCCGGCGTCGTAGTGGACAAGGTCCGCGGCCTGCCCGCAGGCCACGGCCTCAACGCAGCCACTGGCGAGTACGTCGACCTGCTGGCCGCTGGCATCAACGACCCGGTCAAGGTCACCCGCTCTGCCCTGCAGAACGCGGCTTCCATCGCCGGCCTGTTCCTCACCACCGAGGCCGTTGTAGCCGACAAGCCCGAGAAGGCTGGCGCCCAGATGGGCGGCGGCGACGACATGGGCGGCATGGGCGGCATGGGCGGTTTCTAACCACCCGCGCTAGCCTCCACCGGCTGTTCGACGACGGCGGTCCCACCTTCGGGTGGGGCCGCCGTTGGCGTTAACGCAGTCCACGCCCAACAGGCTCCTTCCGTTGTTGTGCTGGGTGTCGGCAGGGTCTGGCAGGATAGGTCAGTGACGATTACAGCAGCGGCCGACGGTTCGGCCCTAGGAAATCCCGGCCCGGCCGGCTGGGCCTGGTACGTGAATGACGACTGCTGGCGGGCCGGTGGATGGCCCCACGGCACGAACAACCAGGGCGAATTGATGGCGGTGCTGGACCTTTTCCGGGCGACGGCGCACGTGCCCGGGGAGGACCTGCTGATCCTCTGTGACAGCCAGTACGTCATCAACGCGGTGACCAAGTGGATGCCAGGCTGGAAGCGCAAGGGCTGGCGCAAGGCCGACGGCAAGCCGGTGCTGAACGTGGACCTCCTCAAGGAAATCGACCAGGCGCTCGTGGGCCGCAAGTACACCTTCGAGTGGGTGCGGGGGCATGCTGGGCACGAGCTCAACGAAGCGGCCGACGTCCGTGCCCGGGCAGCGGCCACGGCGTACCAGCAGGGCGTGGCGGTCCGGCAGGGCCCCGGGTTCGAGACGCCCGAGGGCCAGCAGCCGGAGGGCCAGACCGAGCAGGGCCAGACACGGCAGAGCGAGACGCGGCTGGCAGGCCAGGCCGGTTCCGCGATGCCGCAGGCCGCCCAGCAGACGGCCCCAAGGACCGCTCCACCTCAGGCCGCAACCCGGGCGCAGCCAGCCCCGGCGCCTTCCGGCCAGCAGGAACTCTTTGGCGCACCAGGGGCCTACGACGAACCGGACCTCTTCAGCGAACTCGAAGAGGAACCGACAGTGACCTTGGCGGAGACCAGCCCCGAAGCCGTCGTCGAGTCCCTCGAGCGGGAACTGCTCCGCCCGGAAACCCGGGCGGACCTGGGCCGCACAGGCGTCCTGCTCCATCCGGACTTCACCGAGATCGGCAGCTCCGGCCGGCTCTGGACCCGTGACGCCATGATGATGTCGCTTGAGGACAACCCGGGCGGACCCGTAGAGCTGGAGCTTCTGGGCGCGGACCGGCTGGGCGAGAAGACTATGCTCCTGACCTACCGCAGTCACACCCGCGAGGGATCAGCCCTGCGCAGCTCCCTATGGGTCCTTGAAGGCGCGCAATGGCGGCTGCGCTTTCACCAGGGCACACCCGAGGCCTGACGCCCCGTGAGGCTCACGTGAACCGCTGCGCATTGCCCAGTTCCGCCTGCGCATAGGTGGCGGCGGCGGAATTCAGCGCGAGGTTTATGGACGCCAGGGAAGCCTCGACCCTGCCCTGGGTCAGCGTCCACTCGGCGACCAGGGTGTGGAAGTTTGTCGCCGCGGAGCCGCGCCAGCTGCCCTGGAGTTCGTCCAACCCTCGTTTCATGGCTTGGACGTCGGCGCTGATCCGCTCCACCGTGGCCTGCACGTTGGCGGACTTTAGCTGGAGGAGCTCCGTATCGACGGAAATGATGCTCATGGGAATGCCTCTCGAAATGTTCGGGAGGCAGCCGCAGCCCGGCGGAGCACGGTAATCGTCAGCGGGGGTCTGTGATGGGAGTCTGCGGTGAAGGCATGTGGGGGAGCGGCTGCCTCGTCCGGATCTTCCGGACACCTCGAGCGTAGGCGGGCAGCGCACCGGCCGGACACCGCCGCCGGCTCCTATGTGGACAAATCAGCTGTGGACAGTTCCGTGGCGTTTTCGTCCAGGAACGGGATGCTGACCACCAGCGTGGCACCGCCCCCGTCAGTCTCACCGACCCGCACGGACCCGGAATGCGAGCTGACGATGGCGGCCACGATCGCCAGGCCAAGTCCGCTGCCGCCGGTCTCCCTGGTCCGGGAGGTGTCCGCCCGGTAGAAGCGCTCAAAAATTCGGGCCGCTTCGTCATCCGGGACGCCCGGTCCGTGGTCCCGGACCTCGATCACGGACTGCCGTGCTCCGTCCGGTGCAGTCCGGGTCCCGACGCCAATTTCGATCGGAGTGCCCTCCGGCGTGTAGCGCAGGGCATTGCCGACCAGGTTGCTGACCACCTGACGCAGCTTGGCTTCGTCCCCCAGCACCGGGGCGGGCGCGGGGGCCGCGCCGTCGAGCCCGGTGAGGGTGATGGTGCGGCTGCGGTCGCTCGCCTGGGTGTCCACCACGGCGTCGTTGGCCAGCAGCAGCAGATCCGCGGGTTTCTGTTGCAGCGGGCGCTGCTCATCGATCCTGGCCAGCAGCAGCAGGTCTTCCACCATGGCTCCCATGCGCTTGGCTTCGCTTTCGATCCGCCCCATCGCCGTGGCCACGTCCTCCGGGGTGGACAGCGCCCCGTGCCGATACAGCTCGGAGAACCCGCGAATGGTCACCAGCGGGGTGCGCAGCTCGTGCGAGGCATCGGCGGCGAAGCGACGCATCCGTTCCTCGGACGCCATCCGGGCGGCGAACGCTGTCTCAATGTGCGCGAGCATGGCATTGAGCGAACTGCCCAGCCTCCCCACTTCGGTGTTGGGGTTTTCGATTTCCACGCGTCTGGAGAGGTCTCCGGCGGCGATCGCGGCGGCCGTCTTCTCCACCCGGGCCAGCGGCCGGAAGGACCGCGAGACGGTCCACGTGGCGATGAAGAACGCCAGCACGAGCGTCAGCAGGCCCACCCCCACCACCACCAGGGCGGCATGTTCCATGACGGAATCGACGGGGTCCAGCGGCAGCCCGATGACAACCACCGCGCTGCGCTGGTTGTTGTCCACGACGCTTAGGGCCACGACCCTCCAGTTGCCGCCCTCGGTCCCGCGGACCTGGAAGGGTACCTGCTGGCGTTCCCGGGCCTCGACCGTGGAAAAGGTGCTGATGGCGGGGTGGGAGTCCTTGTCGCCGCCGAATGGAATGGGCGGCAGGCCGGGGCTGAGGAGCATCAGCGAGTAGTCGGTGGGAACGGTGGAGCTGGCCTCCTGCAGCTGGGTGAAGGATTTCTCCAGCCGCACGGAGTCGACGGCGGCCCGGAGTTTGTCATCCACTTGTCCCTGCAGGAAGCTGTGGAGCAGCGTCAGCGTGCCCGCACCAGTGGCCGTGAGGGCCACCAGCATCAGCGCCATCATGATGGCCACGAGCTGCGACCGCAGCGAGGCCGATTTCCAGCGGTGCAGCAAGGTCAGCGCTTCTCGGCGGTCCGCAGAACGTAGCCGACGCCGCGCTTGGTCTGGATCAGTGCCGGGGCATCGGGATCGATATCCACCTTGCGGCGCAGATAGGAGATGTAGGACTCCACGATGGAGGCATCGCCGTTGAAGTCGTACTCCCACACATGGTCGAGGATCTGGGCCTTGGACAGGACCCGGTTCGGGTTGAGCATGAGGTAGCGCAGGAGCTTGAACTCGGTGGGGGACAGCTCGATCACGGTGCCGCCGCGGCGGACCTCGTGGGCGTCGTCGTCGAGCTGAAGGTCATCGACCCGGATCACGGCGTCGTCCTCGCCCTGGGGCTGCGTGCGCCGTAGCACCGCGCGGATGCGGGCCACCACCTCGTCGAGGCTGAAGGGTTTGGTGACGTAATCGTCCCCGCCCACGGTCAGGCCCGTGACCTTGTCCTCGGTGTCGTCCTTGGCCGTGAGGAACAGGACGGGGAAGTGTTTGCCGGCGGCGCGCAGGCGGCGGGTGACGGTGAAGCCGTCCATGTCCGGCAGCATGACGTCCAGCACTGCCAGATCGGGGGCGTGCAGTTCCGCGGCGGCAAGGGCTTCGCGCCCGCTGCCGGCCGAGACAACTTCAAAACCAGCGAAGCGCAGGGACGTTGATAGCAGCTCGCGGATGTTGGGTTCATCATCGACGACGAGCAGCTTGGCTTCGGGTCCGTTCTTTTTCATGTTCCCATGATGCTCCCAGACTCTGGGAGTTTTCTGAACGTCGGATGGGTGTTGCATGGGCCGTGTCTGTTGCGGGCGCACCGGGGCACGGCACCTTCTGCCTAGCCGGCGGTGCCGACATCCTTGGCGTCCATGATCCGGTAGGCGTAGCCCTGCTCGGCGAGGAAACGCTGTCGCTTCGCGGCGAAGTCCTGGTCCAGGGTGTCCCGGGCCACCAGCGAGTAGAACCGGGCGGAGCGGCCGTCCTTCTTCGGACGCAGCAGCCGGCCAAGGCGCTGGGCCTCCTCCTGGCGGGAACCGAACGAACCGGAGACCTGGATCGCCACCGACGCCTCGGGCAGATCGATGGAGAAGTTGGCCACCTTGGACACCACCAGCGTCTGCACCTCGCCCGCGCGGAAGGCGTCGAAGAGCCTCTGGCGTTCCTTGACCGACGTGTCGCCCTTGATGACCGGCGCGTTGAGGCGCTCGCCGATCTCGTCGAGCTGGTCGATGTACTGCCCGATCACCAGGAGTTGCTCGCCGGCGTGTTCGGCGACCAGTTCTTCCACCACCCGGGTCTTCGTCTCGGAGGTGGCGCACAGGCGGTATTTGTCGGCGTCCTCGGCCATGGCATAGGCCACCCGTTCGTCGCGGGGCAGGTCCACCCGGACCTCCACGCAATCAGCGGGGGCGATGTAGCCCTGGGTTTCGATGTCCTTCCACGGCGCGTCGTAGCGCTTCGGGCCGATCAGGCTGAAGACCTCGCCCTCCCGTCCGTCCTCCCGCACCAACGTGGCCGTAAGTCCCAGCCGGCGCCGGGCCTGCAGGTCCGCCGTCATCCGGAAGATCGGCGCCGGCAGCAAGTGGACCTCGTCGTAGATGATCAGGCCCCAGTCGTTGCCGTCCACGAGCTCCAGGTGCGGGTACAGGCCGCCGCGCTTCGTGGTCAGGACCTGGTAGGTGGCGATCGTGACCGGACGGACTTCCTTGACGGAGCCGGAGTACTCGCCGATCTCCTCCTCGGTCAGTGACGTGCGCTTGATGAGCTCGTCCTTCCACTGCCGCGCGGCGACGGTGTTGGTCACCAGGATCAGCGTGGTGGTGGAGCTTGTGGCCATGGCGGCCGCCCCGACCAGCGTTTTACCGGCGCCGCAGGGAAGGACGACGACGCCGCTGCCGCCGGCCCAGAAGTTCTCCGCGGCCAGTTGCTGGTAGGGCCGCAGCTTCCAGCCGGATTCGTTGAGCATGATGGGGTGCGGCGTGCCGTCCACGTAACCGGCCAGGTCCTCGGCCGGCCAGCCAATCTTGAGCAGTAGCTGCTTGAGCTGGCCGCGCTGGGAGGAATGCACCACCACCGTCTCGCCGTCGATCCGCGGCCCGAGCAGCGGGGCGATCTTCTTGGCGCGGCTGACTTCTTCCAGCACCGGGTAGTCGGACGTGCGCATGACCAGCCCGTGCTGCGGGTCCTTTTCCAGCCGAAGCCGGCCGTACCGGGACATGGTTTCTTCGACGTCGATCAGCAGGGAGTGCGGCACGGGGAACCGGGAGTACGTGAGCAGGGTGTCCAGTACCTTTTCGGCGTCCAGCCCGGCCGCCCGGGCGTTCCACAGCCCCAGTGGCGTCAACCGGTAGCTGTGCACATGCTCCGGGGCCCGTTCCAGCTCGGCGAAGGCCGCGATGGCGTGCCGGGCCTCGGTTGCGAGTTCGTGGTCGACCTCCAGCAGGATGGTCTTGTCACTCTGGACGATCAGGGGCCCGTCATTCACTGGAACAATTCCTCTGTAGCTTCGACGTCGATAATCCGGTGGATGGACAGGACCCGCTCGATCTCCTTGACCGGATCGAACACCCGCACCCGCCCGCCATTCACAGCTACCGGAACAACCGTCTCGCGGCTGGCATTCCCCATGCTGTCCACGACGTTCATGACCACCCGCTGCCGGAGGCGGATCGCTTTCAGGAGGGTCTCCAGCCCCAGCTGGGTCGCTTCCTCGCTGCCCGGGGCAGCCGCCGGCGAGTGAGCCCCGGAGCCAGGTGCCCGGGACCCGTCACCGCGCAGCACGGCCAGCTGGGCGTCGATGTCGGCCTCCGGCGGAGCGGTCCGCGGGGCGGTGTAGACAGGCCGGCCGCTGCCTGCACCCGGGGTGCTGCGCCGCAGCCGGACGACGGCGGGTGCTGCTTCCTCCAGGACGGGGGCGAGGCCCAGGCCCCTGAGGATCTGGGCGGCTTCCCGGAATGCGGCGTGTGAGACGACCACGGTGGGTGCGATGCGCACCAGCCCGAGGGCGGCGGCGGCCGGGGCGTTGAGCAGTTCCAGCAGGGCAGTCTCGTCCTCGCATTGGATAAAGCTGGCGGCCGCCCCCACGCGGAGCCGGGAGTGGCGCGCGGCGGTGTCTTCAATGAGGTACTGGAGTGGCTGCGGGACGGCGGTGGCCGAATGCCGGCGCAGGAAGTCCAGGATCGCCGCGGCGTCCTGGCCGGCGTCGAGGGCCCGGCGGACGGAGGCGACGGAGAAACGGTAGATGGTTGCCGGTCCCTGCCCTTCGGCCGCGGCCATGGTCAGGAGCCGTTCGCTCAGTTCGGGGTCGAGGTAGCCCGGCGCCACCGCCGTCAGGTCCGCCTGCAGCAAGACATGCTGCAGGGCTGCCGGCAGGTGCTCACCCAGGATCCCCAACGCCTCATCCGGCTGTTCGGCGGCGATCGCGGCACCCAGTTGGCTGAGCGCCCCGGAACCGATCAGGCCCAGCATCTCGGCTTCTGTGAGGATGCCGCGGATCAGCGAGCTGAAACGCCGGGCCATCCGGGGCTGCGTCCACTCGGCTCGCTCCAGCACAGCTGCGGCATTGAGAACGGGGGCCTGCCCGTCGGGTGCCGCGGCTTCGAGAGTGAGTTCATGCAGGATTTCCAGGACCCGTTTGCGGACCACCGGCGCGTCAGGCCGCTGCGCCTCGGCGGAGAGCGCATTGATGGTGGTCCCGGCCGCGCCCCGGTGGCCTGCCAAGCCCGGGACAGCAGCACTCACGGGCTGGCCCACGAGGGACGGCGCGCGTTCGCTGGCCAGCCAGGCATTGACCAGCCACAGCCATTGTTCCTGCCGCGGCAACGCCAGCCACTCCAGCTGCTGCGGCTGCACCCATGCAGAACTGTCGACGTCCAGCCGCAGCAGGCCGCCCATTGCGCAGAACTCCGCCAGAACGCCGGCCGCGTGCACGTCGATCCGGAGGGAATCTGCCAGCCGCTTCATCTCCCGGACCCCGACGCCCCCGCTGCGCAGCGTCGCCAGGGGCTGTTCGCGCACGGCATAGAGCACTTCGCCCACGAGCCGCAGCGTCTCGGCAATAGCGCCCAACGCGGCGTTCCGGCGCAGCCCTGCGCTCGTGTGGCCAAGGTGGGGGAGGGGCGGCACCAGGGAAAATCTCTCGATGACGAACCCGCCGCGCAGCGACACTCCGACGCTATGGGGAAGTTCGACGTGTGCGGCGTCCAGCGGCACCAGCAGCCCCCGGGCCAGCAGCCAGTCCACAGGGCCGACGTCGGAGCTTTCGTGGAGCACAGAAGCCCGGCGCTGCGCCTGTGGGACGGCGCCCATGGCCCAGTTTCCGAACCGCGCCAGCAGGGCGGCCGTCCGATCCGGCGCGGTGGTCAGGATTTGCTGGAGCGATTCCGGTGTTGCCGTCCAGTGCTGCAGCGACAGAGCCGCTTCCATCGGCGTCGTGGCGGGGGAGATGGACGCCCCGCCGCGGTGCAGTTCCCCCACCAGCTGCACCACGCGCTGCGCAAACGCCGGCTGGAGCCGCACGAGTTCGGTGTAGCTGCGCCCCAGCCCCGCAGGGTAGATGCCGATCACATCCTTGAGGCTGCCCACCGGAAGGTAGTGGCGCTGCTTGGCGGCGGCGGGAGCGGCGCCGTGCGGCGGATCGGCGCGGTGGACCAAGGCCAGTTCCTGCAGGGAGTGGAGCAGCCGGTCGATGGCGGCAGCCGAGGAGCCGCTGATCAGTTTCTTCAGCATCGCCGCCGAGGCGCTGTGCCCGGTATCGGAGTTGGTGCACAGGTGCAGGGTCTCCAGGACCTGCATCTGCGGACGGTTGAGCCGCTCGAGCGCCCGCTGGACGCTGACTCGTCCGCTGGCACGGGCGGCGAGGGCGGCGAAGTCCGGGACGCCGGGAGAAATCAGGTCCGGCCGCGCGGAGAACAGGGCCCGCAACGATTCGTCGCTTCGTGCCTGAAGTTCCTTGCTCAGCGCGCGGATGAGGGACATCGCTCCAACGTTACCTTTCGCCGGGCCTTTGCGGGCGGCGCCGTGCTGCCACCGCGTCCACAACGAGCGCCAGCATGAGCAGGAATGCCACCGGGAGCCCGTAGAGGGCCGCTGAGGTAATCCAGGCGGGCGCCACGACATTGTTCAACGCCATGGCCATGACAGCGCCGACGGCAACGAGGGACAGCACAGCAAGCGTGGCCGCGATGATCATCAGAGGCCGCCGGTATCGCATGAGTGTCATGTGGGCAACGCTAACAGTCCGGCATCGCCCGCGCCTCAAGCCGCTATATTGAACCAGGCAGGATAACCTTGGAGATACAGACCAACACGGTCCGGGCAGTCATACCCTGAACCCGCGTATCCATGCGGATGCGGTGACCGCCGGCCGTGTACCCGCAGAACGAAGAAGGTTGATTACGTGCCTACCGGCAAGGTCAAGTGGTATGACAAGGAAAAAGGCTTCGGATTCCTCGCGGGCGAGGACGGCCAGGAAGTCTTCCTGCCCAAGTCCGCGCTGCCCGAGGGCGTCACGGAACTCAAGGCCGGAACGCGCGTTGAATTTGGCGTAGCCGACGGCCGCAAGGGTGCCCAGGCGCTCGGCCTGCGCGTGCTGGACAAGACGCCGTCCATCGCCAAGGCAAAGCGGCCCAGTGCCAGGGACCTTGCCCCGCTGGTGCAGGACCTCGTCAGCGTGCTGGACAACTTGTCCGGAACCCTGTCCGCGGGCAAGTACCCGGAAGGCAACAAGGGCAAGGCGATCGCAGCGGCCCTCCGTAAGGTTGCCGACGAGCTGGATGTATAAGGCTCTTGATGACTCAGGAACCTGATCAGTTGCCGGCGCCGGATGCCGGATCCACCCTGCCCGCCGAATCCAAGGGAACCGGCTCAAAGCAGGGAACCCGCCCGCGCGCCGGCGTGCCCGTCTGGCGCACCGGCAAGCCTGACGCCTTCCTGGCCGCCGCCGTCGACGTCGCCCGCACCGCGGTGGAAAGCATTGCCCCCGCAGAGCAGATCGGCGAGCACATCGGCGCCCGCAGCGAAGGCGACCGCCTGGTGACCCACCTCTTCGAATCCAGGCTGCCCGGGTATCTGGGCTGGCAGTGGTACGCCGTGCTGACCCGCAACTCGCGGTCCAAGGTGGTCACGGTGGACGAACTCGGCCTCCTGCCGTCCGAAGACTCCATCCTGGCACCGGCCTGGATTCCGTGGGCTGAGCGGGTCCGCCCGGAAGACGCGCAAGCTGACGAGGCCGCCGACGAGGCGTCCGGGTCCGAAACGCCGGCGCAGGCGTCCGACGCCGACTCACAGAACGGAGCCGAGACCGACGACGCGGAGGCCGACGACGAGACCGACGACGACGAGACCGACGACGACGGCGAGGGGGAACCCTCCGCGGACGAGGCCGACTAGCGGTTGACAGCGTCCGGGAGCGTGTCTGGGGAGGGCTGGGGCTGATGTCCACGTTTCAAGTCCCTGCACATCCTGAACTACCGCATCTGGTTCCTCGGTGCGCTCATCTCCAACATTGGCACCTGGATGCAGCGCACCGCCCAGGACTGGCTGGTGTTCGCCCACCTGACGGCGCACGATGCCGGGGCGGTCGGGATCACCATGGCCCTGCAGCTGGGCCCGCAGCTGTTCCTGGCGCCCGTGGCCGGGCTTCTCGCCGATCGCTTCAACCGTAAGCGGCTCCTGGTGCTGACCCAGTCCGCCATGGCGCTGCTGAGCGCCGGGCTGGGCATCCTGGTGGTCTCGGGCGCAGCCCAACTCTGGCACGTCTACGCTTTTGCCCTCATGCTCGGGGTGGTCTCCGCCCTGGACGCACAGACCACCACGGACCCCGTTATGCGGGGCCGGGTGATGGCGCTCTACATGGCAATTTTCATGGGCGGAACCCCCATTGGGGCGCCGCTGGTCGGCTGGGTGGCGAACACCGCCGGCCCCCGCTGGTCCATGGCGGTTGCGGCGGGCGCCGGCCTGCTGGCGGCCCTGATCGGGCTGATGTGGATCATCCGGGCCAGGCATCTGCGGCTCCACTTCAACCGCCGCGCACACGGGCTGCGGTACTTCCGCGTCGAAAGCGGGACCGGCGCCGCCAGCCCGGGTTCCCAGCAAGCCGAGCCGCAGGGTGCGCAGCCGGCCGGACCTGCCTGAAACGTCGGCGGCGCCGCCACGGCCTGCGTTCTGATAGGCCGTGAGGACGCCGCCGGGCGCTGAGGCTACTTCTTCAGTTCCGCCACGACGAATTCGATGCACTCGAGCAGTGCCGAGACATCGTCCGGCTCGATCGCCACGAAGGTTGCGATGCGCAGCTGGTTGCGGCCCAGCTTGCGGTACGGCTCGGTGTCGACGACGCCGTTGGCGCGCAGCACCTTGGCGATGGCCGAGGCGTCGATCGATTCGTCGAAGTCGATCGTGGCGATCACGTTGGAACGGTCCTCGGCCTTGGCCACGAACGGCGTGGCGTAGCCGGATGCCTCGGCCCAGCGGTAGATGCGGCCGGCGGAATCCGCGGTCCGGCCGGCTGCGAATTCCAGGCCGCCGTTGGCATTGAGCCACTGCACCTGGGCATCCAGGGTCACCAGGGTGGCCAGTGCGGGGGTGTTGTAGGTCTGGTTCAGCCGGGAGTTGTCGATCGCCGTCTGGAGATCCAGGAAGTCGGGGATCCAGCGGTTGCCGGCCTTGATCCGGGCCGCCCGCTCAAGCGCCGCGGGGGAGAACAGGCCAAGCCACAGGCCGCCGTCGGATGCGAAGTTCTTCTGCGGCGCAAAGTAGTACACGTCCGACTCCGCCACGTCCACGTCCAGCCCGCCCGCGGCCGAGGTCGCGTCCACCAGCACCAGCGAGCCCTCGTCGGCGCCTGCCACGCGCTGGACGGGGGCGGCCACGCCGGTTGAAGTTTCGTTCTGCGGCCACGCATAGACGTCGACGTCGGCCTCCGCCCGGGCGGAGGGGCGGGTGCCGGGTTCGGCCTTGATGATGGAGGACTCGGCCAGGAATGGCGCCTTATTGGTGGCCGAGGCAAATTTCGAGCCGAACTCGCCAAAGGACAGGTGCTGCGCCTTGTTCTCCACGAGTCCGAAGCTGGCAATGTCCCAGAACGCGGTGGATCCGCCCACGCCGAGTACCACTTCATAGCCTTCGGGCGCGCGGAAGAATTCGCTGAGGCCGCTGCGTACCGAGCCGACCAGGTTCTTCACCGGTGCCTGGCGGTGCGAGGTCCCCAGCAGCTTCGCCGATGCGGCGAGGGCGTCCATCTGTTCCGGTCGGACCTTGGACGGACCGGCGCCGAACCGTCCGTCCTTGGGCAGGAGGTTGGTGGGGATCGTGATGCTGGTGTCGCTCACAGTGGCTCCAATATTCGGCTGGTTCGTAGCGTGGCTGGGAGGTGGCCTGGCAGGGATGGCTACAACGGACACCCCTTTTCATTCTGCCTGTTTTATTCTGCCTGACAGCCCCCGGCGATACGGAAAAAGCCCTGTCACAGTCCGGTCATTGAGACGCCCGGGAACGGCCGGACTGCAGCGCCGGGAGGGCAGTCCCAGGCCGACCGAAAAATTATCCGGAGTAATTCAAAATAGGCTAGGCTGGCATGCGAACGTACGGCGGTTCTCGCCAGGGCGCATCCTGCATGCAGCCCGCACGCGGTACGGTGGGAATGACGCTAGGACTGCGCTCGAGGAGCTGAGCTGAATGACGGATCTGATCGATACCACGGAGATGTATCTTCGGACCATTCTGGAACTTGAAGAAGAAAACATCGTTGCCCTCCGCGCCCGCATCGCCGAACGGCTCCGCCACTCCGGCCCCACTGTTTCCCAGACCATCGGCCGCATGGAACGTGACGGGCTTGTGGTTGTTTCGGGCGACCGGCATCTTGAACTGACCGAAACGGGGCGGAAACGTGCAATCGGCGTCATGCGCAAGCACCGCCTCGCGGAACGCCTGCTCGCGGACGTGATCGGACTCGACTGGGCCTACGTCCATGAGGAAGCGTGCCGCTGGGAGCATGTCATGAGCGAACGTGTCGAGCGCAGAATCTTCGAGATGCTTAACCATCCGACAGTTTCGCCCTACGGAAACCCCATTCCGGGGCTTGCGGATCTTGGCGGCGTGCCCAATGGTGCCCCCGCGGACAGGGCCGTGAATCTGCTGGAGGCCATGGCCGGCTACGGTGCTGGTTCGCGGATCACGGTCAACCGGCTCGCTGAACCGATCCAAGTGGAGCCGGAGCTTCTCACCCAGCTCGACGAGGGGGGAATCCGCCCCGGTGCCCTTCTCTCGCTGGAGCGGGTGGGGGAGTACATCTCGGTCCGCGTCCCCGATATCGAGGGCGCCCTGGAGCTGCCGCCCGAGGTTGCAGCGCATGTCTTCGTAACAGTCGCCTGACCAGCCACAACGCACCGGTCATGGGACGACCCATCAGTTCTGCACAGTTGCGATCACGGATTTATTACCGGGCGGCTTAATCGCCTATAGTTAGTGGCCACTACCGATACCAAAGCGTTACCTGATCCGAAGCCGAGCCCTGCCAGCGGATCAGTCGCGGAACCACCTCCTGGCAGGGGCGGGGGAACCACTTTTGGTTGCTACTTCAGCAGCCTTGGGGTGAAGTCCGTCAGCGGCAAGCAGCTTCCACGAAGGATCCCCCGGGATGCCCCTGTGCCTGGCTGCTTGCAACGGCGGACCGGGTCTTTGATCTCTCTGACCCGAATCCGACAGCTAACTTCGCAGGCTATCCAGAGAGGAACCGTTCTTGACCACCCAGACCGCCAGGGGCCGTCGCCGCGCGACCGGTCCCGCTCCGGAGCCGCGTCCCGCCGTCGCGCATATGGCCGAACGCCCGCGCGACGCGCACCGCGATGAACGGCGTCGCCGGCGCAGTCCGTTCCGCCAGGTAACGGAGTTTGCCTCGGCCAGCGGGGTCGGCCAGAAGGCCGGGATCGCCCTGGCCGCAACGGGTCTGGTTCTTACCGTGACGGTCCCCGTCACGAGCCCGGTGATGGCCTCCAACGCCGGCGGATCCGGCGCTCTGTCCGCTGCCGTGCAGCCAGATGTCACGGCCGCCGCGGCCGCAAAGGTCGACTTCAGCCGCACCGCCGTCACCACCAAGGGCGATCCGGATGGGAAGCTCAAGCAGCTGCTCAGCGCCCAGTCTGTGGGCAGTATCACTCGCGCGGCTTCGGCAGGCACCCTTGGCGCGCCGCTGGATCATCTGGTCACGGCTTCGCCCTACGGCTACCGTGTCAGCCCGATCACTGGGGGCGCGGGGGAGTTCCACCGCGGCCAGGATTTCGCTGCCCAGTGCGGCACGGCGGTCCATGCAGCTGCCAGCGGCACCGTGACCTTCAACGGGTGGCATCCGTTCGGCGGTGGAAACCGGGTAGTCATTGACCACGGTAACGGCCTGGAGACGACGTACAACCACCTGTCCTCGGCCTCGGTCAAGGTTGGTCAGAAGGTATCGCGCGGTGACGTCATCGCGATGAGCGGGACCACCGGCGCGTCCACGGGCTGCCACCTCCACTTTGAAGTGATGGTCAACGGCGACGTCGTTGACCCCCTCGGCTGGCTCTAAATAGACGATGGGCCGCTCTCAAGTGCTTGTGACACGCCGTGATCTGAATGTGACATTGGGTCCGGACTCCTGTAGGGTTTGAAGCACGCCAACTTTTCCGAAGTTGGCGCTCTTGAGTGGATTGCCTAGCTCTGCCACCGCTCAAGGTCCGTTCGCATTACATCGTCTGGCAGGGGCGGGGGAACCAATTTTGGCCTTCGAAAGAAGGCCTTGGGGTTAAGTCGCAAAGCTTCCCAGGAAGCAGCGCGGCCGGGTGACTCCCATCCGAATCCGACAGCTCACCTCGTAGGCATTGGGAGAGGCTACTTTCGTGTCTTCACGCCACAATTCTGCGCGCATGCGCACCGGCGAGGCTCTTTCGAGCCCGCTGGAATCCACATCACGTGCCGCCCTTGCCGGCGCCCGGATTGGATCACGTTCCGCAGGCTCAATCTCTAACGAGTCCGGACAGCATGCAGTTTCCGCTTTTGGCGCGTCTTCGCAGTACACCCTTCGCTAAGTAACCCATTTCGGGGCGATCCGGCGTACCCCCAAGATGCCGGAGCGTCCTCAAACCGTGCCCGAAAGCGCGCGGTCCAAGGATCACGAAAGAGAGAACTTAATGACTACTCGTGCAACCGTTGCACGGCACCGCGCCGAGGTCACCAAGACCAACTCGCTGGCTGTTATTGCCAAGGCTGTCGGCGACAACGCCGGCGGCATGGGCCGTCAGGCCGCGGTCATCGCCGCAGCTTCCGGTCTGGTTCTGACCAGCGGAATCGCAGCCAACGCTGCTGAGACCAATGTTCAGCGCGAATCCACCTCCGCTTCGGCCCTGGAAGTCCAGTCCGCCGCCCCGGCCACCATCTCGGCCGCGTCCACCATCGCGATCTCCTACGAGAAGCCCGCTGTGACCACGTCGCCGGCTCCCGTCGTCGAGGCTCCCAAGCCCGTCGTGAAGGTCCAGGATTCCACGGCCACCCGCGCCGGTGGCACCGAGGCTGGCGTCAGCGGCGGCGTCGCTGCCCAGGCTCCCGCCGGCATCGGAAGCGGCTCCGGCGCGACCATCGCCGCCGCGGCCTACGCACAGATCGGCGTGGCGCAGGACTGCACCGCCCTCGCCACCAACGCCCTGGCCGCGGCCGGCATCCACTACCACGGCTGGCCGGCAGGCTACCTGTCCCTCGGCCGCACCGTCAGCGCCGGCGAGGCACGCCCGGGCGACCTCGCCTACTACCAGAACGGCGGCGTGGGCATGGCTCACATCGCGGTCTACGTTGGCAACGGCATGGCAGTCCACGGCGGCTGGAACGGCGGCACCACCGCGCTGTACAGCGTAAACGTCGGCTCCGGCCCGGTCTTCATCCGCGTCGGCGGCTAGGCAAGACCCCAGCACCTTCGAAAGACCCCCGCCTCTTGGCGGGGGTCTTTTGCGTTGCCGCGCAGTGAACTTTCCGCGCTGAGGACATCGCCGGTGAAAAAATATTCGGTGATCCGGCACCTGAGTGTTTACTCTTGTGTAATCGATCCATAGCCCGACCATGCAGAGGGCAGCCGGCCCTCGTGCCGCTGGCGGGTGCGGCCGTGAAGAGGTATGCGGATGCGCACTCTCGTTCTGAATGCTGGATATGAACCCCTGGCGGTCATCACCTTCCGCCGGGCGCTGGTCCTTGTCCTTACCGGAAAGGCCAGCGTGGTGGCCGAAGGGGACGACCCCGTTGTCGGACCCCAGGACATTCTGGGTCGCCCGTCCGTGATCCTGCTGAACCGCTACATCCGGCCGAGATACAACACCATGACGGCCGTGAGCCGCCGCGGTGTGCTCCGCCGCGATGCCCACCGCTGCGCCTACTGCGGCAAGGCTGCCCACACCATCGACCACGTCCAGCCAAAATCCCGGGGCGGGGCCGATTCCTGGGAGAACCTGGTGGCGGCGTGCCTGCGGTGCAACAACGCCAAGAGCGACCACACGCCGGCGGAGATGGGCTGGAAGCTCGGATTTGTTCCGGGCCCGCCCAAGGGCGCCATCTGGCAGATCAAGGAACTCGAGAAGCCAACGCCCGCCTGGGATCCGTTCCTGCTGCCTGAATCAGCTGCCTGAACTGTTGCCTGTACTGCTGCCTGGCTGGCCACGCCTGATTCGGCGGCAGCGGGCACCGCGCTAGGCTGAACCGGTGGAATTCGATGCCATCATTCTCGCCGGGGGGCGGTCCTCCCGCCTGGGCGGCGTGCCCAAATCCGGGCTGATCTACGACGGCGCCACCCTCCTTGAGCGGTCACTGCGCGCCGCGGGCGCAGCGGGGCGCACCGTCGTCGTCGGACCCGATCCCGGGGACCTGCCCGAAGGCGTGCTGACCTGCAGGGAAGACCCGCCCTTCGCGGGGCCCGCCGCGGCCATCGCCGCAGGCCTGACCGCGCTGGCCGCCAACCAGGCCGGCGGGGACCAAGCAGCCGCGCCGGCACCGTTCACCCTGGTCCTTGCGTGTGACATGCCGTGCTCGGCCGAGGCGGTCCGCGCCCTGGCCGCAGCACTGGGCGAATCGCTGGCCGCCAGTGTTGCAGTCGCACCGGAACGGGCGCCAGAACGGGAAGGCGGCGACGGCGTCATGGCCGTCTCGGCCGACGGCCGGAAGCAACCACTCGCGGGGTTTTATGGCACGGCCGCGCTACAACGTTGCGTCGCGGACGCCGCAGGCAGGGGCAGCCTGGAAAACGCGTCGGTCTTCGCCCTTCTTGCTAGGCTGGACGTGCGGGAAGTTCGCGTTCCCCCCGGTTCCACGGATGATGTTGACACCTGGGATGACGCGTCCGCATTGGGGGTATCCGGGAGGATTCCGGACCACGGTCCGGGCCCCGGTCCGGAACTCCGCAGCTGAACTCGACCATGGAGGCAAACGGTGAAAAGCCAGGATGAAACGCTGGAAGACTGGTGCCGTGCTCTGCTCCAGGCCCTGGAGCTGGAAGACGTTGAGATTGACGTGAACGAGGTCCTCGCCCTGGCCGGGGTGGCCGCCCACTCCGTGGTGCGCCCGGCGGCGCCGCTGACCACGTTCATTGCCGGCTTTGCCGCCGGTCTGGCCTCCGGCTCGGGGCAGGCCACGGATTCCGTGTCCATGGAGGCCGCGATGGCCGTGGCGCGCCGGCTCGCCAAGGACTACGCAGCCGCCGAAGCTTCCGGGGCATGACGGCTACGGCCCCGGACGGCAGCGGACCCCCCGCCGCCGCAGATGGAGATGCAGGCGGAAATGGAGTCAGAGATGGCGGTGGAGATGGAGTCCGAGGCGGCATTAGAGACGGCCTCGAAGTCGGCCCCATAGAGCCCCGCATCCAGACGGACCCGGACACAGCGGACGAGGACACTGCCGGCCAGGACGCGGCGGACCCGGACACAGCGGACGAGGACACTGCCGGTCAGGACGCGGCGGACCAGGACGCAGTGGACGCCGACACTGCCGGCCAGGACACAGGTGACGAAGGCGCGGCAGAGGAGCCGCACAGGCACCTGGCCCACTCGTGGCAGGAGGCCCGGCAACTCGCGTTCGACTGTGCCGCTCCCCTCCCGGCCGCCCCCGTCCCGCTCCGGCAGGCGCTGGGCCGGACCCTCGCCGCGGACGTCGTTGCCCTGCAGGACATGCCCCATTACGCCTCCTCTGCCATGGACGGCTGGGCCGTCAACGGCAGCGGTCCCTGGATCCTGGCCGAACCCAACCAGCGGCTGGCACCGCATCAGGCAAGCCCGATTGCCACCGGCGGCCTCATTCCGGCCGGGGCCAAGGCGGTGCTGCGCAGCGAAAGCGGCGTCATCGACGCCGACGAGGACGGCCTGCCCGTCCTGAAACTGGGCGGTACCGCGAAACCTGGCGACCCTCGGAACGGGGACCACATCAGGAAAGCGGGGGAGGAAGCCGCGGCCGGAGACGTCCTGATCAAACGTGGCACCGTCCTGAACCCGGCGCACCTGGCCCTCGCCGCGCTGGCTGGAAGCGACGCCCTTCCGGTGCTCGGCAAGGCCGTGGTGCGGCTCGTCTTCACCGGCTCGGAGGTCGTGGCGTCCGGGATGCCGGCGCCCGGGCAGGTCCGGGACACTTTCGGACCCCAACTGGCGGCGGTGGTGGGAATGCTCGGCGGGATCTGCACCGAAGAAGTGAAAATCGGCGACACCTACGCCGAATGGCTCGCCGCGCTCGAGGATACCGATCCTGCCGCAGACGGCTTGCCTGCCGACGTCGTCATCACCACCGGCGGCACGGGCCGCTCCGGAACGGACCACCTCCGGCGTTCGGCCGCCGAGCTCGGCGGCCGCCTGCTAATCGACGGGGTGGCCATGCGCCCCGGCCACCCCGCCGTGCTGGCCGAGCTGCCGGACGGCCGGTACATTCTCGGCCTACCGGGAAACCCGCTCGCGGCCATGATGGCACTGTCCACGATCGGAGCCCCACTCCTCGCGGCCCTGGGGCACGGACCCATCCCCCCGCTCAGTGAGGTGCCCTGCGGCTCAACGATTGACGCCGATCCGGGCCGGACGCGGCTCATGCCCTTCCGGCTGCTCTATGGGATGGCGTCGCCGGCGCAGCACACCGGCCCGGGCATGATGCGGGGTTTGGCCGCCGCCGACGGCGTGCTGGTGGTCCCGCCCCACGGCGTGCAGCTGGGGGAACTGGTCCCCGCCTTCGCACTCCCTTGGGGTGCGCCGCTGCCTGACCCTGCGGCCGCGCCCGCCGCGCAGAAGCCGGCGGCGAAGCGGACCGCCAGGAAAACCACGGCCAGCGACGGTCCGGTGGACTGGAGCGCCCTCCTGGACTGAGCCGTGGTTGACCTCTGGTTGAGCCTTGGCCCGCTGCGCTGGCTTCAGGATCAGGCACTTACAATGATGGAACCAGCCAAAGAATCACGACAACCGCACAACATGTTGCATAGGAGCACCGGATGGGCCGTGTCACGCAGCGCCGCAAAGTGCACAAGATCGTCCTGGACGGGTCCCCGCAGGCCCTCGAATTCCCGGTCCGGCACCGGGAGGACGTCCTAGCCGTCGAGGAACCGCTGGAAATCCGGCTCGGAAACATGTCATTTTCCGTCACGATGCGGACACCGGGCAATGACTTCGACCTCGTCGCAGGGTTCCTCGTCTCAGAGGGGATCATCTGGGCTCCCGAGCAGCTGGTCTCGCTCAGGTTCTGCGCCGGCGAAGACGCCGACGGCATCCAAACGTTCAACGTCGTGGAGGCCCAACTCCGGCCCGACGTCGTGCGGCCCGAGACCGGACGAAACGTCTTTACCTCCAGTTCCTGCGGGATCTGCGGGACGGACTCGATCGACGCCGTGCGCAAGTCCTCGCACTACAGCCCGGCACAGGATCCGTTGACAGTTCCGGTGGAAACGCTCGCGGCCCTCCCGGACACCCTCCGGTCCGCCCAGGAGGTCTTTGACGTCACCGGCGGCGTGCACGCCGCCGGACTCTTCAGGATTTCCGACGACGGCTCGGCCGAGCTGTTGTGCCTCCGCGAAGACGTCGGACGGCACAACGCGGTGGACAAGGTGGTGGGCTGGGCGCTCCGCGAAGGCCTGCTGCCGCTCCGGGGCACCGTGCTGCAGGTGTCCGGCAGGGCATCGTTCGAGCTCGTCCAAAAGGCGGCCCTCGCCGGAATCCCGGTCCTTGCCGCCGTCAGTGCCCCCTCCAGCCTGGCCGTCGAGCTGGCCGAGGCCAGCGGTATGACCCTGGCCGGCTTCAGCCGCCGGACCAGCCTGAACGTGTATGCAGGCCAGCAGCGCGTCGCGGTTCCGGCCCCCGCGGCCGGCTAACGGCAACACTTGGCCAACAGGTTCCCCACGGCGTAAGTTTTATCCATCGATTGGAGCCAATCGAACCACCAGCGCTGAAGAGGATCACATTGCACGACGACCGCCGTCTTACGGAAGTCCGGCTGGACCGCTTTCTGCGTGACCGCATCGCCCCGGCCGTCTACCCGCGCAGCATCCCGCTGGCACTGAGCAGCTGGGACGCGCCGGACGAACCCGTGCCGGTGCTGGAGGCCCTGCGGCAGGAGTTCACGGCGCAGGAACACGGCGCGGCGTGGGGCCGCCCGTGGAGCACCAAATGGCTCCGGCTCCGGGGCGAGGTGCCGGAGGCCTGGGGAACCGCGGCCGGCACGTCGGTGGAAGTCCTCGTGGACCTGGGTTTCAGGGGCGAGCTCCCGGGCTTCCAGTGCGAAGGCATCGCCTGGCGGTCCGACGGGACCATCATCAAAGCCATTTCGCCACGGAACCAGTACATCCCGCTCAAGCTCCTGGGCACAGGCATGGCGGTCGACTTCTACGTCGAAGCCGCGGCCAACCCCGACTTGTCCCAGAACTGGACATTCGCCGCCACCCCCTACGGCGACAAAGCGACGTCGGGCAGCGAACCGAAGTACCGTCTCGGCAGGATCGCCATCGCCGAACGCAACCAGACGGTCTGGGAACTGCAGCAGGACATCCTCACCCTTGCCGGGCTGATGCACGAGCTGCCCATGGAGCTGCCCCGCCGCCACGAAATCCTGCGGGCGCTGGAACGCATGCTGGACATCATGGATCCCGACGACGTGGCCGGTACCGCAGAGGCCGGACGGTCGGCCCTCACCGACGTCCTGTCCCGGCCGGCCTACGCCTCGGCGCACCAGCTCGTGGCCACGGGCCACGCCCATATCGATTCGGCCTGGCTGTGGCCGGTACGGGAAACCATCCGCAAGTGCGCCCGGACGTTCTCCAACGTCGTCGCGCTGATGGACGAGTATCCCGATTTCATCTTTTCGTGTTCCTCGGCCCAGCAGCTCGCGTGGATGAAAGAGTACTATCCGGAGCTCTTCGGACGAATCCGGGACAAGGTCCGCGCCGGCCAGTTCGTTCCTGTTGGCGGCATGTGGGTCGAATCAGACTCGAACATGCCCGGCGGCGAGGCCATGGCACGGCAGTTCCTCGAGGGCAAGAGCTTTTTCCTGGCCGAATTCGGGGTGGAATGCGAGGAAGCGTGGCTCCCGGACACGTTCGGGTATTCCGCGGCGCTGCCGCAGATCATCAAGGCTGCGGGCAGCCGCTGGTTCCTGACCCAGAAGATCTCGTGGAACCAGGTCAATAGGATGCCCCACCACACCTTCAACTGGGAGGGAATCGACGGCACCCGGGTCTTCACCCATTTCCCGCCGGTGGACAGCTACAACTCCGATCTCGGCGCCCGGGACCTGGCGCACGCAGAACGGAACTACCGGGACCACGGACGCGGAGGCACCTCGCTGGTTCCGTTCGGGTACGGCGACGGCGGCGGCGGGCCAACACGCGAGATGCTGGCCGCGGCGCAGCGCACGTCGGACCTGGAAGGATCCCCGAAGGTGCGGATCGGCTCGGCAGCCAGCTTCTTTGGGCAGGCCCAGGCCGAGTATGGGCCCCTGCCGGTCTGGGTGGGGGAGATGTACCTGGAACTGCACCGCGGCACCTACACCAGCCAGGCCAGGACCAAGCTGGGAAACCGGCGCAGCGAGCACCTTCTCCGGGAGGCGGAGCTCTGGAGCGCCACCGCGGCAGTGCGTGCCGGGCACAGCTACCCGGCTGCGGAGCTCAACCGCCTCTGGCGGCTGGTCCTGCTGCAGCAGTTTCATGACATCCTGCCGGGGAGTTCCATCGCGTGGGTCCACCAGGACGCCGAACGGAACTACGCCGCCGTCGAACGGGGGCTGGAAGCGATCATCACGGACGCCGCGGCCGCGGCACTCGGCACCGGCAGCCGGGAATTCCTCCTCAACGCCGCCCCGCAGGAGCGCCAGGGCGTGCCTGCCCTGGCCGCTGCCGAGCCGGTCCAGCCCGGGCAGCCGGTAGAGGTCACCGAGGCGGACGGCGGCTACATCCTGGACAACGGCATCATCCGGGCCGTCGTGGATGCCAACGGACTGTTGGCCTCGCTCACAGACCGTGCCGCCGGACGCGAGGCGATTGCTCCCGGCGAGTTCGGCAACCTCCTGGAGCTGCACCGGGACACGCCGAATGAATGGGACGCGTGGGACATCGACGCTTTCTACCGCAGGAACGTTGTCCGGCTGGTCGAGGCGCGTTCCGTGACACTGGAGCGCGACCCCGGGGGGGATAGCCCGAACGCCGTCGTGGTGGTGGAGCGGATGGCCGGCTCCTCGCCCGTGACCCAGCGGATAGCGCTCGCCGCGGGCGCCGGCTCGCTCGCGATCACCACGCTTGTGGACTGGCAGGAGAGCGAAAAACTGCTCAAGCTGGGCTTTGCCCTGGACGTCAGGGCAGACCGCTCGGCGGCGGAGACGCAGTTTGGGCACGTGTTCCGCCCCACCCACGTCAACACGTCCTGGGAGGCTGCGAAATTCGAGATCTGCGCCCACCGCTGGATCCACGTCGCCGAGCCGGGCTACGGGGTGGCCATCTCCAACGCTTCCAGCTACGGCCACGACGTCACCCGCAACGTCCGGGAGGACGACGGCGGGACCACCACCACAGTGCGGGTCTCGCTCCTGCGGGCACCGAAGTTTCCGGATCCGGGCGCGGACCAGGGCAGACACGAGCTTCACGTCACGATCCGGCCGGGTGCCACCATCGCAGACGCCGTCGAGGAGGGCTACCGCACCAACCTGGCCCCGCGGGTGGTGCAAGGGTCCCACGGGGTGGAGCCGCTGGTCACCGTGGTCAACCCGGCCCTCGTCATTGAAGCGGTCAAACTCGCTGAAGACGGCTCCGGCGACGTGATTGTCCGGCTGTACGAATCGCTGGGGGAACGGTCCACTGGCCTCCTGAAGGCCAATTTCCCGGTCCGCGGGCTGCACGCCGTGGACCTGTTGGAACGGCCCGTCGACGCCCCGGGCGTGACGGCGGGCCCCGACTCCGCCGAGCTCACGCTGCGGCCGTTCCAGCTGGTCACGCTGAGGTTTGTCCGCTGACAGGTAGGGGCCGTCTGCCACGACCACCGCAGGGACAAGACCACAGGGACAACGACCGCAGGGGAAACCGGAAAACACCCTTAAACAGGCTGAGTGGGAGCGGTCCTTGCGGACCGCTACCACTCATCCCCCCAATGGCGCTTGGACGACTGCCTCTGCTTCGCACGGCTGACTTCCGTACACGAAGCGATTGCCGCTTTCACACATTCATGATTCTGTCACGATCTAATGATTTTGTGAATGCCTACCCTTGATTCTTGCGAAATGTTGCGCGCGCGTTGCCAGATTCCTTGGCGACGCGCCCGGAAGCCCAGAACATTCCCAGGCCCAGGACATAGCCCAGGACGGCCAAATAGTTGACCGTTTGCTGCGCGAGGATCCAGCTCTCCGGTGCAAAGGAGGCGGGGACGCTGCAAGCGGTGGCGAGGGCGCCGAGGCACGTCAGGAGGGCCGCGGCACGCACCAGCCGCGGCAACTGGCTCCTGGTGGTGGCCAGCAATGCCGGCAGCAGGGCGAGGGAGACGAAGGCAGGATAGGTGCGGCCCGCCGCGGCGTAGAACGGCGCCAGGACGGCATTGCGTCCACCGTTGTCCGTGATGTCGAGCATGCCGGCCGAGGACCCGCGGGTGTCCATGAGGAAGAAGGTCACCGCTACGGCGGCAACACTGACGGCCAGGGCCCAGCGTCCGGGCGGCCCCGCGATGAGGCGGTAGCCGCGCTCGTCTGCCAGTCCCTGCGCCACGCGCAGACCGACCAGCAGGACCGCGGCGAATACGAGGAAGCGCAAGATCAGGTGGGTTAGGTTCCATCCGCCCAGCGCCGCGTCGATCGCCTCGTAGGGGCCGGGCACTGAGAGCAGGCTGCACAGGGTGGCCAGAACCAGTATCCAGAAAACGGTCCTGTTGCGCCCTTGGATCGCATCCGGAACGCGGAGGAGGAGTACCACGGAGCATATGATCAGCGTGCCCCACTGGAGGGTTGCAATCATTCCGGGTTCTCCCACATCACTCCTGCTCAGCCCCAAGACGGTCAGGTCATGCCAGCTTGCTTCTTCGGCGCCCGCTTCGCAAGCGTCTTGGCCAACCAGATCAGGGACAGCCCCAGAACCAGGCACAGGACGGCCGAGTAGTTGAAGACGAACCGCATGAATCCGAGGGATGGAGGAATGACCGGGGAGAGCAGGCTCAGGGAGATGGCTACGGTGCCCAGCGCGAGCAACGCCGCGCTGGACCGGACGAGGACTGGGAAGCCGCTGCGCAGGGTCCGCACCATGGCCGGAAACAGGGCCACGGTGATGAACGCCGGATAGAGGCGCCCTGCGGCACCGTAATACTCCACCAAGGCGGCATTGCGGTCATCCTTGGCGAACACGGCGACCAGCCCCGCCGAGGAGCCGGCGGTGTCCATCATGAGGAAGACTGCCACCACCGCAGCCGAGACGGCTGCGGCTACCGCAATTCCAACAGGGCCGGTGATGAGCCGCAGGGCGTCGTCTGCGCTGAAGCCCCGGGCCACCCGGACTCCCAGGAAGAAGATGGCGGCGAAAATGACGAAGCGCAGCACCAGGTTGGCGATGTTCATGCCTCCCAGGGTCTGGTCCACGGCCAAATACGGGGCATCGATGCTGAGCAGGATCGCCAGGGTCATTAGCGCAAAGATGGCGAACAAGGACCGGTTCTCACCCCGGAGGACGCTGGGCACGCGGGCGAGCGTGACGACGCCGCACACCGCCAGCGTGGTCCACTGCAGGGTCGCGATCATCCGAGGTTCTCCCAAATCTTTTCTGTTTGTGCCTGCTCCTGTTCGTGGCGCCGCAGTGCTTTGCCGAGCGCCTGTAGCCGCTCCCCGGCCAGGGCGCTAAGTTCTCCGACGGAGAGGGCATCCAACGCGGCCTGCTTCGCCCCTGCCGTCCAGCCGGCCTCGGCCTCGGTTATCAAGCCCGTGGCCACGAACCCGCCCGTGAAGCCTACGCCCGCCGCGCGGGCAGTCGCGACCGCCAGCTCGGGGGACAGCCTGTTGGCCGTGAGCTGGGCCGAATAATTTTGCGGTGCCACGCCGGTGGCAGCCGAAACCCGGTGACGCAACTCACCGTCGTCAATCGCGTCCACCCAGTTCCGGACGGAAGTGGCGTGCGGGGCGGGGCTCAGCGGCGGGTTCATGGAGTTGCCATGGTCACCGTAGCCACCGTAGGCCGGGGAGGAACGGGAAATGACTGCGCGCAACAGGTCCATGGTGGCAACCTGGCTGACGAGTTCGGCCGGGGTCGGCGGCTGCGGCGGGGCGGCGAGTTCCGCATAGTGGTCAAAGGAACCGAGTTCCGCCAGCGGACTCAAATCCAGGGCCCGGCTGATGCTGACCAGAGTGGTTTCGGCCACTTTCCCGCGCACCAGCTGCTGCGCAAAGGTGGTGCGCTTGATCCCGGAGATCCTGCAGATATCGGCTGTGCTCGCGGACGGGGCAACCCGATGAAGCCAGAGTTGGAACGCCTTTGCGGGTAGTGGCATCTAGGGCTTCCTGCGGAGTCGATGGGCAGTATGGCTACTGGCATGCGGTGGGGCAGTGGAGATTGGGGCGGGTAATGGAAGCGGTGTGGCGGTGTGGGCTGGGATTTTACGTGAGGTCCTAATTCAACTATGCTAAATGGTCGAACCCGCTGGTCCGTACACCCCCCAAGTCCGGACCGGCGGGTTCTTCTATGCCCGGCCGGTTTTCGGCCCGCCGGGACGGGCGGGTTCTGCCCGTCGGGGCGGTCCGTTTGGGCCGCAGTGAGAGGATTAACTAATGACTGCAACCCTTGTTGCCAAGGACCTTTCCGGTGGTCACGATCACCGCACACTCTTCTCAAAGTTATCCCTGACCGTAGCGCCCGGTGACGTCGTCGGCGTCGTCGGCGCCAACGGTGCCGGCAAATCCACCCTGCTGCGGCTGCTGGCCGGCGTCGACGATCCGCAGGAAGGCACAGTGAGCCTGGCCCCCGCCGACGCCTTCGTGGGCTGGCTGCCGCAGGAACACGAACGGATTGCCGGCGAAACGGTCGGCGGCTATATCGCCCGGCGCACGGGCTGCGCGCAGGCGACCCTGGAGATGGAGTCCACCGCAGAGGCGCTGGGCTCCGGCGCGCCCGGCTCCGATGACGCCTACTCCCTGGCCTTCGACCGCTGGATGGCCTCCGGCGCCGCCGACCTGGAGGACCGCGTCCCGCCCGTCCTGGCGGACCTTGGCCTCGAGGTGGGGCCCGACGCCGGAATGACCGGACTCTCCGGCGGCCAGGCGGCCCGCGTGGCGCTCGCCGCCCTGCTGCTGAGCCGGTTCGACGTTGTGCTCCTGGACGAACCCACCAATGACCTGGACCTGAACGGCCTGGCCAAGCTGGAGGCCTTCGTGCAGGGCCTCCGCGGCGGCGCCGTCCTGGTCTCGCATGACCGCGAGTTCCTGGCGCGCTGCGTCACCACCATCGTGGAACTGGACCTCGCCCAGAACTCGGTGGCGGTCTACGACGGCGGCTACGAGGCTTACCTGGAGGAACGCGCTGTCGCCCGCCGGCACGCCCGGGAACGCTTCGAGGAATACGCCAATACCAAGGCCGACCTCGTTTCCCGGGCCCGCACACAGCGCGAATGGAGCTCCCAGGGCGTCCGGAACGCCATGAAGAAAAACCCGGATAACGACAAGATCCGGCGCGCCGCCAGCACCGAGTCCTCCGAGAAGCAGGGCCAGAAGGTCCGGCAGATGGAGTCCCGCATCGCCCGGCTCGAAGAAGTTGAAGAGCCGCGCAAGGAATGGCAGCTGCAGTTCAGCATCGGGGCGGCCCCCCGCTCCAGCGCCGTCGTGGCCACCCTGCGCGACGCCGTCGCACAGCAGGGCGACTTCACCCTGGGCCCGGTGAACCTGCAGCTGAACGCGGGGGAGCGGATCGGGATCACGGGCCCCAACGGCGCCGGCAAATCCACCCTGCTCCGGCTCCTCCTCGGCGTCCAGCAGCCCGACTCCGGTGACGCCTCCATGGGTGCGTCCGTGGCCGTCGGGGAGATCGACCAGGCGCGCGGCCTCCTGGCCGGCGAGCTGTTGCTGTCAGACGCCGTCGAAGCCGTACTGACGGAGCAGACCCCGGCGGAGGTGCGCACCCTGCTGGCCAAGTTCGGCCTCAAAGCCGATCACACCAACCGGTCCGTTGACTCCCTCTCACCGGGGGAACGGACCCGGGCAGCCCTGGCGCTGCTGCAGGCCCGCGGCGTGAACCTGCTGGTGCTGGACGAACCCACCAACCACCTCGACCTGCCGGCCATTGAACAGCTCGAGGAAGCCCTCGACAGTTACGACGGCGCGCTGCTGCTGGTCACCCACGACCGCCGGCTGCTGGAAAACGTCCGCCTCGACGCGCGCTGGAACGTCACGAACGGCGTCGTCACCGAACTGCACGCCGATGCCGCGAAAGGCAACACCAAATGAGCATGGACCGGGTCGCCTGGAGTTCCCTCTACAACATCACCCGCGCCTCCAGCGGGTCCAAGCCGTTCTCCAAGGAGACACTGAAGCGCGTCTTCAGTTTTGCCCGCCCCCACCGCGGCAAGCTGATCGCCTTCGTGCTGCTGTCCATCGTGATGGCCTTCCTGGCTGTCGCCACCCCGGTCCTCGCCGGGCAGGTGGTTGACGAGATCATCGCCCACGCGGATACCGGAACGGTGATCTGGCTGGCTGTCCTGATCGCCGTCGTCGCCGTGGCCGAGGCGGGGCTGGGCCTCGTGACGCGCTGGCTGTCCTCCACGATCGGCGAAGGCGTGATCGTGGACCTGCGCACCAAGGTCTTCGACCACGTCCAGAAGATGCCGATCGCCTTCTTCACCAGGACCCGGACCGGGGCCCTGGTCAGCCGGCTGAACAACGATGTCATTGGCGCGCAGTCGGCCTTCGCCGGCACGCTCTCCGGCGTGGTCAGCAATGTCGTGGCCCTGGCGCTGACCCTTGCGGTGATGCTGAACAAGTCGTGGCTCGTGACGGTGCTCGCCATGATCCTGCTGCCGATCTTCCTGATCCCGGCCCGCCGCATGGGCTCCAAACTGGCCGATCTGCGGCGCGAAGCCGCCGAACACAACGCCACCATGGGCACCCAGATGACCGAGCGCTTCTCCGCGCCCGGCGCCACCCTGGTCAAGCTCTTCGGCCGCCCCGACGAGGAATCCCGCGAGTTCGCCCTCCGCGCCGGCCGGGTCCGGGACATCGGCATCCGCACCGCCATGCTGCAGTTCACCTTCGTCACGGCGCTAACGCTGGTCTCAGCCCTGGCTCTGGCGCTGGTCTACGGACTGGGCGGCTCGCTGGCACTCGCCGGGCAACTGGCCGCGGGCGACGTCGTGGTGCTCGCGTTGCTGCTGACCCGCCTGTACGCGCCGCTCACGGCACTTTCGAGCGCACGGGTGGAAGTCATGAGCGCCCTGGTCAGCTTCGAGCGCGTCTTTGAGATCCTGGACCTCAAGCCGCTCATCCAGCAGAAGCCGGACGCCGTGGCCTCGCCGCCAGGTCCGCTCTCGGTGGAGTTCGACGATGTCCGGTTCGCCTACCCCTCGGCGGAGAAGGTCTCGCTGGCCTCCCTGGAGGACGTGCTGACCCTGGACACCCGCGGCGGCGAGGAAGTGCTGCACGGCGTCAGCTTCCGGGTGGAGCCCGGGCAGACGGTGGCCCTCGTCGGCTCCTCGGGAGCGGGCAAGTCCACCATCGCACAGCTCCTCTCGCGCCTGTACGACGTCGACTCGGGCGCCATCCGCTTCGGCGGCACCACGCCCGGCACGGACGTGGACGTCCGCGACCTCACGTTCGACTCGATGCGCGCGACGCTCGGCATGGTGACGCAGGACGGTCACCTGTTCCACGAGAGCATCGCCTCCAACCTGCGCCTGGCCCGGCCGGAGGCCACCGAGGAGCAAATGTGGGATGCGCTGCGGCGCGCCCGGCTCGAAGACATGATCCGTTCCCTGCCCGATGGCCTGGACACCGTGGTGGGGGAGCGCGGCTACCGGCTCTCCGGCGGCGAGCGGCAACGCCTGACGATCGCCCGGCTGCTCATCGCGCAGCCGCGGGTGGTCATCCTGGACGAGGCCACCGCCGCGCTGGACTCCACCAACGAGGCCGCCGTCCAGGAGGCGCTGGGCGCCGCGCTGGAAGGCCGCACCGCCGTCGTGATCGCCCACCGGCTCTCGACGATCCGCGCAGCGGACGCGATCCTCGTGGTGGAGGACGGCTCGATTGTGGAGCGCGGTACCCACCGGGAGCTCCTCGCAGCCGAGGGCCGCTATGCGGAGCTGTACCGGACGCAGTTCTCCGAGGCCAGCGCGGTCGCCGAGGAGGCTGTGCCCGGGTAACTCGGCCGGGGTGCTCCAGGCCGCAGTGGTTGAAGGCCGCTACCTGGGGCCGTTTTTGTGGGGGCCCGTGCGGTGCCGGTCCTAGACCGCTGACGGTTTGGCGGACAGTGCTGGCAGCACATGGTCCGTCAGCAGCGGGGCGAGGTCGCCGGGTAGCTCGGCGGCGAGGTCCAGCCAGCGGATCTCGGCGATTTCGGCCGACGGCCGGGCGCTCCACACCCCGGGAGCCGTGAAGACGGTGGCCTCAATCTGGGTGGCCGCCTCGTTGGCGGCATCCGCCAGCCAGCAGCCGAGCAGGTCCAGCCGGTCCGGGGCCAGCACGATCCCGACTTCTTCCTGGAGCTCACGGGCCGCTGCCTGGGCCGCCGTTTCGCCCGGCTCGGGTTTGCCGCCAGGATGCATGAACTTGTCCGTGCCCCGTTTGCGGACGGTCAGGAGCCGTCCGGAGCGATCGAAGACGCAGACGGCAGAAACGACTATGCGCGGGTTCACTCCGCGCGCCTTGCGCCCTGAGCTGCGTCTAGAGCTGCATCCTGTGCTGCATCGTGCGATGCGTCGGGTGCCGGGCCTGGTCCTGCTTCCAGCCGGTGGAGGACGGACTCCAGCAGCTGGTCCTTGGCGGGCCCGGTGACGTCCCAGCGGTAGCCGCATTCGTCCGGCCCGAGGAACCTGTACGTCACGCGGTACGTGTCAGGATCGCACCAGTGCACGTCATGGTTGGCCTGCCCGGCAAAGCCCATGCGGTGGAAAGGGCGGCCGTCCGGGAAATACACGTCCAGGACATCGGGCGTGTCCACCGGCTGCAACAGATATTCCCGGCTGGCCGGCCCGGTGAACGGCGCACCGCCCACGGATGCCCCGCCCACGGATGCCCAGCGCACGGTGCCCTCTTCACGCCACACCAGGCCGCCGTCGTCGTGGGCCGTGAAGCGGACGACGCCGGTGAAGGTTCCGCTGGTCCCGGAGCTGCGGTCCAGCAGGGTGCGGTGGACGGACCAGGAGCCGCGCAGGTAGGCGCGGAGGTCAAAGTCCGGACCCGTGTCCGGGTTTTCGTCCGGGGCAGGAATGTTCAAGTGCCCTCGATTGGAATCGAACCAACGACACCGGCTTTAGGAGAGCCGTGCTCTATCCACTGAGCTACGAGGGCGGGCATCCGCGTGCGGGCGGCCAGGGGCCGGTCCGGTCGGACACGGATATAAGCATACAAGGTGAGCGCGCGTACTACGCTCTTGGCATGACTGCAGGAACCACCGAGCTTTCCGCCGGAGCCCTCTACTACCCGGATGTGGCCGCGACCCGCTTTTACGTCGGGGCCCTGGCGAAGCTGAGCGTGCTGCAGTATTTCGTGGCGGAGGCGGCTGTGATCGGCGCGTGGGCTGGAGCGGAACCTTACAGCCGCCGCACGGGCTACATCAGCGACCTCGGGGCCCTGGCGTGCGGGGATTTCGACGGGCGGGACGTCTGCTCGCCGGCGCATCTGCTGATGAACGCGTCCTTTGTGGTCCAAGGCCTCGGCATGGCAGTCGGTGCGCTCCTGCTCGGCTCGGCGCTAATGTGCTGTGCCGCGCGGCCCGGCGTGCCAACCAGGCAGGGCCGGGTGCCGGGCCGGGCGCGCTGGGGCGCGGGGGTGGTGGCAACGGCCGCCGCCCGGCTGCTGACCGGCACCGCCGGGGCAGGAACGATCATCGTGGGGCTGGTGCCAGAAGAAACGGGATCGGCCTGGCACGTGGCCGGCGCCCTGATGTACTTCGTTGCCGGGGCCCTGGCGCTCCTGGTCCTCGGCTGGCTTTGGCTGCGGCAGACGCCGCTCGGGTGGTTCATCCTGGCCTGCGGCACCGTGTCCCTGGCGGCGATCATTGCGGGCGGGCTGACGGGCATGCACGTGCCGGAACCAGGCACCCTGGAGCGGCTCATGGGCTACCCCATAACAGTTGGCGTCGCCGCTGCCGGCCTCGTCATCGCCCAGCGGGTCCAGCACGAACGCGCAGTGCGCAAGCTCGCCCGGGCCCAGGCCCGCGGAGGCGGGCCCGCGGGACCGGGTCCGGGGCCTGACGCGCGTCAGCGGGCCCGCTGACGCAGGCCCGCTGACGTTTGCCGAATGGAACCGGGCTTTTATGGAGCCGGCGCGGATGCCGTCGCGCTGGGAACCGCTGCAGCAGTCGCCGTCGCCGTCGCCTTGGCCATGATCTTCATGAGTTCGTCGTCCCGCAGCTTGGACCACGGCGACTCCGGCGATCCCTGCAGCGCAGCCTCGGGGCTGTCGGTTTGGGTCCACCATTTTGCTTCGAAGACCCGGCCTTCGAACAGCACCCGGTCGCCCTTGCGGTAGACCTTGGCCGGCTGCCACGCCGGGGCCGTGCCGGCGGGTGCCGTCAGCTGCGGCGTCGGCCTGTCTGCGGCCAGGACCGGACCAATGATGCGCCAGGGGGTTGCGGTGCCTTGGAGGACGGGATCATCCGGAGTGTCGGCGCGGGTCCACCATTTGGCCTCGTACACGTTTGAATGCCACACGATCCGCTCGCCAGCGGCGTAGGCGGTGTTTTCTGACCACACCGGATACGGGCTGGTGGAGGGGTTGTCGCTGACGACCGGGACCGGGGTCTGGGCAGCCGCAGCGGCCGGGGACGCCGACGGGCTGGCCATGACGCCCGCGCCGAGGATCGTGGCGAAGGATGAGCTTCCTTGGTCCACGCCGCTGCAGCCATCGGAGACCTTTGTGACGTCGGGGAAATTCTGGCTGCATGTGCGGTCACGGTTCAGGGACCACATGGAAAGCCGGCCGATTCCGTGGGCGCTTGTGTACGCGCTGAGCTCCTGAGCGTCCTTGAGTGTGAAAATTTCGCCGGCGATGTCGTTCTGGCCGATCATCGGCGTCAGGCCGACCTTGCGCCATACGGTTTCACTGCCGAGTTCGCTGCCGGCCGCCTGGTACAAGCCGGTCAGTTGCCGGTGGGTGGCTTCCGCGGCGGACGCCGCGTTCTCAAACATGGACCGGCCCGGCAACTTGCTCCCGCCGTAGTCCATGGTCATGGCGTTCACTCCGGCGAGGTCGACGCCTGCGGCAATCATCCGTTTCACGGCGTCTGTGCCCGCCGTCGTGAGGCCATTGGGATCCGCCGGCAGGGTCAGCCAGACACTCAGGGACTTGCCGTCGCGCTGGCGGTCCTTCTGGAGCGCGGCGACGGCGGTGGACCGCCGATCAAGGGCTGCCGCGTTGGACAGGGCCTCGCCTTCCACGTCCAGATCGATGCTGCTGACGTTGTAGCGGTCGACGACGGTGCCGTAGGCCGACTTCAGCTTGGCAGGATCTGTGCAGCTCACGGCGAGTTCCTGGTTGGTCAGACCGCCAAAGGATACGGCCACGGTGCCGCCGAGTTGCTGCAGGCGTGCCACGCGCCGGTCCAAGTCCAGCGAGGACGCGGCGTCGGAGAGCGAGTAGGCGGCGCCCCAGGAAGGCGCGCAAGGATCCTTGGGGTCGGCGACAACGAAGGACAGCACGACGTTTTGGGCTTCCTTGGAGACCGGGGCCTCGAAGGCGTACCGCGGGGTGGCCGTGACGTCCACATATCCGGAGAAAACGGACGGGATGGCCTCGGCCGCCCTTACGTCCTGGAAGTTGCCCCACGCAGCCACGCCGCTGGCGGCGGCAGCCACCACGGCGCCAATGAGCACGGCCAGCCGGACTGCCGATAGTTTGCGGCCTGGGAATCGTTCGGACACAGGGCCCCCCTTGTGCGTCTTTAGTTGGACAGCCGGACACGCGCCCGCTGCCGGTATAAGCCTGTGTAATTTCCGGGGTGTCTGATGTCCGGCAAGCGTCTGACCTTGCATTATCATAAGGGCACTCACCGGAACATTCCGGTGCGGCGTGCGGGTTTTGCCGTAGGCGTGCGCCAATCTGCCGACTTTGCAGTCTTATGGGGACTAATGCCAGATCAGCTTGTCTTGCCGCGCGTAGAAGCGGAAAGCGTTACCACCGAACAAAAGGGTGCGGTCCGGCGCCGTCAATGGGGGGCCGAGCGGCGTTCCGAGCCGCTGTCCATTGTTCATCCGAGACCGTCCCGTCGCAAAATAATCCTTGGCCGACTGGGAATTCTCACGACGCTGGCGGCCTGGATAACCTACGTCATTTCGACAATTCTGAAAGAGCTCGCTGACAACCCCAATGCTGGTTTCAGGTTTCAGTTTGAGACGGTTTCCTATCTTGTCGTCGTAACATTCCTGACGTTTTCCGCCCTCATGTATCTCCTGGCCCGGCAGGGGGCCCTTTATCGGTTCCGCGACCACACCAGGGTGCCGCGCGGCGAGCTGGACCGGCACTTCGCAGATTATTCCGAGGGCATTACGGTGTTGGTGCCCTCCTACGCGGAAGAACCCCAGGTGGTGCGCGCCACGCTGTGGTCCGCGGCTCTGCAAGAGTTCCCGGATCTCAAGGTTGTCCTCCTCCTCGATGATCCGCCGCACCCCTCGGACCTCGGCGATGCGGCCCGGCTGGACAAAACCCGTGCGCTGACCGCGGAGATCGCCGCCGCGCTCCGCGTCCCGGCCGCCCGCTTCAATGCCGCCCTCGCCGATTTCCGGCGCCGGGGTAAGCCGGACGGACCCGGCCAGGCGGCCGAGGTGGCTCTGCTGATCGCCGAATATGAGGCAGCCGCCGCATGGCTTGAATCGATGGCTGCCGGCGAAACAGTCGAGGACCACGTCGACGAATTCTTTGTCGACCTCGTCCTGATGGGCCTGGCCCGCGAGCTGAGGCTCGTGCTCCTGGGACTGAACGGCGCACTGGCCCAGCAGACCTCGCCGCCGCGCTCGCGGATCGAAGAGCTGTACCTCCGGCTGACCTGGATCTTCAACGTCTCCACCGAAACGTTCGAACGCAAGAAGTACGCCAGCCTTTCACACGAGGCGAACAAGGCCATGAACCTCAACGCCTACATTTCGCTGATGGGCCACACCTGGCACAAGGAAACCACCGCCGACGGCGTGGTCCTGCGCAAGGTGGCGGACGGCGTCGTTCCTGCCACGGACGGCGAGATCATGGAGGTCCGTGATACGACCTATCTGTTGACGCTCGACGCCGATTCTCTGCTTCTGCGCGACTACTGCCTCCGGCTGGTCTACTTCCTGGAATCGGCCGGGAACGAGCGCGTCGCGGTGACCCAGACGCCGTACTCTTCCTTTCGTGGCGCCCCCACCCGCATCGAGCGGGTCGCCGGAGCCACTACCGACCTCCAGCACATCCTCCACCAGGGCATGAGCTACTACGGTGCGACCTTCTGGGTGGGCGCTAACGCCGTCATCCGCAAGCGCGCTCTGGAGGACATCGTTGAGGTGGAGACCACTGGCGGCTTCGAGATCCGGACCTACATCCAGGACCGGACCGTCATCGAAGACACCGAGTCCAGCATCGACCTCGGTCAGCACGGCTGGACCCTGGTGAACTATCCGGAACGGCTCAGCTACAGCGCCACGCCCCCGGACTTCGGCTCCCTCGTGGTCCAGCGCCGGCGCTGGGCAAATGGCGGCCTGCTGATCCTGCCCAAGCTGTGGGTTCAGCTCCGGCAGCACAGGTCCGAGCGCCGCGCGATCCTGTTCCGGGAGGTGCTGCTCCGGGTGAACTACATGGCGTCCATCGCCTGGGCAAGCTTCGGCCTCGTCTTCCTGCTGGCGTACCCCTATGACAGCCGGCTGCTGAGCCCGATCGTGTTCCTCGCGGCCCTGCCGTATTTCCTGGCCATGGGCAGCGACTTGCGCGACTGCGGGCACCGCTTCAGCGACATCCTCCGGATCTATGGCTTCAACCTTGTGCTGCTGCCGGTCAACCTGGCGGGCGTGCTGAAGTCGCTGCAACAGGCAGTTACCGGTGACAAGATTCCCTTCGCCCGCACCCCCAAGGTCAAGGACCGCACCGCGGCCCCGGCAATTTACGTCCTCACGCCGTACGCGATCGTCGCCTTCTCGTTGCTGACCGTCTGGCGCGACGCGCAAGTGGGGAACTGGGGCAACGTGGCCTTCGCCACCATCAACGCCGTCCTGGCCGCGGGCGCGATCCGGGCCTACATCGGAGTCTTCAACTCCGCTGTGGATGTCTTCCTCGGGATGGTTAACTGGCTGTATGTCAGTCCCCGGCCCAAGAAAGTGCAGGAGAGCCCCGTGATTGCCAAGACTGCAGAGGAAGTCGACTGGGAAACGATTCTCTATCACGGCGACCGACGGCTGAACCGTGATCTCCGTGGCTCCGCGGACCGCCGCCGTCGGATTGCCGTCCGATGACGCTCGAGGCACTGGCCGGGCCGGACGAACGGCTGCCGGAGGAGGCGTTGCCGGACGAGCGGTTGCCGGAGGAGGCGGCCGGCGCCGTCCTGGGCGCGGCGCCCGTTGCAGCGGCCCGGGCGATCGACGGGGCCGTCGCGGATGGCATTGCCGGCCGTGCCATCGGCGTGCGGATGATCGACGGCGGAATCATCGAGGTCCTGCTGCCGGCCAATCAGGAGATCGAAGGTCCCGAGGCGCGCATCGCCGGTGAAACCGTCCGTTCCCTCGCCGCGGGACGGCGGATGCCGGTGCTTTTGGTGATCACCGGCGTCGTCGGTGTCAGCATGGAGGCGCGGCAGGTCTACAGCGGTTCCATTGCGGCGACAGCGTTCGCGCTGGTAGGCGAGAGCCCGGTGGACCGGGTCATTGCCCACTACCTCCTTCGGTCCAGAAGCGAGACCATCCCCGCGCAGTTCTTCACCTCAGAGTCCGCGGCCGTCGAATGGCTAAGGCAGCATGTCCGTGAAGAATGAGGCGCCGGACCCCAGGCTGCACGCCCTCGTGGAAGGCATCGTGCGGATCGCCGGGGGCGATCTGAGCACCAGGATCCCGCACTCGGGTGCGCGCGACGACGTCGCCGCTGTCATTGCCGGCATCAACCTGATGGCCGATGACCTGCAGACCATCTACCAGGAGCTGGAGGACCGGGTCGAAAGCCGCACGGCCATGCTGCGAGCGGCGCAGGTGGAACTCGAACGCATGGCGCTCACCGACCCCCTGACCCAACTCGCCAACCGGACGGCACTGAACTCGGTCCTGAGCCATGCCCTGGCGGAGTCCTCGCGCGGCGAGATGCCGCCGGCACTGCTGATTCTCGATCTCGATTCCTTCAAGGGCATTAACGACACCCTGGGGCACAGCGCCGGCGACGACGTCCTGCGCGTCATCGCGCGCCGGCTCCAGAACGCCGTCCGCGAAACGGATACCGTGGCGCGCCTCGGCGGCGACGAATTCGCCGTCATGCTGCCGAAGTCCAATCTGGTCCGGGCACGCAGAGTGGCGAATAGGATCCTCACGGCGCTCAGCGAGAGCCTCGACGTCGGGGACCTGAAAATCACCTGCGGAACGAGCATCGGCCTGCGGATCGCGGAACCCGGCCAGTCCGTTGACGATCTGGTCATGGAGGCCGACACGGCGATGTACGCGGCGAAGGCACAGCCGCACAGCAGCATCAAAGTGTTCGAACCCGCCCTGCTGTACGCCCGCCGGCTGCAGAGCGTCATGATTACCGAAATGCGCGAAGCCATCCTGCAGGACCAGCTGACCCTGCACTACCAGCCGGTGGTGGACCTCGCCTCGGGCCGGATCGAGGGCGTCGAGGCGCTGGTCCGGTGGAACCACCCGGAACGTGGTCTTCTCATGCCGGACCAGTTCATTCCCCTGGCCGAGGAAACCGGCATGATCGTTGACCTGGGCCATTGGGTGCTGCGCAATGCAGTGCGTCAGTTGCGCAAATGGCAGCAGGAACAGCAGGTGGACAGCACGTTCAACGTCCGCGTCAACATTTCCACCACCGAACTTCAGAATCTCGAACTGATCGAACATGTGCGCGACATCCTCAGGGAGACTGGCGTGGATGCATCAAACCTGATCGTGGAACTCACGGAGTCGATGGCGGTCAACGGCGGGGACGTGGACCAGTATTCGCTCAACGGCCTGCGGCGCCTCGGTGTGCAGCTCGAGATCGATGACTTCGGGACCGGCTACTCCTCCATCAGCTACCTGCGCAAGCTGCCCGTGAACGTGGTCAAGATCGACCGGAGCCTGATCAGCGGCTTGGGCGACGACGAGGAGCAGCGGGACTTCGTGGCCGCGGTGCTGCATCTGATCCACGCCTGCGGACTCAAGGCGCTGGCCGAGGGCATCGAGACGGCGGAGCAGGCCGACGTTCTCCGGGAGATGGGCTGCGGCAGTGGCCAGGGCTACTATTTCGGCCGGCCGGCCCCGGCAGCGGAGATTATGGTGTTGATTGGCCGGGGTAAATTCGGTTCTTAGTGCAAGGTCTTGATGTATATTTTCGGAAGTTAAAAAGCGGCGGCGGATGCCGGAATCATTTCCTGCACCCGCCGCCTGTCAAAGCAGTCTCCGCTACTTCTTGATGGAGTCCGGCCACCAGCCGACGGCTACGACTGAGCTCTGGCTGGAAGTGCCAGCTGCAGCAGAAATGGCTGCGGAGGCGGACATTCCTGCGACCGCCAGCGCACCGGCGACGAGGAGTGTTGCAAGGGTCTTCTTCATTAGGACTCCTGATACGTAAGAGGCTGATGTGACTCATGTGACTTATGGTGCAGATTTAGTATAGGGCCAAACGACACGCCGTTGTGTAACGATTCGTTCCGCAATGAACGGTTTCGTGTTATTCGCGCGAAGCTGCGGAAGTCCTGAGTCAATATTGCGCAGGTCTTGCTTGCGCGGTTTGTTCGTTTCCGCTCCCGCGGCAACGGATAATTGAGACATGCAACAAAGCTCCGTTTCACCCTCGTACGCCGCTGCAGAGCTGCAGGCGCGCGAACACCGGTCCAGTCACGACTTCCGCGAGGCCGCGAACGCCGCACAGGTCGCCGCGGACATTGCCAGTGCCGAAGGTGATTCGTCCTCGTGGTGGCACATGACGTTGTTCCGGGCCGAGAGTCTCCTTGCCGCCGGGGACTTCGAAGCCTGCGCGGAGGTTGCGGCGGCGCTGGTCGCTCAACCCCGGGACGGGAACCTGCAGCTTCAGGCGCAGGTGCACATCCTGCTGGCTCAGAGCCGCCAGGGCCTGGGGCTGCTCGAACAGGCGGCCGATGAGGCCAAGGTTGCAGCCGACCTCATGAACGGCGAAGACGACGTCGAGATAGCAGTCAAAGCCCGGCAGGCGCTCATCGCGGCTCTCGCCGACAGCGGGAGACTCGACGAAGCGTGGTCCGAAAGCCTCATAATGGCGGACGTCATTTCGGGTGAAGTCGATGATCAATTAGTAGGCAAGGCGTACTGGGTCATCGGAAATGTCGCCTTTCTTTGCAGCAAGGTAGCCGAGGGGCTGCACTATCACGAGCTCGCCGCCGCTACCTTTTCACCCGCCCGGAACCTCACTGTCTGGGCGAAATTCAATAAGGCTTCCGCGGCCATGCGGCTCGCCGCCGATGTTGCGGACGCAGACACCCTGCGTTGCATTGAACGCGCAGAACTGGCCACAGATGTCATTGGCGGCACCGATGAGGATCACATATTGCTCAAGCTGAACCGCGGCCACTGGAATTTCCTGGCTGGGGATCAGAAATCGGCGGTCGATACTCTTGATGACATTTTCCCGGTCCCCGAAAAGACGTCGCCGCAAATACTGGGCGAGGCATATCTGTTGCTGGGCCGGTCCCACGCCGCCTTGGGACACCGGGCCGAAGCCCGGAAATATCTGCTGGAGGCCGCCGACCACTTCGAAAAGGCAGGCGCCCCGCAGCGTGCGGAGCAGGCCCTTGAACTCATCGCGGACATGGCCTGAACGTCCGCTGACGTGGACACGCCCTCTGCTGGCGTTAAGGACTGCACATGCACCTCGCACGGGTGGGTGGACGTGCCCAGTCTGGGCGCTGACGTGGACATGCCCTCCTTTGCGGTGAGGACTCGATATGCCCCTCGCACGGGTGGGTGGACCTGCCCAGTCTGAGGGCTGGTGTGGACATGCCCTCCTCTGGCGGTGAGGACTGGACATAACGGCAAGATGTCCCCGGACCGGGCTTAACACTGGACATGTCCCGCCCTTGAGGCCGAGTGCGAGGGAAGAGTCCAGCGGCCGCGACTAAGGCTGGACATGTCCTGCGCCCGAGGCGGAGTGCGAGGGAAGAGTCCAGCGGCCGCGACTAAGGCTGGACATGTCCCGCGCTTGAGGCGGAGTGCGAGGGAAGAGTCCAGTGGTCGCGACTAAGGCTGGACATGTCCCACGGTGGGAGAATCAGCGGCGGCCTTGCGACCAAGGAATACGGCCGCGCCGCCGGCGACGAGGCTCAGTGCCAGGAGTGCCCAGCCGGCCACGGTGAGCATGGACGCCAGCGCGACCTGGCCGCCATCGAGGGTGCCGGCGGACATCATTGCATCGATCACGGTGTTGCCCCACAGCCTGACCGCCGCGAAGAGCAGCGGCAGCGACCACAGCGCCCAGCGCAGGGATTTCTTGGCCACGTTGGTTCCGATGAGCAGCAGCCAGGTGAAGCCAAAGATCAACGGGAAGAGCATGCCGGCCGTCTTGTGGACGTAGTTCAGCTGGCCCCGGGCGTCGGCGTCCATGGCCGAGCGCAACTGCTCCACGAACCCCTGGTCAAAACCGCCGACCAACGAGTCCGGCATTGGCTGCCCGCCCGACAATTGTGTGAGCTGGTTGAGGGTGAGGAGGTGCAGGTACCAGAACAGGAACAGGCTGGCCACGACGCCGGCGATCACAATCAGATTGCTGTTGCTCTGTGCCTTCTGCGGTGTCCGGTTGGTGCTCGGATTGATCACTGGGGGGAGATGGTGCTGGGGGACCGCCGCGTTAGCGCCGTGCTTTTTGATCCGCTGCGCGGGTGTCTTGGCCATGGCTCCATTATCGCCCGTCCTGCACGGCCGCCCTACACAAACTCTCTGCCGGCCGCCCTGCACCGCCTTCGTGCACAAACTCTCTGACGGCCGCCCTGCACCGCCTTCGTGCACAAACTCTCTGACGGCCGCCCTGCACCGCCTTCGTGCACGGCTGTTCACTGCCAGCGGGCGCCGATAGTCTGGGACGCGTGACCGAACTAGGAAAACACCGGCTTGGCCGGCATAGCACCGCAGATCTCGACCCGTCGCTGGACGACTACCAACTGGCCGAGGCCCTGGTCCGTGAGGCCGGCACGCTGGCGCTGTTGATGCGGCAGGCGGGGCTTGAGGGCAGGCAGAAGACGTCGGTCTCGGACGTGGTCACGGCGGCCGACCACGCCGCCGAGTCCTATGTGCTCGAACAACTTCGGCGCTGCCGGCCCGATGATTCCGTCCTGGGCGAAGAGGGCGCCTCCGTGGCGGGCAGCA
Organism: Arthrobacter sp. ES3-54; assembly: GCF_029504395.1. GTDB lineage: Bacteria > Actinomycetota > Actinomycetes > Actinomycetales > Micrococcaceae > Arthrobacter. The sequence goes on from NZ_JAQFIF010000013.1 coordinate 50,523, forward strand.
GCGGCCGGACCTGGGTCATTGATCCCGTCGACGGGACTTTCAACTTCCTGCATGGATCCACATACTGGTGCTCGGCCATTGCCCTGAAGGATTCCTCCGGTGCAGGGCTCGGTGCCATCTTCCAGCCGGAGGAGGACAAACTCTGGCTCGGTGGGACGTCCCGGGCAGCAACGCTCAACGGCGAAAAACTGGTCTCGTTCCTCCCCGGCGCATCCGGAGGCGCGGTGCGTTCTGACACGCCACTGTCTGAACTCGGCGCGGCAACATACATCCACCCGACCTGGCTAGCCGATCCAATGTGTGCCATGCCCTGGCACGCAGCAGCGACGTCGGCAGCCTCGCTTCGCATGTTCGGGTCCGGCTCCTGCGACCTCGGCCGGGTGGCGGACGGGGAGCTCGGCTGCTGGTTCCAACACAGTTGCCCTGAGTGGGACTGGCTGCCCGGCAAGGCGATCGTAGAGGCGGCCGGCGGCGCCACCGACGTCGTGCGCGTTAACGGACTCAACTGGTTCATCGCGGGAGGCACGACGGCGGTGCGGCAGTTGCGTGCCGCGCTCACTTCCGGCGCCGTCGGCTAGGCTTCCCGCCCGCTGGACGTGGCCGGAGGGCATGCTCATTCTTCGCTGCCATCTCCTTGGGACATGCTCATTCTTCGCTGCCAGGGCCGGGCATACGGGGATTATGTCCACTGGGCGCGGGTACGGGAGGGCATGCTCGTTCCGCCGCACAGTCTCCGTGGGGCATGCTCGTTCCGCCGCACAGTCTCCGTGGGACATGCTCATTCTTCGCTGCCAGGGTTGGGCATGAGGGGCTTATGTCCACCGGGCGCGGGCAAGGGAGGACATGGTGGTTCCGCCGCACAGTCTCCGGGGGACATGCTCATTCCCCAGTGAAGTCTCCGTGGGACATGCTCATTCTTCGCGGCTAGGGCTGGGAATAGGGGGATTATGTCCACTGGGCGCGGGCAAGGGAGGGCATGCTCACTCCCCAGCGAAGTCTCCGTGGGACATGCTCATTCTTCGCGGCCAGGACTGGGCATAAGGGGATTATGTCCACTGAGCGCGGGTAAGGGAGGGCATGCTCGTTCCGCCGTGCAGTGTCCGTGGGACATGCTCATTCCCCAGGGAAGTCTCGGTGGGACATGCTCATTCTTCGCGGCTAGGACTGGGCATAAGGGGATTATGTCCACTGGGCGCGGGCAAGGGAGGGCATGTCCCGAGGGGCGGACGCGGCCGTCAGTGGCACCGCCTAGACTTGTTAACACCATGGATATGTTGTTTGACCCTTACGCCGACGGACCCTTCCAAACTGCCTCCAGAACGGCGGCAGCCACAAAATCATCCCTCGGAACAGGCGCGGCCGCGGTGGGCTCCGCTCCCGGCTGGGGCCCAAACAGCGGCGGCAACCGCCCGGACAGCGATCGCCACGAGGGCGGCCACGAGGGGGACCGTCCGCGGCTCCCGAGCGCCGGCGAACTCCTGGAGGGGCTGAACCCCCAGCAGGAAGAAGCGGTCAAGCATGCCGGCAGTGCCCTGCTGATTGTGGCCGGTGCGGGCTCGGGCAAGACCCGCGTGCTCAGTAACCGGATCGCCTACCTTATCGCCACCCGTCGGGCGCACCACGGCGAGATCCTGGCCATCACGTTCACCAACAAGGCCGCGGCCGAAATGCGGGAACGGATCGAGGCACTGGTCGGCGGCCGGGCCAAGACCATGTGGATCTCCACCTTCCACTCCTCCTGCGTCCGGATCCTGCGCCGCGAGGCCAAGAATGTCGGGCTGAACTCCAACTTCTCGATCTACGACTCCGCGGACTCGCTGCGCCTGATCACCCTGGTCGCCAAGAATCTGGACCTTGACCCCAAGCGCTTCGCGCCCAAGGCCATCCAGCACAAGATTTCCGCGCTCAAGAACGAGCTGATCGACGCCGACAGCTATTCCTCCAGCGCCAACTACAACGATCCTTTCGAGCAGGCCGTCGCAGAGGTCTTCAAGGGCTACACCCAGCGGCTGCGCCAGGCCAACGCGATGGACTTCGATGACCTGATCGCCGAGACCGTCTACATGTTCCGGGCCTTCCCTGCGCTCGCCGACTCCTACCGGCGCCGCTTCCGGCACGTCCTCGTGGACGAATACCAGGACACCAACCACGCCCAGTACGCCCTGGTGCGCGAGATCGTCGGCGAGGGCCCCGACGCCGCCGAGCTCACCGTCGTCGGCGATTCAGACCAGTCCATCTACGCCTTCCGCGGCGCGGACATCCGCAACATTGTGGAGTTCGAGAAGGACTACCCGGACGCCCGCACCATCAAGCTCGAACAGAACTACCGCTCCACCCAGACCATCCTCAGCGCCGCCAACTCGGTGATCTCCCGCAACCCCAACCGGCCGGAGAAGCGGCTCTGGACGGCCGAGGGCGACGGCGAAAAGATCGTCGGCTACGTCGGCGAGAACGAACACGACGAGGCCCAGTTCATCGCGAAGGAAATCGACCGGCTCCAGGACGAGGGCAACCTGCGCCCCGGCGACGTCGCCATTTTCTACCGCACCAACGCCCAGTCCCGCTCGATCGAGGACGTCCTGGTCCGGGTGGGCCTGCCGTACAAGGTGGTCGGCGGCACCCGCTTCTACGAGCGCAAGGAGATCAAGGACGCCCTCGCCTACCTCCGGGTTCTGGTCAACCCGGACGACGACGTCAACCTCCGCCGCATCCTCAACGAACCCAAGCGCGGGATCGGTGACCGTGCCGAAGGGGCCGTGGCCTCCCTCGCGCAGCGGGACCGGATCTCCTTCATGGCCGCCGCGCGGCGCGCCGACGAGGCCCCCGGCATGGCGACCCGTTCGGTCAACGCCGTGCTGGGCTTCGTGAAACTCCTCGATGACCTCGCCGAGGTGGCCTCCGGTTCCGGCGCGGCCGCGGCACTGGAAGCCGTACTGGAACAGACCGGCTACCTCGCCGGGCTGCGTTCCAGCACGGACCCGCAGGACGAATCGCGGGTGGAGAACCTCGCCGAGTTGGTTGCGGTCGTCCGGGAATACGAGCGCGATAACCCCGAAGGCTCGCTCGGGGCCTTCCTGGAGCAGGTCTCCCTCGTGGCCGACGCCGACCAGATCCCGGACGCGCCTGGCGGTGACGCTGAAGACCTGGCGGCCGCCGTCGCCGAAGCCAAGCGGCTCGGCGTGGTCACCCTGATGACCCTGCACACCGCCAAGGGCCTGGAATTCCCGGTCGTGTTCCTCACCGGCATGGAGCACGGGCTATTCCCGCACCAGCGCTCGGCCACGGATCCCAAGGAACTGGCCGAGGAGCGCCGGCTGGCTTATGTGGGCCTGACCCGGGCCCGGAAGCGGCTGTACCTGACCCGCTCTGAGGTGCGCAGCATGTGGGGCCAGAGCCAGTACAACCCGGCGAGCCAGTTCATCGAGGAGATCCCGGCCGAGCTCGTCGAATGGAAGCGGGAAGGCGCCAGTCGCCAGAGCGGGGGCTGGGGGAGCGGTGCCGGGATCGGCTCCAGCCGGTACGGCGGATCGTTCTGGGGTGCCGGGACCGCCCGCGGCGCCGGTGCCGGCCCGTCCGCGGGCTTCAACGCCGAGGTACCCGCCGCGGTGGCCAAGAACAGGGTCCAGCCGCAGAAGGAAGTCGTCGCCGTCAGCGTGGGGGACAAGGTCAACCACACGGCCTTCGGCAACGGCACTGTCCTGGCGGTGGAGGGCGCCGGGGACAAAACGGTGGCCAAGGTGAAGTTCGACGTCGGCGAGAAGCGGCTGCTGCTGCGCTACGCGCCGCTGACCAAGCTGGACGCCTAGCTGGCAGCGCAGCTCGCCGCATAGCGGAGGGAGCGGACCCGGGAGACGGGTCCGCGCTGGCACGCCACGCTGCCGGCGCCGCCTGCTTCCGCGTACATTACGAAAGCGCATCTGCCACGGCCGCGCAGGCCTCCTCCACGCCGTCGGACACCCCAAAAACCCCGTAATCTAGCGGTTTTTCTACGCTCCATAGAATAGTGTCCTTACTCACATAACCGGTACTCTGGAACGGGCTGGTCCGATCGAAGGACTAGAGTTCCCAGAGGAGCATTGCGCCGTGTGGCTCGTTTCCAAGCTTGTCGCAGGGTGCGTTTATTCCGCAGCCCGGTAACCGCGAGTACGTGGGGTCCGGCTGTACAGAAACTACTTCGACGTAGAAGGACACTAAACCGTGGACCTGTTTGAATATCAGGCGCGCGATATGTTCGAGGCGCACGGTGTACCCGTGCTTGCTGGCATCGTGGCGCACACCCCTGAAGAAGCAAAGGCAGCTGCCGAGAAAATCGGCGGCGTAACTGTCGTAAAGGCGCAGGTCAAGGCCGGAGGCCGCGGCAAGGCCGGCGGCGTCAAGGTCGCGAAGACCGCTGACGAAGCGTTTGAACACTCCACCAACATCCTCGGGATGGACATCAAGGGCCACACCGTCCACCGGGTGATGATCGCCCAGGGCGCAGACATCGCCGAGGAATACTACTTCTCCGTTCTTCTGGATCGGGCCAACCGCAACTACCTGGCCATGTGCTCGGTTGAAGGCGGCATGGAAATCGAGCAGCTCGCCGTTGAGCGCCCCGAGGCCCTTGCCAAGATCGCGATCGACCCGGCCGTAGGCATCGACCAGGCCAAGGCCGACGAAATCGTCGCCGCTGCGGGCTTCGCCGAGGAACTGCGCGGCAAGGTCGCCAGCGTAATCCTGAAGCTCTGGGACGTTTTCAAGAAGGAAGACGCCACCCTGGTGGAGGTCAACCCGCTGGTCCTGACCGGCGCGGGCGACATCGTTGCCCTCGACGGCAAGGTCTCCCTCGATGAGAACGCCGACTTCCGTCACCCCAAGCACGCTCACCTTGAAGACAAGGACGCTGCTGACCCCCTCGAGGCCAAGGCCAAGGCGCAGGACCTCAACTACGTCAAGCTGGACGGCGAAGTCGGCATCATCGGTAACGGTGCCGGCCTGGTCATGTCCACCCTCGACGTCGTTGCTTATGCCGGCGAGAACCACGGCAACGTCAAGCCCGCCAACTTCCTGGACATCGGCGGTGGAGCTTCTGCCGAGGTCATGGCAGCAGGCCTCGACGTCATCCTGGGCGACCCGCAGGTCAAGTCCGTCTTCGTCAACGTCTTCGGCGGCATCACCGCCTGTGACGCCGTCGCCAAGGGCATCGTCGGTGCACTGGCCGAGCTGGGCCACTCCGCGAACAAGCCGCTGGTAGTCCGCCTCGACGGCAACAACGTTGAGGAAGGCCGCCGCATCCTGGCCGAGGCCAACCACCCGCTGGTTACTCTGGCCGCCACCATGGACGAGGGCGCCGACAAGGCTGCCGAGCTCGCCAACGCAGCGAAGTAGAGGGACTCGACTATGTCTATTTATCTGAACAAGGACTCCAAGGTCATCGTCCAGGGCATCACCGGCGGCGAAGGCACCAAGCACACCGCCCTGATGCTCAAGGCCGGCACCAACGTTGTTGGCGGCGTCAATGCCCGTAAGGCCGGCACCACGGTCCTGCACGGCGACACCGAGATCACCGTTTTCGGCACGGTCAAGGAAGCCATGGCGGAAACCGGCGCTGACGTTTCCATCGTCTTCGTGCCGCCGGCATTCACCAAGGACGCCGTCGTGGAAGCCATCGAGGCCGGCATCGGCCTCGTCGTGGTCATCACCGAAGGCGTGCCGGTCCAGGACTCCGCCGAGTTCTGGGCACTGGCCCAGTCCAAGGTCGACGCCAACGGCAAGCAGGTCACCCGCATCATCGGACCGAACTGCCCCGGCATCATCACCCCGGGTGAGGCCCTCGTCGGCATCACCCCGGCGAACATCACGGGCAAGGGCCCCATCGGCCTCGTCTCCAAGTCGGGCACCTTGACTTACCAGATGATGTACGAACTGCGCGACCTCGGCTTCTCCACCGCCATCGGCATCGGCGGCGACCCGGTCATCGGCACCACCCACATCGATGCCCTCGAGGCCTTCGAGGCTGACCCGGAGACCAAGGCGATCGTCATGATCGGCGAAATCGGTGGCGACGCCGAAGAGCGTGCCGCCGACTACATCAAGGCGCACGTCACGAAGCCGGTTGTTGGCTACGTGGCCGGCTTCACCGCCCCGGAAGGCAAGACCATGGGCCACGCAGGCGCCATCGTCTCGGGTTCCGCGGGCACCGCCCAGGCCAAGAAGGAAGCCCTCGAGGCTGCCGGCGTCAAGGTCGGCAAGACGCCGTCCGAGACCGCCAAGCTCCTGCGCGAGGTCTTCGCGACCCTCTAGGTCCGCAGCAAAACAGCATCACAGCAACGCGGGGTCACTTGCCTCCATTCCACTCGGTGGGACGGATGCGGAGTGACCCCGCGTTGCTTCGTTAAAGCGTGCTTCGTTAAGTACGACGGCGGCAGGCGGCCTGCCGCCGTCGCACTTTTTGAGTCTTTGAGTCCGGTCCGGTGTGCCCTAGACCTTCGCGCCGCTGAGCAGCTCATCCAGCCGCTCGTAGCCTTCCGTCATGCCGCCCTCCATGCCGGACTGCGCCATGCCGTCGCGTGCTTCCTGTGTGGGGTAGACGGAATGGCCACGGATCCGGCTCCGTCCATTGCCGAGGTCCTCGAAGGTGAGGTACTCAATGCTCACCACGTCGGGGTAGCCGTCGAACTCGAAGGTCTGGATGGCGAAGTCGTTCTCGCGGACGGTGTGGAACACGCCGTTGAAGCCGTACGAGGTGCCGTCCGGGTCGAGGTGGGTGTAGCGGTAGCTGCCGCCGGTCCTGAAGTCGTAGTGGTCAATGGTCATGGTCAACCGCCGCGGCCCGAGCCACTGGGCGATGAGCTCCGGGTCCTTGTGCGCCCGGAAGACCTCGGACACGGGAAACTCGAATTCCCGCTCGTAATCGATGAAGGGCAGACCCTCGGCGACTGTCAGTGTCAGTGCGTTGCTCATGATGCGTCCTTTGTCTGTGTGCCGCCACGGGCGGCGCGGTTTTCGAGCACGGCGTCAAGGCTGCGGAATTGCCCCTCGCGGACCAGCCGGTACTGGTCGATCCAGGCGGTGAGCGCCTCCAGCCGTGCGGGGTTCAGGTGCACGGGCCGGCGCTGGGCGTCACGGGTGCGCGTGACTAGCTGCGCCTGCTCGAGGACCTGGATGTGTTTCGAGACCGCCTGCTTGGTGATCGCGAAGGGCTCCGCCAGTTCGTTGACGGTGGCCGGACCCCGGCTGAGCCGGGCAATGATGCGGCGGCGGACCGGATCGGCGAGGGCCAGGAAGGCCGCGTCGAGCTCGCCGTCGTCGCGTGTTTCCACTCGGTGTCCCACCTCCTGGTCCCATGTTCTCCGCCCAGCAGGATCTCTGCCCAACCGGGTGGCAATCAATCGGGTGTAATCAACTATCTCGTTGATCAACCCTTAGGTTGTTAACGTTACGCCGGAGCTATAGTCCGCGCAAGACCCCCATCGGATGAAAAATCCTTGCGATCGCTTCCGGAAGTTTGTTAGTATGTCAGGACAAACTAGCGAAGGAGATGCGAGTGCCTCTCGTGCGAATCGATGTCAACCAGGGCCGCAGCGCGGAGCAGCTCCGCGGCCTCAGTCAGGGAATCCATGCCGCGATCGTGGCCGAATTTGGCATTCCGGAGCGGGACTATTTCCACGTGCTGACGGAACATCCCGCCGGGCAGATTGTCGCGCAGGATGCCGGACTCGGCTTCGAGCGGACGCCGGATGTGGTGATGATCCAGATCTTTACCCAGGCCGGGCGCAGCCAGCCAACCAAGCAGTCCCTGTTTGCCGCCATTGCGGACCGGCTGGCCGCTGCGGGGGTCGCCGGCGAGGACGTTTTCATCGGATATGTCGAGAACACCGCGGGGGACTGGTCGTTTGGCTTTGGGCAGGCCCAGTATGTCACCGGCGAGCTTGGGACCCCTGGCAAGTAGCCGCAGCAGCGCTTCTCGCGCCGTCACGACACCCGCGCGACGGGGCCAATCGAGCCCTCCGTGTCATGTTGTAAATATGTCAGTACAAACCTTTGACAGTACATGGATTCTAGGGCAAAGTAGTGGTTGTGGCCCGGCTCACGCCGGCCCCTAAGCACCGAAGCTCAGGCTGCGCAAAGGTACCGAGTTCACACCAGAAAGGTCCACGATCACCGTGACCCACGAACTGCTCACGATCGGGCGAATCAGTGTTGATATCTACCCGAACGACATCGGGGTGGATCTGGAGGATGTCACGTCCTTCGGAAAGTACCTTGGCGGATCCCCGTCCAACGTAGCGGTCGCCGCTGCCCGCCACGGCCGGCGCACCGCCGTCATCACCCGCACCGGCGACGACGCCTTCGGCAAATACCTGCACCGGGAACTGCACAAGTTCAACGTGGACGACTCCTTCGTCACGGCGGTCAAGGAATGGCCCACCGCGGTCACGTTCTGCGCAATCAAACCGCCGGAAGACTTCCCCCTCTACTTCTACGGACGCTTCCCCACGGCACCGGACCTTCAGATCAAGGCCGAGGAGCTGGACCTGGTCGCCATCAAGGACGCCGGAATCTTCTGGTCCACCGTCACCGGCCTCTGCCAGGAGCCCAGCCGTACCGCCCACCTCACGGCCCACGAGGCGCGGCCCCGCACCAAGCTGAAGCCCGGCCAGTTCACGATCCTGGACCTCGACTACCGGCCAATGTTCTGGGCTTCCGAGGAGGAAGCCCGGGAGCAGGTCGCCAAGATCCTGCCGCACGTTACCGTGGCGATCGGCAACGACAAGGAATGCGCCGTCGCCGTCGGCGAGGGCACTCCGGACGAACAGGCGGACCGGCTGCTGGCGGCCGGCGTCGAAATCGCCGTTGTGAAGCTGGGCCCCGAGGGGGTCATGGCCAAGACCCGCACTGAGCGAGTGGTCTCCGCCCCGGTGCCGGTGGAAACCGTCAACGGACTCGGTGCCGGCGATTCCTTCGGCGGCGCCTTCTGCCATGGGCTCCTCTCCGGCTGGCCGCTGGCCCAGGTCCTCGACTTCGCCAACGCCGCCGGCGCCCTTGTCGCCTCCCGTCTGTCCTGCGCCGACGCGATGCCGACGCCGGAGGAAGTCACCGGACTGCTCGCCGAGCGCGGCCGCCTGGTGCCGGGCACCTACGCCACCGAAGGAGCAGCACTGTGAGTGTCAATCCAGCCGCCGCCACCCTCGCGGTGAGCGATGATCCGCGCCGGTACGAGCACCTGAGCATCATCCGGCTCGAAGACCCGGAGGCGATTGCCCGTGCCGCCAAGGCACGGCGCCGCCACCCCGGCGTCAGAGCCCACAGGCAGAACTTCATCGTCGCCGCCGACCACCCCGCCCGCGGAGCACTCGCGGTTGGCAGCGACCCCGTGGCCATGGCCGACCGCCGCCAGCTCCTGGACCGTCTGCAGATCGCCCTGGCCAACCCGGATGTGGATGGTGTTCTGGCCTCGCCGGACATCATGGACGATCTGCTCCTGCTCGGCGCGCTCGAGGGCAAGCTGCTGTTCGGCTCGATGAACCGTGGCGGGCTTGCCGGACTGGTGAACGAATTCGATGACCGCTTTACCGGCCACACGGCGGCCGCGCTCGAGGCCCTGGGCGCCGACGGCGGCAAGATGCTCACCCGCATCTGCCTCGGTGATCCGGACACGGTGGCCACCCTGGAAGCGACGGCGAGGGCCATCGACTCCCTCGCCGAACGCAAGCTGATCGCCATGGTCGAACCGTTCCTCTCCGTCCGCGAAAACGGAAAGGTCCGCAACGACCTCTCCACTAACGCCGTCATCAAATCGGTCGCCATCGCCGAAGGCCTAGGCGCGACCAGCGCCTACACCTGGATGAAGCTCCCCGTGGTGGCCGAGATGGAACGCGTCATGGCGTCTACCACTATGCCCACCGTGCTCCTTGGCGGAGACCCGGAGGGCAGCCAGGACGACGTGTTCTCCAGCTGGCAGGCAGCCCTCGCCTTGCCCGGCGTCCAAGGCCTTACCGTCGGCCGGACCTTGCTCTACCCGCAGGACGGCGACGTCGCCGGAGCCGTGGCAACCGCTGCCTCGCTGCTGCACCACACCGAATCCAGCGGCACCGAATCCAGCCACACTAGGTCCACCCGCACCGCGTCAGGCCGCACCGAGTCCACCCGCACCGAAGAAGTATCGGAGTAACTTCCCATGGGAATCAGCACTGCATCAGGAACACGCAGAATGACGGTCGCCCAGGCCGTCGTCGAATACCTGTCCAAGCAGTACACCGTCGATTCGGTCGGCGGCCAGGACTTCCGGGAACGCCTGATTCCGGGCACGTTCGGCATTTTTGGCCACGGCAACGTTGCCGGCGTCGGCCAGGCGCTCAAGCAGTACCAGCAGCTCGATCCGGCCATCATGCCGTACTACCAGGGCCGCAACGAGCAGGCCCAGTCCCACCAGGCCGTCGGCTTCGCCCGCCACACCCGGCGCCGCCAGACCTTCGCGATCAGCACCTCGATCGGCCCGGGTTCCTCGAACCTGCTCACGGGCGCAGCGCTGGCAACGACCAACCGGCTGCCGGTCCTGCTGCTGCCGAGTGACACGTTCGCCACCCGCGCCGCCGACCCCGTGCTGCAGCAGCTCGAACAGCCTTACGCCTACGACATCACCGTCAATGACGCCTTCCGGCCGCTGTCGAAGTTCTTTGACCGTGTCTCCCGGCCCGAGCAGCTGTTCTCCGCCTTCCACCACGGCCTTCGCGTCCTCACCGACCCGGCCGAGACCGGCGCGGTCACGATCTCGCTGCCGCAGGACGTCCAGGCCGAGGCCTTCGACGTGCCCGAGGAGTTCCTTGCCGAGCGCGAATGGCGGATCCGCCGCCCGGACGCCGACGACGAGGACATCCGCCGCGCCGCCGAGGCCATCCGCGCAGCCAAGCGCCCGCTGATCATCGCCGGCGGCGGCGTGCTCTACGCCTACGCCAACGACGAACTCGCGAAGTTCGCCGAGCTGACCGGCATCCCGGTGGGCAACACCCAGGCCGGCGTCGGCGTCCTGCCCTGGGACCACAAGTTCTCCCTCGGCGCCATCGGCTCCACCGGCACGACGGCGGCGAACGCCATTGCAGCCGAAGCGGACCTCATCATCGGCATCGGCACCCGCTACGAGGACTTCACCACCGCGTCCCGCACGGCCTTCCAGAACCCGGACGTGAAGTTCATCAACATCAACGTGGCCGCGATCGACGCCTACAAGCACGGCACCTCGCTGCCGATCGTCGCGGACGCCCGCAAGGCCCTCGTGAAGCTGAACCAGGCCCTCGGCGGCTACCGGATCGGCGCGGACCTCGAACAGCAGATCGCCAACGAGAAGAAGCGCTGGGACGCCACGGTGGACGAGGCCTTCGACACCCGTTTCACGCCGCTGCCGGCCCAGAACGAGATCATCGGCGCCACCAACCGCGCCATGGACGCCCAGGACGTCGTCATCTGCGCCGCTGGCTCGCTCCCCGGGGACCTGCACAAGATGTGGCGCGTCCGGGACCCGTTCGGCTACCACGTCGAATACGCCTACTCCTGCATGGGCTACGAGATCCCGGGCGGCCTCGGCGTCAAGCGCGCGGCCCTCGCCGAAGCCGCGAAGGGCGGCGCGCAGCGCGACGTTGTGGTCATGGTGGGGGACGGCTCCTACCTGATGATGCACACCGAACTCGTCACCGCCGTCGCCGAGCGGATCAAGCTGATCGTGGTCCTGATCCAGAACCACGGCTACGCCTCGATCGGCTCGCTCTCCGAGTCCCTCGGCTCCCAGCGGTTCGGCACCCAGTACCGGGCCCTGGACGAGGAGCACCACAGCTTCGACGACGGCGACCGGCTCCCGGTGGACCTGGCCCTGAACGCCGAAAGCCTCGGCGTGAAGGTGATCCGGATCGAACCGGGGGAGAAGGTCATCGCGGAACTCGAGCAGGCCATCCGCGACGCCAAGGCCGCCCCTGAACGCGGCGGACCGATCGTCATCCACGTCGAATCCGACCCGCTGCTGGACGCCCCCAGCTCCGAGTCGTGGTGGGACGTCCCAGTCTCCCAGGTCTCCGAGCTCGACTCGACGAAACAGGCCTTCCAGACCTACACCGACCACAAGGGCCGCCAGCGCAAGCTGCTCGGCTGATCCCCCTTCGAACTTCAATCACTCAAGGAAGAGTCTCATGACTACCACCACTGACCAGACCACCCAGACCCAGAGCACCAAAACCATCCACCACTTCATCAACGGCGCCGAAACCGCAGGCGTCGGCACCCGCACCCAGCCCGTCTACAACCCCGCCACCGGCGCCGTCTCGGCGGAGCTGCGGCTGGCCAACCGGGCCGACCTGGATGCCACCGTTGCCGCTGCCCGCGCCGCCGCCGATTCCTGGGGCGACATCTCCCTGGCCAAGCGCACCGCCGTGCTGTTCAAGTTCCGCGAACTCGTCGCGGCCCACGTGGACGAGCTCGCCAAGCTGATCACGGCCGAGCACGGCAAGGTCCTCTCCGACGCCAAGGGCGAGATCGGCCGCGGCCTGGAGGTCATCGAGTTCGCCTGCGGCATCCCGCAGCTGCTCAAGGGTGACTACTCGGACCAGGTCTCCACCGGGATCGACGTCTTCTCCTTCCGCGAGCCGCTCGGCGTCGTCGCCGGCATCACCCCGTTCAACTTCCCCGTCATGGTGCCGCTGTGGATGGCCCCGATGGCGATCGCCACCGGCAACGCCTTCATCCTCAAGCCCTCAGAGCGCGACCCCTCCGCCTCCATGCTGCTCGCCAAGCTGTGGAAGGACGCGGGCCTGCCCGACGGCGTGTTCCAGGTCCTGCACGGCGACAAGGAAACGGTCGACGGCCTCCTGACCCACCCCGACGTGGACGGCATCTCCTTCGTCGGCTCCACCCCGATCGCCCGCTACGTGCACGAGACCGCCACCGCCCACGGCAAGCGCGTCCAGGCCCTCGGCGGCGCGAAGAACCACGCGATCATCCTGCCCGACGCCGATCTCGACAACGCCGCCGACCACCTCGCCGCCGCCGCCTTCGGCTCCGCCGGCGAGCGGTGCATGGCCATCTCCGTCGCCGTCGCCGTCGGTGAGGCCGCAGACCTGCTGGTCAAGAAGGTCGAAGAGCGCGCCCTGGCCGTCAAGGTCAAGAACGGCACGGAACCGGACGCCGACATGGGACCCGTCATCACCCCGGCGTCCAAGGAACGGATCGTGAAGATCGTCACCGAAGCCGAAAGCGCGGGCGCGGCCATGGTGGTGGACGGCCGCGACCTCGTGGTCCCCGGCCACGAGGACGGCTTCTGGGTCGGCCCGACCGTCCTGGACCACGTCAAGACCGAAATGACCGCCTACACCGAGGAAATCTTCGGACCCGTCCTCGTGGTGGTCCGGGTGGAGGACCTCGACGCCGGCATCGCCCTGATCAACGCCAACCCCTACGGCAACGGCACCGCGATCTTCACATCCTCCGGCGCCGCAGCCCGGAAGTTCCAGCGCTCCGTCACCGTGGGCATGATCGGCATCAACGTGCCGCTGCCCGTGCCGGTGGCCTACCACTCCTTCGGCGGCTGGAAGGCCTCGCTGTTCGGCGACAAGCACATCTACGGCCCGGAAGGCGTGTCCTTCTACACCCGCGGCAAGGTGGTCACGTCCCGGTGGCCCGAACCCACCCACGCCTCGGGCGCCTCCTACAACTTCCCCTCCAACTAACTACGCAACTGACGCCTCGACCAACCACGATCGACTGCTCCGTTACCGCCGTTCTGAGCGTCCAAAACGGCACCTGTGGAGCAATCGATGAGAAGGAATCGACATGACTGAGAACAAGCTGATCATCGGCACCGCACCGGACTCCTGGGGTGTCTGGTTCCCGGATGACCCCCAGCAGACCCCGTGGGAGCGGTTCCTGGACGAGGTCGCCGAATCCGGCTACAAATGGATCGAACTGGGCCCCTACGGCTACCTCCCCACCGACCCTGCGCGCTTGGCCGAAGAGCTGAAACAGCGCGGCCTCAAGATCTCGGCCGGCACCGTGTTCACCGCCTTCCACCGTGGCCTGGAGCAATGGGACAGCGCCTGGGAACCGGCCCGCAAGGTCGCGGAACTCACCGCCGCGATGGGCGGGGAACACATGGTGGTTATCCCGGCGATGTGGCGCGATGACGTCACCGGGGAAGCCGTGGAAAGCGGCACACTCAGCGAAAAGGCCTGGAGCGACCTCTTCGCCGGCCACAACCGGCTGGGCAAGACGCTCCTGGAGGACTTCGGCCTGAAGCAGCAGTTCCACTCGCACGCCGATTCCCACGTTGGCGCGCAGAAGGACATTGAAACCCTTCTCGCCGCCACGGACGCTAAGTACCTCAACCTCTGCCTGGATACCGGCCACGCCGAATACTGCGGGGCCTCCAGTCTCGACCTGATCAAGAACTACCCGGACCGGATCGGCTACCTGCACCTGAAGCAGATCAACCCGGACATCCTCGAAAAGGTCAACGCGGAGAACATGACCTGGGCCGCCGCCAACCTGGCCGGCGTCATGACCGAACCGCCGAACGGCCTGCCGGACCTGCGCGCCGTCATCGAAGCCGTGGAGGCGCTGAACCGGCCGATCTTTGGCATTGTGGAACAGGACATGTACCCCGTGGCCTTCGACGTCCCGATGCCGATCGCCAAGCGCACCCGGAATTACCTGCTCTCCTGCGGCTCCCGCACGGCCGTCAACTAGAACCCGAAGGAAACCACCATGACAAAGATCCTCCGCGTGGCCGTCATCGGCGCCGGCCGTATGGGCGCAGACCACATCCAGCGGCTTAACACCCGCATCCACGGCGCTGAAGTCGCCGCCGTCGTCGACGTCGACCTCGCCCGGGCCCAGGCCGCCATCGAAGGCATTCCCGGCGCCGTCGCCCTCGCCAACGCCGAGGAAGCCCTCAACAACGGCGACGTCAACGCCGTGCTGATCGCCACTCCCGGTTTCCTGCACGAGGACATCCTGCTCAAGGCGATCGCCAAGGACATCCCGATCCTGTGCGAGAAGCCGCTCACCCCGGATGCCGAGTCCTCCTGGAAGATCGTCGAGGCAGAGCAGAAGCTGGGCCACAAGCGCATCCAGGTCGGTTTCATGCGCCGCTTCGACGCCGAATACGCCGCCCTGGGCAAGATCATCCGCGACTCCGAACTCGGCGAGCTGCTCATGCTGCACCACCAGCACCGGAACCCCACCACCCCGGCGGGCTTCACCAACGAGATGCTGATCAACGACTCCGTGGTGCACGAATTCGACGCCATCCGCTACTTCACCGGCGAGGAAATCACGTCCGTCCAGGTCCGCCTCGGCAAGGCCACGCGGAACGCGCCGGCCGGGCAGCACGACCCGCAGCACGTGCTGATCGAGACCCAGTCCGGCGTCCTGGCCGACGTCGAGATCTACGTCAACGCGAAGTTCGGCTACGAGGTGGCCACCCAGGCCTCCTTCGAGGACGGCATCGTCAGCATCGGCGGGGACAAAGGCCCGTACACCCGCAGCAACGGCCGCTGGGGCGGCGAGGTCACCCCCGGCTTCGAGGAGCGCTTCGGGGCAGCGTACGACGTCGAAATCCAGTCCTGGGTGGACGCCGCCCTGCGCGATGAGATCGGCGGCCCCACCGCCTGGGACGGCTACGCCACGGCCGCGTGCTGCGAGGCAGGCGTCGAGGCGCAGAAGAACGGCGAAAAGGTCGCCGTGAAGCTCAACGCCAAGCCCGCGCTCTACCGCTAGGAACCCTGCCGCCCGGCCGCCTTCTACTGCAAAGAAAGAAGCGCCGGCCGGCTGCACGCCCGCCAGATCCACAATGGAGTGTTCAACGTGAAAATCGCCCTTGACCCCACCCCGTTCCACCACAGCCACCGACTCCTGGAGTTCCCGCGTGTGGTGGCCGACCTCGGCTACAAGTACATGCAGCTGACCCCGCACGCCGATTTCATCCCGTTCTACAACCATCCGAAGGCCGACGACGAGCTCGTGGGCCAGCTGAAGGCTGCCTGCAAGGACGCGGGAATCGAAATCGCCTCGGTACTGCCCGTGCTGCGCTGGTCGGGGCCGGATGAAGACGCACGGGAGGCCGCCGTCCGCTACTGGAAGCGCGCCATCCAGATCACGGTGGACCTCGGCGTGAGCACCATGAACACCGAGTTCAGCGGCCGGCCGGAGAAGGCCGAGGAATCCGAGCGGGCCTTCTACCGCTCCATGGAGGAACTGCTTCCCATCATCGAGCGGGAGGGGATCGACCTGCTGATCGATCCGCACCCGGACGACTTCGTCGAGGAGGGCCTGGCCGCGATCCGGGTGATCCGCGGGCTGAACTCGAAGAATGTGGGCCTGGTCTACGTGGCCTCGCACAGCTTCCACATGAAGAACGCACCGCTGGAGATCATGCGCGCCGCCGGCGACAAGCTGCGCCTGGTCCACGTCGCCGACACCATGGACCACCACGCCTCACACGGGCTGCGCTACATCACCAACCCGCCCGGAAACCCCGTCCGGGTGCACCAGCACCTAAAAATCGGCGACGGCGACGTCAACTGGGACGAGTTCTTCGGCGGCCTGCAGGAGATCGGCTTCCTGGACCGTGACGACACGGTAATGGTGTCCAGCGTCTTCGCCGAGGACGACAATGCCGCTGACGTCTCCCGGTACCAGCTGGAGACCATGAAACAGCGCGTCGCCAAGGCGAGCCTATGACGGCGCCTGACAGAACGTTCACAGGCTCGGCCCCGCCCGCGGCCGCCCCCGATTCTGCGGGCCCGGCAGCCGCGGCCCGGACTGCCGGCGGCGCCGCGAATCCCAAGAGGTTCATGCGGCGCGTGGCGCTCTTTTCCACGTTCGGCGGCCTCCTCTTCGGCTATGACACCGGCGTCATCAACGGCGCCCTGCCATTCATGCAGCGGGACCTCGGGCTCACCCCGCTGACCGAGGGGCTGGTGACCTCCACTCTGCTCTTTGGCGCAGCGTTCGGCGCCATCTCGGCAGGCCGGCTCTCAGACCGCTTCGGCCGCCGCCGGACCATCATGGGGCTCGCGATCATCTTCGCGGTGGCCACCATCGCCTGCTCGCTCTCGCCCAGCACCGAACTGCTCGTCGCCTCCCGCACCCTCCTCGGACTTGCCGTCGGCGGCGCGTCGGTGATCGTTCCGGTCTACCTGGCGGAAATGTCCCCGTCAGCCCAGCGCGGACGAATCGTGACCCAGAACGAGCTCATGATTGTCACCGGACAGTTCCTGGCCTTCACGTTCAACGCCGTGCTGGGCAACGCCTTCCCGGACGCCTCGCACGTGTGGCGGTGGATGCTGGTCATTGCCACGCTGCCGGCGGTGGTGCTGTGGCTTGGCATGCTGATGCTGCCGGAAAGCCCGCGCTGGCTGGCGTCGGCCGGCCGCTTCGGGGAAGTCCTGGAGGTCCTGCGCCGGACGCGCGCCGCGGAGGACGTCTCCACCGAGTTCGATGAGGTCCGGCAGGCCGCCCGGGAAGACTACCAGTCCAAGCTCGGCACCTTCCAGGACCTCACGGTGCCCTGGATCCGGCGGATCTTCGTCGTCGGGCTGGGCATGGCCGTAATCAACCAGATCAGCGGCGTCAACGCCATCATGTACTACGGCACCTCCATCCTCTCCAGCTCCGGCTTCGGTGACCAGGGGGCCCTGATCGCCAACGTCGTCAACGGCGTGACCTCGGTGGTCGCCGTCGTCGTCGGAATGTCCCTCATGTCGCGCTTGCCGCGGAAGTCCATGCTGATCACCGGCCTGACCGGCACGGCCGGATCCCTGCTGGCCATCGGCATCATCTCCATGCTCATCCCGGAAGGCACCCTCCGCGGCTACCTGGTGCTGCTGTTCATGGTGACGTTCCTGGCCTCGATGCAGTCCTGCATTGGCACCGTGACGTGGCTGACCATGGCGGAAATCTTCCCGCTGCACGTCCGCGGCATTGCCATGGGCATCTGCGTCTTCGTGCTGTGGATGATCAACTTCCTGATCGGGTTCTTCTTCCCGCAAATGGTGTCCTGGATTGGCGTCTCGGCGACGTTCTTCATCTTCGTCGGGCTCCAGCTGGCAGCCATCGTCTGGGTGAAGCGCGTGGTTCCGGAGACCAGGGGCAAGAGCCTGGAGGACCTGGAACACTTCTTCAAACAAGCGGCCGCCAAGGAACCCGTCACCGCCTAGCCCCGCATATAGAAAGCCCTGCACACACAAAGCCCCGCCCAGGATTCGTCCCGGGGCGGGGCTTTCTGCGTTCCTTCCGCGTTCCCGCGCGAGGCGTTTGCTGCTCTAGACCGCGGCGTGCAGGCGGGGGAGCGCGTCGACCAGCGGCGCCAGTTCCGGCACCTCCTGGGCCTCGGCCAGTGCCCGCTCCAGCGTGGCGTCGTGGACCGGCCTGCTCTGCTCAAGCAGCGTGATGCCGCTGGGAGTGAGCTCGGTGTAAATCCCGCGCCGGTCATCCGCGCACAGGATCCGGGTCAACAGCCCACGGTCTTCGAGCCTGTTGACCAGGCGCGTGGTGGCGCTCGCGCTCAACGCGGTGGCGCGGGCCAGCTGCTGCATCCGCATGTGCCAGCCGTCCTGCCGGCTCAGCGCGTCCAGCACGGTGTACTCCACCACGGAGAGCTGCGCCTCGGCCTGCAGGGAACGCTCCAGCTCGGCCTCGATCAGCCCGTGCAGGGCCGCCAGGGTCCGCCAGCCTTGCGCCCGGACCTCGACGGCGTCGTCCTTGATGCCCATCTGGTGAATCCCTTCAGCTCGCGTGCCCGGCGGGGTGCTGCCGGGCACATCAAATAATAGTTGCTTGCGCGCTGTATCTGCTTGTGCAACAATAAATAACGCGTCTGCAACTACTAGCTTACGCGCCATACCTCTTTCCGTACAGCTTTGTAAGGAGCACCTCCATGCCTGTTGGCCTGATAGCCCTCGCCCTCGGCGGGTTCGGCATCGGACTCACCGAGTTCGTCATCATGGGCCTGCTGCCGCAAGTGGCCGCAGACTTCCACGTCACCGAGGCCACCGCGGGCTGGCTCATCTCCGGCTACGCGCTCGCCGTCGTGGTCGGGGCGCTTGGCCTCACCGCGGCCGTGACGCGCTTCGAACGCAAGCCCGTACTGGCCGTGCTGATGGTGCTCTTCATCGCGGGAAACCTGGTCTCGGCGCTCGCGCCCGACTATTCGATGATGATGGCCGGCCGCATCATAGCCGCGCTCTCACACGGCGCGTTCTTCGGCATCGGCGCGGTGGTGGCCGCCAGCATGGTCGCCCCCACCAAGAAGGCCGGCGCGATTGCGATCATGTTCACCGGTCTGACGGCGGCGAATGTGCTCGGTGTCCCGTTCGGCACCATGCTGGGACAGGCCGCGGGCTGGCGCTCCACGTTCTGGGCGATCACGGTCATTGGTGTCCTGGCCCTGGCCGGCATCCTCGCCCTGGTGCCGAAGACCGGCTCCGGCGCGGCGGCCGCCGGCGGTCTGCGCGGCGAGCTCCGTGCCTTCCGGTCCGGCCAGGTCTGGCTCTCCATCCTGGTCACCATCCTTGGCTACGGCGGCATGTTCGGCGCCTTCACCTACATTGCCTTCACCCTCACCGAGGTCACCGGCTTCTCCGCCACCACGGTCCCGTGGCTGCTGATCCTCTTCGGCGTCGGGCTCTTCATCGGCAACACCGTGGGCGGCAAGGCGGCCGACAAGAATGTGGACCGCACCCTGCTGGTAGTGCTCGCCGTCCTGGTGGTAGTGCTCGTGGTCTTCGCCCTGACCGCCGGCAACCAGCCGGTGACCATCGCCTCCATGGTGTTGCTGGGCGGCTTCGGCTTCGCCACCGTTCCGGGGCTGCAGATGCGCGTCATGAAGTACGCCAGCAGCGCTCCCACCCTGGCCTCCGGCGCGAACATCGGCGCCTTCAACGTCGGCAATGCCCTGGGCGCCTGGATGGGCGGCGTCACCATCACCGCCGGCCTCGGCTACACGTCGCCCATCTGGGCCGGCGCCGGGATCACCCTGCTGGGCCTGGCGGTGATGGCGTTCGCGGCGGCCGCTGCCAGGAAGCACGACGCCGACCTGCCGGGAACCGGCGGATCAACCGTTCCCGCGGTTGCGGCGGCGGAAACCAGCACAGACCTTCCCGTCACCGAGGCCGCAGCCGTTGCCCGTTGACCGCCCGACCACAACAACAACAGGAGACACCATGAGCTCAATCCCGAATATCGTCCTCAACAACGGGGTGCGGATGCCACAGCTGGGCTTCGGCGTCTTTCAAATTCCCGACGCCGAGACCACCGAGGCGGTAGCAGCCGCGCTCGCCGCCGGCTACCGGAGCATCGACACGGCTGCCATCTACGGAAACGAGACCGGAACTGGCCGCGCGCTCGCCGAATCCGGGATCGCCCGGGAGGACCTTTTCATCACGTCCAAGCTATGGATCGATGACCTCGGCTACGAGCCTGCCCTTGCTGCCTTCGACGCGAGCCTGGACAAGCTGGGTCTCGACTACCTGGATCTTTACCTGATCCACTGGCCTGCGCCGGCATCGGACCAGTACGCCGACTCCTGGCTGGCACTCGAGAAACTCCTTGCCGACGGCCGGGTCAGGGCCATCGGCGTCTCCAATTTCGAGCCGGGGCACCTGCAGCGGCTCATCGACCTGGGCGGAACGGTGCCGGCGGTCAACCAGGTGGAGCTGCACCCGGCACTTCAGCAGCACGACGTGACAGTGTTTAACGCGGCGCAGGGCATTGCGACGGAGGCCTGGAGCCCGCTGGCCCAGGGAGCCCTGCTGGCAGATCCGGCTATCAGGGAGATCGCCGCCCGGCACGGCAGAACCCCCGCGCAGGTCATTCTGCGCTGGCACCTGCAGCAGGCAAGGATCGTCATCCCGAAGTCAGTGACGCCGGCCAGGATTCGGGAGAACCTGGAGGTGTTCGACTTTGACCTGGCCGAGGCCGAACTGGCAGCCGTGAATTCCCTTGAACGGAACGGGCGCACCGGACCAGACCCGGCCACGTTTAATGGCTAACTGTCTGGATCTGTTCGGCCCAGCAGACCTGCGGCGGCCGGCCTAGCGGCCGAACGGCAGCCGCGGGTCCAGGTCCTGGCCCTCCCAGGTCTGGCGGATCCAGCCGTGGTGCGGGTCATCGCTGATAAGCCACTCCCGGACCGGGCCCGGGCCTGCCATGACGTTGAGGTAATACATGTCGTAGCCTGGGGCGGCCATAGCGGGCCCGTGCCAGCCGTACGGCACCAGGACGACGTCGCCGGTCCGGACCTCGGCCGCAACGTCGATGGGCCGGTCGTCGGAGGCGTAGACGCGCTGGTAGCCGATGGCGTCGTCGGGGCCCGGGCGCTGCGGCGCACCGGGCGTCACGCGGGTTTCGAAGTAGTAGATCTCCTCAAGGTTGGTCTCGCCGTCCTTCTCCTCGTCGTGCTTGTGCGGGGGATAGGAGGACCAGTTTCCGGCCGGGGTGAGGACCTCGCAGACGATGAAGCGGTCCGCCTCCAGCACGGCGGGGGTGCCGAAGTTGTGGACCTGGCGGGAGCAGTTGCCCGCTCCGCGCAGTTCCACCGGCGTCTCGGCGGCGGTGATGAGGCGGGTCGGGTAGGAGGCTTTGGCCGGCGCAGTGGCCACCGCCACCCGTCCGCCGTCGGCCGAAGTTATGGTTACTGCCTTGCCGGCTCCGGTGTAGAGCACATCGCTGGGGCCGCTGAAGACGCTGTCCCGGCCGGCCAGGGCATAGTCCTGCGCGTCCACGGTCGCCACGAAGGAGCCGTTGAGCGGGATCACGATGCGTTCCTCCGCCGCGGCGTCCAGTCCGACGGCGCCGC
Organism: Arthrobacter sp. ES3-54; assembly: GCF_029504395.1. GTDB lineage: Bacteria > Actinomycetota > Actinomycetes > Actinomycetales > Micrococcaceae > Arthrobacter. Next base: position 72,340 of record NZ_JAQFIF010000013.1, read on the forward strand.
CGGACGCCAGTGTGGCGACCTTCAGCCCGGTGTGCGCCCAGCCGTCCACTTCCAGCCCGGAATCGGACGTTCCGATGGAAATGTCCCACTTGCCGTCAGAGGCGGTGCCGAGCGGATAGACCCAGTTGGCCATGGAAGCTGCCCTTTCGTTGTCGCGCCGGAGGAGGACGCGTGTGTGCGGGGGGTGGAGCCGGTGGCGCCCGTAGCTGGCGCCTGACTCGACGCCTATCGTTGGGCGCCTACCGTTGAGCCCTTATCTCTGAACTCTTACCTTTGAATGCTTATCTTTGAACCAGTGTCATTTCGAAGCTGTAGGAATCCGCCCGGTAGACGTGGTGGCCGGTTTCCACATTGCGCCCGGTGTCGTCCACGGCGGTCCGCTCCATGGTGACCAGGGCGGAGCCGGGTGTGGTCTCGAGCAGCGGCGCCTGGTAGTCGTTGGCGATCATGGCCCCGATCCGCTGCGAGGCCAGGCGGAAGTTCACGCCGCCGTTGCGCAAGATGGCGTAGAGGCCCTGCGCGCCCAGGCTTGCCTCGTCGATGGCGGTGATGTCGTCCCGCACCCAGTTCTCCATCAGGGCCAGCGGTTTGCCGCCCACTTTCCGGAGCCTGGTGAAGTGGTAGACCTTGGCACCGGCCGGAAGGTGCAGTGCCGTCCGGGTCACGGCGTCCGCCTCCTCGTGCGAGAAGCTGAGCACGTCGGTGGTGGGCTTGCTGCCGTTGTTGCTCAGGTCGTCGTAGAGGCTGGAGAGTTCCAGCGGGCGGCGGACCTGGCTGGAGACCACCTGGGTGCCGACGCCGCGCTTGCGGACCAGAAGGCCGGAGCGGACCAGCTCATCCATGGCTTTGCGCATGGTGGGCCGGGAAAGGTTCAGCTGGGCGGCCAGGTCGATCTCATTTTCCAGCCGGCTGCCGGGCTCCAGCAGCCCCGTGTGTATCGCGGCCTCGATGCCCTGCACCACTTGGTGGTACAGCGGCACCGGGGAAGAGCGATCGATCCGCAGATTTAGTTGATTCGCCACTGGGCGTGCTCCCTTGTGCTCCGCGGCGGCCGAAGGGCCGGCCGGTCCGCGTATGTCAGGCTATGTTCGCTTGATAGGACATACTGCCTTTTTCTGATAGTAGCAGGGCCGCCGCGGGCAGCCAAGGGCCGTCCTGAGGGGCCAGAAGGGTAGGGGCTGGGTGGGCACTGCCGGAACGGTCTGGCCCGTAAATTTGGTTATCTCTTCACCAATCGTTACGTCAAAACATCCTAATGTCAGGACAAACTATTGACAACTGTGATTGGAGTCACCATGATCGGTGGTAGATGGCTCACAGACCGACGCGATGAAGCGGCCGGCGTGGCCCAGAATCGAAGGAGATTGATCGTGACCAAGTTCTCGTGGCGGAAAGCGACCCTCGTGGCGGCCGTTGTACCCATGCTGGCCCTGAGCGCGTGTTCCAGCACCGGCGGCAAGCCCGCTGACACAGCAGGCAATGCGGCCGGCGGAGGCCAGGTTGCCTCGACGCCCCGGATTAAGATCGCCTTGATCACCCACGCTCCGGCCGGTGACACATTCTGGGACACCGTCCGCAAGGGCGCCGAGGAAGCTGCAGCGAAGGACAATGTTGAACTGCTGTACACGGGCGATCCTGAAGCTGGCCGGCAGGCCCAGCTGATCCAGCAGGCCATCGACCAGAAAGTGGATGGCATCGCCGTAACCCTGGCCACGCCTGACGCGCTGAAGGACTCTTTGAAGAAGGCCACTGACGCGGGCATCCCGATTGTCAGCTTGAACGCCGGTGAATCGGTCTCCTCCCAGCTCGGAGCATTCACCCACTTCGGTTCCAACGAGCAGCTCGCCGGTCAAGCCGTGGGCACCAAGCTGGCCGATGATGGCTACAAGCACCCGATCTGCGTGATTCAGGCGCAGGGGCACGTGGGACTTGAAGCCCGGTGTGCCGGTGTCAAAGCCAAGGTACCCGGGACCGAGATCCTGTACGTGAACGGTGCGGACATGACCTCGGTCGAGTCGACGGCGACCGCGAAGCTGCAGGCCTCCAAAGACGCTGATGTCATCATCGGGCTGGGCGCTCCCATCACCCTTACCCTCCTGAAGTCCGTGGCGACCGCCGGAAGTTCGGCCAAGGTTGCCAGCTTCGACCTGAACAAGGAACTGGCGCAGAAGATCGTCGATGGCACTGTCCTGTTCACGGTGGACCAGCAGCCCTGGCTGCAGGGCTACGGCGCAGTCGATGCGCTGTGGCAGAACAAGCGCGGTGGATTCAAGATCGGTGGCGGCCAGCCCGTCCTGACGGGACCCGCGGTCGTCGACAAATCAAATGCATCAGATGTCCTGAAGTTCGCCGAGCAGGGTATCCGCTAACAGCCCGCTGGCCGGGCCGGCTCACGCCGGCCCGGCAGCAAGGAGAAACATCATGACCGTCACCCAGACCAAGACAGAGTCAGCGGCGCCCGATGAGCGCGTCGCCAAGCGCAGTCCGTTCCAGAAACTTCTCGGACGTCCCGAGGTCGGTGCCCTGGTGGGCGCGATCGTCCTCTTCATCTTCTTCGCGTTGGTTTCCCCGACGTTTACCCAGCCCGGTGCCCTGGCCACCATCATGTACGGCAGCTCCACGATCGGCATCATGGCGGTGGGGGTGTCGTTGCTGATGATCGGCGGGGAGTTCGACCTTTCCACCGGCGTCGCCGTGATCACCTCGGCGCTGACGGCGTCGCTGTTCAGCTGGTACTTCACCACGAACGTCTGGGTCGGCGTCGGCCTGGCCCTGGTGGTCTCCTTGTCCATCGGTTTCATCAACGGCTGGATCCTGATCAAGACCAAGCTGCCTTCCTTCATCGTCACCCTGGCGACGTTCCTGATGCTGACCGGCCTGAACCTGGGCCTGACCCGGCTGATCGGCGGCTCCGTGTCCTCACCGTCCATCTCGAACATGGAGGGCTTCGACTCGGCCCGGGCGGTCTTCGCCTCCTCCGTGACGATCGGCGGCGTCGATGTGAAGATCACGGTGTTCATCTGGTTCGCGCTGGTCGCGGTGGCCACCTGGGTGCTGATGCGGACCCGGGTGGGGAACTGGATCTTCGCCGTCGGCGGGGACGCGAACGCGGCCCGCGCCGTGGGCGTGCCGGTCAAGGCCACCAAGATCGGGTTGTTCATGGCCGTGGGCTTCTGCGCCTGGATCCTGGGCATGCACAACCTCTTCGCCTTCGACACCGTGCAGTCCGGTGAGGGTGTGGGCAACGAGTTCCTCTACATCATCGCCGCGGTGATCGGCGGCTGCCTCCTGACCGGCGGCTACGGCTCGGCGATCGGCGGCGCGATCGGCGCGTTCATCTTCGGCATGGCCAACAAGGGCATCGTCTACGCGCAGTGGAACCCGGACTGGTTCAAGTTCTTCCTGGGCCTGATGCTGCTGCTGGCCACCATCGTCAACCTCATCGTCAAGCGCCGCGCGGAACTGAAATAGAAGGGGCCCGAAGAGAACCATGAATGCCAAAGAGATCGACCAGCAGACCCTGCTGCAGAACGAAAAAGACCCCCTCACGCACACCCCGGTGCACCTGCTCTCCCTCGACGGGGTCGCGAAGCACTACGGCAACATCATCGCCCTGTCCGATGTCACCATGGCCGTGGACAACGGCCGCGTCACGTGCGTCCTGGGCGATAACGGCGCCGGCAAGTCCACGCTGATCAAGATCATCGCCGGCCTGCACCAGCACGACGCCGGGATCCTGAAGGTGATGGGCGAGGACCGGAAGTTCGCCTCGCCCCGGGACGCCCTGGACGTCGGCATCGCCACCGTCTACCAGGACCTCGCGGTGGTGCCGCTGATGCCGATCTGGCGGAACTTCTTCCTCGGCTCGGAACTCACCTCCGGGTTTGGCCCGTTCAAGAGCATGGACGTCGAGAAGATGAAGGACATCACGCTCAAGGAACTCGCCGCGATGGGCATCGACCTGCGCGACGTGGAACAGCCCATCGGCCAGCTCTCCGGCGGTGAACGCCAGTGCGTCGCGATCGCCCGCGCCGTGTACTTCGGCGCGAAGGTCCTGATCCTGGACGAGCCCACCGCGGCCCTGGGCGTGAAGCAGTCCGGCGTGGTGCTGCGCTACATCCTGCAGGCCCGCGACCGCGGCCTCGGCGTCATCTTCATCACCCACAACCCGCACCACGCCTTCCCCGTCGGTGACCGCTTCCTCCTGCTCAAACGCGGCAAGTCGATCGGCTACTACGACAAGAAGGACATCACCCTGGACGAACTCACCGCCCAAATGGCCGGCGGCGCCGAACTCGCCGAACTCGCCCACGAACTCGAACAGCTCGGCGGCCACGGCGACATCGTCAAGGAAGTCCAGGGCGAAGTCGCCGATGTGTCCCAGACCACCGGCAAGACCTACGAGTAGCTGCCGTCCCACTCCTGAAAGGACAAGCCTTTGGCTTATCTCAACCGCAACCCGTCCGACGCCGCCCTGCCCGTGCGGATCGGACTCATCGGCTCGGGCTGGATGGGCGCCTTCCACGCCGAAAGCATCGCCCGCCGCGTCCCCGGCGCCGTCCTGGCCGCCATCGCGGATCCCAACCTTGAATCCGCCGGGGCGCTTGCCGGCGCCCTGGGCACTACAAAGGTGACCGCCGACGCCGCCGACCTCCTGGCCGACCCGGAGATTGACGCCGTCGTCATCGCCAGCCCGGCGCGCTTCCACTCCTCCCTGATCAGCCAGGCCGCGGCCGCTGGGAAGCACGTCTTCTGTGAGAAACCCGCCGGGCTGGGGCTCGAGGAGCTCGACGCCGCCCTGGCCGTCGTCGACGCCGCCAGGGTTCACTTCCAGATCGGCTTCAACCGCCGGTACGCCACAGACTTCCAGGCAGCCAAGAAGGACCTTGCCGCCGGAATCGCAGGGGCGCCGCAACTGCTGCGTTCCCTGACCCGGGACCCGGGCACCGGGAGCATCGGCCACGCCGCAAGGATTCCGGCGTGGACCATCTTTCTGGAAACCCTGATCCATGACTTCGACACCCTGAACTGGTTCAACGAAGGCGCCGAGCCGGTCGAGGTCTACGCCGTTGCCGATGCGCTCGTGGAGCCGGACCTGCGCGACCAGGGGTTCCTGGACACCGCCGTCGTGACCATCCGGTACAGCAACGGCGCGATCGCCGTCGCCGAGGCCAACTTCAGCGCACTGTACGGCTACGACATCCGCGGGGAGGTCTTCGGCTCCAAGGGCATGGTCCAGGCTGGCCGCGCCACCGAAACTGCCGCCCGCCGGTTCACCGCCGAGGGGATGTCCGCCGACACCCCACGGCTGAACGTCGAGCTTTTCCGGCAGGCCTACACGGACGAGCTCGTGGACTTCGCGGACGCCGTGCGCGCCCAGCGAGACGGCACCGCCCCGGCGCCGAAGCCCTTCAGCCTCACACCGGGAGCCCCCGACGCCCGGCGCGCGCTGGCCATGGCGCTGGCCTGCATCGAGTCGGTCCAGCAGGGCACGCCGGTGGCCGTCAACGAGAAGGCGGTCCTCTGATGCGGCTCGCCGTTTGCGCTGAGATGGTCTTCACGGACCTGCCGTTCACGGAGCGGGTGCGCCGGCTCCACGACGCCGGCTTCGACGTCGAACTCTGGGACTCGCGATCCAAAGACATCGGCACGCTCAAGGCCACCGGTGCGGTGTTTTCGTCCATGACCGGATACACCTCCGGCAGCCTGGTGGATCCGGACACTGCGGACGACGTGGTGCGGACCGCCGAGTCCCTGATCCCTACCGCCCTGGAGCTTGGCGTCAGCCGGCTGGTGGTCCACCCGGCGGAACTCATCGACGGCCACGCGGCCCGGCCGGTCTACCGGTCCAGCGGCCACATGTGGGCCACCGGCGCCCGGACCCTGGAACGGCTCGGGCAGCTCGGTGAGAAGTACGGAGTGACGTTCTGCCTCGAGAACCTCAACACCATCTTGGACCACCCCGGCATCCCGCTGGCCCGGGCCAAAGACACCCTGGCGCTCGTGCAGGCCGCCGGGCATCCGAACGCCAGGCTCATGCTGGATCTTTACCACGCCCAAATGGGGGAGGGGAACCTGGTGGAGCTCGTCCGCAGTGCCCTGCCGTACCTCGGCGAAATCCAAGTGGCGGACGTTCCAGGTCGCTGTGAACCCGGCACCGGGGAAATCAACTACGCGGCCGTCGCCAGGGCGCTCGTGGACGCAGGCTATGAAGGGACCGTGGGCATGGAAGCGTGGGCCAGTGGCGACAGCTATGCGGCCCTGGAGGCCTTCCGTTCAGCGTTCACCGTGACCGCCAAGGCAGCCGCATGAAGGACGTCGTTCTCGGACTCGTCGGGGTCGGGCGGATCGGCGTCATGCACGCCAATAACATTGCCGCTCTCAACGAGGTCCTGAATCCGCAGGGCATCAACGTCCGGCTCCGGCTCACCGACGTCGCCGAAGACCATGCCCGGACGGTGGCCTCCGGTCTCGGCGCCGAATTCCTGCCGTCGGTCCAGGCTCTGCTTGGCTCCGGGCTCGACGGCCTCGTCATCGCCACCGGCACGGGAACCCACCCCGAGCTCATCAAGGCGGGTGTGGACGCCGGGATCCCGGTCTTTTGCGAGAAGCCCGTGGCTCTGAACGTGTCCGATGCCCTGCCGGTGCTCGACTACATCCGGGACCGGCAGGGCGTGGTGCAGATCGGGCATCAGCGCCGGTTCGACGCCGGCTACCTGGAAGCCCGCCGCGCCTACCAGGCCGGTGAGCTGGGCTGGATCCATTCCCTGCGCGCAGTCACCTGCGACATGACGCCGCCGCCGGTCGAGTTCCTGGCCAGCTCAGGCGGGTTGTTCCGGGACTGCTCGGTCCACGATTTCGACATCCTGCGCTGGCTGACGGGCCGCGAAATCGTCGAGGTATACGCCAAGGGCTCCAACAACGGGGATCCGGCCATTGGCGAGGCCGGTGATGTGGACACGGCCCTCGCGCTGGTGACGTTCGACGACGGCACGGTGGGAACGGTGTCCGCCACCCGCTACAACGGGGCGGGCCACGACGTCCGGTTGGAAATCCAGGGCTCCCGGAGTTCGCTGATGGTGGGTCTGGATGACAAGGCGGCGCTGGCCTCCGCCGAAGCGGGGATCGCGTTCCCCGCCGGGAAACCGCACCTGACCTTTGCCGAGCGGTTCGAGCCGGCGTACCGGTCCGAGATGGCTGCCTTCGTCGAGCTGATTCTTGGCCGCCGGGAGAACCCCTGCACGCCGGAAGACGCCGTGGCGGCGTCCCGGGTGGCTGATGCCGCGCAGGAGTCGCTGGCCACCGGGGTCCCGGTCCGCGTGGCCCTGAGCGTCGCCCGGTGAGCGCCGCGAGGTGAGCGTCGCCCGGTGAGCTGCGCCGGCTGACCGCAGCATCGGGCAAGGCCACTAGCTCGGGATCGCATGCCCGGGATCGAATGCAGTGAAACGGAACCCCGGGGCCCAGGCCCCGGGGCTTCCGGTCATCTGCCCTCAGGGCCGGGGGCGGCACACCTCCACGAAGGCCCGGAACGGCGCGAGCCGCTCCCCGGCCGGGAGCTCCAGTGCTTCGGGGTGCCACTGGACCGAGGCCACCCAGCGCTCCGGATCCTCCAGCGCCTCGACCGTCCCGTCCTCGGCCATGGCCGTCACCCGCAACCCTCCTGCCACCCGGGCCACGGCCTGATGGTGGCCTGAGGCGATCTTCACGCTCACGGCACCGGACCCGCTCCCGTACAGGGCAGCCACCTTGGAGCCGGCCTCGACTACCACCTCGTGCCAGGCCCACGGGCCGGCCCCGTGCACCGGCGCGGGCTCGTGGTGCACCACCGCCCCCGGCGCCATGTCCTGGATCAGGGTCCCGCCGTAGAGCACGTTGAGCAGCTGATGCCCCCGGCAGATGCCGAGCACGGGCAGCCCGGCGTCGATCGCAAGGCGTGCCACGGCGAGGTCCAGCGCGTCCTGGCCATGGTTGACGTCGTAGCTAAGATCGGTTTGTGCCTCACCGTAGAGGCCGGGGTCGAGGTCGCCGCCGCCGGGAAGAACGACGCCGTCAAGGGACGCCAGCGCCGCGGCGAGACCGCCGTCGTCGGGCCCCGCAGCGGTGAGCAGCACCGGTTCGCCCCCTCCCTCACGCAGCAGCTCCACGATGTACTCGAACAATCCGTTGGCTTCCGCCACGCGCGGGTCGGGATCGGCGGAGCTGCTGAGGCGGACGGGAACGCCGATGCGCGGCCGGCCGCCGGGGAGGTTGCGGGAAGTCTGCATGCCTCATTCTGCAACATGATCCCGGACTAGGATTGCCAGATGAACGCCCGCTATCTTGTGTCCCGCAGCCGGTACATCGCCGCTGCCCCCGGTGCCATCTTCGACGTGCTCGCCACGCCCGCCCTTCACAGCGTGATTGACGGCTCGGGCACCGTGAAGGGCGCCCAGCCGCGCGGGCCCAGGCGGCTGTACCTCGGTGCCAGGTTCGGCATGCAAATGAACCTGCGGGTGAACTACAAGATCCTCAATAGGGTCTGCGAATTCGAGGAAGGCCGCCGGATCGCGTGGCGGCACTTCTACGGCCATGTGTGGCGCTATCTGCTCGAACCGTCTACGGGCCCGGACGGCACCGCCGGCACGCTGGTCACCGAGCAGTGGGACGCGCGGCGGGTCCGCGGCAAGAGCCTGCTCCGGCTGGCCGGTTATCTGCGCCGCCATCCGGCCAACCTGGAACAGACGCTGGCCAAGCTGGACGCCTACATGGCCGCGCACCCGGACTTGGGTAATGTGGATGGCAGCACGAAACGCGACTGAAGGTGGGAACTGGGATGGTCCGCAGGACACTTGTCGACGATCTCGTCGACGGCCTGCTCAACGAAATCCTTGACGGAAAACTTCAGCCCCACAGCGCGATTCCGCCGGAAGCAGACATCGCCACGGCCTATGGCGTCAGCCGGCTGACCGTGCGCGAGGCCCTCAAGGCGCTCCGCGCCCAAAACATCCTCTACGTGAAGGCCGGCAGGGGCACCTTCGTCAACCCCACGGACAACTGGACCGGCCTTGACGCGATCTTCAAAGCGGCCTCGCACGGCAACGCGGCCGAACAGGTATCGGTGGGACTGATCGAGATGCGCCGCATGGTGGAGACCGGGGCCGCAGCGCTAGCCGCCAAACGCTACACCCCGGAGCACGCCGAGCGGATGCGCGAGTGCATCGAGGACATGAAGCGCTCCCACGAGTCAGGCGATCTGGACCGGTTCGTCGAAGCGGACATTGGCTTCCACGACGCCGTCCTGAGGGCCTCCGGCAACCCGTTCGTCCGTGCCCTGTTCAGTCAGCTGGGCCAGTTGCTGTACATCACCCGACGTGAAACGTCGGCCGTCGGCGTGATCCAGCAGCATGCCATCGATTACCACCAGCGGGTCATGGACAGCATCCTCAGCGGTGACGCCGAGCGCTCGCGGCAGGCGATGGATGAGCACATGGACCAGACTAATGCGGACTACGAACGCTACGTCCGGGGCGCCAAGTCCTGACCTCCACCCTCGGGCTATTGACGTAACCCGAATCACATTCTAAGATCGTGCCTAGTTCTTGAATCAGATGTCTGACATCTGACTCAACAAGAATCCTGCAGCACGCGCTTCCAAGCGGGCAGGATGACCACCCCCATTCAACCGACTTCCTCACCCGGCACAGCCGCAGGGCAGGAAAACACGTAAGAAGGTCAATGATGACTTCATTAGCCCCCAAGTCCTTCGGACTCGGCGAACTGGGCGACCGCACGCTGCGCAAGGTCCGACGCCGCGTCATGCCCCTAATTGTCCTGCTCTACTTCGTTGCCTATCTGGACCGCAACAACGTCGGATTCGCCAAGCTCACCATGAGCGAGGACATCGGCCTGAACTCCGCCGCCTACGGCCTAGGCGCCGGCATCTTCTTCCTCGGTTACGCCCTCCTCGAGGTTCCCAGCAACGCGGGCATGTACCGGTTCGGGGCCAGGAAGTGGCTGGCACGCATCCTGATCACGTGGGGCATCTTCGCCACCGCCATGTGCCTGGTGAACGGTGAAAGCACCTACTACATCGTCCGGTTCCTGCTCGGTGCCGCTGAGGCCGGCTTCTTCCCGGCGATCCTGTTCTACCTGACGCTGTGGTTCCCCGCCGCACAGCGCGTCACCGTGCTGGGCATCTTCATCCTCGCCCAGCCCGTGTCCAATGCGCTCGGCGCCCCGGTCTCCGGGCTCCTGCTGCAGATGGACGGCGTCATGGGTCTCCAGGGCTGGCAGTGGCTCTACATTATCGAAGGCACCCCGGCGATCGCGCTGGGTCTGCTGACGCCCATCCTCATGACGGACCGCCCGCGGGACGCCAAATGGCTCGACGCCGACGAGCGCAACTGGCTCACCGCCACCATGGACGCCGAACTGGCCGCCAAGTCACAGTCGGGCAAGCACAACTTCCTGGCCGGCCTCAAGGACAAGCGCACCCTGGTCTACTCCGCCCTGTACTTCGGGCTGGTGTGCGGGATCTACGGCCTGGGCCTGTGGATGCCCACCATCGTCGCGGCCCTCGGCAAGTTCTCCACCGCCGAGGTCGGCTTCATCGTCTTCATCCCCTATGCCGTGGCCGCGGTATTCGTCTACTTCTGGAGCAAGCGCGCGGACCGGACGGGCAAGCGTGCCTGGCACTCCGCGGTCAGCATGGTGCTCGCTGGCGTGGGACTCCTGGCCGCCGGCTACCTGCTGCCGGTCAACCCATTCCTTGCGATGATCGGCCTGACAGTCTCGGCCATGGGGATCTACGGGGCCATCGCCCCGTTCCTCTCGATGCCCTCCGCGGCCCTGACCGGTGCGGCCGCCGCTTCCGGACTCGCCCTGGTGAACTCCCTCGGTAACCTCGGCGGCTTCATCTCCCCGTACGCCGTGGGCCTCCTCAAGGACGCCACCGGCAGCAACCAGAGCGGGCTGCTGTTCCTGTCCCTGTGCCTGTTCCTGACCGCCGTGGCCACCTACCTCTACGCCCGCCGGCGCCCCGAGGGCGACGCCGCCCTTGACCCCGCTGTGGCAGCGGCTGCCGCCGTCGTCGTCCCGGCCAAAGTACCCTGATCCAAACTCCCTGAAGGAACCTTCGTCATGACATCAATTACCCCCTTCCCCACTGAACGCACCGTGGTCCTGACCGGCGCCGCGTCAGCCCGCGGCATCGGCCGCGCCGCCGCCGACCGCCTGGCCAGCGAGGGCTGGTCCATCGCAATCCTGGACATCAATGCCGAGGACGCTGCCGCAGCTGCCGCCGAGATCGGTTCCAACCGTGCGGTCAAGGCCATCGGCGTCGGCGCGGACGTCTCCGACGCCGCGTCGGTGGACCGGGCCATCACCGAGGTCGAGGGCGCGCTGCCCCCGATCGTGGCCCTGGCCAACCTGGCCGGCATCAGTTCCCCGACGACGTTCATGGAAACCACGGTCGAAGAGTGGGACAAGGTCTTCGCCATCAACATGCGCGGATCCTTCATCGTCTCCCAGCGGGTGCTCAAGGGCATGATCGAGCGCAAGCTCGGGCGGATCGTGAGCATCTCCTCGATTTCGGCCCAGCGGGGCGGCGGCACCTACTCGAAGGTCGCGTACAGCGCGTCCAAGGCCGGGATCATCGGATTCACCCGCGCCCTGGCCCGAGAGGTGGGCGAATTCGGCGTCACCGTCAACGCCATCGCCCCCGGCCCCATCGACACCGACATCATGGGCGGCACGCTGAGCGAGGACCGCAAGGCGCAGATGTCCGAGGGCATCATGATGGGACGCGTCGGCAGCCGCGAGGAAGTGGCGGCCCTCATCGCCTTCCTGCTCGGCCCGGACGCCGGTTACATCACCGCGGCCACGTATGACATCAACGGCGGCCTGCAGGTCTCCTGACCTGCTCGCACCTGACCTGCCCGCACCGCCGTTGCGCTATCACTTTGGGGTCTTAAAATCCCGGAATGGCCACCCAGAGTGATAGCGCAACGGGTCAGAGATCCTTGCGGCACTGGGCGTGGCCGAGCTGGTAGAGCCCGTTCAGGTCGCCATCGGCAAGCCCGTCCGGGGCCCCGATCTCCGGGTACATCAGCTGGGCCGGGTCATCGACATGCTCCAGGCCCATCACATGGCCGAGCTCGTGCAGGATCACGGCCGTGGCATAGGCCGCACCCTCGGACCGGTCCAGGTCTTCCGCGATTTGCGGAGCGTCCAGTTCCAGGCTGCCGGTCACGAAGCTCTTGGGACCGTCGCCAAAACTGAAGTGGGTGCTGCCGCCGGTGCCGATCACCGGGCCTTTGAGCTGCGGGGCCAACTCCGGCGTGGTCCAGGCGATCAGCAGCGGCGCCCACCTGTCCCCGTAAAGATCCTTCTGGTAGGGCGCGCGGGTTGGCGAGGGCGCCTCGGACGTGGGGCCGTCATTGATGAACCTGATCCCGGTGGCCTCCGAGATCGTCCGGATGGAGTCTTCCACGAGCCGCTCTGCACCCTGCGGGGCCAAGGCGGCATTGATCACGTAGTGCAGCGGCCGGCACGGCGAATAACCCACCGGAGTGCCGTCGTCGTTCGTCGCGAGGAACTTGTACGAGGTGCTGGCGGTCTCCGGTTTCCGGGGCGTGCCGAGGGGTTGGTCCTGCTCCTCGAGCCCGGGCGGGGGAGTGTCCGTCCGGTCGCCATCGGCCGGCACGGCAGGCTGGCCGGACGCCTGGCCGGACCGCGGCGCCACCGGCAGGGCACGGCCTGCGTTGTCCCCTGCTTCGTGTCCCGTTCCGCGGGAGACCTCGAAGAGGCCGGTGAATCGGGGGTCGCCGTAGACCAGTCCTGCCGTGAGGAAGGCCCCGCCGGCAATCACCGCGGCGGCGGCAAGGTTCCTGGCAACCCGCAGCGCCGTGGCGCCCCGGCTGTGTCGCGGCCTGCGATCCCGAAATTCAGGACCGTCCACTAGCCAACCACGGCGCCAAAGGCCATGCCCAGCAAGTACGTCACGCCGGCTGCGCCCATGCCGATCGCCAGCTGGCGCAGGCCGCGCGTGGCGGGCGAGGTGCCCGAGAGCAGGCCCACGACGCCGCCGGTGAGCAGCAGTGCCAAACCGACCAGGGAGGCCGAAACCACCAGCGCGGCGATTCCTGTCATCCCCAGCAGGAAGGGAATGATGGGGATGATCGCGCCGGACGCGAAGAAGCAGAAGCTCGACGCCGCCGCGCCCCACGCGGTGCCGACAGCCTCGTGCTGGTCCCCGCTTTCGGGCAGTTCCGGGCGCAGGGACAGGCTCGGATCGCAGTCGCAGTCCAGCAGGCCCATCCGCTCCGCGACGCGGTGCTCGGCGGCCTCCCGGGACATGCCGCGGGCCAGGTAGACGAGCAGGAGCTCGTTGTGCTCGATATCCAGCAGCGGCGCCGCCGCCAACGTGATCTGGGTGGGTCGGGTTGCCGCGAGGAGTTCCCGCTGCGACCGCACGGAAATGAACTCGCCGGCCCCCATGGACAGTGCACCGGCCAGCAGCCCGGCGACGCCGCTGAGGAGCACCACCTGGCTTCCCACGCCCGAGGCCGCCATGCCCATGACGAGGGACAGGTTGCTGACCAGCCCGTCGTTGGCGCCGAAGACGGCGGCGCGGAACGTTCCCGCCAGCCGGTTGCGGCCCCGGGTAGCCAGTCCGCGGACCACCTCTTCATGGATCTGCTCGTCGGCGACCATGGCGGGGGTGGCGAACGCTTCAGTGGCGTAGGGCGAGCGGCTCTCCGCCCGCTGGGCCAGGGCCAAGACGAAGACCGAGCCAAAGTGTCGGGCCAGGAAGCCCAGGAACCGGCTCCGCAGTGAGGCATGCCGGTCCTTGCCGGCGTGCTCGCCCAGCAACTGGATCCAGTGGGCCTCATGGCGTCCCTCGGCCTCGGCCAGCGCCAGCAGGATGGCGCGCTCCTCGCCGGAGCGGTTCTGCGCCAGGTCCCGGTAGACGGCCGCCTCGGCACGCTCATCGGCGAGATACTGGCGCCAGCGCTTGATGTCCGCGGCGCTCGGATCTGAACTGGGAGATGAGCTGGAAGCTGAAGCGGAAGCTGAGCTCGGTGCAGTGACGGGAGTTGCGCCGGGGGCAGGGGAGGCGTGCGGCGGGGCGGGACGCGGGTCCGTGCCGCGGGCCGAAGAGGCTTGTGTCGGGTGTTGCTGCGAAGAATCGTTGCATTCCGATTCGGTGTGCTGAGACACGAAAAACTCCTGGGTTTGGTCGGGCGTGGTCCGGCCCCATTGCGACTCCAGAGTACCCCGTAATTCCGGGGTTTTCCGGCTGGCCATCCTCAGCGGAAAGTTTAGGGAGGCCGCAACTGTCCTGCCGCGGCGGGGCCGTCCGTCGCTACTTTCCGGGAGCAATTGTGAGCCCTTGACCGTCCGTTTCCACGGTGGTCGAATGAAACCCAGGGCGGGCTCCCCGGGGCCTTGCCACCACCGACGCCGCATGGAGGTTGCATCATGGATAGCACCGCATCACACCCCATCCAGCCGGCCCGGGAGTCACTCGAGTCCGATCCCGCCTACGACTACGCCGAGGACGCGCCCGTCAGTGATGCCGCGGAGACCGAGGACGAGGAGCTTCTCCAAGAGGCTGATCGGCTCGTTCCCCTGGACGCGGAGGACTTCCTGGGCGACGAGAAGCCGGTGGTGCCCCTGGAGGGGGAAGAATTCCTTGAACCCGAAGAGAACGAGTGATTCCCGCGGACTCTGACGTGCCTTAAAGGCCGACGGCGGTGCCTCCCCTTCGAGGGCTTGGGTTCTAACGGTCGTTGCAACACCCGAAGTTTTGGGAGTTGCAACGACCGTGCCTCGTTTAATGGATGGTTCATCGGAACCTCAGAAACAT
>NZ_JAQFIF010000014.1 GCF_029504395.1 Arthrobacter sp. ES3-54
GTTTTTGTTTGAGTCACGACCACAGGGCGGAACGGCCAGCACCTACTCTGCCAGCCAGTCCCAGACCAGCCACACCAATCCTCACAGTTCTTGTTTGTGCGCCAGCCGCCGCGACCAGGAACGGCAGGGTCTTGACCGGCCATCACGCATTGGGGAAGCTCGAAACAAGAGCCCTGCCAATCGTGAACCGGCCGTCCACGGCCAGCTGTCCGCAGTTGCCCGCACCAACCCACGTAAGGAGATCCCGATGGAATCCGCCAAATTCACCGAACTGCTCACCCGCCAAGTTGGCAACGAATTCGCCGCCTCCCACCAATACGTCGCCGTGGCCGCATGGTTCGACGCGCAGGACCTTCCCCAGCTGGCCAAACACTTCTACCGCCAGTCGCTGGAAGAGCGCAACCACGCCATGATGATGGTCCGCTACATCCTGGACCGCGGACTCAAAATCGCAATCCCCGGCATTGATCCGGTCCGCAACGATTTCGCGAACGTCGAGGAACCCCTCGCCCTGGCCCTCGCTCAGGAACAGGAGGTTACCGAGAACATCAAGGCAATCTTCGCCGCGGCCAGGGCAGAGAACGACGCCTTGGGCGAGCAATTCATGCTGTGGTTCCTCAAGGAACAGGTCGAAGAGGTCGCCTCAATGACCACCCTGCTGAACATTGCCCGGCGCGCGGACAACCTCTTCGACATCGAAAACTTCCTGGCCCGTGAACGCGTCGGCGACCAAGGAGGTTTCGGCGGGCACGGCGGATCCGGCGGGCATCACGCCGGCCAGGCCGGAGGGGGCCACGACTCCGGAACGCCGGAAGCCGCCGGCGGATCACTCTGAAGCCCATCCCTATCGTGAGCTCCACCTGTCGGCTTAGGCTGGTCGCATTCTATGAACTCAGTTGAGCATCGAACGCTGCCACCCTGGAAGGCAGGCGACGGTTCAGCGGGGCCGGAAGGAGGCTGGGGATGGCGCAGGCGGACAGGACGTGGACACCCGAGGATCAGGGCTGGCTGCGGGAAAACCTGAGGGAGGCCATCGACCATCTGGTGGAGATGGGGTACACCGTTCGCGGGGGGCAAGGCGAGGATCCGGAACTGATCCACCCCGGCGGTTCGGCCGTGCAGACTTGGCGGGAAGACTACCCCTACGACGAGCGGATGTCCCGTGATGAGTACGAGCTGGAGAAATACCGGCTGCAGGTTGAACTGCTGAAGTTCCAGTACTGGGGCCAGGACCAAGACCTCAGGCACGTGATCGTTTTCGAGGGCCGGGATGCAGCCGGCAAGGGCGGTACGATCAAGCGCTTCACCGAGCACCTGAATCCCCGCTCGGCCCGGGCCGTAGCCTTGAGCAAACCTTCCGACCGTGAACTGGGCCAGTGGTATTTCCAGCGGTACATCCAGCATCTGCCCACGGCCGGGGAGATCGTGATGTTCGACCGCTCCTGGTACAACCGGGCAAATGTGGAGCGGGTCATGGGCTTCTGCACAGAGCAGGAGTTCGACACGTTTATGGTTCAGGCACCGCTCTTCGAGAGGATGCTGGTGGACTCCGGGATCCACCTGACCAAGTTCTGGTTTTCGGTGACCCGCCACGAGCAGCGCACCCGCTTTGCGATCCGGCAGATAGACCCGGTGCGGCGCTGGAAGCTCTCACCCATAGATCTGGCTTCCCTGGACCGGTGGGAGGAGTACACGGCAGCCAAGGAGGAGACCTGCGAACTGACACGGACCATGCGCCGTGGATCACCATCAAGTTCAACGACAAAAAGCGGGGACGGATCAACGCCATGCGCTACTTCCTCAACCAGTTCGACTACGAGGACAAAGACACGTCAGTGGTCCACGGCCCCGACCGGCTGATCGTGCGTCGCGGCCGCGACGCCGCCGGCGACTGATGTTCATCCTCCTCGGATGATCTGGGACGTGCTTCGCAGGTGATTGGTAGGTTCCGTGGGTACCGGCGCATTTGCCTGCTCCTGGGTTGCAGCGCAGCTCGCCAGGAGACGAACGGCACCATGGGGTTCCCTGGCAGTGCACCCCATGGTGCGAATGCCTCCCGGCGTCGATGAGTCCGACGACGGCTCGCGCCGCAGAGTCGATTGGCAGCGCAACATCTCGAAGTCTGGCCACAATTGCAACCAGACAGCCAGCACCCGGACAATGGTGCGCATGACCGCCGTAACCTTGCTGGCTTTTGCCGGGCTGTGCCTGCTGCTCTCCGTCACACCGGGCCCGGACACGTTCCTGGTGCTGCGGATCTCGCTGCAAAATGCCGGGGCCGGCCTTGCCGCGGCATTCGGCTCGGCACTGGCATCCCTGGTCTGGGCCGTGCTGGTGGGCGTAGGACTCGCCGCGGTGCTGGAGGACTCCGCCGAGGTGTTCCGCTGGCTGAAAATTGCAGGCGGGTTGTACCTGCTGTACTTGGGAATCTCGTCGCTGATCCGGGCCCGGCGCACAACACCCGATGCAACGGCGGGACACGCTCCGCGCCGGAGCCACACCCGAAGGGCAGGGTTCGGTGCCGGCGGGCTCTCCACACTGCTCAACCCCAAGGTCGGCCTGTTCTACCTCGCCGTCGTGCCGCAATTCATTCCGCAGAGCGGCAACACGCTGGACACCGCCATGGTGCTGGGTGCCATCGAAAGCGCCATCGGCTTCCTCTACCTGGCCGCCGTTTCCATTGCGGCAGCGAAGGCGATGGCCTGGCTGCAGCGGCCCCGTGTGAGCAGCTGGCTCGAGCGCGGCAGCAGTGGCATCATCGCTGCACTCGGCCTGGGTGTGCTGGCATCCAGCACCAGTTCTTAGCCCGCGACGGCTCGGAACGGATCGATCAGGATCGGAGAAGCGATTCGCGAGGCCACAGCATAGAGTCATCAACACGACCTGCCCACCTCACCGAAGGACGTGCCATGACCTCCATCGAATCAGTCACCCTGGAAGTACCCGACCCCGCAGCCGCCACCGCCTTCTACACCGCCGCCTTCGGCTTGGGCACGCAGGTGCGGGTGCGAACCTCGGATGCCCCGACGGCCGGGTTCCGCGGGTTCACGATGTCGCTCATAGTGTCTCAGCCGTCCACCGTCAGCAGCTTGATCGACAGCGCTCTGGCTGCTGGCGCCACGACGCTGAAGCCAGTCCAAAAGTCGCTGTGGGGCTACGGCGGCGTCGTACAGGCTCCTGATGGCGCGATCTGGAAGGTGGCGGCGTCGGCGCGGAAGGACACCGGTCCGGCCACCAGGCAGATCGACCAGATCGTGTTGTTGGTGGCGGCCGCCGACGTCGCTGCGAGCAAACGGTTCTACGTCGACCACGGCCTCACCGTAGGTAAGAGCTTCGGCAAGTACGTCGAGTTCGCCATGCCGGCGAGTCCCATCAAGCTGGGGCTCTACGGGCGCCGCGCCCTCGCCAAGGACGCCGGCGTCTCCCCCGACGGCACCGGCTCGCACCGGCTCGCGATCGGCAGCGACGCCGGCCCGTTCACCGACCCGGACGGGTTCGCGTGGGAGGCCGCATCACTGTGAGCCGGTCCCCTTCCGTGCATGGGTGTGGCGTGCCATCGTTGCAGAATGCAGACGGTATACGAAGCTGCTGGCGGTGATGACTTTTTCCTGGCGCTGGCGGAGGCATGGCATACCCGGGCAACGGCGGACGAGGTAGTCGGGCACGCGTTCAGCCATGGTTTCCATCCCGAGCACACGCGGCGGCTCGCAGCCTACTGGGCGGAGGCCTTAGGTGGCCCCACTACGTATTCAGACTCCTACGGCGACGAGACATCGGTGGTGCGGATGCATAGCGGCAACGGCCCGCACGAGGACATGGATCGTAGAGCGATCGTCTGCTTCGATCAGGCACTGACCGACGTCGGACTCGCGGACGACAACCGTCTCCGCAAGGTGCTGCACGACTACTTCGTATGGGCGGCCACCACCACGATGTCCCGGTACCACCGCTCGGCAGATGACGTTCCAGACGGCCTCCCCATCCAGCAGTGGTCCTGGGACGGGCCCGTCGGGAGGATGGGTTCCGACGCCATCTGATCGCACTACACCGCCGGTGTCATGGCGTTGCTGGAACACGAACGGCGTCTGTCAGACTCTGACCATGGCTGTCTACTTCGAATGCACAACGCGGACAAGCATGCCCAGGCCGGAGTTGTTTGACCTTGCACGCAGCATCGACGCCCACAAGGACTCGATGGCGCGGTCACGGGAGGATGCGGTCGCCGGTGTCAGGTCCGGCCTGATCTCGTTGGGAGAACAGGTTACCTGGCGCGCTTGGCACTTCGGGGTCCCGATCCGGATGACGAGCCGGATCACCCAGATGGAGGGGCCGGACTATTTCGTAGATGAGCAGGTCAAAGGCCCGTTCCGGCGGTTCCGGCACGTCCACGAGTTCAGCGAAGATTCCCATGGAACCACCATGGTTGACCGAATCGAGTTCGCGGCCCCGTTCGGCCCTATCGGACGAGTGGTCGAGCGGCTGGTCCTGGCCCGCTATCTCCAGACGCTCATCGAGACACGCAACCGGCACCTGACCGCGGACCCTCAGCCCGGCCAACAAGCGTCCGCTGCAGAGGGCTAGGTAGTTGAGGCAGACCGCAGGGGTTGTGCCACTTCGACGATCAGCCCTTCGGGCCCGCGGATGTAGGCGAGTCGGTAGACGTCCTGATAGTCCACGACGTTGCTGAATGTCGGACGCCCGGTAGTACTCTGACCCATTAGCCGCCGGCGCCGTTGCGCGGCTGCTGTTCGTCCGACCCATGGCAGCTTGCCTTCGTGGCGTCCATGTGGCGCATTACCAGCGAGGCTGAAACTAGGGCTGCTGAAAAAGGCAGACAACCGACTCCCGCGAGTTGATAAATAGCCGCAAAGACGGGCAGAAGCACCTGGCTCACCCCTGAATCCATGACAATCATCTGCAGCTGGCTCGCGGAGATAATCGTGACAACTCCGATCACTCCCAAAATCAAACCGGCCCGCAGCGTTCGCCTATACATCGACGGTGTCTCCGAATTGTCCATTTTCATCCCCCATTGAATGGCCGCTGGTGCCGCGGTTGTGATTCCACCTCAACACAAGGCCAAGGGTCTTACAAGCGAAATGTACCGGAAAATTCAAGGGTTACCTGCGACCGAACCCCTGACAATTCCGTTTGAGATCGCGCGCCCCCGGATGTCGATTCTTTGCGGACACTTTGGCCGCGTCGACCGACTCAACTACCCCGACTCTCCGTGGGAACTCTTCATCAACTGCTGTTGCCTGTGACCTGCCGCTGGCCGATGGAGCCGATCTGAACGTAGCCGACAAGGGTGACGTGCTGCATTGTGCAAGGTTCGCTGGCGCGTCGCCCGGTCACCGAAATCTTGATCTCGGAAGCGGACTCCGTAAGCCGCACGTTTTCAGGGGTGGTGCAATCAACCGAGGACGCGGAGAGGTACACCCGGTTGTCCTTTAGGTCCACGCGGATCAGATGCCAGGGCACAGTCTCAGCAGGTTGGGCGGTCTGGTCTATGGGAAGTTCCGTGAAGTTCGGGGTGATCGTCGATATCCCCGGCTGTGGCGGAAGCTTTGTCGTCGGCGCCGCAGAAGGTTGCGGCGGTCCGGGTTGTTCGCCACAGGCCGCTAATGACGCCGTCGACAAGACCGCCAAGACGACGATGCCACCGAACCGTTTCCCCACGCTGTTCCGGTCGTGTTCCATGTCTGCACAGTACTTCGAAGGGATTCGGGGTGAAAACCGCGGTGCGACCCGTAATACGGGGCAGGATGCGTGATCCTGAAAAACTTCGACGCACGAAAGCGGCGGCCGGTCCTGTGTGGGACCGGCCGCCGCCGATGAGCGATCAGGGTGAGCGTCAGGCCTTGGCCTTTCGCTTCACCCAGCCCCAAACAGCCGTAGCCACCAGCAGCACCAGGCCGATGATGGCCAACCAAAGCAGGCCCTTCACGGCGAAGCCAAGGATCGAAAGAACAAGCCAAATGATAAGTAGTGTGATTATTAGTCCCATACCGGAAGCTTATGCCACGCCAGTGGCCGACGGCGCCGTCGGGAATGCGCCCTGTGTCCGCTTTGGTGCTGCTCAGAGCCACGGTCGTTGACTATGTGGTGGCCGCGGCTCAGCTGTTCCTGGTGATCTGCGGGGTGAAGCGAGGACGAAGCCCGTCATGGATTCGAGTACACGACGACGGTCTCTCTGAGACAATTCGTTCGTCCGGTGGCCTGCCGTAGACCAAGGTAAAGCGTGCGCGAGGAATGGCCCGTCCGTCTGTTGATGTGTGATGATCCTGCCATCGGACGAAAACCTCAAAGGGGGTCCCGTTTGACTCCGATCTGGCCCAATCGATGACGTCAGTGACCTGCTCGACCTCGGAGATTTCCCACTCGTCAACTAGCCAAGCGAACCGTTCCGCGGGCGGCGGTGCCCAAATGCGCACTCGATACTGAGGCGGCGAATCACCGCCACCAACCGGATCAGTCGATTCAGCACGGACACAGCGCACGATGATCAGCCTACGCCGTGAACAGCCATGGCCCGTGGCTGGATCCGGCTACAGGCCGCGATTGGTCGCATCCCGTTCGCCCCGCTACGGGATGCTGAACGTCAGCCTAGGCGCGTCCTCACGAAGCTAGGCTGGGCATATGGAATACCAGATCCGCCAGGCCACTGCTGACGATGCTGATGCCGCGGTTCGAATGCACACCCTGGCCCATGAGGAATGCTATGGACCGCTCTTTCCCTCAGAGTTCTTCGCTGCCCGCCGCGCCAGCATCCCCGCGCGGGTGGAAAGACGCCGACCATATCTGGACAGCGCTCAACCCCGAATCATCGCCTTGGACGCAAGCAACGAAATCGTGGGCTTCGCTGACGCGGGTCCGGGGCGTGACGAGCACCCTCCCCAGGATTTGGAGCTGTACTCCATCTACACCCTGAACCGCACCTATGGCACGGGGCTCGGCGCCGCCCTGCTGAAGGCCGCCATAGGAGACTCATCCGCCTACCTTTGGGTAATTGAGGCCAACCCAAGAGCTCAAGCTTTTTATAGCAAGCACGGGTTTCATCCCGACGGGAAACGTAAACTGCTTCCACCTGACTGGGACGAACTGCCCGAGATACGAATGGTCCGTTAGCGGTTGCCGGGGTGCCGGTGCCATCCGGGGGGTGAAAATGAGGAGATGAGATCCACGTTGAAACAAGATCGGTCCAATAGCCCCTGCCTGCCGCTCCGGGGCTGGGGTCCCGTCGGCGTTTGGTCGGCACTGCGGTGAGCACGTTCGTGCTGATCCCGGGAGCAGGCGGCGCAGCTTGGTACTGGAGCCGTGTCGTTCCTTTGCTTCAGGGGGCTGGCCACGCAGCCGTGGCGGTCGATCTCCCCGGCGACGATGAAAGCGCCGGGCTGCCCGAGTACGCGCGGCTGGTTCTCGAAGCCACCGGCGGGCGGGACGATGTGGTGCTCGTTGCGCAGTCGCTGGGCGGCTTCACCGCCCCGCTCGTTTGCCAGCGAGCTACCGTCCGAGAGCTTGTCCTGGTGAATGCGATGATCCCGTTACCAGGCGAGACCCCCGGCGCATGGTGGGACAACACAGGCTGGGCTGCGGCGCAGCAAAGCGCGGCGAAGGCCCACGGGTACAGTACCGAGTTCGACACGGACACGTACTTCCTGCACGACGTTTCACCGGACGTAGCGGCCGAAGGGGAACCGCATCAACGCCCTGAAGCAAACGCGGTTTTCGAGTCGGTATGCAACTTCACGGACTGGCCCAGGATCCCGACCCGCGTGCTGAGTGGGGAGGCAGACCGGTTCTTTCCACTGGATTTCCAACGACGGGTTGCCCGCGAACGCCTCGGCGTGGAGCCCGACGTCGTGCCCGGCGGCCACCTCCTCGCCCTGGCAAACCCCGACGGTGTGGTCAATTACCTGCTGCGCCGTTGAACGAAGGAAATAGCGCCCTCCGCGCGCAACTATTCTGGGTAATTCCAATACTGTGGAGCGAGTGACGGGCGAGCAAACGGAGACAACAAGCGGCTGGGTGAACGTGCCCCATGCGAGGATCTACTGGGAATCGACCGGCGAACCCTCCGGCATTCCGGTCCTATACCTTCATGGCGGCCCCGGCGGTTCCCTTGGTAAGGGCGGATACCGCAAACGACACGACCACACCCGCTTTAGGATCATCGGGCTGGATCAACGAGGGTGCGGCAAGAGCACTCCGACGGTCCAAGAGGACCTCGACCACCTGTCCGAGAACAACACGCAAGCCTTGATCGAAGACATTGATGCGGTGCGCGAGCACCTCGGTATCCAAAAGTGGATCGTCACCGGTGTTTCCTGGGGCAGTACGCTCGCCCTCGCATATGCCCTCAAATACCCTGCTCGGGTCCTCGGCATCGCTCTCGTAGCCGTGACATCAACTAGCCGCGACGAGGTCCAATGGATCACTGAAGACGTCGGACGCATCTTCCCCGAAGCGTGGAACGAGTTCTCCGAGGCAGCCAACGCAAACCCGGGCGAGCGAGTGGTCGAGGCTTACGCTCGGCGGCTGGCTGGGGAAGACCGCGACGACGCCAGACTAGCCGCCTTATCTTGGGACCGCTGGGAATCCACGCATGTATCCCTGGACCCCAACTGGGTGCCTGGAGCGCTGTTCGAAGATGACCGAGAGCGTATGACGTTCGCCCTTCTGGTTGCGCACTATTGGGCCAACGACGGATTCCTGACCAACGGGCAGGAAATCATCCCCCGGATTCATGAGCTCAACGGCATCCCCGGTTACCTTATCCACGGCCGGCGAGACATCAGTGGCCCTACTAGCACCGCGTGGCAGCTGCAGCGGCGATGGCAATCAAGTCGCCTTGTCGTCATCGAGGACGAGGGGCACGGCGGCCCTTCATCCATGGCGGCATTGTCAGTTGCAGTCGAAGATATTGCTGGAATGATCTGAAACGCTTCTCACTTCGGACAATGCCCCTGAAAGAGGGTCGACGTCGCCGAACGCTGCCGAGCTATGGATGCGGATCCGCCGGCCCTCACTAGGGCATCGAGCTTTGCGACTACCTTCGCGCACCGGCGTAGGCCTGTTTGACCGGCTTGGTGGCGGGCATCGCGATGACGGCGACGACGGTGAGTACGGCGGCGATCATGACGGCCAGGAACACGGCGGCGGAGGCCGACACAATGGTTTGGGGGTCCGTTCCGCCGTGCGGGGTGCCGGCGTAGACGGCGTTCGCTATCGCCCCGAATACGGCGACGCCGATGGAGCTGCCGATTGATCGGGCGAAAAGGTTGGTGCCGGTGACCACGCCGCGCTCGTTCCAGTCGACGCTCGTCTGGGCGGCGATGAGGGTCGGGGTCGCGACGAGCCCGAGTCCGAGCCCGAC
Source organism: Arthrobacter sp. ES3-54 (assembly GCF_029504395.1). GTDB lineage: Bacteria > Actinomycetota > Actinomycetes > Actinomycetales > Micrococcaceae > Arthrobacter. Next base: position 9,377 of record NZ_JAQFIF010000014.1, read on the forward strand.
GATGAAGCAGCTGCCTGCGACCAGCGCAATATTGGGGACGGAGGCGGTGAGGGCCAGGACTGCTGTGCCGATGACGGTGACCGTGATGCCGATCAGGGCAGTGTTCCGGAACCCGATCCGCAGATACAGGCGCCCCGATTGGGACGCACTGATCGGCCAGCCGATGGTCAGTGCCGCCAGGGCGAGCCCGGCCACGATCGGGGAGGTCGAGAGGGCTCCTACGAGAAACGTGGGAACGTAAGAAGTGATGCCAAGCATGACCGCTCCCACGCCGAAGGCGACCATCGCCGTCGTCGCCAGCAGCCGGCGGGACACCACCCACGGCGGCAGGACCGGCTCCGCCGCCCGCCGCTCAACCAGGATAAACGCGACGAACAAGATCGCACCGCCGGCGAACACGGCGTCGCTGGCGGCGGAGTCCCAGGCCCAGGCCTGGCCGCCCTCGAGGGCCCCGAGAATAAGAAGGGTGAGCGAACCCGTGAGCAGCCCCGCCCCCAGATAGTCGACCCGGTGCTTCACACGCTCGATGTTCTCGTGGAACGACCGGACCAGCATCCACCCTGCCAACAGGCACAGCGGGATGTTCACGAGGAATATGCCGCGCCAGATGCCCAGCGTGGCAAACACTCCTCCGAGCGTCGGACCCACCACTGAGGAGACCGCCCATACGCTCGCCAGGTAGCCCTGCACCTTTGCCCGCTCTGCCAGCGTGTAGATATCGCCGGCGATGGTGATGGCCATCGGCTGGACGGCTCCGGCACCCAGGCCCTGTACCACGCGGAAGGCGATGAGAACCGGCATGCTCCAGGCGACTCCGCACAGGATCGAACCGAGCAGGAACAGTCCGATTCCGATCAGCATGATCGGCTTGCGGCCGATGGTGTCAGAGAGCTTCGCGTAGACAGGTACCGACACGGCCTGCGCTAGCAAGTAGGCGGAGAAAAGCCATGGGAACGACGTGAACCCCCCAATGTCATGCACGATCGCAGGGACGGCTGTCGCCACAACGGTCGCGTCGATCGCCACCAGACCAGTTGAAAGCATCAGGGCAATAAGGACAGGTCCGCGTTTGGACCGGAAGCCGACTCCCTCGGCAGGCGTAGCCGTCACGTGACCTCATTCCCATCGGCGCCGAATGGGGGCGTTGCGCGCAGAACCGGTTCCAGCCCCGACTGCATAACGGCACCATTCACCGAATTAGTCCCGGATCTCCCTCATAATCGGGGGATGGTCCGGAAGTGGGTTGGCGGCAGGGGCCACCCCGAGTAGCCTGAACCTCGGGCAGGTCGTGCTGCCGCCGCTGCCGGGCGATTTCTAAGGAGCCAGCCACTTGTCATGTGTCGACTCTTCGGCTTGCACGCCGGCCCCCAATCGGTCAGGGCGACTTTCTGGCTCTTGGACGCCCCAGACAGCCTCGCCGAGCAGAGCCGGCGGGAGCCCGACGGCGCCGGTATAGGCACCTTCGACGGTGACGGTAGAGCCCATGTGGCAAAGCAGCCGCTTGCCGCGTGGGAGGACCACGCGTTCGCGCGCGAGGCGCGGGTTCTGAAGAGCACAACGTTCCTTGCCCATGTGCGGTATGCCAGCACCGGCGCCCATACGCTGTTCAACACGCACCCGTTCGAGCAGGATGGGCGGCTGTTCGCCCACAACGGTGCCTTCGGCGGTCTCAAGCGGCTTGATCAGCATCTGGCCGCGCTCGGTGTTACGGACCTTGTGCAGGGTCAGACCGACAGCGAACGCCTCTTCACGCTCATCACTGCCGAGACCCGCCGGACAGGCGGCGACGTCGGAGAAGGCATCGCCCGGGCCATCAGGTGGATCGCCAGGGAGTTGCCCGTCTTTAGCCTGAACCTCATCGTGACCACTGCCACGGACCTCTGGTCGCTCAGGTATCCGGCAACCCACGAGTTGCACATTCTTGAACGGGACCCTGCCGCTGCTCCGGCCCCGGCGGCCCCTCTGGACGCCCGGAGCATCCGAATCCACGCCCGGAGCACGGATCTAGCCCGTTCCCCGCATGTCCTCTTCGCTACCGAACCGATGGATCACAACCCGGGCTGGCGGCCCATGGCTGCGGGCGAACTGGTGCACGTTGGCCCGTTGCTGGCGGTGACCGCCACTTTTCCATTCCCGGACTCCCCTGCGCATCAGCTCAGCCTCTCCGATCTTGAACCGTCCGCGGCGGCGTCCCAGAAGCCATGACCGCGGCTAGCCAGACGTTGGGTTGGTCATTAGATACTGAACTTTCCCAAGTGCGAGCGTCGGACGGTCTCTGCGATGTGGGCCGACCATAGAATTGGCCCATGGTTACTCCCACGAACCAGGGGCCCGCCCCTTTGCTTGTCTTGGCCAAAATCAGTGACATTCTGGATTCCTTTTCACTCGCTCGGCCGGAGTTGACGCTGGCCGAAATTCGCGATTCGACGGGTCTTCCTACGTCCACGGTGCAGCGCCTGGTGGGGAACCTCGTGGGGCATGGATTTATTGACCGGGTGGATGACAGGTACCGGATCGGCGTGCGGATGGCGTATTGGGCTGCCCCCGCCACGCGGGGAATGGAAGTCCTGGACATCATCGGCCCTCTGCTCAAGTCGCTGCGGGACAGCACGGGCGAGACCACCTGCTTCTTCAAGGCAGAGCAGCACTACCGTGTGTGCGTCGCCATGGCCGAAACGCGCCATGCTCTTCGACGCGAGATGCACCTTGGCAAGATCCTTCCCCTCCACGCCGGCTCTGCGGGGCGGGTCCTCCTGGCCTGGGACGCGGAGCTAATGGACGCCGTCATGCGCGATCCATTGGAATCGATCACTGATTCCACCATCACCACTTCTGAAGATCTGGAAGCTGCGGTGAAGCAGACCCGTACCGACGGATTCGCCATCACAGTGGGTGAGCGTGATGACGGCGCATCCGGTCTTTCGGCCCCGGTTTTCGACTCTGCGGCAGCTCTGGTGGGGGCGGTGGCAATCAGCGGTCCGACCCTGCGGATGACCCGTGAGACCTGTGAGTCATGGGTGGAACCGCTTCTTGCCACAGCCGAAAACATGACGCGACTGATCGGCGGACGGTTTCCCGGCGAGGTGTGACGCTCGCCAGCATCCGGAAGCATCATTCAATTCTCTGGCGGCGCTCCTGCATTGAGTAGCCGGGCTATCTTCCTGCCCGCCTGATGCATCTCAGCAGGGTCAGTGGCTATAAGAATGTCGGTGAAATTTTCGGCATAGGCGCCCAGGTCGGCTGCTACCGAGCCAACGACGGCCACCACAGGGATTCTGCGGCCGGATTTCTGGACCCTGGCCAGGATGGCCGAGATGATCTTGCCCTGCCCGGTCTGCGAATCGAGCCTGCCTTCGCCCACGACGACGGCGGCCGCGCTCTTCAAATGCTCGTCGAAGTCCGCGGCGTCCAGCACCGCGTCGGCACCGGAAACCAGATCGGCGCCGAAGTGCGCCCATAAGCCGCCGGAAAGACCGCCGGCCGCGCCGCTGCGTGGCACGCCTGCCGGATTACGCGGATACTCCACGGATAGCCGGTTGAGACGGGCTTCCAACAGCATGATGCTGGCCGGATCGGCCCCTTTCTGGGGGCCGAAAACCTGAGGAGCGTCTAGGAACCTCGTCGTTACGTCGGACAGGACAGTGATCCGGGCGCCCCTGAGACCGCCGTTGTCATGAATGGCCCGGACGGCACCGGCGCCTCCGTCAGTTGTAGCGGAGCCGCCGGCCGCGACCATGATGTGTTGTGCGCCCCGGTCGATTGCTGCAGCTATCACCATTCCGGTGCCGTAGGTACTGGCCGCTAACGCGTCGTGCGGGGTGTTCCTCCCCGCTGTCAGACCGCTGGCCTGGGCAACCTCGACCACAGCTGTGCCGTCCGCCGCCACGCCAATAGTCGCCGTGATTGGCTCGCCCCAGGGATTCTGCGCCCTAACGGTCAACGCAGTTGCGGCCAGACTGCGGCAAATGGCGTCGAAGGTTCCCTCGCCGCCGTCTGCAACCGGCAGAGGCATTGCCCTGCCGCCGCCGTCGGAGATGCCGGCCGCAAGGGCCGTGGCGACCTCGAGAGCGGAGTAAGTGCCCTTGAAGCTGTCCGGGGCCACAACAATCGTCATGCGCACACCAGTGGGTTGACGGCATTCGGGGGCATGCGCCCTTCGGCGATGGCCATCGCGTTCAGGGCGCTCAGCCGGGCCATCTCGTTGCGGACCGGCACGGTGGCGCTGCCGACGTGGGGCAAGAGGACAGTGTTGGGTAACTCAGCCAGCCCGGGCGCCAACCGCGGTTCGTCCTCGAAGACGTCCAGGCCGGCACCGGCGATCAGGCCCGTCCGCAGGGCCTCCACAAGAGCGGTCTCGTGCACCACCGGCCCGCGGGCGGTGTTGATCAGGATGGCGTCCGGCTTCATGCGCCGCAGCACGTCGGCGTCCACCAGGTGTCGGGTCTGGTCAGTCAGCGGCACGTGCATGGAGAGGAAATCGCTGCGTTTCACGAGTTCCTCCCACCGCACCTGCCGGACCTTGCCCGCGAATTCGCCGAGTTCATCGTCGCTGACAGCGCGGTCGCCCGGCGGCCGCGGCGAGAAGAGCACTTCCATGCCGAAGCCGAGGGCACGCCGGGCGGTGGCGCGGGCAATCCTGCCAAAACCGGCGAGGCCCAGCACAGCACCGGAGACGTCCCGGCCCAACAGGAGCTCCGGCTCCCACCCGTGGAACTGGCCGTCGCGGACCAGCCGGTCCGCTTCAACCACCCGGCGGGCGGTTCCGAGGATCAGCAGCATGGCGATGTCCGCCGTCGCATCCGTCAGCACGCCGGGGGTGTTGCCCACCATGATGCCGTGGCGGGTCGCCGCATCGACGTCGATGTTGTTGTACCCAACGGCGAAGTTGGACACGCCCCGGACGCGGGCGTCGGCCAAGAGTGGCGCGTCGATCACGTCGCGTAGCTGGGTGACGACGACGTCGAACTCGCCTGAGGCGCACAGCGCCGCCAGCGTCCCGTAGTCGGGAGGTTCGGGCAGCACGGTCACGCGGCCGGCATCGCGAAGCAGTTGCAGCCCGGGAGCCGGGATGGCAGTGGTCACAAGGAAGTTGCTGGCCATAGTCAGTTGCCCCCCGTAGCACAGCTGAGGCTGTCCGAACCCGGGATGTTTGACGGGATGACCCATTCGAAGGCCGGCGCCTTGGACCGTGCGCCCTGGGCGGACTTTGACCGGTTGGGTTCGCCGAGTTCTGCAAGCAGCTTCTCGGAAAGACCTACGAGTCCTGCGAACCTATCGGTCGTCAGCCAGCCCGGACGGGTGGCGAACAGGATGTCTTCGGTGGAGGTGTTTCCGCTGGCGCCCGGGGCGAAGGGACAGCCGCCGAGACCACCCAGCGCGCCGTCGACCATGGTTGCTCCGGCCTCAAGGGCGGCAAGGGTGTTTGCGACGCCCAGCCCCCAGGTGTCGTGGCCGTGGTAGACGATGCGCCGTGCCGGGGACTCCTCGCGGACACGCCGGATCAGACTGGAAACCTGTGCGGGGATGGCCTGGCCGAGGGTGTCGCAGAGGACGATGTCGGTGGTGCCTTCGGCGCGCGGGTCGTTGGCGATGGACAGCACCCGCTCCTCCGGGACGGTTCCTTCGAAGGGGCAGGTGAACGAGGTGGCGATGCACAGTTGGATCTGCCCGTTGACCGCCTTAGTGTATTCCACTGCCTGCGGCAGTGCGGCCAGGCTTTGATCCGTGGTGCGGCCGATGTTCGCTTTGTTGTGCGAGTCCGACGCCGAGAGGCAGTACTGGAAGTTCCGCGCCCCGGCGGCTGCGGCCCTGGCCACGTGCCCCGGTGTGGCCACCCAGATCCAGCACTTCTCCAGTTCGTCGGGAGTGAGGGATTGGACCACTTCCAGGGTGTTGGCCATGGGGGGAACGAGCTCCGGGCGGGCCATGGAGCCGAGCTCGATGGCAGGGACGCCGAGGCGCAGCAGTTCCCGGACGGTCTCCACCTTCTGTTCGGTGGAGAGCATGCCGCCGGTGAGCTGCAGTCCGTCCCGGAGGGTGACGTCACGCAGCTGATATTCGGATGCGCTGGTGTTCATACTGTTTCCATCTCCATTTTTGCAATCAGCGAATCGGCCTCGTCCGGCGTTTTGCCGAGCACGCGTTCGAGAATGTCTTTGGTGTCGGCGCCGAGGTCCGGCCCGAGGTTCCTGATCGGCAGGGATTTGCCCCCGATGACCGGGATGATTCCGGGAAACGCCACGTTGGTGAGAGTCTCGTCCCCCGTGGACACATCGAACCTTTGGATCATGTTCCTGGCGGCGTATTGGCTGTCCGAGACGATGTCGGCTGCTGTGTAGATCGGTCCGGCGGGCACCCCCGCCGCGTCGAGGATGGCCAATGCCTGGGCGGTGGTCAGGTTTTTGGCCCAGTCCCCGATCGCGTGGTCCAGTTCATCTCGACGTTCCCACCGGTCGGCGTTGGTCTGCAGTCCCGGGTCGTTGCCGAGGTCGGGGCGTCGGATGACCTCCATGTAGCGTTTGAAGATGGCGTCACCGTTCCCGGCGACGACGATGCTTCCGTCGAGGCAGAGATAGGCATTCGACGGGGCAATGCCTTCCATGCGCCCGCCTGTCCGTTGTCGGTTGATGCCGAAGGCGGTGTGGTCGGGAATCAAGGACTCGGTGACCGACAGCATCGCTTCGTTGAGGGCGACGTCGATCATCCGTTGCCCAAGGGGAATCGGGGTCTTGCCGCGTTTGACTTCGCGTTCGAAGAGCGACATGACGGAACCGAAAGCCGCGTACAGGCCGGCAATGGTGTCACCAATGGAAACCCCCACCCGGACCGGAGGACGGTCGGGATCGCCCACCAGTTCGCGGAAGCCTCCGAAAGCCTCGGCGACGGCGGCGAAGCCGGGCCGGGCCGCCATCGGGCCGGTCTGGCCGAAGGCGGAAATCCGGGTGAGTATCAGCTCCGGATTGGCTTCATTCAACGCGTCCGGGCCAAGACCCCACCTTTCCAGCGTGCCGGGCCGGAAATTTTCCAGCACGATGTCAGAGGCCGCGGCCAGTTCCAGGACAAGTTCCCGCCCTTCCTCGGTCCGCAGATCGATCACGACGGATTTCTTATTGCGATTAATGGTTCTGTAAAGCATCGAGGTGTCCCCCGCGTACAGCCTCCAGTTTCTGAGCTCGTCGCCCGTGCGGGGCCGCTCTACCTTGATGACTTCCGCGCCAAAGTCGGCAAGCAGGCGGCCGGCAGTGGGGGCGGCGATGTAATTTCCCAGTTCCAGGACGCGAACCCCTTGAAGCGGCGCCACCGTGTTTTCAATCGTCATTAGCATTAGTTCTTTCCTAGATGAAGATGCTCAGGACCAGGATGAAGCCCAGAGCCACGACGGATGCAACGGAAACCCCGAGGGTGCAGCTTTTGAGTGTTCCACGGGTGGTTTGACCGAGCATGGACTGCAGCAGCCAGAAGGTATTCGACGTAACGTGGACGACGAACAGTGATCCCGCGCCGGCCGCCAGGGCCAGCAGCACCGGGTTGATGCCCAGCGCCGGCGCGATCGGGGCGAGCAGCCCTGCAGCGGTGATCGCCGAAATTGAGACGGATCCGACGGCGATGTGCAGTACCGCCGCGATGCCCCAGACCACGAGCAGCGGGGCCACCGTCGAGGCCGAGAAGTACTTGCCCAGAATTTCGCCCATGCCGCTGGTCGCCACCATGGCAGCGAGCGAGCCGCCTGCGCCGGTCAGGATCAGGATCTGCCCGGATTCCTTGAACCCGTTCACGACGGCGGCCTCGACCCGTTTTGTGCCGATTGTCATTCGCGCAACGATGCTGGTTCCGAGCAGGCCGATCAACAGGGCAACCACCGGCGTTGAGAGGAAGACCGCGGCATCCGGGGTGAAGCCCGCCATTTTCATGAACGCTCCCGACGCGATCAGCACCAGGGACACGAGCATGGGAGCGAACATGAGCAGGAGTCCCGGCTCCTTGGAGGCCCCGGTTCCGGGTTCGCGCACGTCATGGGGCAGTAGACCCACCCGGCTCGACGTCGCTGTGCGTTCGGCTCCGCCGCCCTGAACAACTGCATGCTGGGAGGTCTTCCCGTGTGAAGGTTCCCCGTGCTCGTGTCCGTGTTCGTGCGAGACGGTGTGGACAACCATCCCGTCGACATCCTCCAATTCCGGGGATTCCGCTACGGCCTGCTCCTCGTCCGTCTCTGTCTTCCACAGCCCGCGCTGGATGAAGAAATTCATGATGAAAATCGATACGAGGATCGTGGGAATGATGACCAGGAGGCCGAAGATGAGCATCTCGCCCAGCGGGACCCGGAGCAGACCGGCAAGGGCGACGGCGGCAACGCCCGGGACCATGAGGACGATCCCGCACTCCAGGCTGATGGCCATGGCCGTGGCCATTTTCGCGGTGCCGAACTTGCCCAGCTTCGGGGCTATTCTGCGCGCCAGCGGAGCGCTCATCACCAGGAGCACGTCAAGGAAAATCGACTGCAGCAGCGTGCCGATGGTCAGGCCCAGCGCGTACGGCACACCCTTGGGTCCGAAGACGTGCAGCAGCTTGTCCACCAGCTTCGAAATGGCTCCCATTTCATTCAGGATGGCCCCCATCAGCACGCCCCAGGCTATGAGCAATCCCACCTTGGCCATGATGTCGCCGAAGCCGGTCATCACTGTCTTCGTGGTCTATACCGTTCCCAGACCCGTCAGGAGTCCTAAGACCATTGCCCCGATCACCAGCGCCAGCGCCGGGTTAATGCGAAGCCGCAGGATCATGACGACGATGCCGATGATCACCGCCGCCGTGATGCTAAGTATTTGCCAATCTTCCATGAGTAATCCTCCATTGGATCCATGTTGGTCGGTAAGCCAAGTCACACTCCTACAATATGAACATGAACTCACGATGTGAGTCAATGATCAGTCGATCCGCCCCCCTGGCTCCGGGTCCAAACTCCTTGGCCGCGCACGCGGCTGGGCATGACCGCGTCTACCGCTATTTCCGCCGTCGAACAGACAACGCCGCCACCGCCGAAGACCTGTGTGCGGAAGTTGCCCAAGACCCCCGACTGGGCCGTTGACGGTCGCCCATTGCGATGCTCATTCCGGCGTTGCCAGGCCACGAGGCGAGATGTCATAGGATCAACGAATGACCCAGCAACGTCCCATTGTCTTGATTACTGGCGTCGGCCGGCAGATCTCCATCGGTACGGAAATCGCCCGCCAACTTGCCACGGACGGGTGGGACATCGCCTTCGCGAATCACAGCCCGGAACGCGGATTCGTGGATGAATTCACCCTCGAGTTGCACGAACTTGGGGCTAAGACCTTAGCCTCCGACACCGATCTGGCAGACCCGTTGGCTCCCGAGACATTGATGCAGGCGGTCACAGACCAGTTAGGGCCCGTCCGGGCACTAGTCGCCAGCCACGCCCAGTCCATAGACAGCAGCATCCATGACACGTCCATTGAGAGTTTTGACCGTCATTTCGCCATCAACACCCGCGCCAACTGGCTATTAATCAAAGCGTTCGCGCAGCAGTACTCGTCAGCGCCTGGGCTCGGGCGAATCGTGGCGCTGACGAGCGACCACACAACCCACAACCTTCCCTACGGAGCCAGCAAGGGCGCACTTGATCGAATTGTGATCGCGGCCGCCGGCGAACTTGGGCACCGTGGGATCACCGCGAACTTGATCAACCCGGGCCCGATCGACACCGGCTGGATCAGCCCGGAACTCGGGGAGGCACTGAGCAGCGAGACCGCGCTTGGTCGGCTTGGTACACAACGAGACGCGGCGAACCTCGTGTCGTTCCTGCTCTCCGAGCGCGGCGGCTGGATCAACGGCCAGCTCCTACATTCAAACGGCGGTTTCCACCTGCCCGTCTAAACCTTCGCGGAGCGGGATGACGATTGCGGAGACTTCCCGGTGATGATTCAATCCCTGACTGTCCGCGCGGAGGGATCCCTGGCGGCGGGGGGCGCTGCTGAGATCCCGCCCAGCCTTAGCCGGAAGTGCGAGCCCCACATGCTGCGGAACCTCGCCCAGCGCGACCCGGTCGAGGTCACTGCCGACCTCACCCGGATCCACCGCCGGAGCACTGTAGATGTGATCCGGTTCCCGCGTCAGCCCGGTCGGATGAGTCGGGCCGGTGTGTCACCGTTGCACTGGATCAATGGCCGGGTCCGGTAACGATCTTCTTTCGTTCGGATTCGTGCGCGCCGCCCTTCTTAGCCAGCGTGGAGCACGCCTCTTCGATGTCTCGGGCGAGCGTGTCGACGTGCTCGCGGCTCATCGTTTCCTTGACCAGGGCCCGCATGATCGTCACGTCTTGGGCGTTCGGCGGCAGGGTGTATGCCGGCACCATCCAGCCGCGCTCGGCCGAGAGTTGCCAGGCAATGTCGAACTCGTCGTACCCGGTGTCGGCGGCGAGCCGGAACGCGACCAGGGGAAGTTGCTCCTCGTCGGGGCCGATGATCTCGAACCTGCCCATGGCCTCCAACTTCTCGGCGAGGACGCGGGCGTTAGTCTGCATGTTCTGCATGATGTAGGTGTAACCGGCGCGACCATAGCGCACGAAGTTGTAGTACTGGGCGAGAACCATCGCCGAGCCGGTGGAGAAGTTCAGGGTAAAGGTCGAGTCCGTCTTGCCGAGGTAGTTCTCCTCGAAGACGAGGTCCTTGGCCAGGTCGGCCTTCTCCCGGAAGATCAGCCAGCCAATGCCGGGATAGACCAGTCCAAACTTGTGCCCGGAAACATTGATCGAGCGGACCTGCTCGAGCCGGAAGTCCCACTCGGAGTCCGGGTAGAGGAAGGGCCAGACGAACCCCCCGCTGGCCCCGTCCACGTGTATCGGCACATCAAGGCCTCGCTCACGCTTGATCCGTAGCAGCAGGTCGTTGATGCCGACGATGTCGTCTTTGTGCCCGGTGAACGTCGTCCCCAGCACGGCTGCGACACCGATGGTGTTCTCATCGACATGGGCCTGCACGTCGTCCGGGCCGATCGTGTACTTCCCCGGCTGCAGTGGCACGATCCGCGGTTCGACGTCAAAGTAGCGGCAGAACTTCTCCCACACCACGTGCACGTCGCCGCCGAACACCAGGTTCGGGCTCGACGTCGACGCGCCGGCGGCCTCGCGACGCTTGCGCCAGTTCCACTTCAGGGACAGACCGCCGAGCATGATTGCCTCGGACGATCCCTGGGTTCGGGCTCCCGTCGTCTCGCCGGGTGCGTGGAAGAGGTCGGCGAGCATCCGAATGCAGCGCTGTTCGATCTCGGCCGTGCGGGGATATTCGGCGTGGTCGATGAAATTGCGGTGCAGGTTCGCGGCGATGATCTGCTGGGCCTCCGGCTCCATCCATGTCGTCACGAAGGTCGCCAGATTCCGGGCCGGATCACCCTCCAACGCCAGGTCCTCCGACACCAGCCGCAAAGCGTCCTGAGCAGGAATGCCGGTCTCCGGGAACACCCGGCTCGGCACCTCCTGGGTGACAAATCGGTTGCCGAACAGCGCCACGTCGGCATCCGTCTGCTGGGAATCTATTGACATCACTTCTCCTTCAGAGACTGTTGAAAAGGGGCTACGGATGAGTGCCCCGGACCAAAGGAACCGAGGCGTCGGTGGATTCTGGGCTCAGCATCAGAATCGCGCCGGCGAGGAAGCACAGGGCTCCCACGAGTGTGCCGAGATTGGACAGCTCGGCATTCCAGACATTGCCGCTCGACGGTATGACAAAGGCCGCGACGGCCGAGATGCCGAACGCAACAGAACCGGCCACGTTGATCACGGCGATCGTCCACGTCCGAGGCCTGGGTCGGCCGGCAATGGCGCCCAGACCGGCTTCCCGCAACGCCACACAGCTTGACACGAGGAAGGCGACTGAACCCAGAGCGTCGGGTCGCCACACCCGCTGATCGGTCAGCGCCGCACCGAGATTTTCCCGCACTGCGTTTCCCGTACTCCAGTTGAACCACAGCGTTCCGGCAAGTTGAATCGCGCCAGCAAGCCAAACGAGATTCCGCGGCGCCCACACCCAAAACGAGTGGCGCCGCGTGGCACCCGCGGCCGGGAGCGCGTCAACGGCTTCGCGGTACTGCAGGAACGCCGCACACGTGAAGAACAGCGAACCGACGAAGAATGTGACTGCACACAAGCGCAATCCCACGGCCTCGGCGTATGACGGCACCGCCCCCAAGGCGAACAGACTCGAGCCAATGATGAACAACCAGGCGGTCCACCGGCCGCGTACGCTCGAACGGCCAGCGCTCTTGCTCTCAGCTTCAGGGTCGGCCCTCGAGGGAGCCCGATGTTGGACGCCACCGCTATCGTCAGGACCCACGGGCTCCCCCGGGCCAGGGGCCGGGAGCACATTGGTGATCACGAAGGCCACCGCCACAGCCACCACCACCTGGGGTGTCACGGCCACACCGTCCACCCCCAGCAGCAGCGTGGCCAGCAGGGTCGACGTCAACGGCAGCCGCAGCATAGCTGCGCACATGGCTCCCATGCCCATGCCGATCCCTGCCGCGAGATTCATTCCGGGCAACCCGCTCGCAGCAATACCGAGCGCCGCACCGATGAACATCGACGGGAACACCGGACCACCACGGAATGCGCTCAGCGAGAGCCCGTAGGCCAAGGTCTTGCAAGCGATCAGCAGGACCAGCACAGGAAGCGAGTAGTCCGCGGCGCCTTCGACCAGCTCCGGAAGTGCGTCCTGCCCCGAGAACAACACCTGCGTGAAGCTGTGCCCAGAGATCAACTGATACGTCATCGCGGTAAGACCAATCAGCAAGCCGAGCGCAGAGGTCACCAACACCCGGTTCAGATGCACGAGAGGACGAAGCGACAACGCAACCCAGCGGACCAACCATCCCAACAGCGCGCCGACCGCGCCCATGACCACCGCCCAGCCCAACGTCGCCAACGTCGGCGGCACCGCAGGCGGCACCACGGGCAGCGCCAGCGAGAAGCTGCCCAACCCGGTCCAGCCGTCCAAGCCGACGAACACAAGCGCCCCGACGCCGGAAGCGAGTAGTCCGGGCAGGGCCATCAGACTCAGCGTCATTCCCCCGATCCCGGCGGCCTCCATGATCAGGAATGCACCGAGCACCGGAGACCCGAGCAAGGTACTGATCGCTGCGAAGCTGCCTGCCGACGCCATGATCGTCAGGGCCATCGGCGGAGCGTCCTTCTTCACCAGGTGCACCGCCAGCGCTCCGAGGCCGCCACCGATCGCGATAAGCGGCCCCTCGGGCCCGAGCACCGCACCCAGGCTGAGAGTGGTCAGCGCCGCGAGAATGATACCCACGAGCTCCCGCCCGTTCGGCGGGCCGCCGCCCGTCTTAAATCCGAAAGCGGGTGAGTGGCCCCCGGTTCCCGGCAGATACCGAATGGTCAACGCCGTCAACAACCCACACAGCACCAACCACGGAACCGGCCACCACGCAGGAGCAGGACCCCCGAGGACTTGATTCGGAAGCCCGTTGAAGACGAACTGCTGGACGGCCGAGACCAAAGCGAGAAAGCCGTAGGCAATGGCCGAGATGGGAACGCCCAAGACCGCTGCCAGCACGAGCGCAGCGATGTACGCCCTGGAACGAATGACAACGGCCGGATCGAAACTGGGCGCCGCCGCGGCAGGCCCGCTCATTCCCGGCAACCCAGCGCGTCTGTGACGATTCCGCCCGAAAGACGGCCCTCAGCAAACGGAGGTGCTGAGAAAACGGGTTCGGTGCGCCCGTTGTAACAGTTGAGCATCCCTTCTCCTTCCGCGCGCCGTCCGCAAGGCGGCGGGAGCCTCTAATGAGGTCTCACAAGCGATAGAGGCTGGTTGATCAGATGTTCTCCAAGCTAACGCTTCAAGTGGGGGCGGTCTTCACCCAATGCGGGTGAAAGAGCATCAAAAGAACACCGCCGTCCATCGCGGACGTTAAACGGAGGGCAACGCAGGCCCTCGAGTCGAGGTCGGCTGGCGGCAGCGTCAGATGATTGCTATTGCAAGCTTGCTTATCATCGTTTAGTTTAGGGCTGGGATGCGGCCCGCCTTGCGAACGCGGGCCTCCGGCACACGCCTCTTGCCGACTTCCTGACGAGCCGGCTCTGCGTCCAAGTGTGGAGCCGGCCTCGGGGCGTCCCGGACGGTATCCGTCCCGATCACTCGGAGACCGGGCGCCGCTTCTGACGTCGCCCATCAGCCCATCAGCCCATAGAGCGTGTTAGCCAAGGATTTCGGAACGTTTCCGGACGGCGTTGACGTAATCTATGAGAGGCTGCCGCGCGTCCGCCATGGCCTTCGCGAACAGGCCGCGCAACGGGCCCGTAAACTCCTCTTTCCCGCGCAGGTGCGTCATGCCGCTCTGTGGTTCGAGCGTGAATGTGCACACGCCGGTGAATAGGCCCAGGGGCAGGCCTCCGGTCCAGGTCATCACCTCGCCTGGCATCTGCTGGACACGGAGCCGGAAGACACGGCTCCCACGGACGCGGGTCCGGATTTTGATGGTGCCACCGTTGCGCAGCTCGCCTGTAACGTGCGTGATGCCGGATTCCCAAACCGTGTAGTTCCTGGCATCGGTGATGATGTCCCAGACGGTAGAGCCTCGGGCTTTGATCAGCGCCTCAGCCTCGGCAAAATGCATGGACCTACCGTAACCGGCGCATCCGGGGACGGCGCTAGAGGATTTGGGCACCAGTTTGGTGAACATCACGCCCACGGGCCGCGGCATCGGCCACCGCGAGCCGCGCGGCGTCGTCAGCGAGCGTCTTCCTCCGCCAGGGCGAGGTGTTCCGCTGCGACGGCGTGCAAGGGTCACGTTATGGCTGTGCACCGTCCCCGACAAGGGTCAAAGGGGCCCAACGAGCTACCTCCTGCCGGCCTTAGGCTGATCTGAACTTCACGCAGGCGTCCAGACCGGTGGCTCCCGTGGCAGTCCCTAAGGTTCTGGGCGTCAGTGAGGCCTCGGCGCCGCTCGCCCGGGCCAGCTGGTGCACGATGGACAGGCCGAGGCCGCTGCCCTCCCCGCTCTGCGTGCCCCGCCAGAAGCGGCTAAAGGCCCGGTGGCAATCTTCCAGGGAAAGTCCCGGTCCCTCATCCAGGATGTGCAGTTCGATGATGCCTGGTTGTTCACCGTGGGACACCACGAGCTGGATCTGGGAGCCCGGCGGAGCCACGGCAAGCGCGTTGTCGATCAAATTGTCGATGATCTGCTCGGCAAAAGTCTTCTGGTTACCGCGCCCGCCATGACGTACGCCAGGATGCCGGCGAGCAATACCGTGGTACCGGCGACGGTCCAGATGGTTCGCAGCTGGCCGTTTACCTGCTCGGTCACCACCGAGGCAGGGTACGTCAGCCGGACGACGCCGGAGATCTTCTCACCGCTGAGGACAGGGACTGCGACGTAGAGCAGATCAAGGCCCAACGTCTGGGAATACCGCTGGCCGGCGTTGATCTGCCCGGTCAATGCGGCGGCAATTTCCGGGCGTGAACTGTACGTTGATCCGGTGGCTGCCTGATCGTCATCCGAAGTGGCCAAGGCCGTCCCGCCGGCGTCGACTATCACTACACGAGCGCCGCCCGCCTCCCCGTATCGACGCACGTCGGCGGCTACTTCCGCGGGTAGCGGGCCACCAGCTCTCAACGCGTCGCCGGACCGGCCGGCCAGCAGAAACGCGTCGCGTTCGAGGGAGGTGGTGAGGCGCTCACGTTCAACGCGGACCAGATAGTTCCCCAGCGGAATGTCCTGCACCAGGACCACGAGCAACGTGATGAACATGAACGCACCGATCAGCCTCCATCTCATCCAGGCACTCCCAGCCTGAACCCGACGCCCCGGACGGCCTCGATCCAGCGTGGATCACCGAGCTTCTTGCGGTTCCCGGCTATGTGGGCATCCACGGTTTTCGTGGTGCCGTACCAGTCGCCGTCCCACACTGCGCGGAGGATCTCGCGACGCTCGAACACGGCACCCGGGTCTGCGGCAAGGAAGTACAGGAGCTCAAACTCTTTTGCCGTCAGATAGACCTCCCTCCCGTCGAGGGCCACGCGACGCGACCGCTGGTCAATGCTCAGGCCGCCGATGTTCCCGCTAATGTCCGCCTCTGGACGGCCGTCCGGGAGCCGCTCTTCGGAGCGGCGGGCCACTGCCCGGATCCGTGCGATGAGTTCCCGCATCCCGAAGGGCTTGACCAAATAGTCGTCGCGCCCAGTTCCAACGCCAGCACCCGGTCGATCTCTTCATCCCGTGCACTGACAACGATGATCGGGGTGGCGGTCAGCGCGCGAATGGCTCGGCACACATCGGTTCCGTCCATATCCGGCAGCCCCAGATCCAGGAGGACAAAATCCGGACACTGCTCACGGACCACGTCCAGTGCCCGGCCGCCCGTCCCGACATGGCTTGCCCCGAAGCCGGCCCGGCTCAGCCCTTCAAGGACTCCGGCGGCCACTGATTCGTCGTCCTCCACTACCAGGATTTGCATACCTGATTATGTTCCTGCCCGACGCGATTCGTGTCGCAATCCGCACAAATTAGCCGATCGCGCGCGCAAACTTGGACGGTTCTTGGATTTCCTGAGGGTCTGTCCTTGCCGTTGAATTCCTAGGGTTGAGACATGAATACAAAAACAGCCCTCGTCCTCACAGCAGCCGGTGTCCTCCTCACCGGATCCGCGGCCCTCGCGGTGAATGTTCAGACCCTCAGCGGTGCACCGGCCGGGACGACCCCCGCGAACACCGTCCTTCTGCCGCAGGATTCCACCACTGCCACGTCCCCTTCCCCCGCGTCGACGCCGACCACTTCGACCGTGGAGGACCGCCGACCGGCATCATCGCTGAGCCCTTCCGCCAGTGACGACCGGGGCAACGAAAATTCGACCGCACCCAGACCCGCCACCGGCGGCCGGACCGCCGTTTCCCCCGCTCCCGTACCGGTACCGGTGCCGGCCCGTGCACCCTCCCGCACCAATGAACCCGGTGACGATCACGGCGGCCACGGCGAACCCGAACCGGGCGACGATAAGCACTCGGGCAACGACGACTGACAGACCACTGCCAGAGAGCGATACCAACTGGGCACCGCGCAGACACCGCCCCGCGTCCGGGCAACTCCGTGCCTCTATCGGCCAGATCTGAAAATCCGGTAGCTCCGGGTGCCTTGCGATGGGGCTTTCTGTCGAGTCCGGACCGCCGGCCGCTTGATCGGGTTCTGGATACCGACGGCGGAAACAATGCCGCCGAGAATGAGCAGCACCGCCGTCACGGCCACCACGCGGTGAAAACCTTCGAGCTCCAGTTTGCCGCCCACCACCAGGCCCACCAGCGCGATGCCGATCAGACCGGCAACCCTGCTGACGGCGTTATTCACTGCCGAGCCGATGCCGGCCTGCTGTTCCGAAACGGACCCGAGAATGGCGGCGGTGAGCGGTGCGACGGTCGCCGAGAGCCCGAGCGCGAACAGGAGGATCCCCGGCATCAGTTGGGTCCAATAGTTGATCGGAATTTCAGACTCAAGCATCAGGAGGTAGCCGACTCCGGCCAGCGCAGGTCCGCCTGCCATGAACCACCGCGGGCCGAACCGTCCGGCCAGGGAACCAAACCATGACGCGAGGAGGATGTTGACGATGCTGACTGGGAGCAAAGCAAGAGCGGCCAACGTCGCCGGGTAGCCGGCAACCTGCTGCAGGAAAAGCACAATGATGAATCCCCCGATCGACAGCGCGGCGTAGACGAAGGCCGTAGCCACATTGCCGACGGCAAAGTTCCGGACGGAGAAGAGGCTGAGCGGCAGGAGCGGCTGCCGCGCGGTCTTTTCCCGCCAAAGGAACCCGGCGAGGCACAGGATGCCGAGGACGAAGGGCATCATGATGAGCGGGCTCCCCCAGCCATAGTTGCCTTGTTCGATCAACGCGTAGACCGGACCGGCCAAACCGAGCACACAGAGCACAGCGCCCGGGTAGTCGATGCTCACCCCCTCCTCGCGAACGTCCTTGGCCCGCAGCACGCCTAAAAGGTACAAGGTCACAACAATGGGCAGGACGTTGATTCCGAAGACCCAACGCCAGCCCACAGAATCGACGAGCACTCCGCCGAGCAGGGGGCCGGCGATGAAAGCCACGGTGGTACCAGCTGTCCACTGGCCGATCGCCTTCGCCCGCGGCGCCTCGTCGAAGTTGGACGTGATCAGGGCCAGGGAACTGGGCACCAGCAACGCGCCCGCGACGCCTTGAAGCGCCCTGGCCACGACCAGCACCTCGGCTGTGGGTGCCAGCGCACACATCACTGACGTCGCGCCGAACCCGATCAGCCCGGCCCGGAGAACCACAACGCGTCCGAGCAAATCGGAAAGCGAGCCGGCGACCAGGATCAGGGAACCCAGGGTGATCAGGTAGGCATCGACAACCCATTGCTGCGTAGTGAGTCCGCCGCCCAGTTCCCGGGAAATGGCAGGCAGTGCGACGTTGATGACGCTGCTGTCGAGAAAAGACACGAAGGACGCGAGAATCGCGATCCAAAGCACGAGCCTCTGCGTACGCGCCGACGGTAGGGAACTCACCTTCCCAGTAAACACCCGCACCCGAGGTAGCCGGACCCGACGGCGCCCAGTTGCCCGCGCCGTGGCACCGCCGCTCCTGCGGGCGAGCCTACGCCGACGCCGGGAGGCCAGCAAGGGTGCCTGTAGCGGACGGTAATTTACCCTTGACTTTCGCCTTGGAGCGGACAAATGTGGGCTTCCGAGGGCAGCGTCCCCGGCCCGCAGACCGGCCGGGGGGCGACCAGGAAGAGCTTGCGGCGACCCCGCAGCGCGGACCGCAGCGTCGGCATGTTGACCGTCGTTCGGCAGCGTTCCAGGGTCCATGAGTCTGGTGTCGCCCTGTTCTGGCGCGCCCGACTTAGGGGAGGCCGAGATGAATAGTGTCGGTACGAACAGCAAGAGCGCTATCGCCAGCCCGCCGGTGAAG
Organism: Arthrobacter sp. ES3-54; assembly: GCF_029504395.1. Classification (GTDB taxonomy): domain Bacteria; phylum Actinomycetota; class Actinomycetes; order Actinomycetales; family Micrococcaceae; genus Arthrobacter. The sequence goes on from NZ_JAQFIF010000014.1 coordinate 28,341, forward strand.
CCCGGAGAGTTCAGGCTCGAGGTCATCGTCGTGCCAGTCTCCGACGTCGACCGGGCCAAGCGCTTCTACGAGTCCTTGGGCTGGCGGCTGGACGCCGAAGTCGCCGTCGAGGACGGCTACCGACTGATGCAGCTGACGCCTCCAGGTTCCGGCTGCTCGATCATCTTCGGTGAGGGCGTCACCTCGGCGCCGCCGGGCTCGGCCCAGGGCCTGCACCTGGCGGTCTACGACATCGACGCCGCCCGGGCCGACCTCGTTTCGCGCGGGGTCGAGGTCAGCGAGACATTCCACGACACCACGGGCGTCTTCCATCACGCCGGGACCGAGGGACGCCTGGACGGCCCGGCTCCCGGACACCGGGACTACGGCTCGTTCGCGTCCTTCAGCGACCCGGACGGCAACGGCTGGGTCCTCCAGGAAATCAAGACCCGGCTGCCGGGCCGCTGAAGCATTCAACGCTGAAAGGAGAGGCTGATGGCCACCACTTACGAGTCCGTGGGCGAGCTTGCGGACGCCCTCAGGCGCGCCGCGACAGCTCACGGCAAACACGAGGAGCTCACCGGCCAGGAGGACGCGAACTGGCCAGACTGGTACGCGCTCTACATGGTGCGCGAGCACGCCGGGGAGGAGCTGCCGACATGAGCGACTACGACGTCATCGTGATCGGCGCCGGCTCACCGGGCGAACACTGCGCGGGCGCGCTCGCCGAGGGCGGCCTGCGCGTGGCCGTCGTCGAGCGTGAACTGGTCGGCGGCGAGTGCTCGTACTGGGCCTGCATCCCGTCCAAGACGCTGTTACGGCCGGGTGAGGCGGTTCATGCGGCACGTGCGGCCGCCGCCACTGCCGACGTCGACGTCGACGTCGACGCGGCGCTGGCCTGGCGCGACTTCATGGTCTCGGACTACTCCGACGCCGGGCAGGAACGCTGGCTGGCCGATCACGGCATCGACCTGCTGCGCGGCACCGGGCGGCTCGCCGGTACGGGCGCCGTCGAGGTCGACGGCGTGCGCCACACCGCCGGCCATGTGGTCCTCGCCAATGGTGCCGAACCCGTTATCCCCCCGGTCCCAGGCCTGAGCGGGATGGAGGGTGTCTGGACGAGCCGCGAGGCGACCTCCATGAAGGCCGTTCCCCGCCGCCTGCTCATCCTCGGCGGCGGCCCGGTCGGCGTCGAAATGGCCCAGGCAGTCCGCAGGCTCGGCGGAGAGGTGGCATTGGCGGACATGTCGGCGCATGTCCTCGGCCGGGAGCCGGCACCGCTGGGCGAGGCCCTCGGTGAGGTGTTGAGCCGCGAGGGCATCGAGCTCGTTTTGTCCGCGCGCGCGTCCGCAGCACGGCGCGAGGGCGGGGACTTTGTGGTGGAGTTCGACGACGGGCGTGAACTCCGCGGTGACCGGCTGCTCGTCGCCACGGGGCGGCGCCCGCGCATCCGCGGGATCGGCCTGGAGAGTGTCGGCGTCGAGCCGGAGGCCCATGGAGTACCTGTCGACGCGCGCCTGCGTGTGGCCGAGGGCCTATGGGCGATCGGCGACGTCACCGGCATCTGGCCGCTGACCCACGTGGGGAAGTACCAGGGCGATATCGTCGCCGCGAACATCCTCGGGGAGCCGCGAGTGGCCAACTATGAGGCCGTCCCGCGCGTCGCCTACACGGACCCGCAGGCCGCTGCGGTGGGTGCCGCCGACGGCCGCTTCAGCGCCACAGTCCCGGTCTCGGAACTTCCCAAGACCGCTACCTACACGCGCGGCTACGCCGAGAGCAACGGCTTCCTCACGCTCGTCAGCGACGGCGACCGGCTTACCGGCGCATACGCGCTCGGCCCGGAGGCCGGCGAGTGGCTGCAGCAGGCGACCCTGGCGATTCGGGCGCATATCCCCTTCGACGTCCTGAGCGACACCATCCAGCCGTTCCCGACATTTTCAGAGATCTACATCGCCGCCCTTAAAGCCCTCCGCGAACAAATAGCGGCCAGCCACAAGCTCATGGGCGCGGGACCACAAACGGCGGGCTGATGACTCACAAGCGCCATCAAATTTGCCATTCTGACAACTGGGAAGCTCGCAACCGCTGAGCCAGGCAGTTGACCGATGAAATTTTGGCAGGAGAAGAGGGAAGGCCGCCATGGAGTTTCTGACCCACCTCGTCACCACTGTGCCCGACGGAACGCGGGACGCAACCGTGGACGAAACCAGGTCACGGAAGCGATCAGGGCGGCAGAACTAGCGGCCGAAGGTCATCTTCTCCGGCTGTGGAAGCCCCCGGCGGCCCCGGGTGAGTGGCGAAGTCTTGGCCTTTGGAGTGCGGAAAATGAGAGCGAGCTGATGGGCGTCCTCGCAAGCCTGCCTTTGCACGTATGGATGACGGTCGAAATCATCCCCCTGCAGCCGCACCCTAACGACCCCGCAAGCAAGAAGGCCTGAACGGTTGAATTCGCAAGCCACGCTACGGCTGGTAGTACTTGGTACCCGTTGAAGTATCCTCGCCGGAGCAGCTCGTTCAGGTGGAGGGCGCGAAAGGGGAACAGTGTTCACAATCGAAGAACTCCATTCCGCGCAGCCTGGATAGCGCGGATGCGACGCCGTTTGAAGAGATGGTTGCGGTCAGGAACGCGGTTGAGACTCAGATTCTTGGCGGTGACGTGCTGTCGCACAGCGCGGTGGAGTTGTTGCCAGGATTCCGCAACGTATACAAACCCCGCCGCCTGTTCGTTGCCGGTGTGGGTGGCCGCATGGTTGGCCGCGCCGTCGTATCGTGGCTGGCTTCGGTGAACTCCCCCGTCAGTTCTGTCAACGTTGAAGTGCTCCGCAGACACAGGGGACGCGGCATTGGAACTGCGCTGCTTGACCGAATGGAGCGCATCGCCCGCGAGTCCGGCCGCGCCACCGTCCAGAGCCATGTTGAGCACTCAGCATTGACCGGCGGATCAGTGATCAGTCCGCCCACCAGGTTCGGTCAGCTCTCTCTTGATGACGACCCCGGCGTACGGTTCCTCGCGAATCGAGGCTACGTCCTTGAACAAATCAAGAGGATCAGTTTCCTGGGCCTGCCAATGGATGCCGCCCGCCTCAACGAACTCGTGCAAACCGCCCAACGCGCGGCCGATCCGGTGTACGCGTTGGTGGAATGGACCGGGGCCACGCCCAACCGCTGGCTGACGGACGTGGCATGGCTGAAGACCCGGATGAGCACCGACAATCCGACGGCGGGATTGGATTCGGTGGAAGATCCTTGGGACGAGGCAAGACTCCTCCAACGTGATCGAGACCAGCAGGCGAGTGGTCGCAGCCTTTTCACTGTCGCCGTGGAACACCTTCCCTCGGGGCGGGTTGCGGGCTTTAGCGAGTTGTCCCTTCCCGACGTTGGACGCGCCGCCCGCCAGGAGGACACCCTGGTCCTGTCAGAGCATCGGGGTCTACGACTCGGCATGCTGCTCAAGGCCGCGAATTTTCGGCAGCTCGGGGCCCGGGCGGATCTCATCTACACCTTCAATGCGGAGGAGAACCGCCCGATGCTGGCCGTGAATGAAGCGGTTGGCTTCAGGCCCGCGGGCTTCGGAGGAGGGTGGCGAAAGGTACTGATCTGACCCTCGTCCGTTGGCGCGAACCCTGTTCCGGAGCCGACGCGGCCCTGACGGGCTCGAGACGTGCCGGTGGGAATAGGATCAAACCGCCCAGCTCAGTGATCTCGCACGGGAGCTTCAGCAGGAGGTCGACGTCCACGCCGTGCTCTCCGGCAGAGATAGCCACTCACCCCACATCCGAGCCCTGAGAATCCCTGACCAGCCAAGCAATGACTTACCGCACGCGACGTTCGCCCGCCGCGGGCCGTCTCGAGGTCGTGTTTTTCCACCCTGATTGTCGATGACAGGAAACGGGGAGCCCGCTGACTGGACCGGGAGTAGGTTTGTATGTCTGGTCTCTGCCCCGCCGTTGCCATATCGTTGGGGCACCGATTACATTCGACCGGCGGAGCCCCGCATCGGAGGTACATGATGGGAATCATCTCGTCTGGTTTTCATGGAAAACGGCGCACCGATAACCCAGCGTTACCACCCGGCCAATACGAAACAGCAAGCTTTCCCGTGCTGACGGCGGGCCCTGCACCCTATATCGCCACCGCTGACTGGGAATTCTTCATTACAACAGAGACTGGGCAGCGCCGCGCCTGGACCTGGGATGAGTTCCTGGCGCTGCCGCAGGTTGATATCCGGACCGACATTCATTGCGTGACCAGCTGGTCCAAGCTGGGCACCTCGTGGCGCGGGGTGTCCCTGGACACCTTGTTCGAGGACATGGAAACAACGTCCGAGTTCACCACGGCTCACTCCTACGGCGGCTATACGACCAATGTCCCGTTGCAGGACCTGCTGGACGGCCAGGCATGGGTGGCCTGGGAATTCGACGGTGAGCCACTGGAACGGGCCCACGGCGGCCCCGCCCGCCTGCTGGTACCCCACTTGTACTTTTGGAAGAGTGCGAAGTGGATCAATGGCATCGAACTGATGCCGCATGATGTTCCCGGCTTCTGGGAATCCAACGGGTACCACATCTACGGCGACCCGTGGCGCGAGGAGCGCTACTCATGAGGCAAGACACATGAGCACCCTGTGGCGCGCCGCCGACGTCGTCAGCGGCGTTCCCGAAACGGAATCGTCCAGAACCATCGGGCTGCGCGTGGACGGTCTGAACGGCAACCTTGCCGGCCAGCACATCGATATCCGGCTCACAGCCGACGACGGCTACACGGCAGTGCGGTCCTACTCCGTGGCTACAGCCGGGATGGACGAAATCCTGGAGATCACGGTCGACGAATTGACCAATGGGGAGGTCTCCCCCTATCTGGTCAGAGACCTGATGGTCGGAGACCAGTTGGAGATCCGGGGCCCCGTCGGCGGCTGGTTCGTGTGGCGCCCGACGGACCCGAACCCGGTTCAGCTGATCGCCGGAGGATCCGGCATCGTCCCGCTCATGTCCATGATCCGCGCCCACGAGGCATCCGAGAATCCCTCACAGTTCCGGTTGCTGTACTCGCTCAAATCACCCGAGGCAGGGTTCTATCGGGAGGAGCTGCTCACCCTGAGCCAGGAATCTCCCAAGCTGACCGTCGACTACTTCTATACACGCAAAGTCCCGGAGGGCTGGCCTAGCCCCCCAAAGCGACTCACCGCTGAAACACTGTTGGCAAACATCCTGCAGGCGGACGTTGCCCCCGACATTTTCATCTGCGGTCAGACGATGTTTGTCGAGACGGTCACGGAGTGGCTGGTGCGGGCGGGGTATCCGACCGCCTCGATCAAAACCGAACGCTTCGGCGGAACGGGAGGAATACGGTGACTGGCAACAACGGCTCCGCAACCCCTGGTGCTGAGGACCCGCGCCTCGAGGACCAGGACATCGCCGGAACCGCAGGCAATCCAATACCTTATCTTGACGGGAACGCGGCGGCAGGACCGCTGTGGGAATTGTTCCGCATTGACATCATTGCGGCGATCGGTCGGTGCAAGAACTGTGGCGCTGTGAGGGTCTTCGGGGAAGCAGCGGTCTATGCCGACGCACCGGGAATAGTTGTGCGGTGCAGTTCCTGTGGGGGCGTCTTGCTGCGTCTCGTAGAGACTCCGACCAAATTCTGGCTCGATGTCAGTGGACTCAGCTACCTTCAGATCGACCGGGAGAGCTAAGGCACGACTCTGGTTTCCGCCCCGCCGTGCTCAGGACCCCGGACGCGGACTGTGTGGAGGTAATCTGCGACGATGCTGAACATCCTCAACCCTTGCCGCCTGTTCATCATGGGTGCTAGCGGATCGGGAACCACAACACTCGGCCGGGCAATCGCCAACGAATGGGCAGTACCCCACGCCGACGCCGACGATTAATTCTGGCAGCCGACATCAACGCCCTACCGGGACCAGCGGGCCCCTTGCCGGTGGACCGCCTAGTTCATGCAGTTTCACGGGCTCATTCTGCCGGAACGACCGCGGCCGCGGTTAGGCTTGCAGCCATGGCGATCATTCATCAGGCAGAACTGCGGCCGACGAAACTTGAACTACTCGAAGGGTGGCTGCCCCGCCAGCCCTGGTTCACCGAGCCGGGCACGGCAGGACTGCGCAAAGTCGGCTCCTACCGGTTCGACGACCCCGCCGGCGAAGTCGGCATAGAAACGATCATCGTCTCGGTGGGCACCTCCACCGTTCAAGTTCCGCTCACCTACAGGGCCCGGCCCCTGACCGGCGCGGAACCGTGGCTGGTCGGAACGATGCAGCACTCGGTTCTCGGCCCCAGATGGGTTTACGACGCCTGCGCCGATCCCATCTACGTCGCAGCATTGGCCGCGAGCATCATGCTGGGCCGGCCGCAGGCAGAGCAATACCTCCAAAAAGGGGGAACACAAGAACTCCTGGCCCAGTCAGTCTTCGTGCACAGCACCGGACCGAAACTCGATGCAGTTCCGGACGTCTCTTCGGCCACCCCACGCACCATCGACGACGGCACGGCTATCGAGACTGCCGGCCTCCACATAATCGTTGTCCGGCGACTGGACCTTAGCGGGCAGCCAGTCGACCGGCTCACGTTGACCGGTACCTGGGAAGGACAAAAGAACAGCGTCAAACTCGCCGCCATAAGCGAGGCCTGACATTCTCGTGACCTAGGTGCGGTCTATTCCATCGTTGTCTCTGGGATGGTTGCTGCCTTCCTGTTGTTCATCCTGGTTCCCGTGCTGTTCCCGCAGTTCCCGCCCGCGGCGGATATCGTCTTCCTCGCGGGCCTGCAGCTTGTCGCTCTGTTTCGTGTCCCGGGGCGGCAGCTGGAGGGTCTCTTCGGCCTCGATGCCAGCCTGGAGCTGCCGCCCACGCTCCATCTCGGCGTCGAACTCGGCACCGAACAGCAGCGACATGTTCAGGATCCAGAGCCACAGCAGCGAGACGATGACGCCGCCGATCGCACCATAAGTCTTCTCGTAGCTGTTGAAGTTGGCGACGTAGAAGGCGAAGGCCAGGGATGCAAGCAGGAAGATCACCAAGGCGATTGTGGATCCCAGGCTCATCCAGCGGAACTTGGGCTGCTTTACGTTCGGCGTGGCGTAGTAGAGGATCGCGATCGCGAGGATCACGAGCAGCAGGATTACCGGCCACTTGAGAATGTTCCATGCGGTCAGGACGGCGCCGCCCAAGCCGATTGCGTTGCCGACCGCTTCGGCCACCGGCCCGCTCAGGACCAGCATGGCTGAGAGCACCAGGACGATCAGCACGGTGGCAATCGTGACCAGGAGCATCGTGCCCCGAAGTTTGATAAACGGCCGGCCCTCGTCAATTTCGTAGATCCGGTTCATGGCCCGGCCAAACGCCCCGACATAACCGGAGGCGGACCAGAGGGCGGTGAGGATGCCGATCACCAGGGTGAGTCCGGCAGCGGAGGAGCTGCTGAGCTGCTCGACTGGCTGGCGGATGGCTTCCACAGTGTCACCGGGCGCGAACCCCTGGACGATCTCCAGGAGCGCGGAGGTGGTCTTCTCGGCCTGTCCGAAAATGCCCAGCAACGACACGAGGGCCAGCAGCGCCGGGAAAATTGAGAGGACCGAGTAGTACGTCAGGGCTGCCGCGAGATCCGGGCACTGGTCCTTCGTGAATTCACGCAAGGTCTTCTTGGCGATGTACTTCCAGGAGGGCTTGGTGACGTCGGCGGGGCTGTCCGGTTTGCGGGAGTCGTCCGGGGCGGGCGCCGTGCGGGCCTTAGCGGTGCTGCTCTCGTCCGTTTCGGCGTCGGTCATGGAGTCATTTTCTGCCTTGGCAGGGTTCTTGGCCATGGAAAATCCTTCTTGGGGTTAAGCGGCGTGGCCGGCCGCCTGCGCATTAGCGAGGGCAGCCGGCCATATTCAGATGCGGCCTCAGGCCTGCTGAACGTTGTCCTTGGCTTCGGCGGTCCGATCCTTGACGTCCGCCACAGCCGTTTGGCCTTCTGCCTTGACATGTTCGGTAGCGTCCGCCGCAGTGGCCTTGACGTTCTCCATCGCCTCTTGGGCGGGCTCCTTGAGTCCCTCCGCCACGTGCTTAGCGGCGTCCGTCAGTTCCGTGGTGAGCGGCTCGGCGGCCGTCTTGAGGGCGTCGGCGGCTTCACGCTCCTTCTGGCTGGCCGGAATCAGGGAGGACACCAACAGGCCGGCGCCGAAAGCGATCAGCCCGGCGGCCAGCGGGTTCCCCTGGGTCTTCGCCTTCAGCTGGGTCGGCGCGGCCGCGACCGCTGAACCGGCGTCACTCACGTGCGCGCCGGCGCTTCCTGCGGCTGAATGGACGTTGTCGGCGGTGTGGTCCGCGGCTCCCATGACCTTCTCCTTCACTCCGAAGACTGCGTCCTTGACGTTCTCTTTAACCTTGTCGGTTTGGCGCTGGACAATGTGCGACGGCGTGACCTTGTCGGCGACGGCGTCCACGTTGGTGCCCAGGCGGGCGCGGGTTGCTTCAATATCTGCTCGGATGACATCCGGGTTTTCACTCATCGTGTTTCCTCGCTGGATCTAAGAGTTGGGTTTCAAGGTGGGCGGGATTTCCTGCAGGGTCGCGGCGGTCTGCGGCATGCCCTTGATCGCGTTGAGTTCCTTGCGGCCCATGGCTGCCAGGATGGCGGCGACAATGGCCCAGATGACGGCGACAACGACGGCGGACCACCCCAGACCCATCAGGGTCCCTAGCGCCCACCAGAGCGCCAAAGACAGGAACAGGAGCACGAAGTGACCAGCGACGCCGGCGCCGGCCAGCATGCCGGTGCCTTTGCCGGCCCGGGTGGCGGACTGCTTGAGTTCGACCTTGGCCAGTTCCACTTCCTGCCGCATCAGGGTGGACATGTCTCGGGTGACTTCGCCCAGCAGGTCACCCAAGGAATTGGATTCCGCCTTCGCGTGGGCGGCGGTGGGAGGGATTTCGCTGCTCATCGACGGCCGCCGTCAAAGGGATCATCGCGCAGCGGATCAGCCGACCGCAGGGGCTCGCCGGCAAGGGGCTCAGAGGCCCGGCGGCCCGGTGCGGCGTCGCGGAGGGGATCGGTAGTGCCCAACTCGGAGTCCAACGGATTCGGAGGATACGTGTCCGCGAAGCCCGCCGTCGTGGTTTGCGGAGCCGGCATCTGCACCGGCGGCGGCGGAACTGCTACCCCGGTATCGGGGATCCGGCCGGCGGCGGACGTTCCGGAAGCGGTGGTGCCAGTCGTTTCGGGGGCCCCGGCGCTCAGGCTGCGGCTGAGACGTCCGGCCAGCACGCCGGCTCCGGCCGCGAGGAGAAGGAACGTGCCCGGGCGCTGGCGGGCAAAGGACTTTACCTCGGTCAGCAGCGAACCCGGGTCCCGATTATCGAGCCAGGACGCAACGGCGGAGGACCGCTCTGCGGCTTGGCGGACAAGGTCAGTCGCCACGCCGGGCTGATCGGAGGCAGCGGCCATGGAATGCAGTTCGCCGGCGACGGATCGCAGGCCTTCGGCGACCTTCTGCTGCTGGGTTCCTGCCTGTTCGGTGAGATCAGACTTGGCCTTGTGCATCAGGTCCCGGGCATTGGTCTTGACCTCGACGGCGACGTTGGCTGCCTCCGTCTTGGCAGTCTCGGCGACGTTCTGGGCTGAGTCTGCCGCGTGCCGCGTTACGTCCGCCGCTTCGTCCCTGGCTGCCTCCTGTTTGGAGCCAGCGCGTTCCGCACCCTGAGGGGGCACCACGCCAACGCCGGCGTACTGGTCCGTGGAAGCTTGGGGTGTTGCCTGGGCCCATGGGTTCTCTGTCATCGTTGCTCTCTTTCAGGAATGGTCCGCGTGGGATCGTGACTAGCGGAACCGGGTGAATTAGTAAGCACGGTTACTAATTAGATAGTAAGCACACTTGGTATATGTAGCGCAAGCCCTTGACCGAAAATCTGACGGAACGCTTGCAGCGAACGGCGTGCGGAGCGGGCTTCGTTCATGCAAAATAGTAAGCATGCTTGCAAAATGGATGCGCGGCATGCTTACTGTGGAGGTGGACGTCGGCCAGTTTGGCGCCGTCCTTGACAACGTGATTTCGTTGCCATCCCAATCAGGAAGGCTCTCGTAGTGATCCTCGCCCCTGAGCCCCATGCCCGGGACGGTTACCGGCTTCTGACCGCAGCGGCCCGTCTAGTCCAGCGCCTCTACGACGATGCACTGGCGCCGTTGGGACTGACGCGTGCCGCCGTCATCGCCTTAGAAGCCGTGGCACCCTGCCCCATGTACCAAGAACAGCTCGCCGCCAAAATTCATGTCCAGAGCCAAACGCTCGGGCGCGTTCTCGCCCGTCTGGAGGAGGGAGGACTGGTCACGAGGACACGAAACCCAGCTGACCGGCGCCAATTTCGCGTCCAGATAACCGCCGCCGGAAATGAAGCCCTGGAAGCGGCCTCTCAGGCTGAGCGTGCGGCCGTGCCTGCGGACTTCGACGGTTGGGAGATCCTGTCAGAACAACTCGCCCGGTTTGTGGAGTTCTTCCAGTCTCCACGACCGGGAACTCGAAAGCCCAGCGCTCCTCCGGCACCCAAACGTGGTCCTGCAGCTTCAATGAACTAGCGTCCTGCGGTTGGATCCCGGCTATTGCACGACACAACGCATGCTGATTAAATCGCGGTTACGGCCGCATTCCACGACCGGTCTACCGAAAGGAAGTACAGCAATGGGAATTCTTGCATTCCTCATTCTCGGCCTTATCGCAGGAGCTATCGCCAAGGCGGTTCTTCCCGGCCGGCAGGGAGGCGGCTGGGTGATCACACTCGTTATCGGCGTCGTGGGCGCCATCCTCGGAGGCTGGATAGGTTCGTTGATCTTCGGCGGAGGCCTCGCTGACTTCTTCGATCTGCGAACCTGGCTCCTCTCCATCCTCGGAGCCGTTATTGTGCTCCTGATCTATGGCGCCATCGCCGGCCGCAGAACCAGGGCCTAGAGCCCTCGAATGCATGATCTTCCCGTGAGGGTGGTCTGCGATTTCTGTTAGCCGGCTCCTTGCCGGTGCTCTGACACCCCGGGAAGCAACGCCCGGGGTGTTCGGCCCGCACCTTGCAGGAGGACACCCTGAACGACACCTAGGACCACGACCGGTCCGGCTGCCCCGCAACCCTTCGTCGAGCACAGACTCCGGAGGTCCCTTGCGGCCTAATTAGCCGCTCCGAGCACCCCACAACGGTGAGCAGAGATGCAAAATCAGCAAGGAGATAGACATGGACAACCTATTCCGCCGCACCGGTATTGACGTGCCCGAGCCAGTCCGACGCTTCTTGCAAGGTGAGACAGATGCCTGGCTAAGAGTCGAGGAATACCGGGACGGCAACACGTTGGTAGTCAGAACCGATGTCCCCGGCATCGACCCAGATAAGGACATCGATATCACCGTCACCGACGGTTCCTTGCATGTTGCTGCCCGGCGAACGGAACCAGCCCACAAGGATCAACCGGGTTACCGGAGCGAAGTGCGCTACGGCGAATTTTCGCGCAGCATCCCGCTCCCCCGCGGCGCGAACCCCGAGGCTGTTGAGGCCAGCTACATCGACGGTGTCCTGGAAATCCGCGCCCAGCTGCCGGAGCAGTCAGGAACGCCGGCCACGAAAGTCCATGTCTCCCGCGGTGGAGGCCAGCCGCCGGAGGCACCCGAAAACTACACAACCTGACCGGCACCCAGAGGGCGGAAGCGACCCCGATGACGATCAAGCTCAACACCGAGGCGCTGCGCCATGCCCGACGGCTGATCAAGGACGCAACGATTGCCCGGGATACCCGGGGCGACTGGAGCGAGCACGCCCCTGACACTGACCAGGAAAACGCGTTCATCGACCGGCACGGCTACACCGAGTACGGCACGTGGCATCTGGGCGAAGACACCGAGAAACCCCACGACACCAAAGCACGTTACAGCTTTCCCTTTGGGGATTTCCGGCGGCTGCACCGCTGCGCGATTCTTGCCATCGAGAGCCGGGCCGCCCAGAACAACCATGACGACATCGCCAAAGCAGCGAAGTCCCTCCTCGACGAACTCGACAAGGACTAGAACCGGCTGCCCGGTGCAGCTATGGCCTCGGGCCTGCGGCAGTGCCAGTATGTTGGCAATCGGGATCCAACACGGCACCCGGCGCCGGCAGAAAGGACGCACGGTCATGACCTACATCAACAACTTCGCCGATGTGGGACAAGGCGACGTCGACGTGGCCGGCGGCAAGGGCGTCGGACTGGGCGGCCTCACCCAGGCCGGGCTGCCGGTTCCTCCGGGGTTTGTGTTGAACACCGCGGCCTATGCGGATTTTGTGGCTGCCAACCACCTCGAGGCCGGCATCCGCGAGCTGGCCGCACTGCCGCCGCTGGCGGCGCCACAGGACTACGAGGATGCCTCGAAGCGAATCCGCGCCTTGTTCTCCGGCGGCACCATGCCAGCCGTGATCGCAGCAGAACTCGGCGATGCTTACGGGCGCCTGGGCACAGGGGATTCGGCTGTGGCTGTGCGCTCCTCTGCCACGGCCGAGGACCTCGCCTCGGCCAGCTTCGCCGGGCAACAGGAAACCTACCTTAACGTCCGCGGGGCAGACGCCTTGGCCGAGGCCGTGACCGACTGCTGGGCTTCCCTGTGGACGGCGCGTGCCATGGCGTACCGGGCCCGTGAGGGCATTGGGCCGGACGCGGTACGCCTCGCGGTGGTGGTCCAGCAGATGGTCGAGGCCGAGGCAGCCGGGGTCATGTTCACCGCCAATCCGGAAAACGGCCGCCGCGACCAGATCGTGATCAGTGCCGCGTGGGGTCTGGGCGAGTCCGTGGTCAGCGGCACGGTGACCACGGATGACGTCGTCGTCGAGGCAGCCACGGGCTGGGTGCTGTCGCGCCGCACGGCTGACAAGGAGGTCATGACTGTCTATGCGGACCACGGCACGCGGGAGCAGCCGGTGCTGGCGGCGCGGCGTCGTCAGCCCGTCCTAGACAACCAGGCGGCGGCAGCGCTGGCTGGCTATGGGACGCGGATTGCTGATCATTTCGGGGTGCCGCAGGACATCGAGTGGGCACGGGCCGGCGGCGAGTTCTTCATCCTGCAATCCCGGCCGATCACGGCACTGCCAGAACCGGCGGCTGACACCCCGGATGTCTGGACGGTGCCGTACCCGAAGGGGATGTACTTCCGGGCGAGCATCGTGGAACAGTTGCCCGACCCGCTCTCGCCGCTGTTCGCCGACCTCATCGACGGCTCGGTGGCCCGTTCGTTGCGGGCCTTGATGGCCGAGGCCGTCGGGAAGAACGTCATCCGCGATGACGACGTGGGACTGCCCACCATTAACGGCTACGCCTATTACTACTACCGCACCTCCGGAATGTGGCGGATGATGGGCAAGTCGCTGACCGCGGTACGTGCCCTGGTCCGCGGCAAGGCGCACATGGGAGTGGCCGGCTGGCGGGAATTTTCGCGGCCGCGCTACGAGCAGGCGATCAAGGACCGGTCCGCGTCCCCCGTCGAGGAGCTCTCTGGCGAGGAACTGTTCGAGGGCGTGCAGGCGCTGCTGGACGCCGGCACCGTGTACTACACGGCCGTGCAGTCGATCATTCCCATCGCCGCAACAAGCGAAATATCCTTCCGGGCCTACTACGACAGGTTCGTTCGGCGCGACGGAGATCCCCCCGCCCAGACGTTCCTCCTCGGCTACGACAGCGAACCCATCCGGGCGGAGAAGTCGCTGTACGATCTAGCGGCCTGGGCCCGGGAAGTTCCGGGGCTGGCCCCGGCGATCCTCAACGAACCCACAGCGGCACTGGTCGAGGCGCAGCGCTCCGGGATCCCGCCGGCCGGCGTGGACCAGGCCCTCTGGCAGCAATGGCATCCCCGCTTCCGGGATCACCTCGACCGGTTCGGCCATGCGGTCTACAACCTCGACTTCGTCAGCCCGTTGCCGGCCGACGATCCCTCGACCCTGCAGGAGACCGTGAAGTTCTACCTGCGGGGACAGGGCAACGACCCACACGAGCGCCAGCGGCTGTCGGCCGAGCGCAGGGAGAACCAAACCAACCAGGCGATCACCCGGCTCGGGCCGAAGCGCAAGGCCGCGTTCCTCCGGTTGCTCCGGTGGGCGCAGAACGCCGCCCCGATCCGCGAGGACGCTCTGGCCGACGTCGGTCTGGCCTGGCCGCTGCTACGGCGGATGCTGCTCGAACTCGGACGGCGGCTGGTGGACTCCGCCGTCATCGCCGAGCCTGCCGACGTCTTCTGGCTGCGCCGCCAGGAGCTGCAAAGCGCCGTCGAGTTTGGCCTCGCCGCGCCGGGCGCATCGCCGGCTGTGGCAATTACCGGCGCGGACCGGCCCGTCCGCGCCGACGCCGTCGAGGAGCGCAAGATGCTGTGGCGAGGGCAAGCCAAAGCCTCTGCCCCGCAGCTGCTCCCGGAAAGCCGGTGGATGGAGGGGGCCTTAGGGAAAATGATGCCCGCGGGCGCTCAGGACCAGCTGGGCGACATCATCAAGGGTGTCGGCGCCAGCTCGGGCCGGGTCACCGCTCCGGCCCGCGTCCTAAGGGGCCCCCAGGATTTCGGCCTGATGGTGCCCGGAGATGTCCTGGTGGCCCGCATCACCACTCCCGCCTGGACCTCGCTGTTCGCGATGGCCTCCGCCGTTGTCACCGACGTCGGCGGACCGTTGAGCCACAGCTCGATCGTGGCCCGCGAGTACGGCATTCCCGCCGTGCTCGGCACCGGGGTGGCCACCCAGCGGCTGACCAGCGGCCGGCGCATCCGCGTGGACGGCGACGCCGGCACCGTGGCGATCGAGGATCCGGGAGTTACGCAGGGGCCGTGACCCGATCACGTCCGGGGGCGCACAACCGTGCAACACTGATCCGATGTTGACCTTCAGCATCTCCACTTCCTGCGAGTTTTCCGACGTCGAACTTCTCTCCTTGTACGAATCCGTGGGCTGGACCGCCTATACACGGGACCCAGAACTGCTCACCAGAGCGATCCGAAGTTCCTCGTTTGTTGTCACAGCACGAAACGAGGACGCCGGGCTGGTTGGCCTCGCGCGGGTAATATCCGACGACGCGACCATCTGCTATCTGCAGGACATCCTGGTGCGCCCGACATTCCAAGGCACGGGAATAGGGCGGGCTCTGGTGGAGCAAGTGTCAGCAAGGTACCAGCATGTCCGGCAAACAGTGCTCATTACAGACAATGAACCAGGGCAGCGCGCCTTCTACGAAGCCTTGGGCTTTACCGAGGGGTCGAACTTCACTCCGGAACCCGTACGTGTCTTCGCCCAATTTCACTAACCGGAGGCGGGCAAACGGCCTAACTGGGTCAACTTGATTGGCCTCCCGCCGCCGGCTAGTGCTCGATGATGCGTTCCGTAAGCCCCTCCCCCACCGCGTATCCCCCGTTGGCTCAACACCTCTTCATGCAGACCGGCCACTGGGAGCCGGTGTCTGGATGGACAGCGGCCCCAGTTCCGCCAACCGCGGTGGATTCGCACCCTTCCGGGAACAGGTGATCGCTGCCGCGCGGTTCGCGTATGAGGCGAGTGCGTGCAACTGATCCAGGCTCAGGGTCTGCAGTTGCTGCCTTCCCTGCCCCCCGAGCGCTTCAAGTTGGGCGAGTCCGGATATAAGCCCCGCCATGAAGGAGTCGCCGGCGCCCACGGTATCAGCCACCGTGACGGGTTCGGCTGCCATCTCCACCCGCCCCTTGCCGGAGAGGATGACCGGCCCGGAGGCTCCCCGCGTCAGGGCCACAACCGCAGGACCCAGTTCCAGCCAGGCCTGCAGGGATTCTTCCGCGGTTCGGTCCGGGTAGAGCCAGAGCAGGTCTTCATCGCTGGCTTTGACCACATCACTGGCCGCCACGAACAATTCCGCCTGCCGGCGTGCCGCAGCCGCATTGGGGCTGATTGCGGGCCGGCAGTTGGGGTCGTAGCTGATGGTCGCGTGCTCCCGGGCGGCCTGTACCAGGACAAGAGTGGCCTGCTCCCCCGGCGGAAGCACCGTGGCGATCGATCCCGTGTGGACGTGGGTGGAACTCCTAACAGCGGCGAGGGCAGGCAGGGACGCCCCATCGATTGCCCACGTGATCGAGAAGGCGTACTCGGCGGCACCGTCGGAACCCAGCGTGGCGAGGGCCGATGATGTCGGCGTGGTTCCGCCGTTAATCACCCGGACGCCGTTCGCCTGCAGATGCTCTTCGAGCATGAGTCCGTGCGGGTCAACGCCATAGTGGGTCACCAGGTTCGTCCCGAGGTCGAGGCGCGCGGCCCCTACCGCCACGTTGAGCGGGCTGCCGCCGGGATGGGCCTGGAGGCCGGCCGACCCGCGGGGGTCGCTGATGATGTCGACGAGTGATTCGCCGACATTTTCGAAGTATTTCAAGCGTGCAACCGGCCAGAATTTCAGCGATCTGGTGCGTAAACTTCGTCTGGCCCATGCCCGCCGGCTGCTGGAGCGGAGCGACAAGTCCATCTCCGATATCTGCTACGAAGTGGGATTCACCAACCTGTCCAATTTCAACCGGCATTTCCGCAATGACGCTGGCGAGACTCCCCGGGACTATCGTCAGCGGGTTCAGAACTGACGCTGTGACTGAACTGCATGGCCAGGCGATGGGCATCAGCGGTAGATTGTCGCCATGGGACAGACTTCCTCGGGCCGCCGGGATTTGCTCACCGATCGGCTATTGGGTGTGGCGGAGTTCAGCCATGCGCATTGGTTCTTCGGCAATCTCTATGAGGCCCTCGTCAAAATCCCTCACCGCGTCGCGGCCGCGGAAGCAAGCCGTGAACTCCCCCGCTCGCCTTTTGGCGCGGGAAGCCCCGGCCGCTACTACGCCCCGATCGCCCCGATCAACGCCCCAGCGGCCATCGCTGCCCTGGTGGCAGGCTGGAAGCATGCCGACAGCAGGCCATGGCTGATAGTCGCTGCTGCCAGTTCGACGACGGGGGCGGCCGTCACCGCGTATCTGCTACGGTCCATCAACCCCGACCTGTTCTTCAGCCCACAACCGCTCAGCGAGATGCGGCGCAACCCCCTGCTGAAACGGTGGTACAGGGTCCACGCACTCCGGCTCGCAGCCAGCGCTGTTGCCCTGGCCGCCATCCATGAGGCACGAACACTCCGGCTCACAAGCCGCGGATAACAGCCAAGCGCCACCGACCTGAAGGGGATCTTCATGGGCAAGCTCACTGTCACCGCTTTTACCACTCTGGACAACGTTGCCGAGGAGCCCCAGCTCTGGACGGGCCCGTTCTTCAGTGACGCTACCGCGGCATTCAACGAACAAGTGCTGACCGATGCGGACTCGATGCTGCTCGGCCGGGTCACCTATGACGGATTCGCCGCCTCCTGGCCGTCACGGTCGGGCGACTTCACCGCCGACAAGTTCAACGCCATGCCGAAGTATGTCGTGTCAACCACCATGGACCACGCGGACTGGAACAACAGCACGATTATCACCAACGACATACCCGGCAGGGTCCGCGCGCTTCGCGAACGGGAAAACGTGATCGTCTGGGGAAGCCCGACGCTCGTCAAGACGCTCATGGCGGAGAACCTCGTCGACGAGTACGTTCTGCTGGTCTCCCCCATCGTGCTCGGGGGTGGCAAGAAGATGCTGCCGGAGGACGGAACCCGGCACACGCTGCACATCGTCGAACTTGAACTCCTCGAAGGCGGGATGCTGGCACTCCGGATGGCGCCTGCGGCCTGAGGCATGAGCCGATCAGCCGATAGGCCTAGGTATCCAGTTTGGGTGCTGCGCGGACGTGAACGCGTTGGCCTTGCTTGCCGATGAGGCTGAGGAATTCGACGGGACCGGCGCTCGTGGCGCCGAACCAGTGCGGGGTCCGCGTGTCGAACTCCGCGGCTTCGCCGGGCTTGAGGATGAGGTCGTGTTCACCGAGCACCAGACGCAAGGTGCCGTTGAGGACATAGGCCCAGTCGTAGCCGTCGTGCGTGCGTAGCTGAGGCTCCTGCCCATCTTGACCTTTGGGGAGGATGAACTTGTAGGCCTGAATACCCCCTGGCCGGCGCGTGAGAGGCAGGATCGTCGACCCGTCTGCACCGGCAACAGGTCGAAAATTCAGTCGGGGGTCGCCGGTCGGTGGCGCGTCGACGAGTTCGTCGAGACTGACACCGTGCACGCGGGCCAGTGGAAGCAGCTGCTCGAGTGTGGGGCGCCGTAAGCCTGATTCGAGCCTAGAGAGTGTGCTGGCGGAGATGCCTGTCTGCTCGGCCAGGTCCGCGAGTGTGACGTCCCGGCGGAGTCGGAGTCGCTTGAGGCGCGGTCCGACGGCGTCGAGAGTTTGGTCGAGATCGTCGTTCATGGAGATATTTTGCCATTTGGCAATATAGCTTGCACATCCGCCGGCCTGTTCGGGACCATCGTGTCTGAAGCGAAATCAGATCGGAAGGGATTCGAGACATGGCCGAGACAGGGACGTTGAGGGATGTGGTGGTGGCCGGTGGTGGCACAGCAGGATTGGGCGCCGCGTCGCCTCTGGCGCAGGCGAAGGTGACGCGATGACGCACAGCTTCGACAAGGACTACTGGGAACGGCACTGGGAACAGGCCCACGATGCTGCGCCGGTAGATGCCGGAAGTAGCGCCCCGAACCCGCATCTCATGAGTGCAGCCAGTGGACTCGAGCCGGGTACAGCGCTGGATGCCGGATGCGGGACGGGCCCGGAAGCAACATGGCTGGCCGCGCACGGCTGGCAGGTCACCGGCGCCGACATCTCCGGCGCTGCCCTCGCCCAAGCATCCGAGCGTGCAGAAAGGCAGTCCGTGTCCGGCAGGGTGACCTGGGTCGAGGCGGACCTGACCTCCTGGGAGCCAGGAAGCCGGTTCGGCCTTGTGACCAGCAACTACGCGCACCCCGCGATGCCGCAGCTGGCCTTCTACGAACGCATCTCGGAATGGGTGGCCCCGGGGGGCACATTGCTGATCACCGGGCACCTGCAGCGCACTGCCTCTGCGGGACACGGGCATCATCCTCCCGCCGAGGCGACGGCCACTCTCGGCGACATCATCCGGAGCCTCGACGCTGCAATATGGAGCATCGAGACTGCGGAGGAGATAACCCGAACACTCCTCGGCCCCGGGGGTCGAGCCTTCCCGCTGCACGACGTCGTCGTGCGGGCCACCCGGCACCCCTGACCTGCCCCTTCCGGCGTCGGGAACCTCGTGTTCCCCGACTGCGCTAGTCCCCGGGGCCCGTTCCGTCCGGCAGGCTGGCATCGACCGGGAAGGTCATGAACGCCGGCGTCTCGTACGGATGCGCGGACAGCGCGGCGTCGACGACGGCGTTGCGCCGGGAGCGCGGGTAGATCGCCTCGACCCGGGTTTCCGGCACTCCTTCGGGCGTATCGACGACGCCGATGGTCGGGTTCGCGCCCTGCAGCGGCGTAAAGCGGCCGGTGCCTTCGAGGCTGAAGGAGCAGTGCGAGT
Source organism: Arthrobacter sp. ES3-54 (assembly GCF_029504395.1). GTDB lineage: Bacteria > Actinomycetota > Actinomycetes > Actinomycetales > Micrococcaceae > Arthrobacter. The sequence continues at coordinate 47,762 of NZ_JAQFIF010000014.1, forward strand.
AGTTGCCCAGCCTGCCCGCGCCGGCGTCGCCAATGGCCTGCCGGACCGCGTGCGCAGCTTCGGTGGGGACGTAGATGACCAGACAATCCATTGGCTCCATGGCAGAAAGTCTGCCACGGAGCACAGTGGGGCAGGGGGCCATACGTCGGCGGCGGGATAGGGGAAATGGAAGACGACACATTCCTTCCTTACTTTCAATCTATAGGGCATAGGGGGTCTTGCCGCAAGCCCCGGTTCAGGCCGCAAAATTGGGAGGCCAACGAACCCACCGGGACCGCGCGCCCGCTCTGCGGGAAGCGATCTCCACCTGGTTCGGCACCTCTAGAAAAGAGCTGATGACGTGCCCTTGACCACCAGTGCGTTCAACCTTCCCAACCACCTCACGCCCAAGGCCGACCCGATGCTGATCGCCGGCGACGAGCAGCACTTCGCAGCCATCGCGGAGAGCCTCGAGCAGACGATCGCCGACCTCTCCGACCGTCTCGATACCACGCGCAGGGCGCCCGCCCACCTCGGCCAGGAGGCGCTGGAGCGGGACGTGGAAATCGGCCGGCTGACCGCCCGCCTGCGCGCCCTGCGCCGCTTCGGTTTGGACCTGTGCCTCGGACACATGGTCAGCGCAGACAACCCCGAGCCCGTGTACGTCGGACGGCTTGGCCTCACGGACAGCGACGGGCGCCGGCTGCTCATCGACTGGCGCTCCCCCGCCGCCGAGCCGTTCTTCGGAGCAACCCACGCCAACCCGATGGGTCTGGCAAGCCGCCGCAGGTATCGCTGGACCCGCGGCCGAATCACCGACTACTGGGACGAGGTGTTCACCCCGGACGGCCTGGTTGGGCACGCCGCCCTCGAGGACCTTTCCGCCTTCATCGCCAGCCTGGGCAGCAGCCGCTCCGCCCGGATGCGAGACGTGCTCGGCACCATCCAGGCTGACCAGGACGCCATCATTCGCGCGTCATCCCGCGGCGCTCTCGTCGTCGACGGCGGTCCAGGGACGGGGAAAACGGTCGTCGCCCTGCACCGCTCCGCCTACCTCCTTTACTCCGACCCCCGCCTTGGCCACCGTGGTGTCCACGGCAAAAGCGGCGTGCTGTTCATCGGACCGCACCGGCCCTACCTGGCCTACGTCGCCGACGTCCTCCCCAGCCTCGGAGAGGAAGGCGTGCGGACCTGCACGTTGCGGGACCTCGTCCCCGAGGGAGCCACCGCAGCGATCGAGACCGACCCGGACGTAGCCCTCCTGAAGTCGAACGCGGACATGGTGAAGGCGATCGAGCCAGCCGTCCGGTTCTACGAGGAGCCGCCCTCCAAGGGGATGGCGATCGAGACGCCGTACGCCGACCTCTGGCTCAGCGTTGACGAGTGGGCCGAGGCGTACGCAGCGCCAGAACCCGGCACCCCGCACAACGAGGCGCGTGAACAGGTCTGGGAGGAGCTGCTCACAATCCTCGTGGACAAGCACGACGGCGACGACGTCCCGGACGGCTTGCTCCGCAGGGCGTTGGCGCAGAACGCGGAGTTGGTCGGCGCGTTCAGCAGGGCGTGGCCGCTGCTGAACTACACCGACCTTGTCGGCGACCTCTGGTCCGTGCCCGCGTACCTGCGCATGTGCGCCCCTTGGCTCCGTCCTGACGAGGTCACTAAGCTGCAGCGCCACGACGCCCAGGCCTGGACCGTGTCCGACTTGCCGCTCCTGGATGCGGCCCGGCAGCGGCTCGGCGACCCCGAGGCCTCACGGCGCAAGCGTCGGCAGGACGCCGTCGTGAATGCGGAGCGAGAGCTCATGGACCGTGTGGTCGACGACCTGATCGCGGCCGACGACTCCGAACTCCTGGTGATGTCGATGCTGCGCGGGCAGGACTTGCAGGACAAGTTGGGCGACGAGGGTGTCACTCCCAGCGCGGACCCGGACGAGCTTGCAGGCCCGTTCGCCCACGCCGTCGTGGACGAGGCGCAGGAGCTGACCGACGCGGAGTGGCAGATGCTGCTGCTCCGCTGCCCGTCCCGGAGCTTCACCGTCGTCGGGGACCGCGCCCAGGCCAGGCACGTGTTCGCGGAGCCGTGGCTGGAACGGCTCGAGCGGGTCGGAGTGACCAGCGTGAATCTGGCGACCCTTGGCATCAACTACCGAACGCCCGAGGAGGTCATGGCGGAAGCCGAGCCGGTCATCAGGGCAGCCCTTCCGGACGCCAATGTGCCGACGTCTATCCGCAGCAGCGGCATCCCCGTCGTCCACGGGTCGACGGCGGAGCTGGGCTCGATCCTCGACAGCTGGCTCGCCGCGCATGCCGACGGGACCGCCTGCGTCATCGGCCCTGGCGGCATCGAGACCGGCCCGTTCCGGGCGACGTCCCGCGTCAGATCGCTGACCCCGGAGCTGGCGAAGGGACTCGAGTTCGACCTGGTGGTCCTCGTCGACCCGGAGGCGTTCGGCACAGGCATTGAGGGAGCGGTGGACCGCTATGTCGCGATGACCCGGGCCACCCAGCAACTCGTCATCCTCACAAATCCCCGACGTCGGCCAACGACCATGACTGCCACCCGACGGTCACGATGTGGGGAACGCTGAGCGGCGCGAAGCGACGTGCGGGCGCCCGGCGCCAAGGCGCCGGCTCCGGCCTATCATGGGGATCACGGAACGGAACGCAAGCGGGGGCCGCTAAGCATGATCAACGGACGCGAACGCAATGAAGCGCCGACGGGAAAAGTCGCGCTCGTGACCGGTGCCAGCCGAGGCGTCGGCCGGGGCATCGCGATTGGCCTGCTGGAAGCGGAATTTCGAGTTTACGGCTCGGGCCGCTCGATCGAGCAGGCGGACCTGCCGCCGGAGATCCGGCGCCTGCGCTGCGACCATCTCAAAGACGAAGAAACGGCGCACGTGTTCGAAACGATCCGGTCCGAGTGCGGCCGCCTCGATCTCCTAGTCAATTGCGCCTGGGGCGGCTACGAGAAGATGGTCGAAGATGGAGCATTCACGTGGCCTGCGCCGTTTTGGGACCAGCCGGCGCATCGCTGGACCGGCATGATGGACGCCGGAGTGCGCGCGGCATTTGAGTGTTCGGCACACGCGGCGCGCATGATGACGCCACGGCGCCGCGGCTTGATCATCAACATCAGCTTCTGGTCGGCGCAGCGCCACCTCGGCAACACGATCTACGGCATCGCAAAAGCAGCCACGGACAAGATGACCTCCGACATGGCCGTCGAGCTGAAACCGTTCGCTGTTCCGGTGGTCTCGCTCTACCCCGGGCTGGTTCGAACCGAGGCGGTCGTGGCTGCGGCGAAAAGCGGCGCGTTCGATCTCTCCACCAGCGAAAGCCCCGAGTTCATCGGCCGCGTGATCAACGCGCTGTTCCGCGACCCGAACCTGATGGCGCGGACCGGCCAAGTGCTGGTCGCCGCCGCGGTTGCCAAGGAGTTCGGCGTAGTGGACATCGACGGAAGTTCCCCGCCGGCGCTGACATTGGCGGACATCGGTTTCGAGGAGTGAGCCCCCAGATGATGATGTAGGGAGGCCTTCGATCACCCTCGGTTGAGGGCGGCGAGCCGGTGCCGCACTCAGAATCTGTCTCCCCCGCTGTTGGTAGTCTTGAGCGGACTATCGCCTTTCCACCAGACATCACTCGAGGTGCAATCAATGACCGCGACAACACCCCCTCCAGGCACCGTCCTTCTCGCCGGTGCCACCGGCGATCTCGGCGGACTAATCCTGCGGAATCTGATCGCCCTGGGGGCCACCGTTCGGGTCCTGACTCGACCCGAGACCAACTCAGCGCGGATCGCACAACTACGCGCCCAGGGCGCCGAGGTGGTCCAGGCGGACTACGATGATCCGGACGCTCTCCGAAGGGCCTGCACGGATGTTGGCTGTGTGGTCTCGGCGATCAACGGTCTCGACAGCGTTATCCTAGGTGCTCAATCGCGCTTGCTGGAGGCGGCGGCCGCGGTGGGCGTGCCCCGTTTCATCCCGTCCGATTTCTCAATCGATTACCGTGGTATCCGGCCTCGAAGCAACCGGAACTTGGAGCTCCGCAGAGACTTCGCTCAGAGACTGGACGCAACTCAAATCCAGGCCACATCGATCCTCAACGGCGCCTTCACCGACATGCTCTCCGGGCAGGCACCAATGATCCTGTTCTCACGGCGCCGTGTGCTCTTCTGGTCCGACCCCGACCAGGTGCTCGACTTCACCACCAAAGACGACACTGCCACCTACACAGCCGCTGCCGCCGTCGACGAGCGGGCGCCCCGTGTCCTCCAGATCGCCGGGGACCAGGTCACGGCAAGGAATCTGGCATCCACCATGACCGACCTGACCGGCACGCCATTCCGGCTACTCTACGCGGGCAGTGTTGGTTCCCTGACTGCCATGAGTCGGGCAGTCAGAGCCATCATGCCGGCCTCTACCGAACCGTTCCCGCCATGGCAGGGCATGCAGTACTTCGCCAGCATGTTCAGCGGAGACGCTACTCTGCGCTTCATCAACAACGACCGGTACGGAAGGCGGAAATGGACCACCGCCCGGGACGTTCTGGAGCAGCACCACCAGAGCCAAACGCCACGCCCACAAAGTAGCCCACGAGCGACCGTTCACAAGACATGATGGATGCCGCGACCCACCGAAAACTCATCCTTCGGGCTTAGTGCAACCTGCAGTTCCGGCACGCCGACGGGACGGCCCGCGCCGGGTCCGGAGCGGCGCGTTCATTGGGTTGGGCCGGCAAGGAGCTTTCTGATCTGGGCGAGCTTCGCTTCGGACTCTTCGAGGTTCAGGCGGAGCCCTTCGACTGTCGCGGTACTCGCGTCAGCCACATCGACGGGCGGTGCGGAATCCTTCTTGGGGGCCAGGAAGAAGTTGGCCAGGTATCCGGTGAACGTGCCGAAGATACCGACACCGAGGACGATGATGCCTGACCCGATGACACGGCCCAGATCGGTGACCGGATATTGGTCACCGTATCCAACTGTCGAGATCGTGACGATGGTGTACCAGATGGCGTCCGAGGCGCTAGTGATATTGGCCCCTGGGGCGTACTGCTCGACGCGGAGCATCGTGAAGCTTCCGAATTCCAGGACCAAAATGCCCATGAGCAACAGTACGTACAGGGAACTGCCGGCCCGGTCTTTGATCAGCGCGCGGCCGATCGTGCGGACGCCGACCTCGCGGAGCAGGCGGTACACCCTGATCAGCCGGAAGATCCGTAGGATCTTGAATTGCGCGACAGGCACGCTGGCCAACAGGTCGGCCCAGCCGAAGTGCTTGAAGAAATAGGCACCCGCCGATGGCGCGGTGACAATCCGAAAAAGGAAGTCGGCGAGGAAGATCACGCTGAAAATGGCGTTCATCACGGTGAGCACGGTGTCGAGCGACGTGTCCTGCACGACATACAAGAGCACGAGATTGACGATCGACAGGATCGAAAGGATGCCGATGAAGATCTCGTATCCGGTGCTCTTCAGTTCACTGCGTTCCTTGGTCATGTGAGGATTCTGGCACGTAGGCGGCTGCGTAGCCGAAACTTTTTTGCCCAGCTACGCGAGGGCCTGCTCCCAGGCCGCTTGATGCCGTGCGACGTATTGAGCCGCGGCTCGCCAGTGCTCGCCGTGTCCATTGACGCACATGTCGGCCCAGGGCTGGAACCCGGTCTGGTTCGAGGACTCCAGAAGATTGAACATCGCTGCTGTTCGTTTCGCCATAACGGCCGGCAGCGCCTTGCGTAATGCGCCATCGGCTTCGTATCCGTCAACAACGGCACGCAATCTCAGAGCCGCATTTTCCACTGGTTGCCCGTCGCACAGCTGGCCGAACGACTGCGCGGCGTAGGCCAAATCCCACAGCCGCGTGCTGGGACCGGCGCCATCCCAATCGATGAACACCCAGCGGTCTCCGATGATCAGGTTCCACGGAGCGAGGTCGTTATGGCACATCAGGTTCGGATTCTCAGCGGGCAGCAGCATGTTCCAGTCGTCCGGATGGGGAATCACGGCAACTTCACTCGCATCATGGATATGCCGAATCATCCGGCCAACCCGTAGCAAATCGTCCTGCCCGAGCGGCATCTGATCCAGCGCGAGTACGCCTTCGATGTACTCGACCACATGCCGGTCGTCTGCGTCCCGGCCTAGGGGCTGAGGAACATCCACGCCTGATGACCGGAGCGCACCAAGATAGCTCTGTACGGCGGAAGAGATTTCCAGCCAAGGTTTTCGGACGGTTTGACCAACGCGCACGACCCTTGCCGACGCGTTTCCCCCTGTCAGTTCCTGCTCGTCCTCCAACATCCCAGAAGGCTACTGGGCGCAGGCCAGATTGGCCAAAGGCCCGCGTGGCCTTACAAACTGTGGCTGCCGGGCAAATGAGAGAGTCCTTCCTGCCTGTGGATCGGTCAATGGTTGCCCCGGCCAGTCTCCGACGTCGCCTTGCGCCGATCCCAGCGGCGGACTTCCTATGCGATCGGGCGGACGTTCTGATTTGATCGGAAGAGGTTGGTTGGGTCGTATGTGGCTTTGACGGCGGCCAGCCGATCGTAATTGGCGCCGTAGGCTGCCCTCACGCGCTCCTCCCCCTCTTGGCCCAGATCGTTAACGTAAACCCCGCCCGCGGCGAAGGGCTGCATCGCCTCGAAGAACGCGCGGGCCCAGCCGACGTTGCGCTCCGTCTCTGCCGGGTCGGCCCACTGGGCCAGGATGAGGAGCTCGCTCTGCGACCGGCGATGGGGAAATGCCGTGGCTGCCGGGTCGACCCGGGCGGCCACACCATGTAGTTGCTGCATTCCGATGCCACTCGCCGCTGAAGGCATCTCGGTCGCAAACTGGAGCAGGATATCGACGGCGTCGGCGGTGAACTCGGTGAAGAAGCTCGATTTCCAGTAGTGGTTCTGGCCCACCGGAAAGCCCACGTCGTGAGCGCTCTGCAGGACGACGTAGTCGGTTGGCACCACCACGTCCACAGCTGGGCCGAGCTCGCGGAGCGGTCGGAGGGCCAGCTCCGCCTCATCATGCTCTCCGCTCCAGCAGACGCCTACGCCAAACACAGGGCGCCCCGAGGCGTCACACCCCAGACTCGCCGACATCGAGAGTTCGTCCGGACAAGAAGCGGCGAATTCGGGGTAAAACCGCAGGACCTCCCCCGTCCGTTCGGCCGGGAACGAGAGCGCCCCGGCAAGAACCGGCCCAACGGGATGCAAACGATAGGTGAACGACGTAACAACGCCGAAGTTCCCGCCGCCACCCCGGATGGCCCAGTAGAGGTCTACGTGTTGGTCGGGGCTCACCGTCAGCAGCTTGCCATCGGACGTCACGACGTCGGCGGCCAGCACGTTGTCGCAGGCGAGCCCGTGCTTGCCGTTGAGCCAGCCGATGCCACCGCCGAGGGTCAACCCGCCGATGCCGGTAACCGAGACGACTCCGAGCGGCGTGGCTAGGCCATATGCCTGTGTGGCAACGTCAAGGTCGGCCAGGAGCGCACCCGCTCCAGCCACGGCGACGCGCCGTTCGGCATCGATCTGAACATTCTTCATGCCAGAGCAATCAAGCATGAGCCCATGGGCGCCGACGGCGTTCCCGGCCACGTTGTGACCGCCGCCCTTAATGGAGACAGGGAGATTGTTCTCCCGGGCGAAGGTCACCGCGCGGCGGACATCCTCGGCGTCAGCGGGGCGGACGATCAGGTCCGGACGGCGGTCAATCATCGCATTGAAGACCTTCCGGGCGTCGTCGTAGCCGAATTCTCCAGGACGGAACAGCCAGCCCCGGAGAGCCGAACTCAAGTCATCAACGACGGATGGGTCAAGCGACGGTGAGGGGGTCTGGGTAGCCACACCACGGCACCTTTCTCGATCGAGACCGTCAAGTGCCCGCCCCAGCCGGCGTCGTACCTATTTGACCGTCAGGGAGCCATGCATGTTGGAGTGGTACCTGCAGTGAAATGGGTAAGTGCCTGGCTTGGATGGCGCCTTGAAGGTGGCAGTACCGCCGTTTTCCTTGACCTCGACATCAAAGAGCGTCGCATCCTGGTCTGCCGTCACCGTGTGCTCGGCAGTGTCCATGTTGATCACCTTCACCTCCGCCCCGGGGGCCACCGAACCCGGGATCTGGTAGGCGAAGTTGCTGATCGTGATTGTCGCGGCAGCGGCGTTTGCCGCCCCGCTTCCTGGCCCGGAGGCCGTGGAGCCCGCCGGGGCAGACGGCTCCATCGACATGCTGGGAGATGTCCCGGCCGTCGTGGCGGGGGCCGACGCCGTAGTTCCGCCGCCTCCCGCACAGCCGCTCACCCCGATCAAAGCCGTGGCCAACACAAGTGCAGTCCGTGTCTTATTGCTCGTCATGATGTGCCGTCCTCGATGCTGGAGGGGGCTGAGGAAACAGCCCGGCTTCCTTCCATTCTGCATCCAGCACTCTCAAAAAGCACTGCTAAATAGACGTCAAGAGGCACGGGCCAATTGCGCGTCATTGCGGCCTGCGACGGCACCGATTGCACCGCATCTCCCGGAAGTGGTCAGGGTTGCGCCCTTGCCTTTTGCAGGTAGGCCAGGAGGCCGGCCAGTTGCTCCGAGGACCATGGCATATCCGCGCTGAGGGCGGCGCTATTGTCCTGCCACATGGAACGGGCGGCGGCTTTGGTCTGTTCACCTGAATGGAACATGGATCCGATTTCGTCCCATGCCCTGACCCACTCCCGAATGGACGGATCAGAGACCGGCGTCCCGTTCTCGACGTGCCTGAGGCCCTCCTCGACCAACGCGGCCCATCGGGCTTTGGCGGCCTCGATGCGGTCGCTGCCGAGTTCGGCCCTGCGGTCGGCCAGTTCCTGGCGCTGTTCTGGTGTGAAGTGGTTTTCGAGCACGGTGATCATCTCCAACGTTGACATGAACTGTTCCGGGGCCGGCATGGCGGCCCCCTCAATGCGTGAGCTATCGATGCGGGAAAGCAGGTCCCGCAGCCGGTCCTGGACTGCTTGGACCTGCTCGGCGTACCGGCTCATGTGCAGCAATTGCTGTTCCAGGAGGATGCGCAGTGAAGCCATGTCATCGGCAGGGGTTGCCAACGCGGCGCCGATATCGGCCAGTGGGAGGCCCAGCATCTGCAGCGCCCGGATCCGGTACAGCCGCCGCACGTCTTCCTCGGTGTAGCGGCGGTGACCGGAAGCGGTCCGCTGGCCTGCTGACAGCAGTCCGATCTCATCGTAGTGATGGAGGGTCCGGACCGTGACGCCACACGCTTTGGCGAGTTCGCCGATGCTCCATCGGCCTCCGGCACCGCTCGTCTGTTTCATAGGCACAACGGTAGATCCTCACGCCGCGTGAGGATCAAGGCCTCCCGGCCGCCTGCGAGAAGTCGTCGCCCGCTCAGCCGGCCTTCCCGGCGTCGGCCAGCCGGTTGTTGAGCCGGTCCACCTCGTCGAGGACCTCGGTCGCCGCCCAGGCACGGCTGCGCTTTGACTGGGTCACCGGGGTGATCACCCCGGCGTTGGCGAGCCGATGCAGCGCGGCGTAGACGGAACTCTCGGCGACGCCGGCAACATGGGCAGCGCTGTGGGCCTCGAACACGGGCCGCTCCAGCAGCCACGGGATGATCTTCTCGTCCGCGGAGCCCCTGCGTGGCCTGGCCAACTCCAGCCACATCGCCGGCAGGGCATCGAGTGCGGCCACGGATTCCCGGGCGGCGTCCGAGGCGCGGACCGCGGAACGGGCCAGGTAGAGCACGAACGGATCGGCATCGCCGGAGCGGTAGTTGTTGACGAGGCTGAAATACGTGTCGACGTCGGCGACCATCGCCGACGCGATCGGGGTGACCGTGTTCTTTGTGAGCCCCCGACGCCGGGAAATCGCACCGATCAGGGCCCGGCCGATCCGGCCGTTCCCGTCGGTGAACGGGTGGATGGATTCGAAGTGGGCGTGCGCGATCGCCGCCTGCGCCATGATGGGGATGTCGCGGCGATTGCAGAAGGCCATCAGGTCCTCCATCAGTTCCGGCACGAGCTCCGGCGGGGGCGGGACATGGATGGCGCCGCGCGGTGAATGGTCGCTGCCGCCGATCCAGTTTTGAACGTCCCTGAACTTGCCGGCGTGTGGGCCGTCCATCGGGTCGTCCTTCATGAGCGTGTGATGGGCACCCAGCATTGCCTCCAGCCGGATCTCTCCGGTTCGCCCGGCGTCGTCGATCATCCCTTGTACGGCGTCGGCTGCAGCCACCATTGAGCGGGCGTCATCACTGGTCTTGAGCCCGATCATGGCCCGCGCGTAGTCGTCGCGGTTGGCGTTGACGTGCTCGATTTTGGAGGAGGAGACGGCCTCGCTGCGGAGCAGGAACCCGCTGATGGCGGCCATCCGGGTGCCGGCCGTGACGTCCAGGGACGCTATGGCAACCGCGGCCTCCTCCAGGGCGACAATGGTCTCGCGGCCCGGATCGAACCAGCTCCCGGCGATCATGGGTGGCAGCGAGACCACAACCTCGGTGAATTCCCGGTCTTCGCGCGGGGGCCGCCCGGACGACTTCCACGGCATCGTCTTGCTGCCGTGTGCGGGCCAACGGGTCATGGATCCTCCGGAAGTCTAAATAGTCACCGTACTATTTAGATTTTAGGGGTCAAACATGAATAGCGTGACACTTGTTGAGGAAACCCGCCACATATGTACGGCAAGTCGGGATCCCTTCCTCAGTCGACTAGGAGTTTGGATTTACTCTCCGGCTTTGAGGCTTCCTGCTGTGATTTTGGTGAGGTCGCGACGGAACATTTCCGGCTCACTCTCCGTGGGGAGGTCGACAATGTCTTCGGCAGCATCGATAGATTCGACTGAGTCTGGCGTCAAGGAGGTAAAGACGCTGGTGAGGTCGTCTTGTTCGGGTCCGTGGTCTGCGATGAGTTCGAGAGTTTTGTGGTTGGCGGCGTCAATGTGAAGGCTGTCGATGAGTACGCGGGCGATCTGGTCCCGGGCTATAACGCCGTCGGCTGGCGATCCAGACTGTCTGCGATCGCCCTGGAGCATGACGATCGTCCGCTGGCCGGGTTCGTTGTAGTCGAACCAGCCGGGCCGCACGATCGTGTAGGGGTTGCCACTGGCGCGGACGAGCCGCTCGCTGCGCAGCTTCCACTGGGCGTAAGCGACGCCGGGCCGGGTGGTGCCGATAGCGGTCATGAGGACAAGACGGGTCCGGCGGCCGTCCAAGGCTTTGAGAACGTTGGCTACGCCTGTGTAGTCGTTGTCCCGCACGTCCCGTTCGCTGGTCGTGGATCCGTGCGTGAACACGATCGCGCCGACTGCATCGACAGCCTGGCCGAGGGTATCCGGACGGGTCAGGTCACCGATCACCAAGTCCACCCCTTCGGGAAGAATGCGGGCAGCGCGGGCCCGGTCACGCACGAGTGCCCGGACCGCGTAACCCTGCTGCAGCGCCTCGGCCACGGCGTAGCGGCCGATGCTGCCCGTAGCCCCGACGATCAGGACAGTGGAGGGACGGTGGTTCATTTATTCTCCTTGACGGCGGCCACTGCCGTGGTCCGCTGGGTGGCGGCCCAACTGGCGAGGACTTTCAGCGCGTCCTCGGAGGGTGTCCCGGGATCTGCTGTGTAGACGTTGATGCGCAGTCCCGGGTCTGCAGGCAGTTCAAGCGCTTCGAAACTCAGGTCAAGGTCTCCAACAATCGGGTGGTGGAGCCGCTTCCGGCCGGCGCGGTGGTACTTCACATCGTGCCGGGCCCACCGGGTGCGGAACTCCTCGCTTCGGGTTGAGAGTTCACCGATCAAGTCCGTGAGGTCCTTGTCGTACGGGTTTTTCCCGGCCGTGGACCGCAGGACAGCGACGATGTCATCCGCCGCGCGTTCCCAATCGGCGAAGAACTCCCGCGCCTTCGGGTTCAGGAAGGTGAAGCGTGCGCTGTTCGGCGGGGTGGTCTGTTCGGCCATCAAGTCCAGATAAAGCGCACGGCCCAGCTCGTTGGCGGCGAGGACATCCCCGCGGTCGTTGCGGACCCAGGCCGGCGCGGCCGTGATCGCATCGATGACGCGTTGCACGCTCGGCCGCACCGTCTGGGGGCTGCGCTTGCGCCTCACCCGAGGGGAGGCGGTGGCGGCGCGGGCGAGGTCAAAGAGGTGGGCCGTTTCGGCGTCGTCGAGCTTCAGGGCACGCCCGAGCGCTTCGAGGACGCTGTCAGATGCTCCGGAGAGGTTTCCTCGCTCGAGGCGTATGTAGTAATCGATGCTCATGCCGGCGAGCATCGCTACTTCCTCGCGGCGCAGCCCGGTAACGCGCCGGTTGCCGCCGTAGACGGGCAACCCGGCCTCATCCGGCGTGATCCTTGCGCGGCGGGAGGTCAGGAATTTCCGCACATCGTCACTGTGTGTCATGGCATCCACGCTACCCGCGGTCGATGGGACGAGGGAGGCACTGGCGTTACCCGGAAAGACCGTGACTCCCGGCCCGTAAGGAATCACGGTTGCATTGAAAGCATGAAACCTGAACCTACAACAGCCTCCCACCCGGCTGCGATTCTGGCGATCATCCTCGTCAGCTACTTCATGATCCTGCTGGACAACTCGGTTATCTTCACCGCCCTGCCGAGCCTGCAGGCAGATCTGCAGCTGAGCACCGGTGAGCTCACCTGGGTCCAGGATGCCTACACGCTGGTCTTCGGCGGCCTGCTCCTCCTCGGTGCCCGGGCAGGAGACCTGCTCGGACGCCGGCGGGTCGTCGTGTTGGGGCTGGTGGTGTTCTCAATCGCATCTTTGCTGATCGGACTGGCACCGACTGGCTGGTGGGCGATCGCCGGCCGCGCCGTTCAGGGTATTGGGGCTGCGATCGTCGCGCCCGCCTCACTCTCCCTGCTCACGGCCAGCTTCCCGGAAGGTCGTGAGCGCACCCGGGCCGTCGCCTTGTACGGCGCCACCGCGGGGATCGGCGCCAGCCTCGGTCTGGTCATTGGTGGGGCGCTGGCCCACTGGATCTCCTGGCGGGCCGGGTTCTTCGTCAACGTACCCATTGGCGCCGCGATGATCGCACTCGCACCACGGTTCCTCCCGGAATCAGGCCGGGCCCGCGGCCGCTTTGACGTATTCGGGGCGGTCAGCGCCACGCTGGGTGTCGGCGCTCTCGTATTCGGCATCATCAACACCGTCGATGCGGGATGGACTTCCACGGTTACGATGACGGCCGTCAGCGCCGGCGTCGTACTCCTGATCGTGTTCGTCCTGATTGAACGCAGGGCCGCCCAGCCGATCATGCCATTGCGGCTGTTCGCGAGCCGCCGCCGAACCGGTGCCTATGTCGCCCGCTTTCTGTACCTGGGCGCGATGATCGCATTTTTCTTTTTCACCACCCAGTTCCTTCAGGAAGTACTTGGCTTCGACCCCCTACAGGCCGGCATCGGATTCCTGCCCATGACCGCAGTCAACTTCGCTGTTGCAATGAGCATTCCGCGGCTCATGGGTAAAGTGCCGGATTCAACTCCACTCGTGGCCGGCATCCTGATCACCCTTACCGGGATGTTCTGGCTCAGCCGAGTGGGTGTGGACTCCGGCTATCTGACCGGGGTGGCGCTGCCGATGGTCCTCATTGGCGCTGGGCAGGGTCTCGCGTTTGCGCCGCTGACCTCGTTCGGCATCATCGGCGCTCCTGCGGCCGACGCGGGCGCGGCATCGGGCCTGGTGAACACCTTCCATCAGGTCGGTACCTGCCTTGGGCTTGGCATCGCGGTCGCGGCTGCAGCGACCGTCCCGGCGGCGGGTTCCGCTGCAGCGCACCTGGCCTCGCAGGTCAGCGTCGCCCTCACGACTGGCAGCATTCTCCTGCTCCTTGCCCTGATCGTGACGGCAGCCGTCATCCTGCCCGCAGATTTGGCCGAGCGCCGCAGCAGGACGGTGACCGCGGCTCGGCCCGTGGCCCTGGCCGAGCCCGCCCGCTGACCCACAAATCCCGCACTTCATGGGGGTACTGACGTGCACTCCCACAATTCCGTACGTCTCAATATCGTGAAAGGCATGAACATGGAACTGACCCTCAACAACGGCGTCACAATGCCAGCCCTGGGCCTGGGCGTCTTCCAAAGCGCCCCGGAGCAGACCACGGCCGCGGTCGAGGCCGCACTGGCCACCGGCTACCGGCACATCGACACGGCCGCCGCGTACGGCAACGAGCGGGAAGTCGGGCAGGGCATCCGCAGCTCCGGCCTTAATCGTCCGGAGGTGTTCATCGAGACCAAGGTCTGGGTCAGCGACTACGGCTACGACCAGACCCTGCACGCCTGGGACAAAGCGACGGGCAAGCTCGGTGTCGACTACCTGGACCTGTACATCCTGCACCAGCCCGCCCCCGACCGGTTCGAGAAAACCATTGCCGCGTACAAGGCGCTGGAGACCCTGCTTGCTGATGGGCGGGTCCGGGCGATCGGCGTCAGCAACTTCATGCCGCACCACCTGTTGCAACTGCTCGACGCGACCGACGTCGTCCCGGCCGTGAACCAGATCGAACTGCACCCCTACTTCACCCAGCCGGACGTACAGGCAGCTGATGCCCGGCACGGGATCATCACCCAGGCATGGTCGCCGATCGGCGGGATCACCTTCTACCCAGGATGGGGCCAGGAGCGCCGGAACGTCATGGAAGACCCGACAATCGCCGCCATCGCACGGGCCTACGACAAGAGTCCGGCACAGATCATGCTCCGGTGGCACCTGCAGCAGGGCCGCTCAGCCATCCCGAAATCGACCAACCCTGCACGCATCGCCGAAAACTTCGAGGTGTTCGACTTCGAACTTAGTGCCGAGGAACTCATCGCCATCGATTCGCTCAACACCGGCAACCGCAACGGTCCGGACCCGGACGAAGCCCGTGAGGAGCGCTTCGCCATGGTCATCCCCGAAGCCTAAGACGTCCGAAGCCTAAGACGTCCGAAGCCTAAGACAGAGAAGGAACCACCATGGAATACCGTCCCCTCGGCCGCACCGGTGTGCACGTCAGTCCCTTGTGCCTCGGTGCGATGATGTTCGGCCCCTGGGGCAACAACGACACCGCGGACTCCATCCGCGTCATCCACCGCGCCCTCGACGCGGGCATCAACTTCATCGACACCGCCGACGTCTACTCCGGCGGCACTTCCGAGGAAATCGTCGGACAGGCACTGGAAGGGCGCCGCGATGACGTGTTCCTTGCCACGAAGTTCTTCATGCCCATGAGCGAGGACCCCAACCAGCGCGGCGGATCCCGCCGCTGGATCATCCGCGAAGTTGAAAACTCCCTCCGCCGGCTCAATACCGATTACATCGATCTCTACCAGGTCCACCGGCCCAGCCCTGACACCGATGTGGAGGAGACCCTCGGCGCGCTCACCGACCTCGTCCGCCAGGGGAAGGTCCGTTACATCGGTTCTTCTTCGTACTCCGGCTCCCAGATCGTCGAAGCCCAGTGGGCATCCCGGGAACGCAGCCTGGAACGGTTCGTCACCGAACAGCCGCCCTACTCGATTCTCGTTCGCGGCATCGAGGAAGACATCCTCCCGACGGCGCAGCGCCACGGCATGGGCACCCTCACCTACAGCCCGCTCAGCGGCGGGTGGCTCTCCGGGCGCTGGCGTAAAGACTCAGCTTCCGAACCCACCTCCTCCGCGCGTCCGAACGCCCGCATCGACATGAGCAGCCCAGCCAACCAGCGAAAACTCGACATCGTCGAAGAACTCGCCCAGCTGGCCGAACAAAACGGACTGACCCTCATCGAGCTGGCCATCGCTTTCGCGATACACCACCCGGGCGTCACGGCCGCGATCGTCGGCCCGCGCACCATGGAGCAGCTGGAGTCCTACCTGCCCGCCGCGGACATCACACTGAGCACCGACGTGCTGGACCGCATCGACCAACTCGTCGCGCCCGGAGTGACCGTCAACCCAGACGACAACAGCTTTGGAGCACATGAGCTCACAGCGCAGGCACGACGGCGGAAGCGACTGTGACCGACGAGTCGGTGGAGGCGCTCCACGATGCCCTCTGCGAGGCGATGGTCGCCGGGGACGTGGCAGCGCTGGCCAGCATCCTCGCCGAGGACTTCACCCTTACGCATATGACCGGGTACGTGCAGTCAAAAGCGGAATGGCTTGCTGCTATTGAATCCGGTGAGATGCAATACCACCGGATGGGAACAGTCGAGGCCACCATCAGCGCGGAAGGGACCACACCCGGTTTGACCGCCCGCACACTCACCGACGCAACGATCTGGGGATCCAGGGCCACTTGGCGACTGACGTTGCGCTCCTGGTTCGAACCCCATGGAGACGACTGGGTAATAGCACGTACCGTCGCATCCACCTGGTAAGTCCCACGCAGCCCGTCCATTTGACGAGAGCAATAGAAAACAATCGAAAGGAGACGTCATGGAGGGCCTGGAAACCGTCGTGCTCCTGGGCGTGACTGTGCTCGCGGGCGCAATCCTGGCTCCCCGCGTCCGTGTCGCCGCACCGTTGTTGCTGCTGGTCTTAGGCCTGGTCCTTGGCTTCGTTCCACAACTGCGGCAGATCGAGCTGCCACCGGAGACGGTGCTGCTGATCTTCCTGCCGGTCATGCTGTTTTGGGAGAGCCTGACCACGTCGCTCCGGTCGATCCGGCGGGACCTGCGCGGCATCGTCTTGCTCAGCACACTGCTGGTGGTTGCCACCGCTCTCGCCGTGGCTTGTGTGGCAAACCTCCTTGGTCTGCCGTGGAGTGCCGCACTCATCCTCGGGGCGGCTCTGGCTCCTCCGGACGCGACGGCGGTCGCGGCCCTGGGCCGTATGCTGCCGCGCCGGAACTTCATGCTGCTCAAGGCCGAGAGCCTGACCAATGACGGTACAGCCCTCGTGCTGTACGCCATAGCCGTGGGTGCGGCACTTGGCGGCAGCTACACGCCGCTCTATATCGCCGGCCTGTTTGCCCTCTCCTATGTTGGAGGGGCGGTCGCCGGAATCCTGGTCGCAGGCGCGGCTTACCTGCTTCTGGTCCGCGTACGCGACCCGCTCATCATCAACATTGCTCTGCTGATCACGCCGTTCGCCGCCTTCCTCCTCGCCGAAGCCGTTGAAGCCTCGGGCGTGCTCGCCGTCGTAGTCGCCGGGTTGATCATCTCCTTCACCTCCAGCAGGATCAGCACGGCAGCATCGCGTCGCCAGACTGAGTCCGCATGGCCTCTCGGTTCCTACCTTTTGAACGGCGCCTTGTTCGTTCTCATCGGCCTTCAGGTACAGGCCGCGGTGCACGAAATCAACGCCCGCGACGTGGGCCGGCTACTGCTCACCACAGTCGCCGTGTGGCTGGCGCTCATCATCATCCGGTTCGTTTTCCAAACCGTGAGCGTCGCCGTCATCCGGGTCCTGGACCGGCGCCCCTCCCAACGCGGACGCAGGATGAGCTACCGGGCACGAATCGTCAGCTCCATCGCCGGCTTCCGCGGAGCAGTCTCCCTCGCCATCGCCCTCTCCGTGCCAACGGCACTCAATAACGGCAGCCCGCTCCCCGGACGCGACGACATCATCTTCATCACCGCCGGCGTGATCGTGCTGACCATGCTCCTCCAAGGCCCTCTACTGCCCGCCGTAGTCCGCTGGGCCAGGCTGCCCGATGAACCCGAGGAGGAAGAACTCCGCCTGGCCGAACTGGCCATCGCTTCCGCCGCCGTCTCCGCCCTGGACGAACTCGCCCACGAGCTCGGGACGAGCGCAACTGTGCGCAGCCGACTCGCGGACGAGTATCGATCCCACCTGTCGGTCATACAGGCGCTGAAAGCCGGTTCCGATCCGGCGACCACCACGCAATCGCGCGAGGAAGAAATAGCGCTCCGCCAGGCCGTACTCGAGAAGAAGCGTGAAGTACTCCTGCAACTCCGCCTCGCTGGCACGGTCGATGACATCGTCGCCCGGCGACTGCAAACCAGGCTCGATGTCGAAGAGCAACGCCTCACAGGCGTCGCAACCATCGACTGACAGTCTTCTGAACAACCACCACTTCCAAGTCCAAACCCAAAGAAGGAACATCATGACTGACCAACCCAAGCAGCTCGGCGGCGGCCGCAAGATGTTCGGTGACTTCCCTCCGAAACTTGCCGAGCTCACCGACGACGTGCTCTTCGCGGACGTCTGGAACCGGCCCGAACTGAGCGCACGCGATCGCAGCCTCATCACCGTCGCCGTGCTGACCGCCGGAGGGAATACTGAGCAGCTGGGCTTCCACCTCGGCCGCGCCCTCGAAAACGGTGTGACCCAGGAAGAGCTCATCGAAGCCATCACCCACGTCACGCTCTACGCCGGCTGGCCCAAGGGCATGTCCGCGATGGGCGTCGCCAAGCAACTCTTCACAGACAACAAGTAGAGGAAAATCATGAACATCGAACCCACCGTGCCGACAACCAAAAACCCGCCAGTCCAGTTCGCCGGCGACGTCTGGCTGGATCCGATCGCGCTGCCTCACGAGAAAGACCAGACGATGGTCGTCGCGACCGTTCGTTTCGCTCCCGGAGCGCGGACCGCCTGGCACTCCCACAAGCACGGCCAGTACCTGCGCGTCACTCAAGGCGTCGGCCGCTTCGGCGGCCGAGACGGCAAGATCATCGAGGTCCACCCCGGCCAGACGCTCTACACCCCGCCCGGCGAAGAGCACTGGCACGCTGCCGCCCCCGGCTGCTTCATGGAGCACATCGCCATGCTTCAGAACGGCGAGGACCCCGCCACAACCACGACCTGGGGCGAGCACATCACCGACGACGAATACAACGGCCGCTAACCAGCAGATGTTATTCGCAGACCCGAGACGTCGAGGGAGCGTTTCCCTTCGGCGTTCCGGCGCGCTGGACATCTAAGACGAATACTTCCGCGAAGCGGTTCATCCGCGCTGGCAAGTAAGGGAGCGACGCCGTCACCAACCGCCGCGCGTCGGCGTATGTCCCTTTCGGGCGTCGTCGGGCATTGCCATTTCGGCCCGCAGGCCTAGTAGTCGGATCGGACGGCCCGCTTCGATTCCGGCTGCGAGGTCCAAGGTCTGCGCGAGGATTTCGTTCCGGTCGAATGTCTCGGGAATCTTCCTCGCGTGGGTCTTGGTGAAGAACGGCGCGTACCGAACCTTGAGGGTCAGCCCAACCACGGGCCGTCCTTCGGCCACAACATCCTCAAGGACACGCGCTGTCAGCTCCCTTAGTGCGTCGTCCACCTGGGCGGGCCCGGTCAGGTCCCGCTGGAAGGTGGTCTCCCGGCTATGCCCGCGGGCAACCCACGGAGTGTCGTCCACAACGCTGGCCCCGTCCCCGCGTCCGAGCTCCGCATACCACGGCCCCATCTTGGGGCCGAACTCCGGGACCAGGTCCTGAGGGTCGGACGCGGCGAGCTCGGCGACTGTGTTGATGCCGAGTTTGGCCAGCCGGCCCGACACTTTGGTTCCGACGCCCCACAGGTCCTTGGTGGGCCGACTGCCCATGACGTCGAGCCAGTTCCCGGCAGTGAGACGGAAGACGCCGGCCGGTTTGCCGAAACCCGTGGCGACCTTGGCCCGAATCAAAGTGTCGCCGATGCCCACGCTGCAATGCAGCTGCGTTCGCTCCAGGACAGCGGCCTGCACCTGCCGGGCGTAGGCTTCCGGGTTCTCTGTCTCAGTGCCTACAAAGGCCTCATCCCAACCCAGCACCTGCACGGTGGCGCCGGGCTGCGCGCGCAAGGTAGCCATCACCGTTTCAGACGCCGCGAGGTAAGCCTCCTGATCGACGGGCAGGATCACAGCGTCGGGCACTTTCCGGGCCGCAATTCGCAAGGGCATTCCGGAACCCACGCCGAATGCCCTGGCTTCGTAGGAAGCGGTCGACACCACGGCTCGTTCCGTGGGGTCGCCGCGGCCGCCGACAATGACTGGCTTGCCCGCAAGCTCCGGCCGCCGGAGCACTTCGACCGCCGCGATGAACTGGTCGAGATCGACGTGCAGCACCCATAGGATTCCACTCACGCCACCAGTCTGCCTTAATCATCCCTGGCAAGCATCGGCTCGCCACCGCCCCCTTCGCCCTCGTTTCGATTGCGCCGGGCAGCGGGCGTGTCTAGCGCTGAAAGGCTTCCCGAACGTCCGGCGGCGTAGCTTCCTGTATGACCCAGCGGTTGCCGTCCGGGTCGCTGAAATAGGCGAAGGCGATTCCCCCCATGTCCTGGACCTCGCTGATCTCCGCTCCGCGTTGTAGAAGTTCAGCCCTCGTGGATGCCATGTCCGGGACCACCAACTGCAGGCCTTCCAGGCTGCCCGGCGGCATGCTGGTCATTCCCGTGCCGATGACGATGGAGGCGGCGGAGCCGGGTGGCGTAAGTTGGACGACCCGGATGCCCGGTATGTATTCCACGTCGTGGTTCAGGGCGAACCCAAGCCGGTCTGTGTAGAACGACTTGGCTTTGTCCACATCACTGACGGGTACTTGTACGACCTCGAGGCGCATCTCCATGCGCCTCAGAGTACCCCGGTTTTCTCGCTGCGCACGGACCGTGGAGCAAAGCCGCGCCATGCGGTCGCCGCCAGGATTCTGGTCGGTCACCGCGGAGTGGACCATACAACCTGCGACGTACGCGAAGTGCCCTATGGAGCGGCCAGGTAGTACCCCGGTACCGGTTGGGCCCGTCCAGGAGAGTCCTCGGGGCCGATGTGCGTGGATGGGACGATCCGTAGCGTGAAAGAGCAAGGCTGGGCACATGGAAGGCGATGGGCCCCGCAACTCCACACGGAATCGAGACTCACAAATGGCTTCCCTCTCTACACGAATCATTCATGCCGCCCTCTCGGTTGGATTCTCGCTCCTCGCTGTGGCTGCGATGGCTTTCGCAGGCGCGTCGGTGGCTGATGCGGAAAGTCACGTCCGCCCCGCCGCTCAAGAGACGAAGGAACTGCCCACGAATCAGCCCTCCTCCTCGGGCCCGATAGTTGTCGCCGTCGTCCTGGGCTCGTCAGGAACCGTTGGAAGTGATGTTCTGGCTCCCTACGAAGTATTTGCCAGCTCCCCGGATTTTTCGGTGTACACAATCGCCGCGCAGTCCGCCCCTGCGTCAATAGACGGGGGTCCGGCGATAGTGCCCACATACACGTTCGAGGACGTCCGTTCGGGCAGGGCGCGGCAGCCGGCCGTCGTCGTTGTGCCGGCCGTCGGCGCCCCGGAGGGGCCAGAGGAAACCGCAATGCGCGAGTGGATCGTGGAGCAATCAGGTCGCGGGGCCCGCGTCCTGGGCGTCTGTAACGGATCGAGCGTCCTTGCCGGGACCGGCCTCTTGAACGGGCATAAGGCGACAAGCCACTGGTCCCGTCTGGGTGCCTTCAAGCAGAGTCATCCCGAGGTCCAATGGATGGGAGGTCTGCGATTCGTTCAGGACGGCAGGATCACCACCACGGCCGGCGTAACCTCCGGCATCCCCGGCGCCCTGAAAGTCATGGAGGACATGACGGGTGCTGTCGAAGCCGAACGAGTCGGCCGGCTGATGAAATACCCGGGTTGGCAGGTGGCGGCGACGGCGCAGATACCCGTCCAGTCCTTCGCCGCCTCAGACATTCCCATCGGACTCAACGCCCTCGTCCCGTGGCTCCGGCCGACGATCGGCGTCGGGCTCTTCAACGGGGTGGGTGAGATCGACGTCGCCAGCGCCTTCGAGGTCTACAACATGTCCTTCGCTGCCCGGGCCGTGGCGGTCGGCGCCACTGACACCGTCACCACCAAGCATGGGCTCATTCTCCTGACCGTCCCGGAACATCAGGCTCCCCCGATGGACCGGCTCATCGCCCCCGGCGCGGCCCGGGCCCAGGACATTGATCCGCAATTGCGTGACTGGTCCGCGTCCCGCAGCACGCCCGTCGATGCCTTTGCTGGTGCCGACGGAGGGCTCGGGTTCGACGGCGCCATCGAGTATCTGGCGCAGCACACAGACCGTGCAACGGCTGTATCGGCAGCCAAGATGATCGACTACCCCACGGCGCATCTGGACCTTCCGGCCGGAGGAGCCTCCATCCGGGTTCCCGGACTGATCGCGCTCGGCCTCCTGCTCGCTATATTGGCCGGATCTCTCCCGGTGGCCATTCGAAGCGCCATCCGGCGCCGAAGGGAGGGGCACGGATGGCGGTTGCCATGATTCTGCCGAATTCACGAATATGCTCTCCACAGCCGCCACAACAGGGCCTAGACACACGTTGCTGCTTGGGACTGGACAAAAGGATGGATTTAGATGCCGTTAGATCAGCTTTTCGCAACACTCGCCTGCGCACTTCTGGCCGGCCTGACCATCTTCCAGGGCGCCCTTATCGCCGGAGCTCCGCTGGGAAGAGCGGCGTGGGGCGGACAACACCGCGTCCTCCCTGCCAAACTGAGAATCGGGAGCGCCCTATCCATAGCCGTGTATGCCCTCTTCGCTTATGCAGCGCTGGCCAAGGCTGGTTTGGTCCCGCTGTTGGTCAACGAATCCTTTACTGCCGTCACCATGTGGGTGATGACGGCATACTTCGTGCTCGGAGTCTTCATGAACGGGATCTCCCGCAGCAAACCCGAACGCCTCATCATGACCCCCACCACGTTGGCCCTAGCGGCCCTCTACCTGGTCCTTGCGCTCCACTGATCTCCCGACGGACGGCCGAAGGACCCTTATGCCCTTCACGACAAGTAGAGTTCGGAGCATGACCGGGACGGGGTCGCGACAGGCCCGGCAGCGTTGCCGGTACCGGCTGTGAAGACACCGATTTCGTCGAGCGAACCGCGCGGGCCAGGCGGATGGCGCTCTCGCCCGCGCGTCACGGACCTCCTGGTCGCTGCCGCCTACACAGCACCGGCCCTGGCGGCAGCCATCGCCTTCCGCGGTGGCGAGACCGAAGGGCCGGGGCTCGTTCTCCAGTGTCTCGCCGTGGTGGTTTCCGGCACTGCACTGATCTTCCGCCGGCGAGCTCCGATGTCGTCTTTGGCTGCCACAGCCGGCATCATGCTCATCACGTTCTCGGTCCCGGCGAGCTTCGCAACGGTAGCGACGGCCATGTCGCTGTACGCCGTCGGCGTTTACCGGTCCGCGCGGCACGCCGTCCTTTCCCTTCTGGGGACCAGTGCGATCCTCCTTGTGGCCGCGGCCCTGCAGCCGCTGTCGATGGTGGACCTTGGCCAAGCCGTCCAGGCGATTGCCGTCCTGGTGATCGCGACACTGATCGGCCTGAACGTACGCACGCGCCGCCGCTACGTGAGCGCCCTCGTGGACCGTGCAGACCGGCTGATGCGTGAACGGGAGCATCTGGCCAGCATCGCGGCCGCCGCGGAGCGCAACGCGATCGCCCGGGAGATGCACGACATCGTCGCGCATGGATTGGCTGTGATGATTTCCCTGGCCCATGGTTCGGCCGAGATCGCCTCCACTGATCCTGCCCGCGCCGTCCAAGCCATGCGTCAAGTCGCCGAGACGGGGCGCGTGGCGGTGACGGATATGCGCCGGATGCTCGGAGTTCTGAACGAAGGCCATACCGGTGAGTTGGCCGGTGCGGCAGTACCTTCGCCGGCGGTGGGGGACATTGCCGATTTGGTGGAGCTCTTCCGTTCTGCGGGCCTTCCGGTGGCCCTGCAGTCGGCTGGTGTTCCTCCGGCCGATCCCGGAATCCAACTAGCTATCTACCGTGTCGTCCAGGAAGGGCTCACTAATGCGTTTAAGTACGCAAGAGCAGCAACAGCTGTCACGGTTCGTACGGAGTTCAGCCCGCAGACGATCGTGGTCTCGGTGACCGACGACGGGCAACCGGAGGCTGCCCCTGCCGACCATGCCGGGCGTGGCGTCGCGGGAATGCGTGAGCGCGTCGCACTGTACAGCGGCACGCTGCGCGCGGGTCCCCTGACCAACGGTGGATGGTCTGTGACCGCCCGGTTCCCGCCGCAGGACGGATCTCCATGGCAACGGTAGCTGCCCCGCCCGGGCGTCCGATCCGGGTACTGCTCGTAGATGACCAGACACTTGTCCGGATGGGTTTCCGCATGGTGCTTGATGCCCAGGACGGGGTGGAAGTTGCTGGGGAAGCCGCTGACGGCAGGATCGGCATCGACATGTGTCGAACACTGGCGCCGGACGTGGTCCTGATGGATGTGCGCATGCCCGACACGGACGGCATCACCGCGACCCGGCGCATTGTCGAGGAGTGCCCGCAGTCACGGGTCATTGTCTTGACGACATTTGACCTCGACGAGTATGCCTTCGCGGCGCTCCGGGCCGGTGCCAGCGGTTTTCTGCTCAAGGACGTCGGGCCCTCTGAATTGCTTGCCTCCATCAGGGCCGTCGCCGGAGGAGACGCCGCCATTTCCTCCAGGGTCAGCCGCCGGATGCTGGAGCTCTTCAGCCAGCGGCTTCCCTCCGGGCCCCCCGCCGCGGGCGACGAAGCGGTGGCGGCCCTGACACCGAGGGAACTGGAAATTCTCGTGGCCATCGCGCGGGGACTGACAAACACCGAGATCGGGGAACGACTGACCGTGGCGGAATCAACGGTCAAAACCCATGTGGGCCGCGTCCTTATGAAACTCGGGCTGCGCGACCGTGTACACGCCGTCATCTTCGCCTATGAACACGGCTTGGCAAGCTAGCGGCGGCCGAACTGAACCCCGCGAGGGATGCCCTGTCAGGGCTGTCCGAGGCCTCAGCCGCCACCATCCGGGCGGCACACGCCGTCTTCCCGGTGACGGCCGTGCAGAGCGAGTACTCCCTGTGGACACGGGATCCGGAGCCGGAAGTGCTGCCAGCGCTGGCCGAACTTGGCATCGGGTTCGTTCCCTTTAGCCCGCTCGGCAAGGGCTTCCTCACAAACGTCCTCCAGCTCGTGGGGTCCCGGCCGGGCCTGACTAACAGCGGGGGTGCCAGTCGCCACGGAACCCCTGGCCAGCGGCGATTTTGTGGTGACACTCTGAAGAAGGTGCGGGCAGCGGGAACTAGGGCTAGTGTCGCGGCATGGTGTCGGACGCTTTATTGAGGGATGCGAAGAGTGTCTTGCGCGCCGAGGTTCGTCTCGGCCGCCGGGCTCGATCGGTGAGTGAACGGGAAGCGGCCACGGCCGGCTTGACGGAGAATTTAATCGCTCTGGTCCGTCGCCGTGCACCCGCCTTGGTCGGCTGCTACCTGTCTGGGTCAGATGAACCGAACACGCGGCCGTTCTTGAGCTGGGCCGCCGCCAACGGCGTTGAGGTTCTGGTTCCAGTGAGCAGACGGGACGGGCTCTTGGACTGGGTGCAGGCACGAGGAGGGCCCGAACAGATTGGCCTGTTCGGCATCTCTGAAATGGTTGGCGAAGTTGTCGGCCCCAGTGTGTTCCAGAGTGTTGAACTGCTGCTTATTCCCGCTGCCGCGGTCGACTTGTCGGGAATGAGGATGGGGTGGGGGCGCGGGTACTTTGACCGGGCTCTCGAGTCGCTAAGGGAGCACCCTCCGGTGTTCGCTGTTGTCTACGACGACGAGTTGCTTGACTCGGTCCCGGCAGAGAGCCATGACATACCTGTCAATGGGGTAGTCACACCGAGTCAGACCCGCGAGTTCTGACCAGCCTCATCCCAGATGCCCGGACAGTCGAGCTTTTGACCCTGCAGGATGGACCGGCCGTTGCGCCGCATCAGACGACGTCGGTTGGGGCGGCGCGGTGATCGATCCCGGAGGTCAGTTCGTCGATCCGTTCAAGGGCGGCGTTGAAATGCTCGACCGTCGCCCAAAGTGACGGATGCTGCTCCCTGATGTCCTCGAGGGTGGTTCCCGCGGTGGCAAGCGCGGCGAGATCGAAACTGACATTGGTGCGCGCCCCTGTCACCGCTGCCCTTAAGGCACCGAACGCGACGACGACATCAGCAATGAGGGCCGGGTTACCGTTGGATGCGAGCCATCCCAGATCCCCGATGGCATCGATGGCCCGCTCGCCGAGCACGGCGGATGCCTTGGCAGCGACTACGGATGCCCGGTGGATTGCCTCCTCGCGCTCCGGTCCCGGCTCCAGCCGAAACGCGGCCCCGAAAGCCTTAGATGCTGTCGCATCGTCATCGGCCAGTTGAAGGGCGACTTCTCGCAGAGAACGCGCCCGCCCGTGAACATTGCTGAGTTCACCAAGCTGGTGCTCCTCCGCTTCTGTATATCCGGCCACCATCGATGTCAGGGACGCAGCGATGGCAAGCATTACTCCAGCCCCGGCCCCGCCACCTGGCGAACCAATGGACTCTGCCAAAGCCCGCGTCCAATCCTCGACGGTCGAGCGCTGAGTTGTCACCGCTTCAGAATCAGCCATGACACTAAGTGTGCCCGCTAATTGAGGGGCCCGCTGAACTAGCACCCGGCCAGGAGGGAATAAGCGATGAGCGGAGCTCCCCGAAAGTCTGATGGGACAGTCGGGGCCAAGCGCCGGTCGCGGGCACCGGCTGTACCACCTCCAGCCGGCCGGTCTCGCCCAGATCGGTGGCTGGGTGAAGCACTTCGAGCATTACTGGACCCAGCGCCTCGACGCGCTTGTAGGCCTTCTGGACGAGGAGAAACCATGACCGAAAACACGATCCGGCTTGAGCGCCACATACCGCACCCGAGCTCAGCAGTGTGGGCAGCTTTCACTTCACCCGAATTGCTTTGCCGCTGGTGGGCGCCGGGCGACATTGCACCCACCGTGGGCCACCGCTTCACAATGGATATGGGTCCGTGGGGCCAGCAGCAGTGTGAAGTCCTCGCAGTGGAGCCCGGCGAGTTGATCAGCTTCCTGTTCTCCGAGGGCCAGCTGGACACCACCGTTAAGTGGCGTCTTGAGACGGTTGAAGATGGCACCGTCCTACACCTCGAGCATGGGGGCTTCAATCTCGACACCCCATTGGGCCAGCAAGCCTTTGAAGGCATGGGCAACGAGTGGCCGGGCCTGCTTTCGCGGGTCGACGGGGTGCTGTCCGGCGTTTCTTGACCCGACTCAGCGAGCCCCGCCAATGGACTTTATGACGCACTCGCAGGCACGTCCCGCCAATCAGGCCTGGCTCAGCGCCTTGGCCTTGACAGCGTCGAACTCGCTCTGAGTCAGCGTGCCGGCGTCGAGGAGTTCCTTGGCCTTCGCAATTTCCTGGGTGGGGGATGCCGCGGCCACGGAGCGGATGTACTCATTAGTGGCGGCCTTGGCCTGCTCTGAACTCTTCGCCTGGCGCTCGGCCATGCTGCGGCCCCGCGCGATCAGGTACACAAGAACCGTCAGGAACGGCACGAAGACGAGGAATATGATCCACACAGCCTTGAGCCAGCCACTGAGCTCGTGGTCCCGGAAGATGTCGGTGATAACGGCAAACAGCGCGAAAAGGTAGGCGACGAACGCGAATCCCCAAAAGAACAGCCAAATGACGCTCCAGAATTGCTCCACGGGAGCCATCCTTTCGTTCTGAGGAAGCCCTGCTGGCATTCCTTACGCGCCAAGGTAGTCCGCCGGGATATCCGCCGTTAGGACCATAAGGCCTGAATTTGCCGAGGTGGAGCCCATATACCGTCCCAGTTGCAGCTCCGGCCAGGTGCCTTTTACCGGAGCGCCCTGGCCTTCAGCATCTGGAATTCATCGCCGGTGATTGTGCCTTCATCAAGGAGTTTCTTGCCCGCCGCGATCTGTTCCGCCGGGTTGATGTTGGCGGTCCGCCGGATGTATTCAGCCATGTCTTCCCTCGCGACGTCCTGACGGGCGGATTGCCTGATGGCCATTTGCTGTCCGTAGAACATTATGTAGGCCAGGCAACCGAGGAGCGGAAACAACAGAACACCCAGAATCCACAGGGCTTTTACCCACCCTGCCCGCAGGCTGTCCGCGAAGATGTCCCGGATGACGAGAAAAAGCAGGATCAAATACGCCGCAAACATGACGAACGAAAACATGAGCCAAATGAAGTCCCAAAATCCCATGACCTTCGCCTTTCGCGAAACCGGTGAAGAGGCAACGATGTGTTCAGCGGCGATGCCGGGCCATCCGGCGTGGCAGGCGGCTTTGCGCAAGTGAAACGCTAGGACCCGTTTCGGCACCAGCCTACGCACGGGGACCTCGTTGTCAACGAGCCTGTCAACGGGCTGGTCAATGAACTGTAGAGCGGTAGCGCGAGGCGGGCCAAGACGAGGCGGACCTCGGAATGGCGGGACTAGAAGAAGTGCAGCTCACTGCCCGCGTCTGGGGAAGGATGCACCACGGGAGCTTGGCCGAGCTCGAGCAGGATGTCGTTAATGCTCAGCTGGCCGTCCAGCTGAGGATCCAGCTGCACCGGGACAACAGCCTCCGGAACGGCGTCGCTACTCATGCCACGATCATATGTGCGGACCATCCCCCAGCCCGGGGGCCACGCCGACTGCGGGCCAGGGCCGGCCTCAGCCCGGGCCCGCAGCGCAGTCCGGCGCCCTGGTTTCCGGCGCCGGAGGCCAACCGGCGGTGAGGCGCCGAGGCGTCAGGCGCCGTCGTAGGCAGTCTGAAGGGCGGCGATGTCCAGCTTGCGCATGCCGAGCATTGCTTGCATGGCGCGCTGGGCGCCGTCGGGGTCGGGGCCACCGATCAGTTGTTCCAGCACTGACGGCACAACCTGCCACGACACCCCGTAGCGGTCCTTGAGCCAACCGCACTGGCTTGCTTGGCCGCCCTCGGTCAGGACCGACCAGTACCGGTCCACTTCCTCCTGCGAGGCGCAGTCGATGACAAAGGACACCGCCTCATTGAACGTGAAGGCCGGCCCTCCGTTCAATGCAGTGAAGGTGCGCCCGTCAAGCTCGAAGCGAACAGTGATCGCCTGGCCGGCCGGCCCGGGACCGCCCTCGCCATACCGCGCGACGTCGAGGATTTTGCCGCCGTCGAAGATGGAGACGTAGTACTCGGCGGCTTCCTCGGCCTGGCTGTCGAACCACAGGCAGGTGGTGATCTTTTCGCTCACAGCGCTCCCCTTGCATTCGCCCGTGCCACCGGCTGGCTCCGGCGGCGATCAGAGGCATGGGACCGAGCCTAGCCCCACGGTGATTTCGGGCACAACGACTTCCGCCGGCCGGACGTCACCCGGACGGGACTAGGCTTGGACGTATGCCTTCTCCAACCCCCAGACTCCCCCGTTCCTCCGCCCAGGACGCTCCAAGTACCGGCCTCCGGCCCGGGCAGACCGCCGCGCTGGCCGCTTCCGCGGATGCGCTCCTGATCCTGCTCTTCGCGGCGATTGGGCGCGACGCGCACCAGCGCGGGGACATCATCACCGGCGTCTTTGCGACGGCGTGGCCGTTCCTGGCGGGCGCGGCACTGGCATGGCTCGCCCTCCGGCTGTGGCACGACCCCCTGCGGGTGTGGCCCGCCGGCGTCGCCGTCTGGCTCGGAACCGTCGCCGTCGGCATGATTCTGCGAGCCGTCACCGGGCAGACGGTGGTGCTGCCGTTCATCATCGTGGCGCTGATGAGCCTGGGCGTTTTCCTCCTGGGTTACCGCCTTTTGGCCGCGGGCGTGCGGCGGTTGCGTTCACGCCGCCGCCAGGCCTAATGCACTAGGCTGGCAGAAGATGGCAGCGCCCGGACAGGGGCCGCCGACAGGCCCGCAAACGGCGCAACCGATCCGGAAAGGCTCACACGTGGTCACCGCATTCGTCCTGATCAAGACAGACGCTTCACGCATCCCGGAGACCGCCGAGGAAATCTCCGCTATCGCCGGCATCAGCGAGGTCTATTCCGTCACGGGCGAGTGGGACCTGATCGCCATCGCCCGCGTGGCCAAGCACGAGGACTTGGCGGAAGTTATCGCGGACAAGCTCTCGAAGGTTCGGGGCGTGGCCCACACCACCACCCAGATCGCCTTCCGCGCATACTCACAACACGACCTCGACGCGGCCTTTGCCCTCGGTTTCGAGCAGTAGCGACAAGTAGCACCAGGCGTGCGTGGTCTTGGATCAGGCCGCCTTGCCGCTCGTGAACCATGCTGCCGTCCAAGGGCGATCACGCGACCTCTGGCCCACGCCTACCGAAAAAAATTGCATAGAAGCTTAGTGTCGATGCAGTCAACGTAGGGGGAATGCGTGATGGACAAGACAACGAGCCCAAGCCGGACCAGGCATTGCCACCCTCGCGTACAGACCTGATTTTTCTCCATCGTCTGCAGGCTGGTGGTTGCCGATGATCCGACCGGAGTCCCGGGGCTGAGCCGCCGCCAGACCTGAAACGCGGTGCCGCCACCGGCCCGGGCCGTGACTGTTGCGTGCTCTTGACTCGGCCCCCGCCGCAAGCGTATACAAGGGCCATCCCGGCGTCGTCGGGGGGTCACGACCGCAGAACTAACGCGGGCAGCGCTGGGACCGTCGTTATGAACCACGGCGGAGCAGCGGAGTGAGGTGTGAGCGATGACCGGATTGGCTGCCCTCCGCTTCGTGGCGCTCGGCTGGGCAGGCTTCGTCGCCGCGGAAGCAGGGATTGCGGACGAATGGGGGTACTACTTCGGCGTCTTCGTGATTGTGCTGGCCCAGTGCGCCGGCGTACCGCTTCCCGCCGTGGCCGTACTGCTTGGGGCCTACGCCTCGGCGCGCCACGGAGATCTGAACCTTGCTGCCGTTATCGCGGTCGGCAGCCTGGGCGCCATGCTCGGGAGCACTATTGGCTACGTACTTGGGCGGGTGGGAGGCCGTCCCTTGATGCTGCGACTTGCACAGCGCTTCCACGCCGACGAGAGTCGCATCGTCCAAATGGAGTCGTTCTTCGATCGGCACGGCGGCAAAGCCCTGTTCTTCGGCCGCTGGGTCATTGTCGTCCGGCTCTGGGGCGCCATTGCCGCGGGGGCTGCCAAGATGCCGTGGCCCAAGTTCCTGCTGTGGACCATCACAGGGTCCATTGCCTGGGTCGCGAGCCTCAGCGTTCTCGCCTATCTGGCCGGGGCGCTGGCCCATGCCATCGGTGACGCTCTCGACATCGGCGGCTGGGTGCTGGTCCCCATCGTCGTGCTTGGCCTGGTGATCGTCTGGCGCCGACGCAGACGCCGGAAGCTCAAGTCAGCGGGAGGGTCAGGGGACGGCGTGCCCGACGCCGAATGAAGCCGGGGCCTCGCTGTCCCGCCGGGATCAACCAATTTGCTCCGCGGCTTCTGCACCCGCTTGGTGCGCGCTAGTCTGGCGGCGCTTACGCGGCGGTCTGCGACAAAGCGACCCACCTGTCCAGCGCCGCGGCCGCGGCGCCGGATTCAATGGACTGCTCGGCGCGCTTGAACGCGGCGGCCATGCGCTCCGCCAGCGGACCGACGGCGTCGAGGTCGAACGCGACCAGCCCGGCCGCGGCATTGAGCAGCGCCGCATCACGGGCCGGACCCGGTGCACCGCCAAGGACAGCGCGAACGACGGCGGCATTGGCCACGGCGTCACCGCCGCGCAGCTCCTCCAGCGTGGCCGTCCGGATGCCGAGGTCGCGCGGATCAAACATCTCTTCCGTGACCTCACCATTGCGGATCTCCCACACGCGCGACGGGCCGGTGGTGGTGAGCTCATCCAGGCCGTCATTCCCGCGGAAAACCAGGCCGCGGCTGCCGCGCTTGGCCAGCACTCCGGCCACCAGGGGCGCCATCTGCTCGTTGGCGACGCCCACGGCCGAGGCCTGGACATGGGCCGGGTTGATCATGGGGCCCAGGAAGTTGAACGCAGTCGGAACGCCGAGTTCGCGGCGGGCGACGGCGGCATGCCGCATCGAGGGGTGGAACACCTGGGCGAAGCAAAACGTGATTCCCGCCTCTTCGGCATTGAGCGCCACACGGGGAATGGGAAGATCCAGCCTGACGCCGAGGGCCTCCAGGACATCGGCGGATCCGGATGAGGACGACGACGCTCGGTTGCCGTGCTTGACCACCTTGGCCCCCGCTCCGGCGGCGATCAGGGCAGCCATCGTGGAGATGTTGACAGTGTTCTGCTGATCGCCACCCGTTCCGACAATGTCCAACTTCTCACCGGCAATGTCAATGGGGTTGGCGTTGGAGATCATCGCCTCCACCAGGCCAGAGAGCTCATCCACGGTCTCGCCCTTGGAGCGCAGGGCCACCAGGAATCCCGCCACCTGGGCCGGCGTCGCTTCACCGGACATGATGGAGTTCATGGCCCACTCAGTGCTCCCGGCGGTGAGGTCCACGCCGCTGATGAGCGCGTTGATGAGCCGCGGCCAGGTGTTGCCTGCCGCCTGTGCAGATGCCTGTGAAGTCACCTCCCGATGCTATCGAGGTCGGCCCCGCAAAGACCAATGTGAACCCCTCCGGGAACTTTTCCGCGCGAATTCGCGTCTTTGTAGAAAAAGTCCCCCGAAAACGCGGTTTGC
Source organism: Arthrobacter sp. ES3-54 (assembly GCF_029504395.1). GTDB lineage: Bacteria > Actinomycetota > Actinomycetes > Actinomycetales > Micrococcaceae > Arthrobacter. Next base: position 80,006 of record NZ_JAQFIF010000014.1, read on the forward strand.
GTTGGGCAGGACGGACTTTTATAGACATAATGTCTATGTGACATCTGCGACCCATGCCCCCAGTACCCCGGCGCACCCGACGCTGAACCGCCCGAACATGGTTTCTGTTGGAACCGTTGTGTGGCTGTCCAGTGAGTTGATGTTCTTCGCCGGTCTCTTCGCCATGTACTTCACACTCCGTTCGACTTCCGGACTGATGTGGGCCGAAGAGACAGCCAAGCTCAACTTCCCGTTTGCGCTCGTTAACACGATCGTCCTCGTGGCAAGTTCCTTTACTTGCCAGATGGGCGTCTTCGCTGCCGAGCGGCTCCAGCCGCGCCGGACCGGCGGACGCTTCAGCTTCACCCAGTGGGGAATGAACGGATGGTTCATCCTGACGTTCCTCATGGGTTCCTTCTTCGTCGCCGGCCAGGCGACCGAGTACGCCATGCTCGTTTCCGAGCATGTCTCGCTGTCCTCCAACGCCTACGGTTCAGCCTTCTACATAACGACGGGCTTCCACGGCCTGCACGTCATCGGCGGTCTGATTGCCTTCCTGCTCATCATGGGCCGCTCCTTCGCCGCGAAGAAGTTCGGACACTTCGAGGCAACCTCGGCGATTGTCACCTCGTATTACTGGCACTTCGTGGACGTCGTCTGGATTGGCCTCTTCCTGGTCATCTACGTCCTCAAGTAGTCAGACTTGACTCTTTTTCTACAAGAGGCAGAATTTCAAGAAGCGGCTCCCGGAGCCACCGTAGGATCGAATAAAGGAACCACCACGTGAAGGCACTCTCGCAGAAGCGACGTCACCCACTGGCAGCAATTGCACTGCTGCTAATGGGCCTCTTGGTCACGGGTGGGCTGTACGCCGTTGCCACCACCGTCAACCAGGCCAAGGCCGACACCACCACCTACAGCGCAAGCGACGTAGAGGAAGGCGGCAAACTTTTTGCCGCCAACTGCGCCACCTGCCACGGCATGGGTGCCAACGGCTCGCAGGCCGGGCCGTCCCTTGTAGGCGTCGGCGCCGCCGCTGTTGACTTCCAGGTTGGTACCGGCCGCATGCCCATGGAGATGAACGGCCCGCAGGCCTACCAGAAGCCCGCCCAGTTCAACGAGGAACAGACCAAGCAGCTGGCTGCTTACGTTGCCTCCCTCGGCCCCGGCCCGGCCATCCCCGAGGCGGGTGTGCTCGATGAGAAGGGCAACGCCGCCAACGGTGGCGAGCTGTTCCGCACGAACTGCGCCATGTGCCACAACGCTGCCGCTGCCGGCGGTGCACTCACCCGGGGCAAGTTCGCCCCGGCCCTCGCGGGTGTCTCCGGTCAGCACATCTACGAAGCCATGGTCACCGGCCCGCAGAACATGCCGGTCTTCAGTGACGCGAACATTTCCCCCGAGGGCAAGCGCGACATCATCACCTTCCTGAAGCAGATTGAGGCCAACGGTTCACCCGGCGGCGCCGATCTTGGGGCACTGGGACCCGTGTCCGAAGGTCTCTTTGTCTGGATTGCCGGCCTGGGCGTCATCATCGCGTTCACCATCTGGCTCACATCCCGCACCTCCTAGTGCGGACGCACCTGTAAGAATTTTCTGCTGATCCGTCAGCAGTTTGAATTGAAACCTAACTCGGCACATGCCGAGACGAGAGAAGGATGAGGCGAATTATGGGCAACCATAGTGACGGCAGTCCGAACCACTCGGGCACCGTAGCTACGGCTGGTCAGAATGAGGTGGAGAAGTTCCAGGATCCTGGAATTCCCCCGCACCGTTTGCGCCTGGCCGACACGGACCCGAGGGCCGCAAAGAAAGCAGAACGGCAGGTAGCCCTTCTGTTCGGTATCTCAGTCGTTGGCACCCTGATATTCCTGGTGGCGTACTTCGCGATCGATCTGGGGAATGATTCCTCGATCGCCACGATCCGCCTCCAGAACGCATTGCTCGGCATCGGCACCGCGTTGGCGATGCTCGGCATCGGCACCGGCATCGTCCACTGGGCCAAGGCCCTCATGCCGGACCACGAGGTCTCGGAAGAGCGCCACGCGATCCGCACCGAGGAAGACCGCCAGGCTGCCGTACGGATCGTCGATGACATTGTGGAAGAAACCGGCATCAAGCGCCGGCCGCTGATCCGCAATACGCTCCTCGGCGCCATGGCCCTCGCGCCTTTGCCCGCCCTGGCCATCTTTGGTGACCTCGGTCCCCGGCCGGACGACAAGCTGGCCCACACGATGTGGGCCCCGCAGGACGGCAAACTCAAGCGCCTCGCCCGCGACCCCGATGGCACTCCCATCAAGGCAGCGGACGTCACCATTGGCTCTGCTTTCCACGTCATTCCCGAAGGCCTGAACGAGCTGCACGAAGGCAAGCTGAACGAGAAGGCGAAGTCTGTTGTCCTGCTCATGCGCCTGAACCCGGAGGAGCTCCACCCCTCTCCCGGCCGCGCGGACTGGGCCTACAACGGAATTGTTGCCTACTCCAAGATCTGCACCCACGTCGGTTGCCCTGTTGCCCTGTACGAGCAGCAGACCCACCACCTGCTGTGCCCGTGCCACCAGTCAACCTTCGACCTGACCCAGGAATGCAAGGTTATCTTCGGACCGGCCAGCCGTCCTCTGCCCCAGCTGCCTATCGCAGTGGACTCCGAGGGCTACCTGGTTGCCACGAGCGACTTCCATGAACCCGTTGGACCGACTTACTGGGAGCGTGAGCAGCATGTCCTCATCCCTAACGCCTGATGCCCCCGCCTTTGTCGCCAAGACTTCGGGCGGGCGCATCACCGACTTCGTCGACCAGCGTGTTGGCGGCTCCGGAATCCTCCGCGAATTCGGCCGGAAGGTCTTCCCGGACCACTGGTCGTTCATGTTCGGCGAAGTGGCGCTCTATTCCTTCGTCATCCTGCTGCTCTCGGGCACGTTCCTGACCTTCTTCTTCGATCCGTCCATGGCGGAGACGCACTACGCGGGCTCCTACACGCCGCTGACGAACGTTGAAATGTCGGTGGCGTACAGCTCCTCGCTGAACATCTCCTTCGATGTCCGCGGCGGCATGTTCATGCGCCAGGTGCACCACTGGTCGGCCCTGCTGTTCGTCGCCTCCGTGTCCGTGCACATGCTGCGCGTGTTCTTCACCGGCGCGTTCCGCAAGCCCCGCGAGCTGAACTGGGTGGTGGGCAGCGTCCTGCTGATCCTGTCCATGGCTGCAGGCTTCACCGGCTACTCGCTCCCCGATGACCTGCTCTCCGGCAACGGCCTGCGCATCATCGACGGCGTCATCAAGTCCATCCCGGTCATCGGCACCTACACCTCGTTCTTCCTCTTCGGTGGTGAGTTCCCGGGCACCATGATCATCAGCCGCCTGTACACGCTCCACATCCTCCTGGTTCCGGCGCTCATCCTGCTGATGATCGTGATGCACCTCTTCATGGTGGTTGTGCACAAGCACACGCAGTACCCCGGCCCCGGACGCAATGACGGCAACGTCGTCGGCTACCCCCTGGGGCCGGTATACGCGGCGAAGGCTGGCGGCTTCTTCTTTATCGTGTTCGGTGTCGTTGCCATCATGGCGGCGTTCTTCACCATCAACCCGATCTGGAACTACGGCCCGTACGACCCCTCGCCGGTTTCGGCAGGCACGCAGCCTGACTGGTACATCGGCTTTGTTGATGGCGCCCTGCGCCTGATGCCGGGCACGATCGGTGACTGGAAGGTCGAGCAGGTGTGGTTCGGCCACATGTTCACGTTCAACGTGCTGCTGCCGGCCCTGGTCCCCGCAGGCATCCTTTTCACCGTCATGTTCGCCTACCCGTGGATCGAACGCTGGATCACCAAGGACAACCGCGAGCACCACGTCCTGGACCGTCCCCGCAACGCTCCTACCCGGACGGCGATTGGCATGGCCGGTTTCGTCTGGTACTGCGTTATGTGGGCCGCGGCAGGCTCCGACCTCATCGCCACCCACTTCCACGTGGCCCTGAACGATGTGACTTACTGGCTGCGCGCACTGTTCTTCATCGGCCCAGTTATCGCGTTCATCGTCACGAAGCGCGTCGCCCTGGCGCTCCAGCGCAAGGACCGCGAGATTGCCTTGCACGGCCGTGAAACCGGCCGCATCGTGCGCCTGCCGCACGGCGAGTTCATCGAGGTCCACGCCCCGCTGGACGAATACAAGCGCTACAAGCTGATCGGCTTCGAGTCACCGGTTCCGCTGCCCGCGGTGCCGAACGAGCACGGTGTGGTAGACCGCAAGGAAAAGCGCCGCGCGAAGCTGTCCCGCTGGTTCTTCGAGGACCGGGTAGCCCCGGCCACTCCGGCAGAGCTGGAGGCCGCTCACGGCCACCACGGCGCCCACGAGGCCGTCGAAGCGGCAGAGTCTCAGAAGACGCTGAGCCACTAGGCAGCACCAAGCAATACACAGGAAGGCCCGGTCCCCAAAGGGACCGGGCCTTCCGTTGTATCTGCCGCCAGACGAACAACGGCTCTGTTGTGGCTAGGGGCGGTACCCCGAGGCGTAGTTGCGGGTGGGCCGGACGCCGGGGCGCTGCAGGGGCACCCAGAGCTTGTAGCGGTCAGCCCGATAGTAGGACACGGAATAGTCCACCATGGCGCGGGCCACGAACGCGTGGCGCTGGATCTTCAGCAGCGGCGTTCCGACCTCGACGTTCAGGAGCCGGGCCGTGGACGGCGATGCGGCTGTCGCCTCGATCATGTCCTCGCCCCATTCCATCACCAGCCCGTAGCGTTCGCTCAGCACGTTGTAGAGGGATGTGGGCGGCTCGCCGTCCAGCAGGCCGGGGACCCGGTGGGCCGGAATGAAGTTCTCGTCCACGCTCATTGGCTCGTTGTCGGCCAGCAGAAGGCGCCGGAACCGGACCAGGGGCGTGCCCTCCTCCAGCTGGAGTTCACGGGCCAGGAAAGCGCTGGCGCTGATTTGCTCGAAGCTCAGGACCTTGGCGGCCGGGACCATGCCGCGGCGCTGCATCTCCTCGCTGTAGGAGGTGAGCTTTACCTGGAGATCCAGTTTGGGTTTGCGCACAAACGTGCCCAGCCCCACGACGCGCTCAATGACTTCCTCGCCCACAAGGGCATCAATGGCCTGGCGGACAGTCATCCGGGCCAGGCCGAAGCGCTGTGCGAGGTCACGCTCGGACGGCAGCGCGGAACCCGGCGGGCAGGCGGCACCGATGTGCGCCCGCAGGATTTCCCGCAACTGCACGTAGATCGGCACCCCGCTCTGGCGGTCGATCTCGCCGATCATCTTGGACGCATTAGAGGACGCCATGGGTCAGCCTCCGGTTGGGGCGCGGCGCGGGAAAAACACTCATATCTCAAGGGTAAGCCCGTACCCCGGCAGGTCTAGACCACGGCGCCGACTCAAGTCGTGCGGGCCCCTCCCCCGCAGCTACCCTTGAACTCATAAGCCGGAACCGGGCAACGGAGCCCGCCCAGCCTGATGGAACGCCAGTCCGATGCGCCGCCAGACATACGGCATGCCAGTCGACGGAACGCCTGTTGCATTGAACAGCCCGTCCGGTGGCACCACCCAGAGAACCAACACCAGCATGAGGGAGTCCCGTTGCCAGTTCGCAAGGCAATCGTCACGGCCGCAATCGGCCTCCACGCCCGGCCGGCGGCAGTATTTGTCCGGGCCGTAACGGCCACCGGCCTCCCGGTGACCATCAGCAAGGACGGCAGGCCCGGCGTCGACGCCCGCTCGCTGCTGGAGGTCATGACCGAGGACTTCGAGTGTGGCTGCGAAGTGGAGTTGGCCGTCGCGGCGGACGCCCTCCCGGCCTTCTGCAGCCTCGCGGAGGCCGAGAGTGCGCTGGAGGACCTCCGGATCCTCCTGGAGTCGGCAGCGGCCGCCTGAGTCCCTCACGCGGCCTCCTACGCCCGGCCCTTGCGCCAGGTCCTCGGGCCCGAGCCGCAGACATCCCCGACGCACGCAGCGCGCAGCATTACCCAGTCCATAGGCACAAACGGCGGCGGGCTTCCTGGCAGGGGGGCGGTTTCAAGGGGTCGTTGCAACACCGCTGGTGGCTAGGTGGTCATTAGTAGATCACGCAGACGCTCGGCTGGGGTATCCCAGTCGAGCGTT
>NZ_JAQFIF010000015.1 GCF_029504395.1 Arthrobacter sp. ES3-54
CGGTGCGTCAAACGCTATCTCGCCCGACGGGTCTACCGAACACTCAACGCTACAAACCCGGAGTCCTGCCGCGCTTGACAACTATAGAAGGGTCGCCGGGGTTCCCCGTGCGCTGCACCGTCAGAAAACGCAAATGCTAAGGTTACTTATTATTTGAAATGCTGTCTTGAATGAAGGGCAAGAAACGTGACCCTGGAAAATCGGCAACCGCCCCAGGGCGGCGAGCAGGGCGAAGTCCAACAGGACCGCTTCGTCGGCGGCAATGACCTTACGCGCTGGGACACTCGGCTTGGCCAGCACCTCGCCTTAGTTGTCGGGCGTGCCAGCCGCGTTCTCGGCCCGCACGCGACCCTGATCCTGACGCTGACCATCGGCGCGGCCTTGGCTATTTCACTCACGGCGGTCTTCGCCCAGGTCTACGAATCCGTTGTTGAAGCTGACGGGGTCGCCGGTCTGGACCATCCAGTCCTAGCTACGGCCAAGACAGTTCGCTCCCCCGCACTGGACATCATCACGACTGCGTACACCGACATCGGCGGGACCATCGGCATGCCGCTCCTCGCGCTGGCCGTCATGGCAACTCTGGCTCTGCGACGCCGCTCCTGGACCCCCGTCATCCTCATCGTCATCGCTGGTACCGGGTCGTTGCTAATGACTATCGCGGGGAAATCACTCATTGGGAGAACCCGCCCGCCGCTGACCGACGCCGTTCCGCCGCATGAACACTCGGCGTCCTTTCCCAGCGGCCATTCGCTGAACGCGGTCGTTATCGCCGGCATCGTCGCGTACTTAATCATCCTCCGCCTGAAGTCCCCCCGCGCCAGGATCATCACAGCACTCCTGGCAGGACTCTTCGCCGCAACCATAGGCCTGAGCCGGGTCTATCTGGGCCACCACTGGCTCACGGACGTCCTTGCCGCCTGGGCCCTCGGCGCCGCATGGCTTGCGTTGGTTATCACAGCCCACCGGCTCTACCTCACCGAACGGACGCACCGCATAAGTACACCGATAACCGACTCCCGCACAGTAAGGGCGACTAGAAGCTGAGGTTTGGCTGGAAACCTGGCGTCGCTACATTCGCACCTTCACTGACCGCCCGAAAGCCGGAACCGGCGGCCGCGATGAACTCGCAACCGCCGGCTGCTACCGGGTGAGACCTGGTCTCAACGCACCGACTTCCGCTCGTAAATCACCATCGACCACGCGTAGCCGGCAACCACGATCACGACGCACCATACGATGGCGAGCACCGGGCTCCACCCGAGCGGCGTGCCGAGCAGCAGTCCGCGGATGGCCTCGATGAACGGCGTAAACGGCTGGTACTGCGCGAACCACTGCAGCCACTCCGGCATCGACTCGGTCGGCACGAAGCCGCTGCTGAGGAAGGGCAGGAAGGTCAGGAGGAGGGGCCAATTGCTGGCTGTCTCGACCGACTTCGCCTGCATGCCCATGGCGACCCCGAGCCAGCTGATCGCGTACGCGATGAGCACGAGCAGACCGGCGGCTGCGATCCACTCGATCGGCCCGGCAGTCGGGCGGAAGCCGATCAGTAGACCGACGCCGAGCACGAGCGCGACGGCGATGATCGCCTGGATGGTGTTGCCGAGCACGTGCCCGGCGAGCACCGCAGCCCGCGAGATCGCCATTGTGCGGAACCGCGCCGTGATGCCCTCGGTCATGTCCATCGCGACCGTCGTCGCGGTGCCGCCGGCGCTGCCGGCGATGGTCAACAGCAGGATGCCCGGCATGATGTACGCGACATACGCCTCCCGCCCGCCGGCCGGATCCGCACCGGGCAGGCCGGCCCCGAGGGTGCCGCCGAACACGAACACGAAGAACAGCAGGAGCACCACCGGCCCCACGATGGTGAACACCGACAGGCCCGGGTAGCGCACCATATGCAGCAGGTTGCGGTGCAGCATCGTGATCGAGTCGGCGACGACGTGCGACTGTCGACTGGTGCTTGGGGCCGTCTTGCGCTGAGCGGTGATGGTGGTCATGACGCGGTTCCCTTCGTGTCTGCCCGGCCGGTGAGCGCGAAGAACACGTCATCGAGGTCCGGGGTGTTGATGCTGAGGTCCTCGACTTCGACGTCGGCCGCATCAAGGCGGTCCAGGACGGTGCGCAGCACGCTAACCCCGCCGTCGCTCGGCACGGTGAGCGCGAGCCCGGCGTCGTCGCGCGCGGACTCATCGAGCAGGCCGGAGGCGGCATCCAGCGCCGCGGCATCCGCGAACCGGAGCCGGATGTGCCCGCCGGGCACCAGGCGCTTGAGCTCGTCCGGCGTCCCCTCGGCGACGATGCGGCCGCCGTCGAGCACTGCGACGCGGTCCGCGAGTTCGTCTGCTTCCTCGAGATGCTGGGTGGTGAGCAGGACGGTCGTGCCGTCCGCGACGAGGCTGCGGACGATGTCCCACATGGTGTGGCGGCTGCGCGGGTCCAGGCCCGTGGTGGGCTCGTCGAGGAAGATCACGCTCGGCGTCGCCACGAGGGTCATCGCGAGGTCGAGGCGGCGCTGCATCCCGCCGGAGTAGGTGGCGAGCGGCTTGCGGGCGGCGTCGACGAGGTCGAACTGCTCGAGCAGCTCGGCCACCCGAGTCTTCGAGCGCTTCGCCCCGAGGTGCCGCAGCCGCGCCATCAGCAGCAGGTTCTCCTCGCCGGTGAGCAGTTTGTCCACCGCGGAGAACTGGCCGGTGAGGCCGATCGCGGCGCGCACGCCGTCGTGGTCGCGGACGACGTCGCATCCGTTGACGAATGCCGTGCCGGCGTCGGGCCGCACGAGCGTGGACAGGATGTGCACGGTGGTCGTCTTGCCGGCGCCGTTCGGGCCGAGCAGCGCAGTGACGGTGCCGGCGTTGACGGTGAGGTCGACGTCGTCGAGCACCACCTTGCCGCCGTAGGACTTCCGCAGCCCGTGGACTGCGATCGCTGGCGTGTTCATGTGTGTGGTTCCCTTCTGTTGGTTGCCCGGATTCACCGCGCGCGCCGGATGTTGATGTTGCCGTGCTGCGTGCGTGCACGTACTTCGACGGTCTGTTCGGACGCGTCGGGGGCGCCGTCGCCGTCGAGCTCGTTGCGAACGTGCCCGGCCTTCGAGGACAGGTCCAGCCACGCGGCAACGCCGGACCGCACGCCGATGGTGACCTGGCCGAAGCCGCTTTCGACCTGGATGGAACCGCTCGAAACATCGGCCAGCTGGATGCTGCCGTATGCGGTCTTCGCCGTAACGGAGGCGCGTGCATTCATGATTTCGAGGTCGCCGTAGGAAAGCTTCGCGTCGAGGTCGCCGCCGGAGTCCCCGACCTGGATGGTGCCGTGCGAGGCCTTGAGGATCGCGTCGCCGGTGACCGTGCCGACCCGGATCTGACCGTGGTCAGCCGTGATCTCGATGCCGCCGTCGGCGGTGCCCACGGTCGCGTTGCCGTGCGAGGCGCGCAGCCAGAGGTCGCCCGCGGTGTCGACATCCACGGGACCGAGCGAGCTCTTGATGCGGGTGGCGCCGAGGCGGCCGACGGTACGCAGGCCGCCGACGGCGATCTCGGCGGCGAGCCGCGACCCCGTCGGCAGCTCGACCTTCACATCGACCGACTCGGTCGGGCCGCTCCAGCTGATGCGGGGCCGTGGGCCTGTGATGGTGAGCCGCTGGCCATCGAAGTCGACTGTGGTGTCCTGCGCGCCCCGGCGGTCGACCGCCTTCTCGGGGTTGGTGGGCGAGACGGTCACGACCGTGTCGGCGCGGTCGCTGGCGAAGACATCGATCGCGCCGACCTGCAGGTTGATGGCGAGGTCGATGGGGCCGGGGGTGTTGTAGGTGGGCATGCTGAAGCCTGCCTTTCTCTGCGCGTGTTCGTATTACCCCGCGGGTCCGCGTGGTTGGTGAATGGTGAGGGTGGTGGGCTGAGCGGGTTAGCGCGCCCAGCCGGCGAAGTTGTCGCCGGTGCGCAGCGTGCGCTGCGTGGATCGTCGTTGCTTGGGTTGGAGGGCGGCCGCAATCGCACGGACCAGCCAGGTGTTGACGGACATGCCGTCGGCCGCCGCTGCCTCATCCACCCGCGCCTTGAGGGCGTCCGGCAGGCGAAGCGTAGTGCGGGAGGTGCTCGCGTCGTCGAGGTCGACGGTTGCGGCGGGCCGCTCGTCGCTCTCCGGCTCGGTGCTCGGCTGGGTAACGACGAACTCGATCTCGCGTCCGCGCAGCCGCATGTCAACCGATCCAGGTGCGAGGTCGCGGGTGATCTCGCCGGCCGCGGCCGACAACACGTCGAGCAGCACGAGCCGCACCGCGGCATCTAGTCCGGCGGCGAGCCGCTCGGCGACGGCGCGGGTGTCCTCCGTGCCGTTCTCCGCGGTATCAACTAGTTGGCGCTGCAGGTCGCTGACGTATTGTCCAAGTTCCATGCCATCATAGTGACACCACAGTGGTGTCACGTCAAGACATGGTGGTGTCACGGGTCTCGGCGAGAGCGGCTGGACGACCCCCAACCCCCGTAGCGGTCCATCAAGGAACGCATTGCAAACTTGATTGCTTGACCTTGGCCCGTCGTGATTCCGTGCTCACGAGGGCTACTGCCCGGAAGAACCGGGCGATGCCCCAAATTGGCCCGTGCAGGCCACGGCTGGTGGCCTGCACTCGGTCCTTTCTTCCTAAGGTCCAACCGCGACCGAACCGGAGCGTCTAGATTCGCAGACTAAACAGTGCCGGCGCCCGAGTCGTTGTGACGATTTCGGCTTCGTCCGAGCTCACTGGTATGCGAGCACCGCCACCGCCGTCATCCGTCAGAACATCGTTTATTGCGTCCCAAGCTCGACCGGCCAGGTCCTCGGCCGCGTCCCATATACCCGACAGACTGATCGCATTTACGTCAAACCCAGGGGTGGCTGTCGTTGAAACCACGAGGTCTGGCGTCTTGCCTTCTGCTGTTAATAGTGTTGTTTGACCGTGCACCATTGCACGATATCGATATCCCTGGCGGGATTCTGCAGGCTCAGAGGTAAAAGCACCGGGCGCGTCCGCAACCGGCTTAAAAGAAATTCCAGACATTTTGTCTCCGTTGATCCCCAGATTCGGAGTTGACTAACAGATGCGGAAGCATGAGCTTCGCGAATAGCGATATTCCATTGCAGAGTCAAAATCTAACGCGGGAATAATCGACACACATGCATATTCTCGGCAGGTCAGACTCGGAGTTATTCCCCCCATCATCGACTTACACTCGACATCGTCCTCGCAGGAGGCAAGAAAGTCAACGGCGCCTGTTGACGCGTGATTCCGAGGGGAAGTTTTGATCAAAGCGGGTCAGCCCGCCCGGATCGATGTGGCGGTCGGCCGCTGGGCCTGGAACTGAAACTGGACCGCCCCTCCCCCGAACACCAGACAGTTGCCGAACAGGCAGCGATACTCAAGGAAGGAATGTGGTGGTTATGATTCGGTCATGCCGAACCCGCGATTGTCCCTCGCCCTAGAACGTATTGGCCCTGGAGATTGGGAGGTATTTGAACAGTTCGCGTCAGAGTTCTTAGCCGTCGAATATCCCGCCCTGCGGACGATGGCAGCTCCGAACGGAGACAAGGGCAGAGACGCCGAAATATTCACGACTGACGGTGTGCCAAAAGTCGCATTTCAGTACTCCGTCACGGCGAGTTGGAAGACGAAACTTAGGAGCGCGCTGGACACGCTCAAAAGGAATTTTCCTTCGGTCAGCACCATGATCTACGTGACCAACCAGGTGATTGGTCCGGCTGCCGATGAACTCAGGGAAGAGTCTCGACGTGACCGGAATATAACCGTAGATATCCGAGACCGGTCGTGGTTTGTGGACCGTGAGGAGTCCTATCCCCAACGACGAGTGGCAAGTGAAGAGCTGGCCAAGAGATTTGTCGATCCGCTCCTGTCCAAACGAGGGGTCATCGACAGAATATCGACGCTGACAGCGGATGAGAGCAAGGTCGCGGTGCTGCACTTGGCACTTGACGGCGTAGACCAGGCAACCGATCAGAGTCTTACCAAGAGCTGCTTCGATTCACTGGTTTTGGCGGCACTTCACGATTCGAGCAGAGACAACAGGCTCAGCCTGAGCGAAATCCAAGACGGCGTCGCCCTCCGTATGCCCGTGGGGAAGCGAGGGCAAGTCGATGCCCTGACCCTGAGCGCATTGAACCGACTGTCCCGGAAGGGGCCCGTTAAACAACACAAGTCAGGTTCCGGGTCTGAGGACACTTACCATCTCAGTTTTGAGGAGGCCAAGAGGATAAATGATCAGACAGCCAAGTTCCTTCTTGATGAAGCTGTTCTAGATGCGAAACTCACTGTCGCGATTCGAGCCCTCGAAGTCCCGAAGGCGCTGAACGAAACACAGTTGACGGAGATTTCCCGGCAACTACGAACGGTGTTGGAAGAAACACTCCTGGAACGCGGTGAGTCTTTTGCCGAGGCCGTGGAAACGGGAGAACCGTTCCAACTCAGCCCCGTAGCCATAGCAGACAGAATTACGGCGAATGGCGGCATCAGCGAGCTCAGTTCTGATGCCGCGGCCGCGGCCATCATGCATGTATTGGAACAGCCGTCGCCTCAAACACAGTCCCATCTTCGGCGACTAGCTGACGCATACACGCTTTTCGCGTTCCTGAAACAAACCCCGGACGTCCAGAAAGTCATGCTCAACGTCTTCAGTGAAGGCGACATATGGATGGACACCACCGCGATCCTGCCGCTAATCGGGGAGAGCCTGGTAGACGACCCGGAAGAGCGCCACTTTACGATTCTGATGCGAGCAGCGGTAGACGCCGGGTTGGTCTTATTCGTGACGGAAGGAGTGGTGGAAGAAGTTGAAAGACACCTCAACCTGGCCGTTGCGTATGGTCACAACAGAACGTCGAATTGGACGGGACGAGTCCCCTTCCTATACTCGGCCTTCGTGCTCTCGGGCCGGCCAGAGAACGAATTCTTGGACTGGCAAAGGAACATCTGTGGACGCGAACAGCCGTTGCAGGACGTCAGCGACTACCTTGCCGACGAATTCTCAATCGAGACCAAGAATCTCCTGGAGTACTCCGATGCCGCATCCCTCGAACTTCGGGGCGTAGTGCAGGAACTGTGGAATGAGACTCACGAAAGAAGGCGTCAACGAGGTGACTACGGAGCCGACCAAGGGACGCGGTCTCGCCTGGTTGCTCACGACGTTGAAAACTCAGTCGGCGTCATCGAGTATCGCCGGACGATTGGACCATCACCGATGGGCTACCTCGCATGGTGGCTGACGTTCGATGGAACAGCAATGAAAATGAAGGACCACCTACGGGAACGCCTTGGCCCTCAAGCGCCGCCGTCGCCCGTATTGAGTCCGGATTTCCTCACTCAATTGCTTCGCTTAGGCCCCCTTCGCACTGCCATCGAGCAGGATCTGCGGGTGCAGTTACCCCTCCTCACCGACATGAGCGTCAATCACTACGCTCCGCACGCTCTGCTCGATTTAGCAAGAGAAACGAGAGAAAAGTCGTCGAGTCAGAATGAACGGGTAGTCCGTCGCGAAGTCCGCGATGCGGTGAACCGCGCAAGACAGCAGATGGGTCCAGCGGCGGTAGGCGGCGTTCGAGCAATGGAGGATCGAATTTCAGCTTCCATCAAACGTCAGTCATCCGAATGAATCACCACGCGCAAAGCTGACGACGGCGAAACGTCCTGTCCCTACCCTCGGCGCGCCACAGGAAAATCCCAACGACACAGGCGCACAGTAAGAACATGAAATCACTACTAAGCGATGAAGTCGTCGCAGTACGTGGCGTCCTCACTGATACACACCCGGTCGACTTCCATGCTCTTGGGGTAACCGGTGCAATCGACCGCCTAACGGGTCCCCTCCGCGAACGCGGCACCGTGGTGCATCTGGAGACTCCGCGCCACCGGATGGACGTAGACCGACAGACCGCAACTCTTCTGTACCGGGCGGCGCAGGAGCTTCTCAGCAATGTCTATAAATTCGCTCAGGCATCAGCTGTGACGGTCCGGCTCGGCTGCGTCACCCACGGCATGAGCCACGGCGTTCAGCTCAAAGTGACCGACGACGGTGGTGGGTTCGACGTGCCGGCAGCCATGATTGGCCGGCACACCGGCATGGGACTGCGCCTCATGCGCGCGGCCGTAGGCCTTGCTGGCGGAGAGGTGATCATCGATTCATCCGCCGCCGCAGGAACCTGTGTGACGATAACGCTGCCCCTCGACTAGCGTCGGCCGTGGCCGCCCGGAGTCTTGATTGGCTCAAATCCGGGCCCCTGCGGGGCCGGCGTCCGCGTCGGGGTTCGCGCCGCTGGGACGCTGCACATTCACGGACGGCACCGGCTCCTCATCGGCCGGCCCAAAAAAGTGCCAGGCCGCGAGTCCCGCGGTCACCGCGACGGCGACCGCCCCGGCAATCAACCAGGCTTTCCCGGAAGCCGTCCGCCTCGACTTAGCCCGGGCGGGTGCCGGGGCAACATTAGGTGCGACCCGCTTCAGACCCTCGTGAACACGGGGAGCCAGAGTTTCCACTCCGCCGGCGAGCTCGTCAGCAAGCCGCCGCAGACCGGCCTGGATCCTCGGGGACGCAGATTCAATCCCGGCATCGAGCCCCGCGACCGCTTTTTGCAATGCCGCCTCGACCCCGGGAGTGGCCCACTCCCTCCCCTTGGTGAGCTGAGACATGAGATTCTCTGAAAGTTGGCGGACCTGATCGGCCTGCGCTGTGGGTGTTGCCGTGCGCATGAGTGCCTCCTCGGTGTGATGGATGCCCATAGCCTACGGTGGACGGCGCCGCCGAAACAGGCCCCGCGTTGACTCAACCCGCCTGGCTGGGCTCCCGTTCCTGTCGAATCGGGAGCCCAGCCACGCCTGGATCCGGCTAACGGAAGACGTTAGGCAATCTCCCGGAGCGGGGGGATCTTCGCTACGGCTTCAGGACCACCTTGATGCAGCCGTCTTCCTTTTTCTGGAAGATCTCGTAGGCGGCCGCGGCGCCGTCGAGGTCAACCTCGTGAGTTTTCAGGTCCATGACGCCGAGCGGGTCTGCGGGATCTTCCACGAGCGGGAGCAGCTCGTCCGTCCACCGGCGGACGTTGCACTGGCCCATCCGCAGTTGGATCTGCTTGTCGAACATGGTCAGCAGCGGCATGGGGCTCGCCGTACCCCCGTAAACCCCGCTGAGCGAGACGGTGCCTCCCCGGCGCACGGAGTCGATCGCCGCGTGGAGGACCGCCATGCGGTCTACGCCGGCAGTTTCCATGGCCTTCTTTGCCAGGGCATCCGGCAGGAGCCCGACGGCATTCTGTGCAAAGGCGCCGACGGGCGAATTGTGCGCTTCCATCCCGACGGCGTCGACCACAGCGTCGGGGCCTCTTCCGCCGGTCATCTCGCGCAGCTGGTCACCGACGTCCTTTGTGAAGTCAATCGTTTCCACTCCGTGCCGCTCTGCCATGCGGCGGCGTTCCGGAACCGGCTCGACGGCGATGACCCGCTGGCCCAGGTGCCGACCGACCCGGCTGGCGAACTGACCCACCGGTCCGAGCCCAAAGACGGCCAGTGTGCCGCCGGCGGGGACGTCCGCGTACTTCACTCCCTGCCAGGCGGTGGGAAGAATATCGGAGAGGTAGAGGTATCGCTCATCAGGCAGTTCGTGCCCGACCTTTATCGGTCCGTAATCGGCGTGGGGCACGCGCAGGTATTCCGCCTGCCCGCCGGGGACCGACCCGTAGAGCTCGGAGAACCCGAACAGGCTTGCCCCGCTGTTGTGGGCATGGACCTGGGTGGTTTCGCACTGGGATTGCAGCCCCTGTTTGCACATCCAGCAATGGCCGCAGGAGATGTTGAAGGGGATGACCACCCTGTCGCCCGGCTTGAGGTTCCTGACTTCGGAGCCGACCTCTTCAACCACACCCATGGGTTCGTGGCCCAGGATGTCCCCGGCCTTCATATAGGGGCCAAGGACCTCGTAGAGGTGGAGGTCTGAGCCGCAGATCGCCGATGAAGTGATCCGAACGATGGCGTCCGTCCCCTTCTCAATGACCGGATCCGGAACCATCTCCACGCTGACCGACCGCTTTCCCTGCCAGGTAAGTGCCCTCATATTCGCTCCTTCCGTCACGTCCAAATTAGTAAGTTTACTGATCAATACGATCATTCCTTGTTCGCGCCTGAATGGGAAGGATCGACGCCCCCCGGCACCCGCCGACAGCTTTGAAGGGCAGAAGCCGGCCGCACGATTGCTGAAGATATTTGATGGCCAGCAGGCCCCCTGGCCGATCCGCAGGCATAGGCTACAAACAGAACATCCCAACCACGCCGGGGAGCTCGTCATGGACACTGAAACCGCCGACGTCATCGGCCATGATGTCACCACCATCACCTGCGTGTGTGGCAACACCGTCAGCCAAAACGGATTGATCCAGTGCAATTCACAAGGCATCCCCGTCTACATTGGAGGAGACGCTCCTGTCCCGGCAGGGCTGGCCAAATGGCCTGAGGATGAGGACCTCTACACGCTGTGTCCGTCATGCGGCCGCGTGTACCACGACACGGTCATCGAAGAGACAGGGACCGCACCCGTTGCTTTCCGGGTCGATGTCACCGCTGGCCCAATTGCCGAGGCCATCCGAGTCCATTGGGAGCTCAACACCTAGGCCCTTTAGGCAGCCTCAGAGGCCGGGTTCTTCTTCCTCCGCCAGTCTGATCATGCGCAGTTCGTCCTCCACCGCGCGGGCAGGCCAATAGTCCTTCGCCAGCTCACTTGCCCGGATTTTATCTGCTGCCGGGACGAGCTTGCCGAGCAGTCCGGCAGCCTGAAGCAGGGCGATCAGCGCTGTGGTTCTGGCATCGGGTGCCTTGGCATCAGGCTTCGCGGGAGCGGGAGTCCCGGTGTCAGGTGCCCCGGCATCGGACGGAGTGGCATCAGACGTACCGGCATCAGGCGCGCCTGCATCGGGCGGCGTGCCATCCGACGCGCCTGCATCGGGCACCGTGTCATCCGGCGCCCCGCCGTCGGGTGGCGCACCGCCGAGTGGGGCCTGGATCTTCTTCAGGAGCGCCGCCTCCGGAGCGTGGTCCTTCTCCGGGTACCGCACGCTCCGGAACACACCCAGGTGTTTTTCGCCGACATGTTCCACGATGCCCAGTGCCGCCATCCCCTCGTAGACACGCTGCACTTCGGCGCGGCCCTCCAGCATGGAGACCCACCGCTTGGGAGTATGGGGCCGCGATTTGCCACGTATGAGTTCCAGCTCGTGTTGGAAGTCCGTTTGCGGGGCCGTGCCGGTAGCCTTGACGTGCTTCCCCTGCAGCCCGATTGCACCGATCAGTTCCAGCTCGGCCAGTATCGCCCCTGCCAAAGTGGTCCTGAGTGCGTATACCGGCACGTCAGGTGTGCCGTCTTTGTCGTTCGTTGCCAGAAGGAGGAAGGCCTGGGGAAGGTTCAGCTCCGCGGCCTTCGGTGTTTCAGCGTTCATACGAACATCGTGGCGCGGTTGGGCGGCCGCCACAATGAGGATTTGCAAGCGTCGACGTCGGCTCCTACCTTGCCCTGCCGCCGGCCCACCGCTTCCAAAAGTTTGCGGCCCCAGTGGGCGGACGACGGCGGGACTTCCCGCCGTCGTCCGGCGTGCAACTCGCGACACGGGCTCTGTGCGCCAGGAAGGGCAGCACTTTCGTAGACTCAATGGAGATCCGACGTGTCTCCTCTATAGAGACAGCCCGCCACAGGAAGAGCCATCAATGAAGATTATCGTCCTAGTAAAGGAGGTCCCCGACACGTACGGGGACCGAAAACTGAACCTAGAAACAGGCCTCGCCGATCGAGAAGCCAGCGAGGCAGTCATTGACGAGATCGGTGAGCGGGCCTTGGAGCTGGCACTGACGTACGCCGACGCGAACGTGGGCACTGAGGTCGCAATCCTCTCCCTCGCCCCCGAGGGTGCGACCGCGACGATACGCAAGGCGCTTGCGATGGGCGCGGGGAGCGCCATCCACGTCTCTGACAAGGCGCTCCGGGGTGCGGATCTTGGCCTGACCGCCGAAACCCTCGCAGCGGCCATCCGTCGCGTTGAGTTTGACCTTGTGATCACTGGCAACGTCTCCACCGATGGATCCGGCGGCATGATCCCCGCGATGCTTGCAGAATTTCTTGACGTGCGGCTTGCGACCGGCCTCAGCTCCGTAGAGATCAGCGACGGCGCCGTGTCCGGCTCCAGGCCCCTTGAATCCGGCGTGCAGAAGGTATCAGCGAACCTGCCCGCGGTGATTTCCATTACCGAGGCGCTTCCCGGGCCGCGCTTCCCGAACTTCAAAGGAATCATGGCCGCGAAGAAGAAGCCCCTGGAGGTGCTCACCCTCGCAGACCTCGGGATCACGGCCGACAACCCGGACGCGGCCCGGTCGATCATGTTGACCGTTGCAGAGAAGCCCCCGCATGCGGCGGGCGTAAAGATCATTGACGAGGGTGATGCCGGCGAGAAACTGGCTGACTTCCTTATTGAAAACCGACTGGCGTAAGGAGTATCGACATGACTGAATTCCCTCGTGACGCAATCCTCGTCGTCGTGGAATCCCGGACTTCCGGTGAACTCGAGAAGGCCGCACCCGGACTCTTCGGCGCTGCCGCTTCCGCTGGCACCCCAATTGCACTGGTACTTGCATCACCCGGCACCGGGAGCGCCGCCGCTGCGGAGGCCGCGGCCCTGGGTGCCGCGCACGTGCTGATCGCGGAGACTCCGGATCCGTCCGCGCTCAGTGTGCCGAGCGTTGACGCGCTGGCCGCCGCTGTGGAGCAGGTGCAGCCCGACGCGATCCTGATTTCGCATTCTTTGAATGGGCGCGACCTTGCTGGCCGCTACGCCGCACGTTCGCGTGCAGCGATTTCTGTCGATGCGATCGGCGTCTCACGTGATGACGAGGGCGTCGTGGCACACCACTCCGTCTACGGCGGTGCCTACAACGTGACGTCAACGTCCACGTTTGGGGCGCCGGTCATTACGGTTCGCCAGGGCTCCATCGAAGCGCGCGCTTCGGCTCAGCCGCCGGCGTCAGAGACCCTGGCAGTGACGCCCTCCGGGAAGCCAGCCGCGCGGATCGACTCGTTCGACGAGGCAGTTGCCGCCACCTCGCGGCCGGAGCTGCGTGGTGCCGCGAAGGTTGTCGCCGGTGGCCGTGGCCTCGGGTCGGAGGAACAGTTCGCCCTCGTTGGACAGCTCGCCGATACCCTCGGTGCTGCCGTTGGCGCTTCGCGTGCCGCAGTGGATGCAGGCTACATCCCGCAGTCGCAGCAGGTGGGCCAGACCGGGGTTTCCGTGTCATCACAGCTGTATATTGCGCTGGGCATTTCCGGCGCGATTCAGCACCGGGCCGGCATGCAGACCGCGAAGACGATCGTCGCCATCAACAAGGATTCAGACGCGCCGATCTTCGAGATCGCCGACTTTGGTGTGGTGGGCGACGTCTTCAAGGTGGTGCCCCAGCTGATTAACGCACTTGAGGCTCGGAAGAAGTAGCGATGGCAACTCTGTCTCGGAATATCCGGCGGGGCCTGCCGCGCGTCGAAGGCGGTGACCCCTGGCCTGCAGCAGGCCAGGCGCCCGCACGCATTCTCACGGCAGAAGCGGCACCCCGGTCGGTGCCTGCGTCCGGGGTGGGACCGGTCACCGCCCCGCCAGCGGCAGCCGCACCCTCCGTCCCCGCTGCAGGCCAGGAAACGACGCCGTCCGTCCCCGCTGCTGCCCAGGAAACGGCACCGGGTGCGGCATTGTCCGCTCCAGCCCCTGCAGTGAAGGCAGGCGCCGCGGTGGCGCAGCAGCTTCGCCGCGGCCTGCCGCGCGTGCCGGGCGGCGAGCCTTGGCCGCCAGCGGGCGAGGTTTCCGTATCAGTGCCGGCCGTGTCCGGGGCTCCCGCCGCGGGCGCCACGCCCACGCCGGCCGCAGATGCTGCTGCAGATGCTGGTGAGAAAGCAGCAGTGCCGGCAGCGACCTCGCCTGCAGTTGCTCCGACCACCGCACCCGCCACACTGACGGTGGGAAGCACCCCGCTTCGTCGCGGACTTCCCCGTGTCCCCGGTGGTGAACCGTGGCCGCCAGCTGGACTTGCTCCGACTACCAGCATGGTGGCAGCCGCTGCCGCCCCTGCGGTGCAGGCGGGTCCCGAACAGATTGCGCAGGCCCCTGCCCCGGCCGCCAGCGTGGCGGAGACCGGTGCCGAGGCGGTCAGCATCGTGGAGACCGTTGCCGCGGCGGAGCCACTAAGGACCGCGAGTGCACCCGCGGTCACAGCCGCCCCAGCATCGGCGGCACCGGCCGCCGCTCAAAAGCCCGCCGCCGCTGAAAAGCCCGTAAGGCCACAGGCCGAGGCGAGGCTCTACGGATCGCGCACCCTGGGCCAGTGGATCAAGCTCGGCGTGCTCCTCGCGCTCGGCGCCGTGGCCGCCGCCGGGATTCTTGTGCTCGCCGCGCGCGGTGTGACCACGCTGCCGGGCGTGCCGGAGTTCCTTGAGCGGTACCCCGGTGTGTATCAGCTGCCCGATACGGCCGAGCCCGGATTCCCGTGGTGGGCGCAGTGGGCGCACTTCTTCAACATTTTCCTGATGGTTCTCATCATTCGCTCCGGTTATCAGGTGCGCACCGAGCAGAAGCCTCCGGCGTTCTGGACGCCGAATCGCGGTGGCAAGAAAATCAGCATCAACCTGTGGCTGCACCAGTCGCTCGACATTTTGTGGCTGGCCAACGGACTCATCTTTGTGGTGCTGCTGTTTGCCACCGGCCGCTGGATGCGGATCGTACCGAGCAGCTGGGAGGCGTTCCCGAACGCGCTCTCCGCGCTCCTGCAGTACATGACGCTGGACTGGCCCGTTGAGTCCGGCTGGGTGAACTACAACAGCCTCCAGCAGATCATGTACTTCGTGGTGGTGTTCATCGCGGCCCCGCTCGCGGCGATCACGGGTGTGCGCATGAGCGAGTTCTGGCCGAAGGACGAGAAGACGCTGAACAAGGTCTACCCGGTGGAAGTTGCGCGCGCGATCCACTTCCCGACGATGCTGTTTTTCGTGCTGTTCATCCTCATCCACGTGTTCCTGGTGTTCGCGACCGGTGCGCTGCGCAACCTGAACCACATGTTCGGCGGCACTGACGAGGTGAACTGGGTCGGGTTCTGGCTCTTCGCCGCCGCAATCGCCATCACGGCGGCCGGGTGGTACGCCGCCCGCCCGCTCGTGCTCGCACCAATCGCGAAGCTGTTCGGTCAGGTGAGCAGTCGCTAGGCTTCACCGCCTGCACAGGGAGGATCCACTCAAGCGGACGACGGCGGGACCTCCCGCCGTCGTCCGCTGGCGTTTTGTCAGTTTCCAGTTTTGTCAGTTTCCATAGGTCAGTGCCTGCGACAGGATCACTGCCAACAGGGCACCGGCCGCGAGAATGACAGCCCAAGTTTCCCTGCGTAACCGCCGATCAGCGCGCTTCCGGTGCGATGTTTCGCGCGCTGGCCTGGGCCGGCTACGCGTTGATTTCGACCCGAACATAATCCTCCCGGTGGAACATTCGCCGTTCGGACCAGCCGTCAAGGACAACCCAGATGATGGATCCGTCAGGCGTGGTGCCGTCCACGGTGCCGGAGCCGATAATGCGGCCGTCCCGCGAGAGCCTCACTGACCGTCCGACGGGCAAGGCGTTCCAAGACACGCGGCGCCAGCGTGGCACATTTGTCGGTTTCATGGCCTACCGCAAAATGACTGTGCGGTTGCCGAGCAGCAGGATCCTGCCATCACAATGCCAGCGGACGGCGTTGCGGAGGGCCGCGCATTCGGCGTCCCGGCCCACAGCCACCAGGTCATCGGCGGTGTACGTGTGGTCCACCTCGATGACCTGCTGGGAAATGATCGGGCCCTCGTCGAGTTCGGCGTTGACGTAGTGAGCCGTGGCGCCCACGGTCTTGACGCCGCGGTCGTAGGCCTGGTGGTACGGCTTTGCGCCTTTGAAGCTGGGCAGGAACGAGTGGTGGATGTTGATGGTCCGTCCTGCCAGCTGAGCCGAGAGCTCATCGCTCAGTACCTGCATGTAACGGGCCAGGACCACGAGTTCCACGTCGAAGGCGTCCACCAGCTCCATTAGCCGGGCCTCCGCCTCGGGCTTGGTGTCCTTGGTGACTGGCAGGTGGAAGAACGGGATGCCGTGCCACTGGACCAGGTCCTCCTGGTCGCGGTGGTTGGACACCACCGCCACGATCTCCACCGGGATGTCGCCGGTGCGTGCCCGGAAGAGTAGATCGTTGAGGCAGTGGCCCATCTTGGACACCATCACCAGGACACGGCGTTTGCGGCCCTGCGGTTCCAGCTGCCAATTCATCTCCCACTTCTCGGCCACGGGCATGAAGTCACGGCGCAGGTCCTCGGTGCTGAAATATTCCTGCCCTGAGGAGGATTCGGAGGAGGAACCCGAGGAAAAGTGGACGCGCATAAAGAAGTGCCGTTGCCCCTTGTCCCCGTACTGCTTGATGTCCAGGATGTCGCAGCCGTGGCTGAGCAGGAATCCCGAGACCGAGTGGACGATGCCCGGCGACTCCACACAGTCGACGGTCAGGATGTGCTCTGCCGTGGGACCGGGTTCCACAGGTGCAGGCTCGGGGCTGTTTGGGGTCTGTGCGGTCATTTCTGCACCTTCTCGAACTTTCGCGCAACAGCTGATTCCTCTTCCTGCGCGAGATCAGTCTGGAAGCTTGCATAGCGGGCCAGGTGCGCGGGGCGCCGGCGCAGCACCAACCACGCGGCGCCGAGCAGGATGAACCAGACCGGCGTGACCAGGAGCGCCAGAAGCGTGTCCGGCTGCGTGGTCAGCGCCCAGAGAACGAAGGCGAAGAACGCGAAGACCACGCAGACCATGGGGATTCCTCCCGGCATCTGGAACTTGGACGCCTCATGCAGGTGCGGGCGGCGACGGCGGAAGGCCAGGTAACTGGCCAGGATGATGGACCACACGAACACGAAGCAGACGGCGGACACGGTGGTCACCATGTCGAAGGCCTTCCCGATGTCCTGTCCGGCGTACATCAGCACCACGCCGGAGAGCAGGAGGACGCAGGACAGGAACAGGGCGTTCTGCGGCACCTTGCGCCGGGACAGGCTGCTGAAGACTGACGGCGCGTCGCCCTCCTGCGCCAGCCCGTAGACCATGCGCGAGGTGGAGTAGATGCCGGAGTTGGCCGAGGACATGGCCGAGCTGAGCACCACCAGGTTCACGATCGTTGCCGCAGCTCCGAGCCCGGCCAGGGAGAACATGGCGATGAACGGGCTGTGGCCAGCCTGGAACTGGGTCCAGGGAGTGACAGACATCAGGATGATCAGGGCGCCCACGTAGAAGAGCAGCACGCGGATGGGGATGGAGTTGATGGCCTTCGGCAGGCTCTTCTCCGGGTCCTTGGCCTCGGCGGCGGTGGTGCCCACCAGTTCAATGCCCACGAAGGCGAACACTGCGATCTGGAAGCCGGCCACAAAACCCATGAACTCGTTCGGGAAGAAACCGCCGTGGCTCCACAGATTCGAGAAGCTGGCAGGGCCGGCGTCGGACTGGAAACCGCTGAAGATCATGAACAGGCCCACCACGATGAGCGCCGCGATCGCGATGATCTTGATCAGCGCGAACCAGAACTCCGTCTCGCCGAACGCCTTCACCGTGGTGAGGTTCAGGAGCAGGAGGATGGCCACGGTGGCCAGGCCCGGGATCCACAGCGGCAGCCCCGGCCAGAGTTCCTCGGAGTAGCCTGCGATGGCGATGACGTCAGCGATTCCCGTGATCACCCAGCAGAACCAGTAGGTCCATCCGGTGAAGAAGCCGGCCCAGGGCCCGAGGAGGTCCGCTGCGAAGTCGCTGAAGGATTTGTAGTTCAGGTTGGAAAGCAGGAGCTCGCCCATGGCCCGCATCACGAAGAACAGCATGAAGCCGATGATCATGTAGACGAAGATGACGGAGGGTCCGGCCGCGGAGATGGTTTTGCCCGAGCCCATGAACAGGCCGGTGCCGATGGCGCCGCCAATGGCGATCAGCTGGATGTGCCGATTGCTGAGCTGCCGCTCAAGATGCGGTTCCTGGTGGGAAGTTACGGTTTCAGTTGTCACGTGCTGCTCCTCGAATCACTGCTGTCTGGAGTGCTGCTGAGATGGGCGCCTGACCCGGTCCGCCGGGAACCGAGTCAAGGCTGTTGAAGCTGTAGAGATGGATGCCCGCGAGGTTGCCAGGCTGGATTTCCAGCCCGGACACCAGGCTTTGCGGCGAGTAGTGGTCGCCGCTCAGGAGTTTGCGGGCCAGCGGGCCCTTCCGGCTCAGGAACTTCAGGGAACTTCCGACGCCGATCTGCGTCGCCAGGGAGACCAGTTTGGTCCGGGGCACGGACCCCGCCACGCCCGCCCAGACGGGCAGCTCAACGCCTTCGCGGCGCAGGAGCGCCGCGTAATCAAGGATTTTCTCCGGGGCGAAGCACATCTGGGTGACAACGTGCGATGCCAGGTGCTGTTTTGCCAGGAGGGCGTCCAGCATGTCCACGGGCCCGGCGGAGGGGTGGCCCTCCGGGTAGCCCGCAATGCCTGCCCGCATCAACCCGCCGGTGTACTGCGCTATGTCCTCCAGCACAGGAAGGGCGGACTCATACGGGCCGGCCGGCTGCTTCCGGTCCCCGCCGATGACAAACACCTCGCGGATGCCGGCGGCATCGCAGTCGCGGAGGATTCCGGTCAGCTCGGCCCGGTCATGCAGGCTCCGCGCGGCGAGGTGCGGGATGACGGTGTAGCCCAGCACGCCAAGCTGCACGGCAGTGCGCATGGTCCGCTCGATGCCGTGATGGGGCAGGCACGTCACCGTGAGCGTGGTGGTCAGCGGCACCAGGTCCGTGACCCGCTCAACGATTCCCGCGGAAGGGATGATTTCTATTCTGATGGGGAACATCATTGGTCCTCTCAATGCATCAGGTTTTGGGGCATCAGGTTTTGGGCATCAGGGTTGGGTTGTTCAGGCCGTAGCCGCGAGCAGCGAGCTGGCTTCCTGGCGGGTGCTGCCCGAACTTACGATGTGCGCGAGCTCGGCCGGGATTTCCCAGCCCTTCTTGCGCATCGCGGTGGCCCAGAGCCGGCCGGCGCGGTACGAGGAACGCACCAGGGGCCCGGACATGACGCCGAGGAAGCCGATCTCGTCCGCTTCGTGCTGCAGGTCCACGAATTCCTGCGGCTTGACCCAGCGGTCCACCGGCAGGTGGCGTTCGGAGGGGCGGAGGTACTGGGTGATGGTGATCAGGTCGCAGCCGGCCTCGTGCAGGTCCCGCAGCGCCTCGGAGATTTCCTCGCGGGTCTCGCCCATGCCCAGGATCAGGTTGGACTTGGTCACCATGCCGAGCTTGCGGCCCTGAGTGATGACGTCCAGGGAGCGGTCGTAGCGGAACGCCGGGCGGATCCGCTTGAAGATCCGGGGCACGGTTTCGACGTTGTGGGCGAAGACCTCGGGCTTGGAGTCGCAGATCGCCTCGATGTGCTCGGGCTTGCCGGAGAAATCGGGGATCAGCAGTTCGACGCCGGTGCCCGGGTTCAGCTCGTGGATCTTGCGGACCGTCTCGGCGTACAGCCAGACGCCCTCGTCGGCGAGGTCGTCGCGGGCCACACCGGTCACGGTGGCGTAGCGCAGCTGCATGGCCTGGACCGAGCGGGCCACCTTGATGGGCTCGAACATGTCCACGGGCGAGGGCTTGCCGGTGTCGATCTGGCAGAAATCGCAGCGCCGGGTGCATTCGGAGCCGCCGATCAGGAAGGTCGCTTCCTTGTCTTCCCAGCATTCGAAGATGTTCGGGCAGCCGGCCTCTTCACACACCGTGTGGAGGCCTTCCTTCTTGACGAGGTTCTTGAGCTGGACGAACTCCGGGCCCATCTGGACCTTGGCCTTGATCCATTCCGGCTTACGTTCCACCGGTATGGCCGCGTTTCGCTGCTCAATGCGCAGCATCTTCCGGCCTTCTGGTGCCAGTGTCATAGTTCTCTTTCCTTCAGCATTCGACGACGTTGACGGCGAGGCCGCCCATGGCCGTTTCCTTGTATTTGGAGCTCATGTCCTTGCCGGTCTCCCGCATGGTCACGATGACCTCGTCCAGGGAGACCCGGTGGGTGCCGTCGCCCCACAGGGCCATCTTGGCGGCGTTGATGGCCTTCGCGGCGGCGATCGCGTTGCGTTCGATGCACGGGACCTGGACGAGCCCGCCGATCGGATCGCAGGTCAGGCCCAGGTTGTGCTCCATCGCGATTTCCGCGGCGTTCTCCACCTGTTGGGGGGTGCCGCCCATGACTTCGGCCAGGCCGGCGGCCGCCATCGAGGACGCCGAGCCGACCTCGCCCTGGCAGCCGACCTCGGCGCCGGAGATGGACGCCTGCTCCTTGTAGAGCACCCCGATGGCGCCGGCGGTCAGCAGGAACTTGACCACGACGTCGTCGCGGTCGGCCTGGGTTGCCTTGTCCATGCCGGGGGCGAAGTGCAGCGCGTAGTAGAGCACGGCCGGGATGATGCCCGCGGCGCCGTTGGTGGGCGCGGTGACCACGCGCCCGCCGGAGGCGTTTTCCTCATTCACGGCCAGGGCGATCAGGTTGACCCATTCCTGCCAGTACTTCGGGTCCCGGAAGTCGGGGTCCTGGCCCAGGGTTTCCTTCATGAGCCGCTCGTGCCAGTCGGGGGCGCGGCGGCGGACCTTGAGCCCGCCGGGCAGCAGCCCGGTGCGCTTGAGGCTGACCTCGACGCAGCCTTCCATCACCGAGTAGACGTGCAGCAGGCCCTCGCGGATCTCCGCTTCCGTCCGGCTGTCCTCTTCGTTGATCCGCATCACCTCGCTGATGCTCAGCGAGGTCTTCCGGCAGTGCTCCAGGAGTTCGGCGGCCGTGCGGAAGGGCAGCGGGAGTTCCTTCTTCGATTCCGCGAGTTCCTTCAGGGCCGCGTCCTCCTCGCCGTCGCGGACAATGAAGCCGCCGCCGACGGAGAAGAACGTGGCCTGGTGCAGGGTTTCGCCCGCGGCGTCGGAGACCGTGAACGTCATCCCGTTGGTGTGCCGGGGCAGGATGGTCAGCGGCCGCAGGACCATGTCCTTCACCCCGTAGGGCAGGGCGACGGATCCGGCCAGCTGCAGGGTGCCGGTCTCGGCGATCGTGGCCAGCCGGTCCTCCACTTCCGCGGGCAGGATCTGCTCGGGGTGGAAGCCCTCGAGTCCGAGCAGGATGGCCGTCATGGTGCCGTGGCCGTGGCCCGTGGCAGCGAGGGAGCCGTAGAGGTCCACCCGCAACGACGCCACCTCTGCCAGCTTGCCGAGGGACTTGAGTTCTTCGGCGAAGACGGCGGCGGCCCGCATGGGGCCCACGGTGTGCGAGCTCGAGGGTCCGATTCCGATGGAAAAAAGGTCAAAGACTCCAACTGCCATGATGCGTACCTTCCGCGGAGAAAGAGAAATGATGGTCAATGACTAGAGGCGAGGCTCATCGCACCGGTCCCGGCCCCCCAATGACCCTGGACCGGTGCGATGATGCGCCCGTTGAGCATTAGGCGATGTTCGCAACCGAGGGGTAGAGCGGGTGGGCGGCGGCGAGGGCCTCCACCCTGGTGCGCAGGCCGGACAGGTCCGCGCCGGCGTCGGCGGTCAAAGCCTCGGCGATGATGTCCGCAACCTCGGCGAAGGCTGCCTCGCCGAAGCCGCGGGTAGCCAGCGCCGGGGTGCCGATGCGCAGCCCGGAGGTGACCATCGGCGGGCGCGGATCGAACGGGACGGCGTTGCGGTTGACGGTGATGTCGATGTCCGCCAAGCGGTCCTCGGCTTCCTGCCCGTTGAGCTCGCAGTCGCGCAGGTCCACCAGGACCAGGTGCACATCGGTGCCGCCGGAGATCACGTTGATCCCCTTCGCGGTCACGTCCGGCTGGACCAGACGCTCGGCGAGGATCCTGGCACCGGCCAGGACACGCTCCTGGCGTTCCTTGAACTCCGGGGACGCGGCGATCTTGAACGCCACGGCCTTGCCGGCAATCACGTGCTCCAGCGGGCCGCCCTGCTGTCCGGGGAACACGGCGCTGTTGATCTTCTTGGCAATGTCGGCGTCGTTGGACAGGATGATGCCGCCGCGCGGACCGGCAAGGGTCTTGTGCGTCGTCGAGGTGGTGACGTGGGCGTGCGGAACCGGGGACGGGTGCAGCCCGGCCGCCACCAGTCCGGCGAAGTGGGCCATGTCCACCATCAGGTAGGCGCCCACCGAATCGGCGATCCGGCGGAACTCGGCGAAGTCCAGCTGCCGCGCGTACGCGGACCAGCCGGCCACGATCAGGGCCGGCTTGTGCTCCCGGGCCAGGCGCTCCACCTCGGCCATGTCAATCCGGTGGTCCTCCTCGCGGACCTGGTACGGGATGATGTTGTAGAGCCGGCCGGAGAAATTGATCTTCATCCCGTGCGTCAGGTGCCCGCCGTGCGCCAGGTTCAGGCCCATGATGGTGTCGCCCGGACGGATCAGGGCATGCATGACCGAAGCGTTGGCCTGCGCGCCGGAGTGCGGCTGGACGTTGGCGTACTCCGCGCCGAACAAGGCCTTAACCCGGTCGATCGCGAGCTGTTCGACCACGTCAACGTGCTCGCAGCCGCCGTAGTAGCGCTTGCCCGGGTAGCCCTCGGCGTACTTGTTGGTCAGCACCGAACCCTGCGCCTGCATGACAGCCCTGGCCGTGTGGTTCTCCGAGGCGATCATCTCCAGGCCATCGCGCTGGCGGCTGAGCTCGGCGTCGATCTTCGCGGCGATCTCCGGATCCAGCGCGGACAACTCCGCGTCCAGGCTCGCGGAAACGACCTGCTCAAACGCCACGGTCCCCGTCGCTGCCCCGCTCACAGTTCGCCACCGTTCTTGGCGGCGTACTCCTGGGCCGACATCAGCGGGCCTTCTTCGGTCACGGCGACTTTGAAGAGCCAGCCGGCCCCGTAGGGATCGCTGTTGATCAGCGCCGGATCGGAAACCACGTCGTCATTGATCTCCACTACCTCGCCGGTGACGGGGGCGTAGAGGTCCGAGACCGACTTGGTCGACTCGATCTCACCGCAGGTCTCCCCCGCGGTCACCGCGGAACCGACCTCGGGCAGGTCCACGTAGACGATGTCGCCCAGGGCGTCGGCGGCCACCGCCGAAATCCCAATTCCTGCAGGGCCCGATCCGTCGGCAGCAACCCACTCGTGTTCAGCGGAGTACTTCAGTTCGGCTACAACTTTGCTCATTTATCTCAATCCTTAAGTTCGTATTGGGTTTCGACAGGCTCAACCAGCGGCGGCTGGCTACTGTTGGCGCTTGTAGAACGGCAGTGCGACAACTTCGAAGGGCTCCGCCTTGCCGCGGAGGTCAATGTCCAGGGCGGTGCCCGGTGCGGCGTGTTCGACATCGACATAGGCCATGGCAACCGGGTAGCCCAGGGTGGGGCTCGGCTGTCCGGAGGTCACTTCGCCGACCACATTGCCGTCCTTGAGGACCGGGTAGTGGCTGCGGCCGGCGCGGCGGCCCAGACCCTTGAGGCCCACGAGTTTCCGGCCGGTGGTGGAACCTGCGCCGGCTGCCTTGAGCTCGCTCAGGGCAGCTTTGCCAATGAAGTCCGATTCCTTGGCGAGCGAGACGACCGGGCCCAGGCCTGCCGCGTACGGGTTGCCTTCGCGGGAGAGTTCGTTGCCATAGAGCGGCATGCCGGCTTCCAAGCGCAGCGAGTCACGGCAGGCCAGGCCGGCCGGGATGAGTCCGTGGCTGGCCCCGGTTTCCAGCAGTGCTTCCCAGAGGCCAGCGGCGTCCTCGTTGGGAAGGTAGATTTCGAAGCCGTCCTCGCCGGTGTAGCCGGTGCGGGCGAGGAGCAGATCCTGGACAGTACCGTTGACGGCGATACCTACCTCGACGGCAGCGTAGTACTTCAGCTCCGTAACCAGCGAGTGCTGCTCGGCCGGGACAAGGGTCAGCAGAATGGCTTCTGCGTTGGGGCCTTGGACGGCGATCAGCGACGTCTCAGCGGAGGCGTCCTGGACGGTGACGTCGAATCCGCCTTCTTGGGCAGAACCAGCCCTTTCGGCCAGTGCCGCGGCAACCACCACAGCGTTTCCGGCGTTGGGGACCACCAGGTACTTGTCCTCACCGCGACGGTAGGAGATGAGGTCATCGATGATGCCGCCGTCTTCCTGGCAGATCAGCGAGTACTTCGCTTTGCCTACGGCCACGGCCGACAGCTTGCCGGCCAGGGCGTAGTCCAGGAACGCTGCGGCGTCGGGGCCGGTGACCCAGACTTCGCCCATGTGCGAGAGGTCGAACAGGCCGGCCGCGTTGCGCACGGCATGGTGCTCGGCGAGTTCCGATTCATACTTGAGGGGCATCTGCCAGCCGCCGAAGTCGGTGAAGGACGCGCCCGCTTTCTTGTGCTCTTCATAGAGAGCGGTGTAGTTCTCAGTCATCAGAAATCCTTAGTTCTCGAATTCGGCAAGCGGAGGGCAGGAGCAGACCAGGTTCCGGTCTCCGGCGGCGCCGTCGATGCGTCCGACCGGCGGGAAGTATTTGTCCTGCCTGAGTGTGTGGACGGGGAACGCGGCCTGCTCACGCGGGTATGCCCGCTCCCAATCAGAGCTAACGACGGCGGCTGCCGTGTGGGGTGCGTTGCGCAGCGGGGAGTTCTCTACCATGAAATCGCCGTTGGCGACCTGGTCGATCTCCTGGCGGATGGTGATCATCGCCTCGATGAAGCGGTCGATCTCCGCAAGGTCCTCGGACTCGGTGGGCTCCACCATGAGGGTGCCCGCCACGGGGAAGGATAGCGTGGGGGCGTGGAAGCCGAAGTCGATGAGGCGCTTGGCCACGTCCTCGGCGGTCACGCCGGTCCTGGCCGTGAGTTCGCGCAGGTCCAGGATGCACTCGTGCGCCACCAGGCCGCTTTCCCCCGTGTAGAGAACCGGGAAGTGCTCATCCAGCCGGGATGCTATGTAGTTCGCCGCGAGCAGGGCCGACTTGGTGGCCTCGGTGAGGCCCTGGCCGCCCATCAACTTCACGTACGCCCAGGAGATCGGCAGGACACCGGCAGACCCGTAACGTGAAGCGGAGATCGCAGCACCAGTTCCTGGTTCGATGGCGCCGGCGTCGTGCGCCTTGTTCGCGTCCCCTGGCATGAACGGGGCCAGATGGGCCTTGGCAGCAACCGGGCCGACGCCCGGTCCGCCGCCGCCGTGCGGGATGCAGAAGGTCTTGTGTAGGTTCAGGTGCGAGACGTCGCCGCCGAACTTGCCCGGCTGGGCCAGGCCAACGAGCGCGTTGAGGTTGGCGCCGTCGACGTAGACCTGCCCGCCGGCCGCATGCACGGAGTCGCACACCTCGCGGACGTCGGCGTCGTACACCCCGTGGGTCGACGGGTAGGTGATCATGATCGCCGAGAGAACGTCCTTGTTGGCCTCGATCTTCGCCTGAAGATCGGCGTGGTCGATCGTTCCGTCCGATGCCGTGGCCACCACAACCACCTTCATGCCTGCCAGGACGGCCGAGGCCGCATTGGTGCCGTGGGCCGAGGCCGGGATCAGGCAGACGTTGCGCTGGGCGTCCCCGCGGGAGTGGTGGTAGCCGCGGATGGCCAGCAGGCCGGCGAGCTCGCCCTGCGAGCCGGCGTTGGGCTGGATCGAGACCTGGTCGTAGCCGGTGATTTCTGCGAGGTCACCTTCGAGGCCGCTGATGAGTTCCCGCCAGCCCTCGGTCTGGGAGTCCGGCGCGAACGGGTGGATGGAGGCGAATTCCGGCCATGAGATGGCTTCCATCTCGGACGTGGCGTTCAGCTTCATGGTGCAGGAGCCCAGCGGGATCATGGTGCGGTCCAGGGCGAGGTCGCGGTCCGAGAGTCGGCGGATGTAGCGCAGCAGCTGGGTTTCGGAACGGTGGGTGTTGAACACCGGGTGCTGCAGGAAGTCGGAGGTGCGCAGCACCGTCTCGGGCAGCTCGAAGCCCTTGGCCTCCACCACCGGACCGGCGCCAAAGGCGACGACCACCGCGGAGAGGACCTCCGGCGTCGTGGTTTCATCGACTGACACGCCAACTGTGTCCGCGTCGATGCGCCGCAGGTTGATGCCCCGGGCCTCGGCGGCGGCGATGACCTTGGCGGCCTTGCCCGGCACCCGGACCGTGAGGGTGTCGAAGAAGGAGTCGCTCACCAGTTCGAGGCCGACGATCTTCAGTGTTGCGGCGAGGGCGCGGGTGTTGTTGTGGACGGTCTCGGCGATCGCCTTCAGGCCCTCAGGGCCGTGGTAGACGGCGTAGAACGAGGACACGATGGCCAGCAGGGCCTGGGCGGTGCAGATGTTGGACGTGGCCTTTTCGCGGCGGATGTGCTGCTCGCGGGTCTGCAGGGCCAGCCGGTAAGCCGGGACGCCGGCGTTGTCTTTGGAGACGCCGACGATGCGGCCGGGGAGCGTGCGTTCCATCCCTTCCCGGACCGCCATGTACGCGGCGTGCGGGCCGCCGAAGAACAGCGGCACGCCCAGGCGCTGGGTGGAGCCGACGGCGATGTCCGCGCCCTGCTCGCCCGGAGGGGTGATCAGGGTGAGGGCCAAGAGGTCCGCGGCCACGGTGACGAGCGCGCCGCGTTCTTTAGCCTCCGCGATCACGCCGGACTGGTCCCACACCCGGCCGGAGACACCGGGCTGCTGCAGGACGACGCCGTTGATGTCGCCGCTGGGCAGGCCTTTGGAGAGGTCCGCGACTTCCACCTCGAAGCCGAGGGCTTCGGCGCGGCCCTTGACGATGGCGATGGTCTGTGGGAGGCAGTCGGCGTCGAGGACGGTCTTGGCCCCGGCAGCGGACTTGTTCTTGTTGGCCCTGCGCATCAGAAGCACGGCTTCGGCGACGGCGGTGGCCTCGTCGAGGAGGGATGCGTTGGCGACCGGGAGCGCGGTGAGGTCCTGGACCATGGTCTGGAAGTTCAGCAGCGCCTCGAGCCGGCCCTGGGAGATTTCGGGCTGGTAGGGAGTGTACGCGGTGTACCAGGCCGGGGCTTCGAGGATGTTGCGGCGGATCACCGGCGGGGTGACGGTGTCGTAGTAGCCCTGGCCGATCATCTGTACGGCGGTCTTGTTCTTGGCGGCGAGCTTGCGCAGTTCGGCCAGCACCTGGACTTCGCTGAGGGCGCTGTCCAGGGTGAGGGGCTTTTCCTGGCGGATGGAATCGGGGACTGCGTTGTCAACGAGGCCATCAACGCTGTCGTAGCCGACGGCCTTGAGCATGGTGTCGATGTCGGTCTGGCGGCGCGCGCCGATGTGGCGGTCTGCGAAGGTGGACGGGGACGATTGAACCGTCATGTGAGGAACTCCATAATTCAGGTGGCATCTTGACGCCACGATGATTCGGGTTCCTCCCCGCTCTGTATTGGACCTGAGAGTTTCCGTTTTGCCCTGCTGTTAGCAGCGCGCCACTTGCACCGTCGGTGAGCCCGGTTGCCCGGACTGCTTTCCAGAGTTGCCTTGCCGCGGCGGTACGTGGGCCTGAGAGATTCCTGGGGAGGATTTGCTCCTACGGCGCCTGCTGAACGTACCGGCAGGACTCTCCCGCCGCAGATCATAAGCCGTGCCACTGGTGGGTGACACAGCTCACAAGATATCTGGTTTCCGGGCAGGATGGCAAATATATTTCAATTACGTCGCTGCAAGCGGACGACGGCGGGAGCCACCCCGCTGTCGTCCGCTTGCGTTTGGTGCCGCTCCCCTACAGCGCCGACCAGCCGCCGTCGGAGGCGACAATGGCGCCGACCTTCAACTTTTCCGAACAGTTTGACGGCCGACGCATTCGCGCCCAGGATCGCGATGGAGAAGACAATCGTCGTGAGCCAGAGGGGAATTTCCGGCCACCAAAACCTGACAATCGGGCACGGCACCCGACGGTCCCCACCGCGGCATACCCTCCGACGTTGGCTGCCGCAGCCGCACGCTCACCTCTGGCACATGGAAGTATTCACTTATGACTATCGATAATGATGCTGCAAACATCCCGGCGTTAATGGACTCTCACGGCACAGGCGACTCGACCGAAGTCAGCCGTGGTTGGGACCACATCGGGGCCATCATTGTCGATGCGTCCCTCCAGCGGAGACAGAACTACCACGCGACCGTCAGGCCGCGCGTTGTCGCTCTGGTCGCGGCGTGGCCGGAGGCCGCCACGACCAGTGGATTCCGGCGGTGCCTCGATACGGGGACGCTTTCCGAAGTTATCAGCTGGCCGTCGCCTGGCCGTCTCGCCCAGGTAGAGGACATGACGCGCGTGTTCGAGAGTCAGGGCATCGAGACGGTAGCAGAACTCCGAGGAGCGCTTGGTGACCACGCCAATGGAACCGTTCTCCGGGAGGCTCTTGGGGCCGTGCGGCATGTCAGTCCCAAAACGCTGGACTACATTGACACCCTGAGCGGAGTATCAGCGGGCGGGGCTGTCGAAGAGTAGATACGGGGACCTCTTCGCTGCGATCATGCTCCGTTGGTTCCGCTGGCTCCCCAGGTCGAGTCCGTGGTGATGCAGCTATCAACGGTGGCCCGTCCGTCCAGCGCGTAGAACGTCAGGGAAGTCAGTGGGGAGCTGGGGAAGATGGCGTCCGTGAGGGTGATCTCACCATCATGAATGAAAAGTTCTATGGAGTTGTGGTCTAGATAAACTCTCATCTGAAGCCGACCGTCCTTGGTGGGGGCCGGTGCGCTGTCGATGGACGGAAAAGTGGAGTGGAAACTCGTGTTTCCGGCCGCACTTCTGTCCAGGAACAAGGTTCCTTCAGCAGGCCTTACACCTATCCGAATTTCGCTATCGGGCCCTTGAATGAGGAGACCCACTTCTCCCGCGTCCTGGATGCGCATGTCTATGTCGATGATGCCGGCCCCCTGCAACCCTGCGCGGAGCTGGTATTCACTATTGTCAAGGAGAATCGGACCCTCCTTTGCAGCAGATGGCTCGGATGCTGAGATGAGGTGGCTCACCGCTGGCCTCTGGATCAGGTGAGGGCGGCCGTTTTTGGTGGCGAGTGAGAGTTCCCTCGGGAGGGACATCTGCCCCCGCCATGGAGCAGTGGGGACGGCTTCGGCGTAGTCCCAATTGTTCATCCACGCGATCATGATTCGCCGCTTATCGGGTGCGTCATTGAACGAGACGGCGGCGTAGTAGTCCCTGCCCCAATCCAGCCAGTCGTATCGCTGCAGCTGCGGCCGCGGGTCGGTGGAGTCATCTGCCACGGTCGTTTCGGAGGTGAATGTGACTCCGTCGAAGTGACCAATAAAGTATTGCCCCGCGGAGCCGCCGTTTGGGCCTCCCGGGTTGAGGTTCACGGTGAGGACCCATTTCATATGCTGAGGATCACCGTCCACGGGGAGGGGGAAGAGGTCGGGGCATTCCCAGACTCCGCCCGTGGCGTTGGCCGGGCCGAAATTGCTGAGGTGCTCCCAGTGTTTCAGGTCCTCGGATTTGTAGATGACGACCTCCCGCTGTTCGGCCTCGACGGCGACCATGACCCAGTAGGTCTCATCGGTGCCCGTGTAGCGGAAGACCTTGGGGTCGCGGAAGTGCGCGGAATGCCGGGTGAGCACGGGATTGTTCCCGTACTTTTCCCAAGTCGTACCGCCGTCGAGGCTGTATGCGAGTGATTGTGCCTGGGTCCCGGATCGTTTGGACGAGAGTTTGTAGGCGCTTGTGTAGATGGCTACGAGGGGCTTGGCGTCCCTGTCCCCGAGTCCGCTGCTGTTTGTGTCGTCGAAGACGATGCTGCCTGAATAGATTTCTTCTTCGTCGTCACAGGCTATGGCTACGGGGTGTTCAGTCCAGTTGTGAAGGTCCGGTGAGGTCGCGTGTCCCCAGGACATGTTTCCCCACGTGGTCCCTTACGGATTGGCCTGGTAAAAGAGGTGGTACTGGCCGTTGTGGTGAATGAGTCCGTTTGGGTCATTGATCCACATCTTTTCTGCGGTGAAGTGCAGGGCAGGCCGGAGGGCGGAGCGCTTATCTGCTGTGATGGATGATCCTTTGGTTTGCACGACGATATCCGTGAGGGATTCGCCGACGACGATCACGTCGGGTTTTTCGAGGCGGAGGGGTGCGTGACGGGTCATGGGGGTCTCCTGAGTGGGCCTTACCTTGAAGGCACGGAAAGGCGGGCGGATTAGGCTCTGGTGCCGGCGTCAACGACTGACGGCACGACGAAAGACGCCGGGTTCCGCCTCCGGCGCGGCGGGGCAGGCGGATGGGCTTTGCAGGTGCCTGGGGTGGCTAGGCGGGGGCCAGCGCCCGTACCGAATTTCGTTCCACGGTGGGACAGTGGATTTTTGCGGGGCCGCTGTCCTGTGCTTCATCAAGGCCCAGCAGCATCCTCACTCCCGCTGCGCCCAGTTCGTAGTGCGGGAGAGACACAGTGGAAAGCGGGGGCCGGAGGTGGGCGGCGATGACTTCCTGGTTGTCGAATCCCACCACTGCTATGTCGTCCGGGATGGAGAGGCCCTGCTCACGCAGCCCGTCGTAGAGTCCCATCGCCATTCGGTCGTTATAGCAATACACGGCCGTGACGTCCCGTTTGAGGAGTTCCTCGGTAGCCCCGTAACCGCCTTCCTGGTCTGGATAGGCTTCAAGGACCAGACCGGCGTCGAATGGGATGCCTTCCGCTTCCAGCGCTTCCTTGTAGCCCTGGAGCCGCCCGTCCTTCGCCGGGGCAGGGATGGTGGCGTTGATGAAGGCGATCCGGCGGTGGCCGTGCTTCAGCAGAACCTCCGTGGCTGAACGGCCGCCTTGTATTTCATCCGGGACGACAGCCCGGGTGCCGGGTTCCGCAGAAAAGCAGTTGACGAGGACAAAGTCAGACTCCCGGAGGGAGGCCGGTATGTCCGTGGCTCGGTGGAACCACGTCGAGTAAAGGATTCCGCGGACTTTGTATTCGAGCATCATGGCAATCGCGTCGGTCTCAAGCTCGCGGTTGCCTTCGGTATTGGCGATGAGAAGCGCGTAGCCGTGCTTCCAGGCCTCATCCTGTGCGCCGTGGATGATCTGGCCGGCGAACGGGGTCGTGGCGATGGCGTCGGCGACAAGGCCGATGAATCGGGAACTGCCGCTGACCAGAGTTTGCGCCATTGCATTTGGCCGGTAGCCCAGGTCCTGGATGGCGTCCCGTACCCGCTTGCGGGTCTCGTCGGAAATTCGAGCGGCCTTTTTCTTGTTCACGACCAGAGAGACGGTGGCTGTGGAAACGCCAGCTGCTTCCGCTACTTGCCGGAGCGTGACAGGTTGGTGGCGCTGGGTCTGTTTTACGGCGGCAGGCGCATCCGATGGCGTGCCCGAACTATTCTCCTGCGAAATCATGTGCCCTCCTTCAGGAGTATATCCGCCTGTTGTTGCTGTCATCCCTTGGTCGCCCCGCTTTCCAAGCCCTGGATCATCGCCTTGTTGAGCACGAGGAAGACCAGCAGCAGCGGGGTGATGGTGACGCAGACGGCGGCGAACGTGGCCGTCCAGTCGGTCTTCCCCATGGCCCCGATATAGTTCTGCAGCCCCAGCGGGATCGTCTTGAGCCCCTCAGAGAGGACGAAGGTGTTGGCGAAGATGAAATCGTTCCAGATGAAGATGCTGTTTACGAGGATGACGGTCACGACGGTGTTAACCGACAGGGGCAGGGTGATGAGCCCGAAGATTCGGTACGGGCCTGCACCGTCCAGCGAGGCCGCCTCGTAGGTCTCGCGTGGGATGTATTCGAAGAATGAGGAGAAAAGGTAGATCGACATTGGAAGAGCAAAGCCCGCCAGGGGAATGATCATTGATGGGTAGGTGTCGAGCAGGTTCACTGTCGAGTAGTCGATGAAAAGCGGGACAAGCGCGATCTGCACGGGCACGATGATGCCGATCAAAAACAGGCCGCGGACGAACTTGCTGAGACGGAAGCCGAGGACCTGGATTGCATATGCGGCCATCATTCCCAGGAGCACGATCAGCACGTTGGCACCCATCGTGACAATGAAACTGTTGACGATGTTCATCCCAAGATTGCCGGTCTCGAACGCGCGGGCGTAGTTATCGAAGGTGATCTCTTTGGGCAGTGCAAACGGGTCGCCCGTCGCGAAGTCCTGTTCGGTGCGCAGGCTGGTGATGAAAAGCCATGCGAGCGGGTAGACCTGCACGATGACGATGAGCGCGATCAGCACCTTTGACAGGGCGCCGTGCAGGCTGGGTTTGCGCTTGCGCCGGCTAAGTAGCGGCGGCCTGCTCTCTGATGGTGCAGGGGTGGGCCTTGTGATCGGAGCTGCTTGCGCGGTCATGCGTCCGCCTTTCGTTTGAGCATGAGGAGGATGAGTCCGACGGCGATCAGACACTCGACGACGATGAACACCGAGATGGTGCTGGCGTAGCCGAAGTCGGTGCTCGTGAAAGCTGTCTTGTACATATACGTGGTCAGGAGCTCCGACGACTGTCCCGGGCCGCCGTTCGTCATCAGATACGGGATGTCGAATCCGCGCAGGCCGTAGGTTGTCGCCATGATCGTGGTGGTGATCCAGACGGGCCGGATGTGGGGGAAGCGGATCTTGGTGAACAGTTGCCACCGCGACGCGCCGTCGAGGCGGGCGGCTTCCTCAAGTTCCTGTGGAACAGACAGCAGCGCAGCGTAGAGGATGAGCATGTAGAGGCCGGTGAAGCGCCAGCCTTCCGGTACCGACACCGCGACAAGGACGGTGTTCACGTCGGAGAGCCATGCGTGTTCAAGGGCGCCGAGGCCGATCCAGTGCAGAACCTGGTTGAGGAGACCCACCGGGTCGATCGAGTAGATCCGTACGAAGAGGAATGCGATGGCCACGGTGGAAATCACGGCCGGCAGCAGGTAGAGAGTCTTAATGAGTTCGCGGCCGCGGCGCAGCGAGGTGAGGAGGCTGGCGACGAGCAGCGCACCGCCGAGCTGCAGGACCAGGCAGATGACCAGGTAGCCAAGTGCATTGAAGAAGGAGCGCCAGAAGACGTCGTCGCCGGTGAACATCCGTATGTAGTTGGCGAGGCCCACGAACTCCATGTCGCTGATGCCGTTCCAGGAGAAGAAGCTGAGGAACAGGGACTGGAGGATGGGGAACAGTACGGCGGCGCCGTAGAGCAGCAGAGGTGGGAGCAGGAATACCAGGACTGAGAGTCGCGACCTGTTGGGGAGCATGGCGGGGGGCCTTTCGGGTGGGGGGCCGAGGCCCCCCACCGCTACGTGTTATTTGAAGAACTTCGGTGCGTTCTGCGCGATCGCGCTGTCCATCGTGCTGGTGAACTGTTCGGGCGTGATGTCGCCCTGGACGAGGAGCACGAGCTCCTGCTTGAGACGGGCGTCAGTCGTCGGGTCAAGTTGGGTATCCCACGGCATGGCCTGCTGATCCCCGAGGTCGTTGGCCGTCCCGAGGGCTTTCTTGTACAGCGGAGTCGCATTCGCCGGGGTGGCAGTCTGCACGTCGGTCGTCGGTGACAGCGCGCCGGTGGCTGCATACTCCGAGGGGTACTTCGTCAGTGCGAACTTGAGGAAGTCGCTAACGAGCGGGTCGTAGTTCTTGGCGTTCACGGCCATGCCGATTCCGGACGGCGAGACGTATTCGTTGGCAGCGGTGACGGATCCCGCAGTTGTCGGCAGGGTCATGAAATCGATGTTGGCCCGAACATCCGGGTTCAGCTTGTCTGTCGCCAGGCTTGGCAGTTCCCACGTGCCGATGTTGTACATGGCCGCCTTGCCGGAGGTGAACTGGTTTTGGGCGTCGGAGTAGCCCTGCGAGGAGAAGCCGTCCTGGAAGCACTTGGCCTTGCCGAGGGCGGCCATCCAGTCAACGGCCTTCTTTCCGGCAGGATCGGAGAACTTCGCCTCGCCCTTCTTCAGCTTCTGGAGGAAGTCGGGGCCCGCCTCCCTGAACGCCTGGTAGGCCACGTACCGTTCCAGCGGCCACTGGTCCTGCCCGTCGATGGCGATCGGTGTGATGCCGGAGCTGCGCAGGGCGGTGCACATCGCGGGGATGTCATCCAGCGATTTCGGCACCGAGACGCCGGCCTGCTGCAGGAGGGCCTTGTTGTACCAGATGAACTCCAGTTCGAACTGGAACGGAACCATGTACAGCGACCCGTCGTCGAAGCGCTGGTAGTTCAGCGCGTTGGGGCGATAGTTGTCGTAGACGCCTAAGTCTTTGAGCAACTTCTCCGCATCTATCATCTTGCCCTGCTTGGCCAGCTGCTGGGCGAACGGTGTCGCATCCGTGTCGAACAGCTCGGGAAGCTTGTTCGCAGCGGCAAGGGTCTCAAGCTTCTGAATGTAGGAGGGCCGGTCTGGGGTGGTGATCAGGTTCAGCGAGAAGCCCGGGTGGTCCTTGGCGTAGTCGTCCGCGATCTTCTTCATGATATTGATTACCGCCCCGTCGGCGGGGCGGGAGAGCAGCCACGAGATTTCCCGCGGTTTGATCTCGCCGGTAGGGCTCACATTGGAGGGGTCGGTGGCCCCTCCGCCGCCGCAGGCGGCCAGGGACAGGGCAGCTATGGCCGCTACGGCAGCCGTGCGAAATAGTTTCTTCAATGCGAACAATCTCCTTTGATGAGGGCGGAAGATGCGGTGCTTGGATATTTAGTTGTCCGTGCGCTGACGTATCTCAAGTTCGGTGACGGTGACGGATCCTTCGCCGGCGAAAACGCCCAGCCGCCCGGCGGCCAAGTCGTAGATCCTGGCGCTGAGGGCCACTTGCCGGTCCAGAACGGCGACACAGATATCTCCGTCCACGGTGACTTCGAGCGTGTGTTCGCCGGGGCTGAGGTCACAGGGGCGTTCCAGTTCGATTTCGAATGGAACGTCGCCTGAGACATGCCATTGAGCGTCGCCGCTGATTTCCCGGGGCCAGCGGTCGAACACCATACGCCCGCGCTTTGGTTCCAGGCGGAGAACGTACGACCGGTCTCCGTCGGCGCTGGAGCGGAGCAGCAGACCGCACTCCGTGGTGCCGGGTGCGATCTGCAGAACGGTCTTGGCGTAGAACTGCGGGGGCAGGTCCTCCTCGGACACCACGGCGGCGTAGCCGTCCGGGACAGTCAGTGTGGCGGGCAGTTCCCGGTCGAAGGTTGCCGGGATCTCGTCCCAAAAGCTCTCCACTAGTTCGTCGGCGAAGGAGAACGCCAGGGTACCGTCCGGGTTCTGGCGTGCTTCCAGGACTGACATGGTGCCGGCCCACTGCCAGGCGCCGCCGTCGCAGTTGTCTTCCTTGCTGGCGATCCAGCCGAAGAAGAACCGGCGCCCGTCCCGTTCAGCCGTCTTGGAAGCGTAGAAGGCGCGCCCGTCGATGCTGTCCAGGTCCGGCACGATCCAGGGGCCGTCGGGGCTCTTGGCCATCCGGTATCGGGTCGTGAACGACTCGGAGAACTCCGAGTAGACCAAGTACCACCAGTCACCCCAGGCAAAGACGTCCGGGCATTCATGCGTGATGTACCGGCGCGGATCCCAGAACGGTTCGGTGTGCTGCCACGTCATCAAGTCAGTGGACACGCACTGGGCTATGACGCCGCGACGGCGTTCCGGTCCGTCGGAGTGCCGTGCCGCCAGCAGCATCCGCCACTGGCCTGCGGCCTCGTCCCGGAAGACGAAAGGATCCCGCCAGTCCCCGGGCTCGTAGCCGGCCGGGGCGCCGAAGGTGAGTTCCGGGTGCTTCACCCAGGTCTGCATGCCATCGGTGCTCGTGGCCTGCATCACGAGCTGCAGGGGCGCACCGTCCGGCCCGAGGTTGCGCGGGTTTTGGCCCGTGTAGAACAGGTGATGGATGCCGGTTTCATCGACGACGACGCTACCCGTGTAGGCGTTGAAGTCCAGGTCGGTTTCACTTCCGTGCTGGAGGGAAACGCCCTGGTCCTCAAACTGCGTGAGGTCTTTGGTGGTGACCAGGTTCCACGAGGTTCCCGGCTTCGGGTCGGTGCGGACCTCGTGAAGGTAGAAGAGCCAGAACTCCCCGTCCTTCTCGAAGGGGATGAGATCTCCGACCCATCCATCGGTGGGCTGGAAGAATACTGGGCGAGTCATCGGCGGTGATGTCCTGTCTGCTAAAACGCTTGATCACCCAAAGGTACCCATGCTTCAGGGATTGATCAAGCGTTTTAGCAAAATAGTTGCGCCGTCGTTGACTGAGCTCTCGCAGATAGGGCACTGGCCGTGAGGAGGACCAGCGCACCTAGCTAGCTGGTGCTGCGAATTCGCGGATGGTGATTCCGGAGAAGTTCGCAGCGCCGCCGTCGGCGTACAACGAGATCCCAGTGTCGCCGTCTGCGAAGGGCACTTGCTGCGAGAGCACCGTGTGCCCGGCATTCACGAACACTTCGACGCTCTGCGTGTCGACGAAAATACGCAGGTGCACTGAGCGTGCGGCGGCGTCGATTGGCCCGGCAGCACGGGTGAACGGCACGAGCGAGAAGCCGCTCTGGTCCGAAGCTGCGCGGTCGACGTACAGCTCGTCACCGTACTTGCCGATGTTCGTGTGGCGCGTGCCGTCGGCGGAGCAGCCGACCGATACGCCGACGTTCGTGGCAGCATCCCACGAGATGTCGAGCTCGAGCTCGTAGGCGCGGCCGCTCCACGGCAGTACGGCGCTGCCGTTCACGCTGCGATCGGGGAGCAAGGTTGTCGAGCTGACGTAATTTGATAGCGCTCCAATAGGGCTGCTGAGTAAGCTGTACCAGCCTCCCGGCTGACGATCGAGGCGCAGCTCCCGCACGATCGAGTTCTGACCGTTGTACCCATCGGATGCATCGGTGGGAACATCCCGCCCGGCGTATTTCCAGTTGTTCATCCAGGCGACCGCGTACCGTCGCTCGTCTGGTGCGTCGACCGCCGGCCAGGTCACGGCGGCGTACCAGTCCCAGCCCGAATCGAGCCACTGCGGGTTGAGGTCGTCAGCGACAAATTGATCGCCGTCCCAAGTACCTGTCCAGTATGCGAATGTCATCGGCAGGCCGACGGTGTAGGCGTCCATGCTTGCGCCAAGCAACCAGTGCCGTGTGCCGTCATTGGCGGTCATTTCGAATAGGTCGGGGCACTCGATCCCGCCAAGCGCGTGGTTCGGGTAGTCGAAGTTGCGTTTCAACTGCCAGTCGCGCAAATTCGGCGAGGTGTAGAAGGCTGCGTATCGGGCTCGGCCGATCACGCACACCCACTCGCTGCGCACCGCATCCCAGTGGATCTTCGGGTCGCGAAACCATTCCGCGTTCTCGATCTCTGCCGGTGTCGTCGCGGCGCGGCCGTCGGAATTGACGATCACTGGATCGGGGAGGGCGGTAAAGGTGTAACCGCCGTCGGTCGACCAGTATAGGTATTGCTCCTGGTACTTGCGGACGTTGTCGGTGGGCTGCGTAGCGAGTGTGACGATCGCACCTGCGCCGAAGCCCGCGGTGTTTGCAGTGTCGACGACTGCCGATCCCGACCACACGGGAAAATTCGTCTGCAGCGGCAGTGCGACTCCGCGATGAGTGAAGTTCACACCATCGGTGGTT
Source organism: Arthrobacter sp. ES3-54 (assembly GCF_029504395.1). Lineage (GTDB taxonomy): Bacteria > Actinomycetota > Actinomycetes > Actinomycetales > Micrococcaceae > Arthrobacter. The sequence continues at coordinate 37,503 of NZ_JAQFIF010000015.1, forward strand.
GTCGCGTGGTCCCATCCTCCCGGGGCGTTGTTCTGCCCGGAGTGCAGGTAGTACAGGTGGTAGGCGCCGTGGGCATACACCGGGCGCTGTGGGTCGCACAGCCATCCGGACGGCGGCGTCATATGGTAAACGGCGCGCAGTGATCCCTGGGCGTGGGCGGCCGTGACAGGTATGGCGCTACTCATGAACAGGGTGAGTGCGCCAACTCCTGTGCCTTGCAGGACGTGACGCCGAGAAATTTCATGTGTCATTGATGGTTCCTCTTCATTGAAAAACAGACATTAGGTTTCCGGCGGCGCATCAGGGCGGCGGTACTTTGCCGGGCCAAAGAGCACCACAGACGTCGATGTAAATAGGCGTCAGGCGACCGAGCTCAAACGCTTTAGCACCTGAACTCTAAATTCGTTCTTCAATTCGGTCAAGCGTTTAATCAGACTGGGATTTTCATAGTTTTTTGTTTGAGCCTGCCGCTATCGAGCTTCAAGCGTCGGAGCCGGGCTCATTTACCGATGGCCATCGGGCCTTTGCTGATGTGATGTGGCTGGCCCTCCCCCGCAGCCAGCAATTGGGCGTGGGTCCCCTTTTTCCACGATCTGCCCGGCTTCCATCTCCAGGATGACGTCGCCGTCGCGGATCGTGGACAGGGCGATCTCCGCCGCCCCCGCATGCCGGCCGTCGGCGACGTTGTTCGGGATGGTCCCGGCGAACAGGCACGTGTCCGGCAGCACCGTCCCCTCCGCAAGCGCAGTTCATTGCGCATCAACGCCGACGAGAAGTAGGTTCACACCGAGCGGACGACGGCGGGACTTCCCGCCGTCGTCCGCTCGGCTGGGGTGCGGTGCTTTACAGCGCGGACCAGCCGCCGTCGGAGGCGAGGATGGCGCCGTTGATGTTGGTGCCGTCGTCGCTGAGCAGGAAGGTGATGGAGGCGGCGAGCTGCGCCGCGGTGGCGGGGGTGGGGACGGTGGCCTGCATCAGCGGGCCGAGGCGTTCGGCCGCGAGCTGGGATCCCCAGGTGGCCACGATGTTGGTGATGGTGCGGTCTTCTTGGGTGTGTCACATTTCGAGCCTCTGCGGTGTCCTATGTTCAAACGTTCGTTTAGCGATAGGAGACACAGTGTCAGCACGCATTCGTGTGGTTGTTATCGGCGCCGGGTATGCCGGAGTCATGGCCGCGAACAGGCTCGCAGGAAGTCCGCGACTGTCTGACTCCATCATCGTTACCGTCATCAACCCGATTTCCGATTTCGTGGAAAGGATTCGCCTTCACGAGGTCGCGGCAGGAAGTCGGGAATCAGCCCGGGTGCCGATGCGCTCGCTTTTGCATGAGCGTGCGGACATCGTCGAAGGCACTGCGTCGCGCATCGACCCTGAAAACCACAACGTGCACCTATCAGGCGGCCGCGCACCGCTCGGCTACGATGTACTGCTGTACTCCGTGGGCAGTACCCAGGCATGGGGCAAGATTCCGGCCGGTGCGTACGGGTTAAAGGATTCCGACGACGCGAACCGTTTGCAGGCCAGGATTTCGCAACTGGATCCAGGCTCAACCGTCAGCATCATCGGAGCCGGCCTGACCGGCATCGAGGTTACCGCCGAAATCGCGGAAAAGTATCCGCAGCTACAGGTACATCTCATTTCCCGCGGAGCCATTGCCGGCAGCCTCTCCGGCTCGGGCCGACACGCGGTAATGAAACGGCTTTCAGGGCTCGGCGTCGAAATGATAGAAAATACCGATGTGCAAGGGTGCGACGATTCATCGGTCATAACGTCGGGTGGTGACACCTTGCGGTCTGACTGCACGATCTGGACCGCAGGATTCAGCGCACCGGTCCTGGCACGTGACAGCGGACTGCCAACCGATGCCCTCGGGCGGCTCATGGTCGACGAGTCACTGTCGTGCCCGCAGTTCCCCGACATCTTCGGTGCGGGCGATGCCATACAAGCCCCCCAAACGGTCGCCGGCCACCTGCGCATGAGCTGCGCGACGGCCCTGCCGCTTGGTGCACACGCGGCCGACAGCATCATGGCCCGCCTCGATCAAAGAGCTCCGGCCCCGCTTTCGGTGGGATACATGCTCAGGTGCATCAGCCTGGGACGTAAGTCAGGACTCGTTCAGACCGTGCGCGCCGACGACCAGCCGCGCCGGTTCGTCCTTCGGGGTCGTCTCGCGGCAACGGCGAAAGCGCAGATGTGCCAAATGACGCTTTCCTGGATCAGAGGCGAGCTTCGCCAGAGCGGTTCGTACAGCTGGCCCAAGGGCCCCCGGCCGGCAGAAGCCAAGTAAGACTGTGGGAACAGCAGGAGTTTTCGAGGAACACCGTTCCCTGCTTTTCACCATTGCCTACGAAATCACTGGAACAGTTACGGATGCCGAGGACGTCGTTCAGGAGAGCTTTCTGAGATGGTCCTGTGTTGATGCAGAAGCTGTCCAAAATCCGCGAGCCTACCTGGCCAAAACCGTGACGCGTCAAGCGTTGAACTCGCTTAGGGCAGCTCAACGCCGCCGGGAAGACTACATTGGTCCGTGGCTCCCGGAGCCTGTGGTCACGGCCCCGGACGTCGCTGAGAATGCTGTACTGAGTGAATCACTGTCTTTTGCGATGCTCGTGGTGCTCGAGACCCTGTCCCCCGATGAGCGGGCAGTTTTCGTCCTCCGCGAGGTTTTCGATTTCCCATACGCGGAGATCGCCGAAGCCACAGACAAGTCGCTGGCGGCCGTCCGTCAAATAGCAAGCAGGGCAAAGGCGCACGTGCGCGCGCGGCGACCGCGCTTTGAGGTGGATGCACGACGGCAGAGAGCGGTCGCTGATCGGTTCCTCACGGCTCTACTTGGGGGCGATATGCAGTCCCTCATGGATGTGCTCGCCCCGGGAGCCGTCCTCCTCTCCGATGGGGGCGGAAAAGTCACAGCGGCCCGCAAACCCGTTATGGGCGCGGACAACATCGTGCGCTTCCTCACCGGCATCGCTAAAACCCCGCTCCCTGATCTGCGGGTTGAATCATCATCCTTGAACGGGATGCCGGCCCTCATCATTTACAGCGGAGACAGGGTTGACCTTGTGGCCCTTGTTGAATCAAGCAACGAACAGGTTACGGGCATCTACCTCGTACGAAATCCGGACAAACTCGGCGCGACCACCGAAGCCCGAAGCTTCCGCACGCTCTTGCCTCATCGCGAGCCCTTCATTGGCGAGGGCCAATGACGCTCGAACCCATGCATCGTGAAATTGAACGCTTCACAAAGCCAGCACACCATCTAGATGCAGTGTGCGCATACGCATCCTTGTCGCTGCGTGAATGCATTAGCAACGCTCTCTCGTGGCAGCCCACCTGGCTGAAGATCCTGTTCCTCGCCCGTGGAGGGCTTGCCCGTCTAATGCGCATCGAGCACCCTTCAAGCCGTCCAGGTCGCCCCCTCCGGCCGGAGGAGATCAGCTTCCGCCCTGGCGACAGACTCGCCTTCTTCACTGTTTCGGCCGGCAAGGAAGACGCATTCATAGTGCTCACGGCCGAGGACACGCATCTGGTCGGCCATTTAATCGTCGAAGAAGACCCGACGGATACCGGAACCGAGCGCAGATTTCGGATCATCACTGCCGTCCGCTACCGCCGCTGGACGGGGCTGCTTTATTTCAACATCATCCGGCCTTTCCACCACATCATCATGCATCGCATGATCGCCGCAGCAAGCAGACCCGGCGAACCCGTCCGGTGAGTCGAGATTGACCGGAGCTGTGATGGGCGTGGGGACAGTGGCCTGAATCGCGCTGGTCCTGGCCGATCCGGCCTTTCAGGGTCACGTCGGAGGCAGGGGCGCAGGCCAATAGCCGGCACATCCTTCGAACCTTTCACTGGACGGGGAGGGGAACATGGAGCGCCGATCCTACGCCGCGATGAACAGTGCCCAGTCAGGAAAGGGATCCACTGGTAATGGCGGCCCGGTCTCTCCGGGTCCAACGGCGCCGGCAAGTTCGTCGAGCCAGTCGGGCGGTTCCAACTCCCAGCCTTCATCCGCGTGGCCGAGGTGCTGCGGCCAGTGCGGTGGTTCCCAGTCTTGTTGTTCGCTGGGATAGGAGCGTCCCGCAGGTGAGATCCAGCCGGGCGGCTGGTCCCGGGTCGCGTCAACCGGCCTCCACGCTGTGGTGTGTCTGAGTCGGTGGTGCCGCCGGCAGGGCTGGCCCAGGTTGGTGATGCCGGTACCGCCTCCCTCGGACCAAGCCAACAGATGATCCGCTTCGTTATCCAGGGAATGGTTATTGCAGCCGGGAAATGGGCACCGGCCGTCCCGAAGCCGCAACCATTGGCGCATCGCCTTCGGAACCCGGTAGCTGGTCCGTCCGATCTCCAGCGGCGCTCCGCTGCGGGGATCGGTCAGCACACGCAGGAACGATCCGGCGCCATCCCCCACAAGCCGGCGGGCGATGCTCGGCGGAACGGGACCATATCCGTCCAGCGTGGCGGGCTCCGTCACGGCGCCCAAAAGAGACAGCACCGGCACGGTCACCAGGACCTGCGCTTTGGGTGACGGAGTTCCTTCCGCCACCCCCGCCAGCAGCCAGTCGGTGGCGACGTCCGCACGGAGCTGGGCCAGGGTGCGGGATTCATTCGGCTCCTGCAGGGCACGGGCCGCTTCCGTGGCACGGGTCCATCCAGCCACCGCCACATCCGCAGTCACATAGGCCGAGAGCCAAGCCATGCCGTCCCGGTCCGGCACATATTCCAGCCGGCGGTCCTCCACACCCTTGCGGTGGCGCGTTTCGATGCTGACGGGATGGTGCAGCTCACGCCATCTGCGCGCTTTGGCCCGGAACCTGCCCGGCACCAGTTCCCCCGCGGCGCAACCACGCGCGGCAAAGGGAGCTTCGGGGTCCAGGAAATGAGCCTCCAGGGCAGCCGTCCCGGCGGGCTCCAGACCGGACGTTTCATCACACATCACCCGCGCGTGTTGCCAAGAAATGCTCGCTGCCTGCAGCGCGGACAGCGTCAGGGGCAACCCAGTGGTCAGGTTGGCTGACTCCGCCAGGAGCGCCGCCGCCGATCTTTCACTCACAGTCAGGGCACACGCCACCTCTGCGGTCATTGCCATTTCCTGGGCGGTGCGCTCCTGCGGGGAGGCGGCTGGCGCCGCCATGGCGACGGCAGCGCGGGCATATCCGGCGGCGAAGTGCACTTTCAGCGCGGCCAGTCTGGCTTCCATGCTGGCCACCTCGGCCATACCGTCCAGGCACGCGTCCGCTTCGTCCCGAAGTGGGTCAGCGTCAGTCGAGGCCGCGTTCCCGGCTCCGCGACCGGCAAATGCAGCCAACCTGACAAGGGAGGCCTCCATGGCCTCCAATGTCTCCGCAGCTGCTCTGCCGTCCATATCCACAGCATTTCAGGAGCCACTGACATTTAACGCCGGCGTCAGAGTTGCAGGCTAAGTCCGTCATCCAGGATCTGCCTGATCCCGAACTTCCCTACGGCGAACATCCGCGGATTATCGTCGGAATTGCTCAGCATGGCGGTGGACAGGATGAGGGCCCAACCGCGCGCCCTCATCCAGGTGTCCCCGTCCACTGCGGAGCCAAAGGCGCCCCTGAAGCGGTGGCGAGTGCCGGCGTCGAACATCAGCCACCCCACCGCAAGATCGACAGCCGGGTCCCCTGCCCCGACGTCGCCGAAATCGATGACGCCGGCCAGGGAGCCGTCGTCCGTCAGCAGGATGTTGCCAGGGTGGAGGTCCCCGTGGAGCATCATCGCCGGACCGGCCCAGGCTTTGGCGGCACAGGTCTGCGCCCACACTGCTCTCAGCGCTGCTGCCTGCGGGTAGCGTTCGTGGTCCCCGAGCCGTTCCACCAGCACAGCGTCGCGGTCTGTCAGCGGCACGCCTCGGAAAGGATTCACCGGGACGTCGGTTTCGGCGGCCACGTGAAGGGACAGCAGGAAATCGGCCAGGCCTTTAGCCGCCGTCCCGCGGCCTGCCGGCCCGACGTCGGCCGCAGCGGCTCCGGGGACCCACTGCACGATGCTCCACGGCCATGGAAAGTCCGACGTCGGCCGGCCGGCATGGACGGGGACAGGAACCGCAACCGGGGTGCGGCGAGCTATGTCGGGAAGGTAGCGCTGCTCATGAAGTATCAGCGAAACGGCCTCCGCCCTGCGCGGCAACCGGACGGCCAGGCCGTCACCGAGCCGGAAGGTCGCGTTGTCCCAGCCGTTCGCGACCCGCGCTATCGGACAATCGCCGAGGTCGGGCCGCTGGTCCCGGACGAGGCGCTGGACCACCGCGTTACTCACTTCCACCGTGGCTGGCGGCATTTCCGCCATTCAGAAATCCGCCTTCCTTTGTGCCTGCAATGCAGTCCGATCCTTTCCCTTGTCCGAACATAGTTCAAGACCCCAACAGCGGACGGGGCGCGGAACGAGGTCAGCGTCGAAGGGTCCAAGGTGACCGCGACGCGGGGTCTGTGACTGACACGGTGTTGCGACGCAAGGAGTCCCTGCATGATCCAGCCCGCGGGAGGACATGGAATCAGTCGACGCCGGGACTCCTGCCGTCGTCCTGGGACAGCATGAAGTTGCGGCTCTCAGCTGTCAGCCGCGCCCTGGCCCTCGCGGGCCACCTCCTCCAGAATTTTGGCTGTTGGCGCTGCCGTCATCAGCTGCCCTATCACCTCGGGTTTGTCCCACACCTGCCTGCGCAACTGTTCCAGAAAGCCGGTCGCGGCGTCCTTGGTGTCGAAGTCAAGGAGCACGGCCACGCTGTTCTGGTCCTCGGTATCCCGGAACAAGCGGACAGACCGGGCGCCCGAGGCGGCGCGGCCTGCGGGATCCGTGTCGAACACTTTCTTGAAAGCCTCGTAATCCCGGACCGGATAGCTAATTTGCAGGGTGAACATCGTCGTTCCTTTCCCTCGGGCTGTGGCAGGGACCACGATAGGCCGTCCGGCGTTATCCCGGTAGGGCCGGAGGGCGGCCTCGATCCGGTGCTGCCTGCCTCGGACGCCAGCGCGTCGACCCGTCCGCCGGCGGCACCGACAACGGCGGCCACGGTGTCCTCCGGGGAGATGTCGCCGGCCACGGGGACCAGGTCCAGCCCGGCGTTCTCGGCCACCAGTCGTTGAGTTGACGCGTTGTTTCGTTGCCGCGTTGAAGCAAAGGCATTCACGAGCTCCGGCTCAGTTGCCGGGGTCAACGCGACTGCTCGCCCGCAGGTAGTTTTGCCTAATGGCCCGGTGGAAGTCCGGGGCGGGTGCGGCGTCCACCGCGACAGGCCAATCCGGGCGGCTGCCGAGGTTGGCCCACGCCGCCTGGACGGCCGCACCCCTGGCCACGTACTCGCCCGGGCTGGGGACCACGACCGGCAGGTCGAAGACCTGGGCCGCGATTGCCTGGACCGCCGGGTTCTGCACGGCACCGCCGATCAGGAGCAGGCGTGTTGCCGCGCCGCCTTGCGCCCGCAGGGCCTCCAGCCCGCCGGACAGGCCGCACAGCATGCCTTCGATGGCTGCCCGGGCAAGGTTGCTCCGGGTGCTGGAGGCAATGCTGAGCCCGTGGAAGCTGGCTTTGGCGTGGGGCAGGTTGGGCGTGCGCTCACCTTCGAAATACGGCACCAGCACCACGCCCCCGGCACCGGGTTCGGCGCCCAGGGCAAGTCGCGCAAGTTCGTCGAAGTCCACACCCAGGATGCCGGCCACGGAGCTCAGCACCCGTGCGGCATTGAGCGTGACGGCGATGGGCAGGTACTCGCCGCTGGCGTCCGCGAATCCTGCTACCGTTCCGCTGGGATCGGCGACGGCACGGGACGCCACCGAGAACACCGTGCCGCTGGTGCCCACGGACACCACCATGTCTCCGGGCTGCGCCCCCAGTCCCAAGGCGGCGGCCGCATTGTCTCCGGCGCCGGCGCCGAGCAGGATCCTGTGCCCAGATCCAGCAGAACCGGCCAGCTCCGCTGTGCCGGGTCCGAAGCAGCCCGGGTGGATCCCTCCGGCGGAGTCGCCGGGGCCAAGAACCCGGGGCAAGACGACGGTTCCCGGTTCCCCCGGCCCGGCGTTCCCAGTGGCTTCCCTGGCGTCCCGGCCGAAGGCCAGCTTGAACAGGTCAAGGTCGTACTCCCCGGCCGAGGGGCTCCAATAGCCCGTTCCGCTGGCATCTGAGCGGTCCGTCGTGAGCTGTTCCAGGTCCGGGCCCAGCGGGCTGGAGGCCGCCGGCCCGTAACCACGGAGCCGCCAGGTCAGCCAGTCATGGGGCAGCGCGACGGCCGCCACCCGGTCTGCCAGGTCCGGCTCGTGGTCCCGGACCCAGCGGACCTTCGTGATGGTGAAGGAGGCCACCGGGACCAGCCCGGTCCTTCGGGCAAAGTCCTCCGCCCCCACTTCGTCGGTCAGTGCGGCGGCGGCCCCCGCCGATCGGGTGTCATTCCACAGCAGGGCCGGCCGCACCACGTCACCGGCGTGATCGAGCAGCACCATGCCGTGCTGCTGGCCCCCCACCGAGAGCGCGCTGACGTCCGCCAGTCCGCCGGCGTCGTCCAGTGCTGCGGACAAAGCCTGCCACCAGTGGTCCAGGTGAACTTCCGTGCCGTCCGGGTGGGCGGCCCGGCCCTCGCGGACCAGGGTGCCGGTGCCGGCGTCCAGGATCACCACCTTGCAGCTTTGGGTGGAGGAGTCGACGCCGGCGACGAGTGTCATGGGAGCAGCCGCCACGGGATCAGCGGGCGCCGAGCAGGTGCTCGATGAAGAGCTGCTGCAGCTTCACGAAGCCGAAGCCCTTGCCGCCGAAGTAAGCGTCGGCGTCGAAGTCCTCATAGGAGGCGCGGTCCGCGCGGAGCTGCTCGTACCCTTCGCCCGGGTTGAGCGTGGGCTCGTTGATTTCCGCAACACGGGAGGCCTGCAGCGCCGCCTGAACCTCGGGATCGGCACGGAAAGCCTTGGCGCGCTCCTTGAGCAGCAGGTAAGTCTGCATGTTGGCGGCCGCGGAGTCCCACACACCGTCGATGTCCTCGGTGCGGCTGGGCTTGTAGTCGAAGTGGCGCGGACCGTCGTAGGCGGGGCCGCCGTCGGGGCCGCCGTTTTCGAGCAGGTCCACTAGGGAGAACGCGTTCTGCAGGTCGCCGTGGCCAAACACCAGGTCCTGGTCGAACTTGATGCTGCGCTGGCCGTTGAGGTCGATGTGGAAGAGCTTGCCCTGGTATAGCGCCTGGGCGATCCCGTGGGTGAAGTTCAACCCGGCCATCTGCTCGTGCCCGGTTTCGGGATTGATGCCCACCAGTTCGGGGCGTTCGAGCGTTTCGATGAAGGCCAGGGCGTGGCCCAGGGTGGGAAGGAGAATGTCGCCGCGGGGTTCGTTGGGCTTGGGCTCGATGGCGAACCGGATGTTGTAGCCCTTGTCCGTGACGTAGTCGCCGAGCAGGTTCACGGCCTCGCGGTAGCGTTCCAGGGCGCCGCGAATGTCCTTGGCGGCGTCGTATTCGCTGCCTTCGCGGCCGCCCCACATGACGAAGGTCTCGGCACCGAGCTCGGCGGCGAGGTCGATGTTGTCCAGCACCTTGCGCAGGGCGAAGCGCCGAACGCCGCGGTCGTTGCTGGTGAAGCCGCCGTCTTTGAAGACGGGGTGGCTGAATAGGTTGGTGGTGACCATCGGGACGATCATGCCGGTGGCCTTCAGCGCGCCGGTAAGCCGGTCGATTTCGCGCTGGCGGTCAGCCGCGGAGCAGCCGAAGGGAAAGAGGTCGTTGTCGTGGAGGGTGATGCCATAGGCGCCGAGGTCGCTGAGCCTGTTGACGGCTTCGACCGTGTCCAGCGGCGGGCGGGTGGCGGAGCCGAACTGGTCCCGGGCCTCCCAGCCCACCGTCCAGAGACCGAAGGAAAACTTGTCGTCACGGGTGGGCTGAATCGCCATTGAATTCTCCGAAGGTAGGTGTGGCTGCTGTTGTGCGGCATGCGGGGGAACCAGGCAGAATTGTTCTAGACCCAAACATATTATGAATTTCCGCGGTGTCAACCCCCCAAGTGCGAAATGGATGCCCAAGCTCTAGCGCTGCGGGTGAGCGGTTGTTAAGTTGTGCATAACAGCAATTTGAGCGGCAGATCAAGCAATGAGGCCCTTGAGGGAAGGATTCCACCGTGATTGATCAGATGGTGACCGAACGCAATTGGACGGAAAACCTCAGCTACCAAGCCCATCCGGGCACTGTGGCGGCACCGCAAGACCTCCGGATGGATTCGGACGGGAAATTCCGCAACGCCTTCCTTGGCTGCACGGTGGCCGGCCGCTGATAGTGTCACGATGATGCCTCCACGTACTCTTGCTTCCGCGGCGGCGAGGGAGCCGGATCCGTCCCGCCGCAACAATTTGTCGCTGCTGACCTCCCTCGTCCATCACCACGGCGTCCTCAGCCGTGCCCAACTGACCCGGCACACGGGACTGAACCGTTCCACCGTCGGGACGTTGATCGGACAGCTCGTTACCTTGGGCCTGGTCTATGAAACGGCGCCCGCGGGTGAGGGGCAGGTCGGCAGGCCGAGTCCGAACGTCCATCCGAGCCCGTCGGTCGCGGCGTTGGCAGTCAACCCAGAGGTCGACGCCGTCACTATCGGCCTGGTCAGTCTCGGGGGGAAGGTGCAAAAGAAGATCCGCTTCGACACTGAACGGATACCGAGCGCCCGCGAAGCGGTGAATATCGCGTCGGCTGTTATCGCCGGGATGCGCTCCGAGTTGGATACGTCCTACCGGATCACGGGCATTGGCATGGCCGTGCCCGGCCTGGTCAACCGCGACGACGGCGTAGTCCGGCACGCTCCGCACCTGGGCTGGCGGAACGAGCCGGTCGCCCGAATGCTGAGCGAAGCCACCGGCTATCCGTGCCAGGCCGCGAACGACGCCTCCCTCGGCGCCGAAGCTGAGCTGATTTTCGGCGCCGGTGCCGGGCAGGGGAACCTGATCTACCTCAATGGCGGCGCCAGCGGCATCGGCGGCGGAATTATCTCCGACGGGCAATTGCTCAGGGGTGCCTCCGGCTACGCCGGGGAGATCGGCCATACCTTTGTCCGCTCCGGAGGAAAGAGCTGCCACTGCGGCGCCACCGGCTGCCTGGAAACCGAAGTCTCCCAGTCCCGCCTCCTCGAACTGGCCGGCCTGAGCCGCGGCGACACCGCCGACCTCGAAAAGGCGCTGGCGACCAGCAGCAGTGCTGAGGTGAACGACGAAGTGGCACGCCAGCTCATGTTCCTGGACATAGCCCTGCGCAATGCCGTGAACATTTTCAACCCTGAGGCAATCGTCCTGGACGGTTTCCTGGGAACACTGTACGCTCTCGCCCCGGAGTCGGTGGACGGAGTGCTGCTATCCCAGGCAATGGACGGCCCCGCCGGGCAGGTCAAGATATACCGTGCAGCACTCGGTTCTGACCTGATGATGATCGGGGCCGCGGAGCTGGCGTTTACCCCATTCCTGGCCGACCCCGCAGGCCTCGGCACAACCACCCGCACCGCGCCCGCGGCGGGCTAGGAACCCGACGCTGGTTCAGAAGCCGGAGCAGCGGGGTACGGCATTGCGCGCGGATCGACCACCCAGGCCAGCTATCTGCCATACAAATAGGTGGCATCAGGAAACACCCCTTCACCGAATACCTCTTTTGCCTCAGTCTGGTTACTAGACCTGCAGCGACCCCTCTCAAAGCAATCAGTTACTTAGAAGGAATTCAACGTGGAAACTCCCCTCTCACATCTTGCCCACCTCGAGATCACCACCCCCGACGTCGAAGCCTCGGCACGGTTCTACGAGGAAAAGTTCGGTATGCGCATCATCGACCGGGTGGACGGCAACGTCTACCTGCGCTGCTGGGGTGACTACTACCGCTACAGCCTGGTCCTCACCGAAGGGCCGGAAGCTTCCCTGGGCCGGATGGCCTGGCGCGCCAACTCCCAGGCTGCCCTGGAAGCCGCAGCCCAGCGCCTCGAAGCAACCGGTGTCCAGGGCACCTGGACCGCCGGCGGCCACGGCTACGGCAAAGCCTACGAATTCACCGGCCCCTACGGCCACCACATGCGCCTCTTCTATGACGTTGAGAAGTTCGCGGCTGAGCCCGGTTTTGAATCCACATACCCTGACCGTCCCGAGCGCCGCAGCAGCCACGCCGCAGCGCCCCGGTTCCTGGATCACGTCACCGTGGCCTGCTCTGATGTCCGTGGCTTCGCCAAGTGGTACAACGAGGCCCTGGGCTTCCGCGTCATGGCCTTCGTGGACCTGGACGAAGCACCCATCACCGTCTTTTCCGTGCTGACCACCAACGAAAAGTCCCACGACCTGGGCGTCGTCCTGGACACCTCCAGCCGTGCCGGCCGCGTCAACCACATCGCCTTCTGGGTGGACGCCACCGAGGATCTGCTGCGCACCGCGGACGTCATGATGGAAAACGGCACTCCGATGGAGTACGGCCCCTCCATCCACGGCGTGGGCGAGCAGAACTTCCTCTATTTCCGCGACCCCTCCGGCCTCCGCGTCGAGCTCAACTCCGGCGGATACCGCAACTACGTCCCGGACTGGGAAGCCAACACCTGGAAGCCCTCCGAAGGCTCCAACAACTTCTACAAGAACGGCGCCATGCCGCACTCCATGACCGAATCCTTCCCCCCGGCCGAAGGCTTCACCGCAACGGAAGAAGGCGCGTCCCCGGAGATGAAGGAAGCCCTCCTGAACCCCTACGCCAAGCAGGGACGGGGCTAGGACACCATGGCCGAAACACAATATGCACTCATCCGGTTCCAGGAGACCGGTGACAGCAAGGCCCGCGCGGGCCTGCTGGTCGGCGACCGCGTCGTGGCGCTGAATGAGGAGATCAATACACTGATCGAGCACTGGGACACCACCGAGAGCCAGCTGGATGCCATCGCCGCATCGGCAGGCGAGGACACCGGCCTGGCGAAGGCCGACATCGAGGTCCTCGCCCCGGTAGAGCCTGTCCAGGTCCTTCAGACCGGTGCCAACTACCGCAAGCACGTCATCGACCTCGCTGCAGCCCACCGCGAACCCGGCCAGGACGAGGACGAAGTCCGGGACAGGACCGCCGCGATGATGGACAAGCGCGCGGGCCAGGGAACGCCGTACTTCTTCATCGGGCTCCCGACGGCGATCGCGCCCGCCACGGACGACCTCACCCTGCCTGCCTACTCCAAGTCCCACGACTGGGAGCTGGAACTGGCCGCGGTGATCGGCAGGACGGCGTTCCGGGTCACCCCCGAGGAAGCCTTGGACTACGTCTTCGGCTACACCATGGTCAACGACATCACAACCCGTGAGTACGTGTTCCGCAAGGACATGCCGGCGATCGGCTCGGACTGGTACCGCGCCAAGAACGCCCCCGGCTTCCTGCCCACCGGACCGCTGCTGGTGCCCGCCAAGTTCTTCGGCGACCCGCAGGACGTCCAGGTGACGTTGAAGCTCAACGGCAAGGCCATGCAGGACGAGTCCACCTCAGACATGATCTTCGGTGTCGCCAAGCTGGTCAGCGAGGCCTCCCAGATCATGCCGCTGCGCCCGGGAGACCTGGTGCTCACCGGCAGCCCGGCCGGGAACGGCCAGCACTGGGGACGGCTGCTCCAGGACGGCGACGTCATGGAAGGCGCCATCACGGGACTGGGCACCCAGCTCATCCACTGCAAGGACGAAGTTGTAACTGAAGGCAGCCAGCAGTGACCAGCCAGGACACAGCACCAATCACCACCGGCACCGGGGAATCAGCCACTGATGCCCCGGTCATCCGGCGTGACGATCCGCTCAGCAGCATCCGCGCCATGGCCGAATCCCACAACAACTGGGGCCGCTGGGGCCAAGACGACGTCCTTGGGACCCTGAACTTCATTGACGCCGACAAGCGCATTGAAGCAGCAGCCCTGGTAAAGACGGGCGAGGCCTTCTCGCTGTCCCAGCCGTTCGACACCAACGGACCGCAGAAGGGCTGGCGGCGGCGCACCAATCCTGTCCACACCATGACCGACACCGGCGTGGACGCCGAACGGGGCAACCAGGGCTTCCCGCACGGCTTCGGCGGTGCGGACGACGTCATTGCCATGCCGCTGCAGTGCTCCACCCAGTGGGACGGTCTGGGCCATATCTTCGACCAGGGCAAGGCCTGGAACGGCCGGGCGGCAGGGGACGTGGTCACCTCTGAAGGTGACCTGGTGACCGGCATCGAAACCGCTGCGGCCAAGATCGTCACCCGCGGCGTCCTGCTGGACGTCGGCCGCGCCATCGGACCCGAACTGGGAAGGACCGACGGCGAGCTGCCGGACGGTTTCGCCATCACCCCGGAGCACCTCCAGCGGACCATCGACCTGCAGGGCCCCAGCTCAAAGGTTGGCCGGGGCGACATCCTGGTGATCCGCACCGGACAGTACACCCGGGTGCGCCGCGACGGCTGGGGCGACTACGCCGGCGGCGCGGCCCCCGGGCTGTCCTTCAGCACCGCGCCCTGGCTTCACCACAGCGAAATCGCCGGGATCGCCACCGACACCTGGGGTTTCGAGGTCCGGCCCAACGAGTTCGACGGCGCCTTCCAGCCCCTCCACCAGATCGCCATCCCCAACCTCGGGCTGTTCCTCGGCGAAATGTGGGACCCGGACGGCCTCGCGGAGGCCTGCGCGGCAGACGGCAGGTACGACTTCCTGCTCACCGCGGCGCCCCTGCCCATTACCGGCGCCGTCGGATCGCCCGTCAACCCGATCGCCCTCCGGTAATCACCGTCCGGTAGCTTTCAGTACAACAGCACCACAACCATCATCAGTTACGCCGTCAATACAAAGGAGTCAGCGATGGCAGCAGCACAGAACGTCGGAATCGTCGGGGCGGGAGCCGCGGGACTGACCGCCGCCATCCTGCTGGCCGACGCCGGAATCCAGGTTGAAATCCTGGAGAAGGCCGATGCCCCGCAGACCCTTGGCTCTGGAATCACATTGCAGGGGAACGCCCTACGGGTCCTCCGCCAGCTTGGCGTCTGGGAGCAAATCGAGGCGAAGGGCTACGCGTTCAGCACCCTCGGCCTGCGCGCCCCGGACCCCGCCGGCACCGTCATCGCCGTGTTGGATGACATGCGGACCGGCGGTGACGACCTCCCAGCCACCCTGGGTATGTACCGCCCCGACCTCACCGCCATCCTCCGCGAGCGTGCCGAGCAGGCAGGCGCACGGATCAGCTACGGCAAGACGGTCACCGAAATAACGGACGACGGCGATTCCGTCACCGTGAGCACCGCCGACGGCGGCACCGCCCGCTACGACCTCGTGATCGGCGCCGACGGCCTGCACTCAGCTGTGCGCAAGGCCATCGGCATCGATATTGAACCCCAGTCCACGGGCATGGGCATCTGGCGCGCGTTCGTGGAACGGCCGCAGGACGTGGTCCGCACCGACCTGACCTACGGCGGGCCTTGCTTTATTGCCGGCTACTGCCCCACCGGCCCGGACACCATCTATGCATACCTCGTGGAAAGGGCCCAGGAGCGCAAGCACGAGGACGGCCCCCGCATTATGGCCGAACTCGCCGCAGCCTACGGCGGCCCATGGAACGAGATCCGCGCCAATCTGGACCAGAGCGCCCGTATCAACTACACGTGGTTCACTACCCACCTGGTTGACGGGCCGTGGAACCGCGGCCGCACCGTCATCATCGGCGACGCCGCCCACAGCTGCCCGCCAACCATTGCGCAAGGTGCTGCCATGGCAATGGAAGACGCAGCCGTGCTGGCCGATCTCCTGATCGGCGCCGACGACATTACCGAGACACTCTGGAAAGAGTTCACCGACCGCCGCCTGGACCGGGCAAAAGCAGTGGTCGACGCCTCCGTCCAGCTGGGCCAGTGGATGCTCGACGGCGTCCGGGACGCCAACGTGCCGGGCCTCATGCATTCAGTCTCCAGCTTGGTTAGGGAGCCCGCATGAGCACCGGCCCTGCTGAAAAACCTACCGTGGACGTCCACGCCCACATCCTGCTTCCGGCCCTGCAGCAATTGGTGGCCGAAGCTGATCCCGAGGGCTTCGGCGCTCAACAGGCCCTGGAAGTCCGGCGCAACGGACCAGAGTCGATGGCCGCTTCGGGAAAGATGATCAAGGAGCGCTGGCCGCAGCTGACGGACCTGGACCGCCGTCTTGCGGACATGGACGCCCAAGGTGTGGACGTGCAACTGGTCTCGCCGTCGCCGTCGCACTTCTACTATTTCGCCGCGGAAGAGCTGGCCCTGAAGGTGGCCAAGGCCGCCAACCTGGCCGTGCGGGAGTTCGTGGACCGCGCCCCGGAACGCCTCAACGGTCTGGGCCTGGTCCCGCTCCAACACCCCGCCCTGATGGTGGAAGCCTTGGACCATGCTGTCCTAGAGTGCGGGTTGCTCGGTGTGGAGATCGGTTCGTTCGCCGCAACTCCCGGCGATCCGGAGCACAGCACCGTTGAGCTCTCGGATTCGCGCCTTGATCCGTTCTGGCGCCGCGCGGAAGAACTGGGCGCCCTGGTGTTCCTGCACCCGTTCGGCTGCTCGCTGGACGAGCGGCTGGATCGCTTCTACCTCGCCAACACCGTCTCCCAGCCCGCGGAAAACGCGGTGGCTCTCTCCCACCTGATCTTTAGCGGGATCCTGGACCGGCACCCCGACCTGAAAGTCCTCGCCGCGCATGGCGGCGGGTATCTTCCCACGACGATAGGGCGCTCCGACCATGCCTGGAAGGTGCGGCCCGAGGCACGCGGCTGTGCTGAGCCGCCTTCGTCGTACCTGAAGATGCTGTACTTCGACTCGTTGGTCCATAACCCGGCTGAGCTGCGGGCACTTGTGGCTGCGGCGGGCCCAGAGCAGGTCCTGCTGGGCTCAGACTACCCGTTCGACATGGGCTCCGACCGCCCCGCGGCAGAGGTGATCGAGGCGCGGCTTCCGGCGGAGGACGAAGCCAGGGTGCTGTCCGGCAACGCTGCTGCCCTTGGCATCACCCCCGCTTCCATCCTCACTGCCCCCCGCACAGCCTAAGGACGTTTTTATGGTCAAGATTGCTCGTTGGAATGATGACGGCGGGACGCAGTCCGGCTTCGTTGACGGCGGTAACTGCTACGCCCTCCCCGCAGGCCAGACGGTCCAGATGCTCTTGGACGCCGGGCTCGAAGAAACGCTGGGTGTTGCCCGCCGGACCATCGGTTCTGGCCCGGCCGTTCCGCTGGCGGCCGTGCAGCTGCTCGCCCCACTGGCGCCCACCACCATCCGGGACTTTGTCGCGTTCGAGGAACACGTCGAAGGCGTGCGGAAGAGCATCGATGGCGTGGCCGGCGTAGTGCCTGAATGGTACGAGGCGCCCACCTTTTACTTCACCAACCCGCATACGGTGACCGGTACCGGCGAGGTGATTGGTATTCCGGCGGGCTGCGAGGACCTGGACTTTGAAGCGGAAGTCGCCGCCGTAGTCGGACGCGTTCCCGGAAGTGACGGCCGCAACCTGACAGCGTCGGAGGCGCACCGGCACATTTTCGGTTACACAGTCCTCAACGACTGGTCGGCGCGAGACCTGCAGCGCCGGGAGATGAAAGTCAGCCTGGGGCCGTGCAAGGGCAAGGACTTCGCGAACACGCTGGGACCCTGGATTGTCACCGCGGATGAGTTCGAGGACCTGCACGACGCCGAAGGGTTCCTGCCGATCTCCATGGCCGTGGAAGTCAACGGGAAAGCTATCGGGCAGGACCTGCTGTCCAACATGGGCTGGCCGTTCGCCGAGCTCGTCGCCTACGCCTCGCAGGACTCCGTGGTGCGGCCCGGCGATGTGCTGGGCTCCGGCACCTGCGGCAGTGGCTGCCTCGCGGAGCTCCGGGGGCGGAACGGTTCAAAGACTCCCCCGCCGCTTAAAACCGGCGACGTGGTCCGCATGACGGTGGAAGGCATCGGCAGCATCGAGAACACGGTAGGCGCCCGGCGCGAAGCCGTGACCCGGGTGCCTGCCCGGCCCCGTCCGCGCAACCGGGTTGCCTCTACGGTTACTTCCGGTATCTAACGTGGTTTCCCTTCAGCTCGGTGGCCGGACTGTGGTGGTCACGGGCGCGGGCCAGGGCCAGGGCGCTGCCGAGGCGCGCATGCTGGTGGAGTCCGGGGCCCGTGTCATCGCCACAGACCTGTCGGCGGACGTGCCTGCTGAGTTGGCTGCTGTGCCCTCGAGTTCCGCCGGCGCGCTGGTGTACCGGCAGCTTGATGTCGCCGATGCTTCCGGCTGGGCAGATCTAGCTTCCTGGATCGAGTCCCATGGGTGGCAGGTGGACGGGCTGGTCAACAATGCAGGCATCACCCAGCGCAGCCGGTTGCTGGATGCCTCCATAGCTGACCTTCAGCGCGTCTATGAAGTCAATGTCGCCGGAAGCCTGCTGGGGATCCAGGCGCTCTCACCCCTGCTGGGCAGTGCCGCATCCATCGTCAATGTCGGTTCCGTCGCAGGCCTGACCGCGCACTATCCGGTGGCCTACACCGCCAGCAAGTGGGCGTTGCGGGGACTCTCGCAGGTGGCAGCCATGGAACTCGGCCCGCGGGGGATCCGCGTTAATACTGTCCATCCGGGCTTCATCGAAACGCCCATGACGGCGAGCGCTAAGCCCGAATTCAGGCAGGCGACCATGGCCGAGATCCCGCTGGGGCGCACTGGAAGCGTGGAGGAGGTGGCCGGCGTCGTGTTGTTCCTCCTCAGCCCGCTCTCTTCATTTGTGACCGGTGCCGAGATCCCGGTGGACGGCGGCCAGTCAGGCCACGGCGGAGCAAAATCTGTCTCCGACGCCATGCGCTGACGTGGCGCACGATTCCAACTAGCCCGGCAGCACCGCCGACCAGCCGCCGTCGACCATCAGGTTGGCGCCCGTCACGTATGACGCTTCGTCGGAGGCAAGGAACAGAGCGCATTTGGCCACTTCTTCCGGCGTGCCGATCCGGCCCAGCGGGATGCTGCCGGCGATGGACCGCATGGGGTGGTCGGCGGCCAGGAGGTTGCCCTCGGTGGCGGCGGTGCGGATCATTCCGGGGCTGACAGCGTTAACGCGCAGTCCATAGGGAGCTCCTTCGGCCGCGAGCTGCTTAGTCATGGCCACCACGGCTCCCTTCGCGGCAGTGTGGGCAAGCCGGCCGTTGGTCATGGAACCGGTAACTCCCGCCGTGGATCCCACCAGCACGACGGCGGCGTCCCGCACTTGGATCAGTTGTGGCCAGAAGTATTTGACCGGCAGGAAGACCACATCCATCTCGTGTTCAACATTCCACTTCCAGTCGGCAAACGTGAGCTGCTCCACCGGGGCGAAGCGGGTGACCGCCGCGTTGGCATAGAGGATGTGAACCGGGCCCTGGTTTGCGGCTACGTCCTGCGCCCATGCCGCCACAGCGGTCTCGTCGGTGAGGTCAACCCGGCTGCTGCTCATCCGGCCCCCGGCTGCGGTGACCTTGTGGACGGTGGCCGCGGCGCCGTCGTCGTCCATGTCGCAGCCCACCACCACGGCGCCCGCCTCGGCGAAGGCGAGCGCCGCCGCCCTGCCCTGGCCGCTGGCCGTTCCGGTGATGACGGCGGTTTTGCCGGCCAAGCGCTGGCTGGAGACAGGCATAGGGGTCCCTTCGAAAGTGCGTTCCTTCGACTCTCGCAGGAATGGCCCGGACGGGGAACGGCGCTTTGGCTCTAGGTGGTATCCGCCGCGTGGATAGTCACGGGGTGGGCGGTGACGGGGAAAAGTTCGTGCAGCCGCGAACAGGCCCGCTGGACCACAGAACGCAGCCAGACGCTGGCAGGGTCCTCTGCCTGGGACGGGTGCCAGTACATCGCTTCCACGAGGGATGCTTCAGCGCCTTCGGAGAACCCCAGCACAACGATGTCCGCGCCGCGTTGAGCCCGTGCTGCCAGCATCCCGGGGACGAGCGCCACGAGGTCTGTCCCTTCCACCAGGAGTGGCAGGGACAGGAACCCGGCCACCACAGCCGCCACGCGGCGCTGAATACCTCGCGATTCGAACAGCTTGTCCGCTGGGGTGCTGATTCCCTCACCGAAATAGCCGACGGCGTGGGGAACAGTGGCCAGGTCCTCCACAGTGAGCCGGGGCTGCTGGAGCAGGGGATTTCCGGTGTCAGCCACAGCAACGAAGCTGTCCCGGAACAGCTGCTTGCTGGCTCCCTGCATCTGGTACCCCGTGGGCCCGACGAGCAGGTCGATTTTTGAGTAGTCAGCCATCTGGCCCTGGATCCCGGACTTGGCTGTGGGAACGAAATCCACCGACACCCCGGGGGCCTCCTCGCGCAGGATCCCCCGCAGCGGCCCCACGATCAGCGCCGCCGCGTAGTCCGAGGCTGCGATGATGAATTCCCGCTCGCTCGTGGCGGCGTCGAAGCCGGACCGTACGCGCGTGGCCCGCTGGATGTGAAGCATGGCTTCATCAACCAGCGGGACCAGGGACTGTGCGAAGGGCGTGAGGTCATAGGTGCGGCCGTTCCGCACCAGGAGTTCGTCGTCGAAATGGCGCCGGAGCCTGGCCATGGCGGCGCTGGTGGCTGGCTGGCTGAGCTGGAGCCTCTCGGCTGCCCGGGAGATGTTCCGCAGTTCCAGCAGGACCTGCAGCTGGGGCAGCAGGTTGAGGTCCAGGTTCTTCATACCCACAGGTTATCCGTGCCTCGAGGTCAGCCCAGCCACAGCTGGCGGCCGTCCGAGCCCCAACGAGCAGCTGACCTAGGCGCCCTCCGAACCAAGCTTCTCAGCAACCTTCCGGGCACCGCGGACCGCGATGGCCACGCTCATCAGCGTGGGATTCATGGCCGTTGCCGTCGGAATGAGCGCATTTCCGCCCACTACCAGATTGTCGTAGCCCCACACGCGCGACCACGGGTCCGCCACCGAGCTGCCGTCGTCGGTTTCACCCATGCGCATGGTGCCCTGGTAGTGCAGGCTCGAGCCGTTCGGCATGAGCCGGGGCTCGGCAACGAAGGCGCCAAGGGCCTTGCCGGCACGCCGCAGCCGCTCGGTTGCCTCGGCGATTTCCGCGTTTTCCCGCTCGGTGAGCGCGTACTCGATGGTCATGTTGGGGAATCCCCTGTAGTCCGGCTCATTGTCGTCGAAGATGACGGCATCCTCGTAGCGCGGGTGCTTGCGCATGCCGTAGCCCATGTTGACGTAGCCCCAGCGGTTCTCGGAGTACGGGGTTCCCGGCTCCATCGGGAACGGCGTGGTCTCGGTGTACATCACCTGGACGGAGAAGGGGTGCTCCGGCTCTGAGAACGGGATGCGGTTGACCGCCGCGACGGGGTCTGCCGGGTTCAGTGCGCGCCGGGCCAGCTCGGCCTTGAGGTCCTCTTCGGTGGCGTACCGCCCCATCTTTTCGGCGTCCAGCGCCACCGTGGAGATGACCACGGGATGCTCGGTCAGGTAGTGACCCAGCGCCTTCGGCCGCACGCCGGATGCCCAGAGGAGCTGCGGGGAGCGGAAGGCATCCCCGGCCACCACAACGATGTCCGCTGCCACGAATGACTTCTCCCCGGTGCGGAGGTCCTCGGCGGTGACACCGGTGACCCGGTGTCCGTCCAGTTCCACGCGGCGGACCAGGGTGAGGTCACGGAGTTCGAACTGCTTCGAGACCAGGCTGTCCTTATCGATCAGCGGTCCGAGGACGACGTCGGCCCCCGCCCAGCGCACGGACCCGTCGGGCTGCGGGTCCCCGGCAACCGGAAGGGTGCCCACGCCGTACCCATCCGGCAGCTCCGCGCCGAACTCTTCATCGAGGAGGGTCCGAATGGCCTCACCAACGGCGGAGTCGGCAAACGCTGCGCTGTGGACGTGCAGCAGCTGCTTCGCGTCCTCAATCAGCCTTTCCCATTCGTCGCCCGCTATGAAGGGGATCTTTTCACTGAAGGCGGGCGACGGCGTCGCGCAGGTCCAGTGCGCACCTTGGCCACCCACGTTGGTGGCCGCAGCCGCGGCCGGGAAGGATGACGCGTGGGCGGAGCCTGCGCCGCCGAAGTCCAGAAGGTGGGTGCCTTGACGGGCGGTGAACATGCCCTCGGTTACGGTGGCTGCGGGGATGCCGAGCGACTCCCGATAGGCACCGGCCTGCGGCCCCTGCGACATCTCGCGCGCACGCGCCTTCTCGGCTGGGTCGGGGATATTGCGGACGCTTTCGCCGGGAACCTCCGTAAGCCGCGGTCCGGCTTCGAACATCACCACCCGGGCGTTCGGGACCTGCTCGAGGAGCACCCGCGCATAGGTGGAGCCGATGGGCCCGCTGCCGACGATGGCGATAGTTGGGTTGGACATGATGTCTCCTTTGAAATCAGGCCGAAAGGGATTCGGAAGTTGTTTGCGAAGCGAGAACGGGTTCGTCAGAGAGGCGCCCGTGCGGAAGCAGAACCGCCGCGACGATTCCCACGGCGTACGTGGCCGCCAAGGCAATAAAGATGGGTGTGAAGACTGAGCCGTAGATCTGAGCCACGCTGGCCTGGACTGCCGGCGCGGCCCCTTGGACCAGCTTCGGGGTCAGGGTGGAAGCGTCCAGGCCCGCCGGCAAAAGGGCCGCCACGCCGAAGCCGATCACCCCGCCGATAATCGCCGTCGCCACTGTTGACCCCACCTGCCGCACCAGGTTGATGGTCGCGGTGATGGTGCCGGTCTGGCTGGCCGGAGCAGCTCCCTGGACCACTGCGACGATCAGGCTCATGAACGCGCCGGTGCCCATCCCAACAGCGGCCATAACGATCATGGGAACCCATAGCGGAAGCCCGGCGGGCAGCATCGCCATCACAAAAAGTCCGGCGGCCCCCAACGATGTTCCCAGGATGGGGAAGATCCGGTACCGCCCTGTCCGGCTGGCCAGCCATCCGGTGAGCAGGTTGCTGGTCAGCATGCCGAACACGGTTGCGATGGGCACGAGCCCGGACACGGTGGCGGTTGTCTGGTACGCCATTTGGAAGTACGTGGGCAAATAGGCGGTGATGGAGAAGAGGCCGACGCCGATAATCGCCGAGAGTGCGGTGCCTGCCGCGATGGTCCGGTTGGCGAAGAAATGCAGGGGGACGATGGGTTCGGGTGCGCGGCGCTCAACAAAGTAGAAGGCAACAAAGCCCAGAATGCTGACCGCGAGCGCGGCAGCGGTGGCAGGGCCTGCGCTCCGTTCTGCGGCCCAGGTGGCGGCGAGGACAAGGGCCACCAGTGCAGCGGTAAAAACAGCTGCCCCGGCAACGTCGAAGTGGCGGGGCATGGGGCCAGGCTCCAAGTGGGGAACGGCAACCAGGGCAAGGGCCAGGGCTGCAGCGCCCACCGGGATGTTGATCCAGAAAACCCACTGCCAGCCCCAGTAATCGGTGATGGCGCCACCGAGAACGGGGCCAACCAGGACCGCGATGGGGAAAGCTGCGCCAATGATGGCCATGTAGCGCGGACGTTCCCGCTGCGAGGTGACCCTGGCGATGATGGTCTGCGACATTAGCTGCAGGCCCGCGGAGCTCATCCCCTGCAGGACGCGCGCGGCGATAAGCCATGCCATGTCCTGGGAGAACCCGCAGGCCAGGGAGGCAGCCAGGAACATCACCAGCGAACCGAGGAAGATCCGGCGGGCTCCCAGGACATCACCTAGTTTGCCGAGCACCGGCAGTAGCACTGTGCTCGCGAGGGTGTACCCCACAACAACCCAGCTCATGAGCTTCAGAGCGCCCAGCTCACCCGCAACCGTGGCCAGGGACGTGGACACCACGGTGTGGTCCAGGGCGCCGAGGAAGGAAACCGTGAGCAGGGAGATAACAAGGAGACGGAGTCTCAAAGGTGAAAGTGGCATAGTGATCTACCCGAACGATCGGGCCGTCGACGCGACGTGTTGTGCCTCCGGCGCGCCATCACGACGGAGAACGGGTTCGGAAGGAACCCCGGCGCCGTTACCCATACTACCCCACTTTAGTTGGAAAACAACAAAAGAATGCGTGGATTAGACGTCCATGGCGGGCACCCCCTCATGCAGCAAGCAAGGCGCGCGTGAGGATCATGTCCTCGAGCAGCTCCTCCAGTTCCGTTCCAGGCTGACCCGAAGAACGCGCCTCGATGGCCCGGCGCAGCGCCAGGCGGGGTGATGATTCATAGCGCTCCGGAGCCCTGAGTGTCCCGTGCTCAGTTGACGTCTCCAGCCGCGTCAGCCCGGCCGGCTGGTCCACGGTGACTTCGGTGCGCACCTCGCCGAGGGCCAGCACCTGGAGCAGTCCGCCGGCATGAAGGCCCGCCGCCGCCGTCGCCCCAAGGGTGACGGGTATTGCCCCGCCGGCAGATCCCCCTGAATCCAGCAGAGCAATCCTGGCTTGCGCCGTGGCAATGCACACCGGGAGCGTCAACGGGCCCTGGACCAGGGACCGCGCCCAGCCCAAGCCGTCGCGGATTACCGCTTCAAGGCCTGCCGCGGGGGCAGCACACTCGACGGTGATGATCCGGGCAGGGCTGTCTCGTCTTGCCCGGACCGCATCGGCAACAACATCGGGGCGCAGGCGCGGGCGCTCAACGATGACCGGGATGTCACCGGGCCATGGGTAGGCTCCGATTCCTTTCTGCGGGAGCACAGCAGGGTCCGCAATCACCACTGCCGCCGCTCCCCCGGCCCGGGCGGCCAGCATGCCCTGCCACCAATCGCCGGATCCAGGCACCACAGCCACCGCCCCACTTACGTCATCGGTGAGTGCAGCACTGACGGGAAGCTCGGCGACAGCCGCGACATAGGAAGGTAACGCCGTGAAGATGCCGCGCCCTAGATCTGCTGAACTCACTGCGACACCCCTTCAAGAACTTTCGCTGCGGCAGCATCGGCCAGGTCGATTGCAAAATGCGAGTCAGCCAGCAGTTCGTCGTACTCCACAGGGGCCCCGCCTTCAAGGAGTGAGGCAAGCAGGCGCCACTCAGCCATATAGCCGTCTTCCGGATCCCGCCTGTACTCCGTCCACTGCCCGTCCGCGCTTCGCACTCGGGTGGCCGCGCTTCCGGCATGGACAAAGGCGGGCGGGAAATTCACCTCGATGCGGTCGTGGGAGGTGGCGATACTCATCCTCCAGAGGGCATCCGGTCCTTCCGGAAGCATGGTAAGCGCCAACTGGACCAGGATTCCGCCGGCCCGATACCCCACAAGGTAGCCGATTGGCGGAGCGACCCGCGCGTAGACAACCTCGTCGATGCCTGGCGCGATGTCCCTCACGGCCGGAAGATCATGGATCGCAAGACCGGTCAGCAGCTGCCGCAGGACGCTGGCCGCAACCGCAGGACTGTCGAGGTCCAGGCGTCCCCGCCGGACGGCCTGGAAAGGGCCACCCTCGGCGACCAGCCGGTGGTACCTGTCATTCGGCGGGAGCGCCAGCGTCACGGAGATCGCCTGTACCCGGCCCGCGAGGGCCACAAGATGATGCTTGGCCCGTCCCCACGCGGCGTCAAACAGGTGGTTCGTCCCCACCAGAAGAACCGTTCCTGCGACCCGGCAGGCAGAGATGACTTCATCGGCTTCTTCCCTGCTGGTGGCCAACGGCTTCTCGCAAAAGATGGCGGGCTTCCCCGCGGCTACAGCCGCCAGGATTTGGCGGGCATGTTCAGCGGGCGGGCTGCATATGGCCGCCAGATGGACAGCCGGGTCCGCAAGCAGGTCCGCCTCCCCCACCGACCACCGGGCATCAAGCCTTTCGGCCAGGCCCTGGGCGCGCCCACTTCCCGCATCGGCAATGTGCACCACCTTGAACAGCTCCGCCAGCCGCCCCAGCACCGGCAGATGCAGGGCCGCGACGCCCGGCCCGGCTCCAAGAAGTCCTACATTCCAAGGCATCATTGCCTCCCCCTCTTTTGTCCTTATTGTTCATAAGTACGGAAATATCTGGCTATAGTCGCTTTCAACCCCACCTTAGTCCCCTGCTATGTGTGAGAATTGTGATCATGACGACAGAGTCCACACTCCGCTTTGGAGCACAAACGGATGAAGTGACGAGCCTGCTGAGGATCGTCAACCTGGTGCGAACGGGCGAGGCAACAACGCGCCCTGAAATCGGCAAGGTCACTGGGCTGGGCAGGGGTGTTGTCAGCCAGCGTGTGGACCAGGCCATTGAGATCGGTTTCCTCGGGGATGGAGAATTCGGCGCCTCCTCCGGGGGCCGCGCGCCCCGGACTCTGCGCTTCCGCGCGGAGCAGGGACGGATCGTGATATGCGCCCTCGGAGCCGCTCATATAAGGGTTGGCGTCACTGCGCTTGACGGCGACATCCTAGAACACACGCACCGCACCTGGGATATCGCCCAGGGACCGGAGAAGACCATTGACGCAGTGATGGCCCTCGTTGATGACGTGCTGAAAAAGAATCACGAAGTGCCCGTCTGGGGTGTGGTGGTGGGCCTCCCCGGCCCGGTTGACTTCGCCACGGGACAACCGGTGGCACCTCCGATCATGCCCGGGTGGAATGGATTCGATGTCCGCACGCCTTTCGAGGACCGCTTTAACGCACCGGTGTGGGTGGATAACGACGTCAACCTGCTTGCCCTTGGTGAGCGCGCCCGCCGTCGCGAATCCCTTGCGAACCTCATCTATTGCAAGATCGGTTCGGGAATCGGCGCCGGCCTGCTGTCCCAGGGCAGGATCCACCGCGGTGCCAACGGCGCGGCCGGCGATATCGGCCATGTCCGGGTTTCCGACTCCCAGGCGCAATGCCGCTGCGGCAAGATCGGCTGTCTCGAAGCGGTGGCCAGCGGTTGGGCCCTGGTCAGGGACGCGGAACAGGCCGTCACGGAAGGCACCAACAGCTCCCTGGCTCCGCTGGTAAAAAAGGGGACACTGACCCTCGAGGAAATCACCCTCGCAGCCCAGGCCGGGGACCCGCTGGCCATCACACTGATTCAAAAGTCGGCCCGGGTAGCGGGTGAGACCATCTCAGCCCTGGTGAACATGTTCAACCCCGGAATCATCGTCATCGGCGGGGCCATGGGATCGGCCGGCGAGGTATTCCTGGCCGAAGTGCGCCAGCGGGTCTACGAACTGTCCCTGCCGCTCGCCACCCGCGACCTCACCATCACCTTGTCCGTAAACGACGAGCGCGAACCCCTGCGCGGAGGAGCTGAGCTGGCCCGCGAGCAGCTGTTCGATGTCACCTTCCCGCGCTGGTTTGCTGACGGCAGGCCCTCACCGGAACGGGCCGCTGTTCCCGCTTAGAGTCCACTGCGTGGCCTGCGCATAGCCGCTCAGGCCACGTCGCGGGAGACGCTGGGCACCGGTGCCCGGTCAAGCTCCAGCCGGGCCTCCAGATGGAACGGCAGGGCTAGCGGCGAACCGGGATGCGCCTGGAGGTAGGGCACCAGAAGCTGGAAGTCGACGGCGACGGCGTGCGTCCCGCGGGAAAGCTCGCGCCGGCCGGCCAAGACCAGCCTGTCCTGCACGAACCACCACCCGGACTCCGCCTGCAACGTACCCGCCCGCACACACCGGGCCCCCAGCACCACCGCCAACTCCCCTGCCGCCACCGGAACGCCATCGACCTCAACTGCGAGCTCAGCCACGCTGGAAAGGGGCATTGAGCGGATCCATGGCAGGCCGAGCCGGAGTTCAAAGCCTCCCGGCGTGGCCGTCAGTGCATCTTCGCGCAAAGCGGTTTGCAACATAGCTTCATCCTTTATCCTAAAAGTGACATAAGTTTGTCATTAACAAGCATAAATGGGAAGGCAACACATGGCCCCCGCACTTCCTGACAACTGGACCCTCTGCGCCAGCTCCTTCAACTGGACTCCGGAGATCACGGCAGCGCGGCGGACTGCCCTGGACGTTGTGAGTGGCATCGCGGATTCCGTGACGAAGACAATAGAGCTCGAACCTGGGCTGCTGTGGCGGTCCTTCCCCGCTCCCCAAGACGCCGAGGTAGACGAACTGCGGGATTCGCTGGCGGCAAGAGGGGGACGCGTCAGCATCGTTGGCGCCAGCCTCGACGACTTCATGTCACCAACCGACCGCCGCTCGTTGCAGGAGCGCTTGGACTTCCTGGTCCCCCAACTCAGCGCCGCCAGCCGAGTGGGTGCCCGCGGGATCCGGTTACCGATCGGACAGGCGGGCACGGAACTGCTCACGCTGCTGCAGCCGCTGCTGCATGAATTCGATCTGGTGCTGTACGAAGAAATCCAAGGGCAGCAGACTCCAAACAACCCTTCGGTGGCACCAGCCCTGGATGCGATAGCCAGGCTGGCAGATGACCACGTGCGGGTACTCGTTGACATCAGCATGCTCATGCCGGCCCTTCCCGTCACCTACCTTCATGAGTTGCGGCAGGGCGGCGTTCCTTCCGACCTTCTGGCGCGCCTGGAGAATGACTGGCGCGATCCCGCCACCCTCGATGCCGTCACCGCCCTGCTCCGCGCAGGGAAGGTTCCGCCGCGCATCCACACCCTCTTTATGAACCTGCTCATCCGCTTCGGCCGCAGTGACGCCGCAGACCTGCAGGGCATCCTCCCCCTGGTGGGCGCCTTCCATCTGAAGTTCTGGGACCTGGACGACGACGGCGGCCGGGTTTCGCAGCCGCTGCATGACCTCGGCAGCCTGCTCGGCAGGAGTGGTTTCAACGGCACGCTGACTAGCGAGTGGGGCGGCCACGAGTGGCTGCAGGACGACCCAACGGAGATGACGCGGAGTCACCTGGCCCTGGCGGGGGCAGCCCTCGCAGAGCCAGCATTGGTCGAGCCGGCACCAGCGGCCCGGGCTGCCCGGGCTGGCCTCTGACCGGATACAAGAAGCTCATGGCACAGGAAAGGCCGGCCCCGCGGGGCCGGCCTTTCTTGTATGCGAATTACTTCGTGCTGAAAGCGGCGTCGAAAGCTGCTGCCGAGGGTTCATAGCCGGAGAGCCTGCGCACGAACGTAAGCGCCTCGGGGGCGCCATCCAGCCGGTCCATTCCGGCGTCCTCCCACTCCACGGACAGCGGCCCGCGGTAGTCGATGGCGTTCAGCATCCGGAACGCATCCTCCCACGGCACGTCGCCGTGGCCGGTGGCGATGAAGTCCCAGCCGCGGCGCGGATCAGCCCAGGGCAAATGGGAGGAGAGCCGGCCGTTGCGCCCGTTGGACAGGCGCTTCTTCGTGTCCTTGCAGTGCACATGGTAGATCCGGTCCTTGAAGTCCCACAGGAACCCCACAGGGTCGATGTCCTGCCACACCATGTGACTCGGGTCCCAGTTCAGGCCAAAGGCCGCGCGGTGCCCGATCGCCTCGAGGGCGCGCTGCGTTGTCCAGTAGTCGTAGGCGATCTCTGACGGGTGCACCTCGTGGGCGAACCGGACGCCGCACTCGTCGAAGACGTCCAGGATGGGGTTCCACCGGTCGGCAAAATCCTGGTAGCCGGCGTCGACCATCTTTTCGGAGGCGGGCGGGAACATCGCCACGTACTTCCAGATGGACGATCCCGTAAAGCCGGTCACCGTCTTCACGCCGAGCTTGGCGGCGAGCCGCGCAGTGTTCTTCAGCTCCTCGACGGCACGACGGCGGACCCCTTCAGGATCGCCGTCGCCCCACACAACGTCCGGCAGGATGCCGCGGTGCCGTTCATCGATGGGGTCGTCGCAGACGGCCTGGCCCTTGAGGTGGTTGGAAATCGTCCAAACTTTGAGGCCATGGCGTTCCAAGATGTCCAGTTTTCCCTGCACATAGGCGTCATCGTCCCAGCGCCAGGGGTCCAGATGGTCCCCCCAGCACGCGATTTCCAGCCCGTCATAGCCCCACTCGCCAGCGAGCCGGGCCACTTCCTCGAACGGCAGGTCGGCCCACTGGCCCGTGAACAAGGTGATCGGTCGTGCCATCTACTTCCCCTCCTACACGGCCTGCACGGGGACGCCGGAAGCGACGCGTGTCCAGGCGGAATCATTCTCGGAACTGCGCTCGACGGCGTCGAGCACCCGCTGCACCCTCAGCCCGTCAGCGAACGACGAATGCGGGACGGTGCCGCCCACGATGCCCTCCACTAGGTCCTTGACCTGGTGGGAGAACCCGTGCTCGTAACCGAGCATGTGGCCTGCCGGCCACCACGCCGAAACGTAGGGATGCTCAGCTTCCGTGACCAGGATCTTCCGGAAGCCCTGGCGGTCCGCAGGTGCCGTACGGTCGTAGAACTGAACGCTGTTGAGGTCCTCCAAATCGAATGCCAGGGCCCCCTTGTCCCCGGAAACCTCGATCTCCAATGCGTTCTTGCGACCGGTGGCAAAGCGTGAGGCCTCGAACGACGCCAGCGCCCCGGATTCGAAGCGGCCCGTGAAGATGGCGATATCGTCCACGGTCACCTGGCCCTTGCCGACACCGGCAGTGCCGGAAAGACCCGCACCTGAATCCAGGAGCGGCCGCTCCTTCACGATGGTGTCGATAACGCCGGACACCTTCGCCAGTTTCAGCCCGGTGACGAACTGGGCCAGGTCGATGGCGTGGGCGCCAATGTCCCCCAGCGCCCCAGAGCCAGCGTGTTCCTTCTGCAGACGCCAGGCCAGCGGCATCTCCGGGTCCACGAGCCAGTCCTGCCGGTAGGATGCGCGCACGTGGTTGATCGTGCCGACGGCGCCTTCGGCGATGAGGTTGCGGAGGAACGTGACGGCCGGAACGCGGCGGTACGTGAAGCCGACCATTGCGCGGATGCCCCGGGTCGCGGCCCGCTCCGCAGCCTCGGCCATCGCTTCCGCTTCCGCTTCCGTGTTGGCCAGCGGTTTTTCGCACAAAACGTGCTTCCCGGCTTCGAGCGCGGCGATCGCGATTTCGGCGTGGGAGTCGCCGGGAGTGACGATATCGACGACGTCGATATCGTCCCGGGCGATCACCTCCCGCCAGTCTGTGGCGGACTCTGCCCAGCCCCACTTGTCCGCAGCGGCAGCGACCGCTTCAGCGTTGCGGCCCACAACCACCGCCATTTCCGGCTCAGCAGGCAGGTCGAACACCCGCGGCGCCGTCCGCCAGCCCTGGGAGTGGGCAGCACCCATGAAGCCATAGCCGATCATGGCCACGCGCAAGGTTTTCATGCGAGCACCACCTTTCGTTCAACGGCAACGCGGTTGCCCACGTAACGCATCGGCGCGATCTGCATATACAGCAGGCGCAAGGTGAGGATGACTTCGACGTCGATCTCCTCGCCGGTATCGGGGACGCGGTCCAGCGGGATGATCACGTCAGGCTTGTCTGCGACGAACCACAGGGTTTCCCATTGCTCCGGGAGTTCAGCTATGGAGTAGGACTTTTCCTGCAGTTCGAAGCGGAGGGACTCTTTGGGAATCTCCACGCCGTTGACGGTTGCGACGACGTCGTCAACGGCGGACAGCCAGAGGCTGCGGTACCAGGGCAGCTGCACCGACACGGCAATCCCCTCGGGGTGCCTGCGGACGTCGGTGTCCTGGAACAGGGAATTGTGAGTTGCCATGGCTTTCCTTACTTAACAGTCTCGACCAGGGTCGCGTGGGAGTCGGGTGCATTTGGATCAACGGCATCTTCGATGGCCTGCCGCATCAGCGTGTGCTGCTTCTTGACGAGGTCGATCGGATCGGATTCGCCCAGGTCGGCGAACGCGTGGCCCTCCCACTCGCTGGACAGGTAGCCCTGGTAGCCGCCCTGGACGAACTGGCGCACAATGCGGGGAATGTCCATCGCGGGTTCGTTGCCGTGTTCGTCGATGTCGTAGAACTTTGCGTGGACATGGAAGATCTGCGGCATGATATCCAGCCACTCCTCCGGCGGAACCAGTCCATGCATGTTGAAGGCCAGCCGGGTGAACGGGCCCAGGCGGGCTGGATCAAAGTTGTTGGCACTTAGGTAGTCCTCGAACTCCTGGTTGCGCTCATGCATGGGCGACGGTTTGCGCCAGATCTCCTGCATGACGGCGAAGTGCTCCTCCGGCAGCCCCATTTGCGTCAACGTGCGGAAGAGGGTCGGGGAAAGGCTGTGCATCGTCGAACTGAAGTCTGCGGTGAAACCGAGCCGGTCGCTTCCCAGTTCCTCGTACATCTCGCGGATCTGCAGGATCTTGGGATCGTTCGGGCCCTGCGGCGCGTGAATTTCGTAGCCGAGCTTCTGATCGTACTTCTCGGCCAGGGGAAGCAGCCGGCGGAGCAATTCCTTGCCCGCGGACCGGATCACCACGCGGTGGAAACCAAGCTTGTTAGCCGTGTGCAGCTGCGCGGCGAAGAAGTCGTACTCTTCATCGGGTGTCATGTCCCGGTCCTTGCGGCGGCCCATGTCCAGGTTGGTGCCAACTGCGCTGGGGGTCAGGCCGTAGCGGTCCATGCTGTCGCGCCACAGGCGGACGAAGTCATCGTCGACGTCGGGGTAGGTGCGCAGCATCTGCGCGATGTTGAACTCAACCCCCGGGCCGAGGCCTTCATCTGCAACAGCTTTGATCAGCGTCTCAGGGGTGTAGAGTCCGGCGGCGAACTCGGAGGTGAGCGAATAGAGGGTAATGCCAAGCTCGATGCCCGAGCCTGCGATGCCTTCTGACATATTTTCTGGTTCCTTCGTTGTCAGCCGCGGACGGGCTGGGCGAGATGGCTATTGAGGATGCGGCGCGCTTCCGACGCGTCAGTGACCATGGCCGAACCGGCGTTGGCCGCGGCAGAGCGCTGGACGGCCTGCTCGCCGCGGATGATGTCGAACGGGTCCTGCCATTTGTTCCAGTGCCAGCCTTCGTATTCGCTGGAGATTGCGCCGGAGTAGCCGTTCTCGACCAGTTGCCGGACAAGGCCCCGGACCGGCACCGAGGGCTCTTCGCCGGTCTCGTCGATGCCGAAGAACTTGCCGTGCACGTGGCGGACCCAAGGCATGATCTCCAGCCAGGTGTCCAGCGGTGCAGGACCGAAAAGTCCTGTTCCGTTGATGGCGAAGTCAATGCCAAGATCGGGCCGGCCGTTGCGGGCCGCCAGGCCGATGAAGGCACCGAAGCGTTCACCGTGAACCTTTTGCGTGTTTGGCGGTCCGTCGACGTAGAAACCATTCCACAGGTCAACCACCTGTCCGAGAAGTTCCTCCGAAGCTCCACGCCGGCGGTAGGCCTCCAGCAGGGAGGGCGCAAAGCCGGTGACGGTGGCACCCCAGTCGGCGGTGAAGCCGAGCAGGGGGGAATTGAGTTTCTCGTAGCGGTCGCGCAGGGCCAGGACACGTTCGTGGGCGCCGTGCTGGTCAGCGTGGACTTCGAGGGCCAGGGTGACGCCGTACTTCTCGGCCACGGGCAGCAGGCTTTCCATGGCGTCCGGCGTCAGAGAGATCTGCACCCGGGCGATCGGGAAGCCGAGCCTGGCGGCTACTTCGATCTGCTTGCGCATGTATTCGACAAGCTCGTCATGGTTCATGAGCCGGTCGCGGCGGATACCGGTATCAACGTTGACTGCGAGGGAGGTGGGGACCAGGTCAACCTCGGCGACAAGATCACGGAACTGGCCAACGAAGTTGTCGTCGATCCGGTCCGGGAAGCCGCGCAGGCTGGAGAATCCGATGACTTCAAGCCCTGGGCCAAAGCCTTCGGCCGCCACCTTGCGGATCAGGCCATCGAGATCGTACTGCCGGGAGTGGAAGGCCCGGGTGAAGCTGTAAAGGGTGACGCCCTGGATCGGCGTGCCGAGGCTGGTCATCGCTGTGCCACCTTCATGGTCTTGGTGTCGTGCTCTTCGATGTGCAGCACGCCGTGGTCGGTGATGATGTAGGGGATGTAGAGCTTCAGGTCCACCCTGACCTCGTGCTCGGTCTGGCTGTCCGGGACGGGAAGGTCGCCCGAAAGGACTGCCGAGTCCAGCGGGAACCACCATTCACCGGTCTCGTCCACGAGTTCCTCGAAGCTGAAAGTGCGGTTGTTCATGGTCCAGCGCAGTGAGCCCTCGGGGGCTGCGACGCCGTCCACTGTCAATGCAGCTCCAGCGATGCACGAGCCCGGAAGGGCGCGGTACCAGGGGATGCGGACTTCGACGGCGGTTCGGCCGTCCTGGGTGGTGAGTGTTCCCTGCTCGATCATGCGGTCGGCGATCATCGAGACCTCCTTGTCTGCGGCATGCCTTGCCGGTGATGGGCGGAAGTGACGCCATGCGGACACTTCGTCATTATTTAGTCATTCTATTGTCTGATTCCGACATAAGTAAAGAGCTGGTGAGTTCCTCTGCGATCCTCCGCGCCCCGCGCACTGCGAGTGCCACAGCGGTCAGCGTGGGGTTGCACGCGGTGGCGGTGGGGATCACGCCGTTGCCGGCCACGAAGAGGCCGGGAACCTGCCACACCTGGCTGTCGGGCGAACACACGCTTTCGCCGTCGTCCGCCGCGCCCATGCGCGTTGTGCCCTGGTAGTGAAGCGATGCGCCGGGCGGCATGACGAACGGACGTTCGTCGAGCGGTTCACCCACCGCCTTGCCCAGACGGACAATCTCCTGCTTGGCGCGCTCCAGCACCTCATGGTCCCGCCCTGTGAGGCGGTAATGGATGCGCATGGCGGGCATCCCGTACGAATCGCAGGTGCCGTCCTCGAACACCACCCGGTCCTCCCGCTGGAGATCCTTCGCGCAGAACAGGCCGAGCCCGACGATCGACCCCGGGACGATGGGGTCCTCCTCGGCCAGCGGGACCGGCGACGCGTCCAGTTGCATGATCTGGCCATGGAAGGGCGCCTCGTCCGTGTAGGGAACCCAGGCAACTCCGCTCTGCTCACTGAGCGCGCCGTTGGCGGGCCGCGGCGCATGTTCGGCTGAAACATCGCGCAGCCTGCTCGCGAACACCACCTGCGCCTGGTCGTTGAGGTAGCGGCCCAAAGCGTCGGGCCGGATCCCGGAAGCCCACAGCAGCTGCGGCGTGCGCAAGGCATCCGCACCCACCACAACGTAGCGGGCGGCCACCTGATGGGTTTCGCTGCTGCGGCGGTCCTGGACTTCGATGCCGGCAGCAGCGCCATCCTCTAGGAGCACGCGCGTCACCAGCGACTCATCATAAAGTTCAAACTGCGGATTTTCCCGGGTCACATCCCCCATAACGACGTCGGAACCGGACCACACGAGGCCGCCGTCCTCGCGCCGGTGTACGGCGAGCGGCATGGGCTGGACACGGTAGGCGGTGCCCCGGCCCGCGTCCACGGCGGCCGCGAGTCGTTCCCGGACGAGGTCAGAGAACGGGGCACCGTCAAAGGCGCGGGTGGTCACCCCCAGCAGACGGTCTGCGTGGTCAAGAAGCACTTCAAGGTCCGGTAGGAACGGAATGCGCTCTTTGCCGCCCGGGCGGGGGCAGGCAGCGGTCCAGTGGGCGGCCATGCCGCCCACGTTGCTGGACATGGCGGCAACGGGCATCCCGTCCTCGCCGGGGAAAACGTAGCCGTCCTGCAGCAGGTAGGTTCCGGGCCTGGCCCTTCGCTCCCCGCTTTTAACGGCGCCGGGTGAGTTCACCGTCTCAGCACCTGCACCGGGGCCTTCCGATGCCCGCTGCGCGAGGCTGCGGCGCTCCGGATCCTCAATGTTCTTGACGTGCGCCCCGGGTGGATTGCTGACGGTGGGGCCCACCTCGAACATGGCGATGGTGGCGCCAGGGGCTTCCTCGCTGAGGATCCGTGCGTACGCCGATGCCGTGGGGCCGCTGCCGACGATGGCGACGTCGACGCGGGCCGGGTACCGGTTATTGCTCACCGCCCTGCCACCAGTTCCTGGATGCGTCGTACGGACTTTGCCGAGTCGATCGTGGGGTAGTACTCGAGCCCGATCGGGCCCGCGTAGCCGCTGTTCTGCAGGTCGGCGAACCGGCCCGGCCAGTCGATGGATCCCGAGCCGGGCTCCCCGCGGCCCGGAGCGTCGGCGATCTGCACGTACCTAATGAGGTCGCCGGCGTTGGCGAGCTCGGCGGCCACGTCCTCGCCCTCGACCGTGGAGTGGTAGAGGTCGTAGAGAACGCCGAAGTATGGCGAGGCCACTCCCCGGGCGACATAGACGGCTTCCGAGGTCCGGTCAAGGAGGGCCCCCGGGTGGTCAACCCTGACGTTCACCGGCTCGAGGACAAGGGTGATGCCGGAACCCTCAATGTGCGCGACGCCTCGGGTGAAGATCTCGATCAGTTCGTCCAGCTGGTCCTGCCGCTTGCGCCCGCCGAATCCGGTACCGCTCCCCACTACCATCCGGGGGCAGCCGAGCTGCTGGGCCACTTCGACGCCGGCGTCCAGCCCAGTGTAGAAAGCATCGTGGTTGCGGGGCGGGATCATGAATTGCATACGCGGTTCCGCCAGCTGGGAGGTCAGCTGGACTCCGGTTTCCTCGAGTGCGTCCTTCAGGGCCGGAATGTCTTTGCCCGTCGGGCCCCACATTTCGACGGCGTCGAAGCCGGCTGCTGCCGCCGCGCGAACCCGGTCAGCAGCACTTTCGCCTGCTTCGGCGAACAAAAGGTCGATATTGGGCGAAAGTTGGAACATGGATGTCTCCTAGAGAATTGAAATGGTGGTCTAAAACGCCTCAGGCCCGTCAGGAATGGTCGGGTTGTGCTGCCGGTAGTCGCCGGCCACAAGGAAGTCGAAGGCTTCACGCACCCGTTTTTGGGTGTAGAAGATCTCCACGAAGCGCTCGAACGCTGCGCGGTTGTCAGCCATCGCGGGTCAGCCCTTCAGGCCGCCGGAGAAGCCCTGGATGAACCGCTTCTGTGCGAACAGAAACAGCGCCAGGATGGGAATCATGGACACGATCACTATCGCGAAGATCGAGTTCCACTGGGAGACCAGGGAGCCGATGTAGTAGTACATGGCCACCGGCAGCGTCTGGTTGGCGGAGCCGCCAAGGAAGATCAGCGATGTGAAGAAGTCGTTCCACACGATGAGCCCGGCGAAGATGGTGACCGTTCCCGTGGCTGGAGCCATCATGGGGAACACCACCTTGGAGAAAATCTGGGAT
The DNA here is from genome assembly GCF_029504395.1 of Arthrobacter sp. ES3-54. Classification (GTDB taxonomy): domain Bacteria; phylum Actinomycetota; class Actinomycetes; order Actinomycetales; family Micrococcaceae; genus Arthrobacter. The sequence goes on from NZ_JAQFIF010000015.1 coordinate 74,340, forward strand.
TTGCTGGCGCCGTCGATGGTGGCCGCTTCTTCGTAGTCCGTGCCGAGGCCCCGGAAGAAGTTTGCGTAGAGGAAGATCGACAACGGCAGCAGCATGCCCGTGTACAGGATGATCAGGCCCCAAGCGGATCCGGTGAGTCCAAGGGCCCGTGCACCCATGTAGAGAGGGACGGCGCCGAGCTGGCCGGGGAGGATGATGGCGATCAGGAAGAGGTAATACGCGCCCTTGCTCCAGCGTCGGGTGCTGCGGGAGATGACGTATCCGGTGATGGAACCGAGTGCGATGAGCCCCACGATGCTGCCCGCGGTGATGATGGCGCTGTTGACCAGGCCCATCACCACGTTGGAGTTGCCGGTGGCCGTGAGGACGTCGACAAAGTTGCTGAAGTCGGGGCTTGTTGGCGGAGCCAGGGCCGAGGTGGTGAACAACTCGTTGTCCGGCTTCAGGGCAGTTGTCACCAGGAAGTAGAACGGCGCGAGGAACAGCAGGGCGAGCGCCCACAGGCCGACTTCGCGGAGCAGGGTGAGTTTGGTGTAGCGGAACATGGCTTAGTCCTCAGGGTTCGAACGCGTCAGCCGCTGCTGGAGAACGGCGAAGATCAGGATGATGGCGGCGAGCACCAGGGCCAGGGCGGCACCGCCCCCGAAGTTCCCGAGCGCAAAGGCTTGCTTGTAAACCAGCGTGGCCAGCGTTTCCGTCGCTCCGGCCGGTCCGCCGCCGGTGAGTGCCATGATGGGATCGAAGACGCGCAGCCCTTGGACGATTCCCAGCGTGGTGGCGATGGCGACGGCGGGGCGGATGGCGGGCAGGGTAACGTTGCGGAACCGCTGCCACAGGTTGGCGCCGTCAATGGCCGCCGCCTCCTCCACGTCCACGGGGACACCGGCCAGGCCGGCCATAAAAATCACCATGGCAAAGCCGGTGGAAGACCAGACCAGCACCACCAGGACGGTCCAGATGGCCCACTGCGGGTCGGCCAGCCACGGCTTGGCCTGGTCGCCGGCGCCTATTGCCGTAAGGAAAGCATTGAGCGGACCGTCGAAGTCGAAGATGTATTTCCAGATGTAGGCCGTGGCTAGCGGACTGAGCACCACCGGCATGAAGAAGAGGGTCCGGAGGATGTAGCGCGTCTTGAGGACGCGGTTCAGGCCCAGCGCAATGACCAACCCGGCGATGTTGCCCAGGAGAACCGAGCCAAAGGCCAGAAAGAGGGTGTTGGAGAGGGCTCCGAGTTTCGTGGGGTCCTTGAAGATGGCCTCAAAGTTTGCCCAGCCCGTGATTTTGAACGAGCCGATGCCCGTCCAGTTGGTAAAGGCGAAGAATCCGCCGATACCGGTTGCCACGTAGTGGATGGCAAACACCAGGGCGATCCCGGGCAGCGCCCACCACCAGTGTCCGAACTGCATGGGCCCCCGCCGGGGACGGGTGTTCTCACCCGTCCCCGGCGTCCGCTTGCCTCGCCGGGGTGCTTCAGCTGCTTCGCTTTTCGGTTGCATCGTCGCAGTCATTGGTATTCCTTGCTTGTCCCTTTGAGTCGTCGGAACGTTGATGGTCAAGAACTGCTACTGTTCCCAGGCCGCGTCCATGGCCTGCAGGACCTGGTCAGGGCTCTTCTGGCCGGTGATGATGCCCTGGACCCCCGTGGCCAGTGCGTCGTAGACGGCGGAATTAGGCCACTGGATGTTGGGCAGGGGGCCGTACTTGCCGTCCTTGATCAGGCCGCCGACGTTCTTATAGGCGCCGCCGTCGAAATCGTATTTGTCGAGTCCGCTGACCGGCAGGGCACCGTCGATTTCTGCGAATGCCTTGGTCTGCTCAGGCTGTGCGGCCCAATCGAGGAAGGCCTTGGCAGCGTCCTTGTTCTTGGAGGCCGCGTTGATGGAGAAGGCGTAGTTTGCGCTGGCGAATACGTAGCTCTTGCCCGAGCCCTGTTCCGCCGGGAACGGCCGTACGGCGAATTGGGAGCCCCCAGCGGCGGACTGCAGTTGCTTCCAGCTTGGGGCCGGGATGAAGCCGCTCAAGGACGTTCCGCTGGCAAGCCCCTTGGTGATGGCGTCGAAGCCGCCGCCGGCAGCACCTTTCTGGAAGCAGCCCGCGTCCTTCAAGGTATTAACTGCTTCGAGGGCTGCCTTCCAACCGTCCGAGCCGGCGAAGGTGGTTTCCTTAGCGGCGCGCTTATCGTTCCATTTCGGGTCTTCCGCGTAGACGCGCGAGGCTGCCAGGGACATGGCCATCAGCCCTGTGTTGGGAGGGGCTGATCCGGCAAGGGCAAAGAGGGATTTACCGGAGGACTCCAGAGCCTTGCACTGCTGCTGGAGGGAGGAATAGTCGGCAGGGAAGCCACCGGCTGCATCTGCAGCCGTCTCATTACTCACCAAGGCAGAGATCGTAATTTCCGTGGCCTGGCCGTACACCTTGCCGTCGGATCCAAAGGTGCTGGCGCTTCCCTCGGGGAGCAGTTGCTTGGCGGCATCGTCAAGCGGCTCAAGGAAACCTGCCTGCACGAGCGGCAGGATGCTGCGGCCGGTGCCGGAGCCTGGTGATGTCACTACGACGTCTGAGGCGTTTCCGGCCTGGAGCTGTGTGCGCAGGGTCTGGTCGTAAGAGTCGTTCGGCTGAGGATTGAAGGTGATTTTCACGTTCGGGTGTGACTTCATGTAATTTTCTGCCAACACTTGGAAGGGGCTCTCGATGGTGTTGGATGTCGCGAAGGACAGTGAAAATTCCTGGGAACCACCCGAAGAGGAGCTGCTGCCGGTGGAGGCCGAGCAACCGGTGAGAATGAGTGCTGCGACGGTGGGGACGGCGAGGGCGCCGACCTTCAGGCCCGAATTGCGACGGTGCTGTGTCATGTCCAGCCTTTCTGACTTCATTGTCCAAAATCCGGGTGTCGTGACCCCGGTCACTCATAAGTATGCAGGAGATGTGCCTAAAACACACATAAGTATTCGCTATGACGGACATAAGTCCAACGGAGGTCCGCGGAAGGTCTATCCAGATGCCTGATGACTTCGCCTATGTAATAGATCCCGCTGATAAGCTCACCTGAAACGGTTCCACTTCCAAAGGATCGCTGCGCCGTGACGAAACATGTCCTGCTTTCCCGTCTCGACCTCAACCTGCTGATCTCGCTGGATGCCCTCATTACCGAGCGAAGCGTTACTAGGGCGGCCGAGCGGCTCCACCTAAGCCAGCCGGCGCTCAGCGCCTCGCTCGCCCGGCTCCGATCCCACTTTGGGGACCCGATCCTGGCCCGCCGCGGTAACGCTTATGAGCTCACCCCCTTCGCCCTCCGGCTCGCGGAGCACACCACCACCGCGCTGGAGGCCGCACGCCGCGTCTTCGAAAGCCAGGCCACCTGGGAGCCCACAGAATCTGAGCGCGAGTTCTCCATCTACGGCTCGGATTACGGCTTCACTACCATTGGCCGGGTTGCTTCCGAGCTTGCAGCCGAGCGCGCCCCAGGAGTCCGGTTCCGGTTTATGCTCCACAATCCGATGGTGGTGGAGGATGCAGCCAACCGCCTTCGATCGGTGGACGGTATGGTAATTCCCCATGGATTCCTCACCGGGCTGCCCTACCTGGATCTGTGGAGGGACGGGTGGGTGGCCGTGGTCTCCACGTCCAATGAAGCCGTCGGGGAGCAAATCACCATGGAAAACATCGCTGAACTTCCCTGGGTGATGACCTATCAGACGCGCTCAGCCTCAACATCGGCGGAACGGCAGATCCAGCAGCTGGGTGTTGAGCCCCGTGTGGACGTGGTCGTTGAAAGTTTCCAGTCCTTACCTCACTTTGTGGTTGGGACCAACCGGATCGCGCTCATCCAGGCGGCACTGGTGCCGTTCGCTCTGCGCGTGGGCGGGGTTCGGATCCTACCGCTGCCCTTCGATGCCACGCCGCTGGTTAATGCATTGTGGTGGCACCCCGTGCACAACCGCGACTCCGAGCATGAGTGGATGAGGGGCCTCTTCAAAGAGGCTGCTGACATCGTGGCAGCCGCCGCAACCAAGGAAGCCCCTTAAACGCCTCGATGCCCGGCCGGCTAAACGGACGGGCATCGAGGCTATGGGGCTTCGGTTTTGCAGGTCAGGCTGATGCCAGCGCTGTTCGCATGCTCTTGCGGATGAGGTCGTGCTGCTGACGGACCAGCAGCAGCGGATCCACCTCACCGAGCTCGGCGAAGGCATGGCCTTCCCATTCGCTGGACCAGTAGCCGCGGTAGCCGCCTTCGACGAATACGCGGACCAGTTCCGGATAGTCGATGGCCGGCTCGTTGCCCTGCTCATCAATATCGTAGAACTTTGCGTGGACGTGCATGATTTGCGGCATGATGTCAGCCCACTCCTTCGGGCTGACATGGCCGTGCATGTTGAAGGCCAGGTGTGCGAAGGACCCAAGCCGGGCAGGATCAAAGTCGCGTCCCCGCAGGTACGCAATGAACTCCTCCTGCCGCACCCGCATCGGGGCCTCAGTGCCCCAGATAGCCTGCAGCCTTTCCACAGCTTCATCGTCCAGCCCGGCACGGCGGACCGCGCGCAGGAGCGTGGGAGACATGCTGTGCATGGTTGAGGAGAAGTCAGCCACGAAGCCCAACAGCGGTGAATCAAGCTCGGCGTAGACGTCGCGGACCTTCATGATCTCCGGCGAGTTGGGCCCCAGCGGTGCATGGATCTCGTAGGCAAGTTTGAGTTCGAGGTCCTCGGCCAGCGGCAGCAGCCGGCGAAGTAGCTCCGGCTTCGCGCTCTGGATGCGGACGAGCGGGAAACCGAGCTTCTTGGCGCCGTGGAAGAGTGTCTGCGTGAACTCGTACTCCTCGTCCGGGGTCATGTCGCGGTCACGGCGGCGTCCCATGTCCAGATTGGCGCCGAAGGAGCTGGCGGTGAAGCCGTGCTTGTCGAAGGCCTCCTGCCACGAGCGCACGAAGTCATCAGTCACGTTGGGATAGGTAGGCAGGACCTGCGATGCCACAATCTCGATCCCGGGGCCGATGCCCAGCTCGGCCACGCGGTTCAGCAGGCCGTCGAAGTCGTACCAGCCGGCCCGGAATTCGGCACTTGCCGAGTACAGGGTGAGCCCCAGCGAGAACGGATCGTCCTCCGCTTTCGGCGGGGGCGGCGTGACCGCCGTCGTCAATTCCGGTGCCGCCACAGCCCTGTCCGTGACAGTCAGCTCCAGTGCCTGGTTCACGAAGTTGGGAACGTACATGCCGGGACCGCCGTCCTGGCCGGGAGCAATCTGCATGTACGGCAGGCGCAGCTCACCGATGAGCCGGACGGTGTGCTGCTCGCCCAAGGCAACAGGGCTCTCCGTTTTGGCGGTAAGCAAGGGATGTTCCTGGAGGTACCAGAGGGTTTCGCTTTGAGCGGGCAGGTCCGGGAGCGCATAGCGGACACCGCCCAGTTCCAGGGACAAGTTCTCGGCGGAGATATCCTGGCCGTCGACGGTGAGCCGCAGGCTGGAGACCGAGGAGAGCCACAGGCTCCGGTACCACGGCAGAGTCAGGGCAAGCGCGAGGCCGTCGGGGTGGGTGCGGAGGCTTGCATCGTCAAGAAGTCCGTTTGGCATTGTTGTTCTCTTTACTGGGAAATGGGATGGGTCAGGTAAGTTCGCCGGTGATGCGGCGGATCAGGGCGTGTTGGCGCCGCACTTGTTCAATAGCGCGCCATGGCGTGCGTTCGCCTTCGTATTCACTGGAGAGATAACCGGTGTAGCCAGATTCCTTGAGGGCCTTGAGGACGGGCAGCCAGGGAATCTGTTGGTCTTCCAGCTGCTCGTTGATGTCGTGGAACTTCGCCTGGACGAACACCACGTACTGGGCGATATCGGCGAAGTCGGCGGGGTCGACGCCGATGCCGTCGAGGAAGGCGGGCCGGGTCTCGCGGGTCTCACCTTCGCGCAGCGGGATGGGCCGGTCCTGGAAGATTCCGGTGTCGATGAGCAGGCCGAAGTTCTTGGTTCCAGTCCGTTCGATGAGTCCGATGTAGTCCTCGACGACGGGGTGTCTGATGGGCGTCGGCGAATGAATCTCCGGGCAGATGATGATCCCCAGCTCGTGGGCCAGATCAAGGGAGCGTTCCACGGACTCGGTCCAGATGGGGTCTGGGACCAGGTCGCTGGACACCACGCCGATCTTGGGGCGCACGAAGCCGAAACGCAATTGGTTGGCAAGCCGCAGGTCCCGCTGCAGGGCCTCCGCACCCTCCGCGACCGTCATGGTGCGGCCCGGGTGAAGACGGGTGTCTATCCAGGAACCGTAGTTGGTCGGCTCCAGCGAATACTTCTCCAGCAGGCCGAACCAGTTATCGATCCAGGCCGGGGACGGTTCCGGATAGTTGGGAACGTGGCCCTCGCCGAGGATCTCGACGCCTGTGGCGCCCACGTCAGCGACGGCGGCCAGCGCCGTCTCAAGGTCCATCACCGTGCCGTAATCGCCCATGAAGCTGTAGAGGGAAACGCCGTAGCGGAAGGTACCTTCGCCGCCTTCCGGCGCGAGCGTTACTTTGCGGCTTGTCTGGTGAGTGGTGGGCTGGTGCTCGACTGGTATGTAGGACATCCGCAGCCGCAGCTCGATGGAGAGCTCGTGGACGCCCTGCGGCAGGCCGCCGTCGAGGGGAACGGTGACCACTGCCGCTTCCTCAAGGGGCCAGCGCACGCCATCACTTTCCCAGAGCTGCCGCAGGGTGTAGGTCCGCCCGCCGAAGGTCCACAGCGGAACGTCAGGTCCGACGTCGACGATGTCGCCAACGCGAACGGCGATGCCATCGATGAGGGACGCGGCCATGCCCCGGTAGGAAGGCATCCGGACCCGGAACTGAAAGCCGGTTACACGTCCGCCGTCCGTTACGTTGCGGAAGCCGACGGACTGGATGAGGTCTCTTTCGAGAAGCATCATTGCTCACTCTCTCTAGGTGCAGAATCCAGAGTAGCAACCATTCCGTCTCTTTTACACCTAAGTAAGCGTCTAACCGGCAAAACTTGCCATAGGCCCTCAGCGGACCGCCGCTTCGAGGGTGCGCGATGACGAAGCCCGTCCTGTCCGACGGCAAGCGCTCATCCAGCCCGCAGCCCTCAGGCCCACGGGTACTCCCGCTCCCCTGGAGTGCGGACCAGCCGCCGTCGGACGGGAGGGCGGATCCTTTCACTGATGGAAGAATGGATCTTGATTTCCTCTCTGGGGCACCTGGATCTGGACCATGACCGTCGTCCGTCGGCGCCGAAAGCCCGCCCGATCCACTTTCTAAGTGGGCATTCAATAGGCGTGCCGCATCGGTATTGGAATCCCACTTATTTAAGGTCGGCCTTACGGTGCCGGTGGTGCAGCTGATAGCTGCGGAACACGGCAGAAGAGGTACTCCCCTCATGCCCGAAGTTCCCGCGAAGGACCTCGGCGAGATCCTCCAGCGCTGCGTATAGCATCCGTCCGGCGAAGCGGAGTTCTGCGTTGTCATGGTCCCGGGCTTCAGTAGCCAGCTGCTGTGCATACGTCACGGTGGCCGGCAGCGATCCCCTGCGCTCTGCTTCGTGGAAGTAGTAGGTTTCATGGAAGGACAGCAGGTCTATGCTGACCGATGCCACGTTTCCGGCCAGGGATTCGAGCAACACGGCGGCATGAGCGGGAGTCAGCGACGAGAGACCTTCGTCCCCGGCCGCTTCCCTGAACTGGCTCAGCCGGTGGGCCAAAGCCCTGCGACGGCTAAGGGCAGGGTAGGTCTGCAGTATCCAGGACACCGTAGCGGTTAGAAGCCCAAAACCGGCCACGGCCTCGGCGGCCGCGACCAGCCTAAGGAGAGGCAGTGCCGGCACGATGTCACCGTAGCCGACTGTGGAGAGGGTGACCATCGAGATGTAGAGGGCTTCGGTGAAATCGCCGTGCTGCGCCACCCCGTCTCCGTACACGAATCCTGCAGGCAGAAACGGGAAGTACACCAGAGCCCAGCCCAGAATAGCCAGGGCGGCCCAGGCTCCGATCACGGCAGCCATGGCGAGAGGGGCTGCGATTGTCGATGCCCGTCCCCGGACTTTGTTGGTTAACAGCCAGAGTCCCCGGATTATCGCCTTGCAGACCGGGCCTGTCCCGCGCGGATACAGGAGTGTGTGGAAGACATCCGTGAACATCAGCAGGATCAGGCCTGCCCCGGCAGCGATCCAGAGTGCGTCGGTGAAATCCATGCTTCAGCTTAAGGGTCCGAAGCCCTCGCGCGACGGCACCCGGCGCGAGGCCGTCGCCACGCAAGTCAGAATCAGTCGGTATTGACCGGCTGCCGCTGACCTACAGCGCGGAACAGCCGCCGTCGGAGGCGAGGATGGCGCCGTTGGGTGTAGGCGGCGGCGAGCCCTTCCAGCCCGCCGGTGAGAAGTAGCTTCGCACAAAGCCAACGACGGCGGGAGCTTCTTGGGTTCTAACGGTCGTTGCAACACCCGAAGTTTTGGGAGTTGCAACGACCGTGCCTCGTTTAATGGATGGTTCATCGGAACCTCAGAAACA
>NZ_JAQFIF010000016.1 GCF_029504395.1 Arthrobacter sp. ES3-54
CTGTCCCGGCTTGAACGCGGGCTCAGCCGGGACGATGTCTTCCACCAACGCTACGAAAACTGGCTCAACGAACATTGACGCCTATAGGAGCATCAATATTGTCTGCAACGGCACAGGATTGTCCGCAAACGTCATCAGAGCCACCTTTTGCACTATTTGGTATTAAGTGCAAAAATACACTTCATGGGAAACAGTGCAATTAATGCGGTTGGACTCCGCGAGCGCAAGCGGGCCGCAACACGGGCGACCATCACCGCCGTCGCGCGTTCCCTGACCGCCGAACGCGGCCTCAGCGGCTACACCGTGGAGGAAGTCTGCGAGCGGGCGGGCATCTCCCGCCGGACCTTCTTCAACTACTTCCCCGCCAAGGAAGACGCGATCCTCGGCCACGTCGACGACGACTTCCCGGAAGAGGTGGTGGCACGGTTCATGGCAGGCGGCGCGGACGCGCCCTCCGGGGAAATATCGGCCTCACTCCTGTCCGACCTCGTGCGGCTGTCCCTCGATCTCTCCGAGCGGATGAGCGCCTCCGAGGAAGAGACCCGCCAGTTGATCGGGGTGATCAAGAAGGAGCCCCAGCTAATGCTCCGGATCATCGGCGCCACCGAGGAACGCGAGGGGGAGTTCGCCCGGCTGCTCGCGGCCAGGGAAGGCGTCGCTGCCGACCATCCAGTGGTCCGCATGGCCGTGGTCCTCTTGGGAAACGTCGCCAGGAAAACCAGCGCCGACTACTTCTCGGAAGGCAACACCCGCCCGTACAAGGACATGTTGCTGGAAAACATTGCGGCCGCCCGCACGCTCTTCTCCCTGCCGTTCACCACGTCCCACTTCGACACAGCCCACCCCGGCACTGCCCAGTCCGGCACAGCCCACTCCGGCACTGCCCCGTCCAGCCCTTCCGAAGGAGCGCAATGAGCGCCGCCGTCAGCACCAAGCCAGCAGCCGAGCCGCTGCTGCTGACCCAGAAACGCATCTGGATCATCTTCTCCGCCCTCATCGCGGGCATGCTGCTCTCCAGTCTTGACCAGACCATCGTGTCCACCGCCATGCCCACAATCGTCGGCAAGCTCGGCGGCGTGGAGCACCAGGCCTGGATCACCACGGCCTACCTCCTGGCTACCACCATCGTCATGCCGATCTACGGAAAGTTCGGCGACATCCTGGGGCGCCGGAACCTGTTCCTCATCGCCATCGGGCTCTTCACCCTCGCCTCCGTCGGCTGCGCCCTCGCCACCGACTTCTGGGGCTTCGTGATCTTCCGCGCCGTCCAGGGCCTGGGCGGCGGCGGCCTGATGATCCTGTCCCAGGCCATCATCGCCGACATCGTTCCGGCCAAGGAACGCGGCAAGTACATGGGCCCGCTGGGTGCCATCTTCGGCCTCTCCGCCGTCGCCGGGCCCCTGCTGGGCGGTTTCTTCGTGGACCACCTGACCTGGGAATGGGCCTTCTACATCAACATCCCGATCGGCATCGCCGCGTTCACCATTGCCTGGTTCACCCTGACGCTGCCGAACAAGAAGGCCGAGAAGCGAATCGACATCCTGGGCGTGCTGCTGCTCTCCGCGGCCACCACCTGCCTGATTTTCTTCACCGACTTCGGCGGCAAGAAAGACGAAGGCTGGGATTCGCCGCTGACGTGGGCCTTCGGCGCCGGGCTGGTGCTCGCCGCCACCGCCTTCGTCCTGGTGGAGCGCCGGGCCGAGGACCCCATCATTCCGCTGAGCCTGTTCAAGAACCGCATCTTCGTGAACTCCACCGCCATCGGCTTCACCCTGGGCCTGGGCATGTTCGCGGCAATCGCCTTCGTCCCGACCTTCCTGCAGATGTCCTCCGGAACCTCGGCCGCGGAATCCGGCCTGCTGATGCTGCCCATGATGGTGGGGCTCATGGGCATGGCCATCTTCTCCGGCATCCGCATCTCCAAGACCGGCAAGTACAAGCTGTTCCCGGTCCTCGGGGCCACCCTGACCATCGCGGCAATGCTGTGGCTGACCACACTGACGGCCGCCACCCCCATCTGGGTCGTCTGCGTGCAGCTGTTCATCTTCGGCGCCGGCCTGGGTTCGATCATGCAGGTGATCGTCCTGGTGGTGCAGAACTCCGTGCCGGCGGACCAAATCGGCACGGCGACCAGCACCAACAACTACTTCCGTGAGGTCGGCGCGTCGCTCGGCGTCGCGGTCTTCGGTTCCATCTTCACCACCCGGCTCTCCGAATCCCTGACCAACGCCTTCACCGGCGCCGGCGCGTCCGCCGAGCAGGCGTCGCAGTCTACCCGGACGATGGACCCGCAGATGCTCAGCCAGCTCCCGGCGCAGCTCAAGGACGCGATCGTCAACGCCTACGCGGATTCGCTGGCCCCCGTCTTCTGGTACCTGCTGCCGTTCCTGGGCATCGCCCTGATCCTGGCTCTGACCCTCAAGCAGATCCCGCTCTCGGACACCGCCGGCATGGTGGCCCGTGGAGAAGCTGTGGGCGGCGAGGAAGCCGAACGGCTCGAGGCGGAACGGGCGGCAGCCCGCCACGCCGCCGACAGCTCGGACCACCCGAACCGTGACGAGCCGGAAGTGCCTGCCGCGCACAGCAATGCCGGCGAGCCCATTCACGACGACGAGCTCACCCGCCCGCGCCGCTGACGGCCCGGACTCGGCCCAGCCGCCTGCGCCGCCGCCAGCGAGTGCAGGCCCGGCGCGGGGTCCTCGCCGGGTTCCAGTATCCCGGTGATCAGGCCCCATTGCCGGTTATCGGCGCGCTGGCCGAGCAGGACTCTGCCGGCGTCGTCGAACACCACTCCCGTGACGCCGGGCAGCCAGAGGGCCTCGTGTCCGATCTTCTCGCGCAGTCTCAGGATAAAGTCCGGCGTGGCCATGCCGTGGCCGCCTAACCGGCCGGAATCAGCAGCATGGCGGCCGTCGTTCCGGCCAGCATGAACGGCCCGAAGGGAATGGCCGACTGCAGATTGCCGCGCCGTGCGGCGAGCAATCCGAGGCTCCACAGTCCGCCAAGGACGAACGCGGCAAAGGTCCCGGCCATGACGTGCCCCCAGCCCAGGAATCCCAGGTACATCCCCAGGACGCCCGCGAGCTTCACGTCGCCGAACCCCATTCCCGGCGGATACACCGCATGCAGGAGGAAGTAGAAGAGCCAGAGGGCCGCCCCGCCCGCGAGGACACGCAGCCCCGGTACGCCGAACACCCCTGCGTCCGCCGTGCCGGCAAGGTCCTGGCCGCCGGGAAGGAGCTGGCTGGCGGTAGCGCCCAGCAGGAGGAATCCGGCGATGGCATAGGAAGGAAACACGATCCTGTCCGGGAGCAGGTGGTGCCGGACGTCGATGACCGTGAGCCGGACCGCCATCACGAAGAAATAGGCGCACGCGGCCAAGGCAAGCCAGAAGGCCAGCGGGTTGGCGGTGCCCAGGGTGCCGAGTCGTTCGATCACTCTCGGATGCTACTGGATATTCGTCCGGCCCGGCGGTCCCCGCGCGTAAACTGTGGATATGGCCGCATGGGACAGCACGAACCGGCGTGGGCCGGTCGCGCCACGCGGTCCGGCGGATCAGGCTGCGGCCTTCCGCAATCTGTGCCGGTCCTCGCCGTGGAAGTGGCAGTCGCTGAGGTTTGAGTACCTGGACCGGCCGCTCACGGCGTCCGCGGGTTCCCCGACGGCGGCCGACTCCCCCGACGACCTCGTTCGAGGGTGGCTGCGAAGGCCGGGGGCGTTGCGGCTGGAAACCGCCGGCGGACTGGTGATCGGGAGCACCACCGGCATCAATGATTCACGCGGCGACTTGTATATCAGTTCCACGAGGAAGACCTGGCTCCTGCCGCCGCACTTGGTCACACCGGTGTACGACGACGACGGGCTGGTGCGCCGCCGCCCGGAGGCAGCCTACGGCGAGCCGTCGTTCGGAAACGGCCGGTTCGCCGCCGTCCTGGACCCGGTGGAGCTCGCCGGGAATGCCCCGGTCCCGCTGGAGTTCCCCAACTCCAACGCCGTGGAGCTTGGCCCCATCACGGAAGTTGACCACGAGGGCCGGCCGGCCCTCGAAACCACGGTCAGCCCGAACCTCTCGTACCGTTCCGCCGATCCCGGAGCCCCGCTCTGCCGGCCCGGACGCACGCTGCTGAGGATTGACGCCGGCACGGGCGTCTGCGTTGCCAGCCGCTGGCTGGACGCACCCGGGGCCGGCAAAGAGCAGAACGGCTACGGCCACTGGCTGAGGATCCTGGGCGTCGACGAATACATGCTCGATGACCTGTTCCTCGCCGAATCGATGAACCTCACAGACGTCCGTCGCCACATCAGCTGGGACGTCCCTGCGGAATAGCCGGTCTGTGACTGGCATCCGCTCGCCGCTACCGTTAGGCTTCGCCGATGACTGAACCCGCCGGCTACTGGCCCCCTTTCGGCCTGACCCTGACCACGCCGCATCTTGAGCTGCGTCCCATCCGCGACGAGGAGATTCCCGCCGCGGTCGAGGCCGCCCTGAGCGGCGTGCATGAGCCGGGCCGGAACCCGTTCAGCAACCCCTGGACCGAAATCCCGGCCAACGAGCTCGGAGCCAACATGGCGCAGTGGTACTGGCGGTGCCGCGGCAGCATGAGCCCCCAGGACTGGACTCTCCTGCTCGGCATCTGGCACAAGGACGAATTCGTCGGCTGCCAGGACATCGCAGCCAAGGACTTCACCACGCTCAAGACCGTCACCACGGGCTCCTGGCTCCGCCAGAGCGTCCAAGGCCGCGGCCTCGGCAAGGAGATGCGCGCCGCCGTCGCACTCTATGCCTTCGACTGGCTCGGCGCAGAGGTGGCGGAATCAGAGGCCGCCATCTGGAACCAGCAGTCCCTGGGCGTCTCACGCTCCCTCGGCTACGAGCTCAACGGCGTCACCCGCGCCGTCTGGGGCGGCAAGGCCCAGGAGGTCCAAAACGTCCGCCTCACCCCCGCCACCTTCAAACGCCCCGACTGGAATCTGCAGGTAAAGGGCCACGAACCCACAGCGAAGTACCTAGGCATCCAGAAATAGCCACAGCGGTGCTTCGGCGTGCCGCCATCCATTAGAAACCGCCCCTTCGCTGGGTTGCCGTGGTTGGGTTTGCGGTGCTGCGGCGTCCCGCCGTCGCTTAGACACCTCCCGTCGCTACGCTGCGGTCGCTGGGCGACCTTCGCTTCGCTTTGGTCGGCGATGCGCTCCTTTGCGGAACACCGCAGCCCCGCGGAGGTGAGACGCTCACCAACCAAGAGGCAGTCTTTCGTATGGTGGGACGCTCAACAGCCGGGGCACGGTCTTTCGCAAAGGAGCGCATCGCGGCGCATCGGACCCCGGAGGTCGCCCAGCGACCGCAGTGGGTCCCATGCGACGTGTCTAAGCGACGGCGAAAGGCCGTGTCCCGGCGAACCCAACCACGGCACCCCAACAACAACGAAAGGCCGTGTCCGGGCGAACCCAACAACGGCGAAGCCAGCAACAGCGAAGGGCCGTGGCCCGGCAAACCGGACCACGGCCCCCCCAACCGGGACGAGCCTAGATCTCCGCCCCCTCCAGCAACTCCGTCACCAAGGCCGCGATCGGCGAGCGCTCCGAGCGGGTGAGCGTGATGTGGCCGAACAGCGGGTGCCCCTTCAGCGTCTCGACGACGGCCGCCACGCCGTCGTGCCGTCCGACCCGCAGGTTGTCCCGCTGGGCGACGTCGTGCGTGAGGACAATCTTGGAGTTCTGGCCGATCCGGCTCATCACCGTCAGCAGCACATTCTTCTCCAGCGACTGCGCCTCATCGACGATCACGAATGCGTCGTGCAGAGATCGTCCGCGGATGTGGGTCAGCGGCATGACCTCCAGCATGCCCCGGTCCATCACTTCCTCCACGACCTCCTGGCTGACCAGTGCGCCCAGGGTGTCAAAGACGGCCTGCGCCCAGGGGTTCATTTTTTCCGCTTCGGAGCCGGGCAGGTAGCCCAGTTCCTGGCCGCCCACCGCGTACAGGGGCCGGAAGACGATCACCTTGCGGTGCTCCCGGCGCTCCAGGACGGCTTCGAGCCCGGCGCACAGGGCCAGCGCGGACTTGCCCGTGCCGGCGCGGCCGCCGAGGGACACGATGCCGACCGACGGGTCCATCAGGAGGTCGATCGCCAGCCGCTGCTCGGCCGAGCGCCCGTGGAGTCCGAAAACATCCCGGTCGCCCTTCACGAGCCGGACCTGCTTGTCCGCCCCGACCCGGCCGAGGGCCGAGCCGCGGCTGGAAAGCAGGACCAGCCCCGTGTTGGTCGGCATCTCGGCCGCGGCCGGGATGAAGACCGGCTCGTGCCCGTACAGGGTCGCCACCTCGTCCTCGCCCGCGTCAAGCTCCGCGACGCCGGTCCAGCCGGAGTCCTTGACGAGTTCATTGCGGTATTCGTCGGCCAGCAGCCCCATGGCGGAGGCCTTGACGCGCATCGGCAGGTCCTTGGACACCACTGTCACGTCGCGGCCCGCGTTGGCCAGGTTTTTGGCCACCGCGAGGATGCGGCTGTCGTTGTCCACCCCGCGGAAGCCGGCCGGCAGCACCTCGGCGGAGATGTGGTTCAGCTCCACCATGAGTGTGCCGCCGTCGGCGCCGAGCGGGATGGGACGGTCCAGGCCGCCGTGCTCAAGCCGCAGGTCATCGAGCAGCCGGAGCGCCTTGCGCGCGAAGTAGCCCAGCTCCGGGTCGTGACGCTTTCCTTCGAGTTCGGTGATGACGACGATCGGCAGGATGACCTCGTGCTCGGCGAAGCGCAGGAGGGCCCGCGGATCGGAGAGCAGCACGGAGGTATCGATCACGAAACTGCGGGCCGTGCCTAGGTTCTCTGTTCCTTCCCCGGAAACAGCAAGACCGGCCGCAGCGGAATCCGCTGCACCGGTCTTTGAGGTGGCTCGCTTGGCGCGAGAGGTAGCTTTCTGTCCCTGGTCGGTAACGACGTCGGGCAGTTGCTCAGAATTAGCCACATCGACTCCAGCCCCGGGGCTATGCCCGGATTTGTTATTGGTGAGGCGGCTCGGCCTGGAGGCCGGACGCGGCCTCCCATACACCCGGTGCGAAAATCCGCTCCATGTACTGGCCTCCCCGATCGGCCGGCGAGTTGCTGCCGATGGGATAAAGGTAAGTCTCCGGGGGCGGGTTTGTCTGTCTATTTGTCGGCGATTCTTGTTGCCGTCGTGTGAACTCCGTGTGAACGGCTCAGGCGCCGAAGCGGCGCTGCCTGCCGGCGTAATCGCGCAGGGCGCGCAGGAAGTCGACCTTGCGGAACGCCGGCCACAAGGCCTCGCAGAAGTAGAACTCACTGTACGCGCTTTGCCACATGAGGAACCCGGAAAGCCGCTGCTCTCCGGAGGTCCGTATCACCAGGTCAGGGTCCGGCTGGCCGCGGGTGTAGAGGAACCGCGAGATGTCATCCACGGTGAGGTCATCGGCCAGTTTTCCGATGTCCGCGTCCCGGGCGACGGCGTCGTGCAGCAGTTCCCGTACGGCGTCGACAATCTCCCGCCGCCCGCCGTAGCCGACGGCGACATTGACGTGCAGCCTTTCGTGCGCGGGCGTGCGCGCCGTAAGGTTGTTCAGCCGCTCGGCGAGGTAGTCCGGCAGCAGTTCGGGGGCGCCCATGGCGTGCACCGAGATGTCGGCGTCCTCATCCAGCCGGTCCAGGGTGTTGGCGATGATACCCATCAGGAGGTCGAGTTCCTCGCCGGAGCGGTTCATGTTGTCAGTGGAGAGCATGTACAAGGTGACCACTTTGATGCCCAGTTCCTGGCACCAGCCGAGGAATTCATGGATCTTGTCCGCGCCGGCCTGGTGTCCCTGACTTGTGGGGGCGTTGAACTGGCGGGCCCAGCGCCGGTTCCCGTCGACCATGACGCCGACATGCCGGGGGATCCGTTCCGGATCAAGGGAGCGCTGCAGTTTGCGCTCGTAAAAGCCGTAGAGGAGCCCGGGCATTTCCATCCGGAGGTTCACCTGGCTTCCTTGAGGTACTTGTTCAGTGCACATTCTAGGCTACCTGCCGGAGGGCCTTGGCGGGTGCAGGTCCGCCTCCGGACAGCCCCGGGACGCTAGTTACCCGCCGGTAACTTACTAGGGCGTACGTTATTATTGCGGGATGGAAAGCAACAGTCTTGAGCCCCTGCCGGAGCCTCCGGCGAAACGGGGAACCCCGGTGGATGACGCCGCGGTGAGGCTTGCCGAACTGCTGATGATCAAGCCCAAATGGCGGGGATGGATCCACACCGTCACCGCCCCGATGGCTTTGGTCGCCGGGCTGGTGCTGGTGATCCTGGCCCCGCCGGACCTGAAGATTGCCTGCGCTGTCTATGCCGTCACCGGGGTCCTGCTGTTCGGCGTCAGCGCCGTCTACCACCGCGGGAACTGGTCACCGCGCGTCAAGATCGTCCTGAAGCGGCTGGACCACACGAACATCATGCTAGTGATCGCCGGAAGCTACACGCCGCTCGCCTTGGCCCTGCTGGACCGTCAGCAGGCCGAACTGCTGCTGTGGGTGATCTGGTCCGGTGCCATCCTCGGCGTGCTGTTCCGTCTGCTGTGGACCGACGCCCCGCGGTGGCTCTACGTTCCGATCTACATCGCCCTGGGCTGCGGGTCGCTGTTTTACCTTCCGGATTTCTTCGCCGCCAATGTTGCCTCGGCGGTGCTGATCTGCGTCGGGGGCGTCCTGTACATCACCGGGGCCGTCTTCTATGCGCTGAAGAAGCCGAACATCAGCTACCAGCATTTCGGCTTCCACGAACTGTTCCATGCCCTGACGGTTTTCGCCTTCGCCGCGCACTACATCGCCATTGCCATCGCGGTGCTGGGCTGACGCCTCGGCTTAGCCGGGCAAGCGGCCGACGCTCACCGAAGTCCGCAAGGCCCTCGACCACCGCTGCTCCCCCGGCCCGGACTGCCCGGTCCGCCGCCTGCCCGCCTGCCCGCCTGCCCGCCTGCCCGCCTGCCCGCGCAGATTCTCCCCACCTTTGAGACAGCGACGCAGCGACTCACCGGCGGTTCCGCCCGACCCGCCGGGCGTCTACCTCAAAGGTGGGGAATTTCCGGCGTCGGGGCCCGCGCCTCAGCCGGGCCGCCCTGCCGCGATGAGCTCGGGGAGCTGCCGCATGTCTGAAAAGACGGTGGTCCCGGGACCGGCCAGGCGCGCGGCCGGGGTGACACCCCCGGCGTACGCGAAGACGTGCATTCCGGCCGCCCGGGCTGCCTGGACGCCGTAGGCACTGTCCTCGACGACGGCGCACCGCTCGGGCGCGGTATTGAGGCTTGCGGCGGCGTGGAGGAACAGGTCCGGCGCCGGTTTGCCGTTGGCGACCTCCGTGGCGCTGTAGATGCGGCCTTGGAAGCGGGGCAGCAGCCCGGTCTTGCCCAGGGTCCGGTGCATCTTTTCGTGGCTGCCGCTGGAGGCGACACAGTGCGGCAGGGACAGCCGGTCCAGGGCTTCCTCGATGCCGTCGACAGCTTCGAGGTCGCGCTCAAACGCCTTCTGGTACCAGCGCCCGTAGTCCCGGTCCCAGCCGTCGGCAAGCCGGATACCAAGCTGTTGTTCAACGGCACCGACAAAGTGCGCCTCGGACTTTCCAACGAACCGTTCCACGATTTCGTCGAGTTCGAGTTCCCAGCCGAGATCTGCCAGCACGCGCTGGTCCACCCGGATGGAAATCACCTCGGAATCAACCAGCACACCGTCGCAATCGAACACCACCAGCCCAAAGCCGTCCTGACCAGTCATGAGGACATCGTAGCCAGCCGCGCACGTATCCCTTCGACGGAAGCCGTCGGCAGGTCACAGACCATGCCGCGGCACAGGAACACCTGCGGGGCGCCGTCCGGGCCCGCGCCCCGGCCCCTCAGCAGCGGCACTGGCCGGGAGGCGGCGGCGTCCTGGACCGCCACCACCAGCCCGGGGCTGGCCGAGAGCAGCAGCTCCCGGTGCAGCGCGGCCCGTTCCGGCGTGTCCGGCCCGGCGACGGCGGCCTCGACCGGACCGGCGAGGGCGGCCTGGCCGGTCGCAAGCAGCCAACCGGCAGCGCGGGGCGCCCGGACCGCGAGTGGAGGCAGCAGCAGGGCGAGGATGTTGGCCGCGAGGGTGCGGTGTTCGGAGGAACCGGACAGGGCCGAGTGGGTCACCAGGGCACCGGCCAGCGCGGCGGCGCCGCTGGGGGCGGCACTGTCGAACAGCTCCAGACTGTCCCGGCCGCCCTGGGCGGCCGTGACCTGCGCCGACTCCCCCGCCGCGTCCTTCAGGCTGCCGTCGGCTGCGAACCGCCCGCAGGCGGCGTCCAGGATGGCCTCGGCCAGCTCATACCAGCGGGTGCGTCCGGTAACCGCGTAGAGCGCGAACAGTCCCTCGGCGCAGAAGGCATAGTCCTCCAGCAAGCCGCCGATTCCGCGCGCCGCTCCGTCGTGGGAGACGCGCATGAGCCTGCCGGGGCCATCCTCCGGCCGCCAGTGCACGCGCTCAAGGTAGGCCGCGATCCGTTCCGCGGCGTCCACCAGCTCAGGACGCGCCAGGACGGCACCGGCGTCGGCGAGGGCCGCGACGGCCAGCCCGTTCCAGCCGGCCACCACCTTGTCATCCCGGCCGGGCTGGGGCCGCCCGCTGCGCGCCTGCGCCAGCTGCGGGCGCACCCGCTGCCACAGCGCCGCGTCCCCGCCGGTTATCTCCTGGCCCGGATGCAGCGGCGAACCGTCGGCGCCCACGCTCCCGGGCGTGCGGACCTTCATGAGGGCCGCCACGGCGGCACCGTCGGCCGGGCCCAGGAGCGACTCGAGCTCCCCGGGAGTCCACAGGTAGCTGGCGCCCTCGGTGTGTACGCCGTCGACGACCGTATCGGCGTCCAACGACGAGGCCAGGGCGACAACGCCGGTGTCCGGGCCTGTCGCCTGATCAGGCGCCAGCCCGAGGCGGGACAGGAGCCAGTCGGCGGTGTGCCCGGCGATCTCTGCGGCCTCCGCCGCCGGATACTCGGGTGTGCCGCCCAACCGGGCCCAGTGGGCGTAGACGCGCAGCAACTGTGCGTTGTCGTAGAGCATTTTCTCGAAATGCGGAACGGACCAGTCACGGGTCACCGAATACCGGGCGAAGCCGCCGTCGAGCTGGTCGAACAACGCCGAGCGGGACATCGCCGCGAGGGTCCGCCCGGCCATATCGCGGGCCGCGGCGGCGGTGTCCGGGGCGGCGGTGTCCGGGGCGGCGGCGTCAGAGCCTGCGGTGCCAGAGCCGGCGGCCTCCGCGGCCGCCGGCGGTACGGCGGCGTGCCGGATCAGGAATTCGAGCACGGCCGACGGCGGGAACTTCGGTGCGCCGCCGAAACCGCCGTGGGCCTCGTCCTCTGACTCGGACAGAGCCGCAACGGCTTCGCCAAGGAGCGCTGCGTCCAGGGGCTCGGGCGGCCCGTCGAGGCGCAGGGCGGCGGCTGGCTGGGACGCGGCGATGCCGCGCGCCAGGGTGGCCGCGGTGGCCTCGACGGCGCCGCGGCGTTCCGTCCAGGCCTCGCTTACGGCCTCAAGGACCTGCCGAAAGGATGGACGGCCCGGCATGGGCCGGGGCGGGAAGTACGTGCCGGCATGGAAGGGCCGGCCGTCGGGCAGGAGGAAGACGGACATCGGCCAGCCGCCTTCGCCGCTGATCGCCTGCGTGGCGGCCATGTAGACGGCGTCGACGTCGGGGCGCTCTTCGCGGTCCACCTTGATGGAGACAAAATGGGCGTTTAGGTAGTCGGCGGTGTCCTGGTCCTCGAAGGATTCGTGGGCCATGACGTGGCACCAGTGGCAGGCCGCGTAGCCGATTGAGAGGAACACCGGCACGTCCCGGGCGGTCGCGGCGGCGAAGGCCGCGTCACCGAACGGCTGCCAGTGCACGGGGTTGCCGGCGTGCTGGCGCAGGTACGCAGAGGGTTCCGCTGCCAGGGCATTCGAGGCCCCGGACAGCGGGTTGGGCGGACCGCCGTCAGCGGTTTCCGGGTCCCGCATCGCCGTTGACTTCCGGCCGGGCAACCCCGCTGTCGGCCGGCAACGCCGTGCCGTCAGCTTTGAAGGCGGCGCCGTCGGCGGGGAATACGCCGCCCGGGGACCCTGCTTCCTCGGATGCTTCTTCGGCGGCCGCACGCTCGGCCTCCACCTGCGCACGGTAGCGGACCCGGCGGATACGCCGCACCATGTCCACGATCAGCAGCGCGGTCAACACCACGATGAAGGCTGTCAGCAGGAAGCCCAGCAGACCCGGGGTGACCTGGTCCTCGGACAGGCCCGGGCGCAGCGACGGCGTGGGTGTCGGCGCCGGGGTTGTTGCCAGAGCGATGAGCAAGGAATGCACGGTGAATACCTTCTGTGGAAACTGGTGTCTTTTCTACTGCGTCTTTTCTGCAACGTATTTTTCTACGCCGGATAGAAGAGCCTTTCGTCTCTATCTTAGCCCGGCGAAGAGGTCCGTTTCTGGCAGTTCCACCGGGATCCTGGACTCGATCAGGGAGTAGTCCTCCCAGGGCCAGGCCTTGCGCTGCATGGCCGCGGAGACCGCGAAGAAGAAGCCTTCCGGGTCCACCTGGGTGCTGTGGGAGCGGAGCGCATCGTCGCGGGCTTCGAAGTAATCCCCGCATTCGATCTGGGTGGTGGTGGGGTGCGTCGGCGGCGGCGGGGTGTGCCCCTCGGCGTCCGCTTCCAGCCAGGCGGCCAATCGCTCCGCATACGGCGACTGCAGGCCGGCCCCTTCCAGCGCAGAGTGGAGCGCGCGGAAGCGGTCCGGGCTGAAGGCGCGGTCGTAGTAAAGCTTGCTGGGCTCCCAGGGTTCCCCGATGCCAGGATACCGGGCGGGGTCGCCGGCGGCTGCGAAGGCCTCGACGGCCACGCGGTGCGCCATGATGTGGTCCGGGTGCGGGTAGCCGCCGTTCTCGTCATAGCTGAGGATCACGTGGGGCTTGAAGTCCCGCACCAGCCGGACCAGAGGCGCGGCCGCCCGCTCCAGCGGCTGCAGGGCGAAGCACCCGGGCGGCAGGGGCGGCAGGGGGTCGCCCTCCGGCAGGCCGGAATCGACGAAGCCGAGCCAGCGCTGCCGGATGCCGAGGACCTTCGCGGCGGTATCCATCTCGAGCCGGCGCGCCCCTGCCATGTCGCGTTTGGGGTGCGGCCGTCCCTCCATCGCGGGGTTCTGGATGTCGCCGCGGGACCCGTCCGTGCACGTGGCCACCAGGACGTCCACACCGGACGCGGCATACATCGCCATCGTGGCGGCACCCTTGCTGGATTCGTCGTCGGGATGAGCATGGACCGCCAGCAGGCGAAGCGGTGCTGACGGGCTGGGGGATGCTGTCATCGTGGGACGGCTCCTCTTTCTGCTGTTCTGCTCTGTTGGGGTGCGGCTTGATCTGTACGATCAGCCGCCGCGGAAACATCCCGGTCCGATCCACACTAAACTGGACTGGTGACTTCCGAGGATCAGCCTGCCGCGCCGGCACCTACCAGCCTAGCCAATCGTTACGGCGGCCAAAAGCGCGCGCTGACCCGCAAGGCCAAACGCAACATCCTGATCGCCGCCCTCGCGGTGGGCATTGCCTTCCTGGCCTGGGTATCGACGTCGGCGGCCACCAACAGTGTCAGCTTCAAGGACGTCGGCTACAGCACCCCCGATGCCACGCTGACGGAAATCGACTTCCAGGTCACCAAGGACCCCGCTGCGGATGCGAAATGCGCCGTCAAAGCCATGGACTCCAAGTTCGCGATCGTGGGCTGGAAGGTCGTGGACATCGGGCCTAACGCGGCCGACGTCGGCACGGACGGCGGCCGTACCACCGCCCACCGCACCCAATTGCGCACGGAATCCCAGGCGGTCTCCGCCGTCGTGGACAGCTGCTGGATTCCCGCCTCCGGACAATAATCGGACAATAGCCGCGGCACGCGGGACTCCGTGACCGAAGCCTATCGGGCCGCCCCGCTGCACGCGTCGACACGAAAGCGGGATGCGCATGAACCCCGGAAAATCTAAGGGAACCATCGGCCGGGGCGCTGTCGGCCTGTTGGGGCCGGCAGCGGCAACGGTCCTGGCAGTTTCGGGCTGCCAGCCTAGGTCAGCCGCGGGTGATCAGGCCCCCGCGATGGGCGCCCGCGCGGACCGCCCGGGGCATGTGTTTGTGATCAATCTCGAGAATCAAGGATTCGACGCGGCCTGGGGCGCTGACTCGGACGCTCCCTACCTCTCTGAGACTCTTCGCTCCAAGGGCGTGTTGCTTTCCAAGTACTACGCAATCGCCCATCACTCCACTCCCAACTACATCGCGCAGATTTCGGGGCAGGCCTCCAACCCCATGACCCGGAACGATTGCGGCACATATGTCCCGTTCGTGCCAGCGGGCACCGCCCCGCCGGGGCAGGTGAAAGGCACCGGTTGCATCTATCCCGCGTCGGTACCGACCGTCGCGGGGCAACTCAGCGCGGCCGGTAAGACTTGGAAGGGCTACATGGAAGGGATGAAGAGTCCATGCCGGCACCCTGAGACCGGGGCCGAGGACCTTAACCAGGACGCCTCACCGGATGATGAATACGCCACCCGGCATAATCCCTTTGTCTACTTCGCGGCGATCACATCCTCTCCGGATTGTCAGAAGAACGTGGTCGACTTCACTGAACTTGCCGGCGATCTTAAATCCGCAGCGACCACCCCCAACCTTTCCTACATCAGCCCCAACTTATGCAATGACGGGCATGACAGTCCGTGCGCGGACGGCAGGGAGGGAGGCCTGGTCAGCTCCGACGTCTGGTTGCAGAAACAGATACCCGCGATTTTGGACTCTCCGGCCTATAAGCAGGATGGGGTGCTTGTCATTACCTTTGATGAAGCCGACGGTGCCAACAGAGGCCCAAAGGGCGTTCCCGGAGGAACAGCCGGGGGCCGCGTCGGCGCCTTGGTGCTCTCCCCCTTCGTCCGGGGCGGCACAATATCGGACAAGACGTACAGCCACTACAGCCTTCTGGCCACGATCGAGGACATTTTCTCGCTGCCACGCCTCGCATATGCCGGCGCGCCCGGAGTCGACGGTTTTGGATCAGACGTCTTCAACTCGCGGCCATGACCAGCCCAGCGGCCCCGGGTGGCGGCGGAGGGATGGCACGGATTGCCCCGTGGCCTGCACCGGTCTGCACCGGTCCCACGGCGGACGTGCAACACGGACCTGTAACACGGTGTGATGCACGCCGCAGGGCTCTTTGGTTTATCCACAGCATTGACTACAATGGATCAATACCTTTCCCCCGCTGAGCTGGTTACTGCGTCATAAAAGTGGCCACCGTGGCGGGGTCTTTGCTTGTATGACCACCCAAAGGAGAAGTCCGTGTCTACCACCAACAGCGCAACTGCGGCTTGGCTTACCCAGGAAGCTTTTGACCGCCTGAAGGCAGAGCTGGACAACCTTTCCGGCCCCGGCCGGGCAGAAATCGTCCAGAAGATCGAAGCCGCGCGCCAGGAGGGCGACCTCAAGGAGAACGGCGGCTACCACGCCGCCAAGGAGGAGCAGGGCAAGATCGAGGCCCGCATCCGCCAGCTCACGGCCCTTCTGCGCGACGCCCACGTCGGCGAGGCACCGGCCGACGACGGCATCGTCGAGCCCGGCATGATCGTCGTGGCCAAGATTGCAGGCGACGAGGAAACCTTCCTCCTTGGCTCCCGCGAGATCGCCGGCGACTCGGATCTGGATGTCTTCAGCGAGAAGTCCCCCCTCGGCGCGGCCATAGTCGGCCACAAGGAGGGCGACAAGCTCAGCTACACCGCCCCGAACGGCAAGGACATCACGGTGGAAATCATGTCCGCCAAGCCGTACGCCGGCTGACCCCGCAACACGTTCCGTTCCGGAACACTTTCACTAAACAGCGGCGCCGGTCTCCCCTTCGCGGGGAGGCCGGCGTCGTGTTTTTGGCTAGTTAGGCGGGTCAGTTGGGCGCGACTGGCGGCCAGTTTGGTGCGAGGCCCGGCGCAGGATCTTTCGGTGTTAGTCAGCGCCCTGGATTTCAGCGCCCTGGATTTTCAGCGCCCGGCGGGCAGCGCCCCCGGGCGCCGGGTGCTCAGCAGCAGCGCCGCTGAGACGCCGCCGATCGCCCCGCCCAGGTGGGCCTGCCACGAGATGAAGCTGGCCACGGTGGGCAGGACGCCGAACAGGATGCCGCCGTAGGCCATGAACAGCACCACGGACAGCACGATCTGCCACCAGTTCCGGTTGATGAAGCCGCGGACCAGCAGGAACGCGAAGAGTCCGAACACCAGGCCCGAGGCGCCCACCGTGATGCTGGCGCCGCCGATGAGCCACACAACGAGCCCGGACGCCAGCCAGCTCGCGGCCAGGGCGGTGATGAACACCCGGTGCCCGGAAAGGAACACGAGGAACCCGAAGATGATCAGCGGGAGCGTGTTGGACATCAGGTGGGCAAGGCTGGAGTGCAGCAGCGGAAACGTCAGGATGTCCAGGACCCCGTCCAGGCTCCGCGGCCGCAGCCCGAAAGTGCGGTTCAGGGTATGGAACAGCGCGGTGTTGACGATCTCGATCAGATAGAACAACACCACGAAGGAGCCGACTACCAGCAGTCCCCGGCGGGCCCGTGCCGCGGCATTGTCCCCAACTCCCGGCGGCCCTCCCGGGGACACGTCTGTCACCATGGCCCCTAGTGCACCACGATCGGCTGGAAACCCTCGGCGCGCAGCGCCGCGAGGACCTGGCTGCAGTGCTCGTGCCCCTTGGTTTCCAGGTTGACGGTGATGGAGACGTCGCCCATGCTGATGGAGCCGCCCACCCGGGTGTGGTCCAGTCCCGTGACGTTGGCGTCGTTTTCGGCGATGATGCGGGCGATGGTGGCCAGCGAGCCCGGACGGTCGTCCAGCATCATCCGCACGGTCATGTACCGGCCGGCGGCGGAGAGGCCGCGCTGGATGACCTTGAGCATCAGCATGGGGTCGATGTTGCCGCCGGAGAGAACCACCGCAACGGTTCCGGGATTTTCGATCTTGCCTTCCATGAGCGCCGCGACGCCGACGGCCCCGGCAGGTTCCACCACCATCTTGGCGCGTTCCAGCAGGAAGATCAGCGCCCTGGCCAGGGCGTCTTCGCTGACGGTGACGACGTCGTCGACGAGCTCGCGGATGATGCTGAACGGCAGCTGGCCAGGCCGGCCCACGGCGATGCCGTCCGCCATGGTGGAGACCTTCTTGAGCGGGACGAGGGCGTCAGCGGCGAGCGAGGGAGGGTAGGCTGCAGCGTTCTCGGCCTGGACGCCAATGATGCGGATGTCACGGCCGAGTTCCTTGGCGCGTGCCTTCACGGCGACGGCTACGCCCGCGAGGAGGCCGCCGCCGCCGACGCCCATGAGGATGGTGTCGACGTCGGGGACCTGTTCGAGGATTTCCAGCCCCACCGTCCCCTGGCCTGCGACGACGTCGACGTCGTCGAAGGGGTGGACAAAGACGGCGCCGCTTTCATCGGCGTAGCGCTTGGCTTCAGCCAGCGCCTCGTCCACGTTGTGGCCGTGCAGCACTACCTCCGCGCCGTGGCTGCGGGTGGCGGCGAGCTTGGGCAGTGCGACGCCGAGCGGCATGTAGATCCGGGCCTTGATGCCGAGGCTCTTGGCTGCCACAGCCACGCCCTGGGCGTGGTTTCCGGCAGAGGCCGCCACGACGCCGCGCTTCTTTTCGGCGTCGGAGAGCTTGGCCATCCGCACATAGGCGCCGCGGACCTTGAAGGAGCCGGCGCGCTGGAGGTTTTCGCATTTGAGAAAGACTTCGCCGCCCACTGTGGCGCCCAGGGCCCGCGATGATTCCACCGGCGTCCGCGTAATAATCCCGTCGAGCAGCTTCTGCGCCTCCAGGACATCGTCCAGCGTGACGGGCAGGCTCTCAAGGGTATTCACGAACTGTTCTCCTTCTTCGGATCAGGCGTCGGTGCCCCGTCCGGCATCGCTGCCCGGAGCACCGCTGTTGGGTGCGGCGCCCTCGCGGCCGGGGGTTCGGCCCGGCAGGTGGACGTCTGTGAAGGTGGTGTCGGCGCCGGGTTCGAGGGCAGGGCTGCCCTCTGGTCCCGCGGTTGCCAGCACTTCATCATGTTCCCACGTTCTGCCCGCAATGTAGCGAATTGACGAGTTTGCTACGGCCAGGATCGGAACGGAGAACAGTGCGCCGGGGATCCCGGCGAGGTAGGAACCCGCCGCGACGGACAGGATGACGGCCACGGGGTGGAGGGAGACGGCCTTGCCCATGACGAGCGGCTGCAGGATGTGGCTTTCGAGCTGCTGGACACCGAGCACGATCGCCAGCATGATGAGCGCGTTGACGGGCCCGTTGGCCACCAGCGCCAGCAACACGGCGATAGCGCCCGTGACTAGCGCGCCGACCACCGGGATGAAGGAACCGAGGAAGACCAGCACGCCCAGCGGCAGCGCGAGCGGCACGCCAATGATGGCGGCGCCGACGCCGATTCCCACGGCGTCCACGAACGCGACGAACATTTGGATGCGCGCGTAACTGACCATGGAAGTCCAGCCGCGGCGGCCCGCACCGTCCGTAGCGCGGCGCGCCTTCCGGGGCATGAGCCTGACGAGGAAGGCCCAGATCCTGTCACCCTCGAGCAGGAAGAAGATCAGCACGAACAGCGCCAGGACAAGGCCGGCGGCGAAGTGCCCGGCAGTGCTCCCGAACGTCAGGGCCCCGCTGAGGATGCTGCTGCTGTTGTTCTGCAGCGCGGCGGTGGCGTCCTCGATGTACTTGTCGATCTGTGCGGCGGTCAGGTGGAGCGGGCCTTCCGACAGCCAGGTCTGGACCTGCTGCACACCCATGAGCGCCTCCGACCACAGCTCGCCGAAGCCCTGCATGAGCTGGCGCCCCACCAGGGTCAGGGCACCGACGATAATGCCGATGAAGCCGAGCACAGTGATGGCGACGGCGAGCCCCTTGGGCACGCTGTTTTTGGCCATCCAGCGCACTGCGGGGCTGAGGAGTCCTGAGAGGAGGGCGGCGACCATGACGGGGATGATGAGGAAGCTGACATGGCTGAGCAGCCACACCAAGCCCGCGAGCACGAGCAGGATCAGCCCGGCCCGCCACGCCCAGGCGGCTGCGATCCGCACACCATAGGGAATGTCCTGGTCGATCTCGCGGTCCGTCCGTGACCGGGCCCCGGCACGCACCCCCATCCCGGCCGCGGAAGGAGAAGGGCTTGTGGCGGATGCGGCGTCCTCAGCTGGCGTCATAGCCCCATGATTCCGCAGCAGCCGATGAATAGGAAACCAGCAGCCAGCAACCGGCTACCGGCGCGCGGGCCATTTGGTGGGGCCGGACCGCCCGGCCGGGCCGCTCGGTCAGCCCGTGGGGTCAGCCCGTGGGTCAGCCTGCAGTGGCCGTCAGCGAGGCCGAGATACCCCAGGTCATGGAGAACTGCTCCCCCGGCGCGAGCCAACCCAGGCCATCGCCGCTGTTGAAAGCGTTGGCCGGCCCGGTCATCGGCTCGATCGCGACCGCCTTTGACCGGCCCGGAAACTCGGTCGTCACGAAGACATGGACGTAGCCGCAGCCCGCGTCCTGCCACAGGCTTACGGTCCGCCCGTCGGGTGAGCGCAGCGTGTGCCGGGCAACGCCGCCGTCGAACGCCAGGTCCGTATAGGCCGAATCGAGGTCCAGGCTCCCCACCAGCCGCCCGCCGCGCAGGTCGAAGTCGCCGCTGACCGGCTCGGTGCTGCGCGGGATGAGGCGGTCATCGGCCACCAGCCGGGTCCGGGCATCCACGCTCACGGTGAGGTCCTCGCTGGGCACGTCGCCCAGCCGCAGGTACGGGTGCGCGCCGAGCACGAACGGCGCGGGGCCCTGGGAGTCGTTGATAAGGGTTTGGCGCACCACGAGCCCCAGGTCCTCCGCCAGTTCGTAGCGGACCCGGTGCCGGAGCAGGAACGGATAGCCGTGCTGCGGGAAGACCGCCGATTCCAGGGTCACGGAGAACTCGTCCTCATCCACGAGTTCGTAGGAGGAGTTCCGCAGCAACCCGTGGCTGGCGTTGTTACGGGAGACCTCGGTGATGTCGAGCTGCAGCTTCTTGCCGTTGAGGTACCAGACGCCGTCCTCCACCCGGTTGGCCCACGGCGCCAGGGTGATGCCGGTGGCGCCGGGCGGAATGTCGGCATCGCCGTAGCTCTCCGTCAGCGCAGTGCCGCCGCGGCTGTATAGCCGCAGGCCGGCGGCGAGTTCGGTGACGACGGCCAGGGCGTCGCCGCGGCGGAGCTCGTACTGCCGCCCGGTGGCGTACCGCCGCATGGTTTCATCGGGGCCGGCTGCCGAAGGCATCGCTGAAAGATCCATGGTGACCACCGTACAGACCTGCCCGGCAACCCGTATACCTTGGTTCCATGACTTCCAGCAGCGCAGGCGCCAGGCCATGAATCCTCCCCTGGGCAGCAGCGGGCTCGCCGCCCGGTTTGAGGCGGTCTTCGGCGCCCGGCCCGACGGCGTGTGGCGGGCACCGGGGCGCGTCAACCTCATTGGCGAGCACACCGATTACAACGAGGGCTTCGTCCTGCCCTTCGCCATCGACCGGTCGGCCCGGGTGGCCCTCAGGGTCCGGCCGGATTCCATCGTGCGGATGCTCTCCACGTTTGGGAACCAGGGGCTGACCACCGCGGACACCGGGTCGCTGGCCCACGCCAGCGCCAAGGGCTGGACTAAGTACCCGCTGGGGGTCATCTGGGCCCTGCAACAACAGGGCCTCCCGGTTCCCGGCGTGGACTTGCTCCTGGACTCCGATGTCCCCCGCGGCGCCGGCCTGTCGTCCTCCCATGCGATCGAATGCGCCGTGATTTCGGCACTGAATGAGCTCATGGGTGCCAACCTGTCCGCGGAGGACATGGTCCTGGCTACCCAGCGGGCGGAGAACGACTTCGTCGGCGCGCCCACCGGCATCATGGACCAGTCCGCCTCGCTCCGGGCCACGGCCGGCCATGCCGTCTTCCTCGACTGCCGGGACCAGAGTGTCAGGCTGGTGCCGTTCGACGCCGACGCCGCGGGGCTGGTGCTGCTGGTCATCGACACCCGGGTTTCCCATTCCCACGCCGACGGCGGGTACGCTGCCCGGCGGGAATCGTGCGAACTCGCCGCCGAGGTCCTCGGCGTGCCGGCGCTGCGCGACGTCGGGTTCGAGGACCTCGAGGAGGCCAGCGGGCTTCTGGACCAGGAGACGTTCCGCCGCCTCCGGCATGTGGTCACCGAGAATGACCGCGTCCTGCAGACGGTGGAGCTGCTGGACACCCTGGGCCCGTCCGCTATCGGCCCCCTGTTGGACGCCTCCCATGCCTCGATGCGCGATGACTTCGAGATCTCCTGCGCCGAGCTGGACCTGGCTGTGGACACGGCGCGGTCCGCGGGCGCGGTCGGGGCCCGCATGACCGGCGGCGGCTTCGGCGGCTCGGCGATCGCGCTGACCCCGGCGGGATCGGCACAGCAGGTGCGTGCCGCCGTCGAGCGGGCCTTCGCCCGCGCCGGGTACGCCGCGCCGGAGATCTTCAGCGTCAGGCCCGCGGCAGGGGCCATGCGCCTGGCTTAGGCGGGGCGTAGTCTGGGCGCATGCCAGAAGCTGTCATCGTTTCCACCGCCCGGGGCCCGATCGGGCGGGCGTTCAAGGGGTCCCTGAAAGACGAGCGGCCGGACGATCTCGCCGCCGCCATGGTCACGGCGGCCCTTGCCGGGATTCCGGCGTTTGATGCCGCCGCCGGGCCGGGACGTGGCCTGGACGACATCTATCTGGGGTGCGCCGAGCCCAGCGGCGAGGCCGGCTCCAACATGGCACGCGTGGTCAGCATCCTGGCCGGCCTGGACAACGTTCCGGCCGCCACCATCAACCGTTTTTGTGCCTCCAGCCTGCAGACGCTCCGGATGGCCTTCCACGCCATCAAAGCCGGCGAAGGCCAGGCGTTCGTTGCCGCCGGTGTGGAGGCGGTGTCCCGCTACCGGGAATGGGCCGGCGCCGGCGAGACCGACGCGAGCACGCACAACCCGCGCTTCGAAGCGGCCCGGAAACGCACCGAGGCCCGCGCGGCGTCGAACACGCCGTGGACCGACCCGCGCCTGGGCAGCCGGATGCCGGACGTGTACATCGCCATGGGCCAGACGGCGGAGAACGTCGCCACAAGCTACGGCATCACGCGCGCGGAGCAGGACAACTGGGCGGTGCTCAGCCAGAACCGGGCGGAGGCGGCCATCGCGTCCGGGTTCTATGCCCGCGAAATCACGCCGTACACCCGCGCCGACGGCACGGTGGTGGACCGCGACGATTCGCCGCGTCCCGGCGTCACAGCGGAGGCCGTCGGTGCGCTGCAGCCCGTCTTTCGCAGCGGCGGCACCGTGACGGCCGGGAACGCCTGTCCGCTCAATGACGGGGCCGCCGCCGTCGTGGTCATGAGTGACGCGCGGGCCCGCCAGCTGGGACTGGAGCCGCTGGCCCGGATCGTCTGCACCGGCGTCAGCGCGCTGTCCCCGGAGCTGATGGGCATGGGCCCGGTGGAAGCGACCCGCCGGGCGCTCACGATCGCCGGGCTGAGCATCCGCGACATCGACCTCGTGGAGCTCAACGAAGCGTTCGCGGTCCAGGTGGTGGCCAGCGCCCGGGAGCTCGCCATCGATCCGGAGAAGCTCAACGTCCACGGCGGCGCCCTCGCTCTCGGCCACCCCTTCGGGATGACCGGCGCCCGCATGACCACCACGCTGATCAACGGGCTCCGCGCCCGCGACGCCTCCCTCGGCCTGGCGACGCTGTGCGTAGGAGGCGGCCAGGGCATGGCGGTTGTGCTGGAGCGGCTCAGCTGACGGGCTGCAGCTGACGCATGGCAGTTGATGTGCGGCAGCGGGCTCCCTTGGCCGCAAACACGAGGAGCCCCGCCGTTGGGCGGGGCTCCTCGTTGAAAACAGTTCGAACAGGTACGACGGCGGTTACTCGTCGCCGCGGAGGATGGCCAGCAGTCGGATGATCTCAACGTAGAGCCAGACCAGCGTGACCGTGAGGCCGAAGGCGGCGGTCCAGGAGAAGCGCTGCGGGGCTCCGGCGCTGATGGCCGCCTCGATGCTGGTGAAGTCCATGATCAGGGAGAAGGCGGCCAGGCCGATCGCCAGGATGCCGATGAAGACGCCGAGCGGGATACCCATGATCTCCACGCTGGTGCTCAGGCCAAACGGCGAGTTAACGGCTCCGGTCCACATCATGACGACGTTGACCAGCGCGAACACCGCATAGCCGATCAGGGCGATCATGAAGAACCGCATGAGCTTGGGCGTCGCCCTGACCTTGCCGCTCTTGAACAGCACGAGCGTCACGGCGAAGACGGACAGGGTCCCGACGACGGCCTGGATGCCGACCCCCGGGAAGAGGTTGTCAAGGATGCGGGTCAGGCCGCCGAGGAAGAACCCTTCGAGCAGGGCGTAGGCGAGGATCAGTCCGGGTGAGGGCTGCTTCTTGAAGGTGTTGACCATCGCGAGGGCGAAGCCGCCGAGGGCCCCGAGGATCATCAGCATGGATCCCGTGCCCTGCGGGACGGCGAGCGCCACTGCGGCGCCGACCACCAGGATGCCAAGGCACCCGGCAGTCTTGATGATGACGTCGTCGTACGTCATCCGGCCGATGTCAGCCGGTCCGGCCGCCGGGCGGTTGTACAGGTCCTGGAGCTGTTCCTGGGTCATGCCCTGCTGCGCCGCATTCCACCCACCCTGGCCCGGGGCCTGGCCGTAGGTGTTCTGCCCATAGGGGTTCTGGCCGTACGGGTTCTGGCCATACGGGGCCTGCGGGGCAGGCGGTGCCTGGGTGGCTTCGCGGAAATTCTTTCCGCTGAAGATCGGGTTTCCGCCAGTTGCCATTGCGGGTGTCCTCCAAAATAAGGGGGTGGGTGATGTTCCGGTGCGATGCGGACAATACGAAAAGGGATTTTGTATAGTCACGCTACCAATTCCCACGGCCGACGGGGAGGGATAGTTCCCCCGGGGAGCCGCCGCAACCGAACCGTGACCTTAGTCGGCGGGATCTTCAGGCCCAGGATTCCCGCGTTGGCACCGGCCGTCAGGGACGTCCGGTGCGCCTCGCACCTGTGCCGGCTGCCAGCACGGCGGCGGGTCCGTCACCACGGAAATCGTCGAGCCGCTTCGACGGGTTCCCCTTCGGCTCCGGCAGTGGGCCGGGGACCGGCGCCGGCGTTCCCGTGCCGCTGTTGACTATGACGTCGTCAATATAGATGTCGGCCATTTGCTGATCGTGTTCGGAGCCGAGCTGGACCGTGTCGAGCGTCGTCGCCGAAATGCTGACAGTGCCCGCGTAGACGGAACGCCCGTCCCACCAGATTTGGACGGTGGTCTGCGGACCGTTGGGGACTACGTGCATGACCAGCCGGTGCCAGGAGTCAGTGGGGACATCCCGCCGCAACGTCGTGTACGCGAAGCCTGCCGGTGACGAGGTGCGGAGCACCAGCTCATGGGAGATGTTTTGCCGGAAAACATCCAGGACGCGGACGCCGCCGGAAAAGAACCGGAAGTAAGGAACATTGTTTCCTGCCATTCCCTCAGCGGCGATATTGAACCATCCGTCCGCATACGCCTCGGTGTTCCCGGGGGTCAAGCCGACGGTCAGCCTGGCGATGGAGCCAAGCCCGGCGGTGGTGTGCAGGCGGGCGGCACAGCTACCGGAGTGCGACGGCCCGGTGGACACAGAGGCATCTCCCGTCCCTGCAGTGGTGACGCCGAATCCGTCCAAGGTGCCCGATTCGAAGCTGGAGGCTGCCGCCTGGATCCCCGGATAGGGGTCGGTGAGCGCCTCCGTGGAGGGAACGCAGGCCTGCGCCCCGGCGGTCTCGGGGCCCAGGCTCAGCGCCGGAATACCCAGGATCGCCAGCACAAGCGAACCCGCGAGGCACAGCTTGACCACCCGGTTCATCAGTCGGCCCTCCACGATCGGCCCCTGTCATCCACGCCGCCCCGTGTCCCAGGCCGAAAGATCCGGCCAGCGGATTCCGGACTTCGGTTCAGAACTGCGGTTCAAGAGTGCGGTTCAGGACTTCGGTTCAGGACTTCGGTTCAGGACTTCGGTTCAGGCGCTCTTCGCACCATAACGCGGCAGGACTTGGAAAAAGCTTGGATTTGCCGGTTCCGCAGACAGGACCGGATGTCCTAGGCAGACGGCACCGGCGCCGGGTTGGCCCGGCGGACCGGGGGCCGAACCGGCCACTGTTTAGGCATACTCGGAATCAACAAAAGTTTTCTTTAGCGGGGCTACAGCAAGGTGCCGCCGCGACTACACGGTTGTTACCCGATCGCGACGTTCGCCCTGCTCGCAGCGGCATTCATTGCCTCGCGCGGGCTGTAGCATAGGCCACACAGGGTGACGGACATCACAATACTTGACCGTGTTGCGAGACGCTCGTCCCCCTGACCGTTCGCAACGGTTGCAAAGGCGCAACCCACAGCACCCCCATGTGGAGGTTTTCAATTTGAGAAGCACAACGAGCGGCCTGTCGCAGAGACGGCGCGGCAGACTAATGAGGGCTGTGGGGGCAGTATTTGTCGCCATGGCTGCGCTACTGCTCATCGTGGCCCCGGCGTCCAGCGCCGCGACCCCCTCGCCGACACCATCCCCGTCGGCGACCCAGTTCACCAACAGCATCAGCGGCTTCTTGCGCGGCGACGACCGCGCACCGATCCCAGGGGTAACCATCACCGCCACAAGCGGCGATTTTACGGGAACCACGAAATCGGGACCCAACGGCGCCTGGACCATTGGCGTCCCCACCCAGGGGACCTACGAGGTCAAACTCGACGAGTCCACGCTTCCGCAGGGCATCAAACTGGCCGAGGGCCAGGAGAACCCCCGCAACGTCACGTTCAGCCAGACCTCAAACCTCTCGGTGATCTTCACCTTTGGCAAGGGAATCGTCGTGGCGGAGGAGAACTTCGGGCAGAACCTGCTCAACCGGCTAGTGGCCGGCCTGAGCTTCGGCCTGTTGCTCGCCCTCGCGGCCGTCGGCCTGTCCCTGATCTTCGGCACCACCGGCCTGACCAACTTCGCCCACGGTGAAATGGTCACCCTCGGCGCGGTGCTGGTGTTCATGCTGAACGCCATGCACCTGCCGTTCTGGCTGTCCGTCATCCTGGCCGTCATCGGCGGCGGATTGTTCGGCTACGTCCAGGACGCGGGCCTGTGGAAGCCGCTGCGGCGCCGCGGAACCGGACTTGTTCCGATGATGATCGTCAGCATCGGCCTCGCCCTGTCCGTGCGCTACATCATCCAGTTCTATTTCGGCGGCGCCACCCAGCAGTTGCCGTTCGCCCAGAGCGTGGAAATCCTGATCGGCCCGATCTCCATCTCCCCCAACAACCTCTGGTCCCTCATCATCAGCGCCGTCGTGATCGCCGCCCTCGGCGTCGTTCTGCTCAAGACCCGTCTCGGCAAGGCCACCCGCGCGGTGGCCGACAACCCGGCGCTGGCCGCGGCCTCCGGCATCGACGTCGACTCCGTCATACGGATCGTCTGGGTGGTCGGCGGCATGCTCGCCGCCCTCGGCGGCATCCTCTGGGCTTACTACCGGCCCGGCGTCACCTTCGACATGGGTTCGCAGATCCTGCTGCTCATCTTCGCCAGTGTCACCCTGGGCGGCCTCGGCACGGTCTGGGGCGCCCTGGTCGGTTCCATCATCGTCGGCATCTTCGTTGAGCTGACCACCGTGTTCGGCCTCGCAGCCGACCTTAAATACGTGGGAGCGTTGTTCATCATGATTGTTGTCCTCTTGTTCCGGCCTCAGGGCATTCTGGGCCGCCGCGAGCGCGTGGGTTAGGAGACAGCCATGGATTTCGGATTCATATTTTCCAGCGCCGCCGGCGAACTCTTCAGCCCGACGACAGCCGCCTACGCCCTGGCCACCCTCGGCCTGGCGGTCCACTTCGGCTACACCGGCCTGCTCAACTTCGGCCAAGCAGGCTTCATGGCAGTGGGGGCCTACGGCTTCGCCATCTCCACCCTGACGTTCCACGTGCCGTTCTTCATCGGACTGCTCATCGCCGTCGTCTGCTCCGCTATCTT
The DNA here is from genome assembly GCF_029504395.1 of Arthrobacter sp. ES3-54. Lineage (GTDB taxonomy): Bacteria > Actinomycetota > Actinomycetes > Actinomycetales > Micrococcaceae > Arthrobacter. Next base: position 27,073 of record NZ_JAQFIF010000016.1, read on the forward strand.
CGCTCTTCTGCTGGGCATCCCGACGCTGCGACTTCGGGCGGACTACCTGGCCATCGTGACCATCGCGGCGGCCGAAATCGTGCGCTATATCGTCACGACCAACCAGCTGACCGCCATCACCGGTTCGGCCAACGGCTTGGCGGCCTTTGAAGGCGATTTCTACGCCATGAACCCCTTCCCGCCGGGCACCTACGTCGGCATGAACAACCGTGACTTCTTCATCCGGGTAGTGGCCTGGGCAGTCGTGGCCTTGTTCTGCCTCATTGTCTGGCTGCTGATGCGCAGCCCCTGGGGCCGCGTGCTCAAGGGCATCCGCGAGGACGAGAACGCCGTCCGCTCGCTCGGCAAGAACGTGTACGCCTACAAGATGCAGTCCCTGATCATCGGCGGCGCGCTCGGTGCCCTGGCAGGCATGATCTTCACGATTCCCCGCGGCGCGGTGCAGCCTGCCAACTACGGCACGGAACTGACGTTCTTCCTCTACACGTGCCTGCTGCTCGGCGGCCTCGGCACCGTGCTCGGCCCGGTGGTCGGCGCCATGATCTTCTGGGTGGTGCTCTCACTCACCCAGGGCATCCTCTACGGCCTGATCGAGTCCGGCACCATCACGTGGCTGAATACGGTCCAGGCCGGGCAGCTGCGTTACATCCTGGTCGGCGTGGCGCTCATGCTGCTGATGATCTTCAGGCCCCAGGGCGTTCTCGGCAATAAGAAGGAGCTGGCATTCGCATGAGCAATCCAAGCGAAGAGTCGCGCGAGGAACCCCGCACGTCGGAAGAAATCGACTACATGACGGACACCCGTCCGATCGCCGCCGGAGAGATCGCGCCCGGCTGCAAGAAGCGTGATCCGATCGTCGTGGCGGAAAACGTCACCCGCAGCTTCGGCGGCATCAACGCCGTCGACGTCCAGTACCTAGAGATCCCGCGGCACAAGATCACCGCATTGATTGGCCCCAACGGCGCCGGCAAGACCACCTTGTTCAACCTCCTCACGGGATTCGACACCCCGAACTCCGGTTCATGGCAGTTCGAAGGCCAGAGCCTCGCGGGTGTCTCCTCCTACAAGGTCGCCCGGATGGGAATGGTGCGCACGTTCCAGCTCACCAAGGTCATGGGCAAGCTCACCGTCCTGGAGAACATGCGCCTCGGCGCCTCCAGCCAGTCCGGCGAACGGCTGTCCAAGGCCTTGTTCAAGGGCATCTGGGGCGGCCAGGAAAAGAAGATCACCCAGGAAGCCAACGTGCTGCTGGAGAAGTTCAAACTGGACGCCAAGAGGGACGATTACGCGGCGTCGCTGTCCGGCGGGCAGCGGAAGCTGCTGGAAATGGCCCGGTCCCTCATGGTCCGGCCCAAGCTGGTCATGCTCGACGAGCCGATGGCCGGCGTCAACCCGGCGTTGACGCAGTCGCTGCTGGACCACATCAAGAACCTCAAGGCCGAGGGCATGACCGTCTTGTTCGTCGAGCACGACATGAACATGGTCCGCCACATCGCCGACTGGGTGGTGGTGATGGCCGAGGGCAAGATCGTGGCCGAAGGGCCTCCCGCCGAAGTCATGAAGAACCCCGCCGTGATCGACGCATACCTTGGCGCCCACCACGACGTGGATCTCGGCGACGCCGAGGGCATCAAGGAACTGGCCGCCGAACTGGTCGCCGACGAGGAATCGATCGTCGGCACCGAAAACGCCGGCATCATCTCCGCCGACGTCCTCGCCACCGAGGCGGAGGAAGCGGCGACGAACGGGACGACGCGCGGCCGGCGCAGCGCCGGAGAGCCGACCCGCGCCGAAGAGCCGAACCGCACAGAGAAGGACACAGAATGAGCGCCACCAGTGCGGCACCGGCCGCCCAGCCCGCCTTCGATGGCGACTCGGTCGTGAAGGTCACCGATCTGGTGGCCGGCTACCTCCCCGGCGTCAACATCCTTAACGGCTGCAGCATCGAAGCCCGCAAGGGTGAGCTGATCGGCATCATTGGCCCCAACGGCGCCGGCAAGTCCACGCTGCTGAAGGCCATGTTCGGCCTGGTCAAGGTCCACTCCGGCTCGGTAGTGGTCCGCGGGCAGGACATCACCGGACTCAAGGCCAACAAGCTGGTCACCAAGGGCGTGGGCTTCGTTCCGCAGAACAACAACGTGTTCGCCGCCCTGACCATCGAGGAAAACCTGCAGATGGGCATGTTCCAGCGGCCCAAGGACTTCGCTAAACGGTTCGACTTTGTCTCCGAACTGTTCCCGGAGCTCGGCAAACGGCGCGCCCAGCGGGCGGGCTCGCTCTCCGGCGGCGAACGCCAGATGGTCGCCATGGGACGGGCCCTCATGATGGACCCGGCCGTGCTGCTGCTCGATGAGCCCTCCGCAGGCCTCTCCCCTGTCAAGCAGGATGAGACCTTCCTCCGGGTCCACGAGATCAATCGGGCCGGCGTCTCCGTCATTATGGTGGAGCAAAACGCGCGCCGCTGCCTGCAGATCTGCGACCGCGCCTACGTTCTGGACCAGGGCAAGGACGCTTACACAGGTACAGGCCGGGAACTCATGAAGGATCCCAAGGTCATCCAGCTCTACCTGGGGACGCTCGCAGACACTGTCGAGTAGCGCGTTGGGCAGTATCCCCTGCAGGGGCCGTCACCAGCCGGTGGCGGCCCTTCTGCGTGCCGGGCGGCATCTCGCTGGGCCCCGGACCTCTGGCCGCGGCTCCGGGCGCCTCCGCAGCCACTTGCTCGGCGCCTGCGCTCGTGCGGTAGGACGAAGGCGGCGTCACGCGGCGCAGGGTCTTAGGCGGGCGCACAGCGGCTTGAGGCGGGTTGCCGCCGTCGGACGCCCCAGCACCCCTCAAAAGTCTGCTGTGCGTGACGCCTGGCCGCCCCACCCTGACGCTCTGTCCGACGGCAGGGTCGCCCCGCTCCCCCGCACGCAAAAGACCCCCGTCCGGACTGGACGGGGGTCTCTTGTTTGTCGGTAGGAAGCGGCTTACAGCTTGCCGAATTCTTCCTTGGCCGGCTTGTAGGTGTTGTCATCCTGGTACTCGTAGATGCCGATGTAAGCTTCCGTGGGGTCGCCGGCGTCGGAGAACGATACGGGGCCGGACTGGCCGTCGTAGTCGATGTCCTTACCGTTGCGGAGCAGGGTGACGCAGGTGGGGAAGGTGTTGCACTTGTCGCCGCCTTCAGAGACTGCCTTGAGCTGCGCTGCGATGTCCGTACCCTTGGTGCTCTTGGCGGCCTCGGCAGCCAGGGCGACTAGGTTCACGGCATCGTAGGACTCGCCCGCGTAGCTGTAGTCCTTCAGCGCCGGGTCGATCGTCAGGAGCTTCTTCTTGAAGTCATCCTTGGCGAAGGTGCCCGGGATGGTGCCCTGGGCGCCCTTGAGGGTTCCCGGCTGGAAGTCCTTGCTGTAGTCGGACATGTTGCCGTCCACCATGAAGATCTGGGTCGGCTTGACGCCCTTGCCCGTCATCAGCGGAACGATGCTCTTGGCCTGGTCGAAGGTGATCAGGGCAATGGCGTCCGGCTTGGCGGCGAGGACCTTGTCCACCTGGCTGCTGAACTGGGAATCGCCCTCATTGAAGAGCTCCTGGGCAACAACCTTGCCGCCTGCTGCCTCGAAAGCGGACTGGACGTTCTTTGCAAGGCCGGTTCCGTAGGCGTCGTTCAGGACGATCATGCCGACCGTCTGGGCGCCACAGGTGGCCATGTAGTTGCCCAGGACCTTGCCCTGGAGCACGTCCGAGGGGGCGGTGCGCCAGTAGAGGCCCTTGTCATCCCACGCGGTGAAGTCCGGCGAGGTGTTGGCCGGGGAGAACTGGACGACGCCGGCACCGGTGATCTGGTTGATCACGGTCTTGGAGACACCCGAAGAGGCGGCGCCGACGATTGCACTGACGCCCTGGCCGAGCAGTGCCGTAGTGGACTGGGTGGCGATGTCAGTCTTGGTGTCACCGGAGTCACGGTGGATGACCTCGACAGGCTTGCCCAGGACGCCGCCGGCATCGTTGACCTCCTTGATGCCGAGGTTAACACCTGCAATTTCGGGCGGGCCGAGGAATGCCAGCGAACCCGTCGTCGGCAGGAGCGAGCCGATCTTCAGGGGCGTGGGGGTGGTGGTGGCCGAAGCCGGCACGGTGCCGGCTTCGCCGGCAGCGCTGGTACCGGCGCCGGTAGCGCTGGGCGCCGGGCATGCGATGCCGGCGGCCGCAGCTGAGCTGGATCCCGACGAACTCGGGGCAGGTGAACCGCCACAAGCCGTAGCCAGAAGGGCGACGCCGAGGCTAAGCACTGTGAGCTTAGCGACGCGGGGCGCAACCCGGGGGAGTGAAGTCATGTACAAGCTCCTCGATCTAAAGGTGCGAACGGCCTTTGACGCGAAAGATCAGGTGTTCCTGATTCCACTTCAAGCTAGTGCAATTTCGACGTGAAAATAAGTGACTACGGTCACATCCTTATAACACTCGTTGCATAGAGGAAATCTGGAGGGTTCCAGCGGCCGCTGCAGGGCGGCGTGTAGCAAAGTGCCCCAGGTGGGACTCGAACCCACAACACGCGGATTTTAAGTCCGCTGCCTCTGCCAATTGGGCTACTGGGGCGCCCGGTCAATGGTATCCCGTCGCTGGCCGGATCAGCCCGAAAACGGGCCAGCGTAGCGGAAGGTGCCACTAACGCCGCCGGGCCAGACGGCGAGCGGGAGCAGCTGGAAGTGCGCCCCCCAGCCGGCCTCCGGCGGTGCCACGCCGAGCGACGTGGACGGTACAAAGCCGAAGCGGGAGTAGTAGTCGGGGCTGCCCAGCAGCGCGATCCCCCGCTCCCCCGCGGCGTTGGCCCGCGCCACTGTCTCGTTCATGAGCGCGGTGCCGATGCCGTGGCGCTGCAGCCGCGGCACCACCCCGATCGGCCCGAGCCCCAGCAACTCCAGCTCGCCCACCCAGCCGCGGGTGCTGATCACGTGCCCTACGATTTCTCCGTTGAGCTCCGCAACGACGCTGAACTCGGGGAGGTATTCCTGGCACTCGAACAGCCGGGCCAGCAGCTTCACCTCTTCGGGTTCGCCGTCGACGTGGTGACCGGTGACGGGCGAGATGGCAAACGCGGCGGCTGTGAGGGCGAGGATTTCCGGACGGTCCGCCGGTTCCTCGCTGCGCAGCACGAGTTCCGGTGCTGGCTTGTGCTCCCCATGGTCTGCGACGAGTTCGTGCAGAACCTCCAGCGCCCGGTCGGTGTCGGCCACCGGGACCAGCAGGTGGTCATGATGGAAGCCGGCCAGGACGTTGCAGCTGATCTTCGCCTCGGTCAGGGCGGCGCTGACGGCTGCCGTCAGGCCGATCGCCTCGAGCGAAGAGTGCACCTGGAGCGTTATCCACGCTGCGACGAAGTCGTAGGAGAGCCCCAGGCTGTCCGCTTCGTCCCGTGGCAGCACAACGGTCAGTCCCTCCGCCTCGCGGACGGCGGCCGCGATGGCTCCGGCCAGAGGTTTGCCGTGCGGCCATAGGGCGTAGACGTACTCGCCCTCGCGCAGTTCTGGGCGCATGGTGGCCAGGAGCGTGTGCAGGTCCTTTTCAGCTGTCATGGAGCCAGTCTAGGCGCGGGCGGTGCGCACCCGTCCGCTCCGGACGCCCCTGCGGCTGCCTGCAACGAAAACGGCGGCTGCTCCCCCGGAGGGGAACAGCCGCCGTCGTAGGGCAACCGCCAGAGCGCTCGAAGCCGTTACGGCCAGGAGCTATTTGGCGTCTGCCGGGACCGAGTCATTCGATGCCGCCGGGGTGCCGGCCTTGGCTTCAGGCTTGGCTTCAGGCTTGGTTTCGGCTTGGGCGGCTTCCGGGGCAGCGGCCGGCTTCGGGGCCGGCGTCGCTGCGGCCACGAAGGCACCGCGCGGGTTGTCCAGGTCCATGAGCTGCGTGGTGTCGCGGCCCAGGAAGAAGGCCCACAGCCAGCCGGAGATGACGCGGATCTTGCGCTCCACGGTGGGGATGGCCATGCCGTGGTAGCCACGGTGTGCCAGCCAGGCCAGCGGGCCCTTGAGGCCGATGCGGCCAACCAGGTTGATGTTCGCAACACCCTTCCATTCGCCGAAGCCGGCGACGGCGCCCAGGTTCTTGTGCTTGTAATCCTTAAGCGGCTTGTCCCAGCGGGAGGCCCACAGGTTCTTGGCCAGGCGCTTGGACTGGCGCAGCGCGTGCTGGGCGTTCGGCACGCAGGTGCCGTCCGGCAGGCCGCTGCCCGTGAGGTCGGGGACGGCAGCGACGTCGCCGGCAGCCCAGGCGTTGTCGATGATGCCCTCGTCGCCTGCAATGCGCAGGTCGGCCAGGACGCGGACGCGGCCGCGCGGCTCGAGCGGGAAGTCGGTGGAGCGGACCATCGGGTTGGCCTGCACGCCGGCAGTCCAGACCAGGGTGTCAGTCTCGAATTCCTGGGCCGGGCTCTTGTCCGGGAGGTTGATGAGCTTCAGGGAACCCTCGGCGTTGTCGAGGGAGGTGTTCAGCAGCACCTCGATGCCGCGGCTGCGGAGGTGCTCGACGACCCAAACGGCCTGCGGCGCCGTGACCTCGGGCATGATGCGGCCCATTGCCTCGACCAGGACGAAGCGGACTTCCTCCTGCTTGACGCGCGGGTTGTTCTTGACCGCGGCGCGGGCGAGGTCTTCCATTTCGGTGATGCACTCGATGCCGGCGAAGCCGCCGCCGACGACGACGAACGTCAGGGCGCGGGCGCGCTCAACGGGGTCCGTCATGAGCGAGCCGGTCTCGATGCGCTCGAGAACCTTGTTGCGCAGTGCCACGGCCTCTTCGATGGTCTTCAGGCCGATGCCCTTTTCCGCGAGGCCCTTGATCGGGAACGTGCGGGTGATGGCGCCAGCGGCCAGCACGACGTCGAAGTAGGGAACCTCGAAGGTGTCGCCACCGTCGGAGGGTGCGACCACTGCCGTGCGGTTGGCGTGGTCGATTGAGGTGACGCGGCCCTGGATGAGCTCCGTCTGCTTCAGGTGCTGGCGGTGCGAGACGACTGCGTGGCGCGCCTCGATGTTGCCGCCGGCAACTTCCGGCAGGAAGGGCTGGTAGGTCATGTAGGGCAGCGGATCCACGAGGGTGACGATGCCACCTGCATTCGCGATCTTTTTCTGAAGTTTAAGGGCTACATACAGGCCGACGTACCCGCCGCCGACGACGAGTACCCGGGGACGGTCCTGGAGCTGAAGGGAGGATGCCATGCGTCAAGAATACCGTAGTTTGTGAAAACCTTCACTAACTATGACGGGTTGCTGGAGTCCACCGGATTCTCGGCCCCGCGTTCGGTCCCGGTTTCGGACTTGGGTTCGGACTTGGGTTCGGACTTGACCGGCCTATCCGGCCCGTCCTTGGGCGGCGTTCGCATGGCGGCCCGCAACTGGATCGCAGCGGCCACCACGATTCCCACGAGCAGGCACCCGAAGCCCAGGACCACCGCGGCCGGGACGGCGCTGTCCAGCCGGGACGGCTTCTCCGCGACCGGCACGGTCGCTTCGGGCAGGGTGGGCACAGCGCTGGAGGGCGCGGGCGCCGCAGCAGGTGCCGTCGTGGCGAGGTTTCCGCGCCGGTGGACCCGGATCCAGTCCGAAATCGATCCCAGCGGATTGGCCTTGGTTTCCGGGACATCGGCCTTGAGGGCGGCCTCGGCGTTCAGCACGCCGAAGCCGTAGAGCGGATCCTTCCCGGGCGCCCCGGCGTCCTTGGCCGTGCTGACGATCCGGTTGATGACCTGGCTCGCGGACATCTCGGGCCATTTGGAGCGGATCAGGGCAGCGACGCCGGAAACGATGGGCGTGGCCCCGGAAGTGCCCGCCCATTCGGCATAGCCACCGGCGGGCATGCCGCCGACCAGGTCCTCGGCGGGAGCGGCGACGCCGATGCTGATGCCCTGTGAGGAGGAATCGATGCTGGCCGCGCCCTTGCGGTCCAGGCCTGCGACCGTCAGGACGCCGGGAATCGTGGCGGGCGCGCCGACCTGGATGTTGCCGCCCACGCGGTTGCCCGCGGCGGCGACGATCACGACGTCCTTCTGCTCGGCATAGAGGAATGCCGCGTCCCAGCTCTGCGGCCATTCCGGCGACGTGCTGCCGAGGGAGATGTTGATGACGCGTGCGCCGTTGTCGACCGCCCAGCGCACGGCCTCCGGGATCTGATCCTGGTCGCTCTTACCGCCCGGGTTGGCGGAACCCAGCCAGGTGGAGACGGACAGCAGCTGGGCTTCCGGGGCGACGCCGACGATCCCGTCAGGGCCGACGGCGGGGCCAGAGCTGGGTTTGGCGCTGGCGCTCGGTTTGGCGCTCGGTTCGGGCGCCTGATGCCCGCGCCCGGCGAGCATGGTGGCCACGAGGGTGCCGTGTTCGGGTTTGGCACCGATGCTCGCCTGGCCGTTGGCACTGCCGGCGCCGGAAATGTCGGAGCCGCCGGCGAGCACGCCAGCCAGGTCCGGATGTTTGCCGTCCACGCCGCTGTCAATCACGGCGACTTTGACGCCGGCACCCTTGGAAACGTCCCAGGCTTTGGTGATGCCGGATTCGGCGAGCCAGTATTCCTTGTCCCGCCAGGAGTCGGCGTAGGCGGGCGCGGCTAGGGTCAGCGCCGCGGTGGACGCTCCGCCGGCAAGGGCCAAGGCCATCAACGCGGAGGCGGTCCGGCGGCGCCGGGCTGTTGCTCTGGTCATTCAGGTCCTATCGGCGGTTGCACCAGCGGCACGGCGCGCGGGGGCGCAGCTGCTGGGCGGGATCATCGGATGCTGAGGGCAATACCGTCAAGAATATCGTGTTCACTGGCCACTGCCGTGGTGATGCGGCCGCCCGTGATATCGGCCAGGCGTTGCAGGACCCTCCGCCAAACGAGGCCGCCGGCGCCGATCACGTCCACCCGGCCGGGGTGCATGTACGGCAGCGCGGCCCGCTCCTCCCGGGTCATTTCGAGCAGCTCGGTGCATGCCTTCCGGACGGCGTCCAGGTCCAGTTCGGTGCCATGGATCGCGGCCGGCGAATACTCCGGCAGGCGCAGCGCATGCGCCGTGATGGTGGTGACGGAACCCGCCACGCCGACGACGACGGTGGTGCGCTCCAGCGGAACTGTTTCTGCCGCCTCGCTGATGGCGGCGTCGACGTCGGCCTCTGCCGCTGCGATCTGCGCCGGGGTGGGCGGATCGCTGCGCAGGTGCCGTTCGGTCATCCGGACGCAGCCGACGTCGACCGAGCGGGCGGCGATGACGCCGTCGGCGTTGCCCAGGACGAACTCCGTGCTTCCGCCGCCGAGGTCCACCACCAGGACGGGGTCCTCGCCGCGGGAGGGCAGGACACTGCTGGCGCCCGCGAAGGAGAGCGCGGCTTCCTCGTCGCCAGTGATCACCTCGGGCTCGACGCCGAGGATGGCGCGGATGCCGTCGACGAAGACCTGCCGGTTGCGGGCATCGCGGGTGGCGGAGGTGGCCACGAAGCGCACTTTTTCGACGCCGTGCTGGCGGATGAGGGCAGCGTAGTCTCGGGTCGCGGCGAAGGTGCGCTCAAGCGCTTCCTGGGCCAGTTCGCCCGTGGAGTCCACGCCCTGGCCCAGCCGGACCACGCGCATTTCCCGCACGATGTCGGTAAGCCGCGGTGTGGGCTGCCCAGTTGCCCCGCCTGCAGCTGTGTTCGCTTCCGTGTTCGCGTCCGTGTTCACATCTGCGTTCACATCGGCGATCAGCAGGCGGATGGAGTTGGTGCCGCAGTCAATGGCCGCGACCCGGGTCACTTGGACTCCCCCGCGCCGGCCGCGCTGGCGGCGTCTCCCGCGCCGGCGGTGCCGCGGGATTTACGGACCGGGCCGGGCCGGCCCACGATCTCCGGCAGGCCCTGGGGTCCATGACGGCTGAGGTCCCGGGACGGTGCCTCGCCGCCGGTGTCCCAGGCGCCGTCGCAGTAGCACCGGTCCACGGTCCACCATTCGGCGATGGCCGCGATCGACTCGTCGCCGAGCGGGTTCACGCCCGGGCCGGCGGCCAGCGAGTGCCCCACGAGGACGTGCAGGCATTTGACGCGGGTGGGCATGCCGCCGGCCGAGACGCCGTCGATTTCCGGAACCGCACCGATGCCGCAGCGCGCGCCGATCTCGGCACGGGAGGCCAGATAGGCCTCGTGGGCGGCACGGTACCGGGCCGCGAGGGCAGCGTCGGCGGCGAGCCGGTCGTTCATTTCGTTCATCAGCCCGGCGGCCTCAAGCCGCGACACCGCCGCGGTGATCACCGGATGCGTGAGGTAAAACGTGGTGGGGAACGGCGTACCGTTGCTGAGCCGCGGCGAGGTGGCGGCCACGAGCGGGTTTCCGCAGACGCAGCGGGCCGGGATTTCGACGACGTCCCGCACGGGCCGGCCCAACTGGCGGCTCAGGACCTCGAGGTCCTGCGGCGACGGCAGGCTGGAGGCCTCCGGGGCGTTTGCCCTGTGCCGTGGCGCCGAGGTCGGGGCGCCGTCGTTCTTGACCGCTCGGTTCTGGTCCACTCGGTTCTCGTCCACGGGAGTGGCACCTTCCTGCCCAGTTCCGGATTGTCCGTGGGACAATCCCGGCGGCGGGCGCCGCTTCTAGTCTGTTGCCGATCGCCTGATGGACTCCCAGAGGGAGTCCACCCACGGCAGGTTGGCCGGGTCTTGTGCTGATGGTGCACCCGCCGTGCCACTGGACTGCGCGGCAGGAAGATCGCTGCCGAATACCCAATAGCCCGTCTCGCCGGGCATAACCATGTTAATGCGGTCGCGGGCCTGCTGTTTCACGAAGTTGGGATCCTGCCACCGCGAAACCTGGCGTTTGAGGTCCTCCTGCTTGGTCTGCTTGGCCGCGATGTCGGCCTGCAGCGCCGCGATTTCGGCGCGTTTGTCGAGGAAGATCTTTACCGTGGGCGCCAGCAGGATGGTGATGGCAATCATGACGACGCCGAGGGCAAGCAGCCGGCCCGAGAACGCCTTGGCGGGCACAGGGTCGAGGGATTCGTCGGCACTGCCTGCCGCGGTCCGACCTACGGCCTGGCCCCCAGCTTTCCCCGGTGCCGGCCGGGTTGCGGGTTTTGCGGCCGGTGCTGCTGCGGCACCGTTGGCGGCTGGTTTGCCCGCTGCGGGTGCTGCCGCACGTGGAGAGGCAGGCGCGGCGCCGCGGGGCGTGGCCGGCGTCGGCGCCCCGCTGCGGGAGCCGCCAAAGTCCGCCTGGATGACTTCGCCGCCGTCGTCTACTGCTCCCAGGCCCGTGGCCGCAGGCTTGGCGGCAGCAGCCTTGGTGGGCGCAGGCGTAGCCCGGGGAACATTGGGGCGTCGGGTAGCCATGTCACTCCTTCAAAGCGGGCCAAAACAGAACCGGTGGCCATGGTCTTTCAACCATAGCCACCGGTTACCGGTTTTCGCGGCTAACTAGCCCTTGAAACGCGGGAAGGCGCTGCGTCCGGCGTACCGTGCGGCGTCGTCGAGTTCTTCTTCGATGCGCAGCAGCTGGTTGTACTTGGCTACGCGCTCGGAGCGGGCCGGGGCACCGGTCTTGATCTGTCCCGCGTTGGTGGCAACGGAGATGTCAGCAATGGTGGTGTCCTCGGTTTCGCCGGAGCGGTGCGAGGTGATGGTGGTGTAACCGGCACGCTGGGCCAGTGACACGGCGTCCAGCGTCTCGGTCAGGGAACCGATCTGGTTGACCTTGACGAGCAGCGAGTTCGCGGTCTTGGTGTCGATGCCGCGCTGCAGGATGGCCGGGTTGGTGACGAAGAGGTCATCGCCAACGAGCTGGACCTTGTCGCCGATGGTGTCGGTGAGGGTCTTCCAGCCTTCCCAGTCGTTCTCATCCAGCGGGTCCTCGATGGAAACCAGCGGGTAGTCGGCCACGAGCTCGGCGTAGTAGGCGCTCATCTCGGCGGCGGAAAGTGCCTTGCCTTCGAACTGGTAGGCGCCGTCCTTGAAGAACTCGGAGGAGGCGACGTCCAGGGCCAGCGCGATGTCCTTGCCCGGGGTGTAGCCGGCGTTCTTGATGGCTTCCTGGATCAGGTCCAGGGCGGCACGGTTGGACGGCAGGTTCGGCGCGAAGCCGCCCTCGTCGCCCAGGCCGGTAGACAGGCCCTTGGCCTGCAGGACGGACTTGAGGTTGTGGTAGACCTCGACGCCCCAGCGCAGGCCCTCGGAGAAGGTCTCGGCGCCGATCGGGACAATCATGAATTCCTGGATGTCCACGTCGGAGTCGGCGTGCGAGCCGCCGTTGAGGATGTTCATCAGCGGCACGGGCAGGACGTGCGCGTTGGGGCCACCGAGGTACTTGTACAGCGGCAGGTCTGCGGAGGCGGCGGCAGCGTTGGCCACGGCCAGGGAGACACCCAGGATGGCGTTGGCGCCGAGCTTGCCCTTGTTGGGGGTGCCGTCCAGGTCGATCATGGCCTGGTCGATGCTGCGCTGGTCGGTCGCGTCGAAACCGGTCAGGGCGGGGGCGATCTGGTCGATGACCGCGTCGACCGCCTTCTGGACGCCCTTGCCGAGGTAGCGGCCCTTGTCGCCGTCGCGGAGTTCAACGGCTTCGTGCTCGCCGGTGGAAGCGCCGGAGGGAACCGCTGCGCGGCCGATCTGGCCGTCCGAGAGCAGGACTTCAACTTCTACGGTCGGGTTGCCACGGGAATCGAGGATTTCGCGGGCGTGGATGGCATCGATAAGCGCCATGGATATGCTCCTTTGGGTGAAGCGATCTGCAGGGAATCTGACTGCTTGGACTCTGGCTGTAGGTGAAGCTGAAAAGCCGACGTCGTCGTCGCTACTAGCGTAGTCGAGAGTGGCGGAGGTTACGGAAACCTATCCAAACCCCGGACGTCATGATGCCGACGCTATTTTTCTAGGGCAGGGAGCCGTTGCCGTCCTGAAAGCGGCGGAGCGCCCCGCGGAGGGCGCGCTCGGCGTCGAGCCCACCGGCCCGGGCACCCGCCACGATCCCGAACAGCAGGTCGCCGAGTTCCGCCTCGGTGGCCGGGATCTCGACGCCAGTGTCGCCCATAGCCGTCGCCAAGTGCGCGCGTTCGGCCCGGTCCAGGAGCTTTTGGGCCCGGGCCAGGGCCGGCAGCGCGGCGGGAACGCCGTCGAACACGTGGCCGCGTTCGGGCTTCTCGGCCTTCTTGACGGCATCCCATTTCAGGACGATCTCCTCCACCGTTGCCGGGAAGGAGTCCTGCAGCGAGCCGTCGGGCCGGAACACGTGCGGGTTGCGCCGGATCATCTTGGCCCTCAGGGCGCGGGCGACGTCGTCCAGGTCGAAGGCGCCACGTTCCTCGGCGAGCCGGGCATGCAGGACCACCTGAAGCAGCACGTCGCCCAGCTCGGACTTCAGTTCGGCGTCACCGCCGGCCGTTTCGATGGTCTCCGCAACCTCGTAGGCCTCCTCCAGGAGGTACTCCACGAGGGATTCGTGGGTGAGGGCACCCATCCAGGGGCAGTGCTCGCGCAGGGCCGCGATGGAAGCGACAAGCCCCTGGACGGGTGGAGTGTCCTCGTTAGCCAAGGTCGGAGTAGGCCTCGTTGATGTATTCCACCAGGGCTTCCTTCTCCTCGAGCGGCAGGAAGGCCGCCTCGGCTGCGTTGAGCGTCAGCTCCAGCAGGTCGTCGAGGTCGTAGTCGAACGTCTCAACCAGCAGTTCGAACTCGTCGGTCAGCGTGACGCCGCTCATGAGCCGGTTGTCTGTGTTGATGGTGACGTTGAAGCCGAGCTGGTAGAGCATGTCCAGCGGGTGGCTTTCGATGCCTTCGCCGAAGCCGGCGATGGCGCCGGTCTGCAGGTTCGAGGAGGGGCAGATCTCCAGGGCGATGCCGCGGTCGCGGACCCAGCTGGCGAGCTCGCCCAGGGTCACCATGCCGATGGTGTCGTCGACTTCGTCGGCGTCGGCGCCTTCGTCCTCTTCGAATTCGATCGTGACGTCCTCGGCGATCCGCACGCCGTGGCCCAGGCGCAGTGCCCGGCCGTCGACAAGCGCCGACTGGATGCTTTCCAGGCCGGCGGCTTCGCCGGCATGGACGGTGGCCGGGAAGTTGTGCTGGGCCAGGTAGGTGAAGGCGTCCTTGAAACGGGACGGAAGAAAGCCGTCCTCGGCGCCGGCGATGTCGAAGCCGACGGCGCCGTTGTTACGGTGGCGGACAGCCAGTTCGGCGATCTCCTGGCTGCGGTCGGCGTGGCGCATGGCGGTGATGAGCTGGCCCACCTGGATGTCGCGGCCGGTCTCGGCCACGGCGTCTACGCCCGCTTCGAGGCCTGCCTGCACGGCCTCGACCACTTCGTCCAGGCTCAGGCCCTTCTGCAGGTGCTGTTCGGGTGCCCAACGCACTTCGCCGTACACGACGCCGTCGTCGGCCAGGTCTTCGACGAATTCCTTCGCGACGCGGAACAGGCCTTCCTTGGTCTGCATCACGGCGATGGTGTGGTCGAAGGTCTCGAGGTACCGGACCAGGGAGCCCGAGTCGGCGGATTCGCGGAACCACTCCCCCAGCGCGACGGGGTCCGTGGAGGGCAGCGTGTGGCCGGCGGCCTCAGCGAGTTCAATGATGGTGGCCGGGCGGAGTCCGCCGTCCAGGTGGTCGTGCAGGGAAACCTTGGGAAGGACCTTCAGGTCGAAGTCGAGGTCAGGGGCAGCGTCAGGGATAGTCTCAGTCACGTTCCAACCATAGGGTCGCCGGGCGCCGGAAGCTACTTTCTGCCGGCCTCGGCATCCCCGGAGGCGATCATCGGTGCAGGAAAGGCGGCGGCCGGTTTGTGCGTGGGCCCGCCGTCGAGCCATTCGTCCACGACCTCGGCGTCGTGGCGGCCAAGTCGCTTGTGCCACCAGCGCAGGAGGTGGTCGATGAGGACGCCGAGCACGATCGCAAACACCACCGCGATCCCCGCGCTGAGCAGCGGGTTATGGTGCAGCCACGGGAAGGAACTGGCCAGGACGCCGATGCCGATCGAGTAGGCCACCCACGTGAAGCAGGCGAAGGCGTCCAGGAAGAAGAACCGCCGGTGCGGGAACGCCGTCGTGCCCGCCACGTAGTTGACGGCGACGCGGCCCCACGGGATGTACCGGGCGGTGAAGATCAGGACGGCGCCGCGCTTCTCAAGTTCATAGTGTGCCCAGCCGAAGACCTTTTGGACCTTCGGTTTGCGCATCCAGCGGAACCGCTCGAGGCCAATCTTGCGGCCGAGCATGTATGCCATGTTGTCGCCGGCGATGGCTCCAACGAGCGCCGTGAGGCCGAGGATCCACAGGTTGGGCTGGCCGCTGTGCAGGGAGTACGCCGCAAGGGCAACGATGAGGGTCTCGCTGGGGACCACCATCGCGAAGCCGTCCACGAAGAAGAAGACCAGCAAGAGGGGGTAGATCCACCACTGGCCAGCGGCATGGAGCACGGCCTCGTTAATGAACTCCATGCGGGCGGTGCTCCTTGATGACTGGGAACGGACAACTAAGCCGTACCGTACAAGCGATGACAGTGGGTGGAACGTTGGACGAAGTGCGGCCAACAAACGTGACCCAAATCGCTCCTTAGTGTCCCACGGGCGGGGCCAATCCGCCTAGGACTCGGCGGGCGGAACGGAACGCGTCGATTCCTCCGGAGTACGGCCGCGCACCTTGCTGATCACGCGGTCAAGGACGATGCCGAGGACAACGGCGCAGATGATCGCAATGGCCGCGGCCAGCACATGGTTTTTCTGAAACCACGGCCCAACAAACAGGCCGATCCCCACCGAGTAGCCGGCCCACAGCAGCGCCGAAAGTACCGTCAGGCTGACGAATCTGGGCCGTGGGTAGTGCGTGGCACCGGCGGTCAGGTTGACGGCTACCCGTCCGATCGGGACGAAGCGCGCCACGAGGATCAGTGAGGCGGGCCGTTTCCGCAGTTCCCGTCCGGCCCAGCGGAAGGCCGCCTGCATTCGGGGACCGCGCTGCCATGCCCATCGCCGCGTTCCGACGCGGCGGCCGATCAAGTAAGCCACGTTGTCGCCGATGAATGCTCCTGCGGCGGCGGTGGCGATCAGGAGCGCCGGATTGGGAACATCCGCCGTGGCGGCGACTGCAGCCAGGCCCACCACCACCGACTCGCTCGGGATCGGTGGAAAGAAGCCGTCGATCAAGCAGCAGGCGAAAACCAGGACCAGGACCCAGGGTTGCCCTGCGGCGGCGAGGATGAAGTCGTTGATTGCCTGCACAGCTTCCTAACGCGCGGCGGAACCAGATAGATCCAAGCGCAGGCTCGGCCGGAGCCGGGCCTGCGCTTGCAAGGGTACTGCTGTGGAGCCAGTCTTGTGGAGTCAGTGTACCGCCGGCCCCGACAGCCGGTTGCCCTATCACTTATGGCGGCTAAACCTGAGGTTTGGGGACCAAAGGTGATAGGGCAACGGGCCTAGGCGATGCGGTCGATGATGAGCTTCTGGGCCGGCCGGGAGCCCTCTGGTGCGATCACGGCGGCGTGTTCGAGCGCTTCCTTGGCCCGCTCGAACTTCTCCGGGGTGTCCGTCAGGAGGGTCATGAGCGGTTCGCCCGCCCTGACCATGGCACCGGGCTTGGCATGCATCCGCACCCCGGCCCCGGCCTGGACCTGGTCCTCCTTGCGGGCGCGTCCGGCGCCGAGCCGCCAGGCCGCGACGCCGACGGCCATCGCGTCGAGCTCCACCAGGACGCCGTCGGCCGGGGCGTAGATGACCTCGGATTCCTTGGCGACCGGGAGCTTGGCGCGCGGGTCCCCGCCCTGGGCCTCGATCATCCGGTTCCAGACGTCCATGGCCCGGCCGTCCCGCAGTGCGGCCCGGGGATCCGCGTCCCGCACGCCCGCGCACGCCAGCATTTCCTCCGCGAGCCGGACGGTGAGTTCGACGACGTCGTCCGGGCCTCCTCCGGCGAGAACCTCCACGGATTCCTCGACCTCGATCGCGTTGCCCGCGGTGAGGCCCAGGGGCGTGTTCATGTTGGTGAGCAGGGCCACCGTGTTGACGCCGGCGTCCTTGCCCAGGGCCACCATGGTCTCGGCCAGTTCGCGGGCGCGGGCCTCGTCCTTCATGAACGCGCCGCTGCCCACCTTGACGTCGAGCACCAGAGAGCCGGTGCCTTCGGCGATCTTCTTGCTCATGATCGAGGATGCGATCAGCGGGATGGCCTCCACGGTCCCGGTGACGTCGCGGAGCGCGTAGAGCTTCTTGTCCGCCGGGGCCAGTCCTGCGCCGGCCGCGCAAATGACCGCGCCGACGTCCTGGAGCTGGGCCATCATTTCTTCATTGCTCAGGGCCGCACGCCAGCCCGGGATGGCCTCAAGCTTGTCCAGGGTGCCGCCGGTGTGGCCGAGCCCGCGGCCCGAGAGCTGCGGCACGGCCACGCCGAAGACCGCCACCAGGGGCGCCAGCGGCAGGGTGATCTTGTCCCCGACGCCGCCGGTGGAGTGCTTGTCCGACGTCGCCTTGACGCCGCCGTCGGGCCTGCGCAGGCTGGAGAAGTCCATCCGCTCGCCGGAGGCGATCATGGCCGCCGTCCAGCGGGAGATCTCGGCCCGGTCCATGCCGTTGAGCAGGATGGCCATGTTCAGGGCGGCCATCTGTTCGTCAGCGATGGCGCCGCGGGTGTACGCGTCGATCGTCCAGTCGATCTGGGCCGGGCTGAGCACGCCCTTGTCCCGCTTGATGCGGATGATGTCGACGGCGTCGAATGCTTCGGTGTTGCTGTTGGTCTGTGTCGGAAATGTCACCGGGGTTCCTCCAGGTGTTGGGGGCCAAAGGCATCGGGAAGGACCTGGTCCATGGTCTTGATTCCCTGCGTGGTCATGAGCTCCATGTCCGGAGCCCGGAATTCGTAGAGCAGCTGGCGGCAGCGACCGCACGGCATGAGGACGTTCCCGCCGGCGTCGACGCAGTAGAAGGCGCGGAGCTGTCCCCCGCCGGTCATCTGCAGGTTGCCCACCAGGGCGCACTCGGCGCACAGGGTCAGCCCGTAGCTGGCGTTTTCGACGTTGCAGCCGCTGACGATCCGCCCGTCCCCGGTGAGGGCCGCGGCCCCCACCGGAAACTTCGAATACGGCGCGTAGGCGTTCTTCATGGCGGACAGGGCAGCGGCTTCGAGCGCTGCCCAGTCGACGTCGATGCTGTCCATTCTCAGCCCTTGATGTACGGTATGCCGTCGGCGGCCGGCGGCCGGGAGCGGCCGACGAGCCCGGCCACGGCGAACACGGTCACCACGTACGGCAGCATGGCCATGAACTGGCTCGGCACGGGGGTCCCGATGATCGTCACGATGCTTTGCAGGTTGTCGGCGAAGCCGAACAACAGCGCGGCGAAGAACGCCCCGATCGGGTTCCAGCGGCCCAGGATCATGGCGGCGAGGGCAATGAAGCCGCGGCCACCGGAGATTTCCTTGGTGAAACTGTCGATCGCCACGAGGGTGAAGAACGATCCGCCGATTCCGGCGACGGCGCCGCCGAGCGTGACGTTCCAGAAACGGGTCGCGTTGACGTTGATACCCAGGGTGTCAGCCGCCTGCGGGTGCTCGCCCACGGCACGGACGCGCAGGCCCCACTTCGTCTTGAACAGCGCGACCCAGATCACAATCACGGCCACATACATCAGGTAGCCCACCACGGACTGCTTGAACAGGATGGGCCCGATCACCGGGATGCCGGACAGGACCGGGATGTCGATGATGGGCAGCTCGGCGGGCGAGTTGTATTTCTCGGGGTCCGACTGCATCACTGTGGTGAACAGGAAGCCGGTGAGCCCGGAGACCAAGACGTTGAGCACGACGCCGACGATGATCTGGTTGACCACGTACTTGATGCTGAACAGCGCCAGAACCATGGAGACCAGGGCGCCTGCCACGGCTGCCGCAAGCAGGCCCAGGTAAGGGTTGTGCGTCAGGCTGGCGACGAGTGCGGCCGTGAAGGCACCGCCCAGGAGCTGGCTTTCGATGGCGATGTTGACGACGCCTGCGCGTTCGCACAGCACCCCTGAGAGGGAGCCGAAGACGATCGGCACGGCGAGTGTCACGGACCCGGCGATGAGGCCGGCCAGCGAAATGCTGGGTGTCCGGGCGCCGCCCACCACCCAGATCAGGAAAGCGACCACGAACACGACGGTGAACACGGCCGGAAGCCAACTCGGGGGCCGGACGTTCTTTTTCGCCTTCAGGACCAAGGCGTAGCCCGCGAGGCCCAGCAGGATCAAGGAGAGCACCATGCCGCTGAGGAATGCGGGGACGTCGATCGCGGGGAGCTGGAAGAAGTCTCCGCCGGAGGAAACGCCGAACTTGGCGTTCGCCTGCGGGCCCAGCAGTCCGAAGAAGATGAAGGCGATGGTGGCCAGCACCGACAGGGTGACCGGCAACTTCCAGGTCACCGGTTTGGTGGACACCGCCGGCCTGCGCCCCTTGTCAGGCTGTGATTCTCCCTGGACGGGCGAGGTTGCTGTTGTGCTCATGCGGCACCTCCGGTGGTTGCGGCCTGCTTGGTTTTGCCGGCGGTCGCGGCCTTCTTCTTGCGCGGATTCAGTCCGAAGATCGCCCGGACCAGGGGCGGCGCCGCGATGAACAGCACAATGAGCGACTGGACCACGAGGACGATGTCGATCGGAGTTCCGGTCTGGATCTGCATCTGGACGGCGCCTGCGCGGAAGGCTCCGAACAGCACGCCGGCGGCAAAGGTGCCCCACGGCGACGAACGTCCCAGCAGCGCCACAGTGATCGCGTCAAAGCCGTAGGTTGCCGCGACACCGTCGGTCAGGACCTTTTCGGTGCCTGCCACCTGCGCCACGCCGGCCAGGCCGGCCAGGCCACCGGCAATGGTCATCACCAGGATGGTGGCCCGGGAGACGTTAATGCCGGCAGTCAGGGCTGCCTTGGGGTTCGCCCCGATGGCGCGGAATTCGAATCCGAGCGTGGAGCGGTTCAACAGCCACCAAACAAACACGGTGGCCGCAATGGCCAGCAGGAATCCCAGGTGCAGCCGGTACTGGCTGCCGAAGATCAGCGGATACGCGGCGCTGGGGTCCACGATCGGCGATATCGGTGTGTCCGCCCCCGGGCGCTGGAACAAGTCCGTGTCCAGCAGGTCGCGCAGGAAATACAGGGCGATGTAGTTGAACATAATGGTCACAATGACCTCGTGGGCGCCCGTCCTGGCTTTGAGCACACCGACGATGCCGCCCCAAACGGCGCCGCCGATGACACCGGCCACGAGGACCAGCAGCAGGTGCAGCCCAACCGGCAGGTGCAGCGCGAAGCCGACCCACGAGGCGAGGATGCCGGCCATGATGATCTGGCCCTGCGCACCGATGTTGAACAGACCCGCACGGAAGGCCAGGGCGACGCCGAGGCCTGCGGTGATCAGCGGGGTGGCGATGGTCAGCGTCTCCATGAGGGGGGCGAACTGTCCGGCCACTCCGGCGCCGCGGGGGTTGAAGACCGCGCCCTGGAAGAGGGCGACGTACGAGCCGGTGGCGGCGGACCAGACGGCGGTGAGGAAATCAGTGGGCCGGGCAAAGAGATAGCCGGCCGTGGTGCCGACTACCTTGTCCGTCATGGCGATGAGCAGGCCGCCCAGGATCAGTGCGAGCAGCACCGCCAGGATGGTCACGATGCCATTGCCGGTGAAGATCTTGCGCAGCAGCGACTCTTCCTCCGGGGCGCCGGGAAGGGATCCGCTCTGGGTCGAGACGGGAACGGCCGATGGCTGGTGGGCACCGCCCGCGGTGTCCAGGGAGGTGACGAAGGCTTCATCGTCCTCGAGCGGCTCAGGCTCCACTGCGGTGGCTTGGGCTGCCGGAAGCCGGTCCGGGTCCGGTGCGGCCGCGGGCCGCGGCTCGGTGTTCTCACTCATGGTGGTCTCCTACGGCGCCGGAGCCGGGCTCCTGCACGGACGGGGCGGCGGGCGCCTGGCTCGTGGCCGGCGTCGTTGCGGGGTTGGCGGCCGGGGTGCCGGCCGGGTTTTCTGCTGTGTTCCCGGCGGGGTTTTCTGCTGTGGTCGGTGCGGGGCGCTGTGCCGAATGCTTGCCTGCGGCGTCGGCCTGGGCTTCGTCCAGGGAAACGCCGGCCATCATCAGGCCCAGGACGTCGCGCCCGGTGCCGGCCGGGACGATCCCCACCAGCCTGCCTTTGTACAGCACGGCGATCCGGTCGGCGAGTTCAATCACCTCGTCCAGTTCGGTGGAGACGATCATGACGGGCGTGCCATGGTCCCGCTCCGCGACGATCCGCTTGTGCAGGAACTCGATGGAGCCCACGTCCACGCCGCGGGTGGGCTGGGAGGCGATGAACAGCCGCAGCGGCCGGGACAACTCCCGGGCCATGACGACCTTCTGCTGGTTGCCGCCGGACAGGGTGCCGGCTGCGAGCATGCCGGACGGGGTGCGGACGTCGAATTCTTCGATCCGGGTCTTGGCGTTCTCCAGGACCTTGGCCGGGCTCATGCTGATGCCCTTGGCGAACGGCGCCTGGTCGTAGCGGTCCAGGATCAGGTTCTCGGCGATGGAGAACGTGCCAATCAGCCCGTCGAGTGAACGGTCTTCCGGCACGAATCCGACGCCGGCATTGAGGACGTCCTTGACGCTGCGGCCCAGGAGTTCTTCGCCATCGAGGGTGATCGAGCCGTGGGCCCTCTCGTGCAGGCCGAGGATGGCCTCGGTCAGTTCGGTCTGGCCGTTGCCCTGGACGCCGGCGATGGCGAGGATCTCGCCGCGGGCGATTCCGAAGCTGATGCCGTCCACCACATGCTGGCCGCTGGGCGCGATGACGGTGAGGTCCTTGACCTCGAAGGTGGTCTCCTGCGGATTGGCCGGAGCCTTGTCCAGGGTCAGGCTCACGGCCCGGCCCACCATCATGGACGCCAGCTCGGTGGTAGAGGCGCCGGGATCGGCCGAGCCCACCACCTTGCCGCGCCGGATGACGGTGATGGTGTCAGAAACGGCCTTCACTTCGCGCAGCTTATGGGAAATGAACACGATGGAGGTGCCGTGGCTCTTGAGCTGGCGCATGATGTCCAGCAGCTCATCGGTGTCCTGCGGGGTCAGCACGGCCGTGGGCTCATCGAGGATGAGCACCTTGGCGTCGCGGACCAGTGCCTTGATGATCTCGACGCGCTGCTGCACGCCCACGGGGAGGTCTTCGATCAGCGCGTCGGGGTCGACGTCGAAGCCGTACCGGTCCGAGATCTCGCGGATCTTCCGGCGGGTGTCCTCGAGGTCCAGGAATCCGCCGGTCTTGGTGGTTTCCGCTCCCAGCGCGACGTT
Organism: Arthrobacter sp. ES3-54; assembly: GCF_029504395.1. GTDB lineage: Bacteria > Actinomycetota > Actinomycetes > Actinomycetales > Micrococcaceae > Arthrobacter. The sequence continues at coordinate 49,291 of NZ_JAQFIF010000016.1, forward strand.
CTCCGCGACGGTGAACACGGGGACCAGCATGAAGTGCTGGTGCACCATGCCGATGCCGGCCGCCATGGCGTCGCCGGGGCCGCGGAAGGTGACCGGTTTGTCGTCGATCAGGATTTCGCCCTCTGTGGGCTCGTACAGTCCGTAGAGGACGTTCATCAGCGTGGACTTGCCAGCGCCGTTCTCGCCGAGCAGACAGTGAATCTGCCCGGGTTCAACAACCACATCGATGTGATCGTTGGCTACCAGGGAGCCGAAGCGTTTAGTAATGCCCTTGAGTTCAAGTTTCAAAACTCTGACCAATCTCGAGGTGTCCGGAAGGCTTGGTCCGGACGCGTATGGGGGCTGCAGCACCAGCTTAGTGCCTGCGCTCTGAGGCGCAGCGGGCCGCAACGAAAAGCGCCACAGCCCGTGCGGTGGTGACCGGACGGGCCGTGGCGCTTAGCGGAGGAAGTTAGGCCTTCGGGCTGGCTGCGGATTCAACCTTCAGCTTGCCGTCGGCGATGTCCTTCTTGATCTGGTCCAGCTCGGACTTCAGTTCGGCCGGAACCTGGGCATCCATGTCGTGGAACGGAGCCAGCTGGACGCCGTCGTTCGCGAGCGTGCCAATGTACGGCTTGTTGGTGAACTGGCCGTCCTTGTCCTGCTTGACCACCGTCTCGACGGCCTCGCCCATCTGCTTCATGACGGAGGAGAGCATGATGTCCTTGTAATCCGGTGCCGTGAGGAAGCCGTCGGAGTCAACCCAGATGAGCTTGACGTCCTTGCCTGCCGCCTTGGCTTCCTGCAGAGCTGCGCCTGCACCCTTGCCGACCGGGCCGGCGACGGGCATGACGATGTCGGCGCCCTGGTCCAGGAAGTTCTGGGTGAACTGCTTGCCCTTGTCCTGCTTTTCGAAGTCGCCGGTGAAGGAGCCGTCCTGCTTGGCCTTGTCCCAGCCCAGGACCTTGACGTTCTTGCCCTTTTTCTCGTTGTAGTACTTCACGCCGTCGGCGTAGCCGTCCATGAAGATGGTGACCGTGGGGATCTTGATGCCGCCGAAGGTGGCAACCGTTCCGGTCTTGGTGGTGCCTGCTGCGAGGTAGCCGGCCAGGAACGCGGCCTGTGCCGTGTCGTAGATGATCGGCTTGACGTTGGCCACCGGGGTTTCGTAACCGAAGTCGATGATGGCGAAGTGCTTGTCCGGGTTCGCGGTGGCCTGGGCCTTCGTAGCGTCGCCGAGCAGGAAGCCGACCGTGATGGTCAGGTTGCAGCCGGCGGCGACCATGGCGCGCAGGTTCGGTTCGAAGTCGTTGTTGGTCTTGGACTCGGCCTCGGCCGTCTTGATGCCAAGATCCTTCTCGGCCTTCTTCAGGCCCTCGTAGGAGGACTGGTTGAACGACTGGTCATCGAACCCACCCGAGTCGGACACGATGCAGCCCTTGAAGTCGCTGGCGGTCTGGGTGGCGGTGCTGGCCTCCGGGGCAGCGCCGCAGCCGGTCAGCAGGAGTGCAGCCGCGCCCGCGGTGGCGACCCCGGCCATTGATCCGCGCTTGAAGGTGGCACGCAGAGAGTTCTTCAATTTTCCTCCAGGAAGAAAGAGTAGGCGCTACGACGGAAGTTCAATGAGTGTCTGTCTTGCGGTGGTCCGCTGAACTCTGTTGTCACTGATGGATTCGCAGCACTGCGCCGAGGCGCACTGATGCAAGCTACTTTAGTGGCCTGCGCCACGTCCGGATAACACACATCCCGACGAATCCCCAGATTGTTGAGAACTTGTTACCTAGTGGTAGCCGGGCCCTCCTGCCGGCGACGGCGCACAGACGCCTCCGGCGCCGGTCTCCGCGGGAACCGGCGCCGGAGGCGTCTGTGTATCTGGTGGGGCCTGCGGCCGGGCTAGAGCCGGACCAGCATCTTGCCGGTGTTGGCGCCGTCGAGCAGATCCATGAAGGCCTGCGGGGCGTTGTCCACGCCGTCCACCACGGTTTCGTCGTAGCGGACCGTTCCGTCGGCGAGCCAGCCGGACATGGTCTCGACAAACTCGGCCATGTGCTGCCAGTAGCCGCCCACCAGGAAGCCCTTGAGCGTCAGCTGCTTGCCGATTGCCAGCATGAGGTTCCGTGGCGCCGGTGTGGGCTCGGTTGAGTTGTACTGCGAAATGGCCCCGCACATGGCCACCCGGCCGCCGACGTTGAGCGCGGACAACGCCGCTTCCAGGTGCTCGCCGCCGACGTTGTCGAAGTAGACGTCAATGCCGCTGTCTCCCGCGGCCTTGGCGAGCTGCTCCGCCACGGGGCCGTCGTGGTAGTTGAACGCGGCGTCGAAGCCGAGTTCGAGCAGTCGGGCCACCTTTTCCGCCGATCCGGCGCTGCCGATCACGCGGGATGCGCCCATGGCCTTGGCGATCTGCCCGACGAGCGAGCCGACAGCACCGGCTGCACCCGAGACGAACACGGCGTCGCCGGGCTTGAAGTTGGCGACCTTCAGCAGTCCCGCGTAGGCGGTCAGGCCGGTCATGCCGAGGGCGCCGAGGAACGCGGAGGCCGGGGCCAGGTCGGTGCGCGCCGGGCTGGTGGCCGCGGCATCGACGACGGCGTATTCGCGCCAGCCGAGGCTGTGCACGACCGTATCGCCGACGGCGCGCCCTTCGGCCCGGGACGCGATGACTTCGCCGACGGCGCCGCCCTCCATTGCGGCATCGAGCGCAAACGGTGCGGAGTAGGACTTGACGTCATTCATGCGCCCGCGCATGTACGGGTCTACGGAAATGTAGAGGTTGCGGACCAGGACCTGGCCGTCCTGCAGTTCGGGCAGCGGCGACTCGGCGAGGCGGAAGTTTTCCGGGACCGGCCGGCCGTGCGGACGGGACGCCAGCTGGATCTCGCGGGTGGTGGCGGGAAGGGTGAGGGTTTCGGTGTTGGCGCTCATGCGGCTACCTCCAGGATGGTGATGTCGACAGTGATGTTGCCGCGGGTGGCGTTGGAGTAGGGGCAGATCTGGTGGGCTTTGGCCACGAGGGACTCGGCGGTTTCCCGGTCCACAGCGGGCAGGGCGATCTCCAGTTCTGCGGCCAGGCCGTATCCGGCACCGTCCTCGAGGGCGCCGAAGTGGATCTTGGCGGCGACAGCGGAGTCCGTCAGGTCGGCTTTTTGCTGGCGGCCCACCAGGCGCAGGGCCGAGTGGAAGCACGCGGCATAGCCGGCGGCAAAGAGCTGCTCGGGGTTGGTTCCGGCGCCGTCGCCGCCGAGTTCCACCGGGCTGGCGAGGGTGACGCTGAGCTTGCCGTCCTTGCTGATGGCGGTGCCGTCGCGGCCTTCGCCGGAGGCCAGGGCCTCGGCTGTGTAAAGGGTCTTCATGGGGTTTCCGTTCTGTGGTCGGGAAATCTTGGCGGGCATTGGCCCGGGGAAAGGCTGAGGGGTGTAAGGGGTAGGGCTTAGGAAGGGGTTGGCTTAGTGGGAGGCGTGGAGCGCGTTGGCCAGCCGGCCCAGGGTGTCGCGGAGCTGGTCCAGTTCCGCGGCGGTGAGCCCGGCGGCGTCGGCCAGGCGCTGCGGGATGCCGCTGGCCCTGGCGCTCAGGGCGGCCCCGGCGTCGGTAAGGAAGATCTCCACGCGGCGCTCATCCTCGGCCGACCGGCGGCGCTGAACGAGGCCCAGTGCTTCGAGCCGCTTGAGCAGCGGCGACAGGGTGCCGGAGTCGAGCCCCAGCTCCTCCCCCAGTTCCCGAACGCTGCGCGGCTCCGCTTCCCAAAGCACCAGCATGGCGAGGTACTGCGGGTAGGTCAGGCCGAGCTCCTCCAGCATGGGCCGGTAGGCGGCCGTGGCGGCGCGCGAGGCCGAGTACATCGCGAAACACACCTGCCGGTTCAGGCGGAGCGCTTCCGGGCTGGCAGGGCGGGCCTGTTCTGGCGTGGTCATGGTTCCACGGTACGCCACAATTGGGTTGTGCACAATTCAGTTGTGCACAACCCAATTTTGAATGCAATGAGGCATCTGCCGAATTTCCCCAACTTCGCAGGGGCCCGACGGCGTGTCGGCCCGCACCGCCGGTGCGTCCCGGCGTCGTGCTGGCAAAGGTGGGGAAACTCCGCGCGTCGGGCGCGGAGGTCAGAGTCGGGGAGAGCTGCGGGCCGGAGGGATTTAGAGGTCGCGGATGGTACGCAGGGCCGCCGCCGTGAGCACCTGGATGCCGAGGCCAAGCGCCCGCTCGTCAACGATGTAGTCGCCGCGGTGGAGGTCGTATTCTTCCCCGCCGGGGGTCTTGGTGCCGAGGCGCATCATGGCGCCCGGGGTGTCGGCCAGGAACCAGGCGAAGTCTTCCCCGCCCATGGACTGCGGGGTCAGGACCACGGCGCCCTCGCCGATTTCGGCGCGGGCCGCGGCCTCGATCAGCGCGGTTTCGTGCTCGGAGTTGACCACCGGCGGCACGCCGCGGGTGTGTTCCAGGTGGACGTCGACGCCGTAGGGCTCGGCGATCTGCCGGATGATGTCGTCGAGCAGTTCGCCGGCGTCGTGCCAGGCCTCCCGGTCCAGGCACCGCATGGTGCCGGCCATGTAGCCGCTTCCGGGGATGGCGTTCGGGGCCGAGCCTGCGGAGATCTGGCCCCAGACCACGGACACGCCGCTGCGGACATCGACGCGTCGCGAGAGCACGGCGGGAACATTGATCGCGATCTGCGCCAGGGCGAAGACCAGCTCCTCGGTCAGGTGGGGGCGCGAGGTGTGGCCGCCGCGGCCGGAGAGTTCAATTTTGATGGTGTCCGAGGCGGAGGTGATGGCCCCGATCCGGGTGCCGATCTTGCCGATCTCGATCCGGGGATCGCAGTGCAGCGCCAGGATGCGCGGCACGCCTTCCAGGACGCCCTGCTCGATGCACGCGTTGGCGCCGCCGGGCATGGTTTCCTCGGCCGGCTGGAAGATGATCCGGACCGTTCCCCGCAGCGGGGACTGCTCATGCATCCGCTGCAGGACCAGCGCGATGCCGAGCATGGTGGTGGTGTGGATGTCGTGGCCGCAGGCGTGGGTCACGCCGTGGTTCTTCGAGGCGAACTCGAGGCCTGTTTCCTCGATGATCGGCAGGGCGTCGATGTCCCCGCGCAGGGCGGTGGCGATGGGACCCTGTCCGACGTCGACCGTCAGGCCCGTGCCTTCGAGCCGGCGGGGTTTGAGCCCGGCTTCCTCGAGCCGTTTCGCCAGCTTGTCGGTGGTGCGGAATTCTTTGAACGAAAGTTCCGGGTGCGCATGGAGGTCGCGGCGGAAAGCGATTAGCTCCGGCAGGAGGGGCTCCAGCCACGGCCCCACGAGAGTCGTGGGCTCAGCTTCAGTCGAGTAGTTGCGCACGGAATAACTCTAGCGAGCGGACAATAAATAGCGGCATCGGGTACGGCGCGTTACGGATTGCTGAATACTGCACAACCCCTGATTCGCTCCAATCCGCCTACAGGACGTCGGTGTCGCCCTTGGCCTTGATGGCGTCCACGGCCTGCTTGACCCGCTGTGAGTGTTCCTTGGTGGTGACCAGCAGGGCGTCGGGGGTGTCCACGATCACGACGTCCTTGATGCCGATCAAGGCGATCACCCGCTTGGTATCGGAGACCACCACGCCGCTGGCGTTCTCGGTGAAAACGCGGGCGCCCTCGCCCAGTACCGTGACCTCGTCGACTTCCTTGGCGCTGTTGAGCCGGCCCACGGAGGCGAAGTCCCCGACGTCGTCCCAGAGGAACGTTCCGGGCACCACGGCGACGTCGCCGGCGGCGGCGGCGGGCTCGGCGACGGCGTAGTCAATGGCGATCTTGGGCAGCGTGGGCCACACCCGGGCGGTGACGGCGTCGCGCTCCGGGGTGTCCCAGGCCTTGGCGATTTCCTGGAGTCCGGCGAAGAGCTCGGGCTGGTTGGCCTCGAGGTGCTTGAGCATCAGCGAGACCGGCGCCACGAACATGCCCGCGTTCCAGACATATTCCCCGCTGTCGACGTACTGCTGGGCCACTTCCTCGCTGGGCTTCTCCACGAACTCCACCACGGCCTGGGCGCTGGGCGCGTCGGGGATGTTGAGGTTCGCGCCGGAGCGGATGTAGCCGAATCCGGTGGAGGGATGGGTCGGCTTGATGCCGATGGTGACGATCTTCCCGGCGGCGGCGGTGTAGACGGCCTCACGGACTGCGTCCTGGAAGAGGTCATCCGGGCTGATGACCTGGTCCGCGGCGAACGAGCCCATGATGGTGTCCGGGTCCCGCTCATGGAGGATGGCCGCGGCAAGGCCGATCGCCGCACCGGAGTCCTTGGGTTCGCTTTCCAAGACAAGGTTGGAGTCCAGGACCTCAGGCAGTTGCCGGCAGACGGCGGCCTTGTGGGCGGAGCCGGTCACCACCAGCACGTGCTTGCCGGCGACGGGCTGGAGGCGGTCGTAGGTTGCGCGCAGCAGAGTGCTGCCCGACCCGGTAAGGTCGTGAAGGAATTTCGGGGCTGCTGCCCGTGACAGGGGCCAAAGACGGGTCCCCACCCCGCCCGCCGGAATAACCGCAATAAAACGGTCCAACGGTGAATCCTGGCTTGTCACTTTGTCTGTAGTCATCACGGCTACTTTAGCCGACGGCGGCCGAATCGGCCCCGATTGGGCCGGGATCGAGGCCCTCCAGCCCCTTTAACCGGGGACAAATGTGGCGTTCGTCTCAAAACCGATGCAAAATCGCGCCGGGGCCTGTCAACAAGGGGTTCCTAAATTGAATAAGCTGTGAGCGAAGCCTAGATTTAGGCTTGAGCTTACGAGTGCTCTCGCAGCAGGCGTTCCCCCCGCGTGGATCCCATGCCAGCGCCGCTGTGTTGCAGGGAGGTTTATTCAGTGCCGACAAAACCAGCTGGCACCTTGTACCGCGGCCGTGAAGGCATGTGGTCCTGGGTTGGACACCGCATTACCGGTGTAGTGATTTTCTTCTTCTTGTTGGTCCACGTGCTGGACACCTCATTGGTGCGTGTGTCCCCCGAGGCCTACACCGCAGTGATTGGTACCTACAAGAACCCCCTCATGGCCCTGGGTGAAACGGGCCTTGTCGCGGCGATCGTGTTCCACGCCTTCAACGGCCTGCGGATCATCGCCGTCGACTTCTGGAAGAAGGGTGCCAAGTACCAGCGTCAGATGCTCTGGACGGTCCTGGGCCTCTGGGTCGTCGTCATGGTCGGCTTCTCCATCCGCCACCTGTCCCTCGCCCTTGGAGGTCACTAAGCCATGACTGCAACCATTCAGAGCCCACGCAGTGGAAAAATCCAGCCCAAGTACCGCCGCACCGGCGGTTCCAGGGGCAACTTTGAGATGCTCGCCTGGCTCTTCATGCGCCTCTCCGGCGTCGTGCTGGTGGTGCTGATCTTCGGCCACCTGACCGTCAACCTGCTGGTCGGCGAGGGCATCCACGCGATCAACTTCGGCTTTGTGGCCGGCAAGTGGGCCGACCCGTTCTGGCAGTTCTGGGACCTGGCCATGCTGTGGCTCGCCATGCTGCACGGCACCAACGGCGTCCGCACGATCATCAATGACTACGCCGAAAAGGACGCCACGCGCCTGTGGCTGAAGATTGTGCTTTACGCGGCCACCACGGTCATCATCGTCCTGGGCACCCTGGTCATCTTCACGTTCAACCCGTGCCCCGTGGCCAACGGCGTCCAGCTTCCCGGCGGCTTCTGCCCCGCACCTTAGGGGCTCAGCCGTAACGGCGGAACCGCCGCGGACCGCGGCCCCTACGGGCTAGAACTTGCGGTCCCCCACGGCAACTGATCTTGCCTGCCGAGCGCAGGCGCAGATTGCATGAGAATTCACCGGGCAGGCGCGGCCTGCAGGTGGGTTATAGCGAATTTTGAGAGAAAGAGCGTCTGGTATGCAGGTCCATAAGTACGACGTCGTGATCGTCGGTGCCGGTGGCGCCGGGATGCGCGCGGCGATCGAATCAGGTCAGCGCGCCCGAACAGCAGTACTGACCAAGCTCTACCCCACCCGGTCCCACACCGGCGCGGCGCAGGGCGGCATGTGTGCGGCCCTGGCCAACGTCGAGGAAGACAACTGGGAGTGGCACACCTTCGACACCATCAAGGGTGGCGACTACCTGGTTGACCAGGACGCCGCCGAGGTCATGGCGAAGGAAGCGATCGACGCCGTCCTGGACCTGGAGAAGATGGGCCTGCCGTTCAACCGCACGCCCGAGGGCCGCATTGACCAGCGCCGTTTCGGTGGCCACACCCGTGACCACGGCAAGGCACCGGTCCGCCGTGCCTGCTACGCCGCCGACCGCACCGGCCACATGATCCTGCAGACCCTGTACCAGAACTGCGTCAAGCACAACGTCGAGTTCTACAACGAGTACTACGTCCTGGACCTGCTGACCGTCGAAGAGGACGCTGTCCGCGAGGACGGCACGCCGTACAAGCAGAAGCGCGTCGCTGGCGTCGTGTCCTACGACCTCGCCTCGGGCGAGCTGCACGTCTTCCAGGCCAAGTCCGTGGTGTTCGCCTCCGGCGGCGCCGGCAAGGTCTTCAAGACCACCTCCAACGCCCACACGCTCACCGGTGACGGCATGGGCATCGCGTTCCGCCGGGGCATCCCGCTGGAGGACATGGAGTTCTTCCAGTTCCACCCGACAGGCCTTGCTGGCCTGGGCATTCTGCTCTCCGAGGCCGCCCGCGGCGAAGGCGCAATCCTGCGCAACTCCGAGGGCGAACGCTTCATGGAGCGCTACGCGCCCACCATCAAGGACCTCGCCCCGCGCGACATCGTGGCCCGCTCTATGGCCAACGAAGTCCGTGAAGGACGCGGCTGCGGCCCGAACAAGGACTACGTCCTCCTGGACCTGACCCACCTCGAGCCTGCGCACATCGATGCCAAGCTGCCGGACATCACCGAGTTCGCCCGCACCTACCTGGGTGTGGAGCCGTACACGGAGCCGGTTCCGGTTTTCCCGACGGCGCACTACGCCATGGGCGGCATCCCCACCAACATCACCGCCGAGGTCCTCCAGGACAACGACACGGTGGTCCCGGGCCTCTACGCCGCCGGCGAGGTCGCCTGCGTCTCCGTCCACGGCTCCAACCGCCTGGGCACCAACTCGCTGCTGGACATCAACGTGTTCGGCAAGCGCGCAGGCATCGCGGCCGCCGAATATGCCAAGACCGCCGATTTCGTGGAGCTCCCCGCTGACCCGGAGGCCTACACGCTGAACCTGCTGGACCACGTCCGCACCTCCGACGGCACCGAGAAGGTCGCTGCGATCCGCAAGGAGCTGCAGGACACCATGGACGCCAACATGCAGGTGTTCCGCACGGCCGACACGCTGAACCAGGTTCTGAGGGACATTGCCTCCTTCGAGGAGCGGTACCAGCGCATCAGCGTCCAGGACAAGGGCAAGCGCTTCAACCTGGACCTGCTCGAGGCCGTGGAGCTGGGCTTCCTGCTGGAGCTCGCCAAGGTCATGACCGTGGCGGCCCTGCACCGCGAGGAATCCCGCGGCGGCCACTTCCGCGAGGACTTCCCCGAGCGCGACGACGAAAAATTCATGAAGCACTCCATGGCGTACAAGGATGAGCACGCCCCGGCGGATGGTACCGCCGAGTCGATTGCCGGCATCCGGCTTGCCACCAAACCGGTGGTCTTTACGCGCTACGAGCCGATGGTGAGGAAGTACTAAGATGAGCGCTGAACTCGCTGAGCCAGCATCCAAGATCGAACTGCCCGCCGGCGTCGGCGGCGGCGGGGAGATCCCGTCCTTCGACGTCACGCTGCGCGTGCGCCGCTATAACCCCGAGGTCTCCGAGGACGCCACGTGGGATGACTTCAAGGTCACCATGTACGGCACCGACCGTGTCCTGGACGCCCTGCACAAGATCAAGTGGGAGATGGACGGCAGTGTCTCCTTCCGCCGCTCCTGCGCCCACGGCGTCTGCGGCTCCGATGCCATGCGCATCAACGGCCGCAACCGCCTCGCCTGCAAGACCCTGCTGAAGGACCTGGACACGTCCAAGCCCATCACGGTCGAGCCGATCAAGGGCCTGCCGGTGGAAAAGGACCTGATCGTGGACATGGAGCCGTTCTTCCAGTCCTTCCGCGAAGTCATGCCCTTCCTGATCAACCGCGGCCACGAGCCCACCAAGGAACGCCTGCAGTCCGCCGAGGACCGCGAACGGTTCGACGACACCACCAAGTGCATCCTCTGCGCCGCGTGCACCTCGTCCTGCCCGGTGTTCTGGACCGACGGCCAGTACTTCGGCCCGGCCGCGATCGTCAACGCGCACCGCTTCATCTTCGATTCCCGCGATGATGCCGGCGACATGCGCCTGGAGATCCTCAACGACAAGGAAGGCGTGTGGCGATGCCGCACCACCTTCAACTGCACCGAGGCATGCCCCCGTGGCATCCAGGTCACGCAGGCAATCGCCGAGGTCAAGCAGGCCATCCTCTCCCGCAAGATCTAACGACCGGTTCCACCGGCTGCACTAGCTCCCTTTTCACCGGCCGCTTTACCTACGGGAGCTGCCGACGACGGCGCCTCTCACCTTACGGGTGAGGGCGCCGTCGTTCGTTTTCCCCCTCACACGAAAGGGGACACCGTGTCCCGCTCAGAAAAAGTCTCTTTCCAAGGTTCCACCGGCGAACTGCTCTCCGGCGTTGTGGACCTTCCGGACGGCCCGGTCAAGGGCTGGGGCGTGTTCTCGCACGGCTTCACCCTGGGCAAGGACAGCCCCTCGGCCTCCCGGATGTGCAAGGCCCTGGCGGACAACGGTGTGGGCATGCTCCGGTTCGACAACCTGGGGCTCGGCGAGTCCGCTGGAATGTGGTCGGAGGGGTCCTTCAGCCACAAGGTGGCCGACACCGTCAAGGCCGCCGAATTCATGCGCGAGTCCGGCCGGCCGGTCTCGCTGCTCGTGGGCCACTCGTTCGGCGGGGCCGCCGTCCTGGCGGCCGCGCGGGAGATCCCGGAGCTCGACGCAGTGGCCACGGTGGGGGCGCCCTTCTCCCCCAAGCATGTGGCCCACGTGTTCGACGCGGCTCTTGACCGGATCCTCAGCGAGGGGAGCGCGGAGGTGGATCTCGGCGGCAAACGGGTGGAAATCCGGCGGCACTTCGTCGAGGACCTCGAGCACGCGGACCTCACGGACTGCATCCGGCAGCTGCACAAGCCGCTCATGGTGCTGCACTCCCCCACCGACAACACGGTGGGGATCGAAAACGCCAGCACCATCTTCCAGACCGCACGCCACCCGCGCAGCTTCGTCTCGCTGGAGGGCAGCGACCACCTCCTGACGGGCAAGGGCCAGGCGGCCCGTGCCGCGAAGATTATTTCGGCGTGGGCCGACCAGTACCTCGACGCCTGAACGCGGCGGACAGCGACCTACGGCGTGCCCGGTGCTCCACCGGCGTCTTGCCCGGCTGGACGCGCCGGGCACCCCAGCCGGTGGTCGCGGTGGCGGGCCCGGTCTTGAGGTCTTCCTCCCGGATCGCCACCCACGCGGCGCAGATCACGTAGACCTGGCTGACCAGGTTGAACCAGATCAGCAGGCCGATGATGATGGCGAAGGGCGCCAGGATGGGGTTCTTGCCCGCGCCGGCCAGCAGCGTGGTGCTGAAGATCTGCAGCACTGTGGCGCCTACCGCGGCGAGGGTGGTCCCTTCCAGCAGTGAGCGCCGGGCCGGTTTCAGCCCTGCGGCAACCCGATACATGATCAGCGCGGTGCCCCAGCCGAGCAGCAGCGGCACGAGGATCGTGATGGACGTCGTCAGGGGCCCGGCCACCACCGGGTCGAGGCCTAGTTGCTCGGTCACCCAGCCCGCGGCTGTGCCGAATATCAGTGAGACGGCAGAGCTGACCACCAGGGCCACGCCCATCAGGAGCAGCGTGCCGACATCCTTGAGTATCTGCAGGACAGGATTCATCACCAGCGGGCCGAGCCGCATCATGCCGCGCACACCGTCGCGGATACCGCTGATCCAGCCCAGGGACGTAAATACTGTCACCACAGCGGCTATCCCGGCGGCCCAGCCGAGGCTGGTGGGGTTCAGCAGTTCATAGGGATCAACCAGCCCCTCGCTGCCGTCGACCTTCAACAGGCCGGGCGCGGCGGCGGCCACGCTCTGGATGACCTGGTCCAGCAGGGCCGGATGTCCGCTGAGGGCGAGGCCGGCCAAGGACAGCCCGGTGGCCAAGAGGCCCGTGATGGAGAAGAACATCCGGAACCCGATGCCGGCACTCAGCAGCGGGCCGTGCTGGCGGAGGTAGTGTGAGTACGCCCGCATGGGCAGCAGTGCATTGACCCGGGCAAGGAGCCAAAGCATCATGGCCGTCAGGGACGCAACCGTCCCGCCGCCGGAGCGCCGAACCCTGCCCCATTCGACCCTCTTGCGAATGACTTCCAGTTTCAGCCCGGCCAGGTCGGTGGGAAGCGGCGGCTTATCGGGCGTCTGCGATGCCGTCCGGGCCTCTGTCGTGGTCAGGTTTGGTCCCAAAGTCAAGCTCTTCCCGTAGCTGCCAGATGCCGTTGTCGTCGTGCTCGTAGAGTCCCATGCTAGCCACAGGGAACGTGGCCCTGTAATCCTTGAGGACCGTTTCGGCTTCGTCGAGGCTTTCCGGGGCGACGTCGTGGGCCACGGTAACGTGCGGATGGTAGCCGAACGGCAGTTCCCGCTCCAGCGGGCCGGACTGCAGCTGTCGATGCAGGTTCACGCAGTGTCCGAAGCCGTCCTCGACGTTCAGGAAGACCACCGGGGACACGGGCCGGAAAGACCCGGTCCCGGCTATGGTTACCGTGAAAGGCTCCTGCCCGCGCGCCACGTCCCGGACATGGCGTTGGGTCGCGTCCCAGTCCTGCGTCATGGTGGTGGTGACCAACGTGATGTGAGCCGGGACGACGGCGGCCATCGGATCCCCGAACGAGGCCCGCCAGCGCTGGAGCTCCTCAGCGATGTCCGCCGGGAACCGCAGGATCACGCCGATGCTCATGCCTTCGCTGCGCTGTCCGTTCGACGGGGCGGCTTTCGCGGTGACTTTGCTGACGGAGGCCATTGACCTAGCGGACTCCCTGGGCGCCGGCGTACGGCAGGAAGCCCACCTTGGCGTAGACGTCGCGCAGAGTGAGCGAGGCAATCTCCCGGGCCTTGTCCGCGCCGAGGGCCAGCAGCCGGTCCAGCTCCGCGGGATCGTCCAGCAGCTCCTTGGCACGGTTCCGGATCGGAGTCAGGTGCTCCGTGACCACCTCGGCGAGGTCCGCCTTGAGGTGCCCGTACATCTTGCCCTCATACGCCGTGACGAGGGCGTCGACACTTTGCCCGCCGATGGCCGAGTAGATGGTCAGCAGGTTGGACACGCCCGGCTTCGCCTCACGGTCGAACCGGATTTCCGTCTCCGCATCTGTCACAGCGGACTTGATCCGCTTGGCGGTGACCTTGGGATCGTCCAGCAGGTTAATCAGGCCTGCCGGCGACTCCGCCGACTTGGACATCTTGGCGGTGGGGTGCTGCAGGTCGTAGATCTTCGCGGATTCCTTCTGGATGAAGGGCTGCGGCACCGTGAAGGTGTGGCCGAAGCGGGAGTTGAACCGCTGGGCGAGGTCACGGCTCAGTTCCACGTGCTGGCGCTGGTCCTCGCCCACGGGGACACCCTGCGGCTGGTACAGGAGGATGTCCGCGGCCTGCAGGACGGGGTAGGTGAACAGTCCGACGCTTGCGTGGTCTGAACCCTGTTTGTGGGACTTGTCCTTGAACTGGATCATCCGGGACGCCTCGCCGAAACCAGTGATGCAGTTCAGCACCCATGCCAGCTGGGCGTGCTCCGGCACCTGGGACTGAACGAACAGCGTGCACTTGTCCACGTCCACGCCGCCAGCAATGTACTGCGCGGCCGTCACCCTCGTGCGGTGGGCCAGCTCGGCGGGATCCTGCGGAACGGTGATCGCGTGCAGGTCAGGGATGAAGAAGACGGCGTCGTACTCGTCCTGCATCCGGACCCAGTTCACGAGGGCACCGAGGTAGTTGCCCAGGTGCAGGGAGTCGGCGGAGGGCTGCATGCCGGAAAGGATGCGGTGCCGGGCCGCGGTGGCCGGCGAAGCGGCCTTGCCGGCGGCAGACTGAGCGTCGGTCACGGTAGAAGTGGTGGTCATTCGTGGAAGCCTTAAGACTAGAGCCGGTAGTCCACTACCAGCGGGGCGTGGTCGGAGAAGCGTGTGTCCCAGGACGCTGCCCGGTCAACAACGGCTGACACTGCGGCAGCAGCGAGAGCGGGCGTGGCCATGTGGTAATCGATGCGCCAGCCGGTGTCGTTGTCGAAGGCCTGGCCCCGTTGCGACCACCAAGTGTAGGGGCCGTCGACGTTACCCGCCAGGCCCCTGTGAACATCCTTCCAACCGATTTCTTCGCCGAAGAAGCGGTCAAAATAGGCCCTCTCCTCCGGCAGGAAGCCGGCACGTTTGACGTTGCCCTTCCAGTTCCTGATGTCCAGCTCCGTGTGGCCGACGTTGAGGTCGCCCACCACCAGCGCATGGTCACTGTGCTTGGCGAGTTCGGGCAGGCGCGTGATCATGACGTCAAGGAAACGGAACTTGTCATCCTGTTTGGGAGTGCCCACCTCGCCCGAGTGCACGTAGGCACTCACGACGGTCAGCTGTGAGGCCTGTCCGGCCTCATCCCGCACGATGTAGTCCGCCTCCACCCAGCGTCCGGTGGTGGCGAAGAAGTCATCGCCGATCCCCACCCGGGTGGCGACGGGCTCTTCGCGCGAGGCGATGGCAACGCCGGCCCGGCCCTTCGCCTCGGCTTCGGCGTGGAGGATGTACCAGCCCTCGCCGAGCAGTTCCTGGACGATCGCGTCGGGCGCACGGACCTCCTGGAGGCACAGGATGTCCACCTCGCGCGGCTCAAGCCACTCCGCCATGCCGTTCTTGTAGGCGGCACGCAGGCCGTTGACGTTGACTGATGCGATGCGAAGGTGGTCCTTCTTCAATGCCGAGCTCACCCGATCCACTCTAGTCGATGATGGTTCCGCTAACGGGTGCGTCGCCGTCGCCCGAGGATTTGATCATGTCCCGCGCGTTGGTGGCGGTGATCTCGATGGTCTCCAGGGCGCGGCTGATTGTGTCGCGGTCCGCTGCCTCGCCCTTTGCGCGCTCCTGTTCGACCACCCGGACCTGGACCTGGACGATCTTGAAGGAGTGGTCGAGCTTCATGTCGCGGACGCCGTCCGATTCCCGGCGTTCGCTGACCACGCGGGTGCCGCCGTGGTCAGCACTGCCTGCTGCCGGCGGCCGCCCGGCCGCGGCGTTGAAGGCGTTCTGGGCCTCGTTCAGCCTGGCCCCGGCCTTCTTAGCGGCCTTCTGGATGCTGAACACCACGAAGGATGCCAGCGCCAGCCAGAAGCCGGCGATGATCGCCACGATCCAGCCCACGACGTCGTTCTGGTTCGCTGCGAAGATCACGGCTACCACGAACGCGATGATGAAGACCAGCAGCCCCGGCCCGCTGATGCGGAGCATGGAGAACCGGCCCCGGGCCGTGGTGTCGTTGGACGTGGATGAGGAGCTACCCAGAGATTGCATGAGCCCATTATCGCAAACGGGGGCGGCCGGCCGCTGCGCTTCCACCCCGGGCGAACGCCGCGCCCAGACTTGGCCTAGGTCAGTACAGCATTTACGTCATGACGGGCAGCCTAGGTCAGCACAGCATTTAAGTCAGAACCAGGCAGAACGGGTGGCCGCTGGGGTCCGTGTAGACGCGGAAGGTGTCCGTGCCGGCGTCGAGGCTGGTCGCGCCGAGCCGGAGCACCTCGGCTTCGGCGGCGTCGAGGTCCGCAACGAGCACGTCCACGTGCATCTGCTGCGGGTGGTCGGCGTCGGGCCATTGCGGACGGACCAGCCGTTCAACGCGCTGGAGCGCGACGGCGGGACGGTCGGCGGCGTCGCCGATGGAAATGAATTCGTCGTTCTCCTGGACCCGGATCATGCCCAGCAGTTCCTGGTAGAAGCTGGCGAGCTTGTCCGGGTCCTCGCAGTCGATGACCAGGGCCTGCCATTTGCCGATCATGGGTTCTCCTTTTGTCGAAGGACGGCTACTTGAGGAACAGCTTGCGCAGGCGGCTCGTGGTGAGCAGGACGCCGAGGGCAATCATGACGAGGTAGTAGCCGATGTGCACGGCGGTGGCCGGGGTGAAGACTCCCACGCTGATCTGGCGCAGCAGTTCCACGCCGTGCCAGAGAGGCATGGCCTGGATGAGCCACTGGATGGACTGCGGGTAGACGCTGAGCGGGTAGAACGTGGCGCTAAAGAGGAACATCGGCAGCATCACAAAGTTGATCCAGTCCATTTGCTGGAACGTCTTCATGAAGCTCGTGATCCCCATGCCGAAACTCGCGAAGCCAAAGGCGATCAGCACCGAGGCCGGGATCATCAGGATGGCCCACGGCGTGGTGATGAGGCCCATCACACCCATCACGGCTGTGAAGCCGGTGGCGTACATGGCCCCGCGCAGCAGGGCCAGGAAGATTTCGCCCATGGCGACATCCAGCGGCCCCAGCGAGGTGTAGAGCATGCCCTGGTAGAGCTTGGCGAAGTTCATCTTGAAGAAGACATTCCAGGTGGAGTCATAGACGGCGCCGTTCATGGCGGACACGGCCAGCAGTGCCGGCGCGATGTACGCGGGGTAGCTGATCTCCTGCCCGCCCGGGCCCTGGACGGAACCGACAATGGCGCCCAGGCCCACGCCCATGGAGATCAGGTACAGCACGGGTTCGAAGAACCCGGAGACCATGACCATCCAGTTGCTGCTCTTGGTGGCCATGAGCCCGCGGGCGACGACGGCGCGGACGTTGCGGGAGTAGATGGGCCCAAAGCGCCGGTTGCGTGCGGCCTCCGTGACGCTGTGGTCCCCCGCGTTGAAATTTCCGGTCAGGACGCTCATGAGGCCATCCTTTTGGCGAACTGGCGTTTGGACAGGACCCAGCCGGCAGCCGCCAGGACCAGCAGGAAGACGACGTGGACGATGGTGAGCCACGGCTCTTCCTCATACCCGTAGCTGACCACGCGGCCAAGTTCCGTTCCGTGCCAGATCGGGGAGATCCAGCCGATCCAGCGGACGCCGAGCGGAAGCGTGTCCAGCGGGAAGAACGTGCCGGAGAAAAGGAACAGCGGCATGACGATGAACCGCATGACCATGGCGAACTGGCCCCTGTCCTCCTTGATGGTGGCGGCGTAGGCCATGAGCGGCAGGCCAAAGGACAGGCCGGCGAGCGTGGCGATGAGGATCGACACCCAGCCCCATTCCCCGGGTGAGGCGCCGAACAGCGCGACGACGGCGAAGTAAATGGCCGACTGCAGCAGGAAGCGGACGGTGACGGCGATGATCTGGCCGCCGGCGATCTGTTCCGGGGTCAGCGGCGAGGCGTGCGGGCCGTAGTAAACGCGCCGCCATTTGAAGCCGTCCATGACCGGAAACGTGAACTCGTTGGCGGCCGTCATGACGGCCGCCGAGATCAGCAGGGCCGGCGCGATGAACGTCAGGTAGCTGACCCCGCCAAACACGTCGGCGCCGTTGGTCTGGACCAGCGTGGCCAGGCCAACTCCCATCGCGAACAGGTAGGCCACGGGCTGGCCCACGCCATACATGACGATGGTCCAGCCGTAGCCCTTCATGACGCGCAGAACTTGCTCGGCGTAGAAGAAGGCGCCCCAGCGGCGGGCGCGGGCGGCCGAGACTTCCGGCGAGTGCGCGCGCAGGGCCGGTGCCGCCGTCGTACCCGCCTCCTGTGTTGCCTTAATCAACGAGGCTCCTGCCCGTCAGGCGCAGGAAGACGTCTTCGAGCGAGGAGCGGCGGACCAGGGAGGTGACGGGCCGCAGGCCCCGGGCGGTGACCTGCTCCAGGGCGGCCTCGCCGTCGTGGGCGTAGATGAGCACCCGGTCCGGCAGGGTCTCGAGGCGTTCGCCGATGCCTTCGAGCTCCGCGCCGACGCTCGCATTGCGCTCCGAGCCGAAGCGCAGTTCAAGGACCTCCCGGGTGGAGTATTCCCGGATCAGGCTGGCCGGCGATCCTTCGGCCATGATCTTGCCCTTGTCCACCACGATCAGGCGGTCGCACAGCTGCTCGGCTTCGTCCATGTAGTGCGTGGTGAGGATCAGGGTGACGCCCTGTTCTTTGAGCCGGAACAGCCGGTCCCAGAGGATGTGCCGCGCCTGCGGGTCCAGACCGGTCGTCGGCTCGTCCAGCAGCAGGATCCGGGGCTCGTTGATGAGCGAGCGGGCGATCGTCAGGCGGCGTTTCATGCCGCCTGACAGGGCGTCCACTTTGGACTTGGCCTTGTCTGTGAGCTGCGCGAACTCGAGCAGCTCGTCGGCTTTGGGTTTGAGGTAGCTCATGGGCAGGCCAAAGTAGCGGCCGTAGACCAGCAGATTGTCCCGGACCTTCAGTTCCTCGTCCAGGTTGTCCTGCTGCGGGACGACGCCCAGGTGGGCGCGGACTTCCGGCCCGTGCTGTTCGGGGTCCAGGCCCATGATGCTAAGGCTGCCGGAAGTGCGCTGCGAGACCCCGCCGATCATCTTCATCGTGGTGGACTTGCCGGCGCCGTTGGGGCCCAGCAGGCCGAAGGCTTCCCCGGCGGGAACACGGAAGGAGATACCGTCGACGGCGGTGACGTCGCCGTAGCGTTTGGTGAGGTTTTCGGCGGTGATCACGTACTGCGGAGCGGCGTCGGAGGGGCTGGTCACAGGCGATTCTTTAGCGGCAAGTTCGGACACCCGCACTACGGTAGTGGATCCCCGCGAACTATGAAAGAGTCTTTTCGTAAAAACGCCTGACGTATCCGATCCGAAACGTGCCGAATCCTGCGGTGGTTGAGCCTGCATACAAGGCTCAACCACCGCGCGTGACACTTTATTCGGCCCCTTAGGCGAGTCCGGAGTGGCTGTCCGCTGCCAGTTGGCGTTCTGCGGTTTCCACCACGTTGGCGAGGAGCATGGCGCGGGTCATGGGGCCCACTCCCCCGGGGTTCGGCGAGAGCCAGGCGGCGACGTCGGCCGCAGCGGGGTCAACGTCTCCGGTGACAACGGCCTTGCCGTTGCCGTCGTCCACCCGGCTGACCCCGACGTCGAGCACGATTGCGCCGGGCTTGAGGTCCCCGGCCTTGATCATGTGCGGCTGCCCGGCCGCGGCAATCACGACGTCGGCCTGCCGCAGTTCTGCCGGCAGGTCCACCGTTCCGGTGTGCGCCAGGATGACCGTGGCATTGACGTCCTTGCGGGTCAGCAGCAGACCCACCGGGCGGCCGATGGTGACGCCACGGCCCACCACGAGGACGCGCTTGCCCTTGAGGTCGATCCCGTGCCGGGTCAGCAGCTCCACGCAGCCCTTGGGCGTGCAGGGCAGCGGGGACTTCATGGGTCCGCTGACGTTGGCCACCAGCCGGCCCAGGTTCATCGGGTGCAGGCCGTCGGCGTCCTTCTCGGGGTCCATGGCCTCCAGGATGACGTCCTGGTCGATGTGCTTGGGCAGCGGCAGCTGGACGATGTAGCCGGTGCACTCCGGGTTCTCGTTGAGCTCGCGGACCACGGCCAGGAGTTCGTCCTGGCTGGTCTCTTCCGGCAGGTCGCGGCGGATGGACGTGATGCCCACCTCGGCGCAGTCCTTGTGCTTGCCGCCGACGTACCAGGTACTGCCGGGATCGGAGCCGACCAGGATGGTGCCCAGTCCGGGAGTGATGCCCTTGGCCTTGAGTGCGGCCACGCGCCCGGTCAGCTCGGACTTGATGGCAGCGGCGGTAGCCGTGCCGTCAAGGATCTGTGCTGTTCTTGCAGTATTAGCAGAAGTCATGGCCTACCACTGCTCGTGCTGCGGGTACAGCGGGAAGTCGGCGGCGAGCTTGTCCACGCGGGCCTGCAGGGCCTCGATCTCCGTGGCAGCTCCGGACTTGAGCGCCGTGGCGATGATGTCCGCAACCTCGGTGAACTCCTCGGCGCCGAAGCCGCGGGTGGCCAGAGCCGGGGTGCCGATGCGCAGGCCGGAGGTGACCATCGGCGGGCGGGGGTCGAACGGCACGGCGTTGCGGTTGACGGTGATGCCCACCGAGTGCAGGAGGTCCTCGGCCTGCTGGCCGTCCAGCTGGGAGTTGCGCAGGTCCACCAGGACCAGGTGCACGTCGGTGCCGCCGGTCAGGACCGAAACGCCGGCGTCGGCGACGTCGGCCTGGCCGAGGCGCTCGGCGATGATCTTGGCACCTTCGAGCACGCGTTCCTGGCGCTCCTTGAATTCCTCGGTGCCGGCGATCTTGAAGGCCACGGCCTTCGCGGCGATCACGTGCATGAGCGGGCCGCCCTGCTGGCCGGGGAACACTGCGGAGTTGAGCTTCTTGGCCCATTCCTGCTTGGCCAGGATCACGCCGGAGCGCGGGCCGGACAGCGTCTTGTGCACCGTGGAGGTGACGACGTCGGAGTACGGGACCGGGCTCGGGTGCAGTCCGGCGGCGACGAGGCCGGCGAAGTGCGCCATGTCGGTCCAGAGCAGGGCGCCGACCTCGTCGGCGATCGAGCGGAAGGCCGCGAAATCGAGGTGACGCGGGTAGGCGGACCAGCCCGCGATGATCACCTGGGGCTTTTCGGCGATGGCCTGCTCGCGCAGCTTGTCCATGTCGATCCGGAAGTCGCCTTCCTCAACCTGGTAGGCGGCCACGTTGTAGAGCTTGCCGGAGAAGTTCAGCTTCATGCCGTGGGTGAGGTGCCCGCCGTGGGCCAGGGAGAGGCCCAGGATCTTGTCGCCCGGGGTGATCATGGCGGCGAGCGCGGCGGCGTTGGCCTGCGCGCCGGAGTGCGGCTGCACGTTGGCGTATTCGGCTCCGAAGAGTTCCTTGACCCGGTCGATCGCCAGCTGCTCGGCGACGTCGACGTACTCACAGCCGCCGTAGTAGCGGCGTCCCGGGTAGCCCTCGGCGTACTTGTTGGTCAGGACGGAACCCTGCGCTTCCATCACGGCGCGCGGGGCGAAGTTCTCGGAAGCGATCATTTCTAGGGTGCCGCGCTGGCGGCCCAGTTCCTGGGCCAGTACGGCGGCGATTTCCGGATCGAGTTCGGCCAGCGGCTGGTTGCTCACGGCGGCTGAGGTGGCGGTAGTAGTAGTCACGAGGAACTCCTGGTAGGCAACGGGTACGGCTATTGGTCAGGCTACCGGCTGGCCCGTTGCGCCGCCCTTTGATTACGGGCCCCTTGACAGCGGACCGCGACACCGGCGGTTGACACCCGCGCGGGCGCCAGCAACGGTTCGGCAGCGGTAAGCTGCCGAACCGGTAAGACATGACCCTCGGCCCAGGCGTACGATCCGTGGTCTTCGTGAGTGCCGCTCCCTGATGGTTAGCCATCCAACGCCAGTTGCGACGGGTTAACACTACCAAAACCCTTTCAAAACTGCCCTTGAAGCGCAGGTAGGCTGGTCCTCGTGACTGACGAGAACCTGACTGCCTCCTACATCCTGACCCTGTCCTGCCCCGACCGGCCCGGCATCGTGCACGCCGTCGCCGGAGCCCTGCTGGTGGCGGGCTGCAATATTACAGACTCCCAGCAGTACGGCAGCCAGGGCACGGGCACCTTCTTCATGCGGGTGGAGGCGACGACGACGGCGGCCCAGGCGGAGCTGCAGGCGGCACTCGAGCCCGTGGCTCAGGCCTTCGGGATGCAGTGGAGCCTTAACCCCGCCGGCCGGAAGGTCCGCACCCTGCTGATGGCCAGCACCTCGGCCCACTGCCTGAACGATCTGCTGTTCCTGCAGCGCTCCGGCACCCTACCGATCGAGATTCCGGCCATCGTGTCCAACCACCGCGACCTCGAGGGTTTGGCGGAGTTCTACGGCATCCCTTTCCACCACATCCCGGTCACCCCGGACACCAAGGTCCAGGCCGAGGACGCCCTCCGTGTGCTGATGAAGGAGCACGACATCGAGCTCACCGTCCTGGCCCGGTATATGCAGATCATCTCTGACGAGCTCTGCACCGAACTCACGGGCAAGGCCATCAACATCCACCACTCGTTCCTGCCCTCCTTCAAGGGCGCCAAGCCCTATCACCAGGCGCATGCCCGCGGCGTGAAGCTCATCGGCGCCACGGCGCACTACGTCACGGCCGCCCTGGATGAGGGACCGATCATCGAGCAGGAAGTGATCCGGGTGGACCACCGGCGCACCGCCGAGCAGTTCGTCCAGATGGGCCGCGACGTGGAGGGCCGTACCCTCGCCCAGGCCGTGCAGTGGCATGCCGAGCACCGCGTCCTGCTCGACGGCAACCGGACGGTTGTCTTTAACTGAATCCGGTTCTTCACTAGAGCTATGGACTCCACCCGCAGGGACCGGCTCGAATCGTTCGTGGCGCTGCTGAAGAACGAGGGCCGGCACGCAGTGTTGGGACTGGATTGCGGTCCGGGCGCCGACGGGCTGCACTTTGTGCAGTTCGGCATCCATTTCACCGGCGTCGACCGGTCCGAGGAGAACATCCACATTGCCCGGGCTCACGGGCTGGAGGCCTCCGTGGCGGGCCCGGTATCGCTGCCGTTCGCCGACGCCGCGTTTTCCTCGGTGTGGGCGGTGGACGCACTGTCGGGCCTGGCCCCCGAGGAGTGGGACGACGTCGTCCGCGAACTTGGCCGGGTGGCGGAACCCGGCGCGCCAATCGCCGTCGTACTCCCCGTCCCCGACCCGCGCGGCCGTGGCGAAGGCTTCACGGTCCTCCGCTCCCCCGCCTGACCCCTCTGTACCGTTGCGCTATCGGTTGTGGTGGCTCAGAGGCAGGCAGAGTCATATGGTCGCAGCAACGCTCTGATTGATGGAGCGTTAGATGGCCAGAGTGTTTTCCCTCGATGCGCGCACTGAGTTCTTCGATTT
>NZ_JAQFIF010000017.1 GCF_029504395.1 Arthrobacter sp. ES3-54
ACCTCACAAAGACCCGCAGCAGCGCCAGTCACGGTTCGTTGATCCGATGGTGATGATCTCCGAGCGGCCAGCCGAGGTCAAGGACCGGGCCGTGCCAGGGCATTGGGAGGGGGATTTGATCACCGGGGCGAACAACCAGTCCGCGATCGGGACCCTGGTCGAGCGCACGACCCGGTACGTGATGCTGGTCCACCTGTCCGGGGACCACACCGCAGAAACCGTCCGTGACGGGCTGATCGCCACGATGTCCACGCTGCCGGATCACCTGCGCGGGTCCCTGACCTGGGACCAGGGAGCGGAAATGGCCGCCCATAAATCCTTCACCCTGGCCACGGACATGCAGGTCTACTTCTGCGACCCGGGCAGCCCCTGGCAGCGGGGCTCCAACGAAAACACCAACGGGCTGTTGCGCCAATACTTCGAAAAGGGCACCGACCTGTCTATCTACGGCCCCGAGGACCTCGAACGCGTCGCCCAGGAACTCAACGGCCGCCCACGCAAAACGCTCGACTGGGATACCCCAGCCGAGCGTCTGCGTGATCTACTAATGACCACCTAGCCACCAGCGGTGTTGCAACGACCCCTTGAAACCGCCCTTGGGCTCCCGCCGTCGTCCTCTTAAAGCTGCTGCGGACATGTGGTCAGTTTTTGACAACGTCCAGCTCAATCACAGCCCAGGACAGCGCCGGGAGCGTTGCCCGGAGTTCGGAGCCGCTCGCCTTCGCCCCCTCCAGCGGCTTGAGCCCCACCTGGTCCGGATTGCCTTGGGAATTGACCGTGAAACGGTTCCCACCTTCGGGGATTTCCAGGACCTCCGCGCGGAGCACCCGGCGGGCATCAAACCCGCGCAGTGCGACTTCAACATCTGCCGCTTCCTCGAGGCCGCGGTTTGCGACGAAGAGCGCCACGCGGCCCGTTTCCTCGTTCCACGTCGCACTCACATCCACGAGGTCTGTGTCGCCGAAGCGGGTATTTTCGTACTTGTCCGAGTCAACGGACAGGCGCAGGATCTGGCCCTTCGCCAGTTCGGCCATGCGCGCGAAGGGGTGGAAGATGGTCTGCCGCCAGGCCGGGCCGTTTTCCTCGCTGAGGAT
This sequence comes from Arthrobacter sp. ES3-54, assembly GCF_029504395.1. Lineage (GTDB taxonomy): Bacteria > Actinomycetota > Actinomycetes > Actinomycetales > Micrococcaceae > Arthrobacter. The sequence continues at coordinate 1,095 of NZ_JAQFIF010000017.1, forward strand.
CGGGGCGATGACGTTGACCAGCTGTGCCTGGTTGGCGATCTTGACCCGGTCGCCGTGGCGGAGCAGCGAGTTGAGCAGGGTGCCGACGACGACGGCATCCGTCACGTTGTACTTGTCCTCAATGACCCTTGGGTGCTCGCGCCAGCCGGCCTTGGCCACCTGGCTGGGCTGGTCCTCGGTATCGAGGCCGCGCTGGTACCAGACGTTCCACTCGTCGAAGGACAGGTTGACGTGTTTCTTGTGCTTTCCCTTCGCCCGGACGGCATCGGCAGTGGCGATCACTGATTCGATGAAATAATCAGTGTCCACTGCGCTGGCGAGGAAGCTGCCGACGTCGCCCTCATGCTCCTGGTAGTAGGCATGCAGCGAGACGTAATCCACTTCCTCGTAGGCGTGGGTGAGCACTGTCTGTTCCCAGGCTCCGAACGTGGGCATGGCGGAGCTGGAGCTTCCGCAGGCCACCAGTTCGATGTCCGGGTCCACGAACCGCATCGCCTTGGCGGCTTCCTGGGCCAGCCGGCCGTACTCTTCCGCGGTTTTGTGGCCGATCTGCCAGGGCCCGTCCATTTCATTGCCGAGGCACCAAAGCTTGATGTCGAACGGGTCCTTGTGCCCGTTCTTGGCGCGCAGGTCCGAAAGATAGGTGCCTCCGGGATGGTTGGCGTACTCCACGATCTCGCGCGCCGCATCCACTCCTCTGGTGCCCAGGTTGATGGCTTCCATGATTTCGGTCCCCGCCTGACGGGACCAGTCCACGAACTCGTGCAGTCCGAAGGCGTTCGTCTCCAGGGTGTGCCAGGCGCCGTCGAGCCGCCGTGGGCGGTTTTCCCGCGGGCCTACTCCGTCTTCCCAGTTATAACCGGACACGAAGTTTCCGCCGGGGTAGCGGATGACAGTGGCCCCGAGTTCCTTGACGAGCTTAAGCACGTCCTGGCGGAAGCCGTTTTCGTCGGCCTCCGGATGGCCCGGTTCGTAGATTCCGGTGTAGACGCAGCGGCCCATGTGCTCAACGAAGGAGCCAAAAAGGCGGCGGGGCACCTCCCCGATGGTGAAGTCTCGGTCCAGGGTGATTCGTGCGCGGGACATGTGGGGTATCTCCTTTTGGTTGAACAGGTTCGTTGGAAGTAATCAGGGCTCGGGTTCAGGTGCCGGCGAGGCCGGTGGTCGCAACGCCCTTGATGATCTGGCGCTGGAAGAACAGGAAGACCAGGATGAGCGGCAGGGCCGCGAGCAGCGCGGATGCCATGTTTTGTGCGTACTGAATGCCATAGGCACTCTTGATGGTCTGCAGTCCCACCGGAAGGGTCAGGATGGACCCGTCGTTCGTGGAGATGAAGGGCCAGAGGAAGTTGTTCCACGCGCTGATGAAAACGAAGATCGCGACGGCGGCGAGGATGGGGCGTGAGAGCGGCAGGATGATCCGGACGAAGATCCGCATCCGGCTGGCCCCATCCATCACCGCAGCTTCCTCGAGTTCACGCGGGATCTGATCAAAGAACTTTTTGAGCACAAACACCATGGCGGGGTGGATGACCTGCGGCAGGATGACGGCCCAGGCCGTGTCAATCATGTGGAGCGCCACCATTTGATAGAACAGCGGAATCATCAGCACCGGTGGCGGGATGATGATGGAGGCGATGATCACCGTCATCAGGACTTTTTTGCCCCGGAAATCGATGCGCGACAAGGCGTAGGCGACCAGCGCGGAGATGACCAGCGTGATCACCGTGATGGCGGCCGAGGTATAGAGGGAATTCCACGTCCACAGCGGGATATTGCCGTCTTGGAACACCTTGACGAAAGCATCGGCCGTAAAGCCCGACGGCGGGATCCAGCTGACCGTCGGCGCTGCGGCGTCGGTTTCGCTCTTGAAGGCCGTAACCGTAGCCCAGGCGAAGGGAATGAGCCACAGGACTGCCAGGAGCGCCGCGACCGCGGTGACGGCGGCCTTGCCGGCCGTGATCTTCCGGCGGGGTTTTCGGGCCGCTGCAGCGCCGGCGATGTGCGGGGCGGGGCGGGTGAGTGTCTGGGTTGCCATAGTTATGCACTCCTGCGGCGCGTGATGAGGAACTGCATGACCGAGACGATCACGATCAGCCCGAAGAAAATGTAGGAGACGGCTGCGGAGTAGCCCAGCCGGTAGCCGGTAAAGCCGGTTTCGAAGATGTACTGAACTACCGGCCTGGTGGAACCGCTGGGGCCACCGGCCGTCATCTGGTACACCTGATCAAAGATTTTCAGTGATGCCAGGATCTGGAGGAGGACGATCATCACGGTGGTCGGCGCCAGCTGCGGCAGAGTGATGGAGAAGAACTGCCGCCAGGCTCCGGCCCCGTCCAGGGATGCCGCCTCGTAGTGCTGGTGGGGGATGTTCTGCATGGCCGCCAGGTACAACAGAAAGTTGAAGCCCACGGTCCACCACAGCGTGGCGATGACGATGGCCCACATCGCCACATTCGGGTCGTTCAGCCAGGCCACCTTTGGAAGCCCGATTTTCGCCAGGGAGTCGTTGATCAGCCCCAGCTGCGGGTTGTACATCCAAGTAAAGAAGAGTGAGACCACGGTCGAGGCGAGCAGGTACGGAGCAAAGTAGGAGAGCCGCCACAGCCATTGGGCAGGCAACCCGACGTTAAGCAGGGCGGCCATGACCAAGGCGACGATCACCAGGGGAACCGTGCTGATCACCGTGAAGTAGAGCGTGTTGCCCAGGGAACGCCACATGTCCGCATCGGCCAAGGCCTCGGCGTAGTTGGCCAGGCCAATCAGGTTGTCGTTGGCGCCGGTAAGGGACTTGCCTGTCAGGCTCATGAAGAGGCCGTAAAGAATGGGCCAGACCAGGAAGACCAGGAAGAACGCCAGGAAAGGGGCGGCGAAGCCCCAGCCGGTCAGATTGTCCCTGGCTTGACGGGACGGGGCCGGGCCCGGCTGGGGACGGCTCCGGGTTGGACGGGAAGATGCCGTACGCTCAGCGGTCCGGCCGGACGTTGCTAACGAACTCATCAGGGACTCCTTTGTCACTCGGGTGGCTCAGACCGGATTGGGCCGGGAGAGAAGGGTGTTGGTGCGGTGCACGAAGGCGTCCCAACCGTCGGCGGCCTTGTCGCGGCCGAGGAGTACGTTCTGCACGTTTTCCGCAAAGTAGGTTTGCCAGTCCGAGCCGGAGCCACTGAACCAGGATTCCGGGTCGTAGTTGATAATGTCCGCCGCGTTGGCGTAGTGAATCTGGGGGGTGAGTTCCCGGTACGCCTGTGACTGCACGATCGGCTGATAGGCCGGAATGTGTCCGGCTTCCGCCCAGGACAGCGATCCCTTGAGGACATCGCTCACGAACTTGTACACGTCGCGCCGCTTCTCGTCGTCGGCGTTGAGTTGCCGCGGCAGGACAAAGGAATGAGAGTCAGCATAGGCAGCCGGCGTCCCGTAGAGCGTGGGGATGGTTGCCGCGTCGACCGGCAGACCGGCCTTCTTGAGAGTGGGAAGTTCCCAGACACCGCTGAAGAGCATGCCGGAACCGCCACGGGCAAATTCGGCGATGCCCGTACTGATGTCCCCGCTCTTGGCAGCTACTGTGTCGTCGAACAGTGACGCCATGAATTCCAGGGACTCGATCGCCGCATCCCTGTCAGCCTTCATCGGTTGCCCCTGGGTGAGTTCCATGTCCACACCGTGCTGCTTGTAGAGGGTGTAGAAAAGGCGCCACATCTGGGATCCGCTGCCAAGGTAGCCGAAGGACAGGCCGTGCGCCTGCGTCACCTTCTGCATTTCGCGGGCCATCGAGAGGAACTCCTGCGGGGAACTTGCAGCCTGCAGGTGCCCGTCGGGGGCCAGCACCCCGGCCTTGCCGGCAACCTCGGTGTTGTAGAACATGACGAAAGGGTGCGAGTCCAGGGCAATGGAAAAAACCTGGCCATTCTGCTGGCTCTTGTCCCAGATCCTCGGTGCGAAGCTCTGGGGCGTCACGCCGTGTTCTGCCAGCAAGGACATGTCCCACGGGTCGATGAGTCCTCCGGGGGCGTAGCCGGGAACCCGGCTTGCGTGCATGATGGCAAGTTCCGGCGGACGGCCTCCGGCTGACGCCATCGCCAGCTTTGTGTAGTACGGCGGCCCCCACGCCAGGACGGTCGGATGAACGGTGAATCCGGGATTGCCCTCGTTCGCCTTACTGATCATTGCCTGCATCTTGATGCCGTCACCGCCGGACAGGAGGTGCCAGAACGCAATGTCCCGCACGCCCGCTGCCGAGGCGGGACCTCCGCAGCCTGTGAGGCCGGCCGCCGCGAACACGCTTCCGAAGGCCGCCGAACCTGCCAGTAATTGCCGCCGGGTCACTTGTTTCCCGGCAAAAAAGTCAATCTGCTTCACCCGTCACTCCTTTGGATGGGTCCGCTGAAAAATAATCCTGATGGCACAAAACACTGCCGTTCCGGTGCACTGAGTCCCGGGAGCGGCAGGGGCGATGTGACGCGGAACTCACATTACATCGATGTAAAACTCACCACAAGGGAAAATTGTTAGCGTGAACAAGTGATGCAGCAGTCTCGTTTTGGTGCGCTCTCTTTAGCCGCGGGTGCTGTCCCGCTCGACGATTCTGTAGTCGAGGGTGACCACCCTCTGCTCGCCGGTACGGTCTGCCATCCGCTCGGTGAGCAGGCGGAGGGCTTCGCTGGCCACCTGGCGCTTGTCGAAGGAAACTGTGGTGAGGGATGGCACGGCGTATTGCCCGTCGGCGATGTCGTCAAAGCCCGCCACGGCAACGTCGCCAGGGACGCTGATTCCCCTGTTCCACAACACGCTCATAGCGCCGATGGCCATGGAGTCGGTGAAGCAGAACAGCGCCTCTGGGAGCGGGTGGGAGTCCAGATAGGAGGCGAGCGCGGCGGCGGCCGTCTGCGGTGTCCACTTTTCGCACGGGATGAGCAGTGAGTCGTCGCGGTCGATGCCGAGCTCTTCGAGCGCGGCGTGGTAGCCGCGGGTCCGCAGGATTGCTGCGGCGGAGCCTCGGCCTTCCGCGGTTCCGAGCACGGCGATACGACGCCGGCCGGTCCTGGCAAGCGCCAGGGTCATGTCACGGGCGGCAGCAACGCTGTCCACCCACACCCGGTCGGCCAGTTTTTGGGACACCTCACCCAGCAGAACGACCGGGGGCAGTGAGACGCCCACCTTGACGGCACTCTCGTCCAGCACCACCGGGTTGAGGATCAGGCCATCGATAAGGTTGGACCGCGCGCGGGACATCAGTTCGTATTCGCGCCGGGGATCGGACCCGGTTTCCTCGATCTGAACGCTCCAGCCCTGCTCGTGGGCAACTTCCACCACGTTGTGCGCAATCTCGGCCGAGTAGGGAGTCGCCAGGTCCGGCAGCGCCAAGGCGATAACACCCGACCTGCCGTTGCGCAGTCCGCGGGCGGAGAGGTTGGGCACATAATCCAGCTCGAGAATGGCCTGCTCCACCTTGAACTTGGTGGCTCCACTAACCGGAACGATTCCGTTCATCACGTTCGAGACGGTCTTGGGTGAAACGCCGGCACGACGCGCGACGTCCTTGACGGTTGCGCGCACTGCTCCCCTTTCAAAGCATCCTGGGCCAAAGCCCGCAGCCAATGGCTGCTGCTGTGGATGACCTGCTGACGATGTTACCTCCCGTCTCGGCGGGCGGCGGAGGAAGCGCCTTGACAGGAAAATTGTTAGCGCTCACAGTTGTTAGAACGAAACGTACCTTCACCGGAAAGCCGACCAAATGAAGAACTGGGCAGGAAATCTCAATTACTCATCAGCGGACGTCTTGCGCCCGGAGTCGGTGGCTGAGCTCGCACAGGTAGTGGCGCGCGCCGGCCGGGTCAAGGCCCTCGGATCGCGGCACTCCTTCAACCGCGTGGGGGACACCGACGGCGTGCACGTGCTGCTGGACGCCCTGCCGCAGCACATCGAACTGGACTCAGAACGGCAGACGGTCCGCGTCAGCGGCGGAGTGAGCTACGGTGCGCTGTGCCGCGCGTTGGAACAGTCCGGCGTGGCCATCCACAATCTGGCGTCACTGCCCCACATTTCCGTGGCAGGGGCAGTCCAGACGGGCACCCATGGCTCTGGGGTGAACAACCCCTCCCTGGCCGGGGCGGTGGAGGGCCTTGATCTGGTCCGGCCCTCGGGCGAGCAGGTATCGCTGTCCCGCGCGGACGGAGAGGAGTTCCTGGGCAGCGTGGTGGGCCTGGGCGCCCTTGGCATCGTCACCGGCCTCCAGCTTGCCGTCCGGCCAAGTTTCAGCATGCGCCAGCGTGTTTTGGAAAACCTGCCGTGGGAACGGGCGCTGCCGGACTTCACACAGCTCGTGTCCAGCGCCTACAGCGTGAGTCTTTTCACCGATTACGCAGGCGATTGCATCAGCCAGGTCTGGCTCAAAGCGCTGGACTCGGAGCCTCCCATCGGCGACCTGTTCGGCGCCACGGCTGCCATCCGCCCGCGGCACCCGCTGCCGGGGATGTCCGCCGAGAACTGCACAGTCCAGATGGATGAGCCCGGGCAATGGCTGGACCGGCTGCCGCACTTCCGCCACGAGTTCACGCCCAGCAAGGGTGAGGAACTGCAGAGCGAATTCATCCTGCCGCTGGAGCAGGCCCCTGCTGCACTCCAGGCAGTGCGGAGTCTGGCGGACAAACTTGCACCTCTGCTTTTTGTCTCGGAAATCCGGACCGGCGCCGCCGACGAATTCTGGCTCAGTCCCTTCTACCGGCAGCAGAGCGTTGCCCTGCACTTCACATGGAAGCCGCTGCAGCCGCAGGTGGAAGCCGTTCTTCCACAGCTCGAAGACCTGCTTCAGCCGTTCGGGGCCAGACCGCACTGGGGCAAGCTTTTCACTCCCGGCGGTCACGACTGGGAGTCCCTCTACCCCCGCTTTGCGGACTTCCGCTCGCTGGCATCGATGCACGACCCGCAGGGCAAATTCCGCAACGGACTGCTGGACAGCGTCCTCGGTGTCCCGGCGGTGAACTCACGCTAGGCGGTTGGCGGACGGACGAAAACTCCACTGCCCGGCCGGATTCATTGCCTCATTGGCCTCGGGATGTGAGTTGAGCAGCCCCGAATGACACCGCGAATTGAACGCACCATAGATCGACGGACTTGTACTTGGACAGATCAACCTCATCCGAGATCGGGCGGCGGGCTCCTGGAGTCCATGCAGACCGAGAACTCCCATGCCTAGGGATTTCAGGGTGCCTTATAACCCACGCCGACGCTGATTCGTCAACAGTTTGTTGACAACACTATGTTGATGCCAGAAGGTTGTGGTGTCGGCGGGGCGCAGGGCCGGCGGGAACTGGAGGCTGGAATGAACGAGACCGACGGAGCCGGCGTCGGGTCCGACGACGCTGCGGAGGCTCTCCGCCAAAGCCAGGCGGCGCGGATTTTGCTGGACAGGGGCGCGTCAGAACTGCCGCCCCGGCCGTGGCTGGGTGAGCGACAGCCCCCTTCCGCGAGCGACCTCGTCCAGCACGTCCTGTGGCGGGCCAACGGGACCGGTCGCGGAGAGTCGGTGGATGGTCTGGACGTGCGGGCCGGCCTCACCCTTATGTCAGCCGCGCGGGCAGAGATGGATGGCCTGGAAACCGCGCTCCTGTTCCTGGCACGGGCCGAGGGGCTGACCTGGGCGCAGATTGCCCAGAGCCTTGGTCTGCGCTCAGCGCAGGCCGCGCAACAGCGACTCGACCGGCTGCTCGGCAGGCCCGAGACGGGTGCGGTGGGCTGACGTGGAATTTACCTCTGCGGCCAAGGCCGGAACAGAAAGCATGGATCCCTCCGGCGCCGTTCTCCACGGAATCGGAGCAAGCCCGGGTGTCGCGTGCGGGACTGCGCGGACCGTTCACAGCCTCGACCAATTCTCCGCGGTGATGCCTGGCGACGTCCTGGTCTGCCGCACCACTGACCCCGCCTGGACACCACTGTTCGGGATGGTCGCTGCAGTTATCACGGAAACGGGCGGAGTGCTTTCGCACGCCGCCATCGTGGCCCGCGAACACGGTATCCCCGCCGTCCTGGGGATACGCGACGCCCTGACCCGTATCTCCACCGGAACGACGCTCACGGTGGACGGCACTCATGGAACCGTCCACGAGAAACCCGCAGGCCCCGGAGCCGGTCCACGATGAGCCCGCAACAGCCATCAATGCTGCTCCCCCTGCACGCCATGAGGCTGCTCGGCTTCGCGGACACTAAGTCAGTTGCTGAACGGTTCGGCCAGGATCCGAACCACGTCGAACGTCTCCTGATAGATGCCGGCGCAAAAGGATGGGCGGTGCGCTCCTCCTTCGGGGGAATCCGGGGCTGGTCCCTGACAGTCTCCGGCAGGACTGAAAACGAACGGCTCCTGGCGGAGGAGCTCACCAGCGCAGGCGGCCATGCAGAGGTCACCGCCGTGCACGCGAACTTCGCACCCCTGAACGCAGAGGTCGTGGCCGCCTGCAGCAAACTCCAACTCCGCTGGCTCTCTGACGGAAATCAGCCAAACGACAGGATCGACGAGCATACACATCAAACCTTCACCCGGGCGACGGCGTCCCTCAGCGATCTGGAAGCCCGCCTGACAGCGGTGTTACCGCGGTTCAACGGATACACGCAACGCCTCGAGCAAGCAGTAACAAATGCAGCCACGGAGCCGGCTTGGTTCACCGCCACAGACCGCGACTCCTTCCACCGCATATGGTTCGAGCTGCACGAAGACCTCATCGCCACCCTCGGCCTCCGGAGATGAACACTCCATGCCAGCCCCAAGAGACCCAGCAGAACCGCCACGTCCACGCTGCGATCTGGCCGATAGTCCCGCTGCGACCAGTCAGCACGATGCGCTCCACCTCGCCGATGACATCGGCCGTGACAAGGCCCTGATCCACCTCGACACTTGCTGCATGAACATCGAGAAAAACGATCTCGTTTCACCCCCCTACGAGGTGGGTGACCGGCTCGGATATGTCCACACCGGCGAGAACCACCGCGGTTACCTCGGATCAGGGCACCTTAATTTCACCGCCATCTTCCACGCCACACGGGCAACGCGATGACACTGGAGGGCCTCCTGACAAGGGTGAGGCACCTGAATGCTTCCCGTACGACGCCGGTGGTCATCGGCGTCGTCGGGGCGCCCGGAGCTGGAAAGACGACCCTCGTCGAAAGCCTCGTCGGCGAACTGAACAAGGACACCACAGATCCGGAGCAGCAGGCCTACGCCCATGTGCCCATGGACGGCTTTCACCTCTCCGATCACGAGCTGACACGTCTGGGCGTGCTGGATCGCAAGGGCGCCCCCGAGACGTTTGACGTGCACGGCTACGCGGCCTTGTTGCAGCGCCTGCGATCCCCACGGGAGGCTGTGGTTTACGCGCCCGGGTTCGAGCGCACCATAGAACAGCCCATCGCCGGGGTCATCCCGGTCTTCCCGACGGCGACGACGATCATCACCGAGGGAAACTACCTCCTGCTCGACCGCCCGGGCTGGGAGCTTGTGCGGAACCAGTGCACGGAGATTTGGTATTGCGAGCAGGACAACAATCTACGCGTACAGCGCCTCATCCAGCGCCACATCCAGTTCGGCAAGAGTCCAGCCGAGGCCGAGGCATGGGTGCACACGGTGGACGAGAAAAACGCCCGGCTGATCCAGGCAACGAAGGCGAGTGCCGATCTTGTTGTCACGCTCGAGGAGGCTTCCTCGAATGCCGTTTGATCCGAGCATCCCGTCCACCCGTGAGGAGAACTGCAGCGCGGACGACGGCGGGACCTCTCGCCGTCGCCCGTGGGAAGCCCTGGCAGGGTATGGCAGCCGCGGCGGCCACCACTTAAGCAGGTAGCCGAAATACCCCGCGGTGGCCGGTAGCGCGCTCATTGGTTGTCAGTAAACTGGGACGCATGACCGAGCACGAACCGGCACCTGCCGGGGTCGCTGAGTCTCCAAGCCCGGCCGATCCTGACGCCATCGACACGTCCTTGCGCAGTCCGGCACAGCGGTCCCGCACGTTCGCCGGGATCCTGGTAAACACTGCCCTGGCCAACATCACCACCAGCTATCTGTGGTTTGCCCTGACGTTTTGGGTCTATCTGGAGACGCGCAACGTGATCGCCACCGGGGTGATCGGCGGGGCATACATGCTGTTGATTGCCCTTTCCAGCATCAGCTTCGGCACGTTTGTGGACCGCTACCGCAAGCTGGCCGTGATGCGCTTCGCCGCTGGTTTCACGCTGGTGATGTTCCTGCTGGCCGGGGTGATGTTCCTGCTGACACCTACTGCCAGCCTGCTGGACCTGACACAGCCGTGGTTTTGGATCTTCGCCGTGATCATCCTGGTGGGCGCGGTGGTGGAGAACATGCGCAACGTGGCCCTCTCCACCATAGTCACCATCCTCATCGAGCCGGGCCGGCGGGCTAACGCCAACGGGCTGGTGGGCATGGTGCAGGGTCTGGCGTTTATCGTCACCTCGGTGCTCTCCGGGCTGTCGGTCGGGCTGCTGGGCATGGGCTGGACGGTCGTCGTGGCAGTGGTGCTCACTGCCCTTGCCTTCGCGCACCTGCTCACGCTGCGCCTGCCGGAGGAAGTGCGGGTGGCCACCACGGACGCCCACGGCGCATTCGACCTGCGCGGCTCCGTTGCCGCCGTCCTGGCCATTTCAGGCCTGTTCGCGCTGATCCTTTTCACCACGTTTAACAACTTCATCGGCGGCGTCTATATGGCGCTCATGGATCCCTATGGACTGGAGATGTTCCCCGTGGAGCTGTGGGGAGCCGTGTTCGCCCTGGGATCCACCGGGTTCATAGTCGGCGGCGCGTTGATCGGCAAGTTCGGACTCGGATCCAATCCGCTGCGCACCATGCTCATCGCTGTCATGATCATGGGGGTCCTCGGCGCTGTGTTCACGCTGCGGGAGTGGGCATGGCTGTACATCGCGGGTATCTGGCTGTACCTGGTGCTGATTCCTTTTGTGGAGGCCGCCGAGCAGACGGTCATCCAGCAGGTGGTGTCGCTGCCCCGGCAGGGCCGGGTGTTCGGGTTCGCCATGGCCTTCGAGTCGGCGGCAGCGCCGATCACCGCCTTCCTCATTGCCCCGATCGCCCAGTTCTGGCTCATCCCCTATGCGCGGTCCGCTGAGGGCGCCGCCCAGCTGGCACCGCTGCTGGGCGAGGGCACCTCCCGCGGCATTGCCCTGATCTTCCTGGTGGCCGGCATCATCATGATCGCAGCCGCGCTGCTGGCCTTCCTGACCCCGGTCTACCGCCGCGTCTCGGCGTCGTATGCGCAGGCGGCTGCAGAGGAGCCGGAGACCGCGGACTCTTGATCGCCTGCGGAGCGGGGACTGGCTGACTGAGCCGGTGCTCGCCTTCACAGAAGCGGGGGGCGGGGGGGCGCCCCCCCCCCCCCCCCCGGGGGGGGGGGGGGGGGCCCCCCCCCCGCCCCCCCCCCCCCCCCCGGGGGGGGGGGGGGGGCGGGGGGGGCGGGGGGGGGGGTGCTGTGGCGGGGTGGCGGGGTTTTTGGGGTGGGGGGGGGGGGGGGGGGTGGGGGGGGGGGGGGGGGGCCCCCCCCCCCGGGGGGGGGGGGGGGGGGCCCCCCCCCCCCCCCCCCCGCTTCTGTTTGGTGCCGCTCCCCTACAGTGCCGACCAGCCGCCGTCGGAGGCGAGGATGGCGCCGTTGATGTTGGTGCCGTCGTTGCTGAGCAGGAAGGTGATGGAGGCGGCGAGCTGCGCCGCGGTGGCGGGTGTGGGGACGGTGGCCTGCATCAGCGGGCCGAGGCGTTCGGCCGCGAGCTGGGATCCCCAGGTGGCCACGATGTTGGTGATGGTGGGGCCGGGGGCCACGGCGTTGAAGCGCAGGCCCTTGGGCCCGTACATTACGGCCGAGTTCTTGGTCAGGCCGACGACGGCGTGCTTGGACGCGGTGTAGGCGGCGCCGGCGGCGGACCCGCGCAGGCCGGCCTCGGAGGCGACGTTGACCACGGAGCCGGTGCCGGCGTCCAGCATCAGCGGCACCACGGCGCGGGTCAGGCGCATCAGGGCGGTGACGTTGATCCGGAAGACGCGGTCCCAGAGGTCATCGTCCACCTCATGGATCGGGGCGAAGTTGTCCATGATGCCGGCGACGTTCGCCAGGGCGTCGACCCGTCCGCCGGCGGCAGTGACGACGGCGGCCACGGTCTCTTCGGTGGAGATGTCGCCGGCCACGGGGACGAGGTCCAGCCCGGCGTTCTCGGCCACGAGGTCGTCCAGGCGTTCCTTGCTGATGTCGGCGGCGATGACGCGGCCGCCTTCCTTGGCGATGCGCAGGGCGGTGGCCTGGCCGATGCCGGAGGCTGCGCCGGTGACGATGACGGTCTTGCCGGCGAACCGGCCGGTGGTGGTGGCTTCCTGCCATGTAGCTTCGTTGCCCATGATGTCCTTCCAGACGTTGCTGACGGTGATGCCGCCAGCTTATGACACTCTGTGTCATTATGTAAGGGTGAATACTGGTGGGATGCCTTCGGATGCTTTAGAGACCGCCGTTCCGCGCTCCGCCGGGCGGCCGGTGACGATTGATCCCGACGCCGTGGCCGCGATCGCGCTGCGGCTGTTCGCCGAGCGCGGCTACGAGCAGACCTCCATGGAGGACATCGCGCGCGAGGCCGGGATCGGGCGCAAGAGCCTGTACCGCTACTTCTCCAGCAAGGCCGAGCTCGTCTGGGGCGGCATGGAACCGGTGGTCGAGGCGTCCCGTCTCGTGCTGGATTCGGCCCGCGTCGCCGGCGGGTCCGACGGCGACATCCTCGCGGGGCTGCGGGAGGCGGCGGTCGCCGGGGTTGCCGTTCTGCCTGACCTCGGGGTCACGCGCGGCCGGCTGCGGCTGATCGCTGAACACCCCGAGCTGGCGAGCCGGAGCTACGAGTCCCTGGCGCCCCAGCGGGAGCGGACCCGGGCATATCTGGTCTCGGCCGGCGTCTCCGAAGACGTGGCGGGGTATCTGTGCGCCGCGCTGATCGGCGCGACGTTCGAGGCCTGGATGCAGTGGGCCGCCGGGACGGATCCGGATCCGGTGCCGTATCTGGTGGCGGCTGTGGGGGTGCTGCGGGTGCCGGCCTCGTAGTGATGGCGAAACAGGTCAACCTCTCAGGACTTGCACATGCAACCCGAAAACTTGCAAACGCCGATATTGGATCTCACGTCAAGCTGGGGCTCAGAGAGGGCTACGTGGCCGTGTTTTCCGGGGCGCCTTTTCCGCGAACTCAGTACCCATTGTTGGGTCTTTAACTGCCATGCGGACGGCGATACTTCTTCTTCCGAAGTTTGCTGTGTAGTCTCTGCCTTAGTAGACAGACTTGTTCAGTCTGGTGGTCCTCAGAGGCCTTATTCCGCTCAGCGACCGGGAGCATTGCTTCGCCAGTAGTGGAAGGCCGCCCCCGTGGAACCGTTCACCTATTCAAACAGTCCCCCTCTGTCCATCGCCCAGGTCGATTGGACCCTCTACGGAGAACGCGAGCCGGTGCCACCCGGGTCCAAAAGGACGGCCGCTGACCTGTTGGTCCTGCAAGAGACGCTGCTAGCCGCGGTGATCACCCGTGTCGGCGAGGTCGAGGCCGCTGAATGGGCCCTTGACCAGGCAAAAACCGCGTGCGACGTGCATGTTGCTGCCGCCCTGGCCGCCGGAGTGCCGGCTGAAAAGCTCGTGGCGGCGGCAGGAGAACTGGCGTCGGCACCGACCGAATTAGTCGAAGACCGGGAACCGGCGCCCGCGGAAGGCTGATCCAAGTCCGCCCAGCCTGAGAGGGCTCATCGAGGCCAGGAACAAATAAGCTTCCGACCCAGACCGGCCACATGCGCGGCGGCCGTAACATCCGGGGCTTTGGCTGGCGTGGTTAGCGGAGCAGCCCCAAGTTCGGGCGGGATCTCAACAAGCTGGCCAGCGCTGACCCGACGCGCACTTTGATTCAGATCCTCTGGAAACCGCAGAACGGTTCCCTGACTTCCCTGCCTTGGAAGACGGGATGACCTGGCGGATTAAGTCACGCTGTTGAGGTTTGCTGGTGCTTCCCGGCATCTGGAGAGCGCCACTCCACCGCCGGCCGAGACTGCTGATAGCGGATATTACGTCAAGTTGATCCGCAGAGAGACGAACCATCCTTCTCCGTCTCGAGGCCGACAGACGAATTGTTGTATTCCCCCTAGACCTCCGCCACCGGGGCCGCGAACTGCGCCGCATAAAGCGCCGCATAGGCCCCACCAGCGGCCAGCAACTCCGCATGCGTCCCCTGCTCCACGATCTGCCCGGACTCCATCACCAGGATGAGGTCGGCGTCGCGGATGGTGGAGAGGCGGTGCGCGATCACGAAGCTGGTCCGGTCGGACCGCAGTGCGCCCATGGCCTTCTGCACCAGCACCTCGGTGCGGGTGTCCACCGAGCTCGTGGCCTCGTCCAGGATCAGCACGGACGGCCGGGCCAGGAACGCCCGGGCGATGGTGAGCAGCTGCTTCTCACCGGCGGAGACGTTGGAGCCCTCGTCGTCGAGCACGGTGTCGTAGCCCTCCGGCAGGGACCGGACAAACCGGTCCACGTACGTCGCCCGCGCCGCCTCCAGGATCTCGGCCTCCGAAGCGCCAGGCCGGCCGTAGGCGATGTTGTCCCGGATGGTCCCGCCGAACAGCCACGTGTCCTGCAGCACCATGCCCATCCGCGAGCGCAGATCGTTGCGGGTCATCGCGGTGACGTCCACGCCGTCGAGCGTGATCCGCCCGGCGTCGAGCTCGTAGAAGCGCATCATCAGGTTAACCAGGGTGGTCTTGCCCGCCCCGGTGTGCCCCACAATGGCGACGGTCTGGCCCGGCTCGGCCACGAGGGTCAGGTCCGTGATCAGCGGCTTGTCCGGGGAGTAGGAGAAGGAGGCGTCCTCGAACACCAGCCGGCCGCGGCCGCCGTTAGGCGCCACGGAAGGAGAAGGATCCGCCGATTGCTCTTCTGTGTCCAGCAGCTCAAACACCCGCTCGGCCGAGGCCACCCCGGACTGCAGCAGGTTGGCCATGGACCCCAGCTGGGCCAGCGGCTGGGTGAACTGCCGGGAGTACTGGATGAACGCCTGCACGTCGCCCAGCTGCATGGCCCCCGAGGCTACCTGCAGGCCGCCCACCACGGCGATCCCCACGTAAACCAGGTTCCCGATGAACGTCATGGCCGGCATGATCAGCCCGGAAATGAACTGCGCGCCGAAGCTCGCCTGGTACAGCTCCACGTTCTTCTGCCGGAACCGCTCCTCCACCTCGTGCTGCCGGCCGAAGACCTTCACCAGGGCGTGACCGGTGTAGGTCTCCTCGATCTGCCCGTTGAGCTCACCGGTGTGCTTCCACTGCGCGACGAACAGCTTCTGGGAGCGCTTGGCGATCATCGCCGTCGTCACCAGCGTCAGCGGAATGGTCACCAGCGCAATCAGCGCCAGCGTGGGCGAGAGCAGGAGCATCATCACCAGCACCCCCACCACGGTCAGCAGCGAGGTCACGGCCTGGCTGATGGACTGCTGCAGGCTCTGCGAGATGTTGTCGACGTCGTTGGTCACCCGGCTGAGCAGCTCGCCGCGCTGAACGGAATCGAAGTAGCGCAGCGGCAGCCCGTTGATCTTCGCCTCGATCCGTTCGCGCAGCCGGAACACCGTGCGCTGCACGACGCCGTTGAGGATATACGCCTGCATCCAGCCGAACGCCGAGGCCAGCACGTACAGGGCAACCGCCCACAGCAGCACGGTGGCCAGCGCGGCAAAGTCGATCCCGGTGCCGGGCGTGAGCGTCATGGCGCTGAGCATGTCCGCCTGCTGGGTCTCCCCCGCGGCGCGCAGCTGCGCGATCACCTGCGCTTGGGTCTCCCCTGCGGGCAGCTGCTTGGACACGACGCCGGCGAAGATCAGGTTGGTGCCCTCGCCCAGCAGCCGCGGCCCGATCACTGAGAACGTCACGCTCACGACGGCGAGCAGCAGGACCAGCGTCAGCCACAGTCGTTCGGGCCGCAGCTCGCCCAGCAGCCGCCGGGCGGACGGGCCGAAGTTCATGGCCTTCTCGACCGGGATGTTCATCCCGGCAAACGGGCCGCCGCGGCCTGGTCCGCCCGCCGGGCGGGGAATCCGCATGGGCGCCTGCGCGGCGGGCGCGGCAGGTGCTCCGGAAGTCCCGGGAGCGGCGGCGGGGGCCGGCGTCGGCGCCTTGTCGGTCCGGCTCATGCCGCCTCCTCCGCCGCGAGCTGCGAGTTGACAATCTCCTGGTACGTTTCGGACGTCTGGAGCAGCTCCTCGTGCGTGCCGTGCGCGACGATCCTGCCGCGGTCCAGCACCAGGATCTGGTCCGCGTCCACAATGCTGGAGACCCGCTGCGCGATGATCACCAGGGTGGCCCCGGCGGTGTGCTGCTTGAGCGCCTGCCGCAGCCGGGCGTCCGTGGCGGTGTCCAGTGAGGAGAAGGAGTCGTCAAAGATGTAGAGCTCGGGCCGTTTCACGAGTGCCCGGGCGATCGCGAGCCGCTGCCGCTGGCCGCCGGAGACGTTGGTGCCGCCCTGCGAGATCGGCGCGTCCAGCCCGCCTTCGAGCTCCTCCACGAAGTCCTGCGCCTGCGCAATGCTCAGCGCCCGCCAGAGCTCGGCCTCGGTGGCGTCGGGTTTGCCGTAGAGCAGGTTGCTGCGCACCGTG
The DNA here is from genome assembly GCF_029504395.1 of Arthrobacter sp. ES3-54. Taxonomy (GTDB): domain Bacteria; phylum Actinomycetota; class Actinomycetes; order Actinomycetales; family Micrococcaceae; genus Arthrobacter. The sequence goes on from NZ_JAQFIF010000017.1 coordinate 17,757, forward strand.
CCGGAGAACAGGAAGGGTTTCTGCGGGACCAGGCCGATGTGCCCCCACAGCAGGTCAGGGTGGAGCTCGCGCACGTCCACACCGTCGATCCGCACCGAGCCGGAGGTCGCGTCGAACAGCCGCGGCATCAGGTTCACCAGGGTGGTCTTGCCGGCGCCGGTACTGCCGATGATCGCCGTCGTCTGCCCCGCCCGGGCGGTAAAGCTCACGTCCTGGAGCACCGGCTGCTCGGCCCCCGGGTAGGCGAACCCGACGTCGCGCATCTCCAGCTCGCCGCGGGCCGCCCGCCCGGCCGCGCGCGAAACCGGGTGCAGCGGCGGCCGGACGCTGGACTCGGTCCCGAGCACCTCGCCAATCCGGTCCCCGGACACGGCCGCGCGCGGGATCATGATCGCCATGAACGTGGCCATCATGACGGACATCAGGATCTGCATGAGGTAGCTCAGGAACGCGATGAGGGTGCCAACCTGCATGGACCCGTCCTCGATCCGGAACGCGCCGAACCAGATGACGGCCGCGCTGGAGACGTTGAGCACCAGCATCACGGTGGGGAACGCGAGCGCCATCAGCCGGCCGGCGCGCAGCGCAGTGTCCGTGACGTCCTCGTTAGCGCGGGCAAAGCGCGCGGTCTCCACGTCCTCCCGGACGAAGGCCCGCACCACGCGGATGCCGGTGAGCTGTTCGCGCAGCACCCGGTTGACGGTGTCGATCCGGGTCTGCATGAGCCGGAACAGCGGCACCATCCGGAAAATGATCGACCCCACCCCAACCAGGAGCACGGGCACACTGACCGCGATCAGCCAGGACAGCTGTACGTCCTGCCGGATGGCCATGATCACCCCGCCGATGCAGAGCATGGGCGCCGTGACCATGAGCGTGGCGGACATCAGGACCAGCTGCTGGACCTGCTGGACATCGTTGGTGGAGCGGGTGATCAGGCTGGGCGGCCCGAACCGGGTGACTTCCTGCTCGGAAAACGCCGCCACCTGGCCGAAGATGGCACCCCGGAGGTCCCGGCCCAGCGCCATCGCTGCCTTCGCGCCGAAGTACACGGCCACGACGGTGCAGACGATCTGCAGCAGGGTAACCAGGAGCATCAGGCCGCCGATGCGCAGGATGTACTCCGTGTTCCCCGTCGCCACGCCGTTATCGATGATGTCCGCATTCAGGGTGGGCAGGTACAGCGAGGCGATGGACGCCGCCAGCTGGAAGACGACGACGGCGAGCAGCAGCCGGCGCTGCGGCCGCAGGTATTCGACGAGCAGTTTCCAGAGCATCCGGTCTCCACTTCACGCGTCACAGGCACTTGTGTGGGTCAGTCTACGTCCGGCCGCCGGGAGATAGCTGGGTTCCTCTCAGGGCGAATCGGGGGCGGGCCTGCGGCGATGTTTTTGCTTGCCCGGCACTCCGCCAACGGTGTAGCTTGACCGGATGCTGAGCATTGGCTCGATCGTGATCCGGGTGGACAACCTCGAACGCCAGATGAGTTTCTGGCAGGCCGCCCTGGGCTACGAACCGCGGTACGCGCCCGACGGCGACTTCGTGATCCTGCAGCCGCCGGGCGGTAAAGGCACGTGCATCTCCCTGGACCGCGTCCCGGCGGCCGTCCAGATTCCCCCGCGCCTGCATCTGGACCTGTACACGGACCAACAGGACGCCGAAGTGCAGCGGCTCCTGGCCCTGGGCGCCACCCGGGTGGAATGGAGCAAGCTGCCGGCGGACGCCGACTACGTGATTCTCGCCGATCCGGAAGGCAACAGGTTCTGCGTGGTGGACACCGCCGGGACGGGCAATTCGCCCGCGCCCGCCTAGCCGCCTGGCTACCCTCCCCGCCAGCCGTCCGGCCTTAACTCAGCCGCCCAGCACCACGTTGGCCGGGTCCTCGCCGGCCAGCATGAGATCGATCTGGATCTGCAACAGCCGGCCCATCCGGGGGCGCATCGCCGAGCTCGCGCCGCCCACGTGCGGGCTGATGATGACACCCGGCGTCCGCCACAGCGGGTGGTCCTGGGGCAGGGGCTCTGGATCGGTGACGTCCAAGGCGGCGCGGATCCGGCCGGAGGCGGTGTGCCGGACCAGGGCATCAGTGTCCGCCACCGGGCCGCGGGCCACGTTCACCACCAGGGCGCCGTCCGGCATGGCCGAGAGGAAGGCATCATCAATCAGGTGCCGGGTGGAGTCGCTGAGCGGAACGCCCACCACCACGATGTCGTGCACGGGCAGCAGTGCCGGGAGCTCCGCAATGCCGTGGATCCGGCCGCGCTCATCCATGCGTTCCCTGCTGGCCACCCTGGTCACGCTGGTCTCGAACGGAATGAGCCGGTCCTCGATGGACCTGCCCACCCCGCCGTAGCCGACAATCAGGACGCGGCGGTCTGCCAGGCTGGCTGTGGGCCTGGCCTCCCACCGGCCTTCCTGCTGGTTCTGGATCAGACGGGGCAACTCGCGCTGGCTGGCGAGGATCAAGGCGAGTGCCAGCTCCGCGGTGGAGGTCTCGTGCACGCCAGACGCGTTGGCGAAGACCCGTCCGGCCGGCAGGAACTCCGCCACGCCGTCATATCCGATCGACTGGCTCTGCACCAAGGCCGTCTCCACGGATTCCAGGCCCTGCAGGACCTGCGGGCCACCCATGTAGGGCGGAACGACGATGTCGATCCGCGGCAGGGGCGGCTCACCGGCCAGGTCCCACTCCAGGATGGTGACGTCCGGGTGCGGCTGAAGGTATTCGCGCAACGCGGCGTCCGGCAGGCTGACAGTAATTTTCCGGCTCATGAGTGCCAGCGTAGTGGACCAGGATGCGGGAGTTTTGTCCGACTTTGGCCCCGCCCCGCGCGCTGCGTGGACTTCGCCCCCGGCCGCGCCTAACGTCGAAGGCAGCATCCAGTCGAGTCCGGAAGGCCCACGCACATGACGAAACCGGGCCCCCGGCCGGCCGCTCCCACCCACCGCAGGAAAACGCTCTTGGTCTGGGCCGCCGCCGCGCTCCTGCTGGCCGCCGTCGTGATTCTCGGCGGCATCCGCTCCGTCCCGCCAACGCACAGAGACTTTCTGTCTAGTGACTTCCGGACCGCCGCCCACCAGCAAGCGCCGAGCCCGTCAGCGGCCGCCCCGGCGCCCGCGTCACCCGCCGTCGACCTCGCCGCGGAGATCCAGCGGATCATCGGCGAACACCCCGATCACAGGATCGGCGTCGCCGTGATGGACACCCGCGACGGTCAGCTGCAGAGCTATGGCGACGTGGCACCGTACACGGCGGCGAGCACCGCGAAAGTCCTGACCGCCGCCGCGTACTACCACCTCGTGGAAACCGGCGATAAGTCCCTCGATACTCCCCTGGGCGCGTTCAATGCCGCGTTCCAGCTCAAGGCCATGATCAACACCAGCAGCGACGACTCGTGGCTGCTGCTGATGCAAGATATCGGCTACCCCAACCTCACCGCCTACGCCGCCACGCTCGGCATCACCTACGATCCCGAGAAGAACCTCATTGCCCCGCCGGACATGGCGCGGCTCCTGACGCAGCTCGCCACGGGCAAGCTGCTCAACGCCGATCACACCGCGGAACTGCTGGGCTACATGCAGCACACCAATGACGAGGACCTCATCCCGGCGGCGCTCGCCCCCGGCATCACGGTGCACCACAAGTACGGCGTGGTGCTGGGCTACGTCCACGACGCCGCGCTGCTCAGCGCCGGCGACCGCTCCTATGCGGTGGTCATCTACACGTGGGGCCCGAACGACGCCGACAGCGCGGACCGTCTGGACCTCATCCACGACCTGACTCACCAGGTCACGGGTGCCCTGTTCGGGCAGTAGCACGACAGTATTGACGTGCACCTGCGTGGGACCTGTTAACAGTCTGAAAATCAACCGATCAGAGGTGGCGCACGCTCCATTACGGGGGCAGGATGAAAGAAGCGGGAATAGTCTCAGCCGCAACTGCCCGATGGAATCCCACGATCATGGGCCGCCCTCTGGAGGAGCACCAGATGTCCATTCCTTCTGAATCGCGAACCTGCCGTCCCGCCGAAGCCGGGACCCCCGGTCCCCCACGGCCCGCCGCGCCACCCTGACCGGGCCCGCGCCGCCCAAACCGCGAGCCCCGCACCATTGGGGCCCGGAACCGCCCGCACTCCGGGCAGATCGAGGCTGCTGGGGCCTCGGATTCCTCCCGACTCGTGAGCAGGAGACGCCGCAGTATTGGGGCAAGCCAGGATCCCGTGAATTAGGCCCGCGCCGACGCGCGGCCCAGAGGGTACTCGCGGATCCGGGCTTTTTCCAGGGAGTCACCTTGATCCGCATCCTCATTGCAGAAGACGAAGAACGCATCTCCCGGTTCATCGAAAAGGGCCTGCGCGCGGCTGGCTACGCGCCCACCGTGGTGGCCGACGGCGTCACGGCCGTGGACTACGCCTCCAGCGGCGAATTCGATCTCCTGCTCCTCGACATCGGGCTCCCCCGCCTGGACGGTTACGCCGTCCTGGCGGCCCTGCGCCGCAGCCAGGTGGGCATCCCGGTCATCTTCCTCACGGCCCGCGGGTCATCCACCGACACCGTCGCAGCGCTGGAGGGCGGCGCCGACGACTACATCGTCAAGCCGTTCCACTTCGAAGAACTCGTGGCGCGCATCCGGGCCCGGATCCGCAAAGGGGACACCGGTGATGTGCTGGCGGGAAGCGTCATGCGCTACGGACCCCTGGAGCTGAACCTGCTCACCCGCACGGTCAGCGTGGACGGCCGGATGGTGGAGCTCTCCGCCCGCGAATTCGCCTTGGTGGAAATGTTCCTGCTGCACCCTGGGCAGGTCCTGAGCCGGCAGCAGCTGCTCAGCCACGTCTGGGGCTACGACTTCGACGGCACGTCCAACGTGGTGGACGTGTACGTGCGCCAGTTGCGGATGAAACTCGGCGCCGACCGCATCCTCACCACCCGGGGCGCCGGGTACCGCCTCAGCTAGGCCCAAGCTAGTCAGAACTACGTAAACCGCTGCAATGCCAGCTGGTCGTCCCAGGAAGGGAACAGAGTGGCCACCTTGGATGAACGTCCCAGCGGGGACGCCCAGGCCGGGCCGGCGGCTGCCTCTCCTGAGTCGGAAACCCAGGACCCGTCCGGCTGGGGCGCCAAGATCCACTCGGTGCGTTTCCGGGTGGTCGCGGCCATGCTGGGCATGATGCTCGCCGGGCTCATCACTGCGGGGTTGGTCACGTTCGTGGTCCAGTTCCAGGAGTCCGACGCCAGGCTCGACCAGGCGCTTCTGGACAAGGCCAACGCCGTGGTCAAGCTGGTCCAGACCAAGAAAACGTCCGGGGACTACGCCGACAAGACGTACATCAGTGCCCTTCACGAGGCCGCGGAAGATCTCGAGCCGCGCAGCAACGAAGTCATGGCCGGGATTGTGGATGGGCGCGTGGCGTGGACCGTTGAGGGCAGCGGGGACACCGACCTCCTGAACCAAGGCATGTTCGCCGACGCCGCCCAGCTCAGGAATCCGGCCGGCGCATCCTTCGGCGAGCTGAACTCGGACGGCCGCCCGCTCAGGACTGTGGTGCTGCCCATGAGGGGCGTCACCGGGGCGTTCCTCATGGTCGGTCGGGACGCGGGCGACCAGCGCGAGCACAATGCCAGCTCCGTCCAGACGTATTCTCTGGTGGCCCTCGGCATGCTCTCAGCGGCCGCGGTGATCGGCGGCATCGTCGCCGGGCGGCTGCTCGATCCGCTCCGCCGTATGCGCGAGACTTCCAGGGCGGTGGGCCCGGAGGACCTTACGCAGCGGGTGGAGGTGCGCAAGGGTGAGGACGACGTCACTCTGCTTGCCAAGACCTTCAACACCATGCTGGAAAGGCTGGATGAGGGCGCCCAGCAGCAACAGCAGTTCCTGGACGACGCCGGCCATGAGCTGCGGACCCCGCTGACCATTCTCCGCGGGCACCTCGAGCTCGTGACAGTCGATGATCCGGAAGATGTCATTGCCACCAGGGACGTGCTGCTGGACGAGGTGGACCGGATGCAGCGCCTGGTGGACGACCTCCTGCTGCTCGCCAACTCCGGCGACCCCGGCTTCATCCGGCGTGAACCCGTCCGGATCACGGAGCTCCTGGACCAAGTCATGGAGAAAGTGCACGTCCTCGCCGACCGCAACTGGCAGATCGATGAAAGAGCCGACTACGTGGTGGAGGCGGATCCGCAGCGTCTCACCCAGGCCCTGGTCCAACTCGCTGCCAACGCCGTCAAATACACCGGGCCGTCCTCCACGATCGCGCTGGGTTCCCGGATTGAGCGCCCGACGGCGGACGACGGCACCTCGCTGCCCCCGCAGGACACCCTCCTGCTGTGGGTGCGCGATGACGGGATCGGCATCGCAGCCGAGGACCAGCAACGGATCTTCGAACGCTTCGGCCGGGCGCACACGGGCCGCGGCGAGCAGGGCTCGGGACTGGGCCTGGCAATCGTTTCGGCAATCGCCCAGGCGCACGGCGGCGTCGCCACAGTGGAGTCCGAATACGGCCATGGGGCCACGTTCTTGATCCGGATCCCCCTGCAGTCCACCGGCGTCCGCGTCTGAACTGGGCTGCCGGCTGACTCACGCCCGCACCCAACCGGTCGCCCGCCTAAGCGCGGGGCCGCAGACGCCGGGCCTTGGATGAGAAATCCTTCATCTTCTCCTCATCCCACCCTCACTCTTGGGGTGCAGGCTGGTGTCTATCATCGGACAGCGCCGGCACCGGGCACAGCTGCGATCGCGGCCAAGCCCGGGGCACCAGGGGGCGGGGGAGGATTTGCTGTGGAGCCACTGCGGATAGTGCTGTACTCACATGATTCAGTGGGCCTGGGACATGTGCGTCGGAATCTGGCACTGGCCCACGCACTGAACAATCAGCTTCCCGGCTTGATCGGCCGCCCCGTCACCGGAATCCTCATCACCGGCACAGCCCTGGCCCCGGCGTTCCAGTTGCCCGACGGCTGGGACTGGGTGCTTCTTCCCGGCGTCGCGAAGGGGTCCGCGGGCTACCTGCCCCGGAACCTGGCGTTGCCCATGCATGAGCTCGTCCCATTGCGGGCCAGGCTGCTGCAGGCAACGCTGGCCGGATTCTCCCCCCACCTGGTGGTGGTGGACCGGCACGCCACGGGCGTCCACGGCGAACTAGAAATAGCCTTGCGGCGCGCACGCACCGCCGGGCCCGTGCGCGTGGTCCTCGGCCTCCGCGAGGTCCTTGACTCGCCCGCCGCGGCCCTCAGCGAATGGGCCAAGGTGGGCGGACCCCGCGTGGTCAAGGCCCTGTTCGATGCCATCTGGGTCTACGGCGATCCCGCCGTCCACGATCCCGTGGCCTCCGGCGAAATACCGTTCGCCCTCCGGAAGCTCATCCGGTACACGGGCTACCTCGCCGAGGGGCGCCCTTCGGTGTCTGGAACTAGCTGCATGCCCGGCCAGTACTGCATGACGACCGTCGGCGGGGGCTCGGACGGCTTTGCCCTGGCCCGTGTCGCCGTCGCCGCGCCGGTCCCGGACGGGCTGGGACACCTGGTGGTCGCCGGACCGCAGATGCCCGCCGAGCAGCTCAACGACCTCCGGCAGCAAGCCCGCCCGGGCGTAAGAGTGGTGTCCACAGTGGAAGACATCGTGTTTCACATCCGGCACGCCGGCGCCGTCGTCGCCATGGGCGGCTACAACACGGTGTGCGAGATCATGAGCACCACTGTCCCCGCGCTGATCGTGCCCCGCACGCAGTCGCGCGCCGAGCAGCGGATCCGGGCCGCGTCCCTGGCCGCGGCAGGGTATTTGGAACAACACGACATTGGCACGCTGACGCCCGAGATCCTGGCCGGCTGGCTGGCCGCCCGGCTCGGCACCACTGTGGACCGCCGTCGAGCGGTGCTGGACGGCCTGATCCGGGTTCCGCAGCTGGCCGCCGAGCTGCTGCGGCCGCTGGCCGATTCCGATCAGTTCAGTCCCGATCAGGCCAATTCCGAACTGGCCAATTCCGATCTGGCCAATTCCGATCTGATCAGTGCAGATCAGTTCCGGGCGGACGAAAGCGTGGCCGCAGCCCGCACGAAGGACGGTGCCAGCCGTGTCGCCGTTTGAACCCGGGACGGCGTACGTCCTGAAGGTGTATCCGCGTTTCTCCGAAACGTTCATCGTCTCTGAGATCCTGGCCCGCGAGGCGGCGGGGGACCGGATCGAGATCTTCTCGCTCCGGCCCACCGACGACCCCCGGTTCCATCCGGAGCTCGCCCGGGTCCAGGCACCGGTGACGTACATTGACCGCCCCATCAAGGCATCGCTCCTGTGGCAGAGCCTCCGGATGGCCGACGCGGCCGGGCTCACGGCCGCCGTCGGCCGGAATCTGGGCGAACTCACCGCAGCCACGGCGGACGACGCCGTCCAGGCCATCAGCCTGGCCACTGCCATGCAGGACCGGAACATCCAGCACATGCACGTCCACTTCGCCTCGGGCGCCACCACTGTGGCGCGGCTGGCGTCCCTGATTACCGGGATCCCGTTCTCGTTCACCGCGCACGCGGTGGATATCTTCCATGATTCGGTCCAGGACGAGGATCTGCGGCTCAAGCTGGAGCAGGCCCACCACGCCGTAACCATCAGCCAGTACAACATGCGCTACCTGCGCCGCCGCTTCCCGGGCGCGACGTCCCGGCTCCATCTGGTGCGCAACGGCCTGGAGCTGGAGCGCTTTCCCTACCGGGAGCCCCGCCCGCTCGGCACCACCGTGCGGATCGCCGCCGTCGGTCGCCTAGTGGAGAAGAAGGGCTTCCAGCATCTGTTGCCGGCGGCCGCCGAGCTGCTGGACCAGGGGGTCAAAATGGACCTCCGGATCGCCGGGACCGGGATCATGGCCGAGGAGTTGGAGGCCAGCATCGGTCAGCTCCGGCTCCGCGAGCACGTCCGCCTCCTTGGCCCCCAGACCCAGGACCAGGTCCACGAGCTGCTCGACTCCGCCGATATCTTCGTGGCGCCCTGCGTGATCGGCGCCGACGGCAACGCGGACGGCATGCCCACAGTCCTGCTCGAGGCCATGGCCACGGGCGTCCCCTGCGTCAGCACGTCCGTCACCGGCATCCCCGAAGTGGTCCGGAACGGCTCCACCGGGGTCCTGGTCCGGCCCGGCAACCCGCACGTCCTGGCCCGCGGCATCCGCACGCTCGGCTCCCCCGCCACGGACAGGGTTGCTGTGTCCCGCAATGCCCGCGCCCTGATCGAGGAGGACTACGACGTCCACCGCCAGGCCGGGCTCCTGAGGTCCCTCTCCCGTTCGGAAAGGAGAGTTGCATGACACGTGTGGCTTACCTCTGCGCCGACCCCGGCGTGCCTGTTTTCGGCACCAAGGGTTCCTCGGTGCATGTCCAGGAAATCGTCCGTGCGTGGCGCGGGACCGGCGCCGCCGTCACGGTTTACTGCACCCAGCTCGGCACCGAGCGGCCCGTGGATCTTGCCGATCTCGATGTCGTCGAAGTCAAGCCGGAATCCGTCCCCGGCCCCGCGCGGGAACGGGCGGTCCAGGACGCGGCGCTGGGCCTGGCCGACGAGGTCCTGCGCAACGGCTGCGGGCTGTTCTACGAGCGCTATTCGCTGTTCAGCCCGGCACTGTCCGTGGTGGCCCGCATCCTGGACGTGCCGTCGGTGCTTGAGGTCAATGCCCCGCTCATCGAGGAGCAGCAGCGGTACCGTCAGTTGCTGGATGTGAAGAAGGCTGAGACGGTGTTCCGCCGCAACGCCGCAACGGCCGACGTCGTCGCTTGCGTCTCGGATCCCGTGGTGCGCTGGGTGCGGGCGCGGGTGCCGACCGCCAGGACGGTGCTGGCACCAAACGGCGTGAACGTCGAGCGGATCCCGGGCCGCCGCCCCGGCCGCCGGAATCCGGACCACCTCACGGTCGGGTTTGTCGGAACCTTGAAGCCGTGGCACGGTGTCCCCGCCCTGCTGCACGGTGTGGCCCTGGCCAACCAGCAGACCGTCGACCCGGCCCTGCGCTGGCAGGTCCACGTGGTGGGTAACGGCCCCGGCAGGGTGGACCTTGAACGCCTGGCTGAGTCCCTCGGCGTGCCAACGGTGTTCACCGGCGCCGTTCCGCCGGCTGCCGTGCCCGGCCTCCTGGCAGAGTTCGACGCCGCCGCCGCCCCTTATCCCCCGGACGAACCCGGCCAGGACGACTACTTCTCGCCGCTGAAGGTCTTTGAGTACATGGCGGCCGCGCTGCCCGTGGTCGCGAGCGCCGTGGGCCAGATCCCGTCCATCATCCAGGACGGCCGCACCGGAATCCTCGTCCCGCCCGGGGACACCGCCGCTCTCGCGGTCGCCCTCATCCGGCTCGGCGAAGACCCGAATCTGCGGGACAGGCTGGGGCGCGAGGCCCGGAGCGACGCCGTGCAAAGGTTCAGCTGGAGCGGTGTGCTGTCCCGGATCACCGGGGCACTGCCGCCTGCACGCAGACTGGCAACGCAATGACCGCCGGCTCCAGGCATACGCACCCCCGTAGCTGGCGGACCCTGTGGCGCAAGACCCGCGCCGACGCTCCGGCTGAACCCTCAGCGCTGCGGCGGACCTTGCGGTGCGTCCGCCCGCATTTGCGCGGGCACAGGCTGCTCATCACCTGGGGATTCATTGCCATGGCCACGGAAATCCTCTTCCGGCTCCTTGAACCGTGGCCAGTGAAAATCGTCCTCGACTCCGTCTCACACTCACTCGGCGCCAATCTGCGCCGGTCCCCGCTCAGCGTCGAGGCAAGCGCCGACGTGCTGCTTCTCTGCGCCGGCGCGGTGATTGTCATCAGCCTGATCCGGGCCGTGGCAAGCTACGTGTCCGCGATCTCGTTTGCCCTCGTGGGTACCCGCGTTTCCTCCGAATTGCGCGCCCGCACCTTCCGCCACCTCCAGGGCCTGTCGATGCGCCACCACAGCCGCGCCTCCACCGGTGACACGGTCCAGCGGCTCGTCGGGGACGTGTCCCGGCTGCAGGACGTGGCCATCACCGCGGGGCTCCCGCTCATCGGCAATTTCGTGTCCCTGATCGCAATGATGATCATCATGCTCTGGCTCGATCCATTGATCGCGCTGGTGACGTTCCTGTCCATCGGGATCTTCATCTTGTTGTCCCGCAAGAGCTCGGGATCGATTACCACCGCGGCCCGCAAGTCACGCAAGGGCGAAAGCGCCCTGGCCACCACTGCCGCACAGACGCTGGGGGCAATGCGCGAAGTGCAGGCGTATGGACTCGAGGACACCATCAGCTCGGGTTTCGGCAAGAGCAACCAGGCAGCACTTGGCTCCGGGGTGGTCACGCTGCGGCTGTCCGCCAGCCTGCAACGGAAAACCGACGTCCTGACGGGAATCGCGACGGGGGTGGTCCTGGCTGCCGGTGGCTGGAGGGTGATGCAACATGCGATGACCCCCGGAGATCTGGTCGTTTTCCTGTTTTACCTGAAAACCGGCCTGAGGCCGCTCAAGGATGTGGCCAGGTACACGAGCCGCATCGCCCGCGCGACGGCCTCCGGGGAACGGGTGGCAGACCTGCTCGAGGCCCAAAGTGACGTGCCCGAGGCACCGCACGCCGTCGCCCTCAAGAGCCCGCACCCGGACATCGTCTTCGACCACGTCTGGGCCGGGCACTTCGACGGAGCCGCGGTGCTCAAGGGGGTCACCCTGACCATACCGGCGGGTCAGCACTGCGCCGTGCTGGGGCCCTCCGGGGCCGGGAAGTCCACGCTGGCCTCCATGATCCTTCGGATGGTGGACCCCTGGGAGGGGAGTGTCAGCCTCGGAGGGGAGGACCTGCGGGCCCTGACGATCGCTTCCGTGCGCGCCCATGTCTCAATCCTGCTCCAGGACTCCGTGCTGTTCGGAACCTCGGTCCGGGAGAACATCAGGTTCGGCCGCCTCGATGCCACCGATGAGGAGATTGAAGCCGTGGCCGCCCTTGCCCAGGCCGACGGTTTCATCCGCGCACTGCCCGAGGGCTACGAAACTGTCCTCGGCGAGGCGGCCAATGATCTTTCCGGGGGCCAGCGTCAACGGCTGGCCGTCGCCCGCGCCATGCTCCGCAAAGCGCCCATCGTGATCCTGGACGAGGCGACGGCCGGGCTTGATCCGGCATCGCGGGATTCGGTCCTCGACGCCCTGGACACACTCACCGAGGGCCGGACCTCCATCACGATTACCCACGACGTCAACTCGGCCCAATCGTGCGACCGGGTGATCTGGCTCGAAGACGGCGAAATCCTCGAAGACGGGCCGCCGCAGTCGTTGCTGGCCGATCCGGATTCCCGCTTCGCCGGCTGGGTCCATCGGCAGCAGAGCGGAGAAGCGGGCGAACTGTTCAAGGTGCAGTCATGAGCAAGGTGCCGTCATGAGTAGGGTGCCGACATGAGCACCGCCCTGCAGGCGCAGCGGCGCGAAGCTGACCGTGCCCTGGCGGCCCGGGACGCCCGGATCCCGGGCCTGAACTGGGTCCTCGACGACGGGCTGCTCTCCGAGCTCCTGGGCGAAAGCGTCCGGATCACCAGGACCCGCTACAAACCGCACACCTCGGCCCTGGTCGCCTTCCGCCGGGCCGGCGACGGGGCCGGCAGCTACGGCTGGGCATCGACCACAGCACCGGAGCACGCCGGGAAACTGCAGCGGCGTGCGGACAGTTCGCGCAAGCGCGGCGGCGGCATCCGGCTTCTCCAGCCCGATGATCTCCACGCCGACGTCCTCGTGGCGGTCGGCCCCATCGACGAAGACTGGCCGCTGCGCCCCAACCTGGGGTGGCTCCGGGACCACGGACTCGGACGGCTCGGAGCACTCCCCGCGGCAGGGCGCTTCCTGGAACCCCCGGTCAGCGTGCTGCGATACAACCCGGAGCGCAGGCTCGTTATCAGGGTCCCCTCGGCGACGCTGCCCGTCGTCGTCAAGACCGCCGCCCACGCTGGCGAAGCTGCCGCGGGCCGCCGGCTGCGGCAGCGGCTGGCGAGCCACGGCATCCCGGTCCTGCCCGAACTCGCCGACCCGGAATGCGCCGCGCACGGCATCAGCGCCTCCCCGGACTGGGGCCACGGAGACCTGAGCTGCGGCGACAACGATCCGGCCGCCTACCGGGCCGGCCAAGCCCTGGCGGCGCTCCATGGAATGGACGCGGAAGCATCCACGGATCCGACGGCGGACGTGGAGGACCTGGTGCGCCAGCTCGCCGCCACGCGGTCCATGATCACCTGCCTCCTGCCGGGGCTTGAGGCTCCGGTGACCCGGCTCACCGGCCGGCTTCTGGCAAGTCTCGGCGCCGGCGACCCCCACGGCCCGCGGCATGTGCTGGTCCATGGCGACTTCTCGGCGGACCAGGTACTGGTTGACGGCCCGGCCATCCGGATCATCGATTTCGACCGCGCCCGGACCTCCGACCCGGCGAGGGACCTTGGGTCTTTTGCCGCGGTGGAGGACATCGCAGACGCCGCCGGTGCCGTGCCCGTGGCCGGTGGCCGCCAGACGGCCCAGCTGATCGACGGTTACCGCGAGGCTGGCGGGCACGTGTCGCAGGCCAGGGTGGAGGCCTGGGCTGCCTTCCGGTTGTTCCTGAACAGCGTCGACCCGTTCCGGAACCGGGCCAGCGACTGGCCAGCCGAGACGGACTGGCATATCCGCCGAGCCTTGGAGTTGATCGCATGAACTGGCGCTCGCCGGTCCCGGAGTCCGCCGTCGACTCTTCCGGTCAAACCTGGCAGATCCGGCGGGCTTGGCCTGACAAAACAGTCCGCGACTACGTCCTGGAGGTCACTGCGGCGGGGCAGGCCGGCGTCCGGGGAGGCGTGTTGCGTGCCGGAGCGTTCGAGCTGTTGCCCGAGGACGATCCGGCGCTTCCCTCACTGCGGGCGGAAGCCCGGCACGGGGAACTCGTGTCCTACCGGCCGCACATGCGCGCCGTCATCCGGACCGATGCTGGCTACATCAAGGTCTTCATGCCGGGCGGTGCAATTGTGCCCGCCGAACGCTGCACGCAAACCGAAATCCTCCTGGACCCCGGGACCTTCACCGCACCCAGGGTGCTGCGGAGCTCTCCGGACGTTATCGTCTTCAGCGCGGTTCCCGGCCGGCCCCTGGGGGATTTGGGCGACGACACTGCGGGTCTCAGCGATGAAGGGTTCGACCGGCTGTGGGAGAGATGGCAGCACGCCTGGACCGCCCAGGTGCGTAGCTCCGCCGCGCTCGCAGCCCTGGCTGCCCTGCCCCTCCATTCCCCGGAAGTGGAGGTCGCCGATCTGCAGCGGTGGGTGAACCGCTGGCTGCGGCACCACCACGACATCCCGGAAGCCGCATCCCAAGCCGCCGCCCTGAGTGCCCGGGCCGACAAGGTGACCCGGAACCTGCTCCGGGCCGCACCGGATCCCCTGGTCTGGGCGCACGGAGACCTCCACGACAAGCAAATCCTCGCCGCCGGCGGCCGCTCGCCGCTTGGACTGCTGGATTTCGACGACACCGCTCAGGCCGAGGCCGCCCTGGATCTGGCCAACCTGGACGTTCATTTGGAACTGCATGCCCGCCGATACTGCATTTCGTTGGACCGGTATCTGGCGGCCCACACCCGGATCCTGGCCGCCGCAGAGGAGCTGCACGTCAGCCCTGACCGGTTCCATGCCTATTCCGACGGCGATTGGCTGCGGCTGGCCTGTTCCCCACTGCCCAAGCCATCGTCCATGGCCCTGGCTGTGCTCGACGAACGTGCTGCGCACACTCCCCTTGGGTCCGACTATGTATCCGGCTACGAGTCCGGCGCCCAGTCCGGCTTCGCAAGCGCGACGATGGAGACCGGGGGCCGCTGACATGGGCTGGCATCCGCCCGTCCCGGCCGTCATCCTGGATGCGGACAACACCGAATGGCAGGTCATACGGTCCTGGCCCGACGACTCCGCCGAGGACTATGTCCTGGAACTGGGGGCTCCCGGCCGGGCAGGGGTCCGGGCAGCCCATCTCCGGGCGGGGCAGTTGGAGCTCCTGCGGGATGGCCGCGACCGGCGCCTCCCGGCCCTGAAGCACGCGTCGCCGCTGGGTGAGGTGGTGGTGCACCGGGCCCACAAGCGTGCCGTGGTCAGGGCCGGGGAGCACTACCTGAAGATCTTCCGGGCCCGCCAGTCCGACGAAGCAGTGGGCAGGCACGCCCGGATGAACGAACTCCTCGGCGCAGAGGATTTCCTCACCCCGGAAATTGTGTCCAGCGCCCCGGGCTGCCTCACGATCATGACGCTGCCCGGCCGTTCCCTGTTCGAGCTGGGAAACGACCGCGCGGCCAGCGATGCGCAGTTTGAAAAAGCCTGGCAAAAGTGGTCCCGGGCCTGGGTTCGGCAGCACTCCCTGGTGCAGACTCCGGCGCACCGCTCGAGCCTCGAGGCGCTCCCGCCCCGGACGGCCGCCGTCGAACTGGCGAGCCTGCAACGCACCGTGAGCCTGTGGCTGTTGCACGCCCAGGACATTCCGGCAGCGCAGCCCGAGCGCACCGCCGTACGGGTGGCCGCAGGGCAGACCGCCCGGAAGCTGCTCCGGACCGATCCGGATCCTCTGGTGTGGTCCCACGGCGACCTCCACGACAAGCAGATCTTCACCGCGGATCCCGGCGCTCCACTGGGGCTGTTGGACTTCGACGAAGCCTGCCGGGCCGAGGCCGCCGCCGACCTCGCAAACCTTGCCGTGCACCTTCAGCTGCGCCTGCGCCAACACCGGCTGGGCGCCGAAAGGTACCAAACCGCGCGCCGCCACGTCATCGCCACGGCCGAAGAACTGCGGGTCGCGCCTGCGCGCTTCGACGCCTACGCCAGTGCCACCCGGCTGCGGCTCGGCTGCCTCTATTCCTTCCGGCCGCAGTGGGCGGCCCTCGCGGAAGAGTTCCTCCTTCCGGATGGTGAACAGGCCCTGGCGGCGGGGGTCCCGGCCGCTAGAGTGGAGCCCACGTACTGACTGCACCCCATATCGACCGCCCAATATCGAACCACCCTGCACCGAACCACACCACCAAACCGAACCGCATTCAACCGGGAGGACCGCTGGCATGGCTTACATCAAGGTTGGAACCGAAAACAGCACAGACGTCGAGCTCTACTACGAGGACCACGGATCCGGTCAGGCCGTGGTCCTGATCCACGGCTACCCCCTGGATGGCTCGTCCTGGGAAAAGCAGACCACGGCGCTGCTGGGCGCGGGCTACCGCGTTATCACCTACGATCGCCGCGGCTCCGGCAAGTCCAGCAAGCCCACCGACGGCTACGACTACGACACGTTCGCGGCGGACCTGAACACGCTCCTGACCGACCTCGACCTGAACGACGCCGTGCTGGTGGGCTTCTCGATGGGCACCGGCGAGGTGGGCCGGTACCTCGGCACCTACGGCTCTGCCCGGGTGGCCAAGGCCGTGTTCCTGAGCTCGCTTGAGCCCTACCTGCTGCAGGCCGAGGACAACCCGGGCGGCGTCCCGCAGGCGGTGTTCGACGGGTTGCTGGAAGCTGTGACGGCGGACCGGTACGCCTTCTTCACGGAATTCTTCAAGAACTTCTACAACAGCGATACCTATCTCGGCACCCCCCGGCTCAGCCAGGAGGTGATGAACGCCGGCTGGAACCTCGCCACCAGTGGCGGGCGCACGGCGTCGGTGGCAGCGCCGCCCACCTGGCTCACGGACTTCCGTGCCGACATCCCCAAGATCGATGTCCCGTCCCTGATCGTGCACGGCACGGCGGACAACATCCTGCCGATCGACGTCGCGGGCCGCCAGTTCGCCAAGGCGCTGCCCAGTGCCGAGTACGTGGAGATCGACGGCGCCCCGCACGGCCTGTTGTGGACCCATGCGGCGGAGGTCAACGAGGTTCTGCTGCGGTTCCTGGCGAGCTAGCCGGAATTACATCGGAGAACTGGCACATGCTGCTGGAGGACTTTAACGCTGCCGGTCGCACGGAGGCCGCCGCCGCCCTGCGTCCCTGCCTGGACATTGAGCGGTGGATTGAGGAGATCGTCGATTCCCGGCCCTTCCTCAGCACCGGAAGCCTCCTCGACGCCGCCCGCCGCGCGGCGGAACCCTTCACCGACGCGGAGGTGAAGGGCGCCCTGGCCCACCATCCGCGCATCGGCGAACGGGTCGCCGGAAACAGCACGGAGGCCCGGCTCTCCCAGTCGGAGCAGGCCGCTCTTGGCGCCCCGGATCCGGCCGTCGCGGCAGCCATCGCCGAAGGGAACCGGAGCTATGAACAAAAATTCGGCCAGGTCTTCCTGATCCGGGCGGCCGGCCGCAGCCGGGAGGAGATCCTGGCCGCACTCAACACCAGGCTCGCCCATACTCCCGCAGAGGAAATAGAAGTCATCGGCCAGCAACTGCGCGAAATCGCGGTACTCCGACTCGAAGGACTGATCCGCGCATGAGCACATCCCACATCACCACGCACGTCCTGGA
Organism: Arthrobacter sp. ES3-54; assembly: GCF_029504395.1. GTDB lineage: Bacteria > Actinomycetota > Actinomycetes > Actinomycetales > Micrococcaceae > Arthrobacter. Next base: position 35,176 of record NZ_JAQFIF010000017.1, read on the forward strand.
CACCGGCTCCGGCACGCCCGCCGCGGGCGTCGCCGTCACCTTGGACATGCTCGACGGCGAACGCTGGGTCAGGATCGCGGCCGGCGCGACGGACGACGACGGGCGCGTCACGTCGCTGGGCCCCGACAGCCTGGGCTCGGGCACGTACCGGCTGGGCTTCGACACCGGAGCCTATTACGCTGCCGCCGGGACCGAGACCTTCTTCCCCGAAGTCACGTTGATCTTCGCCGTCTCCCAAACGCAGTCCCACTACCACGTCCCCCTGCTGCTCAGCCCCTTCGCCTACTCCACCTACCGGGGCAGCTAGTGGCAGATGGGCGATAGCGGAGTGCCGGGCACGACGGCGGTGCTGCTGGCCGCCGGAGCCGGGACGCGCCTGGGGCTCGGGCCCAAGGCGCTGCTCCCCTTCCGCGGCCGCACGCTGGTCGAAGTGCTCGCTGACGTGCTGCTCGCGGGCGGCTGCCGGGAAGTGGTGACGGTGCTCGGCGCGGACGCGGCAACGGTCCGCGCCGCCACCGACCTCAGCCGGCACCGGGTCATCGACAACCCTGGCTGGGCCACCGGGATGGGCAGTTCATTCCGGGCTGGAGTTGCCGCGGCGGCCCCGGAGGACCACGTGCTCATCGCCCTGGTGGACCAGCCCGGCCTGGCCCCGGACACTGTGTCCCGGCTGCTGGCCGCCCACCGGCCCGGCCGGGTCACGGCCGCCGCCTACCGCGACGCGGAGGGGAAGCTGCAGCGGGGACATCCGCTGCTGCTCGACGCCAGACTTCGCGCTGAGGCCGCGGAAACAGCAACGGGCGACGCCGGAGCACGCGTCTTCCTGCAAGCCCACCCGGACCTGGTTGATCTGGTGGACTGCAGCGACCTCTCCGGCGGCGAGGACCTCGACGCCCCCGAGCAGCTGCGCCTGCTCGATTAATGCCCCTTGAGTAAAGCCCCTCGATTAACGCCCCTTGATTAGGCCAGCAGCTCCTCCAGGCCACGCTTGAAACCGGACCGTCCGCCGTGGGCCGGATGCCTGATTTTCGGCACGTCCAGGCCGCTGCGCTGCAGGCTGCGGTGGGCCACATTGCCCACAGCCACTACGGTGTCGATACGGAACGCCTCAGCCAGCGCCTGCCAAAACGGAGTTCCCAGCGCAGCCTCGGAAGCCTTTGGCGTGCGGTTGGACAGCGGCTGCCCGGGCACGTGGGTGTGCCACGGGCAGGCGCTCCACAGCAGGGGAAGGAATTCCAGCTCCGCCAGGACCTGCCACATCACCGTGGCCGTCGGTTCCGCCGCGATTCCGGCAGCATCTGCCGGCAGCACGTACCCCTTCCCCGGCCCGAACAGCCCAAACTCGTTGGCGGGGCCCTCGAACATGGTGCGGTTGGTGAAGGGCACTCCGGTGATCCTCATTCCCCGGAATCCCGGCGCTTCCCCCACCAGCAGGACCTTTGGCGCGCGGTCCTGCATCTCCCGCAGGTAGATGGCCAGGTTCCGGCGGCGCTGCGCATTGCCAGGCGCAGTGTGATCGAAGAAGTTGTTGCACCCCGGCCCTGTTGCCACGGCCGCAAGACGGTCAACAAAGCCGTCGATGGAGGATGAAGTCATTCCGTGCCCGTTTCGTTGACAGCCGGTAGGTCACCCAGAATATCCGGGCCGCTCCACCGCCGGCACAGGCGTCCTTGCCGCCTTAGCATGGGGGCATGACGGACATGACCATCTTCACGGTGGGGCACTCCACTCATCCCATCGGCGAATTCATCGGCATTCTGCAGGCCCACGGCGTCAAGAAGCTGATCGACGTGCGCACCGTCCCGAAGTCGCGCCACAATCCACAGTTCAACGGGGACGCGCTGGCGGCGAGCGTGCGGGCCAGCGGAATCACCTACCGGCGAATGGAATCCCTCGGCGGCCTGCGGCACGCCCGAAAGGACAGCCCCAACGGCGCCTGGCGCAACCCGTCGTTCCGGGGATACGCGGACTACATGCAGACCGAAGAATTCTCCACGGCCATCGACCAGCTGCTGGAACGCGGGCGGACCAACGATTCCGCAATCATGTGCGCGGAAGCCGTCCCGTGGCGCTGTCACCGCTCGCTGATCGGTGACGCGCTCCTGGTCCGGAATGTCGGGGTGCTGGACATCATGACGGAAAAGTCCGTGAAACCCCACACCCTGACTTCCTTCGCACGGGTTGAGGGAAAGCGGGTGTGGTATCCGGCGGCCTAACGGCAGGTACACCAACCACAACGCCGGGTCAGCGACGGCCCGAGGAACCGCCCTCCCTGGGCCGGATCTGACCCCGCGTTGGTTTCACAGGGCTACCAGCGGGGATGGATCGATTCGCGGAAGTAGCGGTCATAGATTTCGCGGACGCCGACGTCGAACGTGGCGTCAATGCCGCTGACATCCGCCGCGGCGGCGTTGGCGCGCGCCTGGTCCACGTTCCGCGCGCCCGGAATCACCGTGCTGACGCCGTCCTGCGCCGCGATCCAGGCGATGGCCGCCTGGGCGGTGCTGACGCCGTCGGGCACCAGTTCCTCGAACTCAGCCACCGCTTTGAGGCCTTGCCCGAAGTCCACGCCGGAGAAGGTTTCCCCGACGTCGAACGCTGATCCGGTGCGGTTGTAGTTCCGGTGGTCGTCCGCCGCGAAGGAGGTCTCCGCGGTGTATTTGCCGGAGAGCAGCCCGGAGGCGAGCGGGACACGGGCGATGATGCCCACCCCGGCGGCCTCAGCCGCGGGCAGCACCTTGTCCAGCGGCTTGAGCCGAAAGGCGTTGAGGATGATCTGCACCGTGGCGGTGCCCTCATGGCGGATGGCCTCGAGGGCTTCCTCGGTCCGCTCCACGCTGACGCCGTAGTTGCGGATGGCGCCCTCGGCCACGAGGGTGTCCAGCGCGTCGTAGACCTCGGCGTTGCTGTACACGGCCGTGGGCGGGCAGTGCAGCTGGACCAGATCCAGCTGCTCGACGCCCAGGTTGCGCCGCGACCGGTCCGTCCATGCGCGGAAGTTGGTGAGGTTGTAGTTCTCCGGGCGCTGCTCCATCCGGCGGCCCATCTTGGTCGCCACCGTGATGTCCAGGCCGGGGTTGTCTGCCAGGAACGCTCCGATGGCATGCTCGCTGCGGCCATCGCCATAGACGTCCGCGGTGTCGAAGAACGTGACACCCGCTTCGACGGAGGCCGCCAGGATGGCCTGCGCCTGCGCGGGGTCCACGTCGCCCCAGTCCGCGCCCAGCTGCCAGGTCCCCAAGCCAACGGTGGAGACGTTCCGTCCGGTTTTGCCCAAGATTCGCTTTTCCATCGTCCGACTATAGGCCGTTAGCGGACTCAACGTGAGGGACCAGCCCTGCTTCCTTCAGGCCCAGGTAGATCTTGTCCCGGGAGATGGGCAGCTGGGAGAACCTCACGCCGGTGGCGTTCCGGATGGCGTTCGCGAGCGCCGGCGCCACCGGGTTGAACGGGCTCTCGCTCATGGACTTCGCGCCCAGCGGGCCCAGCTTGTCGCTGGTGTCGGCGAAGTAGACCTCGCTGCGCGGCACGTCCGCGAAAGAGGGGACGTGGTACTGCCGCAGGACGTCGGTGGTGACGCGGCCGGCGTCGTCCACATTGACCTCCTCGTAGAGCGCAGAGCCGAGGGCCTGGGCGATCCCGCCTTCGATCTGGCCGCGGCACTGGCGCGGATTGACCACCACGCCGGCATCGGCCGCCTGCACGCTTTGCAGGATCCGCAACTCCCCTGTCCCGGTGTTCACGGCCACCCGAAAGCCCTGGACGTTGAACGCCACCGAACGCGGCGTCCCGCCCCACCGCCCCTCCGCGGCGAGCAGGACGCCGGCCTGCTCCGCGGCGGCGTAGATTTCGGTCAGGGGCACCGGGGTTCCCTCGCAGAGCACGGCGTCCCCGTCCAGCACGCAGCCGGAGGACGGAACCCGGCGGATGCCGGCGGCGAAGGCGCGGATGCGGAGGGCGAGCTCCTCCGCGGCGGCCAGCGTCGCTTTGCCCGCCACCACGGTGCCGGCGGATCCGAACGCACCGGAATCGTGGTCCACGAGGTCCGTGTCGGACTGCCGCACGCTGACGCGGGCAGCGGAGGTGGACAGCGCGGTGGCCGCCAGCTGGGCGTGCACAGTGGTGGTGCCGTTGCCGAATTCTGCCGTCCCGACGTCGACGGCGTACGTCCCGCCTTGCAGGAGCCGGAGCCTGGAGTGGGCAAAGTGGCCGCGAGGCGGGACGGTATCGATCATGGACAGGGCCGTCCCCTCCCCGACCATCCAGTCCGGGCCCAGGCTGTCGGTGCCGGCCGCCCGGAAGCGTTCCCGTCCACGGGCCAGGGCGTCCTCCACCAGCTTTGTGCACTGGTCCAGGCCGTAGCTGCCGTAGCGGACGTCCTCCTGGGGCTCGTCGCGGATGGACAGCATGTCGTCGCCTTCGCGGACCATGTTTCTGCGGCGGAACTCCAGGGGGTCCATTCCGATCCCTGTCGCGAGCTCGTCGATGCCGGATTCGATCGCGAAGATCATCTGGCTGAGCCCATAGCCGCGGAAGGCACCGGACGGCACGGTGTTGGTATACACGGCGTGGGCGTCCACTTTCTTGTTAGCGCACTTGTACACCGCCAGCGACTCGCCGCAGCCGTGGAACATCACCCCGGTGGCGTGGTTGCCGTAGGCGCCCGTGTTGGTGAGCACCTCCAGCTGGAGTGCGGTCAGCCTGCCGTCTTGGCTGGCGCCGGCCTTGAGATGGATGGTGAAGGGATGCTTGGTGGTGGCGGCGGTGAACTGTTCGGTCCGGGTGAATTCAAGCTGCACCGGGCGGTTGAGCTTCAGGGCTGCCAACGCCACGACGTCCTCGGTGAGCACCTCCTGTTTGCCGCCAAAGCCGCCGCCCACCCGTCCAGCCACCACCCGGATCTGCTCTTCCGGCAGGCCGAATACCCGGCCCAGGGTCCGCCGGACCAGGAACGGGACCTGGCTGGACGTGCGGATCAGCAACCGCCCGTCACTGCCGAAGGAGGCGATGGAGCCATGGGTTTCGAGCGCCGCGTGCTGCACCCGTTGAGTCCGGTAGGTGTGTTCGTGGATGAAGTCCGCCGCGGCGAAACCGGCCGCCACATCGCCGAGCTCGGAATGCAGTTCCGCCACGACGTTCCGCTCCGGCCGGCTGATGCGGGCTATGGCCGCGTCCTTGTCCCCGTGGAGGGCGGGGGCCCCGGGGAGCATGGCGCGCTCCGGGGTGAAGACGGCGTCCAGTGCCTCGTAGTCGACCGTCAGGGCCCGCACGCCCGCCTCGGCCGCCGCCACTGTGTCGGCGACGACGGCGGCCACCCGCTGGCCGATAAACCGGACGACGTCGTCGAACACGCGGGTATCGTCAGGATCGTCGGTGTAGAGCTCGTGCTGCGCGGTCGAAAACAGCTGCGCCGGGGAGTCCTCGTGGGTGAAGACCGCCGCGACGCCGCGAATCGCCAGCGCGGCCGCCGCGTCGATGGAGCGGATCCGGGCGTGGGCATGCGGGGAGCGCAGCAGCTTCACGTGCAGCAGCCCGGGCAGTTCTTCGGCCGGGACGTCCAGGGTGTAACGGGCCTGCCCAGTGACGATGGCGAGGCCGGCGGGTGCGGGAACGTCGTCGCCCAGTTGTCCGGGGCCAGGCTCCGGCCGGCCGTGCCCCGCGGTTGCCGGGTCCGGGCTGGGGATGCCCGGGCGAGGGGTGTCTGGGCGAGTGGTGTCCGGACCAGAGGTGTCCGGGCCAGGGGTGTCCGGGTGGCTCCCCCTCCCGCAGACGGCGTCCTCGATGGCCGAGTACCCAGTGCACCGGCACAAGTTGCCCTTGAGGTTCCGCGGCAGGTCCGCCTTCTGCTCGTCATTGAAGGTGGCCGCCGTCATCACCATGCCGGCCGTGCAAAAACCGCACTGGAAGCCCTGCCGGTCCAGGAAGTGCTGCTGCATCGGATGGAGTGTCACACCGTCGGGGTCAGCGGGTCCGCCGGAGGCGCACGTGGCAGCCAGTCCTTCCACCGTGGTGACGGCGCGGCCCTGGGCGCGGACGGCGGGATAAATGCAGCTGTGCACCGGCACGCCGTCCACATGCACCGTGCACGCGCCGCAGTCGCCGGCGTCGCAGCCCTTCTTCACGCCCAGGTTCCCCTGTTCGCGAAGGAACGTCCGCAGGCACTGGCCGGGACGGGGTTCGGCCTGGGCCGGGACACCGTTGATTTCAATTAGGCCGTTGACCTCGATTGACATGCTCAGGCCCCTTCCGTCCGGGACCCGGCACTCGGGGTCCCGGCGCTCGGGGAGTCTGTGTGCAGGGACTCTGCGCGCAGGGAATCTGTCCGCAGGGGCCGGGCCCTCGGCGGCCAGAAGTCACCGGATACTCGCAGCGGATCGCGGCCCGCCGGGGCGGTGAGTTCGGCCCGGATTTCCTCGGCCAGCCGGTACGTCATGTCCCTGCGCCAGGCGGGCAGGCCGTGGACGTCGTCGTGGTAGAGCTCATCGGGGATGGCGGCATCAAGTGACTCGGAAAGGGTGTCGGCGAGCGCCGCCGCGGAGGGCTTCAAGCGCAGCTGCACGGGGCGTTCGGTGGCTGCGGTGACGGTCAGGACCAGGGCGCCGCGGGCGTCGAGCCTTCCGATCAGCAGCACCGCGGACCTGCCCAGGTTGCTCAGCGACAGCCGGCGGAAGGCCACCCGGGAGGACAGGGCTGCCGCCGGCAGGCTCACGCTGCGCAGGAGCTCTCCGGGAGCGAGGGCGTTGGTCCCGTCGCCCGTGACGAACTCCAGCACGGGAACCGTACGGCTTGCGCCGCCGGGACCCAGAATGGTGGCCGTGCCGTCCAGCGCCGCGCAGAGCGAGATCATGGGCCCGGCCGGCAGGGAGGTGCACAGGTTGCCGCCCACCGTGGACATGGTCCAGACCTTGAAGGAGGCCACAAAGGACTCGCAGCAGGGGCGGACGAGCTCCACGCCGGGCCAGCCCCCGGCCAGTCCCCGGCCGGCGTTCGAATCAGGGAACGCATACAGTTGCGCGATGGTGCAGGTTGCCGCCAGCTCGATGCCCGCCGCCGAGACAGCCAGGGGTGTCCAGTCCGTGGAGCCGAGGTCCAGGAGACGCCGGAGCGGTTCCTGTCCGTGTTCGGGGCTCCCGGCGGAGAAAAGCACCGTTCCCCCAGCGAGCCAGGCATCGCCTTGGCGCCACTGCGCCGGATCCGCGGTGCGGACCACGGCCTCGATGGTGTTCAGGTCCACTGGGCCTCCTGAGGTTCGGGCATGCCGGCGCTGTTGTCGTGATGGTCACTGGCGTGAAGATTGCTGTCGTGATGGTCACTGGCGTGAAGACTGCTGTTCTGATGAGTTGCGGCGTAATGGTGAATGGGGCCGCTGGCATCCTTCAGGGACACGCTGCCCTGGGCCAGCCCGGCGGCCTTGCTCCGGCTTGCCACGAGTTCTGCCGCGATGGACACCGCGACCTCCCCGGGCGTGACGGCCCCGAGGTCTAGGCCGATGGGTGAGTGCAGCCGGGCCAGGTCCTCATCGGCCACGCCGGCCTGCCGCAGGGCATCGATCCGCCCGCGGTGGCTGCGCCTGGACCCCATCGCGCCGACGTACGCCACGTCCAGGCGGAGCGCGGCCTGCAGGAGAGGGACATCGAATTTGGGATCATGCGTGAGCACGCAGATGGCCGTCCGGGCGTCGGTGCGGCCGGCCCGCGCCTGGTCCGCCAGATACCGGTGCGGCCAGGCCGTGGCCACCTCGTCCGCGGCGCTGAACCTGTCCTGCTGCGCGAACGCCGGGCGCGCATCGCACACCGTCACGTGGAAGCCCAGGAGTTTCGCCGCCGGCACCAGGGCCGCACCAAAGTCATTGGCGCCGAAGATCAGCAGGCGCGCCGCGGGCAGCCGGCTCTCCACCAGCAGGCTCACCGGTTCCGGCAGGCACTCACCCGCGGGGGCGATCCGGACCAGCCCGGTACGCCCTCCCCTCAGCAGGGGTTCCAGCTGGGCCGCCGCCGCCAGCATCACCGGCCCGGCACCGGTGGAACCCGCTCCCAGCAGCGCAGCGAGCCCGGCCGACTGCAGCACTTGGAAGGCAGCCGGGTCAGGAACCACGACGGCGCCGCCTCCGCCGGCATCCACCCTGCGGATCAGCGCCGCCCCGCCGGCCGGGGGCCTCCCGGCCAGGGCGTACAGGGTCTCCAGCCGCAGCCGGCCGGGTCCGGTGCCCAGGGGTTCGATGTGGATTTCCAGCCCGCCGCCACAGGTCAGTCCGGCGGCAAACGCGTCGTCGGCGCTGTAGCCGAAGAACTCCCGGCGCGTCCCGCCGTCGCGCAGTGCCTCCAGGGCCGCCTCCACCACGGCCCCTTCAACGCAGCCGCCGGACAGGCTGCCCAGCACCTCGCCGGCCTCCGAGACCAGCATGGACGTGCCCAGGGGCCTCGGCACCGAGCCGGCGGTGCCCACCACGGTGGCCACCGCGCAGCGCTGCCCGGACGCGGCAGGCCGCCATGTGCCCAAGTGCGGGAGCAGATCCAACATGGCCGCAGTCCCCGGCGCTAATAGTCGGTCCTGGACTCGAGCGAGTTCCAGGCCTTGAAGGGATCCAGGGCCGCGGGGGCTTCCGGGTCTGTCAGGTCCAGCCTGCCCACCGGCATGAGCGCGTCGCGCTGTTCGTTTTCGAAGTATTCGTAGAAGAGGGCGTCGTCGAACCCCGCGGAGGCGGCATCGTGCCGGTCCGCGGCAAACACCACGCGTGAGACGCGCGCCCACAGCGCGGACGCCAGGCACATGGGACACGGTTCGCAGCTGCAGTAGAGCGTGGCTCCGCTGAGATCGAAGGTGCCAAGTTCGCTGCAGGCCCGCCGGATGGCAGTGACCTCGGCGTGCGCCGTGGGATCGTTGGTAGCGGTGACGCGGTTGACGCCGTCGAACGCGTGCCCGTCCGCTGTGACCACCACGGCACCGAACGGGCCGCCGCCGTTCAGGACGTTGGCCGTGGCCAACTCGATGGATCTCGCCAGGAACTTCTGGGCCGTATCGGTTGTAGTCATGCTGCCACTCCCTACCTGCGGAAGCCGGTACACCCCGGCGGGAACGCAAGGGCCGGATGCGACGGTGACCAGTCTTCAGCATGTGCCTTGAAGGTTGCGCCTGGTAGATAGCTTCCCGGATCCCGGGATGCCCGCCGTTGGCAAGATCGAGAGTAGCACCGGGACCTCAGCACGGCGCGCCCTATTTTGGTGGAAGCCAAGATTCGTTATGTGAAATCTCTATTTCCGGGTCTTCACGCCCAATGCCGGGCCGTCCGGGCCCCACTCGATTTTCCGAAAAGTGATGTACACCTGGCCGGGACCGGGCTACGCTTAGTCCCAATTCGTGGCCCAGGTCACGCAACCTGGGAGCAGCAGGCAGGGTCGTAATGAGCTGGCATCAACTGATGTCGGCTCTTTTTTGTGGACCGGCGGAACGAGAAACGCGCGGGAAACAAGCGCTTAATTTCTATGTGGGACTTTGGTGCCACATACCTGAAGTTGGGAATCAGACCATGAGCAACAGAATCGTCCTCGGTGACAACCAGTACGGAAAAGCCGAAGTCCGGGTGGTCAAGATCACCAGGGACACCAAGCGCCATGAGATCGAAGACCTGAACGTCACCTCGCAGCTGCGCGGGGACTTCGCCGCGGCGCACCTCGCAGGCGACAACAGCCATGTGGTGGCCACGGACACCCAAAAGAACACGATCTATGCCTTCGCCCGGGACGGCATCGGCTCCCCGGAAGCCTTCCTGCTGCGGCTGGGCAGGCACTTCACCTCAAGCTTTGATTGGGTCACCGGCGGCCGCTGGGCGGCCGAATCCTACAAATGGGACCGGATCCAGGCCCACGGATCCGGGCACCACCACTCCTTCGTCCGCAACGGCCAGGAGGTCCGCACGGCTGTCCTTGTCCGCGACGGCGTTACTGAGCACCTCATCGCCGGGTTGAAAGACCTCACCGTGCTGAAGTCGACCCAGTCCGGGTTCAGCGGCTTCCCGCGGGACGAGTACACCACCCTCCCGGAAACGGCCGACCGTATCCTCGCCACGGACGTATCGGCCCGTTGGCGTTTCAGGACCGGCACCGACTTCGGCACCTTCGACTTCAACAAGAGCTACGAGGACGTCAAGGGCCTGCTGCTGGAGGCTTTCAGCGAAAAGTACTCCCACGCCCTGCAACAGACCCTCTTCGACATGGGCGCCAAGGTGCTGGCAGCGCACCCCGAGATCGACGAGATCAAGTTCTCCATGCCCAACAAGCACCACTTCTTGGTTGACCTCTCACCCTTTGGCCTCGACAACCCCAACGAGGTTTTCTTTGCCGCCGACCGCCCCTACGGCCTGATTGAGGCCACGGTGCAGCGTGAAGACACCAGCCCCGCAGAAATCGCCTGGCACGGGATCGCCGGCTTCTGCTAACGCGAGGCATCGCCCGGGCCGCGGCCCCCGGTGAATGGTGGGAAAAGCGCAGATCAGTGGAGTTGGGTGGCTCGCTGAGGGTGATAATACGAAAACACTCTTCAGAAGTGTGAGCGGCCCGGAAAGGACCAGAAATGACTCTCAGCGTCACCGATCCCCAACCCGTCGACCGGGCCGGAGAAATCCTGACCCCGGAGGCTCTCGCCTTCGTCGAAGAACTTCACGTCCGCTTTGCCGGAACCCGCGCGGAGCTGCTCAAGGCCCGCGCCCTCAAGCGCGAGCACGTGGCCCTGACCGGCCGCCTGGACTTCCTGCCGGAGACCCAGGAGATCCGCGACGCCGGCTGGCGCGTGGCCCCGGCCCCCGCCGCCCTGCAGGACCGCCGGGTGGAAATGACGGGCCCGGCCGCACCGGCCAAGATGGCGATCAACGCCCTGAATTCCGGGGCCAAGGTCTGGCTCGCGGACCTCGAGGACGCCAGCACCCCCACCTGGTCCAACGTGGTCGAATCGATTCTCAACCTCCGCGACGCCGCGGCGGGCACCCTGAAATTCACCTCGCCCGAGGGCAAGGAATATACGCTCCGGACCGATGCCCCGCTGGCCGTCGTTGTCGCCCGCCCGCGCGGCTGGCACATGGGCGAGCGCCATCTGTTGATCGACGGCGAACACACCGTGGGCGCCCTGGTGGACTTCGGCCTGCACTTCTTCCACACCGCCAGGCTGCTGCTGGAGAACGGCCATGGCCCGTACTACTACCTGCCCAAGATGGAGAGCCATCTCGAGGCCCGGCTGTGGAACGAGATCTTCGTCTTCGCCCAGGACTACCTCGGCATTCCGCAAGGCAGCATCCGCGCCACCGTCCTGATCGAGACCATCCCCGCAGCCTTCGAAATGGACGAGATCCTCTACGAACTCCGCCACCACGCCTCCGGCCTGAACGCCGGCCGCTGGGACTACCTGTTCAGCATCATCAAGTACTTCCGCGACGCCGGCCCGCGCTTTGTGCTCCCCGACCGCGCCACAATCGCCATGACGGCGCCCTTCATGCGGGCCTACACAGAACTTCTGGTCAAGACCTGCCACCGCCGCGGCGCCTTTGCCATGGGCGGCATGGCGGCCGTCATTCCCAACCGGCGCGAACCCGAGGTGACGGCCCAGGCGTTCGAGAAAGTGCGTGCGGACAAGACCCGCGAGGCGAACGACGGCTTTGACGGCTCCTGGGTGGCGCACCCGGATCTGGTGCCGGTCTGCCGCGAGGTGTTCGACGCCGTTCTGGGCGACCGGCCCAACCAGCTGGACAGGCAGCGTCCGGAGGTCTCGGTCACCGCGGACCAGCTCCTGGACATCAGTTCCGCCCAGGGCCAGGTGACCGAGGCAGGTCTGCGGCTGAACCTCTACGTGGCCGTGGCCTACACAGCGGTGTGGATCTCCGGCAACGGCGCGGTGGCCATCCACAACCTGATGGAGGACGCCGCGACCGCGGAAATTTCCCGGTCCCAGGTCTGGCAGCAGATCCGCAACCGCTCGGCGCTGGCCGACACCGGCCGGACTGTCACCCGTGAGCTGGTGGCCGCCATCCTGGCCGAGGAGACCGAGAAGCTCCGCGGCGAGGTGGGCGAGGACGCCTTCGCGAAGCACTACCTGCCCGCCAGCAAGCTCATCGGCGATATCTGCCTGTCCGAGGACTACACCGACTTCCTCACCACGCCGGCGTACGAGCTGGTGGGCTGAGGCATGGCAGCCGGCGCCAGGCCGCAGCCACGGAACCATCCGCCGGGCCATCCACCGGGCCACCCGCGGAGCCAGGGCCCTGTGACGCCGGCCCTCTCCGGCGCCGACCTCGCCCGGATCGATGCGCAGCTCGCCGACACCGACCGGCTGCTGGAGCGCAGCTACCCGGGCGACGACGGCTCCCGCCAGCCGGTGCACACCGTCTACGTTCAGGCCGACCGTTTCAGTCCGGAGTTAGCCGCGGACTGGGGCGCCCAGGCCCTGGCCGCGGCCGAGGCCCACGGCGGGCTGGAACGGCTCGGCACCCTGCTCGGCCAGGACCCCGAGCTCGCCGCCGCCGTCGCGCCGCGGGTCCGGGACAAGCTCTTCCGCGAGCCGATCGAGGACCTTCGCCTGGATTTTGAGGATGGGTTCGGGGACCGGGGCGACGACGCCGAGGACGCCGTCGCTGTCGCCGCGGCGTCCGCCGTGGCCACCGCCGTCGCCGCCGGCACCGCGCCGCCCTTCATCGGGATCCGCTTCAAATGTTTCGAGGCCGCTACCCGCGCCCGGGGCCTGCGGACCCTGGATCTCTTCGTGTCGCAGCTGGCCGCGACAGGCGAACTGCCGGACGGGCTCATCCTTACCCTGCCCAAGGTCACCACGGTGGCGCAGGTTGAGGCCATGGTCTTCGCCGTGTCCCGCCTCGAGGAAGTCCATTCGCTCCCCGCGGGCCGGCTCCGCTTTGAGGTGCAGGTGGAAACTCCGCAGCTGATCCTGGGGCCGGACGGAACCTCGCCGGTGGCGCGCCTGCCGCACGCGGTGCCCGGCCGGATCAGCGCGCTGCACTACGGCACCTACGACTACTCGGCCTCGCTGCAGATCTCCGCCGAATACCAGTCCATGGAACATCCCGTGGCGGACTTTGCCAAGGAAGTCATGCAGCTTGCCGTGGCCGGCACCGGGATCCGGCTCTCCGACGGCTCCACCAACATCATCCCGGTGGGCGGGCACGTGGAGCAGGCCTGGCAGCTCCACGGCCGGCTGGTCCGCCGCTCACTGGAACGCGGCTTCTACCAGGGCTGGGACCTCCACCCGGCCCAGCTGCCCAGCCGGTTCGCCGCAACCTATGCCTTCTACCGGCAGGGTCTTCCCGCCACCGCTGCCCGGCTCCGCAATTACGTGGAGCAAACCGCCGGCGGCGTTCTGGATGAACCCGCCACGGCCCGCGCCCTGGCGGCCTTCGTGCTGCGCGGCGTCCAGTGCGGCGCCGTCGGTGCCGAAGAAGTCCTGGCGCTGGCCGGCGTCGGGCTCCCGCAACTCACTGTGCTGGCCCATCCCCGGCTGGCCAACACCCCCACCCGCTTAGCAAAAGGGACGCACCCATGAGCAACTATTTCTACCCTGAGGGCGGGCTTCCGCCGCAGACCCAGCTCCTCACTGACCGGGCTGTGGTCAAGGAGGCCTACACCGTCATTCCGAAGGGCGTGCTCCGAGACATCGTCACGAGCAAGCTGCCGGGCTGGACCAACACCCGGTCCTGGATCCTTGCCCGGCCCATCGCCGGCTTTGCCACGACGTTCTCGCAGCTGATTGTCGAGGTGGGACCGGGCGGCGGAGCGGAAAAGCCCGAGCCGGAGACCGGCGTCGAAGGCGTCATCTTCCTGACCAAGGGCGCCCTGGTACTGACCCTCGAGGGGGAAACCTACAAGCTGGGAGAAGGCGGCTACGCCTATCTCGCCGCCGGAGCCCAGTGGTCGGTGGCGAACGAGTCCGGGGAGATCGCCAGCTTCCAGTGGATCCGGAAGGCGTATGAGCCGCTGGAAGGGTTCACGGCAAAATCCTTTGTGACACGGGACCAGGACGTCGAACCGCGGGCCATGCCCGGCACCGACGGCGCCTGGGCCACCACCCGCTTCGTGGACCCGGAGGACCTCGCCCACGACATGCACGTCAACATCGTCACCTTCAAGCCCGGGGCCTCCATCCCCTTCGCCGAAACCCACGTCATGGAACACGGGCTCTTCGTCCTGGAAGGCAAAGCCGTCTACCGGCTCAACGACGACTGGGTGGAGGTGGAGGCCGGCGACTTCATGTGGCTGCGCGCCTTCTGCCCGCAGGCCTGCTATGCCGGCGGCCCGGGCAAGTTCCGGTACCTGCTGTACAAGGACGTCAACCGCCAGATCCGCCTGACCTGAGACCGGCCCACGCGAATCAGGCCGCCCGATCCAGTTCCCGCCACCGGAGGAATCCACCACAAATGACGTACACCGTGAACTGCTCCATCCTCCTGACGGAGCTCCCTCTGCTGGAACGCCCGGCCGCGGCGAAGACCGCCGGTTTTGACGCCGTGGAATTTTGGTGGCCCTTCGAGACCTCCGTCCCCACCGACGTCGAGGTTGCCCGGTTTGAGAACGCCATCGCCGACGCCGGCGTGCAGCTCACGGGGCTGAACTTCAACGCGGGCGACATGCCCGGCGGCGACCGCGGCTTGCTCTCCTGGCCGGCACACTCCACCGAATTCCAGGACAACATCGACGTCGTCGCCGGCATCGGTGAGCGCCTCGGCTGCAAAGCTTTCAACGCCCTCTACGGCAACCGCATTGACGGTGAATCGGCTGAGCGGCAGGACGCCCTTGGCGCCGAGAACCTCGCGAAGGCTGCGGCCGGCGTCGCCCGCATCGGCGGCACGGTCCTCCTGGAATCCGTCAGCGGCGCCCCCAACTACCCGCTGCTCAAGGCCCGGGACGCCCTGGACGTCATCGCCCGGGTCAGGACGGAATCCGGCGCGGAGAACATCAGGTTCCTCGCCGACTTCTACCACCTGGCCGTGAACGGGGAGGACATCGCCGCCGTCATCGAAAAGCACGCCCAGGACTTCGGCCACATCCAGATCGCCGACAGCCCCGGCCGCGGGGCTCCCGGAACCGGGCAGCTTCCCCTCGGCGAATGGATCGCCCGCAGCCGCGCACTTGGCTACGAGGGCTACATCGGCCTCGAATACAAGGAACCGGCGGAGACCGCGTTCAGCTGGGCCATCCGTGCCTGACGAAACCTACGACGTCGTCTTCCGCGGGCGGCAGGTGCTGACCACGGCCGGCATCGCCGCGCGGGAAGTCGGCATCCGCGACGGCGTGATTGCCGCGATCGCGCCGCTGGGCAACGGCCTTTCCGGCCGTAGACTCATCGAACTCGCCGACGCCGAGGTCCTCCTGCCAGGCCTTGTGGACACCCACGTGCACGTCAACGAGCCCGGCCGCACGGAGTGGGAGGGCTTCGCGTCCGCCACCCGGGCGGCGGCGGCCGGCGGCGTCACCACGATCATCGACATGCCGCTGAACAGCATCCCGCCCACCACCACCGTCGCTGCCCTGATGCTCAAACGCGAGGTGGCCGAGGACCAGGTGTTCGTGGACGTCGGCTTCTGGGGCGGAGCCGTCCCGGGCAACAGGCACGAACTGCGGCCGCTGCACGACGAAGGAGTCTTCGGCTTCAAATGCTTCCTGCTGCACTCCGGCGTGGACGAGTTCCCGCAGCTGGAAGCGGACGAGATGGAAGCGGACATGGCCGCGCTGAGGTCCTTCGACTCGCTCATGATCGTCCACGCCGAGGACCCGCACACGATCGAGCACGCGCCCCACCCGGGCGGCGACCGCTACGCGTCGTTCCTGGCCTCGCGCCCGCGCGGGGCCGAGAACAAGGCCATCGCCGAGGTCATCGAACGGGCCCGCCGTACCGGCGCCCGCGCCCACATCGTGCACCTGTCCTCCTCCGACGCGCTCCCCATGATCGCCACCGCCAAGCGCGACGGCGTCCGCCTCACCGTCGAAACCTGCCCGCACTACCTGACGCTGACGGCCGAGGAAATCCCGGACGGTGCCACGGCCTACAAGTGCTGCCCGCCGATCCGCGAAGCCTCCAACCGCGAACTGCTGTGGGCCGGGCTGCAGGACGGCACCATCGACTGCATCGTTTCGGACCATTCCCCGTCCACCCTGGATTTGAAGGACCTGGAAAATGGGGACTTCGCCGTGGCCTGGGGCGGCGTTTCCTCGTTGCAGCTGGGCCTGTCGCTGATCTGGACCGAGGCCCGGCACCGCGGCATCCCGCTGGAGCAGATTCTCTGGTGGATGGCGGCCAAGCCCGCACAGCTCGCCGGCCTGGCCAACAAGGGCCGGCTGGCGCTGGGGTACGACGCCGACCTCACCGTGTTTGCCCCGGATGAGACGTACGTCGTGGACGCCTCCAAGCTCAAGCACAAGAACCCCATCACCCCGTATGACGGCAAGGCGCTTTCCGGCGTCGTCCGGCAGACCTACCTCCGCGGCACGTTGATCGACGGCCGGACTCCGACCGGCAAGCTAATCCGCCGCGCCGGCGCATGAACCCGGGCCCACCCGGGCTGGAAGCGGCGTAAAAAGCGGCCTAGAAGAGGACGCCCGCCACCGCCTGCGTCAGCTGATGAATCACCTCGGTGCGTTCGGGGACGTCGCTCAGGTCCTGGCCCTTGGTGTAGATGACCAGGGCGTAGGCGGCGTTGCCTTGCGTGAGGATGGCGGCGTCGTGCAGTTCACCGCCCAGGAGTCCGTACTTGTGGAAGACCGTGATCCCTGCCGGCACTGCGGCTGGAATGAGCGTTTCGTAGTTGGTGTCCTGCATATAGGACAGCAGCTGGGCGGTGTTCCCGGCATTCAGGAGCGTCCCGGAGTAGAGGCGGGAGACGATCGTCGCCATTTCCGCCGGGGTCAGCGTGTTGGTTTTCGGGTCGTAGCTCACGCCCAGCGTCGCCGCGTACGCCGTCAGTTCCTCGTGGCCCACGGCATCCATGATCAGCGACCACGAGTCGTTGTCGCTCTGCTGGATCATCTCCCGGAGCTGGAATCCGGCGGTGTAGCTCCCCAAGGGGTCATCGAGGGTGGCCGCTCCGGTTTCGACCAGGTGGTAGTAGGCCGCCGCGGCCAGGACTTTGGCGGTGCTCGCGGCCACGAACTTCTCCCGGACCCCGTATTCGCTGACGTCCGCGGAGCCGGCGCCCTGGGAGAGGTCGACCACCGCCACGCCGATCTGGTATTGGCTGTTGGCGTCGAGAATGGCCTGGATGCGCGCGCCCAGTGCCGCGTCGACCACTCGGGCAGCCGGGGCCGAGGCGGGGGTCGAGGCATTGGGGCTGGCTGAGGGCGAGGCACTGGCCTCCGCAGTCGTCGCGGCAGACGTCTTCGTGAGATTTGCCGCCGTCGAGCGGTCCGCGAAGGTATGGATACCCACGGCCAGGACGAGGGCCAGCAGCGCGGCACAGGCCACCTGAATCCTGGCCCGGAACCGGGCAGGCGTTGGCTGCCGTCCCGTGGCCGTGCGTCGGGATCCGAAACGTGGCTGTCGTGGAGTTTGCTGTTCCATAATGGCTCCAAGTTAATCACGGCAGCTATGCGGCAGCTATGAAAGAGCTGTCAGGGCCCGAGTCTGCCAAGCCTTCCCGGACGGGTCCTTGATACTCTCAGGCGGCGGAATACAGTCCCGGGCCACGATGTTGTCCATCACAGACCCGTTGTCCACTCCCCGAAGGATCATCATGAGCGCAAACATGACCGTCAAGCTTCAGCCCGGCACACCGGCCCCGGATTTCACGCTGGCGGACGCCGAAGGTAAGCCGGTTGCCCTTGCCGATTACCGCGGCAAGAACGTCATTGTGTACTTCTACCCGCAAGCCGCGACCCCGGGGTGCACCACCGAGGCCTGCGATTTCCGCGACAACCTCGCGTCCCTGCAGGGCTCAGGCTACGAAGTCCTGGGCATCTCCCCCGACGCACCCGAGGCCCTGGCCCACTTCACCGGCGACTTCGCCCTGACCTTCCCGCTCCTGGCCGACGAGGACCACGCCGTCGCCCTGGCCTACGGCGCCTGGGGCGAGAAGCTGATCCAGGGCGAGGTCACGGAGGGCATCGTCCGCTCCACCGTGGTGCTGGACCCCGAGGGCAAGGTGAAGCTGGCGCAGTACCAGGTCAAGGCCCAAGGCCACGTGGCGGCGCTGAAGGAAGCGCTGGGCGTCTAACAGGGCACTGCTCCCTCCCCGCCGCAGGCCTCGCCCCGCGCCGGATGGCTCGGTAGGCTCGGACGATCGGCGCCGGGCATCCGGCCGATCAGAAGGCGGGTACAGCGTGGCAAACGGCACCAAGCAGGATCCCTGGCAGCTCAAGACGGCCCCGGGGACTTCGGAGTATTTGATGTACCGCGACGAGGAGTCCGATCCCCCGGCGCTGGTGTGCCAGGTCGGTTCCACCACCCTCAAGTACCACCTCCGGGCACTGGATGACTTGCACCTCTGGCTGATGGAGAAGGTGGACTGGGTGCCGCTGGGCGCTACCGACGAAAACAAGCCGGCGGCGGAGGGGACGGTGGAAGCCTGGGGCCGCGACCCGGAGAATCCTGTGGGCGGGTGGTATGGACTGCGCAAGGGCTACCGGGGACGGTTCGGGATGTACCTGCCGCCCCTGCTCGAGGCCCTGGGCCTCGTGGAGCTGACCCACGACAAGCGCAACAACAGCGTGCGGGCGATCATCGCGGACGCGTCCGGCCCGGCGTCGCCCGCCTAAGCTACACCTTGGTCCCCGCCACCACCGTGGCGGTGGACCGGAGCCGGATCGCGCCGTCGTGCTCGTAGCGGCCCAGCAGCGCGAACACGTCCTGACGGATCAGGTCCCGCGACGCCTCGTCCGCCTTGGCCAGCCCCATGGCCACGGTGGTCGCGATGTCGGTCATGAACTCCCAGTAGCTCTGGGGGGATTCGTGCACCAGATCGGTGCTGACCTGGCGCTCGGTCACCTCTGCCAGCCCGGCATCCTTGAACATGCGGGTCATGAAGCCGGTTGGTGCGCAGCGGAACAGGCCCGGAGTGCCTGCGGGCGGAATGGGCAGTTCCCGGTGCCGGGCAATCGTGCCCAGAATTAGGCTGGCCCAGGGGTTTGCCGCCGCGCGTCCCCAGACGACGGCGCCAACGCGGGCCCCCGGCTTGGCGGTGCGCGCCATCTCCGCCATGGCCGCGGACATGACGGGAAAGAACATCAGGCCGAAGCTGCAGTACACGGCGTCGAACGTGCCGTCCCCGAAGGGCAATGCGGCAGCGTCGCAAACCTCAAAGTCCAGGTTGGTCAGGCCCCGGGCCGATGCCTTCTCCCCGGCCACGCGGAGCATCCCCGCCGAGATGTCGGCCAGGACCACCCTGCCCTCCGGCACTCGCTCGGCCACCGTGAGTCCGGGTTCCCCCACGCCCGCCGCAACATCCAGCACCCGGGAGTCGGGGCGCAGCCGCAGCTCCTCGAGCAATGCGTCCCCGAACGGCCCCTGCCAGCCGAGCAGTTCAGCGTCCCACTTGTTCCAGCCCGCCGAGAACTCATCCCAAATCTTGCGCTGCTGGTCGCGAATGCGGGCGGCTGAGGCTAACATGGCGGATCCTTAGCTCGTCTGTACGTAGCCCTAGTCTGCTCCGGGAACCGGGCCCCGGCAATGAGTCCAAGGGCAGTAGGGTTAATGGCATGTCTTCCCACGAAACCCCCGGCACAGCAGGCAACGACCCCCAGCGGGAACCTGCCCCGGGCAGCGTTCCAGGCAACGTTCCGGAGAGCGTTCCGGAGCGCCGCGAGGTCACCGTCCGCCGGGCACCGAAGTATGTACCCTTCCTGATCCTGGGCGGGCTGGTGGGCGTGGCCGCCGCGGCCATCATCGCCTACGCACTTCCCGGTGATGTGGGCTATGACGCCAGCTCGGTGTTCGGCTTCTTTATGGTCCTTTGCGCGGCCGGCGGCGTCATCCTGGGTGCCTTGGCCGCCCTGATCCTGGACCGGATGAGCGTCCGCCGCGCCGAGCGCGCCGTCGTCGAGTCCGCACCGGACGCCGACGACGACGGGGACCGTGCCTGAACCGCGCCTCAGCCCCGCCTCGACAGGGCGGCAGGTCATAAAACGGCCGCCGGAAAAGTCTTAGCGCACATCGTGAGATAATCGACCAGTGGCACGCGGCGATGGAAAACTTTCTCATGATCTTCTCCCAGGCGAAAAAGGCCCTCAGGACGCATGTGGCGTCTTCGGGGTCTGGGCACCCGGTGAAGAAGTAGCAAAACTCACCTACTACGGGCTGTATGCACTGCAGCACCGCGGCCAGGAGTCGGCTGGTATTGCAACCAGCGACGGCAAGCGGATTAACGTCTACAAGGACATGGGCCTCGTTTCCCAGGTCTTCGACGAGACGACGCTGAACACCCTGACCGGGCACCTGGCCGTCGGCCACTGCCGCTATTCCACTACCGGTGCGAGCCACTGGGCCAACGCCCAGCCCACCCTTGGCGCGACCGCCACGGGCACCGTGGCCCTCGCCCACAACGGCAACCTGACCAACACGGCCGAGCTCAAGGCGATGATCGAGGACCGCAACGGCGGAAACCTCAGCGGCGAGATGAAGCAGGGCAACACCTCGGACACGGCCCTGGTCACCGC
This sequence comes from Arthrobacter sp. ES3-54, assembly GCF_029504395.1. GTDB lineage: Bacteria > Actinomycetota > Actinomycetes > Actinomycetales > Micrococcaceae > Arthrobacter. The sequence continues at coordinate 55,809 of NZ_JAQFIF010000017.1, forward strand.
CCTCCTGGAGGGCGAAGAGGGCAAGTCCCTTGAGCAGACCGCCATGGAGCTGCTGCCCAAGATCAAGGGCGGCTTCTGCTTCGTCTTCATGGATGAGGGCACCCTCTACGCGGCCCGCGACACCTACGGCATCCGCCCGCTCTGCCTGGGCCGGCTGGAACGCGGCTGGGTGGTGGCCTCCGAGCAGTCCGCCCTCGCCACCGTCGGCGCCAGCTTCATCCGCGAAATCGAACCCGGCGAGTTCATCGCGATCGACGAGGACGGCGTCCGCTCGCAGCGCTTCGCCGAGGCGACGCCGGCCGGCTGCGTCTTCGAATACGTTTACCTCGCCCGCCCGGACGCGTCTATTGCGGGCCGCTCGGTGTACGAATCCCGCGTGGAAATGGGCCGCCAGTTGGCCCGCGAAAACACCCAGGAAGCGGACATCGTCATCCCGGTGCCGGAATCGGGCACCCCCGCGGCGGTTGGCTACGCCGAGGAATCCGGCATCCCCTTCGCGCACGGCTTCGTCAAGAACTCCTACGTGGGCCGCACGTTCATCCAGCCCTCGCAGACGCTGCGCCAGCTCGGCATCCGGCTCAAGCTCAACGCCCTCGAATCCGTGATTCGCGGCAAGCGTGTTGTGGTGGTGGATGACTCGATCGTCCGCGGCAACACCCAGCGCGCCATTGTGCGGATGCTCCGGGAAGCCGGCGCCGCCAGCGTCCACGTCAAGATTTCCTCCCCGCCGGTCAAGTGGCCCTGTTTCTACGGCATCGACTTCGCCTCCCGGGCGGAACTGATCGCCAACGGCGCCACCGTCGAAGAGATCACCCAGGCCATCGGCGCCGACTCGCTCGCCTACATCTCCGAAGACGGCATGATCGGCGCCACCCAGCAGCCCCGCGAACGCCTCTGCACCGCCTGCTTCACCGGCAAGTACCCCATCGAGCTCCCGGGTGCGGACAAGCTCGGCAAGAACCTGCTGGAACGCACGGATCTCGGTGGCCTGCCCGCCGCCGGTGATGCCGCCCTAGGCGCGGCCGCCTCGGAGTCCGCCGCCGAAGCCGCCGCCGGTATCAGCCCCGACGACGATCCGGCCGAGAAGGCCGGCGCCACCGGTTGTGATCCGGGGCCGGACTCCGAATTCGAAGAACTGCTCACCGATGCCGACCGCGTCACCAAAGCCGACAAGAAAGAGCCAGTATGACTTCCGCTTCCCCGGCCGCTGACATGAACGCCGCCCAGAACGCCGGCATCACCTACGCCTCCGCCGGCGTCGACGTCGAAGCGGGAGACCGCGCCGTCGAACTCATGAAGGACGCCGTCAAGGCAACCCACAACGCCTCGGTGATCGGCGGCGTCGGCGGGTTCGCAGGCCTCTATGACGTCTCCCGGCTGCTCACCTACAAGCGCCCGCTCCTGGCCACCTCCACCGACGGCGTCGGCACCAAGGTGGCAATCGCCCAGGCCATGGATATCCACGACACCATTGGCTTCGACCTCGTCGGCATGGTGGTGGACGACATCGTCGTCGTGGGCGCCGAGCCGCTCTACATGACCGACTACATCGCCTGCGGCAAGGTGGTCCCGGAGCGCATCGCCGACATCGTCCGCGGCATCGCGGCCGCCTGCTCGGTCGCCGGCACCGCCCTGGTGGGCGGCGAAACCGCCGAGCACCCGGGCCTGCTCGGTGAGCACGAGTACGACGTCGCCGGGGCCGCCACCGGTGTTGTCGAGGCCGACGCGCTGCTCGGCCCGGACCGTGTCCGCGCCGGCGACGTGGTGATCGGCATGGCCTCCTCCGGCCTGCACTCGAACGGCTACTCCCTGGTCCGCCGCGTCATCAACCACGCAGGCTGGGCCCTGGACCGCCAGGTTTCCGAACTCGGCCGCACCCTGGGCGAGGAGCTCCTCGAGCCCACCCGCGTCTACGCCGCGGACTGCCTGGACCTGGCCCGCACCTTCCCGGTCAACGGCTCCGCAGGCGGCCGAGCCGTCCACGGCTTCAGCCACGTGACCGGCGGCGGCCTCGCGGCCAACCTCGCCCGGGTCCTCCCGCAGGGCCTGCTGGCCACCGTGGACCGCTCCACCTGGGAGCTCCCGGCCATCTTCAAGCTGGTCGCCGAGCTCGGCAACGTCCCGCTGGCCGATCTGGAGCGCACCCTGAACCTGGGCGTGGGCATGGTCGCCATCGTTTCGCCGGAAGCGGCCGACGCCGCCGTCAACCGGCTCAACGACCGCGGCCTGCCGTCCTGGATCATGGGCACCGTCAATGAGAACTCGGATTCGGTCGTCAAGACGGGCCCGGACTACGTCCAGGGCGCCAAGGGCGTCGACGGCGGTGCCGTCCGGCTGGTCAACGCCTACGCCTAAGGGTTCCTAACCCCAATCGAGTGCTCCCCAACTGCCGTTTTGAGACCTGAAAACGGCAGTTGTGGAGCACTCGATGTATTTAAGCCCTAAACCTCCAGCAGGCTGAAGACGCCGCCCTGCGGGTCCTTGAGCGTGGCGATGGTGCCGGCTTCCTCGACCTCGTCCGGTTCGATCAGCACGACGCCGCCCGCGGCCACCGCGGCCTGCACCGCCTCCGCGACGTCGGAGACGCCGAAATAGACCTGCCACCCGGGCTCGAGGGTGTCCTGCGCATCGCCGGGCACCCGGGCGATGCCGGCCACTTCGGCGCCGCCCACCATGAGCGTGGTGTAGGTGCCGCCGTCGTCCTGGGGGTATTCGGTCACGTCGTGCCCGAAAAGCTGCTGGAAGAAGCCGACGGCGGCCTGCGGCTCCGGCGTCAGCAGCTCGGCCCAGGCCAAAGTGCCCGGTTCCTGGCTCCGGCCGGCTCCGAAGTGGCTGCCCGCCTGCCAGGCCCCTGTGGTTCCGCCGCCGGGCGGGGCGAAGAAGACCATGACGCCGGTGTCTCCGATCGCCTCGGGGCCGAATTCAAGGTTTCCGGGGGAATGGGCCAGTTCGCCGGCGAGGTCCCGGGCGTCCTCGACCGCGAAATATACATTCCACCGGCCCGGCTCGCCCGAGGCTTCCTGCTGGGGGTTCTGCGGCGCGAGCACGGTGACCAAGGCATCGCCGAGGAAGGCTTTGGCGTAGCTGCGCCCGTCCGGGGTGGGCAGGTCCTCGTACCGCCAGCCGAAAACCTCCGCGTAGAAGGCCTTGGCTGCCTCCACATCGCTGGTCTGGAGGTCCGTCCAGCAGAGCTCACCCTCAGCGAATCCTGTGCGCATGGTCATGGCAGTCCTTCCGGGCATCTGGGTGGCACCGGGGAAATCCGGCACCAACAACGTAGCCCGAGGCCCCGCCGGTGACAACTGCGCTGGCGAAACCGTGGGTCACCACGGGAAACGACGGGCGGTTCGATGCACGGGTTCGTCGTGCTCGACGCGGTCCGCGCCGAACGCGGATTCACTCCCGCGGAACAGGCCAAGGCCGTCCGCCAGGGACTGCCCGAGGTGGAGCGGCACAGCCTCGCAAGGGAAGTCCGTACCTGCGCGGCGGCATCAACGGATGAGGCTGAGTTCGTCCGCCGGGCACGCCAGGAAGGCCTGCTGGTGCGGCAGGCCTGACTTGAGGCCGGACGCGAACTAGCCAAAACCTCAGCTGCGCCGGGCGTGGGCTCGAAGGCTGCTAGCAGTCAGACGGTGGCCTGCGGGCCGATCTGGTCGAGGGTATAGCCGTCCGCGTAGGCGGACATGCGGCCGCCGGGCACAAATATGGGCTTGGTCGGTAAGGGGCGCCGCCTGGCCTTGAGGGCGCGGAACCGCAACACCGCGTTGAACGGTACGCGCAGCGCTGCCGGGGCAGGTTTTAGACCCAGAGCAACGGCGACCTGGGGTTTGTCCATCATCAGCGCGAGGATGGTCGGCGTGAACCGGCGAAGCGGGGTGGGGATACGTCGGGCGAAGGCCGCGGCGGTCGCATTGAGCAGCATCGCGCCCTCAGGGCTCGGGCCCATGTTCCGGTCCTCGTACTCGTCCAGGAACTGTTCCGCCTCCGCGAAGGTGGCCGGGACGCCCTCGAGCCCCATCTGCCTGCCCAGTTCGGCGTAGAAGTCCATGGCGGCCCGCTTCTCCAGCTCGGTCAACCGGCGCCAGCCGTGACGTTCGGTCCAGCGCAGCGGCAGGACAAGCAAAGTCATGAGGACGTAGACGAAGTCGTCCGGGGTGCCGGGCACCCCCTTGTGTACCCGGCGGAGCAGTTCGATCATGGCCTGGCTGCGTTCGTGCTCGAAGCCGTTGGCGATGATCTCGTAGATGACGATGCCGGTGTCGTAGGAGCGCTTCATCGGCCGGGATTTCATCTCCCCGGTCGTCGCCAGGGTCCTCGCTGTGGTGGGGATGGCGAAGTTGCGGTAATAAGCGACGAAGAAGCCCGAGTGGACTTCAGTCTGGAAATCGAAAAGGACCATGTTCCGGTAGATCCCGTCCATGTCCGTACCGCTCGGGCCTGTTCGGCGGGTCGGGTGCGTCAGGAGGTGCATGGGGGCTTTCTGTAGCTGCCGCAGGTTATGCCCGGGCAGGGGAGATATGGAGCTTTGCTTCGACGGAGAGCAGGTAGCTGCGCTCCTCCGCGTCCAGGAAGGTCGCCGAAGTGCCGGCGGCGAGGTCAGCGTCCCAGATTTCGACAATCATCCGGTGCAGCCTGTCCTGTACCGGTGCCTGGGGGTCGGCCTCAAGGGTCCGGTCAAGAGACGTGCTCTGCAGCGCTTTGGCCCAGATGGACTCGACGCGTGCGAGGGTTTCGGTGTTCCAGCGGTGCAGGTTTCTGCGGGCAGCCCTGCCGGCAACCGCCGGGATCGTCAGTCCGGCGCCGGCCAGGACGGTCGCGACCAGTTCTAGCTGATGGTAGGGGAAATCAGGCCTGACCAGTATGGCCAGGAACGTCAGGTGTCGGGCCAGCAGGGAGAGGCACATCTCGGCCATCACCAGGAAACCCATGATGCAGCCGGCGCCCAGCATGGAGAAACCGACACGGAACGAGCGGCTCATACGCGGGATGTAGCGGAAGCAGATCACGGCAATTTCCGCGCTCATCGAACAGATGAAGAGAGTGAGCATCAGTGAGAACAGGAGAGCCGGGAAGCGGTCCTCGTAGATGCCCCAGGCGGGGGTCGTGATGGTGGGTCCGGTGAGGAGGAAGAACACGGTTTGCAGGGTCAGCGTGAGCGTCAGAGGCAGGGTGCGTGTCCACCAGGACCGGCGACCGCCGGCTTCCGGGGCGATGGCGGCGAATGCAGCAAGGCGCAGATACCAGAGCGAGATGATCATCAGGGAGTTCAGAACCAGTTTGACCAGGTTCATCCCGCCCAAGGCTGTGTCGACGGGGACGTAGACAATCGGGGACATGAGCAAAGAGCCCACGCCTCCGTACACGGCACAGGAGAACACCAGGTCGGTCCGGTTGCGAAGCAGGGCGGGAACGCGGACCCCGGCCAACAGGAACAGTGCCGCGGCCATGAGGAACTGCATCATCCGAAGACCGCCCCGAAGTTGCCGGGCTGCGCGTCAGGCCGCTGGCCGGAGCGGCGGATACGGGACGCAAGCCGGTCCGCAAGGAGCTCAGCCGTCACCTCGAGCTCGTCGAACAAGTCGGTGCGCTTCAGGGCTGAGACGACGCGCTCCGGGTCGAGGTCCGGGAAAAAGGCTTTGGCGTAGTCGTGCGAAAGGTCCTCCTGCTCGTGGCGGAGGACCATGTGGGCGAACTCGTGCAGAACGATCTGCTGTCGGTGGACCTCCGATGCGGACTTGGCATGGAGGATGAGGTCCATTGTGTCCAGACCGAACCACAGGCCGCAGACCTTGTCCGTCGGGGTGTTGTCGATGGACTTGATGACAATCCTGCGTCCCCTGGCTGCTTCCAGATGAGCCTGGATGGAACGCATTGAGACCGGCTCAGGCAACTGCAGGCGTTCTTCCGCGGCCTGCGCTCGCTCTCGGGCGACTCTGTAGTCCATGGGCTGCGGGTCCTCCGGATAGTCCAATGTGGGCCGGAGATAAACCTACTCCAAAGCAGGACTGTATCAGCCCTGTTCAGTGCCTTGCGTGTCAACCGGCATGACGTGCGTCTCCGCCAGTTGTTCGTCGATAAGGTCCCTGATCTGAAGGAGCGATTCGGATGACAGTCCGCCCAACTGACGGGCGGCGAAGTTGCGTACCTTGTTGGTTCTCATGCTGGCCAGATGATCAAGCTGGGCCTCCACTTTTGTTGGGAAGGCCCTCCTGATCCTGCAGGAGGTAGCCGCAGTTCACGCCGAAGAATTCAGCGAGGTTCCGCAGGAACGCGTCCCCGAACTCCTCACTCACGCCGCGTCACCGTAAGGGTTGTGTGCCGCAACGGCCACCAGCTCACGATCGACTTTCGCTTCAATGTCCAGGGAGTCCCTGACTGCTGCCGAGTCCCACCGCGACGGGCAAAGAAGGGACGGGCACAAGAAAGGCCGCCGGCCACGCCTGAAAACAGGGGTGGCCGACGGCCTGAAAATCTTTGGCTGGCACTGCAGTGCCGGAAGAAAGCGTCGACTAACCTATACGACGGGAATCAACCTCGTCGTCGTCGTCTTCCACATCGTCCGCGTACTTATCCACATACGCTGAATAGTCCGGCTCGACCGGGTCATCCGCGAAGTGGCTCGTGGCACGACTTCCCGGGCCCGTGAGCTCGCGCTGAAGGGCCGAATAGTCAGTGTTCGGGGAGTAGTACTTGATGTCCCGAGCCTGCTTGGTAGCTTTTGCCTTTTGACGGCCGCGCCCCATGGCGTGACCCCCTTTTGTACTTGGACCGGAGGTGGTCACCTTTGGCGATCGGTGAGGCCCCGGAATGTTTGGTCAATTTGTCGTACACCTAGATTACATGCTTTCGGCGTCAACTGCTCGCCGGCCTGCCCCCTGTGGACAGCGTGGCGCCTCCCGCCACGGTGCCCGCGGCCACCGGCACATGCGCCGTGCCGCGCATCTTCGATAGAGTTTCGTGATGTGCGCCCAGAAAAGGGCCGCGACGCCGGGCTTCCAGCCCCGGCAAAGACGCACGGAAGTGGTGAATTTCTCAGTGACTGACGAGAATCCAAGACACGACGCCGGGTCCATCCCGCCGCCGCCTTCGAGGCCGCCGACGTCCGCCCTGCCCGTTCTTACAGCCGACCCCGCTCGGTCCACGAATCGTTCGGCGGCGCCCGCAGCGGCGAAGCCCTCGGGCGCCACTTTCGCCGGCGGCATGCGCGCACTTTCGAAGCGAGCGCGCCCCCTGGCCCGCCGAGCCCGCCCCCTGGTCCGCCGGATCCGCCGGCAAGGGCCAAAGCGGCTCGGTGTGGCCGCGGCCCTTCTCATCGCGCTTGGGCTTCTGGTCTGGTGGGCTGTGGCCGCAGTTGCCGGCAGCAGCCAGCCCCCTGTCGAAAGCGGCGGCCCTGCCCCCGCAGCCTCGTCGGCGTCGGCCCCGGCCAGCCGCGGAGCCCTCCCTCTGGAAGGCGTCAGCCCCTTGGACTTCCAGCTGCGGGACTGCTTCAAGGACTTCGATCCGGATGCGCAGCAGTCCACCGTGGTGGACTGCGCCACCGGCCACTCGGCCCAGCTGGTCGCCGTGGAGAAGTACGGGAAAAATGAGTCCTACCCCGGCCGGGACGCGCTCAAGCAGAGAGCGCGCGATGCCTGCAAGGCAGCTCCGCTGACGGACAAGGCCGGCAAATACGACCTGAGCTACAAGTTGGCCTACCCGAGCTCGCGCAGCTGGGAGAGAGCCGACCGTCGAGTCGACTGCTACGCCGTGACGGACGCAGGAAACGTCATCAAGGAGTCCCTGCTGCCCTAGCGCTGCCCGGCTTGAGGCGCTGCAGCGCGTCGCAGTAGCGCACGGATCTGGCGCGCCGGCAAAGCGCACGACGTTGCCGACCGGCAGACGGGACCAGCCCGGCTGCCGGTGGGGCATAGCGCTCTTGCCGACGGCGTCTACTCCTTGCGCCGGACCGAGAGCCCGGTGCCGGTGGCCGCGCCGCCGTCGGGCACGTAGCTGTCCTCCAGCCCGCCCATGGTGAGTTCCATCAAATCCGGCGCGGTGTCCACCAGGACGGTGTCGCCGTCGGTGATTTCGCCGGCCAGGATGGCCTTGGCCAGCCGGTCGCCGATCTCGCGCTGCACCAGACGGCGCAGCGGCCGGGCGCCGTAGGCGGGATCGAAGCCGGACACGGCCAGCCAGGCGCGGGCGCCCTCGGTAACCTCGAGGTTCAGCCGGCGGCCCTTGAGCCGCTCTCCCAGCTCCTTGACCTGCAGTTCCACGATCTCGGACAGCTCTTCAACGTTCAAGGGATCGAACAGCACCACTTCATCGAGCCGGTTCAGGAACTCCGGCTTGAAGGAGGCGTTCACCATGGCGATGACAGCGTTCCTCTTGGCCGCGGCGTCGAGGTTGGGGTCCACGAGGAACTGACTGCCCAGGTTCGAGGTGAGCACCAGGATCACGTTGCGGAAGTCCACGGTGCGGCCCTGACCGTCGGTGAGCCGGCCGTCGTCGAGCACCTGCAGGAGGATGTCGAAAACCTCCGGGTGGGCCTTTTCCACCTCATCCAGCAGCAGCACCGAGTACGGGCGCCGCCGCACGGCCTCGGTGAGCTGGCCGCCCTCCTCGTAGCCGACGTACCCGGGAGGCGCCCCGACGAGCCGGGCCACAGAGTGCTTCTCGGAATATTCGGACATGTCGATCCGCACCATGGCGCGCTCGTCGTCGAAGAGGAAGTCCGCGAGGGACTTGGCGAGCTCGGTCTTGCCGACGCCGGTGGGGCCGAGGAACAGGAACGAGCCGGTGGGCCGGTTGGGGTCGCTGATCCCGGCGCGGGCGCGGCGTACGGCGTCGGAGACCGCGGCGACGGCCTTCTTCTGGCCGATCAGCCGCTCACCCAGGACGTGCTCCATGTTGAGCAGTTTCTGGCTCTCGCCCTGCAGCATGCGCCCCGCGGGGATGCCGGTCCAGGCCGAAATCACCTCGGCGATGTCATCGGCGGTGACCTCATCGGCCACCATCTGCCTCGATTTGTCGGGCACGGCGGCCTCTGCCTCGGCGGCCGCGTTCAGTTCCCGTTCCAAGGCGGGAATCTCGCCGTAGAGGATTCTGGACGCCGTCTCGAGGTCCCCTTCGCGCTGGGCCTTGTCGGCCGCGGAGCGGAGCTCGTCGAGCTTGGCCCGCAGGTCACCCACCCGGTTCAGGCCCGCCTTCTCGGCCTCCCACCGGGCGTTCAGGGCCGCGAGCTCTTCCTTCTTGTCCGCCATGTCCGCGCGGAGGGCCGCAAGGCGTTCCATCGAGGCGGGGTCGGTCTCGCCGGCCAGGGCCAGTTCCTCCATAGTCAGGCGGTCCACCTGGCGCCGGAGCTGGTCGATCTCCTCCGGAGCGGAATCGATTTCCATGCGCAGCCGGGACGCGGCCTCGTCCACGAGGTCGATTGCCTTGTCCGGCAGCTGCCGGCCGGAGATGTACCTGTTGGAGAGGGTCGCGGCCGCCACGAGGGCGGAGTCGGAGATGGACACCTTGTGGTGGGCCTCGTAGCGTTCCTTGAGGCCGCGGAGGATGCCGATGGTGTCCTCCACGCTGGGTTCGCCCACATAGACCTGCTGGAACCGGCGCTCCAGGGCGGGGTCCTTTTCGATGTTCTCGCGGTACTCGTCCAGCGTGGTCGCGCCGATCAGCCGCAGCTCGCCGCGGGCCAGCATGGGCTTGAGCATGTTGCCGGCGTCCATGGAGCTGTCCCCGGTGGCACCGGCACCCACCACCGTGTGGAGCTCGTCGATGAACGTAACGATCTGGCCCTCGGAGTTCTTGATCTCCTCCAGCACGGCCTTGAGCCGCTCCTCGAACTCGCCACGGTACTTGGCCCCCGCCACCATGGAGGCGAGGTCCAGAGCGATTAGGGTCTTGCCGCGCAGGCTTTCGGGCACGTCGCCGGCCACGATCCGCTGGGCGAGGCCCTCGACGACGGCGGTCTTGCCGACGCCGGGCTCGCCGATAATGACGGGGTTGTTCTTGGTGCGCCGGCTCAGGACCTGGATGATGCGCCGGATCTCCGCATCGCGGCCAATCACCGGGTCCAGCTTGCCCGAGCGGGCGACCGCCGTGAGGTCCGTGCCGTATTTCTCCAGCGCCTGGAACGCGTTTTCCGGGTCGGCGTTGTCCACTTTGCGGTCGCCCCGAACGCCCGGCAGGGCGGCCAGCAACGCCTCATGGGAGGCGCCGGCCTCGCGCAGGAGCTTCCCGACGCCGTCGCTCCCGGCGGCAAGGCCCAGCAGCAGGTGTTCGGTGGAAACAAAGGTGTCCCCGAGGCGCTCCGCCTCATTCTGGGCATTCTTGATCGCCTGCAAGCCGGCCCGGGACAACTGGGCCTGCTGCACACTGCTCCCGGAGGACGACGGCAGGGCCTTGATGGCGGTGCTCGCCTGGACGCTGACCGCGTCCGGGTCTGCGCCCGTGGCCCGGAGCAGAGCGACGGCGACACCCTCCCGCTGGTCCATGAGCGCCTTGAGCAGGTGCGCGGGCTCAAGCTGCGGGTTTCCCGCGGTCGAAGCGTTCATGGCGGCGGCGGCGAGAGCCTCCTGGCTCTTGGTGGTGAATTTCGCGTCCAACGAGGGCTCCTTTCGGAATGGTCCTGATATCGAAGTTGAGTCTACATCGCTCAACTTTGCAATGAGGGACGCTGGCTCCATGTTTGCCGACAGCGAAACGCCTGTCTAGGGGCGGCCTGCCCGCAAGGCCGGGTCGCACCGCGGCCGGGTCTCACCGCGGCCGCCGCCGGCTTGGGACATGCCCTCCCCTGGGCCCGAAGACTGGACATAGTCCGCATTTGTCCACCGCCCGGACCTGGGACTGGGCATGTCCCCTCGGTCTGGGTGCGAAGAGTGAGCATGTCCCTTCGGCCTGGGCGTGAGCACAGAGCATGCCCCCTCGGCCTGAGTGCGAAGGGCGCGAAGACTGGACATGTCCTCGGCTCCCGCGCGGGTTCACGGGACATGCCCTCCCCTAGCGCACACCGGTGGACATAATCCCTTCGTGCGC
>NZ_JAQFIF010000018.1 GCF_029504395.1 Arthrobacter sp. ES3-54
GTTTTTGTTTGAGTCACGACCACAGGGCGGAACGGCCAGCACCTACTCTGCCAGCCAGTCCCAGACCAGCCACACCAATCCTCACAGTTCTTGTTGGCTGCGCCGGGAGGGGCCTGTTTCTACGGCGCTGGCCGCCGTAGGCTATGGAATCCACCACGTCGAGGAGGCACTCATGCGCACGGCAACACCCACGGCGCAGGCCGATCAGGTCCGCCATCTTTCAGAGAATCTCATGTCTCAGCTCACCCAAGGGAGGGAGTGGGCCACTCCCGGGGTCGAAGCCGCATTGAAAAGAATGGTGGCCGGGTTCGATGCCGGGATTGAATCTGCGTCCCCGAGGATCCAGGCCGGCCTACGGCGGCTCGCTGACGAGCTCGCCGGTGAAGTGGAAATTCTGGCTCCCCGTGTTCAAGAGGGCCTGAAGCGGGTTGCACCGAAACTTGTTACGGCACCTCCGGCGCCCGGCCCGGCTAAGTCGCGGCGGACGGCGTCCGGGAAAGCATGGTTGATTGCCGGGGCTGTGGCCGTCGCGGTGTCCGCGGGAGTCGCGGCCTGGCTCTCTTTTCGGCGGGCGGATGACGAGCCGGTGCCGTCCGTGGGTGCGCAGCGTAAGAGCGGGGCGGACCCCGACGCACGCGTCCCCTCCGCCGCGCCCCAGGCCTGAGACCATCAGGAGGCAGGGCCGCAAGGTCTTCGGAGCGGAAGCCCTAGGGCACCGCGTTGCTTGAACCCCCTGCTTGTCGGGAATTTTGGAAGGAATTCACAAACCGGGAGAGTTGGTCCCGAAGGATTTCCCATCCGTCGAAGTCAGCGGAAACGGCGGCGCTCTCAGCCTCGCGGGCTGCGCCGAGGGCCGCTTTCCCGGCGTCGGTTATCTCAACGTGGAACTGACGGCGGTCCTGCGGATTTCGTTTCCTCGTGACCAGGCCGCCTGCCTCCAACCGCGCCAGGACGCGGCCCAGGGTCTGGCTTTGAACGTGGACCACAGCGGCGAGCTGTTCCTGATTCATGGGGCGGGGTGCCACGCCTTTGAGGGCAATGACGGCGGCCCGGGTCAGGCCCAGGGGTGCGAGTGCCTCATCCCAGCGGCGCTGAACCAAGCGAGCCGCTGTGGTGAGAAGCAGGTAGCCGTCCCGGGCGGGGGTCTCGGGGTCGAGGGGCACGGATGGCGGCCTTCCTTGAGCGGAACTAAGGTCAAACAGGGAGGGCGGGCCAGGGGCCGGCGCTAACCGTCACCCTGACCCGCCCCGAGCGCTATCGGCGGGCGGCGTCGTCGCCGTCGGTTTCGATGCGTTCCTTGCGGACTTCCTCATTGACGGTGACTTCCTCGGTCACGGTGTCCTTGTCGAGACGGACGCGTTCGACCGGGACCGTTTCCTTCTCAACCACGGGGCGCTCCTCGTGGAGGACGACTTCATGTTCTTCCTCGCTGATGCCCGGGCCGGACAACGCCGCCCCGCGGTTTGCGTCCGTGATGGGTTCACGTTCGAGCCGGACCTCTTCACGCTGCACCGGAACGGTCTGGGTGACATTTTCGGTGGTGACGTATTTGCGCAGCCGCACCCGACCGGTGGCTTCCCTCTCGGTGCCGACGTTCAGGCGCTCCTCCGAGCGGGTCATGGCATCATCGGTCGTGGGGCCTGAGGTGTCGCGTCCTACGGTGCCGCTATCGGTATCTGTGTAGTCTGCTTCGCGGTAGTCCGCGTCCCGGCCGGCTGTCGCATCGGTGTAGGTCTGGCTTCCGCGCACCAGGCCGTAGTGGGCGTAGAGCCGTTCCTCTTCGGCGGGCTCGAGGTGCCCGTCGGTGTCCACCCGCGGGGCGTCCTTGACCTGGTCCTTGGTGTACGGGACCACGATGTCGTCCCCTTCGGCGCGCGCCCCTTCCAGCGGAACGAAGGATTCCGAGGTGCCGAACAGTCCGGTCCTGGCCGTAACCCATGTGGGCTGGCCGTTGTCGTCGTCCGCGTAGACCTGGCTGATGGATCCGATCTTGTCCCCATCGGTGGACATGACGTTTCCGTTGCGCTGAAGCAGGTCATCGATATGTTCCTTGGCGAGCATGGTGTCTCCTTGGATCTGTGATGCGGTTTGGGGTTGCAACAACTCCGTGTGAACGTTGCAGGACCTACCATAAGCATGCTTAGTAATCATTTGGCAAGCCTGCTTACTATTTTTCTTCAATCCGCCGCAGCGGCGCGCGCCTTGCGGAATAACGCGCGCCTTGCGGAATAAACAGAAAGTATGCTTAGTATCTAACTAGTAACCGTGCTTACTAATTCACCGGCACCGCTGGTTCACGATTCACCTGCGGACCCTTCCTGAAAGAGAGCAACGATGACAGAAAACCAATGGCCCCAGACGACTCCGTCGGCATCCCCGGACGAGTACCTGAGCGCCGGGGCAGTGCCCTCCGGCGGTGCGGCGAGCTCCGGATCCACGAAAGAAGCAGTGAAAGACGAAGCCGCAGCAGTGGCAGGGCACGCCGCTGGGGAAGCGAAGAACGTCGCTCAAACCGCCAAGGCGGAGGCTGCAAACGTTGCCTCGGAGGTAAAGACCAGCACACGCGACCTGCTGCACCAGGCAAAAGCCGACCTGACGGATCAGGCAGGCACGCAGCAGCAGAAGGCCGCTGAGGGGATCCGCACCATCTCTTCGCAGCTGCACACCATGGCCGACGCATCCGACCAGCCCGGCGTCGCAGCTGACCTTATCCGCCAGGCCGCGGAACGCTCCCAGTCCGTGGCTTCCTGGCTTGAAAACCGGGATCCGGGATCTCTGCTGGAGGAAGTGAAGTCCTTCGCGCGTCAACGCCCGGGGACGTTCCTCCTGGCCGCAGCCGGCGCCGGCATGCTTGCCGGCCGACTTGGACGAAGCCTGCAAGCCGGAGCCCCGGACACGCAGCAGGCGCCATCGACCCCCGCGCACCTGTCTTCCCCGGCAGCAGCCCCGGCCCACCAGGAGACGGTTATCGCCGCCGGCTCCGGCGACCGGTTCTTCGATGAGCCGGGCCTTCCCGGCACGGCGGGTCCAGTTTCGACCCAAACATTGCCGGCCGGCACTGCAGCCGATACCACCCTTCGGGACAATGTTCCCTTCCCGGGCCGAGACGGTGGCCAGCTATGAGCCACCAACTACCGGAGGCACCTCCCACCGCCGCGCACGCGAAGGCCGAAACCTCGTCCCTGGGGGACCTCCTCGGGGACGTGACGCGGGACATGTCCACCCTGATGCGCCAGGAAGTCGAACTGGCCAAAGTCGAGCTGAAACAGTCCGCCACCCGGGCCGGTAAAGGCAGCGGCATGCTGGCCGGCGCCGGTGTTGCTGGCCACTTCGTGTTGGTGTTCCTCTCCGTGGCGCTTTGGTGGGCGCTCGGAGACCTGATGGGCCTCGGCTGGTCTGCCGTTGTCGTCGCCGTCATCTGGGGCATAGTTGCAGCCGTCCTTGCCTCCAGGGGCCGGAAGGAACTCAAAGCGATCAAGGGCCTGCCCCAGACCGCCGAGACCCTGCAGGAAATCCCGCCCACGCTTAAGCCCAATTCTTAGATCCAGCGGAGGAAACAGTATGAGTGAAAACCCGGATGTCATCCGAGCAGATATTGAAGCAACCCGTGCGCGGCTGGGCACCAACGTGGACGCCGTCGCGGACAAGGTCACGCCGTCGCATATCGTCCAGCGGCAGACCGACAAGGTCAAGGACGCCGTCTTTGGAGTGAAGGAGAAAGTCATGGGGGCAGCGGACCACACCGCCGAAAATGTGCACTCGGCCAAGGACAGCGCCGGGTCGCACCTCGGCGACGCCGGCGCGGCGATCGGAGACGCCCCCGCGCAGGTCAAGAGCAAGACCCAGGGGAACCCGCTGGCAGCAGGGCTGATCGCGTTCGGCGCCGGCCTCCTGGTGTCCTCCCTGATTCCGGCCAGCCAGAAGGAGCGTGAAGCCGCTGATGCCCTCAAATCGGCCGCCGAGCCGCTCACGACGGAGCTGACGGAGGCGGCGAAGCACGTGGCCGAGGGACTCAAGGAGCCCGCCCAAGAGGCGATGGAGAACGTCAAGGCCACCGCCGCCGACGCCGCAGATCACGTCAAGACCGAAGGCCAGGGCGCCGTGTCCGATGTGAATTACAAGGCCGCCGAGGCCAAGGACAACGTCCAGCAGGCCTGAGGCCGCATCTGAATCCGGCCGGCCGCCTCTCGCTGACGTGAGGGGCGGCCGGCCGCTGCACCGGAACCCCTAAAAGGATGGCCCTCCATGGCAAAGACCGACGCCGCAGAGCACGCCCCGACCAACGCGGAAACCGATGAGAGCAGCACCGCTAAGGCCCGCTCGGCGCCCGCCCCGGACGACTCCCGCAAACCGGACAGCCCCGCCGATGTCACCAAGCCCTCCTGGAAGTACATCGCCAAGAAGACCCTGCGTGAATTCACGAAGGATCAGTGCCCGGATCTCGCCGCGGCCCTGACTTACTACTCGGTGCTCTCAATTTTCCCGGCGCTGTTGGCCCTCGTGTCGTTGCTGGGCATTTTCGGACAGGCCGAGAAGACCACCTCGGCGCTCCTGGAGATCGTCCAGGGTTTCGCGCCCGGTGACACTGTGGATGCCATCCGCCAGCCAGTCGAGCAGCTCAGCAGCTCCTCCGCCGCCGGACTCACCCTGGTGATCGGCATCCTCACCGCCCTCTGGTCCGCCTCCGGCTATGTCGGGGCGTTTGCCCGGGCCATGAACCGGATCTACGAAGTCGATGAGGGCCGGCCGTTTATCAAGCTCCGGGGCACCGTACTCGGCGTCACCATCGTCAACCTGCTGATCGTCGTCGTGCTGGCCGCCATGCTGGTCCTCACAGGGCCGGTGGCTGAGTCCGTTGGCAACGCGATCGGGCTGGGCGGCGCCTTCCTGGCCATATGGAACATCCTCAAGTGGCCGATCATGGCGGTGCTTGTCGTGCTGGCGATCGCCATTCTTTACTACGCCACCCCGAACGTGAAGCAGCCCAAGTTCCGCTGGATGAGCCTGGGGTCTTTCATCGCGCTGGTCATCTTTCTGCTGGCCTCGCTCGGCTTCGCGTTGTACGTTGCCAACTTCAGCAGCTACGAGAAGACCTATGGTGCGATCGGCGGCGTCATCGTTTCACTGCTGTGGCTCTGGATCCTGAACATGTCGCTGCTGTTCGGTGCCGAGTTCGACGCCGAGATGGAACGCGGCCGCCAGCTCCAGGCCGGCATCGAGGCCGAAGAGACCCTCCAGCTGCCGCCCCGGGACACCGAGAAGAGCGACAAATTGCAGGCAAACGAAGAGGAAGATATCCGCCGCGGCCGGGAACTGCGTGAACAGCAGGGCGACGCCGACGAGGAACAGCTGAAACGGCGGGACCGGAGCACTCCCCAGAGCGGCGCCAGCAAGATCGATCGCCCCTGATCTGTCCAACGCAGCGCGTCACTGCGGGGCCTCCAGCGCCACGCAGCCCGCCGGCGCGGTCAGGAGCAAGTTTTAGCGCCAGCGGTAGGATTCCAGCGCGCGAAGCAGGGGAGTGGTGCCGGCTTTCAGGAGGTCAACGGGGCGGGAGCCGGCAAGGTCCCGAGACGGAGTGACCATCCAGACCGTGAAGTAGTTGTGCGGGATCTGCAGCTCCAGCGCACGTTCAAAGAGCTCAACTACCGGCGGGCGGAGTTGTCCGCCGGGGAGGAACTGGAATCCGGGGCAGAAGGTGCCGTCGTCGATGAAGACCCGGACGAGCTGCTGCATCACCGGTTCCGGGTCTTCCATGAGCTCGGAGAGGCGGCGGTGGACCTGTTCCAGGGGCGGCAGCGTGAATTCTTTTCTGATCCCCTCCCATGTTTGATCGCTGATGGGCTGACGGTTCGCTGGCACTGTTGCCTAGTCGCTGTCACTGACGTGTTCCAGGAACCACAAGGGAGAGAGCGGTTCACGGCGCAGCGTAAAGGTCCGCAGCGCCGACGTCGAGCCGAGTCTGACCTGGACGCGCCAGTATTCGGTGCTGACCTGGCCGCCGTGGCCCACGAAGGGAGTGCGCCGGCTGTCCCAGTGGGCGTCACTTCCGGACCAGTGCTGGGATTCCGTGTCGGGATCGACAACCCAGATCCGTCCGTCGTGCCGGATGGCAAGGGGTTTGCCTTCCGCGTCGGTCCGGACCTGCAGGTCGTGGGTCTGGGTGGGGGCTTCGGGCGCAAGGGTCATGGGGGAGTTTCTTTCATGGTGCGGCGGTGCGGGGCGTGTGCTGGGTTAGGCGGCTTTGACGAGCGGGAGTTCGTCCCAGTGGGTGGTGTAGCGGGGGGAGAGCATGTCCCGTTTCATGGTCCAGTCCGGCCCGCCCCGGATTCCGGCGTGGCCGAGGCCGATGGAGCCGCGGCCGTACCGGCGGGTCACGTCTTCCAGGAGCGTGCCGACGCGGCGTTCCTCATGCGGGTTTTCGAACAGGGCCAGCGGTGCCTGGTTGCCGGTGGGCCGCAGGTCGGTGACCATGATGCCGGCCCTGGCGTACCTGATGCCCCCGTGGATGTGGGGGAGGAGTGCGTGGGCAGCCCTTGTGAGCAGGACCGGGTCCGCGGTGGGCATCGGGAGTGGCACGCAGACCGAGGGGTAGGAGGTGTCTTTCGAGTTGAAGTGTGAGGTGCCGGCGAACGCGGTGAGGAGCTTGGCCTGCAGTCCGTGTTTGGCGAGCCGTGCCGAGGCTTGCTGGCCGTAGACGGAGAGGACCTGCCGCATCGCTGCCGCGGTGGTGATGGGGGTGGCGAAGGAGCGGGAGAAGATGAGCTGGTCGCGGCCGATCCGTTCTTCCTCCATCGGGATGCACTGGGTGCCCTGCAGTTCCAGGACGGTGCGCATCATGACCACGGAGAAGCGGTCCCGGATCATGACCGGATCGGCCCGGGACAGGTCAAGGATGGACTGGATGCCGAGGGCGTTGAGTCGTTTGGTCAGCCGGGTGGCGACACCCCAGATCTCAATGACGGACAGGCGGCGCATCAGTGATTCCCGGTCGTCGGCGGCCACGGAGTCCCAGTGGCAGACCCCGTCGAAGGCCGGGTTGTGCTTGGCCCATTTGTTGGCCAGTTTCGCCAGGGTCTTGGTGGGGGCGATCCCGACGCAGACCGGTACCCCGACATTGCGCCGCACGGCTGTCTTCATGGTCCGGCCCAGGGCCAGGAGTTGGTCCGGGGTGCCTTTGACGCCGAGGAAGGCCTCGTCGATGCTGTTGACCTCCAGCCAGGCCGAGTACCGGCCCAACAGTTCCATCACCCGGGCGCTGATGTCCCCGTAGAGCTCGTAGTTGCTGGAGAGGGCAACGAGTCCCCATTCCTTGGCCCGCGGGGCGAGTTTGAACCAGGGCTCGCCCAGGGCGATGCCGAGGGCCTTGGCTTCCGCGGACCGGGTGACGGCGCAGCCGTCGTTGTTGGACAGGACGACGACGGGCCGGCCCTCCAGGGACGGGTCGAACGCCCGCTCCGCCGAGGCGTAGAAGCAGTTCACATCCACGTGCGCGATCTGCGGCATCCGCCGCATCGTGGCCGGCTTAGACATGGCTGGCCTCACACATGGTGCAGGCACCGGGTCGCGACGCCCCAGATGACCAGATCCGAAACCGACGGGACCCGGATGTCCGGGTACGCCGGGTTCTCCGCCTGCAGCACCACCCCTGTTCCCGTGACCCGCAGCCGCTTGATGGTCAGCTCCCCGTCCAGGACGGCGATGACCACGGACCCGTCTTTGGGTTCCAGAGCGCGGTTCACGATCAGTTCGTCGCCGTCGCTGATGCCGGCGCCTTCCATCGAGTCCCCGGACACCCGCACGACGTAGGTGCTGGTGATGTCCTTGATCAGGTGCTCATTCAGGTCAATCCGGCCGTCAAAGTAGTCCTGCGCCGGCGACGGGTACCCCGCCGCGACTGGGACCGGAGAGATCAGCACGGATACCAACGACATGCCCGCATCTATCACGCGGGGACCGACAACAACGCCCACAACACACCTTTATTCGAATATATGTTCGATTCATTCAGTGTAACCGGACGGGCCGACAAAAGATCCTCTTTGCGGGGTTGTAGGGGCTGACGGAAGGGACCCGAACCCAGATTGAACTGCACTCCGAAAGTCAGATTCTCAAATTCGAATCCAACTTTCGGAGTGCAGTTCAAACAGGTGGTCCCACTCTTTGCGTGAAATCGTTGCCGAAGTTCCTGCCTCTACATGGAGAAGGCCCCGGTGGCGGGACCGGTCTCGCGACCGTCTCCGCCCCCGGGGCCTTCTCCTTGGCTAGGCGTGGCCAGCTACACCCGTGCCATGTCCGCCCGCAGTCGGGTGGTCACGTCGGCGTCGACCCGCAGCTTGCCGTCGACCTCGACCAACTCCACGCCGTAGTCCCGCCGGGCCGCCTCCGCGGTGGTGAAGCCGTCGAGGACGTCCTCCAGAACCTTCTGCGGATCGCGGTTGCGTGGATCCCCGAACCCGCCGCTGCTGGGCACGGTGATCTGGATCGAGTCCCCGGCCAGGATTTGCCTGCCGGTGACCTTGGACGGCCACTGTTCCTCGCCGTCCCGGCCCGGGTTCTTGACTAGGGAGGCGTTGAGGCCGTTGTGGCCGCCGAACGCGCCCCATGGGACATCGGACTCGTGGCGTTCCCCTTCGCAGGTGATGATCGTGTCCGTCAGGAACGTGTTTTCGCGGACGATCCCGATGCCGCCGCGGAACTCCCCGGCGGCCGCGGGCTCCTCGCGCAGTTCGTAGCGGTCCGTGCGCATCGGGAACCGCCACTCGAGCTCCTCGATCGGGTTGTTGCGCGTGTTCGCGATCAGGTTGTCCACCGAGTCCGGACCGTCGCTGGTGGCGCGCCCGCCGTAGGAGCCCTCGTTGACCTCCAGGTAGACCCAGTACTCGCCCGACTTCTCGTCCCAGCCCGAGTAGGACATGAAGTGGATGTGTGCCGAGTTGCCGGCCGTGACGCGCTCCGGCATGACCGGTGCCAGGGCCCGCAGCGCCAGGTCCACGGCCCGCTGGACCTGGGAGAACCGGGAGAAGGTCGCGGCGGGATAGGCGGGGTTGAAGATCGTCCCCTCCGGCGCAATGACCTTGAGTGGCTTGAGCATGCCCTCGTTCTGCGGGACGAAGACCGGGAAGGCGACCTCGTCGAGGAAGATCATGCGCGTGATGAACGTGAACGCCGAGACCGTGGTGCCCTCGAAGGCGCAGTTGTAGGCCGTGGGGACCTGTTCGCTCGAGCCTGTGAGGTCGTAGGTGATCTCGTCGCCCTTCACGATGACCTTCACCGCGATCGGCAGCTTCTTGCCGTAGTTTCGCCCGTCGTCGTCCAGGTAGCCCAGTTCGGTCTCGTACTCACCGTCCGGGATCTTGGCGATCTCCTGGCGGAGCATGCGCTCGGAGTAGTCGATCCAGGCCTGACCGGAGTTCCGCACGGCATCGAGTCCGTACTTCTCGATCAGGACCGTGTACCGCCTGGTGGCGAGGGCGCACGCCGCGATCATGGCTTCGATGTCGCCCTTATTGCTGGTGGGTGTGCGGGTGTTGGCGAAGATGTGCTTGAGCAGGCCCTCCTGCCGGACGCCCTTCTCCTGGATCTTCACGGCACGGAAGATCGTGCCTTCGGACTGTACGTCCTGGATGTCCACCATGAGCCCGGAGAACGCGCCGCCGTTGTCGATGAGCTGGCCCGATGCGCCGGCGAATCCGACGAGCTCCCCGGCGTGGAAGATCGGCGTGATGACCGCGACGTCGGGGGAGTGGGTGGCGCCCAGGTAGGGGTCGTTGTGGAGGATGATGTCGCCGTCGTGGATGTCGTCGCCGAGCACTGACATGACGCCGCGGACGATCTTGGGCATGGCGCCCATGAACATCGGGGTGGAGTCCGACTCGGCCAGCACGTTGCCGTCCTTGTCGAACAGGCCCGCGCCGAGGTCCTCCGACTCCCGGATGATCGAGGAGTAGGACATCCGGAACAGCACCGAGGCCATTTCCTTCGCAGCCGAGGACAGGGCGCCGCCGATCACGCGCATCAGGATCGGCGTGGCCAGCTGCTCGGCCGAGGTGTCCTTGGCGGGGCAGTCGATGACCATGTTTCCCACATGGTCGATCCGTCCCTTGAAGCCCGGCGGCACCACGACGGTGGAGTCGTACTGTTCGACGATGGCAGGGCCCTCGAACGCCAGGCCGGCGCCCATCTTCTCGCGGTCGTAGAAGGCCGTGTCGAAGCTCGTGGGCTTTCCGCCGCTGCTGAAGACCACGGGACGCCGCGCGATGACGGCGGCGGCAAGGTCGTCGTTGCCCTTCGGGGCGAGTGGTGGGGCGAGTTCGTCCACCTTGCCGATGGCCTGCACGCGGATGTTCACCAGCTCGACCTCGCTGTCCTTGAAGCGGTGGCCGTACTCCGCCTCGTGCGCCGCGTGGAAGAGCGCCTCCGTCTCGGCGAGCCACTCGGGGGTGATCTCGCCGTCGGGGACGGCGAAGCGGATTTCGTAGCCCTGGCCCTCGTAGCGGGCATCGGCCAGACGGCGTACGACGCGCCGGTCCTCGGCGATGTCGTCGGCCAGGAACTGCTGCAGCGCGTCCGCCTCGAGGGCGCTGTAGGAGGTCTGGAGCTGCCAGGTGTCCGCGGAGGCCAGCCTGAACCGCGCCGTACCCACGAACTCAAACTTCTCGTCGGTGGCCAGGAGGCCCGTTGCGGCCAGGATGCCCGGGTGCGCTGGGATGAGCACGTGAGGGATCTCGAGCTCCTCGGCGATTTCGCAGGCGAACAGGGCGCCCGCGCCGCCTCCGGCCACGAGGGTGAAGTCGCGCGGGTCGTAGCCGCGGCGCACCGAGTTCTGCTCGATGGCCTGGCTCATGCCGAACTTCTGGATCTGCAGGGCGCCCAGTGCGGCCTCCTCGAGACCCATATCGAGCTTGTCGGCGACCTTTGCCATGGCGGTCCGCGCCAGCTCGGGGTCGAGCTGCAGATCGCTGCCCGCGAGGGAGCGGTCCGCGCGCATCCGGCCCAGGATCAGTTGCGCGTCGGTCGACGTCGGTTCCGTTCCGCCGCGCTGGTAGCACGCGGGCCCGGGGACTGCGCCGGCGGACTGCGGGCCTGTGCGGAAGACCCCGCCCTCGTCGACGTAGGCGATCGATCCACCGCCGGCGCCGATCGTGTCGATGTCCACCATCGGGACCATGGCCTGGTAGTCGCCGACCTTAGTGTCCAGGAGGTGGCGCATGCGCAGCTCGCCGCCGGGCGCGACGCCGATGTCCGCGGAGGTGCCTCCGATGTCAAGAGTGACGACGTTGTCGAAGCCGGACTGCTTTCCGGCCCAGATGCCGCCGATGAGGCCGCCGACCGGGCCGGACATCATCAGCGACACGGGCCGCTTGGCGGCCTGTCCGACGCCGATCATTCCGCCGGAGGACTGCATCAGCAAGATCTCGCGGCGGTAGCCCATGGAGGCGACGGCGGTGGCCAGGCGGTCGAGGTAGAGGGAGACCCTCGGGCCTACATAGGCATTGAGGGCGGTGGTGGAAAAGCGCTCGAACTCACGGTAGAGAGGGACGACGTCACTGGAAAGGGACAGGTACGCCTCGGGGAATTCCTCGCTGACGATCTCGCCGATGCGTTGCTCGTGTGCCGGGTTGAGGTAGCTGTGCAGCAGGCAGACAGCGACGGACTGGACGCCCTCGGCCTTGAGCTGGCGGACGCGGTCGCGGACCTCCTCCTCGTCCAGCGGCACCAGGACGTCGCCGCGCGGTGCGGTGATCCGCTCGTGCACGGTCAACCGGTGGCGGCGCTTGACCAGCGGGCGGGTCTGCCACGGCAGTTCCTGCTGGAGGGAGAAGTTGTGCGGCTTCTTGTGGCGGGCGATGTGGAGGATATCGCGGAAGCCGTGCGTGGTGATCATGCCGACGGATGCGCCGGTGTGGGTCAGGGCGATGTTCGTGGCGACTGTGGTGCCGTGTACCAGCATGTCGACCTCCGCCATCGAGATGCCGGCCTTGGTGCAGAGCTTGCGCAGGCCGTTGAGCACCCCCTCCGACGAGTCGTGTGGAGTGGAGGGAACCTTTTCGACGATCACCTGTCCCGTGGCGTCGTTCGAGTAGTAAAGGTCGGTGAATGTGCCCCCGACGTCGACTCCGATTCGCTTCATGGCGTTGCTCCTTCGGTGGTGTGGGCAACATCACCCACAGTATGGTTGCTTTTCAAGCAACCATACTTCTCTCTCAGCAACGCAAAGCGCAAGGGGTGTGGATGCTAAATCATCATTTCCACCCGAATGTGACGATTGTGCCGAATCGTCAATTTGTTGCTGTCAGGCGGGCTGTACTTGCGACGAAAGGCTGCGGGGGGTATCGCAGAAAGTCATTGGAACGTAACATGCCCGATATACAAAGTTGTTTCTGTGGAAGTAACACCGTCTCTAGGGGCGCAACTCGTGAGATCCACTCCGGCGACGACCGGGTGGCGCACCCTTCCGCAAGGGTCCGGGAACACTCCGCGGATCCTTCCCACCACCATGACGGCAGCTTGTCCCGCCACCATCCTAAGGACACGACCATGACTCTCTCAGGCTCCATACCGGTTCGGCCGGCCATTCACACCTTCACGCCCCGCGACGTAAAGACCGCCAGCTGGATCTGCTTCTTTGCATGGACCGTCGCGGTCTACGACTTTGTCCTGTTCGGCAATCTGCTTCCGGTCATGGCCGCGGACCTGGGTCTGAGCGACGCCGGGGCGACGGGACTCAACACCTGGATCACCGCCGGCACAGCCCTTGTCGCGTTCGGCATCGGCCCCGTGGTTGACAGGTTCGGCCGCCGCAAGGGCATCATCCTCGCTGTGGTGGGTGCCGCCGTCGCGTCGCTCCTGACGGCCACCGTCGGCTGGGTGGTGGGACTGCTGGGCGGACTCGGCCTGGTGGCCCTGGTGCTCATCCGCTCGCTGGCCGGCCTCGGGTACGCCGAGCAGGCCATCAACGCCGTCTACCTCAACGAGGTGTATTCGTCCTCCGGTGCGACGACCGCACAGCTGCGCCGGCGGGGGCTGGTGTACTCGCTCGTCCAGTCGGGCTGGCCGCTCGGCTCGGTGCTCGCAGCGGCGTCGACCGCGGTGTTGCTGCCGATCGGCGGATGGGGGCTCTGCTTCATCGTGGCGGCCGTGCCGGCGCTGTTCATTGGGTTCGCCGCGCGCTGGCTTAAGGAAAGCCCGCAGTTCAGTGCCCGCACCGAGGTGATCAAGCTCAATCAGTCCGGGCGGCACGAGGAGGCCGCCCGGCTGGCCGCAGAGTTCCACATCGAGGAACACACCGGCGTCCGCACGCCGATCCGGGACACATTCCGCGGCGAGTCGCTCAGGCCCGTCGTCACCATCGGATTCGCGTTCCTGATGAACTGGATCGGGGTGTTGGTGTTCGCCATTCTGGGCACGTCCTTGCTGACCGCCGACACCGGTCGCGCCGTTCCCTTCACCAACGCTCTGCTGATCCTCATCGTTTCCAACGGCAGCTCGTTCCTGGGCTACCTGTTCCACGGCTGGTTGGGCGACCGCATTGGCCGCCGCAACACCATCTCCATCGGCTGGATCCTGTCCGCGCTGTCGTTCACCGGCATGCTGCTGCTGCCAGTGGCCTCGTTCGGGGCGACAGTGGCGCTCTATAGCCTGGGACTATTCTTCCTCATTGGCCCCTTCTCTGCGCTGCTGTTCTTCAACGGCGAGAGCTTCCCGGCCACCACCCGAGCCACCGCTGGAAGCCTGATCAACGCCTCGGGCCAGGTGGGTGCCATCATAGGCGGCGTCCTGGTTACGGCGAGCCTGGCCTCGGGCCTGACCTGGAACACGACCGCGCTGTTGGTCGGCTGCATCCCCATCCTCGTCTCCGGCCTGGTGGTCCTTGCCGCTCCCCACCGCGACCCAGCTACGGTGCGTCTGGACTGACCACTGATCCACCTGGGGCCGGGTGTCGCGCGCTGCCGCGCCGCCCGGCCCCCGCACGTGCGGCTCCGATAGTGTTTACCTAAGGACGGCGTCCCGCTGCGGGGGCCGGCCTTCGGCCCTACCATCATCGAGGAGATTTCGTGCCGTTAGCACCGAAAGACCGGAACGACGCGTCCCAGGGGGCGGCGGCTTCGTTGCTCAACGGACTCAGGGTCCTGGAGGCGTTCCGCGCGGGAACCCCAACGCTCGGAGTCACCGAGGTCGCGCAGCGGGTCGACCTGCACAAGAGCACCGTTTCGCGGATCCTGTCAGGTCTGGCCGAGGCGGGATACGTGGAGCGGGACGCGGAAAGCGGGCGGTACCGCCTGGGCCTCGGCGTTATCGGCCTTGCCGGGCCGCTCCTGGCCGAGCTCGACGTGCGCCGCCTGGCGCAGCCCGTTCTGGAGTCCCTGACGCTGCAGACCCGCGAGACCAGCGCCCTCGCGGTGTGGAACGGGACCGGGGCGGTGGTCGTGGAGCAGGTCTCCAGCCCGCAGTTCGTCAAGCACTCCGCCTCCATCGGTACGCGCTACGACCGCTACGAGAGCTCGTCCGTCCGGATCTTCCTGTCGTTCCTGCCGGAGGCAGCAGTGTCCCAACTGTTGGAGACGGACCAGATCGGCCGGTCCGCCGCATCCGGCCTCGGCAGCGACGTCGTGGCGCACCTCGCGGAGGTCCGCGCACACGGCCTGGCGTTCAACGACGGTTACACGGATCCCCAGGAGTTCGGCGTCTCGGCACCGGTCCGTGACTACCGCGGGGGAGCTGTCGGGTGCATTACGCTCTCCGCACCGCGCGGCCGCATCTCGCCGGACCAGCACGAGGATCTCGGTAACGCCGTGCGGCTGGCCGCGGAGAAGGTCACCGACCGGCTGGGCGGCGCCCGCGACTGAAGCAGAGATGGCCGGCCTGTCATCCGGACCCTGTGGGTCCAGACGGCGGGCCGGCCACTGCTGTGATATGTGGGGTCAGCGGGGTCAGGCTCGACGGCGCCCAGATCGGGGCAGGCAGGGAAGCGGAGTCGTAGATCATGGCTTGGAACTCGGGGGATTCGCGGAGTTTGGCGCGGATGTAGAAGGCGATCAGGCCCATCGGCACGGACGGTAGGAAGAGGATGCGCCAGCCCCAATCGCCCATGGCCTCGTCGGGCAGGATGAAGCTGAGCAGCGCTCCGAGCCGAGCCGCGAGGGCGAACGAGGAGAACGTCGCCGCGGACAGGCGGACGAGTAGCGGGCCTGTGCCTGTCGGGGCTGTGCTCGACAACGTAGATGGTGGCGCCCGCGTATTCGCCACCGGCGGAGAAACCCTGCAAACCCCGGGCAAGCACCAGTAGGACGGCGGCCCAGATGCCGATCGTCTCGTGGCTTGGGATGAGCCCGATTGCGGCCGTGGATCCGGACATTCCATGTTGTCTCCGATCAAGGGCTGGCGCCGAGACCGCATGGGGCTTTGTTTCCCCCGATTGATGGGTAGGAGACTCATTTCAGTGATCCTGACCGCTGTTGATACTTCAGCAACCTAAGCGCCCTTACAGCAACTGGCCAAGGGTTCGAGGCGTCAGTATCCCTCGCCGCCAAGGCGCATCGGAAAGAAGACTCGAGGGCCCTCGGGGTCAACATAACCGTATTTCCGGCATAGGAGCCGGCAGCTCCGAGAGGGGCCGGAATCCGAGGGGGTCCGGAAAATGAGGGGCGCTGCATGGACATTCGTTGATCAGGAATGCGGGCGCCTGGGCGCGAGTGCGGGGTCGTGGCGGCAACCCCTCGCATTGAGGGATCGGAAAATAGTTTGGGCAGGCTCTTGCCATGTTGCGTGGCCAGCAACTACATTCGACATACAGCAACAGCTAACAGTCCAAGGGCACCCCGCCCTAGGCCAAACCGAAGGAGAATTGCCATGAGCCAGGACATCGAGACCCAGCTGAACGAACTTCTGGAGAAGGCCTTTGCGGTCGGCGCGGAGGAGTACAAGGAACGCGGCTTCAAACGCCGCGTTGGCTATGGCACCCGTCCGGCCGTGATCCACATCGACATGGCGAACGCCTGGACCCGACCGGGCCACCAGTTCTCCTGCAAGAACATGGACACCATCATCCCGGCCTGCCAGGACCTCAACGAGGCTGCCCGCGCCAAGGGCGTGCCGGTCATCTACACGACCACCGCGTACGACATCACGGACGTGAGCCTGCCCTCGGACATGGGTCTGTGGTCGCAGAAGATTCCGGTCGAGGTCCTCGACCCCTCCAGCGACGCCGTCAAGATCGACGACCGCATCGCGCCCCAGCCTGGCGAGTTGGTCATCACGAAGAAGCGCGCCAGCGCGTTCCCGGGCACCAACCTGCAGCAGTTCCTCACCGTGAACCGGATCGACACCGTCATCATCACCGGCGTCACGGCCGCCGGCTGCGTCCGCCACACGGTGGAGGACGCCATCGCGGAGGGCTTCCGCCCCATCGTGGTGCGCGAGGCCGTGGGCGACCGCGTCCCGGGCGTCGTGGCCTGGAACCTCTTCGATATTGACGCGAAGTTCGGCGATGTCGAACCGCTGAAGAACGTCGTCGCGTACCTGAACGCGCTCCCGAACTTCGTGGACACCGTACCGACCTCGCAGATCCAGATCGCCCAGCCTGCCAAGGTCTAAGCGAACCTAGAGGACCCCGCGGGCCCGGTTACTCCCTCACGGGAGTGGTCGGGCCCGCGTTTTCGTTCTTTCACGGCTTGCTTGCCCAGGAAGGCAACAACCTGCGGAAAATGATCGGCAAAGCCCAAGGCTACGAAGCATGGGCCGTTCCGCGTTGCCTCGCTGACCTCGGGGAATCTCCGAGCAGTAGCCCATCCCTTCCGCGGATGAACGTCCCGGCGCCAACCTTCGTCCCTGGATATCGGTCCATTTGGGAACGCGCGGTTAGTCCACACCGAAAGCGGTTAGGAACAACCCCGGTCCTCGTTCACGGCTGACCCACCGTAAAAGACGGACCGCTGGTGTTCAACGGTTTTGTGGATGAGGCCCATACGGAGGTCAGCGCAGCCGCCAGGGCCGGCACATAGAACCAGCCAATTGTTGCGGAGGCAATGAGGGTGAAGATGGCGAGAGCGACGGTGGTCGCGACCGCTGTGTATTTCTGTGCCCTGCCCCTCATCAGGAGAGGTAACCCGGTCAGAGCGACGGGGATCAGCAACGGTACGAAGACGTAGGGCCCTACGATCTCAAGCAGGGTCGATGTGGTGACCTGCTCTGGCCCGTCGTTCGTCACTTGTACTCCGCTGTATACGGGAACCAGCAGTAGCACCAGGGCCGCTGCAATCGTGAGGGAGAAGGCAATGATCTGGCGAGCATTCTTCAGATCCGAAGGTGGTCTCATATGACCCCAAACAGAGTGGTATCTATGCCAACGAAAGCACAGTTCCAGGGATTCGACCAGCCGACTTTGGCGTGCCCGGGGCCGAACCCTTAGCGGGACCAGAGTGCGTTTTCTCTTAGCGCCCTGCCGTAGTGCTCAGTGCCGTTCCTGGTCGCAGCAGACGCTCCATTGCATTTTCGTTCCCCAGTTCGAATACAGCCCAAGCGGCCGGAGTGCGTTCAGCATCGCACCGACTTCACGCTCTGTAAACGGAGATCAGTTCATTCGGCCAACCTATTGCGGAACGCGAAGATCCGTGATCCGCTTAGCCTTCTGCCAACTCTTCGTCCTGCGAGTTAGGCCAGATCGGGCGAACTGCTCACGATGTAGTCCAATGCGGCGGGACCGGACATGGCAAGAGTGTTGTCATCAGGCTTAATGCGGCGGCCTGCGAGGGCCGCCCAGAGGGCCTCGGCAGGCTCTGGCTGGCTCTGGTTTATCAGGCACCAGCTGGTGTACAGGCCGTACAGCTCTTCCTGGTCTAACCCGCCGTCGGTTTCCCGGTCATCGGTCAAGGCCTCTGCGAGGAACCGGTCAAAATGCGCGCTCATATCCGTTCCCATATCTCGTTCGCATCGCTAGGACGCTCCGCTGCCGACACTCTGCGGCCGGGTCACCGCCCGGCTGCCAACGTTGAATTTATGTCAGGAAGACAACTCTGTCCAGTTCAACTCCACCGACGCCTCAGCGGCTGGTCGACAGACTATAGCGGGAGAGCGCTCGGAAGGTGTCTCGGTGCGAGGCAGGCCCGTGGTACCAGGTGCCCGACGCTGGCAGGAGGTATTGCCGATGGCTGGAATACTGGGGAAATGACTCTCGCTGAATTGAATTTGCCTGGCGGCCCATTCACCATAAGGCAGGCTGACGCATCTGATGTGGGGCCGATCGTTGCGCTTCTGGCGGCCGACCAGCTCAGAGCCTCTGTCGAGTCGATTGCGTTCGAGGACCGGCATCCCTACGAACTTGCCTTCCAGGCGATCGACGCCGATCCTGCCCAGCTACTTGTCGCCGTCGTCACCACCGAAAATGAGGTGGTTGCGACCATGCAACTGACATTTATTCCCGGACTCGCCCGAGCCGGGGCCACACGAATGCAGATTGAAGCGGTCCGCGTCCGTTCGAGTCTTCGCAGCAACGGCCTTGGAGGGGCGATGATCACATGGGCGATCGCCGAAGGGCGCCGACGAGGCGCAAAACTGGTCCAGCTCACGTCTGACGGGTCCAGGGTTGCGGCGCACCGGTTTTATGAGCGTCTTGGCTTCGAACCCTCGCACGTGGGCTTCAAACTCTCGCTCTGAGGGGTTAACGCCGTTCTTCGGCTCCGAAAACGGGGCGGCCCTTTCTAAGTGAGGGCCCGCAGCTATGACACGAGAGAATGCTCCTCGTCCGACGAGGACCGGCAGGTCAATCCTCACCCGGTGCCAAATACCCATGGCGCCCTCCCCCCGCCGGGCTAGGCATCCTCAGGTGCAGCGGAGGCCATCACGCCCTATTGGCCGGCGGGTTGGAACAACTCGACTACGTTGCCGGACGGATCTTCCAGCAGGATCTGCTGTCCACCGGGACCTTTGACTATGTCGTTTCGGAACGTGAGGCCCGCCTCGCGCAGTCGGTTCACTTCCGCCGCGATATCGCTCACGATGAGGTGGATGCGGTTCCATCCGCCCGGTGCGGGCACCGTGCCGTCCGGCATGGGCCGCCCTGCCGAGCTGCTCGGCCCGCTGAGGAGGAGCCTCAGCCGGCCGCGGGTGACGTCGGCGAACGCCGGTGCGGCGCTCATCCTGAGCGTGAATCCGAGGTGCTTTGTATAGAAGTCGATCGCCGCATCCACGTCGGCCACCATGTACCGGACGCTGACCAGCTCCGACAGATCGTTGGGCATTTCTAGCTCCTCTCCGAACTCTCTTGGGAGTACTCGATTGCGTAAAGCAGGAACTGGATCCGCGTGTTCAGTTCCTCTGCTGTGCGAACAAACGCCGGATAACTGTCCTGATTGGCTGCCTCGGCCGCCGGATCGGGGATGCTCCAATGCACCATCGCCGGTGCCCCCGGGAATTCCGGGCACACTTCCCGTACGCGGTCACAAAGGCTGATCACATAGTCGAACCGCTGCTCGGCGAACTCGCTCAGATGCTTGGAGCGGGCGCCGCTGATGTCCAGGCCGCGCTCACGCATCACGCGCGCGGCGTTGGGGTGCAGGTCTTTGGGGTGGCTGCCGGCGCTGGCGGCTTCGACCCGGGAACCGCCCAGGTAGCCCAAAATCGCCTCGGCCATCTGGGACCGGGCGCTGTTGCCCGTGCACAGGAGCAGCACCCGTACGGGGGACTGCGCTGGTGACTGGCCCGGCAGCCCGCCACCCTCGGCCGGCTGCGTCAGCCCAGCAGGGACCAGCCGCAGGCCGGCGTGCAGCGCCGCGCCGGATGCGGCCAGCCGTTCGCGATAGACCGCCAGGTTGAGGCTGCAGTACGTGTCACGTCCGTCAGCCGAGCTGCGCCGCATGGACACCAGCCCGGCGGCGCGCAGCTGGCCCAGATGGTAGGAGGTCAGGCTCTGCCTCTGCCCCACCAGCGCGGTTAGCTCGCGCACCTGCCGGTCGCTGCGTGCCAGCTCGGCCAGCAGGTGCCACCGCGCGGGGTGTCCAGCCAGGCGGAGGAAGCCCGAGGCCGCCGCCTGAGCTTCTGTGACTGTGGTGTGGCTCACATGAGAATTATATCAATTTGGATAGATCGATCAAAGAGGTTTGATTGATCCGATGGGACCGTGGAGCTGCCTCGCCGCCCCTGCGCTAGGACCGGGAGTCGCCTGGGCCGGACTCCAGCAGCCCGCCGCCGGCCCAGCGCCTGAGCGCGAGCTTCTCGGCGTCGTCGAACTCCATGAGGGCAAGCCGGCACAGCTCTTCCACATTTCTGGTCCACGCGACGGCGAGGTCCCTGGCTGCCATCTCCGCGGAGAGGGACCCGCCGGCGTACACCACGCCCTGGATCACGAAGTTGACGGCCGAGCGGGACACCGGCTGCCCGGCCGCAACACAGTCGTCCCGGACGGATCGTGCCAGCTCGCCGCGGTTGCCCAGATGCTCGCGGAGCTTCGCCTCGAGCGAGAGGAACACCTGCCGGAACTGTTCGGAGGACAGTGCCGGGACGTCCGTGACCCGGGTGACCTGCTCCTCGATGGCCGGCCGGTCCTCGGATGCCAGCGAGGACAGCTCCGGCGAAAACCGTTTCGCGTCCCACACCCAGCCAGGCGACGGCGTGGACGAGTATTGGACGCCCTGGCCGATCTGGGCGATCCAGGCCCCGAACTTGCCGTGGCCGCCCCAATCGGTCTTCAGCGAGGGGTCCGCGGTCAGGGCCCGGTGCGCGGCAACCGCTCCGGTCACCGGGCCCGGCGCGGCCTGCACCAGGGCCCGGACCTCGTCGGCGGCGGTCGTCGCGGAGCCGGGAACGCCTGGTGCGGTGCGGAGCGGGGCGCCAAGTCTGGCGGTCGGCACCATGCGCGGGACGCCGGCCGAGGTCCCGTTGAGGATCGCCACGAAGTCGTGGGACTCCACCACGCTGTCGGCCATCTCCCGGTACGCAAATGCCACGGCGCCGGCCGCGATCACCGTGGTCATGCGGTCAGCCGCCCGGAACCGCTGGACCAGCGACGTGAAGTCCGCGTCCGCCGACGCGACGTAGAATTCCTCGATATGTGCCGTGCCGGACAGGGCATCCATCGCGTCTAGGACCAGGTTGATGTCGGTGCTGGACTTGCCCCGCTGGGTGAGGGAAGGGCAGTCAATCACGCGGAAGCCCGCGCGCGTCCAGTAGGGCCTGTACTTGGAGTAGATCACCGGGTTGAGGTAGCAGTTGCGGATCAGGAAGCGCCGGGATTCCTCGCCCGCGCCGCCGGCGGCCAGCGCTTCCGTCCAATGCTTGGGATCCTCGGCGAACCTCTTGGCGGCCGCCGGGTCCAAGGCCATCAAGCCTGTATAGACGTTGTCGAAGTCGACGAACATCGCGGCGCGGATGCCAGGCCGCCTGGACTGGGGGAGAGGATCACTCATCGGCTCAGTGTGCCAGCAAGAGTGGGGACGTACCAGATGTGACCTTTACCGTGGGGGCGTTTCGCTGCCTCAGCTGCGGACGTCTGCGCTCGCCCTAAGCGGAGCGGATGCCTCGGTAGCCGGTGACCGCCACCGGGGCTGTTAACCAGGGACGACGGCGGGAGGTGGCTCCCGCCGTCGTCGTTGTGCTTGCTAGGCGGAAACTGCCTCAAGGTTTGCTGCCCCGTGGTTGAGGCTGAGCGTGAAGGTGTTCGGGCCGCTGGCGTGGACCGCGATGTTGCTCTTGGCGGTGTTGTGGCGCTCGGAGTGCTCGTGGATCAGGGCGTCCAGCTCGTGGTGCATGGTGGAGCGGTCCCAGAGCTTGTGGGTTACAGAGTTGGCAGTTTCAAACGTCATTGTTCAGTGCTTCCATTCATGAATCCGGAGGTCCGGCTGCCGCACCGATGCGGAGCCGCCGTGGGCCAAACCAGGAACGCCTGAGACCTTGGGCAGCTCATTGAGCTCACCGGTTTGGCCTCATTGCGTCCACCAGGATGGGTGCCCTAAGTTCACTGCGGACGCGTAGCGTCGGAGGGAACGTCAGGGCTGCGTCGGCGGGAAACCTCGTTCCCGCCCTGCCTTTCCATAGTGCACAGCGCCTTGCGGGCGGCTCAAGCCAGATGGCGAAAATTGCGCGTGAGACTCATCACAGTCGCGCGGCGTGACGCGCGAACGGCGACGCCGACGCCCGAGTGCAGCGCGGACGGTCCAGTGCGGCCTAATGACGGGCCCGCTTCGGCCGAAAGCGCGGCATGAGCGTGTGCATGCGGCTCAGGCC
Source organism: Arthrobacter sp. ES3-54 (assembly GCF_029504395.1). GTDB lineage: Bacteria > Actinomycetota > Actinomycetes > Actinomycetales > Micrococcaceae > Arthrobacter. Next base: position 22,219 of record NZ_JAQFIF010000018.1, read on the forward strand.
CCGGGCGGGAGGGGGAGTGACCGGCACAGGCCCGCCGGGCTCCGGTCCCGCTGCGGCAGCGGCCCGTCCGTAGCGGGCGGCCAACGGTGCGGCGCTGAAGCCGTGGGCCAGGACGCTGAGCAGTACGGTGGCGGCGATGACGGCCACAGCCTGATCGGACACTGGTCCAAGGGCTTCCAGCGCCAGCAGCGCGAACACGAGGGAAGCCAGGCCACGTGGACCGAACCACCCCACGAAGAGGATGGTGGCCCGGTCGAGGCCGGCACCAATCGAGGCCAGCGCTACCGGCAGCATACGTACCACCGTGAGGCTGAGCACGGCATACGCGATGGTCAGTGGGAGGGACTGCGCCAGCATGATCGGCACGGTGATGGCTCCGAAGGCCAGCCACACGAGCAGTGACACCAGGCCACTCATCTGCTCGACGAAGGCCAGTTCGGCCGGCGCCCGTTCCCCGGCGCAGGTGCCGAACGCCAGCCCCGCGCAGAACGCGGCGACGAATCCGTTGCCGCCCACGGCGAGAGCGGAGCTGTAGGCGAGCAGGCTCAGGGCAAGCACTCCGATGCCGGCGAAGTCCTCGGTTGCGGTCCCGCGCCGGCGGGCCAGCTGCAGCAGCCAGCCGCCCGCGGCGCCGGCCGCTGCGCCGACGCCGGCGCCAATGAGCAGCTCGACGGCCGCGCTGCCGGGACCGGGGGCGCTCTCCAGGCCTGCTGCGGCAGCCGCGCCGGCGATCGCCAACATGACGACGGGGGTTGCGATGCCGTCGTTGAGGCCGCTCTCTACGGTGATCAGCTGGCGGATCCGCGAAGGCACTGCCGGATTCGTCACCACAGGTATTCCGAGTGCGGCGTCGGTAGGGGCCAGCGCAGCGCCGACCAGGAGGGCCAGCCACAGTCCGAACTGGGGAAAGAACCAGGCGGCCAGGACCCACCCGAACACAATCGTCAGAGGCAGGCCGACTCCCAGGAGCCGCACATAGCGGCCCACGTCCCGGCGCAGCTGCTGGAGGGGCAGGCGGGCGGCGTCGGAGAAGAGCACCCACACCAGGGTGACCTCGACAACCGGGGTGACACTCGCCGGGGGAGACGATCCGTCGACCAGCCCGAACCAGGCCAGAGCCGCGCCGAGGGCGGTGAACACTATAGGAGCGGTCAGGTCCGCTTGCTCCAGCCGCACCGAAACCAGCGCCCACGCGAACAGGGCGGCGGTGACAAAGACGACGACCGTCAGTTCCATGACGGATCTGTGCTCGCTACCATGGGCCCCCCATGAGGGTTGCCCGATTCCAGCAGCCGGATCGGTCCGCCCACAGGGACCACGCTCCCTCCGCCATATTGCACTTACGTTCCGTGCACTAACGTTCCGTGCACTTCAGTGAATGAGTTCACTGAACCCCTCGGCCCGGCACCGCGCCAGAGAATTAAGCCCTGTTCTGTGACCGAGGGCGGCTCGCAGCGTCATCCGGGAACGGCAGCGGGCGGATCAGGTGTCTTCGCTGACCGCGCGCGGGGCCGCGACCGAGCCGCGGCGGATCAGCTCGGCCGTGAATACCGGTGTGGCCGCAGGGGCCTTCCGGCCTTCGATCTGCCGGATCAGGGCCGACGCGGCCGCGACGCCCATGTCGTACACGGGCTGCGCGATGACCGTAAGCGGGGGAGTGGTCAGGCGCGTCCAGGCGAAGTCGTCATACATGAGGAAGGAAACATCATCAGGAATCGAGAGGCCAAGCTCGTGGATCGCTTCGACCACGCTGAGACCGATTAACCCGTCGGAGGCGATGATCGCGGTCGCCGGGTCCGGGCGCTGCACCAGCTCTCGGGTGATCTTCTTGATTGACTCGTCGGCGCCGGCGTTGAGGCGGATCAGATCGACGGGCAGATCCAGCCCCGCCTCATCGAACGCGCGTTTCATGCCGTCGCGGCGGTCCGAAATCTGGGACGAGTCCAACTGCATGCCGTCGTGGTACGGCCCGGCTGTCTTGAGGGTGGAGACGAATGCGATCCTCCGGTGGCCGGTCTTGAGTAAATAGCTGGTGGATTCATGGGAGATGTCCTCCATGTCCACCGCCACGGTATCGACGTCGAGCCCTTGCGCCTTGCGGTCCAGAAGGACCAGTGGACGGCCGGATTCGTGAACGCGTCGTAAATGTTGCGTTTCCACGGAGGACGCCGGCGCCACGATCAGGCCGTCAACGCGCTTGTCGAGGAGCACCCTGACGGCGTCGATTTCAGCCTCGGTGTCCTCGTCCGTGTTGATAAGGATGACGTTGAAGCCACTGCGCTTGGCGGTGTCCGTAATGCCCCGTGTGGCCAGGCCGAAATGGGGGTTTTCGATGTCACCGACCACCACCCCGATGGTGTGCGATTTCCCCGTGTTCATGCTGCGGGCGAGCTCGTTGGGCCGGTACTCCAGTTCTTCGGCGGCAGCCAGCACCCGCTCACGCACGTCGTCGCTCACGGCACCGTAGTTGCCCAGGGCGCGGGCGGCCTGGGCCTTGGAAACTTGGGCGGCTTTTGCGACGTCGGCGACAGTGACATCGCGGCGCCGGGAAGCATCACTATTCATTACGGCCTTTCGTAGCGGACCCTTGACGCCTCATGTGGCTTCGATTACATTTCTAGCAATCGATGTGAGTCCGGTCTCAATCCTAGGCACTGAGACCGGACTCAGCAAGACACCCATCGACAAAGTCCCGCATCAATGGGGCCCACTGCCCGCCTGCCCCGCCCCTCACTCCCACGATTGGAAACGCTGTGAACACAGGAAACAAAATGCGCCCCGCGGCGCTCATCGCCGCTGCTGTTGCCGCGGTGCTGGCACTGTCCGGCTGCGGTGGTAGCTCATCCGCCTCATCCGCGCCGGCGGACAACCCCTACGGCCTGATCGAGGCCGGCACCATCCGCGTTGCCAGCCTGGGTGATTCGAAGCCCTATACCTTCGCCGACGCCCAGGGCAACTTCACCGGCTTCGACGTCGAACTCTTCAAAGACGTCGCCCACCGCGCCGGAGTCGACAAGGTCGTCTTCACCGGACAGGACTTCTCCGGCCTGCTCGCGGCCGTCTCTAACGGCCAGTTCGACGCCGGTGTTGCGGCGATCGGCATCACCGACAAGCGCAAGCAGACTGTTGACTTCTCCGACGGCTACCTGGCCGGTTACCTGACCGTCATCACCAAGCCGACGTCGGGCATCTCCAGCGCCGACGGGCTCGGCGGGAAGCGCCTCGGCGTCGTGCAGGGAACATTGCAGGAGGCCTACGCTGTCAAGAACTTCACCTCCGCGAACCTGGTGCGCTTCCCGGACAACAACACCGCAATCTCCGCGGTGAACAGCGGATCTGTCGATGCTCACTTCCTGGACTACGAGGCCGCGAAGGCCTATCAGGACCAGTTCGGACTGGTCAGCGCCGCGGACATCCCGTCATTCGATGCTCCCGCCGGCTTCGCCCTGGCAAAGGGGAAGACCGCCTTCAAGGATGCCCTCAACAAGGGCCTGGCCGCAGCCATGGAGGACGGCACCTGGAAGAAGCTGTACCAGAAGTGGTTCCCGGGATCCCCGATGCCCGAGCAGTACCTGCCGAAGGCCGAGCAGACGGCAAGCCCGACGCCCAGCAAGTAAACGGCCCCGCAAGCACCGTAAGGCACACGTCCGGCACCTGCCCGACTGCCACATGACCGGGCGGGCCGCACCGCGCGGCCCGTCCGGGATCCACAAGCTACCTACGTCTGAGAGCAACCATGGACTGGTTAAGCACCATCACCCGCACTTTCTTCGACTTCGGCGCAATGGCCGAGGTCCTGCCCCAGCTTCTGGGAGTCGGTCTCCTCAACACCCTCATCATCTCCATTGCAGCAACGATTATCGGCGTTGCCCTCGGCATGGTGGTCGCGGTGATGGGGATATCCCCTTCGCGATGGCTCCGCGTCCCGGCCCGGATCTACACAGACCTATTCCGAGGACTCCCGGCCATCCTCACCATCCTGCTGATTGGCCAGGGCTTCGCCCGCTTTAGCCAGTCGATCTTCGGCCCCTCGCCCTACCCCTTGGGGATCATCGCCCTGAGCCTGATCGCCAGCGCCTACATCGGCGAAATCTTCCGCGCCGGTATCCAGAGCGTCGACAAAGGCCAAGGTGAGGCCTGCCGCGCACTGGGCATGAGTTACGCCAAGTCCATGGCGCTGGTGGTGGTCCCGCAGGGTGTCCGCCGCGTCCTGCCGGCGCTGGTGAACCAGTTCATCGCGATCGTCAAGGATTCCTCGCTGGTCTACTTCCTGGGCCTGCTGGTCAGCGAACGGGAACTCTTCCGCGTGGGCCAGGACGCCGCAGTCCTCTCCGGCAACCTCTCGCCCCTGGTCATGGCCGGCATCTTCTACCTGGCGATCACGGTTCCCCTGACCCACCTGGTCAACTATTTCGACAACCGCTTCCGCACCGGCCGGCGCCGCCCCGCGGCGCCCAGCAGCGGGCTAAAAGAAGTCAAAGAACTCGACGCGGCCTCACCGCTGACCACCGGGAGCAACACATGAGCCTCGCAAGCAACACCGCAAGCGCCAGCGCCAGCGCCAGCGCCAGCAACACCAACAACACAGCTCCGGACATCGTGACCTTCCACGGCTCCAGCCTGGAACTGAAAAACCTGACCATGGCCTACGGCGACATCGAGGTGCTGCGCAATGTCAGCCTCAGCGTCGCCCCAGGCACCACCACCTGCATCATCGGGCCCTCGGGCTCCGGCAAGTCAACCCTCCTTCGCGGCGTCAACCGTCTACACGAACCCAAGAGCGGGGATGTGGTCCTCGCCGGCGAGAGCGCACTGGCGGTCAAACCGGACACCCTGCGCAGCCGTATCGGCATGGTGTTCCAGCACTTCAACCTCTTTCCCGACCACACGGCCCTCGAGAACGTGGCCCTGGCACTCTGGAGCGTCAAGGGAATGCCCAAGGCCGAAGCCAGGGAACGCGCCCGGCGCCGCCTCGCCGAGGTAGGCCTTGCCGAACGCGCCGACCACCGGCCCAGGGATCTCTCCGGCGGACAGCAGCAGCGCGTGGCGATCGCCCGTGCCCTGGCCATGGAACCGGAGGTCATGCTCTTCGACGAGGCCACCAGCGCACTGGATCCGGAACTGGTCAAGGGCGTGCTGAACCTTATGGCAGGCCTGGGTCGGCGCGGCATGACCATGCTGGTGGTCACCCATGAGATGGGATTCGCCCGCAGAGTCGCCGACCAGGTGGTCTTCATGGACGAAGGCGAAGTTGTCGAGTCCGGCACGCCTGCAGACCTCTTCGACAACCCTCAAAGCGAACGCCTCCAGCGCTTCCTCTCGGAAGTGCTCTGATGGAGACCCTGAAGGGAAACACCGCAGCGGCACCGATCCGCACCGCCGTCGTCGGGTTCGGGATCTCGGGCAAGGTCTTCCATACACCGCTGATTGCGGCCGATCCCGACTACTCGCTGGACGTTATTGTCACGGCGGATCCGGACCGCCTCGCCGAGGCGGCGAAGCTCTACCCTCACGCCCGGATCGTCCCGACGCCGGAGGCACTGTTCGCCCTCGCCGGGGACCTGGACCTCGTGGTCCTCGGTACGCCGCCGGCGACGCATTTCGACTTGGCGGCGACAGCCATCGCCCACGGCCTGCACGTGGTGGTGGACAAGCCGTTCGTCACCACATCCGCACAGGGCAAGGAGCTCATCTCCCGGGCCTCGGACGCCGGCGTGCAGCTCACGGTTTTCCAGAACCGGCGCTGGGATGCCGACTTCCTGACGCTTCAGAAGCTTGTCCGGGAAGGAGCGCTCGGCGAGGTCCGCAGCTTCGAATCGCGCTTTGAATGGTGGCGGCCGGAAGGCTTCGGGAACTGGCGGGACACCGCCGCTCTGGCCGACGGCGGCGGCATCCTCAACGACCTCGGCGCCCACCTGATCGACCAGGCCATCCAGCTCTTCGGCCCGGTAGCGGACAGCTACGGGGAGACCGCCAACCACGGACATCCAGACGGCGCCGACACTGAGGCTTTCGTGTCCCTGCTCCACGAATCCGGGGTCCGGTCACGGTTGTGGATGAACGGCAAGGCAGCGCAGGTCGGGGCCCGGTTCCATGTCCTCGGCTCCCAAGCCGGCTACACGAAGTGGGGCCTGGACGGCCAGGAACCGGCCCTCGCCGCCGGCATGACGCCGTCGGATCCCGCCTACGGCATCGATCCCCAAACCCATTGGGGGACCTTGGGTATCGACGGAGACCAGCAGCCCATCGCACCTGTTCCCGGTGCCTATCCGCTGTTCTATGCCGAGCTCGCGACTGCCCTCCGTGGCGAGGGCCCGCTTCCGGTAACTGCCTCGGAGTCCCTGGACGTCCTGAAGGTCATCGAAGAAATCCACGCCCTCGCCTGAATTCCGCTCCGCGCGTGCCCCATCAATTCCTGAGAAAGAGAGTTCATATGTCCTCCGCTGTTTCCGCCAAGCGCGTCGCCGTCATCGGCGGCGGTATCCTCGGCGTCTCCACCGCCGTTCACCTGCTCCGCGACGGCGCCTCGGTTGTGCTGCTGACCGAACGCGGCCTGGCCAGCGAAGCCACCGGCCGGTCCCTGTCGTGGCTGAACTCCGCCGGAGAACGCTCCACCCCGTACCACCAGCTGCGGGTTGCGGGCGTGGACCGCTACCGCACCCTTTTTGCCGCCGACCCGGGCAGGGATTGGCTGCAGTTCGGCGGGGGCCTCATGTGGAACTCCGCCGGAGAAGCTTCAGCCACCGAAGCCCGCCACCAGTATGAGAAATCAATCGGCTACGACTCCAAGCTCCTGGCACCGGAAGGGATTTCCGGAACGACCCCCGGCATCGATCCGGGCGCCGTGCCGGAGAAGGCCATCTTCAATCCCGGTGAGGGCTGGGTCAGCCTGCCCGACTTGGTGGACTTCCTGATGGAGGAATTCCACGCCTTGGGCGGCGAACTCGTACTCAACGCCGGCAAGGCGTCCGTTACTGTCGACGGCGGCCGGGCAACTGGCGTTGAGACGGCCGCAGGCGAAACCTACGAGGCAGATGCTGTCCTTGTGGCCTGCGGTGCCGCAACGCCCGCCGTCGTCGCACCTCTCGGCGTCGATATCCCAAACGGTTCCCCGGTCTCCATGCTGGTGCTGACCAAACCCGTGGACCACGGGCTGAAGGCCGTGCTGAACACCCCGCGGGCCGCCGTCCGGCCCAACCCCGGCGGCACCCTGGCCCTGGACCACGACTGGTATGAAGGGCACATTACCGAACACGCCGATGGCTCCTTCAGCATCCCCGATGATGTGGTCCAGGAACTCGCCGATGAAGCATCCAAGCTGATCGCCGGAAATCCCGAGGTCAAGCCGGCCTCCTGGAAGATCGGCTACAAGCCCATCCCTGGCGACGGCGAGCCGGTCCTCGGAGAACTCGGCCAGGTGCCCGGCTGCTTCGTGGCCTTCACACACTCGGGCGCCACGCTCGGCCTCATCGCAGGCGAACTTCTCGCGGGCGAGATCATGACCGGCACGAAGCACCCGATGCTGGCCACCTTCCGGCCGGGACGATTCTCGTAGCCAGAGCCAAAGTGGCCGCAGGGCAGACGGAGGCCGGTGTTCACCGGCGCCCGTCTGCCCTGGCTCTCTATCTGGCGCTGTCCTTTTTCCTACTCCGGCGCCGTCGGTGCAGCCTTGGGAGCCAGGTCCATGGTGGTCAGGCGCAGCCAGAGCCAGAGCCTCTGCTGCGGGTCGCCCAGATCGAGGTCAAAGTCCTTGGCCAGGCGCCCCACCCGGTAGCGGACAGTGTTGTTGTGCACGTGGAGTCGTGCGGCCATCGCGGAAATATTTCCGTTCGACGTCAGGTAGGCCCGCAGGGTCTCCAGATAGTCGGTCTGCTGGTCGGCGTCGCGGGCCTGGATCCTGGCGATGTCGTCGAAGTCCGCAAGCCCGTTGTCCTCGATGAATGCCCCGACTTTCAAGAGGTTCAGCGGGATCCGGTGGTCCTCGAAAAGCCCGGCAGCAGAGCCGCCAGTATCGCCCGGAACTGCCGTGTGCCGGTGGAGCAGATACTGCTGCGTTTGCAGCGCTTCAGCCCTGGAGCGGGGCAGGTCTTCCAAGCGGGGTGCGATGCCGCCGACGGCGGCGATGATCGGGTAGGAGCTGATCGTGTGGGCGTACGCCCCGATCTCCTGGGCTACGCGCCGGTGCACGGCCCTGGGGCTGGTTCCCCCGCAGGGCAGAAGGGCGTAGACCACCGAGCCAATGAGGGCGGTGTGGCTCGTCTTGAACTGGATGTTGCAAACCGTTGTGACCAGGTGCAGCAGCCGGTGAATTTCACGCACCGACTCCAGGCTCCCGGATTCGGGGCGGTTGATTGAAAAGGCCGCGACCGCGAGCCCTGGGGTGGCTTCGAGCCCGAGCTGGGCGGCGGCAAAGGACGCGTGGACGGTGTCGTCCATCAGCGTTCGAATCAAGTCCCCGTTCCGGCGTTCGCCAAAATCGGACGCCGAACGGGCATGGAGCATGTGGAGCCCTGCCAGCGGCGCCATCCTGTTGAGCGCCTCCAGGGCTGTCTGCCGCTTGTCGTCGCCGGGATCGATGATCCAGATCGAGCCGAGCAGTTCACCGCCGGCCCTCACGGCGAGGGCCAGGCGGGCCATCTCATCATCTGCTGCGGGGATCAGCACCGCACTCCCGGACGCATAGACGATCTTGAAATCCGCGTCGAAGGCAGGCGGTGTGATCTCCTGCAGGGAAAGCGTGGTGACGCGCCGCAAATCGTCGATGGGCTGGCCCGGCAGGGTCGAATAGCCAAGCACCCGTCCGAGCGGGTCAACGATGCTCGCCGCGCCGCTGGTGATGGACGCGGCAGCGTTGGCGAAGGCGTAGAGATCCCCGAGCCGGACCCCTGAGACGGAATCCACGGCCGCGCCCATAACGGACGCCCGGGCCAGTGCCACCAGCCGCGTCCAATCAGCGTTGTCCGGTGCGACCAGGACCGCGAGGCTGTGGCGGACCGCGGCGGACCGCAGCTGCTCCAGGGACGCCCCGTGCGCCTTGACGATCACTGCGGCCGCGTTGCTGTTGGACGCCCGGTGCAGCAGCTGGTCAAAATCCGGCGAGCCGCAGCTCAGCCCGACGGCCAGGATGATCCGGTCCTCGATGCTCGTCCATTCGTCCAGCGGGTCATACATGAGGACGTCCGAGACGGCATGCGCGAGATTCTCCGGCGCGGGATTGGCATGCACCAGATCGGCCTGCATGAGCTGGATGCAGTCCGACAACCGCACCGCCGCGGCGTTCTGGTCGAGCTCAGAAACAGCCTGTTCCCCTGCATCCATATGTGGACGATATCACAGGCCAACGTCGATTCTTTTGGAGGAATCAACATGTAGGCGGGATGAGATCTTCGTCACCATTGAGGGACGCAGTTGACCGAAGATTCCACGCAGGACATACACGCAAGACATAAAGGACGCGAAATGAGAATCAAAGACATCAAGTCACTGGCGGCGGTCCAAGGGCCGGCCCGGACAGTGGCGGAGCGGCTGTCGCGGAGGTGCTACAGCGTTGAGGACATGCGGAAACTGGCTGCCAAGCGCCTTCCCGGCAGCGTGTTCGACTACATCGAGGGCGGCGGCGAGGACGAGGTTTCCCTGCAGCGCAACCGGTCGTCCTTTGATGACTGGACCTTCCTTCCGAAGTGGGGATCGGTGGAGCACCTGGACCTCAGCTCCACCATCCTGGGCGGCCGGGTTGCGATGCCGCTGACGCTGTCCCCCACCGGCGGCACCAGGTTGTTCCACCCCGACGGCGAGACGGCCGTGGCCCGCGCGGCCCTCGACGCCGGCGTCCCCTACGGGCTGGCACACCTGAGCACCACCACCATGGAGCACGTCAGCGCCGCAGCCCCCGGGCTGCGGCGATGGTTCAACCTCGAGCCCACGGCGGACAAGGGCCTCCTGCAGGCTGTTCTGGACCGGGTCTCGAACGCCGGGTACGAGGCGCTTGTGGTCAACGTCGACTGCCGTGCCATTGGCCACCGGGAACGCGACTACCGCAATGGATTCACGGCCCCGCCGTCAATCAAGCCCAAGACCGTCATCGAAGGGGCGCTGCACCCCCGCTGGGCCCTAGGCTTCCTGGCCAACGACGCGATCGCCTTCCCGAACCTGGACGCGGAAATTCCCGACGGCCCGCTCTCCAGCACCCCCGATATGTGGCGGACGCTGCTGGCGGGATCCTATGAGCCGACGGATTGGGACGACATCCGGGATCTGAGGGAGCGGTGGAACGGTCCCATCATTCTCAAAGGTATGGTCAACCCCAGGGACGCCGTCCTGGCAGCCGACATCGGCATCGACGCCATCCAGGTCAGCAACCACGGTGGCCGGCAGCTGGACCACATGGCCTCGGCCCTGGACGTACTGCCCGAAATCGTCGAGGCGACGGCCGGCCGGGTTGAAATCATCGTCGACGGCGGCATTCGCCGCGGATCCGACGTCGTCAAGGCCCTTGCCCTCGGCGCCGACGCGTGCTCGATCGGCCGCCCTTACCTGTATGGGCTTGCCGCCGCCAGCCAGGCAGGCGTTGCCCATGTCCTGAAGCTGCTGGCGGCGGAAATGACGCGCACCATGATGCTGCTCGGAGTATCCACCATCCAGGAGCTGCGCGACGAGGGCCGGGACCTGATTCGGCACCGCAGCGAGGCTTTCGCCCGCACCCTTCCCCCCGAAATTCCCCCGGCCCAGCTGGCCTACTCCGATCTGAGGACCCCCTGATGAAGACCCCCGCAGCACCCGCTTGCGTGAAGCGCATTCAACGCGGCATCCCCGCCGTCATGGCCACTGCGGGACTACTCCTGGCGGCCACCGCCTGCGCGCCAAGCACCGCCACCTCACAGTCGACACAGTCGACGCCGTCGGGAGACTCCGCAGGGTCCGGCGCCGGGGTTCCTGCCCTCGCGGTCAACGATGCCGCGGCAGCGTTGCTCCCGGAATCGATCAAATCCACGAAGGTACTGCGCGTCGCCATTCCCACCAACGAGCCCCCGACACAGTTCTACCGTGCGGGAACCCAGGACATGACCGGGACCAACCCGGACATCGCCCGCCTCCTCGGCCAGGCCCTGGGCGTGAAGGTGGAGATCCAGGTGGCCAATTTCGACTCCATCATCCCGGGGATTGCCGCGGGCCGGTACGACATAACCGTCTCCTCAATGACCCCCACGGAAAAGCGGATGGAGGTCCTGGACTTCGTCGACTACATGCAAATGGGCAACTCCATTGCCGTGGCCCAGGGGAACCCGCAGGGGATCGCCGACCAGCACGCCCTGTGCGGGAAGAAGGTGGGCCTCCTGACCGGGTCTTACCAGCTCACGGTCAACGTCCCCGAGTACGACAAAGCCTGCACCGCGGGCGGTAAGGAAACGATCCAGAGAAGCGAGTTCCAGGACACGCGGCAGGCCATTTCGGCCCTGAGCAGCGGGCGGCTGGACGCCGTACTGGCGGATTCACCGATCCTGAACTTCGCCGCCACCCAGAACCCCCAGATCGAGATCGCCTCAAAATATGACTTCACACCGGTCGGTGTGGGCATGCCCAAGGACTCCGGCCTGGTCAAAGCCGTCTCCGCTGCGCTCTCCGGAGTCATCCAGACTGACTCCTACCTCAAGGTCCTCGGGAAGTACGGCCTTGAGTCCAGCGCGATCGCCGACGCCCGCGTCAATTTCGCCCAATAGGAGGTGACAACCGTGCAGCAACAACATTCCCTCCCCGCCACCCGCCAGGTCACGCCGGCGGCGCCGGGCGAATCCATCCCGGTGGTGCCGCTCCGGCACCCGCTCCGGCTCGCGATCGCCGTCGTCCTCATCCTGGTCGCGCTCAGCGCCGCCTGGGACGTGGCGGTGAACCAGCGGTACCACTGGGACGTCGTCGTCTCCTATCTCTTCGCCCCGCAGATCATGGCCGGAGCCGGGCTGACCGTCCTCCTGACCGTGGTGTCCATGAGCGTCGGCATCGCGCTGGGCACGGTCCTGGCGGTCATGCGGCTCTCGGCAAACCCGATCGTGAGCACCATCAGCCGGGGCTATATCTGGTTCTTCCGCGGCACACCGCTGCTGGTGCAGCTGATCTTTTGGTTCAACATTGCCGCCCTGTATCCGGTGATCGCATTCGGTCTTCCCCTCGGCGGACCCTCCCTGGTCCTGGGATCGGCCAATGTGCTCATCACGCCCCTTGGCGCCGCGCTGCTGGGACTGTCCCTGAACGAGGCCGCCTACATGGCCGAGATCATCCGCGGCGGCATCGGTTCGGTGGACAAGGGCCAGTACGACGCCGCCCGGGGCCTGGGGATGAACAGCAGCCAGCTCATGCGCCGGGTCATTCTTCCCCAGGCGATGCGTGTGGTCCTCCCGCCAACCGGCAACCAGGTCATTTCCATGCTCAAGGGCACGGCCCTGGTCAGCGTCCTGGCGATCTCGGACCTGCTGTATTCGGCCCAGATTATCTACTCCAACAACTACCAAACCATCCCGCTGCTTATTGTCGCCAGCCTCTGGTACCTGCTGATGACAACCATCCTGAGCTTCTTCCAAACCAAACTTGAACGGCGCTATGGCCGCGGCTTCGACGCAGCGCCGCGACGGAACTTCCGTTCAAAGACCCGTTCAATGACCCGGTCAAAGACAAGGACAATACGATGAACACCGCCATGGTGGAAGCCCAGGGCGTCCGCAAGAGCTTCGGCTCAACGGAAATCCTCAAGGGCATTGATCTCAGGGTCGAACGCGGCTCGGTGACCTGCCTGATCGGCCCGTCCGGTTCCGGAAAAACGACCTTCCTGCGCTGCATCAACCACCTGGAAAAGGTCGACGCCGGACGCCTGTACGTGGACGAACAGCTGGTCGGCTACGCCGAGCGCAACGGACGGCTCTACGAGATGAAAGAACGGCAGACGGCACGCTCGCGACGGACCGCAGGAATGGTGTTCCAACGCTTCAACCTGTTCCCGCACATGACCGTGCTGGAGAACATCGTGGAAGCGCCCGTTCATGTCCTGGGCCGTCCCCGGAGCGAGGTCACCGCCGAGGCACAGACCCTGCTGGACCGCGTCGGACTCGGCGACAGGGGGCACTCCTACCCCCAGGAGCTCTCCGGCGGGCAGCAGCAGCGGATCGCGATTGCGCGCGCACTGGCCATGAAACCCCGGCTCATGCTCTTCGACGAACCAACATCGGCGCTCGATCCGGAGCTGGTGGGCGAGGTGCTCGACGTCATGAAGTCCCTGGCCGAGGCCGGGATGACCATGGTGGTGGTGACGCACGAGCTCGGCTTCGCCCGTCAGGTCAGCGACCAGGTGGTCTTCATGGACCAGGGAGTCGTGGTCGAAAGCGGGGCCCCGGCCGATGTACTGGGCAACCCGCAGCACGAACGCACACAGGCCTTTCTCTCAAAGGTCCTCTAGAACAACAGCCATCGACCATCAGCAATTCGGGCCGGCCAGCAGGCCGGCCGCCTGAAAGGACACAGCTCCATGCCGCGACAGCAGATCAGCACCGACCTCGCGCCCAGCCCGGCGGGCCCCTATTCCCAGGCCATCGCCGCCAACGGGTTCCTCTACGCTGCCGGCCAGACGCCGCACCACCCGGACACCGGCGAAACCGTCGGCACCACCATTGAAGAACAGACCGCGCAGACCATGAAGAACCTGGCCGCCGTCCTTGGCGGGCACGGCCTGGACTTCTCCCACGTGATCAAGGCAACCGTGCATCTGCACCACCCGGGACGGGACTTTGACGGGTTCAACGCCATCTACGCAGCGTTCATCGAGGCTCCCTACCCTGCGCGAACCACGGTGGGATCGTTTCTGGGGGACTTCCTGGTCGAGATCGACGTCGTCGCGGCCATTCCCTAACGGCCTCCGGGAACTCGCTGAAGAGTGATCGCTCTGCCATGGCCGGGAGTGTCCGTTGAACTGTGGATCCACAGTTCAACGGATACTCCCGGCGTTTGTGAGCGCATTCAGCGGGCTGGGACCGGGCTCAGTGGGTGGGACTGGGGCTGGCGGAGGGGCTGGACGAGGACGGACTGGTCTCGGGTGTGCCCGGCGAAGCTGTGCTCCCGGGTTGTGTGGTTGATGGGGAGCCGGGCGCCGCGGGCATGTAGGACTGATATTCGGGCAGCGTGGAGTCGAGGACCGGGAGTTGTACATCGGCGGACGTGCCTGTGGCGTCTTCGCTGACGCGGACCGTGACCATGGAGCCGGGGGGTCCCGCCGTGGGGTCCAGCATCATGGCCGGCGGTTGGGCCAGGGAGGTGTACCCGTTGGCCTTGACCGGAATCGATACCTTCGGCCCTGTTGCCCCTGTTATGGTGACGATCGCGTCCGTTGAGGACGTGTTGAAGACGGTTCCGATGATCCGGCCGGGCTGGTCCGCGCCGTGGGAAAGGATGAGCATGTCCGTCAGCTTCATCGCACCGACCACCGTATTGATCCCGTTGGTCGCCGGCGTGATCTTCGTGGTTTCTGCTGGATTGTCGTAGGAGCAGCTGGCCCCAGCGAGAAGAACCACACCTATCGAGAGAGCGGCGGCCGCATACCTTATCCCTGCCAGCAAGGTTGTAGTGGCCACAGCCGGCTCCTCTCGGCAGAACGTTGACTGGATACCCCCGATTATGGGCCGGGTCCGCGCCGAAATCGAGAGACTGTGTGCATGAAGGCGGGAGCAGAAATCCCTTGACGCGCGGGCGGTCGCAGGAGCATATTTAACACATCGGTTAATTAGCGGGAGTGTTAAATACGAAGGGCGCGCAACCCAGATGCCAACGGATCGGCTCAGCCTGATCTTCTCGGCACTCGCCGACCCTACCCGCAGGGCCATCCTGGCCCGGCTGGCTGAGGGCGAGGCCACCGTGAATGAGCTGGCCGAGCCCTTCGACATCAGCCTCCCTGCGGTCTCCCGCCACCTCAAGGTGCTGGAAGCCGCCGGGTTGATCACCCGGAGCCGGAACGCGCAGTGGCGCTCCTCGAAGCTCGAGGCCGCACCGCTGCGCGAGGTTGCCGAATACATGGAAGAGTACAGGCGCTTCTGGGATGCCAGCTTCAGTCGTCTCGATGCGCATTTGCGGAAGATCCAGCAAGTTCCCAAGAATCAGGAGCCAGGCAATGAGCACGCAGCAGAACACCCATGAGTCCCACATCCTCACTATGACCAGGGAGTTCGATGCTCCCTGCGAACTGGTCTTCGACGCCTTTACCGATCCGGACCAGCTCGCCGCTTGGTTCGGCCCCGTAGGGGTGGACTCGCCCCGGGACCGGATCGTGGTGGAGCCCCGTGTCGGGGGCGCGTGGCAGCTGGTCATGGTCTGGGAGGAGGCCGGCGTCGCCAAGGAGGGGCCAATCGACGCCGTGATCTCCGTCTACGACCCGCCGTCGCTCCTGGTGGCCACCCAGCGGGCGGAGCCCGACGCCGGCATCCCCGTCCGGACCGAAATGCGGCTGGAGTTCGAGGACCTGGGCGGCCGGACCCGGCTGCACCTCACCCAAGGCCCCTTCGGGAGCGCCGAATTTGTGGACATGACGCGCGACGGCTGGGGCACCTCGTTCACCAAGCTCGACACGGTCCTGGCCTAGACGCAGCGCCTCAGCGAGGGCAGGGCGACTCCCGCCAGACCGCGGATGACACTCAGAGGGGAGTTTGTTTACTGATTTGAGGATCACAGTGCCCATATTTTCCGCAAATAGGAGATTATGGAGCTATGCCGAAAATTCGCGTATCAGAAGCAGCACGTTTTCTCGGGGTCAGTGACGACACCGTCCGGCGCTGGACCGAGAACGGGATCCTCACCCCGGTGAAGGACGACTCCGGGCGGCTGGCCGTGGACGGTCTGGAGCTTGCCCATCTCGCCCGCGACCAGGCCCAGCTTCCCGAGGACCCCA
Source organism: Arthrobacter sp. ES3-54 (assembly GCF_029504395.1). Taxonomy (GTDB): domain Bacteria; phylum Actinomycetota; class Actinomycetes; order Actinomycetales; family Micrococcaceae; genus Arthrobacter. Next base: position 38,135 of record NZ_JAQFIF010000018.1, read on the forward strand.
CCCGGGTGGGGTCCTCGGCCCGCAACCGGTTCGTCGGCCTGGTCACGGGCATCACCGCGGACAAAGTCATGGCCCAGGTTGAGTTGCAGTGCGGTCCCTTCCGGGTTGTGTCCTTGATGAGCAGCGAAGCCGTCCGGGAACTGGGCCTGGAACTCGGATCTGTCGCCACCGCCGTGGTCAAGGCCACCACGGTCATCATCGAAACGCCCCACGGAAAGAGCGTCATATGAGCACGCCCCGCAAACTCGCCACCGCGCTGCTGGTCGCCGGCGTCCTGACCGCGGCCCTGGCAGGCTGCGCCTCCGGGGCGCCCGGCGCAACAGGAACCGCCTCGACCGGCGGCGAGACCCCCAAACTTTCTCGAACGATCACCGTCTTCGCCGCGGCCTCGCTGAAATCGACCTTCACCCAGCTGGCCAGCGACTTCGAAGCCAAGCACCCCGGCACCAAGATCACCCTGAACTTCGCAGGGTCCTCGGACCTGGTCACCCAGATCACCCAGGGCGCCCCGGCCGACGTCTTCGCCTCCGCCGACGCCGAGAACATGGACAAGCTGACCGACGCGAAACTGACCCACGGTGCCCCGGCCAACTTCGCCACGAACGTCCTGGAGATCGCGGTCCCGCCGTCCAACCCGGCGTCGATCAGCACCTTCGCGGACCTGGCCAGGCCGGGCGTGAAGGTGGTGGTCTGCGCACCCCAGGTTCCCTGCGGCACCGCGACCGAAACGGTCGAAAATGCCACCGGCACCACCTTGGCACCGGTCAGCGAGGAATCCTCGGTCACCGATGTCCTAGGCAAGGTCACCTCCGGTGAGGCCGACGCCGGGCTGGTCTATGTCACGGACGTCAAGACCGCCGGCGACAAGGTTAAGGGCATTCCCTTCGCCGAGTCGGACCAGGCTGTAAACACCTACCCGATCGCCGCCGTCGGCACGAGCAAGAACAAGGAGCTGGCCGCTGCCTTCATCGCCACGGTCACCGGCAGCGAGGGCAAGAAAGTCCTGAGCGACGCCGGCTTCGGCACCCCGTAGAGGGCCGCATGAATCGACGCAGCGGCACCGGGTACACCGGCATCCCGCCATGGATCTACGCCATCGCGGCGGCAGGGGCAGTCTTCGTCCTGCTGCCGCTGGTGGCCATGGTGGCCAAGGTCAACTGGCCGCAGTTCATCCCGCTGATCACCTCCGAATCTTCACTGACTGCCCTCGGCCTGAGCCTGCGCACCTCGGCAGCGAGCACCGCCGCCTGCATCGTCCTCGGTGTGCCGCTGGCACTCGTCCTTGCCCGGAGCCCGTTCCCGGGCCAGCGGCTGCTGAGGGCCTTCGTCCTGCTGCCCCTGGTCCTGCCTCCCGTGGTGGGCGGCATCGCCCTGCTCTACACCTTCGGACGCCAGGGACTCCTGGGCAGAAGCCTCGAATTGGCCGGCATCCAGATCGCCTTCTCCACCACCGCCGTCGTCCTCGCCCAGACGTTCGTCGCCCTGCCGTTCCTGGTGGTCAGCCTCGAAGGCGCGCTGCGCACCGCGGGCAACAAATACGAGGCGGTCGCCGCGACGCTCGGGGCACGCCCGAGCACTGTGCTGCGCCGTGTGACCATCCCGCTCGTGCTGCCCGGTCTGGCCTCCGGCGCCGTGTTGTCATTCGCCCGCAGCCTGGGCGAATTTGGCGCAACCCTGACCTTCGCCGGCAGCCTGCAGGGCGTCACCCGCACCCTCCCGTTGGAGATCTATTTGCAACGCGAAACCGACGCCGACGCCGCCGTCGCGCTCTCCCTCCTGCTGGTCGCCGTGGCGGTCGCCGTCGTCGGACTCTCCTACCGGCGCCCGCGCGTCGAAGCAGCACCGGAAGGGGTATTCCGGTGACCTTTGAGCTGGACGCAACGCTCGCGGCGCGGGGCTTCGAGGTCTCCCTCAGCCTCGGGCCGGCCGAGACCATCGCCATCCTCGGCCCGAACGGTGCCGGGAAATCGACCCTGCTCTCGATCATCTCCGGGCTGCTGCGCCCCGATTCGGGCAAGGCCGTGCTGGGCGGCAGGGTCCTGTTCGACCTGGCGGCTGACAAGAACATTTGGCGGGCACCGCACACCAGGGGCACGGCGCTCCTGGCCCAGGAAGCCCTCCTCTTCCCCCACCTCAGCGCCCTGGACAACGTCGCGTTCGGGCCCCGCAGCGCCGGCGCGTCCAGCGCCGCGGCCCGCGAAACGGGCATGCACTGGCTCACCGAAGTCGACGCCGGGGACCTCGCCTCGCGGCGTCCCGGGCAGCTCTCCGGCGGCCAGGCCCAGCGCGTGGCCGTGGCCCGCGCCCTCGCCGCCAACCCCGAGCTGCTGCTGCTCGACGAACCCATGGCCGCCCTCGACATCCATGCGGCCCCGCTGCTCCGCCGGCTCCTCAAGCGCGTCCTCGCCGGCCGCAGGGCCATCATCATCACCCACGACATCCTGGACGCCCTGATGCTGGCGGACCGGGTGATCGTCCTCGAGGACGGCCGGATCAGCGAGGCAGGACCCACCCGCGACGTCCTCGAAAAGCCACGCAGCCGGTTCGCCGCGGGCCTCGCCGGGCTGAACCTGGTGGCCGGCACGGTCAGCGACGCCGGCGTCACCACCGACCAGGGGATGGTGGTCGCGGGCCACCACGACGGCACCGTCGCTCCAGGGCAGGACGGCGTGGCGGTGTTTCCGCCCTCGGCCGTGTCCGTGTTCCTCACCGAAGAGCACGGCAGTCCGCGGAACTCATTTCCGGTGAGAATCACGGACCTCGAGCCGCACGGTGACCAGATCCGCGTCCATGCCGGCGGCCTCTCGGCTGACATCACCCCGGCCGCGTCAGCCGACCTTGGCCTCACCCCCGGCATGACCGTCTACTTCGTCATCAAGGCCGCCGCCATCGCCATCTACCCGGCGTAAGCAGCGGCAGGGGAGCGGGCCGGGAGCGGCACAATGGGTATCGCGGCGGCGGGACCGGCTTACGGACGTTTCGGTCAGCGGAGTAGTCTCGGTGCCGGGCGCTGCCGGCGCTGACCGATTCCGGGAGAAGCCGATTCTGGCAGAAGGGAAAGCTATGACTGGGAAATATGTAGCGACGTCGACCATCACCATCGAGGCGCCCGCAGGACGCGTATGGTCCGTACTCACCGACCCTGCCGCCATCAAGGAGTTCATGTTCGGCACCGATGTCGTGACCGACTGGACCGTCGGCGGCCCCATCGTGTGGCGCGGCGTTTGGGACGGCAAGACGTACGAGGACAGGGGCAGCGTCCTGGAGGTCGAACCCGGCCGACGGCTGGTCGTCACGCACTTCAGCCCGCTGAGCGGCCAGGAGGATGTGCCCGAAAACTACCACACGCTCACCTGGACGCTCGAGGACCAGTCCGGTACGACAGATTTCACGCTCTCGCAGGACAACAATGCAAGTGCCGAGGATGTCGAGCACTCGAAGGGCATGTGGGACAGCCTCGTGAAGAGCGTGAAAGCAATCGCCGAACGGCAATAGTCAGAGCGGGAAGAATCCGGGCGGGAATAGCCCAGGCTCGAATAGCCCGGGCGGGAATAGCCAGTTCGGGCGCCGGTGACTACTGCTGCCGCGCGTGTCGGCTGCTGCAGCGAGTGTCGGCCACAGCAGCGGGTGTTGGCTAGGGCAGCCGCGACGGGCGCAGCAGTGTGGGGATGCCTGCCTGTCCCGGGTCGAGCGGCACGGGGCTGACCAGCACGGCCGGCCCGCGGCTCAGCAGGCCGTCCGAGAGCGGCTGGCAGCGCACGCCTCCCCGTCCGCGCATGGCGGCGTGCGCGCCAGGAGCCAGCATCCGGTCCATCCAGGCGCAGGGATGGGCAGGCCGTCCGGCCCGGAGCCGGACCACGTCTCCCCTTGATTCGAGCGCGAAGTCCTGGCCGAGCAGGGGAGCGAGGTGCGCGCCTCTAAGGACCACATTGCGCCGGGTCAGGAGCGCGTCGAAGGGCCCGACTCCCAGCTCCTCGGCCATCGCTTCAAGGGCCTCTATTGAGAGCAGGGTGACGGCGGCGTCCATGTGGGCGGCCTTGCCGAAGAACCGGTCGCCGACGATTCCCTTGCCGGCCACCAGCTCCACCCGGTCCGCGTCTGTGGTGGGGACTTGGGCTGCACCATCGCGTGCGCGGCCGAAGTACGCGTGTGCCGGGGACACGAGGAGGTGCAGGACCTCGACGTCGTACCTGTAGCTTGCCATCATGCCCTAAAACTATCCTTCATCGACGGGTCGGGGCACCCCGAGGGTCGCGGGCCGGCGGCGGTGGCGGGGCCGAGGGCATGGCGTGGCGCGGCGGCGTGCCGCGAAGTCGCCGGAACCCTGCGAGGTCGCCGGAACCCCGCGAGGTCGCCGGAACCTTCCGGCGAACTCAGCCGTGGGCCCTGGCGCGCATGGGCCGGCGGGGCGAAGGGCATGGCGTGGCGCGGCGCGGGCGGCGTGCGCCACCATCCGCGAAGTCGCCGGAACTCTGCGAGGTCGCCGGAACCTTCCGGCGAGCCGGCGACTTTCCGGCGAACTCAGCCGTGGGCCCTGGCGCGCATGGGCCGGCGGGGCGAACTCGCCGGCGCAGCGGGCCTCAAGACACCCATTGACACCCCCAAACGGCCGGACTATTCTACAACCAAATGGTTGTAGATCAGCTCCGGGCCCAGCTTAGCGACGAAGAACTTGACCGCCTGTTCCAGGCGCTCGCCGATACGACCCGCCGGGACATCGTGCGACGCGTGACTCTCGGCGAGTACTCGGTCTCCGGGCTCGCTGCCCTCTACGCCATGAGTTTCGCGGCCGTCCAGAAGCATGTGGCGGTGCTGGAGCGCGCTTCCCTTGTCTCCAAGGAGAGGCGGGGAAGGGAGCAGATTGTGCGGGCCAATCACGACGGACTGCAGCGGGCCCGCCGGTTGCTCGACGAGTACGAGGTCATCTGGCGGCAGCGGGCCGACCGGATCGCAGACCTGCTCGCCGAAACAGCCACCACAGAACCTGACAAGACGGAGACAGGCAAAAAGGACACCAGGAACACGCAAAGCAACAAAACTGAAGGAAAAACTGAAGGATAGGAAGGGTTCGTCATGACGGTTATCAGTTCAGTCAAGAATCTTGAGGCGCTGAGCCTCACCGTGGTCGCCGAGTTCGACGCCGGAGTCGGGCGCGTCTGGCAAATCTGGGAAGACCCGCGCCTGCTCGAGCGCTGGTGGGGGCCTCCCACATGGCCGGCCACCTTCGAGAAGCACGAGTTTGTCCCCGGCGGCGCGGCCAGCTACTTCATGACGGGGCCCGAGGGGGAGAAAGCCCGGGGCTGGTGGCGGTTCACGGCCATTGACGCGCCGCACCGCCTTGAGTTCGACGACGGCTTCGCGGATGACAACGGCGACCCCGTGGCGGACATGGGCACCATCCACGGTGTTGTGACTCTGGAGCCAATCGGCGACCGCACCCGAATGACCATCTTGTCCACCTTCGAGGCGGAGGAACAGATGGAGAAGATTGTCGCCATGGGCATGGAAGAGGGCATGAAGGAGGCGCTGGGCCAGGTCGACGCGATCCTCGCCGAGTCCGTCAACGCCTGACCTGCGACGCAAGCGGACGACGGCGGGAATCTCCCGCCGTCGTTCGCAAAGCCCCTGTTCAGCCCGGCCCGCGCGGCGGTAACATGCCCTGTGGCATTCACTCACGGTTACGCGGCGAACGGCGACCTCCGCATGTACTACGAGGTCCATGGCCACGCGCTGGCCGACCAGCCGCCGCTGCTCCTGATCCCCGGTGGAGGCTCCACCATCGAGACCAGCTTCGCTGGGCTCATCCCGGCGCTGCTGGCCGAGAGCCGCCAGGTGATCGCCGTCGACGAGGAAGGCCACGGCCGGACTGCGGCCACCGGCCGGCCGCTCACCGCCGAAGACTCGGCCGAGGACGTCAAAGCCGTACTGGATGAGCTCAACGTAAAGTCCGTGGATGTGCTCGGGTTCAGCGCCGGAGGCCACACCGCGCTGGCGCTGGCCATGCGGCATCCGGCGTACGTGCGGTGCCTCATCGCCGCTTCCACCTTTGTCAGCCGCGACGCTGTGGCCGACGGGTTCTGGGACGGGATGGCGAAGGCCACGCTCGATGACATGCCGGAGGCGTACAAGGACGCCGACCGCCGGCTCAGCCCGGAGCCCGGGCACCTCGAGCGAATGTTCGAGCTGGACCGCCAGCGGATCCTGACCTTCCCCGGCTGGCCGGACGACGACCTGCGCCGCATCACGGCCCGCACCCTGGTGCTGAGCGCAGACCGCGACGTCGTCAGTGCGGAACACGCCGTCCGCATGTCCCAAGTCATTCCAGGGGCGCGCCTGATGATCGTGCCCGGCAGCCACGGCGACTACCTCGGCGAGCAGGCCGCCAGCGGCGGCGACCTGCGGGCCATGCGGACCGCTGTCCCGTACCTGCTGCGGTTCCTGGAGGACTAGCGGCAGCTAGGACCGTGCCGGCGTCGGAGCCTTTGCCGGGCAGGGGTTTTTACGGATTAGAGGTCCAGTGCTGGCGGTGAAGCCGCTCAAAGCCGTCCAGGAGCAGATCGAGGGCGAACTCGAACTCGAACTGGTCATCGCACCCCTGTCCCACCGCAGAGTCTTTGTGCGCGGAGGCGGTGGCGACTTTCAGGATGTTCGGATACCGCTCGGCCATCTCCCGGAACATGGCGGCCTGCGCCTCGGGCGGAAGAGCCGCTGGCGCCTCCGCGTCTCCGCCGGCGGAGTCGTCGAACAGCTCCTGGGTGAACCCCCACATGCGGCTGCCGAGGGCATGCATGACGTGGTGGGTCAGGTCCACGGAGAAGCCGCCGGCCAGGAACATGCCGATGAACGAGTCCATGTAGCCAAGGACGGCCGGTGTCTTGTTGGTGCGCGACTCCAATACCTGTCGGCCCCACGGGTGCATCAGGAGTGCCCGCCGCGCCGAGAGCACCCTCAGACGGACGGCGTTCTTCCAGCCGACATCGCGGACGGGAGGATCGATCTCGCTGACAAGGGCGTCCACCATGCCGTCGAGGAGTTCCTCCTTGTTGGCCACGTGCTTGTAGAGCGCCATCGGCACGACGCCGAGTTCCTGCGCCAGCCGGCGCATGCTCAGCGCCTCGATCCCCACCTCATCGGCCAGCGCGACGGCGGCAGTTAGGACGCGGTCACGGCTCAACGGGATCCGGCGAGTGCGCTCCGCTTGCTGGGTCATCCGACCACCTTTCCCTTACGGCTTCCCTGTTGACAAGTGTACGCCGTACACCTAGCGTGGTCGCATCAGGTGTACGCCGTACACCACGGCCCATGTACTACCGCCGTCAGATCTTCCCAGCCAAGGACCGCCGTGACTACTCAAGCCAGCAGCGCCCCCGTGCCCCGTGTCCGCCGCCGCCCGCAGTGGCCCGTGCCCGCCGGATTGATCCTTCTCAGCCTCATCCCGGTGATCGCGGGCGCGGCGCGGCTGACGGAACTGACCGGAGGCGCCGTCGTCACTGCCCAGAACGCCCGATTCTTCGCCTCGCCCGTCCCTGTGGTGACGCACATTCTCAGCGTCACCATCTACAGCCTGCTCGGGGCGTTCCAATTCCTCCCTGCACTGCGGGGACGCCGCGGCTGGCACCGGGTGGCTGGCCGCATCCTGGCGCCGGCAGGCCTGCTGGCCGCCCTGTCCGGTTTGTGGATGACCCTCTTTTATCCGCTGCCGCCCGGCGACGGGCCCGCGCTTTTCGTCCTGCGGCTCGTCTTCGGCTCGGCCATGGCAGCGAGCATCGTCCTGGGAGTCGCCGCGATTGTGCGCCGGGACTTTGTGCAGCACGGCGCGTGGATGACACGGGGCTACGCGATCGGCGTCGCCGCGGGAACGCAGGCGCTGACGGGTCTGCCGTGGATACTGCTGGTGGGGCCGCCCGACGAGCCGACCCGGGCAGTGCTCCTGGGGGCGGCCTGGGCGATCAACGTTGCGGTGGCCGAGTACGTCATCCGCCGTCGCGCCATGTGGTCGGTGCGGGTGCCGCGGTCTTCCGGGCGGACGGCCGCGACGGGTGCTGTCACGCCGGGCTAGGATGCCGCCGTCGAAGTCGCCCACGCCGGCCGTCGCCCACGCACGCCCGCCGTCGCCCACGCCCGCCGTCGAAGTCGCCGGAAGGGTGCCGGCTCGCCGTAATGTTCCGGCGAAGCGGAGAGTTTCCGGCGAGTTCGAGGCTGGGGGGCCGGCGGGGCCGGCGGACTGCACCGGCGCGGCACAAGGCCGCCGGATGCCGCGCCGCTAGACTCACGCGCATGACAATTGTTGACGAGCAGGGCCGCCCGGAACCTCCCCTTGCAGGCGACGAAGCCGCGACCCTCCTGGGCTTCCTGGACTTTCAGCGGGCCACGCTGGCGTGGAAGTGCGCCGGACTGGACGCCGCCGGCTTCGGGGCCACTACCGCTGCCTCATCGATGACGCTGGGCGGGCTGCTGAAGCACATGGCTTACGTGGAGAGCGCTTGGTTTTCCCATTCCCTGCACGCGAGGGACCGGGAGGCCCCGTTCGACACCGTGGATTGGAAGGCCAACCCGGACTGGGAATGGCATTCCGCCGCCGGGGACACTCCGGACCAGCTGCGCACCCTGTGGCAGGACGCGGTGGATCGGTCCCAGATCCGCGTCGCGGAAGCCCTGGCCGGCGGCGGCCTGGACCAGTTGGCCAGGCGCCCGTGGCAAGACGGTTCGGCACCGAGCCTGCGCTGGATCCTGTGCCACATGATCGAGGAGTATGCCCGGCACAACGGCCACGCCGACCTCCTCCGCGAAGCCCTAGACGGCGAGACGGGGGAATAGGCGGCGAGACGGGGGAGTAGCCGCGGGACGGGTCGACGCTTGCGGCTGCCGGTGCGGTCCTCACGTCCGACGGCGTGTGGTCGCCCGTCTAAGCACCCCGCCAACCACCCGTTGCTCCCACCAGTTGACTTTGGGCGCCGAATGGCGACTAGGACTGATAGCGCAACCCGGTATTACTAGGTCCCGGCCGCGATCTAGTCAGGCGCAATCTAGTAGGCCCTGACCCGCTGTTCGACGACGAGGTGGACGAGGGCGAACACACCGTCCTGGTCAATGGCGGCCAGGGCATCCTCCAGGGCGGCCGGCACGTCCTTGTCCTCGGTGACCTTGATGCCGAATCCGCCGAACGCCCGGGCCATCATGCCGAAGTCGGGGTTCTTCAGCTGGGTCCCCGACACCCGGGACGGGTAGTGGCGTTCCTGGTGGGTGCGGATGGTGCCGTACTCCTGGTTGTCCATCACGATGATGAGCGGCGTGGCTCCGTACTGGGCGGCCGTGGCGAGCTCCTGCCCGTTCATCAAGAATTCCCCGTCGCCGGCGATGGTGACCACCCGCCGCTCCGGACTGGCCAGCGAGGCGGCGATCGCCGAGGGCACCGAGTACCCCATGGAGCCGTTCCGGGCGCTGATCATCGAGGCGTAGCGCCGGGTGGGGAAGTACCGGTGCGCCCAGTTAGTGTGCTCGCCCGCCCCGAACGTCACCAGGGCATCCTCGGGCAGCAGCGGGACGAGGTTCGCCATCAGGGTGTCCATCTTCGCGGGCCCGTCGCCGGGTGTCGACGGCGGCAGGCTGGCGAAGGACTGTTGCTCGGCGCGCATCCGGGCCGTCCACGCCTTCCATTCCTCCTTGATCGGCAAGTCGATGTCGACCAGATCCCGGACGAAAGCCTCCGGTTTGGCCAGAATCTGGCGGGAGACCGGGCCGGAGCGGCCACGCAGCGAGGGATCGATGCTGACCAGGAAGTTCTTCTTGTTCCAGTCTTGCCGGCAGACAAAGCCGTCAGTGATCACGTCCCCTGGGAACGTCCCGACGAAAACGAGCAGATCGGTTTCCTCCAGGAGATCGTAGGTGGGGCGGGGCCGGCCGTAGCCGATCGGTCCCACATAGCTGGGGGAGTCGAAGGAGACGGTCCCCTGCGTGCGCCATTCCGCCGCGGCCGGAATATGGTGCTTCTCGAGCCACCGGGTGAGCTCCACGGCTGCTTCCTGGGTCCAGTCGTTCCCGCCGGTGACAAAGAGCGGCTTCCTGGCCTGTGCCAGGGCTTCGGCGAGAGCGCCAGCGTCCGTCCTGCTCATCCCGCCCCCGGCCACCGGGATGGGCGGGTGCAGGGCCGGATCAATCTGTGCGCGGATGATGTCCTCCGGCAGGCCCACTACCACTGGGCCGGGACGGCCACTCATGGCCGCGAACATTGCCTCCGCGACAATCTCGGAGGCCCGCTCTGGGTGGTCGAGGACCATCACACGTTTGGCGCCCGTGTCGAACCACGCCTTGATGTCGAACTCCTGGAACGCCTCGCGGTCCCGGTGCGCAAACGGAATCAGTCCAACAAAGAGCAGCATCGGAGTGGAGTCCTGCCAGGCGGTGTGCAGGCCCACGTGGGCGTTCGCTGCCCCGGGTCCCCGCGTGACCATGGCGACGCCGGGACGCTGGTTCAGCTTGCCGTCGGCCTCGGCCATGTACGCGGCGCCGCCCTCGTGCCGGCAGACCACGGTCTCGATGTCCGAGCCGTGCAGCCCGTCGAGGACGTCCAGGAAGCTTTCCCCCGGAACAACAAAGGTGCGTTCCACCCCGTGCGCCATGAGCGAATCAACAATCACGTGGCCGGCGGACTTGAGGGCGCTGCTGCCGTTAAAGTTGTCCAAGATGGCCGCTGGGGCCGTCTGCAGGGGTTTGGTGGTGTCGCCTTCAACTGGGTGCGTGTCGGTTGCGGTCATGGTGGATGCAGACTCCGTTTTCATCATTACTTGTCTTCTTGGGTTGGGTTTGCGGGCATGGCATGTCCACTGAATCCAGCGGAACGGTTGGTGGTGCCTAGTCTGTTTCCGGTCCGGTACAGAAGAAGCAGCCGTCTTCGCAACTGTCGTTCGACGCCGGCGGCTTGCCTGTGTTTGCGGCTGGCGGGTCGAGTTCCTGCAGAGTGCTAGTTCGGCCGGGACTGAGCGGGTTTCGTGGCCTCATGGAGGCTTTCACGTTGTGTGTCGGGTTGTGGGACTAGTCGGCACCGGGATGTTCGATTAGCGAATTGAAGTCCGGTTGGCCAGCACGGGCGCGGCGCCCGTGAAGCCGTCGCGGGTTTCGGCGATGTCGTGGATCTGTTTCCGGCAGGCGTACCAGCCGGCTACCATCAGCGCGCAGGCCACCAGGGTCACCAGCAGCGTGATCGGGGAGTCGATGAAGACCATGACGAGCACGCCGAGCAGGAATGCCAGGGAGAGGTACCCGGTGTAGGGGGCGCCGAACATCCGGAAAGAGGGGCGCTCAAGCCAGCCCTTGGCCGCCCACCGTTGGAGCTGGATCTGGCAGAGCACGATAGTGGCCCAGGTGACGACGATGCCTACAGAGGCGACGTTCAGGACGATCTCGAACGCCTGGCCGGGGACCAGGTAGTTCAGAGGGACCCCAAGGAGGGAGACGCCGGCGGTGATGGCGATGCCGCCGTAGGGGACGCCGGCCTTGTTCATCCGCTGGGCGAACTTCGGGGCCGATCCGGCCACTGACATGGAACGCAGGATGCGGCCGGTGGAGTATAGACCGGCGTTCAGCGAGGACAGGGCGGCCGTGAGGACCACGAGGTTCATGATGACGTCCACGCCCTGGATACCGATGGATCCGAAGAACGTCACAAACGGGCTGACGCCTTTTTCATACGAGGTGTAGGGCAGCAGCAGGGCGAGCAGAATGACCGAGCCGACGTAGAAGACGGCGATCCGGAAGACCACGGAGTTGATGGCCTTGGGCATGATCCTTTCGGGGTTTTCGGTTTCACCGGCGGCGGTACCGATCAGTTCGATCGAGGCGTAGGCGAACAGCACGCCCTGCATGAGGATGATCATGGGCAGCAGGCCGTTGGGGAAGAGGCCGCCATTGTCGGTGATGAGACTGAATCCGACTTCCTGGCCTTCCACGGGGGTGCCGAACATGACGAAGTAGGTGCCGACCAACAGGAACGCGACGAGGGCCGCGACCTTGATCAGGGCGAACCAGAACTCGAGCTCGCCGAACACCTTGACGGAGACGAGGTTGAGGCAGAGGACCACGACGAGGGCGATCAGCGCCCACGCCCACTGCGGTACGGCCCCCATCCAGGGGATATATTTGCCGAAGAAGTTCATGTAGAGGGCCGCGGCGGTGATGTCCACGATGGTGGTGGTGGCCCAGTTGATCCAATAGAACCAGCCGGAGATGAACGCGGCTTTCTCTCCGTAGAATTCGCGGGCGTAGGACACGAACGATCCTGACGAGGGCCGGTGCAGCACCAGTTCTCCCAGGGCGCGCAGGATCAGGAACGCGAAGAAGCCGCAGACGGCGTAGGCGATGACCAGTGACGGGCCGGCCGCGTTGAGCCGGCCGCCGGCGCCCAGGAACAGGCCGGTTCCGATGGCGCCGCCGATCGCGATCATCTGGATCTGCCGGGGCTTCAGGCTCTTGTGGTATCCCGAGTCCTCCGCGTGGATCAAGGCATCCGAAGCGTGGGCGTGGCCACCATCAGCCTGGTACAAGCCAACCTCGTCGTTGGGGTTGTTGGGCATGGGTGTTCCTTTCGATCTGTCAGAGATCTAAATGGGTTCTGGAGGGAGATTGTGGGGTACAGCCAGGCGTCAGATCAGAAGATCGACCACCCGGTGCGGTCGGACAGGTCAGCGAGAGCCGCCGTGCCTGCCAGGGAATTTCCCTTGGAATCCAGCCGCGGGCTCCAGACGCAGATGGCGCACTCGCCGGGGACGATCGCCAGGATGCCGCCGCCCACACCGCTTTTCCCCGGAAGTCCCACGCGGTAGGCAAACTCGCCGGCGGCGTCATACATGCCGCAGGTCAGCATGATGGAGCCGATGCGCTTGGCCTCGCTCCTGGAGATCACCGCGCCCTGCGCTCCGCGGCCATCCTGTGCGAGGAAAAGGCCCGCCTTGGCGACTTCCACGCAGGTCATCATGATTGAGCACTGCCTGACGTAGTTCTCGACCACTGCCTGCGCGGGCCGCCGCAGGTTGCCGAATTCCTTCAGGAAGTGGGCGAGGGCCAGGTTGCGGCTGCTGCTGGAGAGTTCGCTCCTTGCGGCGATCTCGTCGATGAAAGGACCCGGCTGACCGACCTGGCCGGTGAGGAAACGCAGGACCTGAGCGGCGGCGTCCGGAGATCTTTCCATCAGGTGGTCGGTGACCACCAGGGCGCCGGAGTTGATGAAGGGGTTCCGCGGGATCCCGTGCTCGACTTCAAGCTGGACCAGGGAGTTGAAGGAGGTCCCTGACGGCTCGCGCAGGACCCTGGACCACAACGAGCCGGAGTCATCGGCGCTGAGGGCCATCGCCAGGGTGAAGACCTTGGAGATGCTCTGGATGGAGAACGGAAGATCGGCGTCGCCGGACCTGAATACTTCCCCGGACGTCGTGGCAACCGCGATGCCGAAACGGTCGAACGGTGGGGACTGCAGGTGGGGAATGTTTGCGGGAACTGACCCCGCTTCCGTCCGGGGCCGGTGGCCGCGGACAATGTCAGCCAGCAACAAGCCAAGCGGCGGCGAATCAAGTGTTGTCATCATTTCTGGCCCGAGTGCTCCTTCTGCGTGCCGGCCCATTCCTGCACATGCAGCAGCGCGACCAGCGAATGGCGGGGATTGCCGAAGTCCAGGTCGGTGATCCGGCTGACCTTGCCGATCCGGTAGTAGACGGTGTTCTTATGCAGCTGCATCCGCTTGGCGCACTCGGCCACGTCGAGTGACGCGTCGAAGAATGCACGCAGGGTTACGGCCAGTTCCGCGTCGTCGCGGAGCAGGGCCCAGAGGCTGCGGTGCCGAAAGGCCGCCGTCGTAAAGTTCTCCACGGCGTCGTGGAAGAGGATCTCGGCTTCGAAGTCGTCCACCTCGGCCACCGGGGCTTCGCCGGACCGGCGCATGCAGCCCAGCAGGGCCTCGGATATTCCGGTCACGGAATGGAGGGAGAGCAGGTCGGCGGCCGTGGGTCCGACGGCGGCAAAGGTGCTGATGCCGAGGTGCTTGTTGGCGTCCTTGACGATTGCCTCGGCCAGGCTCCGCAGCCCGGCGCCGGCGTTGGCGGACTGGAGTCCGGGAAGGATCACAGCGGTGTCGCCACGAAACTGTCCCACGATGGCTGAGGGCTTGTAGGCGGCCGCATGGATTGAAGCGAGGTTGGCCAGCTCGCCGTGTTTGAGTGCGGCGTCGTTCTCCTGGGCTTCGGACGCCGAGAGGCCAATCAGGATCAGGGCCGCGGGACGGTCCGCAGGGATTTTCTCGCTGTGTGCGCTCGCCGCAGCCTCGGCGGGACCCGAGAGGAGGCGCACGATCCGGTCCTCGCGCATGTGCACGGACTGCTGGTTGCGGTACCGGATCAGCTCGGCGGAGGCCCGCGCGGCTGAGCCGGTGAGCACGTAGTCGACGTCGTCGCCGAAGCCGCCGCCGGTTTCCTGAAGCCAGATATAGCCCATGATGCGGTCGCCGGCGAACAGGCTGACGGCGACGCGCTCCCGCAGGCCGTCCTGAGGCCGGGCGGGCACCCGGACCGGCAGGCGCGTCCGGTGCAGCTCACGGTAGGCCCCGAGGTCCTTGAGCAGAAGTTCGTACTTGCGCGGGCCGCGCCGGGCCAGAATCGAGGCTTTGCGCAGCTCGTCAATGGCGTTGGTGACCGTGGAGTACGCCAGGACCTTGTTGGCGGCGTCCTCGATCACCACGTGGCTGGAGGTCAGGCGGGCCGTGGTCTGGGCGATGGCGAAGAGGTCTTCTTCGAGCAGGGTCAGTACTTCGCTCTGGTAGCTGGGCGGTTGGATCCTGTCCTTGGCGATGGACAGCAAGCGGTCCCAGTCTGCCGCCGGGTCCACCAGCAGCAGCCCGGTTCCGGCGGCGCGCAGCAGCTCTTCCGCTTCCGCCAGTTCCTCGTGGCTGCCCTTGACCGCCAGGACCAGGGGAGGGCTTTTCAAGAGGCGCCGCACCGCCGGCAAGGCGGAGCGTCCGCGCACGCCGATCAGCAGGACAAACGCAGACCCGCCGTCCGCGGTCTCGTCGTCGGCGTCAACTATTAGAAAGCGTTCGATCGCCGCGTCCGTGCGGGACGGCCGAAGCATCAGGCTGGCGAAACCGAGGGGGAGATCCGCGAGGATGTCGTCCACTGTAGCTGCGGCCATGGGCTTCCTTCTGACATCGGCACCCGCCCGGACTGCTTTGTCCGGACACCTCATGCTATCCAGCCACCATCGCCAAAAGTATGGAAAAGATCCTAAATTACGAGGCCCGTTTTAGGGCTGTGGACCAAGGCGTATGCCGCGGCAGTGCCGCGGCCCCAGACGTGACCGTGTTCCCCCGGCCCTGGCGCCGACAAGCGGCGGGCGTCCTGGCCACGACGTGAAATATCGCCGCCAAAACCTCTCAAATCCGCCACAATATGCCAAAACCTTTCTTCAAACAGCTGGGCCTCACATTGCGGCCGCTGCCAGCGGGGGCGTCAGGAGGGAAGACTTGTTCGGCGTGACTCTTGACACACTGAATCGGAACTCCTTACGCTGTGTGCCAAGTCGTTTTAGCAAAACGATTTTTCAACCCCATTCGATCTCTGAGTTTCCGTTCAAGAGAAAGGGAGCCGACAGCGATGTCCTCTCGAAAAACGATCTCCAGGCTTGCCGGCATTGGCAGCCTTTCCGCGGCTGTCCTGCTGGCCGCCACCGGTTGCGGGGCTGGGGGTCCAGCAGCCGCCCCAGGCAACGCCACGTCGGCCGTCACCGTCCTCGTCGAGGCCGGCGGCCACGCCGAACTCGCCGGAGTGGCAGACAAATGCAAGGCGGAAACCGGCCTTGAAACAACCTTCGTTGAACTGCCCTACGACGGGCTCTTCAACCGGCTTTCCAGCGAATTCTCGTCCGGAACAGTCTCCTTTGACGTCGCAGCGCTGGACTCCGTCTGGCTGCCGAACTTCAAAGATGCTGTCCAGCCGATCGACGAGCTGTTCACCGCCGAGGCCAAGAAAGACATCTTTCCCGCCCTCGTGAAGGAAGCCCAGGTGGACGGGCACTTCATCGGCATGCCGGCCTGGACCAACTCCGAAATCATCCTCTACCGCAAGGACCTGTTTGAGGACGCCAAGAACAAGGCGGACTTCAAGGCCAAGTACGGGTACGACCTCGCTGCGCCCACCACGTGGAAGCAGTACCAAGAGATATCCGAATTCTTCACGAAGGACGGAATGTACGGCACCGACGTCAAGGGCGCCGTGGAGACCGAATGGATGGCGCACGTGCTCCAGGCGGGCTCGCCGATGGTTATCGATGCCAACAACAACGTCATCATCGATAACGCCGCCCACAAGGAAGCCCTCGACTTCTACACCAGCCTGGTCAAGTCCGCCCCGACAGGCGCGGCCCAGGTGGACTGGGCAGCGGCACAGAACCTGTTCAACCAGGGCAAGACGGCCATGACCCGGTTCTGGGCCCATGCCTACCGCCAGATCCCCAAGGATGCTCCTGTCTTCGGGAAGGTGGGCACCGCGGCCATGATCGGCGGATCCGCCGGGGTCGCCGGCGTCCCCGGTCCGTGGTATCTCTCCGTCCCGAAGGCCACCAAGAACGCCGAGAATGCCAAGAAGTTCATCAAGTGCGCCTACGACCACAACGACCTCGGGATCGAGTCCACCCTGGGCCTGGCGGCGCGCATGTCGGCCTTCGAGAAGTACCAGGACAAGCCCGGCTACGAAAGCTTCAAGCCCCTGATCCAGACCCTGAGCGCCGACGCCACGGCCACGCGCCCCTCCACCGCGAAGTGGCAGCAGATCGTTGACACCGTACTGGTGCCGACGCTGCAGAAGGCAGTTGCCGGTGGGGACACCGCCGCCCTGCTCGCCGAGGCCAAGAAAAAGGTCCAGGACCTGATCAAGTAAGCCCTTCGTGGCCGGCGCCCGCCTGGAGCGGTGCCGGCCACGAAGATCCACCAAAGTGTCACCGAACAAAAGAGACTCCCGTGCGTATCCCTGATCGCCGCTTCGCGCTTTTCCTGATGGCCCCGGCAGCCGTGTTCCTCGCCGTGTTTGTCGCCTACCCACTGGTCCGGCTCATCACCGACAGCTTCTTCAAGATTTCCCCTGTCGTGGGCGGTTCCCGGGAATTCATCGGCCTCGCGAACTATGCCGAGGCGTTCTCCTCCGAGGCATTCACGTCCGCCGGATGGCGGACCCTTGCCTACACACTGATCGTCGTCAGCCTTGAATTCGCCCTCGGCCTGGGCATGGCCCTGCTGTTCACGATGCTGGGCAAGCAGTCGCAGGTCTGGCGGACCTTCTTCCTCTATCCGCTCATGATCGCCCCGATTGTGGCCGGCCTGCTGTGGAAGTTCCTCATGATCGATAACTTCGGGCTCGTGGGAACCCTGCTGCACCAGGCAGGAATCCTGTCCGACCCGAACCAGATCGGCTGGCTGTCAGATCCCTCGATCGTCCTCTTCTCCGTCGCGATTCCCGATATCTGGCTCACGACGTCGTTCATGTGCCTGGTGCTCTTCGCCGGCCTCCAGAACATCCCCGGGGACCTGATCGAGGCGGCGCGGCTCGACGGCGCCAAGGCACCGTCGCTGCTGTTCCGGATCATCCTGCCGCTGCTGAGGCCCGTGATCGCCGTGGCTCTTGTGGTCCGCGGGATCGACGCCGCCCGGGCCTTCGACACCATCCTCATCCAAACTAACGGCGGGCCCGACTCCGCCTCCGAGACCATGAGCCTGCTGATCTACCGGACCATGATCCGCTTCGGCGATCCCGGCCTGGCCAGCGCCATGGGCACCATCTACCTGATCGCCATGCTTGCCGTCGCCTTCGTAGCCGTGACGACCATCTGGCGACCCGGAAAGGACAGCTGATGAGCGCCCAATCCTCCACCAAGCCCGACGCCGGCCAGCCGGCAACCGACTACCGCCCCCGTCACTCCGGTTTCGTCTCCGCCGCCCCCCGTCTCGGTACCGCCGGGCAGCCCGCGCCGGAACGCACCAGGAAGCGCCGGAGCCGGAACAGGGAAGGCCTCGAAGCCGGCAGGCGCAGCACCCGGACGCTGCTGTGGATCATCCTCGGCGCAGCCCTGGTGGTCTACGGGTTCCCGTTCGTGTACCTGGTCCTGACCTCCTTCAAGACCCCAATCGACACGATCGCCGTCCCGCCCACCATCCTGCCCAGGGAGTGGACGCTGGAGAACTACACGTCGGCCCTCGGCCGCAGCGGTGTGCTGGCGTCCATGATCAACAGCGTCCAGACGGCGGTGATCAGCACGCTGCTGTCGCTGGTCCTCGCAGTCCCGGCCGCCTACGGCATCACGCGGTACAAGACTCCCAGCGGGCAGGTCTTCATCATGGCCGCCCTGGTCACCCGGATGGTCCCGCCGGTCGCCATCGGCATCCCGTTGGCGTCCATGATGGCCTCCGCGGGCCTGGCGGACACGCCGATTGCCCTGGCGATCGCGCACACCACGATTTCGCTGCCGCTCTCCATTTGGCTCATGGCCAGCTTCTTCGAGGCCGTGCCCAGGGACCTCGAGGAGGCAGCCACGGTCGACGGCTGCAGCCGGCTCGGCGCCCTCTGGCGGGTGGTGATCCCGGTGGTCTCCGGCGGCATCGCGGTCACCGCGATCTTCGCCTTCCTGGCGTCCTGGAACGAGTTCCTCTTCGCCCTCTTGATGACCGCGGTCCGCTCGCAGACCACCCCGGTGGTCATCGCCAACTTCCAGACCCAGTTTGGACTGGACTGGGGATCCATGACCGCACTCGCGGCGGTGTTCTCGATCCCCGTCATCCTTCTCACGCTTCTCTTGCAGCGCAAGATCGTCGCAGGCATGACGCTCGGCGCCGTCAAGGGCTGAGAAACCACAGCACAAAGGGAAGAACCTATGTCAAGCAACAACTGCTACGACGTGACTACGTGGCCCGTCGGCAATCCGTCCGAGGACGTCGGTGAAGTAATCAACAGCATCATCGCTGACATCAAGGACCGGCAGACGGTCACCGATGCGAACAATGGAGGAAAGCCAGGCGCGGTGATCTACATTCCGCCCGGGGACTACCACCTTCGTACGCAGGTGGTGATCGACGTCAGCTTCCTCAGGATCCATGGCTCGGGACACGGCTTTACGTCGTCGAGCATCCGGTTCAACGTTCCCGAAGACGAATGGCCCGACTTGCATGAGCTGTGGCCCGGAGGGAGTCGCATTCTCGTCGACATTCCCCTCGGCGGAGACGGGGAGGAATCCAAGGGAGCCGCCTTCTACGTTGAGCGAAGCGGGAGCCCGCGGATCAGCTCGGTCGAGTTCTCCAACTTCTGCATCGACGGGTTGCACTTCAACTCGGATGGCGCGGGGATGCATCCGGAGAACTCCTACGTCAACGGCAAGACCGGTATCTATGTCGCGAACGCCAATGACTCATTCCGCGTAACCGGCATGGGGTTCGTCTACCTTGAGAACGCTCTCACTATTTACAACGCGGACGCGCTTTCCGTTCACGACAACTTCATCGCTGAATGCGGAAGCTGCATCGAGCTGCGCGGGTGGGGGCAGGCATCAAAGATCACCGACAACTTGGTCGGAGCAGGCTTCAAGGGTCACTCGATCTACGCCGAGAACCATGGCGGGCTCCTGATAACCGCGAACAACGTCTTCCCCCGTGGTGCGAGCAGCGTCCATCTCGACGGCGTCACGCGTTCAAGCGTCACCAACAACCGTTTGCATTCGTTCTACCCTGGGATGCTGATTCTCGCAGCGAATAGTTCGGAGAACCTCGTGGCCACGAATCACTTCTTGCGTGACCATGAGCCCTGGACGCCCTTCCTGGGAGTCGACAACGGACTGAACGACCTCTACGGACTTCTCTGTGTCAGCGGCAGCAACAACTCTGTCGTCGGCAACCACTTCTCCGAGATCATCGACTCACAGAGCATCCGGCCGAAAGGTGCGACGCCTGTCATCATCCGGCTGATGGCCGGGGTTGGCAATTTTGTCTCCAACAACCACGTGGTGGCGATGGACGTTCACTCCAAGTCAAGTGACTCCTGCTTCTCGGCTCAGGTGGACGCTCTGTTGACGACCGAGGCTTCGGATGGCCTCGCCGTTACGGCCGTCATGGTCGATTCCGAATCAGCTCGGAATACGATCCTTGATTCCGGAAGTGACGCCCAAGTTATCGCAGATAGGGCTCTTAACGCCTTTAGGGCCACACCCACGGTCAGTTTCTAGGCGGCACATGCACTTGTGGCCCAGTAACCCGCTCAGGCCCGGCGAGACCCCCGGGGATCGCCATCCGGCCTCTGGGTCGAATTAAAACGCACGCAGCAATTACCCGGACGTAGAATCAGCATCAACATAAGGACGTGGGAGACCAATGAACAAGTCGGTTGGTATCAAGGACGTGGCAGCCGCAGCCGGCGTCTCTGTCACGACGGTCTCCCACGTCCTCAATGACGTTGTCTACGCCCGGGTGGGGGTGGAGACGAGGGAACGGGTCCACGAAGCGGCGCAGCGTCTCGGATACGGGCCGAACCGGCTGGCGCAGGCCCTTCGCACCCAACGTTCGGGCATGATCGGGTTCATCAGCGAGGAAATCGCCACCACACCGCACGCTGGCCGGATCATTTTGGGGGCCGAGGAGACGGCACGTGCTCGCGGGTACAACCTCATGATCATCAACTCCACCAGCACCAGCTCCCAGGATTCCAGGGAAAGTGATGTGGCGGATCTGCTGGACCGGCAGGTGGACGGCATCCTGTACGCCACCATGTATCACCGCAAACTGGCCGTCCCCAAGAACCTTGTCGGACTCCCGGCTGTCCTGGTGGACTCCGAAGACATCAGCCACACTGTTTCCTCCGTAATCCCCGACGAAATCGGCGGTGCAAGGTCGGCCGTGCAAACCCTGATCGACGCCGGACACACCCGGATCGGCATGCTCAACAACACAGACGACGTGCCGGCAACCCACTCCCGACTCAGGGCCTTCAAGGACACGCTGGCAAATGCCGGGCTGCCGTTCCACGAAGAACTGGTCCAGTCCGAGCATTCGGAGGTGCCCGGCGGCTACCAGGCGGCGCTGCGCCTCCTGAAACCCCAAAGCCGGCCCACGGCCGTGTTCTGCTACAACGACCGCATGGCCATGGGCGCGTACCGGGCCGCCGGGGAACTTGGTCTTAGGATTCCGGACGACATCTCCTTCGTTGGTTTCGACAACCAACAACTCATCGCCGAAAACCTCTACCCCGCACTGACAACCGTCGCCCTGCCCCACTACGAAATGGGCGCATGGGCAACCGAAAACCTGATCGACGCAATCGAGGGAAAAACTGACCTGCACCTGTTCGCAGCTCACCCGACCGCTCTTCCCTGTCCCATGGTCCTTCGCGATTCCGTCGGCTCCCCAAAACATAAGGACGCTTCCAGTAGAGCAGCACCGGACTCGCCTACACACGCCAACACCTGACCTCGAGCGCGTCCAGTAAGAGACGCGCACAACCCTCCAAGGACCTCAAATGCGCAGCACCCCAGTTCCCCCATGCCCTGAAACGGATGTCGTCGTCGTCGGCGAGGCCATAATCGACATCATTGACACCGCCGCAGGGCCCGTCGAGTTCCCAGGCGGATCGGGTATGAACGTCGCGTTCGGACTCGGTCGGCTAGGCGTCAGCACCGCATTTCTCACCGCACTGGGCAGAGATGAACGCAGCAAGAGTATCCAACGGCACCTGGACACCGCGGGAGTGCGCCTGCTTCCGGGAGCCGAACACCTCAACCGCACATCCACTGCCAGGGCGCTTCTGGACAGCAGCGGTTCCGCAGAGTACGAATTCGACTTCGAATGGAACCTCCCCCAAATCAGCCCCACTTTCCTCCCGAAGGTGCTGCATACGGGGTCACTGGCCTCCTTCATGGAACCCGGAGCAACCCAAGTCAGGTCCTTGCTGGAACTGTTCTCCCGCCGCTGCTTGATCACGTACGACCCCAACATCCGCCCGACACTGCTCCGCAGCCCCGCTGAAGCACTCAAGACCTTCGAACACACAGTTGCCCTGGCTACCGTCGTGAAGCTCAGTACGGACGATGCCCAGTGGCTCTACCCCAGCACGTCCCCTCACGACGTCGCGCGGCGGCTGCTTGATCTCGGGACAGAACTGGCAATCATCACGGATGGCGCATCCGGATCCTATCTGCGGTCGAATGCCGCCGAGATCGAAGTGCCGGCACCGACAGTGGTCGTCAAAGATACTGTCGGCGCAGGCGACTCCTACATGTCCTCGCTCATCGCTGGCCTCATCGAGGACCCCGAGGACGATTTCGGCTATGGCAAGCTCACCCGCGTGGGAACAGCCGCCTCGCTGGCCGCCGCGATAACCGTCGGACGGCACGGAGCGAATCCACCAACACGGGCAGAACTGATCCGATCCCTGGCACTGGCCCAAACTTCCCGAAAGAACTCCGATGACTGACACAACAACGCACCCTGCCGGCCCCGCCGAAGACACCGCCCCCAACTTCCGGCCGATACTTCACTACACAGCCAAGAACACGTGGCTGAACGACCCCAACGGACTCGTGTGGCACCAAGGTGTCTACCACCTCTTCTACCAAAACAACCCCTTCGACAACGTCTGGGGCAACATGTCCTGGGGACACGCCACCTCAACCGACCTTCTGCACTGGACCGAACACCCGGTTGCCATCGCCTGCGATGAGGAAGAAGACGTCTTTTCCGGCAGCATCGTGGTGGACCACGGCAATACATCTGGATTCGGCACAGAGGAAGATCCGGCCCTCGTGGCCATCTACACGAGCGCCTTCAAGGAAGGCTCGGCGCACCAAGGGACACAAGCCCAGTCCCTCGCGTTCTCCACGGACGCCGGCATGACGTGGAACAAATACGCAGGCAACCCCGTGCTTGGCCGCGGCTCGGCCCATTTCCGGGACCCCAAGGTGTTCCGCTACGAGGGACCGGCCGGTTCCTGCTGGGTCATGGTGGCGGTGGAGGCCCAGCACCAGCAGGTTGTGCTGTACCGCTCGGCCAACCTCAAGGACTGGGAATACCTGAGCACCTTCGGCCCTGCAAACGCCACAGGAGGTGAATGGGAATGCCCCGACCTGTTCCCGCTCCCCGTCGACGGAGACCCGGACAGCGTCAAGTGGGTCCTGGTGGTCAATATCAACCCGGGTGCCGTGGCCGGCGGCTCGGGAGGGCAGTACTTCGTCGGCGACTTCGATGGGGTGCAGTTCACCGCCGACTTTGATTCACTCGTTCCGGCGGATGCCGACGGGACCACGGATCTCAGACACTGTCTGTGGCTCGACTGGGGACGGGACTACTACGCCGCCGTCTCCTTCAGCAATGCCCCGGAGAACCGGCGCATCGTGATCGGTTGGATGAGCAACTGGGACTATGCAAACCAGACGCCCACCGGCCCCTGGCGGTCAGCGATGTCGCTCGCACGGGAACTGAGCCTGGCCATGGTCGGCGGCTGGCCGCAGCTCATTCAAAAGCCGGTCCTGCCGGACCTGGCGGAGTCCCGGGGCAGGGTCTTTGAACTTGCCAGTGCCGTGACGGTGGAGGATTCCTCGCACCCTGTGCACAGCTCCTCGTCCGGCGAGGCCCTGATCATCCGGGCGGAATTCCTGGCGGGTACCGCCCGCCGCTTTGGTCTGGACTTCCGCGAAACCGGGCCCGCCGGCGAGGTCACGGGCCAGACGACGCTGCGTTATGACGTGGCCGGCGGGGAACTGGCAGTGGACCGGACAGCCTCCGGCAAAGCGGGCTTCCATCCGCTGTTTCCTTCCGTCGAGTCGTGCCCGGTGACCCTTCGCGACGGCGTGCTGGCCCTGGAGATCGTGCTGGATCACTGCTCCGTGGAAGTGTTTGCCCAGCACGGTGAGAGCACCATTACGGATCTGGTCTTTCCGGCGCCCGGCGGGCGAACCGTCTGCCTCGTGGCGGACGGCGGGGACGTCACCCTGAGCCAACTGTCCGTCGTCGCCATCGGTTGAGGCGCGTCCGGTACCGTCGTGTCGGCGCGGCCTGCGCCGGCGCCGTCGGAACCGGTCATCATGGAGTGGGGGGGGGGGGGGGCCCCCCCCCCCCCCCCCCCCCCCCCCCCCCCCCCCCCCCCCCCCCCCCCCCCCC
>NZ_JAQFIF010000019.1 GCF_029504395.1 Arthrobacter sp. ES3-54
CTCGGGGTGGAAGCCCTCGAGTCCGAGCAGGATGGCCGTCATGGTGCCGTGGCCGTGGCCCGTGGCAGCGAGGGAGCCGTAGAGGTCCACCCGCAGCGACGCCACCTCTGCCAGCTTGCCGCGGGACTTGAGTTCTTCGGCGAAGACGGCGGCGGCCCGCATGGGCCCCACGGTGTGCGAGCTCGAGGGCCCTATTCCGATGGAAAAAAGGTCAAAGACTCCAACAGCCATTGTCGGTTTCCTTACTAGGTCTTGCTGTGGCCCGGCAGAGGGTCTTGCCGGAAGGCGGTCCGGCCGCGGGTAGGCGGTGCGTGCCGCCGGTGCACGACGCCGGGCGGCGGCTTGTGGCCGCGGCCCGCCCGGCGTCGTGTCTTACTTCAGTCATACGTCGCTTAGGCGAGGTTATCAACCGAGGGGTAGAGCGGGTGGGCGGCGGCGAGGGCCTCCACCCGGGAGCGCAGGCCGGACAGGTCCGCGCCGGCGTCGGCGGTCAAAGCCTCGGCGATGATGTCCGCCACCTCGGCGAAGGCTGCCTCGCCGAAGCCGCGGGTAGCCAGCGCCGGGGTGCCGATCCGCAGCCCCGAGGTGACCATCGGCGGACGCGGATCAAACGGGACGGCGTTGCGGTTGACGGTGATGTCGATGTCCGCGAGCCGGTCCTCGGCTTCCTGCCCGTTGAGCTCGCACTCGCGCAGGTCCACCAGGACCAGGTGCACATCGGTGCCGCCGGAGATCACGTTGATCCCCTTCGCCCTCACGTCCGGCTGGACCAGACGCTCGGCGAGGATCCTGGCACCGGCCAGGACACGCTCCTGGCGCTCCCTGAACTCCGGGGACGCGGCGATCTTAAACGCCACGGCCTTGCCCGCGATCACGTGCTCCAGCGGGCCGCCCTGCTGTCCGGGGAACACCGCCGAGTTGATCTTCTTGGCGATCTCGGCGTCGTTGGACAGGATGATGCCGCCGCGCGGACCGGCGAGGGTCTTGTGCGTCGTGGAGGTGGTGACGTGGGCGTGCGGGACCGGGCTCGGGTGCAGCCCGGCCGCCACCAATCCGGCGAAGTGGGCCATGTCCACCATCAGGTAGGCGCCCACCGAATCGGCGATCCGGCGGAACTCGGCGAAGTCCAGCTGCCGCGCGTACGCGGACCAGCCGGCAACGATCAGGGCCGGCTTGTGCTCCAGGGCCAGGCGCTCCACCTCGGCCATGTCGATCCGGTGGTCCTCCTCGCGGACCTGGTACGGGATGACGTTGTAGAGCCGGCCGGAGAAATTGATCTTCATCCCGTGCGTCAGGTGCCCGCCGTGCGCCAGGTTCAGGCCCATGATGGTGTCGCCCGGACGGATCAGGGCATGCATGACCGAAGCGTTGGCCTGCGCGCCCGAGTGCGGCTGGACGTTGGCGTACTCCGCGCCGAACAAGGCCTTGACCCGGTCGATCGCGAGCTGTTCGATCACGTCAACGTGCTCGCAGCCGCCGTAGTAGCGCTTGCCCGGGTAGCCCTCGGCGTACTTGTTGGTCAGCACCGAACCCTGCGCCTGCATGACAGCCCTGGCCGTGTGGTTCTCCGAGGCGATCATCTCCAGCCCGTCGCGCTGGCGGGTGAGCTCGGCGTCGATCCTCGCGGCGATCTCCGGATCCAGCGCGGACAACTCCGCGTCCAGGCTCGCGGAAACGACCTGCTCAAACGCCACCGTCCCCGTCGCTGCCCCGCTCACAGCTCGCCACCGTTCTTCGAAGCGTAGTCCTCTGCCGAGAGTAGCGGGCCGTCTGATTCGGCGGCGACCTTGAACAGCCAGCCGGCCCCGTAGGGATCGCTGTTGATCAACGCCGGATCGGAAACGACGTCGTCATTGATCTCCACCACCTCGCCGGTGACCGGCGCGTAGAGGTCCGACACGGACTTGGTCGACTCGACCTCACCGCAGGTCTCCCCCGCGGTCACCGCGGAGCCGACCTCGGGCAGGTCCACGTAGACGATGTCGCCGAGGGCGTCCGTGGCCACGGCGGAGATACCGATGGACACGACGTTCCCGGCCTCCCGCGCAACCCACTCGTGCTCGTCGGAGTACTGCAGTTCAGGGGCAACTTTTGCCATGTGTTTTTCCTTTACGTTTGAAAAGTCGTGGGCTAAATCAATTGTCGCTGGGTAACTTACTGACCGTGGCCGGGTTACGCGGCCGGAAACCGAATTCCTCCCCGCCATCTCCCTAACCTCGCAAGCTCGGCCAGGGAACCCGAATGGCGTGGGCCCACGCGTGCTCGGTCGCGAAGGCGCCCGCTGGGCGGACGCGACGCTCCTTTAGACGCACGCTTCCGGAATTCGCTCCCCTGCCGCTATCAAAAAAAATTCAGTTTTCGGGGCCAACAGTTTTCGGGGCCAACGGTTCCTCGGAAGAAACAGTGGCCGTTCGTATTCTTCTAGAGCTGGGCTGCTTCTTGGCTCCAAGGGTGTCATCAAGCTCAACCCCCAATGATCGAGCTTGGGACAACCCAGAGCCGCGGTAGGCGGTATATCCCCAGCACCTTGGCTTTCGAAGGCGCCGGTTCCCGTCGGTCCCGGTTGGTGGGTCGTCTCAAAGGTGACTCGTCCTCGAGGGGCTGGCTGGCCGCGGTTTTCGAAAGCGTGCGTCTAAGCGAGTGACCGCCGTCGGGGTTCCCTGGCCGAGCTTGCGAGGCTAGGGGGACGGCGGCTCAAACGAGCGAGCACGCGTGAAAACCGGGGCAAGCCAGCCCCGGAACCGGGAACCGCTGAAGCGGTTGGTCCGCTGAGGTACTTGTCGGGCTACTTTTGGCGCTTGTAGAAAGGCAGTGCGACCACTTCGAAGGGCTCGGCCTTGCCACGGAGGTCGATGTCCAGGGCGGTGCCGGGCTCGGTGAGCTCGACGTCGACGTAGGCCATCGCGACCGGGTAGCCGAGGCTGGGGCTGGGCTGGCCGGAGGTGACTTCGCCGACGACGTTGCCGTCCTTGAGGACCGGGTAGTGGCCGCGGCCGGCCCGGCGTCCGAGGCCCTTGAGCCCGACGAGCTTGCGGCCCGTCGTGGCGCCGGCGCCGGCTTCCTTCTTGGCGGCCAGAGCGGCCTTGCCGATGAAGTCGCCTTCCTTGGACAGCGCGACGACGGGGCCCAGGCCGGCGGCGAACGGATCGCCTTCGAGGGAGAGCTCGTTGCCGTAGAGCGGCATGCCCGCCTCGAGGCGGAGCGAATCGCGGGATGCGAGCCCGGCGGGGGTCAGCTCGCCGTCTTCGGCAATGGCGACGAGCGCCTGCCAGAGGGCGGCGGCGTCGTTGTTCGCGACGAAGATCTCGAAGCCGTCTTCACCGGTGTAGCCGGTGCGGGCCAGCAGGAGGTCCTGGCTGGCGCCGCCGAACATGAAGGGGACGTCCACGGCGGCGTAGTACTTCAGGCCAGTGACGAGTTCGTGCTGTGCGGCGGGAACCAGACGCAGCAGGATCTCCTGGGCCTTGGGACCCTGGACCGCGATCAGCGAGGTCTCGGCGGAGGCGTCCTGGACCGTGACCTCAAAGCCTGCAGCGCGCTCAGCCATGGCAGCAGCCACGACCTTGGCGTTGCCCGCGTTGGGGACCACCAGGAACTTCTGCTCGCCACGACGGTAGGTGATGAGGTCGTCGATGATGCCGCCGTCCTCGTTGCAGATCAGCGAGTATTTGGCCTTGCCAATGGCCATCGCGGAGATCTTGCCCACGAGGGCGTAGTCCAGAAAGGCTGCGGCGTCGGGGCCGGTGACCCAGACTTCGCCCATGTGGGAGAGGTCGAACAGGCCCGCGGACTTGCGGACGGCGTGATGCTCGGCGAGTTCGGAGCTGTACTTCAGCGGCATCTGCCAGCCGCCGAAGTCCGTGAAGGAGGCACCGAGCTTCTTGTGCTCTTCGTACAGGGCCGTGTAGTTCTCAGTCATCGTTGGCTGTCCTTAGTTGGCGGAGTCGTCGGAGTGGTCCTCGAAGGCTTCGAGGGGAGGGCACGAGCAGATCAGGTTGCGGTCCCCCGCGGCGCCGTCGATCCGGCCGACCGGCGGGAAGTACTTGTCCTGCCTGAGCGTGTGGACCGGGAAGACGGCCTGCTCACGCGGGTATTCGCGGGTCCAGTCCGTGCTGATGACGGCAGCGGCGGTGTGCGGGGCGTTGCGCAGCGGGCTGTGCTCCACGGTGAAGTCGCCGTTGGCCACCTGGTCGATCTCGGCGCGGATGGCGACCATGGCCGTGATGAAGCGGTCGATCTCGCCGAGGTCCTCCGACTCGGTGGGCTCCACCATCAGGGTGCCGGCCACCGGGAACGCGAGGGTGGGGGCGTGGAATCCGTAGTCGATCAGGCGCTTGGCCACGTCCTCGGCGGTCACGCCGGTCTTGGCCGTGAGTTCGCGCAGGTCCAGGATGCACTCGTGGGCCACGAGGCCGCCTTCGCCGGTGTAGAGCACCGGGAAGGAGTCATTCAGGCGGGCCGCGATGTAGTTCGCCGCGAGCAGCGCCGACTTGGTGGCCTCAGTAAGGCCCTGGCCGCCCATGAGCTTTACGTAGGCCCAGGAGATCGGCAGGACGCCGGCGGAGCCGTAGCGGGAGGCGGAGATCGGGGTGCCGTCGGCGCCGTTGGCCGGGTCCGCAGCGTCGCCCGGCATGAACGGTGCCAGGTGGGCCTTGGCAGCAACCGGGCCAACGCCCGGTCCGCCGCCACCGTGCGGGATGCAGAAGGTCTTGTGCAGGTTCAGGTGCGAAACGTCGCCGCCGAACATGCCCGGCTGGGCCAGCCCGACGAGGGCGTTGAGGTTGGCGCCGTCGATGTAGACCTGGCCGCCGGCGGCGTGGATCGCGTCGCAGACCTCGCGGACGTCGGCGTCGTACACCCCGTGGGTGGACGGGTAGGTGATCATGATGCAGGACAGCGCGTCCTTGTTGGCCTCGATCTTGGCCGTGAGGTCCGCGTGGTCGATGGTGCCGTCGGAGGCGGTGGCCACGACGACGACCTTCATGCCGGCCAGCACTGCGGAGGCGGCGTTGGTGCCGTGGGCCGAGGCCGGGATGAGGCAGACGTTGCGCTGGGCGTCACCGCGGGAGAGGTGGTAGCCGCGGATGGCCAGCAGGCCGGCGAGCTCGCCCTGGGATCCGGCGTTGGGCTGGATGGAGACCTGGTCGTAGCCGGTGATCTCGGTCAGCTGGGCTTCGAGGTCCTCGATCAGTTCGCGCCAACCGGCGGTCTGGGATTCCGGGGCGAAGGGGTGGATGGAGGCGAACTCCGGCCAGGAGATGGCTTCCATCTCGGCCGTGGCGTTCAGCTTCATGGTGCAGGAGCCCAGCGGGATCATGGTGCGGTCCAGGGCGAGGTCACGGTCCGAGAGGCGGCGGATGTAGCGCAGCAACTGGGTTTCGGAGCGGTGCGTGTTGAACACCGGGTGCTGCAGGTAGTCGGAGGTGCGCTCGACGGCGGGGTCCAGGCCGAACCCTTCAGTCGAGTCAGTCACGGACGCGCCGAACGCGGCGATGACGTCGGCGACGATTTCCACGGTCGTGGCCTCATCGGCGGAGATGCCGACGGTGTCCGCGTCGATGGCGCGCAGGTTGACGCCCTTGGCGTCGGCGGCCGCGATGATCTCTGCTGCCCGGCCCGGCACGGAGACGGTGATGGTGTCGAAGAAGGAGGTGTGCAGCACCTGAAGGCCGGCGGCCTTCAGGGCGGCGGCGATGGTCTTGGCGTGGACGTGGACGGTCTCGGCGATTGCCTTCAGGCCGTCGGGGCCGTGGTAGACGGCGTAGAAGGAAGCCACGATGGCCAGCAGGGCCTGGGCGGTGCAGATGTTGGACGTGGCCTTTTCGCGGCGGATGTGCTGCTCGCGGGTCTGCAGGGCCAGGCGGTAGGCCGGGACGCCGGCGTTGTCTTTGGAGACACCCACCAGGCGGCCGGGCATGGAGCGCTCAAGCCCCTTCTGCACGGCCATGTATGCGGCGTGCGGGCCGCCGAAGAACAGCGGCACGCCGAAGCGCTGGGCGGAGCCGACGGCGATGTCCGCGCCCTGCTCGCCCGGGGACGTGATGAGCGTCAGGGAAAGAAGGTCGGCGGCGACCGTGACGAGGGCGCCGCGTTCCTTGGCGTCGGCGATCACGGCGGTGTGGTCAAACACGCGGCCGGAGACACCCGGCTGCTGCAGGACGACGCCGTTGATGACGCCCTCGGGCAGGCCCTTGGAGAGGTCGGCGACCTCGACCTCGAAACCGAGGGCTTCGGCGCGGCCCTTGACGATGGCGATGGTCTGCGGGAGGCAGTCGGCGTCGAGGACGGTCTTGCCGTCGTGGGCCCCTGTTTTCTGACCTACGGTCTTGTTGGCGCGGCGCATCATCAGCACGGCCTCGGCGACCGCGGTGGCTTCGTCCAGCAGGGAGGCATTGGCGATCGGCAGGCCGACGAGGTCCTGGACCATGGTCTGGAAGTTCAGCAGGGCCTCGAGCCGGCCCTGGGAGATCTCCGGCTGGTACGGCGTGTACGCGGTGTACCAGGCCGGGGCTTCGAGGATGTTGCGGCGGATCACCGGCGGGGTGAGCGTGTCGTAGTAGCCCTGCCCGATCATCTGCACGGCGGTCTTGTTCTTCGCGGCCAGCTTACGCAGCTCGGCGAGGACTTCAACTTCGCTGAGGGCGGCGGCGAGCGCGAGATCGGAGTCCTGCCGGATGTCCTTCGGAACGGCGGTGTCCACCAGGGCGTCGACGGTGTCGTAGCCGACAGCCTTCAGCATGGCGTCGACGTCGGCCTGGCGGCGCGCGCCGATGTGCCGGTCAACGAAGGACGTGGAGGCTGGGGTAACAGTCACAAGGAACTCCATAACTCAGGCGGCGCAGGGTACGCCACATTGATTCGGGTTCCTCCCCGCTCTGTATTGGACCTGAGAGTTTCCGCGCAGCCTAAGTTTCAGGGCTCCGCTTGCACCGTCGGTGAGCACAGCATGTCCGGGACACGCCTGCTACTTTCCAGAGATGCCTTGCCGCGGCGGTACATGGGCCTGAGAGATTCCTGGGGAGGATTTGCTCCTACGGCGCCTGCTTGTACCTACTTGCAGGACTCTCCCGCCGCAGATCAAAGGCGTATTCAATTGGGGGTGACAACAGTCACAGCTCTCATTGTCCTATGCCGGGCGCGCGTCCGCAAACTCCCAGCGACCGGCGCACCCAGGTTACGGGCGAGAAGCCGCACCGGGTGAGTCCGCGAACCCGAATTCGCCGGACAGCGCCGGCGGCGCCGTAACCTTTCGGCGACGCCACGCGGTTCCGGCGAGTTCGGCGGGGGTGGCCGGCGAGTTCGGCGGAGCTTCGCCGGGGTGGGCGGCGAGTTCGGTGTGAGTGGGGCGGTGGGCCTCGGCGTCAGCGGCGCAGCCGCTCGACGGCGGCGAGGAGGCTCTCGACCTCCGCCTCGACCTCCGGAAGCGGCCCGCCGGGGCCCCGGCCCAGCATGGCATTGAAGTACAGCCCGTCCCCCATGTACAGGACGGCCTTCGCCATGGCGGGTCCGACGTCGGCCGCCAGCAGTTCCAGCCAGCTCGTCTGGGCGGCAGCGAAGCGGCGGAGGGTCTCCCCGTGCGCCACCTCGGCCAGCCTCGTCGCCGCCACGAACACCCGGTCCATGGGCGTGTCCGCCCACACCGAGGACTTGATGAAGTACGCCGCCGCCCCCTCGGGGGCCGCTGCCATGGCGGCAACATCGGCAGCCAGATGCCGGTCCAGCCGTTCCAGCAGGACCGCGATCATCGCTTCCTTGGTCGGGAAGTGGTAGAGCAGGCCGCCCTTGGAGACACCGGCCCTGCGCGCGACGGCGTCCAGCGTCGCGGCGCGTTCACCGACTTCGATGAGCAGCGCTTCGAAGGCATCAAGGACGGCCTCGCGGGCGACAGGTTTCCTGGGCATGCCTCCCATCATGCCTGTCCGGCTGCGCATTTCTTAACTGTACCGTCCAGACGGTATAGTTACGTCTTATGAGCATCCCATCGATCACCGCCGTCAACAGCACCCTGGCGGGCACCGGCCCCCGCGCCCCGTGGCGCGATTGGGTGGCGCTGGCCCTGCTGATGTTCCCCGTCCTGCTCGTGGCCGTGGACAACACCGCCCTGACGTTCGCCCTGCCGGCCATCGCCACCAGCCTGGACGCCTCCGGCGTCGAGCTGCTCTGGATCGTCGATGCCTATCCCCTGGTCCTGGCCGGACTGCTGGTCGCGATGGGCTCCCTGGGCGACAGGATCGGACGGCGTCGCCTGCTCTTCGTGGGCAGCGCAGGTTTTGCCGCGGTGTCGGCCGCGACGGCGTTCGCACCGAGCGCCGAATGGCTGATCGCCGGCCGCGCCGGGCTTGGCCTCTTCGGCGCCATGCTCATGCCGTCCACACTCTCGCTGATCCGCAACATCTTTCCGGAGCCCAACCGGCGCCGGCTGGCTGTGGCGATCTGGGCCGCAGGCTTCTCCGGCGGCGCCGCCCTCGGCCCGATTGCCGGCGGCTGGCTGGTGGAACACTTCTGGTGGGGCGCCGTCCTGCTGGTCGCGGTGCCGATCATCCTGCCCCTGCTGCTGCTCGGTCCGGCGCTGATACCGGAATCCCGCGACCCGAGGCCCGGCCGCGTGGACGTGCCCAGCATTGTGCTGTCCCTGCTGGTCATGGTGCCCGTCGTCTACGGAATCAAGACGCTCGCCACCCACGGTCCTGCACCAGAGGCCTTCGCGAGCATCGGAGCCGGCCTGTTCATGGGCTATGTGTTCATCCGGCGGCAGCGCGCACTTGCCCGTGTCCACAGGACAGACCACAGTACGGCGCCGATGCTCGATGTCAGCCTCTTCGGCAACCCGGTCTTCAGTACGGCCATCATTGCCAACGTCCTGGCGCTGTTCTCCTTCAACGGCTTCATTCTGTTCCTGGCCCAGCACCTGCAGCTGCTGGAGGGCCAGTCCCCCTCGGCCTCCGGGGTCGCCATGGTCCCGGCCCTCATCGCCACTGTTGTTGCGGGGCTGCTGGTGGTGCCGCTGGTGCGCAAGGTGCGGCCCGGCTTTGTTGTGGCCGGCGGGCTGCTGCTGAGCGCGGCGGGTTATTTCCTGGTGGCATTCGGCGACCACAGCCACGGCCCGTCCCTGCTTTTGGCCGCGCTGATGGTTCTCTGCCTGGGGGTGGGCGCCGCGGAGACGATCTCAAATGACCTGATCCTGGGCGCGGCGCCTGCCGACAAGTCGGGGGCCGCCGCGGCCATCTCCGAGACCGGCTACGAAGTGGGGTCCCTGCTGGGCACGGCGATCCTCGGCTCGATCCTGACCGCCTCCTACCAGGGCAACCTCCGGCTCCCCGCTGGTGTGGCCGAGCTCGCCCCGGCCGCGGCCACCAGCCAGGCCGGTGAAACCCTCGCCGGCGCGGTGGAGCTCGCCCGGATGCTTCCGGCTCCCCTGGCGGAAGCAGTGACGGCGGCCGCACGCACGGCCTTCGACTCTGGTGTCCACGTCACGGCGTCAATCGCGCTGGTCCTGATGACCGGGGCCTGCGTCCTCGCCGCAGTTGTCCTGCGGACGGTGCCTAAGGCCAAATAGCTTAAACAAAGGCGTCCGGTGCCGGGAGAAACCCGGCACCGGACGCTGGTGATTTGTTACGGGCGGATCGCTGGGAGCCTGTCCCTACTTGTTGTCCGGAGTGGTCACGCTGGCGTTTGCCCGCATGGTCTCGGCATTCACCATCCAGGCATACTGCTCAAGCTTGGCAATGAATGCGTGCAGGAGGTCAGCGGTGGTGGGGTCTTCCTCATCCACTTCATCGTGCACTTTGCGCATTGTGCCGACGGCCGCCTCAAGGGCCGCGACAATCCGCTCGATGGCGTCCTTCGTGTTGATCAGGCCGGTGGGGAACTCGGCGAGTGCCGTGGACTTGGCAACCGTGGAACTGCGGCCGTCCGGCAGGGCGTGGAGGGCGCGCATGCGCTCGGCGAGGTCGTCCGCGAATTCCCGGGCGGCGTCGACGATCTCGTCCAGCTGGAGGTGAAGATCCCGGAAATTAGTCCCAACGATGTTCCAATGCGCCTGTTTGCCTTGAACGTGGAGTTCGATCAGGTCCACTAAGACTGCCTGCAGGTTGGCCGTCAGTGTAGGTGTTGCTTTCATGCATCCTCCTCGATAGAACCGGTACCTTGCGGGCCGCGGGCGCCATTTGCTGGCACCCCGGCCGATGCTTCCGACGCTACCGCAGGGCAGCGACGGCCCGCGATGGTTCGGGGAGGAATTTCTCGGTCAGCTTACTAAGTCGGCTTACTAATCGTTCCGGAGATGCTTAGACTGCCTCATTGAGGGCCGGCCCCCGCGTGAACACGGCCCGCGTGATGCCGCCGGAGGTGGACTGGGAGAGCTGCGCGAGGTAGTCGTTGCGGCGCCTCGGGGTGATCCTGGACTGGGGTTCGAACGGCTGCTCGGGGTCGTCGGCGTAGTGTGCGGTCAGTCCGTCGCGCATCAGCCGGATGGCCTCCGAACGCTGCTGGGACACCGCCGCGTGCGTGGATCCGAGTTCCGCGGCCAGGTCTTTGACCGTCCGGTCGCCAAAGTAGATCTCCTCCACAACGTAGCGCATCCGTTCCGGGAGGGATTTCACGGCCGCCCGCAGGTACTGGAGCCGTTCGTCCGCGAGCAGGGAGTGTTCCGGTGTGAGGGTTTCGGCGGCGAGGGTATCTACCACGGCCTCATCGAGGGGTGTCAGCGTGCGCGAGGCATCCGCGAGCGCGGCCTCCACAACGCTTTGCTGGACGCCCAGCGCGGAGGCGATCTCCTCCACTGTGGGGGTGCGGCCCAGGGCGGACGCCAGGGTTTCCTGCACGGACATGGTTTCCTTGATCCGCCGTCGGGCGGAGCGGGTGGCCCAGTCGCTGGCCCGCATCTCGTCCGCGAAGGCGCCAAGGATGCGCCGGCGGGCGAACGCGCCGAAGGGCACCCCGAGGTCCGGGTCGAACGAATCGGCCGACGTTATCAGGGCAATAGCACCGGCCGAGGCCAAGTCATCGCGAGAAAGGTGTGACGCCTTCGAGCACAAATCTGAAACGAGATACCCCACCAGCGGAAGGTGCTGCGTGACCATCTCGTTGCGTTCCACGCGATTCAATACTGTGTCCCCCCATGAGACCGGATCCGAAGGGTCATAGACCCTTAAAACGCCGAGAGCCGCACCCAAATCGACCGGCGCTCCCCCCATTGGAGTCAACGGTCGCAAGTAGGGCGCAGCACCCATGGAGGAAACCTATCACCTGATCCAAGATCTGCGTGTACCCTCAGGGAAAAGCTTGGCAAAAAATGCGGTGACCGCCCCTATTGCTGTGATTCACGGGGCGCAAAGAGAATGGGGCCAATGAGCGCAAGCGATCTCTCCGCGGCACTGTGGCAGGAACGGCGGCACTTGGAGCTGCTCCTGTTCAGGCTGGAAACGCAGCATCTGCACATCGTGGCCGGGAATCTGGAATGGCTGAACTTCATGGCCTCCGAGATTGAAACCGTACTGGACCGCCTGCGCTTCGAAGCCCTGGCCCGGAGTGTTGAATCTGCCGCCGTGGCGGCCCAGTGGGGCCTGCCGGCGCAGACCACGCTCGTCGAACTGATTGCGGCCGCACCCGCCGGGCCCTGGTCCGAGATCCTGCGCGAGCATCTGGAGGCCCTGCACGCACTTCTGGCCCGGCTTGGCGAGGCCGCCCGCGTGAACGAAGAGGCACTGCAGACGCTTCCCCTGCCGGGACGCCCCGGTCCGGCGGGGACGGCAGGGCTGCTGGATCAGCTAACCACGGGCGGAAACCTGGAGAGGTCCGTGGCCGTGGTCCGGCGTTCAGCCCAGCCGCTCCTGGCCCAGTATCTGGGCGGGGACCAGGACTGATCCGGGTCCTCAGCCCTCGGCGGGAGTGGCGCGCGGGGGAACGAGCCCGCGCAGCGCGTCCTCGGCGTCTGGGCCAGCTTCCGCCGCCGCGAGGTTTGCCGCCGCGATGGCTTCGATGACTTCCCGGCGCTGGATGGGCACACCGCGGGGTGCCTCAATGCCTATCCGAACACCGTCGCCGCGGCCTTCCAGAACCGTGATGACGATGCCGTCGCCGATCATGATCTGTTCGCCCGGCTTGCGTGTAAGTACCAGCATCCTCTCAATCTACCCTTCAGCGCGGGGAGCGTCGGACGATTCCCGCCGGTTCTGCCATGTCGGATCCGGCCCCACCGGGCGCCCGTCGATCCAGCCCACGGGCAGTCCCAGGCCGCTGGCGCTTTCAGGTGACCCGGTCTCCGCGGCGCCGACCACTGCTACGGCACTGACGTTGAGCTGGGCGGACAGCACGCTGACCCAGCGTGCCGTGTCCTCATGCTTGCGTCCGGCGTCGACCACCACCCAGACCTGGTCGGCCGAGAGCGCGGCCACGGACTGCACGCGGGCCAGGGCGTTGCGGGCTCTGCCGAGTCCGAACGCCACCAGGACCGTGCGCTCCGTCACCACGGCGTGGGCGCGCGCGGCCGTGGCGCTTTGGCGTCCGTCCACATGCAGGTGGCCATACGCGGAGAGCTCGCCGGCGGTCCGCACATCGGCACCGCCGGCCGCCATGGACATTGTCAGGGCGGCGTCCATGGCGTCCTCCCCCAGCCCGATCAGGACCACGAGATCGCCGACGCCGGTCAGCGGAGCCGGTGCGTCCGGCGCACGGCCCGACGCGCTGCCCGGCGCGGCGGGCGGCGCGGAAGCGGAGGCCAGCCGACCGGCGTCGCTGGCTGCGGAAGGTCCGGCAGCGGGCGGTACGGCAGCGGGGCCCGGATCGACGGAGGGTGCCGGCCGCCCGGGGTTACCGGCGGCGGCGGCCGGTTCCGCCGGGGTCCGGAGCCCGGCGCCGAGCTGTTCCAGAATTTCAGCGAAGTCCCGCGACTCTGTGGATACGCCGACAGTTGCGGGCCGGTGCAGGCTCAGCTCAACGGCGTCTGCCTCTTCCAGCAGTGCGGCGATGGCGGCGCCCTGAAAGTGATGGGACGGGAGCTGATGGGACGGCAGGTGATGGGTCGGGCCGGGGGCGGCCGGTGCCGTCGCAGGGCCCGCCGGCGCTCCGGCCTGGACTGCCGGCCGGGCCGGCGTTGCGGAAGCCGTGCCGGCGTCGTCCTTCCCGGAAGTCTTCTCCCCGGCGCGACCCCCTGCGGGACCCCCTGCCGGACCACTGGCCGCCGTGCCCGGCTCGGCCCCGGCCAGGATGTCGGCGTCGGGCACTACCTCGCCGGTGATCACCTCGTGCTTGGACAGGATCTCGATCATGGCCTCGTAGCGGTCCTGGGCGAAGAGCCCGGCGATTCCCGGGCTGATGACGCGTTCGGCGGACACGATTCGGGCCGCGGGTCCGTACAGCTGTTCTGCCTTGCGGCGGATTTCCTCGAGCGAGGCTCCCTTAAGCCGATAGCGGTTCGGCATGGCGCACCACTCCTACTGTTTCGATCCGGACGTTGGCAGAGGTCACCTCGCGGTAGGACAACACGGGCACGGACCCGGGCTGCGCACCGATGAGGCGGTGGATGGCGGGCCGGAGCGCCGGTGCGCACACGAGCACGGCCTGGCGGTTGGCGGCCGCCGCTGCGTCGACGGCGGAGCCGACCGAGCGCAGCACGGCATCGAGCTTGTCCTGCCCCATGACGATCTGGCTGCCGCCTTCCGCGGGGCGCATGTCCTCGAGCATGTGTTGTTCGAGGACGGGGTCGATCATGATGACGTTGAGCACGGGCCCGTCCATGAACTTGGCCGTAAGGGCGGGGCCGAGGGCCTGCCGGGCGGCTTCCACCAGCGATTCCGGGTCCGTGGAAATCTTGGCCCGGAGCGTGAGGGCCTCGTAGATCCGGGCGAGGTCGTTGATGGGCACCTGCTCATCCAGGAGGCCCTGGAGGACCCGCTGCAGCTCGGCCAGGGAGAGCAGGGCCGGGGTCAGTTCGTCGACGGCGGAGGGGCTTTGCTTGCGCACGCCCTCGGTCAGCACGCGGACGTCCTCGCGGGAGAGCAGCCGGGCAGCGTTCGCCGAGACGATCGAGGACAGGTGGGTGACCAGGACGGAGACCCGGTCGATCACTGTGGCGCCCGTCATTTCGGCGTTGTGGCGCATTTCCCCCGGGATCCACTTGCCGGCAAGGCCGAACACGGGCTCGATCATGGCCGGGCCGGGCAGCGAGTCCAGGTTCTCGCCCAGCGCCAGCATTTGGCCGCTCGGGGCCGTGCCGCGCCCGGCTTCCACGCCGGCGATCCGGATGGAATAGGTGGCCGGCGGCAGGTCCACGCTGTCCCTCGTGCGCACGGGCGGGATGACGAGGCCCAGTTCCATGGCGATCTTGTGTCGGAGGGACCGGACCCGGGCCAGGAGGTCGTCGGACGCGCCGGAGACCATGTCCACGAGGTCAGGTGCCAGCAGGATCTCCACGGGGTGGACGCGCATGTCCTCCAGCAGTTTCTCGTTGGGATCCATTTCCGGGAAGTTCAGCGCGGTCGACTCAGCCTCCCGGGCTGTCTCCGCCTGCTTCTGGTTTGCGGCGGTCCGGCGGGAGGCAATGATCAGGCCAGCGCCGACGAGGACAAACGGCAGGGGCGGCATGCCGGGAATCAAGGCCATGGCGACGGCGGCGACGCCGGCGATCATGAGCGCGTTCGGTGACTGCAGCAGCTGCGTGGAGGCCGTCCGGCCCATGTCCGACTCGGCGTTGGACCGGGTCACGATCATGCCGGTAGAGACGGCCATAAGCAGCGCCGGGATCTGTGTCACGAGCCCGTCGCCCATGGTCAGCAGGCCGTAGGTGTTCAGCGCATCGCCGATTTCCATGCCGCGCTGCAGCATGCCGATGGCGATGCCGCCGATGAAGTTGATGATGATAATGATGATGCCCGCGATGGCATCGCCCTTCACGAACTTCGAGGCGCCGTCCATGGCACCGTAGAAATCGGCCTCGGCAGAGACCTCGGCGCGCCGCTCCCTGGCCTGGGTGTCGGTGAGGAGTCCGGCGTTGAGGTCGGCGTCGATTGCCATCTGCTTGCCGGGCATGGCATCGAGGGTGAACCGCGCGCCAACCTCGGCCACGCGCTCGGCGCCCTTGGTGACCACGACGAACTGGATCACGACGAGGATGAGGAACACGACGGCGCCGATGATCATGGAGCCGCCCACCGTGACCTTGCCGAAGGCCTCAATGACCTGCCCGGCGTATCCGTTGCCCAGGACCAGGCGGGTGGAGGCGACGTTGAGGCCCAGCCGGAACAGCGTGGCGACGAGCAGCAGGGACGGGAACACGGAGAAGTCCAGCGGCTTCTTCACAAACATACTGGTCAGCAGGACCAGCAGCGCCAGCAGGATGTTGCAGACAATGAGGAAGTCGAGCAGGGGCGCGGGCACGGGAACCACCAGCAGGAGCACGATCCCCACGATGCCGATGGGCACCGCCAGCCGGTTCAGCCTGTTGTTCATGGTGCGGTCCTTTCACAGACGCTGGTTCCCAAAGTGTTCATGCCGCGCGTCACGGTGTGCTGCGTGCTGTGGTGCTTGCCGTGTTTCACGGTGTGCTGCCCGTCGCGTCTCATATGGCCGCGGCCGGGCTGGTCATGCGGTGCATCCCGGCGCCGGCACCCCGGGCCTTGAGAGCCATGACGAAAGCAAGGACTCCGGCCACCGCCCGGTAAAAGTCCACCGGGATCTCGTCCCCCAGCTCACAGGCCCCGTGCAGGGCCCTGGCCAGCGGGATGTCCTGGACCATGGGGACGCTCTTCTGTTCGGCCTCTTCCCTGATCCTCGCAGCTACATGGCCGGAGCCCTTGGCCACCACGCGGGGCGCGGACTTGCCGGGATCGTACTTGAGCGCCACCGCCACGTGCGTGGGGTTGACCAGGACGACGTCGGCATCTCCGATGGCGGCGATCATGCGGTTGCGGCTCATGGCCATTTGGCGCGCCCGGCGCTGGGACCGGATGAGCGGGTCGCCCTCGCTGCTCTTGTTCTCGTCCTGGACTTCCTTCTTGGACATCCGGGTCTTCTTGCGGTTGCGCCGCATCACGACGAAGAAGTCGGCCGCGGCCAGCACGATTCCGGCGGCCACCGCGAACTGGACCAGTGATGCAACGCCGCCCGCCGCGGCGGCCGTGACGCCGGCAACCGGCAGTCCTCCCGCGGTCAGCAGCACCGGGACCAGCCCCTGCACCACGCTGTACAGCACCAGCCCCACGACGGTGGCCTTCAGCAGCGCTTTGAGGCCACCCCACACCGCCTGGGCGCCGAAAAGCCGCTTGATCCCGCCGAGCAAGTTAAAGTGTTCGAATTCGAGCCTAAATTTCTTCAGGTGGACACCGCCCTGGAGGGCGGAACCTGCGAGGACAGCCAGGAACACGACGATCAGCAAGGGTCCGATGATCCCGGCGATGGACGCGAAGCCATCTTCCAGCGCCCGGACGGCTTTGCCGGGATCCGGGGCGGACATGATCCCGCGGACGCTGAAGAGCTGGTCTGTGGCGGCGTTGGCGGCACGGTCCACCGTGCTGGGCAGCATGAGCGCGGCCGCGCCGACCCCGAGCCACGCAGTGAGGTCCTGGGAACGGGACAGCTGGCCCTTGGAGCGGACCTCCTTCATCCGTTTGTCGGTGGCTTGCTCGGTTTTTTCCTGTGAATCCGCCATCAGCCCACCCCCAGCACGGCCTTGGCCGCCTGCCCGGCGAGGCTGGAAACGATCCGGGGCAGCGCCAGGAACATGAAGCCGGCCAGCATCAGGGTGAGCAGGATCTTGAGCGGGAAACCGAGCGAGAACGCGTTCAGCGCCGGCGCCACGCGGGTCAGCAGGCCGAGGCCGACGTCGGCAAGGAACAGGACCACCAGGAGGGGGCCAGCGATCTGCACGGCAGCGAGGAACATGCCGGACACTGCCGCAATGATGGCCTGCACCGGCTGGGCCAGGTCTATACCCCCGGCCAGGGGCAGGGCCGCGAAGCTGCCGGTGAGGCCCGTGATGACCAGCTGGTAGCCGTCAGAGGCGAACAACAGGGCCAGCGCCGCCATTTGCAGAAGCCGGGTGAACTGAGCGCCGTTGACCATCATTTGGGGATCAAAGGCCTGCGCCATCTGGAATCCGCTGGAAAGGTCGATCAGGCTGCCGGCGGACTGGATAGCGGAGAAGATCACCAGGACCAGGAAACCCAGGACGAGCCCCGTGACGAGCTCCAGGACCACACCGGTGACGAACCCGGCGGTGTCGCGGGGCGTGTAGCCGCCGACCATGCGCTGCGTCACCGCCAGGCCCAGCCCCAGCCCCAGCATGGCCTTCACGCGCCCCGGAAAGGCCTGGTGGGAGAAGGGCGGTGCCACGATCAGGAAGGCAGTCATCCGGACCGTAGCCAGCAGCAGTACTTCCAGCCAGGTCGGGTCGATGGGGATGCCCACCTCACAGGCCTCCGAGCAGGGACGGGATCTTCGCGAAGAGGTCGTTCGTGAACGCGACCATCTCCGAGATCATCCAGTGTCCGCAGACGATCAGGGCCACGGCCACCGCGGCCGCCTTCGGCACGAAGGACAGGGTGGCTTCCTGCAGCTGCGTGATGGACTGCAGCAGGGAGATTGCCAGGCCCACCACCAGCGCCGTGACCAGTACCGGAGCGGAGAGCTTCGCGGCCACAATCATGGCCTGGAGGCAGATGTCCAGGACCGCGTTGGCGTTCATCCTGAACCCGCATAGCTCTGGACGAGCGCGGTGATGATCAGGCCCCAGCCGTCCACGAGGACGAACAGGAGGATTTTGAAGGGCAGCGAGATCATGACCGGCGGCAGCATCATCATGCCCATGGACATCAGGGCAGCGGACACCACGAGGTCGATCACGAGGAACGGGATGAAGATGACGAAGCCGATGATGAACGCGGCCCGGAGTTCGGAGATCATGAACGCCGGGATGAGGGTCTGCAGCGGGACGGCCTCAGGAGTGGCCGGGTTCTCGGCGCCGGCGGCGCGGGACATCAGGGCGATGTCCTCTTCCCGCGTGTGGGCGAGCATGAAGTGCTGCAGCGGGCCCGACGCGGCGCTGACCGCACCGTTGAAGTCCAGCTTGCCGTTGAGGTAGGGCTGGATGCCGAGATTGTTCATCTCGTTGATGACGGGCCACATCACAAAGATCGAGAGGAACAGGGCCAGCCCGGCCAGGACCTGGTTTGGCGGGATGGACGGCAGGGACAGCGCGTTGCGGGTCATCGCCAGGACCACAAAGATCTTGGTGAAGGACGTCATCATCAGCAGGAGCGAGGGCGCAACGGCCAGGAGTGTAATCCCGATCAGGGTCAGGACTGCGGTGGAGGGTTTGCCGTCCATCCCGTTGATCTGGATGTTGACGTTCCCGCCGTCGGGAGTGCCAGGGTCGGTCGGCGGCACCGGCGCCACCGGGTCGATGGGTGCGGCGTGGCCGGCCGGGGCGTTGAGCCACAGCAGGAGGACGGCAAACAGCACGACGGCGACCCCCAGGCCCAAGAGCCTGAGGGATCGTGCGACAACTGTTCGCGGACGGGTGGTGCCGGTGGCGAGCGGGAAGATCAATTGCGGCGTCCGCTCCTGAGAGCGGCGGCAGCCTGCTTCCAGGTGGAGCCGGCCAGGATGGAGCCGTGCAAGGGCGGATGGCCCGACGCGCCGCTTGCGCCGCCGCGGCCGGCGGGGCCGGCGGGGCCGCGGGCATGGGAGTTGCGGTGAAGGGAACTGCGGCGGGACGGCGGCAGGTCCAGGACGCCGTCGGCGGCGTCATCCGCGCCGTCGGCGCCGTCACCGGGGGGCCCGGCCGGCTGGCTGCTGAAGTGGTTTCCGGCGAGCGGACTGGCCTCGGCGAGGATCCGGGCGAAATCGCCGAGGCCGCGGCTGATGCCGGGGACCGGGACTTCTACGGGTTCGGGCGGGATGTCCCCTGTGTGGAGGACGTTGACGGCGTGCTCGGTGACGCCCAGGAGGAAGCGCTGCCCGGCGGCGTCGACCACCACAACGGAGGCTTTCTGTCCGAGGCTCTGCCGGCTGACGATGGTCAAGGCGCGGTCAGCCCGGCGCCGCCCGGCGCCTTGGCCCAGCCGGCGCTGGAGGAACCACATGAGGCCAAGCACCGCGCCCAGGGCCACGACTACCCGTAGCCCGAGGATCAGTGCGTCCATTCAGCTGAGCCCCTCGGCGACATCGAGGATCCGGGTGATCCGCACCGCGTAGTCCTGGTCGAGGACCACAACTTCGCCGTGCGCGATCAGGCGGCCGTTGAGCAGGACATCTGCCGGGGCGCCGGCGGAGCGGTCCAGTTCGATGATCTTGCCCGGCTCCAGCGAAAGCACGTCCCGGACCGACATCCGGGTGCGTCCGATCTCCACGGTCAGGGCCATTTCAATGTTGTTGATGCGGCCGAGCCGGCCGGCCACCGTGTCGCCGCCGGCGAACAAGTCCCCGGCGCGGTCCTGGCTGTTGCCGTGCTCACGGAGCCGCACAGCAAACCAGGCCGCGGCGTTGCTGCCGTCGGAGAGTTCAAAGACAGCCGTGTCGGGGTCCGAGAGGAGCCCGGAGACGTCGGATTCGCGCAGGTCGGACAGGACACCGGCGCCGAAGACCGAGCTGGCGCTTTCCATCGCGGGACGCAGGACGTCGGTC
Organism: Arthrobacter sp. ES3-54; assembly: GCF_029504395.1. Classification (GTDB taxonomy): domain Bacteria; phylum Actinomycetota; class Actinomycetes; order Actinomycetales; family Micrococcaceae; genus Arthrobacter. Next base: position 19,621 of record NZ_JAQFIF010000019.1, read on the forward strand.
ACGGAGACGTGCCCCAGCTGGGACCCTGCCCCGGCGGCCTCGTCAAGGAAGGTGCGGTCGCTAAGCATGAGGGCGAGGTCGGCCGTCACCGCGCCGACGAAGGTCGCCGTGACCGCTTGCCGGGCGTAGGCCGCCGCGGACCGGGCAGGCACCAGAGCGACAACCTTCAGGGCCACCGGACTCGGCAGCTCCTCGACGAGCCGTTCCGCCGACAATTCGTGCTTGGTCAGGGTGATGCTCATCGTTGGTTCTCCTCGATTGTGACAATTACTGCGGCCGCGCGGGAGCCGTTGCGGGCCGGGGCGGCGGTGGCCAGCCGGGTTCCGTCCAGAGTGAGGTCAAAGGGCCGGTTTTCCAGGTGCGGCAGCGTCAGGACGTCGCCGACGGCGAGTCCCAGGACCTGGCTCGGGGTAACGAACGACGTCGAGAGCCGTACCGACAGTTCCACTGGCACCTGCTCCAACTGGGCGCTGATGCGCGCGGGGGCGTCGTCGCGGGAGTCGGTCGGGTTGACCTTTTTGAGCCGTCCCAGCAGGATGCCGGCCGGAACGGCCAGGGTGGCGGGGGCGTTGACGTCGCCGACGCTCATGGTGAAGGAGGCGACGATCATCAGTTCGCTCGGCGCGGCGGCCTGGGCGAACTGGGAGTTGTACTGGATCGTGTCCACCCGGACGGTCTCGCTGAGCAGCGGGCCCAAGGAGTAGCCGAGGTCTTCGAGGGCCTCGTCCATGAGGCCCTTGATCAGCGCCTGCTCGATCTGGGTGAACTTGCGGTCCGGCATGGGCGAATCGGCGGAGGCGCCGAGCATGCGGTTGACCCAGCCGAGGGCGGCCGGGCCGGGGAACTGCACTACGAGCTTGGAATCGTGGGCCTCCACGGTGCACAGGACCATGGCCGTGACGGCGGGCAGCGAAGCAGCGTACTCGTCGTAGCTGAGCATGCTGACGTCTTCAAGGCGCACCACGGACTTGACGCGGACCTTGGCGGTGAGCTGCGTGCCCCACTGGCGGGCGAAGGTTTCGAAGGCAAGCTCCAGCACTCGGCTGTGTTCGCGGGCGAGCGTCGCGGGACGGCGGAAGTCATAGACGCTGACGGTCCGCTCCCGTGCCACTTCCCGCTCATCCAAAACACTCACGGTTGCCACTATCGGCAAGGGAACTCGCGGCGTAAGCAATCCAGCTTAGGCAATACCCGCAGGCAAAACCCGAAGGCAATGCCCGCCTATTTCTCGCTCTGTTTCAAGGCCTCGGGAATCAGCGCCCTGACGACGTCCGGCTTGTCGGAAATGACCACGATGTCCACCCGGCGGTTCCGCTCCATGAGCGCCGGGGTGGAGTCGTCGTTGACCTGGCGGGCCGATCCGAACGCGACGGCGCCGATGGTGCCGGGGGCAATGCGGCCGTTGTCCACCATGTACCGCAGGACGTTGACGGCGCGCGCCGAGGACAGTTCCCAGGTGGAGGGGTAGGCCGTGATGCCGTTCGCGGCGTGGCCTTCGACCATGATTTCCATGTGAGCCGGCTTCAGGACCGGGGAGATGACCTGCAGCACTCGAGTGGCCCGGGAGGTGAGCTCGGGCCGGTCGGGTTCGAAGAAGGCCTGTGATCCGACGAGCTTGACCGTCAGGCCGCGCTGGTCAATCTGGAACTCGACGTTCTCGCTCAGCCCGGCGGCCGCCAGCCCGGCCTGCATTTTCTTCTGCAGCTCTTTGAGCTTGTCTACTTCCTTGACCGCTTCAGCCATGTTTTTCTCCGGGGAAGCGGTTACCGCGCCCTTGACGGCGGCGAACGCCTCCAGGTCCTCGTTCACGAGTTCAGGCGGCACCACCGTGCCCGACGCCGTGTCCACGGTTTCCGACGCGACCGCGCCGAATCCCGTGGCCAGGGAGTTGCGGAGCTTTTCAAACTTGTTGGCGTCCACGGTGGACATCGCGAACAGGACGATGAACATGCACATCAGCACGGTGACCATGTCCATGTAAGACGCCATCCAGCGTTCGTCGACGTGGTGTTCTTCCGGCTTCTTCCGCCCGCGCCGCCGGGGGCTCACGCGGCCTCGTCCATCCTGTCGGACTTGTCCGTGCCGGCCTTCTTGCCGCCACTGCCGGAGCTCTTGAGCTGGTGCTCCGGGACCATGGCGCGGAGCCGTTCGGCGAGCAGCAGCGGCTGCGCTCCGGACTGGACCGACAGCATGCCTTCCATGAGCAGCGTCATCCGTTCGATGTCCAGTTCCGAGAGCCGGGCCATCCGGGCGCTGAACGGAAGCCAGATGAAGTTGGCGGAGAGCAGGCCCCACAGGGTGGCGACGAAGGCTGCCGCGATCATCGGGCCCAGGTGGTCCGGCGTGGAGAGGTTTTCCAGGACGTGGGTCAGGGACACCACGGTGCCGATGATGCCCACTGTGGGAGCGTAGCCGCCGAGGCTCGCGAAGAATTTGGAGTCGGCATGGTCGCTGCGGGCCTTCGAATCGATCTCGTCCTCCATCAGCATCCGGAGGTCCTCGGCGTCGGTGCCGTCGGCTATGTTCTGCAGGGCACGGGCCAGGAAGGGGTCCTTGACGCTGGCCGCTTCCTCTTCCAGGGACAGCAGGCCCTCGCTGCGGGCCTTTTCGGCGAAGCGGACCATCTGGTCGATGCTTTCCTGCGGCTTGGCGGTCTTGCCGAGGAACATCTTGGGGAGGGCCTTGAAGGCCTGGAGAACATCCTTGATGGTGTTTCCGGCGATCCCGACGGCGAGCGTGGCACCGAAGACCAGGATCATGGGGGCGGGGAGGAGCAGCGCTGACAGGCTGGCGCCCTCGAGCGACACCATGGCGATAACGGAGCCAAAGGCGAGGAGCAGTCCGATGACTGTTGCGGGATCCATCGTTACTTTCTGGGTTGCGCGGGCGCCGTGGGGCCGGCGCCGTCGTCGGAGGGGTCGTCGTCCTGATCGTCGGTCCGGACCAGGCTGAGCGGATATCCGGTGATGGCCGGAAAGTCCCGGGCTTTGCTCAGGATGTACGCCCGGTAGTCGGCGATGAGCTCGACCACTTCGGCGAGGCTTTCCAGCACCACGTAGGCGGCGCCGTCGAGCGTCACCAAATGCGTATCCGGGCTCTCGTGGATGCGTTCAATGAGGTCCGGATTGACCGCGAAGCGCGTTCCGTTCAGGCGTGTGACGACGATCATGGGCCGATTCTGCTCTGTGAGGGGAAGGGTGTTCTCCTCCGTACTGTCGGCAGGAGCGGCCCCTTCGTTAGGCGCCTTGGTAACGCGCCGGTTCCGATCGGTGGCCGAGGTGGGCCGGAATCCCCATGCCAAGGCTGCTGGTCGGTATTAGGGTGGGAGCTGACGGGGCCCCGCGGCCCGCCCCGTTGGACGCCTGCTCTGCGGCAATTCGTCCCTTGCAGTTGGTCCAGTGCCAGGAAGCGACGGCCGTCCGCCTCGTCAGGAAGGCCAGCCATGGTGCCATTTCCGGCTCTGGAGCAGCCGTTGAACCCGTTTCCCCGCTACGAAGCTATGCGGCACAACGAACCCGTTTTCCAGGATCAGGAGACCGGGGTGTGGCACGTGTTCCGCTACGACGACGTGCAGCGGGTCCTGTCCGAGCACGCCACGTTTTCTTCTCGGATCGGCGGGGACAACCCCTCCGAAACGGGCCAGCTCTTCGCCGCCAGCCTGATTAACACGGACCCGCCCAGGCACCGCCAGCTGCGTTCCCTGGTGTCCCAGGCGTTCACCCCACGGTCAGTGGAAGCGCTCGGCCCGCGGATCTCGGAACTCACCGACGAGTTGCTGGACCCGGTAGTCGGTGCCGGCGCCGCGGACCTGATCGACCAGTTAGCCTATCCGTTGCCGGTGATCGTGATCGCGGAGCTGATGGGCATCCCGGCCGCGGACCGGGACCGGTTCAAGCAGTGGTCGGACGTGATCGTGAGCCAGACCCGCCCGGGCGCCGACGAGACCGGGCACATGGCCGCGCACCGGGAAATGGCGGAGTACTTCATGGTCATGATCGAGCAGCGGCGGCGCCGGCCGGGCAACGACCTCATCAGCGCGCTCCTCGCCGCCGAGATCGACGGGCAGAAGCTCAGCGTCATCGAGCTGCTCGGATTCTGCGCCCTCCTGCTCGTTGCCGGCAACGAGACCACCACTAATCTGATCGGCAATGCGGTGCTGTGCTTCACCGAAGCGCCGGGTACAGCGGAGCGCCTGATCGCCGAGCCGGCTCTGCTCCCGCAGGCGATCGAAGAAGTGCTGCGGTACCGCTCCCCCGTGCAGTCCATGTACCGGATCTCGGCCGTCGACACGACGCTGCGCGGGGTGCCCATTCCGGCGGGGTCGCCGATCGTGGCCTGGATCGGTTCGGCGAACCGTGACGGCGAGCAGTTCCCGCACCCGGAGGTGTTCGACGTCGGACGCTCACCGAACCGCCACCTCGCCTTCGGGCAGGGCGTCCACTTCTGCCTCGGCGCTCCCCTGGCCCGGCTCGAGGCCAGGATCGCGCTGCAGGCCGCGCTCTCCCGATTGCCCGGGCTGGCCGTGGATCCCGAGGCGCAGCTGGAGCGGATGGAAAGCACGATCGTCTACGGCGTGAAGCAGCTTCCCGTGTCCTGGCAGGCCGCCTGACGGCGAGCGGCGCCGGCCCCGGCCCCGTTGCCCTCACCCCGGCCCCAAGCCCTCAGCCCCTGCCTCACCGGCCCCGTTGCCCTATCAGGTATCGCTGCTACGGGGGTGGCAAATGACAGCCGGAGGTGATAGGGCAACGCGGAGGGCGGGGGCTAGAGGAGCTAGCGCTTGAGCTGCGTCAGTTCCTGCAGGACCTCATCCGAAGTGGTGATGATGCGGGCGTTGGCCTGGAAGCCGCGCTGCGCGACGATCAGGTTGGTGAACTCCTGCGACAGGTCAACATTCGACATTTCCAGCGAGCCACCGGTCAGGGTGCCGAGGCCGGGGTCGCCCGCGGCACCGAGCTGCACGCCGCCGGAGTTGCCGGTTGCCACGTAGGAGGAGCCGCCGGCCTTCTCCAGGCCGGCCGGGTTGGTGAACTTGGCAAGGGCGATCTTGGCCAGGACCTGCTTGATGCCGTTGCTGAACGATCCGATCAGGGAGCCGTCGTTGCCGAGTGTGTAGGACTCAAGCTTGCCGACGGCGGCACCGTTCTGGCCGCTGACGGCCAGCGAGCTCATGGTGGCGTAGCCGGAGACCTTGGAGAGATCCACGGTGATCGCGTTCGCACCGGTGCCGTTGACGAAGGGGCCGCTGGGCGTCAGGGTGCCGTCGGTCCCCTGCGCAAGGGTGATTTTGGTGGTGGCGCCGCCGTCGTCGGAAGCGGCCCAACCACCCGCCGTCTTGGTGAAAGTCAGCGTCAGGCTTCGCTCGGCCCCGGCGCCATCGTAGACCTTGACGACGCGGTCCATGGGAGCGCCCGTGTAGTCGCTGGGCAGGTTGCCGTCCAGCGTCACCGTGTCTGTTTTCTTGGCCACCATGGTGTTGGGGTTCAGCGTAATGTCGCCGACGGGGCCCCCCGCGTTGATCACGCCGTTGGTGGCTGTCCAGCCCTGCAGGATACCGCCGTCGGGGCTCACCAGCTGGTTAGCCGCATCCGGGCTGAACGCACCGGCGCGCGTGAAGAGCTGGCTTCCGCCCTTGCTGGTGACGAAGAAACCGTCACCCGAAATCATCAGGTCTGTGGCCCGGCCGGTGCTCTGCGAGGAGCCCTGGGCGAAGTTGGTGCTGACACCGGCAACCCGGACGCCCAGGCCGATCTGGGCCGGGTTGCTGCCGCCGGCCGCGGGCTGCGGGCCGGTGGCGCCCTGCTGCAGCTGGGACAGGGTGTCCTGGAACTGGGTGGAAGAGGCCTTGAAGCCGGCGGTGTTGACGTTGGCGATGTTGTTGCCGGTAACGTCCAGCATGGTCTGGTGGGCGCGAAGGCCCGAGATTCCGGAGTACAGCGAGCGGAGCATGGGAACTGCCTTTCTACGGGTGAAGAACTGGTTAGGAAGCGGCCGGAGCAGTAAGCCCGGTGACGGAGTCGAGGGGAACGGCGAGGTCGCCGATCATGACGGACGGGACCGAGCCCGCATAGCTGACGGAACTGGCGATGCCGGTCCCGGTGGTGCCGTCCGCGAGGGTGTAGCCGACTGAATGGCCGATCAGCTGGGCCGCTGCTGTCCGCATCTGGAGGGAGAAGCCCTCCTTGCTGTTCGTGGTCAGCTCGGTCATTTTTTCCATCATGGAGAGCTGGAGTGTCTGGCTCATCATCTGGTTGGTGTCCATGGGCGCGCTCGGGTTCTGGTTCTTGAGCTGCGTCACGAGCAGGGACATGAACACGTTGGCATCCATGCTCTGCGAGGGTGTCCGCACGGCGGATGCCTGAGAGGCCTCCCCTGCCGCCGTTACCGGCTGGGATGCGATCGGCTGAATCGTCATAAGTCGCGTTCCTTCGTGTCAGACAAGAATGTCGAGGGTGGTTTGAGGGCCGTTCAGTATCCTGGCGGTGCGTATTGCTTGATCATCGGCCAACGCGTCCCAGCGGTGTCCGGGCTTCGGCTCGGACTGCCCGTTCCGGCCGCCGGGGCCGGGGCCGCCGCCGCCGGGGTCACGGCCGGCGGCGAACTGGGCGCCGGTGCCTGCCCGGTCCTGGCCGGCGCCGTTGTGGCCCCCGCTCTGTCCGGAGCTTCCCGGACCGCTGTGATCGGACAGGCTAAGGCTGGCGCCGAATCCGGCGCCGTGGAGTTCCTTGCGGAGTTCGGGCAGGATGCCGCGGACCGCTTCACGTCCGGCGTCGCCCGGGGCGAAGAGCTCAATGCGGACGCCCGCGGCGTCGATCTGGGCACGGACCGTCAGTGGGCCGAGATCTTCCGGGCTGACCTTGAGGGTCATGATGTGCTGGCCGTGCGGCGCCCCCACGAGTGTGAAGAGCGGTTTGGCCAGCTGAGGCTGGAGGGGTGCCGCGAAATGGGGAGCCGGCTGGGACGCAGGCGGTGACGCTGGCTGGGCAGCGGGCTGGCCAGCGGGCTGAGCAACAGTTGCGGCCGTAGGCGGCTGGGCGGGTATTGGCGCCGGCGCCGGGCCTCCGCTGTCCGGATCGGATGATGTCGCCTTGGCGTTGCCTACCGCTGCCGCGGCTGGACGCGCCGGGACGTCGGCGCGCACCGGAGCGGCCGCCGGAGCCACGGTGCCCCCCACGGCACTGGCGGCTGTGGCGCTGGCGGCCGTGGCGCTGGCGGCTGTGGCGCTGGCGGCCGTGGCGCTGGCGGCTGTGGCGGAGCGGGCTTGCCCGGACGCGGACGGTGCGACGGCGGCGGTGGCAGCGGCGGCGTCGGTACCGTTACCGTTACCGTTACCGTTACCGACCGGCCCGGAGGCCGCCCCGGTGGTGGTCACAGCGGCGTTGGTCGCTGGCGAAGCCTCAAGCACAGGACCAAATCCTTGCGCGGTCTTTGCCGCCCCGGCCGGTGTTCCGGAGGCTGCGGAAGCGACCTGCACGGTGGCTGCCGCGGCTGCGCCGACAGGTGCGGCCTCGGGCGAACCGCTGGCCACTGGGGCGGAACCGGGCGCAGGAGTGGTCCCCGCCGCGCCGGTGAGGGTTGAGGCCGGCGCAAAGGCCACAGCGGTGGCAGGTGCAGTGGCCAGTGGAGAAACCTGGGCAGCGACCGGCGCAGCTGCCCCGGCGGAAACTTGAGCGGAAACCTGGGCAGCGACCGGCGCAGCTGCCCCGGCGGAAACTTGAGCGGAAACCTGGGCAGCGACCGGCGCAGCTGCCCCGGTGGAAACTTGAGCGGAAACCTGGGCAGCGACCTGCAGGCCGCCGGATGCAACGGACCCCCCGGCAGCGTCGGCAAAGGCGCCCGCGGTCTGTGCGGCCGCAGCGGCGGGCGGCTCGCGGTCCGGTATGGTCCCAGCGAGGACGGAGGCCGGTGCCTGGCGCCCCCTGGCGGACAATCCCGTGGCCGCGGTGATCGGGCCCTGAGCAGCGGCAGCCGGCACCCCGGCCGGAAGAACGGCCGCAGTTACGGAGGCAGAGGCGGTCTGTGCCGAAGCGGGGGGACTATCGTGACGGTCCGACGCCGGCGCGACGGCCTGCGCTGACACGCCGGTCTGCAGTGACGGGCCCGCCTGCGTAAAGGAGACAAACGGGGCCGAGGAGAGCTGAGCCGCTGCGTACTGGGGCGCAACGTACTGGGCTGGGGCATACTGCGCCGACCCAGGGCTGGCGATGCCGGACGATGCGGCGTCGGTCCCCGGCGCGGCCCAAGCAACGGCGGCGTCGGCCGTCACAGGGTTCGCGGCGGTGCCGGCCGGCGAAGCGAGATCCTTACCGCCGTCGCGCTCCGGACGTTCCGTCGCCCCGCCGTCGGCCAGCGGTACGGCAGTGGCGGTGCTCGGCCCGGCAGGGGTGCCGTTGCTGGCTGCGCCCTGGACGTCGTTGAGGACGGCGTCGAAGGACGCCGCGTCCGGGCTTCCGTTGCCGGCCCGCGGCTCCGCGCCCTGCCGGGCTGACAGCATGGCCGCGGCCGGCGCAGCCGCGAAATCAGTCGATGCCCCGGCCTTCATGATGCCGTCCCTGCGGGAACGATGCGCCGGATGGAGGTCAGGTTGGACTGCTGCTCCCAGGCATCGCGGATCTGGATGGTCTTGCCGGGAACGGGAGCGTCGATCGCCTTGCCGTTGCCCAAATAAATGGAAATGTGGTTGCCGCCGAAGCTCACCAGAAGGTCTCCGGGTTTCGCCTCGGCGAGGGACGCCACCGGGGTGCCCTGGCGCATCTGGTCGCTCACCACGCGGGGAAGCCCCACACCGAGGTCTTTGAAGACCCGCTGGGTGAAGCCGGAGCAGTCCATACCGGTGGCCGGATTGGTTCCGCCCCACACATAGGGGACACCGATGTACTTCTTGGCCACTGACACGACGTCGTTGCCCGTCGCGGCACCGCCGGTGTGTACGGTTCCCGTGGCCTGGGCGCCGGTGAGCGCGGCGGTCCCGGCCGCCGCAGCGCTACCCAGTCCCGATGTGCCGCCGAGTCCCAGTGAGGTGCCGAGGCTCAGGCCGTCCGTGAGGGACGCGACATCCGTTGCGCCGTTCCCGCCCAAGGCCGCGGCAAGGGCCTGCGTGAACGTGGCGGAGTCGCCTGTGCCTGTGGCGGTCGCGAGCGAGGTCGCCGCCGCAGCTTTGGCGGCGCTTGTTTCCGTGGCCGCGGGCCGGCTCAGTTCCGCAATCATCGACTGGATGCCCTGCATCCGGCCGATCGCTTCGGTCATGCTCATGGTTTCACCGGCTGTTCATCGCGGTGCCAGAGCGTCGAGGCGATCTCGTCCAGGGCCGATTGTTCGGCGCGCAGGTCCGCGGAGTTGACCTCGGCGTCGTGGCGGGCCTGCAGTTTTTCCAGCCCCACGGACCGCGTCCGTGCAGCGATGAACGCGGCGCGGGCCTTGGCCTCGTCAGCCTCGGCCAGGTGCGTGAGGTTCTGCAGGTCCGCGAGCATGCTGTGCGAGGACGACCGGGCGGCGGCCACGGCGCGCAAAGAGGCCGAGCTGGAAATGGGGTCATCCGTGGCCGCCAGCTCGCGGCGGGCGGCGGCTTCGCGGACCCGCACGGAGCTGGAACGTGAGCGGGCACGCGCCAGCCCGGTCGCCGCCTGGTCCTGCTGGAGCTGGCGGAGGCGCAGAAGGCCAGCAAGAGAGAATTCGCGGTTCATGCTGCTGCTCCCAGGATCGAAGTGAGGTAGCCGAGCCGCTGCCAGGACTCGGGGTGGGCCGTGGATTCGTCCATCGGCTGCTGGAGGAAACCGCTGACGTCGTGCTCGTGGTTCAGCGCTGCGTCCACCAGCGGGTTGGTCCCGGTCTGGTAGGCGCCGACGTCGATCAGGTCCTGCGCCGCCTTGCGGGCCGCGAGGACCCGGCGGAGCGTGGCCGCGGACTCGAGATGGGGCCGGGAATTGACCTTGCTGGCCACCCGGGACACGGAGCCGAGCACGTCCACGGACGGGAAGTGCCCCGTGACGGCAAGCTTGCGGTCCAGGACCACGTTGCCGTCCAGGATGGACCGGGCGGCGTCGGCAATGGGCTCGTTGTGGTCGTCGCCGTCCACCAGCACGGTGTAAATGCCGGTGACAGAGCCGGTTTCGGCCGTGCCGGCGCGCTCCAGCAGCCGCGCCAGGATGGAGAAGGTCGACGGCGGGTAGCCGCGGGTGGCCGGGGGCTCGCCGGCCGAGAGGCCGATCTCGCGCTGGGCCATCGCCACGCGGGTGAGGGAGTCCATCATGAGGACCACATCCTGGCCCTGGTCACGGAAGGACTCGGCGATCCGGGTGGCGGTGAAGGCCGCGCGCATGCGCATGAGGGCTGGTTCGTCGGAGGTGGCGACCACCACCACGGAGCGCGCCAGGCCGGCGGCGCCGAGATCGTCCTCGAGGAACTCGCGGACTTCGCGGCCGCGTTCGCCGACGAGGGCGATCACCGAGACCTCGGCGTCGGTACCACGGGCGATCATGGAGAGCAGGGAGGATTTGCCGACGCCTGAGCCGGCAAACAGGCCCATGCGCTGGCCCTTGCCGAGCGTCGTCATGGTGTCCAGGACGCGCACGCCGGTCTGCAGCGCGGTGTCGATGCGGGCGCGTTTCATGGCGTTCGGGGCCTCGTTGTCGATCGGCACGCGAGGTCCGCTGAGCAGCGGGCCCTTGCCGTCGATCGGGCGGCCCAGGCCGTCAAGGACCCGGCCGAACAGACCCCGCCCGGTGGGAACCAGCACCGCACTGCCCTTGGCGCGGACGGGATCACCGGCAGCCACCCCGGCCAGCCGGCCCAGCGGCATGCAGCGCACGGAGCCGTCCAGCGCGGCGACGACTTCGGCGTCAAGGCCCGGGTTCTCCCCCACGGTCACGAGGTCGCCCAGCGCGCAGTCCAGTCCTGACACTTCCAGCCCCAGCCCGATGACCGAGGTGACGACGCCGACGCGTTGCGGGGCAGCCGCGGCCAGCGCGGCGGCATAGTCGGCACCCTTCGGGCGCCACTCGGCGATCATGCCTGGCCCCGGTAAGCGCCGCCGGGATATTCACCGGGAACTCCGGCGGCAAGGCCGCCGGAAGGATCGGCGCCGGTCTGTCCATCCTGTCCCACCAGCGACTCTCCCAACAGTGCCGTGCGGGCGCGCCCCAGGGCTGTGCGGAGGCTGGCGTCGAACCAGCCCTGCTGGTATTCGACCTTCGCGTCGCCGCGGCCCAGGGAGGGGTCCGCGATGAGCGGCAGCCCGGCGGGCAGTTCCTGGCCTTCCCGGCTGAGGACATCGATGTCCGCCGGGTGCAGCCGGATGGCCAGCACCGTGGCGGAGTCGTTCCCGGAAAGGGCGCGGGCCAGGGCCGCGCGGGCGGTCCGGGTGCCTTCGGCCAATTCGTAGCCGAGGATGGCCTCGGCCAGTTCCAGCGCCGTGCGGGCCAGGATTTCTTCGGCGTCCTGCAGGGCCTGCACATTGCGGTGCGAAAAATCGGTCCTCGCGACGGCAAGGGCGCGCACTGCACGGTCCAGGTCCTGTTGCCCGGCGGCCAGGGAGGCGGCCTGTTCGGCGGCCATCCGGTCCCGCCAGCGGCGCTGTTCCTTCGCGGCGGCACGCACCCCGGCGGCATAGCCGGCGGCGTGGCCCTCGGTGTAGCCGGCCTGCTCGGCGGCCGGGCCGCTCGCCCGCAGCGAGGGGAAGACGATGCGCGCGGGGGCAGGGGCAGCGCCGCTGTCAGTAGACATAGTCTTCCTCGTCCCCGCGCTGGATGGTGATCTGGCCTTCGGCCTCGAGCTCGCGGATGGACCGGACGACGGCGGCCCGGGCCTCTTCGATCTGCGAGGCCCGCAGCGGCCCCAAGCCAGCGATCTCGGATTCGAGGATTTCCAGGTTGCGCCCGGAGACGTTGGTGGTGATGGTTTCCAGGACCGGCTCGGAGGCGCCCTTCATGGCCATCGCCAGGACGGCGGCGTCGAGTCCGCGCAGCACCAGCTGCACGTCGCGGCGCTCCAGTTTCACGATGTCGTCGAACGTCACCATCTGGGCCCGGATCTCCACCGCGAGGTCGGGATCGAGCAGGTCCAGGCCGTCCAGCACGGACCGTTCCGTGCCGGCGTCGGTCCGGTTGATAATTTCCAGCAGCGGCTGGATGCCGCCGACCACCTTGGAGGCCTGCTGGGACACGGCGGCGCCGCCGCGGAGTTTGAGGGTGTCGGCGACGATCCCGATCGCCTCGGGCGCGCCGGATCCCATGGTGGCGATGCTGAGGGCGACGTCGGCGCGCAGCGAGCCGGGCAGCCCGGACATCACGGCCGAGGCCTTGCGCGGGCTGAGGTGGGCGAGGACCAGGGCGATGGTCTGCGGCAGTTCGCCGTCGATGAGGGCCAGGATCTGCACGGGTTCGATGTCTTCGAGGAACTCAAAGGACTTGCCGGCCATGTTGACCGTGAGACGGTTCATGAGTCCGGCGGCCCTTTCCGAGCCGAAAGACGCCTCCAGCAGGCCCTCGGCGAGCTCCCGACCGCCCCGGGCCTGGCGCGGGCTGGTCAGCGCGGTCTGGTGGAAGTCCTTCATGATCTGTTCGGCGACGTCCGGGTCCACCTTGCGGAGCTTGACGATCTCCCCGGCAATTTCCTCCGCCTCGGTGTCCGTGAACTGGGCCATGACCTTGGCGGCGTTCTCGGGGCTCATTTGCATCAGGACGACGGCGGCGCGCTGGGTGCCGGTGAGGAGCGTATCGGTTGGCTTCATACCGGTTGCCTGTCATCCATGAGGCTGCGCAGGTAGTCGGCGGCCCGCTCCGGGTTGGCGGCGACCATGCTGTCGATTTCAAACCGGCGGCGCTCGGATTCCAGCTGCTCGGTGCTCGGGCCGGGAAGCGGGGGCAGAGCGGTGATCGGGATCGCCGACGTGGCCGGCGCGGGCGGAAGGGCCACAACGGGCGGGGCCACCGGCATGATCTCCAGGTCCAGGCGTTCGCCGAGGTCCACGGGCTCGCGCTTCTGGCGGCGCCGCAGGATGATCGTGACCACCAGGGCCAGGATCAGCAGGCCGAGCAGGATGCTGCCTGCGGTGATGATGGTGCCGAAGAACGCGGCCTGCTTTTCGGCTTCGGCGTTGGCCTTGGCATCGGCGAGCGCTTTGGCGGCGTCGTCGGCGGCGGCGGTGCTGAAAGGGACAACCTCAACCGTGACCACATCGCCACGCGCGGTGTCGGCTCCGGCTGCGGAGGTGACGAGGTTCTTCAGCGAAGCGAGGTTCAGGCCGCCGGCGGCGGCCTGGCTGACGGCGACGGAGATGGTCTGCCGCTTGATGGCACCGGCCGGGATGACCCGGTCCTCGGTGACCTTGTTGACGGCATTGTTCTTGGTCGCGGTGGAGGAATCGAAGTTGCCGTTGCCGCTGGTGCTGCCGGGCACAGCGATGTTGTCCGGGCCGAGGACGCCGGCGGCACCTCCCCCGGTTCCGGTGTATTTCTCGGTCTTGGACGATTCACTGAGCGGCAGGGCGCCGGCGGTGTTGGAGAAGGTTTCGCTCTTCTGCTGTGCGGATTCGCCCGTCACGTCGGCGGCGACGGCGACCGTGGAGTTGCCCGGGCCGACGACGCGGTCCATGACGGCCTTGACGGCATCCGAAGTGCGCTGCTGGTAGTCGCTGGCCTGCTTGGTGGACGAACCTGCGGTCCCGCCGCCAACGGTGGAAAGCACGTTGCCCTGGGAATCGACCACGGAGACGTTGCCGGGTTTGAGGTTTTCGATGGCGGCAGAGGTCAGGTGGACGATCGCCTGCACCCGGTCACTGGACAGGGTGGCGCCGGCGTCGGTTTCGATGAACACCGAGGCGGTGGTGTCCGGGGCCTTGGACACAAACACTGTCTTTTCGGGGATGGCGAGCCGGACGGCGGCGGTTTTCACACCGTCCATGGCGGAGATCGTGCTGGCAAGTTCGCCTTCGAGGGCGCGTTTGTACGTAACGGACTGCTGGAACTCCGAGGACGTCACGCCCATCTTGTCCAGCAGGGAGTACCCGGTGGCGGCGGCAGTCGGCAGGCCCGCAGCCGCGGCCTTGAGGCGCTCGTCGTAAACCTTGTCCTGCGGCACCAGGATGGTGGATCCGCCGTCGCTGAGCTCGTACGGGACGTTGTCTTTGCGGAGCTGTTCGACGATGCCGTTGGCGTCGGTGGTCTGGAGGCCCGAAAACAGGGGGGTGAGCACCGGGCGGGTGAGCCAGGCGGACAAGGCCACAATGCCCACCACCAGCAGGGCAGCGCCAAGCACGGCCAAGGTGCGCTGGCCAGCGGTAAAGCTCTTCAGGCTCGCGCCGAAGCGCTGGAAGAAAGCGGTTATCTGCGGAGGCATCAGGCCTGCATCCTCATGATCTCGTTGAACGCGTCAACGCCCTTGTTGCGCACGGTGGCCATGAGCTCGAGCGTCACCTGGGCGCGGGTAGCGGCAAGTGTGGCGTTGTGGATGTCGTCCAGGTTCCCGGTCACGGCGGAGACAGCCAGCTGGTTCGACGTCGACTGCAGCTGCTGGAGGTTATCCACCGCGCCGGTGAGGGAGGTTGCAAAGGCGGAGCCGTCGGTGCCGGCAACGGGGGCCGCTCCTGTGTCTACGCCTGCGACGTAACTCGTCGGCAGGACACCCGGGACGGGGGCGATGGGGGCGACAGTCATTAGGAGCGTCCAATCTCGAGGGCAGCCATGTAAGTTTCGCGGGCGCGGTCCACCACCTGGGCGTTGGCCTGGTAGCCGCGCTGGGCGATGATGAGCGCGCCCATTTGTTCGGCCATGTCGATGTCCGGGTACTTCACGTTGCCGTTGGCGTCCGCCAGAGGGTGGTCCGGCTGGTAGACGATCCTGCCCGCGGCGTCACCGAGCTGGGTGCTCTTGACATACACGCCCGAGCCCTCCGAGCCTTCTGTGGCCTCGACGTACCGGGCCTGGAAGGCAGGGCCGCTGGTGGCGGAGGCGTTGTTCATGTTGGCGAGGTTGTCCGAGACAGCATCGAGCCACTTGCGGTGGACGGTGAGTGCGGAGCCGGCGATGCCGATTGCGTCGAAGGTCATCAGCTGGTCCTCAGGGCGGAGCGCACGGCGGTGAATTCGGTGTTGACGGCGCGGGCGGCGAACTGGAAGCGCAGCACGGTGTCGATGTTGGACAGGGTCTCGGTGTCCAGGTTGACGTTGTTGCCGTTCAGCTGGGTGGGTTCCAGGGACTCCGCCGTGGTTGCCTGGACGCGGCCTTCCCCGGACTTCACCGACGCCGCGAGGGCGTCTTCGAAGCTGACCCGCTTCGCGTGGTAATTAGGCGTGTTGACGTTCGCGATGTTGTTCGCGATGGTGCGCTGGCGCAATGCCAGCCCGTCCATGGCACTGGCCAGGGCGGCGGAAGTCACGGATTCGAGCACAGAGTCCTGCCTGGGAAAGGTGGGGGTGGCCGATCCGTGGCCGGTAAGCGAGCGATCCGTGCTCTATCAGTGGTTATCGGCACTGGTCAGCGCCGCGTTAGGCGAAAATACAACAGTTCTTTCAAAGATTTGAGCTGAGGAAGTGTCAGCCGTTCACGTCGAGGTAAATGGCGGCGGAAGACTCGCCCACACCGGGTACCGAGGACACCGCCTGGAGTTGGCGGGCCACGTCCATACGGGCCTCATCGAGCCGGTGGGCAACGCGTTCCTGGGCGGCGGCCAAGGCGGCGGCGCGACGCCGCGCAGCCGCCGGCAGCGGTCCGGGCCGGGTGGGCGGTGTCCAGCGTTCCACGGGCAGCGGCGCCACGTGGTCAGGTACTGCTGAGGACAGCGGGCCCAGCGGATCCTTCAAGGTACGCTCGGCGGCCTGCACCGCCATTTCGAGCACATCCAGGACAGCCGTCCAGGCCGCCAGGGCTGTGTCATCGGCCGCGGATTCGGTCAGGGTTGATGCGGTGTGGTTGTAACCGGCTTCCCCAAGGCCGGTATCCGCGTCAGCCCGCTCAGCCAAAACCGAGACTCCCCCCACCTGTACCGGGCTGGGTGTTCCAGGCTCCGGCTGCCGAGAAGGCGGTGGGGGCTGCGGCGGGGAATGCCGCCGCGGTTCCGCGGCTGGCGGCGGCAGGCGCCGGGATGGCGGCCGCGGCCTCGTGCCAGGCCTGGCGCAGGGGCTCCAGCAGTTCGATGGCTTCGCGGGTCAAAGCCGGGTCGCGCTGGATGTTGGCGTTGACCAGGGCCGTAAAGGCGTAGTTATAGAGGCCGATCAGCCCGTCGGCGCCATCCCAGGAATCAGTCTTCAAGGACGAGACGAGCTCGGCAATGATGGCTTGCGCATGCAGGAGGTTTTCCGAAGCGACGGGCCAGTTCGCTCCCTGCTGCGCTGTCTCCGCCCGGCCAAGGTCCAGCAGGAGGCGGTCGTAGAGCATGGTGAGCAGGCGCGCGGGCGGCGCCGAGAGGACGGAGTCTTCGAGGTACTGGTTGCGCTGGGCCGCGCCTCCAAACCCACCAGTACCGTAACCATTGCCGTAGGCATTGGTGGTCATGATGAACTACTTCCTGAGGAGAGGCCGGAAAGCTGGGACGTGAGCCAGGACTGCTGGGCCTTCATGTTGCTGAGCGCCACTTCGAGGCCGGAGTAGGTGCGCTGGAGCGTTGCTTTCCGGGAGGCAAGGCGGGTGTCCCAGTCGCTGATCCGATCGGCCAGGTCGCGGACCTCGGACTGCTGGCCGGTGATGGTGGTGGTCAGCGTGCCGGTGTATTTGTCCGACGCAGCGGTGGCCGCGGTGGCGATGCGCCCGGCGATCTCCTGGACCTTAGCCGCAGTGCCCGCGGGGTCGGCGGCGAGGGCGGCAGCAAACTTGGTGGCGTCGAATTCCATGGCGCCGGTCTTGGTGATGCTGATGCCAATTTCCGACGGCGATCTCGGCGGGGTGCCCACCGGCAGCGATGCGGCCGAGAGAATACTTTGGTTCACCGAACGCACGGTGCTGTCGCCGGCGAAGATCCCCGCGCTTGTGGTGGTGCCGCTGGTGTTGGTCGTGGTGCTCACCGCGGTCTTGCTCGCCACGAGGGAGAAGATGCCGTTTGCGCCTGAGACGAGGTCCGAGGCCAGCTTGGTGATCCCGGCGTCGTCGCGGGCAACTGTGAGCGTGACGGGCGCGGAGGTCACTTCTTTGGCGGTAATGGACACCCCCGGCAGAAGTTCCGTAAAAGTGTTCGTGGACGACTTCACCGTCTGGGCCGCGCTTGTGCCCGGCCAGAGAGCGATTTCAGCGTCCTGGGCGGTCTTGACGTCTGTGAAGGCCGTGCCGGCGTCGGAAATGGTGAAGGCACCGGCACTGCCGGACTTCGTGGCCGCGAACTGGAGCCGGAATTCCCCTCCGCCCACGGAAACCTTGCTGGCCGTCACGCCGGCGCCCGCGGCGTTCACTGCGTTAACAACGTCGTCGAGGTTGCTCCCGAGCGGCTCGATCGTATAGTCCTTGCCCCCGCTGTTGATAGTCATAGTGGTGTAAGGCCATCCCACGACGGCGTTCACTTTGGGCGTCACTGTGACCTGAGTCTGCGCGAGCTGAGTCACCTGAAAGTCGATCGAACCAGCTTTTGCCGTCGAGGTTGTCGTAGCAGCAACTTTGTCGCTGCTCGTAGTCGCAGCGTAGAGGTCCGTAGCGCCGGGTTTGGCCGCAGCCGTGGCCTGAGTCGCGAGGGCTGCGACCTTGCTGTTGAGCCCCTGGAGCGCGGAGACCATGGACTGAATGTCGGACGACTTGTTCTTGAGCAGGGTCTGAGGAATGGCCTCTACCTGCATCACGGACGCAATCAGCGCGGTGGTGTCTAGCCCGCTGGCCAGTCCGTCCAGTGAGATCCCCATCGCTGCCTCCCCTTGCTGTCGAAATATGCTTGCTGCTGACGCTTTTTCTTTAGTGCAAATACTGCACGTAAGGGCCGGACGATGATTTCGCCATCGTCCGGCCCTTCCGCAGCATGATTGATCGGGGGTGTCTCTTCGTCCGATCAGGGTGGCAGACTCATTTCTGGACTACCGGACTGCCGGAACCGGTTTAGCGCAGGAGCGAAAGAACACCCTGGCTGGACTGGTTTGCCTGGGCCAGCATTGCGGTGCCGGCCTGGGACAGGATGTTGGCCTTGGTGAACTTGACCATTTCCTGAGCCATGTCGACGTCGGCGATGCGGGACTGAGCGGCCTGCAGGTTTTCACCGGCGATGTTCAGGGACTTGATCGTGTACTCCAGACGGTTCTGGGACGCACCCAGGTCCGAACGCTGAGCGGATACGGCCGCGATGCTCTTGTCGAGGTCGGCGATCGTCTGCGTTGCTTCAGCCGCCGTCCCAACCTTGAATCCCGCTGCGCCGGTTGCGGCCGAGAACGCAGCTCCGGTGTTGATGCTGGTTGCAGCATTGCCGAGATTGACAGAAACTACGTTGTCGGCTGCACCATCGGCGCCGGCCTGGATGCTAATGACGCCAGCCGTGCCCGCGGAACCATCCAGCAACTTGATTCCCGCAAAGTTGGTGGAAGTCGTGATGCGGTCCAGCTCTTTACCGAGGCCGTCGGCTTCGGTCTGGATGGCTGTACGTGCGTCCGTGTTGTTCGTGTCGTTACCACCCTGAACAGCCAGGTCGCGCATACGCTGCAGGATGGAGTGGACCTCGGTCAGGGCGCCTTCAGCGGTCTGAATGACGCTGATGCCGTCCTGGGCGTTGCGGGCGGCCTGCGCCGAACCGGTGACCTGAGACTTCAGGCCCTCGGAGATGGAGAGGCCTGCTGCGTCATCGCCGGCGCGGTTGATGCGCAGACCGGTGGACAGCTTCTCCAGCGACTTGGAGAGATCGGACTGCGTGGCGTTGAGGTTGCGGTACGAGTTGTTAGCCGCGAGGTTGTTGTTAATGACGAAGCCCATGATGTTTCCTCCGTGAGTGGGACTGTAAGCGATGGCCCATCCGTGGGCCTTCAGCAGTAGCTATCGCACTTTGGGAAGCACAGGTAAGCAGAAATGCAGAATTGTTTTTGGATTTCCTCGCCCGCTAAATTTCGCGTGTTATCAGTCTTATTCCCGCTAACGGATCCTCGGGCCCCGCCGATAGTTTCTACGAGCCCAGCTGTTGGCGCATCGTCCGCACGATGACATAGACGCCTCGGGACACCCGTAACTCGCACCATTCACACATGAGGGAGCCGTCCGGACCATGGCCATCCACGAACTTTCAGCCCTGCTGTGGCGGGAGCGTGAACTCCTGGACGTTCTGACTTTCAAGCTTGAGGAAGAACAGCTGTTGCTGACCTCGGGCAAGTCCCGCTGGCTGCCCCACGGGACCAAGGAAGTGGAGCAGGTGCTGGGTCACCTCTCCCAGGCCAGCCTGGCGCGCACGATTGAAGCCGCCGTCGTCGCCGAGGTCTGGGGACTCCCCACCGATGCCTCCCTGGCCGAACTCGCCGCCGCCGCCCCGGAAGGCGCCTGGGCCGAGGTCCTCACCGCGCACCTGACGGCGCTGACCCGCCAAACGGCGCTGATCAAGGAACTGCGGGATTCCAACGAGCAGTATCTGCGCACAGCGGTCCGCTCCACGCAGGAGTCACTCGCCGACCTCAACCCCACGGCCGCGGCGGGCACCTACGACGCCCACGGCAAGACCGGGCAATCCGCCGGCTCCCGCATCTTCGACCAGCAATTCTAAGGAAGCGACCATGAGCACCTTCGGCGCCCTGAACACCGCCTACCGTGGGCTGACCGCCGCCCAGCAGGGCATGAACGTGGCAGGGCAGAACATCGCCAACGCCGCCACCGAGGGATACACCCGTCAGCGTGTAGACCAGTCCTCGCTGGCCGCCCCTGCCCGCGGGCTCTTCAGCGGCGGCGCACTGCAGGCCGGGCAGGGTGTTTCGGTGGACGCCATCGCGCGGCTCGGCAGCAGCTTCCTCGATGGCAGTGTTCGCTCGGCCGGAGCCCAGGCTGGCTACGCGAGTGCTCGTTCCTCTGCCCTGCAGGGCATTGAAGGAATTCTCCAGGAGCCAGGCGAAAACGGTATCTCGACCGCGCTGCAGGGCTTTTGGTCCGCTTGGCAAGCCGCCGCCAACCAGCCTTCGGAGGACGGCCCGAAAGGGCTCCTGCTGAACGCTGCCAACTCCGTGACGGACAAGATCTCCTCCGCCTATCAGGCCCTCGACTCGCAGTGGAGCAGGACCCGCGCCCAGGCCTCCGACAATGTGGACGCCGTGAACGCGGCCGCTGCCCAGGTCGCTTCTTACAACACAACTATCCGTTCCACCCTCGCAGCCGGCGGATCGGCCAATGAACTGATCGATGCACGGGCCAAGCTCACGGACAAGATTGCCGGCCTCGTCGGGGGCACTGTCCGCGAGCAATCCGACGGCACAGTCGACGTCCTTGTCGGCGGCAACGCGCTGGTTACGGGCGGCTCATTGCGGACGCTCGCTCTCTCGGGTTCCCCATCGGATCGGATGGGATCGACTGTGCAGTTGGTGTGGCAGAACCCGGCTGGAGTCGCAACCCCTGATGGCGGCCAAGTCGCCGGAGCATTATCCGTGCTGGCGCCCATCGCCACACCGCCGTCCACTCCTGGCTCTGGTGGCGCCATCGCCGAGGCCGCCGAGTCCTTTAACAAATTCGCCACGGCCCTCGCTACGGCCGTGAACCCCATCCACGCGACGGGAGTCACGGGCACCGGCGCCACCGGCGTCGGTTTCTTCACCATCCCCGGCACCGGCCCCGCCGCGCTGAACATCAAGGGACCGGCAAACACCGCCGATATCGCCCTCAAGGCATCGACTGGCGGCCCCCTTGACACCAGCATCGCGGACAAGATCTCGCAACTCGGCACCGGTTCAACCTCACCGGACAAAGCCTGGTCAGGCATTGTCACAAACATCGGCGTTCAGTCCCGCGGAGCCCAGCAGCACGAATCACTCACCGAAGCCGCTCAGGTATCCGCACTGACAAGCCGGTCCTCCCAGGCGTCAGTGAGCTTGGATGAGGAAAACGTCAGCCTGCTGACCAACCAACACGCCTACCAGGCCGCGGCCCGGGTAATGACCGCCGTCGACGAAGCCCTCGACGTCCTGATCAACCGCACCGGATTGGTAGGAAGGTAGCCACATGCTGAACCGGGTAACAAACCTGACCATGAGCGCGAACGCCCAGCGTACACTGCAGACCCAGCAGTCCAGGCTGGCCGAGCTGCAGGAAAAAGCGACCACGCTCCAGAAGATCTCGCGCCCGTCGGACGATCCTGCCGCCACCGCGCAGGCCCTCGAGACCCGCGCGCTCCTCGCCGCCAACGCTCAGTACGGCCGCAACATTGACGATGGCAACACGTGGCTCACGGCGGCGGACTCCGCCCTCGAACAGGCAACCAACGTGATGCACCGGATCAAAGACCTCACGGTCCTGGCCGGCAACGGCTCGCTCAACCAAACCGGCAAGGACGCAATCGCCAACGAGCTGGACTCCTTGAACAAGGACCTGGTTTCGATCGCCAATAGCAAGCATCTGGGCCGCAACATCTTTGCCGGCAGCTCGGACGCCGCCAGTGCCTTCACAGGCACCCCTCCCGCGCTCGACGGTCTGCCCAAGAGCCCCGTGGAACGGCGCATCAGCGCCACCGAAACCGTCCGCGTCGACGCCGACGGCGCTGCGATCTTCGGTAGCGGTAACGGCTCGGTCTTCGATATCGTCAGCAAGATGGCGGCCGACTTGCGGACAGGCACGGACATTTCGCCGCGAGTGGCGGGCGTCGACACTGCATTCAAGAACATCGTCAACGGCCGTTCGGAAATTGGAACGCGCCAGGCGCGGCTGGATCGGGCTGGCAGCGCCAACACAGAACTGGAGGCCTCCTTGGACGCACAGAAGACCGGCATTGAAACGGCAGACCTTGGCAGCGTCATCATGGACCTGAAACTTCAGGAGACCAACTACCAAGTGGCCCTCGCCGCGACGGCCAGGGTGCTTCAGCCCACCCTCATGGACTTCCTGCGGTGAGCACCCCGGTCATGGACACTCCCGTCGCTAGCCTGCCCGTCACTTTCACCGCACCCATGCCAGGCTTCGAGGATCTGCACGATTTCGTGCTGCGGAGCGTCGAGGGCGCGGCCGGACTGTACGCATTGGAGGCCGGGTCAAGCCCGGTGCGGCTGTTCCTGGCCGACGCCGCCGTGTTCGCGCCGAGCTACGCTCCGCCGATCCCGGCAGCATCACTGGATGCACTGGAACTTGACGAGCGGGAGGCACCCCAGGTGCTGATCGTGGTCAACCACTCCCCCGGCTCCACGACGGTCAACCTCATGGCGCCGATTGTTCTCAACCGCGGCACGGGCCGCTGCACGCAACTGGTGCTGGACGGCCGGGACTTCCCGCTCCGGGCCGAGCTCGGCTCGCTCTAGCCAACCCGCCTGCTCTAGCCAGTCCGCGGGGCAAGGCGCGCAGCTCCGCGCTGTGCCGCCCCGCCTCACCAGAAGTGCGCCACATCCACCACGAACCGTGACCCGGCGCCCGGCCCTGACAAGGTCTGGACCCGGAACGGCAGCCGCGCACGGATCCCCAGGCCCAGGCTGCTGTAGCCTTCGAAGCTGCCCGCCCACGCCACCTGCCGGAACGTTTGGTAGCCGGCCACGTCCGTCAGCTCACTCTTGTTCGGCGGGTTGTAGGTGGGTTTGCCGGCGTCGTCATATGCAGGCGCATTGACCGTGAGCTGAATGAAGGCCTGGCCTTCCAGCGGGATCGGCAGGCCGGACCCGTCCTGTACCACCTCGGGCACGTAGCGGATGGAGTAGCCGGCCACAGGGCCGTTGAGATCAATGACCAGCCGGTCAAAACAGTAATGCTGACCGGTCCGCACGTTCACCACCTTGGCCTGGCTCATGGCCGGATCCGTTTTGCTCAGCGAACCCCAGACCTGTCCGCAGTACGGGTCCGCGGCGGCCGGCGCAGGCGCAAGCACCCCGAGACCGGCGGCCGGCGCAGGCGCAAGCACCCCGAGACCGGCGGCCATCAGCACTGCCGCGAGCAAAGCGTGGGTCTTCTTCAACTGGATCTTTTTCACGGCGGGCCACCCTCTGGTGCTGCCTGAGCTCTTGAGCTGGCTGAACAGTCAGTGCAGGTCAGACGCTTTCAGCGTAGGCGGCGCCGAACGGGCGGGCGAGGCCCCCAACCTTATCGGCGCCCAACTGTTAATGTGGCCCGTTCCTGGTCACGGACGGATTTCACAGACAGATTTCGAGACCTACCTTCACGAACAGATAACACGCGCAGCCGCGGGCTATGCCACAAACGGCGAAGCGCCGGCACCCTCGCAGGTCCGGCGCTTCGTGCGGCTTGCTGTCTTATCAACAGCGGAACGTCGCCAGCTGCGGAGCAGCCGGAACGCGGAAAGACTCTTAGCCTTCGCAGTCGCGGCAGTACTTCATGCCGTTCTTTTCGAGGGCGACCTGGGACCTGTGACGGACCAAGAAGCAGGAGGAGCAGGTGAATTCGTCGGACTGCTCGGGAACAACAATGACCGTCAGCTCTTCGCCGGACAGATCCGCACCCGGGAGATCGATGCCTTCAGCAGTGTCATTCTCATCGACGTCGATCACAGCAGTCTGCGCGCCGCCGCTGCGGGACGCCTGAAGGGCCTCCAGCGACTCAGCGGGAGATTCTTCTTCTGTCTTGCGTGGGGCGTCGTAATCGGTAGCCATATCGGGGTTCACTTTCGTTGCTGCGCAGCGCCATTTCAGGCACCTCAGTGAAGCAGTTTAGGACATTATGCATGGAGTTGAGGAATAGTGTGGCCAATCAGACACAATGAGTCGGAGGGGGCGCGGAAGCCAGGGCCCGCGGCCCAGGCCGCGGCCAACACGCGGGCAGTTCAGGCGACCGGCCAGACCACCAGCGTCTGCCACTTCGCCGGGTCGGGCTCGGCGCCGGGATCGGTAAGGTAGTACTCCCACATTGCTTCCCCCGGGCTCGCGCCGTCCTGCCGCATCCGCGCCATGATCGCGCCGTAGGTCTGCTGCAGCGATTCGTAGGGCCCGATGTGCATCGCCTCGTAGGCCCGGCCTGCGGGGAGTGCCCCGGCGACAACAGCAGTCTCCGCGCCGCTTGGATTCGTGAAGGGTGCCGCGAGGGGGAACCCCGCCTCGACGTCGACGACGTCGGTCGGCTTGCCTCGGTACAGGGCGAACGGGGGTCCGGCCAGCTGGACATGCTGCTCCTGCACCGCACCCATGACGGCGCCGAAGGCACGGCCGAAAAAGTCCCGGAGCGCATTCATCGGGACAGTCTCACGCACCACTGCAGTCGGCTGTTCCTTGAGTTGGGCGGGCTTGATGTCCGGAGCCGCCCCCGGGTTCGTTTGAGTCATACGCCCAGACTCTGCCGCGTCCAATCCGCGGTCTAGGGCCTTACGTCCCGCGCCCACGGAGCGCCCACAGAGCGCCGCCCACGGAGGGTTCACGGAGGGTTCACGGAGGGCCAGCAGCGTGTCCGGCCGCACGCCCGGACACGCGGACCCTTAGGCCCGCGGATAAATAAATGAACTTTATTCATATTAGGTCTTGCCCCGCATCGCGATTCCCCCAATACTAAATGAACAACGTTCATTTATGTGACCCCCGTCTCACTGGAGTAGCCATGATCGAAATCACGTCTCTCGACACCCCGCCCTCCCTCGCCCGTACAACACCGTCCAGCCGGCCGGCACTGCGGGTCGGCGTCGTGCAGCACCGCTGGCATCCTGACGCCGCGGCCCTGCACGCCGAACTGGACGAAGGCATCGGGCGGGCCGCCCGGTTGGGGGCCGACGTCGTCTTCCTGCCCGAGCTCACACTGTCCCGGTATCCCGCGGACACCCTGCCCGAAAATGACACCACCCGCGGCGGGGCCCCGCGCCCGCGGCCCGCGGACATCGCCGAGGACCTGTTCACCGGCCCCACCTTCCGCTTCGCGGCGGACGCGGCCCGCCGGCACGGAATCTGCGTCCACGCCTCGCTGTACCAGAAGGCGGAGAACCCGGACGGTTCTGACGACGGCCTGGGCCTGAACACTGCCATTCTGGTCTCCCCCGACGGCGAACTGCTGGCCCGCACGCACAAGCTGCACATCCCCGTCACGGCTGGCTACTACGAGGACAAGTTCTTCCGCCAGGGCCCGGACGGCGATGACGCCTACGCGGTCCACTCCCCCGCCGAGCTCGGCGGCGCACGGTTGGGCATGCCCACCTGCTGGGATGAATGGTTCCCCGAGTTGGCGCGGATTTACTCCCTCGGCGGGGCCGAACTCCTGGTCTACCCCACCGCCATCGGCTCCGAGCCGGACCACCCGGACTTCGACACCCAGCCGTTGTGGCAGCAGGTCATTGTGGGCAACGGCATTGCCAACGGGCTGTTCATGGTTGTCCCCAACCGCTGGGGAAGTGAAGGCACGCTGAACTTCTACGGCTCCTCCTTCATCTCCGATCCCTACGGACGGATCCTGGCCCAGGCACCTCGCGACGAATCCGCCGTCCTCGTCGCGGATCTGGACCTTGACCAGCGCAAGGACTGGCTCACGCTCTTCCCATTCCTGGCTACGCGCCGGCCGGACACCTACGCCCGGCTGACCGAACCCGTTCGCGCCGACGCCCCGCTCGGCCTCGATCCGTATGAGGCCCTGCAGAAGGAAACTGTGCATAAGGAAACTGCGCAGAAGGTCACGGCATGAGCGTCTGGCGGATGCCGTCCGAAACGGCACCCCAGGACCGCGTCTGGATGGCGTTCCCCACCGGCGGCTACACGCTGGGCGAAACAGAGGCAGAAGCCCACGCCGCCCGCTCAGTCTGGGCCGCCGTCGCGAACGCCGTCGTGGAGTTCGAACCGGTCACCATGCTGGTGGCGCCGGCGGATGCAGAGACCGCTGCCCGCTACCTCCACCCGGACATCGAGGTGGTCACCGCGGCCCTGAACGACGCCTGGATGCGGGATATCGGCCCCACGTTCGTCGTGGACGACGGCGGCCGGCTCGGCGCCGTGGACTGGGTGTTCAACGGCTGGGGCGGCCAGGACTGGGCCGCTTGGGACAAGGACTCGCTCGTCGCAGCTGCCGTCGCGGCACGCTCGGGTGCCAGCCACCTCGTCTCGCCGCTGGTGAATGAGGGAGGCGGCATCCACGTCGACGGCGAAGGCACGGTCCTCGTCACCGAGACGGTGCAGCTGGATCCGGGCCGGAACCCCGGGCTGAGCAAGGCCGACGTCGAGGCAGAACTGGCCCGGACCCTGGGCACCAGCCACGTCATCTGGCTTCCGCGCGGGCTGACTCGGGATTCGGAACGGTTCGGCACCCGCGGCCATGTCGACATCGTCGCGGCCATCCCGTCCCCGGGCACCGTGTTGGTCCATTCCCAGCAGAACCCGGCACACCCCGATTTCGAAGTCAGCCGGGACATCATCAGCCACCTCGCCACCACCCGGGACGCGGCCGGCCGCGAATGGAACATCATCGAGGTCCCCGCCCCGGAAACCCTGAGTGACGAGGAAGGCTTCGTCGATTACAGCTACATCAACCACCTGGTGGTCAACGGCGGCGTCATCGCCTGCACGTTCGGCGACCCGATAGACGAAAAAGCCTTGCGCATCCTCGGCGACGCCTACCCCGGCCGCAAAGTGGTGGGCATCGACGCCCGCGAGCTCTTCGCCCGCGGCGGCGGCATCCACTGCATCACCCAACAGCAACCGTCCGCCTCCCAGAACAAAGGTCAGCCATGAGTCAAACTATCGGCCGTGAAGACGGCACCACCACACACGACGTCGTCGATCCGGCCGGTTCCAAACACGGCATCACGGGCAAGGGGCTCAAGGGCGGCCAGCTGGGCCTGCTCGCCGTCGTGGTCCTGGGCATCTCCTCCGTGGCGCCCGCCTACAGCCTCACCAGTTCGCTGGGACCGGCCGTCGGCGCCGTGGGCGTGCAGTTGCCGGCGATCTTCATCGTCGCGTTCATCCCCATGATCCTGGTGGCGTTCGCCTACCGCGAGCTCAACGCCGATTCCCCGGACAGCGGCACCACCTTCACGTGGGCCACCAAGGCGTTCGGCCCGTTTGTCGGCTGGATGGGCGGTTGGGGGCTGCTGGCCGCCAACATCATCGTCCTGTCCAATCTCGCCGGCGTCGCGGTGGACTTCTTTTATCTGTTCCTGGCCCAGGTGTTCAACAACCCCGAACTCGCGGACCTGACTTCGAACACGGCCGTGAACATTGTTACCTGCCTGGTGTTCGTGGCACTCGCCGTCTGGGTCAGCTACCGCGGCCTGCACGCCACCAAGCTCGTGCAGTACAGCATGGTCGGATTCCAGGTGCTGGTCCTGGCCGTCTTCATCATCATGGCGCTCGGCCATGCAGCCTCCGGTGATGCGGGCACATCGCTCGCGTTCAGCTGGGACTGGTTCAACCCGGCGAAGATCGAGAGCTTCGAGCAGTTCACCGCCGGCATGTCACTGGCCGTCTTCGTCTACTGGGGCTGGGACGTCTGCCTCACCGTGAACGAGGAAACCAAGGGCGGCCGGGGCACCGCCGGGCGGGCGGGAACCACGACGGCGGTCGCCGTCCTGGCGCTCTACCTCGCCGTGATCGTGGCTACCATGATGGTGGCCGGCACCGGAGCCGACGGCATCGGCCTGAACAACCCGGACAACCAGGCGAACATCTTTGCAGCACTGGCCTCCCCCGTCATGGGTCCGCTGGCCATCCTGATGTCCCTGGCCGTGCTCTCCGGCACCGCGTCCTCCCTGCAGTCCACCATGGCCTCCCCCGCCCGCAGCCTGCTGGCGATGGGGCACTACGGGGCGCTGCCGCCGCGCTTCGCATCCGTCAGCAAGCGCTTCGGGTCCCCTGGCTACGCCACGGTGATCGCCGGCCTGCTGTCCGGCGGCTTCTACGCCGTCATGAAGGTGGTCAGCGAAAACGTCCTCAACGACACCATCATGGCCCTGGGCCTGATGATCTGCTTCTACTACGCCCTCACGGCGTTCGCCTGCACGTGGTACTTCCGGCACAGCCTGTTCGTAAGCGTCCGCAACTTCTTCATGCGGCTGCTGTTCCCGGTCCTGGGCGGCCTGGTCCTCACCGTGGTCTTCTTCCAGACCGCCGTGGACAGCTGGGCACCGGAGTTCGGCAGCGGCTCCGAGGTCTTGGGGGTTGGCCTGGTGTTCATCCTGGGCATCGGCATCCTCGCCCTCGGCGTCGTGGTCATGCTCGTGACCGCAAAGCTGCATCCGGGCTTCTTCCGGGGCGAGACCATCCGGAAGGACACCCCGGCGCTGGTGGTTCCGGAGTAGCCTCGCAGTAAGGACCCGCCGGCCCGGGTGAGCTCGGAGCCGGCGGGTTTTTGCGTGCGTCCGTCGCCCGCAAAGCTGCCATTGCATGTTGAGGAACACCTCCCCGTGCTAGATTCACGCTGTCTGCATTTCTGCGGGCTCTAGCGCAGCCTGTTCCGGGCGCGGCAATTTGGGGGAAATTTTTATGCTGCTATTCGACCGTGTCCGGCCTCTATCAATTCCGTTGTTCCTGGTTGTGGTCATGATGCTTTGCCTGGCACCGCTTGCCCCGGCATCCGCAGCGCCGGATATGACGACGGCGGTACGTGTAGCGTCCGCCGCGCCGTTGAAGACGCCCCCTGTGCCGACGGTCACGGGCAAAACAAAGGTCGGCTACACCCTGACCGCGGTCCCGGGCATCTGGGGTCCGTCACCCGTCACCCTGAAGTATCAGTGGAAGGCCAACGGTGTCGTCGTCATCGGCGCGACCGCCGCCACCTACAAACTGGCCGCGGCGCAGGCCGGCAAGGCCCTCACCGTCACCGTCACCGGAACGAAGGCCGGCTACACCACCGCCTCGAAGACTTCGACCCCCACCGCAGCCATCGCCGCCGGCTCGCTCGGGCCGGCCCCTGTGCCGACGATCACCGGCATGACAAAGGTCGGCTACACCCTGACCGCGGTCCCGGGCATCTGGGGTCCGGCACCGGTCACCCTGAAGTATCAGTGGAAGGCCAACGGTGTCGTCGTCATGGACGCGACCGCCGCCACCTACAAACCCGCCGCAGCCCAGACCGGCAAGGCCCTCACCGTTACCGTCACCGGAACGAAGGCCGGCTACACCACCGCCGCGAGGACTTCGGCCGGCACAGCAGCAGTCACGCCCGCGGGACCCGGCGTCGACGTGTCCTGGCCGCAGTGTGGCAAACCCCTGCCCAAGGGTCAGAGCTTCGCGATCATCGGTGTGAACAACGGTCTGGCGAACAACACCAACTCGTGCCTGGCCACCCAGCTGTCCTGGGCCGCCACGTCCACCGGCGGGACCGGCCAGCCCCTCGTGGCCCTGTACGTAAACACCGGAAACCCGGGGACCGCCGGCTCCTGGTGGCCCATCAGCAACACCTATGCCGGGAAGACCGTGGCCAACCCGTACGGCCAGTGCACCAAGGGGTCGGTCGGCTCGGCGTGCTCTTATATGTACGGATACGCCAAGGCCTACGACGACGCCAACATCCGCGGGGTCAAGAACCCGGCCTCCTACACCTGGTGGCTGGACGTCGAGACCGAAAACTCCTGGTCAACGAACAAGGCCGCTAACAGAGCCGATCTGGAGGGCATGGCCACCTACTTTGCCAGCATCGGCGCCAAAACAGGGCTCTACTCAACCGGCTACCAATGGGCACAGATCGTCGGCGCGGTGCCCTCGACAAGCAGCCTTTACGCCCAACGAAGCTGGCTCGCCGGCGGGAGCTCCCTCCAAAACGCCAGCAGCATGTGTTCGGCCGCGCCGCTGACAGGCGGCGGGAAAGTCACCATGGCCCAGTACATCTCGGGCGGCTTCGACTACAACAAGTCCTGCATCTGAGTTCCAGACGCCGGCCCGCCGCGCCCCATGTCCGGGCATGAAAAACCCCTCCTCCCGGCAAAATCACCGGGACGGAGGCCGGGCGGCGCTCACGGTCCGACGTTCAGCAGTTCCGGCTCTGACTCTCTCTCCGTCTCCGTCGCCAGGTGGGCGCCATTGCGTCGACGCAGATGCCTCTCCACCGCAAAACCCGCCAGGCCAAGGATCACGAAAACTACAATCACTGCGTAGTTCTGGTACCAGGGCGCTTCTGGCTGCCGAGGCCAAGCGATATTGACGATCTCAAAACCCAACCACAGCAGCGCGGCCACGTTCACTACTGGGCCAAGAACTCCCAGGCTGAAGGGTCCGGCCTTCCACGCTCCTTTCAGCCGAACTACCAGGGCGGCCAGCACTGGAAAGATGAATGCCACGTAGAAGCCGGCCGTCGCAAACGCAATGAGGGCGCCATAAACCTGTGATGCCGACAGGGCAAGAACAATCATTGAAGCGACCGCAGAGACTAAGAGTGCGTTGATGGGCAGCCGGTCTGTCTTGCTGAGGCGCCTCAGAAACTTGGCCGCAGGTAGGGCATCCAGCCTGGCGAATGCGAAAATCGACCGAGATACAGCTGCCTGGAGCGCCACTGTCCCTGCGATGAATCCCAGGACGATGGTCACCAGGAGCGGTTTAGTGATTCCCTCGCCAAGATTGGCAGTGAGGGTTGTCGTAATCGGGTCCGGGTCTGCCCCCGACATGGCGGCACCAATATCAGGGATTGCGAGGAGCAGGGCCAGGCACGAAAACGTGATGACAGATGCCACCGTGACCAGGGACGTCAGTACTGCCCGCGGCACCTTGCGTTCGGGAGATCGAACTTCCTCGGCTATTGCGCCCGCACTTTCAAATCCCACAAACGACCATCCGATAATTGCCACTGCGGCAAGGAAAGGCCCAAAGACATAGGCGGTGGTGTCCGGTGCGGTTCCGAAAGACTCCAGGATGGTGCTGAGGGAATTTCGGCGATGGAAGATGATGAGTACCAACCCGACTCCGAGGCTCGCGATGACCTCGCACACGATACTCACAGTCACCAGCAGACTCAGCCATTTCCGTCCGGCGGAGTTGGCTATGGTGCTCACCAATAGGATGACGGCGCCCAGCACGATCTTCGTTGTCGTGTCAGGCTGTTCGATGCCGAGCAATGAGGCCAGAAATGTGCCTCCACCGAAGGCCACAGCGGCAACTGTGATGATGAGGGTCCAGATGTAGGTCCATCCTGCGTACCAGCTGTAGGTGTGCCCGAGAAGGGACCTGGACCAAAGGCAGACCCCGCCGGCAACAGGCCAACGTGAAGCGAGCTCGGCAAGTACGGCCGCCACCAGGGCCTGGCCCAAGAGGACGACCAACAGACCCCACCAGAAGGCCGGCCCTGCGGCCATCAGGGCCAAGCCAAATACTCCGTACAAGCCGATAATTGGGGACATGAAGGCAAACGCCAACGAGAAGGAGGACCAGAACCCCATCTCCCGTTTGAGTTGGAGGGATTCAGGATCAGGCGTCTGTGCTGGACCAGGTACGTCCGACAACAGCTGGGACGGGGAGTTCATTGCTATGAGCCTTCTTTCGCTGGGACGGTCTTAGGGTGGAAGCTTCACAACGCGCGGCGGGCGTGGCTGATGCGCGGCCAAGGGCTTCGCCCTTGGCCTGTTGTGTTTTGGGATCATCAATGTTCGCCGTGTCTCACGGCTCACTAGTCCGGATTCAGTAGTCCGGGTAGAGCTCCGCGGACGCTGTAACTGGATTGAGTGGCTCGGCACTCAATCCAGGGTCACCGAGTGCCGCTTCCGCGAGCGCTTCGCACGTCGAGAAGCGGACGTCGCCTCGTTCCAGCGCAGTTTCGATAACGGTCCGCAGCGCCTCCAGCCGTCCTGCCCGCCCAGTGAGGAACGGGTGGCAGGTGAGCATGAAAAGAGCACCATGACGTCGCATTGCGTCGATCTCGTGAATCCACATGTCCGCCACGACAAGTGGCGACTGGATGATTTCACCGATCTTGGGTTCCGGAAGGAAGGCATACTGCTCCCAGTCATCCAGACTCCAATGTGGGGGGAGCTCCGCAACTGTGCCTGCGGGGGTTTCAATGAGATACGGGACGTCCGCATCCATCAGGCTGGAATCGTATTTCAACCCGTATTCAGCCACCAACGAGGGTGTCTGCCACGAGGGCTCCCACAGCGCGGCGCGGTGCCCCTTTGGAGAAATGCCGAAGCGCCCGAGTGCAGCCAGCGCCAGATCGAAGTCGGCGCGTTCGTCGTCGAAACTCATGTTCACCGCGGTGCGGTGAGTGTGTGAGTGGTGCGCGATCTCATGACCCGATTCCAGGACCTGTTCAACCATGCGGGGATATCGCTCCGCGGTTACGCCTGGAATGAAGAATGTCGCCGGCTGCTCCACGTCCTTCAACATCTGGAGAATCCGGGGAACACCCACCTTGGGTCCGAACGCCTGGTGAGTCATCGCCATCGCATTGTCGGCATAGCGCCGGCCGGCGGCCAGGACGGGGGACTCGGCGTCGACGTCGAAGGTCAACGCGGCAACGCAGGCCGCCCCCTGCCTCCAGCCGCTTTTATCGAATGTCATGTTCGTCCCTATGGGTCAGAAGAAATGGGTCAGAAGTCATGGGTGGAGAGCCAGTCGGCGTAATCGCCGAGGGCCCGCTGCAGCGGCCAGGCCGATTCGTAGCCGAGATCCGCGGCTGCGGAAGCGATGCTGAAGTGGCCCTGCAAGTCCAGGGTTGGATCCGTCCCGGGCCCGATCTCCACAGTGGCGTCCGGGAATGCGATCCGAACTTCTTTGACTACGTCGCTGAGTGTCCAGTACTCGCTGCCGGAGATGTTGTACGCCAGGGGCCTGGCCGAGGCCGTTTCTGGTGCCTGGACTGCCGCCAGGATGGCAAGAGCGACGTCGCGGACGTATACAAGGTTGTAGCGGTGGTCGGCTCCGTGGTCCTGTGAGAATGAACCGTCGCGGACTACGCCGCGCATAATATCCCGCATGACTTCATCCATGCGGTTTCCGGGTCCGTAAACCTGGCCGATGCGCAGGGAGATGACGTCGATTCCATACCTCTCGCCATAGACCTGTCCGAGCCATTCCCCGGTAACCTTCGTCACGGCGTAAGGCGTCGTCGGATTTACTGGCTCCGATTCGAGAACTACCGGTGCTGAGGTCTTTCCGTACACGCACTCGGAAGAGAAGTTGATGATCCGTTTGACGCCGTGGAGTCGTGCCGCCTCGAAAACCGCCACCGTTCCCTCGACGTTGGCAGCAAACGTAGCCAGGGGAAAGCTCAGGGAATAGGTCGGGTGGGATATGGCTGCGGTATGGACGATGGTGTCGACGTCGTGCTCCTTGAATACCTCGAGGAGACGAGGGATATCAAACAGTTCGCCCTGGACGGAAACTACATCGGGGCGTGGCGCCTCGATGAAGTCCCGGTTGTAGCTGACCGTTTGATGGCCGGCGTCGGCGAGTTGGTTGACTATGTGGCGTCCGGTGAATCCGGCACCACCTGTGACCAGAACAGAGCTCATGTGATATTGCCTTTCAGTAGGTGCGTTGGATGTGGGATTCAATGCCCAAGCGGGAACGTCGTGGTTCGACCACCGTCGACAACAAGGTTTGTTCCCGTGACATATGAGGATTCAGGACCCAGTAGCCACAGCGCAGCGGCTGCAATCTCCTCAGGCAGGGCGAATCGGCCAAGTGGTACGGACGCTTCGTCTCTGGCGCGTTCTTCTTCGTTCGCGAACTCGGCCGTAAGCATCGGGGTATCTGTCGTGCCCGGCGACAGTGCGTTGACCCGGACGCCGGCCGGTGCGAGTTCGGCGGCCAAAGACCGCATCATCGAAAGGACGCCGCCCTTGGTCGCGGTGTATGCCGTGTAGCCTGCCTGGCCGACAAGGGATAGCTCGCTGGCAGTGCAGACGAGCGATCCACCGCCGTTGCATGTGAGTGTTCGCGCCGCTGCCCGGGCGAAGTGGAAAGTGCCGGTCAAGTTCACCCGGATCAGTCTCTGCCACAGCTCGTCGGACGTTTCGGCGATGGGCGCAACACTGGAGACTCCTGCGGCGTTGAAGGCCCCGCTCAGTGGTCCGAGTTCTGCCTCGGCCTGGGCGAAGGCGCTATCGACCTGCAGGGACTCAGATACGTCGGCTTCGATGAAGATCACAGCACCCGACAGTTGGCGTTTTGCGTCATCCAGCAGACGGTCCGGGAGACCGACTGCCGCAACCTTTGCCCCTTGCGCCAGAAGGGCCCGAGAGGTCGCGAGACCTATGCCGGAACTGGCTCCGGTGACAAGGTAGGTCTTGTCCTGAAAATGGCTCATGTCTTCTCTTCCCCATTGGTTGTGGCAGGGCGGGCAGTATGCCCCGGTCACGATTTGGGGGCATACGCCGGAATTGCCGATTTGACCTAGATGGCTGATTAGCCAACGAGCGCACGAGTGTGGTCGTTAAGGAACATGCCGCGGGGGTCGAACTCCCGGCGTATCTGGATGAAGGTGTCAAGCTCCGGGTAGAGACGCTCCAAGCGGCTCCTCGTCATGAAATGGATCTTTCCCCAGTGTGCGCGTGGCTCGAATTCCTGCAGCACCGCATCCGCATCCCGGAAGAAGGGCCAGTAGTCGGTCCCAGGTTCGGTGGTCAGGGTGATCACGGTGGTGTCGCGTCCTTGGAACTGGGACATGTAACCTTCGTCGGCTTTCACCCAGCGGACCTCTACGGGGTACTTTTGGTCGGAATGCTTGGTGCGGATCAGATCCTGGACAGCCTGGACGGCCTCCAAGCCGTGTTCGCTGGGAACGAAGTACTCGAGTTCATGGAACGGTGTGGTGAATCCGCCCGGGTAGATGCGGTACGACCGGTCCAGCCGGGCACCTTCCGTGCGGGAAATTTCACGCTCGTCCTTGACCTGGGCGATGTTGTACCGCTTGGTGTAACTGCGGTTTGCCATGCTCTGGCCCGGCGAACCGGGCAGGTCCAGGAGCTCGCAGGAATCGTCGTCCGGGCACCAGAGGAACGAGTAGTGTCGGTTCCCGTCGATGTCGGCCTGCCAGGTTGCCGCGGTCTCCGCCCACGTGGGATAGGTAATCTCCTCCTGCAGGTAATAGCGGTCCTCGACCGCCAGTTCGACTTCCAGGAAGATTCCGAGCGTCCCCAAAGCGACCTGGGCGGCCCTGAGTTCGCGGAGCTGCCCTTCACCGATTTCGACGATTTCGCCGTAGCCGTTGATCAGCCTGACCCAACGCAGTGCTGATGAGAAGCTGCCCAGGTTCTTTCCGGAGCCGTGGGTGCTGGTCGCGAGTGCCCCGGCGATCTGCTGCTTGTCGATGTCGCCCTGGTTGCCCAGTGCCAGCCCCTGTTCCCACAGCGGATCGCCAAAGGCGTTGATGGTGGTGCCGGCCAGGGCCCTCGCACGGCGCCCCGTGAGGTCGGTTCCGGTGATTGCCGAGAGTGCGGACATGTCCATCAGGACGCCGCCCGTCTGGACAAGCGGTGAGGACGAATGCCCTGAGCCGACTGCGCGCACGGGCAGGCCTTCGCGGATGGCGAACCGGACGGCGTCGAGCGCTTCCTGTTCGTTCCGGGGCCGGACAGTGAAGGCCGGTGTGGCGCTCTGGTTGCCGCCCCAGTTGGTCCAGGTTACGTCTGTCCCGAAGGGAGCGGACGGGGTCGCGGCGCGCGCCGACGACGCGGAGTGGGAATGATTCGTGGTGGTCATCGCTGGGCTCCGATGCTGGTCTTAACGCTCATGCGCCGTGGTTGATCATGACGTGCTTGGTCCGGGAGTAATCGTCCAAGGCATACAGCGAGAGGTCGCGGCCGTAGCCTGATCCCTTGAATCCGCCCCACGGAACCTCGCAGGCCAGCACCAGGTGTGAATTGACCCAGACGGTGCCGAAATCGAGCTGCTTCGGAACGCGGAGCGAGAGGCTCGAATCCCGGGTCCATACCGAGGCGGAAAGGCCGTAGGGGCTCTCGTTTGCTCGAGTAATGGCCTCTTCAGTGGAACTGAAGGACTCGACGGTGACGACGGGACCAAAGATTTCGTGGGTAGCAATATGCGCCCCGGCCGGCACGTTGCTGATCACTGTGGGTTCAATGAAGTAGCCGGGGCCATCCAAGGCCGAGCCGCCGATGGCCACCTGAAGACCGGCAGCCTTTGCCTCGGCAAGCGATTCCTTCACACGTTCGAAGTGCGGGCGCGAAATCATGGGACCGATTTCGACGTCGTCCCCTGCGCCTGGGACGCCGACGACGAGCGTGCCGACTTCACGTACCAGGTGCTCGGTGAACTCCTCAGCCACGGACTCGTGGACGAGCACGCGGCAGGCGGCACCGCAGTCCTGGCCGGCATTCCAGAAGCCGGCGTTTCGCACGCCGGCGGCGGCCGCGCGGAGGTCGGCGTCGGGGAAGACAACAACTGGGGCCTTGCCGCCGAGTTCCAGATGCACGCGCTTGACGGACCTGGCCGCGGTCTCCGCCACTGCCTGTCCGCTGACGACGCTCCCCGTCAACGCAACGAGGGCGACGTCAGGGTGTTCGGAGAGTCGCTGCCCGACGGTTCGGCCTTTGCCCGTCACGACGTTGAGAATGCCGTCGGGGATGCGTCCGGCGACAAGTTCTGCCAGCTTCAGCGTCGATAGAGGAGTCTGTTCCGAGGGCTTGAGGACGATGCTGTTTCCGGCGGCCAGGATGGGCGCGATCTTCCACGCAGCCATCAGCAGCGGGTAGTTCCAAGGAGTGATGACGCCTACGACGCCGACCGGTTCCCTGAGGATGACCGACGTGTGTCCGGTGGCGTAATCGCCACCTGCCATGGAGGTCAGTGTGCGGGAAGCTCCGGCCATGAATCGGAAGGTGTCGATGGTGCTGGAGACATCGTCCTCCGCGACGGTCCGCGGTTTACCGGTGTTGGCGGACTCGATGATTTCGAACGCTTCACGGTTGGCTTCAATGATGTTGGCGATCAGGGAGAGCACCTCGGAGCGTTCCTTCGGGGTCGTGGCGCCCCAGGACTTCTGGGCCGCCACGGCCGCCTCAACCGCAACGTCCACATCCGAGGCTGTGCCGGCCTGCACCGACGCGATGACCTGCTCCGTGGTGGGATCTACGACGTCGATCAGCCGGGTCGAGGAACCGGGAACAAACGCTCCACCGATGAAGTGCCCCGTCGGAGGCAAAACGCTGGCGCAGCTTTGCTCCGCGGAAGAGCGTCGGACTGTGAACTGCTCGATGTTAGTGAGTGTCATGGTACTTAGCCTTTGCTTTCTGCGCCGGTCTCGGCGTCGGGAGTTTGTGTTGGGGCCGGGCGGTACGCCCGCGGAGGGCGGTCTGCCCGCGGTGGGCGTTAGCCCGGGAGGGCGTTAGACCCGTGGGGGCGTTAGACCCGTGGGGCTTCAATCAGGTCAGCTGCGAAGGCAGGCGACTGAAAGGGCGCTGCTTCCGACTCCTTCCGGAACACCCGCGCCGCAAAGTAGTACAGGGGTGCAACGACCACCAGGCCAACAATCCAGGAGACGTCCACGCCGTTCATCGCTGCGGCAATAGGGCCTGTGAACATCGCTGTTGCCGAGAACGGAACCTGGATCAGTGCGCCGGCAACATAGGCTCCGATCGCAACCCAGTTGAACCTTCCGTACATCCCGCCGTCGCGCTTGAAGAAGTCCTCAACCCTGTAGTCGCCGTGACGCAGGAGGTAGTAGTCGACCAGGTTGATGGCGGTCCAGGGAACCAGGACGTACATCAGGAAGGAGAGGAAGTTCGTGTAGAAGAAGATGAAATTGTCGCGGGCGAACAGCGCGATCGAGAGGGCGAGAGTGAAGATGAGGATCGCCGCAATGGTCCGGGTCTTGGCGTGGGGCAACCAGGTCGGCCTGAACGTCTGCCCAATGGTGAGCGTGCACAGGACCCCGCAGTAGAGGTTCATGGCGTTCGACGCCGCAACGCCGAGGCAGAAGATTCCGATGATCACCATGGTCCATGGCCCTAGCATGGCTCCCAGGCTCCCGACTATTTCGACGGTGCTGCCATCGTTGATCAGTGTCAGGGCAAGCGTTCCCACCAAGGCACCCAACACCATCGGGAAGAGTGTCCCCAGGACGCAGCCCGAGTAGGATGCCCAGAACGCCGGGGCCGAGCCGGTGCCCTGAGGCATGTAGCGGGAGTAGTCCGAGACGTAGGGAGCGTAGGCGAGCTGCCAGAGGGCGGAGACGGAGATGGTGGCCATGAAGCCCACCCAGTTGAAGTTTCCCTGGTCCAGGAAGTTGGCCGGCAATCCGTGGACGACCAGGATCCAGACGAAGGCCAGCACCAGCGCCAGACCGGCCACGATGCTCAAGAAGCGTGCATAGGCGTGGATGAGCCGGTAGCCGAAGATGGTGGCAACGACGCTCAAGACGCCAATGACAATGATGCCTGCGTCAACACTGATGCCCGGGCTGACTGCGGCCAGTGCTTGACCGCCAAAGACGAGGTTCGCCGCGAAAAACCCGACGTACATGATCACCACGATGACAACGATCAGCAGCGCCCCGTACGAACCGAATTGGCCGCGGGTCTGAATCATCTGCGCCACGCCCAGCTGCGGGCCTTGGGCCGAATGCAGTGCCATGAAGATGCCACCGACAAGGTTTCCAATGATGATTCCGACGATGGCGGGCACAAAGCTGAGCCCGAACACCGTGGTCGCGAGTCCCCCGGTCACGATGGTCATGATCATGATGTTGGAACCGAACCAGATGGTGAAAAGGTCCCGTGCTTTGCCATGGCGTTCGTCGGCGGGGATGGGCTGAATGGTCTTGTCCTCGAGCCGGGGCACCTCGGCCGCGACGGCGTGAGTGGGGTGCGTGCTCATGATGCGTTCCTGGAGTACATGGGAACCTCTTTGTTCTGTCCCGGCGCTTCGTCGAGCACGGGATCTGATGTATCAATCATTCGTGACTTTTGTCACAGTGGAAATCCGGCGATTGAATAGACGCCGTAAACCTGTTCATACATATGTACGAATCAGGCGCGATGCCCAGCCCTTGTGGCTCAAACGGTGGCGGCTTGCAGTTCTTGGGCGACGTTGGCGGAGGCCTTGCTGCGGTTCACCATCAGGGCGAGGAGGTCGAAGACGAGGGTCGCCGCGGCGACTGTGGTGATGTCTGCGTGGTCGTAGGCCGGAGCGACCTCGACGACGTCGGCGCCCACGATGTTGATGCCGTCCAGTCCGCGGAGCAGGGCCAGCAGTTCGCGGGAGTGGAGCCCGCCCATTTCCGGGGTGCCGGTGCCCGGTGCGTAGGCCGGGTCGAGGACATCGATGTCGATGGAGACATAGACCGGGGTGTCGCCCAGCCGCTCCTTGACGCGCTGGATCGCGGCCGGAACCCCGATGACGTCCAGGTCCGAGCAGCGGATGATCTGGAAGCCGAACTCGTGGTCGCGGAGGAAGTCGTTGCGGTCGTAAACCGGGCCGCGGATGCCCACGTGTATCGACTTGTCCTCGACGAGGAGGCCTTCTTCGAATGCCCGGCGGAAGATGGTTCCATGCGTGACCGGCTGGTCGAAATAGGTGTCCCAAGTGTCCAGGTGTGCGTCGAAGTGGAGCAGGGCCACCGGGCCGTGGACCTTATTCAACGCCCGCAGCATCGGGAGCGCGATGGTATGGTCGCCGCCGATGGAGATGAGCCTCTTGCCGGAGCCGGCGTCGCCGAGGAGCGGGAGTGCCTGCTCCTCGATCTCGCGGACTGCACGGGCGATGTCGTAGGGGGTGCAGGCGATGTCACCCGCGTCGACAACCTGGGCTTCGTATACAGGCTCGACGTCGAGCTCCGGGTGGTAGCCGGGGCGCAGGAGCCGCGACGCTTCACGGACAGCAGCCGGACCGAAGCGGGCGCCCGGGCGGTAGGAGGTACCGCCGTCGAACGGGACACCGACAATCGCAATGTCATAGTCCGGGACGCGGTCGATTTGAGGAAGCCGGGCGAAGGTGCCCAGGCCCGCGTAGCGGGGGACTTTTGTTGCGTCGACGGGGCCGATTGGCTTGTGCGTGGTCATGACAGGGATCCTCCAGTTGCTTGGGTTCAGCCGGCCTGGCAGGTTCTTCTCTGTGCTGTGCTTCTGCGCCGGTTGAGGTCTATGCCTTAACTATTAGTGATCGGCGTCACGCGGTACAGGCGCCGATTGACTACAAATAACCGAGGGGCTTATACATGTGTATAAGCGGCCTTGGGGTGGCCTCCGGACTTATGAACAGGAACCACACATGGCGATCACCGTGGCCGAACTGCTGGCCGAACCCCAGCTTGGGCTGACCCTTCTGGCGGGCTCCGCAGGCCTGGGCAACCGGGTCACCTGGGCCCACACCTCCGACCTCCCGCGCTTGTGGGAATGGATCACCGGCGGCGAGCTCATGATGACCAACGGGCTCTCCATTCCGGCGGATCCTGAGGGGCAGGTTGAGCTGGCCGAGGCACTGGTCAACGCAGGTGCCAGCGCCCTGGCGATCGGCGAGCAGATGCATGCCCCTGAGCTCCTGCCCCAGTTTCTCGAAGCCTGTGACCGCCTGCCGTTGCCGGTCATCAACATCCCCTACCCGCTTCCGTTCATCGCCATCGCACGTTCGGTCGCTGAGTCTTCATTGCTTGAGGAGTCCCGCAAACTGCGTCAGACGGCCCGTATCTACGACCTGCTACGGCTGGCGGGGCCATCTGAGAACCACTGGCTGAGTCTGATCCTGGGCATCGAAGCTGAACTCGACGCCAGCCTCTTCGTGGTTGATCGACGGTGCCTGCATGCCTGGCATCCCGGAGGCCAGTCGCTGCCGCCGGACCTAAGGCGGCAACTTGAACCGCTGACCAGCAAGTCACCGGTCGCCAGCAAGAAGTTCCAGTGGCACCGTTTGGGCGACGGCCACCTTCTCATGATGGATATTCCGACTCACGCCAATGCGCTTCTGGTGGTGCTGCCTAAATCCGAGCCGCACCCGGATGCGGTGGTACTGCTCCATGCGGCCACAGTCCTTGGACTGGAGTTGTCGCGGACAGTGCTGTCCCTCGAGAACGAGCGCCGGCTGGGTGCGGAGTTCCTTTTGCAGGCCTTCGACGGGCGCCTGGGCATCGCCGACATTGAAAGCCGGCTGCCTGAGTTCGGGATTTCGACACGGGAATTCCTCATCATCTCCATGTCGAGCGAGGACGGTGAGCGCCTGGCCGGGATCCACGTTAATCTTTGGCGACACGGCTATCCGACGGCGTGCCAGCGCAGGTTCAATACATTGCACTTGGCTGTCGCCTCAGACTGCACCGACGATCTTCTGCGGCATGCCGTCCCCGTGGACGTGAGGATCGGGGTCAGCCGGCCTTCCGCAGCCGCTGGAACGCAGAGGGCTTTGCAGGAATCGATGTGGGCGCTTGGGACGGCAGCGAGCACCGGTGAGCGGTTGGTCCGCTATGCCGAGGGACCCTCGTGGCTGGGGCTTACCAGCTATGAGGAAGGCAACGCACTGGTCCAGCGGCTCCTCGGACCCATTTTCGAATACGAACAGAGCGAAAACGGGGACCTCATCGTTACGCTGAGGACGTTCCTTGACATGCAACGGTCCTGGCAGAAAACGGCGGCGGCCCTGTTCGCGCATCGGCAGACCATCATCTATCGCATCCGGAAAATCAGTGAGCTGACAGGCCTTGATATGACCGAAACCTCCACGCTGGCGCAACTCTGGTTTGCCCTGCAGATCCATGAAGCCATGGACCTCCAAGGCAATCCGCGGCGTCTGCCGACGGCTGAGGTCAGCACTCCACGACGTTGACGGCGAGGCCGCCCATCGCGGTTTCCTTGTACTTGGAGCTCATGTCCTTGCCGGTTTCCCGCATGGTCACGATGACCTCGTCCAGGGAGACCCGGTGGGTGCCGTCGCCCCAGAGCGCCATCTTGGCGGCGTTGATGGCCTTCGCGGCGGCGAT
>NZ_JAQFIF010000020.1 GCF_029504395.1 Arthrobacter sp. ES3-54
AAACGCTCGACTGGGATACCCCAGCCGAGCGTCTGCGTGATCTACTAATGACCACCTAGCCACCAGCGGTGTTGCAACGACCCCTTGAAACCGCCGGGGAGCCACCGCCGTCGTTAACCCGCGGAAAGTAAACCAGCGGAACCTAGTGCACCGGAACGGTAATCGATTCGTCCTCGGATGCCTCGCCGGCAACCCGCCGCTTCCAGTTCTTCATGACCGCAGGATCCGTCGGCTTGGTCAGCAGTGACACCGCGATGTAGACGACTGCCGAGGCCGCCAGGCCGAAGTAGATCGGCTCGTTGGCGTAGATGCCGTCCAGCGGTACCTCGGCGTTGATCTCCAGGACGATCATGGTGCCGAGGGTAATGACTGAACCCACGGCCATGGAGGCCGCTGCTGCGTGACCGGTGCCGCGCTTCCAGACCAGGCCGCCGAGAATGGCCACAAGGAGGCCGCCGACCAGGATGTCGTAGGCGATGGTGAGCGCCGCGACTACATCCTTGGTGATAACGGCGATGACGATCGCCACGATGCCCAGCCCCAGGACCCACATGCGGTTGGCTTTGACATCGTGTTCCGGGTTGTCCGTGTCGGCGGTGTTGATGTTCTTGCCGAACCAGCTGGCGACGAATGGCAGCACATCGGCGCGGGCCACGGTGGCGGCAGCGATCAGTGCGCCGGAGGCGGTGGACATCATGGCGGCGACGGCCGCGGCGAGCACCAGGCCGCCGATGCCGATCGGCAGGATCTGCGTGGCGACCTCGGCGTAGACAACGTCCTTGCCGAGGTTCGCGACGTCGATGTCCGGCAGCGCGACGCGGGCGCCGAGGCCGATCAGGGCGCCGGCCGCACCGTAGAGAATGCAGTAGACGCCGGCCGTGGCGCCGCCCCAGCGGGCAACTGTCGGGGTCTTGGCGGTGAAGACGCGCTGCCAGATGTCCTGGCCGATCAGCAGTCCGAGCGTGTAGACCACAAAGTAGGTGATGATCGTCTGGATGCCGATGCCGTCAATCTGGAAGAAGCTGGCGTCAACACGGGCACGGATGCCGTCGAGTCCGCCGGCGGCGTTGAGCGTGAACGGCAGCATCAGGACGAAGATACCGACCGTTTTGATGACGAACTGGACCTGGTCCGCCAGGGTGATGGACCACATGCCGCCGATAGTCGAGTAGATCAGCACGATCGAGCCACCGACGGCGATAGCGAGGGCGCGGTCCCAGCCGAAGAGCACCACGAAGATGGTGGCGTACGCGCTGGTGGACGTGGCGCACAGCATCAGCGTGTAGGCGAGCATGATGATGCCCGAAGTCTGCGTGGACTTGCTGCCATAACGCAGGGTCAGCATCTGCGAGACCGTGTAGATCTTGAGCTTCTGGATGGTGGGGGCGAAGAGCAGGCTCAGCAGCAGGACGCCGGCGCCGATTGCGACCACGAGCCACATGCCGGAGATGCCGAACTTGTAGCCCAGGCCCACGCCGCCGACGGTGGAGGCGCCGCCAAGCACGACGGCGGCCATGGTGCCGGTGTAGAGGAACGGGCCGAGGCGTCGGCCGGCGACGAGGAAGTCGCTATTGTTCTTGGTGCGGGACTTGCCCCACCACCCGAACGCCAGCATGGCGGCCAGGTACACCACCACGATTGCGATGTTGACGAAACTTGCGTCCATTAAGGGCTCCTTGGAGCTGGTTGGCAGCGGATGCGCATTGCCGGGCCTCAACAGTGTGTTCGGCAAGGCTGCTGCTGCGTGAAGTGGTTGGAGGAGGATGTCCGTCGGAACCTCCGGTATTGCCCAATAGGCAACACATGTTGCCAAAAGAGTATGTTGTGACCCCGGTAACAGTCAAGGCGCAGCGCGTGCCGCTGCCGCATCCGCGTCACGAAGGCCCGCTCCCGCTAGGATTGCTCCAATGATGGGGCCAAGCGGCCGGCCGTGAAAGGTTCCTAAATGAAGGCTCTACCAGTTGAACCGAGCAACGTTCCCGTTGCCATCGGTTCGCGGATCCGCGCCGCCAGGCAGTCCCAGCGGCTCACTATTGAACAGGTCGCGGACGCCACCGGCCTCACCAAGGGATTCCTCAGCCGGGTCGAGCGGGACCTCACCTCGCCCTCGGTAGCCTCCCTGGTGACGCTGTGCCAGGTCCTGTCCATCTCGATCGGCGACCTCTTTGCCGCCCCCGAAACGCACCTCACGAAGCAGAACGAGGGTCCCCGAATCTCCCTCGGCGGCGAGGGGATCGTCGAGCGGCTGCTGACAGCACGCTCCGAGCGCCGCGTCCAGATCATCCAAGCGGTGATCGAGCCGCGCGGACGCGGCGAGTCCGAACTCTATGCCGTGGACTGCGACGTCGACGTCCTGCATGTAGTCAAGGGAAGCATCCGGCTGATCCTGACCAATGAGGAATTCGAGCTCAGCACCGGGGACACCGTGACGTTCCCGGGCCGGGAACCGCACACCTGGGTCAATCCCACCGACGACG
Organism: Arthrobacter sp. ES3-54; assembly: GCF_029504395.1. Lineage (GTDB taxonomy): Bacteria > Actinomycetota > Actinomycetes > Actinomycetales > Micrococcaceae > Arthrobacter. Next base: position 2,478 of record NZ_JAQFIF010000020.1, read on the forward strand.
CCGTCGAAGTGCTGTGGGTGCTGGTGCCCGCCGCCAGCCGCTGAGGGCAGGACCGGCCTGCCTGCCTTCCGCGGCCATGCTGACTGCCGTGGCACTCCTTCCCGGTTGCTAAGCCGACGAGGGCCGTGGGCTGGCGTCCAGTCCCGGAATCTAGCGGGCGGTCCGGGGGGTTCCCGGAGGCAAGTGGGCAGGAACGTCACGGGATGCTGCGCGGGGTCCGGCTCAGCACGGCCCGAATTTCAGCGATGACACGCTCCGGCTCAAACCAGATGTGCTCCGGCATGTACCTCAGCACGGCAAACCCGTTCACCGTGGAGGCGTTGTTTCGTCCCAGATCCCGGCGCATGGCCTCGCGGTTGGAGTGGAATGCGTAGCCGTCCACTTCCACGATGAGGAATCCCTCGATCAGGAAGTCGACCCGGCCGATTCCCGGGAGTTGGACTTGGGTGTCGAAGCCGATCCCGTTTGCTTTGAAGAGATGCTGGGCATCGACCTCCACGATTGACTCGGCGCGTAAATCCAGCTGCCGCAGGGCCTGGAGTACCGGACCCGACCGGTCGCCGATGAGCTGGGCCTTCAGCAATTCGAGGGGAATGCCATGTAAACGCATGGCTGATGTCGCCAGGGCTGTTGATACGGGCGGCCTCAAACACGACAGGGCATGCAGCGTAACGTCCTCGACCGCGGCCACTGGCAGCTGGACAGGACCATCGAACCTGATGGTCCGATGCCTGATGAAGTCGGTTCCGTGGCCGTGGTTGCAGGCCAAATGATGCTGGGCCGGAATTTCTCTAAGCCACAGGCCGTAGTGCGGGGCCGCACTGGCGCAGGTGACGCGGGCATTGTGCCGGATGGCCGCAGCGAGCTCCGGCTGGCACTCGGGGAGCATGAACACTCCTCGCCTGGGTTGGCGCGCCCCCGCCCTCGTCAGCCCGGCGATGTCCGTCCGGGAGTATCCCGCGGCCAAAAACTGGCCGGTCCGGGCGACTCCGCCGAGTTGTGCGAGGTAGTTGATGGGGTCCATGTCGCCAGTCCACAGGGCCGGCCTGGACCATGGAAGGCGGCAATGGGGCTATGTGGGCATTGGGCTCTGCCGAAAATTCGGCGGTTTGCGCACCCATCGGCGGGCGCTGGCTGCGTTCCTTCCCGGTTGCCGGGCGCCGGGGCGGCTCCGCGGCCGGCAAAACGCTGAATCACGGTGTGGGGCCAGGGGCGGGCGTGGAGCAACCGGGAAGGAACGCTGGCCGCCCGCCTGCGGCCTTGGTGAGACTTACGTCACATCCTGGAAATCTGCCGGAAACGGTAATTTAATGCCCGGTGCCCTCGCGTAACGTGCCGGCAAGAATCGGAATGCCTTCCCGAAACACGTCGTGGGTAGCGTCATCTGCGGGGGGACGTACAACAGTCCCAAACGTCACATGGTCTCGCCGAATCGGCGCCCTCGGAGCGCCGGCACTCGAGGAAGGCTCCCGCTATGAAGTTCTCTGTGCTTGCAGTAGGAATGGCAGTAGATCCGCAGGTCCTTGACCCCGGATCGACCGCGTGGATGCTCACGGCGTCCGCCCTGGTCCTCCTGATGACCCCCGGGCTTGCGTTCTTCTACGGCGGGCTCGTCAGAATGAAGTCCGTCCTCAACATCATGATGATGAGCTTCGGCGCCATGGGCGTGGTGGCCGTCGTCTGGGCCCTGTGGGGCTACGGACTGGCCTTCGGCCCGGATGCGTTGGGCGGCTTCGTCGGGGATCCCTTCACTAATTTCGGCCTGAGCGGGCTGACCACCAGCATCGGCACCAAGGCGGCAGGCCTGCCGGACATGATCTTCGTCGGATTCCAGGCCACATTCGCCATCATCACCGTCGCGCTCATCAGCGGGGCGGTGGCCGAACGCGTCAGATTCGGACCTTGGCTGCTCTTTGCCGCCCTCTGGGTCACACTCGTCTACGCGCCGATCGCACACTGGGTCTGGGGCGGCGGCCTCTTTGGACCCACCGGCATCATCGGCAGCAAAATTTCGGCCCTCGACTTCGCCGGCGGGACGGTGGTCCACATGAACGCTGGCATAGCCGGACTCATGCTGGCGGTGGTTCTGGGCAAGCGGCTCGGCTTCATGAAGGACCCCAACATCCGCCCGCACAACCTGCCGTTCGTCATGCTCGGCGCGGGGCTGCTCTGGTTCGGCTGGTTCGGCTTCAATGCCGGCTCGGAACTCGCCGCCGACGCGACCGCCGCCCTGGCCTGGACCAACACGCTGCTTGCCACCAGCGCCGCCCTGCTGGGCTGGCTGCTCGTGGAGCGGCTGCGCGACGGGCATGCCACCTCGCTCGGAGCCGCCTCGGGCGCCGTCGCCGGACTCGTGGCAGTCACCCCGGCCTGCGGCTTCATCGACCCCGTCGGGGCCATCCTGATCGGCGCGATCGCCGGAGTAGTCTGCGCGCTCGCCGTCGGGCTGAAGTTCAAGATCGGACTCGACGACTCCCTGGACGTCGTAGCTGTGCACTTCGTTGGCGGCCTGTGGGGGACCCTGGCCCTCGGATTCTTCGCACTACCGTCCGCCAAGACCGAAGGCGGCCTCTTCTACGGCGGCGGCCTGGCGCAGTTCTGGCCACAGATCCTCACCGCGCTGATTGTCACGGCATGGAGCGCCGCCATGACCACCCTGATTGGCTTCGCGATCCACAAGAGCATCGGCATGCGCGTTTCCGAGGCCGACGAGCTCTCCGGCATCGACGTGACGGAGCACGCCGAAACGGCGTACGAACTCCTCATGGTCGGCGGCAGCTTCCACCCCGGCGACCCGCATGCCAGGACGGATGCTGCCGTGGCCCACGCCCAGACCGAAGGTCCGGCCGAAGCGCAGACCCAGGCCGAGGGTGAGGCCGCGCGCGGCAGGGTGTCGTCATGAAGCTCGTGACGGCTATTGTGCGGCCGGAGCGGGTTGACGCCGTCAGCGCGGCCCTGGAGCGGTCCGGAGTCAACGGCCTGACCGTGAGCCAGGCCAGCGGTTATGGCCGGCAGCGGGGCCACACCGAGGTGTACCGGGGTGCCGAGTACAGCTCCGACCTGCTGCCCAAAGTGCGGCTGGAGGTCCTGGTCAACGAGGACGCCCTCGGCGCCGTCATGGCCGCCATTGAAGAGGGCGGACGCACAGGCCGCTTCGGCGACGGCAAGATCTGGATCATTGACGTGCGCGACGCCGTCCGCGTCCGGACGGGGGAGCGGGGCGCCTCAGCCATCGCGTGAGGCCACTGGGAACGCCATTGGTAAACAAATGATGCGCAATGCGAAACTTCGAGTGTATGATGGCTGTCACAACCGTCGGTCAATCCTCGAAGGAGAGGCTTCTTTTGGAAGAGCTGCGCATCGAGGCCAATGGCAACCTTGGCCCCATCGATTCATCCCGCGTCCCACGCTACGCCGGGGCTGCCACATATGCCCGCCTGCCGCGCCTGGACCAGGTGGCCAAGGCTGACGTTACGGTGGTCGGCGTGCCGTTCGACTCCGGCGTCTCCTACCGCCCCGGCGCCCGCTTCGGGGCCAACCACATCCGCGAGGCCAGCCGCCTGCTGCGGCCATACAACCCGGCCTGGGACGTCAGCCCCTTCGAGAACATCCAGGTGGCCGACGCCGGCGACATGGCGGTCAACCCGTTCAACATCAACGACGCCATCGAAACCATCCAGCAGAACGCCCTGGACCTGACGGCCTCCGGCAGCAAACTGGTCACCCTCGGCGGCGACCACACCATCGCCCTGCCGCTGCTGCGCGCCGCCGCCGAGCGCGCCGGCGGCCCCATTGCCATGCTGCACTTCGATGCGCACCTGGACACCTGGGACACCTACTTCGGCGCCGAATACACCCACGGCACCCCGTTCCGCCGCGCGGTCGAGGAAGGCATCCTGGACACCGAGGCCATCAGCCACATCGGCACCCGCGGCCCGCTCTACGGCAAGAAGGACCTCGACGACGACCACCGCTTCGGCTTCGGCATCGTCACGTCCTCGGATGTCTACTACCAGGGCGTCCTGGAGACGGTGGCCAAGGTCCGGGACCGGATCGGGAACCGTCCGCTCTACATCTCGGTGGACATCGACGTCCTTGACCCCGCGCACGCCCCGGGCACCGGCACACCGGAAGCCGGCGGCCTCACCAGCCGCGAACTGCTGGAAATCATCCGCGGATTCCGCGGCATGAACCTGGTCGGCGCCGACGTCGTCGAGGTTGCCCCGGCGTACGACCACGCCGAGATCACCGGCGTGGCGGCAAGCCATGTCGCCTACGAGCTCGTGACCCTGATGGCGGACCGCGCCGTCGAAGGGGACCGCTTCGGCGCCCCGAACGGTTATGCGGCTCAGGCCCTCGGCCAGGAATCCCGCCGCCCCGCCGGCTTCGGCTCCCCTGTGGCTTCGCCGGTGGCTTCGCGATGACCGGCGTGCGCAACGGCGGAGACCTCGTCGTCGAGACCCTTGAGGCGCTCGGCGCCAAGACGGTCTTCGGCATCCCGGGCCAGCACGCCCTGGGCCTGTTCGATGCGATGGGCCGCGGGAACCTGCACTTCGTCTCGTCCCGGGTGGAGAACAACTCGGCCTTCGCTGCGGACGGGTACTCCCGTGCCACCGGCGAGGTCGGCGTGCTGTTCCTCTCTACCGGCCCGGGCGCGCTGACGTCCCTGGCCGGGCTGCAGGAGGCCTACGCCACCGGCGTGCCCATGGTGGTCGTGGCGAGCCAGATCCCGCTCGATGGCCTCGGCGCCCGCCGCAAGGGCATGCTGCACCAGCTCGATGACCAGAAGGCCTCGGCCGCGAACGTCACCAAGTCCCAGCGGCTGATCCAGCACGCCTCCGGCATCCCCTCGGCAATCCAGGATGCCTGGACCGAGGCGATCTCCTCGCCGCAGGGCCCCGTCTGGCTGGAAATCCCGCAGAACGTGCTGCTGGACCCCATTATGGTGCCTCCTGTGGAGGACGCCCTCGCTGAGGCCGCGGACAACCCGCCCCGGGTGGAGCTGGTCCGCGAAGCCGTCAAATGGCTCTCGACGGCGGAACGTCCCGCGGTCATCGCCGGCGGCGGCACCCGCCGCGGCCGGGCCGAGAAGTCGCTGCTCTCGATTGCGGAGAAGCTGCGGGCCCCGGTCATCTGCACCCCCGGCGGCAACGGCGCGTTCCCCTGGAACCATGAGCTCTCGCTGCAGTCCTGGATTGAAGACCAGCACATGACGGAGGTGCTGCAGGACGCCGACGTGCTGATCGTTATCGGCTCTTCCCTGGGCGAGGTCACCTCCAACTACTTCACCTTTGAACCGCGCGGCCGGATCATCCAGATCGACGCCGAACCCCGGGTCCTGGAGTCCAACCGCCCCGGCCTTGGCATCCGGGCCGACGCCGGCCAGGCCCTCGCCGCCCTCGACGAGGCCCTGACCGAACCGCACGGCGAACGCGCCGACTGGCACGGCACCTCTCCCGAGGCCCTGGTCAAGGACACCCTGGCCAAGGTCACGGCCCGGCTCGAGTCCCAGGACCTCGGCAAGGAGCTGAAGTTCATGGCCGACATCCGCGAGGCCGTTCCCGCGGCGATGCAGACGTTCTGGGACATGACCATCTCCGCCTACTGGGGCTGGAGCTGCTGGGACGCCCGCGAGGGCCAGTTCCACTCCGCGCAGGGCGCCGGCGGGCTGGGCTTCGGCTTCCCCGCGGCGATCGGCGGCGCCGTCGGGCTGGAGACCACCGGGGCGCCCGGCGCTTCGGCCCGGGTGCTGGCCGTCTCCGGCGACGGCTCGGCCATGTACTCCATCTCCGAGCTCGCCACCGCCAAGCAGCACAACGTCCCGGTCACCTGGCTGATCGTGGACGACGGCGGCTACGGCATCCTGCGTGAATACATGGTGGGCGCCTTCGGCAAGGCCACGGCCACCGAGCTCGCCCGGCCCGACTTCGTCAAGCTGGCCGAGGCCTTCGGCGTCCCGGCCGTCCGGGTGGCCCCCGAGGGCGTCGGGGACGCCCTGAAAGCCGGCTTCGCCGCGGACGGCCCCAACGTCGTCGTCGTCGAGACCCTGCTCAAGATGTTCGGCCCCACCCACCTGGCCACGTAGTCGGCCCGGGCGAGACCGCCCTCAACAACACAACTACACAACACAGCGGACCGGCCGGTCTGTCCCTCACGGTGAGGGGCAGGCCGGCCGGTCCGCGTTTGTCTTTAAGTCCCCTTTCGGCGCCCTTTTAGCGCCCGCGTGGCACCTCTCACGGAAGAGTTAGTTTCCCGAAGTAACCAATTTAAGATAAAGTTGCCTTGGGCAAACAAAAGAGGGGTGTCCATCATGTCAGTTGAATCCAACGCTGCCGCCAAACTCGTCTACCAAATCTTCGACCTCCAGCGCGCCGTCCGCTGCGTTGCCGCCGCCAGCCTGCGCGGGCAGGACACCGGAGTGGCGCTTCAGGGCGTTCTTCGCTTTGTGGGGGAGGGCGAATCCCGGGCCACGCATCTTGCGGAGCGGCTCGGCGTCAGCGCGCCGGTCCTCAGCCGGCACATCGCCGAGCTCGAGGAGCACGGCTATGTTGTCCGCCGGCCGGACCCCGAAGACGGCCGCGCGCAGCTGATCGCTCTGTCGGCCACCGGCGCGGAGAAACTGCGCGTCATCGAGGACCAGCGGACGGCCGCCCTCCAGGGCCTGCTGCAGGACTGGAGCCAGGACGACGTCGAACTGACGGCGCGCACCCTCGAAAAACTTGCTGAGTCCCTCAGGACTTCAGCCCGGGCAACGACGGCCGGACCCACGAATACGACCGAAATTGTTGAGGAGTAGATATATGGCTAGCCACGCTGCCGCCACGGGGCCGGACACTGCGCTGTTGAACACTGCGCCGTCGGGCCTTCCGCCGAGGGCGCCCCGCGCATCCCACCCCGCCGCAGAACCTGCGGCGATGACTCACCGCCAGATCATGGAGGCGCTCACTGGGCTGCTGGCGGCGTTCTTCACCGCCATCCTGAGCAGCACGATCGTTGCCAACGCGCTGCCCACCATCATGTCCGAGCTCAAGGGCACCCAGACGGACTTCGCCTGGGTGATCACCGCCGCGCTGCTGGCCAACGCGGCCACCACGCCGATCTGGGGCAAGCTGGCGGACCTCTTCAACAAGAAGGTCCTTGTCCAGCTGAGCATTGTGATCTTCGTGGCCGGCTCCGTCATGGCCGGCCTGTCCGAGACCATCCCGCTGCTGCTGACCGCCCGTGTCATCCAGGGCATCGCCATGGGCGGGCTCACCGCCCTGGCCCAGGCCATCATCGGATCCATGATCCCGCCTCGGGACCGCGGAAAATACTCCGGCTACATGGGCGGCGTCATGGCCGTGGGCACTGCCGGCGGCCCGCTGCTCGGCGGCTTCATTGTCGACAGCCCGCTGGGGTGGCGCTGGACCTTCTTCGTCTGCGTCCCGCTCGCGGTGGTGGCGCTCATCCTGCTGCAGGTCACTCTGAAAATCCAGCACGTCAAGCGCCCCGCCAAGATCGACTGGCTCGGCTCCATACTCTTGACCTCCGGCGTCAGTCTGCTGCTCATCTGGGTCTCCTTCGCCGGCAACCCGGACTACTACGACTGGTGGTCGTGGCAGTCCGTCGTTATGGTGGGCGGCGGTGTCCTGCTCCTGGGCCTGCTGGTGCTGGTGGAATCCCGGGTGGCGCAGCCCATCATCCCGCTCAACATCATCTCGGAGCGGACCACTGCCCTCGCGATCCTCGCCTCGGTGGCCGTTGGCGTGGGCATGTTCGGTTCCTCGACGTTCCTCGGCCAGTACTTCCAGGTGGCACGCGGTGCCACCCCCACCGAGGCCGGCCTGCTCACGCTGCCCATGATCGCGGGCAACCTGATCGGTTCGGTTGCCTCGGGCATGCTCATCAGCCGCACCGGCAAGTGGAAGCGGTACCTGGTGGCCGGCGCCATCCTGCTGATCGGCGGCCTCGGCCTGGCCGGCAGCATGGACCACACCACTGACCTGTGGCTGACCGGCATCTACACGGCCATCCTCGGCGTTGGTCTGGGCCTGCTGATGCAGAACCTCGTGCTCGCCGTCCAGAACACGGTCCAGGCCAAGGACATCGGCACTGCCAGCGCCTCGGTTGCCTTCTTCCGGTCCGTCGGCGGAGCGATCGGCGTCTCGGTCCTCGGCGCCGTACTGGGCAACCGGGTCAAGGAGCTCGTGGTGGAGGGACTCGCCTCCGCCGGAATCCAGGTTCCGGCCGGATCTGCCGGTGCCAGCATGGACCTCAAGGACATGCCGGCACCGATCCGCGACATCATGCGGGCCGCGTACGGCGACGCGATCGCTGAGGTCTTCCTGATCTCTGCGATCATCGGCCTCGTGGCGCTGGTTGCCATCCTGTTCATCAAGGAACGCCCGCTGCGCCGCACCGTCGATGTCCGTCCGGAACCTGCCGAGCAAGCAGGCGATGCCGCCACCGATGCCGCTGTGGCGGCCGCCGGGGGCGCGGCGGCAACGGCTTTGGGGAATGCCGGGAACGACGCCGTCCGGGCAGTTCCGTCCGACGGCGGTGCCGGCATCGTGGACCTGGACCGGGAATTCATCGAGGTGCTCAGCCGGGAGCGCGCTGAATCCCGTTTCCCGGATGCCGCCCGCCGGGAAGCCGACCTCGGCTTTGGAGCCAGCGTTGGTTCCGGCCGCGATTCGGGTGCAGCGGAGTCCGGTGCGGAGTTGGGTGCGGAGCGGGCAGCCGAGAGGGAAGGTGTCCGGCAGCGGGCCCGGACCTTGGTGGCCGAGAACCGAGCCGACGTGGCCGACGTCGTACCCGTGATGCTGCAGACCCAGCAGCTGCTGGCGGAGCAACAGCTCCAGCTGGCGGACGCGCTGCGCGCTGTGCACGAGCAGGCCGCAGAGCAAAGAGCGATCGCCGCGGAACAGGCCCGGGTTGCCGCAGAGCTCACGGTCCTGCGCCGCCAGCTTGCCAAGGAGCGCAAGATGCAGCGCGCGGCGGCCGACTACATCGCCACCCACGGCCGGCACCGCACCGAGTAGCGCCGGTTTACGGTACCGGCCCGGCCCGCACCGGACCGGCACGTACCGGACCGTGCACCGCCGGACTGTGCAGTACCGGACCGTGCACCGCTGTGCCGGATCCCAGAGGCCCCGCGGCCGCCCCAGGGCAGCCGCGGGGCCTTCGCCGGCTGGCCTTCGCGGACCTGCATTTGCGCGGCAGGACCGCGGCAGGGCTGCGGGCAGACGCTTAAGTACGTCGTTTGGATGATATTCAGTGTCCCGTGTTCCACCCGGGCGGGGGATTTCGTAGAGTTGGGTGGCTAATGGCTGTCGGTCCCGTGGGCTAGTCTCCAATCAGCTTTCCAATGAACTTGTTTTGTTCGGTTTTTATTTGGTTTTGTTCGGTCTTCGTAAATTTCAGTCTTCGTAAGGACTCGTGGGCATGCTCGTCACTCTCATGCGGCGCTATTCCAAGCCGTATCTGCCATACATCGCGGCTGTGGTCATCTTTCAATTGGCTTCGACCATCGCGGCGTTGTACCTCCCCAGCCTCAATGCCCAGATCATCGACGAGGGCGTTTCCCGCGGCGATACGGACTACATCTGGCGCACCGGCGGGGTCATGCTCGGCGTCTCCCTGATCCAGGTGGCCACCGCGATCGCCGGCGTCTACTTCGGTTCGAAGGCTGCGATGGCGTTCGGCCGTGACCTGCGCCGCGGTGTCTTCCGCAAGGTGAGCAGCTTCTCGGCGCGGGACGTCAACCTCTTCGGCGCACCCACCCTCATCACACGTGGCACCAACGACGTGCAGCAGGTCCAGATGCTCATGCTCATGGCACTGAACTTCATGGTGGCCACGCCCATCATGTGCATCGGCGGGATCTTCATGGCTTTGCGCGAGGACCTCAACCTGTCCTGGCTCGTCTGGGTTTCTGTGCCCCTGCTCATCGTTGTGGTGGGCTACCTTGTGGTCCGCCTCATGCCGCTCTTCCGTTCCATGCAGGAGAAGATCGACCGGCTCAACGGTGTCCTCCGCGAGCAGATCATCGGCATCCGCGTGGTCCGGGCCTTCGTGCGCGAACCCCACGAGGCCGAGCGCTTCGGTGCGGCCAACAAGGACCTCACCGACGTCTCGCTGAAGATCGGCTCCTTGTTCGTCCTGATGTTCCCCGCCATTGGCATGATCCTGCATGTCTCCACGGCCGCCGTGCTGTGGTTCGGTGGCCAGCGTGTCGATGCCGGCGAAATGCAGGTCGGCTCGCTGACCGCCTTCCTCCAGTACCTGTTGCAGATCCTCATGGCCGTCATGATGGGCACCTTCATGGCCATGATGATTCCCCGCGCCTCGGTCTGCGCCGACCGGATCGGTGAAGTGCTCGACGTCGAACCCTCCATCCACGAATCGCTCACCCCGGTGGCGCCGGCCGCAAGGGCCGGTCGCGTTGAATTCCGCAACGTGACCTTCGCCTACCCCGGGGCCGAGGCCCCGGTGCTGAGCAACATCAGCTTTACGGCAGAGCCCGGACAGACGGTGGCGATCATCGGTTCCACAGGCGCCGGCAAGTCGAGCTTGCTGGCGCTGCTGCCGCGGCTCTACGACGCCGAATCGGGTGAGGTCCTGCTCGACGGCGTCCCCGTCACCCAACTGGACCGGGCCCAGATCACGCAGCGCGTGGCCATGGTGCCGCAACGGCCCTACCTGTTCTCCGGAACTATTGAGCACAACCTGCGCTTCGGCAAGCCCGAGGCCACGGACACGGACCTGTGGGAGGCCCTCACGGTCGCCCAGGCCGCGGACTTCGTGCGCGAAAAGAAGGGCGGCCTGGCATCGCGGATCGCCCAGGGCGGCACCAACGTCTCCGGCGGCCAGCGGCAGCGGCTGTGCATCGCCCGCGCCCTCGTCACCGAACCCAAGGTCTTCCTGTTCGACGACTCGTTCTCTGCCCTTGACGTCGCCACCGATGCCAGGCTCCGCCGCGCGCTCAAGGCCAAGACGGCCGATGCCACGGTGATCATCGTCGGCCAGCGTGTGTCCACCATCGCCGATGCGGACCAGATCCTAGTGCTGGACAACGGCAGGATCGTGGACCGCGGAACACATGAGGAACTGTTGGAAAGCTCCAGCACCTATCAGGAAATCGTCGAATCCCAGCTGAGCGCGGAGGCAGTGGCATGAGCACCAACGAGAAAGTCTCCACCACTTCGGCCGCGGCCGACACGACCGCAACCGACACCACCGCGGCCGGTACAGCCGGAACCGACGTGATGGAGGACGACTTCATCGAGGAGGAGTACACGCCCGGCGAAGCCGACGGCGGCATGTTTGGCGGTGTGCCGGCCAAGAAGGCCCAGCACTTCTGGCCCTCGGCCAAACGGCTCATGGGGCTGCTGAAACCCGAGCGCGCCGGCATCATCGTCGTGCTCGCCATGGTGACGGTCGCCGTCGTCCTCAACGTCATTGCACCGAGGATCCTGGGCCAGGCCATGGACGTGATCTTCGCGGGAGTGGTCGGCAAGCAGCTCCCGGCCGGTGCCACCAAGGAGCAGTTCATCGACGGGCTGCGCTCCCAGGGCCAGAACAACTTCGCCGACATGCTGGCCAAGATGGACGTAGTGCCGGGCACGGGCATCGATTTCCAGAAGCTCGCGTTCCTCATCAGCGTGGTGCTGGTGATGTACTTCGTCGCCAACATCTTTCTGTGGCTCCAGGGCTATGTGCTCAACGTGCTGGTCATGCGCGTGGTCCGCACCCTGCGCGATGACACCGAGAAGAAACTCAACAAGCTCCCGCTGAACTACTTCGACACCCGCCAGCGCGGCGACATCCTCTCCCGCGTCACCAACGACGTCGACAACATCCAGCAGGCGCTCCAGCAGGCCTTCGCGCAGCTCGTGAACTCGGCCCTGACGGTCCTCGGGATCGTGATCATGATGTTCATCGTGTCCTGGCAGCTGGCCCTGATCGCGCTCGTCGCCCTCCCGCTCTCCGGCGTGGCTGCCGGCATCATCGGCGCCCGCAGCCAGAAGCTCTTCGCCGCCCAGTGGAAGAACACCGGTGAACTCAACGGCCAGATAGAGGAATCGTTCTCCGGCCACGACCTAGTCCGCGTGTTCGGCCGCGACGCCGACATGCTGGCCCGCTTCGACGAGCGCAACGAGGAACTCTACAAGGCCAGCTTCGGTGCCCAGTTCGTCTCCGGCATGATCATGCCGGTCATGCAGTTTGTCTCCTACCTCAGCTACGTGGGGATCGCCGTCGTCGGTGGGCTGCGCGTGGCCTCCGGCGCCATGAGCCTGGGCGACGCCACCGCGTTCATCCAGTACTCGCGCGAGTTCACCCAGCCGCTGGGGCAGATGGCCGGCATGGCCAACATGCTGCAGTCCGGCGTCGCCTCCGCCGAGCGGGTCTTCGAATTCCTCGACGCCGACGAACAAGACGCCGAGACCGCCACCGAGCACCTCCCGGCGAAGACGGACGGACACGTCGAATTCCAGCACGTCACCTTCAGCTACACGCCGGACAGGCCGCTGATCGAGGACCTGTCCTTCACGGCCGAACCCGGACACACGGTGGCGATCGTGGGACCGACCGGGGCGGGCAAGACCACCCTGGTCAACCTCGTGATGCGCTTCTACGAACTCAACGCCGGCAGCATCACCCTGGACGGGGTGGACATCACCCGGCTGAGCCGTTCGGAGCTGCGCGCCAAGGTGGGCATGGTGCTGCAGGACGCCTGGCTGTTCGGCGGAACCATCTACGAGAACATTCGTTACGGCAAGCTGGACGCCACCGAGGACCAGATCATGGCGGCGGCCAAGGCCACGTTCGTGGACCGCTTCGTCCGCGCGCTGCCGGACGGCTACAACTCGGTCATTGACGAAGAAGGCAACAACGTCAGCGCCGGCGAAAAACAGCTGATCACCATTGCCCGGGCCTTCGTGGCGAACCCGTCGCTGCTGATTCTGGACGAGGCCACGAGTTCCGTGGATACCCGCACCGAAGCCCTGGTCCAGAAGGCCATGGCCGCGTTGCGCACGGAACGCACCAGCTTCGTCATCGCCCACCGCCTCTCCACCATCCGGGACGCGGACACCATCCTTGTCATGGAGGACGGGCAGATCGTCGAGCAGGGCCGGCACGCCCAGCTGCTGGCCATGCAGGGCGCTTACTACCGGCTGTACATGTCCCAGTTCGCCGGTGAGGACGCGGACACGGCCTTGCTGGATCCCGCGGAGGACCCGACGGCGGTGCACAGCTGAGCGCCGTCGGGCGCCCCGCCGGGGAGGCCCCGGCCGGGGCAGTACCAGCAGGGGAGGGCGCATCCGGGGCAGGCCCCGGGGAGGGCCCAACAGGGGAAGGCCCAGGCACGGAGCCCCGGCGCCTCGTGGTGGAGGTGCCGATGCGCTGGAGCGACATGGATGCCTACGGGCATATCAACAACGTCCAGATTGTCCGGATCCTGGAGGAAGCACGGATCGCGGCGTTCGGGCCGCCCCGGGGCGCCGGGCTGCCCGGAACCGAACCCCGGGTGTCGCTCTTCAACGAAATCCCGGAAGGGACCCTGGCGCTCGTGGTCGAGCACAAGATCAGGTACGTCAGGACGCTCGAATACCGGAATGTGCCCGCCGTCGTCCAGCTGTGGATTGGTGCGGTCAAGGGCGCCAGCTTCGACATCCACTACCTTGTGCAGGATCCCGTCACGCGGGAGGACTGCGTCCGGGCCACGAGCCACCTGGCATTCGTCAATGAGGCAACCGGACGGGTGCTGCGGCTGACGCCGGAGCAGAAGGAACGGCTGGCCCCGTACACCCGCCCCCACCCGGTCCACTAGCTCTACCACCAGCGTCTACCACCAGCGTCTACCACTAGCCTCTACCACCGTGCCGGTGGGGCTCCTACAATGAACAACTCCGGACGCTCTAAGGAGGCGTGGTCGTTGTGAACATGGGCAAGAACATGCACAAGAGGCACACTCGCAAGAAGAATTGGAAAGAACTCTCGCCGATGGCACGGTTCGGAACAATCGTGGCGGCCACCGTTCAGCTGACGCTGCTCATTGCTGCCCAGACGGACATCAACCGGCGGCCGGCCGAGGAGATCAGGGGCAGCAAGGCGCTGTGGCGGTTTGCCACCTTTGTGAACTTCATTGGCCCGGCCACGTATTTCACCGTCGGTGTGAAGCACCGGTCTACCGCGAAGTAGGTGCAGCGGTGCGCTTGGCTGCGGTCTACTGAACGGTAGCTTTGGGGCGGCGTTAAATGCGCGCGTTCAGTTTAAGCCTGTAAATTGAACGTATGACCCCAGCCAAGAAGCCTGCCCTGCACCGTGCCCTCGGCATCTCCAAGGAGATAGAAGACGCGGCGTGGTTTGTGCTGGGCCCGGGGCTGCTGGGCAAGGCGTCCGCCCTGGACGGCCGCACCAAAACCTGGTCAGTCCAGGCCGCCGCGGAGTTGCTGGAACGCCTTGAACGCGGCGTTCCCGATCCCAAGGCGCCGATGATGACCAACCTGCGCCAGAACCTGGAAGATGCTACCCGCGGGGCGAAGCAACTGGCCGTGGAGCTACTCTTCCTCCAGTCCCTGCCGCTGGCCCACGAGGTCAAGTCCCTGAAGGTCAAGCGGGCCCGCGTTGCCGAGGCGGCGTCCTGGCTGGAGCCTCCGCTGGAGCTCCCGGACGAGCTCTACGCGGGGATGACGGACCACGGCGTGATCCGGGACCGCACCGCGGAATTTAACTGGACCATCTGGGACCACCTGAAATGGCTCTGCCGCTTCGTGCAGCACGTCGCGCAGCGGCCGGCCCACGTCGTCCAGGCTGCGGTCAAGGATCCGCTGGCCTTCCACCGGCTGGTCGCCGGGACCCCGGATGACCAGCCGGCCATCCGCCGCAGCATTGAGTTCCTAGTCTGGCCCAGCTACTTCGAACCCGTTGTGGCCGACGTCGAACGGCAGGAGATCCGCGACGCCTTTGCTTCCCTGGTGGGCGGGGCCAAGGGGGACAGCGACGAGGACATTTCGGCGGACATCCACAGGATCCGCCTGCACCTGGACCAGCAGGCCGGGCAGCGGATCGACTGGTACTCCCGCCAGTTGGTGAGCCAGTGGCGGAAGGTCGGCGACCCCGGCCGCCGCGCCTGGCTCTTGCGCACCCACCACGAGAACGCCGAGCTGCTGGGGGAGTGGCGCGACGGGGAAGCGGTGACGCTCGACGTCGAACACCTCCGCCTGCTGGACCCCGGCGTTTCGGCCGGGCTGGTCCAAAACGCGGTGGACGAGGACTACAAGCACCTCGGCTACGTGGAGCGCGAGGACACCAAGACCGCCGTCTTCGCCTTCCTGACGGTCATGAAGCCGGGTGACCTCGCGCTTTACCAGAGCTCGGGCAAGGTCCGGATCGGCGTGGTCCTCGGCGAACCGGAGCATGGAAAGGACAACCGCCAGCTCCGCCGCAAAGTCCGCTGGTTTGATGAGGAGCACGACGCCACCGGGCTGCCCCGCCACGTGCAGCGGCAGCTGACCACGTCCGGCAACATCGTGGATATCACCCGCGTGATCCAGGCGCTCGAGGCGCTCCTGCCGGCAGAAGCGGAAGCCGAGGACGGCGACGGCGCCGAGCCGGCTGCCGCCGTCGAACCTGCCTATGAGGGTTTCCGGCCGCTGACGCCGGAGTTCGCCGCGTCGCTGCACATGGACTTGGATCCGTTGCAGGAAATCGCCGAACTCCTCGAGGAGAACCGGCAGCTGGTGCTCTACGGTCCGCCGGGAACGGGCAAGACGTACCTGGCCAAGCACCTCGCCGCCGAGCTCGCCGGCGACACCACGGACGAGCGGGTCAAGCTGGTCCAGTTCCACCCGTCCTACGCCTACGAGGACTTCTTCGAGGGCTTCCGTCCGGACAAGACGGACGAGGGCCAGGTGTCCTTCAAGCTCGTGGCAGGCCCGCTTCGCCGGCTCGCCGAGGAAGCTGCCAAGCCGGGGAACGAGAGCAAGCCGTACTTCCTGATCATCGACGAGATGAACCGGGCAAACCTCGCCAAGGTGTTCGGCGAGCTGTACTTCCTGCTCGAATACCGCGATGACCGCATCTACCTCCAATACAGCCCCAACGAGCCGTTCACCCTGCCGGACAACCTCTACATCATCGGCACCATGAACACCGCGGACCGTTCCATCGCGATGATGGACGCGGCCATCCGGCGGCGGTTCTCCTTCATCGAGCTGCATCCGAAGACCGAACCCGTGAAGGGCTCGCTGCTGCGTTTCCTCCAGGCCCGCGACCTGGACACGACGCCGGCCCTGTTGCTTGACGCCTTGAACGACGCGATCGACGAGTGGGACCGCGACCTCATGATCGGGCCCTCCTACTTCATGAAGAAGTCAGCGCAGACGCCCAAGGGCCTGCGCAGAATCTGGAAGTACGAGCTCATGCCGCTGCTGGAGGAGCACTATCACGGCCAGCTCAACCGCGCCCAGCTCGAGGAACGGTTCGGACTGGAACAACTCCTGGGCCGCCTGGCGCATGCCTAGGCTGGCCGGGGACGCGGTAGCACTAGACCGCAGCCCGTCGGACCGCACCGACAGGGCCGGGTCGGACCAGGGTGCGTCGGGGCGCAGTTCGTCGGACAGGGGTTCGGCCAAGTCGGGTTCCGCCAAGTTGGCTTCGGCCGGGCGGGGTCTGTCCGGACGCGGCGGCGCGGCCGAGCCCTGCCGTCACATTGTCCTGGACGAGCTCTCCGCCGGCGTCGTGGAGCGGCTCGATCCGGACACCGCGGCCTACGTCAACGCCAGCGGCCTGGCGAAGGCCTCACCGATGGGCATGGGCCTGTACCGGATCGAACCGGTGGGGAGCGTGGGCTCCGTGCGGACCCCCGCCGTGCAGCTGGAAGTGCGGCCGAAGGGACGGCTCGGGCTGAGCCGGCTGCTGTTCCTGCTCGGCTACGCGGGGGACCAGGGCTTCCGGGACGATTCGGTGGCCGCGGTGGAGCACACCGACCTTTGGAGCGCCCTGGCCGAATCCCTGGCGCAACTCGCGGACCGGGCGCTGAGCCGGGGCGTGCTGCAGGGGTACCTCATGGTGGAAGAATCCCTCCGGACCGTCAAGGGCCGGATCCGGATGTCGGACCAGATTTCCCGCCGCCCCGGGATGCTGGTCCCGCTGGAAGTCTCCTATGACGAGTTCACGGAGGACATCGCGGAGAACCGGATTCTGCGCGCCGCGCTGGAACGGATGTCCCAGGTGCCGCGCGTGCGGCCGGAAGTCCTGAGCCGGCTGCGCCAGCTGAAGGGAAAGCTCGACGCCGTGACGCGCCTGCAGTCCGGCGCGCCGCTGCCGCAGTGGCGGCCCAGCCGGATGAATACGCGCTACCACGCGGCCCTCCGGCTCGCCGAACTGATCCTGCGGAACGCGTCGGCGGAGGCCGGCGACGGCAAGCAGCAGTCGGCGTCGTTCGTGGTGGACATGGCAAAGGTGTTCGAGGACTTCGTGGGGACGGCCCTGCGCGAAGCCATGGCCGCTTTTCCCGGAGAAATGCGGTTGCGGTACAACGCCCTGTTGAATGAGGCCGTCCGCGACTCGGACCGGATTGTGGTCCAGCCGGGGGCCGTCCACTTCCTCGGCGGCCGGCCCGTGATGGTGTACGACGCGAAGTACAAGGCCGCCGCTGATGCCGGCGCGTCACTCTCGGCCGACCACTACCGGATGCTCGCCTACTGCACATCCTTGCGGGTGCCGACGGCGTGGATCATTTACCCGGGAGCAGGGGAAATCAAGCTGCGCCGGATTCTCAATACCGACATCGACATTGTCGAGTTCCCGCTGGATCTGTCCCTGCCGCCGTCGGAAATCCTGGCCTCCGTGGCGGATCTTGCCCAGCAGTCCTGGGGCGAAGTGCTCCGGCAGGCCAGTATCGACCGGTCAGCCAGCTAAACCGTTCAGCCAGCTAAACCGGTCAACCAGCTATGCGGATGCTTGCTGGTCGGCCACTGTCCGCAAATGTTCCAGGAGCGCCTTTTCCGGCTGGCCCGGGTTGTTCGCGACATGCCACTGAAGTTTCTCCCGCACGTCAGCTTCTTCCGGGTCGGTGCCCGCGAGGACCTCGTCGATGATCGAGGTTGCCTGCCGGCGCAGCGGCTCCAGATCAGGGTCCGCTCGGCGGAAGTGGCGGGGCCGGGGCCGGACGGAGCGATGTTTGGTGTGGCCGAGGCGAGGGAACTGAAGAACTGTGGAACCGGATTCTGCTGGCGTAGCAGCCGTGTCGGACTCGTCGTTGGACATCAGCAAGTGCGGCATCGTGCGCTCTCCCGTGTTTGCAGTACGCAGTGGTACTGACCGAATAATTCCCTAAGGCCCCCGGAGTCGAATATTAGCTGAGGCCGTTCAGCCTGCACCGGAAGCAGGCAGCGCGACACGCAGGATTTCTCCCGGTCATCGGATGTCGTCAGGAGCGCTATTCTGTTGGCGGTTCCCGGAGGAACGCGTCCAGCCGGAGCTCCAACGCCGATCGATCCTTCAGCTCGCACTCCCACACCGTGAGCACTTCCCAGCCCTCGCGCTCGAGCTGAAGCCGCTGGGCGGCGTCGCGGTTCCGGGTTCGGGTGCGTTTAGTGTCCCAGAACTCGGCATTTGCTTGGGGAGCGTGCTGCCCCACCCGGCAGTCGTGGAAATGCCAGAAGCAGCCGTTGATGAAAATGACCTTGTGGCGGCCGGCGAAGACGAGATCGGGGTTGCCCGGGAGTTTGCCGCCACCCGCCGTGCCATGCAGGCGATAGCGGTACCCCTTCGCATGCAGCAGCCTGCGGACCAGCATTTCCGGCTTGGTGTTCTTGCCCCGGATCCGGGACATGTTCCAGCTGCGCCGCTCCGGAGTCAGCTTGTCCGCCATCATTTAAGTCTAGGCGGCTGCTAAGCCTTGGCGGCTGCCGTGCAGGTCACGGCGGGAAGCACCGGACAACGCGCGTGGCGGACCGGGCGGACGACGGCGGAGCGGGCCGGGCCGACGGCGGCGGGCCGCTAGTCGCCGTCGCGCGCTAGATCTCCCGTTCCGGCTGTTCGCCGAGGAGGAAGTGGCGACCGCTGACCGACGTCGGCGTAATTTCGACGTAGAAGTCTTTCAATGTTGGAACCCACGATTTGAGTCCGAGGGCCTCCGCGGCGGCGATATCGGCCGACTTGTCGAGAACCCGCGCTGTCCCGCGCAGGACGACGGACCAGGCTTCCTCGGACAGGACGCCGTCCGTTTCGAAGAGCACCTTCGAGTTGATGGTGAGCTCGGCCAGCTTGTTGCCCGGGGCGGTGCGGAGGAACAATTTCCGTCCGCCGACTACGTAATTGACCGGGAAGATGTCAGGTTCTCCGGCCACGGTGACCACGAGCCTGCCGTGTTTGGTGCCCTCCACCAGTTTCCAGGCCTGCTCGTCGTCGAGGTTGAGGATGGGATTGCCGTCTTTGTGATCGAACATCATGCGGTTCATTGTTCTGGCCATGAAGGGCAAATGGCTAGGGGCTAAAGGACTCAAGGCGGGTGGGGTTGCCGTGATTAACCTGGCTCCTCCGAGGCGTGGCACGCTGCTGTGGATAACTTTGGTTGCCAAAATGTGACGTCGGTTACCCTTAGGTATTGCTTGGACTCGCGCGTCTTGATTTTCTATCGGGGGAGTAGCTGACCATGACATCTCGCACTTCGCTTTCCGGTCCCTGGCGAGCCTGTGCGGTCACTTGGGTGTCGATCTCCCTGATGTCGGTCACAGCGTGCAGCGGGGGCGAAACGCCACCTCCCGGATCTCCAACTGCTGAATCGCAAAGCCCGTCGGCATCGTTCACTCCGAGTGCTGTTCCGACGCCCTCCGCCAGCTACAAGCCGGCCGACGCATCAGGAAGGGCGCAGAACGTTCCGGTTCCCGAACTGCCGGAAGCTGCGAAGGCGGAGACAAAGGCAGGCCTTGAGGCATTTGCCCGGTACTGGTTCCAGCAACTGAATTTCGCGTACGAGACCGGGACTTCGTCGGGGTTGGACTCCGTAACGTCGGCTGGATGCGAGTTCTGTTCAAGGATCACAGCGTCATTGAAGACAAACTATGAGGGCGGCCGGTGGTTGGCCGGCGGCCATATTGTGACACCATCAATTAGCACTACCTACGAAGCCCAGTCGGACGGTCAGTATCAGATTGCCGTGCAAGTTCAGCAGGCGAAAATCACCTACTTCGATCCAGACGGAACGGAGTTCAGGCCACCGACTCCGCCGTCAGATACAGGCAACGTAATGCTCGCGGCGTTCAAGAATGGCGCCTGGCAAATCACCGCCCTGCATCCGCTCCGGTGAGTGCGTCAGTGTTTCGCCAGAGCCGCCGGACTTTCAGACTGCTCTTCGCTGCCTTAGTCGTGGCAGGTTCCCTAGTGTTGCCTCCTTTGGCGATGGCTGAGGAAGGGGGCGTTGATTCCGGTTTCGGAAATCAGGGTGTAGATGTTCTCGGATGGAGGCTGGATCCCGCCACGGGCAAATTTGTTGCTCTCCAGCCGGGAACCCCCTCTGCGGACCCCTTCCAATACAAGTACGAGCTTCAATGCCACTTGGGCGGAGGCGACTTTGACGCCGATTGTCTCGCCGGCGCCGTGGACTGTTCGAACGGCCCAGACGGAAAGCCTGGCATTCCCGTTGTCTGGCTCAAGGCACCAGCCGGGATTGCGAACCCCTCGTGGACCTACCACTCAGGCCCTACGTGTCTCTTCGATCCCAGGCCCGAGGACTTGCTCCTCAGAATTGCCGCAATGATCCAACGAGAGTTCCAGCGGCTTCCGATATCTGCTGGAAGTGCTACGGCCCAACCCAGCCCCAACACCCTGCGCGGAGCAGAGACCAACTTCTTTGCCAGCGCCGAAGATCAGCAGTTCGACATCACAATCCTGGCTCAGGCTGTCCACGTCACGGCCAAGCCCTCGGAATACATCTGGAGCTATGGCGACGGCACTTCGTTGGGCCCGCAACCGGCGGCCGGCGGACCGCTTCCGCAGGACCGCTGGGGCGAGAAGACCCTGACGAGCCACGTCTACGCCCAGACCGGCGACTTCCGGGTGGTTCTGACAACGCATTTCCAAGGCACTTACTCCGTCAATGGCGGCCCACCCCTTCCCATCCCGGGCCGAGGCTCCTTCAGCTCGCCGCCGCAGACCGTCAGCGTCTGGCGGTCGATCACCAGGAATTACGCAGACACCTGCCTGCAGAACCCCCAAGGCCAGGGCTGCCCCGGCGTCGCCGCTCCGCCTCCCTAGTGCGCAGCCGCGCCTGTTCCCCAGCACTGAGTCCCGGTGTTGCTCCCAGGTGGCTAGCGCGCGCGGCCCGACTGTACGCCCCAACGGTGGCTCCACGTTTCGTGGCTATGCTCGCAGCTCCCGGTCCACCCGTTCCATCCGGGCGCTCACAAGCTGGCACCGGGGATCGTTCGGTCCGATCAGCGCTGCCGCGGCAGCAGCAGTCGCCGTATCGGAGGATCCCATGTCGCTTGTGCACCACTGCAGCATCAGCCGGGCATCACCGCTGGACCGGATGGACGCTCCTACGGCTGCGTTCAGCTCGTCCCGCATGAACCCAACCGCCAGATTGGCCGAACGGGTGAGGAGTTTTGCCGAGTAGGCCGTACATGCCTCGGCAACCCGTCCGTCCCGCAGATGCGCGGCCACGACTGAGGCATCCGTGACGACGTTGACGGTTGAATCGAATCGGTAGGGGTTTGCTTCCAGGACATCGCCCAGGATGTTGCGTATCCGGTGCATCTCGGTCCGGATCGCGGCGCCGGTGCCCGTGTCACCATGGATCTCGTACGCCAGTTCATCGGCGCTCCAGCCCTGGTCACGCGAGGCCAGCAGGGCCATGATCTCGGCACGCCGCAGCGTCAGCGGGCGCCTGCTGCCGCCGTCGAGCGCCGCGGACGGCGCGTCTCCCAAGAGCCGCAGCACCAGCTGCGACTGGGCGCGGCCGTCGCGCCGTGCTCGCTGGTCGCGTCGTGCCGGGTGCCCTGGGGTCCGGGCATCGCCGTTGGGAACCGCAGCCGATCTCAGCAGCTCCTCTGCCAGCCGAACTCCACAACGCACCAGCCGCAGGCTGTCCGGCGTGACCGACTCGAACGGTCCGGAGACATCCAGGACGCCGACGATTTCGCCCGACAAAGGGTCGCGAATGGGAGATGCAGTGCAAGCCCAATCATGATGGGTCCGCACGAGGTGCTCGGCCGAGAAGAGCTGCGCCGGTGCGCCGGTTACCAAAGCCTCGCTGATGGCGTTGGTGCCGACCCCGGACTCGGACCAATCCGCGCCCTCCACGAACTCCAGCGAGTCTGCAAGGCGCAATGCCTGTTTGCTGCCAACGCGCCACAGCACTTCGCCCTCGTGGTCGGTCACGATCAGCAGATGGCGCCCGGTGACGGTTTCATCGGCCAGCAACTGCGAGAGCGCAGGCATCACCGTGGCCAGCCGATGGCCAGCACTGAGGGAGCGCGCCTCGGAAACTTCATGCCGGTGCAGCGGCCGGTGCTGGTCTGGATTGATACCCAACGCGAGGGAACGCTGCCAGGACTTGATAAGCGAAGGGGACAAGTGCGGATCCGGGTGGCCGGAAATGGTGGCCTCGTGCGCCGCCCGAAGAGTTCGGGCGTACTCCGCCGGCGCGGAAAACCTGAGGTCTGAGGGATGCGTAATGGAGCCATTGCCCTGCCGCATGCTCATTCTCCCAACTCGCCCTCGAATCGTCGCACCCGGCTGGTTCCCCGCCGCCGTCGTCTACCGTGCGCGCCGGCCGACAGCTTGAGAGCTCCGTGTAACCCGATTGTAACCCCCTGCGATCTTTACTTGTGATGCGGGTCACGGCGTGGTCTAGGCATCACGCAACGGGAACGACCCACTGTCAGCAATGGAAAGAGGAATCATGCCTGAGACACCAAACGGCGTCGTCGGGGCGTGGCTGGCGCAGTTCGATGAGGCGCTGCGCAGCCACAACACGGACGCCGCACTGGAACTTTTCGACGACGATTCGTACTGGCGCGACTTCGTCTCCTTCACCTGGAACCTCAAGACACTCGAAGGCAAAGCAGCCATCGGCCGCATGCTCGACGCCACCCTGGACGATGTCCAGCCCAGCAACTGGACCCTCGCCGAGGACGCCACCGGGGATGCGGCAAACGCCGAGGCCTGGGTGAATTTCGAGACCGCCCAAGCCAGGGGCTACGCCCATTTGCGCCTCCGGAATGGAAAGTGCTGGACGCTGCTCACCACCATGCAGGAGCTCAAGGGCTTCGAGGAAAGGAAGGGCCCCAACCGGGAGAAGGGGGTCGCCCATGAGATCACCAAGGGTCGCAAATCCTGGCTGGAACTGAAGGAAGAGCAAGAAGCGCGGCTGGGCTACGAAGACCAGCCCTACACCGTCATCATTGGCGGCGGACAAGGCGGAATCGGACTGGGGGCGCGGCTGCGGAGACTCGGCGTGCCCACCATCATCATCGAAAAGAATGAGCGTCCGGGCGACTCGTGGCGCAACCGCTACAAGTCCCTCCACCTGCACGATCCGGTCTGGTACGACCACCTTCCCTACATAAAGTTCCCCGACGACTGGCCGGTTTTCGCGGCCAAGGACAAGATCGGCGACTGGCTGGAAAACTACACACGGATCATGGAACTGAACTACTGGTCCAAGACCGAGTGCACCAACGCCCGCTTCGACGAATCGTCCCAAAAGTGGGTGGTGGAGGTGATGCGCGACGGTGAACCGGTCACCCTGCGCCCCGAGCAGCTTATCTTCGCCCTGGGTGTTTCGGGGTACCCCAGCGTCCCCGCATTCGACGGCGCCGAGTCCTTCCTGGGGCAGCAGTACCACTCGTCCAAGCACCCGGGCGGTGGAGACTGGACCGGCAAGAAGGCTGTGGTCATCGGCTCCAATAATTCAGCCCACGATATCTGTGCCGATCTCTGGGAGCATGGGGCCGATGTCACCATGGTCCAGCGGTCCTCCACGCATATTGCCCGCAGCGAGTCCCTCATGGACCTTGCGCTGGGCGATCTGTATTCCGAAAAGGCACTCGCCAACGGCGTCACCACGGAGAAAGCCGATCTGCTGTTTGCGTCGTTGCCATACCGGATTCTGCCCGAAGCCCAGATCCCTGTTTATGCGGAGATGGCCAAGCGGGACGCCGGCTTCTATTCCCAGCTGGAGGCAGCAGGCTTTGACCTGGACTTCGGCGTTGACGGTTCCGGCCTGTTCCTGAAGTACCTGAGGCGCGGTTCCGGCTACTACATCGACGTCGGTGCCTCGCAGCTCATCATCGACGGTCGGGTCAAGCTCGCCAACGGCGAGGTCAGCAAGATCACCGGCAACTCCGTCGTGATGGCCAACGGAACGGAACTGGATGCAGACGTCATCATCTACGCCACCGGTTATGGGTCGATGAACGGCTGGTTGGCTGATTTGGTCTCGCCCGAGGTAGCCGACGCCGTCGGCAAGTGCTGGGGGTTCGGATCAGATACGCCCAAAGATCCGGGCCCGTGGGAAGGGGAACTCCGCAATATGTGGAAGCCCACAAACGTGGAGAACCTCTGGATCCATGGCGGCAATCTGCACCAGAGCCGTCACTACTCCACCTATCTGGCCCTGCAGCTCAAAGCAAGGATGGAAGGACTGCCAACGCCGGTCTTCGAGCTGCAGCCCACACACCACACGCGCTGACTACACCTGCTGACACACACGGGTCGTGACAATCACAGTCACGGCAACCAGACTGGGGTTACGGCCCCGTCGTGAGAATCCAACTTTTATTCCGTGGATGCGCCTGATCGGCGCATCCACGGCCTGGAATGCGAAGGCGAAACACCATGAAAGCAGCACGATTCCACGCCCGCGAGGATCTCCGGATCGAAGATGTTCCAGAGCCGGAGCTGTGTCCGGGAACGGTGAAGATCGCCGTGGCCTGGTGCGGCATCTGCGGCACCGACCTCCATGAATTCCTCGAAGGACCTATTTTCACCCCGCCGCCCGGCCACCCCCACCCGCTTACCCACGAGGCCGCCCCGGTCACCCTGGGGCACGAGTTCTCCGGCACTGTAGAGGAAATTGGTGATGGCGTCAGCGGTCTGGCCGTCGGAGACAACGTTGTCGTTGAGCCGTACGTCGTCTGCAATGAATGCGGTCCCTGCCTCAGCGGACACTACAACCTGTGCACAAAGTTGGGCTTCATAGGTTTGGCGGGTGGCGGTGGCGGATTGAGCGAGAAGATCGTCGTCAACACACGTTGGGTGCACCCTGTCGGCGACATTCCCTTGGACGAGGCCGCACTCATCGAACCTCTCGCGGTGGCGTATCACGCAGTCGGCAGGAGCGACCTCAAAGCCGGGGACGTCGCCGTCGTCGGGGGTGCGGGACCCATCGGGCTTCTGACCGCCGCGGTCCTCAAAGGCATCGGCATCACCACGATCGTTACTGAGCTGTCGGCCGCCCGCAAGGACAAGGCGGCATCGTCCGGAGTTGCGGATCATGTTCTCGACCCCAGTACCGACGACGTCAAGGCGCGAGTGCTGGAACTGACCAACGGCGCAGGGGCCAATGCTGCGTTTGAATGCGCCGGCGTGAATGCCGTGTTGGACACGATGCTCGACGTCGTGAAGCCGGCCGGCGTCGTCGTCAACGTCTCCATCTGGGGACACCCGGCCACAGTGGATATGCAGAAAGTGGTGCTGAAAGAAATTGATCTGCGCGGCACCATCGCCTACTGCGGCGATCATGAAGCCGCCATCAAACTCGTCCAGGAGGGAAAAGTCGACCTCAAACCCTTCATCACCGGAAGAATCGCCCTGGACGATTTGGTGGATAAGGGGTTCGACACGCTGATCAACCACAACGACACCGCGGTGAAGATCATCGTCCACCCGTCGTGATCCGAGTCTCAGATGGAATAGTTGCAAACGCTGTGCAGTTAGCCCCAATGAACCAATCCATTGTGAAAGGAACTGCGCATGCTGTTTTCCCCGATGACCCTCGGCGAGCTGGAACTACCCAACCGACTCGTGATGGCGCCGCTTACCCGCGTACGCTCGGGCAACGAAGGAATCCCCGGCCCGTTGGTGGTCGAACATTACCGCCAGCGCGCCTCGCTGGGCCTGATCGTCAGTGAGGGCACGTACCCCAGCCACGCCGGCCGAGGCTTCCCGGGCCAGCCCGGACTGGTGACCGACGAGCAGCTCGCGGGCTGGGCCAACGTTACTGCCGCCGTGCACGCTGAGGGTGGCCGCATCTTCGCCCAGGTCATGCACGCCGGCAGGGTTACCCACCAGGACACCACCGGTGGCTACGAGGTGGTCGCACCCAGTGCCATTGCCATCGACGGCGAGACCCGCACGTACGAGGGCAAGCAGGCGTTCCCCGTACCGCACGCCCTGACCACCGAGGAACTGCCGGGCATCGTCGAAGAATTCGTGACGGCCTCCCGCAAAGCCGTAGAGGCAGGGTTCGACGGCGTCGAACTTCACTCGGCCAACGGCTACCTGCTGCACGAGTTCCTCACTCCGGCCGCCAATCAGCGCGACGACGTCTACGGCGGCTCTCCGGAGAACCGGGCGCGCTTCGTGATCGAAGTTACCCGGGCCGTGGTGGACGCCATTGGCGCGGACCGCGTCGGCATCCGCATCTCCCCGGAGCACAATGTCCAGGGTGCCCTCGAACTCGACGCAGCAGACGTCCAGGCGACCTACGCCAACCTTGTGGGCGCGCTGGCTCCGCTGAAGCTGGCCTACCTCAGCATCCTTCACAAGGACCCCGCCAGCGAGCTGGTCCGGGACCTGCGTGCACGGTTCAACGGAACGTTTCTGGTCAACACCGGCTTCGGCATCGTCACCACGCGCGACGAGGCCACTGCCCTGGTCGCGGACGGCCACGCTGACGCCGTCGTCGTCGGACGCCCGGCCATCGCCAACCCGGACCTGGTCCGCCGCTGGCGCGAAGGCCTGCCGGTCAACGAGGCGAATCCGGCCACGTTCTACACCGACGGCGCCGAGGGCTACACGGACTACCCGGCCTACCAGAACTAGGCAGCGGCGCCACCTCCACCACTGGACATGTCCAGCCGTGGCAACAAAGAGTGGGCAGAACACCGTTCTGCCCACTCTTTGGGTTAAGGAATGGGCATGTCCGCGTCCTATAGGATCTGAAGATGCAACCAGCTTCCTCCGGGAGTCGCCCTGAGGGCCACTACGCGGGCCGTCCCGTCAGCCGCCAGGTCCTCGCCGACCACGTCTATGAAGAGCTTTTGGCGTCGCTGATGGACGGGCGGCTCGAACCCGGGGCAGCCGTGAGTATCGATGGAACCGCCCGGGAGCTCAATGTTTCCCCGACGCCGGTGCGCGAGGCGCTTGCGCGTCTCGAACACACTGGAATGGTTCGCCGCGTCGCGCTCAAGGGCTACCGGGTTGCGCCGATGTTCACCCAGGAGGACTTCGCCGAACTCATGGAAGCAAGGCTTGCCATCGAGCCGGTGAATGCCCGCCTGGCGTGCGCCCGGCAGACGCCGGCGCACCATGCCGAGCTGGCCACGGCCGTGGCCGACCTCAAGAAGGCGCCGCGGGGCCCGTCGTTTGCCGAATACCGCGACTATCTGGAAGCCGATGAGCGGTTCCACCGGTTGATCGCGGAGCAGACCGGCAACCAGTTCATGGTGGCCGCCTATGCCGCCCTCGGTGGGCAGGTCCAGCGCTTCCGCCTCTTCGGCGGCGTCGGCATCACGGACGCGGAACAGGCGATCGCCGAGCACCAGGCGGTCCTGGACGCGCTGTCCACCGGTGACCCGGAGCAGGCCGCAACCGCCATGGTTGAGCACGTGCAGAAGGTGCGCGGCCGCGCCATCGCGGACGCTCCCGCAGAATAAGTCGTCGTTCCGGCGACTTCCGGCGACTTCGGGATACTTCCGCAGGCTTCCTGAGGCCTGCTCAGCGGACCCATCAATAACTTTCTTGTGACCCTCTTCACAATTGGATCGAAGACCCTATAGGATCTTCGATTGTGACCGGCTACGGTGCCGGCAAGGGGATTCACGAGGGAGTGAAGAGTGCAAACAGAAACTTTGGCCGCAGGGCCCAAGGAATCAGCAACACGCCGCACCATTAAGAATCTGCGGTGGTGGATCCTTGGCTGGGCGCTGGCCGCCGGCATCATCAACTACATGGACCGCAGCGCGATCTCCATCGCCGCGCCGCAACTGATCAAAGACTTCGGCATGAGCCGGACTGACATTGGCCTCCTGGGCACCGTGTTCTCCTGGACCTACGCATTTGCCCAGCTGCCCGCCGGCTGGCTCGTGGACAAGCTTGGCGCCCGCCGGATGTACTTCCTGGCAATCGCGGGCTGGAGCATCGCGACCGCGCTGATGGCCATCGGCGGCAAGATGTGGCAGTTCATCACCTTCCGCTTCCTGCTCGGCATCACCGAAGCCCCGAACGGTCCGGCGTCGGCCAAGCTCACCGCCGACTGGTTCCCCCGGGCCGAACGCGGACAGGCCACCGCCATCTGGGACAGTGGCTCCAAATGGGGACCGGCCATCGCCCCGCCCGTCCTGACCGCCATCATGCTCGCCTTCGGCTGGCAGGCCATCTTCATCTTCCTCGGCGTCGCAGGCCTCGTACTGGCGCTGGCATTCTTCCTGTACTACCGCGCTCCCGAGGAGCACAAGCGCATCAGCGCCAAGGAACTGGACTACATCGAAAGCCAGC
This sequence comes from Arthrobacter sp. ES3-54, assembly GCF_029504395.1. Lineage (GTDB taxonomy): Bacteria > Actinomycetota > Actinomycetes > Actinomycetales > Micrococcaceae > Arthrobacter. The sequence continues at coordinate 31,191 of NZ_JAQFIF010000020.1, forward strand.
GCACCACCCAGCTCCTGACGGCCAAGAAGGTCTCCTGGCTCGGCCTCTTCAAGCACCGCCAGATCTGGGGCATGATGGCCGGCTTCTTCTGCGTCATCTGGATCTGGAACATCTTCATCGTCTTCCTGCCGCTCTACCTGCAGGAAGAACGCGGTGCCAGCATCGCCAGCTCCGGCTGGCTCGCGGCCGTCCCGTACCTAGGCGCAGCCATCCTCGGAATCACCGGCGGCTGGGTCATGACGCGCTACTCGAAGAAGGCAGGGCGCGATCCGCTGCTGGCCAAGCGCCACGTGATGTCCGTAGCCGCGATTGCCGCCGGTATCCTGATCTGCCTCATCCCGTTCGTGGATTCCCTCCCGCTCGCCATCGCCGTCATGACCGTGGCACTGGGCTTCGTCGCCACCATGCAGGCAGCCGCCTGGGCCATGCCCGGCGACATCGTGGACAACTCCCAGGTTGCCTCGGTCGGTGCCATCCAGAACTTCGGCGGCTACTTCGGCGGCGCCTTTGCCCCGCTGCTGACCGGCGTGATCGCCGACGCCACCGGCTCCTACGCGCCGTCCTTCGTGATCGGCGGCATCATCGCGGCCCTGGCCGCCGTGGCTTACACCGTGCTGGTCCGCGAACCCATCAAGGACAAAACCGCAGTACTGCAGACAGAAAGCTGAACCGACGCATGAGCACAGCAACAAATGCATTGACGACGACGGCGGTCGCCACCTCGGCGGCCGCCTCGGCGGCGGGAACCGCCACTGTGGGAACCAGCGCTGCGGGAACCGCCCAACCGCCGTTCACCGTGGCGGTCACGGCCGACGCTGCGCGGCCCGACGGAAGCTCGATTCACGGGGATCTGGGGCTGCAGCGGCTCAGCGAGAACGGCATCAGCTGGAGCGTCCTGCCCAGCTACACAGACCCGGTTCCGTTGCCCGACCTCGCCGGGGTCCAGGCCGTCCTGTCGCTGGGACACATCGCCTTCGATTCACGCACCGTGGACCACGCTCCCGACCTGAGGCTGATCGCCCGGTTCGGGGCCGGCTACGAAACCATCGATTTGGACGCCTGCACCCGCGCCGGCGTCGTTGTCACCAACACCCCGGACGCGATCCGGCGGCCGTTGGCGGTGGCGGGGCTGACGCTGCTCCTGGCGCTCTCCCACAAGCTCCTGGCCAAGGACCGGTTGACCCGGACTTCGGACTGGGCGCAGCGCGAGCACTACCGCGGCGCGCCGCTGGTGGGGCAAACGGTCGGCATCGTGGGCTTCGGCAGCGTGGGCGCTGAGCTTGCCCGCCTGCTGGCGCCGCTCGGGATGAAGGTCGTGGGCAACAACCGCAGCGGCCGACACGCGGAGGCCGCCGGGCTCGGCGTCGAACTGCTGGGCCTGAACGAGCTCCTGGAGCGCTCGGATTACGTGGTGCTCTGCGCCGCGCTGACCCCGGCGACCCAGAAGCTGATCGACGCCGCCGCGTTGGCCCGGATGAAGAAAGGCGCCTACTTGATCAACATTGGCCGCGGAAAGCTCGTGGACACGGATGCCCTCCGGGACGCCCTGCGGGAGGGTCGGATCGCCGGCGCAGGCTTGGACGTCTTCGAGCCGGAGCCGCTGCTTCCCGACGACGAGCTCCTGACCTTGGACAACGTGGTGCTGTCCCCGCATTCCCTGTGCTGGACCGAGGACTTCACCCGGGACGTCGCGTCCAGCGCCATTGCCTCGATCCTGGCCGTCGCGGCAGGGGAGCGCCCCGCCAACGTCCTGAATCCGGAGGTGTTCGCAACCGCGGCTTTCGCCGCGAAGCGCGGGTAAAGCCAGGTGTGACCTTGACAACATCAGCCCAGATAGTAGATCCTATAGGAAACAGGATTCCACGAAGGAGTGAACCCCATGGCCTATACAGCCGAAAACTGGCCCATCACCGCAGCGCTCCTGCAGTTCCCGGGAACCGACGCACAGGGTAAGCACATCAACGACGCCGACGCCGCCGCCTGGGCCGAGGTCCTCACCGAGGTCAAGGACGCCGGTTTTGCCGACGCCGACCTCACGGACAGCTGGGTCCGCCCCGGCGACCTGAGCTCCGCCCGGCTCGCGGAGTTCAAGCAGACCGCGGAGACCGTCGGCATCGGCATCCCGGTCATCTCCGCGATCCGCCGCAGCGTGATCGAGGAAGGCAACTGGGAAGCGAACCTGGCGTACAGCCACCGCACCATCGACGCCGCCGCCGAGCTGGGCTGCGAGGTGGTCTCGTTCGGGCTGCACCAGGCCATCACCGCCGAGCAGCAGAAGCAGCTGTGGTTCTGGACTCTCGAGGGCTACAAGGACCCGGTGGGCGACAAGGAAACCTGGGGCAAGGCCGTGAGCCGCCTGCGGGAACTCGGCCGGCACGCGGCCGAGGTCGGCGTGCTGCTGTCCCTGGAGATGTACGAGGACACCTACCTCGGCACCGCGGACTCCTCGGTCCAGCTGGTGCAGGACATCGGCCTGGCCAACGTCGGCCTCAACCCGGACATCGGCAACCTCATCCGGCTGCACCGGCCGATCGAGGACTGGCGCGAGATGGTCGCCAAGACGCTGCCGTACTCCAACTACTGGCACATGAAGAACTACATCCGCGACGAGGACGTCGCCCGGGACACCTACGTCGCGATGCCGGCCCCGATGGAAAGCGGCCTGATCAACTACCGCGAGGCGTTCAAGGTGGCCCTGTCCGTGGGCTTCCAGGGCATCCTGTGCACCGAGCACTACGGCGGCGACGGCCTGTCCGTTACGGCCAGCAACCAGGACTACCTCCGCCGCCAGGTCCTGCCCAAGACCGACGGCTACGCCCTCGGCCAGAGCCAGGTGGCCCAGGGCCGGCAGCTGCCCGCAGCCACGGCACTCGCCAGTGTCTGACGCAGGCGCCTGATACCGGGGCTTGGTGCGGCCGTCAAGCCATTTGGGGGGCGGCCGCACCACCCCAGCCCCAACTCAGCTCTCTACCCACAGCATTAGTTCTCCAACACGGATTCAATGAGGAACCATGACCCAGATCTTCGACAATCCCGCTGATTTCGCGGATGAGGCACTGGACGGCTTCGTGGCGGCCAACCGCGGCTACGTGGCCCGTGTCGACGGCGGCGTGGTCCGCTCCACCGAGGTCCCGGCCGGGCAGGTCGCCCTGGTGGTCGGCGGCGGCTCCGGGCACTACCCGGCCTTCGCCGGCCTGGTCGGGCCGGGCCTGGCCGCCGGATCGGCGTGCGGGAACATGTTCGCCTCGCCCGCGGCCGGGCAGGTCTACCGGGTGGCCAAGGCCGCCCACGCCGGCGGCGGGGTGCTGCTGAGCTACGGCAACTACGCCGGCGACGTGCTGCACTTCGGCCAGGCCCAGCTGCGCCTGAACGCCGAAGGCATCGAGACCCGCACCGTCCTGGTCACCGACGACATCGCCAGCGCCCCGCCGGAGCAGATCGGGAAGCGCCGCGGCATCGCCGGGGACCTGACGGTCTTCAAGATCGCCGGCGCCGCCGCCGAGGCCGGGCTGGGCCTGGACGAGGTGGAACGGCTGGCCATCAAAACCAACCACCGCACCCGCTCCCTCGGCGTGGCCTTCGGCGGCTGCACCCTGCCCGGCGCGGACGCGCCGCTGTTCACCGTCCCGGCGGGCCAGATGTCGCTGGGCTTGGGCATCCACGGCGAACCGGGCATCTCCGAGCAGCCGATGCCGACCGCCTCGGAACTGGCCGAGCTCCTGGTCAGCCGGCTCCTGGCCGACAAACCGGACGGCGCCGGCACCCGCGTGGTCGCGATCGTCAACGGCCTCGGCACGGTCAAGTACGACGAACTCTTCCTGCTCTTCGGCAAGATCGAAAAGCTCCTCGACGCCGCCGGGCTGACCGTGGTGGAACCCGAATGCGGCGAGCTCGTCACCAGCCTGGACATGTCCGGGCTCTCGCTGACCCTGCTCTGGCTGGACGAGGAACTCGAACGGTACTGGGCCGCCCCGGCCGACACCCCCGCGTTCCGCAAGGGCAACCTGGCGCCCCGCGCCCGCCGCGAACTCGCCGGTCCGGAAGCCTCCTTGACCGCCGACGTTGAACGGCCCACCGCAGCGGCGGCGGCCCTCGGCCGGTTGGCGGCCGACCTGCTCGGCCAGACGCAGAACGTGATCATTGAGCATGAGGAGGAACTCGGCCGCCTCGATGCCATCGCCGGCGACGGCGACCACGGCATCGGGATGCGCCGCGGCGTGGACGCGGCCGTCGCCGCAGCCGAGCAAGCTGCTGCGGATGATGGCGGCGCGTCGCCGTCGCGGGTCCTGACCGCTGCGGGGGAGGCCTGGAGTGAACGCGCCGGCGGCACTTCGGGCGCGCTCTGGGGCTCGGCGGTCATCGCGGCCGGACTGGCCCTGGGCAACCGGGACAGCTACTCCGGCGGGGACGCAGCCGCCGCGGTTACGGCCTTCGTTGACGCGATCACCGAGCTCGGCAAGGCCGAGTTGGGCGACAAGACGATGGTGGACGCCCTCGTGCCGTTCCGGGACGCGTTCCTCACGGCCTTCGACGCCGGCGCCTCAGTGACTGACTCGCTCGCCGCAGCAGCGGAAGCCGCCACTGCCGCCGCGGACGGGACATCCGGATTGCGCCCGCTCAAAGGCCGGGCCCGCCCGCTCGCCGAGAAGAGCCTCGGCCACCCCGACCCCGGCGCGGTGTCCTTCGCACTTATCGCCACGCGGATTTCTGCACACACCGAAACTTCCAGCACAGGAACCCGGCTCGCTACCTCCGAGCCGGCGGAACAAGGAGCAAAAGCATGAGCACAACAACAGGCTGGCGCATCGTCGTCGGCAACGATGAGGCCGGCGTCGAATACAAGAACGCCCTGAAGGCACTCCTCGAAGCGGACCCCCGCGTGGCGTCCGTGCTGGACATCGGCGTCGGACCGGACGACTCCACCGCCTATCCGCACGTGGCCGTCGACGCAGCCCGCAAGATCGCCGAGGGCGACGCCGACCGGGCACTGCTGATCTGCGGCACCGGCCTGGGCGTGGCCATCGCGGCCAACAAGGTCCCCGGCATCCGTGCCGTCACCGCGCACGACAGCTACTCCGTGGAACGCTCCGTCCTGAGCAACAACGCCCAGGTCCTCACCATGGGCCAGCGCGTCATCGGGCTGGAACTCGCCAAGAAGCTCGTGGGCGAATGGCTGAGCCACCGCTTCGACGAAAGCTCCTCCTCCGCCGCCAAGGTGGACGCCATCGGCTCCTACGAACCCGAATACACGAAGGCAGTCTGAACATGACCGAATCAACAGAAACCGCAGCGGCCATCAACGCCGCCCGCAAGATCGCCGTCGTCGGCTCCGGCTACATGGGCGGCGGGATCGCCCAGGTCCTGGCGCTCGGCGGCGCCCGGGTTGCCCTCGCGGACGTGTCCGCCGAAGTGGCGCAGAAGAACTACGAGCGGCTCCTGACCGAATCCGACGAATTCGTGGCCGCGGGTCTCTTCCCCGCAGGTTCCACCGCCATCCTGAAGGAAAACCTCTGGGCCGCCAAGGACATCGAGGAAGCCGTGGCCGACGCGGACTTCATCGAAGAAGCCGTCCCCGAGGTGATCGGAATCAAGCACCAGACCCTGGCCCGGATCAGCGCCGCCGCCCGGCCGGACGCCATCATCGGCTCCAACACCTCCACGATCTCCATCGCGGAGCTGTCCGAGCCGGTGACCAACCCGGAACGCTTCCTGGGCGTGCACTTCTCCAACCCCTCGCCCTTCATCCCCGGCGTGGAAATCATCCCCCACGCCGGCACCTCGGCCGCCACCGTCGGCGCCGTCCGCGACCTCGTACACGCGGCCAACAAGCAGACCGCCGTCGTCAAGGACGTCACCGGCTTTGTGCTCAACCGGCTCCAGTACGCCCTCTTCCACGAGGCCGCCCAGCTGGTGGAGCAGGAAATCGCGACCGCGGAAGACATCGACACCCTGGTCCGCACCACCTTCGGCTTCCGGCTGCCGTTCTTCGGCCCCTTCGCGATCGCCGACATGGCAGGCCTGGACGTCTACAACTTCTGCTACAAGTCCCTGCAGACCGAATTCCCGGAACGCTTCGCCACCCCGAAGATCCTCACCGAGCTGGTGGAGGCCGGAAAGCTGGGCACCAAGACCGGGGCCGGCTTCCTCAACGTCCCCGCCGAGCGCACACCGGAACTGATCGCGTACCGGAACAAGGCCTACGTGGCCATGCAGAAGCTCATCGACGAGCTCGGCCCCGCCCCCATCAACTGACCTCCAGCGTTCACTTCACTTCAGGAGCATTCCCATGAGCACTTTCCCCACCGAACGCACAGCCATCATCACCGGCGCCGTATCCGAGCGCGGCATCGGCCGCGCCACCGCCAACTACCTGGCGGCCCAGGGCTGGAACATCGGCATCATCGATCTCGATGACGCTCGCTGCAAGGCGGCGGCCAAGGAACTGGCCGCCGAGCACGGCGTCAAGGCCTTCGGCGCCGGCGCCAACGTGTCCGACGAAAGCTCGGTCCGTGCCGCGATCGACGCCATCGAGGCCGAACTGCCGCAGATCGTTGCCCTCGCCAACGTGGCCGGCGTCAGCTCACCGGTTCCCTACCTCGAACTCGACGCCGCCGAGTGGGACCGCGTGCTCAACATCAACCTCAACGGCGTCCACTACGCCACCCGCCGCGTCGCAGAATCCATGGTGAAGAACAGGATCGGCCGCATCGTGAACATCTCGTCAGTCTCCGCACAGCGTGGCGGCGGTACGTTCTCCAAGACGCCGTACTCGGTGGCGAAGGCCGGCGTGATCGGCCTGACCCGGGCAACGGCCCGCGAACTGGGCGAATACGACATCACGGTCAACGCCATCTCCCCGGGCCCCATCGACACTGACATCATGGGCGGCACCCTCAGCGAGGAACGCAAGGACGAACTCACCAAAGACCTCGTGGTCAACCGCGTTGGCTCCACCCGGGACATCGCTGCAGCCATCGCCTTCCTCATCAGCGAGGACGCCGGTTACATCTCCGGTCAGACGCTGAATGTGGATGGCGGACTCTACATGCACTAAGGAAGAAGCATCGTGGCACAACACAGCCAAACCACCGCCGCCTCCGGATTCGCAGCCTGGAGCAAAGGGCGGAAGATCTACCTCGCCGTCGGGATCCTGGCCTGCCTGGCCGGCGTCCTGATGATGGTTCTTTCACGCTAAAAGTTGTTCCCGGCCGGATCTGGCCCCCGCCTGTCTGGCCTACTTTGGCCGGGCAGGCTTGGCCGCGTCCGGCCTCTTGGCCGGATCCCGGCCGCCCTCCACCGCAACTGATTCACCCACTGAGTTACACCACTGATTGCTCGACGAGGAGTTTTTTGATGTCCGTAACAACAACGTCCACCCGGGACCTACTGGAGACGCCGGTCCTTAAATCGGCCATCTCCAAGGCCTCTCGCCGGCTCATGCCCATGCTGGTGATCCTGTATGTGGTGGCCTTCCTGGACCGCACCAACGTGGGCTTCGCCGAGGCCGCCCTGGGCGTGGACAAGGGCATCACCGCCGGCGCCTACGCCCTGGGCGCCGGGATCTTCTTCATCGGCTACGCCCTGTTCGAAATCCCGAGCAACCTGCTCCTGACCAAGTTCGGGGCGAAAGTGTGGCTGGCCCGCATCGCCATCACCTGGGGCATCGTCTCCGCCTGCTTCGCGTTCGTCCAGGGCGAGACGTCCTTCATCATCCTGCGGTTCCTGCTGGGTGTCACCGAGGCCGGGCTGTTCCCCGGCGTCATCATGTTCCTGGCGGCCTGGTTCCCGAACAAGGTCCGCGTCAAGATGTTCGCCATCTTCTACCTGGCCCAGCCGTTCTCCCAGATGTTGGGTGCCCCGCTCTCCGGCTGGCTGATCAACATCGGCGACCAGGTTCCCGGCGTCCAGGGCTGGCAGGTCATGTTCTTCGTCGAAGGCATGCTGGCGGTCATCGCCGGCATCGCAGCGTACTTCTTCCTGATCAACAGCCCGCAGGACGCCAAGTTCCTGGCCAAGGACGAGAAGAATGCGCTCCTGGAAGTCATGGCGCTCGAGGACACCGTCAAGGAAGAATCCGGGCCGCGCGGCGTGCTTGCCGCCATGAAGAACGGCAAGGTCTGGTACTTCACCGTCATCTACTTCTGCCTGCAGATCGCCGTCTACGGCGTCACCTTCTACCTGCCGCAGCAGGTGGCCCAGCTGACCGGGCAGAAGGTGGGCATCGCCGTCGGCCTGATGGCAGCCATCCCGTGGTTCTTCGGCATCTTCGCCTGCTACTTCATCGGCAAGGCCGCCAACACGGTGGTCCGCCGCCGGGTCTGGGGTACCGGGCTGTTCATCTCCACCGGACTTTGCATCTTCGGCTCAGCGTGGGCCGGCGCAAACCACCTTCCGGCGCTGGGCATCATCTTCATCACGCTGGCCGTGTGTTCCTTCCTTTCCATCGGCCCCATCGCGTGGTCATACCCGACGGCGTTCCTCACCGGAACGGCCGCGGCCGCCGGAATCGGCCTGATCAACTCACTCGGCAACCTCGGCGGCTTCGTCGCGCCGATCCTGCGGACCTCGGTTAACCAGATGACGGCATCCGACACCGGAACCATGGGTGTCTACGCACTCGGAGTGCTACCGTTCCTGGCAGCTGGGATGATGTTCGCGACCCGTCGCTTCAAGAACAAAGCCGACGAGCTCCTGGAGCAGTAGAGGCCCCTCCCAGCCACCGGCTTCCAGCGCCCATCAACTGGATCCAGCAGAAAGCACCAACAAATGCAGCAGATTCCCGGCCGCCAGACCTCCATCAACCAGATCCTGGTGGGGGTCAGCACCAAGATGTACCTCGGCTACCGGGACAGCCTGGACTGGTTGGAGCGGCTGCGGCACGAAGTGGACACCCGTCCGGCCCTCATCGCCGGGCGGGTTGTCCCGTTTGTCATTCCTTCCTTCCCCGTCCTGCCCGAGGCGGCCCGGCTCCTGGCCGGTTCGCCACTGCTACTCGGGGCGCAAAACTGCGGCTGGGCGGACGGGCCCTGGACCGGGGAGATTGCCCCGTCCATGCTCGCGGAACTCGGCGTCCGGCTCGTGGAGATCGGCCATGCCGAACGCCGGCGGCACTTCCACGAGGACGATGCCATGGTGGCACTCAAGGTCCGGGCCGCAGACGACGCCGGGCTCACGCCGCTGCTGTGCGTGGGGGAGACCGAGCGCGGGGAGCCCGCCGCCGCCGCGGACTTTGTTTACCGCCAGATCGAGTCGGCCGTCGACGGCGACTGGGACCTCGCCGGCCGCTTGGTTGTGGCGTACGAACCCGTCTGGGCCATCGGCGCGGCCGAGCCCGCCGCCGCCACGTATGTGTCCGACGTCGTCCAGCGGCTCCGGGCGCAGCTCACCGTCGCCGGCGTGTCGGGTTTGCCGGTCATCTACGGCGGTTCGGCCAAGCCCGGACTGCTCCCAACGCTTGAGGGTGTCTCTGGCCTGTTCCTGGGCCGGTTTGCCCACGACCCGGCGAACTTCGGCACCGTCCTGGATGAGGCACTCCTGCTGGCCTAGGGCTTCCCCGCGCGAGGACCAACCCCGTGGGACATGTCCAGCCTTGGTCCTGAACAGCGGGCGGGACACCATTGCGTCCACTGCGGGAGTCTACGAATGGGCATGTCCCGCGAGCTGGCGGTCGAAGCTCAGGAAGCCACCGACCGCTGGCACAGGCCGATGAAGCCGCCCAGCTGTTCCATGCCCTCCGGATGCGTGGGCAGGTAGTTCGTCAGTTCCGGCGCGCGGACGATCACTGCCCGCCACTGTCCTCGGGAGACCGCCACGTTAATCCGGTTCCGTGAGAGCAGGAACTCCATGCCTCGCGGAGCCTCGGCTACCGCTGAACATGCCATGGACACAATCACCACGGCCGCTTCCTGGCCTTGGAACTTGTCCACAGTCCCTACCCGTACGCCGGAGAGATCTGCGGTGTCCAGAGCGTCGCGGATCACGTTGACCTGGGCGTTGTAGGCCGCCACCACCAGGATGTCCGCGGCGTCGAGCGGGCGGGTACCCGCCTCCGAATGCCAACCCAGCCCCAGATGCCGATTCACCTGACGGACCACCTCGGCGGCCTCCTCGACCGACGATGTGATGTTGCCGCTGTGCTCCACCATGACCGTCTCAATTCCGGCAGGAACCCCATCGAGCCGCCGGAGGTCAGCAGCCGACGCGGAGCGCAGCTTGCCCTCATAAGAGAGCTCAGAGACGGCGAGGCAAAGCTCCGAGGTCATCCGCCACGAATCGGCCAGGAAATAGCCAAGCTCCGGCGGAAGCGTGGCGTGACCGGCGGAGACCCAGCCCAGAGCGGACTCGTCCACGGGCTCGGGGTGTGCGCCCTGACTGACCTGCGGCAACTGCTGGGGATCCCCGAGCAACAGCAGCCGGCTGCTGGCCTGGGCCACGGCAAGGGTGTTGGCCAAGGAGAACTGCCCGGCCTCGTCGATCACCAGCAGATCCAGCGACCCGGCCGGGACATTTGCTCCCGTCATGGTCCACGCCGTACCGCCGACCAGCGCCCCGCCGGGCGAGCCCAGCAGGCGTGCCACATCCTGCGCCGAACGCTGCTCCCAAGGAAGGAGCTCGGCGTGTTTCACGTCCTTGGCGACCACGGCGGGATCGACGCCGGCCTTGGTTACTGCCGTCTTCAGCAGGTTCTCCACCACCGCATGGGACTGGCCGACGACGCCGATCTTCCAGCCGCGGGCCACGAGCCGGGCGATTACGTGTGAGCCCACATACGTTTTGCCGGTCCCGGGAGGACCCTGGACCGCCAGGTAGGAGTGGTCCAGGCCCGCGACGGCATCGGTGATGGCGTCCATGTAGCGGTCCGGTCCGTTGCCGGGCGCAGGCAGCGGTGCGCCGGAGGCAAGCCGCGGCGGAACCCGCCGGACCAGATCCAGGGCCGGATGATGCGGGAAAGCGGAGGGCCTGGCCTGCAGCGCCGAGGTGACCTCCGCGGCCAGGGCCGCCAGCGCCTCCTCGAGGCTCTTGGTCTGGATGGGTTGGTCTTCGGTCAGCGCGACGGGGACCTGGTTGTAGGGTTCGATGTTCTTGCGGAGCTTGTCCCGGATAATGACGGTGTCCCTGCCATCCTCGTGGCCCAGCTCCAGAACCTCGGTGCCGAACCAGCCGTTGCGCCCGGTCCCGTTGATGCCTGTGCCCTCGAGCCCGGCCGGAAGGGGCGGCTCATACATGCGGAACCACGTGCTGCCCTCGCGCAGGTCCGAGCCGGGGCTGACCGCGCCGATCAGTTTCACCCTCCGCTCCGGATTCTTGGCGCCATCCTTCCACCAGTCCTCAAGGACCTCGGCGTCCTCGACGAGGAAGACGTTGCGGTCCTGCTGGTGATGGGTGTCGGGGCCGTTCTCGCAACGGTCGAAGTGCGCCCACCAGAACGCCTTGCGCTCCCGCCGGTGATAGCTGACCGCCGCCGCCAGCATCGAGACCGCCTTCCGGTCGTCCTCGGACAGCCCGACGCCGGGACCCGCCAGCTCGGCCAGCGCCACTTCCAGCGGGTCCAGTTCGGCCAGCGCCACTTCCAACGGGTCCAGTTCAGCGGAAGTCGGCCCGGACCCCGCGCTGACGTCCACCGGCTTGAGCGCGGCCGAGGTCGCGCCGTCGCCTCCGACAGCGCCGCCGCCTCCCGGCTTGATCCCGCGCTCCTGCGCCAGGCCCAGGAGCCAGTTCCGGAGCTCCAGTGTGGAGAGGCAGTCGTATTCGTTGTAGTCGGAGATTCCTGCGAGGATTGTGGCCGCCTCATCGGGCCGCTCATTGTCGCGGGCGTCGCAGTAGTGGGCGTAGGCAACCACGGATGCGCCGGCGTCCTTCACATCCCCGGAGCGCAGATTCGTCCCCATGTAGAGCGGCTCAAGCTTCTTGATGCTGTAGGAGTTCTCGGAGATCCGGATGCTGTTCCGGACGGTCTGGTACAGGTCCACCAAGAGCCCGCCGCGCAGCCAGCCGTCCACGGTGTCTTCGCCGGCAACGTGCATGACCGAAAGTTTCCGGAGCGCCGTCTTCTCATAGGCGGCGTAGTGGTAGACGTGCATGTCCGGGTAGTCCCGCCGGCGTTTCTCCACGTAGTCGAGGAAATCGAGGAAGGCCTGTTTCTCCGCCTCCCGGCTGTGGGCCCAGAACGGCCTGAAAACCCCGGGGACGCCGGGCCCCGTCGGTGCCTCGATGACGCCGAACAAGTACTCCAGTCCCCAGACTCCGGTGGCCTTTTCCTGCCACAGGGGATCGCCCTCGAAGTCGAAGAAAATGTCGCCGTCGCTCGGCGGGGGAAGCTCGGCCAGCGTGTTTTCCGGAATGACCGCGTAGCGGAGGGAGTGCTCCTGGCCGTCCTTGACGTACCGGACGCCGCCGTCGTCTCCGCCGATGCCGCTCTGCATCCGGGCCTGGGCCTGCAGGCGCAGGAGCGCTGCGTTCGCCTTCGGAAGGCTGGCCCGGGCCAAGTCCGTGACCGAATAGATGCCGTCTGCGCGCAGTTTCTTGCGCTGTGTCGAATTCATTCGGGCGACGAGCAGCAGGTCGTCGCTGGCCGTGACCTGCTCCTGGCAGTAGTCGCAGCGGCCGCAAGCGGTGATCGCGGCTGCACCCCACTGCACTGCGCCCCACTGAACTGCGCCGGGCTGCGCCAGATGCGAGGAGGTCAAAGCCAGGAAGCGGTTCCGCCGCTCGCGGAAGACCGGCAGAATTTCTGCGAGTTTGTGGTGGCTGCGGACGTAGTCGAATCCTCCGCCGGGCAGCGGGACGGTGGCGCCGAGGACGAGGGTCACGGCCGGGTCCGGTGTAATCCCGGCCTTCAGCAACTGGTCGCCGTAGGCCGCGAGCTGAAGCAGCGCCGTCACCTTCGCGTGGCGCGCCAGCTTGGTGTCGAACACGGCATAGCTGCCGTTGGCCTGCCGGACCAGGAAGTCGGAGCGGCCATGGAACTGGCCGTCAAAGAAGGCCGCCTGGAACACGACGTCGGCGCCCGAGCGCAGTGCTTCAATGGACTCGGAATGCTTCGCCAGTAGAGTGGCGCGGTCCATGGCTTCAGCCGGGACGACGTCGTACACGCCGCGTCCGGTGGCCGGATCCCACACGCCAAACTCGTCGACGAAGGAGTCCAGCACCCGGTGCTCGTGGACGTCGCCCAGCTTGGCCGCGTGCTTGAGCATCTCATCGTCTTCGAAGACAGCCTTGGGGGAGCGGCCCAGCTTTTCGTCGAGCTTCCGGAGCAGCTGGTACTCGCAGCTGGCGGCTGTGACGAGGTCGCTCGCGGAGAAGACCAGGTCCTGCGCTGTACCGGCTACTTCCGGTTCAAGAAAAAACACTGTGCCCCCGTTGATTGGCCCGTTGCCGTTGATGACCCTGCTTGACTAGATCCGCTGCCGTTGATGCTCCCATTGCCAAGCTACCAAAGCCCTCCGACAATCTAACCCGACATTTTCGGACCGCCCCCTCCTTCGCGGGGTAGGGCAAAATGGTTTGGGTGACCCAACACCCGCAGCGCCCCGCCTCGCCCGTCTCGCCCGCCTCCGGCCCGTCGCCGAAGACCGCCCCGTCGCCGAAGACCGGTTCCCCAAGGGCCGGTACGCCGCACACTCAGGAGTCCGGCATCGCCGCCCAGATCGCCGGCGAACTCGGCGTTCAAGCCTGGCAGGTCAAGGCCGCCGTGGACCTGCTCGACGCCGGGTCGACCGTGCCGTTCATCGCCCGGTACCGGAAGGAGGCGACCGGAACCCTGGACGATACCCAGCTCCGTGAGCTGGAGGAGCGGCTGCGCTACCTGCGCGAGCTAGAGGACCGACGCCGGACTATCCTCGAAGCGATCGCCGCCCAGGGCGCGCTGACCCCGGAACTGCAGGCCGCCGTCGTCGGCGCCGACACCAAGTCCCGGCTCGAGGACATCTACCTCCCGTTCAAAACCAAGCGGCGCACCAAGGCGCAGATCGCCCGCGAAGCCGGACTGGAACCGCTCGCCGACGCCCTGCTCAAGCGCCCGGAACTGGACCCGGACCGCGAAGCCGCCAAGTACCTCAACGCAGAACACTCGATCGGGGACCCGGCCGCGGCGCTCTCCGGCGCCCGCTCCATCCTGGTGGAACGCGTCGCCCAGGATGCCGACCTGGCCGCCACACTCCGGGAACGGCTGTGGACCCAGGGCCGGATGATGTCCCGCGTGAAGAAGGGCAAGGAAGCCGAAGGCCAGAAGTTCAAGGACTACTTCGAGTTCTCCCAGCAGCCGGCCGGAATGCCCTCGCACCGCGTCCTGGCACTGCTGCGCGGCGAAAAGGACGGGGCACTCGAGCTGGATCTCGCCGAGGCTGAACCGAACGACGACGCCGCCCTGACCGCCGCGCGCGGCAGGTACGAAGCCGCTGTGGCCAGGTTCCTCGGGGTTGCCGACCGTGGCCGGCCCGCCGACGCCTGGCTGCTGCAGACCGCGCAGCTGGCGTGGCGCTCACGCGTGCTGGCCCGGCTGACAGCTGATCTGCGGAGCCGGATGTTCGCCGCTGCCGAGGACGAGGCCGTGCGCGTGTTCGCCGCGAACCTCCGCGACGTCCTGCTCGCCGCGCCGGCCGGGAACCGCGCCACCCTGGGCCTGGACCCTGGTCTGCGCACCGGTGTGAAGGTCGCGGTGGTCGATGGCACCGGCAAGGTGGTTGCGACGGACACCGTCTACCCGCACGCCCCGGCCCGGAAATGGGACGAGGCGCTGCGGACGCTCGTGGGCCTGGCCAAGAAGCACGGCGTGGAACTCGTCGCGATCGGCAACGGCACCGCGTCACGGGAGACGGACAAGCTCGCCGCCGAACTGCTGAAACAGCTCGCGCCCGGGTCGGCAGAGAAACCGCAGAAGATCGTGGTGTCCGAGGCCGGAGCGTCGGTGTATTCGGCGTCGGCACTCGCCGCGGCCGAGCTGCCCGGCATGGACGTATCCCTGCGCGGCGCGGTCTCGATCGCCCGGCGGCTGCAGGATCCGCTCGCGGAGCTGGTGAAGATCGAGCCGAGGTCGATCGGCGTCGGGCAGTACCAGCACGACGTCACGGCCGCGAAGCTGGACCGGAGCCTGGACGCCGTCGTCGAGGACTGCGTGAACGCGGTGGGCGTGGATGTCAACACCGCCTCGCCCGCACTGCTGAGCCGGGTGGCCGGCGTCGGGCCGCTGCTGAGCGAGAACATTGTGGCGTACCGGAACGAACACGGACCCTTCAGCAAGCGCAGCGAGCTGAAGAAGGTCCCGCGGCTGGGCGCCAAGGCGTTTGAGCAGTGTGCCGGCTTCCTGCGTATCACCGGGGGCGCGGAGCCGCTGGATGCCTCCAGCGTGCACCCGGAGGCTTACCCGGTGGCACGGAAAATCAAGGCGGCCGCCGGGAAGGCCCCGGCCGCGGGAAGCTATGCGGCGCTGAACCCGCAGGACTTCGTGGACGGCTCCTTCGGCCTGCCCACCGTGCAGGACATCATCTCCGAACTCGATAAGCCGGGCCGCGACCCGCGTCCGGCCTTCGCGGCGGCAGCGTTCTCGGAAGGCATCGAGAAGATCTCGGACCTGCGGCCGGGCATGGTGCTGGAGGGAACCGTGACCAACGTGGCGGCGTTCGGCGCGTTCGTCGACGTCGGGGTGCACCAGGACGGGCTCGTGCACGTGTCCGCGCTGGCCAACCGGTTCGTCTCTGATCCCCGCGAGGTAGTGAAGTCCGGGCAGGTGGTCCGGGTCAAGGTGCTGGAAGCGGACCCGGAGCGGAAGCGCATTTCCCTGACGCTAAGGCTCGACGACGTACCGGCGGCGTCCGGGGGACGTGCGGCTTCCACGGAACGTGCGGCCGGCGCTGGTGCGGCTGGCGGACGCGGGGACGGCGCCCGCGGCGATCGTGGGGCTGGCGGAGGTGGGGACTCGCGGGCGGAACGACCGCGGCAGTCGGCGCGGCAGACGCCGTCGAATCAGCCGTCCGGGAAACCGACGCCCGGCCGCCGGACGCAGGCCAGGCAGCCGCAAAAGGCGACGCCCACGCCGTCGCCCATCAACACGGCGATGGCCGAGGCGCTCCGGCAGGCCGGCCTGGGCAAGTAGCTCCGCGGGCCGCGGGCGCCCACGCCGGATCCGCACTTACCGTTTATCGCGGATTTCCTACCGCTTGGCGCATAAGTAGTACGTTTGCTGACGATTTGCACCATGATTGCCGGAGGCAACGGTCCTCTGCCGGATGCTCGGTCAGAGGCCCTGGCAGAGGACCGTCGCTCCAATGTGCAAGACACCGATGTCGTTGACGAGCAGGGGAGCACTCATGGGCTGGCTGGACCGCGAACGAACCATCGCCCCGCCGGGATTCAACCGGTGGCTCGTACCCCCAGCAGCGCTCGCCGTGCACCTGTGCATCGGCCAGGCCTACGCGACCAGCGTCTACAAGAACGCGTTGGTAAAGCACTTCGGCGCCAGCCTGACCGAAATCGGTGTAATTTTCTCTATCGCGATCGTGATGTTGGGACTCTCGGCCGCCATCATGGGCACCTGGGTGGACAAGAACGGACCCCGCAAGGCGATGTTCACCTCCGCCGCGTTCTGGGCCAGCGGCTTCCTTATCGGTTCGCTGGGCATCTTCAGCCACCAACTCTGGCTCGTCTACCTCGGCTACGGCGTCGTCGGCGGCATTGGCCTGGGCATCGGCTACATCTCCCCGGTCTCCACCCTGATCAAGTGGTTCCCCGACCGGCCCGGACTGGCCACGGGCATGGCCATCATGGGGTTCGGCGGCGGTGCCCTGATCGCCAGCCCGGTCTCCACGGCGCTGCTCAAGATGTACGATCCCAACTCCGGCGCCAAGGCCTGGGTGGCCAGCGGCGAGTCAGTGGGCAAGCTCTTCCTGACCCTCGCCGTGATCTACCTTGCCTACATGATGTTCGGTGCCTTCACCATCAAAGTCCCGGCCGAGGGCTGGAAGCCGGCTGGCTTCGACCCCGGAAAGGTCAAGTCTGCCTCCCTGGTCACCACGGAGAACGTCTCCGCCAAGAACGCGGTCAAGACCAAACAGTTCTGGCTCGTGTGGATCGCCCTATTCTGCAATGTCACGGCAGGCATCGGCATCCTTGAACAGGCCGCCCCGATGATCCAGGACTTCTTCCGCCAGCCCGATGGCACCTCCCTGGCCAGCGCCGCTGTGGCCGCCGGCTTCGTGGGGCTCCTGTCGATCGGCAACATGTCGGGCCGCTTTGCCTGGTCCGCCACCTCCGACGTCACCGGCCGCAAGCGCATCTACATGGTCTTCCTCGGCGTCGGCGCCGTGCTTTACACCGTGCTGGCCCTGGCCGGGTCGTCGTCGACCGTCCTCTACGTGGCCCTCGCGTTCGTGATCATCTCCTTCTACGGCGGCGGGTTCGCTACTGCCCCCGCCTACCTGCGCGACCTCTTCGGCACGTTCCAGGTCGGTGCCATCCACGGCCGTCTCCTGACGGCCTGGTCCGCGGCCGGCGTCGCAGGTCCGTTGATTGTCAATGCTTTCCTGGACGCGCAGGGCAAGCCCGGCGCGCTCAATGCCGCGTCCTACCAGCCGGCCCTGCTGACCATGGTGGGGCTGCTGGTTGTCGGTTTCGTGGCGAACCTGCTGGTCTCGCCGGTGGACGCGCGATTCCACGAACCCCGTGCCGGCCGTGTCCGGTCCGAAGAACCCGCCTTGGAGGCCTGAAATGAGTACTGCACAGAGTTCGGTGACACCGGTGACACCGTCCACCGGAAAATTGGTTACCGCGTGGGCGCTGGTCGGTGTGCCGCTCGCATATGGCGTTTACGAGACACTGACCCGGGTGGCGGCCCTGTTTGGCTGACACGGTGGTTGCAGAAGTCTCCTGGGACGGCCCGCGTGCGGCGCGGGTGCCGTTCACCAGGCCGGCGCCGTTCACCACCCGCCCCACGCTGCAGGGCACCTTCGGGATGAGCGCGTCCACGCACTGGCTCTCGACGGCGGCCGCCCAGGCGGTGCTGGAGCGCGGCGGCAACGCCTTCGACGCCGCTGTGGCGGGAGCATTCGTGCTCCATGTGGTGGAGCCGCACCTCAACGGACCCGGCGGAGACATGACCGGGATCTTCGTCACCGCGGACCGGCCGGACCAGCCAATAGTCCTGATGGGGCAGGGTGGGGCGCCGGCCGGGGCCACCGTGGAGCACTACCTTGCCGAAGGCCTGGACCTCGTTCCGGGCTCGGGTGCCCTGGCCGCCGCGGTGCCCGCCGCCGTCGACGCCTGGCTCCTGCTGCTGCGTGACCACGGGACGTGGGAGCTGGATGCGGTGCTGGACTTCGCGATCGGCTACGCGCGGGACGGCCACCCCATGCTGGGCCGGGTTGGAACCACCATCGCGGCTGTGTCCGCACTGTTCCAGACGCATTGGCCCACGTCGGCTGAGCTGTGGATGCCCGGCGGAAGAATCCCTGCCGAAGGTGAGCTGGTGTGGAACCCGGCCTATGCCCGCACACTGGAACGACTCGTGGAGGCCGGGGTCAAGGCATCCACCCGCGAGGCAGGGATTGATGCGGCCCGGCACGAGTGGCGCGAGGGCTTCGTGGCCCGCGCCATGGTGGATTCGGTTCAGGCCCCGCACCGGCATTCCTCGGGCACGGACCACCGCGGGGTGCTGGCCCTGGCGGATCTGGCGGGTTTCGAAGCCGGATATGAGGCGGCCGCCACCGTGGAGTTCCGGGGCCACACGATCGCCAAGACCGGACCCTGGGGCCAGGGGCCCGCGCTGCTGCAGACCCTCGCCATCCTGGCCGGGTTCGAGGACCATTACCTTGATCCATCCACTGAACTGGGGGCGCACACCATCCTGGAGGCGCAGAAGCTCGCGCTCGCGGACCGGGAGGCGTACTACGGCGACACGGACGTCCCGCTGGACTACCTCCTCTCTGCTGACTATTGCGCCAGCCGCCGGGCCTTGATTACGGACCGGGCCTCCCACGACTTCCGGCCCGGCACCGTGCCCGGACGGGAACCCTACCTGCCACTGTTGCGCACCGAGTACACGCCGCCTGCGCTCGCGGGGGATGCCTCTACGGCCGGCCTCGGCGTCGGCGAGCCCACCGTGACACCCGCGGGGGAGACCCGCGGCGATACGTGCCACATCGACGTCGTGGACCGCTGGGGCAACATGGTGTCGGCCACTCCATCCGGCGGTTGGCTGCAGTCCTCTCCGGCGATCCCAGAGCTGGGTTTCTGCCTGGGCACCCGGCTGCAGATGACCTGGCTGGAGCCCGGCACGCCGTCCACGCTTACGGCCGGCAAACGCCCGCGCACCACATTGACGCCCACTCTCGTGCTGCGGGACGGCCTCGCAGTGACCGCGCTGGGTTCACCCGGCGGCGACCAGCAGGACCAATGGCAGCTGCCGTACCTGCTGAGGACCATCGTGGGCGGGTATTCGCCACAGCAGGCCATCGACGCCCCGACGTTCCATACGACGTCGATGCCCGGGTCCTTCTGGCCGCGCACCTGGGAGCCGGGCGGCGCCGTCGTCGAGGACCGGCTCGGGGAGAACGTCATCGAGGGCCTAGAGCGCCGGGGGCACATCGTCACCCGGGCCGGTGACTGGGCGCTGGGGCGGTTGTCCGCCGTCGCGCGGGATCCGGAGACCGGGGTTCTGCAGGCTGCCGCGAATCCGCGCGGTGCGCAGGGGTACGCGGCTGGGCGGTAGTGGTAGCGGTAGCAGTTGCGGCGCTCAACGGTGGAGCTGAGCATTTCCCGCCTCTTAGCCGGAGGTCCGGAGCCGGTCCATGAAGCGCAGGGACTCGGCAACTATCTGCTGCTGCGCCTGTTCGCGGGTGATGCCTGGCTCTCCGTCGCCGGGCTGCTCGCCGTAGTTCCCGAAGAACGCGTGCACGCCGCCCACAACCGTTGCGTAGGTGGTGGTTGGCGGGAGCAGGGACCGCGACGCCGCGATCTTGTCCGGGGTGCTCAGGCCATCGTTCGACCCGGAGATGGAGAGCACCGAGAGGCCCTGGGCGTCCGTCAAGTTCTCTGCGGGGTACGAGGCGAACAGCAGCAGGCCTGCGACGTCAGAGTTCGATGCCGCGAAGGATGACGCGCTCACGCCGCCCAGCGAATGACCGCCCACGGCCCAAGTGGCGATCTCCGGATGCCGGTCCATGGCTGCGCGGGCCTGGTTGGTGTCCAGCAGGGAGACGCCAAGGGGTACTTTCAGGATGACGACTAGATGACCCGCGGCCGCGAGCGGCTGCAGCAGGTCCTGATAGGCGTGCGCGTCGACCCTGGCGCCGGGGTAGAAGACGAGACCCGTGGTGGCCTTGCCCGCCGGGGCAAGGGTGATCGAAGTGGCGTCTTCTGTAGCCGTTGACCCGGCTGGCGTGGCCGCGGTGGTTCCGGTGGTCGGGACAGTCTTCTCGCGGTCGGGTTGGTGGGGGAACGGGCTGAGCCACATCAGCGCCGCCACGAAACCGAGGACCGTGAGCCTGCCTGCGATCCCGCGGACCAACTGCCAAGTGGAAATATCACCGCTACGCTGCTGTTTGCTGCCGAACAACCAGCGTCTGACCAGAATCAGCGCCCAAAAAATCCCCAATGCGACGGCGGCCACCAGGAGAGTTGGCAGGGCGGGGTGGCCGCCGAGGACTGCCGGGTTGCTGAGCAGCATCCAGAGCGGGACCACTATCAGGGCGGCCGCCGCGAGAGCGCCGCTCCAGTTCAGGATCGAGGACTTCCAGAATGTGGGGTTGGGCCCTGAAGGGACGGGGCCGGGGGTTTCGGTGGGGTTCGCAGGACGAAAAGGCTGGCCTTCCTTCACGGCTTGATGATATCCCCCCGGCCGCGCAACCCGATGGTGTCCGGGCGCGAGAAAACCCCGTCACCGGCTCGATCAGAGGCCGCTGCGCCTCACCCACAGCCCATGCAACAGCGGAAGCACCGACGCGATCATCAGGACATTGCCGAGCACCATGTCATCCGCGCGGACCAGGGAGCCGGAAACCAGCAGGGCGCCGAAGATCAGCGCCGATGCAGATCGCTGCGCCGTGCGGTCAAGCCGTCCCAGCTGCCGCTCAAGGCGCGGATTTGCCACCGACAGTGAACCATCTTCGAGCCGGGTTAGCAGCCCATCCAGACGTTTCGGCAGACCCAGCGCCATTCCGGCGGCATCGAGCGCCTGCTGGGCAACGTCCTGCACAATGTTGCCGCGCTCGTCGCGCAGCAGCTGCGCCGCATAGGGTTCGACCGAGTCCCACAGATTGAACCGGGCGTCCAGCGAGCTGCACACACCCGACGTCAGTGACATCGCCCGAATAATGAGCAGGAAGTTCTCCGGCATCTGGAACGGCAACGAGCGGACCACGTCACCGAACTCCACCGCAAAATCACGGAACTCCCGGGGGTCCACCTCGCGAAGCTCGGCGAAGCCCATCCCGCCAAAGCGGGCAAAAAGGTGCGTCATCGCCCGCTCAAGCTCGACTGTGTCGGCCGAGGGCACCAACACCCCCACGTCGCTGATCGCGGTCATCAACCCCTTGCCGTCACGCGAAGCGGCAGCGATGAGCAGCTTCCGCAGACCGCTGCGTGTGCTCGCCGGAACTTCGCCCATCATGCCGAAGTCGATGAAGGTCAGCTTCCATGGGCGCTCCGTGGATGGATCGGTAACTGGCGTGACAAAGATGTTCCCCGGGTGCGGATCGGCATGAAAAAAGCCGTTCGTAAAAATCTGGTCGAACATGACCGAGGCAAAAACAGGGGCAACCTGGGCCGGATCGATGCCCGCCGCCAGAAGTGCCTCCGAGTCCGTGATCTTGATCGCCGTGACGTCTTCGAGGGTGAGCACGCGGCGGGTGCTCCGTTCCCAGACGACGTCGGGCACCTCCACGCGGCCGTCGTCGGCGAAATCACCAGCGAACCGCCCCGAATTCGCCGCCTCATTCAGGTAGTCGATCTCCTCAAGACTGGTCTGCGCAAACTCCTCGACCAGGGCGGGCATGTCGGCACGATCGGACACCAGGCGCACGTGGCTGAGCCATCCGCCAACTTTGCTCAGTGCCGCCAGGTCGACGTCGACAATGGCGTTGATGCCCGGCCGCTGTACCTTCAGCACCACGCGGTCGAGCCCGGTGTCGGCGGCGTCGCCCGGGCCAAGCCTCGCCCGGTGCGCCTGCCCGAGGGACGCTGCTGCGATCGGTGTCTCCTCGACTGAGGCAAACAACTGCTCCAGCGGCGCGCCCAGCTCAGCTTCGGCGAGGGCGCGGATCGCGGAGAACGAAACCGGAGGCACCTCGTCCTGCAGCCCCTCGAGTTCCTTGGTGATTTCGGGCGGCAGCACGTCGAGCCTGGAGGACAGGAACTGTCCGACTTTGATCATGAGGCCGCCGAGGTCCACCGCCAGCGCATGGAAGCGCTGCGCGAAACGCCGCATCCTCTTCGCCCTGGTGCGCTCGGCAATCCTCACCAGCCCGATGCGGGGGAGGAACAGCTCAAACCACCAGGTAACCGCGAGATGCCATGCGGCGAAGCGCAGGATGCGGCGGTAGCGGGCACGGTAGCCCCGGGCGCCGGGTACCGGAGCTGCCCGGTCCCGGCGAACCGACGTCACCCCCGTCAGCCCTGGGCGAGGATCGCGTACAGCCGGCGGCGCGCGTCATCGAGAACCGCCACGGCTTCCTGCACCTGCTTCGGTGTCCCGGTGCGTCCCACCTGGGAGGCGGCCTGCGCGAGCTCGACGCCCGCCTTGGGCAGCGCCGCGAACCCCGAGCCCGACGCCGGACCAGTCGATTCCCAGGGCGCTGACGTACCCGCGCCCGTCATCTCCTCGCGGCCCGCGTCCGTCAGGGAATAAATCTTGCGGCCGTTGGATTCCTCAGCACGGATAAGGCCCTCGTCGGCCAGCAGCTGGAGGGTTGGATAGACGGAGCCAGCGCTGGGCTTCCAGGTGCCGCCGCTGCGCTCCTCGATTTCACGAATAATCTGGTAACCGTGCATCGGCCGCTCGGCGAGCAGTGCCAGCACAGCCGAGCGCACCTCGCCCCGCCCCGCCCGGGAACCCGAGCGCTTCTCGAATCTCGAACGCAACTCCTCTACGGCCTGCCACATACTGTCGACATTGTTGCCGCGAAATCCGCCTGCCGGGTAAGAACTGCGCATCGTGCTCTCCTCTGGACAACCGCGAACGATATACAACGATAGTCAACGATACACGCGCAAATTTGCGAAACCAAGAGCGACGGTGGCCCGCTTAAGGGCCTGAAACCGGCCCCTCGCACCTAGCCATCGTTAGCTTTGGGGGCGGGTGTGGTCGCGAAAAAACGCGCGGTAACCTCTTGAGTCCAGGGGTCTGCACCCTTCGGTCCGAGGTATCACCGATGGCTGTTCTGCCTTCAGTCACGAAGCGGCCGCCCATACGGATAGTCCACCCACTCGCCCGGGACGCCATCGCCGGCCACTTCCTGCGCGCCGCGCATGACCGTCCAATAATCAGCTGGGTAACGGGCACCTTCCAGGACATTATCGGGATTTACGTTGGTTTGGACTTCGCCATCCTGGAATCGGACGTCGTAGGTGAAATATGTCCTACCAAATATTAGGGAACGACGCTTCCTGGTGACCCTAGTTGCCCGAACGTGTACCGGTAGAGTTGTTTCCATATGCTTCCTCTTTTAGATGCATCATGACAGCTGCCACGGGAGTCCGCGCGGCGGTGAAGGCTCGCGCGGATTCCATGCCACATTTTCCAAGTCAGGTAATCACGCCCATTCGCTATGGTGTCGTCGGGCGTGTTGCCTCAGCCTCGCTTCCAGTTACCCATTCCGGACCGAACTACGATGCCTTTGGGTTGCTGAAGCAATCAGCCAATGCCGTTTCAATCGAATCCAGATCATGAACCAACCGCGAAGGCATGAAACCCGTCGCATTACCCATCGGAAACTCCACTGCATCCGCAACACCCGAAGACCGCACCAACCCAGACCCCGGCCATCAACAAGCTACTCCGCCTTTTCTGCGGTTTCCCGGGTCCGCTTAGCGGGCTTACGGCGCTTACTCGCATGCTGCCAGGCTAGTCCTGCCTGAGTGCCCGAAATAAACCCACCGAACCACGCGGTTCCGGCTGGGCCCAAGACCAAACAGAGAACGAGGGATAGGACCAAAACCAACATGGCGAGCCATCGCCAGGCCGGCGAGAAACGCAGAAACCACACACCCACGGTCAGGCCTGCGAGTAGTGCAATGACCTCCTGTGAGACGTGGTCCTGAGGTCCTACCAGGATCACCGCGACCGTGGCACTCAATAACACGCCACTAAGGATCAGAGCATTCCTCGCCGGATGTTTAGCTTTTCTTCCCACAACAACCATCGTATTCAGCGTTGAGATCATCATCGACTGAACCTTCCCTATAAGCGTATCGGTCGCTGAGGCTGCCGCTGCCCTTCCCAAAGCTTCTAGAGACCCACTCTCGCGCCTCATTCACAGCCCGAGTTGATGAGTCAGTTCGAAGTTTTACCTCGAGATTCTCATAATTCTGAGCTAATTGGGGGAGTTCCATAATTCTCAACAGACTCGTAAACCTGAACATATCGGGTGTCAGAGTATCTATATCAGTGCCCATGTCCAGTCCGGTCTCTATTTTTTGACAATTTCTCCCGCGGTCTTTGCCTCCGCAAGATAGAGCTGGGGTTCCGCCTGAAGACATCTGCGGCGGTCACCCGTTTGTACGCAGCATTAAAAGGCGCTTCCGCGTCCTTAGATATCGTTCAGATCAGCGACGACAGCACCGGAAGGATATCCGGCCCACTCAGATTGACCGTTCCGGAAGAGTTCCGCAACTCGATGCATGCACATGTAGGCATCCTGATTCGTTGTTGTTCGTGGGGCGAGGAGTGCCGCTAGCAATTCGTGCCTATCCAGCCTTCGCTCTTCTCCGAGGGCATCGATCAGCACGTACGTCCAACGGTGCGTCAGTCCAAATAGGCCCGACCGCTTGTGCTGATCTACCCTGAAGAACTTCTCCTGATATGCCATGTGATTCACCCAAATTCCAAGAAGGTTGCGGATCTTGACTGTAACGCTGATAACCCGCTACCTGCTCCAACTCCATGTTGTAGTACGGGCTTGGACGCAAGACGTGCACTCCGGGAGGCGGGGCCCCTGCCGGCGCGCCGATATCCACCAAAGACTTTCCCTGCATCATTTGATAATTGATCCACTTCTTGTTTGCCCATAGGTGAATGCTTTCATACGAATTCGGGAAGTGATCTTCGGTAAAGTCGTAGAATTTATTCGGCAAAGCCGTGTAATATCCCATTCCGTGTGCGTCCGCGTAGGGCTGGACGCGTTGCGGCATACTCCTACCCATCGCCATCGTTGCCGCGTCAGGACGGACAGTGACCGCCGCCATCACCTTCTGGCTGATCTTGGGTTAGGCGGCTGCGGTTGATGATGAATCTGGCTGCTGCCAGCGTCGGAGTTGCCTCCGCGCGGCCATGACTTGGGCCTGGGGGCGGCCGGGAGGGGGCCGCGCGGGCCGTGACAGCCTGTCATGCGGCTGTCATGAGGTCGTCTGGTCGGAAGTAGTGGTTGCGTCTGGGGCGTTGGCGGGGGTCGAGGTGGGGTGGCGGGATGAACCAGGGGATCCCGGATTTGAGCTGGATGGTCCAGCGTTCCTTGTGGATCACGTGGTGGTGATGGGAGCAGAGCAGGGTTCCGTTCTCGGTTCCGGTGGTGCCGCCGCGGGACCAGTAATCGATGTGGTGGGCTTCGCACCAGGGCGCGGGGATGGTGCAGCCGGGAAAGGCGCAGCCCCGGTCCCGGGCGGTGAGGGCCTTGCGGATATGCGGCGGAAAAACCCGGGAGGCCCGGCCGATGTCCAGGACCCGGCCCTGGCCGCCGAGCAGGACGGGGATGATGTCGGCATCGCAGGCGATCTTCCGTACAGTCGAGGCCGTCACCGGCCCGGCGAACAACAGCAAGCCCGTCTGCTCGAGTGTGCCGGTGTGCTGCAGAGCCCTGGGTGCCGGCTCCGGGGCCTCTACCGTGTCGGCCGTGCCGGTGGGGGTGGTGCCGAGCCGGGTGAGCAGATCCCGGTAGTCGATGGTGACCATGACCTGGGGACGGAGCCCGCCCGAGGCGGGCAGCTGGCCGGTGGCGAGGGCGAGTTTGCACGCGCCGACCAGGCCGTCGAGCAGCTTCTGCGGGCGGGAGCGGAGATCCAGGGCCCGCAGTGCAGGGTCTTCAGCCAGGGCGGCAGCCTCATCGCCGGGGCCGGGCTGGTCCTCCAGTGCGGGGAATGTGGCCGACGCACCCGCCCGCGCCGGGCCGCCGCCGGCAGCACCAGACTCGCAGGCCACGACACGGGCGGCAGCACTGACCGAACCCTCAGCGTCGGCCGCGGCACTGACAGAACTTTCTCGGGCGGCTGTGTCTGCGGTCCAACCAACACCGAACGCTGTATCCGCGGCCCAATCACCGCAGGCGGCCGAGGCTCCGGCGGCAGAACCCTCACCGGAGACGGTGCCTGCGGCCCAACCAACACCGGACGCTGTGTCTGCGGCCCAATCACCGCAGGCGGCCGAGGCTCCGGCGGCAGAACCCTCACCGGAGACGGTGCCTGCGGCCCAACCAACACCGGACGCTGTGTCTGC
>NZ_JAQFIF010000021.1 GCF_029504395.1 Arthrobacter sp. ES3-54
ACCAATTCAATACAATAAATTGGTATCAACAAACTTGGCACACTATTGAGTTCTCAAACAACAGACACACCCGGCACCACCACAACCACTCGGTCGAGGATCGCTCCGGAGCAACTTTTCAAACTTACCCGAGTCCGGAACACTTTGCAAATCGGCGTTTCCGCGACCCACAAACCATCCGACCCGCCCCACCCGAACCCGGAGCGCACAAAACGCCGACCAGATCCGGTCTTGAAATTTAGGGGATTGGCCGCCTCCGGTTCCCAGCTTTCCGCTGGTCTCCCTCTCGGCGACTTAGAAAACAATACACCCACCCACGCCCCACCGCAACTCCACCCCACACACCCGCCCCACCACCCCAAAACCCCGCCACCACAGGCCACAACCACCCACAACACACCCCAACACCCACCCCCACACCCCAACCCCGAACTATGCCGTGCATCACCACAAACACCAACCCACCGCCGGCGACGCAGCACCGCGGCCGAACATCCGACCATCCACCCCGCCCCGGGCACCGCGCCCAGGCATTAAACGCAAAAAGGGCCGGCAACCAAACGGTTGCCGGCCCTTTTTCAAGCCACTGGCTTCAGGACTACTGAATTACCAAGAAGACTTCGTGATACCCGGGAGCTCACCGCGGTGAGCCATGTCGCGGAAGCGAACACGGGAGATACCGAACTTCTGGAAGGTACCGCGGGGACGGCCATCGATGATGTCGCGGTTACGCAGACGTACCGGCGAGGCGTTGCGGGGCAGCTTCTGCAGGCCGAGGCGAGCAGCTTCGCGTACTTCGTCGGTTGAGTTGGGATCAACCAGAGCCTTCTTCAGTTCGAGGCGCTTTGCAGCGTAACGCTCGACGATGACTTTACGCTGTTCGTTCTTAGCGATCATTGACTTCTTAGCCATGTGTTTAGCGCTCCTCTCGGAATTCGACGTGCTGGCGGATTTTGGGGTCGTACTTCTTCAGAACCAGGCGGTCCGGGTCGTTACGACGGTTCTTGCGCGTCACGTAGGTGTAACCCGTGCCCGCGGTCGACTTCAGCTTGATGATCGGACGTACGTCCTTATCCTTTGCCATTAGAGCTTCACTCCTCGTGCCAGGATGGCGGCGACGACTACGTCAATGCCGCGTACGTCGATGGTCTTGATGCCACGAGCAGAGACCTGCAGCGTGACGTTACGGCGCAGGGACGGAACCCAGTAGCGCTTCTTCTGGATGTTCGGGTCGAACCGGCGCTTGTTGCGACGGTGCGAGTGCGAAATGCTGTGTCCAAAGCCCGGCTCGGCTCCGGTCACCTGGCAGTGTGCTGCCATGACGACTCTCCTCAAAAATATATGAAACGGCTAACGGAGTTCCCGTTGACCGTGCGTTAGGCGGCGTCCGCATCCGGCTCCCACCCCCAATCACCGGTTCCGCGGGATTCAGGCAGACGGCACAAACCGTCTGGTTCCTCACTGCGGCGAAGATTGTAGGCCACGGGCACCTGGCGCTGACGGTCCTTTGGACAGCCATTGCGAAGTGCCGGGGTGCTGGGCGAATACAGGAATGCGCGCAACTTGAGCCCCTAACTACCGGCCTCCAAGACCGTCGATTTCTCAGACGATTCCTGCCAACCGGAGCAATTGCGCACGCTCCGCGCCACCTAGCGCCTACCAAGTCTACGAGTTCGGCGATTTAAAGACCAATCCGTCGCCGAATGGTGTATAGGGCCGCGGCCATCAGCCAGTCTGGGCGGAGGGACGGGCACCTCCGAGGTCATATGCCCGACGAAGCGTTTTCACAGCCAAATGATAGGCGGCGAGGCGATTCTGGGTCCATGAACACACAACTTCTGACGAGCCGTCCCGAGGTTCGCCGCGGCTCCCGTGGCGCTGTGAACCCCTTCAGTGGGCAGCACCGGCGGCGGTTGCTGAGAGCGGATGTGCTGACCGTCCTTTTCTGGGCGTCCCTGGCGGGCGCCGTCGCTTTGTGGCTGGCCGACGGCGGGATGGCCGGCTTCTCGACTCCGGCCGGTTCCTTCACCGCGCTGGGGATTGTGGCCGGCCTCGCTGGCATGGACCTGGTGCTTCTCATGCTGCTATTGGCGGCCCGCATCCCGCTTATCGACCACACAGTCGGCCACGACCGCGCCCTCGAGTTCCACCGCAAGCTGGGAAAACCTGCCTTGTACCTCCTGCTCGCGCACGGGATCCTGATTGCGATCGGCTACGGCATGGCCGAAGGGCTGGATCCTGTCAGCGAGGCAGTTGCGCTGTGGGTCCTGGTGCCGGACATGTGGCTGGCCTACATATCCTTGGTCCTGTTCATCGCCGTCGTCGTCACCTCGCTGGTGGCCGTCCGACGTCGGTTCCCATACGAGTTCTGGTACGCCGTCCACCTCCTGACGTACGCGGCGGTCCTGACCGCGCTCCCCCACCAGTTCAGTGTGGGCGGCCTCTTTGCCGAGGGCACCTGGCAGCGCTGGTACTGGCTGGCACTGTGCATCGCCACCGGCGCCGCCCTGCTCTACTACCGCGTGGCCCAGCCGCTGGTGGCAACGTTCAGGCACCAGCTGACCGTCAGGCGGGTGGTGCGGGTGGCCCCCGGGGTGGTGAGCATCGAGATGTCCGGCCTTGGCCTGGACCAGTTGGCAGGCAGCGGTGGCCGGTTCTTCATCTGGCGGTTCCTGGCTCCCGGACTGTGGTGGCACCCGCATCCGTTCAGCCTGTCCGCCGATCCCGTCAGTTTCGACGCCGCCGGCCAGGGCACGCTGAGGATCACGGTCCGCAACCTGGGCCGGGGTTCGGCCCAGCTAGCAGCGCTGAAGCCCGGCACCAAGGTGGCGCTGGAGGGTCCGTACGGGCTGTTCAGCACGGCCGCGAGGAGCCGCAGCCACGTGGTGATGGTCGGTGCCGGGATTGGCATCACCCCGATCCGCGCCCTGCTGGAGAGCACGCCGTTCCAGCCCGGGAACGCTACCGTCATTCTCCGCGGCCACAGCGAATCCGAGCTCTACCTGGGCGAGGAAATCCTCAGCCTCTGCCAGCAGCGCGGAGCCACACTCTTCCACCTGACCGGCTCCCGCCCGGCCGGCGTCCGGACCTGGCTGCCGGAGACCTCCGCGCGTGCCGGCCACCGGCTGGCCAGTTATGACCCGAACGTCGCCGATGCTGACGTGTACGTCTGCGGCCCCGCCGCCTGGGCGCAAAGCGTGCTTGAGGACGCCCGCGCCGCCAGCGTCCGGGAAGACCAACTCCACTACGAAAGGTTCGACTGGTGAGAACGCGCGCAGCAGTTTCAGCAGCCCTGGCCTCCGCCGGCATCCTCATTGCAGGCTGGCAGTCGGGCGTCCACATAGCCGATTCCAGCAGCGCCGTCGCAAGCGCGGCGACCGGGACCGCCGGCTCCACCGGCATGGGAACGGGCACGGGCACGGGCACGGACGACTCCACGGCTTCGTCCGGTTCGTCGGGCGCCGGCACCACGGGCGCCGCGGGGGCCTCGGCCAAGGCCGTCGGGACCTACGCCGGCTCGGTGGTCCAAACCCGGTTCGGCTCCGTCCAGGTCCAGATCACCGTGCAGGCTGGAAAGATCACCGATGTCACGGCGCTCCAGCTGACCGATGCTGAACGCAAGTCCGTACAAATCAGTAACCGGGCGGCACCGCTCCTGCGCGATGAGGTGCTCCAATCCCAATCCGCGGATGTGCAGACCATCAGCGGTGCCACGGTGACTTCCGACGCGTACTTGAACTCCCTTCAGGCGGCCCTCGATGCAGCCAACCTCTGAGCTGGCCGGTTCGGTTCTCAAGGCCCGGACGTTTGGCTCCATGGGCACCGTCATCAGCCTGACCGTTCCTGCCAGAGCCTTGGGAACAGCGGCCGTCCCGGGAACAGCGGGCGGCGGCGAGCGCGAGCTCGACGCCGCAGCCGCCGCCGTCGAACGGGTGTTTGCCCGCGCGGATGAGACTTTCAGCCTGTACCGTCCCGATTCCGAGGCCAGCCGGCTGGCGCGCGGGGAGCTTTCCCTCCGGGCCGCATCCGCCGGGATGCGGGACCGCTACGCGGACGCGCTCAGCTGGCGGCTCATGACGGAGGGCGCGTTCTCCCCGGAGCGGCCCGACGGCGTGCTGGACCTTTCCGGGATCATCAAGGGCTACGCGATCGGGCAGGCCGGTGCGGCGCTGCGGAGCCGGGGGATCACTGACTGGTGCCTGAATGCCGGCGGCGACGTGCTGGTGATGGGCTCGCCCGTGCCGGGCAGCGGAGCCGCGTGGGCGGCCGGGGTGGTTGACCCGCTGGACCGCTCGGCACTGCTTTCCGCCTACGGGCTGGGCGGGCCCGGCACCCGGTGGGCCCTTGCGACGTCGGGCTCGGCGGAGCGGGGTGACCACATCTGGACTGCGGGCTCCCGCGGCGTCGAGTTCGCCCAGGTCTCCGTGGCCGCGGCAGACATTGTCACGGCCGATGTGCTTGCGACGGCGATCGTTGCGGGCGGAACCGCGATGCTGCACCGGGCCACAGACGGCTGGGACATCGATGTGCTCGTCGTGCGCCGCACCGGGGAACTGCTCGCGACGCCGGGATTCCGCGCGTAGGTTGCCGTGCTAGAGGTGGGTCAGCTGGCCGTACTTCGGCTCCAGGCCGTCGCCGGACGACTTGCCGGTGACGCGCCGGACAACCCACGGGCCAGCGAATTCGCGGACCCATCGGGCATTCGCACGGAGGGCGTCCACTCGGCTCAGCTCAGGGACCGGGGTCATGGGCGGGACGTCTATCGAGTGCTCGTGAGCCAGGACCGTGAGGACGCGCTTGGCCATGTTCGCGTGGCCGGCGGCGGACATGTGCATCCGGTCGGTGGCCCACATGCCCCAGTCGTAGTACTCGCTGAAACGCCAGTAGTCGACCAGCAGGGCACCGTGGTCTCCGGCGATGCCGCGAACCAGTTCGTTGTAGATGGCCGTGCGGCCGCGCATGGTGCCGAAAATCTTGGAGCCCCGCGCGTCGAAGCCGGTGAACATCACCACAGTGGCGCCGGTGGCCGTGAGCTTGCGGATCCCGGCGTCGTATTCGGCCAGCAAGTCATCGATGTCGACCTTGGGCCGGAGGATGTCGTTGGCGCCGGCGTAGATGCTGACCACAGTGGGTTTGAGTGCGACGGCGGCATCCACCTGTTCGGCCATGATCTGGCGGAGTTTCCTGCCGCGGATGGCAAGGTTCGCGTACCCGAAGCCCGGGTCGGCCGCGCCGAGCCCCTCTGCCACCCGGTCCGCCCAGCCCCGGACGCCGTTGGGCCGGGTGGGGTCGTCGTCGCCGACGCCTTCCGTAAAGGAGTCTCCAAGGGCTACATAGCGGGACGTGAAATCCATGGGTCAAGTCTGCCAGCAGTTGCCGCGAGCAACAAAGACAGGATGCCCGACGGCGGCGCATTCAGCTTTGGTGCTTAGGTGTCCCGCAGGATCCAGTGGTCATCATCGAGGCGGGCCACGATTTTTTCGCCGATCCGGGCCAGGTCCGCGACGTCCTGCGGGCTCAAGGCGTCGAGGAACAGTGACCGGACCGCCTCCACGTGGCCAGGGGCAAGCTTCACGATCGTCTCCATGCCAACATCGGTCAGGTGCGCCGTGGTGACGCGGGCATCGCCGGGGTGCGGCCGCCGCTCAAGCCAGCCGCGGTTCTGCAGCTTGGTGACCACGTGGGAGAGCCGGGACAGGGAAGCGCTCGTGCGCGCCGCGAGCTCACTCATGGGCAGGAAACGACCCTCGGTCTCCGAAAGCATCGCCAGCACGTTGTAGTCGAACAGGGAAAGCTTGCCCGCGGCATGGAGCTGGGTGTCCAGGGCGGCCGGCAGCATGGTGTTGATGCTGAGCTGGGCAAGCCAGGCCCGGCGTTCGTCGGCGTTGAGCCAGCGGGGTTCGGTCATGGCTACATTCTAGGAGACTGGAAGCTTGACGATTCAACTTCAGGCCGGGGAATTCCAGAAAAGTTCCCGCCTGCCCGCAGCCGGGTACCGGTAGGCTGGCCGGATGTACGTAGTCTCCCTGACATACAAGGTCCCCGACGACATCGTGGAGTTCCATCTCTCGGCGCACGTCACGTGGCTGCAGGCGGCCTTCGACGAGGGCGTCTTCATGGTCGCGGGGCGCAAAATCCCCCGCACCGGTGGCCTGTTGCTCTCCAACGCGGACCGGGCCAGCCTTGACGCCGCCCTAGCCGAGGACCCGTTCTACGTCAATGGTGTGGCTGATTTCGAGGTCATGGAGTTCCATGCCAACAGGGTGGCTCCGGGCTACGAAAACCTGCTGGACAGCTGAGTCCCTGGCGGCTACCCGGCGCCGGACTGGCCCCCGGCGCGTTGATTCTGCAGTAGCTTCTTCAGGCCGCCCTTGCGCGGGACCCTCACGGGTTCGGGCCAGCGCGGCCGGAGCTGATCGCCGAGGGTGACGCCGCGGAGTTTGCGTCCGAACAGGGGCAGCACCCAGTCGTGGACCCAGCGGCGCTGCCGGCGTTCCCACTCCCGCAGGCCCGGTTTCACCGGCGGCTCCCACTCCTTGGGCTTGATCTTGTGGGGCACGCCGAGGTGGTCCAGGACCTGTGAGGCAAGGTATTTGTGGCCTGCCTTGGACATATGCAGCCGGTCCGAATCCCACATCCGTGGGTCATGGAATGCGTCGAAGCGCCAGTAGTCCACCAGCACCGCGCCGTAGCGGCCGGCGATCTCGCGGACCCGCCGGTTGTAGAAGGCGTTGCGTTTCTTCAGCGGCTCCAGCAGCGCGGAGACCTTGACGTCGAAGCCGGTGAACAGCACCAGCGTCGCCCCCGTGCCGGCCAGCGCAGCCACCACGGACTCGTAGTCCTCCATGAGGGTGCCGATGTCCGTGCCAAAATCCAGGATGTCGTTGCCCCCCGCGTACAGGGTGACGAGCGTCGGCTCCATGGCCAAGGCAGGACCGAGCTGCTCACCGATGATGTGGCGCAGCCGCTTGCTGCGGATGGCCAGATTGGCGTATTCCCACCCCGGCTGCGCTTTGGCCAGCTTCTCCGCAACCCGGTCCGCCCAGCCCCGCACACCGTTCGGGAGCCGGGGAGCGTAGTCCCCCACACCCTCGGTGAAGGAATCCCCCAAGGCAACAAAGACCCGCCGCCCACCCCGATCCGGAAGCAAAGGAAATGAACCCACCCCAACACCCTAACCACCCCAAAAAACGGGCAGGGAAAGAGCAAGTTAACCCAAGGTGACCGACCCAGGACCCGCAGCCGCCACAGCAACCGTCGAGCCACGGGTCACACTCAGGGCGCACCGAAAGTGAGCCGGCCGAAGGGCCTCTGCCGGCGCCGACGCCGGCGCGTCACGTACGTGAAAGGGGGGCGCAGCCAAGGTGGCCTACCCCCAAGACCGCAATCGCCGCTTTGCATAGGAGCGCATCGCCGACCAGAGCGGAGCGAGGCCGCTCGCGGCCGAGGGAAGCGGAGGGAGGTGTCTAAGCGACGGCAAAGCAGCGCTTGCGGGCGAAGCCCGCACAGAAGCCCGCACAACGGAAGCGACGGCAAAGCAGCGGCTGCGGGCGAAGCCCGCACGAGGGCAGCGACGTAAGCTGACCAAGCACCGGGACCGACGGCAAGTCGGCGGTGCAGGAGAGGAAGGACCGAGCCGGAGACTACAGCTCGGCTTTCCCCTGCCGCCAGTACCCCATGAACGCAACCTGCTTCCGGTCGATCCCCACGTCCCGCACAAGATACCGGCGCATCTCCTTGACGGTGCCCGCTTCGCCGGCGATCCAGGCGTAGAACGGCAGGGCCCCGGCGGGCTTGTCCGGGTTTTTGCTGGCTCCGATCGCCGCGGTGTCCATCCGGGCCGGGGTTTCCCAGAGGATGTCCTGGTCCACGTTGACGTCATCGGGTTCGGGCCCGGCTCCGCCGGAGGCGGCCTTGATGCCCACCCAGCCCGGCTCGGGCACGGCGGTGCGAACCGCCTCCTGCAGCAGTTCGCCGTGCGGACGTGAGCGGCCGATCGAGGCGCCGCGTGCCAGCCAGGTGATTTCGACGTCGGCGTCCGACTCAAGCTCCAGGAAGTCGCCGGCCTCGGGGACTTCAAGGAACGCGTGCCCGCTCATGTAGGACGGGAGGCTTTCCAGGATGGCGCTGATGGCCGGAACAGCGGTCTCGTCGCCGGCAAGGAGTACCCGCTGGGCCATGCCGGGCCGCCATTCGATGCCGGAGTAGGTCTCCGCCGTGACACAGTGCGCGGCCCGGTTGTTGGGTCCGATGATGGTGAGGGCGTCCCCGGGCTTGGCGTTCAGGGCCCAGTTCGCGGCGGGTCCGCCGTTGCCGGCGGCATCGAAGTGCAGCACGAAGTCGACGTCGATCTCCGGGTAGACGGCGTCGAGGCGTTCCTGCCGCACGGTGTAGGTGCGCATGGAGCCGCGGGTCGCCGGATCCATGGCCAGCCATTCCTGGTACCAGCCGGATTGCTCCATCTGGAACACCGGCAGCGGCAACTGGGCGCCGTCATCGGCGAGGGACGGGATCATCAGTTTCACGCGCAGGTCAAGGGTTCCGCCGTGGACACCGAAGTCACGCAGGGAGTACCCGCCGAAGGTGATGCGGCGGAAATTGGGGCTGAGCTGCTGCACGGCGGCCACCGTCACGTCGAACGCCAGGGTCATCGGTTGGGTGGCCGGTTGGTCCCTGACCGCCGATGGCGCACGGCGTGCCCGCGCCTGGCTGATGTCTACTGCCGCGCTGTCCGTTGCACTGCTGTCTGTTGCGCTGCTGCTAACTGCCCTCATGGGACCAACTCCAGGGTTGCTGTTTCGGCTTTTGGGAAATGGGTGTGGTGCCGGCCAAGCGGAATGATCAGTGGCGTGCCGGAAATGGGATCGGGCAACACCCGCGAGTCCAGGCCGAAGACGTCACGGACCAGGTCCTCGGTGACGACGTCGGCGGCGGTGCCCTCGGCCACGATTTTGCCGCCCTTCATGGCAATCACGTGGTCCGCGTACCGGGCCGCCAGGTTCAGGTCGTGCAGGACGATAGCCACGGTGGTGCCGCGCTGCCGGTTCAGGTCGGTGATCAGGTCCAGGACCTCCACCTGGTGGGCCAGGTCCAGGTACGTGGTGGGCTCGTCGAGCAGGAGCACCTCGGTTTCCTGGGCAAGCGCCATCGCGATCCACACGCGCTGGCGCTGCCCGCCCGAGAGTTCGTCGACGTTCCGCTCGGCGAGCTCCAGCGTTTCGGTGGCTTCGAGCGCGCGCTGCACGGCGAGATCATCGGCCGTGCTCCAGCTGCGGAAGAAGCCCTGGTGCGGGTAGCGGCCGCGGCCCACAAGGTCGCGGACAAGGATGCCGTCGGGGGCAGTGGGATGCTGGGGGAGCAGGCCGAGGATGCGCGCGAGTTCCTTGGCTGGACGGGAATGGATGTCCTTGCCGTCCAGGGTCACGGTACCGCCGGCCGGCCTCAGCAGCCTGGAAAGGCCGCGGAGGAGCGTGGACTTGCCGCAGGCGTTGGCGCCCACGATCATTGTCACCTTGCCCTCGGGGAGCTCCGCCGTAAGGCCTTCCACCACCCGGCGCTGGTCGTACTGCAGCGTCAGGTCCTTGGCGTTGAGAACTGCCATCTCAGGCGTCCTTTCGGTTGGCTGTGACCAGGAGCCACAGCAGGAACGGTGCACCGAGCGCGCCGGTGACCACGCCGACGGGTAGGACGGTGCCGTCCAGCAGCAGGGGGGCGATGTTGGCGGCGAAGTAATCCGCGGCGAGGACAATCAGGGCGCCGACGAACGCGGCGGCCGGCAGGCTGGACGTGCCGGTGAAGCGGCGCGCGATGGGGCCGGCCAGGAAGGCCACGAACGCCACAGGCCCGGCGGCTGCCGTGGCGACGGCGGCCAGGGCGACAGCAGCGGCCACGACGCCCAGCCGGGTGATGCCTACCCGGATGCCGAGTCCGGCGGCGGCGTCGTCTCCCAGTTCCAGGATCCGGAGCGGTCCGGCGAGGACGGCGACGGCGGGCACGAGGACCAGCAGCGCCAGTGCCAGCACGCCGGCGCGGTCCCAGCTGGCGGAGTTCAGGGATCCGTTCAGCCAGATCAGGGCCTCGGCTGCGGTGCGGATGTCCGCTCGCGTCATGAGGAAGTTGACCACGGCGTTCAGTGCCGCGGCCATGCCGATGCCGGCCAGGATGAGCCGGCTTCCGGCTGCGTTGCCGCGGTTGCCGCCGCCTGATCCGAGGGAACCGCTCCGGGAGATTGTGTAGATCAAGACCGCTACGGCCATGGCCCCGCACAGCGCCGCACCGGAAACGGCCGCTCCGGAGGCCCCGAAAACGACGATGGCGGTGACCGCGGCCGCGCTTGCCCCGTAGCTGATGCCGATGACGTCGGGACTGGCCAGCGGGTTGCGCAGCATTGTCTGGAACAGGGTGCCCGAGAGCCCGAAGGCAATCCCGATCATGGTGCCGATGACTGCCCGAGGGAGCTTGCTCTCCATCACG
Source organism: Arthrobacter sp. ES3-54 (assembly GCF_029504395.1). Lineage (GTDB taxonomy): Bacteria > Actinomycetota > Actinomycetes > Actinomycetales > Micrococcaceae > Arthrobacter. Next base: position 10,474 of record NZ_JAQFIF010000021.1, read on the forward strand.
ATGAAGCTGGCGCCGGGGATCTTCTCGCCACCAGTGAGGTTGGCCGTGAGGATCCTGAAGAAGTCCGGGATGGTGACGGTGTAGCTGCCCAGCAGGATGCTGACGGCGAGGAGCACCACGACGGCGAAGGCCAGGAGGGCCGTCCGGCTCATGAACCGGGCATTGCCGGCCGGTTGGTGCTCTGCGGGGGCGTTGCCTCCCAGCTCATGCCGCACGTTGGCGAGGTCTGCCTGACTCACAGCCCTGCTCCTTTCCCGCGGCGGACCAGCCACACGAAGACGGGCGCACCCACCAGCGCCGTCATGATGCCCGCGGGGACTTCGCCGGGGAGCACGACGACACGGCCCACCACGTCCGAGAGCAGGAGCAGCACGGGCGCCAGGACCAGCGAGAACGGCAGGATCCAGCGGTAGTCCGGGCCGGTCAGGAAGCGGACGGCATGCGGAACCACCAGGCCGACGAATCCGATTGGCCCGGCCAGTGCCGTGGCGGAGCCGCAGAGCAGCACAATGCCCAGCGCGGTGACGCCGCGGGCCAGGCCGACGCGCTGGCCCAGGCCTCGGGCAATGTCGTCCCCGAGGGCCAGGCTGTTCAGGATCCGCCCGGTAAACAGAACGATCAGTGCCCCGGCAGCCAGGAACGGCAGCCCGGGCAGCACCACCGACCAGTCCCGGCCGGCGATCCCGCCGACCTGCCAGAACCGGAACCGGTCCAGGGTGTCCTGACTGGAGACCAGGACGACGTTCATCAGCGAATACAGCCCTGCGCTCAGGGCCGCGCCGGCGAGTGCCAGTTTGACCGGCGTCGCCCCGTCACGCCCCATGGACGCGATCAGATAGACGGCGAGGGCGGCTGCCGCGGAGCCGATGAACGCGAACCAGATGTAGCCGGTCAGGGACGGCACGCCGAAGACGTAGATCCCGGTGACGACGGCGAGGGCGGCGCCCGCGTTGATGCCGATGATGCCGGGGTCGGCGAGGGGGTTCCGGGCCACCCCCTGCATGGCCGCGCCCGCCAGCCCGAGTGCGCCGCCGGCGAGCAGGCCCAGCACGGTGCGCGGGATGCGGGCGTGGATGACGGCGTGGTTGCCGTCGGTGGGGTCGAACTGCGTCAGCGCCTGCCAGACGGTGCCGAGGGGAACCCCGCGGGCTCCGACGGTCAGGGACGCTGCACAGACCAGAACAAGTACGACGACGGCGGCCAGCAGCCAGGCGGCCTGCGTTGCGGGGGCTTTCTTCCCGGTGGGGGCCGGGGGTGCGCCGGGCGCGCTGGCGGCGGGCGCCGTCGTCGTACTGTTCGTCATGGGATGGTGTTACTTCGCTGCAGTGACTTTGTCCGCCGCGGTGGCCAGCTGCGGCAGGAACGTGTCCAGTGACCAGGGCAGGCTCAGCGGCGAGGAAGCGGAGATGGACAGCGTCAGCGTGTTGTTCGAGTCGGCAACCAGGGCGCCGCTCTTGATGGCGGGGATCTGGCCCAGCAGCGGGTCGGCCTTGATGGATCCGGTGGTGGCCGCATCCGGCACCCAGGTCACGAAGATGTCCGAGTTGAGTTCATTGGCCTTTTCGGCGGACCACGGGATGAAGAATTCCTTGGAGCCCTTGGAGTTGTCCTCCACAACGGATGCGAGCTTCATGCCGATTTCGCTGAGGAAGCGCGGACGGTTGTCGTTGGCCGTGTAGACGTTCACGCCGTCGCTCTTGTCCGGTTCCAGATTGCCGTAGATGAACGACTTTCCGGCGATCTGCGGGTACTTGGAGACCTTGTCCTTGATGGTGGCCTCGGTGTCAGAGACCAGCTTGGCGGCTTCGGCTTCCTTGCCGAGGGCCTTGCCGATGATGGTGGTGGAGTCCTGCCAGGAGGTGCCGTAGGCGATCTCCGGCTGGGCCACGACGGGTGCGATTTCGCTGAGCTTCTTGTAGTCCTCTGCCGTCAGGCCGGAGTAGGCGCCCAGGATGACGTCCGGGTTGAGCTTGGCGATCTCGGTGAAGTTGATGCCGTCGGCCTCGGAGAACTGGACGGGGGCCTTCGCCGAGCCGAAGCCCGCGCCGAGCTTCTCCAGCGCGGCGTCCTTCCACGGTGTGGAGCCCTTGTCATTACCGCCCCATTCGTTCTTGGGGACGCCCACGGGAACCACTCCGAGGGCGATGGCGACGTCGTCGTTGACCCAGGAAACGGTAACAACGCGCTTGGGCTGTTCCTTGATGGTGGTCTCGCCGAAGAGGTGCTTGATGGTAACCGGGAAAGCGATGCTGACCGGCTGGCTGGGGGCGTACGTCGCCGTCGAACTTGCCGGGCCGGTGGAGCAAGCGGTCAGGGTCAGCGCGACGGCGGCCAGAAGAGCTGCGGCCCGCCCTGCGGTCTTGCGGAGGCGGCGGCCGACTGGGCGGCCGGCGGAACGGGGGAAGACGGCGGAAGCCACGGAACTCCTTAGGTAAGTGATGCAAACCTAAGTAAGGCTAGCCTATCCTTTGGATAATTAAGAAAGGTTTGAGTAACGTAATTGTCTCAATCGGTGGTGCGGGACAACATCAAGCCGCCAAAAAAGCAACGCGGCGTCACTTACGGTCCATTAGGTGTGGTGGTCATTATGGACCGTAAGTGACCCCGCGTTGCTTGGGGAGGGGTGGGGTCAGCGCAGGACGATGTCCACAGGGTTTGCCTCGGACCGCCAGATGCCCTCGCTCCCCGCACGCGGGGCAATCACCGGGGCCGTCAGGACGCCGGAGCGGTTGGTGCGCTTGTCCCGCAGGATCTCCGTCACCGATCCCAGGTGCCGGGAGAGGTCGATCACGTTCTCCGGCGCGGCCAGCAGCAGCTGGAAACCGAACTCGTGCAGCGCCTTGATACCTGCCCCGGCAAATTCCTCAGAGGCGAGCACGAACGCCTCGTCCATCATCACAGTGCCATAGGTGGTGAAGCCCTGCTCGGCGATGCCCAGCTGGTAGCTCAGCGCCGCAGCCATGATGAACGCGGTGAAGCGCTGCCGCTCGCCGCCGGACATGGAGCCGGTGTCCGCGTGCATGTAGACCTCGGTCTTCTTCTGGCCCTTCCCCGCCCCCTTGGGACCGGCACCCTGGGCGCCGGCACTCTGCACCTCGCGGTGCTCCTTGCACTGGATGAACAGGTGGCCGCGGACGTCCAGTACCTCGGCGCGCCAGCGCCGGTCCTCCGGAGTCTGCGAACCCAGCCGCTTCACGAGCGTTTCGAGCGACTTGTAGCGGGTGGTGAGCTCGGCGTCGTCCTCCGCCCCGGACACCGCGGCGGACGCTGCAGTGACCGTCTTGCCCGGCCGGGTATGCCGGACCTTGAGCGCGTTCTGGATAGCGTCCTTGAACTGCTTCGCCGTCGCGGGCAGCGTCTGTTTGATGTCGAGTTCCAGGAAGCTGCCCTCGTGGAAGTTGACCTCGGACAGGATCCCGTTCAGCGGCAGGATGCGGCTCGTGATGGCGCGGCGCTCCTCGTCCAGCAGGTGCAGCAGGGTGGAAAAGGATTCGTGTGTCCGCTGGTTGAAGAACTGCCGGAACTCGGCCTCCTGGGCGGGCAGCCCGTCGCTGACAATCGCGTGGTAGCGGGATTCGAACTCCCCCGCAGCACCGATCGAGGTGCCGTGGTCCGCGGAAATCGCCGTGCCCCATTCGCGGACGAAGCCCTCGAAAATGCGGGTGAGGCGCTCCGAAGTGGCCTGCCCGCGGGACTCGGCCCTATGCAGTTCTGCAAGGAGCCGGGTGTGCACCTGGTTGGCCAGGTTGTCGAGCTCGTGCATCTCCAAGACGTCGCCGAAGCCGGTGAAGTACGGTTCCAGTGCGGCGATGCCGGCGTCCGACGGCGGCGCCTGCGCCAGCCGGTTGCGTGCGGCGTCGAGCAGCGAATCAGCCGCAGTCATGCGCGCATCGAGGGCCTTGTACTCGCTCTGCAGTACGGCCGCGGCCTCGGTGCTGGACTGGTGCTTGTGCCGCGTGGCTTCAATGCTGGCGCGCAGCGGTTCGAGGTCCGCCTGCGCGGCCAGGGCGTCCTTGAGGCGCTGCTCGATCCGGGCGAGCTCCTCCGCGGCCACTGCGGCCGAGACCTGCTCCCAGGGCCGGTGGTCGTCTGCCACGCGGCGCAGGGCATCGAGCTGCCGGGTCATGCCCTGGTGTGACTCTTCCCGGGTTTGTGCCAGTTCGGCAGCCTTGGCCAGCTCCTGTTGCAGGTCCTCAACCTGGGCCGCCACAAGTTCAAGCTTGGCGGCGTTGTCGAACCCGAGGACGTAGTCCTGCCGGGACGTGAAGCGGTCGTCCTTTTCCACCGTGTGGCGGTTGCGCTTGACCACGCCGCCAAGGCTCAGGCCCTTGTCCAGGCCGGCGAGCTGGTCCGGGTCTTCTACGCACGGGTAGGCGAAGTCGAGGGCAATCCGTTCGCGCAGCCAGGCGCTGGCCTGCCCCAGGGCCTCCGAGTGGGGGCCGGCGTCGGTGAGGAAACGGAGCTTGGTCAGCAGATCGCCGTCGGCCACGTCCTCGACAGCCAGCGCGCCGCCCGCCAGGGGCCGGGAGACGTCCACGGCGCGCAGCGCCCCGCGCACGGAGTGATCGTTGAGGTACCGGGTGACTGCCGCGAAGTGCTCGCCCGGGACCAGCAGCGTGGTGGCTAGGCTCCGCAGCGCGCGCTCGGCGGCCGGGCGCCACTGTTCCTGGCCCTCGGCGAGGTCGATCAGCTCGCCGCCGAAGGGCATCTGCTCCTCGGGCACCCCGGTGGCCGCCGCAATGGCGCTGCGGTTTTCAATGCTCGACGGCGGCAGCAGCGACTTGCGCGTCTTCAGCGAGACGAGCTCCTGCTGGGCCGCGGCGAGTTCGCGCTTCCGGGTGGCGTGGCCGTCAAAGGCCTCGAAGCGCAGTTCCTTGAGCGCCTCGGAATCGTCCTGGAGCTCGGCCGAGCGTGCCGCGGCGTGCTCGTGGGCCTGTTCCCAGCCGGCGGCCGACCACTGGAGTTCCAGCCCGGCGTCGGTCAGCGCCTTGCGGGTCGATTCCTCCACCTCCTGCCGGAGCTTGAGCCCCACCCGGGCGTTCTCCAGGGACTGCTCTATCGCGGAAATCGCGTTGCCGCCCTGGTTGTTGTACTCCCCCTCCAGCTGGCGCAGCTCCTTGGCGAAGCCGTCGCGGACAGCGCGTTCGGCGGCAAGGTCACTGGCCTTGGCCCGGGCGAGCTCCTTCACCCGGGCCAGGGTCTTCTCATGGACCGTGACAGCGAGTTGCTGCTTGTAAGCCTCGAATTCCTCGCCGGAAAGGTCCCGCAGCCGGTTCGCGTCCAGCAGCGCCTGCGCGTATTCCTTGTTCAGCCCGGGGACGGGAGCCAGCTGGTCGCGCTGCTGCCGGACGTCCTCGAGGCGCTGCCGGATGGACATGAGGTTGCTGAATTCCTCGACGACGTCGTCCGCCGCAGCCAGTGTGGCGGGGGCGTCGAGGACCTGGTCGCGGAAGAAGGTGTTGACGCTGCCGCCGAGTCCCTTGCCGGCCTGGATGACGCGCAACAGCGGGAGGGCCTGATCAGAGTTGATGCCGAGGAGGCGGCGGAAGCGTTCGGCGAAGGCCTTGTGGACGTCGAAGATCTGGGCGTCCGGGAAGATCGCGTCCAGCGCGGACTTGGTGAAGCGCTTCTCCGCGATGCCCTCGACCGCCGCGAGGTCCAGGGGCTTGTTGTCGATCACGTAGTACCGGCCGACGCTGGATTCGGTGCCGTTCTTGGGCAGGTCGAACAGCGCCGATACCGTCACCCGGGTGCCGGCGGCGTTGTCGAAGGTGAGCGCGACGGCGGACCAGGTGGCACCGGGGCGCTGGAACGCACTTGCGGAGCCCTCGCCCACCGCCTTGTCGCCCACCTTGCCGCGCATGTACGTGAACGTGGTGCGCTTGTCCTCTACGGCGCCGCCGGCCCGCTGCGCGGCGGCTTCGTTGGAGCGGGGACGGGCGTCGAAGACCCGAAGCATGGCATCGAACAGCGTGGACTTGCCGACGCCCGAATTGCCGGTCAGCAGGGTGCCGTTGCGGTCCACGTGCATGGTGTGGGCGCCGTGGAACGTGCCCCAGTTGACCACTTGGACGAGGGCCAGGCGCATCTGGCCGGGGTTCGTGAGCTCGCCCATCGGCAGCATGCTTGCGATGCTCACTTGGCTTCTCCGTCGTTAGTTGTGGTCGCCTTTGACTCCGCAGCCGATGCCGCCCCCGCCCCTTCGCCGCGCAGCTGATCTTCGATCAGCTCAGCGCGCGGCTCCGACAGGCCCGATGCCACTCCCTGGGCGGCATCGGCTGCTGCGTCGTTGTCATCGTCACCGTTGGCGCCGGCGGCATCGCCGTCGTCGTCTTCGTTGTTCAAGTCACCTCGGGCGTCCGCATCGGCTGCTGCGCGGCTCGAGCTGTCACCTTCGACGGCGGCGTCTGTGTCGTCGTCCGGGTCGTCCTCCGCGTTAGCCACGGTGTCCGCGTCGAGCTCCAGGAGTGGCTCGGTGCCTGACTGGTCGGTGCTGGCCGCGATGAGGGCTTCGATTTGGGCCGGGATGTCGCCGATGTTTTCGAACGGGAGGGCCAGGGGGAGGGCGTTGGAGATGGTGTAGACCTCGTCCAGGCCCGTGGTGAGGAGGAGTTGGCGGGCCAGGAGCTTGGTAATGGCGCGATTGACGACGTCGGCATCGCGCAGGGCATCCTGCTGGCCGGTGGGCTGGTAGTGGGCGACGAGTTCGGCGATTTCCTCGCGCGTGATCGTGGGATCCGTCTGGGCGGTGACGTGGCGGTCCAGGAGCAGGCGCAGGCGGAGAAGGACGATTGTTTCGACCCGGCTCAGGGCACGCTGCTGCCGCAGGATGCTGGAACGGGTGCTGCCGCCGATCGCCTCGGGGTCCACGGGGCGCAGGACGGCCACCTTGCGTTCGTGGTCCAGCTGCAGCGTGAGGAAAAGCTCGGAGAGGCGGCTGCGGAGGATCAGCTGGTTGTCCAGGAGCGTGGTCCACAGTTTTTCGTCGCGGCCGCCGTCGATGTATGGGCCCTTGAGCAGCTTCACGAGCGCCTGCCGGACTTTCATCGGGAGCACGCCGGTGTCGCCCGGGAAGAGGGCGGCGCCGTCGACGAACGTGTCCCGGGGGGTGACGGTAAAGGGGTCGCTCCGGACGTGGCCGCCGTCGTTGTCCGCGGGCGCGAGCGGCAGGTCCGCTGTCGCAGTCTCTGTCGCGGTCTCTGTCGCTGTCTCTGTCGCAGTCTCTGTCGCAGTCTCTGTCGCGGTCTCTTCAGTCATGGTCAATCCTTCGCGAGCGTGACGACGGGCAGGTAGGCGGTGCGGGTGGTGCCGTCGATTTGTTCGAATTCGAGGGGGCCCCAGGCACCGCGGTCGAAGCCGGCGCCGTCGTGGAGGGTCTGCGACAGCAGGGCCCGGATGGAGTTGATGTGGCGTTCCCCGGCCGGCAACTGCGCCCAGGCCTCGGTCAGGGTTGCGGCCCCTGCGAGCGCGGCGCGGATGGCTTCCGGCTTGGCCTTGGCGGTCCGGGGCGAGCGCGCCCGGTCCGAGTCGGAGAACGCGATGGGGTCAGCCAGCTTGGGCGGAGCGGCGAATTCGTCCGGATCGAAGAGCTTGACCATGGCCAGGGACTCGAAGCCGGCACTGAACAACACAGGGCCGCGGACCAGGCCGGGCCGTTCGCGCTCGTAGGGAAGGGAGCGGATCGCCTGCTCGGCCTCCCGCAGGACCTTGCGGAGCCGGACCGACTGCCGGAAGTCGTCACTTTGGACATAGGTGTTGAGGCTCTCGCTGAGCTTGCCGTAAATCCTCTGGATCTGGCTGTGCTGGCTGCGGAGTTCGGCCACGAGGTTCTTGAGGGTCTCGCGTTCGTCGTGACTGAGCTCGTCCGCGAACTGCCGGCTCAGCACTTCGCCGATCGCCGACCGGAACCTCAGCTGCTGTTGCGGGTCCTCCAGGAACGCGGTGAAGGACCGGAACGTCCGGCCTTCGGGGCTCTGCCGCAGCCGTTTGTCGGCCTCGAGCACCTGGGCCATGGTGGCGCCCTTGCTGAGGGATTCCTCGATGATCTGGTTGCGCAGCTCCCCCACGAGCTCTTCAATCCGATCACGCATCTTCTTGTAGTCCGCGGGCAGGCTGGCGGCGAGATCGAGGATGTTGCCGGCGGCCTCCACGGCCTCGTCGTCGTCGAGCAGTCCGTCGAAGTCCCCGGAGCTGATGTCCTCCATCAGCTGGCGGCGCTCGTCGATCTCCTCTTCGAGGGATTCAATCCGTGCACTCTGGTCCGGGTTGGTCTCGTTGGCGAGCTTCTCCACGTCGCCGAGCAGTGTGCCGAGCCTGGAGCCGTTCAGCGTGGACCGCTCGCTGGACAGGCTGTCCAGGAAAGCCAGGACGCGGGCAGCAGGCTCGGTGACTTCGTAGACGATCTGGCCAGACTGGTTCCGACGCGTCAGGAAGTTCTTGCGCGTCCATTCGTCCGCATATTTTTTTCCCGAGAGCGCGCCGCTGGCCGAGCCGCTCTGCTGCTCTCCCGTGCCGGGGGCCTGCCGGCGGAGCTGCTCGAGGAAGGCGTCGACGTCGGCGTGGAACTGTTCCAGCGGCAGCTGGGCGCGGGTGCGGGTGAAGGAGGCCTGGAGCACGGCGATCACCCACGGCGCCGAGCGCGTCAGCGCCCAGGCAGGTCCTTTGGTGAGGAGCTCGAGGTCCCGGAGCCGGGCGCTGATGGCGTCGGCTGATGACACGGCGGAGCGGGACACGCACTCTCCTTCGGCTGCCAGGGGATGGTTTGGGGTGGTGCTGCGGGGCAGCGGAATCGCAAAACTGCCAGCTACAAGGTTAACGCAGGCCCCCGGCCGCATTCATCGTTGTGCGCTCCCCTATGTCGGAGCACACTGGAATGACCAGCTGAAGGGAGACGATCATGCGGAAGAGAACGATGTGGATCACGGGGGCGGCCTCCGCAGCAGTGGTGCTGGGGGGAGCTTCGATTGCGGCCGGGGCAACCCAGCAGGCCCGGGATCTTCCCTCCCTGAGTCCGGACGACCTGACAGCCAGCATCGGAAAACTTGCCCTCGGTGACGATTCCGACGGACCGGCGCTCACCGACGCCGACCGCGCCAGGGCCACCAGCGCCGCGCTGGCGAAAGTTGGCCAGGGCAACGTCACCGAAGTGGAGCGCGACGACGACTCCGGCGCGGCCTATGAGGTCGAGGTCCGCCTCAACGACGGGACCCAGGTCGACGTTGCCCTCGGAGCGGACTTCCAGGTGGTGAGCCAGAGCGCCCCTGAACACGACGAGGACTGACACAGGGCAGCATTCCTGGCATTGACGTCCGGTGCGACACCGGTAGTGGTGAGGGTGCCGCAACCGTGCCGTGACCTACGCCCCGGTAGCATTTCGATCCCGTATCAAGAGGCCGCGATCGTCCACGGGGGCCTAGTTCAGCACGTCCCCTGCACCCTACGCTCAGGCTACTGGTTCAACCGAAGCGATGGTGCAGGGGGAAGAATGCAGTTCGACCTAAGCGCAGTGGAAACGGGCACGATGGTGGTGATTGGAACCCTCGTGTTCGCCCTGGTGATCGGCGCCTTCATGATGGTGTCCGCCTTCGCGGCCATGGTTCTGGTCGGCGTGGGCCGGCTCGCCTGGTACCTCGTGGCCGGCGCGGTGGTTGGCCTGGTTCACGGCATCAACCACGGTTGGGACCGGCTGGTCCACCACGCCTCAACCGTGGAGTTGCCCGCCGATTTCCAGGTCGACTTCGGCGCGGACTTCCGGCCCGACCATCCGGGTCAGGCTTCCCCTAGCACAGGCACTTACCCGCGAGTAGTATTGCGGGACAGCTGAAGGGTCCTCCACCCGCGGCGGATCCAGGGCTCGAGCCGGCCACCCGGTTAGAGGAGATGCCCAGTGAGCTCCGCCATTGAAGACCCCGCCACCGCACCCGACTCCCCAACACCCGACTCTCTGACACCAGGCCCCGCGACGCCGGGCGCGCCGGCGCCGGAGACCGCCGGGGCGCCGGACCACATCGGCCCCGACGCGACGGCCGCCGACGCCCGGGCCATCGCCGAGGCCGCCCGCGAGACCAGCTGGAAACAGCCCAGCTTCGCCAAGGGCCTCTACCTCGGCAGCTTCGACTTGAGCCTGATCCACCCGTGGCCCGAAGCCCCCGCCGACGACGTCGAACGCGGCGAGGCCTTCATGGCCCGGCTGACCGACTATTGCCGGACGATGTCCGGGCGCGCCATCGAACGGGACGACCGGATCCCGGACGACTATCTCAAGGGGCTCGCCGAGCTCGGCGCCTTCGGCATGAAGATTCCCCGCGAATACGGCGGGCTGGGCTTGACCCTCGTGTACTATGGCCGCGCACTGGCCCTGCTTGGATCGGTGCACCCAAGCCTCGGCGCCCTGCTGTCCGCGCACCAGTCGATCGGCGTCCCGGAGCCGGTTAAAGAATTCGGCACTGCTGCCCAGAAACGGGAATACCTGCCCCGCTGCGCCGCCGGAGCCATCACCGCCTTCCTGCTTACCGAGCCCGACGTCGGCAGCGACCCCGCCCGGATGGGCAGCACGGCCGTCCTCTCCGACGACGGCGAGTCGTACGTCCTGGACGGCGTCAAGCTATGGACCACGAACGGCGTCATCGCCGAACTCGTCGTGGTGATGGCCCTTGTGCCGCCGCACACCGATGCGGACGGGACCGCCCACAAAGGCGGCATCAGCGCATTCGTGGTGGAAATGGACTCCCCCGGCATTACCGTAGAAAACCGCAACACCTTCATGGGGCTCCGCGGGATCGAAAACGGCGTCACCCGCTTCCATCAGGTCAGGGTCCCCGCCGCCAACCGGCTGGGCCGGGAGGGTCAGGGCCTGAAGATCGCCCTCACCACACTCAACACAGGCCGGCTCTCGATCCCCGCGCTGTGCGTCGCCACGGGCAGGTGGAGCCTGAAGATCGCCCGCGAATGGTCCAACGCCCGCACCCAGTGGGGCCGGCCGATCGGCCAGCATGAGGCCGTGGGCAAGAAAATCGCCTTCATCGCGGCCAGTGCCTTCGCCTTGGACGCAGTGTTTGAACTCTCCGCGGAAATGGCCGACGCCGGGCAGAAGGACATCCGGATCGAGGCTGCCCTGGCCAAGCTGTGGTCCACGGAGATCAGCTGCCTCATCGCTGACGAACTCGTGCAAATCCGCGGCGGCCGGGGGTTTGAAACGGCGGACTCGCTCGAGGCCCGGGGCGAGCGCGCCGTCGCCGCGGAACAGCAGCTCCGCGACATGAGGATCAACCGGATCTTCGAGGGGTCCTCGGAAATCATGAAATTGCTGATTGCCCGCGAAGCCGTGGACGCGCACCTGGCGGCCGCGGGGGACCTCGCCTCGGAGGACGCCCGCCTGTCGGACAAGGCGAAGGCCGCCGTCGGCGCCTCCGGCTTCTACGCGAAGTGGCTGCCCAAACTCGTGGCGGGCGCGGGCATGGATCCGCGGTCCTACAGCGACTTCGGCCGGCTCGCCAAACAGCTGCGCTACGTGGAGCGCTCCTCCCGGCGCCTGGCGCGGCAGACCTTCTACGGAATGGGCCGCTGGCAGGCGAAGCTTGAGCACAAGCAGGCGTTCCTGGGCCGGATCGTAGACATCGGTGCGGAGCTATTTGCCATGGCGGCCTGCTGTTCCCGGGCCGAGATGCTACTGCGGACGCAGCCGGAACGCGGCGCCTCCGCATACGAACTCGCCGAGGCATACTGCGAACAGGCCCGTGTTCGCGTCGACGAATATTTCGACCGGCTGTGGCGGAACACCGACGACGCCGACCACGCCCTGGCCCGCAAGACGCTTTCCGGCGACTACGCCTGGCTGGAGGCCGGGGTCCTGGACCAGTCAGAAGGGACCGGTCCGTGGATCGCGGACGCCAGCCGGCGCGCCTCGGTCCGGGAAGACTTGCACCGCAAGTATCGCTGAAAGGACCGCTGCCGCTGATAGTAAGTACCCTTGCTAACCGGATTCGGCCGTGGTTAGGTGGATGCCAGACTGTCACCCCTCCGGTGCCCGGTCATTCAGCGAAAGTGAGCAGCCCTCATGAGCAGCACTCCAGGCCCCGACGACAAGACGACACGCCTCACCACGCAGGAAGACCGCACGACCGGGCCGGTTACGGCAGTCCGCCACGACGACCCCGCCCGTGATGCACCCCGCCACGACACTGCTGTGGACACCAGCGTGGAAGAGATCCCCACGCGCCAAACGGTCGTGGCCCGCGAAAAGGAACAGTTCGGCGGCATCCAAGTCGGCTCCGCATTCTTCGGCTGGCTGGCGGCCACGGGTACGGCCGTGCTGCTCACCGCACTGGTTGCGGCCGGCGGCACCGCCGTCGGACTGGCCACCAACACCGATGTCAACGATGCCGTAGACCAGGCCTCAAACAACCAGACGGTCGGGCTGGCCGGCATCATCGTGCTGCTGGTGATCCTTCTGATCTCTTACTACTGCGGCGGCTATGTGGCCGGGCGGATGGCCCGCTTCAACGGCGCCAGGCAGGGCTTGATGGTCTGGATCTGGGCCCTGATCGCGGCGATCGTGGTAGCCGTGCTGGGTCTGGTTGCCGGGCAGCGCTTCAACATCCTGGCAAACCTGAACAGTTTCCCGCGCATCCCGATCAACGAGGGCCAGTTGAACACCCTGAGCATCATCGCGGCGATTGTCGTGGCCCTGGTGGCTTTGGTGGGTGCGGTGCTGGGCGGCCTCGCGGGCATGCATTTCCACCGCAAGGTGGATCGGGCCGGCTTCAGCCCGGCAGCGGTGGAGGAGCCCCCTGTTGGGGACTCCTCAGCCGGGGACTCCTCACCCTCACGCCGCTAGCCCGGGGTACGGCCAGCTCGGAGACGTCAGCCGGACACGACGCCGGACACGTAATACCAGCGCCGGTCCACCCGGACAAAGCGGCTAGTTTCGCGCTGCACACCGCGTTCGCCCTCGTGCCGGTAGTGCGCGGCGAATTCCACCACGCCTTCACTGTCCAGCGGGCCGCCCCGGCTGGTGGAAAGAATGTCCAGGCGACGCCACTGCATGCCGGCATCGAACTCCAGTTCCGCGGGCCGCGTGTCCGGGTGCCAGGTCCGGAGCAAGTAGTCCGCGTCCCGGACCACGAAGGCGCTGTACCGGGAGCGCATGAGCTGCTCCGCCGTCGGCGCCTCGGCATCTCCGCGATGGAACCGGCCGCAGCAGTGGACATACGCCTCGCCGGACAGGCACGGGCAGTTCCCCTCATATGGTGAGGCCGGACTGCTCAGGGACCTGTCCGCGCCGGACGCGCCGGCGGGCTCGGAATCGGCTGCTGCGGCGTGCGTCACAAGGTGTCCTTCCGGCGGGCCGGACGGACACCGGCGGGGCTGTCTTTGACTATAGACGCCGAGGCGGAGGGGCCGTGCCCCGCTCGCGGATAACGGCTTCGACACATCTTCGCCGCGACCGCCCGGGGCGGCACGCGGCCGAGGAAAAGTACGTATTGTTAAGGGGGCTCCTGCCCGCCACGTGCTTGCGGCAGGGACCACGCTGCAGCAGGCCGGCCAGGAGAGGTGACATGGAAGATCCAACAACCATTGCGCTGAACCTGACGTTTTTCGGGACCCTCGGCGTGGCGTTCGTCATGTTCCTCGGCCTCTTTATGGTCTTCGCCGCCACGCTCGTGCTCGCAGGGATCGGCCGGCTGGCGGCAGTCATTGTCCTGGCCGCCGCCGGGCTCCTCCGCGAAGGCCCCGCCATGCGGGAAGATCGGGCCCGGGAAGATCGGACCCGAAACGAGCCGGCCAAGGCCGCACAGCCCGCGCGCCCGGCCGCGACGAAGAAGCCTCGCCCCCCTGCCCGGAATGCAGGCAAGAAGGAGCCGGCGTTGTCGCCGGAGTGGGCGGCCGCCGTGGCCCGGGCAGATGCCCGCGCTGCCGCAAGGGCCAGGGCCGAAGCCGGCCGGGCCGTCCGTGTCACCGTCCGGGACCTGCCCAACCCCATGGCACCGGCACGGGACATCAAGGAAGTCTCAGCCCTCGTGCAGTCGGCCACGGACACCAACGGAACACTTGGCGCCGTCCCGCGGGCGTTCCAAAAGCCGCCCATGCCCGCGGCAAACTGCCTGCTGGATACCGGCTCCCTCGTGTCGCTGCGCGGCAGCCAGCCGGCCGGGAAGGCCAAACAGCCGGCCCAGGAGCGCAAGGCCGGCTGAGCCCTTACCCCGGGCAGGCAAGTCCGCTACGTTGGAACCCATGGAATTCAGATACCTCGGGAACAGCGGCTTCAAGATTTCAGAAATCACGTTTGGCAACTGGCTGACCCATGGCTCCCAGGTGGAGAACGACGTCGCCACCCAGTGCGTCCGGGCCGCGCTCGACGCCGGTATCAGCACCTTCGACACGGCGGACGTCTACGCCAACACCGCGGCTGAGACGGTCCTCGGCTCAGCCTTGAAGGACGAGCGCCGGGAGTCGCTGGAAATCTTCACCAAGGTCTTCGGCCCCACCGGGCCGAAGGGCCACAACGATCTTGGCCTGTCCCGCAAGCACATCATGGAATCCATCAACGGCTCCCTCAGGCGGCTGCAGACCGACTACGTGGACCTCTACCAGGCCCACCGCTACGACTACGAGACGCCGCTGGAAGAGGCCATGCAGGCCTTCGCGGACATCGTGCGGCAGGGCAAGGCCTTGTACATCGGGGTCAGCGAGTGGACGGCCAACCAGATACGCGATGGCCATGCCCTCGCCAACGAACTGGGCTTCCAGCTAATCTCCAACCAGCCGCAGTACTCCATGCTGTGGCGGGTGATCGAGGCCGAGGTGATTCCGGCGTCGAAAGAGCTGGGCCTGTCCCAGATCGTCTGGTCCCCGATCGCGCAGGGCGTACTGAGCGGCAAATACCACCCCGGCAAGCCGGCCCCCGAGGGCAGCCGCGCCACGGATTCCAAGGGCGGTTCGCGGATGATCGAGCGCTGGATGTCCAACGAGGTCCTCACCGGCGTCCAGCAGCTCAAGCCGATTGCGGAGGAGGCCGGGCTGACCATGGCGCAGCTCAGCATCGCCTGGGTGCTGCAGAACAAGAACGTGGCCTCGGCGATCATGGGCGCGTCCCGGCCGGAGCAGATCGAGAAAAACGTGGCGGCCGCGGGCGTGAAGCTGGACGCCGTGATCATGGATAAGATCGACGCCGTCATCGGCCCGCTGGCCGAACGCGACCCCGCGCAGACCAAATCACCCGCCTCGCGCGAGGCCTAGGCCCATGCCCAACGCGCCCGAGCTCGCCGTCACCGGATCCACCGGCCACCTGGGCGGCCTGGTGGCCAGGCTGCTGGCCGCGGCCGGAAGCGGGCAACGGCTCCTGGTGCGGGACGTCGCCCGGGCACCTGAGCTCGAAAATGCCGTCGCCTTCGTGACCACATACGCCGATCAGGACCGGACGAAGGCTTCGCTGGTCGGCGCGAAAACGCTGTTCATGGTCTCCGCCGCCGAGGCCGAGGACCGGCTGCAGCAGCACCACGCCTTCGTCGACGCGGCGGCCGCAGCGGGTGTCCAGCACATCGTCTACACCTCGTTCTTCGGCGCGGCGCCGGACTCCACGTTCACCCTGGGCCGGGACCACTTCGCGACGGAGGAGCGCATCAAGGCCTCCGGCATGGACTATACGTTCCTTCGCGACAACTTCTACCTGGACTTCCTGCCGCTGCTGGCCGGGGAAGACGGCGTCATCCGCGGCCCGGCCGGGAACGGCGTGATGGCGGCCGTGGCGCGGGCGGACGTTGCCCGCTCGGCCGTTACCGTGTTGCGGGACCCGGCCCTGCACGTGGGACGGACCTATGATCTGACGGGCCCGGAAAACATCTCGCTGGCCCGCGGCGCGGAGCTCCTGACCGCCGGAACCGGCCGGGCCATCACCTTCCACAACGAGACCCTGGAGGAGGCCTACGCGTCCCGCGCCGCCTACGGTGCGCCGCCGTGGCAGGTGGACGCCTGGGTGAGCACGTACACGGCCATCGCGGCCGGCGAACTGGCCGGCCCGACGTCGGCGGTTCATGAGCTTACGGGCCGCGAACCGCTGAGCCTCGAGCAGTTCCTGGCTGAGGCGCACACGCTGTAGCCCGCGGGCCGGCGTCCTCGCCGGACCTGACGGGCCGGCCTGTCCCGGTGTTGACGGTTTCCGAGCTGCGGCGTAGACCTGATTTCAGGTGACACCGGCCAGCAACGGGCCGATGCGGAGAAGAATCGCAACGCCATGCCAAAGCAAATGTCCAGACACTCCGGCGTCCTGAAAAGTCCGCGGCGACAGGACCGGAGACTCGCGCCGCATTCCGGGGAGCCGAGCCACGGCCCGCTGACAGCGGACGAGCTCCAGCTCGCCGTGCGGAATCATTCCATGCCGCTAGAGGCCCTGCAGATCGATACCACTCCGCCCGGGCTGCACTACGTGCTCACCCACTTCGACATCCCCTTCATCGACGTTGAGCACTGGCATCTGCAGATCGGCGGCGCGGTGCAGCGGGCCGTGGAGTTGAGCATGCGGGCCCTGCGCCGGGCACCGAGCATCACCCTCCCGGTCACCCTGGAGTGCGCCGGCAACGGCCGGTCCCTGCTGCGGCCCCGCCCGTTGAGCCAACCGTGGGTCCTGGAGGGAGTCGGCACCGCGGTGTGGACCGGCGTCCCGCTGGCCTACCTGCTGACCCAGGCCGGTGTGGAGGACGACGCCGTCGAGGTGCTGTTCACCGGGGCGGACTCCGGTGTCCAGGGCGGTGTCGCCCAGCAGTTCGCCCGGAGCCTTCCGATCGGCGAGGCCCTGCGGCCCGACGTCGTGCTCGCCTACCGGATGAACGGCGCAGACCTGCCGCCGCAGCACGGCTATCCGCTCCGGCTGGTGGTGCCCGGCTGGTACGGCATGGCGAGCGTGAAGTGGCTGTCTTCGATCAGGGTCCTGACCAAACCCTATGCCGGGTTCCAGCAGGCCGTGGCGTACCGCTACCAGCAGGATGCCGACGATCCCGGCACCCCGGTCACGTGGATCAAGGTCCGCTCGCTCATGGTTCCCCCGGGCGTCCCGGACTTCTTCACCCGGAGCCGGATCCTGCCCCGCGGACCGGTGATGCTGACCGGCCGGGCGTGGTCCGGGCAGGGCGCCGTGCAGCGCGTCGACGTCGGGATCGACGGAAAGTGGGCCCCGGCCCATCTGGAGCACCCGGCCGCGCCGTTCGCCTGGTGCGCGTGGTCGCTGCCCTGGGTGGCCGATCCCGGCGAACACGAGCTCTCCTGCCGCGCCACCGATTCCAGTGGCGCGGTGCAGCCGCTGGAACCGACGTGGAACTACCAGGGCATGGGCAACAACGTGGTGCAGCGGGTCAGGGTCAGCGTGGAGTAGTGCCCGCGGTACGGGGACTTGGCGTGCGGGTGCTTAGCGGCCACGCCGCAGGTGCTCCGCATTCAGTTCGTCCAGTTCCCCGTCCGTGAGGTCATCGAAGCCGCGGGCTTCGTGTTCGAGCGCCTTGTTCAGCCGGTCGACCCCCCGTGGCGGGAGGGCGGCCGGGCCAGGGAGATCGGCTTCCCCAGCCCGATCAGCAGAGGCACCACGAAGAGCAGCAGGGAAATCTTGAGCGTTAAGGCCCACCGAAGCTGTGCGGGTAGTGCCCCGAGCCGCCGCCGGCCAGCACGGCCACCTTCGGCTGGCGGGGCCGGTGCCGGCGGACAGCGCCGCCGGGCACCTGGCGCACCAGGTTCGCATGGACGTCGCAGAAGCCGGCGAGGGCCTCCTCGGCGAAGTCTGACGGGTTGTTAAATATTCTGGTCATCGTGGGCTCTCTCGGCTGCGTACGGTCGTCTGACGCTCGATCTACTGAACAGTGTGGCTGCTAGTGGATGTGGCTTCCGCCGTTGATGTCGATGGTGGTTCCGGTGAGGTAGGCGGATTCCTCGGAGGACAGG
This sequence comes from Arthrobacter sp. ES3-54, assembly GCF_029504395.1. Lineage (GTDB taxonomy): Bacteria > Actinomycetota > Actinomycetes > Actinomycetales > Micrococcaceae > Arthrobacter. Next base: position 28,399 of record NZ_JAQFIF010000021.1, read on the forward strand.
AACGTGATGACAGCAGCGATTTCCTCGGTGCTGGCGTTGCGGCCCAGCGGGATGCCGGCGTTGATGGCCGCCTCCTGCTCATCCGTGCTGCCTACGCGGATGTTGGTGTCCACGGCGCCGGGGGTGATGGCATTGACGGTCACGCCGGTGCTGCCGATTTCACGGGCCAGGGCCTTGGTGAAGCCCAGGATGGCGGCCTTGGCTGCGGAGTACGGGACCTTGCCGAAGACGCCGCCGCCGCGCTGGGCGGAGACGGAGGACATGTTCACGATCCTGCCCCAGCCGCTGGCGATCATGTCCGGCAGGAAGGCCTTCGTCACCAGGTAGGTTCCGGTGGCATTCACGGCCATGACCTTGTTCCAGAGGTCCAGTGTGGTCTCGAGGAACGGCACCGGGGAGGTGATGCCGGCGATGTTGGCCAGGGCGCCGACGGCGGGGAGGCTGCCGGAGCTGACCTCTGCGGCCACGGCGTTGTACGCGGCTGTCACGGAGTCCTCGCTGACGACGTCGACCTCGTAGCCAAACGCCGGAACGTTGAACTCGTTGCCGATCTCGGCTGCGACTTTGGCGGACTTCTCGCCGTCGAGGTCCAGGATCACCACGGCCCAGCCCTGGCTGGCGTAGCGGCGGGCGGTGGTGATGCCGATGCCCCGGTCCGAGGTTGCCCCGGTGAGGACGGCGGTGCGCTGGATGGTGCTCATGATGCTCCTTGATTGGGTGTTGTGTCTATTGATGGGATCGATTGCTCCACAAGCGCCGTTTTGATGGTCCAAAACGGCCGCTACGGAGCAACCGATAGTCAGATGAGGTCTGTGATGAAGCTGGCGGCCTTGGCGGCCGCGGCCGGGCGTTCCCCGTGGGTGACGTCCCGGGTCTCCAGCTCCAGGGAGAAGTGGCCGGTGTAGCCATCGGCCGCGAGGGCGGCCAGTCCGGCGGCGAAATCGGCCTGGCCGTTGCCGATGCTGAGGTTGATGTTCCCCGGCACGGCATCGCGCAGGTGGACGTGGGCGATCCGGCCCTGATGGCGTGTGAGGTAGTCCAGCGGGTCCTCGCCGGCGGCCACGATATGGCTGAAGTCCATAACGATCCCGACGCCGGAGCCGGCCAGCCGCTGGGCCAGCAGTTCCGCGCGCTCCACGTTCCAGCAGAACCGCAGGAAGTGCAGTGATTCGGTCCAGAGTTCGACGCCGAACCCGTCCGCCCACTGCTTGGCGGCGATGAGTTGCCCGGCAACGGTGTCCAGGTCCTCGTCGAGGCCGCGGACGGGCTCGCGGCCGAGGGCGCCGCAGGGCAGGACCAAGGCCTTGGCGCCGGTGCCGGCCGCCAGAGTGAGGAGGGCGTCAAGGTGCCGGTCCCGCGCTGACTGTGCGTCGGCGTCGAGCACGGCGTTCAGGTCCCCAATGTCCCCGTTGACCGACCGGACCCGCAGCCCGGAGGCGACGACCTCGGCCGTCACGGCGCTGACGGCATCGGCGTCGAGGTCGTAGGGAACGTGGTCGCACACTCCGGGGAGGGCTCCGAGATCTATTTCCTCGAAGCCGAGGTCCGCGATGGTGCGCAGGGCCTCGGGCAGGTCTTGGTGGCGGAAGCTGATGGACGAGCAGCCCAGTCGGGAATTGAACATCGTCGTTGATCCTCTGGTCGCGCCCGGAGGCGGTGGTGATATGGACCACACTACAAATTCAACTGTCAACAGTCAACCTTTGAAGTTGACTGTTGACATTGTTTATGGCGCGGGTCACACTGGCATATCATTTGTTAACAGTCGACAGTGCCGGTGCGGAAGCGTCGGCAGCTCTCTTCGAAAGGGATTGACATGAGCAACGAAGCTCTCACCATGCGGGGCCCGGTGCACGGCACGAAAGAGGCCCGGCGCGTCGCGATCGGCTCCGGCGTCGGCGCCGTCATCGAAACTTATGACTTCATCGGTTTCGGTACGGCCGCGGCCCTGTACTTCGGCACGGCGTTCTTCCCCACCGGCGATCCGGTGACGGGAACTCTCGCCGCGTTCGCCACGCTTGGCGTGGGGTTTGCGGCCCGCCCGATCGGCGGCATCATCGGTGGCCATCTCGGCGACAAGCTCGGCCGCAAGCCCGTCCTCGTGGCCTCGCTGATCCTGATGGGCGTCGCCACCTTCCTGATCGGCCTGCTCCCCACCTACAGCCAGGTCGGCCTGCTCGCACCCGCTTTGCTCGTGTTCGTCCGCATCGTCCAGGGCCTGGCCTTCGGTGCGGAATGGGGCGGCGCGATCCTCATGAGCTACGAGCACGCACCCTGGAAGTCAAAGGGGAAATACACCGGCATCGTGCAGGCCGGCTTCCCGGTGGGGCTGCTGCTGGCCAACCTCGTGTTCCTGGTCAGCGTGAACCTCGGCGGCGAACTGGCCTGGCGAATTCCCTTCCTTGCCAGCATCGTGCTCGTAATCGTCGGCCTCATCATCCGCTCCAAGGTTCCCGAGTCCCCCGTCTTTGACGAGGTCAAGGACAGCGGCGCCATCGTGAAGTCACCCATCGTCGAGGTCATCAGGACCGACTGGCGCAATATCGTAAAGGGCATCGGCCTCCGCATCGCCGAGACCGCAGGCTACGCCGTCTCCGTCACCTACATGATTTCCTACCTGAACAGCCAGCACCTGGCCGACAAGACCCAGACACTCGTGGCCTTGTGCATCGCCTCCGCCATCGGCATCTTCGCAACCCAGGCCTGGGCCCGGCTGACGGACAGGATCGGCCGCCGGCCGCTCTACATCTGGTCCACAGCCTTCGCCGTACTGTTCGCCGTCCCGATGTTCCTGCTGGTCAACACCGGCCTGTTCATCTTCATCATCGCCACCCTCGTGATCTCCTACGCCGTCTGCCAGAACTCCCTGGCCGGCGCCCAGGGCGCCTGGTTCCCGGAGCTCTTCCAGGCCAAGACCCGCGCCTCCGGCGCCTCGCTGGCCTACCAGATCTCCGCCATGGTCTCCGGCTTCACCCCGTTCATCACCACGCTGCTGTTCGTCAGCTTCGGGTGGATGGGACCGGCGCTGCTCTTCGGCACCTACGCCGCAATCGGACTGTGGGCCGCCGTCGCCACCCGTGAAACCTGGGGCAAGCGCGAGCGCAAGCTCGCGGACGAGGCCACCAAAAACACCCCGCAGGCGGTGAACGCCTGATGGCCGCCATCGACGAACTGCACAAGCCCGGCAAGATCTCCGGCGAATCAGCAACGGAGCGGACTGCACGGGTCCAGGCGGCAGCCTTCCGGATCCGGCACCACGCACTGACCATGGGCGAGGTCCAGGGCCAGGGCTATGTCGGCCAGGCCCTCGGCGCGGCCGACATGTTCGCCGCTGTCTACGCGGACCAGCTCAGGTTCCGCGCCGAGAACCCCGAGTGGGAGGAACGTGACCGGTTCCTGCTCTCCACCGGCCACTACGCGATCGGACACTACGCGGCTCTCGCCGAGGCCGGAATCATCCCCGTCAAGGAGCTCGAGACCTACGGCTCGGATAATTCCCGGCTGCCGATGTCAGGGATGTCCACCTACACCCCCGGCATGGAGATTTCCGGTGGCTCCCTTGGCCACGGTCTCTCCATCGCCGTCGGCGCCGCCCTGGGCCTGCGGTACCAGGGCTCGGCCGCCCGCGTCTACAACTTCCTCTCCGACGGCGAACTCGACGAAGGCTCCACGTGGGAGGCCGCAATGGGCGCCCACCACCACCAGCTCGGCAACCTGACCGCCATGGTGGACATCAACGCCCTGCAGGCCGACGGCAAGACGGACACCGTGCTGCGCACCGAGCCCGTCACCGAGAAATGGGAAGCCTTCGGCTGGTACACCCAGCGCGTGGACGGGAACGACGTCGGCGCGCTGCTGGCCGCATTCGACAACGCAGCCGCCCAAGCCGCCGCCGTCGGACGTCCTTCCGTGATCCTGTGCGACACCAAGGTGGGCCGCGGCGTCCCGCTCCTGGAAGATCGCGAAAAAGCCCACTTCATGCGCATTGAGGAACACGAATGGCAGATCTGCCGCGAACAACTCAGCGCAGGATACGAAAGGAAGCCCGAACGATGAGCACCGCCACCACCCCGAAGCTGAAGACCTCGGCCATGATCGCCTCCTTCGCGGATCCGGGCCAGAAGACCATGTCCGCGCCGTTCGGGCACGCCCTGGTGAAGGCCGCGCAGGAGAACGACAAGATCGTGGGATTGACCGCGGACCTGGGCAAATACACGGACATGCACATCTTCGCCCAGGCCTTCCCGGAACGCTTCTTCCAGATGGGCATGGCCGAGCAGCTGCTGTTCGGCGCTGCCGCAGGCCTGGCCGAGACGGGCCTGGTCCCCTTCGCGTCGACGTACTCGGTGTTTGCCGCCCGGCGCGCCTACGATTTCCTGTGCCTGGACGCCGCCGAGCCGAACCTGAACGTCAATATCGTCGGCGGGCTCCCCGGGCTGACCACCGGTTACGGACCAAGCCACCAGGCAACCGAGGACATGGCGATCTTCCGCGGCATGCCCAACCTGACCATCGTGGACCCCTGCGACTCGCTGGACATCGAGCAGGCGGTCCCGCAGTTGGCTGCCAGCGAGGGGCCCACATACCTGCGCCTGCTGCGCGGCAACGTCCCCACCGTGCTGGACGAGTACGACTACAAGTTCGAACTCGGCAAGGCCAAAGTCCTACGCGGGGGCCGCGACGTCGTCTTCATCTCCAGCGGGCTGATGACCATGCGGGCCCTTCAGGCGGCCGAGGCGCTGGCGGCGCACCACGTGGATGTCGCGGTGGTCCATGCCCCCACCATCAAGCCGTTCGACGCCGCGACGGTCCTCGCCGAGCTGAATACGGACCGCCTCGCGGTCACGCTGGAGAACCACAGCGTGGTGGGCGGCCTCTTCGAGACCGTCGCCTCGGCCGTGGTCACCGCGGGCTTGGGCAAACGGGTGGTGCCGGTGGCGCTACCCGACGAATTCCTCGACGCCGGCGCGCTGCCCACCCTGCACGAACGCTACGGGCTCTCGGTGCAGAGGATCGTCGCCAAGGTACTCGCCGAGCTTGCCTGAAGACGCGCGGGGCCGGCAGCTGCCGGTCCCGCGTCCGTGCCGTATCATCAACTGTTAACAGACCAACTGTAGACAGTTGACCACTGACAGTGAGGACAAGCCATGGCCGGAGCAACAGCCCCGCTTCTCGGACTGGAAAAGAAGAGCCTCCGCGAGCAGGCGCTATCCGCGCTGCGGACGGCCATCACGAGCGGTGAATTAGAGCCCGGACGGCATCTGGTGGAGACCGAACTGTCCGACATGCTCCAGATCAGCCGGGGAACACTGCGCGAGGCCCTGCGCCAGCTGGAACAGGAAGGACTGCTCTCGGCAGGACCGCGCGGCCGGTTGTCCGTGCGGCACCTGGACAGCAAGGAAATCCGGGACATCTTCGCCGTCCGAGCGGCGCTGGAATCGCTCGCGGTCCGGACGCTGTGTGAATTGCCGGACCGGGCCTCGGTGATTGCATCCCTGCGCTCGGCCGTCGACGCCATGGCCGCGGCCGCCGAGGCGAGCCTGGAGGAACGGATTGAATCCGATCTCGAATTCCACCGGACCCTGTGCCGGCTCACCGGAAACGAGACCCTGCTGCACTCCTGGGAGTCGCTTGAAGGCTCCATTCGGATGTCCATCATGTTTGCCGGGATCGAACGGGCCGTCAAGAACATGAGCGTGGACCGGCACCACGACATCGTCGCCGCGATCGAGACCGGCGACGCGACACTGGCCCGCACAACGGTCCTCGAACACATGGATGGCGCCGCAGCCAACCTGGTGGCCTAGCCGGCGTCAGTAGTCCACGATCGCGCCAGCGGAGATATTGACGGTTGCGTCGGTGATGGCCGCCGCCTTGTCCGAGACGATGAAGGCGGCCACGTTTCCGACGTCCGCCAGCGTGGCCGTGCGGTTCAAGTGCGCGGCCCTGGCAATCTCCACCACGATCTCCTCGCGGCCCTCGGCCTGCCAGGGGATGGTTTCGATAATGCCGCCGGTGACCATGGTGACCACCCTGATGCCGTGTTTTCCCAGCTCGAGGGCCCACTGCCGGCGCAGCCCTTCCATCGCGTCCAGCGCCACCTTGAACCCGCCCAGGCCCGGGATGGTCTGCGGACCGGAGCCGCCGAACATGAGCACGACGCCGGAGCGCTGCTTGACCATGTAAGCGGCGGCCGCGCGGGTGGTCAGGAAGTGCGTACGCGCGGCCAGCGTGATGGGCCGGGTGAAGTCATCCACGTCGATCTCCATGAGTGGCTCCTGCACGTCGCCAAACGAGATCACATTGAAGGAGATATCGATCCTCTTGCTCTTCTTCGCCACCCGGCTTACGAAGGCATCCACCTGCTCTTCGTCCAGCGCGTCGACGACGGCGGTTTCGGCAGTGCCGCCGGCCTCGCGAATGTCATGGGCTACTTTTTCCAGCCGCGATTCGGTCCTCCCGGCGATGTGGACCGTGGCGCCGTCGGCCGCGAAAGCCCTCGCCACCGCCCCGCCGACCGCTCCTCCGCCGCCGTAGATCAGGGCGGTCTTGCCGTGAAGCAAGCCGTTTTCCGGAATCCCGATATTCAGCATGGTCGCCTGCCTAGTGCCGCGGAGTTCGTGAATTCCCTCAACTATGTTCTTGCGGAGGGCCGGTGGCAAGAGGACCGGCAGCCGCGCGGACCGGCGCTGCCCGCGGCGTGGCGGGGACGATTGCGACGCCGGGACCCGGCCAGGCGTCCCCCCAATGCACACTCCTGACCGAACCACGACGTGCCGGGCGGGCTGTATCCGCCCCAGCACACAAGAAATTGGACACGTCCAATTTCTTGTGTGAGCCTACCCGGAAAATATTGGACATGTCCAATCTGCTAGACTCGCAGGCGACCTGACGATTTGTGACAAGCCCGCGCCCGACGAATTTTGTCCGATGAAAGAAGCCACTGTGAGCGACGACCAGCCGACCTCCGCGCCGGGTCCAGCCCTTGCCCGCAAGCTGAACATCTTGCTGGACACCGCCGAAGCCGAGGGCCGAAAAGTCACGTTCATCGATGTCCGGGACGCCATGTCCGCTGCCGGGACGCCGCTCTCCCGCGCCCGGTGGCATTACATGCGATCGGGCACGGGACCGGCCGTCAAGAAGGTCGGACTCCTGCAGAATCTGGCCAAGTTCTTCGGTGTAAGCGAGAACTACCTGATCGACGGCGACGAAGAGCTTCCGCCCCGGGTGGAGGCGCAGCTTGAACTGCTCGCCTCGATGCGGGTCAACAAGGTGCGCAACTTCGCAGCCCGCCAGCTGGACGGGCTCTCCCCGGAAACCCTGCTCCAGATCCGCGATCTGATCGACGAGCAGCTCTCCCGCGGGGATTCCGACGAGACCTCCCGCGGGGATTCTGACCGACCCTGACATCCCAGCGCACCTAACCTCGCTCTGACCTGCACTGATATGCTTCTGGCGAGGTTTGGCCGTCAGGAAGTGGCGTGTCCACGCTGACGCTCTATCAACAGCCAAGGACTCGGTACATGGATTACGGCGCCGCCCGGTCGCGGGCACGGGAAGCAGAAGCAAGCCTCTCCCTCAGCGAGCCGGTGTCCCCGGCATCAATCCAGGCGCACCTTGAACGACAGCGGAACCGCAAGATCGTCATCAAACCCATCGAAGGGGCAACGGACAAGGTCTGCGGGCTGTGGTTCGGACTGGACCACATGGACCTGATCCTGCACGCCCGGGCCGCCTCCGAAGTCCACCGGCAGCAGATTGTCCTCCACGAGTTCGCCCATATGATCCTGCATCACGAGCAGGACATCGTGTCCGCCGAATATGCCGGCACGTTCTTCCCGGACCTGGATCCGGAGCGCGTCGTCAGGGCACTCAAGCGGGCCGATTTCCTCAATGAGTTCGAGGTCGCCGCGGAGCTCCTGGCGGACCGTCTCGCCGCACGCATCCGACGTTCCCAGGACCGCTCGGGCGGCCAGCCGGGGAACTTTGGATCGGTTTTCGGATGATCCAGCTCGTCGCAGCCGCGGTCCTTTTCGTTCTCGCCGCGGCCCGGATCCCGGCCATGATGCGGAACCGCCGCGATACCGTGTTCCTTTCGGCTTTGTTCGCCGGTGCCGGCTCGGTGCTGATGTCGCCGGCCGTATACGCCGCGGTCGATGCCCACATCGGCGGAATCAATCTGGCCAAGCTTGCCTTGCATTCCTCGATGATCTTCAGCCTCTGGTACCTCCGGCGTTCAGTCCTCGAGGCGATCGTCCCGGCCGGCACGCGCCGGGCACTCGTGGTCTCCCTGCCGCTGACTCTCACGCTGGCGCTGGAATTGATGTTCTTCGTCCTGACTGGCCCCACCACGACGACCGACAGCTGGGGGCTTTACCATGAGCGCCTGCCAGCCGCCCTGTTTTCCGCCGTGCTGATCGCCTACACAGGGTGGGTGTGCTTCGGGGTCGCCGTCGCGTGCTTCCGCTATATCCCGAGGATGCGCCGGTCATTCAAGGTCGGGTTCACCATGGTCGGCGCCGCTAGCGTTCTCGCCCTGTTCGTGACGATTAAGTTCACGATCGGACTGCTCTTCGTCCCGATCCCGGCGCTTCTGGCCATCCCCGTGCCCTCCGACACCATCATCCGGGTCGTGGAGATGCTCACCCTCATCCTGGGCGGGGCGGGCTTGACGGTCCCCGCCGTGGCCGGCCATACCCGCCTCAAACGGCAGGCCCGCTGGGCGACCGACACCCTCGCCGGCGTCGAACCCATCAGGGACCGGGTCCTTCAGCATGCAGGCGCCGACCGCCTCCTCGAAAGCGACCCCGCCGCGCCAACCGGGGAACGGCTGCACCGGATGATCGTTGAAGTCTGGGATGCCGAGCTTGCGTCCGGCGGGACCATGACTGCGCAAGAGCGCACTTTCCTCCTGGCCGCCGAAGAGCAGCTCGATCTGAACCGGCTTCCTTGACAGCTCCGATCCGGTCATAAGGCCCGGGGGCGTCGTCAACGCTGCACGGCACTAGCTTTTGGGCGGCCCTCCGGGGCCTTCACCGCGGGGGCCTTCACCGGCTGAGCCGACTGCGCCGTCCGAGGGCCTGGGACCGGGCGGTCCGCCGTCGGGTCCGGCTGCCGCGGGTCCTTCACCGCGGGGGCCTTCACCGACTGCGCCGGCTGCTCCGTCCGAGGGCCTGGGAGCGGGCGGTCCGCCGTCGGGTCCGGTTGCCGCGGGTCCTGCCGCCGGTCCGACCGCGGGTCCCCCTGCGGGGCCCCCTGCGGGGCCGGCGTAGGCCGGCACCGGCAGCTCGCCCGGATCGATGGGACCCATATCCAGGTGGAACGGCGGATACTCGTCCCGCATGAGGGCAACGTAGGCGATCACGCGGTAGATCCAGCGGTTCAGGCCGAGTAGGAGGTCGAAGATCCCCCGCCAGTATTGACCCGTGAACAACAGGATCACGCCGGCAATGAGGACCAGCAGCCCCAGGAGGGAGATGCCCACACTTTGCTGTTCCCACTCGCCGCCCTGGAAAACCCACGTCGTCGCGGTCCCCGTCAGCACGCCGATGATCAGCAGATGCGGAATGGCCAGCAGCCAAGATTTCACCAGCACCAGGCCGCGGGATAGCCGTTCGGGATAGTCGACGTCGAAGTCCGCCGGGTAATCGGTGCGAGCCAGCGTGAAGGGCGGATAGACGTCCGTGCCGATCGCACTGAAGGCGTAGAAGGCCACGCGCCAGTTCCAGCGGATCACGCCGGCATTGAAATTGAACAGCGAGCGGGGGTAGCGCGCCGTGAACAGAATCGCGAACCATGCCACGATCGTGACCACGCCGAAAGCGAACCAGAGGAAGAACAGGATGACGCAGTGCGGGATGGCCAGGAACCATTTCACGAGCCACATCCACCGTGAGAGATTCGGGTCCAGGTAGCCGTGGAGGCGTGCGGGGTAAACGTACGGTGTAGTCGCTCCCGGCGTTACCGGATAGGGAGTCACCGGATACTGAGTTCCGGGCGCGGCAGCGTAAGCCGCTACAGCACCAGGCGGGGCAGAGGTGTTCTGCTGGCCGGGGGCGGCCCCGCGCGGGTAGGCACCCGCAGGATGCGGCTGGGCTGGCAGGTAGCCAGGAGGGACGCCGCTGCCCGTTCCGCCTTGGCCCGGCCCGCTACGGCCGAGTCCTGCGGCGCCCAGCACGATCAGCGGCACCCCGATCAGCAGCATCAACAGGCCGCCGATCAGCAGCCCGATGAATACCGGCAAGAGCAGGTCCGTGCGTGCCCCGGCCTGCAGATTCACGCTCACCGGGGAACTCGCGTCGGCGTTCATGACCACTGCGGCCCAAGCCCCGGAGCGAAGGTCCCAAGTCAGTTCCTGCTCCCCCGGGCCCGTGGCAGTCGCGGCCCAGAAGTTCTGCTGTGCCGGATCGGCCGGGATTTTGGCACCACTGACGTCGCGGTACAGCGCCCGGAAGGGGCGGAATCTGACGTCGACGATTTCGGTGCGCTGGACACCGGCCAGATACGCCGCAACATCGGCCCGCGGGGCAATTCCGATGAAGATTTCCTTGCCGGGATCGGTGGTGGAACCGCGGAGCAGCACGCTGCCCGCAAAGTCCACGGGGACGCCGTCGTTCACGCCACCTCCGGTCGTGAGGTCCAGCCGGGGGGTCGTCAGCGCGTAGGAATTGCCTGAGAACTGCTCCGACGGCGTGATGAAGTACCTGCCGTCCCGCTGCTGGTAATTGACCCAGCCCGAGACGCCGGCGCCCGCCAGCAGTCCCAGACCGACCAGCGCGCACAGCGAGCCGATCACCAGCATGACAATCCGGCCTGCTTTCATGGCCGCCGTCCTTTCAGATGGTCCGTTTGCCACGCCCGGCTGGGCGGGACTTCCGGAAGCTGGCGGCCCGGGCCGCTACCGCCCGCGCCAGGTCAGGAACGGTTTGGCTTCGGCGATGATGTCGGCACCGGCGGCACGGAGGACGCGCGCAGTCTTTGTGACGGCGTCGCCGTGGCTGAAAGTGCGCAGGCGTGTGTCGCAGGCGGCCGCCTTGACTGCCGTTGGCCGGCGCCGCACGATGCCAGGGCTGTAGACAAAGTACGCTTTCATGCCGTGATCACCACTTTGAGGGCCTTCGTCTCCGCGGCGCGGGCGAAAGTGTCGTACGCCTCCATGAACTCGTCAAAGATGAAGTGGTGGGTCGCGAAACTGTCTGCGGGGATTTTTTGTTGTGCGACGAGCTTGAGCAGCATGGGGGTGGTGTTGGTGTTCACCAGGCCCATGCTGATGTTGATATTCCGGATCCAGAGGTCTTCGACATGCAGTTCCACGGCCTTGCCGTGGACGCCCACGTTGGCCACGTTGCCGCCGGGCCGCACGATCTCGGTACACATCGTGAACGTCGCCGGGATGCCCACGGCCTCGATCGCGACGTCCACACCCTGCCCGTCGGTCAGGACCATCACCTGTTCCCTCCAGTCGGGGGCGCTGGAGAGGACCACATCAGTGGCGCCGAATTCGCGGGATTTTTCGAGCCGGTTCGCGTCGAGGTCGACGGCGATGATCGTCGCGGCGCCGTAAAGTCCGGCGGTACAGATCGCGGCGAGTCCGACCGGGCCGGCGCCGATCACGGCCACCGTGTCGCCGGGCTTGACCCTGCCGTACTGCACACCGATCTCAAAGCCGGTGGGGAGGATGTCGGAGAGCATGACGGCCTGTTGGTCGCTGACTCCCTCAGGCAGGAGGTGCAGGGAGTTCTCGGCGTACGGGACGCGGACGAACTCGGCTTGGGTGCCGTCGATCAGGTGCCCGAAAACCCAGCCGATGCCGGACGTGCCTTCCTCGCCCAGGCAGTGCGAATACAGGCCTGTCTTGCAGTTGGCGCAGTGTCCGCAGGACTTGATGCAGGAAATGATCACGCGGTCGCCAACCTTGAGACTGGTGACGGACGCCCCGATCTCCGTGATGGTGCCGACCCCCTCGTGGCCTAGGATGCGGCCCTTGGCCACGGTGGGGACGTCGCCTTTGAGGATGTGCAGATCGGTGCCGCAGATGGTGGTGGTGTCCACCTTGACGATCACATCGCTTGGGCTCTGGATGGTGGGATCGGGGACGTCGGTCCACGATTTCTCCCCGGGGCCGCCGTAAACGAGGGCTTTCATACGTGTTCCTTGGTCTTGAGGATGACCAAAGGGTCCACAAGGCGGAGACGGCACGGTGTCTCCGTGCCGTCGATCCCCGAATACATCAGCGAGGCGCGGGCGCGCTCACGGAGTTCCTCGATCGCGGCGGCCGACACCCGGGCATGGGCGAGGTCGAGCACAAGCTCAAAGCTGGGAAGCTTGCTAGTGACGCGGCGGCAAACCACATACAGTGCCCGCACGTTGGCTGCGGTCACCACGCCATGCACCTCGATCCGAGCTGATTCGGCGTCGGCGTTCAGGCGGATAAGAACTTTGAGTTTGGGGTCCCCGGAATGATGGTGCATATGGTGGTGCATGGTCATGTGGCCGCGGCCTCCTGCCTTTTCCTGCTGAAGCCGGAAAGTGCCAACGCCATTTCCTTCCCCAATTCGCGGTGAGACCGTGCTGCATTACCTGAGGCGGTTCCCCCCTCAACTACGACCCCCAACTGGCCGTGCAGGAACCTCACCACATTTAGCTTGGTGGGCGGGCATGGCAGGGGTAAGGGGCGAAAGTCCCGTGTGTGTGTTTGGGTCCTGCGGGTTGAGGCGCTCGATTTTGGGGTTCTCGACTTCAGGTTCTCGGGTTTAGGTGCTCGACTTTAGGTTCAAGGGCGGTGCACGCCTAGCCTGTTTCTATGTCTGCTCCGCTCGATCCCTGCCTCGCGCCGGACCTCGTACTGGCCGCGGTGCGGCAACCCGGGGACGAAATATGCTTCGACGTTCATCTTTGCGGCGGCGCCGTCTCTGCGATCATCCCGTCGCACCACGACTCGCCTGCGGTCCCCGCCGCAACGCGCGTGGTGGACCTGGTCGGCCGCTACATCATTCCGGGGCTGTGGGATGAGCATGTCCACATGACGCAGTGGGCGCTGGCCTCCAACCGGCTTGACCTCTCCGCCGCCGGCTCGGCGCGCGAGGCGGCCGCCGTCGTCGGGTCCCATCTCGCCGAGACCGTTGTCGCCGAGACCCTCGTCGCCGGCGCCGTGACTGGGGTCGGCGGCGGCGCTGGGGTCGGGGGCGGCACTGCGGCTCCGGGAGCCGTCCAGACGCTGGTGGGCGTCGGTTTCCGCGATGCCGTCTGGCCGGACCTGCCCAGCTTGGCGCTCCTCGATGGCGTGACGCGCGGCCGGCCGGCGGCGCTGATCAGCCACGACCTCCACTGTGTCTGGCTCAACTCAGCAGCGGCCCAACGGTACGGGGTGCGTGTGGACGCGGACGGGCTGCTCCGGGAAGATCCGGCGTTCGCCCTGACCCGCCAGCTTGGCCAGCTTCCGGATACGGTGGTGGATCCGTGGGTGCGGCAGGCGGGACGGGCTGCTGCGGCGCGGGGCGTGGTCGGGATCGTGGACTTCGAGATGAACTGGAACCGCGACGCCTGGCTCCGGCGGATCTCCGGCGGCTTCGCTGCCCTGCGGGTTGAGGCGGGAGTCTACCCACAGGACCTGGACCGGGCCGTGGCCGAGGGGCTGCGGACAGGTTTGGCGGTGGCCGGCAGCGGCGGGCTCCTGACCGTGGGCCCATTGAAGGTGCTGATCGACGGCTCGCTCAATACCCGCACCGCGTACTGCGTTGACCCGTATCCGAACGGCGGTCACGGCCTGCTGACGGTGAACGAGGCGGAGTTGCTTGCCCTGTTGGTCCGGGCGCAGCAGGCGGGCTTTGTGCCGGCGGTCCACGCGATTGGCGACGCCGCCAACCGGGTCGCGCTGGATGCGTTTGAGGCGGCGGGCATTGCCGGGCGGGTGGAACATGCCCAGTTTGTCCGGAGCGAGGATTTCACCCGCTTCGGCCGGTTGGGTGTGACCGCGAGCGTCCAGCCTGCGCATGCCCTCGACGATCGGGACGCCGCCGAGGCGAACTGGCCAGGGCGTACAGACCGGTCCTTCCCGCTCCGTTCGTTGGTAGCCGCCGGTGCGACGCTGGCCCTTGGCTCGGACGCCCCGGTGGCCCCGCTGGACCCGTGGACCGCCATGTCCGCCGCCACGGCGCGGGACCGGCAGGATGGCCGCGGGCCATGGCATGCCGAGCAGGCGCTCTCGCGCCAGGAGGCGCTCACGGCCTCGACCCGCGGTCGCGGCCGGCTCCGGGTGGGGGACCCAGCCGATATTGCCGTGCTCGACGGCGACCCGCTGACGGTTTCCGCCGCGGAATTTGCCGCGATGCCGGTGGCCGCCACGTTGGTGGCGGGACGGTTCACCCACGGCGGTCAGTAGCTGACTGCTACAGACCTTTGACTTGTTTGCCGATGGCTATTTGCCTTTGACCCTGGCCTGGACGAGGTTGGCGAACGGCAGCCGGCCGTAGTCGTCGCGGAACCGGGCGTGGTATGCGGCCTCCGCTTCAATGACTGCCTCCGCGGGCAGCTCCTTCCAGGCAACCAGGAGGGAGCCGGGATCGGCGAGCTGCCAGATGAGCCTGCCGTCCCAGTGGCCCGGCGGCTTGCCCTTGCCGAAATCGATGAATTCCTGGATTTGCCGGCGAAGGCCGCGGTTGCCCTTGCTGCCGGCGCCCGCTTTCCCGAGATACACGACGTCGGCGCCGTCAACCCACTCGGCGGTCAGTGCCGGCTCCGGGACGGAAGGGTCCTTCTTCTTGAAGACCCCTGCTGTGCTCCTGGGCAGAAACCGCGGCTCATAGCCTGCAGGCTGCAGCACGGCGAAGATCCCGGTCCGCTGCGGGATCCGGTTGATGTCCAGCGCTGCGAGAGTCCTAAACCCCGTAAACCCGTCTTCCTTGAGTGACTGTCTGTTGATCGGCATGGGTTCCTTGGCTCGGGGGTGCTCGCCCTAGAAGCTTACGGCGCACGAAAGTAGGCTCAGCCGCGGGTGAAGGTGCCCAGTCCGGTCTGATCGTAGAAATCGAGCCTGACGCTCGACGCCGTTCCGCCGGCGCCGGGGGCGGCGCCGTCCGCGCCAGGGGCGAAGATTGCCCCCGCAAGGCCGTTGGCGTTCTCGCCGATGGATTCAAAGCTGAAGGTGTCGCCGTCGAAGTGTTTGAGCGGAAACTTGGTGGTCCTGCCGGCAGGACCCAGCTCAAGGGTCAGCACGCCGCTCTCGACGGCGACGTTGAGCTGGCCGTAGTAGGAGTTCGCATACTTGCCAACGTAGAAATCGTTGCCGCGCGCCGGTTGGACCCGCTGCGGCGCCTGGGAGTAGTCGACTTTTGGCTTCTCCGCCTCATCGATCTTCTGGAAGGCGCCCGCGGTGAATCCGAACCAGTCCACTGTCGGGGCGCCGTTCTGGGCCGTGTCCAGGAATGACGCGCAGATGGCTTCGGGGATGCCCTGCGGCCGGCCGTTGGTCAGGGCCACAATGCCCAACTGCTCGCCGGGGAGCAGCGAGACGGCGGTCGCGGCACCAAGGCTGAAGGCCCCCGAATGCCCGAGCATGAGCCGGGCGTGGTCGTCGTAGGAGACATTCCAGCCCAGGCCGTAGAAGCGGGTGCGGGCCGCCGGTGTCGCGGGAGGGCCCGATACCGCGTGCGGGACATGCGTGACACCTAGCGCGTCCGGAGCGACAACCTCCTTGCCCTCAAAGCTGCCGTCGGCGAGCTGCAGGCGGATCCACCGGGCCAGGTCATGCACGGAGGAGCTGGCCCCGCCGGCGGGCGCCTCGGCGTCGGCGTCCCGGCTGTATTTGGCCACCCAGGACTTGTTACCGGCGGGCACGTGGATCAGCGCCCTGTTCGACGCCTTTTCGTAGTCCGCGTGGCGATAGCTCGTGGATGTCATGCCCAGGGGCTTGAACAAGACTTCCTCGGCGAGGTCTGCCCAAGGCAATTTCATGGCATCTGCAGCAGCCAGCGCACCTGCCGTGTAGCCGAAGTTGCTGTAGTTGTAGCTCGCCCGGAAGGAGTCCAGCGGCTGCTGATTGAGGTGGCTGAGGATGTAGGCCTGGTCGAATCCGAGATCCTCCAGCAGGTCGCCCGCCCCCGTGCTTAGGCCGCCTTGATGTGACAACAAGTCGGCGACCGTGGCGTTTCGCGTCACGTAGGGGTCCTTCAGTGCGAAGCCCGGGCTGTGGTTGATCACCGGGTCCGTCCAGGAGATGGCCTTTCGGCTCACGGCCACGGCCGCAACCGTGGAGGCCAGGGGTTTGGACACTGAGGCCACTTGAAAGACGGTGTCAGCGTCCACCGTCTCGGGCTTGCCCGACTCCCGCAGGCCGAAGCCCTTGGCGTACACCATCTGGTCCCGGTAGACCACGGCCACAGCGACTCCGGGAACGCCGGTGCTCTCCATCGCGCCCTGGACTATTCCGTCCAGCTTGGCCAGAGCGCCGTTCACCTTCTGTTGGTCCAGAAGCGGTTTGACCTGCGGTTCCGGCGCCGGAAGCAGCGACGCCGACGGCGTACCGGAGGCGCCAGTGCCGCCGCTTCCGGTTCCAGCGGGGGCATTTTGGGCCGTGCAGGCGGCGAGCAATGGCATCCCGGCTATGCCCGCGATGCCGACCGCCTTCAGCAGCGAGCGGCGGTCCGAGGGCAGCGAGCCGATCCTCATCGCGATAGATTCCCTATGGTTCATGGACAACCCTCCGCCCGATACCGCCTGGGCGCCTAGCTGACGCCCTCTTTTATGATGGACCCGCGCCGGTGTTTTGAGACAGGGCCGGCCGGGTCTGCGGGCGCTGGTTCAGGCCGGAGACGGCGACAGTTTAATCAGTCTTGCTGGGCGCGTTAGGGCTGCGGACCTGAACAACGTTGGGGCGGTGATCGCGGATGTGATGCGAATATTCGCCACCTTCCGCCGGGCCGCGGACTGTGCCGGGATACTTGATCAGATTCGATAGCTGGAGGACGTGAAGTCCGCCCTGGCCGACCTGCAGGCCCGGATCGCCGCTGATGCACTGCAGCGCCGCAGGCTGGCCGCCCCCGGGGACTGTGGCGCTGAAGGCTTCGTTGCCGGCGGCGCAGGTGCGGCGGCAACGGATGCGGCGGCCACCCCCACCGGCCGCCTGTCCGCCCGCCCTGGCTCTCCGTTAAATGTCAGACCCCCGCAAGAGACTTGATTCATGGACGGCAATCAGGGGCCCGAAGTGGTTCCGGCAGGAGGCGGCGAGACCGGCCTCCGTCGCGCCGGGCGCGGTGCGGCGTCCGGGCCGGTCACTGTGGCGGCGGCCGTCGAGGACCTGGTCCGCATGGTGTCCGCGATCCGTCCGGCCACGGACAGCCCGGGGATGATCGACCAGATCCGGGTACTCGAGGACGTGAAGTCGGCATCGGCGGCCCTGCAGGCCCGGATCGCCGTCTCTTTTGATGCCTCCCAGCGCCGCGACCAGCGTGCGGCCGGGATGCCCGCGGAGCAGAGCGGCGCCGGGGTCGGCGCGCAGATCGCCCTGGCCCGGCACGAATCCCCCGCCAAGGGCAGCCGGCTCCTCGGCCTGGCCAAGGCCCTGGTGACCGAGATGCCGCACACCCTCGCCGCGCTCGAGTCCGGGCAGCTGAACGAATGGCGCGCCACCCTGCTGGTGCGCGAGACCGCGTGCCTGACCGCCGCGGACCGGGCCGCCGTCGACGCGGACCTCGCGCCCGACACCGGGGCACTGGCCGGGGCCGGTGACCGGCGGCTGGTGGCCACCGCCCGGGCCGCCGCCTACCGGCTGGACCCGCGCACCGTCACCGAACGCGCCGCGCACGCCGTGTCCGAGCGGCATGTCAGCCTCCGCCCGGCCCCGGACACCATGTGCTACCTCTCCGCCCTGCTCCCGATGACCGCCGGCGTCGGCATGTACACCGCGCTGGGCCGGCACGCCGACACCCTGCGGGCCGCCGGGGACCCCAGGGGCCGCGGCCAGGCCATGGCCGACACCCTCGTCGAACGCAGCACCGGCACCCCGGGCGGGATCACCGGGATCGAGATCCAGGTCGTCATGACCGACCGCACCCTGTTCCAGGCCGACTCCGAACCGGCCCGGATCCCCGGCTACGGCACCGTCCCCGCCGGCTGGGCCCGCGCCCTCATCCACGGCACCAAGGCTAAATACAGCGCCGTCGGCGTCGGTTCACCCGGACAAGGTGGCTCACAGGAATCCGCCCAGTCAACAGCCGGTCCGCCTGGACCTGGCGGCACAGCCGGCGGATCCCCGGGACCCGGCGGTCCCCCTGAACCCGGCGGTGCAGCCGGCGGATCCCCGGGACCCGGCAGCCCCAGTAGACCCCGTGCCGCGTCCGGCGCCGATGAGAACGCCTTCACCGTGTGGCTCCGCCGGCTCTACACCCACCCGGGCACCGGCGAACTCGTCGCGATAGACTCCCGTGCCCGGATCTTCCCGCCCGGCCTGCGCCGCTTCATCCAGACCAGGGACGACACCTGCCGCACCCCCTACTGCGACGCGCCGATCCGGCACCTGGACCACATCATCCCCTGGCACCATGGCGGGCCCACCACCCAGGCCAACGGCGCCGGCCTCTGCGAAGCCTGCAACCACACCAAAGAAAACCCCGGCTGGAGAGCGCGCCCCGCACGCGCACAACACGCGGACTCTGGACCCGGACCAGCAGCCGGGCCCGGGCACAGCAGAAACAGGCACACCCTCGAACTGACCACCCCCACCGGCCACACCTACCACTCCACCGCGCCGCCCCTCCCGGGGACGCCGCCTGGCCAATCACCCGCAGACCAGCCGGGCTCCCGGCACCGGCGCCAACTCCGGTACCAAGCCAAAAAGCTAAAGCGCGGCAGGCTCAATGTGGTTGCTGCAGCCTAGGGACCGATCGAGGGCACCGCGTACGATTGCGCCAATTGGTTTGCAAGCGTCGTGACCTGGTGTCGGGCCGTCGCAGTGATCGTGCAAGAATCTTCGAGTAGTCCGTAACTCTTTGCGAGCACCCGCGTGAAGCCCTGGACACCACCCATTTCCCGAGAGCGTGCATCCTGAAGTACGTGGTCCAGCTTGACGTTGAGTCCGCGTATGAGGTCCTTGAGGCGACGGAGTCGCAGACTTTACGCCATTCGTCCTAGTCGGCAACCTTGTGAAAAACCACGGAAAGTGCCCTGGCCGTGCACCTTGCTGGAAGGGGGAGCTGCCCGCGACGGGGGCTCCCCCGGTCGGTTGGAAAACGACCGGTGCCAGCCACTGGCCGCGCTGACTAATCTGACCCGGTGACGGCGACAAAGAAAAACGCCCTGCCACCCGGAAGGCGGCCTGACGTTCGGGCCTGCAGGTACCTTCGCGATCTCGCTATGAGAAGGCTCGGACACTTCAATGTCCCGAACAACCCGACGTCATCAGATGGTTACCTGCAGGCGCCTTAAGCCTACGCCCGCCTCATCGCCATCACCAGTGGCCGAGTTGACTCATAAAAAACCTCCGCTTAGCCGGATACGTTGCCTCATGGGAAAAGGTCCGGGAAGGCTGGCCGCGGACATCCTTGAGGGATGGGATTGACGATGGGTGAGCGCAGGGCTGTCACGAGGCACCTGGCCGAGTCCTACCGGGCCGGTGACCGGGCCAGGAAGGGGCGGATCCTGGATGAGCTGGTCGAGCTGACCGGCTGGCATCGGGATCATGCCCGGGCGGTGTTGCGGCATGCGCTCGATCCGCCGCGGCCACGGCCCGTCAGGCCGGGGCGTGCCCCGGTTTACGGGGCGGATCTGCAGGACGGGCTCGTGCTGTGCTGGGCGGTGCTGCGGGCCCCGGCGGGCAAGCTGCTGGCTCCGATGCTGCCCGATCTCGTGCCGATGCTGCGGGCCGAGAAGGCCCTGGACATCACCGACGGGCAGGCAGCGCTGCTGGCCCGCATGAGCGCGGCGACCATCGACCGGCGGCTGGCGGGCCAGCGGGCGAGGCTCCTGCCGCATGGCCGCTCCCATACCAAGCCCGGATCGTTGCTGAAGTCCCAGATCCCGGTCCGCACCTGGGCCCAGTGGGACGACGCGGTGCCGGGTTTCGTGGAGATCGATCTGGTCGGCCACGACGGGTCCAACAGTTCCGGCCAGTTCTGCTTCACACTCACGGTCACGGATATCGCGACCGGCTGGACCGTGAACCGGTCCGTGCCGAACAAGGCTCAGAAGCACGTCTTCGCGGCCCTGCAGCACGTCCTGGCGGTCTTCCCGTTTCCCGTCATCGGCATCGATTCGGATAACGGCAGTGAGTTCATCAACAACGAGCTCTTCGAGTTCTGCATCCGGCACCGCATCACCTTCACCCGGTCCCGTCCGGGCAACAAGAACTGTGAGGATTGGTGTGGCTGGTCTGGGACTGGCTGGCAGAGTAGGTGCTGGCCGTTCCGCCCTGTGGTCGTGACTCAAACAAAAA
>NZ_JAQFIF010000022.1 GCF_029504395.1 Arthrobacter sp. ES3-54
CAGCGCAACATCAGTAACACCTGGTCGTCGGACAGCTTGAGACGGCCAGCGCAACATCAGTAACACCTGGTCGTCGGACAGCTTGAGACGGCCAGAGCAACACCAGTAACATGGGGCGGGCAAGTTGAGAGCATCCTGATGCATTCCTTGCCCGCCCCGACCGTTCGGGTACAAAAAAGTTACCTAAGGGTAGGGACTGCTGTACAGATCCTACTCAATCCCCAGAGCACCCCAACGATCAATCAAAAGCTAACCCACGATTTTTAACGTAATCACAAATCACCCTTATGTCCCGCTGAGGGATCGGCTTAGGGGCATCCGAGCGCCCGCTGAGCCACCGTCTAACGGGCGGTCGCAACCTGGGGCCGGCCCACCGATGTCATTTTCCGAAGTCGTCTGCACGGAACGTCAGGAGTCCTCTGCACTATAGGAACAGCTCATCTGGGGCGGGGCGGGTCGAGCAAGGATCCAGCGGGCCCGCCTGATTGGTGGTGCGGTTTGGCTAATTCCTTGGTGAGGCGTGCATGCCACAATGAGGCCCATGACTCGAATCCTCATGATCGGCATCCACGCGCGAGCCCTCGACTATAGCAAGCTGCCTCCTGGCCTCGACGAGGCCACGATGACCGAACGGATCGAAGCGGGGTTCGGGGCCACTACGGCCGCCGGCTTCGACGCCGTCAACTGCCTGATCGGCACCTCCCCGGACGAGGCCGAAGCAGAGATTCGCTCGGCGTTCGGTCGTGACCGTTTCGGCCTCGTGATGATCGGGGGCGGCATCAGGATGATCCCGGAGTACACCGAGCTCTTCGAACGGATCATCAACGTGTGCAATGCGGAATCGCCCGGAATCACCTTCTGCTTCAACACATCGCCCGAGACGACTCTGGACGCGTTGGAGCGTCACGCCCAGCCGTGAACGTCTGCGACGCGATCCGGTGCGTCGACTAGCCTCGGCGTTTCGTGTCGGCGGTCATGGATCCCTTTCGGGACAGACTCAGTGGGCCGTCTAAGGAGTTGGTAGCAACGGTACCGGCGCTATGGCCGGGCCTGAAGTCCAGCGTTTGGCCGTTGCTCGGGACGGTTTGGAAGGTCAGCGTCCCGCGTCAGGTCTGCTCCCTTATCCAGGGGCAGTGCCTCGATGGCGGGATCCCGCACTAGTGCCGATACGAGTTCGCGCCTGCCCGCGACTATCGTGGAGTCGAAGTCAATTTCCGTCAACATGACCCAGCTTCTGTCCGCCGGCCATAGGATGCTCGGCGACTGCGGGAATTGTGGGGAATGGTGCCAGGGCACATGATTCACCCAACCCGGGTCACGGTAAAACTGTGGGGCGGCATTGAAGAGGTAATAGGCGCGGCCCGGCAGGGTCAGTGTTTCGCCGTTGATCACCTCTGCCGGTAGCAGGCCTTGACCAGGCCCACTGTCCAGGGCGGCGGAATCGGGAGCATTTTCCCCAGGCGTCGAGTCGTCTGAGAAAGTGAGCTGAGCGTGGCCGATGGAGCTTGTCAGACCTCCCCATCCTTCCCATATCGCGGACACCCCCTCGTTTGGCGTGGATGTGTGTTCACAGAGGCGGGCAGCCAGTGCTGCCAGTATGTTCGGTGCGAGGTTGCCGGTTAGGGGTTCCGAATAACGCCAGCCCTCGCTGTCAAAGACTTCCCGCCGGTTGGGTACCTGCCCAAGGAGTCGGTGGAATTGCGCCAATGGGTGCATCTTGGTCCCGAACGCACCCGCCACGACAGACCAGCGGACCTGTTCCTCGTCGAGGGGGAAGACGTCCGTTCGGGGATGCCCGTGCCACGTGCCGGTGTCCCGGGGGCGGTCCCGCACCACCGGATGGAAGATCCTGGCGTAGGCGGGGAAGCCCCGAGGCACCACAGCGTGCATGTCATGCCACACGGTATCCAACAGTGGCCTGAGCCATTCACCGGGCGCAGCATTGGGCAACGATTCCATGGCGCCAGCCTAGTAGCTGGCACGGGGCACGGACGGGCAAGAGTAACAAACCACAAACGGGTGGAAGCTGGTGCGACACCGTGATGGCGACCCGATGAATGCAGTGTCCGTTGAAGGATCGGCTTACGGGCGGCTTACGGGCGGCCTTCTGAGGCTCCCGAGAGGGATCGGCTTCCTCAGACCGGGATACCGTGAAGGCGACGTCCTCCCGTGGTTAGCTTTACCCCGACCCCGCGAAAGAAGCCTGATGAAAACGGACATTGAAGTACTGGCAGCCGACATGATGCGATTTGCGTCCCTGCTAAGACACATGAATCTCTCTGTCGTGGCGCTCAAATACGAATCGCTTGCCAGAGCGCTTCAGAGCGAACCATCGGAAGAGTCTGTGGAGCAGGTTCGACTGTGGCTCCGCTCGTCAACGAAGGGCGGCAGCGGAAGCCTCAGTGACCGGTACGTGCAGAAGGACGGCGCGGTGGATGAAGTCCTCAACGCCGAGTACGAAGAACTTCTCCAGAAGTTCACGGATTTCGTCAATGCTGAGCCGGAATCGAAAGAGAGCGCGGCTGCTGCCATGTTCGCCAATGGAGGCACTTACTTCCGTCTGATCGAAACTCCCGTCCGCAATAGATGGTTCTCCCTCAAAGGAACCTTCATTTACGAAGTAGCGACTGCGCCGGGAGTCACACGGCTGGTGACGTTGGATCAACTCGGTCAAGCTGTCGGCTATGGGCCGCAGGACTCCCGGAAGGACTGGCAGGAGTGCCAGATTGTTGCAGACCGCCTTTTCAGGGAGGGACGCAGGGACGATTGGGTTCACTACTCCAGCTCCTATGTCGTTCCGGACGAGACACTCCGAAAGGACTGGTAGCGATATGTTCGCAAAATGAAGCGTCTACCTGAGGCAGATGACAACGAGGAGGCGCAAAGGAGTGTTGGTCCGTGGAGTCACCACCCATAGCCGTCCAAATAGCGCTTCCAGACAGACGAAGGGACTGGCCCGGCTCTTGATTCCCACCTAAGCCGCCAGATGAAGGGAGGTGTCCCAGCAAAGGATCCTTTACCGAGCAGGTCACCGCGGAACTGCCGCTTTCCAAGCAGTCGCGGCGCGGTCCACCTTGAACTGAGTATCGCGAGGCCGGGGGTAGCCTTCTGGCTATGCTGCCACTCGCGAGTATTTGCATCCAACGGCCGTTTCATTGGGGAATTGTCGTCACCGCTGATGCCGAGTCCGGAAGCCAGGTTCCCGATGGGGACCCCGAGAAGGCTGCAGGTCGAAGCAGTCAAGCGCAGGGTCGCAATCTCCGATCAGTACCAGACCGGCCTTCACATCGTTGAGTAGGGCATAGAGAAGCCCGTAGATCAAACCGTACTGGATGATCTCCGGGCTTTCTTGTGCTCGCTGCTAGTGGAAAGCTCCGCCAGCCTCCAGGATCGACTGGGCCATAACGCACTGGCCCCAGATGCAGAGTGCCACCCAACCTCCGACCATGATATAGGTGGCTACCCGAGAGCCGTGACGCATGTGGTGAGAATCCGGCTTCCGCCCGTCACGCACGAGGCCGATCAGGGTAAGCGGGATGGGAAGCATCGCAATCTGCATGGGGATGCCAGTGCCCTGCCTATTGTACTTCCCGTCGTATGGCATCCGGGTATCCCACGGAACGTTCAGGAAGGCGAAGATTGCAGTGCCGACGCAGAGCGCGAGTCCGCCCCACACGATGATCCCGGCGTGCCTGGAGACGATCTTGCCCAACCGCAGGTCTTCCGCCGTGAACTTGCCCTTGTCGGTTTCGATGCCCTCTTCAAAGATTGACTCATCCTTCTTCATGCTGCCGTACGCCTTCCCTCTCGTGATGTGCCCGGTGACTTCCCTGAGCCTACCGTCGCATCGCGGACCTGCTGCTGGACAGGAAGAAGCCCGAAGATCAAACCGTACTGGCTGATCTCCGGGCTGGGGCAGGAGGGCTACTTGGCTTGAGGCTCACGCATTTGATACCTTCGGTTTCCGGTTGACTGATCAGGCATTTTTCGGAGCCCAAGAGACTTTTGAGGACCGGATCAACGGGCTATTGGGAATGGCGGCTTCCGCCGCAAAGGCATCCCCCGAAGCCTGACGCAGTCCCGAGCCAGAGACCATGGGCAACAAGTTGAGAGAATGCATGAGCGTCCCCAAGAGGATCCCTGATCGGTCATTTAGTCCGCATTGGGGCCGCCGGGTTTTCTAGATCTCGTGCGTTCTGCTTGCCTCGGGATTAAGCTTCGGCCATGGGACACCACAGCGACCCGTCGGTGCCGAACTGGACGTTCTGGCTTTGGGTGGCTGCTGCGGCCATCCCACTCGGACTGGGCGTCACATGGACAGTTAGAAACTTCAGTCCGATAGCTCCAGATACCCTGGCTATCCCGGTCGCCTGTGCCGTCGTCTTCGTGATGGCAGCAGCCTTATCGTCCCGCAGAAGCGAACGGAAGTTGAGCGATAGCGCCCATTTCACTCCTATCGAGTCGGGGCAAGAGTAGGCCGGTCGCGTCGGCGGTGAGCGTGTGCGTTGAGGGATCGTGCAGCGGGCGGTCAGGCCGGGTTAGCTGCAGAATTCGAGGTAAGGACGTCTTTGCGGATTGCCCAGCGGCCGATGGCGGCCGCTGGGCAATCAGCAAGGCCGGCTAGGGGATTGGCGATAAGGCGAACGCCCGAAGTGCCTTTACGGCGCTTCGGGCTTTCTTGTGTGCTCGGTGGGCTGTAGGCCAACGATTACCGCCGCGGTGGCTCTGTCTCAGAACTGTCCGTCGTAGCTGTCCCGCAGGCCCTGCGCGGTGAACTTCCAGCCTGCGACGAGTTCGCTCAGGTCTTCGTCCGGAGTTGTCCTGCCTAGCTCGCGCATCAGCTTCATTTCGGCTTCCACGTATGCGGCCTGCTTGTCCGCGTAGTCGATCAGGGCCCGGATCTTATCCGGTTCCAGCTCAGGCGGCTCAGGCGGCGGCGGCATCTCGATCATGCCGGCCATTCTGTCAGAAGCCCTCGTGGAGAACAGCGCTTAGCCAGGGCCGGCGGGAGGGGACGGGACCGGCCGGGTGGCTCAGGCGACCTTCACCGGGATGAGTTCGTAGGTGTTGTCGCAGCCTCCGCGCGGCGGCGTGTGCTCGATCCCGTACAGGTGATCGGAGATGGACTTGTCCGGCCTGGTGGCGACGACGCGGATCCGGGAGATCGGGACCGGGGCGTTGTCGGGCTGGACGAACGGCGACTTCTGCGGAACCATCCATCGTCCGGAGCTGTCGCGGGTGACTGGCACCGGGGTGCAGCGGTCATTGGTTCCGAAGCAGGCGGAGACGGCGAGGGCGCCGGAAACGCCCGAGAGATCGAGCTGCACAGCGTCCAGGTTGACGAAGCCGACGGCGGGGCAGGCTACGGGTGCCGGGGTGCAGCCGGTGGCGAGCATAAGCGGCAGCACCATCATCAGCGCGGCGAGGGACCGGTTCTTCATGGCGTCAGCGTAACGCCGCCGGGCCGAATCGGCTGCACGTTCAGCGTCAGAAGTCGTGAGGCCGAAGCCCCGGGATAGATCCCCGACGGCCACCGAGGTGATGGTGCCGGCGGTTGCGTACAGCGCGAGTAGCGCCAGAAACCGCTCCCGCAGCAATAGCTGCAACAACACTGTGCATCCTGGGGGATACATTTGGAAGCGCACAAATACGCCGCCATGGTCCTAACGGCTACAGTCGGCGAAATTCTCAAATCCGAAGGGGCCACCAGCGAGTTGGCTGCTGCCCCCATGGTGGCCTACTTCGAAGCGAACTGAGTCTAATACCGAGCTCAGCGGCCACCGGGCTGTAGTGGCGTGCGGGCTCAGCCGATAATCCAGTCCTCGGCACGAATTAAGTCGACGAGTTTCCCATGACCTACTTGCCGCTGGCCCTTGGTGTCGCACCTGCGCCGGCCGCACGGCATTCTCTGCCAGAAATGTCACCCCCTCTAGAGGCTGGCTCCATGAATCCAACGCTTGGAGCCAGCCTCCATGCGGGCCGTTGCGCTGCTCGAGGTCGCCCAGATAGTCGAGCATGCGCCCTTCCAGGGCGCCGGGTCCTTCGGATTCTTCCGCGGCGAGCCGCGTCAGCGTCAGGGCCGCGAGGTCCGGGCTGTCGTAAATGAGTCCCATGGGCCAACGCTACCCACCCGCCGGCGCGGTCAAGAGCCAGTTTCAGCGCCAGTGGTAGGATTCCAGCGCGCGCAGCAGGGGAGCGGGGCCGCCTTTGAAGCGGTCCACGGCACGGGCGCCGGCAAGGTCCCGGGAGGGGCTGACCATCCAGAGCGTGAAGTAGTTGTGCGGGATCTGCAGCTCCAGCGGGCGGCGTTTGGTGGACATGGCCGAGCTCGACATCGTCCGCGCACGGGGCTGATTTTTAGGACTCCCGGCGGCGCCGGGCGTCGTGAGGCCCTTGACCGGAGCTGGTGGTGTCATGCCTGCAGCGAGACGGTGGGGAATTTTTTCCATTCGCGGTGGAAGCGGGTTTCTGCCTCGAGTGCGGCGGTTTGTTCCAGCGCGTGCAGCCGTCCGTAGCTGAATCCGTTCTCGCCCAGGGTGAAAGCCTCGGCTCCGAGCCGGCGCAGGAGCTCGCGGGTGACGACGCTGTCCTGGTGGTCACCGAGGACTTTCTGGACGCTGTGGGCGGCGTCGGCCAGGCGGGCGGCCTGCTTTGGGTTGACGGGGGCGGCGGCTTCGGCTGCGTACCGCAGCCGTTTGCCGTCCTTCCGGGCCTCGTGCAGGGCCGGGTGGTCACCGGTCCCGGCAGTATGCCGCTTGGCTTCCCGGGCCGCAGTGCGCAGCCGCTTGATGTCGCGTTGGACCATGCGGGGGATGACTTTGACCGCTGGTTTGGATGCCAGCGGCGCGAAGGGCGGGGCGGCGATCAGGGCCTCGAGGGCGTCGAGCAGCCGGAAGTAGCGCTGTCCGTCCAATGCTTCCAGTGCCTTGGTGTGGGCCTCCTGGTAGGCACCTCCGAGTTCCAGATCAACCCGGCGGATGACGGGTCCCATGACCAGCTCGCCAGGTTCTTCGGCGACCATGTCCTTCAGGCGTGCGTGCATGACCTCAGCGTCACGGGCCTCACCGAGGACGCCGGCGAGCCATTTCAGTTCGTTCCGCAGGGAACCCACCGTCTCGGCGTCGTCCAGCAGTTTCCGGTACGTTGCCAGCGCCGAGCGCATGCGTCTGGTGGCAACCCTCATCTTGTGGATCGCGTCGTGGGCGTCCTGCCGTACGAGGGGGTCCTGGTCCTTGAGTTCCTTCACCTGTTGCCCGAGGTAGGCGAGCATCACATCTCCGGCCGGCCCCTTACGCTTCGGCGCCGGCACCGCCTCCGTGGAGGCAGGATCCAGGTTCAGGGCGCGTGCCAGCTTGGACTGGTAGGCGGAGGGCCGGACGCCTGCTCCAGTAAGCCGGTCCTGCACGGACTGGAGCAGGGCCCGGGAGCCCGTGACGAGTTCAATCTCCCACTCCCGCCAGCTCCGTGTGACCGGATTAGGTCCCAGTGTCTCGGCTTGCACCCGGTCATCACAGAACTCCGCGAGAACGGCGTCCTTCTTGTCCCTGAGCCGATACACGACGCGCCTTGTCTTCAGCCGGACCACCGGCACCAGCGCGCGGTCCCTGGTGTGCACACGGACCAGCCCGAGAAGGGCGTCGGGGACGCCGCCGGCCTGCCCTCCGAGCGGTTCGCGGAATTCCGTCCGTTCGTCCGGTCCTGCGGGAAGTTTCAGGTGCCATCCGGCGTCCTCTCCGCCGGTCCTGCGGCGCAGGGTGATCCGCGCGGACGCCAGGCGCAGGTCCTCGGTGTCGAAGTACTCGGCCTCCAGCCGGTGCTCCACCGGCTGGTCCACCCGGGCAACGCCGGGCAGGTCCTGGGGCGAAGGAAGAAGGGCCTTCTCCTCGACATCAAACTTCCGTTCGATCTCAACAACGCGTGTCGTGGACATACCGGAATTCTACGTCCGCCACCACGGCATGACAGCAGCAAACCACAGCCGCCCCGCCCGGTCGAACCAACGGAGCCGACCGAACTCTCAAGGGGACACGCTGTTGTCAGTCAGAGCCGTGGTGACGTTGGGTCGGCCGCGTCCGGCGCGCTGCCGAAGGCATCGAACCCGGCCTGGCCCCGGCCAATCAGCCGACAGTTGCCATGCGGGCGCGATTCGTTCTGAGTCCTCGGTCATCGCGGCGGGCGCGGGCAGGTCCGGCCGCTGAGGTCCCCTTAGCGCGGTATTTCCCCTCGTTGAGGGGAATCCCTGGCCGGCAGAGGTAGCGGCGTCTTGTTTCCGCTGCAAAACAGGCGGGCTGAAAGCGAAACGGCGGTTCTTCGCGTCAGGTCAGCGGCGAAGGATGAAGATGAGGTCAGGAGGCCTCTGCCAGTCGGCGAAGTGTGACACCCACGAATATGGCCCACCCCCAATCCTTCGCTGGGCCCTATCCGTGGCGGTCATTCCGTCCCGGATAGGGGCCGGGAAGAGTGGGATCCTTGCGCGGCAAACCTGCGTCGATGAACTTCGTGCTCGATCAGGACGAGGAGCTCGGAACTCGCATGTGATGCGTCCGCGTTCTGGACTTGGCGAAGCGACTGTGGCGCAGCCTGCGGAGGTCATCAGCTGGCACCAGAGGCCAAGCTCCGTATCTGTGGAATACCCGCTCGGGGTGCTCCGGGCCGACTGATTTGGTCATGCGGCTAGTCTCGGTGCGACGTCGGGCCGGCCCCTGTGACGGGTGCTCTCCGGATGTGTGGCGAGAGTTTCCGCCCCGGAATCTTTAAGTGCCCGGAGCGCTTCATGGGAGTCGCAGCGAAGCTGATTTAGGTCCAGCTGAACAGCGAATCCCGGCAGGATCCGTTCGGCGCGGCGCACCACGGCAAGTAGACCGCGTACGTTGTCGGAGGTGAGTCTGCCGGAAGGCCGGACAATGACGGAGCTGGCGTCCATGTCAACGGAGACAGTGACGGCGAGTTTGGTGGTCATAGAAACAAAGCTCTCTACGAAACACGGAGAGGCCGTCTGCAGGACCTCACCCCAAGAATACCTTTGATGGCTGCAGGCAACCAGATTTTTTGTGAGTTGCGTTACACGGCGGTACGCTGCGGAAACGCGCGGACTCCGGCAACTTCGCTTTAGTGGTCGAAGTTATCAACTGTCAGGTTGGGGTATACCCAACCTGACGTCAGGAAGGGGCCGGCATTCGAGTCAGGCTACGGTCGCTTGTGCTACTGACTGACACTTTCCTTCAGATTCATAGAGTCTGACAGCGTTCTTCGGCGGGCGGGCCAGGTTTGCCCCAGCCTTACTTGAGCTGAAATTCGGCCTAGAGCGGGTAGTGGTCGGAGATGCGCCAGGAGAATTCGTTTCGGGTGAGTCGAGCCATGATGGAGGGATGAGGTCGAACGAGCCGGCTAGGCGCCGGGGCCGGGACGCGCGTTGAAGCTTGCCTGCAGGGGCTGCAACGTCTGATAGCTGATCGGTTGGCGGTTCGCCGTTGCCTGGTCGCCGTGACCGGGGCCTTCGGTGCCCGTGACCTCTTGTCGGGTTCAGATCCGGCGGGACGCGCTACGTCTCCGGGTCGCCGGCAGTCAAAGCACAGTCTTGTCCAGCAGCCGCATTGCTGGCATGATCTGCGTCAATTGCGAGTCGGATTGGCTGGATGGCAACCACTACGGAGTCTAGATGAGCATGGTTGAATTGAACGACGTGCAGGAGTCCGGAAAGTTCGAGTACCCGGCCGAAGGTGCAGCCGACATCCACGCATACCTCTCGGACGACCACCGGACGTTTCCCGCGTGAGCTCCTCCACGACACCGGGTGCCTGGACCTTCGATACCATCACCGTGCAGAGAGACGGACCGGTCCTGTTCGCCGAGATCCTCGCCCCACCCATGAACCTCCTGGGTCCGGAGCTGGTTCGCGATCTCGTTTCGCTAATCCAGCGAGCCGAAGCAGACACGGCTTGCAGGGTGGTGGTGTTCAAGAGCGGTGACCCTGACTACTTCATCTCGCATGTCGACCTGACGCGGATCCCGGAGTACCGGCAAGAAGCGGCGAAGCTGACTGGAGTCCCTTCAATTGCGCTCCTGTTCCGCTACCTAAGCGCAAGTCGCCTCGTCACCATCGCGCAGATCGAGGGTCGTGTACGGTCTGGAGGCAGCGAGTTCGTGCTGGCGTGCGACATGCGCTTCGCCGCGCTCGAGTCCGCCGTCTTTGCGCAGTTCGAGTCGGCGTTCGGTCAAATCCCCGGCGGCGGCGCAACCCAGTACCTCGCCCGGCTCATGGGGCGCGCACGCGCCCTCGAAGTCCTGCTAAGCGCCGAGGATTACTCCGCAGACCTCGCCGAACGCTACGGCTGGATAAATCGAGCCCTGCCCGCTAATGCGCTCGGTGCGTTCGTTCGGGCCCTCGCCGAGCGGATCGCGCAATTTCCTCCCGCTGGCGTCCTCGCGATTAAAGACCGCATCAACGCGATCACCCTCGCGCCGACCGATGACTTCCGTCGAGATTCCGATCTCTTCGGCGAGGAGGTGCGCAACGCAGAGACGCAACACCGCATCAACGCCGCCATGCACCATGGCCTGCAAACCCGACACGCGGAAATGGAGTTCGCCAACATCATCGATGGTCTGGCGACGTAATCCAACGGCGCCTCCGTATCGGCGGGACCAGGTCGCCACGCATCCGAGTGTTCGCGCGGAGCCTCCGTGCATCAGGCATTCCGATGAGCGAAGACAGCCCGGAAGGCGGAACGCCCGTAACTCTCCAAGGCCTTGGACCGGCTAGAGATCGGTGACGTGCTCACGGTGTGGAAGCTCGACCGTCTGGGGCGCAACACCCGGCATGTCCTGGACGTCATCGAGACTGTCCGGGAACAGAGAGCTGGTTTCCGTTCGCTGACGGAGGGACTGGACACAACCGGGCCGATGGGCACCGCGATGCTGACGGTCATGGCCGCGTTCGCGCAGCTGGAGCGGGACACGATGATCGATCGCACGAGGGCTGTTCTCGCCGCGGCCGCGGCTAACAACCGCCACGGTGGAGGGCCCCGCAAAGTGGACGACGCTGCCGCTGCCCGGGCCAGGGAACTCAATGGCAAAGGCACTAGCGCCTCCGACATCGGCAAGATGCTCGGAGTCTCCTGAAACCTGACACCCTAAGCGGCGGTAGGCTCCATTGCCCGCTCGACGGCGAGCCCAGCAGGGCTCATTTCCGTGCCCGTGGTCGTTTCGACCTCCACGACCATCGTTCCGTCCGGGTAGCTTCTGCGCGTCATTTTTCTCATGCCCTTGAGTATGCGGCCCCGGGCCTGTGCGCGCGTCGACGCCACCTGCCGCACACATGAGGGCCGGTACATGGGCAAGGAATACAACAAGGTCACCGAGATCGTCAAGATGGGCATGGAGTCGCTCTTCACGGGCACCAACGGCGGACTCATCGGCATCGGAACGCTCCGACCCGGACCGGGAATTCCGCGACTTCATCCTGGCGCCGTCGCCACCGCCGGGGGCCGCAACTCGCACGAGACCCCGTTGTCGGCCTGGCTGAAGTAGGCGGCCGGACTGGCAGGAACTGAAAGAACCCGCAGGTCAGGGGATTGACGGGCCTCACCAAGCACCTTAGGTTTTACTCATCCGTTCGCGCGGTGCTGGGGGACAAAGCGAAGACCGGTTACAAACAGAAGTGCAGTCAACGGTTGGGCTGGCTTTTCAAGCAGTGCGGTGTGACGACGGTGAACCGTTGCCGCCGGCAATGGTTCGTGATTTGAACCAACTGCTTTGAGGGGAAAGTATGTTCAACCGCACCATGTCATCTCTCAGGGGCGCTTTGGGTCTTGGCGCCATCCTCCTTCTCTCCATCTCGCTCATCAGCCCGGCCGAGGCCGCACCGACCACAAGCTCGCCAACGGCTTCCAGCCCCCGGGCAAATGTGAAAGTGCTGCCCGGGCTTCAGCCGTGCGTCGACCAGGCAGTCAAGCAGAAGCTCCGGCAGTGGGTCTGCAACGCAGAAGGCCTCACGATCAATAAGGATGCTGCGGGTCGCCAGGTCAACACCTTCGTGAAGAAGAAGTCGACCGACTACACCACGGCCGTCACCCAGCCCCGGACAGGAATCGTGACCCAGGCCGACGACTACGACAGCTGGTGCGAATTCGGCACCATCTGCAACAGAAAAATCACCAACTATATCGCCGAAACCAAGGGCAACGCAGCCTACGGGGACCAGAGGGGCGCCATCGGATCCTATGACGCCATCCTTCGCACCAGCCTCAACGGCCGCCAGGCACAGTGGAAGGCTACGGTCATTTGGGACAATGGCCCCCGACTGACATTCAGCTCGACACAGGTTCAATGCACCGAGCACACGTTCATTCCCCTCATCTGCGGCAACCACAAGCTGAACAACGTCAGCCCGACGACGACCTCCCCGGGTTTCCGGGTTGACTACCCGCTGATCTACGGAAATCGCCTCAACAACAGCAACAACTACCACGGCTCATTCCAGACGTCGTTCACCCCGGCCGGCTACCCGACATACAAGGCCGCGAACCTGGCAGCGATGACGTTCAACTGCAGTGGCACCGCCATCTGCAAATTCCCCTAGCAAGACAGCGTGTGGCCCTGCCAAGGTGGAGGCAGGGCCACACGCATCAGCAATGAGGAGTAGCCATGTGGAGTGACGTGCCGGAGGCGGAGCCATCCGCGGCATGGGTGGAGCTTACTGAGAACGGCTGGGGGGCGCTCATGGGATGGGCAGCCGGAGCGGAGAACCTGCGCCGCCGCCCGTCTTCGGACTCGGGAAGGACCGTCACCGGCTATACCGAGCAAGCCGGGGTCCGGCGGCATTTCGAGGAGCCGTTCACTGCTGCGGACCGGGAGGGAGTCGATGACGACATCGACGAATACCTGCGGGCAGCCGATCTGCCGCCGCGTCCGCGGGGATACAGCTGGTACATCCGTGTTCCCGATGGCTATGCGTCCCCGGATTCGTTCCTGACCGACGTCGACGCTGCAGTCCTCAAGGCTGCAGGCGCCACAGTCCACCCCCGGCAGCTCCGGCCGATCTTCGAAGCCGTGCTCCGAGGCATCTACGCAGAGGGAAGCTGACGGCTGTTGCCCAAGGCCAAGTCGAGCCGCACCCGAAGCGGCCTCGCGAGCTGGAGGATCGTGGCCTTCGGAACTGACAGAGGTCAACTTCGTTTCGCCACCGGCGAGCTTGGCCTGAAGCTCATCAATGAGCGGTTCTAGAGGCGCGCCGTGCCGACCAGTGAGGGGCGCAAGCGCATGGAGCCGCGGATGACTCGCGGCTCCTGGAAGTTCGGAGCCTGGTCCGCCGGCGGACAGATCGTGGTCAGTGCATTGCTCGCCCTCAACAAGCTCTGGTCAGAAAAGGGATTCGACGCCGTATCCTTCTGGATCTACACGGCCTGGTTCGCGGTTAGCGTGGCGCAGTTCCTGTATCTGCTCCGGGTCCGGAGAAACGACTCACCCTTCTGGATGAGGAGGAAGCCCGCCGGGCCGGCTGGGACCGTCGGGGAAGGTTGTTGTAATCCCGGCTTCGGCGCCGGGATTCTGGCCCCGGTGAGCCTGTTTGCATCCCTCACCCGCTCTAGGCGTCCGGCCGATTTACCTCGTCGGCGTTGCTGGTCAGGTCGGCACCTTCGTTGATCTGGACCGCTTCGATCTGCGGATCGGCGATGAGGTCTGCGACGAGGCCGGGGCTGCCGGCGACGATGGTGGAGTCGAAGTCGATCTCCGTGACCATGACCCAGGCCCTGTCCTCAGGCCAGAGCAGGTTCGGTGATTGCGGCCAGTACGGGTCGCGGTTCCAGGGGGCGTCCTGAATCCACGGGCCGTCCGTGAAGGTCCGCGGGGCGGCGGCGAACAGGTAATAGTCGCGCCCCGGGAGTGACAGCCGCGAGTTCTTCATTGTCTTTGCGGGCAGCAGACCGGCCCCGGAGCGGTGCGCCGCCGTGAGCTTCCCAAGGATCCCCGGAAGTCGGCCCCGGACCGCAGTCAGCTGCCGGTATCCCGCTGAGCCTGTGAACCCGCCCCAGCCTTCCCAGACCGCGGCGACACCGCTGTCCGGCGTGGTGGTGTGCCTGCAAAGGACCGTTGCCACCGGTTCGAGGGTGTGGACGGCGAGGTTTCCCTGGTCCGGTTCCGAGTACCGCCACCCGTTCGAGTCGAGAACCTCCCGGTGTTCCCCGACCTCGGGTCCGGCCAGCCGGTGGTACTGCGCCAGCGGGTGCATGGTCTTGCCGAAGACGCGGGCCACCTCAGCCCACATCACGGGCCCGCCGTCCTCGCCCGTGGGCCGATCCCTTCGCGCCGGATGGAACACCCGGGCATAGGCAGGGAAGCCGCGCGGCACGACGTTCAGATCCTGACCGCCGGTGTCCAGCGAGGGGCGCAGCCAGCTTCCACGCTCAGCATCAATCGGTTCCACGGCCTCAGCCTAGTCCGCAGCGCGGCTGCTGACGGGGTGGGCCCTCACATGTCACTGGTCCAGGTCGGCGCAAGCGGCTCGCCCTCCGATCCAGGCAGCGGGCCGCACCAGCCGCGGGCATGTCCTCGCCTTTTCACGGCCCGCTCCAAGGGATTAAGCCGGAACACGTCATCCGAGGTGAAGTTGCCCGTGGTGGCGGATCCGCCCGTCCTGAATAACCCGAGGGCCCACAACGTCGCCCTTGCATAGGCAGGTGCTGAGGGCCGGAGACTTCACGAGTACATCTCGTAATCCATGGGCATGCGGACATTCTCCTCCGGTTACTTGCCGTTTTTCTGGGGTGCTGCCTTGGCGGTCTTTCGGGTCGATACCCAGCATGCTGCCCAGAGCCCTGCGACGAGCAACAGGGTTTCGGTTCCGTTCGGAGCCATGCCGAACAACGCCAGGACGTAGGGCGCGGCGAACACCAGCACCACGGTGCCGGCAAGGGCGAAGACGACAGCTCTGGAAGTCATGACCAAACCGTATTGCCGAACAGCTCCATGCTTCTGACCTTCATATGTTGAGGCAGAGCCTAGACCGGGGCGGCGCCACGCCCAACTGTCCGTGGCCCTGGTTCCTCGGGACCAGCCCGCGGCTCCTCAGCCTCACTGGACTGTGATTTTGATTCCGGCGACCGCCCCGGTCCAAGCGCCGGTCGGGTCTGGGCGGGTCAGCTGGGCACCGACGTACCCTTTCTGCACCTACCAGGGAATGACCGATCAGATCGAATTCTCATCACTTCCGCAGGGATTCACCACCACAGTGCTGCAACCGATGGGCGCCGATCAGTCTGAATGGTTGCCGAGAACAAAAAATCCGGCGTGATCCGCAGATAGGGGGTGGACATCGTCCCTCCCGGCCGCCAACGCTCATGCAGGTGCTCAGGTGCTCAGGTGCTCAGGTGCTCAGGTGCTCAGGTGCTCAGGGCCCTGGAGCAGGGGGAGTTGTGTCATTTGTCGGGTCTTTGGATTTGTTTCCGCATGAGGGGCCCCGTCAACCTGCATCACTGCGTAGTCGCCTCAGGTGGCGCGGACGGCCACTTTGCGCCGAAAGGTAGGGCTCCTGCCTGGAAACTGAATCGGGCCGGAGCCGTGGATAGGTCGGGGAACTCTCGCTACCACCACGCGTTCAGACTGCTGTAGTCGGAGATGTCAGCGATGACACACTGCACGTATACGATCTCCTCGACCGCGAAGCCGGCAGCGCGGGCGATCGACATGACGTTGTGCCAGGCCAGCGCCGTCTCTTCCTCGATGGTTCCCTCGTGATACTTCCGTCACGACGCAGTGCGTGCATACTTTGTCGGTTACATCGTGGGATTGCCCGACTAGCGCGTCCGCGGGGCCGCCGGATCGATCAGGGACAGATCACCCCAGCACGGTGAAAGCGCTGATAGCG
This sequence comes from Arthrobacter sp. ES3-54, assembly GCF_029504395.1. GTDB lineage: Bacteria > Actinomycetota > Actinomycetes > Actinomycetales > Micrococcaceae > Arthrobacter. The sequence goes on from NZ_JAQFIF010000022.1 coordinate 15,866, forward strand.
GACCCCTCGACAACCTAGCTTGACGTGGTATCCGCAATCGGTGGCTGGTCCCTGCGGAGGCCGTTGCTCCTCGATGGGCGCAGCAGGCCGCGGCGCAACAGATCGTGCCGCGGACTGGTTCAGGCTAGTGAGGCTGTCCCTAGGGCCCTTGTCCCACAGTCTGTGGGACAAGTGGCTGCTGGAGCATCTGCTCGCCCTGGTCGCCATGGACGTGTGCCGTTTCGCGTGGAGATGTATGAGAGTTTGAGCGGAACAGCAGCCTGTTCGATCGACCGCCCGTTCGGCGTTGGCAAGCTGTGACAACTCTGGTATGACGAAGGTCGGAGCATCTCTCGACATTAAGCTCGGTGACCTGCTAGCCGCTGTCGACCTCGGGCCTCCGCCACAACAGAGTTAGCGGTCGTTTCTCCGGTCCCCGGGGAACGGTCGAGTCCCATCACTGAGAATGGTTTTCCGATGCCCAAAGAAATCCCTGTCGATGCGACCGCAGGTGTCGCCTTCCCGGTCCTTTCAGCCGAGCAGATCAGACGCCTCTGGAGTTACGCCGTTGTGCAGGACGTTGCCGTCGGCGACACCGTGTTCCGGGCGGGCGACGAGACCTACGATCTCATCGTCATTGAGCGGGGAGCGGTGGATCTGATCCGGGCCGCCACCCACGATGCACCGGAGGAGATCGTGGTCAGCCATGGGCCCGGCCGTTTCATCGGTGAGTTGAGCTTGCTCACCGGTCAAGCCGTGTACCTGACGGGGCTGGTGGTGCAAGCGGGACGAATTCATAGGATTCCGCCGGCCCAGTTTCGTCGGCTGATGGCTGAGGACGCCGAGCTTTCCGATATTCTGTTGCGCGCCTTTCTCGCTCGGAGAGAACTCCTTCGCAACAACTCAGCTGCCCGAGTCGTCGAGATCGTGGGGAGCCGTCACTCCGCAGCTTCACTGGAACTGCGGACATTCGCGGCGCGATTACGACTTACCCATCTTTATATCGAGGCCGATTCCATTGCCGGGCAGGCGCTCATGCTCGCCGTGCAGGTCGAGACCGCGGACCTCCCTGTCGTCATCACCCCCGGCAAGGTGATGCGCCGCGCGACCGCAGAGATCATGGCCCGCGAACTCGGACTCTCGTACCGTCGAGCGGCCAACCAAAAGGTGGATCTAGCAGTGATTGGCGCAGGCCCGGCGGGACTTGCCGCTGCGGTCTACGGCGCATCGGAGGGGCTCGCAACTGTCCTGTTCGACATGGTTGGTCCTGGCGGACAAGCTGCCGCGAGTTCGCGAATCGAGAACTATCTCGGTTTCCCCACCGGCATTAGCGGGACGGACCTGACAGGGAAAGCGATCGTGCAGGCACTCAAGTTCGGCGCTCAGCTATCGGCACCGTGCGGGGTCACAGCACTCGACGTTGACACCGGCGTAATCCGTCTCGCGCTGACCGACGGCACCAGCCTCGAAAGCCGCGCCGTGATCATCTCCACGGGCGCCCGGTACAGGTCTCTTCCCCTGACCCACTGGGAAAAGTTCCAAGGCGCCGGAATCTACTACGCTGCCACTGAACTCGAAGCAAAATGGTGTGCCGGTAAACCGGTCGCAGTTGTCGGCGGCGCGAACTCGGCCGGACAGGCTTCGCTCTATCTTGCGTCGCGCGGAAACGCCGTCCACCTCGTCGTCCGCGGTGCTGATCTCGCCGCCGACATGTCCCGCTATCTCGTAGACCGGCTGGCCGCAGAACCACTGGTCTCCATCCACACCGCGACTGAGGTGTCGGGCCTCCAGGGCGAAACCCATCTTGCCGCTGTTGAGATAACGGAACGGGAATCGGAGATCCGCACGCTTATCGAATGCGCAGGCCTCTTCTGCTTTATCGGCGCAGTTCCCGCCACCGCCTGGCTGAATGGAGTCGCGCTCGATGACGAAGGTTTTATCCTTACCGACTCGGACCTGGTTCCGGCCGAACTCGGTGGAAGCTGGTCCGCCCTAGGGCGGCGGCCGCTGCCCTTCGAAACCAGCATCCCTGGGGTGTTCGCCGCGGGCGACGTCCGCCGGGGCTCAATGAAGCGCGTCGCCGCAGCGGTCGGAGAGGGAGCGAGCGCCGTCCAATCAGTCCATGCCTCAATCGGATTCCACGTTTAGCCCATGAACCAAATCGAGAATCGGCGGAATTCCGCTGTCGCGAGCGACCGCTGGACAGCGCTGCGCACCAGACGAATCCCGACAGGTTGCGGCATACGCCCGGCCCGTGACCCCAGGGTATAGCTCTCCCTTGGGCCTGCCGTCCGGCGTAGAGTTGGGCGTGATCCACGCATACCCCGATGAGGAGGCGGCCATGGGCGATACCCCCGGCATCGATGTTTCGGTCCCGCCCAGCGGGACCGGCTGCGTTGAATGCGAAGCCGGCGGCGGCTGGTGGCTGCACCTGCGGCGGTGTGCCCAGTGCGGCCACATCGGCTGCTGCGATAATTCGCCGGCCCAACACGCCACCGCCCACGCCCGCTCAACGGGGCACCCGATCATCCGCAGCTTCGAACCGGGCGAGGACTGGTTCTGGGACTACCGCAGCTCTACCTATTTCGTCGGTCCGGAACTGGCGCCACCGGCCCATCATCCGGCGGACCAGACCGTCCCTGGGCCGGCCTCGCGGGTGCCCAGCGACTGGGAGGACCAGCTGCACTGACGCCGGACCGGGCCGCCGGGCGTTAGGCGCGTCAGAGCCCTTGGTGAAGGCGTCCCCGCGGTTGCCTGGGACATGGCCGCTCTGCTCGAGTTCATCACAAGCCTTGGTCCCGTTGTTCGCGACTAGGGTCACGGGCATTGACTTCGTCGTTACGGCGAGAAGTTGTCGGCCTCGATGATGGCCTCGATGAAGGCTTCGGGTGCCTCTTGCGGCAGGTTGTGCCCGACTCCTCCGGAGAGGGTTCGGTGCGTGTACTGTCCCGTGAACTTCGCCGGGTAGGCGCTCGGGTCCGGGTGGGGTGCGCCATTGGCATCACCTTCGAGGGTGATCGTCGGCACCGTGATGGGCGGACTGGTCGCGAGTTGTTGTTCCAAGCCGTCGTAACGGGGTTCGCCTGGTGCCAGCCCGAGTCGCCATCGGTAGTTGTGGATCACGATGTCGACGTGGTCGGCGTTGGCGAAGGACGCCGCGCTGCGGTCGAACGTCGCATCGTCGAAGGTCCATTTGGGTGAGGCGGTGTGCCAGATCAGCTTCGCGAAGTCGTCGCGGTACTTGTCGTAGCCGGCCCTGCCCCGTTCGGTCGCGAAGTAGAACTGATACCACCACGAAAGCTCTGCCGATGGCGGCAACGGTTCCGCGTTCGCTGCCGGATTGCCGATCAGGTAGCCACTGACGGACACCAGGGCCGTGCAGCGGCGGGGCCAGAGCGCGGCGACGACGTCCGCGGACCGTGCACCCCAGTCGAATCCTGCGATGATCGCCGACTCGATGCCGAGTGCGTCCATGAGTTCGATCGTGTCGACAGCCAAGGCGGACTGCTGGCCGTTGCGCGTCGCGGTGTCGGAGAGGAAGCGGGTTGTACCGAAGCCGCGGAGGTGCGGCACGATCACGCGATAGCCGGCAGCGCCGAGCGCCGGTGCGACGTCGGCGTAGCTATGGATGTCGTAGGGCCATCCGTGCAGCAGAACGACGGGTTGACCGTCGGCGGGTCCGATGTCCACGAATCCGACGTTCAGCACGCCGGCGTCGATCTGGTCGACTGGCCCGAACGTGGCCGCGTCCATTTAGCTGACCTCTGCGATTGCCGATCGGATCACGTCGGCCACGGCTTGGGGCTGGGACATCATGATGACGTGTGAGCCGTCCAGTTCGGTGATGGCGGCGCCGGCCCGCTCGGCGTGGGCTCTGGTGACGTCTGTCCCGGCGGCACGATCGGCGGTGGCCACTACCGCCCATGAGGGTAGGGTCTTCCACGCCGGTGCACCGGACGGTTCCCCGAACGCGATGTCGGTGACCGGTCGCTGGACGGTGCCGATCAATGCGGCCTGCACGTCGGTCAGGTCTCCTGCGAATGCGTGACGGGCTTTCGCCGGGTCGATGAAGAACTCTGTTCCGGTTCCGCTGCCTGTCGGGTACTGGCGTGGCACTAACGCCGCGCCGAGGACGCTGTCCTTGGAGGCGGCGGTGATGTCGCTCAGCTTCTCGCCTTCGTCGGGGGCGAAGGCGGCCACGAAGACGAGGCCGGCGACGTTCTGGCTCTGCGTCGCGGCGTTGCTGATGACTGCGCCGCCGTAGGAGTGGGCGACTGCGAGGACAGGCCCGGGGATCTGGGCGAACACGCTTGCGAGGTAGGCGCTGTCGAAAGAGATGCCGCGAAGCGGGACTGCGACGGCGAACACTTGGATTCCGTCGGCTTGAAGAAGCTCGATCACGCCGTTCCAGCTGGAGCTGTCGGCGAACGCGCCGTGGACGAGCACAACTGTGAGCGGTTGAGCGGGTGCTGGTTCGGATGTCATTTTTCCTCCTGGGCTATCCGAATGTGAATACGAAGGCTTCGACCCCGGGGTCGCGGAAGGTGATCGTGAATTTCCGGTCACGGATCGGCCCGGGCTGACGTATCAGTTGGTACATCCGCTGATACTCGGCCGTACCGTTGCCGTGACCGTCGACGTCGACGCCGTGGGCTGGCCCCGGCGGCTCGCCGTCGAGGAGGACGGTGAAGCGTACCGGTTTGTCCGTCACTGGCGGGCCCATCACGAGGTTGAGGTCGCGGGCGAAGAACCTAAAGGAGATCGCCCCATCGGGCTGGTTGAGCCGGACACCGACGGAGCCGATCCGCCAGTCGCCTGACAGGGACCAGTGATTGCGCCGCAATACGGCCGGCGCGGAGTAGTGCTGGCGATCGTCGGGGACGACCGGTTCTGGCGAGGCGAGTCCGACTGCACGTCCGTAGCCGAGATACGTTTCCGGCGACCCCAGGCTGGACCAGTCGGCCGCCGCCTCGACGCCCTGGGGCTCAATGGTCATCAGGCCCTGTTCGATGTCGGTGCCGGCCTCGCGCAGGAGCATCTGGATGACCATCTCGGATTGCTCGTATTCTCCTTCTCCAAAGTGGTGATGCCGGATCTGGCCCTTGGCGTCGGCGAAGTACAGGGCCGGCCAGTAGTGGTTGTCGAACGCCTGCCAGAGGGCGTAGTCGTTGTCGACCGCGACCGGGTAGCGGACGTCCATCTCATTGATGGCGCGGGCCACATTGGCGAGGTCGCCCTCGAAGTCGAACTCGGGCGTCTGCACGCCGACGACCGTCAGCCCGCGATCGGCGTAGGCGTCGGCCCATGCGCGTATCCAGGGCAGCGAGCGAATCCAGTTGATGCAGGTGTAGGTGCCGAAGCTAATGAGCACGACCTGGCCGCGTAGGTCCGCCGGCGCCAGGGGCTGTGAGTTGAGCCAAGTGGTGGCTCCGTCGAACGGGGGCAGTACCCCTTCGACTGGCAGGTCGTTGCGGTGCCGAAACACTTTGGGCCCTCAGCGCAGGGATCTGAACGCTGCGCGAAGCTCGGATGAGAACAATTGCGGTTGTTCCCATGCGGCGAAGTGGCCGCCTCGGTCAACCCGGTTGTAGTAGATGAGGTTGTTCGGATAGGCGCGCTCGGCCCAGCTCCTTGGGGCCTGGTAGAGCTCGTCGGGGAACACGCTGATGGCGAACGGGATCGTAATGGGCTTCGCATCGAAGAACGACGCCGTGTTCTCCCAGTAAAGCCGGGCGGCCGAGACGCCGGTGTTCGTCAGCCAGTAGAGCGTGATGTTGTCGAGGATGTCGTCCCGCGTCAGGTCTCCGGCCAAGCGCCCGTCCAGGATCTCCGCAATCAATCCAGGCTGGCCGGTTCCGTCGCCGTGGTCGATCGCGAACGCCGCAAGGTCGATCGGAGAGTCCGCGAACCCGTACATCGTCTGCGGACGCGTGCCCATGATGAGGGCGTACGCGACATGCTTGGCGTAGAACGCGCTCAACTGGTCGTAGGCACGTTGCTCCTCGTCCGAGAGGCCGGAGGGCGCCGGCTCGCCGCGCAAGTAGCCGTCGAGGTCTGCTGGGGCCGTGCCAGGCATGTTCGAGTGGATTCCGAGCAGTTCCGGGGCCGCTTGCTGGCCCATCTGCTGCGTGACTGCTGCCCCCCAGTCGCCGCCCTGGGCCACGAACCGGTCGTAACCGAGCCGTTTCATCAACACGACCCAGGCACGGGCGATGCGGGACGGATCCCACCCGGTGTCGGTCGGTATGGCGGAAAACCCGTGGCCGGGCAACGACGGGATCACTAGATCAAACGCATCGTCCGCACTCGCACCATATGCTGTCGGGTTCGTGAGGGGCTCGATGATCTTCAGCTGTTCGATGATCGAGCCCGGCCACCCATGCGTGATGATGAGCGGCAGCGCACCATCATGCTGAGAGCGGACGTGAATGAAGTGAATGTCCAACCCGTCGATCTCGGTGGTGAAGTTCGGCAGCGCGTTGAGGGTCGCCTCGCATGCGCGCCATTCGTAATCGGTGGCCCAGTGGCGGGCGAGCGCTTGCATAGTCGCGAGTGGCACTCCCTGCGAGTCGTCCGTCACCGTCTCACGCTCCGGCCAGCGCGTCGCGACAATCCGGCGACGCATGTCCTCCAATGCCTCCTGTGGGAAGTCACTGCGGAAGGGTCGGATCGAGCTCTGATCGGTCGGACTACCTGTCGTGGCGGTCATGGTCTCCTCTTCTCTTCTCCCAGGCGCGGTTGTATTCACACGCGCCGAACTTGCTCCCTCGCCTTGGAGCGTGGCGCTCTTCTCGGGCCCCGCGGCCTGTATTCGACGAGTTGTTGCCGCCCCCGGTCTCGAACATTCCACTTGCCGTACTGGTCGTGCGTTGGATCGTCACCAGCAGCGATGTCGGCCGGGTCGACGGCTCGTTTGATCATCGGAGGTTTACCCTGCGGTATCGGATGATGTGAGGGGGGTCGAGGCGTAGACCAGTTCTCATGTGCCGTCGACCGCAGCAATCCCAGACTTCCGTGAACCATCCGGGATGCTGACGAACGTCATCGGATGACGAGACAAGCCTCGTGGCGGCATCAGCGCATACGAGGATTACTGAATGCTACTCGCGGGGCGGCGCACGCGGAAGGCCTTCTGAATGACCACGCCGATGGCCTCCTGCTGATGCGTCACCACATCATTCGTCACGCATTCATTGGGGTATTTGTACCTAGGTCCGGTCGTTCTGCGGGTCATATAGTTGACGTCGAAGCAGGCGTCCGGACCACCAGCGCACGCTATAACGACATCATCCACGATTTCATGATGTTGAATCCTGTGCGCGAAAGCGCCGCTGCCACGGCCGCCGTTGAGCAGGCTATCCATGTCCTCCGCAAGGCATTCGGGAACATGTAGAAGACCGCATAGGCAGGGGAATCCCACGCCTTTGCGGGTCAGCGTCCAGGCGGCCCGTGCCCCAGCGGCTGGAACAGTACCCGGAACAGGGCACCCTGCCGTACAGCGGCTCCGTTCAGTGTCACAAACGAAAGTGCAACCTAGGAAGTCATGAAGATCGTAATTATCGGCGGAACCGGGCTCGTCGGTTCAAAACTCGTCAGCAAGCTCGGCGAACACGGCCACGAAGCGGTTGCCGCTTCCCCCAACTCGGGGGTGAACACGATTACCGGCCAAGGCCTCGCGGATGTACTCCAGGGAGCAGACGTTGTTGTCGACGTGTCGAATTCGCCCTCGTTCGAAGACGTGGCGGTGATGGACTTCTTTAGTACCTCCACCCGCAACCTGCTCGCGGCGGAGAAGGGAGCCGGCGTCGGCCACCACGTTGCCCTGTCAGTGGTCGGGACTGAGCGTCTGGCCGAAAGCGGCTACTTTCGAGCGAAGATCGAGCAGGAGAAGCTCATCAAAGAATCAGGCCTGCCGTACTCGATTGTTCATGCGACGCAATTTTTCGAGTTCGTCACGAGCATCGCACAGGCTGCAACCCAGGGAAACACGGTTCGTCTGCCACCCGCACTGATCCAACCGATAGCCGCTGAGGACGTAGCCACCGCAGTCGGCCGCACCGCTGTGGGTACTCCGCTGAACGCCACCGTCGAGATCGCCGGTCCCGAACAGTTCCGGCTCGACGATCTCATCCGCAGGGGACTCAACTTCAAGGTGGACCCCCGCGAGGTCGTCGCCGATCCCACCGCACGCTACTTCGACCTACTGCTGGAGGAACGCGAATTGCTCCCCGGCGATGAAGCGACCATCTACAACAGCCGCTTCGAGGAGTGGTTGCAACAGCAGTAATCGACAAAGCCGTATCAGCTTTCGAGGAGACGTCGAAAGCCGCCCTGCACCCTACTCCGCGATGCGAAGGGACGGCTGCGACGAGTTGCCGCGTCCGCGATCCCGGAGCTGGTCCAGTTCCATCCGTCAGGCATTGTCGAACCAGAGAATGCAACTGGCACCCTCGTCTCGGAATCAGGACGCGGGGAACGCGCATTCTCACCAACGCACTAGGTGAGCGCTTGGTGAAATGCGGATCAAAGCATCAGCACTGCAACCCAGGGAGTGAACGTGTCAGGAAGTAATCCCGACCCGTATGAGGACAAGATCACCGGCCTGGAGCCGGGAGGCGGCGTGCCGCCAGGCGAGACCCCTCCTGCCGAAGCCTCGACAGGCGGACCGCAGGGTCACGATGAAAACGGCACGAGTATGGGCACCCAGATTCTCTGGATGGCCGGGATCGCGGCAGTGGTCCTGTTGTCGCTGCTGTACTTTATCGGTTACATCGTGGGATTGCTCGACTAGCGCACCCTCGGGGCTGCCGGATCGATCACGGACAGATCACCCCAGGACCGTGAAAGCGCCGATAATGGACCTTCCGTCAAATCGATTGCCGCTTCGGCTACGGCATGACGGCCGCGCCGGCCTGGGCGCTTCTCTCCAGCTTCTTTGTGCCGCCCGTGATTGGAGCGGTCCCCGCGGGTGCGTGAGGAATAGTAGTCTCCATGATCAGCAGCCGGCGCCCATGGTGCTGGTGCCTTCGGACGAAAGGTCGCTTGGTACAAACGACTTCGGACAACCCAGTGTCAGCAGTCAGCCGCACCGGAGCGTTCATCCCGCATCGGCCAGTGCAGGCGACTTCGCAAACTGACAGTGGCCCCTGACTTCTTATTCCACGAAGATGCTAATGCCGGTCGCCGCCAGGGCGCCCAGCTGCCCGGTCAGATCCCACTTCACCGTCGATTGAATATGGCAGTTTGCCGTTCGTTCCACTATTAGTCCCAGATTGGGCCGGGAACCCCCCGTAGAGGGTTCCTGCAACGGAACGGCAGGTGGTCCTGGTTCAGGCCGTCACACCGGTCCTGAATCAAACTGCCATATCCACACGTCAACGGAATGCTGGACGGGGGCAGCGGCGCATGCTTTGCTGGTCCTTGGGCGACCGCCTGCCCGGTCTGGCCGGGGTCTGACTGATCTTCTAAGGAGCTGCACAGTGGCTGGTCTGAGCGATAAGTTCGACAAGGCATACGAGGACAAGAGCATTGAGGAACTGGCCAAGGCACCTGTTGGTGCGCTTCAGGGCATGTCCGAGGCCGACGCTCTGAAGTTACAGGAAGCGCTGAATATCAAGACCGTAAAAGACCTGGGCACGAACAAGTTCTTCCTCTGGGCCCAGGCTGTGGCGAAACTGGCCGAATAGGCCGGGGAGTCCAGAACCTGGCCGCCGGGTCGCGGTTTACGCCCGTGGGCCGGCGGCCGGTGCCGGGCCTGCTGTTTCGAAATCTGGTGCAGTTATCCCGAGGCAGCGCTAAGGCATGGCTGCCGGCAATATGACGGTCGTGCGAAAACTGGTGCGGTGGACGGGCGTGCTGAACGTGGGGGCCCATGACCCAACATGACATTCCGGTGATTCTCGAAATCCTTTGTTTGTGAGAGCCACGATTCAGATGTGGTCTGATTCAGGCATGACAAAGCCCGTGCCCGGCGACTCCACCCGGGCTCAGCCACGCGGCGCCGGCAAATCGAGGTTCCAGTGGCGCGAGACCATCAGCAGCCACCCGGTGTCGTCCCCGTCGTGGCCAAGGCCTGCGGGTCCCGGTGTGATGTAGAACCGCGAGACGACGCGCTGCGAGCCTTCGGCGTCTCCATAAAGCACGTCGACGGTGAAGCCGTCGCCGGCGGCTCCCTTCATGGCGTTACGGTAGTCGGCCGACTCCGGGTCCCGGATGGCGACCTGGCAGAAACCGGCGTCGTTGGACGGCACATAGATGTCGCGTGTCAGCCGGTGGAACTCCTCCACTGGTGCCAGCGGAGCCCTGGCATCCGGTGGCAGATGCCAGCCGTGCAGGATCGCCACCCCTGCGCCGGCGTTGCGCACAGACATCACCAGGTACACGGTGTTGTCGGCGATCTCGAGGGCGGCGTGGCCACCCTGCACGACCATCCACTTGCCTTCCATAAACCGCACCTTCTGCGGAGCATCCGACCAGTTGGAAGGCAGAAGGATGGGGCGCAAACCGTTCAGCAGTGCGCGCTCAGCCAGCCGGGCCGACCGGTTCGCTGACCTCGTGGAGATGAACGTCGCGACGGCGAGCACCGTCGTACCGAGAGCGGTGCCGAGGTTGGAGAGTAGAAGCCAGTCGACCATAGGCAACATTCAACGTCATCCCCTGCCTCGCCAGCAATCGACGCCAGACGTCTGCGGAGTCAAACCAGACGATGCTGCGCGTCGGGGCAGGCAATCCCTCATCCGTGCACGCGCGGACGATTCGCGGTGAACCCCCGCCAGGGTAAGCTTCTGCCGCTTCAGATAGCGTTGGTGGGCCCCCTTATGGCTCCCGCCAACTCGTACGAGCGGCCCGGAACCCGGGGGGCTTCCCGCGAGAACATCATGACTCGCGATGTCGAGGTGTCCAACGAGACACTGTCTGTGGAACGGATCAAGACAAGTACAAGGTGTTCCACTTGCACTACGTCGTGGAAAGGGTCTTCGCGGCAACCTGGGCCTTTTGGGGTGGGTACAAGGTACACACTTTGGGCTCCGGACTCGGTCGTACTTGGGTCGGACCGGGCCGGATTCCGCAACCAGTACATCGCGATACCGGAATATCCCTAAGAATCCGCTGAAGAGCGGTCATTGCTGCGGTGCCAGAAATGGCCGCCGCAATCCGTCCACTCCGGAGCCAGCGACACAGGCAATACGGATCGCACCCGCCGGGGAATCCGCATCGAAGGTCAACGGTTGTGGACGATCTCATCAACTGGGCCCGCGGCGCGAGACCTAACCAAACACACCAAGTACCGCAGTCGGCGCCCACGGTGACTGGCGGACTCCCGCCCGAAAGCCACCTTCTATCGGCAGCGTGGAATGGCGCTACACGACCGCGTAGTCCCCGGGTCGATATCTCAGCCCGGGGAGTCTCGTCAATCTCGATGCCGCTGTGCTCAAGGGCGACTCAAGGCCTGAAGTAGAGAAGCCTTTTTCTGAGAGCGCGGATGGGCCGCGTTCGTCGTCGATTCGAGGAGGCCATTGAGAGGTGTCTCATTGCCGGTGAGTGCCCATCGTGGCTGAGCCGTAGTGAGACATCTGCTTTTGATCAGCGAGGACCCGCACGTCCCCCGATTTCCGGGGCGATCGATTTCTCATAAAGTTCTGCCCGATCCGGAGCACGCATATCACGTCTGCTAGATCGGCGCCGGCGACGCTGCATGGGCTTGGTCGCGATCGACATCGTAGATGACGTGCAGCCGGAGAATCGCGCCCTCTGAACCGTTAGTCGTGGTGCGCGGTGCCCGTCAGCGTCACGGAATTGTCTCTACTACAATTGGGCGGTCCCGACGACGCGCGCACCAGCCCCACCCAACAGACCAGAAAGACCCCATGACGACAACTTCTGACCACGCCGTTCCGGCCCAGGTTGACCTGAAACAGGCCGCCACCCCGGACCGCAAACCCCTGGTCCGCTGGTTGCTCGCCAACCAGGTCGCACCCGCCGGACCCGAAGCCGAGGAAGACCACAAGCCCAACGCCTGGTGGAAAGTGATGTGCCTGACCGGCGTCGACTACTTCTCCACCCTGTCCTACCTTCCCGGCATCGCGGCCTTGGCCGCCGGCGCCCTGTCCCCGCTGGCGACCCTGCTGATCGTGGCCCTGACGCTGCTAGGCATGCTGCCGATGTACCGCCGGGTCGCTCAGGAAAGCCCGCACGGACAGGGCTCGGTGGCCATGCTGGAGAAGCTGCTGCCGTTCTGGCGCGGCAAGTTCTTCGTCCTGCTGCTGCTCGGGTTCGTCGCGACCTCCTGGATCATTACCATCACCCTCTCCGGCGCCGATGCCACGGTTCATCTGCTGGAAAACCCGATGATCCCGGAAGGCCTGAAAGGCAGCGCCGTCATCATCACGGTGATCCTGCTGCTGATCCTGGGCGGGGTGTTCCTGCTCGGCTTCAATGAGGCCGTCGGCGTCGCCATCCCGCTCGTGGCCGTCTACCTGCTCCTGAACGCCGCCGTCGTCGCCGCCGGCCTCGTGCACGTCTTCTCCGACCCAACACTGATCGCCGGATGGCAGGACCGGCTGCTGGCCAGCGCCGGCGGTGGACCGATGGATTTGATCGGCCCGGCCGTCATCGCCTTCCCGCTGCTCGTCCTCGGGCTCTCCGGGTTCGAGACCGGCGTGTCGATGATGCCGCTGATCAAGGCCACCGGGAACACCCCGGAGGAGCTCATGGCCTCCCGGGTCAAGAACACCCGCAAGCTGCTCACCACCGCTGCGGCCATCATGAGCGTCTACCTGATGTCCACCAGCTTCCTCACCACGGTCATGATCCCGGCCAGGGAGTTCCAGGAAGGCGGACAGGCCAACGGCCGCGCCCTGGCGTTCCTCGCCCACGACCTGTTCGGCGCCGGATTCGGGACCGTCTACGACATTTCCAGCGCCCTGATTCTCTGGTTCGCCGGCGCCTCGGCGATGGCCGGCCTGATCAACATCGTGCCCCGTTACCTGCCGGCGTACGGCATGGCGCCGGAATGGGGCCGGGCCGTCCGCCCGGTCGTGATCGTCTACACCGTGCTGAGCGTCGGTATCACCATCGCCTTCAAGGCTGACGTCAACGCCCAGGCGGGCGCCTACGCCACCGGCATCCTGGCCATGATGGTCTCCGGTGCTGTCGCCGTGACTGTCTCCGCGATCCGCCGGCACAGCCGCGCCGGGACCATCGGCTTCGGCGCGCTGACCCTGGTCCTGCTGTACGCACTGGGCGCCAACGTCATCGAAAAGCCCGACGGCATCGCGATCTCGGCGTTCTTCATCGCCGGCATCATCGTCGTCTCGCTGATCTCCCGGGTGAAGCGCACCACCGAGCTGCGGCTGGAAACCATCGAGTTCGACGAGGCGGCCCGGCAATTCATCACCGAGTCGATCGCTTTCGACGGGCAGCTGAACGTGATCTCCAATAAGCGCCAGGCCGGAGACAAGGCCGAGTACGCCGACAAGGAGTACGAACAGCGCGGCCTGAACCCGGTCCCGGGCCCGGCGGACGTCATCTTCCTGGAGGTGGAGATCTCCGACCCGTCGGAGTTCAGCCACACGCTCCGGGTCGAAGGCATCGAAGTGGACGGCTACCGGGTCCTGCGGGTGAAGTCCCCGGCCGTGCCCAACGCGATCGCCGCGGTCCTCCTGGCCATGCGCGACTCGACCGGTACGAAGCCCCAGTGCTACTTCCAGTGGTCCGAAGGAAGCCCGGTCGGCCACCTCATGCGGTACCTGTTCCTGGGCGAGGGCGACACCGCCCCGCTCGTGCGTGAAATCCTCCGCGAGGTAGAACGCGACCCGGCCCTCCGGCCCGGCATCCACGTCGGCTAACGGGCCCAGCGGCGGAGGGAGGAGCTCCGGCTCTCACCCTCCACCGGTGCCCACCTTTGGCGGCGATGAGTGGTCCTGGATCACGCCGTCTCAGTGGTTCTGAAGCTGGTTGACATACTCACTTCGTGGAGTGGCGGGGACATCTGACTCTGCAACTTTCGGAGAGCTATTCTTTCGAGAGCTACTCGACGAACTACCGATTGTCTTGGCCGTTGGTTTCAGTATGGGGAGGGCTCCGACACCAAACGGGTTGCACACCAGTGGGGGACAGCCCAGCTTTGAGCTGTGCGGTGGGCTCCACCTGTCCCCAATGGGCACAACCGGGGGAGGGTTTGCTGCGACCTGTGAGGAAAGCCTCCGCGCGAATCCAAGGACTCAAGCGCGGAGGCTCCCGGTTCTCCAAGCTGGGGGGACTGGAGAACCGATGTAACTCTACTAGCCGGCGTGACGTCACTAGTCCGCTGGCCGCCTGGGAAGCGCAAACTTCCAGTCACCGGCGAGGGCGGCCCCGGGTTCGCCCGGCCTGCCAACCGGGAACGGCGGCGTCCATGAGTTTGACCTTCGTAGGGTCGAGGTCGCCGCGGCGGTACTTCTGCCGCTGGGAATGTATCCACACCCCGAGGGCGTGTTCCCGCTCTGAGGCGAAGTCGTGGTGGCGGGGCCACTCATTGCCCTCGGCGCGGAAGTCAGCGAGCTGGGCGAGCCGTTGGTGCCATCGGGCGTCGTCCGCTGCTGCCCGTGGATTCCCGTCCCATCCGGGGATCCGGGCGAGGCCATCCCGGTAAGCCGGGAACAAGTTGCCCTCGGCTGCCTCGCGCCGGCGATCTGAGAGCCATCGGGCCATAGATCGTTCACCCTTGTCGTCGGAGCGGTCCCGAGGGAACCGGCCCTCGGCCGAAATCCAGGCGATGATCTCTTCCCTGCGAGCAAGATCCTTAGGCGAGGGATGAGGAACGGGTGCCGCGCCGGCGGTCAGGTGTGCCGGCTCGAGCCCGGGGTCCTCGCGGCGAGCGATGACCAGGTGGTACCCGACGGTGGCGGGTTCGGCGCGCACCAGCTCAGCGATGCGTTTCCGGCTCAGCCCGAGCCGGTACATCAACACCCATTCCGCGTCAGGAGCGCGCCGCAACCGCCTGTCCATGATGGATGTCATCCTGCCACGGTGCCGGCCCGGATCGGGTCCGCTACTGGGGGCAATGTTCTGATGCCAACGGGTTCCGACACGGACACTGATCAGATTGTTCACTATCCACCCCCGTCCGACAGGGACATCCAAACCAGTCATCGTCAATCAAAACCCGCACCGCCCTGAGGCGCTCCCTGTCCAACTTCTACGGACTTCTAGGGGGTTATAGGGAAAACCCTAGAACCCCCTAGAACAATCCCCTAGAATCCCCTAGAACCCCCTAGAAGTCCTTATAACTGCGGGGTTGAACCCGGCGGAACCTCTATGGCCCGGGCCAGGTGAATATGGCAGTTTGATTCAGGACCGGTGTGACGGCTGGAACGACCGATGTCACCCCTTCGTCCGGACCAAGCCCCGGGAACGCGAACTAGATCCGAAGGACACCTACTGTCGGGCTACTGTAGATCATCCGGGACGCCGAATCGCCTTCCAATGAGTACGCGAATGGCCGCGAGTAGAGGCTGATCTTCCAGCGCAACGCCCTCGCCCCCGTAATGCACGCCCGTTTCGTCGCCCACTGCTTCGATGTCGAAAAGGTTGAGGACCTCGGCCACGCGAACCTGATACTCGGTGGCGGTCATTTGGCGAGACACACGAACTGGCATTGTGCTGAGTTTGCGCGCGACCTTAGCAGCGGATTCATTCATGGGCGCACTCTTGCATGGCGTTCCGCCATTGCACAAGGGGGGCGCTTCGGACCAGTCCGGGAGTATGACGCGACGTTAGGCTCGCGGGAGCTGAGCCCATCCTCCCGCGGCACCCGCCGGCAAAACCCTGCCGGCGCAGGTTCCGATACCGGCGGATCGGCGTGCAAACACCGACCAGGCTGCTGGCCGCTTCTTCGCCCGAGAGTGCGCAGTCAATCCACAACATAATGACCGTTATGTTGTGGGCGTTGATGTCAGGGGCGCGCCGGCGCCGAAGCAACCGGTTGGCCAGACTTCAGAACACGTTCTGAGTTAGTGTTCTCGTATGAGCGCACCAAGCAGTTCCCGAACAACGTTTCAGTCTTCTGAACTGAGCCGCGCCTCCGCTGAAGTCTTTGCGGCAGCGGCTGACCACCCGGTCCAGATCACTCGCCGCGACGGTGAGTCCCTGGTGCTGATGTCCGAGAGTGCAGATCAGGCACGCGCTTCGCTGTTGGAACTGGCGTCCCAGCTTGTCGCTGTCACAACGAGTACGGAAAAAACTTTGGCTGTCCGAATGAGCGACCGCTTCCCCTGGATGCTGGCCCTGAGCCCTGCTGACCGTGATGCCTGTGCGGACGCTGTCCTGGCCGCCTCGCGTGCGTCCCTTGCGACCAGCCAGCCCCATCTGGCCCTTGCGGAACTCACAGCCTGGCGCGAGACTGCGACTGCCATGGCCGCCGGCCTCGGCGAGAAGTCCGTGGAATGGCTCGAGAACCCCTTGGAAGCCGCAGTGCGTCCCTAAGGTGTGGGGCGGAAAGCGAAGGTAAGTTGAGCGAGCGCAGAACTGCTGGATTCGACGCTTACGTGCCTTGCCGAGCGACGGCCCCTGTACCTAGGGATCGACGAACGACCCGTCAGCCTCCGCCGGGGTCACGGCCCTTTCAGCTTCCGCAGGTATTCATCCATCGTGACTTCGCCGCGCAAGTACGCATTGATGTTCTCGACGGTCTGGCGGGTGGGGTGCATACCGTCCAGGGCCCAGCTGGCCATCGTATCGATGGTAAGTTCGCGTTTTCTCTCTGGGCTCAGGTCAGGGTCGGCTTGTTCGGGGGCCGTCGGTATCGGCAGTCTGCGCCTGCTGGTGATGCCCATGGCGGCCCCCTCTTCTGGTTCTACTGGTCCTTCAAGTTTATCGACTGAGCACGAGACCATAGGTCGTCTTGACCCTGGGAGAACCTGTGATGAGGACTCGTAGAGGCTGCTCATGCTGCTTGCTGTGGGATTTGCGGGCCGCCAGGGACGTGTCCAGACGCCCTCGTACCTGCGGCGGTCATCGCTGGTGGTCGGTGGCGCACGATAATCGAAAATATGTCCATGTGGAGAAGCCTGTGGAGAACGTGTGTTCGATAGCATCCGAAGATTCGTCCTAAAATTGAGCCGTGATCAAGGCCGGCTCTCCCGAGGACATGGACCGGATGATGGCGCGCCTGGACGCCGACAAAATCCGCCCCATGGATGACAGCTCGCCGATCCGGGACTTCCCCAAATACGGCCGGCCCCTGGTGTGCGTCAACGGGATCTACGGCAAAGCCGTGGCCTGGTCCCGCAACTACGGACTGATCGAGTGGCTCGATGTGTCCGGCAAGTACCACCTGGGCTGGGCGCAGTCAGCGAACATCAAGCGCGTGGCCGCTGAGGAGTGGAAGGGCGGCAGCGGACTCTAAGCCTTGCTTGGGTGAATCGACGGTCTATCGTTTGCGGCGCATGATCTCTTTGATGGCTTCTTGCTTGCGCTGCTCTTCGCGTTCCGGGTCGATGTACGGCGCATGTCCACCGGGGCTCCGCCCTGAGCCGGAACGGAAGGCACTCCAGTACTGATTGGACGGGGACGCCGGCGGCTGCCACGGCTGCTTTGGCGGCTTCGCCGGCGGGTTTCGGTGGTCATTGAGCTGAGCAACCCTTCTCGGTTCAGGCTTGTCACCGATGTATTCGGCCATCTCCGGTGGCGGCACGAGAGATCCTGAAGCCGAGATGCCCCACTCCGCCAGCGGTGCGGCCGCGTAGTGGGTGGGCGTGATGATGCGGTGCTCAGCCGTGGGGTTGCGGTAGGTTCCCGAGTAGCTCGCGACCATGACGCCGATTTCCTCATGCTCCATGTCAAGCACGACGCTTGTCAGCGGCAGGTCCAGGACCAGATGGGGAACGTCCGGGGACCACAGCCACACGTCACGGACGCCTGCGCGCTCATATCCGCCGTGGCGGCGCTCCCAGTCCTTCCACTCCACCGGCTTGCGCTGGACCTCGAACGCCAGCCGCCGGCCGCCGAAAAGCTCCGCCTTCACGTCGCTGCGCAGCCGGGCCCCGGGCACCCAGACTTCATCGTCGATGGACCAGGACATGATGTGGCGCTGGTCGCTGGCCCAGTCCATCATCAGTTGCTTCCCGTGCAGGTGCTCCGCGGTCTCGCCGTGCCGTCCCAGTCCGTCCGGCGCCTCACCGGCCTTGTGGCGGAAATGTATACATTTCTTCGCAGCCTCGACGAGGGAGACCGGAACGTCGCGGCCAGCCTCCAGGCAGTCGATGCAGACGATGTCCTGGGAGCCCTGGTAGCCGTAGCGGTCGTAATAGGAACTGTTCCCGCGGCGCATCTCGGACGCGACGACCACACGCCCGTCGGCCTTGTTGTACGCAACGAGGGGCTCTGTCGGTTCCCAGTCCCGCGGGTAGAGCCGGCGGATCTCGATCATGCGCACAGTATGGACCGCAGGGCAGACAAAGTCCCGGCTACGACGTCGGATCACCCAACTCGTGATGCTGACGCTCAATGAA
Source organism: Arthrobacter sp. ES3-54 (assembly GCF_029504395.1). Taxonomy (GTDB): domain Bacteria; phylum Actinomycetota; class Actinomycetes; order Actinomycetales; family Micrococcaceae; genus Arthrobacter. The sequence goes on from NZ_JAQFIF010000022.1 coordinate 34,336, forward strand.
AGCCGCCATGCCGGGCACGGTGAAGGCGACCTGCCCGTATTCGGGGGAGTAGATCAGCCCTTTGGAGATCAACCGGGCGCGGGTGGGACCAAGCCTGTTGGCCTTCACGCCCATCCGCACTGCGAGGGCGCCTGTGTTCGACGGCTCGTCGCCGTCCTGGGCCATGGCGTCCATGTAGTCCCGTTCCCTGGGGGTGGCCCGGTCCCACCGGGACGGGAAGAACCCGGCGTCCAGGCGCTGCCGCCCGATGCGGGCGGCCATGGCGGCTTCCTCGCCGGTGAACGGGCTCTTGGCGGCCACCTCCCACATAGCGCTGCCGAATTCCTGGATGAAGTAGGGGTAGCGGCCGGATGCGTCGAGCAGCGTTTCCAGGGCCTCGGGGCTGTAGCTCTGGCCCATCTGTGATGCCGGAACAGTCAGGGATTCCTCGGCCTGATGCACGCTGAGCCGGCCGATCTGCCGGTAGTCGAAGAGGCGTTCCGCATAGCTACGGGCGTCCGCGAGCCGGGCTGGCAGGTCAGGCAGACCGGCGCCCGTGACGAAGAACGGCAACTCGTTCTGGACGGCGAAGTGCTGGACTGTGACCAGCGCGGCCAGGAGATCATCGTCGACATCCTGCATCTCGTCGATGAAGATCGCGAAACCCTTTTTCAGCGAACGGAGGGCCAGGGACACGTCCTCGACCACGTCGTGCAGGTCGATGTCGATGAATCCGGTGGTAGCGCGGGTGTTGTCAATATCAACACCGAGGGAGATCCCTTCGACCCTTACGGTAGCGCCGAACGAGGTGACGGTGCTCAGAAACCGTTTGACTGGTTCAATCCCGATCTGGGAGACGAAGCGCCGCGAGGCGACTTGGAGCTCGCGAGCCAGGGTCCGCCGGATGTCGCGTGCCCCGTCTGCACCCGGGCGTCCTTCGAGCTTGATCGTCAGCCATCCGTGGTGGTCTGCGATGCCTTTGAGTCTGTTCAGCAGCACGGTCCTGCCGACCCCGCGCAGTCCGCTCAGGACCATGGGCCTGGCGGGCATGGAGCGCTCGGTGCGGGCAACGAGAAGATCGAAGGCGCCGACCTCCGCTTCGCGGCCGGCGAGGAAGCGGGGCGGCACGCCAGAGCCCGGATTGTAGGGGTTCATCTGTGGCTCCATGGACTCGAGTATATCGAGTTCTAGCCCGTTCTACGGAAATGCATAGAACTGGCTAGAACTTCTTATATGTTCTTATATCCGGCTGCCGTCTTGGCGGTGGGCGGGCAATTGCTGAGCATCGCCGGATACAACTACACCCCCGGCCGAAGCGCCGGTGGCCGGCTCTCGGACGAGGGTGTTGCGTGCCTGAAGGTTAGACGGGCTGGGACAGGACTCCAGCCGCGGCCCGGCAGGTTTTCTTCCTATCGGCGGATGATGCTTGTCGGGCTCGGGACCCGGGATCCTTCCAGCGTTCCACTCTGCACCGTTGGCGCCGGAGCAGGAGTTGACATCGTGATCAGGAACACCCCGTCCGCACCGCGCGTCACCGACCCGTGCTCGAAGGTCACCGCCGTCCCGCCGGTCACGGCGTGGACGCCGCTCGTGGGGTAACCCAGGGCCTCCTGGGCCTGGACGCTGAGTCCATCCAGCCAGGCGTTGGGCAGGTAGTGGACTCCAGCCCCGGTCTTGGAGACGATGCCGCCGTTCTGGAACCACTGGCCGCCAAACGTGACGGCCCCGGTCTCGTCATGGCCGATGCCCTGGTCCCGGGAGACGTAGCCGACAACCTTGACCCCTCCGGCGGCGAGATACTCCTTGTAGAAGTCCCCGTACACGGCGTGGGCATGGCTCGGGTCCTCGTTGAAAACAGGCACCCGCACGCCGTTCCAGGAGATCATGCCGTGCTCGAAGGTTTGGTAGACGAAGCTTGCATCCGCGTTCTTGACGCTGATCTCACCTGAGGTGGGGAACCCCATGCCGTACCGTTCGGCACCGTACTGGGCATACGCGGAGCGGGTCGCCCCCAACGTGGCATGGGCGCCGGTTGCCGGCGTCCAGTAGATGATCCCGCCCTTGAACTGCTGATAGACGCCGCCTCCGACCGTCCGCTTTTCCTCGGTGATCGGCAGCCCGAGCTTGCCGGCGTCGGAGCCCTGGCTCCTGTATTCGCCGAGGATCCCGCCCCGGACCGAATGGGCACCGGTGGCCCTGGACCAGTAGATGAGCCCGTACCGGAAGTTCTGGACCCGGTCCGCGTGGCCGCTGTACTCGTTGGACGTCGGTGCCCCGAGGGTGCGCCCCTGGGCGTTGTAAAGGGAGCCGATGGCCCCGCCGGTGGTGTATCCGGCTGCGTCTGCCGGCACAGATGCGGCGACGGCACTGCCTGCGAGGGCCAGGACGGCCATGGCAAGCGTGAGCGGGCGTTTCATGAGCACTGGAGACCTCATATTTCCGCAGCGCTCGGCGCTGCCTCGAACCGGTGATGTCGGGCTTGACGCGCCGGCTGAGACAGTTCCCCCGCCTGATTGTTTCCCCCAAGTAGGAGAATACTTCCACTTCGCGTGTTTGGGAATAAGCGAATCGGCAGGATTGCGAGCCAAATAAGGACCCATAATCGCATATCCATTCTTCTGGATATGGCTTTATGCATGCGGACATGGCAAGCGCACTGAACCCGTATTCGCCTGGCTCGGGCCGGCGTCCGCCCGAACTCGCCGACAGGCAGGACGAGGTGGACGCATTCGACCTGCTGATGGCCAAGGCGCGCCAGCGTCTCCGCACCGCGGCATCGTTCGGCCCGACCCATTCATATTAGAGATTCCGGGACGCCGAATCGCCTTCCAATGAGTACGCGAATGGCCGCGAGCAACGGCTGATCTTCCAGCTCAACGCCCTCGTCCCCGTAATGCACGCCCGTTTCGTCGCCCACTGCTTCGATGTCAAAAAGGTTGAGAACTTCGGCCACTCGAATCTGATACTCGGTGGCCCTACGATGTCATTTTCCGCTGAGGGGGCTGTGTTTGCGGAAGGTCCCGGCGATGGAGAGTTTCCCCGAGTACTGGATGGACCCATACCGGAAGAGGTGCACGGCGAGTCGGAGGATGAGGAATCCGATGATGAAGAGTTCGGCGATGACGATGGTTGCCTCTACGGGTGAGAGGGTGCCGAAGCCGTTGCGGAGCAGGGCGGTCACGGGGGCGGAGAGCGGGAAGTAGGTGAAGACCTGCACGATGGGTGCGTGCGGGTCCGAGATGATGAGGGTCATGGCGTAGAAGGGGACGAAGATCAGCGCCATCAGGGGCCCGAAGATCGTGCCGGCGTCTTTGGCGGTGGGCATGACCGCGCCGATCGCGACCAGGACACCGGTGAAGACGGTGAAGCCGCCCAGCAAAAGCAGCGCACCGACCAGCATGGTGCCGGGCTCGAAGCTCAGGGTGGAGAGGTCAAGGTCCGGCATGGCGAGTTTGTCGCGGAAGAAGGCGTAGCCGACGGCGATGGGGGTGAGGAAGACCAGGATCTGGACCAGGCCGACCATGAACAGGGCGATGACCTTGCCGATGATCAGGGTGGTCGGGTTCAGGGTGGTGAGGATCATTTCGGTGACCCGGTTTTCCTTCTCTTCCAGGGTGCTGTTGAGCATCTGGTTGGAGAGCAGAATGATCGAGACGTAGAAGATCAGCAGGAACATCAGCGGCGGGACGGCGGAGCCGAAGCCGCCGGCGGGCTGGCCGTCCTTGAAGGTCTGGGATTCGGTCTTGACGTCGCCGCTGGCCGCGGCCATCAGTTGCGGGGAGCCGATCGTGGCCTGGGCCGAGGCGGTGAGGAGCTGTTTGGCGACGGCGTCGTACTTGCCGTTGTCGAAGATCCCCTGGTCCTGCCCGTAAACCTTGACCGGCTGGGTGGCAATGTCGGCGGGGTAGGCGAAGTAGGCGTCGGTTGCGCCGTCTTTGACGTCCTGCAGCGCCTTGTCCAGATCGCTGGCCTGCCGGCCGCCCATGGCGGTGGCGATCGCCGGGGTGATAAGTCCGGAGGCGTCGGTGTAGGTGAACGACATGGCCGCGGTCTTCTGCGCGTCGGCGCTGGCGGCCGTGGAGGAGTTACTGAGGTAGATGAGCGCGAACACGATGGCCATCACTACCGGGATGGCCAGGGTCGCGATCCAGAAGCGGCGTTTTTTCACGGTGCGGGTGAATTCGAATTCGACGACGGTGCCGAGGTTGTGACCGGCGAAGGGGCGCTTGGGTGTGGGCGGCGGGGTAGCCGGCGCCGGGGCGGGGGAGGGGATCTGCGTGGAGGTGTTCTGTGTCATGGGTCTATGCCTCCGCCATGTCGTGGGTTTCGCCGTAGACCTTGATGAAGACCTCGTCCAGGGACGTCCTGGCGGTGGTGAAGGACTTCACGGCCACGCCGTGGCCGATGAGCTCGCGCAGGACGGCGGTTTCGTCCGCGCCGGGATTGGGGGAAAGTTCGGCGTGCCCGCCGCCGGCACTGACAATGTCATACAGGGCAGAGGCGGGCACGGTTCCGGTGTAGGTGAGCCGGTAGACGGTGCCGCCGAATTGTTCCTGGACTTCGGAGACGGTGCCGTAGGCGCGGGCGGTTCCGTCTTTGAGCAGGATCACCCGGTCGCAGAGCCGTTCGACTTCCTCCATCTGGTGGGTGACCATGATGACGGTCGCGCCGGCGAGTTTCTGGTCTTCGATGATGTCCATGAGCAGTCGCCGGTTGACCGGGTCGAAGCCCTTGGTGGGCTCGTCCAGGATCAGCAGTTCGGGGTCGTTCATGATGGTCACGCCGAGCTGGATTTTCTGCTGCTGCCCGCCGGAGAGCTTGTCCAGCCGGGTGGTGGCCTTGTCGGCGAGGTCGACCCGTTCCAGGTAGTCCCGGGACCAGGTTTTGGCGTGGTTTTTGTCCAGGCCTTTGAGCCGGCCGAAGTAGACCATGACGTCCAGGACGGACTCTTTTTTGTAGAGGCCGCGTTCCTCGGGCAAATAACCGAGGCGGGCCCCGTCCTGCGGGGTGAAGGGTTTGCCGCCGATGTGGAGGGTCCCGGCGGTGGGCTGGTAGATGCCCAGCAGTGCCCGGAGGGTCGTGGTTTTTCCGGATCCGTTGCTGCCGAGGAATCCGAAGGTTTCCCCAGCCCGGACGTCGAAGGAGAGGTCTTTGATGACGGTCGTGTCCCCGAAGTCCATCCGGAAGTCTTTGATGTGTACCAGCGGCTCGGCGGCCGTGTCCCCCAGTGTCATGGCACCACTGTAACCGGCCTGCCGCCGGTGACGGCGGCGGTTGTGCAACGGCCTGTTGCACAATCCGGGGTGATGGGCGCAGGCGCGGAGAGGGTGTCTGACGGTTTAGACGCGGGTAACGGTGAGGGTGACGTTGGGGCAGGAGTCTGCGTAGCGGATGAGTGCCGCCTTCTCGGTGCTGTCGACGCGCAGGCCCCAGCGGATCTTTACCGCCACCCATTGGCCGATGTAGGCGCAGCGGTTCGTCGGCGGCATCCACGCCTCCGGGCCGCTGGCCTGCTTGGAGGAGTTGAGAGCGGACGTCTGGGCGCTGAGGGTGCGGGTGTCGCCGAGGTCGTTGTAGTAGGCCACGCGCCGGGCTTGGGACCAGTACCTTGCCCCGGATCCCCAGGCTTCATGAACCGGGACCGTGTGGTCGATCTGCACCGTCGAGGCGGAGGTGTGGACGCGGTTGTCCCACGAGGTCACCCAGCGACCGGTGCTGGCCGTGCAGCCGCGGCTGGTGTAGGAAAGGGCAGCTCTGGACTCTTGGACCAGGACTTCCTGCCGGGTGTTCTGGCAATCCCCGTTGGTATCCCGCCAGGTGCCGAAGTAGCGGTCCCGGTCATAGCCGGTGTTGACCTCGGCCGCGACGATGAGTCCGCGCACGGCGGTCCGCAGCGGCGCCTTGTACACGGTGGCTGCTTCGGCGGGTACGGCAAGGCCGGTCAGCAGGAGGCCTGCCGCGACCACTGATGCACCGGCCGCGCGCCGCAGCGCCAGCAATCGGCGGGATTTCTGTGCCGGCATGACTGTGGCGCGGTCTTGGCTGATGCGTTGGACCTTCATGGTTCCCCCATACTCAATGAAAGTGACAGCCGTAGGACGGCGTGAAAGCAATAGTTGCACACCCCCACCGACACAGTCGTGGCAACCTCATGAGGGTAGCTCCCTGCGGGTCGTGTTGCTGGTTGACCCCGGCGATGAAAAACTCTCGCCATGAGTCCTTGGTTCGAACGTCAGAAGGCCACGCAGCCGACGGCTGAAGCCTCCATGCATTACGTATCTGCTGCCACCGCCATTACTGCCACACGTCGGCAAGTCTGGGACTTCATCAAGCCACCGGAGAACAGCGTTCTCATCGACCCGGAGGTCGTTCGGGGCTTCCGATCGCCTGGCGTAGAAGGTGCCGGAGAGGTCCAGATCTTCATAACGGTGAGCGACGGAGTGGAATATGTCTCGGCTTTGGAGGTCATGGAAGAGATTCCGCAGGAGCTGGCTGTCACCAGGACCTTGGGGGGAGCCGATCCGGCAGCGCGGGGACGGACCTCGTTAAGTGTCGGCGACGGTGGGACGACCGTCCTCGAACCTGGGCAGTACTTCACCCTGCCGGCCGGTGCCGCCGGATATCTCCACGAGTACGAACAGCAGTACAGACTCTTCTGCCGACAGTACGTTAAACGCGTGAAAGCATTCCTCGAGCAACGGCCGCCCATCGCATGGGCTAATCAGCCACCAGAGCGTTGGGGGAGTGGTAAGCGTCTGCCCGTGAGAAACGTCCGGTTAGGGCATACCTCAGCCAGACGTCAGGTAGAGCCACCTCTCACGTCACGTTAGGGCTGCATGCCGTATTTGTTGACACTTGTCGTCAGAGATCTTAGAACTCATCCTGACAAACGACAGATTCGCTCTTATCGGTGTTCCAGTGCTTCCTCCCGGTGTCACGACAGTCACTCCCGCAGTGGGAAATGCCATAGCAGAGGAAGAATCATTCCTGCTGCTGCCTAAAGGATCGAAGTATCCGAATAAAGCTCGCTACTGCGAAGGGCTTGCGTTCGCTCAAGGTGGGACTGTGGTCAAAACGCGGGTCGAATTCATCCACACTTGCTGAAGTGAGCGACTCCCCGAGCAGGTCAGCCACGTTTTCGATGCCAAGGATTGAGTCAACGGTTTCAGCCTCTAAGTCACCGACACGTCTCCATTCGTTGTCACCATCGCTTCCATAGCCCAACGGGAGCATTGCGGCTAAGACATCCACAACGTCCCACCGGCGCCTTGAGCGGATCAAGCCCCAGAGGATGTCGCGGACGTGGGACTCGGAAGTCAGGTCCCGCAAGGCATAAATGTTTCGGAATGCTCGTTCAAAATCCGTATCTGGCGCCTCGTCCAGAGACTCCAGCTGAGACGCGATTTGCTGAGCAACGTGTAGTCCGGCCTCTTGGATCCACGCCGCCTGTCGTTCGCCATCAGACGTATGGCGGAGCTGCTGTCGGAGTAAGTCGCTGATAAGGGTGAGGCCTGAAGGCGTTTCGCAAGTCGTTCTCACAATCGAAATTGCCTCTTCGGGAACCGATGAGATCAGATGTTGCGCGAGGTCAAGCGCCGCCCGAGACGGACGGTGCGCCAGAAATCCTGTTTCATTAGTTCCGATGGCTTCGTAGTTCCGTCCGAGCAGCCGCATAAGTCCTGCAACGGGCAAATTGGAGCCAACTCCGTGACGCATGATCTTGGAGACAACCAGGGGCGCGTCCTGGACGAGTTTGGTTTCGACTGCGGCCACTGCGCCTCCAGGCCGTGAATCTCGAAGCTCCCGGAGGCATTCGAGGATCGTGCTTTCGGCAATGTCATTCCGGGGAACCCCGGTCTGTGTGTACCGGTAGAAATAGTCAGGATGCCCAACGCCCTTGCGGTTGGCGATGTCCGCCTTGCTTGCACTTCCATACTCCATATTGTTTTTGGCACTCCTGAGAGGGACAAACAATTCGGCGAGGAGATCCCCAACCGCGTTTGGGTGCTGGGCGCCCGCTTTTCGAACGTACCCGAGCCAACGTTCCCATCGCTCTGGATGGGTCTCTTTCGGCTTGAATGGCCACAGGCCGCCGGCGCTCGAAAGCAGCTCATCCGCGTGCTCTTCAACCAGGTCATATATGGATGGTTCAAAGGTCCTGATGAATGTCATCAGGACGAAATCTACGAAGTCGACCTCGCCGGCCACGTCGCCCCAGGTTGCATCGACCTGTGTGAATAGTCGCTTGGCTGCCCGGGGTTGGTTTATGTAGCGGTCAAGGCATGCTCCCCAGGATTGGCTCATACGTTTCGTGTCCTGGTCGCTGAGCGTCAAGCCATGGCTAGTTAGCACTTCCTGAAGCACGGCGTTAACCAGGCTCAAGCGATCATCAGGAAGCATCGTGGGAATATCGAGCCGCAGTTGGATCATCTTTTCCATGTACTCCCGTGCCCGGCTTTTTTCGTTGGCGACCAATCCCGTCCTCATTAGGACGTCCTGAAGAGTTTTTTCGTCGTAGGACAGCAGGTAGTACACGTTGGGCAACCTGCCGAGAAGCCGAACCAGTTTGAACGTCATGAGAAGCTCGTCAGGACCCAACCGGTCGAGATCATCGATCAACATGAGGATCGGAGTGCCCAGACCGCGGAGGAGCTCCTCCGCCTGAGACCGAAGGTTTTCGGGACTGCGGTCCCCGGTGACTAGATCAGCGAAAAGTTGCACGGGGCCAGACATATCTGCACCGACTAGGCTGCCAAAGCTGCCCAAGGGCGCAAGCCTGGAAATCCACCCACCTATGGCTTCTCGGGCTCCTGAGTCCTTCGTATTTTCCGGCAATGCGGCTCTGATTTCTGAGAAGAAGGCAGGAATCGCACTCTCAAGAGACGAGTACGACCAGGGGTTGTACTTTGCCACCTGCCACTCGCCGCTAGTTGCTAAGGCCGCCTCCACCTGATTCAACAATGTGGTCTTCCCACTGCCCCACGGGCCTACCAAGGCAGCGACAGCGCTGGGGGTCCTGTGTCGAACCACATTCAATGAGGAGACAATGCGGCCGACTATCTTCTCCCTGCCAAAGCTGTCTTCATGGTCTGCGGTAAGGGGATCGTCTCCGTAAAGAATCGACAACGGCTGTGTGCTCCTCGTGAGGTGGGTGGGTTGGAAGACGTTCGCTGAACGATTCGGTACACCGTGCTCCGGGCGACCTTGAAGAGTTCGGCGATTAGGGCTGAGGTGCGAGGGTCATGGGACTTCTTGGAGATGAACTGAGCACATTGGCCGGAGGTACGGCAGCTCCAGATGCCGTGTTTGATGTGGTGGTCGAGCGCGTCGGCGAGGCACGCGGCCTGGACCAAACAGCTGGAGCAACGACGAACGTGGCGGTCGCATATACAGGAGCGACCGCACAGCCTTGGGGATTAAACAGCACAGAAGGAGGCGGACGCTCCCTTGCTAGTTGGCAATTTTGGTCGTCGGGGCGGAGGTTTTGGAGACGGTGGTGTAGCCGGACTTGGACCCGGTGGCCCGGACTGTGAGGGTCTTTCCGGTGTCGTACGAGTTAAGGGTGCGTGTCGCTGCTGTCGAGCCCGTGATGGCAACGCCTGAGCGGTACCACTGGTATCGGAGCGTGACCGGGGACGGCCCCCACGTTCCGGGGTTCGCCGTCAGGACGGACCCGACCTTGGCCGTGCCCGTGATTGTGGGTGTGGCCGTAACCAATGAACCCTTGGCCACTGCCGCCGTCGGGGCGGAGGCTTTGGAGACGGTGGTGTAGCCGGACTTGGACCCGGTGACCCGGACTGTGAGGGTCTTTCCGGTGTCGTACGAGTTAAGGATGCGTGTCGCTGCTGTCGAGCCCGTGATGGCAACGCCTGAGCGGTACCACTGATACGCCAGGGCCACCGGGGACGGACCCCAGGCACCCGGAACCGCAGTCAGCGCCGAACCGACCTTGGCCGTGCCCGTGATCGTGGGTGTGGCCGTAACCAATGAACCCTTGGCCACTGCCGCCGTCGCGGCGGAGGTTTTGGAGACGGTGGTGTAGCCGGACTTGGACCCGGTCACGGTGACCGTGAGGGTCTTGCCCGCATCGGCCGCGACCGGCTTATAGGTCGCGGCGGTCGCACCGGCGATGACCACTCCGTTGGCCTTCCACTGATACGCCAGAACCACCGGAGCCGGACCCCAGGTGCCCGGGACCGCGGTCAGGGTGGACCCGACCATCGCCGTGCCCGTGAGCGTCGGAACCGGCACCGACAGGCCACCGTTGGCGATAGCGGTCGTGGGGCTCGAGAGGCGGGACGTGCTGTCGTAGCCAGTTCTGGTGCCGGTGACCATGACCGTGATGAGTTTGCCGGCGTCGGCGCCGGTGAGCACGTAGGTCTTGGCAGTGGCGTCGGTGATCGCCTGGCCCGATCGATACCACTGGTAAGCCAATTGCACCGGTTCCGGTGTCCAAGTCCCGGGGAGCGCCGTCAGGGAGCTTCCAACCTTGGTGGAACCCGAGATCTGCGGCATTGGCGCGGAAATCAGCGCTGATGTGAATGTATGGGTCCACATAGAAGTTGCACTAGGCGAGATGACCTTAAGGGGTAGAGCCCGAGCAACGACAGTCACGGATCCGGAAGCCAGATACGTTCCAGGGGGCACTACTGTTCCTCGAATTAGGTACTCGACGCCTACGGCGCTTGGAATCGTGTAAGTATCCGCTGCCGTTCCCGGCGGATCTAAGAACGTGGCGGCATCGGGAATCATAGATTCATGGGTGACCGTTAGCTTGTCCGGTGTCCCGGCGGCCAGCGGTGCGTCGCCGAAGTAGGATCTGCCTGCCTCATCCTTGACGTATATTTCCGCCGTCCAGGGCCCGGGAAGCGAGTGGCGCGGAATCGACGTAGAACCTGAATAGGTCCCGTCCAGGGCGTTCCCGGTTCCTCGGGACAGACTTCCCACGATGACGGCCCGAGTCTCGTCGTTCCTGAACTGGATGTACGTACTGCTGACTCCGGAGAGGTCGTCGGTGATCCTCGTTGAGTATTGCACTGAGGCTGCGGCCTCGCTGACGTCCACCACCGTGGGCGTGAACGAGAATCCATGTATCACGGGTGCCATGAGGTCACGCTTCGATATAACAGTTAGCTTGTCCGGTGTCCCGGCGGCCAGCGGTGCGTCGCCGAAGTAGGATCTGCCTGCCTCATCCTTGACGTATATCTCAGCCGTCCAGGGCCC
>NZ_JAQFIF010000023.1 GCF_029504395.1 Arthrobacter sp. ES3-54
GGGGGGGGGGGGGGGGGGGGGGGGGGGGGGGGGGGGGGGGGGGGGGGGGGGGGGCGGGGGGGGGGGGTTTTGGGGGGGGGGGGGGGGGGCCCCCCCCCCCCCCCCCCCCCCCCCGCCACCAGAGCCGACGCACACAGGAGAACGCATGGATACGCCCCCGGAGCTGATCGACTTCACCGCAGGCCACCCCCGTTCCGGTGATCTTGACGTTTCCTGGATCCACGGATCAGAATCCGCGAAGCACAACACGGACCCGGACATCCAGGTCCACGCCTACGATGAGCACACGTTCATCCTGCGCCAGAACATGGCCGTCAACTACGAGGCCCCGTTCATGTTCCTGCTGTTCGGCAACTCCCGGGCCGTGCTCATCGATACCGGCGCCACCACGTCCGCGGACTTCTTCCCCCTGCGCAGCGTTGTCGACGGCCTCATGGACACGTGGCTGGCCGCGCATCCCCGCGACGGCTACCGGCTCCTTATCCTCCATACCCATCCGCATGGCGACCATGTTGCGGGGGACGCCCAGTTCGCCGGCCGCCCCGGTACCGTCCTGGTGGACGCGGACCGGGACAGCGCGTGGGAATTCTTCGGATTCACCGGCGCTTCCGGCGATTCCGGTAACACCGGCGACGACGACGACGGCGACGACGGGTTGGGCGGGTTTGGCGGCACCGCACTGCCGGCGCAGGTGGATCTGGGCGGACGAGTCCTGCAGTGCTGGCCCAGCCCGGGGCACCACAACGCGGCGGTGACGTTCTACGATCCCCACACCGGGTTCCTCCTCACCGGAGACACGGTCTACCCCGGCCGGCTGTACATCCAGGACTGGCCCGCGTTTGTCCGCACTATCGACCGGCTGATCGGGTTCTGCAGCACCCACCCCGTCACCCAGGTCCTGGGCTGCCACATCGAAATGTCGCGGGAACCCGGCGTCGACTATCCGGTCTTCACCACTTACCAGCCCGACGAACCATCGCTGCAGATGACCGTCGGGCAGCTCCGGGAGATCCGCCGGGCCATTGACGAGGTGGGCGGACGCCCCGGCCGGCACGTGTTTCCCGGCTTCATCCTCTGCCTCGAAGGGGGCTGAGGCGGCAACCGTCCCGTGACACTCAGCGCCCCCGCAGCGACGCCGCGGCGGGGACGCCGGGCGGGAAATCGGGCAGCGCCCCTGCGGGCGTGTGGAAGATCCACAACGAGAGCGCACGGTAGGTGGCCCAGTCGTCGTCGGCCGCCCGCAGGGACGCGATCTCGGTTCCGTCCGGCTGCCCAGTGGTGCGGATGACCTGTAGCCGGACCGGCGCCGCTTCCGGCAGCCGGAGCGTGACCAGTCCAGAGGCCGGCATCGTTCCGCGCGGGAAGCGAACTGCGGCGCCACCGACCGAAATGTCCAGCAGCTCTCCGCAAGTGCCCTCGGCTTCCACCAGCGCAGACACCTCCATCCGGTAGGCGTTGCGGCGGGACGTGGCGAATTCGGCGGCCCGGATCCGCCGCGTCCCGAGCACCAGGACAGCGCCGGCGAGCACCAGCCAGGCACCCGATGCCACCGTAGAACCGGGCGTCGTGCGCCAGGGCACCAGCCCGGCCAGCCCGGCCGCCGCGTACAGAATCACTGCGGTGATCAGGACAACCATCACGATTAGGATCCGCGGCGTCCGGCCCCGGAGCCGGAGGTCGGCGGCGCCCTTGGGCGTCACCTGGAACTCCAGGATGTTCCGGGACATGAGCCACCAGAGGCACGCGAGGCCCACCGGGACGCGGAAGATCCGCAGGGCGAAGGCTGTGGGCCAGTGGATTTCGTTGCGCATGAGCTGCTTGGACCCCCACAGGCGCACGGTGAACATGACCAGGAAGACCCCGGTGAAGAGCAGCGGGCCAGCGGTGGAGGTCTGTGCCCCGGACAGCATGATCACCACCGGAATAAGGAAGGCCACCAGCGTGGCGATGCCCTCCAGCCACCACAGCGTGCCGTTGAGGTACTCGTGGTAATTCCGCCACGACATCCAGCCCTTCGCCGCCCACAGTTTCTCGTGGACGAGGATCTGCATCGCACCCATGCCCCAGCGCCGGCGCTGCAACAGGTACTGGTCCGGCGTCGCCGGCGCGAGCCCGACGGCGAGCGTCTGGTGGTGGTAGACGGTCCGCCAGCCGCACCGGATGAGTTTGAGGGTGGTGTGCATGTCCTCGGTGATGGTCTCGGTCGCCACGCCGCCCACCTCCTCCAGGGCGCTCAGGCGCAACAACGACGTCGACCCGCACCAGAACGGTCCGGCGCCGGGAACGTTGCGGGACGCCATGAGGACGTTGAAGAAGGTGCCCTGCTCGCCGGTGATGCCGTCGTCGTCGAACGCGCCGCCGTTGTAGAAGGACTGCGGACCCTGGATCAGGGCGATCTCAGGGTCTTTGAACCAGCCCAGGGTGGCGGTGAGGAACGTTGGCAGCGGGACGTGGTCGCAGTCCAGGACCGCGATGATGTCGATGCCGGGGCCGCCGCCGGCTCTTTCCGCGGCCATCAGGGACAGGGCGTGGTTCATGTTGCCTGCCTTGGCGTGGTCGTGGACGGCCCGGCGGACATACCGGGCACCATAAGCGATGCACATTTCCTCGACCCAGGGCCGGTCCCCGTCGTCGAGAACCCACGTCTCATGCGCCGGGGCGAGCCCGCAGGCCGCGGCGACCGTGGGCGTCAGCACCTCGATGGGCTCGTTGTACGTAGGGATCAGCACCGCCACCCGCATGCCGTTCGGGGCCTCCGACACGGGCGCCGGAGGACGGCTGTCAATGTTCCACACGGACCACGCCTTCAGGACGAGGCCGGCCAACGGCAGGGCCTCGAAAGTGACCAGGATCCAGGCGATGGTCAGGTTCCATTCACCGGACGGCATTGTGAACAGGACACGCCAGGCCAGGTACAGGACCAGGGCGGCGATGGCCGCGATACCGCCCACATGCGCCAACCTCCGGGACCGGGGAGCCTCAGGTCCGGGAGGTCCCAGCCGGGCGGCCCAGCCGGCAATGCCGGCACGGGTCAGCGCCGCGGCGTCAAGCGCAACGGGCTGCGGCTCAGTGGATGTTCTTCCGGTGATTCGTCCCTCAGCGGATGCGTTTTCGGCGCGCTGCCGTAGGTCTTCACGAGGCACGTGATCTCCCTCAGCTAGATCCGGTGCTCAATGTCCGATCATCGTAGCCGTGGCGTGGCACGTGCAGGCGGGTCCGCCGGAATCCTTGCGCAAAACTGCGTTTGGAGTGGTCTTTGACATGGTGCCCCGCGTTCTAGTGCCCTGTGGTCTGGCGCCCTGCGGTCTAGTGGACTGCGACGTCTTCCGCGTCCTCGGGCCCGACGAAGTTGCACGAACCCGGGTGGCGCACGGGCAAGGTACAGGTGCGCCCGGTGGGCAGGTGGACGTTGGCGCACCGTCCCGCCATAGCCACGTCTTCGCGGACATGCGTGACGTGCGTGCTGCTCTGTTCCTGTGCCGCTTGCTCGACGCTGGTTTGTTGGGAGTTTCCGGACGCGCTGCGGTTTTGGCTGTTCACGGCTGCAACTCCTTGGGATCTGCGGTGCAGAAAGGATGGGAAGGTGCTTGGTTTTACCAGAAGTCCCCAGCTTCGCACGGGCGGGTTAACACGGGGTTACGGGAGTGTAAGGATCCCGTCTCGTCGAAGGTGCGCGGGCTGGCCGGGCCCCCCGGGGCGACACCGCCGAACGGCCTTTTGCCACCGCCGGCTGTTCCGCATACTGGAAAGCAGATCCGCGATTCCGGCAGGTGAGGACGGTGGTGGCTGATGAGCAGCGGGGTAGAAGGTTCCGGCAGTGCATTCCGGCGCCGGGTAGAGCGTGCCGCGGAACTCCGGGCGGTGCGGGCCTCGGGCAGCACCGCCCAGGAGAACGACGCGCTCAACGCCGCCGAGGAAGAGCTCCGGCAAAAGCGCGCCAAGATCGACGACGCTGCCAAGGCCGAGTACCTGATCCGGGATGCCATGGCGCAGGGCAAGTTCGACAACCTCAAGTACGCCGGCAAACCCATTCCCGGGCTGGGCGAGGCGTATGACCCCGACTGGTGGGTCAAGGGTCTGATCCAGCGGGAGAACATCTCTGGCCTGGGCCCGAAGGCGATCCTGCTCCGCACCGAGGACGCCGAGCTTGATGCCCGTCTCGATGCCCAGTTCAGCGAAAAGCAGGTGCGCGAGATCGTGGAGGACTTCAATGCCAGGATCATTGATGCCCGGCGGCAACTCCAGGGCGGCCCGCCCGTGATCACAAAGACGCGCGACGTCGACGTCGAACTGGAGCGCTGGCGGGCGCGCCGGGCTGCCGCGGCCACCGCGGCCCCGCCGGAGCCGGAACCGAAGCGGCCCTGGTGGCGGCGGCTCTGGAACGGGGCTGGCTAGGCGTTGCCCAAGGTGGGGCCGTCAATCTAGGAGAAAACAATGTCTGAACATGAACATGAACATGAACCTGTCCTGGTGATCGGTGCGACGGGATGGCTCGGCGGCCAGGTCGTCGACCGGCTTCTTGCCCGCGGAAAAAAGGTTCGCGCCTTGGTGCGCCCGACCTCGGACGCGGCCAAACTCGAAGCCAAGGGCGTCGAGATAGCCCGCGGCGATATGCTCGACCTCGATTCCCTCGTCATCGCGATGACCGGCACCGCGGCGGTAATCACGACGGCGGCCGGTTACACCGGAAAGAACAAGAACGCCCACGAGATCGACACCCGTGGCAACGCCAATCTCGCCATCGCCGCGAGCAAAGCCGGGGTGAAGCGCTTCGTGCTCACCAGCATCCTCACGAGTGACCAGACACCCGGTGTGCCGCATTTCTGGCAAAAGAAGCTCACCGAGGACAAGCTCGAAGAACTCGGTGTCCCGTTTGTCGCGCTGCGTCCCGGAGCATTTTTCGACCAGATTGCCCGGATTGGCGGTGACCCGTTCGAGAAGGGCCGCATCATCTGGCTCGGCTCCAAGAGCGTCCCCCTGACGTTCGTCCTGACCAGCGACCTCGCGACCTACCTCGCGGAAGCCGTCGACGCCGACATCGTCGGCGGGGAACGCATCGATATCGGCTGGACGCGCCCCATCAGCATGCGGGAAGGTGCTGAACTGGCGTCGCGGCTGGCGAACACCAAAGTTAGGGTCCTGTCTGTTCCCGCCGGGATGCTCCGCGGCATGGGCAAAATTTCGGGGAAGGCCGGTTCGCGCATGCGTGACATGGGAGCCATGGCGGTCTGGTTCGATACCGGCCGATACGTGGCCAACACGAGCCGGCAGATAGAACTCTTCGGTCCCGCGCCAACTCCGGAAGACGCAGTCGCGCGCTTCGCTGCCAGGCTTGGCCACTGACCAGCGCACGTCTGAAGGGTGCCTCGGTGTCCAGGTAATCGGGTGGTCCCGGTCGCTGGAACATGCGGTGGTGCGGTCCGTGTGGCTGCTGGCCAGCGCCTGGTTCGGGAAGGACGCGCCGGCCCGCGACATGAGGCCCGGGTAGCAGACCGGGCACGGCGAAGTCGCCGGAAACCTGCGAGGTCGCCGGAACATTCCGGCGAGGTGGCACGTTTCCGGCGAATTCGCGCGTTGGGGCTAGACGGTGCGGTCCCGATCCACCCGCCAGCTGGCCCATGTTGACGGTGTCGAGCCCAATTAGTCACGAAGCCCGGCCGCAAGCTCAGGGTCCAAGTCTGAAATCCCGGACGGAGAATCAAACTTCGCCGTGATGCAGCTCACGCGCCGTGCTCAGATGTACTCACGACTTCGTCAGGATCCATTCTCAATGTGAGGAACAGTCATGCAGGCCACTACAAGAACGGGAACAGCAGAGCCGCGCGTCGAGCGCCGCTCCATCGACTTCGTCCCTGAACACGAACGCCACGGGTCACCGACGCAGCAATTCACCCTATGGTTTGGCGCGAACATGCAGATCACGGCAATCGTGGACGGAGCGCTGGCGGTGCTTTTCGGCGCCGATGCCCTGTGGGCGATCCTCGGGCTGCTGATCGGCAACATCCTCGGCGGAGCCGTCATGGCACTGCACGCGGCCCAGGGACCCAAGCTTGGTCTCCCGCAGATGATCTCCAGCCGTGCGCAGTTCGGCGTCCTTGGCGCCGTGATCCCCCTGGTGCTGGTCATCATCATGTATCTCGGCTTCGCGGCCACCGGAACTGTCCTGGCGGGGCAGGCCGTAGAGCAGATCACCCACACCGGAACGCCGGCCGTGGGCATGGTCATCTTCGGGGCCTTGACCGTGCTGGTGGCGACCCTGGGCTACAAGTACATCCACCTGATGGGACGGATTTCGACCGTCGTGGGCGTGCTGGGCTTCACCTACCTGGGCATCAGGCTCCTCGCCAGTCAGGACGTCGGCGCGCTGCTGAGCTCCGGCAGCTTCGAATTCCCCACGTTCCTCCTGGCCGTCTCCCTCGGCGCCGGGTGGCAGCTGACGTACGGCCCATACGTCGCCGACTATTCCCGTTACCTGCCGTCTGACACTGCGCCCCGCCGAACGTTCCTGACCGCCTTCTTCGGCACGGTCCTTGGATCGCAGTGGTCCATGACCCTCGGCGCCCTGTTCGCTGCCCTGGCGCTGCCCAAGGGCCAGCGGTTCCTCGACGGTCAGGTGGCCTTCCTCGGCAACCTCAGCGGCGGTGGCCTAATCGCCGTCGTCATTTACCTGGTGATCGTGACCGGCAAACTGACCGTCAACACCCTCAACGCCTACGGCGGATACATGACGATGCTGACCTCTGTAACAGCGTTCACGCGCAAATCGACGGCACCGTCACGGACCCGGTTGGTCTATGTGATCGCCTTCATCGGGCTTTCCGTCCTCATCGCGGTACTGGCTTCGCCGGACTTCATCGCCAACTTCAAGAACTTCGTCCTGCTCCTGCTCATGGTTTTCATTCCGTGGAGCTCGATCAACCTCGTGGACTACTACCTCGTCTCGAAGGAAAAGGTGGACATCCCGGCGCTGTACGATCCTGACGGCCGGTACGGGCGGTGGAACAAGACCGCTCTCTTCTCCTACGCCGTCGGCATTCTCGTCCAGATTCCGTTCCTCGCCCAGACTCTCTACACGGGACCGATGACCAAGATGCTGGGTGGCGCCGACATCTCCTGGCTGGTTGGCCTGGTGGTCACCGCCCTCGTGTTTTATCCGCTGGCCAAGCGAAACTCGAACGCACCGGCGCACATGATCTACCCGGCCGACGCCGGCCCGCTTGCCACTGCCTCGGCCAGCGAACCGCTTCAGAGCAGCCAGGTGCCCTGAACCGGAACGAGCCAGACCGGCCGAATTCGCCGGAAACCTGCGCGCTCGCCTGAACCTTCCGGCGATCTCACAGGTTTCCGGCGAATTGGCGCGTCGACCCGAACGTCCGTGATAGATGCTTGCCGGCGCAACGGTGGCCGGCACATTCGGCCGCAAGATGCCGATCCAAGGCCCGTGGCTTCGCGGGCGCAATCGGCGTAGCCTGCGCTTAGGCGCACTCATCGCGGACCTGCGCGGTCGGCACGAAGCGGGCGATGCCATGAAAAAGTTCGAGCCGCAGGACAGCCATACCCCGCGGCCAGGCACTGGGTCTGAACCGGGGCGACTCGCAGCACTGCGCGCGCAGTTGCGCCTGGCCGCCACGCTGGCGTTTGCTGGCTTCGCGGTGTCGGTGATTGCCGGACTGTTCCATGCCGACACCGCCAGCGCGAACGACCACCCGGCCACGTTCGCGGAGTACGCCCGCAGCGGCATCTGGACGGCGGTCCATCTGGGGCAGTTCGCGGGCATGGCGCTTCTCATCTCAGGGCTGCTGGTCCTACTGGTGGTCCTGAAAGCGCCGGACGGGGTCATGGCCTGGGCGGCACGCTTCGGCATTGCGGCGGCGGTAGCCGCGCTGGCCCTATATGCCTCGCTCCAGGCCGTCGACGGGGTTGCCCTCAAGCACGCCGTGGACGCCTGGGCTGCCGCCGCGGAATCGGAGAAACCCGCCCGGTTTGCGACCGCCGAGGGCATCCGGTGGCTCGAGTGGGGCCTGCGCAGCTACCAGAGCTTCGTGCTGGGCGCGGCCCTGCTCCTGACCGGTGCCGTGGTTGTCGGGGCACACCGGGTCTCCCGACTGATCGGCTATCTCATGGCGCTCTCCGGCCTGGCGTACGTTGCCCAGGGCTGGATTGTCGGGGCCGAAGGCTTCTCCTCGGCGAACACTATTCCCATACTGGCCGGGATTGCCTTGATCCTGGTGTGGTCCGTGTGGCTGCTGGTCAGCGCCTGGTTTGGGAAGGACGCGCCGGCCCGCGACAGGAGACGCGGGTAGCTGGCCCCGCACGGCGAAGTCGCCGGGTAGCTGCGAACTCGCCGGAACGTTCCGGCGAACCCGCAGGTTTCCGGCGATTTCGCGTGCTGGGGCGCGCTTGCCGGTGCGGGGGCAGTGTCAGTCCGTGGCAGCCTGGTCGGCGTCGAACCCGGCCAGGAGGCGCCGCGAGGCCGTGTCCATGTGGGAGCGCATGGCTGCCGTCACCGCGGCCTCGTCCCGCGCTTCCAGGGCGTGGAAGATTTCCCGGTGCTCGGCCAGGGCCGCCGCCGCGTGCCCTTCGTCCGTCAAGGCGCGGTCTACCCAGATGCGCAGCAGCGAGCGGATGCTTTGCAGCAGTTCCTGCAGGACCTGGTTGCCGGAGGCGGCCGCAATCTCGCGGTGGAAGGCGGCGTCGGCCTCCACGAAGGTTGCGAGGTCGTCGAGGTTGTGCTCCATGGTGGCCAGATTTTCGCGCATCCTGCCCAGGGCGCCGTCGGTAATCCGCTGGGCCGCCAGCTGGCCGGCCTGAACCTCGAGTCCGCCGCGTAGCTCCACGAGTTCGCGTGTGCGCGGGGCGCCCAGCATGAGGCCCCAGCTCAGCGTGCGGGGGAGGAGTTCGGAAATGCCGTCGCGCAGGTAGGTCCCGGAACCCGGGCGGACGATGACAATCCCGAGGATCTCCAGCGCTGCGAGGGCTTCGCGGACCGCGGAGCGCCCGACCCCCAGCGATGCGGCGAGCTGGCGCTCGGCCGGCAGGCGGGTTCCGACGGCGATCTCGCCGCTCGTGAAGTAGCCCAGCAGCCGTTCGGCGACTTCGGAGACAACCGATCCTTGCTCCATGGAACCAAGCGCGGCACTGATTTTGGCCGTGGAAGCGGCGGAATTAACGGACACCTTCCCAGCGTAACAACCAGGACAGGCGCAGCCGCGCAGGCTTTACCCTCAGACATAAACATGTCAACCGGTTGACCAATTTGGGGTCCTCGCTTTATGGTGTTAATCACACGCTTAGTACCGGCCCCGCCAGCTTTCCCGAACTAGGCACTGAGACCCATCCCAAGGCATCCATCGCAGGCCGCCGCCGGGAGACCAACATCTAGGAGTCAATGTGGACACCACACAATCGGTGGTCGAAAGATCTGCAATTAAGAAGGTGGCATACCGGCTGGTGCCGTTCGTCGCCCTGATGTTCTTCATCAATTACCTGGACCGGACGGCTATCGCCTTTGCCGGCCCCAACGGCATGAACGCCGATCTGGGCCTCTCGGCCGCCCAGTTCGGCTTCGCGTCCGGGGTCTTCTTCATTGGCTACATCCTGCTTGAAGTACCCAGCAATCTGGCCCTGCACAGGTTCGGCGCCCGCCGCTGGCTCTCCCGCATCATGGTCAGCTGGGGCATCGTCTCCCTGCTGTTCGTCTGGGTCAGCAGCGTGGAGGGGCTCTATATTCTGCGCTTCATCCTGGGTGTGGCCGAAGCCGGCTTCTTTCCCGGCGCCATTCTGTTCCTGAGCCTGTGGGTCCCGTCCCGTCACCGCAGCAAGATCCTGGCCCTGTTCTACTTGGCCCAGCCGCTGACCACGGTCATCGGTGCACCGCTTGCCGGTTGGCTCATTCAGCAGGAGGGCCTCTTCGGCCTCGAGGGCTGGCGCGTGATGTACCTCGGCGTATCGGTTCCGGCCATCGTCGTCGGCATCATCGCCTGGTTCTACCTCGCCGATTCCCCGGCCAAGGCCAAGTGGCTCAACCCGGACGAAAAGACGTGGCTGACCAACGCCCTGGAGACGGAAAAGAAGGAAACCAAGGCGAGCCACAAGCACGTTAGCGTCCGCACTGTCTTCTCCAACGGCAGGGTCTGGATGCTGTCCGCGATCTACTTCGGCTTCATCTACGGCCTCTATGCGTTGGCGTTCTTCCTGCCCACCATCATCGCCGGCTTCGAAAGCCAATACGGCACCAAGTTCGATGTGCTCCAAAAGGGCCTCATCACGGCCATCCCGTATGTGTTCGCGGCCTTTGCCCTGTACTTCTGGTCCAGGGACGCCACGAAGCGCGGCGTCAAGACCTGGCACATCGCTTTGCCCGCGCTCATCGGCGGCCTGAGCGTCCCGCTGGCCTTGTTTGCCGGCTCTCCGGCCGCGACCATCGCCGTCATCACCGTCACGGCCATGGCCATCTTTGCCGCACTGCCCAACTTCTGGACCGTCCCCACCCAGTTCCTCACCGGAGCGGCGGCCGCGGCCGGCATCGCCCTGATCAACACCGTGGGCAACCTGGCCGGCTTCAGCGCCGGGTTCGTTACCGGCTGGCTCAAGGACTGGACCGGCGGCTACACCGTCCCGATGTTCGTCGTCGGCGGCTTCCTGCTTCTTTCCGCCATCCTCATGGTGGTGCTGAGCCGCTCCGGCAAGATCAGCGAAGGCGTACCCGCTGAAGCGCTTGATCCCTCGGGGGCCGGACACCACGCCGAACCGTAACAGACCCGGGGGCGTCCCCCTTACCCGGGGATGTCCCCGCACCAATCCGCGCCGGCCGGCGCATGCTGGCCGCAGACATGTCCGCCGCCACCAGTCGGCGTCCCAAGAACAATTTCCCTCAGCTAGCCTCTATATATTCCGGGAGACACCGCATGACCCGCCTGTTCAATGAACCTTCAGCCTTCGCTGACGAGATGATCGAGGGCTTCGTTGCCTCCCACCGCCGCTGGGTCAAGCGCGTTTCCGGTGGTGTTGTCCGTAACACCCGCAGCACACCCGGCACCGCTGCCCTGGTGATCGGCGGCGGCTCCGGACACTACCCGGCCTTTGCCGGGCTCGTGGGCCAGGGCCTCGCCCACGGTGCCGCGATGGGCAACCTGTTCGCTTCCCCGTCCGCGCAGCAAATCTACAACGTGGCGAAGGCCGCCAACAACGGCGGCGGTGTGCTGCTGGGGTACGGCAACTACGCCGGTGACGTCCTGCACTTCAACCAGGCCCAGGACCGGCTCCGCAACGAGGGAATCGACTGCCGGAGCATCGCTGTTACGGACGACGTCTCCTCCGCACCGCCGGCCGAACGGGCCAAGCGCAGGGGCATCGCCGGTGACCTGACGGTCTTCAAGGTGGCCGCCGCGGCCGCTGAAGCCGGCTACTCCATGGACGCTACGCTGGCGATCGCCGAACGCGCCAACGACCGGACCCGCTCCTTCGGTGTTGCCTTCACCGGATGCACCCTGCCCGGCGCCGACCACCCGCTCTTCTCCGTCCCGGAAGGCCGCATGGCCGTCGGGATGGGCATCCACGGTGAGCCGGGCATCGGGGAAACGGACATCCCGACGGCGGACGAACTCGCCGAGTTGCTCGTCAGCAGCCTCCTGGCAGAGGTTCCCGACGGCCTCGGGGACGGCGTCGCTTCCGGCGGTGCACGGCGCGTCGTCCCCATCCTCAACGGCCTGGGCAGCGTCAAGTACGAGGAACTCTTCGTGGTCTACCGCCGCGTCGCCCAGCTCCTCGCCGAGGCCGGCCTGGACGCCGTGGACCCGCAGGTGGGCGAACTGGTCACCAGCTTCGACATGGCCGGCACCTCCCTGACCCTGTTCTGGCTCGACGACGAACTCGAATCCCTCTGGGACGCGCCCGCCGACGCCCCGGCCTTCCGCCGCGGCGCCGTGACCGCCGAGGCCCTCGAGACCACCGAATTCACAGACCTCGCCGAGGTCGAAGCGCCGATCCCGGCAGCTTCCGACGAATCCCGTGCCGGGGCCCTCCGGGTACTGGCCGCGCTCGGCGCCGCAAAGGACGTGGTGGACGCCAACGCCGAGGAGCTCGGCAGGATTGACGCCATCGCCGGCGACGGCGACCACGGCATCGGCATGGAACGCGGCGTCGGGGCGGCTGTCACTGCCGCAGCGGACGCCGTCGCCCGCGGCGCGGGAGCCGCCACCACCCTCCGCCTCGCAGGTGACGCCTGGGCCGACAAAGCCGGCGGCACCTCCGGTGCACTGTGGGGCATGGCCCTGCACGCCGTCGGAGACGCCCTGGGCGACTCCAAGGCTCCCGACGCCGGCGCTGTCGCCGACGGCGTGGCCGCCGCGGCCGCCGCGATCATGGACTTCGGCAAGGCCAAGCCAGGGGACAAGACCTTGGTGGACGTCCTGGTCCCGTTCCGTGACGCCCTCAGCACCGGTGTCAGTACCGGAGAGTCCCTCACGCAGGCCTGGGGTACGGCGGCAGGGGTTGCCGAGCAGGCGGCCGAAGACACCGCCCAGCTGCTGCCGCTCATGGGACGCGCCCGCCCGCACGCTGAGAAGAGCCTAGGCACCCCCGATGCCGGCGCCGTGTCCATGGCGCTGATCGTACGAGCCATTCACAAAATCCTCGTCGAGGAAAAAACAGTTAAGGAGAACGCATGAGCGCCAAACTGCGCCTGGTCATCGGAGCCGACGACGCTGGATTCGACTACAAAGAGGCCCTCAAAGCCGATCTCGAGGCCAGTGACCTCGTCGAATCGGTCCACGACGTGGGCGTGGATGCCACCAGCCACACTCCCTACCCATCCGTGGCCATCGCGGCCGCCGAACTCATCGCCGCCGGCAAGGCGGACCGCGCCCTGCTGGTCTGCGGCACCGGGCTCGGCGTCGCGATCGCCGCAAATAAGGTCCCCGGGATCCGAGCCGTCACGGCCCACGACAGCTACTCCGTGGAGCGTTCTATCCTGAGCAACAACGCCCAGGTGCTCACCTTCGGCCAACGCGTCGTCGGCCTGGAGCTCGCCCGCCGGCTCGCCCGCGAATGGCTCACCTACACCTTCGACGAAACTTCCGCCTCGGCCGAAAAAGTCACACTAATTAAGGACTACGAGGGTGTCACTTCCTGCTAAGACAGCAACAAAACCGAAGGCAATCATCGGCGTCAGCCTGAAGATGTACTTCGGCTACGAACGCACGCTCGAATACTGCCGCGAGGTGGCCACCATCGCTTTCGCGCATCCGGCGGTCCAGAGCGGCGGCATCGAACTGTTCGTGCTGCCCACCCTGCCTGTACTGCCCGAAGCGGCCCGCATTCTCGGGACCGCCGGGGCAGCCGCCGGAGCCCAGGACATCTTCTGGGAGGACGAAGGACCCTACACCGGGGAGGTAGGCGGCAGGACCGTTGCTGAACTCGGCGGCCGCTACGCAGAGGTGGGCCACGCAGAACGGCGCCGGATCTTTGGCGAGGATGACAGGATAATCGGCCTCAAGACCGCCGCCGCCTACCGCAACGGGCTCACCCCGGTGCTCTGCGTGGGCGAGCTGCAGCCCGGTTCCGTGGAGGAAGCCATCCGGACCTGCTCAGCGGACATCGACGCCGCGCTCAACCGGGCACGGTCCCTGGGGCCGGCAGCGCGGACCATTGTGGCCTACGAACCGCAATGGGCCATCGGCGCCCCGGAACCGGCCACGCCGGAGTACATCAGCGCCGTCAGCGTCGGCCTGGACGCGCACCTGCGCTCCCTGCCCGGCCAGGCCGACAGCCGGGTCATCTACGGCGGAAGCGCCGGCCCGGGCCTGATCGGCCGGCTCGATGATGCCGTCGCCGGGCTGTTCCTGGGCCGCTTCGCCCACGACCCGAAGGCCCTGAAGACCATCCTGGACGAGACCGCCGAACGGCTGGGCCTGCTGTCCGGAAGGGCGGCAGCATGAGCACCATCGGCCAGGGCTCCCGGATCGGATCTGGTTCAAGAATTGGATTGAGCAGCTACGCCTTCTTCTGGCAGCTCTCGGAGAAGGTTTCGGAGCCCATCAGCCTCCGCGAGGCGCTGGAGCGCACCGCGGCCCTCGGCGTGGACCTCTTTCAGATCTGCGACTACGCACCGCTCGAAGCCATGAGCGAAGCGGAACTGAAGGACATCCGGGCCACGGCCGACTCGCTGGGGATCGCGCTGGAACTGGGCACCAAAGGCATCCGGCAGGAACACCTCCGGAAGTTCCTGCGGATCGCCGGGATCTTGGGCGCGCCGCTCTTGCGGACCATGTTCAACGTCCCGGGCCACACCCCGACACCGGAAGAAGCCGTGGCGATTTTCAAGGACGTGCTGCCGGAGTTCGAGGCCGCCGGAGTGAAGATCGCGGTGGAAACCTATGAGCAAGTTCCCACGGCCCGGATCCTGGAGGTCATCCGCAGCGTCGGGAGCCCCTACCTGGGCATCTGCAGCGATCCCGCCAACACCGTGGCGGCGCTGGAGTCCCCGCGTGAGGTGATTGACGCCGTCGCGCCCTATGTCCTCAACATGCACATCAAAGACTTTGCGTTCAGCCGCAAGGAGGGGTGGGTCGGCTTCACGTACTCCGGCGCTCCCCTCGGCGAGGGCCTTCTGGACTATGACTACATGGCCGGAAAGCTTCAGCCCAAAGAAAGAAACATCAACCAAATTGTCGAGCACTGGCTGCCGTGGCAGGACTCCGAAGAAGAGACCATCCGCCGCGAAAACCAGTGGACCCAGCAAAGCCTCGATTTCCTAAGGAGCAAGTGAAATGTCAGCAGAAAAATTGACCGTCGCCGTCATCGGGGCCGGAGGCAAAATGGGGCTGCGTGTTTCAGCCAACCTCCAGAAGAGCGCCCACAACGTCTTCTACAGCGAGAACTCGCCTGCCGGACAGGAGCGCGTACGCGCCGAAGGACGGGAAATCAGCAGCACGGAGGATGCGATCAAGGACGCCGATGTCGTGATCCTCGCCGTCCCGGACACCGTACTGGGCGTCGTTTCCCAGGGTGTGGTCCCGCAGTTGAAGTCGGGCGCCATCCTGCTCACCCTTGACCCGGCCGCCGCCTACGCCGGCCTCTTGGCCACGCGCGACGACGTCGTCCAGGCCGTGGCCCACCCGTGCCACCCGTCTGTGTTCCTGGAACGCACCACCAAGGAGGAATGGGCCGATACCTTCGGCGGACAGGGCGCCCCGCAGAACGTCGTCGCCGCGATCGACGAGGACGCCTCCGAGGCCGCCCGCGCCGCCGCCGAGGCGACCATCAAGGTCATCTACGCCCCCGTGATCGACGTCCACTGGGTCACTGTGAAGCAACTCGCCATCCTCGAACCCACCCTCGTGGAGACCGTGGCCTGCATGATCGGCACCCTGCTCAAGGAAGCCCTGCACGAGACCGTGCACACCGCGGGCGTCCCGGAGGAAGCCGCCAAGGCCATGCTGTTCGGACACGTCCAGATCGCCCTCACCAACGCCCTGCGCGGTTCCAACCCGTTCTCCGAGGCCTGCGAAATCGCCATCCAGTACGGCAAGGACACCATCGTCAAGGACGACTGGAAGAAGATCTTCGACGACTCCGAGCTCGACTACGTGATCGCCAAGATGCTCAAGCTCGACGCCGTCAAGCGCTGAGTCGACGCCGGACTCGCCCGATCTGGGCGGCGTCCCGGCTCACGAACGGCCGAAGTCGCCGGAAACCTGCGGGCTCGCCGGAACGTTCCGGCGGTCTCGCGGGTTTCCGGCGAACTCGCCCGTCGGGGCACGGACCGATCGCGCGTCCGGGCCCGGAGCGTCAGATGGTGCGCGGGGCCTTGGCCAGGTTCTCGGCCAGCTCGGCCACGTTCTGCCGGATCACGTAGGCGGGGCGGTCCCGTTCCGTGCGCCAGCTTTCGGACAGGGGGCCCATGTTGACGGTGTCGAAGCCGAATTCGTCATAGAGCCTGGTGACAAGCTCAGCCGCTTCCGGGAAATCGCTCGCCGTGGCCAGGGCCCGGCGGTTGGGTGTTCCGGCCGGTGTGCCGTCCGTGGTGATCTGGGAGAACCTGATGTGGTTGAAGGCCTTGGCCACCTTGGACTGGGGCAGGTGCTCCTGCAGCAGGCCGCAGGTGGTGGCCTCGCCGGCATCCAAAGCGGGCACATGCCCGTCGCGTTCCCAGTAGTAGTTGTTGGTGTCCAGAACGATCTTGCCCGCCAGCGGCTCCACGGGCACGTTCCGGATGCTCTTAAACGGCACGGAGACGACGGCGAAGTCGCCAGCAGTTGCCGCTTCGGCCGGCGTTGCGGCCTGGGCCCGGGGCCCTAGCTCCGCGACGAGGTCCGCCAGAGTTTCCGTGCCCCGCGAGTTGCTGATCACGACGTCGTAGCCGAGCTCCACGGCCTTGCGGGCGATCTGGCCGCCAATGTGTCCTGCACCGATGAATCCGATTGTTGTCATGTCGGGGCCAACACGCAGGCAGGCGAACATATTTCGTCCGTTGCCGGTTGTGTCCTGCCAGGACCATCAGGCCCAGGCACGCCGAAGTCGCCGGAAACTTGCCCGTTCGCCGGAAACTTGCCCGCTCGCCGGAAAGTTCCGGCGAGCTCGCAGGATTCCGGCGAGGTCGCGCGCCGAGGCCGCCATTCGTGCGTCGGGCCGCCAATAGGCGCGTCGGGGCCGCTACGGCCCGGTCCTGCCGCCCGGCGCGGCGTTGCCCTTGGCTCCGGGGCCCGGTTCGTCGTCGATGTCCGGGCCCTCTGCCGCGTCCTGGGAATGGGCCCGGTCGTCAAAGGGTTCAGCCGTTGCATCACCCTCGGCGGGGGTCTCGCTGTGGGCGCGTTCCGGCGCCTCTGAGTCTTCCCTCATGTCCGCTCCTCTGCTGCGAATCCTGCGATGGTTGTCGGCTCTTGACCATCTAGCTCCCGCAGCAAGAGGGCTGTCAAGACCTGCCGGATGCTTGGAGATTCAGAACGGTGCCCGGCCGCCGGGACGGCTGGAGTCCCGTTTAGGTTCTTTGCCGGGGCGCAGGGCATAGTCGCGGGACCGTTTGCTGGAGAGCGCCAGAAGCAACAGGATGTCCAGGGTCAGGCCGGGCAGATTGGACTGCAGCGTGATGTCCGGACCGCCGTGGAAGACATCGACGGCCTGGGCGCAGATGGCGGCCGTGCTGAGCGCCATGGCCACAGTCCGGGCCCAGTTTCGGCCCAGGAACACAAACCACGCCAGCAGGATCTCGGCCAGGGCAAAGAGCAGGACAACCACTGTTGCGGCGGTGACGGCCAATTCCGCCTGGGCCTCCGTGACGGCAAGACCCGCTACGGGCTGCACCAGGGAGTCCACGTGTGCGTCCTTGAAGAGCACCATGGACATGGCCAACAGGGCGGCCGCCGCCGCGCGGGCAGCGACGAAGACTGCCCCGACAATCGTGGTGGCCGGACGCCTGTTGCGGCTGTCGCTCGGGGCCCTGTCGCGCTGGGCTTTGTCGCTCTGAGGGCAGAGCGCCGCGGCCGGCCCCGCCGCGGCCGGCCCTTCCGCGGCCGGCCCTTCCGCGGCCGGCCCCACGGCGGCCTGCCTGAGATCGATGATCGGCAGATCGCCGTCCGTGGCAATGTTGTCGCCCCCGCCGTTGCGCGCGTGGTAGCCGGTCGAGAAATCGCGGATCACCCGGAGCTCGGCCGCGGGGTCGGCTCCGGTGATGGCGCCTACCACATGGTCGCGTTCGGCGTCGGTGTTCTCATCGATCTTGTGGGTGATCTGCAGGGTAAACAGGGACAGCCCGACGCTGCGGTCATACGTGCCGGCCGCCAGCCAGTCGACGGCCAGTCCGCCGGGCAGCAGCCAGCCGGCCGGGCATTGCCAGAAACGGACGTGGTGCCGCTTGCCTGGGGTGCCGTCGACTTCCTGCTGATAGGCAAAATCCTGCTGGCGGCCGAACAGGAACAAGGGACTGACCGGGGCCTGGAGATAGCTGCGGCGCAGGAGGGTGGAGGAAACGATCCGCCGGCTGCTGGCCAGCGTCACGTCATCGGCCAGTGTCCAGCCTGCCGCCCGCATCACCCCGTGCACCTGCGGTTCGGTTCCTAGCAAGGCCACGTTCACGGGATCGCCGAGCAACCCGTCGCTGGTGCGGGCCCGGCCGATGAAGTAGTCCGGAACGTAGAGCCGGGTCAGGATCCGGTGGAGACGGGGGAGGACCAGATAGGCGAGCAGGGCCCAGAAGATGAAGAGGAACCAGACCTGCGCCCAGCCCCACTGGAAGCTCAGCTGAACCAGCAGCGACGTCAGCCACACCGCCGCGACGCCGCCCACCACGAAGAACACGGTGTCCAGTACGGAATACGGCACCGCGGCCGCGGGGGCTGTGACCTCAACCGCTGCCTTGGTCATGGCCGTCATACTACGCGCACCGGCGGCGGCTGGCCCGAAAGATGAATCTTCTGGCCCAGAGGTTGAGTATGGCGTGATGTGACCGGCTAGCGCCCACCCCCGTGGATAGGGTGACAGTCATGGAAGCACTGTTGAAAGTCTTGCGGCATTGGGGCGCCCCCGCGGCGGCCGTTCTCTTTTTCACGCTGTGGTGCGTGGCCGAGGCGGGCAGAATGGGGCCAGGCCTCCACACCTGGTCCGGGACGTGGCCGCTGATCATCATGACAGCAGCCATTGCCCTGGCCGCCTGGAAGCCCTATGTGTCGCTCGGATTCACGGCAGGGCTGCTCGCGGGTCAGCTCGGGTACGCTATTCCCGCGATGTATTCCAACCACTGGGCCATCTACCTCGGGGCGTTTGTGGCACTGGCGTTCATCCAGTGGACGGCCGGGCGAAGGACACGCTTCGTTGCGGCCGGCGTCAATGTTGTCTTCGCCTGCGCCATGACATTCCTCATGCTGTCGTGGCGCTACAGTGCCGGCGTGGGTTGGTTTCCGCCGCTGTACATGGGTGACCGGTGGACGTTTCGGGCCTTCGGCTGGCAGCTCTTTTCGCTGCTGCTGCTGATCGCGGCAGCCTGCGCCGCCGTCGGGCTGGCACTGGCCCTCTACGAGGAGCGCGGCAGCCTCATCCGGGCCCGGACCATGGCCCAGACCAGCCTCCGGGAAGCCGAGGTGGAACTGATCGTGGAGCAGGAGCGGACGCGGATCGGCCGGGACCTGCACGATGTCCTGGCCCACTCCCTTGCCGTGATCGCGGCACAGGCGGATGGCACCCGCTACCTGAGCAAGGACCAGCCGAGAGCCGTGTTGAACGCCCTGGAAAACATCGCGACGTCGGCCCGGAGCGCCCTGGTGGACGCGCAGCGCGTCATCGAAGGAGTGCACGACGACGGCGCGGTCACCCCGCAGCCCCGGCTCAGCGACGTCGGGCCGCTTGTTGCGCGCATGCAGGACAGCCTCGCCATCGAACAGAGCGAGTCCGGTGCGCCCGCAGGGCTCTCTGCCGGGCAGCAACTGGCGGTCTTTAGGATCATCCAGGAATGCCTCACCAACGCCCTGAAACACGGCGGCCGCGGCACCGCAGTGCGGCTGCACCTGGACTGGAGCGGCCCCGGGGTGACCCTGCATGTGGCATCCGGGATCCCGGCCGCGTCGGACAACCCGGACCGCGCCGCCGAAACGCGGGTGGGCCGCGGTCTCGCCGGGATGCGGGAACGCGCCCACCTCGCAGGGGGCTGGATGACGGCCGGTCCCGACGGCGAGCAGTACCGGGTGACCGTCTTTATCCCCTACGGCACAGTGATTGCCGACGCCGCCGTCACCAGCGCGGAGCCAGCCCTGGTTCCCGCGGGAGGTCCTGCGGTAGGCGCGGACGTGTCGCCGGAGGAAGCCGACCACCGTGGCTGATGCCGGGGCGGCCATTACAGTGGCGATCGTCGATGACCAGGCGTTGTTCCGTGCGGGAATCCGGATGCTGGTGGAAAGCCAGCCGGACATGGCGATGTCCTGGGAAGCCGGCGACGGCGCGCAGGCAGCGGCATTCGCCGTCGAACGTTGCCCCGACGTGATGCTCATGGACCTGCGCATGCCGGTCCTGGACGGCGTCGGCGCCACACGGCGGATTGTGCAGCAGGCGGAAGCCGCGGGCACCGGAGCGCCGAAGATCATCGCACTGACCACCTTCAACCGGGACCAGGCGGTGGTCGACGCCGTGCACGCCGGGGCCAGCGGCTACCTGCTCAAGAGCGCCGAACCGGAGTTCCTGCTCGCCGCGATCCGGACCGTGTACTCGGGGTACTCCGTGATTGCGCCCGGATCAGTCCAGGATCTGTTCCAGCATGCCGCCCGGACCGTGCCGGCCGGGGGACCGGACCTGTCCGTGCTGGAAGTGCTCTCGGCCCGGGAACGGGACGTCTTCCTGCTCGCGGCCAAGGGGCTGGCCAACGGTGAGATAGCCGGAAGCCTGTTCGTTTCCGAGGCGACCGTCAAGACGCACCTCAGGAGCGTGCTGGGCAAGCTGGGGCTCGGCACCAGGCTTCAGCTGGTGGCCTTCGCCTATGAACGCCGGCTCCTGGGCTGAGGCCCGGCAACTGAGACGCGCAGGCTCAGACCCCCACTGAGATGCGAGGCTGAGGTCCGGCGGCTGAGACAAGCGGCTGAGACCGCCGGCCGAGGTTCGCGGCCAGCGGCCTCATGCCCGTTCTGTCAGAAGCTCGTCGTCTGCGTCAGATAGCCGTAGTAGTGCGACGAGATCGGGTGGACAGGATCGCCGTCGAAACCGTATTCGTTGTGCCGCTTCGTGTACGACTTCGTCGCGTGCAGGTAATCTGCCATGACCTGCTCGGCTGAACCCGTGCATTCGTTCTGGCTGATGCACAGGGCCACGGACCCTGCCACGGCCGGGCTGGCGAAGCTGGTGCCGTTGCTTACGTTGTAGCCGCCGGGCCAGGTGGAGAGCATGCACATTCCGGGTCCGGAAACCGTGTGGGCCTTGTCGTCGCTCGTGGTGGCGAAGTTGGAGAAGAATGCCGGTTGGTCATCCTTTTGCCCGTACTTCGAAAAGTCGTCCGGGCCGCAGGTCGGGGCGGCGTCGCCGCCGGCCTTTCCGTCGAAGTCGCCCATGGCGGTGGCGGTCAGCACCTGGTCGTACGTGGCCGGCACTGTGTTGGCGAAGTCCATGCCCTCGTTGCCGGCCGCGACAGCGTAGGTGACGCCGGCCCGGACAGAACGGCAGATGGCGTAGTGCATCGGGTCCGTGCCCTTGCCGCAGTTGGGCGTGTCAGAGGCGCCGCCGGCGATGCTGATGTTGGCCACGGCGATGTCGTTGTCCTCGTTCTCGTCCTTGTGCGTCGAGGTCACCCAGTCAATGGCGCAGATCAGGCTCTGCTCGGAGATCAGGCCGTTGTCGTCAACCACCCGGACGGACCACAACGGGGTGCCCGGGGCGGTGCCGATGACGCCTTGGCGGTTGTTCCGGGCGCCGATTACGCCTGCGACAAATGTCCCGTGCCCCAGAACGTCAACGGGGGTAACGTCCACGGGCGAGCCAGACTGGCAGTCCACGCCGCCCTTGACGTTCAGGTCCGGGTGGGTCGCATCAATGCCGCTGTCGATCACAGCAACGTTGACATTGATCCTGGCCGGCCCCCGGTCGAGGGCCTTCCGTACGTCTGAGTCGGTTCCGGCGATCCGCTTCCGCCAGAAGGGGGTCTCCTGGGTGGCCGCGGACCCAAGATCCCGCGGTTGCTGGAATGTTCGGCCCGCGGTGACGAAGTCAACGTTCGGGTCGGCCTGGAGGCGCTGCGCCTGGGATGCCGTCATGGTTGCCGAGTAGCCCATGACGGCGTTGCTGTAGAGCTTGGAGGCCGTGAATCCGTAGGCGCGTTGCTGGGCGGCCGCCGCGGCGCCGGCGTTCACGACGCCATCCTTGAGCACCACGATGTAGCTTTGCGCCTTCTGGGCCGCGGACGAGGGGGCGGCCGTCGCGAGGCCGAAGCAGGAGACCAGCGCAACGACTGTCAGCGAGGCCAGTGCGCGCCGGTACAGGAGTCGGTCAGGTCTGGGCAGGGCGCTGCGCCGGTGTCTGCGCGGGACCCGCGCCACCGATGTTAGCTGCGGGTCTGATGCCTTGCGGCTGGCTTGGCTGAACATCGTGGCCTCCCATTAAGCGAGTTCGCTAATTCGAGTGCCCCCCGCCCATATCTTAAGCCTCCGGTCGGGTCTTACACCCGGGCCCTTTGGAAAAACTTATGCCGGGCGTGCGGCCGCTGCCTCAGACGAGGCTGTCTTCCTTTGCAGGCGCAGGTGCAGGCGCAGGTGCAGAAACGGATGCGTTCCCCGGTGCCCGGCCGGCCGCGTGCGCTGCCGTCGCGGCGTGCACGGCGTGCGCAGCGCGGACGTGGTGGCCGAACGGGTTGAACCGGCTGGAACCGAGTTCGGCAAAGGCATACGCGGTCTCTGCGTGCTCGGACCGGTCGACCCCGGCGAGCTCGTCCTCGCGGCTGACCCGGAACCCGAGTGTCTTGTGGATGGCGAGCCCGATCACCGCAGTCCCGAGACCGGACACCGCCACCGTGATGAGGACGGCCACGGTCTGCGCGATGAGCTGGTGGAGCCCGCCGCCGTAAAACAGCCCGCCGCCTGCACCGTCCACCGGCAGGGCAATGAAACCCAGGGCGAGCGTGCCGATGAGGCCGCCGCCGAGGTGGACGCCGACGACGTCGAGCGAGTCATCAAAGCCAAATTTGAACTTCAGGTCCACGAACACCACGCAGGCCGCACCGGCCACGAAGCCCAGGCCCAGCGCGGCGAGGGGGCTGATGTTGGCGCACGACGGCGTGATCGCCACCAGGCCGGCAACGGCGCCGGACGCGGCGCCCAGGGAGGTGTGGTGGCCGTGGCGGATCTTCTCCACGACCAGCCAGCTGATCATGGCCGCGGCGGGGGCGGCCAGGGTGTTCACCCAGATCAGGCCCGCCTGCTCCACGGTGGTGGCGGCGCCGGCGTTGAAGCCGAACCAGCCGAACCACAGGATGCCCGCGCCGAGCATGATGAAGGGGATGTTGTGGGGGCGGTGGCTGGGGTCCTTGCCGAAGCCGTGCCGGTTGCCCAGGATCAGGACCAAAACCAGGGCCGCGGTTCCGGACGCGATTTCCACCACGGTGCCGCCGGCGAAGTCGATGACCTGGCCAAAGACGGCACTCACGGCACCGCCGGCACTCATGAGGCCACCTCCCCAGACCATGAAGGCCAACGGGCAGTACACGAGGGTGATCCAGATGGGAACGAACAGGGCCCAGGAAGTGAATTTAGCCCGGTCCGCGATGGCGCCGCTGATGAGGGCCACGGTGAGGATGGCAAACGTGGCGCTGTAGCCGGCCTTGATCAAGTCGGGCGAACCGATGAGGCCGCTCAGGCCGAAGCTGGCGAACGGGTTGCCGAACACGCCGAGGACGCCCTGCCCGGTGCTCATCGAGTAGCCCCAGAGGACCCACACCACGCCGACAATCCCGATGGAGACGAAGCTCATCATCATCATGTTGAGCGAGGCCTTGGCCCGGGTCATGCCGCCGTAAAAGAGGCCCAGTGCCGGGGTCATCAGCAGAACGAGCGCCGCCGAAATAATCATCCAGACGCTTCCAGCAGTGAGTTCCACCGGGGTCCCTTCTCGTCAGTCTTCCGTACCGGGACACGTCGCCGCCGGCCCCCCGGTCCGGACTTAATCCTCCCGGAGCCGTGTTTCCGGCAATGAGGCGAAAAGTTGCGGGCACGTTACGGGAATCGCGGCGGCGTGAAGTTCGCGTGACCGGCATGTTTCAGGAATGTAAACGGGGCCTCATCCGCGCGCCGGTTTGTCGAGTGGAATCTCCAGGCAGCGGCCGGATGCGTTCCAGGTGCTCAGTGTGCCCAGGTGGCTGCTCAGCCGCTGCATGCGGGCGGCGATATCGGGCGCCGACCCCCGGGCCAGCCGGGCCTGAAATCCGGCGATGATCGTGGGGTACAGCCGAAGCGTGCGTGGTGAGTTGCCGTCAGTGTCGAGCATGAACACGAATGACTGGTCATTGCGCTCGACGGGGTCCACCGCATAGTCGTCAATGAAGTCCCCGGCGCTGTAGATGATGGGGCGGTTCCGGTGGCTCCCGACGCCGCGGAAAATGTGCGGCGAGTGGCCGAACACGAGGTCGGCTCCGGCGTCGATGAGGTCCCGGGCGAGGTCCTGATGCCGGGCCGGGGCGTCGTGGCCCCAATTGCCGCCCCAATGGGCTGACACGATGAGGAACTGGACGCGGGCCTTCGTCCTCCTGACCAGGGCCAATAGCCCGTCTAATCGGCCGTCCGATCCTGCCCCGCCGCGGCGTCGGCCGCCGTCGTCCACCGGAACGTAGTAGACCCCGGGAGTCGCGGCGCCGGCCTCCCAGCCGGGCTCGTTGTCCGTGAAGGCAATGAATCCGACGGCGGCGCCGTCCACGCGCCGCACTGCCGGCCGGCGGGCGGCGTCCAGGTCCGGGCCGGCGCCGGCATGCAGGATGCCGCGGCCGTCCAGGGCCGGCAACATCTCCCGGAACGCGTCCTGGCCAAAATCCAAGACGTGGTTGTTGGCGAGCGAGACGACGTCGATCCCGGCGGCGAGGAGGCTGGCCACGTTCTTCGGGTCCGAGCGGAAGTGGAAGACCTTGCCGGGCTCGGGCTCGCCGCCGGACGCCAGGACGCACTCGAGGTTGGCGATGCGGACGTCCGCCTGCCGCAGTAGCTCCAGCGTGTCGCCCCACGGATAGGCAGGCCGAACCGTGGCCAGGTGCTGGTTCACCAGGCGGCCCAGCATGACGTCTCCCAGCAGCGCAATCTGCATGGCCTGCCGGCCCGTCAGGTCATGGCCGGGGGCTAGCTCTGGTAGCCCTCGACCTCGCTGACCGGCCGCACCTCCGCCTCGTCGGGGTTCTCGCCGTAGTCCTTCTTGGCGCGCCGCTGGCGGAGCAGGTCCCAGCACTGATCCAGCTGTTCTTCCACCTGCTGCAGCCTGAGAATGTCCGGGGCTCCGGCCCCGGCGGCCTGCGAGCCTTCGCGGAGGCCGTGTTCTTCCTCCACCAGGGCTTTGATGCGCTCCAGGATGTCTTGGTTGTCCACGGTGTCCTCTTTTCGTCCGACGGCGGCGGGTCCCCTTCTCTTGGCGGGTCCCTTCCAGCACGTCCCATTTCAGCAGATCCCTTTCCAGCCTACGGAGGGGAAGGGGCCCTGAACAGGGCCCGGCACGCAGTCACGGCACCCAGTCACAGCACGCGGCACGGCGACAGGTGCGGAGCCGGAGCCCTAGCCGAGGAGCTCGTCCGGGTAGCACCAGCGCCAGTCCTCGCCCGGCTCGACGCTGCGCATGACAGCGTGGCCGCTGAGCTGGAAGTGCTTGTAGGCATGGGTTCCCGGGGAGGAATCGCAGCAGGCCACGTTCCCGCACTGCAGGCACATCCGCAGGTGAACCGTCGTCGTCCCTTCCCGTATGCACGCGGCACAGAACGGCCCGGGCGGGACCGCCGTCTCCGGGGCGGACTCCAAGTGCTCGCACACCCCGAGGGGCCGGGCAATTCCCTCGCCTCCGCTGCCGGCGTCCGCGTCGGGTTCTTCCAGCGCGGCGTCCAGCATGGACTCTTCGACATCGAGGCGGTCAAGGACGTTGAGCAGGACCTCGTGCGCGTACCCGCCGCCGCGCCGCAGCTCGAGGACCTTGGCGCGCTCGGCGTCCAGCATCGCCAGCCGGAGCTGGGCGTAGCGCTGGCTGGGGGTGGTGGCTTCCGCGGACGGCCGTCCCAGCCGCTCCCATGCGGCCAGCCCGCGCTCCTGCGTTCGCCGTTTCAACATCGCCACGACTTCCGGCGGGTCGGCGTCCGAGCGCAGTTCCTGGAGCCGCTGCACGCCCGCCGCCGTCGCCATCTGCATCAGCGATGCCTCGTTGAGCGCGTCCTCGCGCGCGTCCGGTCCCCTAAGGTGCAGCCGCCGGACCAGGGCCGGGAGTGTCAGGCCCTGCAGGGTCAGCGTGCCGGCCACCACCACGAGGGCCATCAGGATCAGGACGGACCGGTGCTCCAGCCCTGCCGGCAGGACCAGGACGGCGGCAAGAGTCACCACGCCGCGCATGCCGGCCCAGGAGACGATCACCGGAACTTGCCAGTGCGGCGCGGGATCCTTGCGGCCGACCGCGGGAATGAGTCGCGGCAAATACGTGGCGGGGAAGACCCAGACCGGGCGCAGGACCAGCACGGCCAGCAGCACCGCGGCGCAGCCGAGCCAGATCCGTTCCGGCCCCAGCGTGTCATCCCGAACGCCCTCGATGATGGTCCGGACCTGCAGCCCAATGAGGAGGAACACAGAGTTCTCCAGCAGGAACTGGACCGTCTGCCAGTTGCTGCGCTGGCTCAGCCGGGCGGCCCCGTTCGGCATGGACGGCGCCTTGGTTCCCATGATCAGCCCGGTGACGACGACGGCCAGTACGCCCGAAGCGTGGATCGCTTCCGCCGGGAGGTAGGCCACGAGCGGGGCGATCAGGGAAATGGAGGTGTTGATGGACACGTTGCGGAT
This sequence comes from Arthrobacter sp. ES3-54, assembly GCF_029504395.1. Taxonomy (GTDB): domain Bacteria; phylum Actinomycetota; class Actinomycetes; order Actinomycetales; family Micrococcaceae; genus Arthrobacter. The sequence goes on from NZ_JAQFIF010000023.1 coordinate 26,469, forward strand.
CCGTTTGCGGAGCGCGGTGAGCACGAAGGCCGCGGCGATGCCCACCGCGAGACCCCCGCCGGCCGCAAGGACGAAGCCGCCGGCGATCTCCGCCGCGGAAACGGTTCCGGCGATTCCGGCGATGGCGGCCCGCAGGCAGACCAGCGCCGTGGCGTCGTTGACCAGCGATTCGCCCTCCAGAATGCTGACAATCCGGCGGGGCATGCCCACCTTTCGCGCAATGGCGGTCGCAGCGACGGCGTCCGGCGGTGCGACGACGGCGCCCAGGGCCATGGCCGCCGCAAGCGGGATCTCTGGGAACATCCAGGCGACCACTAGCCCGACGCCGACGGTACCAAAGATGACGTAACCCACCGAAAGCAGGCCGATGGAGCGGCGGTTGGAACGGAAATCGAACAGCGAGGTTTGTAGCGCGGCTGCGTAGAGCAGCGGCGGCAACAGCCCGACCAGGACGAGTTCGGGGTTCAGCTCGACGGTGGGGACAAACGGGAGGAACGAACCCACCACGCCGGCCAGCACCAGCAGAAGAGGGACGGAGACGTTGATCTTGTGGCCCAACGCGCTGCAGGCGCAGACAATGGCGACGAGGGCCAGCAGCCCGAGAGCGACTTCCATTGGCCCATTCTCTCAGCTTCACGCCCGGTGCCGGAGGGATTCCTCCATCACATCATCAGCTTGCTTGTGACTTGGCAGGTTCCTAGAGTTGAAAATGCTAGCCAAGTGAGATTCTGCGCTGGCGCCGGGCACGGACGAATGCTGCCCGGCCCGCGCCCAGGCACGAGGAGGACACATGTCAGAGCACAATATTTCGGGCAAGAAAGTGGCGTTCCTGCTCACGGATGGTGTGGAGCAAGTGGAACTGACCAGCCCGTGGAATGCCGTGAAGGAAGCCGGCGGCGTGCCCACCCTGGTCTCGCCGAAGAGCGGTAAGCTGCAGGGCTTTAACGGCACTGAAAAAGGCGAAACGTTTGCCGTCGAGCTCACCGCGGCCGAGGCCGACGCCGCCGACTTCCACGCCCTGGTCATTCCCGGCGGCGTCGTCAACGCCGATCACCTCCGCGTCGACAAGGACGCCCAGGCGTTCACCCGGGCCTTCTTCGAGCAGCACAAGCCCGTCGCCTCCATCTGCCACGGTCCGTGGCTGCTGATCGATGCCGGTGTGGTCAGCGGCAGGAACGTGACCTCCTATCACACGCTCCAGACGGACCTCAAGAACGCCGGCGCGAACTGGACCGACGAGCAAGTGGTGGTGGACCAGGGCCTGGTGACCAGCCGCAGCCCCCGCGACCTCCCGGCCTTCAACGCCAAACTCGTTGAGGAAATAGCCGAGGGCGAACACGCGGGCCAGACCGCCTAGCCGCCTTCCCGCTGCAGTGTCCGACGGCGGCGCAGGCCACCGTCGGACGCTTCCGGCTGGGATCTTCTGCTTTGTGTGTCCCGCTGCTTTGATCTTCTGCTGCCCTGTTTGCCAGGTACCTACCCACGCTGGCGGTTTTGCGGCAGGATATGCCGTGTAACGTGCACCGTCGTCGTTGCCGTCCAGGCCGACGCCCCAGCAGCCGCCCCAAGCAGCAAGGAGTTTCGGACATGACCACGCTCAATCCCTACCTCGGTTTCCGCGATAACGCCAAGGACGCCATGACGTTCTACCAGTCGGTGTTTGGCGGGGAACTGACCATGAGTACCTTCGCCGAATACCATGCCAGCCAAGACCCTGCGGAGCAGGAGAAGATCATGCATGCCCAGCTGAGGACCGACGGCGGCATGGTGCTCATGGGAGCAGACACGCCCAACAGCATGGACTACACCCCTGGCAACAACTTTTCCGTGTCCCTCAGTGGGTCCGACGAAGCCGAGCTTCGCGGCTACTTCGACAAGCTGGCCGAGAGCGGCACCATCGCGATGCCACTCGAAAAGGCGCCCTGGGGCGACATCTTCGGCATGTGCAAGGACAGGTTCGGCGTGGACTGGCTGGTGAACGTCGGTTCCGAGCCCGCCTAGGAAGGGCCGGCGCCGGCGTCCCGACCCGCGCCAGATACGGCTATCCTGAATGCAGCCAGGACAGTGCAGGCTCGAGTCCGAACTCCTGGCGCAGAGAGGCATGAAATGACCGAGAAGCTGCACCTCAGTCCGGAAGACGAATTCCCCGAAGACCTCGCCAAAGTCGCCGACAAGGATCTTCAGGTCCTCGACAGCCAAGTCCAGCGCCAACTGGACTATGAGTACGTGGTGGAGGGGGAGCCGAATCCGGAGACCGAATTCCGGCACTACGACCTCGATGAGGAGTTTGAAGAGCGGGACAAGCGGGACACCTGATCCGCCGGAATCATCCCGGGTGGGTCGGTTGCTCCGCACGGCGTCCGGGATCTAGCCAGCAGGCTTACTAGACTGGGCCGACCACTCTGCAAAGAAACGAGCCCTCCATGACCCCGGCTGCTGCCACGCGGTCCCTGCCGTACCCGTGCTGCGTGCCGCCGTCACGCACAGCATGAGGGAACCCGTCCGCTTGGAGATTTCGGTGGCGGGCCACGCCGGCCACGTCTTCGCCTCGCGTGAAAGGGCCGGCGGCTCCGCGCCCGCGTCTGGGCCCGCCGTCGTGCTCATCCATGGAATCGGCGCGTCACACCGCTACCTGAGCAGGCTGCACCAGCTCCTGGCCGGGTCGATGGAGACCTACTCCATTGACCTGCCGGGTTTCGGCGCCACGCCCAGGCCCGCGAACACGCTCTCCATTGCCGCCCACGCCCGCTACATCCTCGGTGCCATGGAACAGCTTGACGTTCCGGAATTCGTGCTCGTGGGGCACTCGATGGGAACACAGTTCGCCACGGAGGCGGCCCTCCAGGCGCCTGGACGGATCTCGAATTTGGTTCTCATGGGTCCCGTGGTGGACCCCGAGCGCGCCACCGTGGTGCAGCAGGCCCTGGCGCTGGGCCGCGACTGCCTGTTGCACGAAAGCCCCTCCTCGAACGCCTTGGTTTTCACCGACTACCTGCGTTGCGGTCCCGTCTGGTACCTCAAGAACCTGCGGCTCATGATGGAGTACCCCATGGAGCAGAAGATCACCGGTGTCAGCGCGCCGGTGCTTGTGGTGCGCGGCGCCAACGACCCCGTCGCGGATGCGGACTGGAGCCGCCGGCTGGCCGGGCTCGCCCGCCGGGGGCAGCTGCAACAGGTGCAGGGAACCGGGCATGTGGTCCAGCACAACCGGGCCCTCGAAGTCCGGGACGGGATTCTGGCGTTCGCCGGCCTTGGCGCGGCGGCGGGCGAGCCGCTGCCGGGACACCCGGCGTGACCGCTCAGGCTGCGCCAGCGCCGGCTAGACCTCAAAGTGGGTCCGGGTGGGGCCCTGGCCGAGTGACTCAACCACCCCGGACGCGACGACGTGGAGCTTGATGTTCCGGGCGCTTGATGCCGATTTCAGGAGCTCGAACGCCTCGACCTGGCTGCAGCGGTTCTGCGCCATGATGATGCCGACGGCGACGTCGATCACGGTCCGCGTTTCCAGGGTGGCCTTGAGGTCGGCGGCCGTATCGCTGCTGTGCGCGAACCGGACCGCGAGCCGCAGGGCCATGGATGTCTGGTGGACGAAATCACGGGCCAGTTCCGTGGCACGATCATCGAACCGGCCCGGACGGTGCGAGTACAGGTTCAAGGCGGCCCGGGTTTCGCCTTCGAGCACGAACGGCAGTGCCAGGATGGACCGGAAGCCGTGTCCGCGCACCGTCGCGGCGTACTGCGGCCAGCGACCATCGAGATCCAGGTCCTCAACGTGGACGGTTTCCTGTTCCCGGGAAGCCGTCATGCACGGGCCGTCGCCGAAGGTGTACTGGATTTCGTCCATGGCTTGCGCGGCGGGGCTGCTGCTGGCGACGGTGGCCGCCTTCCGTTGCCGCAGGAGCGTGATGCCGCACAGGATCTCGTCCCCGGGCTCGGACAGGCTGCGCGCGGACACCCGAGCGAGCCCGCCCAGGAAGTCCTCGACGTCCGAGCTGCTGAGTACCAGTTCATGCAGCTGCTGGTTTATTGAATTTGCGGTTGACTCGATGACCACTTGTCTGTTGTGCCGTTTCACTCAGGTCAAGACGACCCGGCTGTGCTTCCCACCGCGGCAAGGAGCGGATACGGCAGCGGCCGGATCGAAGAACAATCCAACGGCTCGCTGCAAAACCGTACCGAGAGAGTATATACATCCGAACCGCTGCTCGGCAGCCTGCGGGCCGGGTCGGCACTCAGGCCCAAAAACCGGGCATAAAGGCCCTCACAGGGCTTCGGCCGCGGGCGGATAGTTGGATGCAGCGGCCACCGGGTCCATTTCGGGTTTGGGGGAACCCGCCGGAGCGCACCAGTTTCAGCAGCAGCACACGACTGATGGCCGATGGTCCACGTTTCGACTTGAAAGCCATATCCCATGAGCATTTTTGAAGACAGGGTCGACGCCGGAAGGCAGCTCGGCCGACGTCTGGCGGAATTGCGTGGCCAGGACATTGTGGTCCTGGGCCTGCCGCGCGGCGGCGTGCCGGTAGCCTTCGAAGTCGCCGCCGCCCTGGATGCTCCCCTGGACGTGATTGTGGTGCGGAAACTCGGGCTTCCCTACCAGCCCGAGCTCGCCATGGGGGCGATCGGTGAAGGCGGTGCCAAGGTCCTGGACGAGCAGGTCCTTGCCCATTCACGGGTCGGCGGCGCCGAACTGCGGGCCGTTGAAGAGCACGAACGTGCCGTGTTGGAAACCCGGCTCGTCCTGTTCCGGAAGGGCCGGACCCGGCATGACCTGACCGGACGCATCGCGGTGATCGTCGACGACGGGATTGCCACTGGCTCCACCGCCCGCGTAGCCTGCCAGGTCGCCCGCAAACAGGGCGCGGCACGCGTGATTCTGGCCGTTCCCGTTGCCCCCGCGGAAACCCTCGCCAACCTGAGCGAACCGGACGAAGTGGTCTGCCTGGCGACGCCGCGCCAGTTCACCGCCGTCGGATACCACTACCGGGACTTCTCGCCGACTGACGACGACGAGGTGCTGCGCCTGCTCGATCTTGCGGCCAAACGCGTCGAGACCAAGCCGCCGCCCTTCTGGGCTTCGGCGGCGGCCCGCGCCGACAGCGCCGCCGACGTCGACGAGGAAGTAGAGATCCCGTCCCGCGCGGTGCGGATCCAGGCGCAGCTCCACCTTCCGGTGCCGGCCCGGGCCGTGGTGCTGTTCGCCCATGGCAGCGGCAGCGGCCGCCACAGCCCCCGGAACCGCTACGTGGCCGGTCTCCTGCAGCAGGCTGGCCTGGGTACGCTGCTGCTGGACCTGCTGACCACCGCGGAGGAACGCAGCCGCGCCAACGTCTTTGACATTGAGCTCCTGGCCCGCAGGCTGTCCTCAGCCACGGACTGGCTTTCCACCCGGGCAGACACGGCCGCTTGCGCTGTGGGTTACTTCGGTGCGAGCACGGGCGCAGGGGCCGCGCTGTGGGCGGCATCGGAGCCGTCGGCGCGGATCTCGGCTGTCGTGTCCCGCGGCGGCCGCCCGGATCTCGCCGGCCCGCGGTTGTCCGCCGTGACAGCGCCCACGCTCCTGATTGTGGGGAGCTTGGACCACGAGGTCCTGGAGCTCAACCGCCGAGCCAAGGCGATGATGCGCTGCCCCAACCAGCTCGCCATCGTGCAAGGGGCGACGCACTTGTTTGAAGAACCTGGCACCCTCGCGGCGGCGGCCATCCTGGCGCGGGACTGGTTTGTCGACTACCTGATGGCCCCGAACGGTGCCAGTCCGCGGGCTGCGGGGGTCTGAGGGGCGGCAATGGGCAGCTGGGCGCCCGACCCCCGACGAACCGCGTGAAACGCAGGAGGACCGGGGACACGAATGCCGCGGACGCTAGCTCCGGCGTCCCTCTGCCCTGGACCGGATCCCCAGGAGCATCCGCCGCTCCATCAGGAACTGCATGGGTTCCAGCAACGTGCGCAGGGCCAGCCCCTCAACCAAAGGCGAGTAGTCATACCGGGTGCGGGACAGGAGCCTGGTGGCCTGGGGACCCGCAGGCCGCAACACGAACGTCCAGCCGATGTCCAGCCGGCGCCCGGTAGGACGGACGCCGGCCGGTGACATCTTCCCCGTGCGCAGGTCGATGGATCCGCCCAGCCCCAGTACGGCCCCGGACTCGAGAAGCCTGACCGGCAGGCCGCCGTCGGGGGAGAGCGGAACGATGTCGCCAACCTCCAGACGCTGCAGTTCCGGGAGAATCCTGTCCGCACTCCTGAGGCCTAGACCCGTGGTTTTTTCGAACCAGTCATAGGAGTAAAAGCCGCCGCGCCCGGCGCCCAACTGGACAAGCCAGGGCCAGACCTCTGAGACCGGGGCCGCAATTGTCACTGCGCGGGTGCTTTGCAGGCGCGGGGCGGGCACGATCTCGTCCCCGGCGAGCGGTCCGGCGGCTTCCTGGGTGGTCGCCCCCCAGTGCAGGAGCCGTGGCCGGACCGCCAGCACGTAGGCGGCGCCGGCCGATGCCGCAGCCAGCGCCGCGAGCGGTCCGCGCAACCGACCGGGAGCACGCGTCAGCGGCCGCCTTTCCGGCGGGGGTCCTGGGTGGTTCATTCGGTGGTCCGGTGGACCCGATGTGCGTCCGCGGGCACGACAACGGGCTGGTCACGGTTCATGGCCCCAGCCTGCCGCCCGGCCCGGGGACTGCCTAGGGCCGAAAGTCACGCGGGGCTGGGCACCGTGGCGGCCTCCGCTTAGGGTGGAACGGTGACCGCCGGCACCGGAGCAAGTTCCGGACCACGCGCCGGACCATGACGGTCCGCAACGCCTGCCACCCGAGGAGTTCCTGATGAGAGTTGCTGTTACCGGAGGAAGCGGAAAGCTGGGCCGAAGCGTCGTGCGTCGGCTCAGCGATGACGGGCACGAGGTGACCAACCTGGACCGGACGGGCGCCCGCAGCCCCGGGTTCACGGAAGTGGACCTGCGCAACTACGGCCAAGTGGTGGATGTGTTCCTTGGCCTCGAAGACCGCCATGCCGGCTTTGACGCGGTGGTGCACCTGGCCGCGATTCCCGCGCCGGGCCATGCCCCTGATGCCGCCACGTTCGAGAACAATATGCAGTCCACCTACAACGTGTTCCAGGCCGCACGCCGGGCCGGGATCAAGAAGATCGTTTACGCGTCCAGTGAGACCGTGCTCGGGCTGCCGTTCGACGTCGACCCTCCCTACATCCCGGTGGACGAGGACTACGCGGCCAGGCCGGAAAGCACGTACTCGCTGGTCAAACATCTTGAGGAGCAGATGGCCGTCCAGCTGACCCGATGGGACCCGGACCTGAGCATCACCGGCCTGAGGTTCTCCAACGTGATGGACCCGGAGGACTATGAGGCGTTCCCCTCCTTCGACCACGACGCGAGGATGCGCAAGTGGAATCTCTGGGGCTACATTGACGGCCGGGACGGCGCGCAGGCCGTGGCCCGTGCCCTGGAGCACGGTAAACCCGGCTTCGAGGCCTTCATCATCGCCAACGAGGACACCGTGATGAGCCGCTCCAGCGCCAGCCTCGCCGCCGAGGTGTTCCCGAACGTGAAAGTGGTCAAGGATCTGGGCGAGCACGAGACCATGCTGTCGATCGACAAGGCCAAGCGGCTGCTGGGCTACGCGCCTGAGCACACCTGGCGGACGTACCACTCGCTGCGCACCACCCCCACGGAAGACTGACCCCCAACTCGAGGAGTTCCATGCAATACCGCACTCTGGGCACCAGCGGCGCCGTCGTCTCCAACTACGCGCTGGGGACCATGACTTTTGGCGCCGAGGCCACCGAGGAGCAGTCCCGCGCCATCCTGGATGACTACTTCGCGGCTGGCGGCAACTTCGTCGACACCGCCGACGTCTACAGCTCGGGGGTGTCGGAGGAAATCATCGGCCGGTGGCTGGCGGACCGGCCGGACGTCCGGGACCGGGCGGTCGTGGCCACGAAGGGCCGCTTCCCGATGGGCCAGGCACCCAACGACGTCGGAACCTCCCGCCGGCACCTGGTCCGGGCGCTGGATGACTCGCTGCGCCGGCTGGGCGTGGAACAGATCGATCTCTACCAGCTGCACGCGTGGGATCCGATCACCCCCCTTGAGGAGAGCCTCCGGTTCCTGCACGACGCCGTCACCAGCGGCAAGATCGCCTACTACGGCTTCTCCAACTTCCTGGGCTGGCAGTTGACCAAAGCCGTCCATGTGGCGAAGGCCCATGGCTGGAGTGCGCCGGTGACGCTGCAGCCGCAGTACAGCCTCCTGGTCCGGGACATCGAGTCGGAAATCGTCCCGGCCTCGCTGGACGCCGGGATCGGGCTGCTGCCATGGTCGCCGCTGGGTGGCGGGTGGCTCTCCGGCAAGTACAAGCGCGACCAGCCGCCCGCCGGGGCCACCCGGCTCGGCGAAAATCCGAAGCGGGGAATGGAGGCCTGGGAGGCCCGCAACGCCGATCCCCGCACCTGGGACGTGATGGCCGAGGTAGAGGAAACCGCCGGGCGCCACGGCGTAAGCGCGGCCCAGGTGGCGCTGGCGTGGCTGGCGGACCGGCCGGCGGTCACCTCGGTGATCCTAGGCGCCCGCACCACCGCGCAGCTGGCGGACAATCTCGCGGCAGCGGATCTCCGGCTCACTGCGGGCGAGACGGAGCGGCTGACCGAGGCCGGCCGGCCGCGCGTCGGCGTCTATCCGTACGGGCCCATGGCCCAGGAGCAGCGCAGCCGGAAGCTCGAGGGCGGCCGCTGACCAAGCGTTAGGTCTCCGGGGAGGCGGGGGAGCCGGCGTGATAGCTGGACCAGATGTCGCCCATTTCCTCGGTGGACTGTTCCACGATCCTGCTCATGGCGGCGTGTGCGGCGTCCGCCTCGCCGCGCTGAATGGCGCTGGCCACATCCACATGCAGCTGCAGGGCCTCGTGGTGTGGCAAGTGCGGCATGAGGCCGTGCTCGGTGCGCCCCGTCAGCACCTCGGTGACCAGGTTGTGCAGCTGCGTAAACATGGCGTTGCCGGAGGCCCGGAGCACCGCCGCGTGGAAGTCGATGTCGAGCCGGAGGAACTCGTCCTGGTCCCCGCGCTGGCCGGACGCCCACAGCCGTGCGGCCAGGGAGACGAGATCGCTGCCGGCATCCCAGGATGCCCTCTCGGCGGCGAGGCGGGCAGCCTGCGGTTCGATTGCTCCGCGGAGCTCGTTCAGGGCCTGCAATTGCTCCAGCCGCTTTGAGGACGCGAGCCGCCAGCGGATCACTTGGGGGTCGTACGCGTTCCACGATTCCTCCGGCTGCACCACCGTGCCCAGCCGCCGCCGCGACTCCAGCATCCCCTTAGAGGACAGCACGCGGGTGGCTTCGCGCACCACGGAGCGGGAGACGTTGTGCTTGGCCTCAAGCTCGTCCAGGCGCAGGATCGAGTGTGGCGCCAGCGTCCCTTCGGCGATGGCCAGCCCGAGGTTCTGGACCAGCACGGAATGCAGGTCAGAAGTTGGCTCCGCCTTTGGAGTTTTCATAAATAAATCATACGGGTGGATGCAAGGGTCTTGTTTAAGTCTGCTTTATTTCTCTATGATCGCTTCCAGAGCAGATGTAAAGATGCATTTGCAGCCGGCTGGACGTTCTCGCCAGCCCTGAAAACCAAAGGAAGTCGTAATGAAGCGACGTTCAATTGCGAAGTACGCGGCAGTCGCCGCGGTCCTGTCCCTGGGGCTGACGGCCTGCGGCGGCGCCAGCGGCAGCACCGATGCCAAGACCTCCGGCACCGTCCGGGTCACCCTCGCGAACCATGTCTGGACCGAAGGCATCAAAGCGGCCATTCCGGAATTCGAGAAGTCCAGCGGACTCAAGGTCGAACTGACCCAACTGGGCGAGGACCAGCTCTCGGACCAGTACAACGTCAAGCTCAACGCCGGCAGCGACGAGATCGACGTGATGATGTACCGCCCGCTCCAGGAAGGCAAGGCGTTCGCGAAGAACGGCTACCTCGCGGACCTGACGTCCAAGGTTTCCTCGGACGCCACGTGGGACTGGAAGGACTACCAGGAGGGCCCCGTCAAGGCCACCACCGCCGACGGCAAGGTGGTCGGCGTCCCGATCATCACCGAGCGCGAAGTCCTGTACTACCGCAAGGACCTGCTGAAGGCCGCCGGCCTGGCGGTTCCCAAGACCATGGACGAGCTCGAGGCCGCGGCCAAGGCCATCAAGGCTTCCTCCCCGGACACGGCCGGCTTCGTGGCCCGCACCGGCAAGTCCGCCGCCGTCACCCAGTTCTCCAGCTTCCTGTACTGCTTCGGCGGCGACTTCACCGACGCCAGCGGCAAGTCCGCCGTCAACTCCGACGCCGCGAAGAAGGCCTATGCGTTCTACGGCGGCCTGATCAAGAACTACGGCCCCGCCAACGTCAGCACGGACATGAGCTGGCCCGAGGCGATGGCAATCTTCACGCAGGGCAAGGCTGCCTTCTACACCGAGGCCGACTCGCTCTACAAGAACGCCACCGACCCGGCCAAGTCCAAGGTCGCCGACACCGTCGGCTTCGCCGCACTGCCCGCCGGCCCCGCAGGTTCCAAGCCGTACAACATCCCGTCCTGGGGCCTCGCCATCAACCAGGCATCAAGCAACCAGGACAACGCCTGGAAGTTCATCCAGTGGGCCACCAGCAAGGAACGCACCCTCGAAGCACAGAAGGCCGGCGTCCCCGGACCGCGCGCCTCAGTCTGGGCTGACCCGGCCGGAACCTCCACCTACCCGAAGGACCTCGCCGAGGCCATCACCGCCAGCGCCAAGAACGGCGTCGGACACGACCGTCCCGAGGTTCTCACCGTAGGCAAGGCCCGCGAAATCGTGGGCGGCCCGATCGTCGCCACCATCACCGGCTCTGACGGTTCCGCCGCAGCCGACACGGCTCACGACGCCTTCCAGAAGTTCCTGGACACCGAAAAGAAGTAGCGCGGCCGGCGCTACGCGCCTGCCGCACTACCCGCGTGATGCACCATCCAGCCCGGCGGGACGGCAGTCCGCCGCCGTCCCGCCGCGGCCAGCTCTTCACTTCACCCCCAACTCCTTAGGTGAACCATGTCTGTATTGACCCCTCCCCGCAGCGCGCCATCCCGGAAGGCCGCCCGCCCACCCAGCGCACGCGAGAACTTCTCGGGCTGGGCCAACCGGCACCGCAAGTGGCTGTTCGCCGCCCCCGCCATGATCTTTGTCGGCGTCCTGATCGTCTTCCCCCTGGCCTGGACCCTGTACCTGAGCCTGACCGATTCGCAGGGCTCGGTAAGGGCTGCCTCCGAGTTTGTCGGCCTGCAGAACTACCTCACAGTCCTGTCCGACGTCGAACGCTTCTGGCCCGCCGTCGGCCGCACGCTCAGCTTCACCGGCGTTGCCCTCGTCTGCGAGGTGGTGCTCGGCATGTGCATCGCGCTGCTGCTGTGGCGCCCGTTCCGCGGCGAAAAGTGGGTCCGCGTGGCCATCCTGCTTCCGCTCGTCGCCACCCCCGTGGCGGTCGGCATGATGTGGCGGCTGATCTTCGACCCCAACATCGGCTTCGTCAACCAGCTGCTCGGCATGGTCGGCATTCCCGCCCAGCCCTGGCTCTCCGGCCAGGACACGGCGCTCGGCACCACCATCTTCATGGACGTGTGGCAGTGGACCCCCATGGTGGTCCTGATCCTGCTGGCCGGGCTGACCTCCCTCTCCGAGGAGCCCGACGAGGCGGCCCGGATGGACGGCGCCAACGCCGCCCAGCGCTTCTTCTTCATCACGCTGCCCCTCATGATGCCGACCGTGATCGTCGCCATCCTGCTCCGGGGCATCGACGCCCTGAAGACCTTCGACATCCTCTACGCCACCAAGGGCAAAGGTGGCGGGTCCTTCCACGAAGTGGAGACGCTGAACGTCTACGCCTACGGGCTGAGCTTCGACTACAACCAGTACGGGCTCTCCTCCGCTGTGCTGATCCTGTTCTTCATGATCATCATCGGCTCCATGTGGCTGCTGACCATGCGCAAGAAAGCGGTAAGCAAATGACCGTACTGTCCCAAAACACCGAACCCCAAACTGCCCCCGCCGAGGCGGCCAAGACGGCGCCGCGCCCCAGGAAGCCGCTGGGCACCCGCGCGTACAAGGTGTTCCGCGTCGCCGCACTGGTGGCCGTGGTGCTGTTCCTGATCGCCCCGCTGTTCTGGATGCTGCTGGCCTCCCTCAAGACCAACGTGGACATCTACGACACCGGCAAGTCGTTCTTCTTCACCCCCACGTTCGAGAACTACGCCAATGTGCTGCAGCGGAACAACTACTTCGTCTTCATCTTCAACAGCTTCTGGGTGGCCTTTGTCTCCACAGCCCTGTCGCTAGTCCTGGGCGTGCCCGCCGCCTACGCCATGAGCCGGTTCACGATGCACCGCTCGGCGCTCGTGGTCCTGATGGCCCGCGTCATCCCCGGTGTCTCCCTGCTGGTGCCCTGGTACTACGTTTTCTCCAACCTGAAGATGGTGGGCGGCTTCGAGGTCCTGATCCTCAGCCACATGTTCGTCGCGCTGCCGCTGATCGTGTACATCATGATGAGCTACTTCGATTCCCTGCCGCTGGAGCTGGAGGAATCGGCCCAGGTGGACGGCCTCACCCCGATTGGCGCCTTCCGCCGCATCACCCTGCCGCTCTCCGTCGCCGGAATGGCCACCGCCGGCATCCTGTCCTTCATCTTCTCGTGGAACAACTTCATGTTCGCCCTGGTGCTCTCCGGCTCCAAGACCAAGACCCTGCCGGTCGCGATCTTCGATTTCGTCTCCTACGCCAGCATCGACTGGGGCGGACTCATGGCGGCCGCCACCGTGGTCACCATCCCGATCATGATCATTGCGCTCTTCACGCAGAAGTACATCGTCTCCGGCATGACCGCCGGCGCGACCAAGGGCTAGGCAACAGATGACACTCATCAGCAGGATTGAAACGTTCCTCGTCGCGCCGCGCTGGCTCTTCGTCCGGATCGAGACGGACAGCGGGATCGTCGGCTGGGGCGAGGCGAGCTGCGAAGGCCGCAGCGAAACCGTGCGCACCGCCGTCGACCAGCTCGCCGAGCTGCTCATCGGCAACGATGCGCTACGGATCGAGGACCACTGGCAGGTCATGACCAAGGGGTCCTTCTACCGCGGCGGGCCCATCCTGGCCAGCGCCGTGTCCGGCCTGGACCAGGCCCTCTGGGACATCGCCGGCAAGCACTTCAACACCCCCGTGCACCAGCTTCTCGGTGGCCACGTCCGGGACCGGATCCGGATGTACGGCTGGGTGGGCGGGGATGAGCCCAACGAGGTGGCTGACCAGATCAGCGCACAGCTGGAGGTCGGGCTCACGGCCATCAAGATGAACGCCAGCGGCCGGATGAGCCCCATCGCCTCGGTGGCCGAGCTCGACGGCGTCGTCCGCCGGGTGGCCGCTGCCCGTGAGGTCCTCGGCGACCACCGTGACGTGGCCGTGGACTTCCACGGCCGCTTCAGCCTCGCCAACGCCCGCCGGGTGGCGCCGCTGCTGGAGCCGTACCGGCCCTTCTTCCTCGAAGAACCGGTGGTCCCGGAAAACACCCACCTGCTGCGCGAGTTCACCTCCTCCACCACGACGCCGGTCTCCACCGGCGAGCGGCTGTACAGCCGGCAGGAATTCCTGCCCGCGCTGCAGGCCGGCATTGCCGTGGCCCAGCCGGACCTCTCCCACGCCGGCGGCATCACCGAGGTCCGCAAGATCGCCTCGCTCGCCGAAATCTACGAGGTCCAGCTCGCCCCGCACTGCCCGCTGGGCCCGCTGGCCCTGGCCGCCTGCCTGCAGGTGGGCTTCGCGACACCCAACTTCCTGATCCAGGAACAAAGCATCGGCATCCACTACAACCAGAGCGCCGAAGTCCTGGACTACGTGGTGGACAAGTCCCCGCTGAAGTTCGTGGACGGACACATCGAACGGCTCACCGGCCCGGGCCTGGGCATCGAGATCGATGAGGCCGTGGTCCGTGCCGCGGACAAGCGCGGGCACGCCTGGCGCGGTCCTGTCTGGCGGCATCCCGACGGCGCTTTCGCCGAGTGGTGAACGCCCCCGTGCCGAGCCCGGTCCTGTTCGCCCCGACGAAGGAGAAGCCTGACATGAAGAACACCCTGACGCCCGAATCACTGCTGGCCGGTATCCGGGCGACCCGGCTGGTGGCAATTGTGCGCGGCACGGACGGGGCAGCCGCCGCGAAGGCAGCCCTCGCGGCGATGGAGGAGGGCTTCCGGTACGTCGAGATTGCGCTCACCACACCGGGGGCCCTGGAGGCGATCCGCGAGGTCCGCGCGGCCGCCCCGGCGGACTGCTTCGTCGGGGCCGGAACCGTGCTGACCGCCCAGGACGTTCACCGGGTTGCCGAGGCGGGCGGCCAGTTCATGGTGACCCCGTCGCTGGCAGAGTCGATCGCCGAATCAGCCCGGCTAGGACTGCCCGTGCTGGCAGGTGCGCTGACCCCCAGCGAGGCCTATGAAGCCATGAACCGGGGCGCCACCGCGGTCAAGCTCTTCCCCGCATCGATCGGCGGACCGGGGTACCTCAAGGCGCTCCGCGATCCCTTCCCCGGGATCCCGTTCGTCGCCGTCGGCGGCGTCGGGCTGGATGAAGCAGCGGGCTACTGGGAAGCCGGCGCGATCGCCGTCGGGCTTGGCGGACCGCTGTTCGGCGACGCCGGCTCCGGCGGCGACCTCGCCCCGATGCGGGAACGGGCCCGCGGTTTCGTGGCCCTGGCCACCGAATTCGGCCGTCCGCGCGCGGAGAGCCTGCGGTGACGGCCGCCGTCCACAGCGCTTTCGCGCCGCAGGCCGTTGACCTGCTGACCTTTGGCGAGTCCATGGTCTCGCTGCGGTCCACCGGCCCGCTGTCCGCCGGCGGCACCCTGGGCATGCACGTGGCCGGGGCGGAATCGAACGTGGCCGTCGGGGTTGCCCGGCTCGGGCACAGCGTCACCTGGGCCGGGGTGGTCGGCGCCGACCCGCATGGCGAGTACATCCTGCGGCAGCTGCGCGCCGAGGGGATCGGACTGCGGCACCGGATTGACGCCGCACGGAACACCGGGGTGATGTTCCTCGAACAACGCACGGCGGATGTCACCCGGGCCTTCTACTACCGCGCCGGTTCCGCCGGATCCACCCTCGGCCGGGAGGACCTGGACCATGCCTTGAGCGCCGGTGCCCGGATCCTGCACCTGACCGGCATCACCGCCGCCCTCAGCCCGGACGCCAGAAAGGCGGTGGAGTACGCGGCCGAGCGCGCGGCCGCCGAAGGCATGGAAGTCTCCCTTGACGTTAATTACCGCAGCAAGCTCTGGTCCCGGGAGGAGGCCCGCGCTGTGCTCACACCGCTTGCCCGGCACGCCAGCATCGTGATCGCCTCCGACGACGAGCTCGGGCTGGTCGCGGCGGCGGTCGGGGCGGTCCCGGCCGGAACAAGGGACCGCGACGCCGGTGCCGACGCCGGCGAAACGGCTATGGCCGCCGAACTGCTGGACCGCGGGGTCCGGGAAGTCGTGGTCAAGCGCGGCGCCGCCGGAGCCGGCGTCCACACCGCCGACGGATGCTGGGAGGCACCCGCCGTGCCGGTGACCAGCATCGATACTGTGGGGGCCGGGGACGCCTTCACCGCCGGTTACCTTTCGGCCCTGCTCGACGGCGCCGACGTTGCCGGCCGCCTGCAGCGCGGCGCCCTGACGGGAGCCTTTGCAGTCAGCACCGCCGGGGACTGGGAAGGCCTGCCGGGCCGCGCGGAGCTGGCGCTGCTCGGGAGCACCCCGGGCGGAACCACGCAGCGCTGACCCGCCTCGGGCGGAACCACGCAGCGCTGACTCGCCGCTGACCCGGGCCGCCCCGGGAAGCCATCAGCGCCGCCGCCCATTCATCGGGCAAGACACCCCGAAAGACCAGAAAAGGACCTGTTGTGAAAATCATTGCCGCTGAAGTCTTTGTGACCAGCCCCTCCCGGAACTTCGTGACCCTGCG
>NZ_JAQFIF010000024.1 GCF_029504395.1 Arthrobacter sp. ES3-54
CGAAGAACTCAGTGCGCGCATCGAGGGAAAACACTCTGGCCATCTAACGCTCCATCAATCAGAGCGTTGCTGCGACCATATGACTCTGCCGCGCTGAGAACCGCCCGAAGTGATAGCGCATCGGGGAAATCACGACGGCGCCCCTCACCTGCGACAGGTGAGGGGCGCCGTCGTCTGTGGTTAGGTCACCCGGCTACTGGATGCAGGTCACGGATACCGAGAGGGCGTTTGCTTTGAGCTGGGTGACGGACCAGCCGGTGGGCTGACCCCCTCCGGCCACTACCGGCTGGCTGGCCACGACCTGGTTGCCGTTGCTGCTGTTGACCGAGAAGCCGCCGCCGGTGGCGACGTGGCCGGCCGGGCAGTTGGCTACGACAGTGAGCGTTGAGCCGCTGGCCGACGCGACACTCACACTGGTGGAAGCTGCGGCACCGGTTGCGCCGGTTGCACCCGTCGAACCCTTTGCACCTGCAGGGCCGACCGGTCCGACGGCACCCATGGGGCCGGCAGCGCCGGTGGCACCGGTCTCGCCCTGAAGGCCGGCCTCCCCGGCAATGCCTGTGGCGCCGGTGTCGCCTTTGTCACCGGTATCGCCCTTCTCGCCTTGGACGCCTTGGGCGCCCGTCTCACCTGTAGCACCTACGGCTCCTGTCTCGCCTGTGCTGCCCGTGGCCCCGGTATCGCCCTTGTCACCCGTATCACCCTTCTCGCCCTGGGCACCCGTTTCACCTGTGGCCCCCGTGGCACCCGTCTCGCCCGTGGCACCGGTCTCGCCTGTGGCCCCCATGGCACCGGTCTCGCCTGTGGCACCGGTGTCACCCAGCAGGCCGGGCAGTCCCTGGATGCCCTGCGGACCCGCAATCCCCGGGATCCCCTGGGCACCGGTGGCGCCCTGGACGCCCTGGACGTTCCAGGAGATCGCGGTTTCCTTCTTGGAATCGCACGAAGACCCCGCCGGGAGTACCCGCAGCTCGCCGCCGTTGTTGTTGTTGAAGCACCCCTTGATTTCCCCACCTGCCGACGTTGGAGTCGCCGCGAAAGCAGCAGAAACGGCGCCCGTTCCCAGAACGAGCGCCGCAGTGAGACACAGGACTTTTGGACTTGTTTTGGCCATGCTGAATCGAGACACGTAGAACCCCCGGAAGATGCGAAGAATGAATGAGACTGCGCCAGACTATGGCCCATTCCACAACTTGCACCGGCGCGGAAATACCTGACTTTCGGCCCGGCAGTACCTGACTTTCGGCCCGAGTACTCGCTTTGCGGGTCCGACTACTTGGTTTAGCCGGAAAAGCCGCTACGCGCCGGCCACTCGATGCCCTATCACTTCAGGCTGTTCTGAGGGCTGAGAACCACTCCAAGTGATAGCGCATCGGGGAAATCAGGCAGGGGGCCAGACAGGGAATCAGGCGGGCGGGTTAGGCAGGGGCGTGCCGGGCCGCGGCCAGGGATGCCAGGGTGGAGACCAGGAGCCGGCGCTCCACGACCTTGATGCGCTCGTGCAGGGATTCCTCGGTCTCGCCGTCCCCGATCGCCACGGCTTCCTGCGCGATGATGGGGCCGGTATCCACCCCGGCGTCGGCCCAGTGCACCGTGCAGCCGGTGACCTTCACACCGTAGGCCAGCGCGTCGCGGACACCGTGGGCGCCGGGGAAGGACGGCAGCAGCGCCGGGTGCGTGTTGAGGTATTTGCCGCCAAACGCGTCGATGAAGTCCGCGCTGACAATCCGCATGAAGCCTGAGGACACCACCACATCCGGGGCGAAGCCGGCGACAGCCTCGGTCAGGGCCGCGTTCCAGGCCGCCCGGTCCGGGTAGGCCTTGAAGTCCACCACGAACGTGGGGATGCCAGCGGCGGCGGAGCGCTCCACCCCGAAAGTCCCCGACCGGTCGGCGCCGACGGCGGCGATCTCGACGTCGAGCGCGCCGGACTTAACGGCATCGATAACTGCCTGGAGGTTGGAACCGGTGCCGGAAACAAGGACTACTATGCGCATGGTCCTAGCTTATGGGGCCGCTCGCGTAGGCTGGAAAACATGAATTCCCCCACGGACTCCGGCAGCGGCCAGCCGGGCCGGCATCCGCGCGGCCAGGCGGTCCAAGAATCCACGCGGCTGACCCACACCCTGTTCCGGCTGTTTATCGTCGCGGTCCTGGGCTCGTTCTTCGTCTTCCAGCTCGACGTGAGCTACCTGTGGCTGACGGCCCTGCTCACGGCGGCCGCGATTGTGCTGGGCATCGTGGTGCTGATCCGGGCGGCGAAGTACAAGGAATCGCGGCTGGTCCTGTTCGGCACGATTTCCGGGCTGGTGGTTTCAGCGGTGATGCTGCTGGTGATCCTGGCCTCGACGCTGTTCTTCAACCAGATCCGCGACTACCAGCAGTGCGTCCGCCACGCCCTGACGCAGCAGGCAACCTCGGAATGCCGGACGCAGCTGGAGAACTCCATGCCGACGCAGCTGCGCTAGCAGCTGCCCTCGGAGTGCGTCAGAGAGAAGCTGTCAGCGGCTGTTGACCGTCTCCAGGTCCGCCTCGCGCAGCTTCTGCTGGCGTTCCAGCCAGGGTCCGGCCGCATAGCCGATCACGACGCCGATCCCCACCTCCGCGGCCACGAACAGTGCCATGCGGAGCGGATCGGGCCCGATCTCCGTCAGCCGCCCGATGCCGGCCGAGCCGCGGGCCAGCCAGGCGAGCCCCGCCGCGAGCAGCCCGGCCACGGAGCCGATCACCGCGCCCAGCACCAGGGTGGAGGCCGCGGCGGTAAACCAGCGGGCCCGGATCTTGATGGACAGCCATTCGTCGAAGTGGTTTTCGCCTTCGCGCAGGAACCACCAGCCGGCCAGCGCCCCGGCCAGCGTCGGAACCACCAGGGCCACGAAGCCGAAGTCGAGCGAGCCTGACGGAAGCGCGGCGAACACCGGAACGGACGGCAGCGGGCCGACGGCGGTCCCGAGCGGCCCGGCCAGCGAGCCGACGCCGAGGGCGAACCCCGAGCCGGAGATCCAGGCCAGGGCAAACACGACGAGGTTGGGCAGGAAGCCAAGCTGCACGATGGCGAGCACGCCGCCGCCCATCGCGCCGGCGTCGAGCCCTTCATAGACGGCGACCACGAGGTTCCAGTGAATAAAGAGGTCGACGGCGAGCAGCGCCGCCGACATCGCCAGGCTCGCCATCAGCGCCACCGATCCGGCCTTGATGGCCGAGCCAAGGTAGGACCCGGCCCAGCGGGAGTGCTGGCTGGTGCGGGACAGCCAGGCCACGGCGTCGACGCCGATCAGCCGGCTCCAAGAGCCTGCCTCGCGGCGCGCGCCCACCACCATGCCGAGCCCGAATGGAATGAGGGGAATGAACGCGGCAGCCCAGAGACTGATGCCGACGTCGGCCGCGCGGCAGACGAAGCCAGTAGTGATCCCGAACGCCGCGTACATCAGCCAGGACCCGAGCAGCGCCTGCCAGAGCTGGTCCGTGTAGGAGGCGCGGGCCAGGCGCCGTCCGGCTCGCCATGCGAGCAGGAATGGGATGAGGGCCAGACCCAGCGGGATAAGCGAGAGCGTGCCGGATTCCGGGTACGCGGCGGACCCTGCGCCTGGGGTGTCCAGCAGCAAGGGCACGCCGTGGATCAGCAGCCAGGCCTGGCCGGCCAGGCGGGCCAGGACGTCGAATCCGCTGTGCTGGAATCCGGCCGTGGCCCAGACCATGACGATCGGCGCCACCACCACCAAGGCGGAAATGACGGCGGCCTGGGCGGACTCGAGGGCACCCTGCAGCCACAGGGGCATGGGAAGGCCACGTTGTCCGGTCTGATCAGCGCGCAGTTTCATCGAGATCCATGGTGCCACGGGCCCGGCATCCGGCCGGTTTCCGACAGGCACATTGCCCAGATCCGCCGTATTCGCCGTCCGGGCCTCCCGGCGCTTTTTCCAGACCCGGGTCGTAAAATTGTTAGTGTCCGCAATCAGTGGTTGGAGGCAGAAAATGACTACCGCATCTCCCCATGCGCATGGCGTTCATTTTGGTCGGACAGATGTACAGAACGTTGGCATGGGTGTGGGTATCGTCCTGATCGTCGTGGGCATCTTGGGGTTCATCCCCGGCATCACTACGAACTACAGCGAACTGAGGTTCTTCGGGCCTGATTCCAAGGCCCTGTTCCTAGGCCTGTTCCAGGTGTCGATGTTGCTGAACATCGTTCAGCTCGCGATCGGCGCCACCGGCCTGACCATGTCCCGGACTGCCCTGGGCGCCCGGAATTTCCTCATGGGCTCCGGTCTGCTGTACATCGTCCTTAGCATTTACGGTTTCATCGTCGGCTTGGATTCGGCGGCCAACTTCCTGTCGCTGAACACCATGGACAATTGGGCCTTCATGGTAATGGGCATAGTAATGGCCGGCGCAGGCTGGCTGATGACGAGGCACCTTGAAGAAGACGTAGAGACCCGGTCATCAACCCCCGGGACATAGGGAGCCGCGAATGAGTAACGTTTCATAGTATTCAGAAAATTCGTACTACCTGCTGGTGCAGTGGTTTAGCGGAAACGCGGCGGCTGCACCAGCTTTTCTGTGTGCCCGGTTTCTGTTCGGCACAGGTACCGACGGCGGCGCCGGCACCGCGTCCGGCGACGGCGGCACGCCCCGCGCGCATGAAGGCCGGGACTCTTGGTCCCGGCCTTCAGTGAGCCATGCAGGGTTGCGGTCGTGGCCCCCATGCTCCCAACTGACTAGCAGCAGGGGCCGTTCTGAGGGCTCAAAACGGCCCCTGCTGCGAGCCAGTTGGGCCGACGTGCTAGGTGGTGCTGTCCTCCACGCGGGGCGGAAGGGTGTCCCACTCCGTTTCCGCGGCCCGCATCCAGGGAAATGGCAGCAGTTCCTTGATCCGGACCTTCCCCACTTCGCCCTCGGCATCGACCAGGACGGAGGTCTCGGTTCCGTATGAACGCAGCAGTTCCCGGCAGAGGCCACAGGGGTTCGTGACCTGGGGTTGTCCCTGCCCGTCCATGCTGACGGCCACCACGGAGTGGATTGATGCCTCCTGCGCCATGCGGGCATTGGCGAGGGCGCTGGATTCGGCGCACACATTGATGCGCTTTGCGCCAATGTGCAGTCCGAGGTAAATAGCCCCCGACTCACCCCGCATGGCCGCGGCCACCCGGTGGTTCTCGCTGTGATGGGCGGTCAGCAACAGCCCACGCGCTGCCTCGTAAAGCTCCACGTCTGACACGCTGAGGTCAAAGGAGATCACTTTTGCCTCCACGCCTCTTCCGTCCGGGCGAATCGCGTCCATGAGGGTTCCCACTTTCCGTTTTCACTGTCCTGGCGTTGTTACCGGCACGTTCTTCACTGCAGTTCTTACCTGCCGATGAAGATGCCGTTTTTCTTCCGGGCGAGCAGGTAGAAGACGATGCTGAGCGTCGACAGGACAGCCACGTACACGGGGAAGATCCAGGACGCGTTCACGGACTGGAGCCAGACCAGGAGGTAGGAGGCCGTGCCGCCGAAGAGGGCGACGCCCAGGCCGTAGCCGAGGGCAGTTCCGGCGCCGCGGATAGTCTTCGGCATGAGGGAGCTGCAGACGACGTTGTACAGGGTCATGTTCAGGACCAGCACGACGGAACCGCCGAGGAGGACGGCCGCGAAGCCGGCGATGCCGGGCTTGACGTACATCAGCATCAGGAAGACGGACGGAATGGACAGCGCGCGGGTGATCAGGAACCACTTGGAGATCGACTTGCCATCGCAGACCTTGCTGATGATGAGGCTTCCGATAACCAGCACGACGCCGAGGACAGTGGTGAGCGCGAAGACAGCGGTCGCGTCTTCCTTGAAGCCGCTGCGGGCCGCCGTCGGCAGGCCCGTGTTCCAGGCGTAGTTGTACGCCTGCGCTGCTCCGACGACGAACGTGATGGCCAGCACGCTGAGCCAGTGCTTGCGCACTCCGCCCCAGACCTTTTTCGCGGAGTTGTCCGCCAGCTCCTCGGGCTTCATGGTTTCCGGAAGCGTCCGGCGAAGGTAGACAACGACAAAGCCGAAGGCCGCGCCGACGACGAACGGCACACGCCAGCCCCAGTCGGCCATAACGGCTCCGCCGAGCATCAGGGATGACAACCAGCTGACAAGCGAGGCGAGCAGGATGCCCGCGTTGACGTAGAAGGAGATGATGCCGGCAACAAAGCCCTCGCGCCCCTCGGGGACGAGTTCGACCGCGTGGGCGGTGGACAGCGGAGCTTCAACACCCGTGGAGATGCCCTGGATGATGCGGCAGACCAGCAGGATGACGCCGGCGGCGGCACCGATCTGGTCGTAGGTGGGGCACAGGGCAATGACCAGGGTGGTGCCGGCCATCATCATGATGGACCAGAGCATTACCCGGCGTCGTCCGATCCGGTCGGCCAGGGTGCCGAGCATGATTCCGCCCAGCGGACGGAATGCGAAGCCGACGGCGAAGACTGCAAGCGCGCTCAGCGTTGCGGCAACGGGGTCCTGCGACGGGAAAAACTTTGGCCCGATGAAAGCCGACAGAAGGCCAAAGACCATCCAGTCGTACCACTCCAGGGTGTTCCCGAGCCCGAGGCCCAGCAGCCCGCGGCGTACTTCCGGAGAGAGCCGGGACTTCCGGCCGCCCTCTACGTCAATCTTGACGACAGTGTCAGTCATGATACTTTTCCTTCCCCCTCGCCTTCGGGGCGCGGGAGGGTACGGATCACCGGCGGACGCCCTCGTGGGGTCGGCGGTGATCGAAACTATCGTTTGGCTTGGTCCGCAGGGCGGGACCGGGTCACCACATGGGAGGTGAGTTAGCCCAGATAGCTACGCGTGCCTCTTCGTAGCGATTGAATGCAAACGGGCCATCCAGCTCGGCAACAAGGGACGGATCGCTAAGGAACGCGCCTCTAGTTTACCGGCCGACATCAGGCTTGCGGATGGCTTGGCAGATGCCACTGCCTCAGCACAAGGGAGCGATCACGAACGCGGGCCGGGCGCACCTTCCGCCAGAAGGTGGTTGCGCCCCACTCCTGTTCGCTAAGCGTCGAACTCTTAGTGGTGCGGCTCACACAACTATATTGAAGATCTTCACAGAGTCAATGGTTTTGCGGAAAAAACGGCCTCACCTCGGACGATGGCGCCAGGCCGAGCGGGAGCGCATCGGGAGCCCAGCCCGGACAGGGCGCGAAACCCGCGCAATTCAGGCCCGGATGAGTCCCGGACGGGTCCCGGCTCCAGGCCCGGACATCCAGGAAGGAAGGCAGGAATCGTAAAGAATTTTACGAAAACCATTGATTCGCTAAAAATTTTCACTATAGTTATGTGTGTTAGCTCACCAAGAGAAAGTCGGACCATGGCTACCGAAAGCGTCACGGGATCTTCCCCAGCCGGCACGAGCGTCCTCCTTGCCACCGTAGGCAACAAGGTACGCAACATGCGCAAAGACAAAGGAATGACCCTTGCCAAGCTCTCGGAAGTCACCGGCCTCAGCCCGGCGATCGTAAGCCAGATCGAACGCGGCCTGGCCAATCCGTCTTTCACCACCTTGGCCCAGCTGGCGCACGGCTTGGACATCCCTGTTGGGAAGTTCTTCATCGGACAGGAAGAAACCAGGTCCCCCGTGGTCCGCAAGGCCGAGCGGCGAAACCTTAAAGGCGTTACCAAGAAGTCCGTGGGCGAGGCGGTCTATGAACTGCTCACCCCGGACCTTAACGGTGCGCTTGAGGCCCAATGGATCGTGAGTCCGCCAGGCCACGACACCAGTGCCACCCCTTTCCGGCACAGCGGCGAGGAATTCGGCATCGTTCTCTCCGGCCGGAAAGACATCTTCTTGGACGGCGAGTGCTACACGCTGGAGGAAGGCGATTCGATCACCTTTTCTTCGGATACGCCTCACTGGTACAAGAACAGCTACGAAGAGGTCTGCGTAGCGATCTGGGTTAACGCACCTCACGCGTGGTGATCGGCCGGCTCTAGCCGCCGTCGCCGTCCGGTCCGGATACGTCCGCCGGAACCTTAACTACACCCCGCAGTAAGGTCCGCAACGGGCCGCGCTGCGTCATACCCTCTGCCGGGTCGATTTCGCGGTCAGCGTCGCCGCGATCCTCTCCTGAGCACCGTCTTCTACGTCACCGGCCGCCCTTCCAACGGCACATCGCCGGAAAAGTTAGGATCCCCATGAACCCGTCTACAGCCATGTCGTCGCTGGAACTCAGCACCACCACGGCGGACCTCACCGCTCCCGTCATCTCCCGCTCCGACGTCCTCGTGGTCGGCGGTGGCCCCGCAGGTGTAGCCGCCGCCGTCACCGCGGCCCGCTCCGGTGCCTCGGTCACGCTGCTGGAACGCTACTCCTCCCTCGGGGGCCTCGCCTCCGGCGGCATGGTGCTGGTCCTGGATGACATGATCAACGGCCAGGAAATCACCGTCACGGGCATCGTGTCCGAGTACGTCGAGCGCCTGCAGAAGCTGGGCCTGGCCATCGTCCCGCCGGCCGATGACCGCAAGACCTCCGAGGAACTGTGGAACAAGTGGGGCCGCTACGGCACCTTCGATTTCCACTCGCACACCACCCCCAAGCCGGTCTGCTACGCCGCCGCCTTCGACCCCGACGGCTGGAAGCGCGTCTCCAACGACCTCGTCCGCGAGGCCGGCGTCAACCTTCGCCTGCATTCCTGGTTCTCCCGCCCCATCGTGGACAACGGCGTCATGAAGGGCGTCATCTGCGAGACCAAGTCCGGCCCGCAGGCCTTCATGGCCGACATCGTCATCGACACCACCGGCGACATCGACGTCGCCTCCCGGGCCGGCGCCAGCTACGTCAAGGACAGCTACCTCACCACGCTCGTCTTCCGCCTCGGCAACGTGGACACCAACGCCGCGGAAGCCTTCGAACAGGCCAACCCGAAGGAAGCCCGCGCCATCAACCGCAAGATCAAGCGCCTCCTCGGCGGTGCCTGGGAACTGTGGTGGCTCAAGACCCCCATCGACGGCGTCGTCTGGTGCAACGCACCGCACATGACCGGCTTCGACGGCGTCGACCCGGCGGACATGACCGCCGCCGAGTTCGCCGCACGGGACCGCATCACCGAGGCTGTGGACTACGTCCGCGCCAACCTGCCCGGCTTCGAGAACTGCTACATGCTCGACGTCGCGTCCCAGATGGGCGTCCGCCAGACCCGGCTGCTGGAAGGCGAGTACGTCATGACCAAGGACGACGTCACCTCCCGCCGGCACTTCGCCGACACCGTGGCCCGCGGCCGCGACTACTACTACCCGTTCCGCTCGCTGCTGCCCAAGGAAGTGGACCAGCTGCTGGTCGCCGGCCGGCACTACTCCGCCACCCCCGAGGCGCAGAAGATGTCCCGCGAAATCCCGCCCTGCATGGCCATGGGCCAGGCCGTCGGCGTCGCCGCCGCGCTGGCGATCCAGACCGGCACCCTGGTCCGCGACGTCTCCGCGCTGGACATCCAGCAGGGCATGCGCCGGCACGGCGCGGACCCGGGCGACGTCCCGTCGTCGAACGCCACCCTTGACGTGGACGCGGTGGTGGGGGCATGAGCACCGTCATCGACGAACTGCTGTCAGGCACAACAGCAGCAAGCTCAGCAGAAGGCACGACGGCGGCCCCCGCCGCCGCTCCTGAATCTGCCGGCACCCCGCTCCCCCTCGATGGAATCAAGATCGTGGACTTCACCCAGGTGTTCATGGGCCCGTCCTGCACCCAGCTGCTGGGCGACTACGGCGCGGACATCATCAAGGTGGAACGCCCGGGCGCCGGGGACATCTCCCGCAACTCGTTCCCGGACAAGGACGGCCAAGACAACCCGATCTTCCTGTCCATCAACCGGAACAAGCGCAGCATCTCCGTGGACACCCGCACCGACGACGGCAAGGCCGTGCTCCGCCGGCTGCTGGCCGACGCGGACGTGGTGGTCAGCAACTTCCGCTCCGGCGTGATGGAGCGGATGGGCTTCGGCTACGAGGACCTCAAGGAGCAGAACCCGGGCATCATCTGGGCCTCCGGCACCGGCTTCGGCCCCGAGGGCCCCTACTCGCACAAGGGCGGCCAGGACGCGATCGCCCAGGCCTACTCCGGCGTCATGTGGCGCCGCGAATCGGACGACGTCAAGCCGTCCATCTACCCCACCACGCTGTGCGACTACATCACCGGCATGCACCTCATGCAGGGCATCCTGCTGGCGCTGCGCACCCGGGAGGGCTCCGGCGTCGGGCAGAAGGTGGAGGTGACCATGTACGACTCCATGCTGCACCTGCAGATGCAGGAGGCGTGCATGCAGCTCAACCGCGGCTACGAGGTCAACTGGGGCGCCATGCCGCTCAGCGGCGTCTTTGAAACCACCGACGGCGCCGTCTGCATGGTGGGCGGCTTCACCCCGGACCCGCTGGCCCGGATCTCCGAGGCGCTGGGCCTGGACGAGGACCTCACGCTGCGGCCCGAGTTCGCCAACCTGGAGCAGCAGTTCGAGAACAAGCCGGCACTGCAGGCGATCTTCCGCGAGCGCATCGCCACCAACACCACCGCATACTGGACCGGCCAGCTGGAGGACAAGGGACTGCTCAACGCCCCCGTGCACACCCTGGAGCAGACCCTGGCCGATGCGCAGACCCACGCCAACGGCATGATCGTCGAGGCAGAACACCCCGGCGTCGGCACCGTGAAAATGCTCAACGCGCCCATCCGGCTCTCCGCCACCCCGCCCACCATCCGCCGGGCGGCCCCGCGGCTCGGCGAACACAACGTTGAGGTGCTGCTGGAGAACGGGTTCGACGCCGAGACCATCGAACGCCTGCAGCAGCTGGGAGTCCTGCGATGACCGCCGTAGTAGAGCAGACAGTTGACCAGGTCACCCTGACCATCGAGAACCACGTGGCCACGGTGGTCATCGACCGCCAGCACGTGCTCAACGCCGTCGACGGCGGGGCCCAGGCCCGGCTCAACGACATCTGGGATCAGCTCGAAGCCGATCCCGACGTCCGGGCCGTGGTCATCACGGGCGCCGGAACCCGGGCCTTCTGCGTGGGCGCGGACATGTCCGCGTCCGCCGTGGACAAGACCGGCCTCGAGTATTGGGCGGGTCTGGACCCGAATGGCTTCGGCGGGCTCAGCCTGCGCACCACGCTGGACATCCCGGTGATCGCCCGGGTCAACGGTTACGCGCTCGGCGGCGGCATGGAGATCGTGCTCGGCGCAGACATCGTGATCGCCGCGGACACCGCCCGCTTCGGGCTGACGGAACCGCGGGTCGGGCGCCTGGCGCTCGACGGCGGCATCCACCAGCTGGTGCGCCGGATCCCGTACACCCAGGCGATGGGCATGCTCCTGACCGGGCGGAAGGCCCAGGCCTCGGAGATGCAGTCCATGGGCCTGGTCAATGAGGTGGTCCCCGCGGATGAGCTCGACGCCGCGGTGCAGCGCTGGCTGGACCAGATCCTCGCCTGCGCCCCCACCTCCGTCCGGGCGGTCAAGCAGATGGTCACGCAGACCGCGCACCTGACCGCCACCGAGGCCCGCGGGCTCCGGCTCCCGGCCCTCATGGCGGCGCTGGACAGCGAGGACTCAGCCGAAGGCGTCCGCGCCTTCCAGGAGAAGCGCCCGCCGCTCTGGCCGGGCCGCTAGCCTCCACCGCCTGATACTCAGCCGCTCGAAGAACAACAAAAGCTTAGAAGGAGAAACCAATGCGGGAGTCACTGACACCCGGCGTGTGGGGCGTCGTCGCCACACCGTTCCAGGGCAGCGCCCTGGATGTCGACACGGACAGCCTGGCCGGACTCGTGGGCTACTACGAGTCGATCGGCGCCACCGGGCTCACGGTCCTGGGCGTGTTCGGCGAGGCCGCGGCCCTGACGGCAGCCGAACGCAGCCTGGTCCTGGAAGTGGTCATGGAGGAGACGCGCCTGCCGCTCGTGGTGGGAGTAACCTCCCTCTACACCGGCACGGCCGTCGATGAAATCCGTTCCATCCAGGCCGCCACCGGCGACCGGATGGCCGCTGTCATGGTGCAGGCCAACTCCGCCAACCCCGGCGTGGTCATCGCGCACCTGAACGCCATTCACCACTCCACCGGCGCCAGCGTGGTGCTGCAGGACTACCCCCTGGCCAGCGGCGTCAGCATCAGCACCGAGGCACTGATCTCCGTAGTGCAGGCCTGCAGCTTCGTCACCGCGGTCAAGGCCGAGGCCCCGCCCACGTCCGTGGCGATCGCACACCTGACCGCAGCCCTGGACGTCTCCGTGTTCGGCGGCCTCGGCGGCCAGGGGCTGCTGGACGAGCTCATGGCCGGCGCCGCCGGGGCGATGACCGGGTTCTCCTACCCGGAAGCGCTCATCGCCTGCGTGCGGGCCTGGCAGAAGGACGGCTACGAGGCCGCCCGTGACGCCCTGCTGCCGTATCTGCCGTTGATCAACTTCGAACAGCAGGCCAAGATCGCGCTGGCGGTCCGCAAGGAATGCCTGCACCAGCGTGGACTGATTGCCGACGCCGGCGTCCGGGCCCCGGCCGCGGCCTTCCCGGAGGTTCTCCGGACGGGGTTGCGCACGCATCTGGCCGAGGCCGCCAAGGCCCTCGGCCCGAACCCGGCCGCCGCCATCGCCGTCGCCACGGCGGGGAGGAACTAATGGACCTCGGAATCAGCGGGAAGACCGCTTTTGTGGCCGCCTCCACCGGCGGGCTCGGCCTCGCCATCGCCCGGGCCCTCGCGGCCGAAGGCGTACGGGTAGCCATCACCGGCCGCCGCCAGGTCCGCGCCAAGGAGATCGTCGCCGAGCTGACGGACGCCTACGGGCCGGGCGCCGTCGCCATCGAGGCAGACCTGAGCACCGCGGAAGGCGTGGCCGCCGCCGTCGAACAGACAGTGGCGGAACTCGGGCCCATCGACATCCTGGTCCTCAACGGTCCCGGACCGAAGCCCGGCGCGGCCGCCACGCTCGGCGCCGACGACATCGCCGCGGCGTTCGAACAACTGGTCAAACCGCACCACGCCCTGGTCTCGCACATCCTTCCGGGCATGCGGGAACGGCGCTGGGGACGGATCCTGGCCGTCGGTTCCAGCGGCGTCGTGGCGCCGCTGCCCAACCTGGCCGTCTCCAACACCGGCCGCGCGGCGCTGGCCGGCTACCTCAAGACCCTCGCCGCCGAGGTGGCTTTGGACGCCGTCACGGTCAACATGCTCCTGCCCGGACGCATCGCCACGGACCGGGTCGCGGAACTGGACCAGGCCGCCGCCAAGCGGCGCGGCACCACGCCCGAGGACATCCAGCTCGAATCCCGCAAGACCATCCCCGCCCGCCGCTACGGCGAACCCGAGGAATTCGGCGCCGCCGCCGCGTTCCTCTGCAGCGCCCCGGCGTCCTACATCACGGGCGTGGCGCTGCGCTGCGACGGCGGCCTCATCCGCGGGCTCTAACCGCTCTAGCCGCCCCGCACATACCCTGCTCCGACTCTCCCGAAGGAACACCATGACTTCCACTGCATCAGACATCTCAACTGCCACCGCGGACCTCATCACCGCCCGGCACCTCATCAACGGCGAATGGCTCGGCGGGGCGGACACCGAACGGATGAACCCGGCCCGCCCGGGTGAGCTCGCCGCCCTCTCCCCCAGCGGCACCGCAGCCGACGTCGACGCCGCCATCACCGCCGCCACCGCCGCGCAGCCGGCCTGGGCGGCCCTGCCCGCCCCGGCCCGCGGCGCCATCCTGATGACCGCCGGAAACCTGCTCCTGGACCGCCAGACTGCCATCGCCGAGGACCTCGTCCGCGAAGAAGGCAAGACGCTGGCCGAGGCCAAGGGCGAGGTCAAGCGCGCCTCCGACGTGCTGCGCTTCTTCGGTTCCCTCGGCTGGGCCGCCACCGGCGAGGTGCTGCCCAGCGGGCTGCCGGACACCACCATCACCACCCGCCGCGAGCCGCTCGGCATCGTCGGGCTCATCACGCCGTGGAACTTCCCCATCGCCATCCCGGCCTGGAAGGCCGCCCCGGCACTGATCAGCGGCAACGCCGTGGTCATCAAGCCGGCCGAGCTCACCCCGCTCTCCGCCACGCACCTGGCCCGCGCCCTGCAGGACGCCGGGCTGCCCGCCGGCGTGTTCAACGTGGTCCACGGCAAGGGCCGCGTGGTGGGCGACGCCCTGGCCCGCGATTCCCGCATCGCCGGGCTGTCCTTCACCGGCTCCACCAACGTGGGTCTCGGACTGCAGGAGATCCTCAACGCCCGCCGCGCCCGGGTCCAGCTGGAAATGGGCGGCAAGAACGGCGTGCTGGTCCTGGACGACGCCGATCCCCGCAAGGCCGCCCAGGTGGTGGCGGCCGGCGCCTTCGGCCTGACTGGCCAGGCCTGCACCGCCACGTCCCGCGTCTACGTCACGCCGGGCATCCGGGCTGCGTTCCTTGAGGCCCTCACGGCGGAGGCCGCGCAGTACACCGCCGGTGACGGGCTCGAGGGCGCAAAGATGGGTGCCGTGGTGAGCAGCCAGCAGTTCGAACAGAACCAGGCCGCGGTGCGCACCGCCGTCGAACGCGGCGCCACGCTGCTGCACGGTGCCTACGACGGCGGCACGGACGCCGGCTTCCTGTTCCCGGCCGCCGTCCTCACCGACCTGCCGTTCGACGACGCCGCCGTGACCGAAGAGATTTTCGGGCCCGTGGTGGCCGTCCTTGAGGTCCCGGACTATGAGGCCGGGCTCGCCGCGATCAACGATTCCCGCTACGGCCTCACCGCCGGCATCTGCACCGACTCCCTGGCGTTCTCCACGGACTTCGCCGCCCGCGCCCAGGCCGGGGTCATCAAGGTCAACCGTCCGACGGCGGGGCTGGACCTGAACGTGCCGTTCGGCGGCGTCAAGGACTCCTCCACCAACACGTTCCGCGAACAGGGGAAGTCCGCACTGGACTTCTTCACGTGGGGCAAGACCGTCTACACGGGTGTGTAGCCTGCCATGACGTACGTGATCGCCCAGCCCTGTGTGGATGTGAAGGACAAGGCCTGCATCGACGAATGCCCGGTGGACTGCATCTACGAGGGTGAACGCTCGCTCTACATCCACCCGTCCGAGTGCGTGGACTGCGGCGCGTGCGATCCCGTGTGCCCGGTGGAGGCGATCTACTACTCCGACGACGTCCCGGACGAGTGGGCCGATTACGTGCGCGCCAACGTGGAGTTCTTCGAGGAGCTGGGGTCGCCGCAGGGCGCCTCAGCCCTCGGAAACCTGCACCGCGACCACCCTGTGGTGGCGGACGCGCCCGCAACGGCCGCCGCCGTCGCCGTCGGCTGAGCCTATGACTGTGGAGTTCAGCGCTCGTGGCTGCGTTCTGTGATCGTTTGGTGTCGCTCAACCGGGCCTTGAGGTGCCTCGCATCGCATGGGTTTCGAGGCACTGAGGTCATGAGACAGGCCGCCCGCAAGCGGATCCTTCACCGGGCAGCTCAGTTGAAACGCTGACCGAAGGCTATGGCATCCAGATCATGGGCAGGTACCGTGGCTCCATGAGGGACAGGATGCTGCCGATCATGTGCGGGACGACAGAGTTCAATGACGCCCTCGACCACGACGAGACGGAAGGCTGGCGCCGTGCGGAAACTGATCTACGGCATGAATCTGACCCTGGACGGCTACATCGCCGCGGCCGGCGACGACATCGGCTGGAGCGGGCCGAGCGACGAACTGTTCCAGTGGTGGCTCGACCAGGAGCGGGCTAGCAGCCTGTCGCTGTACGGCCG
This sequence comes from Arthrobacter sp. ES3-54, assembly GCF_029504395.1. GTDB lineage: Bacteria > Actinomycetota > Actinomycetes > Actinomycetales > Micrococcaceae > Arthrobacter. The sequence continues at coordinate 15,719 of NZ_JAQFIF010000024.1, forward strand.
CAAGCTGTGGGAGACCATGAGCTCCTACTGGCCGACAGGCGACCAGCAGCCCAACGCCACCCCGGCGGAGATCGAGTTCGCGCGGAACTGGCGGGACACGCCTAAGGTGGTGTTCTCCTCGACGATCGACAAGGTCGACTGGAACACCCGCCTGGTCACCGGCGACGCGATCGCCGAGATCACCCGGCTCAAGGCCGGGGACGGCGGCCCGATGAGCGTCGGCGGCGCAACGCTCGCCGGGGCGGCCATGCGGGCCGGGCTGATCGACGAATACGCGCTAGCCACCCATCCGGTCCTGGTGGGCGGCGGCACGCCGTTCTTCACCTCGCTGGACAGCTGGGTGAACCTGAACCTGGTGGAGACGCGGACGTTTCCCGGCGGCGTGGTCCTGACCAGGTACGAGGCGAGGCGCTGAGCGCGATTCCTCCGCGCGGTCGGGGAAGTCTCCACCGCCAGCGGCCCACGTCGACGGGCAGCAGATAGTCCGGAATGTGCCTGCGCACCGCCCCGGCGACCTCAGCCTTCAACAGAAACCGTGGCGCCACAATATGGCCCACCGACACATCGAAGTCCGCGAACAGCAAACGCGCCAACTCCCATTGGGACTCGCAGAACACCAGATCCCGCTCCGCAGTGCGGCACCGATGATGGTCCCTTGAACGACACCGAATTGTGCGACCCACGCGAGAAAACCGGCCTATCCGCACACTAGCTCCGCCTCCGCGAGCAGCACCACAAAGTGATCCCTTCAATGACGTGGTGCCACGCTGAAGCACCGGCAGGCAGCTCTGCCCGTAAGCCGAACGTGCTGCGGGACGCCTCACGATTCCGAAAGCGGACCCTGCTGCGACACTCCGGCTGAGCAGAAACGAATACCAACAGCCAAGATGCAGTCAAGGCCGCGTTGTCGCGTAGAGCAGCATGTCGCGCCGGGTGTCACCAATCTCCTGGTGGCTGCGGAGCAGGCCCTCCCGCTGGAAACCAGACGCCTCGGCAACGCGACTTGAATTGCTGTTCCACGGCTCGATGTACAGCTCGATCCGGTGCAGAGCGGGGATGGTCCAAGCGAAGGCGGTCAGTGCCTTCAACGCGCTGCTGGCGATCCCGCGGCCCCGGTGCGCGGGGGCAACCGAGTAGCCGACCGTCGCGCGTCCGGCCGACATGTTCTGAAGCCACAGTCCGATGGCACCGACGGCGTTGTCCGACTCGGCATCGGCGATGGCGAAGGACAGCCCTTTTCCTTCGTCGAACCGGCCGCGCTGCCGGTGGATCCACTCCAGAGCCTGCTGTGCCGTGGGGAGTGCGGGAAGGCTGCCAATGAGAGGGATGTAAGGATCGTCCCCCAACTCGAAGGCGAGATGTACGTCGTCGTCGGTGAACTCGCGCAAAACGACTGAGCCGTAGGTCGGTGGTGTGGTCGGCCAGGACGGTAACTGCTCAGTCATACGTCGATTATCGCCGTGATCATCGTCCCGTGCTGCTCAAGATGCACCCGATCATGCCGGACAGAGTGGGCTTTTCCACTCTCAGCCCGCTGGCCGGTGGTCCACCGACGGGTCGAGCTGAATGAACGGAACAACTCCCGGGTCCCTTGAGCGGGAAAGCCTCGCGTCCCGCCTGCCCGCTATCTCGCTTGATCGCGAAGACGAGAACTGGATGTTCTCTGCGCCCAACCAAGAACCACAGAACCGAGCCAAGTACCGGTACCGCAAGAACGATGAGGGCCCAAACGACAGTACCGCCCGTAGTATGAGTCCTATTGCGCGCAATGCTTACGAGCGCCGCAATGAACAGGATTGCGTTCAGGATCAGCAAGATCCCATGATGCCCCAGGACGGCACCAGTGGATTTACTTCCGATGTAGAGAGTGCCAGCATCATTTTTCCCCCAAGATAGTGCAAAACTGCCCGGTGAAGGTGCCCTAAACGCTACACTCCAGGTTGTCTCACAACCCTAGGGATACGAGGCGTCTCCCCGATCGAGCGACTGCTGCGGCGGTAGCTCTATTTTTCGCGGAATGGTGTGGGTTCGTCCGCGGCCGGCGGTTCTCGAGCGGCGAACCCGCTGGGCAGGTGCCCGCGATCTCGGAATGTCCCGAGCAACGTTTTATAGACGGTCGCGAGCGCTCAAGAACTAGCCGCGGCGCATCCTCCCTGAAGGCGACACCAAGCGATCACAGAACGCCGTCACAGAGCGATCAAATCCACGCCCATGACTTATGGCTCTAGTCGCCTGCCGTCCGCCTGAGGACTATCACAAGGGTCAGGATGGTGCCCGGCCAGGGGTATCCTCCTACGCCGACCACAAACCAGAACTGCAAGAAGGACCATCATGTCGGTGGCCTCGACCCGAGCACCGTTCCGCCGGCTCACGGCCGCGATCGTCGCCGTCGTACTTGCGGCGGCGACGGGTGGATGCAGTCCCGGCCCGCAACCGCCGGTGCAGCCGGTGTCGCCCGATTCCGGCTACCGGGCCATGCTGGAACAGTTCAGCAAGAGATTGCTCGACGACGGCGCCCCGGCCGTCCTCATCCAGATCCGCGTGGGCGGGGACGAGTGGTCCGCGGCCTACGGTGTTCGAAACCTGGCCAGCCCTTCACGGACCGAAATAACGGATCCCGTGCACGTGGGCGGCATCACCAAGTCCATGGTGGCGGTCTGCGTGCTCAAACTGGCCGAGGAAGGCAAGCTGGAGCTCGACGCGCCGGTCAGCACCTACCTGCCGGAGTTCAACAAGGTGATGCACCCGCCGGGACCTGTCACCGTCCGCCAGCTGCTGCAGCACCGCTCCGGCATGCCGTCCGTGGACGGGCCGCTGTTCGATCCGGCCACGGTGCGGAAGGCCCTGACCACGAAGGTGAGCCTGGCGGACCTGCTGGCCATGGCGGGGCGGATCTCGTGGCAGGCGAAGCTGGCCCAGGGATTTGAGTACTCCAACTCCAACTACATTGCTCTGGCGCTGATCGTCGAGCACCTGAGCGGCCGGCGGATCGGCGAGGTGATCAGCACCGACATCATCCAGCCGCTAGGCCTGAGCGAAACTTTGATGACCGCGGCCGGGCCTCCGCCGTCGTCGATGGTCCACGGCTACATTGCGCTGGGCCGCAACCAACTCGACGTCACCTATCCGGCCGCGCAGATCGACAACGCCGCCGGCGGCATGGTGTCCTCCGTGGCGGACGTGAACACGTTCTACCGCGCACTGCTGCAGAACCGGCTGCTCAAACCGGACACGATCACGCAAATGGAGAGCCCGCTCTACGCCAGGTACGGACTCGGGGTGGTCCGCTGGAACGACCTCTGCACGAACGACTTCTACTACGGCCATCCCGGCGACGTGCCCGGCTACGGCACCATCGCCATGACCAGCGCGGACGGAACCCGGCAGCTCACCATGGCCGTGGCCTACCCTCCGGAACCGCTCCAGCCCGGGGGCACCCGCATCCTGCACCAAATGGAATCCGTCGCGGAGGACACCCTCAACGCCACCTGCCAGACCGGGCCGACAGGGCCTCTCAACAACGCGGCAGGAAGTCCGGGGTAACGCGCGGCCGGCCGCTGCATACACTGCGACAATGGGCAGATGACAGCCATCATCCTCGTCTGGAACCCGGACGAATGGAACGATTGGACCTACCCGGCAGTGCTGGAGGAGGTCGCCGAAACCGGCCGGTTCCTGGCCAGCTGGGAGGTCGGCACCGCAGATTTCGCCGCCTCTGACGCGGACGTGCTGGGGGACACCGCTACCTCCGGCGCGGTGGGCAGCCTGGCGGACGCCGCCCGCGGCGCGGACGCACTGGCGGGCGCCGCCGCCTCCGGCGCGGACGCGTGGCTGGTGCTCCAGGGCCGCCATGGGCGCGGCCTCATCGGCCACGGCGTCATCGTCTCGGAGCGGCCGGCGCCCCGCCTCCAGGCCCCGGACGCCGCGAGCGCCGCGCAGGACAACGCACAGGACGGGTCCCCGCTCTACGTCCGCGTGGCCTTCGACGGCCTCCTGCCCGCCGGGGACCAGATCCCGCCCGCAGCCCTCCAGGAGACCGTGCCCGGCCTCGACTGGGAAGCGCTGCACGGCCCCGCGCTGGCCGTCGAACCCTCAGTCGAGCCCCTGCTCCGCGGACTCTGGCTAGAGTTTGGCCCGCCGCCGGCGGCCGACCCCACCCAGCCCGTACCCGGCACCGTCCCCGCGGCGGCCGTCAGCCGGGTCGAGGTGAACCGGTATGAGCACAGTCCGGACGCGCGCCGGGCCTGCATCGCCCACCACGGGACCAGCTGCGCGGTGTGCGGGTTCTCCTTTGAAATCGCGTACGGGGACATCGGCAAGGACTTCATTCCGGTCCACCACCTGGTCCCGTTGTCACAGCTGGGCAGCACCTACGAACTTGATCCCGTCACGGACCTCGTGCCGCTCTGCGCCAACTGCCACGCCATGGCGCACCTCGGGGTGACCACGCCGCGCACGGTCGCGGAGCTGCGCCGGGCCATGGCCTCCGCCGGCTACCTGACTGGGCAGGCGCTGACCCAGAAAGAGCTCCAAGCCCAGCAGGACGCCCGACGGATCCTCAACCAGCAGTAGACAGCAGTAACGCGCTCAGGCAGACCACACCTGCCGGAACTTGCCGCTGCGGTCCGGCCAGGGCGGCTCCCCCGCAAACCGGACCTCGACGCCGTCGGCACCCTGGGCCGCGAAGAACGCACCCAGGCGCTCCCCCACCGCCGCCTGCACAGCAGCCGCCACGGCGTCCGGCCAGAGCTCGAGCCGCACCGTGAGCGACCGCGGCCCGGTGCGGATCGCCTGGAACCGGCGCACGCCCGCGGTCTCCTCGATCACTGTGCCCAGCGCCAACGGCAGCACCGTCACCACTTTTAGGTCCAACGCAGACTTGGGGTCCGGCACTGCCCCGTCGGACACTGCCCCGTCCAACCCTGTGTTTCGGTCTAGCACTGCACCGTCCACCACCGCCCCTGCGGCAGCGAAGCTCAGCACGTCGCCGCTGCGGCCTTCCACCCGCAGCGTGGGAAACGGGCTGCCGCAGGCGCACGGGCCGGTATCCAGCTGCACCCGGTCGCCGAGGTTGTAGCGGATCAGCGGCTGGACCCGGTTGGCCAGGTTGGTGACCAGCACCGTGTGCGAGAGTTCCCCCGCCGGCACGGGCCGGAACGCGTCGTCCACCGGCTCCACGATGTTCCAGTCCGCGTTGACATGCAGCAGCCCCTGCCGGCAGCGGCTGGTCAGGGCGAGGGCCTCCGAGGCAAGGTACCGCACGCCGACCCGGCAGCCGAGGGCTGCCTCGATGTCCGCCCCGGCTTTGGCTGCCAAGCCCTCCCCGGACGCGACCGCCAGGACCGGACGGATGTTGAGCCGTCCCGACTTCTGTTCGGTGGCCAGTTGCAGCATGGCGCTCGGATAGCCGTAGAGCACGGTCGGCTGGAACTCATTGAGGTCCGTCACGAGGTCCGCGAGCGGCCTGAGCACGGAGAACACGCGGACCCGGCGGGCGATGCGGGGGCTGCGTCGCCGCGCGGCTTCGGTCAGCACGACGCCGGCAAAGTGGTCCCCGTCCGCGATCAGCGCCGCTGCCCGCAGCCCCCGGTGGACGAAAGCCCGGGCCTCCGCCGCCGTCATCAGGGTCCGCCGTTCACGGATCGGGCCGAGGAGGTTCGCCACCTGCAGCGACGTCCGGTCGTGGACCAGGACCGCGGGTTCACCGGTGGACCCCGACGTCGTCATCACGAGGTACTGCCCGCGGTAGAGGCCGCCGATGCGTGAGGCGTCGCCGAGGAGGTCTTTCGTCAGCCCGGCGAGCGTGAGGTGGGGATCGGTCACCCAGTCATCGAAGTTCTCCATGAGCTCGCGCTTGCCCACCGGTGGCAGCTCCCCCAGATTCGCGAGCAGATCGGTGACCGTCTCCGGCACGTCCCGGTACAGCCTGCGGTAGTACGGCGAGGAGGACCGCGCGCACTCAACCAGCGCGGCGAGCCGGTCCCGTTGCCGGCGGGCGATCGCGTCCGGGCTTGCCCGTCCGGCCCGCCAGATGTCCCACGCGATCCCGGTCTTCCGTGTCGTCCCGAGAGGAGAGCCGCGCATCACATCACCCTTTCACGGGGCCGGCACTCCAGACGCACCCTCTCCTACGCTGGCACGGCTATGGCCGCTCCCAACAGGGGCTTTAGGCACCGGCGGAACCTGCGCGTATGCCCGGACACCGCCGAGTTGCTGGACTAACTGGCAGGCAGCACCACAGACTGTGTACAACAGCTGGCTGGGCGGCGTGAGAATTCGTGCCACCAGGCCGGCCGGGGACTACCAGCAGCATCGTTTGGGGCTTTGCTTAATACCTTTTTCCACCGCCGTGAAAGGACCTGGTTATGCCGGACTTGTCATTTTTGTATCCGCTCATTTCGATCATTCTGGGGGCGGTCGCCGTCGTCGGCGTCATCTGGGTGGCGACAAAACTGATGTGGAAGGTGGCGGAACCGAACGAGGCCCTCATCATCTCCGGGCTGACGCGGGGCACGCTGGAAACCCGGGAGGGGATGGACTTCAAGATCGTCACGGGCAAGGGAGCCCTGGTGCTCCCCGGCCTGCAGACGGTGCGGCCGCTGTCCCTGACGCTGAATGAGACCGAACTCAAGGTCTCCTGCGTGACCTCCCAGGGCATCCAGGTGATTGTCGACGGCGTGGTCATCTACAAGATCGGGGATGCCCCGCCGTTTATTGCCAACGCCGCGCGGCGTTTCCTGGGCCAGCAGCCGAAGATGGAAAGCCAGGTGTACAACGTCTTCGAAGGCCACCTCCGCTCGATCATCGGCAGCATGACGGTCGAGGAAATCATCCGCGAGCGCGACAAGCTGGCCTCCCAGGTCCGCAGCGCCAGCGGCGTCGAAATGGAGAAGCTGGGCCTGGTGGTCGACTCGCTGCAGATCAAGGACCTCCAGGACCCCACGGGCTACATCCAGAACATCGCCAAGCCGCACATCGCCATGGTCAAGATGGAGGCCCGCATCGCGGAGGCCACCCGGAACCGCGAGGCCGCGGAAAAGGAAGCGGAGGCCGAGGCCCTGATTGCCGACGCCCGGAGCGTGTCCGCGATCCGGCAGTCCGTGGCGCAGGCCAATGCCGAGCGCGCCAAGGCGAACGCGGCCCAGGCCGGGCCGCTAGCGGATGCGACGGCGCGTCAGCAGGTGGTGGTCCAGGAAACCGAGGTGGCCAAGCTCGAGGCCGACCGGGAGGAACAGAAGCTGCAGACCACCGTCCGCAAGCCAGCGGACGCGAGGGCCTATGCCAAGCGCACCGATGCCGAGGGCCAAAAGTCCGCGGACATCAGCGCGGCCGAGGCATTGGCACGGCGCACCGAGCTTGAGGCCCAGGCCAACGCCCGGCGGACCGAGGTGCAGGCCCAGGCGAATGCGACGGCGGCAGCGGCGGCAGCCGGGGCCACCAAGGTCACCGGCGAGGCCGAGGCCGCCGCCACGAAGGCCCGCGGCGATGCCGCCGCCTCCGCCATCAAAGCCAAGGCACTGGCCGAGGCGGAAGGCATCAAGGCCCGTGCCGAAGCACTCGGAACCAACCAGGACGCCGTCATCTCCCAGCAGCTCGCCGAGAACATGCCGGCGATCGTGGCGGCGGCCGCCGAGCCGTTTGCACACGTCGGCCAGATGACCGTCCTCAACGGCGGCGAAGGAGTCAACCGGATGATCGGCGGGATTTTGGCACAGGTGGGCGACTACCTCCCGGCGCTGTCCAGCGCGCTCAAGAACAGCCGGGACGCCGCCAAACGGGATACCAAGGCTCCCGGGGCGTAGTGGCCGCCATGCGCGCGCAAGCACGGGGATTCTGATGCGCAGGGGTTTAGATGTACGGGGATTGTGATGCACAAGGATGTTGATCGGAGCTTGACCGGAAAGATCGGGCGGGTCACGGGTCGGATCGGCCCGGGCACCATCGGCGAGGTCATGCTGCCCGTCCGCGGCGGCACCAGCGCGTTCCATGCGCACCCGTTCGACAAGAGCAGCGTTTTTGCAGTGGGCGAGCAGGTCTTGGTGATTTATTTTGAACCGCCGCAAACCGTGTTTGTGGACGAACTTCCGGACGTCCTCAAGGCCGATTGACGGACTCCCTGTTGCCTCATTGCGATACCCTCGGCAAGGGAAATCGTTGCGTCTGGCCCATCCGGTTGCGATGGTGCCATTCTCTTGACGTGTCCACTTCCGTAGCAAAAACAGCCTGATCCGCCTGGACCAAACAGGTCTTCAACAATCGCCGTCACGATGCCTGCCGTGTCCGCCTCTTCGGCGGCCGCGGTACTGGCCGGGCGCGCAAGAAGCGCCCCGACCGGAACGCCGTAAGCCTCTCCGGCCACGGTTGGGCAGTACTCGGAAACGCTGACTAGGCGTTCTGGACCCGCTGCCGGAGGAAGCGCCGGACGGTGGGCGGAGTGCGGGCAACGAACGGCTCCGGGCACGTTGTTCGCGCCATCCGGCTGCCGTCACGTGCGGATGAGCTCGCACTGAGCAGAGGTCCCTTCTATCGGATACTAATCATGCTTACTATTGTTGTGTGTGGTAGTTCATCAGCAGCAGCTAACCCGTTAGGAAGAGAGCAATGATGACCGAGAACCCATGGCCGCAGACATCCGATCCGTACCCCCCGGAACCATACGACGCAACCGGGTCAGCGGCTGCCTCCCCGACGCAGGGCGGCGCCTCAGGCAAGACCGAGGCAGCCAAGGACGAGGCAGCGAGCGTCGCCGGCGAAGCCGCGGGCGCGGCCCAGCACGTTACTGAGACGGCCAAGACAGAGGTGGCCAACGTCGCCTCGGAGGTGAAGACCAGCGCCCGGGGTCTCCTGGAGCAGGCGAGGTCCGACCTCACGAGTCAGGCGGGAGCACAGCAGCAGAAGGCGGCCGGAGGGATCCGGGCGATCTCCGAAGAGCTTCACCGCATGGCCGAGGCGCCGGAGCAGCAAGGCGTTGCATCGGACCTGATCCGTCAGGCCGCGGACCGCTCTGCGTCGGTCGCCTCATGGCTGGAAAACAGGGACCCTGGCTCGCTGGTGGACGAGGTTAAGTCCTTCGCCCGGCAGCGCCCGGCAGCCTTCCTGCTTCTCGCGGCGGGCGCCGGCGTCATAGCGGGACGTCTGGGCCGAAGCCTCCAGGCCGGGGTCCCGGCCACGACCTCGACAACTGGACCGGGCGTTGCCCCGCAACCCGTGCGGCCTCTGGCACCGGACAGCATGATGACGCCGGCCGTTGGCGAGCCCATCTACCGGGAGCCCGCACCCGTCTTCGGCGAATCCGTAGAAGGAGAGCCCGCGCGGCCCGGCTTCGCCGGTCCGGGCACGGCTGGTCTCCCACTGCGCGACCCTAATGATCCGTACGCCGATGGCGAAGGGCGGCCACTGTGAGCAGCGAGATACCGGAGATGCCTCCCACGGCCGCCCAAGCCAAGGCGGACACTAATTCCTTGGGAGACCTGCTGGGCGATGTCACTCGTGACCTCTCCACGCTGATGCACCAGGAAGTCGAACTCGCGAAGGTCGAGGCCAAACAGTCCGTTGCGCGGGCGGCCAAAGGCAGCGGCATGCTTGCCGGGGCCGGAGTTGCCGGGCACTTCGTGCTCCTCTTCCTCTCGATCGCCCTCTGGTACGGGATCGGCGCGGAGTGGACCGGCTTTGTCTGGTCCGCGGTCATTGTCGCCGTCCTGTGGGGCATCGTCGCGGCCGTCCTCGCTGCCAGGGGCCGCAAGGAACTCAAAACGGTCAAGGGCATGCCCCAGACCGCCGAAACACTCCAGGAAATCCCACCCACCCTGAAACCGAATGAGGACCACCGATGAGTGAAAACCCTGACGCCATCCGCGCAGACATCGAAGCAACTCGCGCCCGCCTTGGCACTGACGTGGACGCCGTCGCCGACAAAGTGACCCCGTCCAATATCGTCCACCGGCAGACCGACAAGGTCAAAGACGCCGCCACAGGGGTCAAGGACAAAATCATGGGTACAGCCGACGAGGCCACCGGCAGCGTCAGATCCGCTGCCAGCAGCGTAGGAGCGACGATTGGTGATGCGGGCTCCGCCGTCAGCGACGCACCACACAAGGTAGCGGTCAAGACGCAGGGGAAGCCCCTCGCTGCCGGTCTGATTGCCTTCGGTGCGGGCCTACTCGTCTCCTCCCTGATTCCGCCGAGCGCCAAAGAGCGCGAAGCAGCCGATGCCCTCAAGAGTGCCGCGGAGCCGGTCACCACCCAGCTGACGGAAGCCGCTCAAGACGTCGCCCAGGGCTTGCAGGAACCCGCCCAGGAAGCTTTGGAAAACGTCAAGACCACTGCTGCCGACGCCGTGGAGAACGTCAAGGAGGAAGGACAGGCCGCCGTTTCCGACGTCAAGGACAGTACCGCGGACGCCAAAGACCGCGTCCAAGACGCGTGAGCCTCCCGGCCGAGCCGGAGCCCGGCGGCGTAGCACGCCGCCGGGGACCGGTCCGCCCGGCGGTACAAGACGGCTGGGCGACGCACCGACTCCTCGGCATGGCGGCGCGTCTGGACAAACGGCAGATCAACCGCAGCCTCACACCCTTGGGCCTGACCCAAGGGGCGCTCGACGCGCTGGCGTCAGTCGCGGAAAACGAACCAGTCACTGTCTCCGACCTGGCCCCGCTGCTCTGCGTGAGTCAACAGAGCTTGGGTAAAGTCATCCTTCGGCTTCAGCGCCTCGGCTTCCTGACCAGGGAACGCGGTGACGACCGCCGCAACGCAGTGGTCCGGCTCACCCAACGCGGGCGAAGCGTCCTCGAGTCAGCCGAAGGCCTCGTGGACGGACTGCCTCCAACAGGAACGGGGTCCGACGGGGCTCTGCACCGCCAACTGGAAGACTTTATTGGTGAGCTCAAAAAGTATGAACGGTGATCACTGTGTTACTGCTTTTCGGCCTCAAGTCCTCACGAGGTGGCTCCTGACGCCGAGCTCAGAGATGAATTGCCACCGTGCCCCCGTATCGTTCCACGACTCGGGATTCAAAGAGCATCTCCGGAGAGTAGTCACCGCCCTTTGCATAGATCTCCGGGCGGAGCTCCTCGATGAGTGGCACCGGGGTGGGCGTGTCGAACACGGTGACATAGTCCACACAGCTCAGTGCGGCGACCACGGCGTCCCGGTCCGCGACGGTGCACGACCTCTGGACGCTGGGAGGCGACGGGCGTATTCTGAAGTTCCGTAGCCTCTGGAGGTATTTCTGATGGAAGGCAATATGCGTGCGCGTGGCTGTCCGGCTGTGAGGGTACCGATGGTTTTCGGAGTCCGTTCCCTCTTCCCGGTCGGCAACTGGCCCGATCCGCTATAGCTCGTCTTTCGTCATGACGTCCGGCACCGCTGCTTTTTCGGGTTTGCGCCGTGAACGCATGGCCGAAATCAACTACGCCCGTTGACGGTTTCCGGCAGTTCGCTCCTTCTTGCGCACCCTCCCCGCCTTCCCCACCTCTCCTTCCTCTAGATAGTTCCCGCCTGACCGCGCCCACCTGTTAACCCACTCTTCCCCTGCCGGCCACGCCCGCTCCCCCGGGCCGCCAACCGCCGCCCGCACCGTGGAGGGGTGAGGATCGCAATCGTCGCCGAATCATTCCTGCCGCTCATGAACGGGGTTACCCACTCCATCCTGCGCGTGCTGGAGCATCTGCAGGAGCGCGGGGACGAGGTGCTGGTGATCGCGCCGTCCGCGCAGGCCCCGGAGGTTCCGTACGAGGTCTATGGCGCCCACGTCCACAGGCTTCCCTCGGTCCCGCTGGCCGGCTATGCGAACGTACGCGTGGCGATGGGCGGTGTGTATCGGGTCAAGCGCATCCTTGCCGACTACGCGCCCGACGTCGTTCACCTCGCATCCCCGTTCGTGCTCGGCTGGCGGGCAGCGCAGGCCGCCCACCAGCTCGGCATCCCCACGGTGGCCATCTACCAGACCGAGGTCCCAGGCTACGCGGGCCGCTACGGGGTCCCGTTCCTGGAAAACTGGGCCTGGAACCGGGTGGACCAGATCCACCTGCTGGCCTCGCGCACCCTGGTCCCCTCCACCTTTGCGTTCAACCAGCTCCGCGGCCGCGGCATTCCGCGCGTGGACATGTGGCGGCGCGGCGTGGACACCCAGCGGTTCAGCCCCGCGAAGCGCGACGCCGGTTGGCGGGCTGCCGTGGCGCCCGGCGGCGAGCGCCTGATCGGCTACGTGGGCCGGCTGGCCGCCGAGAAGCAGGTGGAGGATCTGGCGGTGCTGGCGGATGTTCCCGGGACCCGGCTGGTGATCGTCGGCGACGGGCCACAGCGGGCTGCCCTGGAAGCTGCCCTGCCGCAGGCGGTCTTCACCGGGTTCCTCGGCGGTGATGACCTCGCCCGGGCCGTGGCTTCCTTCGATCTCTTCGTCCATCCCGGCGAGTTCGAGACCTTCTGCCAGACCATCCAGGAGGCCATGGCGTCCGGCGTGCCGGTGGTGGCCACGGGCCGCGGCGGCCCGCTGGATCTCGTGGAGAATTCGCGGACCGGCTGGTTGTACGAGCCCGGCGACCTCGCCGCGCTCCGTGTCCGGGTGATGGACCTGGTGGGCGACGACGCCAAGCGCCGCGCGTTCGCCGCCGCCGCGCACGCCTCGGTCCAGGGCCGGACGTGGTCCGTCCTCGGGGCCGAACTGGTTGGCCATTACGAGGCCGTGATCCGTGAGCCCGCGATTGGCCGCTCCCCGCTCGTTGCCCTATCACTCCGGGCGGCTAAACCCGGGTTTTAAGCACCAAGAGTGATAGCGCAACGGGGGGTTTGGTCCTCCCGGGCGGGCCCCGACCGGGATCCGCCCCGCCCCGCCCACGTGTTGACACCCAAGGGAGCCTCGGGACGCCTATGATTTCCCGGTGGGAGGGTTCTGAATGTCTCGTTGGTGGTCTCAGGTTCGCACGGCGGTAGCCGGATGACGGCGTCGTCGTACCCGGGGGAAGTCTCCGGCGAAGTCCCCGGCGAAGTCCCAAAGGAAGGCTTCAGCGCGGTCCCGGGCTACGGGGACCTGGTGGAATCCAGCCCCGACGCCCTGCTGGTGGTGGCAGAGGACGGGACCATCAGGATGGTCAACACCGCCGCGGAGCGCATGTTCGGGTACCTCCGTGGGGAGCTGGTGGGCTCGGACCACCGCATCCTCCTAGCCGAGGGGTTCCGGAACGGGCTGGAGCGGCTGTTCTTCAACCTCCGCCGCGACGCCCACTCCCACGCCGCCGACGTCGACGACGAGACTGACACCGCTCCCGTGGAGGCCTACGGGGTGCGGCGGGACGGCACGGAGTTCCAGGCCGAGGTGGCCGGGTCCATCTTTGTGACCGGGGACGGGACCGGTAATGGGACTGGCAATGGCGCCGTGAGCATGATCGCCGCGGTCCGGGACACCTCGCACCGGCCGGAGAACGATGACAGCCTCCGCGAGGCCATGTCACTGCTGAGCGCGACGCTCGAATCCACTGCAGACGGCATCCTCGTGGTCAGCAGCGAGGGCGAGATCGCCGGCGTCAACAATCAGTTCCTCACCATGTGGGGCATCCCGCGGGAAATGCTGGCCACGGGGGACGATGAGGCCGTCATGGGCTTCGTCGTGGACCAGTTGCGGGACCCGGCCCAGTTTGTCGAAAAGGTCGAGGCCCTCTACGCCGATCCCGCGGCGGAAAGCCACGACATCCTGGAATTCCGCGACGGCCGGACATTTGAACGCTATTCGCGGCCGCAGAAAGTCGCGGACCAGGTGGTCGGACGAGTGTGGAGCTTCCGCGACGTGACCGCGGCCAAGGTTGCCCAGGACCGGATCACCCGGGCGATGGCAGACCTCGCCGCGCAGTCCGCCCAGCTCAAGGCGCTGGCGTTCCGGGACGGATTGACCGGGCTGTCCAACCGCCAACTGTTCAACGACAGCCTCGCCAGCGCCCTCGCAGGCCCGCGCGGCACCGCCGTGGACGTCCTGCTCCTGGACCTGGACGACTTCAAGGAAGTCAACGACATCCTGGGCCACCACGCCGGAGACCAGATGCTCATTGAGGTCGGCCGGCGGCTGCGCACTTGCGTCCGGCCGAACGACGTCGTGGCCCGGCTGGGCGGCGACGAGTTCGTGGTGCTCCTGGTCGACTCGGTGGAGCCCGAGGCGGTCGCCGCCCGGATCGTCGACTCGCTGCGCCTTCCGGTGTGGATCGACGGCACCATGTTGCGGCCCAGCCTCAGCCTGGGGATCGCCTCGATCGGGGAGGCCGCGGTGGACGCCTCCGAGCTCCTGCGCCGTGCCGACATCGCGATGTATGCCGCCAAGACGGCCGGCAAGAACCGGTACATGCGCTTCCAGCCAGAGATGATGAAAGCCCTGGTGGACCGCAACGACCTCGAGGCCGGCTTGCGGCTGGCCGTGGACAACGGACAGATCGCCGTCCACTACCAGCCGATCGTCTCCGCCGGCAGCGGGACCGTGACAAAGGTGGAGGCCCTGGCCCGCTGGGCGCGCGACGGCGTGCTCGTTCCACCCAAGCAGTTCATTCCGGCGGCGGAGCGCAGCGGACTCATTGTCGAGATAGGCACCGAGGTGCTGTTGCGCGGCTGCACCGAACTGAAGCCCTGGCTGGAAGAGGACTCCTCCCGGTCCCTGGCTGTGAACGTCTCCGGCGTCCAGCTGCAGCACGGGGACTTCGCCGAGCTGGTCCTGGCCGTGATGGAATCCTGTGGCGTGGACCCGCGCCAGCTCGTCCTGGAGGTCACGGAGAGCGTCTTCTTCGAAGACGACTGCCACGTGATCCAGCAGCTCATGAGCCTGCGCACGGCCGGCGTCCGCGTGGCGCTCGATGACTTCGGCACCGGCTTTTCCTCCTTGGGACGCCTGCAGGGCCTGCCCGTGGACACGCTGAAGATCGATCAGTCGTTCGTGGCCATGATCAACACCGGCACGGAACAGCTGCCCATCCTGAACGCCATGATCGGCATGGCCCACGGACTGGGGCTTACCGTCACGGCGGAGGGCGTGGAAACTGCAGCCCAGGCCGGCTACCTGATGAATCTGGACTGCGATTCCCTGCAGGGCTTCCTGTTTTCTGGCCCCCAGCCGGAGGCAGCGCTCCAGCCTGCATTGGACCGGGCGGCCCGTGCCATCGCCGCGCTGAAGGGCGTTCGGGTGCCCGGCAACCGGTGACCCGCAAAGTTCCGTGGCCGATGTGCTGGACACAGGGCCGAAGGACCCTATGATTCAGGGAAACGCATTCAATCCGGGCACCTCGGCCGGGAACATCATCGCTCTATGAACTTCCGTCGCTTGGGGGCCGGTATCGTCGTGGGAACTGGATTTGGTGAAGACCTGCTGGAGCAGGGTCCTGATGCCTTTCTGCTGCTGACCGCGGACGGGACCATCGCCTTCGTGAATTCGGCCGCGGAACGGCTGTTCGGCTACCCGCGTCAGGAACTCCTCGGCGTCCAGCACACCATCCTGCTCTCGGAGGAAGCCCGCGGCGGCTTCCTGCGGGTCTTTGGCCGGCTGGGCCGCAAGATCAAGGCCGGCAGCCGGCCGTTTGCCGCCGTCGGACGGCACCGGAACGGCTCGGAACTCGCCATGGAGATCACGTGCTCGCTAGTGAGCGTCGACGCCGGCACGGCCATGGCGGTGGCCGTCCGCGACGCCGAGCACCGCAAGGACTCCGATTCCGGCCGGCGGCTGGCCGTCTCGCTGCTGGACGCCACGCTGGAATCGACGTCGGACGGCATCGTCGTGGTCTCCAACGAGGGCCAAATCACCGGGATCAACGACCAGTACCTGAAACTGTGGGGCATGCCGCCGGAGCTGATCGCGGCCGAGGACCCCAATGCGCTGGTCCGCTTCATCGCGGACCAACTGGTGGACCCCGACTACTTCCTGCAGAAGGTCGCGGCGCTCTACGCCGACAGCCTCATGCAGAGCCACGACGTCCTCGAGTTCGCCGACGGCCGCACCGTGGAGCTGTACTCGCGGCCGCAAAAAGTCGCGGACGCGATCGTGGGACGGATCTGGAACTTCCGCGACATCACCTCACGCCGGCGCGCCCAGGACCAGGCCCGCCGCGCCATGGAGGAACTGGCTGAGCAGGCGGGCAAGCTCAAGGAACTGGCCTTCCAGGACCCGCTCACGGGCCTGGCCAACCGGATGCTCTTCAACGAACGGGCCGCCGCGGCGCTGCTCACCCCGGAGCCGGTGCACGTGCTGCTCCTGGACCTGGACGACTTCAAGGAAGTCAACGACGTCCTGGGCCACCATGCCGGCGACGAGATGCTGGTGGAGATTTCCCGCCGGCTCCAGAACTGCGTGGGTCCGCACGGCACGGTTGCCCGGCTGGGTGGGGACGAGTTCGTGGTCCTGCTGGTGGGCTGCCGGGACGCCGACGCCGTGGCCCAGCGCGTGGTCAGCACCCTGAACGCCCCCGTTTCCATCGAGGGAACGCTCATGCGGCCGGGCCTGAGCCTGGGTGTGGCATCGCGGGACGCCGGTACGGAGACGTCCTCGGAGCTGCTGCGGCAGGCGGACCTGGCCATGTATGCGGCCAAGGAGGCCGGCAAGAACTGCTATGTGCACTTCCGGCCCGAGATGCTGGCCGCGCTGCTGGAGCGCACCCAGCTCACGGCCGGGCTGCGGCGGGCGGTGGAGCTGGGGCAGATCACGGTGCACTACCAGCCCGTCATCTCCAGCGACCGGCTCGAGGTGGTGCAGTTCGAGGCCCTGGCCCGCTGGGAATGGGAAGGCGAGCTGATCCCGCCGGACGATTTCATCGAGACCGCCGAACGCAGTGGCCTGATCCGGGAGATCGGGGCCGAGGTGCTCAGGCGCAGCTGCACCGAGCTCGCCCCGTGGCTCGGGGAGGACCCGTTCCGGAGCCTGGCCGTCAACGTCTCCGGCGTGCAGCTGAAGCACCGCGATTTCGCCGAGCGCGTCCTGGACATTGCGGCGTGGAGCGGCGTGGACCCGCGCCAGCTGGTCCTTGAGGTGACCGAGAGCGTGTTCTTCGACGCCCACTCCCACGTGATCGGCCAGCTCGAGACCCTGCGCGAGGCCGGCATCCGGGTGGCCCTGGACGACTTCGGGACCGGCTATTCCTCGCTCGGCCGGCTGCAGGACCTGCCGGTGGACGTGGTGAAGATCGACAAGTCCTTCGTGTCCATGCTGCAGACCGGCGTCGAAAAACTGCCCATCCTGACCTCCATGATCCATATGGCCCGGAGCCTGGGACTGAAGGTCACCGCCGAGGGCATCGAGACACCGGCCCAGGCCCGCTACCTCATGGACCATGGCTGCGATGCCCTGCAGGGATTCCTCTTCTCCCGCCCGGTACCCGGGGCGGCCCGGCAGCGGGCCGTCAGCAACTCGGCGGCGGCCATCGCCGACCTCGAGGGCGTGCCGCTGCCCGGCTAGGTCGGCTGGCCCTGAACGTCTCCGGTGCTGTACCCGGGCCGACAATTCAGCTGCTCAACGTAGATGTTCCTCATTGCTGGCGTGGCAGCAGACTGCCATTCTTGGTGAATCCGCACATCCGAAAGCGAACGAAAGGAAGAGACGATGCCGCTCTATCTGTCGAAGTTCAGCTACACACCGGAGACCTGGGCGAGGCTGATGAGCAACCCCGAGGACCGCGGAAAGGCCGCCCAGGCGTACATCGAATCGGTCGGCGGAAAACTCCATGGATTCTGGTACGCATTCGGCGCCCACGACGGCTATGACTTGTGGGAGGCTCCCGACAACGTGTCCATGGCCGCAGTTGCATTGGCGATCAGCGGAGGAGGCGCACTGAGCTCTTTCGAAACGACAGTGCTCTTGACCGTCGACGAAACGATGGAAGCCCTGCGGAAAGCCGAACAGATTAAGTACCGGCCTCCCGGCACCTGACATTCCGGGCGAACTTGCACTGCGGCCAGGCTGCAGTGCAACGCACTCCTGGTGCCCGGGTAGGCCGGGCCGGCCGGCGCGTTCGACACATTTGGTTGCGGCATGATGCCCATCACGTTCGGTGAGCCGGCACGGCATATGATTCAGTCAGCGCAGTGCGCTTTGCTCTCCGCAAGGTGTCCGCTATCCGTATTCATCGCCTGGGGGGCTGTTAGACATCGTGGAAGCTGGTTTCGCACAACAACTGGTGGAGTACAGCCCGGACGCACTCTTGCTGGTCGGCCCGGACGGAACCATTTCCTTCCTCAACCCGGCCGCAGAGCGGCTCTTCGGCTACTCCCGGGCGCAGCTTATGGGCGCGGACCACAGCATGCTCCTGGCCGAGGCCTCGCGGGAGGAATTCCACGGGATCCTGGCCGCGCTGGGCAAGGCCACTAGCGCCCGCCCGCACTTCACCGGCTCGGGCCGCCGGGCCGACGGCACCGAACTCCCGGTCGAAATCACGTGCTCCCTGGTCCCCACCCCAGCAGGAACGGCCGACGCCGGAACGTCCGTGGCCCTCTCGATCCGCGGCACCGCGGGAGCAACCCCTGGAGGGAACCATGGGTCAAGCGCTGGCGCAAACCCCGGCGCGAACCCCGTCGTTGGCAGCGCAGGCTGGTCCGTCAGCGGCGACTTTCTCCGCCGTCGTACTCCCGGTTCAGGGGTAGCTCCTGGCCTAGGCGGACTTCAGGGCGCCGCCGCTCCCGCGGCGTTTGCCGGGCACGACGACGAAGTCAGGGCGGGGTCCCTCCGCGACCCGCTGACCGCGCTGCCCAACGGACCCCTGTTCAACGAGCGCCTCGCCGCCGCCCTGCGCCGCCCGGATCCGGTGGACATTCTCCTGCTGAACGTCGATGACTTCAGGCACCTCAATGACGTGCTGGGACGTTCGGCGGCCGACGAGCTGCTAGTGGAGTTGGCGAGCAGGCTGCGCAACTGCGTCCGCCCGCACGACACTGTGGCCCGGCTGGGCGGCGACGAGTTCGCGGTGCTGCTGACCGAGTGCCTCAACGCGGACGCGGTGGCCAAGCGGATCGCCGCGGCCCTCTACGCGCCCCTGCGCGTGGGCGGCTCCATGGTCCGGCCCGGCGTGAGCATGGGCCTGGCGTCGAAGTCGGGGCAGACGCTGGACGGGGCGGAACTGCTGCGCCAGGCCGACGCCGCCATGACCGCGGCCAAGGCTGCCGGGAAGAACACCTGGCTGCGGTTCCGGCCGGAGATGCTGAGCACCGCGGCCCACAAGGTCGACGGCGATTCCGGGCTCCGGCGCGCCGTCGAGCTGGGCCAGATCTCGGTGCACTACCAGCCCGTGGTGTCGCCGGGCATCGGCTCGGTGGTGCAGTTCGAGGCGTTCGCTCGGTGGGAGCGGCACGGCCGGCTGGTGCCGCCCAACCAGTTCCTGCCTGTGGCGGAGCAGAGCGGCCTGATCCGCGAGATCGGCGATGAAGTCCTGCGCCGTGCCTGCGCCGAGATCCGGCCGTGGCTGGCTGGCGACCCCGCGTACAGCGTGGCCGTGAACGTCTCCGGCCTGCAGTTCCAGCACCGGGACTTCGCCACAGACGTGCTCGCGATTGCCGCCTCCACCGGCGTTGACCCGCGCCAGCTCACCCTTGAGCTGACGGAGAGCGTGTTCTTCGACGCCGCCTCGGACGTGCTGGGCCAGCTGCGGCAGCTGCGCGCGGCCGGTGTCCGGATTGCCATGGACGACTTCGGCACCGGATATTCCACGCTGGGCCGGCTCCAGGAACTGCCCCTGGACAACGTCAAGATCGACCGCTCCTTCGTGGCCATGATCAAGACGGGCCAGGAACAGCTCCCGTTCTTCGCCACCATGATCAATGCCGCGCAGGCCCTCGGCCTGAAGGTCACGGCGGAAGGCATCGAGACCCCCGCGCAGGCCAAGTACCTGATGGACCGCGGTTGCGACTCCCTGCAGGGCTACCTGTTCGCCAAGCCGGCACCGGCCAGCCACTTGGCCGGGACCATGGAGAGCGCCCTGACCGCCCTGGACAAGGTCGACGCCGCGCAGTAGCCGTTAGGCTGCGCGCCGGCAGCGCGAAAGTCGTCCCCGCGGTAGCCGCCCCCCCCGGTAGCGGGTTAAACATGTCGGGATCCCCGCCGTTGGCGGGGATCCCGTCAGTTCACGTCAGCGCTTTTCGCAGGCGATGCCGTCGTTGTCACGGTCGAGGTCGTATTCGTGCCAGTGCCGCGCACCGCCGTCGTTGTAGCTGTACAGGGTGTTGTCGACACGGAAGGTGGTGACCGGCTTTCCGCTGGTCTTGTCCTTGGCGCCCTTGCGGCCGACGCCGTGCGGGTAGACCTTGTTGAGCTCCGTGCAGTTCTTGTACGACTTCGGCGCGGGCGCGGCGGATGCCGGCACGGCCGTGGCGCTCAGGACGACGGCGGTACCCGCCAGCGACGCAATAATCAGTTTCTTCAGGCGCACGTGTGAGAGCACCCCCCCAATAGAAGCCCTCAGCCGCGAGTCGGCGAGGGGCAGGGACATGCTAACCCACGATTCCGGCGTAGGCGGGAAGGCTCAGGCGGTGAGGCTCATGTGATTTACTGGCGGCGGTCCAGCTTGTCGAGGTCCTGAGCCACCATAGCCTCGCTGCGCTGCCACAATGCCTTGGCCAGGCCGGCATCGTAGGCCTGCTTGTTGGCCTTGGAGAGCGTCCGTTTGGCGTAGTAGGCGCCGGAGATCCAGTCGTGCCCCGGGGTGGCGTTGGCGAGCCACACAAGGGTGTCCGCGCCCTGGTGAGGCGTCAGCATGAAGCGCTTGAGGAAGGACGTGTAGGCCAGGCGCATGGGGCTCGTGGTGTCCGCCGCGAAGTTGGTGGCCACCCCGCCGGGGTGGAACGCCGCTGTCGAGATCCCCTCGGTGTTGTGGCGGTTGTGGAGCTCGGTGGTGAAGAGAATGTTGGCGAGCTTGGCGTTGCCGTAGGCGCGGTTGGTGGAGTAGCTGCGGGCCGCGTCGAGGTCGTCGATGTCCAGCTTGCCGAAGAGCGAATTGGCGACGCTCGAGGTATTGATGACGGTGGCCTGGCTGGCGGCGAGGACGTCGATCAGCTCGGTGGTGAGCAGGAACGGTGCCAGGTGGTTGACCTGGAAGGTTGTCTCGTGACCGTCCACGGTGAGCTCGCGGGCTCCCATGATGCCGCCGGCATTGTTCGCCAGGACGTCGATCTGCGGGTACTTTTCCTTCAGCTGCGCGGCCAGGGTGCGTACCTGGCCCAGATCGGCGAAGTCACTGACAAAGAAGTCGGCGCCGATTTCGTTCGCGATCGTCTCGGTCTTCTGCGCGGAACGCCCGACGACGACTACGCGCTCCCCCTGCCGGGCGAAGGTCCGCGCGGCGGACGCGCCGATGCCGTCGCTGGCTCCGGTGATGACGATAGTGCGCTCGGGCATTGAGGTGTCCTTAGAACGAAAGCGTTGGTCTGGTTTTCTGGAATCCAGCCCCGTCAAATTCTAACGAGCCCAATCCGGAGAACGTTCCGGACCGCCGCGGCGATTCCCGGGAGTCTGCTGGGAATCCCCCGCGGGGCCTAGATGGGCCGCTGCGCTAGATGCGCAGCGGTGACCGGAAACTCAGGGCCGTGCTGGCGTTCTGCAGCTTCAGGCCGATGGCCAGCATTTCTTCGGTGGTCCGGAGCAGGGAGTAGTGGTTGTAGTTGCCCTGGATGACGGTGCCCGGGACCACAGAGGGAGCCACCACGAAATTGGGTATCGGAGTATCTTCGTCAAAAAGTACGAATATCGCCGTTCGTCCCGCCCGGTAGCTTTGGCTATTCAAGATGACCGGCAGCCATTGCGATAGCCAGGTGTCGCCCGTGGCGACGCTGCAGTCATGCATGTCATTGCACACATTCGGCACCACCACGGAAAAATTCGGCAGAGTATTGTTGGCCAGGTCGCTTGCCAGCTGCCCCGCGCTCACGTTGCCCAGGGGCACATTGTTGACCGCGCATGCCGCCCTGTCCCCCGGCCCTTGGTAGTAGATTTCGGGGTTATGCCGCTCGGCATACAGGCCGGACGCGCTCAGCCGGCAATTCGAAGGCATGTCCTCCATATAGCTCTTATAGGACTGGCCGGACGTACGCACCTGCCGGAAGATGTTGTCAGCCGTAATGGGCGGCAGACCGCTCGGGCTCGAATCGGAAGTGACGCCCTGTGTGCTGCCCGATGTCATGGCCAGATAGCTCGGCAATGAGGGCAAGCCCGTGCCTGCGTCACTCCAGGTGGAAACCGAGGCGCACTGGTTCGCCTTTGCGCTCATGTACGGCGCGTTGGCGTTCCCTATGACCTGTGAATAGGTCTTGTTTTCAAATAGCACCCACATGACGTGGTCGTATTTCGCCGGCGGGACGGTCGCCGTGCCGCACGGGTTGGCGCCAGGGGGCGGAGGCGGCGGCGGGGGCGGAGGAGGAGGAGGCGGCGGCGTGGCATTAGTGGTGACAGTCAATCGAGGCCGCTGCGTGGTGACGGACGACTCCTTGGAGCTGTAAATGACGCCGTCGGAGGAAGTCGTGCTGATGCGGAACGAATACGTCCCGTCACCCTTGATCGCACCGAAGAGATCAAACTCCACAAAGGTGTTATCCGCAACAGCGCCGCGCGAAGCCACAATCGGCGTTTCCGCAACGGGCGCGTTGTTGAATGTGATCGTGTTCTCACTCCAGGAGTTATTGAGAACCCGTCGGATTTGGCCGCCCGAGTTGGAGGGATCCGTGGCGAATAGCCGGAGCTTGGCGCCGGTCACGGTGCTGCCCGCAGTGCCAGTGACCGTGAACTTGAGGAAGATCATTTCGACCGGCGAATTATCAGCCTTTAGGCCTGTTGCCGTGCGGAAGTTAATGGTGGGGCTGTCACGTTTTACGACGGCGTCAGCCGTAGTCGAAAAGGTCAGCGTGGCGGCTTCTGCGGGGCCGGCAATAAGGGACATTGTGGCGGCCACCATGAAAAAGACAGATGCCAGGGAAATCCATCGGTGCCTTGAGAAGGGTCGGCTAAATCGATGATTTTTAGTAGCATTCTTGCCCATGGCGAAACCAGAATCGAGGCTCATCGTGGGACTCCTAAAAGGTCCGGTCGACGCACCCTGCGCCTTAGTGGCTGGTAGGAATCCAAACCCTAGCCGGTCAAATAGAGCCTCACAATGCTCATGCCCAAAATAGCTGGCAGGCTAAAGGTATTCCCAAGGTTCCTGTCGGGTAAAGGAATTCCCAAGGTTTCCATGGTTCTTACGCAGGTGCCAGAACTGCTCGCCTGATTCATCAGCGGCTCTTTTCCCAACTGAGTCGCAGCTGGGGCCGTTCTGAGCCTCCAAAACGGCCCCTGCTGCCAGTCAGTTGGGGTTGTGGCCGTTAAATGCGGGAGGACCCCCAACCTTGGTTGGGGGTCCTCGACCGTGAATGGTGTTCCGGCGGTGACCTACTCTCCCACACCCTCCCGGGTGCA
>NZ_JAQFIF010000025.1 GCF_029504395.1 Arthrobacter sp. ES3-54
GCCCACCCTCAACCTCGAAACCCCAGCCAGCCGGCTGAACCAGCTGCTGCACGCAGCCTAATCCCCGGCGTTGCTCCCACCAGTTGACTTTGGGCAGAGCTGTCATGGGGCGAGTCCTCGCGATGTCGGTGGTCCGGAGCAGGGGTTGGTAGCTGGTCCCCCCATTATTCGGCACCGAGGCGTGCGGGTATGGGTGCGCATCCCTGACGCGGCCCTGGTGGACGCCGTCGCGGACGACGGGTGCGCACGCCCGTGCACGGACAGGCTTCTCAGCGGCTAGCGGCTAGCGGCTCGGCGTTGCCGTGGGCGTCGGTGAGGCCTTCGTTGTCACTGCTGTTGTGGCCGACTGCGTCGCCGCCGTTGGCTTCGGCTTATCGGCCGGCGCGGTGACAGGGGCCGGCTGCACAGTGATCGGGGCCGGCGCAAGGGGTCGACTGGGCGGCGCCGCGGGCGCTGTACTGCCCGCAGCCTCGGTCGCGGTCGCGGAGGCCGACGCCGGCGCGGAGGGCGTCGGTGTTACCGACGGCACGACCGGCACCGGTGCTGACGGCTTGGCGGGGGTTGTTCCTGTCGGGGTTGGTGTGGGCGTCGGCGTCGCGGAGGCAGTGCCGGTCGGCGTCGGCGTCGCGGAGGCAGTTGCCGACGGCGTCGGCGTCGGGGTCGCGGGAGCGGTTCCGGTCGGCGTCGGCGTCGCGGGGGCAGTGCCGGTCGGCGTCGGCGTCGCAGGAGCAGTTCCGGACGGCGTCGGGGTCGGCTTCGCGGAGACAGTGCCTGTCGGTGTCGGGGTCGGTGTGGCGGAAGGCGTTGCCGACGGTTTGTCGGCGGCGGCTTCGGTAGCTGCAGGTGAGGCACTCGCTGACGGCTTGGCGGCCACCGCGGCAGGTTGTTCCTGTACGCCGCCGGCCACCACGTGGGTCAGGTCTTCCCGGACAGGAATCGCCCAGCCAATTCCTGTGTTGGTTGGTTTGCCGGCGTCGGGTGCGTAACTGGTCATGTCGATCGGGCCGAGCTGGTCCACCTGCGTGATGGGGAGCAACGTCCAGTCCCGCGGATTAGTGTGGGAGCCGTTGAGGATCGTTTCGAAATGAAGGTGGCAGCCGGTGGACGATCCGGTGGTCCCCACCCGGGCAATGACCTCCCCCACCCGCACGGAGTCGCCCTTCTTGACTGCGATCGCCTCCAGGTGGTTGTACGTGGTGATGAGACCGTTGCCGTGGTCGATTTCTACCCGGTTGCCGCCGCCCCACGGATGCCACCCCACGGCCCTCACCACACCGGCGTCGGCGGAGTAGACCCGGGTGCCGCAGGGAGCCGCGAAGTCCTGGCCCCAGTGGAACTCGCCCGCGTGTCCTGTCAGGGGACTGGTGCGCAGCCCGAAGGGGGACGAAGGTACGAGCGATTCCAGCGGGGCCATGAGGAAACCGGCCGCGGGCCGGCTCAGGGTCGCCTTGGCCACGTTGAGCTCACCCCGCACTCCTTGCCGGGTGACCGTGTCCACGGTGCTCCGGCTGAAGGCCAGGAGCGCCTGGGCGTCGGCGGTGACAGTGCCGGGAGTCCCCGAGGCAGCGGTCGCCCCGGAGTGGGCCAGCGGGTCCAGGGCTTCAGGTCCGACGGCGCCGGCGGGCGGCATGGCGGCGGTCGGCACGGCGGCTGGCGCCCCGTAAGGCGCATGCGCGCTCAGCCCCTGAAAGCCACCGAATGCCAGAACGGCCAGGGACAGGCAAAGTCCTCCGGACACGCAGCGCACGGCAATGGTCCGTGACCTTGCTGACTGCTCACTCGATGAGTTTCCCCAGTGTTTTCCCACGATGTGACTCCCGCAATCTGTCCGCAAGACCCCAATCTTCACGAACTCACCTCCCCATGTGACCACACACGGCCGGGTCTGTGAACCGTCCGCGTACTCCTTTTGCCCTACGAATCGGAGATCCACGGATATCCCCAGTAGCTGGCCGGTGGCGGCCCAGTAGTCCACCGCGGAGTTACAGGTGCCGGGCATCGCTGAGCCGGGTAAGAATAAAGGATGCGCAATGTCCTCAGGGAATGGCAGGCCGAGCTCAAACAAACGTTCACCGGATCTCGCGATTCCGTGCCCGAGTGGGTGCCGCGCCTTGCCGAGGGGGACGACGCCGGCTACCACTTACCGGGCTCGGCAGTCTGGGCCGTGCATGGGGACATGCCAACCATCGTGGCGGGAATCCGGGCACTGCTGATGCAGGCGCTCCACCCCGGCGCGTTGGCCGGAGTCCACGATCACTCCCGTTTCCGCGAAGACCCCTTGGGCCGGTTGGCGGGCACCATCCGCTGGATCTTCACCGTTTCCTATGGCTCCACAGATACGGCCAAGGCGGCGTCGGACTGGGTGCTGCGGCTTCACCGGACGGTCCGGGGAGAATTCGTGGACGGCCACGGCATCCGGCGCAGCTACGCGGCCAACGATCCCGAACTGCTCCGCTGGGTTCACATTGCCTTCACCGACGCCTTCCTCTCCGCCCATAAGCTGTGGGGACGGCCGATTCCTGGCGGACCTGATGCCTATGTCCGTGAGTGGGCCCAGGCCGGCAGGCTGATGGGTGTGGAGGCCCCACCGTTGAGCGAAGCGGAAATGCGGCAGCAGCTGGACCGCTGGTACGACGACGGCGAGCTCCGCTGCGATGAACGGGTCACCGAGACAGTGGCATTCATTCGCGACCCGCCCCTCCACCCCGCACTCAGGCCTGGCTACCGGGTGCTGTTCGCGGCCGCCGTGACAAGCCTCGAACCCAGGTACCGCGAGCTGCTGGGCCTGCGGACCGCTCGGCTGGGCCCGATTCCGCTGCCGGTATCCCTGGCCACACGGGTCACGCTCGGGGTGGTGCATCTTGCGCTGGGCCGGATGGGTCCGAGCGAGCAGGCTGCCCGGGCCCGCCTGCGCCGGCTGGGGTACGAAGCCTGAGCCTGGGCCGCTGGGCTGGGGCTGGGGCCGGAGCCGGCGGGCGGGGGCGGCAGATCGGAGCCGGCGGGCGCTGGCGGCGGACCGGAGCCGGCGGGCGCTGGCGGCGGACCGGAGCCGGCGGGCGCTGACGGGTACCGATCGAAGGACAGGGCAAGCCGAGGTGCCGGCCGAAGAAGCCTTGGCGGTGCCACGGGCCGGGCCGCGGACGCACATTGGGCCATGAACCTCACGAGGATGCAAAGGCAGGGAGACGCAAAAAGGCCCCGGTCCGAGGACCGGGGCCAACCGCGGAGAATGGGGGATTTGAACCCCCGAGGGCGTTAACCCAACACGCGTTCCAGGCGTGCGCCATAGGCCGCTAGGCGAATTCTCCAGTTGCTTCTGAATCAAAAGCAGATACTAGAATACCTGAACTTTCCAGCTTCGCCCAATTGGGCCCTCCCCGCCCCGGCATGGGGCTTTCCCGGGGGACATGCCCCGGCCTGCAAGCGAAGGCTGGACATAGTCCCACATAGCCCAGTCCTGACCGCGAAAAATGGGCATGCCCCACGCTGCCCCGCCCCACCACGGGACATGCCCCGCAGCCGGCACGAAGGCTGGACATAATGCCCCAGCACGGCCCACCTCTCCGGCTCCGCCGTCCCCGCCCGCGAATAAAAGGGCATGCCGCACGCTGCCCACCCCCCACACGGGACATGCCCCGCAGCCGGCACGAAGGCTGGACATAGTCCCACATAGCCCAGTCCTGACCGCGAAAAATGGGCATGTCCCGCCGAGGATGAGGGGCCAAACCCGGCCAATTCGAGGCACACCCAATCGTCAGGTAATATTGCTGACGGCCCCTCATGTGGCGTCATCCTGTTGAACTCCCCCAGGACCGGAAGGTAGCAAGGGTAAGCGGGCTCTGGCGGGTGCATGAGGGGTCTTTTATGTCTGTGCCGATTGGTAGGGTTTATCTGTGACTGTTACTACCGCTCTCTACCGTCGATACCGCCCCGATTCGTTCGCGGACGTTATCGGGCAGGAGCATGTCACCGAGCCGCTGATGACGGCTCTGCGCAAGAACCGCGTCAATCACGCCTACCTCTTTTCCGGCCCCCGCGGCTGCGGCAAGACCACCTCGGCCCGCATCCTGGCCCGCTGCCTGAACTGCGCCGAAGGCCCCACGGACACCCCCTGCGGCAAGTGCCCCAGTTGCGTCGAACTCGCCCGCGGCGGCTCCGGCTCCCTCGATGTCATCGAGATCGACGCCGCCAGCCACGGCGGTGTGGACGACGCCCGCGATCTCCGCGAACGGGCCACTTACGCCCCGGTCCGGGACCGCTACAAAATCTTCATCATCGACGAAGCCCACATGGTCACGTCGGCCGGATTCAACGCCCTGCTCAAGATCGTCGAAGAACCGCCGGAACACATCAAGTTCATCTTCGCCACCACGGAGCCGGACAAGGTCATCGGCACCATCCGCTCCCGCACACACCACTACCCCTTCCGCTTGGTGCCGCCGGAGCCGCTCATGGCATATCTGGAGCTGCTCTGCACCCAGGAGAACGTCCCCGTGGCACCCGGCGTGCTCTCGCTCGTCATCCGGGCGGGCGGGGGTTCGGTGCGCGACTCCCTCTCGGTGCTGGACCAGCTCATGGCCGGTGCTGGACCCAACGGTCTGGACTACGAACTCGCGGTCGCCCTGCTCGGCTACACGCACGCTTCCCTGCTCGATGATGTCGTCGAGGCCGTCGCCGCGTCGGATTCGGCCACGGTGTTCCGCGCTGTGGACCGGGTCATCCAGACCGGGCACGATCCGCGGCGCTTCGTCGAAGACCTTCTGGAACGTTTCCGCGACCTCATCATCGTCCAGGCAATGCCAGAAAGCGCCCAGTCCATCCTCCGCGGCATGCCGGCGGACCAGATCGCCCGCCTGCAGAACCAGGCGCACAATCTCGGAGCGGCCGAACTCTCCCGCGCCGCGGACGTCACCAACACCGCGCTCACGGACATGACCGGGGCCACGTCGCCGCGCCTGCATCTGGAACTGTTGTGCGCCCGCATCCTGCTGCCCAGCTCCGAGCAGACCGAGCGCGGCATCGCGGCCCGGATCGATCGCGTCGAGCGGCGGTTGAATTACTCCGGGAACGACGTCGGAGCTCCCCTCGCCGGCGTTCCCGCACCTGCCGCCGTTTCGCCTTCGCGCCCTGAGCAGACGGTTTCTCCCCAGGCGCCTGCTGCCCACGTGCCCGCTGCACAGATGCCCGCTGCGCCGGCTCCCGCAACCGCCACTGCCGCAGCCACCCCGCCGCCGGCCGAGCAGCCGCCGGCCACAGCCCCCGTACCCGCTCCCGCCCGCCGCGACGAGCCTGCGCGGGAACCGCTGACGGCACCGCGGGTCAGCACCAGCGACTGGCCGGTAGACGAACCCGCGGCGGCCGGCCGGCCCGCGCCGGTTCCCTCCGCCGCGCTTCCGTCCGTCCTGCCACCGGCAGAGACTGCCCCGGCTGCGGCCCCGTCAGTCGAACCCGCACGGGAAGCCGCGCCCCAGACTGCCGCGACCGCCCCTGCACCGTCCGTCCCTGCGCGCCCGGAGCCCACCGAGGCCGGCCGGGCGCCTGCCGCTGTTCCCAGCCCGGCTCCCGGTCCTGCCACCGGCCCTGGAGCCGACGTGGAGGTTTTGCGCCGCGCGTGGCCCGAAGTCCTGCAAACGCTCACCAAGATCAAACGCAGCACCTGGGCACTGGTGGAACCCAATGCCCAGGTCGGCCATTTCGAGGACCACGTCCTGACCCTGGCGTTCACCACCACGGGGCTGGCGGGGGCCTTCGGCCGGGCCGACCACGCCGACAACCTCCGGCAGGCGATCCACAAGACGATCGGCATCGATTGCCAGATCCGAGCCGTGGCCGGCGGCAGCAACAGCCCAGCGAGCTCTGAGCCAAACCCAAAAGCGCCGGCTAGCCCGGAGGCTCCGGCAGCGACGGCAACCTCGGCAACGTCGGCCGACGTCGCCTGGGGCCTGAGCCCGGCTCCCCAGCCGCCCGCAGCTCCGGCCAACGAACTAGCTGAGGGCATCGCCGCGGGGGCACCGGTCCCGGCGCACGTCCCCGCCGCCGCACCGCCGGTGACGCCAACCGTGTCGGCCTCCACAGGGGCCGCGCCGGTTCCCAAGGCCGGGGCGTCCGCCGCCGCCGAGCCAGCGGCAGAACCCCAGGCACCTGCACCTGCACCCGAGCCCGAACCCGCGACTCAGGTTCGCACGGGCGAGCCGACCGAGCCTGCCGTCGACGCGGGCGGGCCCTCGGAGGCTTCCGGTTCCTATGCCGACCCTGATGAAGACTGGGGGCCGCCCCGGGACGAGGACGCCCCGCCGCTGGACGAAGAACCGCCCCTAGACTGGGACCCTTCACCCGCCGCTACGCCCCGCAGTCCCGAGCCCGCGGCTGCGGCTGCGGCTCCAGCCCGCAAATCCCCGACTTCGCGGACATCCAAGGCCGCCGGTTCCCCCGCCGGGACACCGGACGCAGGCCAGGACCCGTCGGCCGACGCGTGGGCCCGGGCCGTCGAGCAGTCACCCGGGGTCTGGACGGTCGGCACCGATTCGAACCTCGGTCGGTACACGGCTCCGGATGCCGAGCCCGCGGCCCCCGAGCCCGAGCCGGCACCGGTGCACTATGAACCGGCGGCGGCACAGATCCCGGAGTACGCGGGCGTCGTGTCCTCGTCGTCCGGGCTGGCCGCCGACCACCCTGCCCGTGCCGAAGCGGCTCCGATGCCGGCCGTCGCGGAGTCCGTTGCGCCGCGTGTGGCTGCCGCTGCCGCCGCGGCCGTCGCGGAGGCCGTTGCGGTGACCGCCGCTCCCGAGGCTGCGGCCCCGACGGGCCGGCAAAGCCTATACCAGCGGCTATCGAACAGTCCCGAAGCCGAGGCTGGGCGGGCGAAAGCCCCCACCCGCGCTGCCGCCACCACCGTGTACGTGCAGGACATCCCGAGCGCCGACGACGAAACGATCGAGGAATCGGGCGTCTTCGGCCGCGCCGCCGTCGAGCGTATTCTGGGCGGGAAACTGGTCGAGGAGCGCTCCCTGGATGGAAGCCCATTGCCGCCCCGCTTCTAGCAGACCCCCTGCCGGCTGGCCCCGGCACAACCCCAAACGAACGAGGACATTGTGTACGAAGGCGCAGTTCAAGAGCTGATCGACGAGCTCGGACGCCTTCCCGGGGTGGGGCCCAAGTCAGCCCAGCGGCTGGCCTTCCACATCCTCGAGGCGGATCCCCAGGACATGAAACGGCTCGTCGATGCCATCACCTCCGTGAAGGAACGGGTCAAGTTCTGCACGGTGTGCGGGAACGTGACGGAGCAGGAACTGTGCAACATCTGCCGCGACCCGCGCCGGGATCCCTCGGTGATCTGCGTCGTCGAGGAATCCAAGGACGTCCTGGCGGTGGAGCGCACGCGGTCGTTCCGCGGCAGGTACCACGTGCTGGGCGGCGCGATTAATCCCATTGCCGGCATCGGTCCGGAACAGCTCCGGATCCGTGAGCTGCTGACCCGGCTCAACGACGGCGCCATCCAGGAAATCATCATCGCCACCGACCCCAACCTGGAGGGCGAGGCCACCGCGACGTATCTTGCCCGGATGCTCAAGTCGATTGGCATCGCCGTCACCCGGCTCGCTTCCGGCCTGCCCGTAGGCGGGGATCTGGAATACGCCGACGAAGTCACGCTCGGCAGGGCCTTCGAGGGCCGCCGCAACGCGCTGAGCTGACGGACCCGTGGCAGCCACCGGCAGCGACACCCCTGCCCCGCTCCTCACCGAGCGTTTGCTGTTGCGTCCGTTGACAGCGGACGACGCCGGCGCCCTGCTCCGGTTCCGCGCCCATCCGGCGGCGACGCGGTACCTATCCCACGGTCCGCTCACCCGGGCGCAGAACCGCGCCCGGCTGGAGCAGGCGCTGACCGCCGCAGCAGCCTCCACTACCGAGTGGTTTCACTTCGGCTGGGCGATCGAGCTCCGGGCCACCGGTGAAGTCGTTGGGGACGGCCGGACCTGGAACACGGAGGAGCCCCCGGCGCCCGGCCGGATTCCGGCAGAGGCAGCCAGCCTGGGCTACGTTCTGCACCCGGATCACCACAGGCTCGGCCTCGGCCGGGAGGCCGCCGGCGCCTTGGTCGACTGGCTTTTCAGCGCCCGCGGCAGCGAGACCATTTTTGCAGGGGTCTACGAGCCCAATCTCCCCTCGCGCAGGCTGCTGGAGGGCCTGGGCTTCCGGAAGGACCGCTTCTTCCCCGTAGCCGAGGACACGGCGGGAAAGCAGCTGCCGTCCTGGCGCTACCGGCTGGACCGCGGCTAGCGGTACTGCCTGGGACTGTTGGCCCCAGTGGCAGTGCCGCGGCCCGGCGTCCTGGTTCCTCAGCCGCTCCCGCACCTGGCCCACCGGACATGTCCCGCTCCCGCGCCCAGGAATGGACACAATGCCCTCATGCCCACTCCTGCCCGCCAAGAATGAGCATGTCCCGCGGACCGAGAGAGCATGTCCATTCATAGCCGGCAGCGTCGAGCACGTTCCGCGAAGGCCTTGGCTGCCCGCACTCCCGCGCGCACGCTCCCCCTCCTCCACGAATGGACATGTCCCGCGGCCGCTTCAGAGCCCACCGGACATGCCCCGCGCCCGCGCCTAGGAATGGACACAATGCCCTAATGCCCACTCCTGCCCGCCAAGAATGAGCATGTCCCGCGGAACGAGAGAGCAGGCCCGGTCCCAGCCGGCAGCGTCGAGCATGTTCCGCGAAGGCCTTAGCTGGTCCGGCGTGTCTGCCATTCGGTCACAATTCAACGGCGCGGGCGGCACGGCGATAAACTGGGGTGAGAAGTTACGCCGTCGCGCCGTTTGGTTGCCTGGCTCAGAAACCCCGATGCTCCAGTGAGGGTGCGCGAATGAGTTTGCCCACTACCGAAATCCAGCCCGGATCGCAGCCGCAGACGCTGCCCGTCTCGGCCGCAGCCACGAAGCACCTTGTCGTGAAGAAATTTGGCGGTTCCTCGGTGGCGGACGCGGCGGGCATCAAGCGCGTCGCCCGGAGGGTCGTGGACGCCCAGAACGCCGGCGACGAGGTGGTGGTGGTGGTCTCCGCCATGGGCGACACCACCGATGAGCTCCTTGACCTCGCCGGGCAGGTGACCGATTCCGCCCCCGCCCGCGAAATGGACATGCTCCTCTCCGCCGGGGAGCGCATCTCCATGGCGCTGCTGGCCATGGCCATCAATAAATTCGGCGCTTCGGCCCAGTCCTTCACCGGATCCCAGGCCGGCATGATCACCGACGGCATCCACGGCAAGGCTCGGATCATCGACGTTGATCCCCACCGCATCCGCACCGCCCTGGACAAGGGGCACATCGCGATTGTGGCCGGATTCCAGGGCATGAGCCACACAACGAACGAGATCACGACGCTCGGCCGCGGCGGTTCGGACACGACGGCGGTGGCCCTTGCCGCGGCGCTCGACGCCGATGTGTGCGAGATCTTCACGGACGTCGACGGCGTCTACACGGCCGACCCGCGCGTCGTCCCGTCCGCCAAGAAGATCGACCGCATCTCCAGCGAGGAAATGCTGGAACTCGCCGCATCCGGCGCTAAAATCCTGCACCTGCGTTGCGTCGAATATGCCCGCCGGTTCGGTGTACCGTTGCACGTCCGATCCTCATTCAGCCAGAACGAAGGCACCTGGGTCCTGCCAGGCGCCGACGACAAGATCACGACTCAAGAGGGAGTTGCCTTGGAGCAGCCAATCATCTCCGGTGTTGCACACGATCGTTCCGAAGCCAAAGTCACGGTGGTCGGCGTACCGGATATCCCCGGCAAGGCTGCGGCGATCTTCCAGGTCATCGCGGACGCCCACTCGAACATCGACATGATCGTCCAGAACGTCTCCACCCACGGCACGGGCCGGACCGACATCTCATTCACGCTCCCGATCGTCGAGGGCGCCGAAGCCCTGGCCGCACTGCACGCCGCGCAGGAACGGATCGGCTTCGAGAGCATCGAATACAACGAGAAGATCGGCAAGCTCTCGCTGATCGGCGCCGGCATGCGCTCGCACCCGGGAGTGTCCGCGCGCTTCTTCGCGGCCCTTTCCGAGGCCGGAATCAACATCAACATGATCTCCACCTCGGAGATCCGCATCTCCGTGGTCACCCACGCGGACCTTCTCGACGACGCTGTCCGCGCCATCCACAGGGCGTTTGACCTCGACAGCGAGGACGAGGCCACGGTCTACGGCGGCACGGGCCGCTAGCCGCACCAAGCGCCCGGGCGGGAACCCGGACGCATAGGGATGGGGAAGGGAGCGGCGCCTGCCGCTCCCTTCCCCATCTCCGCCGGCCTGCGGCCGCGTTCCCCGTCTTCGGCCGCATCCACACGTTTCTGGCACCCAAGTTCCGCCGGCAACGGAGGGATGGGCGCAACAGGCCTAGTCAGACCTCTTCTTTCCCGAGATCCGTTTTCCGGACAGCGTAGTGGTGCCCCTGGTCATCCGTCTCGACCTCGAAGCCCGACAGGTCGTCTTCCGAGGCGTGCTCGAAGTCGTCGTGCTTGTGCACTACAGGCGCCGCCGTATCGCCCCGATTTGCGGGCCCGAACAGGAACCTCAGCTTGTCGGTCTTTTCCATAAAAGCTCTGACAGCACGTGTCACTAGTCCCACCCCCTTTCCTCGTCCCGATGGTTCAGGATGCTGCACTGCGGTGTGTCAGTGCCCTCATTTTACGCCCGACGGCGGGAAATGGCCCGGGTGGGGTGCCGCTAAATGGGACCTAGCGCAGGGACTTGTCGTCAGGGTTTCGGGGCACCACATAGGTGCTGCCATCGGGCCGGTGCAAGGTCTCCCACTGTTCAGTTTCAGCCTGCCGCATCGCCAGAAGCCGCCTGTTCTGGTCGGTCATCTCGTGGCCGAGTGAACTGCGGTTGGCCGGGCC
Organism: Arthrobacter sp. ES3-54; assembly: GCF_029504395.1. Classification (GTDB taxonomy): domain Bacteria; phylum Actinomycetota; class Actinomycetes; order Actinomycetales; family Micrococcaceae; genus Arthrobacter. Next base: position 10,898 of record NZ_JAQFIF010000025.1, read on the forward strand.
GAACACGGCCCGGAACTTCCCGGTGGCCCGCATGAACCTCTCGACGGCGTTTTCCTTGGCCATGGCTATCCTTTCCTGGGAACAAGACAATGCTCCCAGTGTACGCTAATCATTAGTGCACTAATCATTTGAAGGAGTCGGTGTGACCGAAGGAATGCCATCAGTCCAGGACGGCCCCGTCGCCCAGGGCAGGCACGACGCGCAGCACCTGCAGGACACAAGGGCAGCGCAGGACGACCTCCTGCTGGAACAACAGCTCTGCTTCGCCCTGACGGTGGCCTCCCGAAGCGTGGTGGGCGCCTACAAACCCGTCCTGGACAAGCTCGGCCTGACACACCCGCAGTACCTCGTCATGTTGTGCCTTTGGGAAGCGAGCCCACGGTCGGTCCGCGACATCAGCGACGCGCTGGCCCAGGAGCCGGCAACCATCTCGCCGCTGCTGCGCCGCCTCGAGACCGCCGGTTTCATCACCCGCCAGCGGATGGAAGGCAACGAGCGCACCCTTGATGTCCGGCTGACGCCGCGCGGAGCCGCCCTTCGAGAGCAAGCCACCGAAGTCCCGGGCATCATGATGGCCCGGCTGAAGTTGACGCGTGAACAGGTCGGCCAGCTGCACGCGTCCATGATGGACCTGATCGCCGCCACACGGCCAGGCCCGGACGACGCGCCCCGGCGGTAGACTGGGCAAAACAGAGGAGGACTGCTGATGCGCACGCAATCGGGCCGCCCGGCACTTGCCCTGGCGGCCGTCCTGATGGCCGCCGCCGCACTGGCCGCCTGCACGCCGAACGGCGGGCCCACCCCTTCCCCCTCCCCCAGCACGACGACGGGCACACCCGCCAGCCCGTCGCCCACAGCCCCGTCCGGCTCCCCTTCGCCGGACACAGAGACGACGTCTCCGGCACCGTCACCCTCCGCTGCCCCGCTGCCGTCCGGCCCGGGACAGGGCAACGCCGAGCTCGCCATCATGATCAAGCCGTCCGAAGCCGGCACCGCGTCCAACTTCACGCTCGTCTGCCAAAACGGGGTTCCTGCGGCCGAAAGCCAGCATCCCAACGCCGCCGCAGCGTGCATCGCCATCAAGAACAACCCGGCCATCCTCAGCCCCGTTCCGGCCGGCAAGGACCGGATCTGCACCCAGCAGGCGACTGTGCAGCAGGCCACCGGGCAGCCGGCAATTTACGGCGGCCCACAGGTGGCAACCGTCACCGGCGTCGTGGACGGACACCAGGTTCAGGCGACCTACAGCCAAAAGGACGGCTGTGAAATCGCCGCCTGGAACGCCGCCAAGGACGTTCTGGGCTCATCCGGCGGGGCGAGCTAGGCCCTTGCACCTCCAGCAGGAAGAGTGGCTGCCACGCCAGGCCGCCCACGTCCAACGCGTCCGCCGCTATGCGGATCCCTACCTCGAGCGCCGGTCCGCCGGCCGGAAACACCCGGTGGAGGACTTCCTCTTCACCTACTACACGCAAAAACCCGGCCAGCTGCTGCGCTGGCACCCGGGCGCCGGCGTCGTGCTCTCCGGCCCCGAGGCTGCGGCGCGGACCGGGTGGAAGTATTACCGCGCGGCCGACCACGCCGAACTTGCGGCCGCCGGGCTGCCGGCAGAGTCGCCGGCGGTGACTGTCGACGTCGCTGCCTTCCTCAGGGACCGACGGGAGGCACTGCAGTTCGCCGGAATCATCCTCGCCGGGACCGCCGCGCGGCCGGCCCAGTTCGGCTGCTTCGGGCTGCACGAGTGGGCCATGGTCTACCGGCAGGACAAATTCGACCTCCGGCACGAGTACCTGCAGTTGCGGCTGGGGTCCGGGCGCACCGACGAGGTGGTGGAGGAGAACCGGATCCGGTGTTCGCACTTCGACGCCTTCCGCTTCTATACGCCGGACGCTGTTCCGCTGAACAGCATGGTTCCCAGCAGGGAGAACCAGCGGGCCATGGAGCAGCCGGGCTGCCTGCACGCCAACATGGACCTCTACAAGTGGGCCTACAAGCTTTCGCCGCTGCTCCCCAGCGAGCTGGTCATGGACTGCTTCGAACTGTCGTGGCGGATCCGGGCCATGGACATGCGGGCGTCGCCCTATGACCTCGCCCACTGGGGGTACCCGGCCATCCGGATCGAGACACCGGAGGGCAAGGCCGAGTACGTCGACTATCAGCGGGCGTTCGCGGCCGAATCGCAGCAACTCCGCGAACGGCTCCTGCATGAGCTGACGCCGCTGCTCAACGCCGCGGCCGTGACCGCCCCCACTACCGGAGGCCGGAACCCGGAGCCGGACAACAGCCCGAAGGGACCGTTATGACAGACACAGCCAGCCCCCAAAACGCCCGGCACAACCCTCACGACGTCGATCTGACCATCCGCCTCACCGAGGCCCCCGGCGCCCCGGAATACACCTTCAGGCTGGAAGCCGGCGACGGCGCCCCATCCGCCGCATCCACCCTGCCCGATCCGGCCGCCGCCCTCGAAGCGGTCCGGCGCCACGGCGAGGCCATCTTCTTCCCCAAGCCGGGTCCGCCACGGCTGTGCACGCAGCAGTACGGCGGCCCGCAGACCGCCATCGTGACCGGCTGGTACCTCGGACGCGAGGTCAATAGCCGCTTCAGTCGGACCGACGGCTGCGAGATCGCCCGCTGGCGCGCCATGGCGCCGCTGCTCGGCGGAGTAGCCGGGTCCACGGGCGCCATCTGACGTCAGCGGGCAAGGGCCGCCGGCCCCGGCGGCGTAGCCGGCGGATTAAACGGCAACGGCCGGCGGTGTGAGCCGCCGGCCGCTGCCGTTTCTTGGTGTTTCTGCCTAAAAGGCGTCCACTAGATGGCGTTGTTCGGAGTAAAGGACTGATCGCTGTTCTGGATCTTGCCCTGCTCCTCCTTCACCTTCTTGCCCTTGTCCTTCTTCTCCTTGTCACCGGTGTCGCCATCGGAATTGTCACCCGGACCGTCGTTGGAGTCCTGGTCCTCCGAGGTCGGCGGTACCACCACGGTCCCGGCCGGGGTCACGAGGACCGAGACGAACGTGGGATCGCTGGCACCGGCGAAGGTGACCCGGCCGATGTAAGAGCCGGTCTCCAGCCCTGCCCAGCTCAGCGTGACCTTGCCGGCCTTGCCGTTGGCGAGCCGCAGCGGGTTCGGGTTCAGCGAGGCCTTGCCCACCACCTTGCCCAGCACGGCGGAGTCGACCGAAGCCTTGGTGGGCTTGTTGTTCGGGCTCGCGTACAGGTTGGCGTAGATCGTGTACTTGCCGGGGGTCGGGTTGGGGATGGACACCGATTCGCTCGCCGACGACGTCGCGACCGTCAGCGGGCCTTCCGGGGTCATGACGTACATGTCGAAGTCAGCGTTCGGGTCCGCGGAAATGACCGAGAACTTCGCCAGCGGGGCCCCTGCCTCGACCTGGACGCTCTTGACCACGTTCGAGGCATCCTGGCCTCCCGTGAACGGGCCCGGGACGAGCTCGACGGCCGTGGAGTCGGCCTTCGAGAGACCGTCGAGGGTCATGTTGATCGGCGAGTTGGTGCCGGAGACCACCTTGATGGCGCCGGAACCGCTGCCGCCCTGGGAGGTGAAGGCGACATCGGACAAGGCCACAGCCGACTGCGGACGGACCGCGATCGGCGACGCCACGTTCTTATTGGCGCCCTGCCAGGTCAGCGAACCGGTCGCGAACTTGCCCAGGGGTGCGCCCTGGTTCTCAAAAGAGACCTTGAACGAGCGCTTTTCGCCCGCGGCGCTGAAGTTCAGAACAGCCGGGGTCACGCTGACTTTGATGCCGGGAACACTGAACTTGGCCTTGTAGATCCCCGGAGTCAGGGCGGTCAGTGTACGGGTGACCTCGATCTTCCCGGCCAGGTTGCCCAGGGCGAAGGACGGAAGGTTCATGTCCCGCGGCTTGATGATGCCGATCCCCGGGATCCTGACGTCGAAACCCGTGCCCCGGGCGAACGCCAGGTAGTCCTCCGTGGTGGCGTCGTAGACCAGGCCCGGATCCAGCACGCGGGCCGGGTCCACCTGGCCCGCACCGGTGGCAAAGACATCGGTGTTCTTGGAACCGTCAGCGTTCTTGACATCGCTCGTGGTGGTCATCATCGCGGACTTGACCGTCGCCGGGGACCACAAGGGCTTCTTGGCCAGGATCAGCGCGCCAAAGCCGGCCACGTGCGGGGACGCCATGGAGGTGCCGGAGAGGAAACCGAAGTTGTCTCCGCCGGTGCCGATCGGCGAAACGCCGGCCAGCACGGCCACACCGGGGGCCGCGACGTCGGGCTTCAGGAGGTCGGAACCGGCAGCGAGCAGCGGGCCGCGGGAGGAGAACCCGGCGATCTGCGGCTGCGCCTCGAGGGGCAGGCCGGTGGTGTCCTTGCTGACCAGGGAAACCGTGATGGCCGGGTTGGCGGCCACCTTGGCCTTGATGGCCTCGGTGGCGGGCGGGTTGACGTGGACGGTGGGGACCGAGTGCTTGTCCGTGTCCAGCGAGGAGTTGGTCAGGTTGACGAGGATCATGCCGACGCCGCCGCCGCGCTTGACCTCGGCGCTCTTGGCGACGCGGTCCACGACGCCGCGGTCACAGACCACGACCTTGCCGGCGATCTTCGCCGGATCCAGCGAGCCGTCCCCGCACAAGGCCGGGCTGGTGCTCCCGGCGGCTGCTGCGTTGGCCGCCAGCACTACGCCGGCGTTGGAGACCTGGCTGTTCATGATGCTTGCGCCGCGGTATTTGCTGCCGTCGGAGAACTCGACCGTGCCCTGCAGCTCCTGCGAGAAGCTGGAGGCGGCGACCGTGGTCAGCCAGGGTGCGCCGTGGTTGACCGTGCTGGCGGTCGGGCCGGAGTTGCCGGCGGAGACGGCGACGAAGATGCCGGCCGACGCGGCGGAAAGGAACGCCATGGAGACCGGGTCGGTGGTGGTGTCCGTGGCGCCGGAGATGGAGTAGTTCAGTACGTCCACGCCGTCCATGATGGCCTGGTTGATGGCGTCGATGGAGGCTGACGAGTAGCAGCCGCCGGAGTTGGGATCGTTGTCTTCCCAGCAAACTTTGTAGATGGACAGCTTCGCGGCCGGCGCGATGCCGCTGGTCTGACCAAAGCTCCGGCCGTCAACCGTGGCTTCGACGTCGGCGTTTCCGGCAGCCGTGCTGGCGGTGTGGGTTCCGTGGCTGGCAGCGTCGACGGGGGACAGCCGTTCGCCCGGGGCCCAGTCTTCCGGCGGCACAGTCTCCGCGAAGACGTCGCCGAAGTAGCGGGCGCTCAGAACCTTGGAGTTGCAGGCGGTGCCGTCGAAGTCGGTACCGGTCTGGCACTCACCCGTGAAGAGTTCGCCGTCGGCTTTAAGCATCTGGATCTTGCCGTCCGCGTTGCGGTACGGCACGCCAACAGCGGGATCTCCGGTGAGCGGCTTGACCGCCTGGCCGGCGAAGTAGGCGCTAGACGGGGTGTACCCCGTGTCGATAACACCGACCACGACGCCCTTGCCGGCAGCGTCTTTGCCGCCGAACTTGGTGTTCCACGTGCCATTGGGCCCGCTGAGCTTGAGGAAGTCGGTGGTGGAGTAGTCCGGTGCGTTCTGCGTGTCCGGCGCGACCAGCAGAACCGAGGGGTTCTTGGCCAGCTTCACGGCCTGGTCCGCCGTCAGCTTGGCGCTGAAGCCGTTGAGAGCCGCCGTGAACTGGCGCTGCATCTTGACGCCCTGCTGGCCGGCCACCTGGGCCTGCTTCTGTTCCAGGTGCGCCTTGTACTGCTTGACTTCAGCCCTGTTGGCATCCAGCTTCTTGCCGGCCGCAGGCTTGGTGGCCGCCAAACCTGCCGTCCCGCCGTCGTACGTTGCGGACGGCTTTTCCGCCAGGACCACAATGTAGCGGCCGTCCTTGTAGTTGTTCGGATCAACATTCTTCTGTGCGACGCCGGCTACGGCCGGGCCTTGCGCCGGGGCCGCGTTGGCGGGGGCGATCGCGATGCTGGACAGAAGAACCGGCAGGCCCAGGGTCAGTGCCGCGGCCCTCCGTAGTCCCCCGCTTCGAAGGAAGCTCTTTCCTGGTGATGTCACGAGTGTTCGAACCTTTCGTAAAGGAACGGCCCGGTTCAATGCCGGGCCCAACGGACTGGCGGGAACTCACTGGGCGGTCGCCCGGCCTGCCCCGACGGATACCAGCCGATTCATACAGTACAGACTGAGAGCGAGATATGACATAGACCACAAGGAGGTTTTTAATATTTGTCACGCAGTACGACATGATGCGATGGCGACGCCGCTGAACTGCGTCAATTGGAGCCGCCGACCCGCCCCGGGCGCGCACCCCGCCACAGCGCGGGAGGACGCGGCCCCAAACCGCCCCCGGGCCCAACCACTGGCCAGCTGGCGGCTACCGCCGGCCTACTTTCGCGGAGTCCGGACGACGTCGCTGATCCATGCACGGGTCTTCTCATCCAAGGGACCGGCCACCTTGCTCGCCCTCGCCGCACGGTCAGCCTTGATCTTCTGCAGCACCATCCGGCCCAGCCCGGCGAACACTGCGATAGCCACAACAGACAACACCACGGATTTCGGTTTCTCAGCCATGCGCACATCCTACTTACCCGCGGCGGCCCGGACCATAGGCCACAGCCGCCCCGCCCGCGCCATTTCTCCAGTTCAAGGGCCTGCCCGTGCGGCCGGGTTCACACTCCCAGCCCGAATACGGCCGGACGCACCAGGGCCGGTAGAATGGGCATGCAAGCTCGCGGAGCGCCCTTTCACGCTGTATTCACCAAGCAGTCCTCAACACACAGCGGATCGGCGTGAGACGGCACCACTCCGCTGCGCCCTTACCCAACGCTCACGCACAGGAGTTGCCGGATGCCCCGGATCGTTGTCGACGTCATGCCCAAGCCCGAGATTCTGGACCCGCAGGGGAAGGCCATCGTCGGTGCTCTGCCGCGGCTGGGCTTCACCGCTTTCAGCTCTGTCCGCCAGGGCAAGCGCTTTGAACTCACGGTCGACGGCGAGGTGACCGAGGAGATTCTGGCCCAGGCCCGCGACGCCGCCGAGACCCTGCTGTCCAACCCGGTGATCGAGGACGTCGTCAACGTCGAGGTCGTTGAGGCCTGAGATGACTGAACTCCCCCTGATCGGCGAGGCTGTTGCCGTCGCCGCGCACCCCAGGCTCGCCGGTGCGAAGATCGGCGTCGTCACCTTCCCCGGCACCCTGGACGACCGCGACGCCGCCCGTGCGGTCCGGCTGGCCGGTGCCACCCCGGTGGAGCTCTGGCACGCCGGCACCACCTTGGGCGACGTTGACGCCGTCGTGATTCCCGGCGGTTTCTCCTACGGCGATTACCTCCGCGCCGGCGCCATCGCCCGCTTCGCGCCGCTGATGTCCAAGATCATCGACGCCGCCAATTCCGATGCCAAGCTGCCCGTGCTGGGCATCTGCAACGGCTTCCAGATCCTGACCGAGTCGCACCTGCTGCCCGGTTCCATGATCAAGAACGACCACCTGAAGTTCATGTGCCGCGACCAGGTCCTGCGCGTGGAGAACAACACGACGGCCTGGACCGGGGACTACGCCGCCGGCCAGGAAATCACTGTGCCGCTGAAGAACCAGGACGGCCAGTACATCGCCGACGAGAAGACGCTGGATGCGCTCGAGGCGGAAGGCCGCGTCGTGTTCCGCTATGTCGGCTTCAACCCGAACGGCTCCCGCCGCGATATCGCCGGCATCTCCAACGCCGCAGGCAACGTCGTGGGCCTCATGCCGCACCCCGAGCATGCTGTGGAGGCCGGCTTCGGCCCCGAACTCGGCTCCGGCACCGAGGGCCTCGGGTTCTTCACCTCTGTCCTGAACAAAATCGTGGGAGACAACAAATGACGGAGACACCCGCAGTGGCGGCGCCCGCGGAGACCACCCGGAAGTTCAACATCGACACGGTCGAGCACGCGGCCAAAACGCCGGACACCGAGCTCCCCTGGGCCGAACTGGGCCTGAAGCAGAACGAGTTCGACGAGGTAGTGAAGGTCCTGGGCCGCCGCCCCACCGGCGCGGAACTCGCCATGTACTCGGTGATGTGGAGCGAACACTGCTCCTACAAGTCCTCGAAGAACCATCTGCGCCAGTTCGGCGACAAGGTGACCGAGGAAATGAAGAAGGACATGCTCGTTGGCATCGGCGAAAACGCCGGTGTCACCAACCTGGGCGACGGCTGGGCCGTGACGTTCAAGATCGAGTCCCACAACTCGCCGTCGTTCGTGGAGCCCTACCAGGGCGCCGCCACCGGCATCGGCGGGATTGTCCGCGACATCATCTCCATGGGCGCCCGCCCGGTAGCGGTGATGGATCCGCTGCGCTTCGGCGCCATTGACCACCCGGACACCGCCCGCGTCATGCACGGCGCCGTGGCCGGGATCGGCGGCTACGGCAACTCGCTGGGCCTGCCCAACATCGGCGGCGAAATGGTCTTCGACTCCGTGTACCAGGGCAACCCGCTGGTCAACGCACTCGCCGTCGGCGTGATGCGCCACGAGGACATCCGCCTCGCCAACGCCTCCGGCAAGGGCAACAAGGTGGTGCTGTTCGGTGCCCGCACCGGCGGCGACGGCATCGGCGGCGCCTCCGTGCTGGCCTCGGAGTCCTTCGATGACACCAAGCCGTCCAAGCGCCCCGCGGTCCAGGTGGGCGACCCGTTCGCCGAGAAGGTCCTGATCGAGTGCTGCCTGGAGCTGTTCAAGGGTTCCCTGGTTGAGGGCATCCAGGATCTGGGCGCCGCAGGCATTTCCTGCGCCACGTCCGAGCTCGCGTCCAACGGCGACGGTGGCATGGAGGTCGAGCTGACCTCTGTCCTGTTGCGCGACCCCACCCTGACCCCGGGCGAAATCCTGATGTCCGAGTCGCAGGAACGCATGATGGCCGTGGTCACCCCCGAGAACATCGCCGCGTTTGAAGCGGTCATGGACAAGTGGGCGGTGGAGTATTCCTGGCTGGGCGAGGTGACCGACACCGGCCGCCTCATCATCACGTGGGAAGGCGACGTGATTGTCGACGTCGACCCGCGCACCGTGGCCCACGACGGTCCGGTCTACGACCGCCCGTACGCCCGCCCCGAATGGCAGGACGCCGTCCAGGCCGACTCCTTCACCGGGTCTGTGCAGGACACCGGCCGCCCCTCCGCCCCCGCGGACCTGGCCGCCGCGATCACCGAACTCGTCGCCTCGCCGAACATGTGCGACAAGTCCTGGATCACCAAGCAGTACGACCGCTACGTCGGCGGCAACACCGCTATGGCGTTCCCGGACGACGCCGGCGTGGTCCGGGTGGACGAGGAAACCGGCCTGGGCGTGGCCCTGGCCACCGATGCCAACGGCCGCTACACCTACCTCGACCCGTACCACGGCGCGCAGCTGGCGCTGGCCGAGGCCTACCGCAACGTCGCCACCTCCGGCGCCGTGCCGATGGCCGTCAGCGACTGCCTGAACTTCGGCTCCCCCGAGGATCCCGACGTCATGTGGCAGCTGGCCGAAGCCATCCGCGGCCTGTCCGACGCCTGCATGGTGCTGGGCATCCCGGTCACCGGCGGCAACGTCTCGCTGTACAACCAGACCGGGACCACCCCCATCCACCCCTCCCCCGTGGTGGCTGTGCTGGGCAAGTTCGACGACGTTGCCCGCCGCACGCCGTCGGGCTGGAAGGAAGACGGCCAGGCCATCTACCTGCTGGGCACGACGGCGGCAGAGCTGGACGGTTCGGAATGGTCCAACATGCGCGGGCACCTCGGCGGCCTGCCGCCCAAGGTTGACCTCGAAGCCGAGCGCGAGCTGGGGCAGATCCTGATCAACGCCTCCCGCGACGGCATGGTGGATTCCGCCCACGACCTCTCCGAAGGCGGCCTCGCCGCGGCCCTCGTGGAGTCGTCCCTGCGCTACGGCGTGGGCGCCCGGATCGCGCTGCAGGACGTCCTGGACCGCGACGGTGTGGACCTGTTCACGGCGCTGTTCTCCGAAACCCAAGGCCGCGCCGTCGTCGCTGTGCCCCGATCGGAGGAAATCCGCTTCACGGACATGTGCACCGCCCGCGGCTTCGCGCACGTCCGGATCGGTGTGGTGGACGCCGAGGGCGGCACGCTGGAGATCAACGGGGTCGAGACCATGAACCTCGACGCACTCCGCGAAGCCCACGAGGCGACCCTGCCGAAGTACTTCGGCTAAGCCCCACCACCGCAACCAGTTCCATCGGTTGCTCCGCAACTGCCGTTTTGAACCCTCAAAACGGCAGTTGCGGAGCAATCGTTCGTTAACGGCGGGGCCGCCAGCCCGCCTGCAGGAGTGCGGCGCGGACCTTGGCCACCGCGGCCTTGGCATCACCGTTCATGTGCCGCTTGGAGATTCGAACCTCGGTCCAGCCGAGGGCCGTGTATTTCTCCGAACGGGCGATGTCCCGAACGATCTGCCCCTCGTCACCGTGGAGTTCGCCCTCGTACTCGATACCGATTCTGTATTCCCGATAGGACAAGTCTGGTTTGTGATGCCGCGTTCCTGCCCCGTCGATGATCGGCACGTTCAGCTCTGGTTCCGGGAGACCGGCCCGGACTATAGCTAGCCGCAGCAAGGACTCCTGCGGCGAATCCGAGCCCACGCGGATGAGGGCGATGGCTTCCTTGGCCTTGCGCAGTCCGCGCTTTCCCTTGTGCCGGCCGATCATCCGCTGCAGGTCCTGGAGACCGCAGAGCGGCAGGTCTCGACCCTCACCCTCAAGCCTGGGCACCCGGACGCAGCTGTCGCCGGCCACAACGAGTTCGTCTACGGTCAGCATTTCGGCCAGGTCCAGCCAGGTCCGCTCCGGGGTGGTGATGGGAATCCCGTCCAGCAGCGTGATCTCGTCGTCGTAGAGCTTCATCCGGTGAACGATGACATGTGGCCGCTTGAGATGGGCCGCGCCCTCGGGCCTGATCACGTGGTACATCGGCGGTGCCTCCTTTTGTTGCCGCGCCGGAAGCGAACCAAGCTCCGCCGCGGTGAGGTGCGACGCGGCGCATCGCTCGTTGACCTCAATGAAAGGCCGCACGCGCACGCTCAAGGGAAGCCCCGGCGTCGCGCTTTGCACGCGAATTCCCCTGCCCAGCGCCACGAGGGAGCGGTGCCGGAGCCGTTTTGGCGACACTCCGGCCTCTGCCGCTTCGGCGACGGTGAAGGGGCGTCCCCGGAAATCGTCGGGCAGCGGGCGCGCGGTTTTCATGGCCTCATCAGACCAGTTCGGCGTCGAGTCCGCAGAAGTTATCCACAACCCCCATCGATTGCTCCATAACTGCCGTTTTGAAGCCTCAAAAGGGCGCCTACGGAGCAATGGACGGGGGCTTAGGGGAGCAACCGGCGGGGTCAGTCGTCGCTGCGGAGCTCCCGCTGCCGGGCGCTGAGGAGTTCGAGTTCGGGCCGGGCTGCCACGAAGCGTTCGACGGCGGTGAGCACGTCCACGAGGTGTGCCCGGTCGGCTGCCACCAGGCCGGCGCCCAACTGCGTGCGCCTGTACTGTTCGTGATCCCCGACCTCGGCCACAGAGACGTCAAAGCGCCGCTTCAGCTCCGCCAGCAGCGGCCGCACCACGGAGCGCTTCTCCTTGAGGCTGTGAACGTCGCCCAGAAGGATGTCGAATTCGATCCATCCGATCCACATGCCCTAAGCCTATCCAGTGCTCCGTAACCGCCGTTTTGAGCCCTCAAAAGGGCGGCTAAGGAGCAATCGACGGGGTGGGACGGGGTGGGACGGGGTTAGATGGTGAGTTCGCCCATCCGGTCCCAGCCGTCGCCGTCGAGCTGGCGGCTGATGATCCGGGGCGTTTCGGCCAGCGCCTGCGGCATGTCCGCCATGGCCTGCTTGAAGTGGGCGCTGTTGACGTGGTCTCCGGCGGCGTCGTCCTTGAAGGCCTCAACGAGGACGAATTCATTGGGGTCCTCCACGCTGCGGGACCAGTCGAACCACAGGTTCCCGGGCTCCTTACGGGTGGCCTGGGTGAATTCGTCCACGAGTCCCAGCCAGCGCTCGGACCAGTCCGGCTTGACCTTGAATTTGACGACGATGAAGATCACGGGCGGTTGCCTTTCATTCGGATTTCCGGAGGTTCCATTCTTGCAGGCGGTCAGCAGGCCTTGATGGCCTCGCGGGCCAGTTCCTGCTGCCGGGGAGTGCCGATCCGGTCGGCCCACTGTTCGGCGAGCTGGAACTCCACCATGGCCTCGGTGCAGCGGCCGGCGTCGTGCAGCGTCCAGCCGAGGTTGTTGTGCAACGAGATCATCCACCGTTTGGTGCGCTCATCGTGGACCGTGGAGGCATACTCCAGGGCGCTCCTGGTCCAGGTCTCGGCGTGGGCGGAGTCGGCAATGGCGAGCATGTGCAGCGCGTCCACGGCCAGGAATTCCTCGACCAGATAGTCTGCCAGTTCGGCCGCCTGCTCAAAGAGCGGCACGGCCATCTCGGGGTGGCCGCTGGAATTGAGCACCCGGCCGCGTTCCAGCAGCACCCGGACGGCCACGGTGGGCTCGTCGGCATCGACCGAATCCAGCAACGCGTCGGCTTCCTCGTAGCGGCCCTGCAGCCCGATGGCCCGGCCCAGCTGGGTGGTGAGTTCGGCGCGTTCGTCGGCGTCGTAGCTTTCATCTGCGGCGGCCGCCCGGAAACTGGCTTCCGATCCGGCGGGGTCGTCGAAGTTCCACAATTGGTCAAGGGTTTTCTGTTCCAGCATCCACCTGCTCCTGCTCAGCTTTCACCTGCGGCCAGTTCGTGTGCACTCCCAATGTATCGGGAAGTGACATGCCTTTGTGCGCGTCCCGCGAGGGCACTGCCGGCCGCGTAGAACCAGTTGGACGGCCTGCTGAAGGCCGTGATTTTAAGGACCACGCGCCTCGCGGCGTCGATCTCCACTTCGAAGGCTTCCTCGCCCCGCACGGGATGACCCGGCAGTGTGCCGTACCCGAACCCGGCCCGTTGCGGCCCGCCGCCGGGCACCGGCCGGCGCACCCACACCACCTCGCAGGGCGCGTTGATCCGGAAGGGCCCGACGCCGAATCCGCTCACCACGCGCGCGCCGGGCACGACGGCGTCGGAGTCGGTGCGGACGCGCAGCCCTGAGCGTTTCTGCAGCTGCCAGGAAAGAATTCCCTGGGCCACCCTCCGGTACAGGGCCAGGCCGTCGCCGAGGTAAGCCTGGGACACCAGGCAGGGAAAGCCTTCCGGTGCCTGCCCGTGCTCGGTGGAGCCAATGCCCGGATAGTTCAGCGCGGCCCGCGCGCCGGGCGCGATGCGGCCGACGCGAGGTTCGCCGCTCATGTGCCCTCGCCCCTGGCGAGTCCGGCCCAGCCCAGCTGCTCACGCTGCTTTCGACTCAGCGATGCCACCACGAGGTCGTAGGAATCCTCCACCATGTCCCGGATCATGTCGTCCGGCAGCGATCCGTCCAGCCGGACCCCGTTCCAGTGCGTCTTGTTCATATGCCAGGCGCCGGTGATTTCCGGATGGATGGCCCGCAGCTGTTCGGCCAGGGCCGGCTCGCATTTGAGGCTCACGGACCAGTCCGCCGCGTCCATGGCGGACAACGCAAACATCTTGGCGTCCTGCCGCGCGCCGCCCGCCACGGCAGCCCGCACCTTGAAGACGGATGTCTCCGGACCGAACGGAAAGTCCTCAAAGGCGCCGGGGAAGCTCAGGCAGATCCCGCGGAGGGTGGCAACGTCCATGACACGAGCCTATCCGGCTGCGGCCTACCCGGCTGTGCGGGCATCGCCGATGCTGTGCAGCCCTTCCGGGGTGGTGCCGTTGACTTCGTAGTCGCCCACGGTGCGGGCCTTGAACACGGCCGGGTTGTGGGTGGCCACGGTCCGGGCGTTGCGCCAGTGCCGGTCCAGCGACTTGGACTGCGACGTGGCGGATGCCCCCGTCACGTGGAAGAGCTGCTGGGCCGCGGACTGGACGAGCTCGGGCACCAGCAGCTGGGCCTTTTCCACCGCGATTTCGCCGCGGACGTAGCGCTGGTCCGGGGTGAGGTTCAGGTCCGGGTCCGCGCCGGCGTCGAGCTCCCGGGCGGCGGCCAGCACCACGGACTCCGCCGCGAAGACCTTGGCGGAGAGCTGGCCCACGAGCTGCAGGATCAGCGGGTCGCTGCGGAACAGCTCGCCGGAACCGGTGTTGAACGTGCGTTTGCGGTCGCGGACCAGTACCCGGGCGTCGGCCAGCGCGGCCCGGCCGATTCCCGCCAGGACGGCGAGCAGGACCAGCTGGAAGAAAGCCGGCTCGTGCGTGGTGGATTCCGAGCGCCTGATGATGTTGGCGTCCGGAACAACGGCGTCGCGGAAGATCGTGGTGCCGGTGCCGGTCAGCTGCTGGCCAAAGCCGTCCCAGTCGTCGAGGATCTCGACCCCCGGCTGGGTGGTGTTGACCACGGCGTACTGGCGGCCCTCCACGCCCTCGGTGCTGGCCATGACGGCAATCCACTCGGCGAAGATGGTGCCGGTGGTGTAATACTTCCTGCCGTTGAGCAGCCAGTCCCCGCCGTGGCGCGTCAGCTTGGTTCCGGTGGTTCCGAGGACGTTTCCGGACTTCTCCGTGGCGGCGTTTCCAAAGATCTCGCCCGCCACCACCTTCGGGTACCAGCGGTTCCGGAACGCAACGGATTCCAGGCCGACCGTTTCCACGAAGGCGAAGTGCGAGCGGTAGAGGTGGGCCACGGAGGAATCCGCCTCGGCGAGTTCGATGAGCAGCCGGAAGAAGGGCTCAAAGCCGATTCCGTCGCCGCCGTGTTCCACAGGCACCCGCAGCCGGCCGAAGCCTTCCTCGTTCAGCCAGCGGACCTGCTCGAAGGGCAGGACCCGGTCCTGCTCGCGGGCCAGCGCCCCCTCGGCGATCCGGGCAAACACGGGCCGGAAACGCTCCGCCAGCTTCTCGTAGGCGGCGTAGGCCGAGATGTCAGCGGTCTTCAGTGCCTCGCTCATCGAGCGTCCTCCAAAACGTTCTGTGCCTGCTCGGCCGTTGCCGAGTTGGCGGTGAAGGCGCCGCGGTAGCTGCGGGCCGGGTGCCGGTCATTGAGCCCGGCGCCGTTCCCTCCGGCGCCGAACAGCTTTTCTCGCAGAGTGCCTTCCGCGTAGTCCTGCTGGGCCAGGCCGCGGCGGCGCAGCTCGGGCAGCACGTGTTCGATGAAGTCGGTGTACGAATCCGGAATCAGCTGGTTGATGATGTTGATGCCGTCCACGCCGGCGTCCTGCCACTCCTCGAGGCGGTCCACGATCTGTTCCGGGGTCCCCAGGACGCGGTGGGCACGGCTGCGGAAATTGGCCACATCACGCAGGGTCGGGTTGCCGCCGGGCACCGATCTGCGCAGGCTGTCCAGGTGCCCCTGGGTGCCTTCGGTGTGGAACTCGCCAAGCGGGGTATCGAGATCCAGGCCGCCGAGGT
This sequence comes from Arthrobacter sp. ES3-54, assembly GCF_029504395.1. Lineage (GTDB taxonomy): Bacteria > Actinomycetota > Actinomycetes > Actinomycetales > Micrococcaceae > Arthrobacter. Next base: position 26,294 of record NZ_JAQFIF010000025.1, read on the forward strand.
CCACGCCGGCTCCGCCGCCGATGTGGGCGATCAGCGCCCCGGAGTCCAGGTACTCGTCCAGCTCCGCGGCCTTGCGGGCGGCTTCCGCCTCGGTGCTTGCGACGATGAAGTGGAGCCCCTGGAAGAACTTCACGTCCTCGGCGAGCCGCCCGGCGGCGACGGCCTGCTGCCGCACGGACGCGGTGTATTCGGCTGCTGCGGCCGGGTTCGGGGACAGCATGAAGGTGGCCTCGGCGTGGGCGGCGCAGAACTGCTGCCCGCGGCCGGAGCTGCCGGCCTGGAACAGCACGGGTGTGCGCTGCGGCGAGGGAGCGGACAGGTGCGGCCCGTCGATGGAGTACCGGTCGCCGCGGTGGTAGATCTTGTGGACCTTGTCCGGATCCGCGTGGATGCCGTTCGCCTTGTCCTGGACCAGCGCACCGTCGTCCCACGACCCTTCCCACAGTTTGTAGGCGGCCGCCACGTATTCGTCCGCCCAGGCGTAGCGGTCATCGTGGGCGACCAGGCCGTCGCCGAAGTTCCGGTGGGCGTTCTCCGCCGCGCTGGTCACGATGTTCCATGCCGCACGCCCCTGGGAGAGGTGGTCCAGGGTTGAGATCTGGCGGGCGAACTGGAAGGGGTGGCTTTGGACCACCGATGACGTCGCCGCCAGACCGATGTTGCGCGTCGTGGCGGCGAGCGCACCGAGGAGGATCAGCGGGTCGTTGGCAGGCACCTGCATGCCGCGCCGCACGTGCGGGGCCCAGCCGCCGTCGTCGTTCCCGTACAGGCCCACCACGTCGGCGAAGAACATCACATCGAACTTGGCGTCCTCCAGCTGCCGGGCCAGGCTGGTCCACAGCTCCAGCTCATTGAAGCGGTGCTGCTGCGCCGCCGGGTGCCGCCATTGGCCGCCCATGATGTGGCTTGTGGTGTTCATAACGAAGGCGCTCAGCAGCAGCCTGGGCCGTCCGTCAGGGTGTGCAGTGTCAGCGGTGGCCATGGGGCCCCTTTCCTTGCAATGTGAAAATCATGGCAATGCGAAATTCATGAAAAACGTGTGGTCAGCGCGCGACGGCGGGTTCCCGGCTTTCAGCGGCCGCTTCGGCACGTGCTTCACCCGGCAGTTCGGTTTCGCCGAGGGCGCGGTCCTTCGTCTCCGGTGACTTGAGGGTGGCCACGATGGTGATGGCCGAGACGGCGAGGAAGTAGACGACCACCCAGACCGGATTTCCGCCGCCGGCGGCCAACAGGGCCGTGGCGACCAGCGGTGCCAGCCCGCCGCCGAGCACCGAACCGATCTGGTAGCCGATGGACACCCCGCTGAAGCGGACACGTGTGCTGAAGAGTTCCGAGAAGAACGCCGCCTGCGGGCCGTACATCGCGTCATGCCCGATGTTGAGGCCGGCCACGACGCCGAGGATGATCAGCAGGATGTTGCCCGTGTCCAACAGCCAGAAGAACGGAATGATGGCTGCAGCGCTGGCCCGCCGAAGAGATAGACCGATCGGCGGCCGAACCGGTCAGACAACGCGCCCCAGACCGGCACGGTGACAAGGCCCAGCGCCGACGCGATCAGGACTGCCGTCAGCCCGGTATTGCGGTCGGTGCCGGACACTTGGGTCAGGTACGTCAGGATGAAAACGGTATAGACGTAGTAGAAGGCGTTCTGGGCAATGCGGAGGCCCGTGGTCAGCAGGATCTCGCGTGGGTGTGTCTTCAAACTCTCCAGCACCGGGCGGCCCGCAACAGTCTGGACGGACTGAACGTGCTTGAACTCCGGGCTGTCCTCGACGGAAAGGCGGATGGCCAGGCCCACGGCCACCAGGACCAGGCTCGCAACGAAGGGCACGCGCCAGCCCCATGCCAGGAACTGCTCATCGCTCAGCGAGTTCTCCAGCACCAGCAGGACGCCGGTGGCCAGGAGCATGCCGGAGGTTGGGCCCAGTTGCGTGGCGCTGGAAGTCAGCCCGCGTTTTTTGGGGGCCGCGTGTTCCACGGTCATGAGGGCGGCACCGGCCCACTCGGCCCCGTATCCGATGCCCTGGATCACGCGCAGGAGGAGCAGCAGGGCCGGCGCCACCCAGCTGATCTGGGCGTAGGTGGGCAGGAGCCCGATTGCGGTGGTGGCCAGTCCGGTCAAGAGCAGCGAGGCCACGAGGACAGATTTCCGGCCGATCCTGTCGCCGTAGTGGCCGCCCAGCACACCGCCGATGGGCCGGGCAACAAACCCGACGGCGTAGGTGGCGAACGCGGCAATCGTGCCCACGAGGGGGTCGGCCGGGGCGAAGAAGAGGGGGCCGAATACGGTCGCCGCGGCGAGGCCGTACAGGACGAAGTCGTAGCCCTCAATGGTGGTGCCGATGAAGCTGGCAACGGCCACCTTCCCGGTCATTTTCTGCGGGCGTGTTTCAGTACTCATATGCGGTCTCCTGGCGTATGCCGGGAAAGCGCTGCCTCCGGGATTCAGGCTGCCAGGGCCGGAAATCCGAGCGGAAGACGGCGCCTTCTCCATCGGTCCTGGCGGTAGCACCGTCCTCATCGAGGGGGTTGCTGCGGCGTCACGGAGCCAGATCTCTCAGCCGCTCGGGATGGTTATGAATCCATCTCACACGGCAAGGTGGCGGATACGGAAAAAGCCGGTCACATTTTGTAACCGACTCTTCCAAACCTGTTGATCGTGTTTCCTGGGCCGCTAGAGGCCAACGCGCCACCCTTCGCGGGCGGGGCACTCGTTCACGACGACGTCCAGCCCGGCGGCCTTGGCGCGCTCCACCGCGGCGTCATCGAAGACGCCCAGTTGCAGCCAGACGGCCTTGGCGCCCACGGCGATGGCCTCGTCTATGACGGCCCCCACCTTCTGGGAGTTGACGAAGCAGTCCACGACGTCGATCGGGTGTTTCGCCGCGGGGATCTCCGCCAGGGAGCGGTACCCCTTCTCGCCGTGGACGTCGTCTCCGGGCAGGTTGACCGGAATGATTTCCATGCCCATCCGGTCACGTACATACAGGGAGACCTCGTACGCCGAGCGCCACTGGTTGGTGGTCAGGCCGACCACCGCCCACGTGCCTTTGGTTCGCATGAGGCGGTCAATGACTGCCGGATCGTTAACGTGGGCCATGCATCAACCATACTCCTGCAACCTTTCCGGGCAATCGTCGAATAAATGACTGATTCCAACCGTCCGCGCACCGCCGTGAACGAATATTACAGCGCCGAAGGCGCGGATTTTGTGGAATCCTGCACTTCGGTTCTAGTAGGTAGTGACCATCCCGAGCGGCCGAGAGACCTGGATCGATGAAGCCGCAGCAACCCCCGGTGACGTGAGACGACCATTCCCACGGAACTGTTCCGCTCTCTTTCGATGCAATTCGAGGGAACTGGAGGAACCAGGGTGCTACTGCCAGGACCGATGGAGTGCCGCAATGACCCCTGAGAATTCTTCCGCCCTGCCCACCTTTGCCCGGACCGTGTCCGAGGCATCCCCACAAACCACTTCGGACGCGACGGCGAACGAAGCAGGGCTGCGTGACGCGCCCGGCTCCTCTCGCGGCTCTTCGGGATGGTCCCTGACCGAGCCCACGGACGGCGCAGTGCACGGCGCCCCCACCGACGGACCGGCGCGTCACCGCAGCACCACCCCCCGGCACAGCGGCACAGCCACCGCAGGGACCCTCCAGGCAGAGACGGTTGCGTTCTGGGAAACCCAGGCCCTCCGCCTCGACTGGGCGGACTTGCCCGCCGGCTCCACGGACGGCGGCAAGCCCTGGCACTCCGCGCACCGCCGCGTCCCGGCCGACGTCGAGGCTGGCACCGGCCCGCAGATCACCTGGTTCGAAGGCGGCAGGCTCAATGTCGCCTACAACTGCGTCGACCGCCATGTAGCGGCGGGACGCGGGGACAAAGTGGCCCTGCACTTCGAGGGCGAGCCCGGTGACCGCCGTGCCGTGACCTACGCCGAACTCCAGCGCGAGGTGTCCAGGGCCGCCAATGCCCTCCTGGACCTGGGCATCACCAAGGGTGACCGCGTGGTCATCTACCTCCCGGTCATCCCCGAAACCGTGATCATCACCCTCGCCGTGGCCCGCATCGGCGCCATCCATTCCCTGGTCTTCGGCGGTTTCTCCGCCGAGGCTTTGAAGTTCCGGGTGGAGGATACCGGCGCCAAGCTCCTGGTCACCACCGACGGCCAGTTCCGCCGCGGCACCGCCGTGCCGGTCAAGGACAACGCGGATGCCGCCGTCTCCGGCGACAACGCGATCGAGCACGTCCTGGTGGTCAACCGGACCACTCCGGCGGATGAGCTCGGGACCGTCCCGATGACCGCGGGCCGCGATGTGTGGTGGCACGACGCCGTCGGGACCGCCTCCGACGTCCACGAAGCCGAGGCGTTCGACGCCGAGACGCCGCTGTTCATCATGTACACCTCCGGCACCACCGGCAAGCCCAAGGGCCTGGTCCACACTTCCGGCGGCTACCTCACGCAGGCGTCCTGGAGCTTCGAGCACCTGTTCAGCAACCCCGACCCCGCGCTGCGGGACCAAGACGTGCACTGGTGCACGGCCGACCTCGCCTGGGTCACCGCGCACACCTACGAGCTCTACGGCCCGCTCTCCAACGGCGCCACGCAGGTCATTTTCGAGGGCACACCCAACACCCCGCACCCGGGCCGGCACTTTGAGATCATCGAACGCTACCGGGTCACGCAGTACTACACCGCGCCCACCCTGGTCCGCTCCCTCATGGGCTGGTTCCCGGACGGCGTCCCGGACACGTACAACCTCTCCTCCATCCGTCTCCTCGGCACGGTGGGCGAGGCCATCAACCCCGAGGCCTGGCGCTGGTTCCGGACCAACATCGGCGCCGGCACCGCCCCGGTGGTGGACACCTGGTGGCAGTCCGAAACCGGCGCCACCATCCTCTCCCCCGCCCCGACGGACGCCGCGTTCAAGCCAGGCTGCGCGGCCCGCCCGCTGCCCGGCGTCAGCACGCGCATCGTGGACGACGCCGGCAATACGGTTCCGCCGGGCGTCCAGGGTTTCATCGTGGTGGACTCCCCCGGACCGGCGATCGCCCGGACGGTCTGGGGGGACCCGCGCCGCTACTTCGATTCGTACTGGCGCCAATACGCCGAACAGGGCTGGTTCCTCGCCGGTGACGGCGCCAAGTACGACGACGACGGCGACATCTGGATCCTCGGGCGGGTGGATGACACCCTCAACGTCTCGGGACACCTGCTCTCCACCATTGAGATCGAGTCGGCGCTCGTCTCCCACCCGGACGTGGTGGAGGCCGGCGTCTGCCCGGTCGCGGACCCCAAGACCGGCCACGCGATCGTCGCGTTCGTGGTGCTGAAGGATTCGGCGGCCACCGAGGACATCGCGTCCGAGCTGAAGGCCCACGTCGCGAAGGCGATCGGGCCGATCGCGAAGCCGCGGGACGTCGTCGTCGTTCCCGATGTGCCCAAGACCCGCAGCGGCAAGATCATGCGCCGGCTGCTGACCCAGCTGTTCGAAAGAACCACGCTCGGGGACACCACGTCGCTTCAGAACGAACCATCCATCGCGGACATCCAGGATGTGCTGCGCACCCGAAATACCCCGGAAGTAAAGGACCACTCATGAGTGAAATCAGCAACGTCGCCCGACTTTCCGAACCGCTCAAGTTCGCCTACTGGGTTCCCAATGTCTCCGGCGGCCTGGTGGTCTCCACCATCGAACAGCGCACCGGCTGGGACTTCGAGTACAACAAGAAGCTGGCCAGGATCGCGGAAAACTCCGGCTTCGAATACGCCCTGACCCAAACCCGCTACGCCGCCTCCTACGGCGCAGACAAGCAGCACGAGGCCACCTCGTTCAGTCTGGCGCTGCTGGCCGCCACCGAGCGCCTCAAGGTGATCTCCGCCGTCCACCCCGGCATGTGGCACCCCGGTGTGCTGGCGAAGTTCATCATCACCGCGGACCATATCTCCAACGGCCGCGCCGCCGTGAACATCGTCTCGGGCTGGCTCAAGGCGGAGTTTGAGAACTTCGGCCTCGAATGGCTCGAGCATGACGAGCGCTATGTCCGCACCGAGGAATTCATCAAGGTTCTCCGCGGGCTCTGGACCGAGCAGGAATACAGCCAGTCCGGCAAGTACTACAACATCACCGACTTCACCCTGAACCCGGCACCGGTGGACGTGCCGGGCCGGGCACACCCGGAGATCTTCTTCGGCGGCAACTCCACGGCCGCGCAGGCCACGGCCGGCCGGGTGGCCGACTGGTACTTCTCCAACGGCAAGGACCTCGAGGGGTTCAAGGAGAACATCGCCGGCGTTGTCGCCGCGTCCGGGGCTGCCGGTCGCGGGAGCGAGAGTTCACTGCCCTCCCCCAGGTTTGGCCTCAACGGCTTCGTGATCGCCCGCGATTCCGAAAAGGAAGCCCGCGACACCCTCCGCGAGATCGTCGAGAAGGCGCACAAGCCCGCCGTCGAGGGGTTCCGCGCCGCCGTGCAGGAGGCCGGAGCGTCCACCAAGGACGGCAAGGGCATGTGGGCCGACTCCAGCTTCGAGGACCTGGTCCAGTACAACGACGGCTTCAAGACCCAGCTGATCGGCACCCCGGAGCAGATCGCCGAACGGATCGTGGCGTACAAGAAGATCGGCGTGAACCTGTTCCTCACCGGCTACCTGCACTTCCAGGAGGAAGTCGCCGCGTTCGGTCAGGACATCCTGCCGATCGTCCGCGAACTCGAGGCGGACCTGGCACGCAAGAACGGCGTCGAGCTGGACCTCTCCCAGACCCCAGTGGCAAACGTTGAGGTGGCCGCGTAATGGCTGACCGCAAGTTCGGTTTCCGCACCCGCGCGCTGCACGCCGGAGGCACCCCCGACGCCGAGCACGGCGCCCGTGCCGTGCCGATCTACCAGACCACCTCCTTCGTGTTCAAGGACACCCAGGACGCCGCGAACCTCTTCGCGCTGCAGAAATACGGCAACATCTACTCCCGGATCGGCAACCCCACCGTGGCCGCGTTCGAGGAGCGCATCGCCTCCCTGGAGGGCGGCATCGGCGCCGTGGCGACGTCCTCGGGCATGGCGGCGGAGTTCATCACCTTCGCCGCGCTGACTCAGGCCGGGGACCACATCGTCGCCGCGTCCCAGCTCTACGGCGGCACGGTGACCCAGCTGGACGTCACGCTGCGCCGCTTCGGCGTGGACACCACGTTCGTCCCAGGCACCGACCCGGCGGACTACGCCGCCGCGGTCCGGGAAAACACCAAAGCGATCTTCGTCGAGGTGGTGGCCAACCCGTCCTCGGAGGTCCAGGACCTTGAGGGGCTCGCGCAGGTGGCGCACGACGCCGGCGTCCCGCTCGTCGTCGACGCCACGTTGAGCACGCCGTACCTCGTGCGGCCGATCGAGCACGGGGCGGACATCGTGATCCACTCCGCCACCAAGTTCCTCGGCGGCCACGGCACTACCTTGGGCGGCGTGATCGTGGAAAGCGGCCGCTTCGACTGGGGCAACGGAAACTTCCCCACGATGACCGAGCCGGTGGCGTCCTACGGGAACGTGTCCTGGTGGGGCAACTTCGGCGAGTACGGGTTCCTGACCAAGCTGCGCTGCGAACAGCTGCGCGACATCGGCCCGGCACTGTCCCCGCAGTCAGCCTTCCAGCTGCTGCAGGGCGTGGAAACGCTCCCCCAGCGCCTCGACGAGCACCTGAAGAACGCGCAGGCCGTGGCCGAGTGGCTCGAGGCGGACGAGCGCGTGGCCTACGTGAACTTCTCCGGCCTGCCCTCACACCCGCACTTCGAGCGGGCCAAGAAGTACCTGCCGCTGGGCCCCGGCTCGGTCTTCTCCTTCGGCGTCAAGGGCGGCCGCGCCGCGGGCCAGAAGTTCATTGAGGCCCTGCAGCTGGCCTCGCACCTGGCCAATGTGGGCGACTCCCGGACCCTGGTCATCCACCCCGGGTCCACCACCCACCAGCAGCTCAGCCCCGAACAGCTCGAGTCCGCCGGTGTCCCCGAGGACCTCGTCCGGATCTCGATCGGGCTCGAAGACATCGACGACATCCTCTGGGACCTGGACCAGGCGCTCGACGCCGCGTCCCAGCACGCCGTGGAACCGCTCGCGGACGCACTGCCTGCCGAAGCGGCTGAAGCCGCAGCCTGCACGATCGGAGCGAACGCATGAGCACGGAAGAAGCCAGGACCTGGACCGGCCCGTCGGCGCCGGAGCGGCTGAACCTGCTGCGGCAGGCGAAGTCGATCGCGATTGTGGGCGCCTCGGACAAGCCGTCGCGCGCGAGCTATTTCGTGGCCACCTACCTGCAGTCCTCCACCCGGTACAAGGTCTACTTCGTGAACCCGGTGGTGAAGGAAATTCTGGGGCAGCCGACGTACGCGTCACTGGCGGAGCTGCCGGAAAGCCCGGACATTGTGGACGTGTTCCGCAAGCACGGTGACCTGCCGGGTGTCCTGGACGAGGCCATCGCCGTCGGCGCCAAAACCCTCTGGCTGCAATTGGGCTCGTGGCATGAGGACGTGGCCAAGGAGGCCGAAGCTGCCGGCCTCGACGTCGTGATGGACCGCTGCGTGAAGATTGAGCATGCCCGGTTCCACGGCGGCCTGCACCTGGCCGGCTTCGACACCGGCGTCATCTCCTCCAAAAGGCAGGTCCTGGCCTAACACCAGCCGGGCTGACAGCAGCCGCCGCCACCCCACCCGTTGCGCTATCACTTAGGGTCGTTCCCAGCGCTCAGAACAGCCAAAAGTGATAGCGCAACTGGGTTAAAAGGCGGTTTAGGGCTGGCCGGGGGCCTTGGTCGGAACGACGCCGGGCAGGGTTGGGATGATGCTGCCCGGGACGCGGGGCAGGTCCTTGTCTCCGTTTCTCCCGCCGCCCGGAAGGCCGGGCGATTCAGGCCTCTTGCCGGGTGTCGGCAGGATACCGCCGCGGCCGACGGCGGGCGGCGTGTGTCCGGTCTCCGTGGAGCCCGGGGTGCCTGAGCTGTTTGGCGTTCCCTCGTCGGTAGATGCAGCCCCGGGCGTGCCGGGACCGGACGTACGTGCTGGCGCGGGAAGGGCCGGGACCGAGGACGGCGACGTCGACGGCTGGACATGCTCAGGGGCCGGTGTACCGGGCCCCGCGGGCTGGAAGATGACGTCGACGGTCTCGCTGACGCTGTGCCGGAAGTCCTCGCTGGATGCCGCCACGGCACCGGCACCAAGGGTCATGGCACCGACGACAGCGCCACCGACGATTGCCAGCCGGCGCTTCCGGCGGCGGCACTCGGCGAGGCTCGCGACCCTGGTCGGCAGCGATTCATCGGCGGCATACTTCGCGGACGCGACCGTGGGCAGCGCCGTCGTCGTGGCTAGGACAGGGGCTGGACCGACCGCCCCGGCGGCGAGTAGTGCCGCGAGGTCGGCGCGGGGGGCGGGAGCCGCGTCCGGGACCACGGCACGGAGCTGTTCGAGCGCGCTCCGGAGCTCGGTCGCGGCTGCGAGGCCGGAGTCGCTCAGCATCGCCTGGATGCTGCCATCCTGCTGGGGTTCGCGGGTGCCGGTCATGATGCTGCGTGGTCCTTTTCGGTTACGAGTTCGCGCAGGGCACTGAGCCCGCGGCGCTGAAGCTGCTTGATGGCACCCGGCGTCTTGTCCATGATGCCGGCCACCTGTTCGATGGAAAGGTCCGCGACGATCCGCAGGACCAGGACTTCCCGTTGCTCCTCGTTGAGCCTCGCGAGAGTGTCCGAGATACCGCCCAGGGATCCGAGCACCTCGTCCTCGGCCGATGCCGAGTAGCGCGCGTCGTTCAAGGGATCGTATTCGGCCAGGCGCGGGGTGCGCTCTGCCCGCCGCCTGTAGTCGACCAGCCGGGCGTGGGCGACGGAGAAAATGAACGTCCGCAAACCCGTGTGGCCGCCGCTGACGCCGGCCAGTTTCGGCAGGACGTCCACGAACACGTCTTGGGTCAGGGCCTCGGCGTCGTCCACGCCCCGGGCCCGGAAGTAGCCCAGCACGGCCGGGGAAATGACCGCGTACACCGCGCTGAAACCAGAAGGGTCACCAGCTAAAGCGGCTGACAATTCGTCGTCGCTTAGCTGCTGTGCCAAGAAGCTGTCCTTCCGTTACTGCTGGGGTGCGGCCCCCGCAAGTCTAGCGGCCGCACCCCGGAGCCCTTCAAAGTGAGGGCTCCCTCCTTGCTGTCAGACCCGTGCCGGGTCCAAGCTATACAGCTGGATATTACTTGTCGTGCTGGGGCATCTCGACGGACGGTGCGGCCGGGGTTGCCGGAACAGCCGGCGTTGCCGGAACGCCATTGGCACCCGGGACGGCCGGGGTCGCCGGAACTGCAGCCTTGACGTTGGCGTTGGCGCGTGCCTCGCCGGCAGCACCCTTGACGCTGGCGTCGCCCTTGACGGTGGCGCCGTCCTGGTCCGCGTCAACGGAGCCTTCGACTGAGCCCTCGGTGCCCTCAACGTCGGCGTCGGCGTCGGCGTCGGTGTGGCCTTTGGCCGTGCCATCAGTCGACGGTGCCGCCGGAACTGCGGGGACGGCCGGGACGGCGGGCTTTGCCGGGAGCGTAGGCGTGGCCGGAACGGCAGGGGTGGCCGGGGTGGCGGGCGTAGCGTGATTCACTTCAGCCTGCTCGGTGCTGGACATCTGGGCCGCGTTGGCCAGTCCGATGCCGGAGAAACCTCCGACCGCCAGGATGGCGGCGCCGACAGCAATCTTGGTCGTCTTGCTAACACTCTTCATAACAGCAGTACATCCTTTGTTTTTTTGGGGGAAGGCGGGCTAAGGCCTCATGGGGCAGTCGACAGCCCGCTCTCGCCATGGAAGGCTGGCCGGCGCCCGATGGGGGCGGGCGCCGGCAAGCGCTTACGGTAAAGGGCCGACCGGAGACCAGATAGGGGGAAGGCGCCGGTCGGCGCTTACGGTGGAAGGCCAGCCGGTGTCTGGTGGGGGGTCCGAACTCCGGCGGCGCTTACAAAGAGGTAATCGCTGGGCGGGCCCGAAAGGTTACGCACCAATCGGAAATTTCTTGATTTCTTTTTTTCCGGCGCTGGCGGGGCTTAACGACGACGGCGGGTCCCCTGCCAGGAAGCCCGCCGCCGTGGTGCGCCGTGTCAGGACCGGAAGAGCCCGCTGTAGGCGTTGAGGGCGATCTGGCCACCCAGGTGGGCGTAAAGAACGTTGCTGCCGGCCGGAATCTCCCGGCTTTTCACGAGGTCGATCAGCCCGGCCAGGGACTTGCCCTCGTAGACGGGGTCGGTGATCATCGCCTCGAGCGAGGCGCCCAGTCGGATGGCTTCCAGGGTGGAGTCGACGGGAATTCCATAGCGGTCCCCGGCCCAGCCCTCCATGACGTTGATTTCGTCGTCACGGAGTTCCCGGCCCAGGCCGATCAGCTCGGCGGTGTTCCGGGCAATGCGTTCAACCTGGCCGCGGGTCTTCGCCAGGGTCGCGGAAGCATCGATGCCGATAACCCGGCGTGGTTTGTCCTGGCCGGCAAAACCCGCGATCATCCCTGCGTGGGTAGAGCCCGTGACGGTGCAGACGATGATCGTGTCGAAGAAGATGCCGAGCTCGCGCTCCTGCTCTTCCACCTCATAGGCCCAGTTGGCGAAGCCCAGCCCGCCCAGCCTGTGGTCGGACGCGCCGGCCGGGATCGGGTACGGCTTCCCGCCGGCGGCTTTGACCTCCTCGATCGCGTTTTCCCAGCTGCTGCGGATGCCGATGTCAAAGCCCGCACTCTCCAGCCGGACGTCGGCGCCCATGATGCGCGAGAGCAGGATGTTGCCCACACGGTCGGACAGCGGATCCGGCCAGTCGACCCAGTTTTCCTGAACCAGGCGGGCCTTGAGGCCGAGTTTCGCGGCCACCGCCGCAACCTGGCGGGTGTGGTTGGACTGGTAGCCGCCAATCGAGACGAGGGTGTCCGCGCCCTGCGCCAGGGCATCCGGAACGAAGTATTCGAGCTTGCGCGTCTTGTTCCCGCCAAAGGCGAGGCCGCTGTTGACGTCCTCCCGTTTCGCCCAGATCTGCGCCCCGCCCAGATGCGCGCTGAGCCGCGGCAGCGGGTGGATCGGACTCGGTCCAAACATCAGGGGGTAGCGCTCAAAATCGGTGATGGCCATCGTCGGTCCTTCGCTCGCGGTGGGAAACGGCTGGGTGAACAGCAAATACGCAATACACAAATATGCAATACATTGCATGGTCGGATACCGGCAGGCGTCAACCCTCAGCCCGGAGCAGGGGGCCTGGGCGACGCCGAGGCAGCCGCCAGGGCGTGCCGGGAGAACTTGGTCTCCCCGCGGTTCACGTCCGCAGAGTAGACCCGGCTTAGCAGTAGGACCTGCTTAACTGCGACGGCGGCGGGCCGCCCTTGGCGGTTTCAAGGGGTCGTTGCAACACCGCTGGTGGCTAGGTGGTCATTAGTAGATCACGCAGACGCTCGGCTGGGGTATCCCAGTCGAGCGTTT
>NZ_JAQFIF010000026.1 GCF_029504395.1 Arthrobacter sp. ES3-54
CCAGAAACGACAAGCCGAAGGACGGAACAAAAAGGAAATCCGCCGGTGCGTCAAACGCTATCTCGCCCGACGGGTCTACCGAACACTCAACGCTAAAAACCCGGAGTCCTGCCGCGCTTGACAACTATAGAAGGGTCGACGGCGGCCACGTGGAGCAGAAGAACTGGTCCCGGGTCCGTGAGCTGGTCGGCTACCTTCGCTATGACACCGCTGCGGAACTGGAGCTGCTCAACGAGATCTGGGAGCTGGACCGGATCTTCACCAACTACCTGCTGCCCCAGCAAAAACTCATCGCCAAGGTCCGCCACGGAGCCAAAGTGAGCAAAACCCATGACCGGGCCGCGACCCCGCACCGGCGCGCCGCAGCCGACCCGGCCCTCGCACGGATGCCCGTGATCCGGATGAACGCCTGCTACAAGAAGATCCGGCCAGCCGCCCTCTCACGACAGATTCTTGCCCTCACCGGCCGGCTCGAAACCATCGCCACTGCCAAACAGCCTGCCCCGATCAAACCCGCCATCAACGAACGGTGGATTTCATCTGAGGCAACGACTCAACGTTCCCGGAGATATTGACCTGCGGCAACAGGGTGGCCGCAAGCCACGGGCCCCAGGACGAAGACCATCTTGACGGCCCCCCACGGCGGAGACCGGCCATAAGGGCCCCGGCCGAAACACCCCCTGCTGCGAAAGCGTAGAGTGGAGGAAGCCGCCTGATTCTGGACGCCAAGTGCTGAGGGAGAAATCGTGACGATTGACTGGGACGAAAAGAAGACCCTGCTGCAGGAGCCAAACATCGCCGCCGTGACGCAGCTGTGCGACGAACTCATGGAAAAGAAGCCTGGATCGGTGGTTCCGTACATCGACCCCATCCATGATGAGGACGAATGCCGGATCGTCAGCCTGCATATCAGCCCCGGCAAGGGCACGGAATCGGGCTTTCTCTCGCACTTCAACGACGATGAGGCCGCCCGCCGCGCCACCTCCATCTACGAGGCCGCGGAGCTGGATCCCCGCTATGTGATGCCGTGGAACGCCTATCCGTGGATCCGCGATCCTGACGCTTCCTCGGCGCTGAACGTCCAGGAAAAGACGGACGGCCTGCGGCCGTTCCGCCAGTTCCTCAAGATCAACAAGCGAGTCTCGGCCGTTATTGCCCACGGCGCCGACGCCCACTCTTTCCTGACGCTCTTCGAGAAGACCTACCATTCCTCATTGAAGAACCATGGCGTCAAGATCTACAAGGCCACTGCGCTCGGCGGCCGCGCCTTCGCAGTCTCTCCGGCCAAGCAGGAAGAGCTCCTCGCCAAGAACGTTGAAGTCTACAAAGACGCCATGCAGCGGGCCGGCATCCAGCACCTTTAAGGGTTCACGCAACATCATCCGACGCCGGCAGAGACGAGGCCGGCATAATCCGCCAATGGCCGACGCCGGCGGCCTCACCCCGCCAGCAGCCTGCGCCGGTGCTTGAGCTCCTTGACCCAATCGCGGGTGACAATCGCCGAAAACGGCGAGGCGCCGTCGTCGGTCATAGCGCGGAACGCCGTGCCCGCCTGAAGGTCCGCCAGTAGCGGCTCCGAAGCCCTCAGCGCCAGCTCCAGCACCTGGACGGCGGCACGCTCAGTCAGCCCCATCCCCGCGGCCCAGCCCAGGAAGTGCTTCCGGGAAACCCCCGTCCGCTTGCCGTCCAGGGTCAGGGCCAGTGTCTTGTCCCCGTAGACAACAGTGGAGGGGATGTCGTACACGGGCGCAATGGACCACTCCCCGGCGGGCTGCTGCACCATGGAAACGTTCTTCGCGTGCAGGTCACCGTTGCCCGTCAGCCACGCAAATGCCGCCTGGAGGGCCAAATTCCGCATCGCGGGTAGCGGCGCAGCGCAATACGCCGCCAGTGCATGGCACACCTGCCCGTATCCCACGTTGTACTTGTCCGCAGGGTAAAGCCCCAGCACCTGTGCCCCGTCCTCGACGGCGAGCCTCTGCACCGCCCGCGGCGATCCGGCCGCTGCTTTGGGCCCCGAGGCCCTGGAGACATGCTCCCCGGAGACAGGTACCCGGTCGAAGCGCTCAACGAGCAACCCCGGCCGGCCGGCGACGTCGCGGATCAGCTGGACCCGGCTCAACGGGATCCGAAGCCGGGCGGCGTACCGGAACATCACGTATTCGTTTTCGACGACGTGCGGGAACTCGGGAGCGTTGAGTTTGAGGATGTACCGCCTTTCAGCGCTGGCCACAGGCATGGAGATCATGCCTGCGGACAGCTTGTCCTGCACGCCCGCTAGCGCCACGGGATCGATCAGCCCGGAGTCTCCCAGCAGGGCGTCGAAATCCACGGGTGTAGCGGGGTCAAGCTCGACGGCGTGCTCGTCCGGGTCCAGCTTCTCGCCATGGCCAACGATTTGCACGTCACCCACGGGGTTGGCACCTGCCGCGATGAGCAGGGACAGCTCATCGTCCACGCTGGTCTTGATGGAGCGGCGCAGTGCGTTCAGCCGCCGGCCCTCCGGCAGGAGCCCGGTGAAATACGGCGGGGCTGCCCCCGCCGCGGACAGCACGGGCTCCGGAGTCAGCGGCAGGGAACTCGCGACGGCGGGGCCCCCGGACGCCAGGTAAGCCGGCAAGTAGCTGAATCGGGTGCCGCCGTCGTGGCGTTCCAGCCGCGCCGCCAGCACGCCGGCCTTGTAGATATCCGCGATGCGGTGCCTCATGGCCGGACTTCTGGGGCGTCCCGCAGCTCATTGTTGGCCCGCAGTTCACTCCCTGCCCGCGGGCCGGCGAGGGCCCGGGCAGCGGCGCTGGTCCGAGTCTGGACCCGGAGCTCCAGCCCCAACGTGTCCAGGAGCGCCAGCAGGGAATCCAACTGAACCGTGCGTTTGCCCTGTTCGACGAACCGGACGAACCGCTCTGAGACCCCGGCCAGTTCGGCTAGTTCACGTTGGCTCAGCCGGAGCGAACCGCGCCGGGCCCGGGCCTCGGCAGCGAGTTCGTCCGGAAATGAGTTCTCCATGGCCGCCTCCCGTCGATCAAGATACGTCCGATTGATCTGAGTCTATAGGTACGAACGTGCCGTTTTGCGGGCAATTCCAGTATAGAACCGGCACACGCGGCTGCACAGCGTCATTTCGGCACGTTCGTACCGGCGGGGCCGGTGCGGGGGCCGGTGCGGCGGAGCCGATGGAGCCTGCGGACGCAGCTGACTCGGCATCCCTGGCGCCCACCGTCACATAATGGGCGGTCCTGCCGGGTGGCGCGTGGCGGTGCAAAATGGCCCGTAGGATTTAAGGGACCTTAGAAAATCAGCCCACCCAGGGAATCCGGAGAGGACTGCTCACGATGGCGCGCGCTTCCTTCCGGCTTTTCCGCACCGGGCTGATCGGATCCCTCATCGTGGCGCTGGCAGCCGGCGGGCACCTGGCCGGCGGCGGGCGGCTGCCCGAGCCGGCGATCGTGACGGCGCTGTGTGCCGTGGCGATGGTCCCGGTGGCGGTCCTGACCCGCTTCCGCCTGAACTTTATCGCCCTGGCCGGCCTCCTCGGCGTGGGGCAATTGTGGCTGCACTGGTCGTTCGGCGCACTGTCCGCCGCGGCGCCCGTGAGCGTGTCCGCACGGATGGCCAACAACCATCCCGGCCATGCGGCGGCTGTGATTCCTCCGGAGATGCTCCACCCGTCCATGGCGGTGTCCGCGGCCGACATGGGCGGGGCCATGTTCGCCGCCCACGCGGTGGCGACCCTCGGCACCGCGCTGCTGCTGGCCCGTGGCGAGCGGGCGCTGTCCGCGCTGGGCTCCTGGCTGCGCCCGCTCGTGCAGCTGCCGGAACCTGTCAGCCTGGTGCCGATGCGCGCCGCCGGGCCCTGCACGGTCTTCCTTACCCTGCCGAGGGTCCGGGTGGGCCGCCGGCTGCCGACCCGGCGCGGCCCCCCGGAGCCGGCGCCCGCCGCCTGACACCATCCCCTTTCACACCCGGACGGGGACGGCAGGCGGCCACCCGCCGCCACTGCCGGACGGACACCGCACCGGCCGGCCCCCACCCGTTCATTCCTTTGTGAAAGGCACCTTGCCATGAAATCCTCCCTCCGCCGTACCCTCAAGACCGCCGCGGCCGCCACGATGACCGCCGCCCTGCTCGCCGCCGGCGCTACCGCCGCGTCCGCCCACGTCCACGTGGACTCCGATGACCCGGCCGCGGGCGGCTACAGCCACCTGACGTTCAATGTCCCCAACGAGTCCGCCACGGCCAAGACCAGCAAGCTCGAGGTCACGCTGCCCACCGACACCCCGTTCACCTCGGTGTCGGTGAAGCCCGTCGAGGGCTGGAAGGCCGTGGTCACCACCAGCGATCTGCCGAAGCCGGTCACCATCGCCGGCGCCAACGTCACCAAGGCCCCCAGCTCCGTGGTCTGGACCGCAGACGCCGCCCACCAGATCGGCCCGAACGAATACCAGGCGTTCTCCCTGTCCGTGGGAGTCCTGCCGGATGCCGGCACCACGGTGACGCTGCCCACGTCCCAGACCTACACCGACGGGACGGTCGTGAAGTGGGACGAGAAGACGGTCGAGGGCCAGGCAGAACCCGAACACCCTGCCCCCTCGTTCGTGACCACGGCCAAAGACGCCGAAACCGCGGTCCACGCCGCATCCACGGAAACAACACCGGCGCCGGCGGCCGCCCCGGCCGCGGCAGCAAGCACCTCAAGTGATGCAGGCTCCGTGGCCGGCTGGATCGGGATGGCAGCAGGACTGATCGGGCTCGCCGCGGGCCTGACCGCACTGGCCCGCACCCGCCCGTCCGGGACCAAATAGCCCAGGCAAGTAACTGGTCAAGTATCCCGATTAAGTAACCCGATTCAGTAACCCAGGCAAGTAACCAGCCGCCGGATCTCCGGCGCACGACACGGCGGCGGCGGCCCCGGACATCCGGGACCGCCGCCGTCACAATTGACACCCCTGTGTGATCTCTGCCATATTTGAAGAGTGAACCTGTCAGACAGCCGGACAGCTGGACAGCCTTTGGCCCGCCTCAGTGCCGCCGAAGCCGTCTTCAACGTCCTCCGCTCCGAAATCGAATCCGGCAAGCTCGGCGTCGGCGCCAAGCTGAGTTCCGAGGCCAGCCTTGCCCAGCAGTATGGCGTGAGCCGCTCCGTCGTCCGCGAGGCCTTGCGCTCCTGCACCGCCCTGGGCCTGACGGTCACCAAGACCGGGCGGGGCACATTCGTCGTCGCCACCCACGTGGCTAAGGATCTGGTCCTGGGCCAATACTCCGCACGCGACCTCACCGAGGCCCGCCCCCATATCGAGCTTCCTGCCGCCGGGTTGGCCGCCGAACGCCGTTCGTCCGAGGAACTGGACACCATGCGGGACATCGTTGCCGCTATGAGCGGCGAGGACGACCCTGAAGTCTGGGTGGGCCTGGACTCCAGCTTCCACGCGCTGATCGCGCGTGCCAGCCGAAACAAGGTGTTCGAAAACGTCGTCGCGGACATCCGGGATGCCCTCGCCCACCAGTCCGAGACCCTGAACATGGTGGCGGACCGCAAGCACGCTTCCGACGAGGAGCACAGCCGCATCCTGGCCGCGATCGAAGCCGGTGACGCGGCGACGGCGCGCATCGCCATGAGCCAGCACCTCCATGCCGTTGGCCTCGCCCTCGACTCAATCCTCAACGCCTGACGGCAAGCGCCTGACGCCCTTTGTCAGGAACAGCAGAATCAGGAAAAGCAGAGTCAGCAACAGAGTGGCCCGCCAACACAACTCCACCGGCCACCACAACCCCACCGACCGCTACCGCCAAAGGACGCAATGATTTCTCCCGCTCTCGCGCACACCCCGACCCCGCTGGCCCCGGAGGGGCTCCCGCAGCACGCCCCGCTCGCGGTCCAGACCCGGGACAGCATCGTCGAAAGCGTCCACTACGGCTCGGTCATCGCCACCGCAGCGGACGGCCGGATCCTCCTGGCTGCCGGGGATCCCCTCGCCGCGTTCTACCCGCGGTCCGCCCTGAAGCCCCTGCAGGCCGTCGCCATGGTCCGCGCCGGCCTGGACCTCCCGGACGATCTCCTCGCACTCGCCGCCGCCAGCCATTCCGGTGCCGCCGCCCACCGCGACGGCGCGCGCCGCATCCTGGACCTGCATGGCCTGACGCCCGGCGATCTCAAGAACAGCACCGACCTCCCCTACGGCGCCCGCGAGCGCGAGGACTGGCTCGGTGACGGCGGTAAGGCCACCCAGCTGGCACAGAACTGTTCCGGAAAGCATGCCGCGATGGCTGCCACCTGCGTCATCAACGGCTGGCCGGTCCAGGATTACCTTGACCCGGCGCACCCGCTGCAGCAGCTCGTGGCCCGGACCGTGGTGGACCTGACCGGGGAGGACCCGCAGGCCAGCACCACTGACGGCTGCGGCACCCCGCTGTTTGCACTCACGCTGCGCGGCATGGCGCGTGCCTTCGGCCGCCTGGCCGCGGCCGCCGGATCCGGCGGCGCGGAAGTCGCCGTCGCACACGCCATGCGCCGCCACCCCGAGATGGTTGCGGGCGAGGACCGTGATGTCACCGCGCTGATGCGCCTGGTTCCTGGCCTGGTGGCCAAGGACGGCTTCGAGGGCGTCCAGCTGGTGGGCCTCCCCGACGGCCGCGCCGTCGCCGTGAAGGTCTCCGACGGCGGAGACCGCGCCCGGATGCCCGTCACCGTGCGGGTCCTGGCCGCGCTCGACGTCGACACCTCGCCCTTGGCGCGCCTCGCCGCCACCCCTGTGCTGGGCGGCGGCCGGCCCGTCGGGCTGCTGCAGGCCACTGATTTCCTCGCTGCCCCCAAGACCTCCGACGTCCCCGAAGCCCTGTAAGGACCGCCATGACCTCGCTCGACGCACGCGCAGAATTCCGCTCCGAACACGACCTCCTGGGCGACCGGGATGTTCCCGCCGACGCCTACTGGGGCGTCCATACCCTCCGGGCCGTGGAGAACTTTCCCATCACCGGCCAGCCGCTGTCCTCCAACATGTACCTGGTCCGCGGGCTGGCCGCCGTGAAACTGGCCGCCGCACGCACCAACCACGAGCTCGGGCTCCTCGACGCCGAACGTGCCGCGGCCATCGGGGAGGCCTGCGCCGACGTAATGAACGGCAAGCTCAACGAACAGTTCGTGGTGGACGTCATCCAGGGCGGCGCAGGGACGTCGTCGAACATGAACGCCAATGAAGTCATCGCCAACCGGGCGCTGGAAATCCTCGGGCACCCGAAGGGCGAATACGCCCGGCTGCACCCGAACGACCACGTCAACCTCAGCCAGTCCACCAACGACGTCTACCCCACGGCGGTCAAGCTCGGCACCATCTTCGCGGCCCGGGAGCTGCTGGAGGCGCTCACAGAGCTCGAGGACGCCTTCGCCGCCAAAGCCCTCGAGTTCCGCACGGTGGTCAAGATGGGGCGCACCCAGCTCCAGGACGCCGTCCCCATGACACTCGGCCAGGAATTCGGCACCTATGCCGTCACAATCGGCGAAGACCGGCTCCGCCTGGCCGAAGCCGACCTGCTGATCCACGAAATCAACCTCGGCGCCACGGCCATCGGCACCGGCCTGAACGCACCCGCCGGGTACGCCGAGGCCGCCTGCCGGCACCTCGCCGAGATCACGGGCCTGCCGCTGGTCACCGCGGTGGACCTGATCGAGGCCACCCAGGACGTCGGCGCCTTCGTGCACCTCTCCGGGGTGCTCAAGCGGGTGGCCGTGAAACTCTCCAAGATCTGCAACGACCTCCGGCTGCTCTCCTCCGGCCCGCGCGCCGGATTCGGCGAGATCAACCTCCCCGCGGTGCAGTCCGGCTCCTCGATCATGCCTGGCAAGATCAACCCGGTCATCCCGGAAGTGGTCAGCCAGGTGGCCTACGAGGTGATCGGCAACGACGTCACCATCACCATGGCCGCAGAAGCCGGCCAGCTCCAGCTCAACGCCTTCGAACCGATCATCGTCCATAGCCTCCACAAGAGCATCTCCCACCTGGAAGCCGCCTGCCGCACCCTCACGGCCCGCTGCGTCCGGGGCATCACCGCGAACACCGAACACCTGCGCCTCACCGTGGAACAGTCGATCGGCCTCGTCACCGCCCTAAACCCCCAACTGGGCTACGCCACGGCCACGGCCATCGCGCAGGAAGCCCTCGCCACCGGCAAGGGGGTTGCGGAACTCGTGCTCGAACACGGGCTGCTCACTGCCGAACAGCTCACCGAGCTCCTCAGCCCGCAGCGCCTGGCCAACCTGAGCAAGTAGCGCACCCTCGAACCCCGAAGGACCCCCATGACTCATCCCGATACTGCCCGCGCCCAAAAACTGCCAGCCCAACAACAAGAGGCCGTCTCCGACCACACCATTCCGGCGCATGCCCATGCTTCCGGGGCCGCGCTCCACGCCGAGGACCAGGGCTACCACAAGGGCCTGAAACCCCGTCAGGTCCAGATGATCGCGATCGGCGGCGCCATCGGCACCGGCCTGTTCATGGGCGCCGGCGGCCGGCTCGCCACCGCCGGACCGGCCCTGATCCTCAGCTATGCCGTCTGCGGGTTCTTCGCCTTCATGATCCTGCGTGCCCTCGGCGAACTCGTGATGCACCGGCCGTCGTCGGGCTCCTTCGTCTCCTACGCCCGTGAATTCTTCGGCGAGAAAGCCGCGTTTGTCACCGGCTGGCTGTACTGGCTGAACTGGGCCATGACGGCGATCGTGGATATCACCGCCGTCGCGCTGTACATGAACTTCTTCAAGAAGTACTGGGCGCCCATCGCGGACGTGCCGCAGTGGACCTGGGCCTTGGCGGCCCTGATCCTGGTCCTGGGCCTGAACCTCATCAGCGTCAAGGTGTTCGGCGAGCTTGAATTCTGGTTCGCGCTCATCAAGGTGGTGGCGCTCGTGTCCTTCCTCCTCGTGGGCATCTACTTCGTCATTTTCGGCACGCCTGTGGCCGGCCAGGAGGTTGGCTTCAGCCTGATCGCGGACAACGGCGGCATGTTCCCCAACGGCCTTTTGCCGGCGATCGTGGTGATGCAGGGCGTCGTGTTCGCCTACGCCTCGATCGAGCTGATCGGCACCGCCGCTGGCGAGACTGAAAACCCGGAGAAGATCATGCCGCGGGCCATCAACACGGTGATCGTGCGCATCGCGGTGTTCTACGTCGGCTCGCTCGTGCTCCTCTCCCTGCTGCTGCCCTACAGCTCCTACAAGGCCGGCGAGAGCCCGTTCGTGACGTTCTTCGGCTCCATCGGGGTGGACGGTGTGGACGCCATCATGAACCTCGTGGTCCTTACCGCTGCGCTGTCCTCGCTCAACGCGGGCCTCTACTCCACCGGCCGGATCATGCGGTCGATGTCCGTTTCGGGTTCGGCGCCGAAGTTCGCCGGCCGGATGAACAAGTCCGGTGTCCCCTATGGCGGCATCGCCCTCACTGCCGGCGTGGCGGTCCTGGGCGTGATCCTGAACGCCGTAGTCCCGGCCGAGGCCTTCGAGATCGTCCTGAACGTCGCATCGCTGGGCATCATCAGCACGTGGGCCATGATCGTCCTGTGCCAGATGCAGCTTGCCCGGCTCGCAGCCCGCGGCGAACTGCTCCGGCCCGCGTTCCGCATGCCCGGCGCACCCGTCACGGGCTGGATCACCCTGGCTTTCCTCCTGGCGGTGCTGGTCCTCATGGCATTCGACTCGCCCGTAGGAACCTGGACCATCGCCTCCCTCGTGGTCATCGTCCCGCTCCTGATGCTCGGCTGGCGCCTCTGCCGGCACCGCATCCTGGAAATCGCCGCCGTCCGCGACGGGTTCACCGGCCCGTATCCGCTCGTGGCCAACCGCCCCACGGGCAGCGGCGGCGGGGATTCGGAGTGACACTACGGCATTCCTCCGCGTTACGGAACGCCGCGTAACGCAACGTCCCCGCAACCTCTCGTGCACCCGGTTCGCATATGCTCAGCGGAAGACTCAACATGGCTCAGCGACGAACCACCCGGGAGATAGCTCATGACCAATTGGCGGATTAGGGATTTCCATTCGGCCGATCTTGACGGCATCCTGCACCTCTGGGAATCCCTCAAAGAATCAAACGTGGAGCCCGTCTACGCGCTATCGGAGGTCCTGGCCTCCTGCGAAAAGGACCATGCCGTCGTCGCGGTGCAGGGCGAGCAGGTGGTGGGCGCCGCAGTCGGACGGGCTGCCCACGACCAGGGCTGGATCGTCTTCCTGGCCACCCTCCCGGAATCCCGCGGCCGCGGGATCGGCACCTCGCTGCTCGCCGCCGTCGAAAACAGGATGGCCCCGCACGGGCTCAACAAGCTCTCCGCGCTGATGCCGGAATCCGAAACCCGGGTGGAGGCCTTCCTGGGCCGCGGCTTCGCCCTGAAGAAGAACCTGCGCTACTTCGAGCGGAAAATCCCGGTCCAGCGCCAGGAACTCGAGCCGCTCAGCCAGCTCGGCGGCCGGATTCTGGCCCGTGACCTCTGGGAAAACGTGGCGGGCATGCGCAACGAGAAGGAACTGCTGGAACGCCGGCTGGTCCTGCCTCTCGCCGAGGCCGACCTCGCCGACGAATACGGGGTGGTGCCGCCGCGCGCAGTGGTCCTCTTCGGCCCTCCCGGCACCGGCAAGACGACCTTCGCGAAGGCCATCGCCTCCCGGCTGGAGTGGCCGTTCGTGGAGGTTTTCCCCTCCCGGCTGGCCTCCGACCCCAAGGGGCTGGCCGGGGCGCTGCGTGAGACCTTCCTGGAGATCGCCGAACTCGAGCACGCAGTCGTGTTCATCGATGAGGTGGAGGAGATCGCCTCCCAGCGTTCCGGCGAACCGCCGTCGCCGCTGCAGGGGGTCACCAACGAACTCCTTAAGATCATCCCGGCGTTCCGCGAACAGCCCGGCCGCCTGCTGGTCTGTGCCACCAACTTCATCCGCGCCCTGGACTCCGCATTCCTGCGCCACGGCCGTTTCGACTACGTCATCCCGATCGGTCTGCCGGACCGCCAGGCCCGCGAGGCCATGTGGCAGCGCTTCATCCCCGCCACCGTGGTGGACGACGTCGACGTCGAGCTCTTGGTGGAACGCACCGAGGGCTTCTCCCCCGCGGATATCGAGTACGCGGCCCGCAGCGCCTCCCAGCGGGCGCTGGAAAAAGCGGTGTACGACGACGGCGGCTTGGCGTCCGGCGGCAGCGCCTCAGTCCGCGAGTCGGTCCGGAAGGGCCCTGCCACGCAGGACTACCTCGATGCGATCGCCGACACCCGCACCACGGTCAGCGCCGAAGTGCACCAGCAGTTCCTCGAGGACATCGACGACCTGGGGCGCGTCTAGATGGACTCCGTCAGCAGCTTGTGACGGGGCCACACCGCGATCACGACCCACACCGGCGGTATTCTTGTGATTGGGGCCACTTGGGGCCCCACTTCTGCTCTAGACAATGGAGCCACCGTGCGTAGTCCCCGGTCGCTATTTCCAACCCCGGCGACGGACCCGGCGCCGTCTGCTGCCAGGCGCGTTACAGCGTCGAAGCAGCCCGGCATCAGATCCGGGCAGGGGCCGCTGCGCAGGATCATTGAAGAGTCCTGGAAGCGTTCGCTTCGGCTGCAGGCCAACCCTGACATGCCGCCATCCTCGTTACTCCTCGATGGGGCGGCGCTTGAGGAGTACCGCCGCGGCCATCCGCTGGCGTCAATCATGCCGGTGATTAACAAACTGCTGGTTCAGCCCAGTTCCGAACAAGGGTTGCTCGTGGCTGTCGGGGATGAACTGGGCAGACTCCTATGGGTCGATGGGGATGCCTCCCTGCGCCGGCGTGCCGAGGGCATGCTGTTCGTTGAGGGCGCGGACTGGTCCGAGGCCAGCGTGGGCACTAGCGCTCCTGGAACCGCCCTGGCACTGGGCCGCAGCATCCAGGTCTCGGGTCCCGAACATTACAACCGGGCTGTTCACGCGTGGAGCTGCACGGCAGTGCCGTTCCGTGATCCAGACACCGGTGCCGTGATCGGAGTCCTGGATATCACCGGGACCGAGATGGCAGTCGCCCCGCATACCCTCTCCCTCGTAGAGGCTGCGGTTGCGGCTGCACAAGCGCAACTGCGCGTGGAGCGTCTTCTGCTGGCCGCCGCGAAGCGCGACCGGCTCGCCCGGCGGCGAAAACCTGTTTCCGCTGCCGGGCCCAGAACGGTTCCCAGCGGCGCGGTCCGTAGCCTCTATCGCAACAGCCTGCAGCTGCTCGGCCGCGACCACGCGCTGCTCAGCATCGAAGGAAAAACGGTATCGCTGTCTCCAAGGCACAGTGAAATGCTGGCCCTGCTGAGCATCCATCCGGATGGTCTCAGTGGCGAAGAGCTGGGCAGCATGCTGTTCGGGGAAGTCTCAGCCATGACCCTTCGGGCTGAGATGGTCCGGTTGAGGAAAGTCCTTCACCAGTTCAATCCTGCCGCCGTGCCGGAATCCCGGCCCTACAGACTCACCGTGGACATGCTGCCGGACGCCGGACAGGTTCTCAGTTGCCTCCAGCGCGGGGCGCACAGGGTCGCCCTGGAAATTTATCGCGGCCCGGTGTTGCCGCGCTCCGAGGCTCCGGGCGTGGTGACGCTGCGGAGGCGCGTCTCCACACTCCTTCGGGAGGCGGTTCTAACGGACGGCAGCGCGGAAGCCCTGCTCCAGTATGCGGAACTTCCCGAAGCGAGCGATGACATTGCCGTCCGCATGGCAGCGCTGAAGCTGCTGCCGCCCCGCTCACCCAAGAGGGCTGCGGTGGTGGCTGACCTGGAGCGCCTGGAATCCGAACTCGGAACAACCCCGCCCGGGTGACCTGACTCACAATGCTGCAACCTCATCGCAACCCTCCCTTCCCTAGGCTTTAGGCAACAGCCATCCCCCTGCTCAGCAGAAGTGCCGGCGATGATTGTGCTTCACACTCCAGACCAGAGCTGCCTGGATCACGTTCCACGGCAGCGACGCGGACTGGAACTGTGACGGGTTATCCACACCCTGACAATCCGCGGGCCTCACCGCACATCCCCGGCGAGGCTTTCGGCGGACAACGGGCATCATGCCCGGCTTCTGGCCTGATGTTCAATTCATGCCTGCGCATTATTTGCTGCGGCCACAACGACGAAGGAATATCGACAATGACGACGATGAGAGCAGCTGTAGTTACCGAATTTGGCAAGGATCTTCAGATTCAGGACCTTCGTATCCCCACCCCGGGACGCGGAGAGGCACTGGTCAAAGTCCTCACCACCGGCGTATGCCACACCGACCTGCACGCCGCGGAGGGAGACTGGCCGGTCAAGCCGTCACCGCCGTTCATTCCCGGCCACGAAGGCGTCGGCGAGGTCGTTGCCCTCGGCGAGGGCGTCACCGATCTGGCCGTCGGCGATTTGGTCGGCAACGCATGGCTCTGGTCAGCCTGCGGCGACTGCCAGTACTGCCGGACCGGCTGGGAAACCCTGTGCGAGGCCCAGCAGAACGCCGGCTACAGCGTCGACGGTTCCTTCGGGGAATACATGCTGGTCGACAGCCGCTTTGCCGCCCGCATTCCGGCCGGATCGGACCCCGTGGAAATCGCACCTGTGCTCTGCGCCGGCGTGACGGTCTACAAGGGCCTGAAGATGACCGAGGCCAAGCCGGGCCAGTGGGTCACCATCTCCGGGATCGGCGGACTCGGGCACATCGCTGTCCAGTACGCCGTCGCCATGGGGCTGCGGGTAGCGGCAGTGGACATCGCCGACGACAAGCTCGCCCTGGCCAAGAAGCACGGTGCAGAGTTGACGGTCAACGCCCTGCACGAAGACCCTGCCGAAGTTATCCAGCGCGAAACCGGAGGATGCCATGGAGTTCTGGTCACGGCAGTGCACCCGTCAGCGTTCGGCCAGGCCATCGGGATGGCCCGGCGCGGCGGAACGATCGTATTCAATGGGCTGCCGCCGGGGGACTTCCCGGCGCCTATCTTCGAGATTGTGCTCAAGGGCCTGACGGTCCGCGGCTCCATAGTCGGAACCCGGCAGGACCTGGAGGAAGCACTCGACTTCTACGCCCAGGGAAAGATCCACCCGACGGTGTCCACGAGGGAGCTCTCCGAAGTGAACGCCGTCCTCGACGAGATGAAGCACGCCAAGATCGACGGCCGCGTGGTCATTAAGTACTGATCAATCCCACCTGCCTGCGGCGGCGTATCCCTAGGCGCCCTGGGGATACGCCGCCGCTGCTGGGATCCTGGCCCGGTCCACGGCAGTGCCCTGAGCGGCACCCGAGTGCCGGCGCACGCACGCATTTTTCACCGCAGAATATGTAAAGAACAGGGGTTACCCATGTCCAACGCCCTTACCGCGGCATCACCCAGCCCCACCCAGGCAGGCGATGCCTTCGAAAACCTGTCCCAGGAGAACCGCCGTTTCGCGCCGTCGGCCGAGTTCGCGGCGAATGCGGTGGTCACCGCCGGGGAGTACGCCGAGGCCGCCGCCGACCGGCCCGCGTTCTGGGCGAAGCAGGCCCGCGAACTGCTGGACTGGAGCACGGACTTCACCCAGACGCTGGACTGGTCCGACCCGCCGTTCGCGAAGTGGTTTGTCGGCGGGGAGGTCAACGCCGCCTACAACGCCCTGGACCGCCATGTCGAGGCCGGCCACGGGGACCGGGTGGCGATCTACTTCGAGGGCGAGCCGGGCGATACCCGCACGTACACCTACGCACAGCTCACCGAGGAAGTGAAGAAGGCCGCGAACGCCTTCGAGTCCCTGGGCGTGGCCAAGGGCGACCGCGTCGCGGTCTACCTGCCGATGATTCCCGAAGCCGTGATCACCATGCTGGCCTGCGCCAGGATCGGCGCCATCCACTCCGTGGTCTTCGGCGGCTTCTCCGCCGATGCCCTGCGTTCCCGGATTGACGACGCCGAGGCCAAGCTCGTGGTCACGGCCGACGGCACCTACCGCCGCGGCAAGCCCAGCGCCCTGAAGGCCGCGGTCGACGACGCCCTGGCCCGGGCCGGAGACGGGGACGGCCACAGCGTGCAGAACGTGGTGGTGGTCAAGCGCAACGGCCAGGACGTGGACTGGCACGAGGGCAGGGACCACTGGTGGGCGGACACCGTCGGCGCCGCGTCCGCCGAGCACACCGCCGCCGGGCACGACGCCGAGCACCCGCTCTTCATCCTCTACACCTCCGGCACCACCGGAAAGCCCAAGGGCATCCTGCACACCACCGGCGGCTACCTCACCCAGACCGCCTACACGCACCGCGCGGTCTTCGATCTCCACCCGGAGACCGACGTCTACTGGTGCACCGCCGACATCGGCTGGGTCACCGGGCACTCCTACGTCGCCTACGCCCCGCTCATCAACGGAGCGACCCAGGTCATGTACGAAGGCACGCCGGACTCCCCGCACCAGGGCCGCTGGTGGGAGATCGTGGAGAAATACAAGGTCTCCATCCTCTACACCGCCCCCACCGCGATCCGCACGTTCATGAAGTGGGGCAAGGACATCCCGGCCAAGTCCGACCTCTCCTCGATCCGCGTGCTCGGTTCGGTCGGCGAACCCATCAACCCGGAAGCCTGGATGTGGTACCGCGAGGTCATCGGCTCCAATGCCGGCAAGAACGGCGAACGCAAGGAAAACCCCGCACCGATCGTGGACACCTGGTGGCAGACCGAGACCGGGGCGCAAATGATCGCCCCGCTGCCGGGGGTCACCGCGACCAAGCCCGGCTCGGCCCAGGTCCCGCTGCCCGGCATCGCCGTGGACGTCGTGGACGAGGCCGGCGAATCGGTGCCCAACGGGCACGGCGGCTTCCTGGTGATCCGCGAACCCTGGCCGGCCATGCTGCGCGGGATCTGGGGCGACCCGGAACGGTTCAAGGAAACCTACTGGTCCCGCTTCGAGACCATGTACTTCGCCGGCGACGGCGCCAAGAAGGACGAGGACGGCGACCTCTGGCTCCTCGGCCGGGTCGATGACGTGATGAACATTTCCGGGCACCGGCTCTCCACCGCCGAAATCGAGTCCGCCCTCGTCTCCCACCCCGCGGTCGCGGAAGCCGCCGTCGTCGGAGCCGCGGACGAGACCACCGGCCAGGCCGTCGTCGCCTTCGTGATCCTGCGCGGGGACGCCGTGGACACCGGAGAGGCGATCGTGCAGGAACTCCGCAACCACGTGGGCAAGGAAATCGGTCCGATCGCCAAACCCAAAACCATCCTCGTGGTCCCCGAACTGCCCAAGACCCGGTCCGGGAAGATCATGCGCCGCCTGCTCAAGGACGTCGCGGAAGGCCGCGAGGTCGGCGACGCGACCACCCTGGCCGACAACACCGTCATGGCCCAGATCGCACAATCGCTGAAGAAATAGCCCGCGTAACGCCGCGCTCGATCCTACGCCGACGGCGCCGCCCGCTCCGGTGGGCGGCGCCGTCGTCATATCCGGCCGCCGCTGGCGGCCGTTGCCGTACTAGCGTCCGCTGACGGCAGAGGCCTTGACGGGCTGTTCCAGGCTGCGCATCACTCTGTCCGTGACGTCATCGATCGCGCCCAGGCCGTCAACCTGGGCCAGTATGCCGCGCTCGGCATACTTCGCCACCACAGCCTCCGTCTGGCCATGGTAGAGGTCCAGCCGGTGGCGGATCACAGCCTCGTTGTCGTCGCTCCGCCCGGTTTCCTTGGCACGGTGCAGGAGGCGGGAGACCAGTTCCTCGTCGTCGGCAGTCAGCTGCAGGACGACACTCAGGACCTGGTCACCAGATGCCAGAATGTCGTCCAGCTCGTCAACCTGGCACGTGGTGCGCGGGTAGCCGTCCAGCAGGAAGCCTGACGTGGCGTCGTCTTGCAGCAGCCTGTCCCGCACCATCTTGTTGGTCACGCTGTCCGGGACGAAGTCGCCGTTGTCGATGTACTTCTTTGCTTCCAGCCCCAGCGGTGTTCCGCCTTTGACGTTGGCCCGGAAGATGTCGCCGGTGGAGATCGCAGCGACGCCGAGGCGCTCGGAAATCCGTTCCGACTGGGTGCCTTTGCCGGATCCGGGCGGGCCAATAATCAGCATTCTCGTCATTTGTGCGTCCTTCGTGGTGCCGTTGTTGAAAGAGTTCGCCAGGGGCCCGCTGCCGTGGCAGCGGGCCCCTGATCGGCTTTAGAAGAAGCCGAGCTTGTTTTCTGAGTGGCTGACCAGGAGGTTCTTGGTCTGCTGGTAATGGTCCAGCATCATGGAGTGGTTTTCGCGGCCGATGCCGGAGGACTTGTACCCGCCGAACGCGGCACCGGCCGGGTAGGCGTGGTAGTTGTTGACCCACACGCGGCCGGCCTGGATTTCCCGCCCGGCCCGGTAGGCGACGTTGCCGTTGCGGGACCAGACGCCGGCACCGAGGCCGTAGAGAGTGTCGTTGGCGATGCTGATGGCGTCCTTGTAGTCGCTGAACCGCGCCACTGAGACGACGGGGCCGAAGATTTCCTCCTGGAAGATCCGCATCCTGTTGTTGCCCTCGAAGATCGTGGGCTGGACGTAGAAGCCACCGGCCAGGTCTCCGTCGAGCTCTGTCTGCTTCCCGCCGGCGAGGATCTTGGCGCCCTCCTGGAGCCCGATGTCGATGTAGGAGAGGATCTTCTCCATCTGGCCTACGGACGCCTGGGCCCCGATCTGGGTGGTGGTGTCCAGCGGGTTGCCTTGGATGATTTTCTCCGTCCGGGCCACTGCGTCAGCCATGAAGGAATCGTAAATGCCGTCCTGGACCAGGGCGCGGGACGGGCTGCTGCAGACTTCGCCCTGGTTGAAGGCATACAGGGTGAAGCCCTCCAATGCCTTGTCGTAGAAGGCATCGTTGGTGTCCGCGACGTCCTTGAAGAAGATGTTCGGGCTCTTACCACCGAGCTCCAGCGTGACCGGGATCAGGTTTGCGCTGGCGTATTGGCTGATCAGGCGGCCCGTGGAGGTTTCGCCGGTGAAGGCGATTTTGCGGATACGCGGGCTGGAGGCCAGCGGCTTGCCGACCTCCGAGCCGAATCCGTTGACGATGTTCAACAGGCCAGCGGGCAGCAGGTCCGCGATGAGCTCGGCCAGCACCAGAATGGAGGCCGGGGTGTTGGACGCAGGCTTGAGGACGACTGCGTTGCCGGCGGCCAGGGCCGGAGCCATTTTCCAGACCGCCATGAGAATGGGGAAGTTCCAGGGGATGATCTGACCGACGACGCCGAGCGGCTCGTGGTAGTGGTAGGCGGTGGTGTCGTCGTCGAGCTGTGACAGCCGGCCCTCCTGGGACCGGACGGCGGAGGCGAAGTAGCGGAAGTGGTCCGCCGCGAGCGGAATGTCCGCGTTGAGGGTTTCGCGGATCGGCTTGCCGTTGTCCCAGGATTCGGCGACGGCGAGCATCTCCAGGTTCGCATCGATGCGGTCGGCGATCTTGTTCAGGACGGCGGCGCGTTCGGTGGCCGGGGCCTTAACCCAGGACGGAGCGGCTCTATGGGCGGCATCAAGCGCCAGCTCAACGTCGGCCGCTGCGCCTCGGGCCACCTCAGTGAATTGCTTGCCGTTTACCGGGGAGACGTTCTCGATGTACTGGCCGGTGGTTGGAGCCACCCATTCGCCGCCAATCCAGTTCTCGTAGCGGTCCTTAAACTGGACCTTGGATCCTTCTTGGCCGGGCTGGACATAAACAGTCACGGTTACTCCTCATGGAAAACAGACGTCTTCGTCCTGGCCGCAATCGTAGAACTTCAAAGGTTGCGGGCACGCTG
This sequence comes from Arthrobacter sp. ES3-54, assembly GCF_029504395.1. Lineage (GTDB taxonomy): Bacteria > Actinomycetota > Actinomycetes > Actinomycetales > Micrococcaceae > Arthrobacter. The sequence continues at coordinate 18,702 of NZ_JAQFIF010000026.1, forward strand.
CAGCGGGGCTGTCAGCTGCTCCCAGGCTCTGGCTGAGCGGCATCTGCCAGCCATCGCTATGCTCGCTGTATCAGCACGTGTTGGGGTGTGAGGGGAGGGGCCCGTGACCCTGTTTCTGACGATCGTGAGCGGCCTGGCCTGGACTGTTGTCTACGTCGATGCCATCCGGATCGGCTTCAGGGACAGGACCTATGCGATTCCGGCCGCCGCGCTCGGGCTCAACTTCGCCTGGGAGGCCATTTACGCCGCTCGCTCCATCGCGACCGGAATTACCGCGCAGGGGGTCTTCAACATTGCGTGGGGACTGGCCGACGTCGTGATTGTGTACACCTTCCTGAAATTCGGCCGTTCCGAACTGCCGGGCTGGGTGACGCGGCGGTTGTTCATCGGCTGGGCGTTCCTGCTCAGCGTCACGTCCTTCGCCGTGCAGCTGCTGTTCGTCGCCGAGTTCGGCTGGGACGACGCGAGCCGCTATGCGGCCTTCCTGCAGAACCTGCTGATGTCCGGGCTGTTCATCGCGATGTTCGTTGCCCGCGGCGGTCCCCGGGGGCAGACCCTGTTGATCGCCGTGGCGAAATGGATCGGCACCCTCGCGCCGACCATCGCCTTCGGCTGGCACGGCAACTCGCCGCTGATCCTGGGCGTGGGGATTCTCTGCAGCATCTTTGATCTGGTGTACATCGGTCTGCTGTGGCGCTCCCGGCAGATAAGCCCTAGAGGGTGACGACGATCTTGCCTTTGGCGTGGCCCTGTTCAAGCGCAGCGAAGGCCTCCGTAATTTCGGAGAACGGGTAGGTGCTGTCGATGACCGGCCGCACGTGGCCGCCGTCGACGAGCGCCGCCAGGGCGCGCAAGTCATCCCCGCTGGGGTGCATGAACAGGTAGCGGTAGCTGGCTTTCGCCTTGCGGGCGCGGCGGCGGAGGCCCATGCTCATCAGCCAGAACGCGGCGGTAATCAGCGGCGGCGAGCCGAGGTCTTTCGTCGCGGTAAGGGGCTCCGGAACGCCGGCGATGGATACCACCCGGCCGCCGGACTTCAGAATGCGGAAAGAATTCCTGAGCGTCCCGCCGCCCACCAGGTCCAGCACCGCATCGTAGCCGTGCAGGACCTCGGCGAAATTTTCCCGGTTGTAGTCGATGACGCGGTCCGCCCCCAGCCGCCGGACCAGCGCCTCGCCGCGGACCGATGCCGTGGTGGTGACCTCGGCCCCGAAATACTTGGCGAGCTGGATGGCGAGTGTTCCCACGCCGCCTGCGCCGCCCGAGATGAAGAGCCGGGTGCCGCGGCCCACGCCGAGTTCATCGCGGAGGGCCTGCAGCACCGTAAGTCCGGCCAGCGGCAGGCCTGCGGCTTCGGGGAATCCGAGCGACGCCGGCATGGCGGCCACGAATTCCTGCTGCACGCACACCAGCTCGGCGAACGCTCCAAGCCGCGTCTTGTCCACCCGGGCATAGACACGGTCCCCGATGGCGAAGCGGTTGGGCCCGGGTCCGACTGCCTCCACCGTCCCGGCGACTTCACAGCCGGCGACGATCGGCAGGCGGACGTGGCTGATGGGACGGAGCGCGCCCCGGCGGAACTTGAAGTCCACCGGGTTCAGTCCGGCCGCGGCGACCTTGATCCGGACATCACCCGGGCCTGGCTGGGGAGCCGGAACATCCCGGAGCTCCATCGCGTCCGGGCCGCCGTAGCGCGTGAGGACGTAGGCACGCATGCTTAGTCCCGGGCGGACTCGGTTTCGCCGACAGTCTCGCCCGGCGCAGCCGCCGTGACTGCTGGCGCCGCGGCTCCCGCACGGGCTCCCGCCGGGTCTGCCGCCGGGGCGTCGTAGGAGAAGTTCTCGTAATCGGTGTCGTCCGCCTCGTCGAGCATGTCGTCGAGTTCCTTCAGCAGCCACGGATTGATCCGGGCCAGGATCTTCCGGGTTTCCTCGACGGGGACGGCGGCGTAGAGCACCGGCCGGGCGTCGTCGTAGCGGGTGACCGGGGGCTTGTCCGGCCACTTTTCGGCCAGCGCCTTGACCCGTTCGGGCAGCGAATTGTGCGCGTTGTCGGCAATCTTCACGAGCGTGGCGTCGTGGTCCTCGGCGATGTACCGGATGCCGGCCTGGTAGTCATCCGGGTTCTCATGCAGGCGCTTCGTGACCCGTTCGATGATATCCACGGCGTGCTCGGAGACGCCCATGTCCAACAATGCCTGCCGCGTCATCGGGGTGTCCTCGGCGATGTCGTGGAGGTACCCGGCGATCCGGATGTCGTCGTCGAAGTCCGCCAGGGCATCCCCGACGGCGAGCACATGCTCCCGGTAGGGCCGCTTGAGCTTGTCCTTCTGCCGGTTGTGGGCCACCTCGGCCAGGACCTTGGCTGTCTCGACAGTGAAGCGGGGCTGGGGGTGTGCGGGCTCGGTCATGAATCCAGCCTACGCGCCGCGGCTGTCCGTTCGGGCCCGGATGCCGGTTCCCGGATGCGCTCCGGGCATGCCGGGCCACACCCAAGGCTCGCGCGGCAGGGCGGCGGGGTCGAAGTGGGCCAGTGCTTGCTCCAGGCGGCCGGGCGGGAGGCCGACAGACGCCAGCAGCGTGTCCCGGACCTGGTCCGCGGTCACGCCGGCCAGCGCCAGGTCGGCGAGCGTGACGGCGCCGTCGCGCTTGGCCAGCCGGGCGCCGTCGGCATTCAATACCAGCGGCACATGCGCATATTCCGGAACGGGCATATTCAGGAGCGACGCCAAATACGCCTGGCGCGGCGTGGACGGCAGCAGGTCGTCGCCGCGGACCACCTGGTCGATGTCCTGGGCGGCATCGTCCACCACTACGGCCAGGTTATAGGCGGTCACGCCGTCGTTGCGCCGGAGCACAAAGTCGTCCACCACCCCCGTGAAGTTGCCGTGAAGCACGTCGCGCACCGTCACCTGCCCGACGGCGGAACGGAGCCGGACAGCTGGCGGTCGGGCGGCCCGTTTGGCCTCGCGCTCGGCGGCGGTGAGGTTCCGGCACGTCCCCGGGTAGGCGCCCAGCGGAGCGTGCGGCGCGGACGGGGCCTCCTGGATTTCCCGGCGGGTACAAAAGCACTCGTAGGTCACGCCGGCCTCCGTCAGCTGCGCGATCGCCTCGGCATACAGGTGCTCACGGTCCGTCTGGCGCACGACGCCGCCGTCCCAGCTCACGCCGATCGCCGCAAGGTCGCGGAGCTGCTCAGCCTCGGCGCCGGCCCGGGCACGGTCCAGGTCCTCTACCCGCATCAGGAACCGCCGCCCCGTGGACCGGGCGAAGAGCCACGCAAGGATGGCCGTCCGGAGGTTGCCAACGTGCAGTTCGCCGGAGGGACTGGGGGCGAAGCGGCCAGCTGAGGTCATGGGACAAGCCTATGCGGAGCAGCACAAGAGCCCCTCAGCTACCGATGACTTCGGGAAATCCGACGTCGGTGGCTCAGGGGCTCTTGCCGCGTGGTGGTGCGTTGTGCGGAGTGACGATGCGTGAACAAGAGTCAATCAGCGGCGGGTTCCTTGCGGGAGCCTCATCCGGGGTCCGGGTGGTGTGCCGGGGTGTCCGTAGCCTTCGGGATGGTGGCGGTGGCCGCGTTCCCTTTGTTGTCACCATTTGAGCAGAAGCCCTACAGTTGGTGCAACGGACCGGGGCCAGAGTGGCCAATCTGATCAACTTTAGTCGGGACAGTGAACAGGAAGTGGTCATTTTGCAGGAGCTCGACGCGACGGACCGGCGGATCCTCGCCGCGCTGGACGAAGATCCCCGCGTGCCGGTCATGGTGCTGGCGCAGAAGCTGGGCCTGGCCCGCGGAACGGTCCAGTCCCGCCTGGAGCGGATGTCGGCGTCGGGCGCGCTCCGCCCGAACAGCAGCCGGGTTCTGCCGTCCGCTTTGGGCCGGGGCGTGGCGGCCGCGGTGAGCGCCGAGCTGGATCAGAGCCACCTCAACGAGGCGATCGCGGCCCTGCGCAACATTCCGGAAGTGCTTGAATGCCACGCCCCGGCCGGCGACACCGATCTCCTGATCCGGGTGGTGGCCAAGAGCCCGGATGATCTCTACCGCGTGTCCGAGGAAATCCGGCTGTGCCCCGGCATCGTCCGGACCTCAACGAGCATGTTCCTGCGCGAGGTCATTCCGTACCGGACCACAGGACTGCTCGGCGCCTGAACTCTCCGCCGAGAACCGGCGTCCCCGGTCTTCCGGTCCCGCTTTAGACCGGGGGTCCGGCGTTGGCCTTCAGGTTCTTCATGACCAGCGTTGACGTCAGGCGTTCGACGCCGGGCAGTGAGGTCAGTTCGCTGTCATAGAAACGCTGGTAGGACGGAAGGTCCTCCGCGATGACCTTGAGTAGATAGTCCGGCGAGCCGAAGAGCCGCTGGGCCTCCACGATGTTGGGATTGTCGGCCACCCGGTTCTCGAAGATCTCCATCGTGGAACGGTCCACCTGCCGCAGCGTCACGAAGACGATCGCCTCGAAACCGAGCCCCACGGCGGCCGGATCAATGTCCGCCCGGTAGCCGCGGATAATCCCGGCCGCCTCCAGATCCCGCAGCCGGCGATGGCACGGAGCCACGGTCAGCCCCACCTTGGCCGCCAGGGCCGTGGCAGTCATTCGGCCATCCGTTTGGAGGTGACGCAAAATACTTCTGTCAATGTTGTCAATCACGCAATTATCTTACCCAGAAGTAGCGATTCATCAGTAAATAAGCGAACACTTCCGGGCCGAATTTGCCTAGAGTTTTCCTTGTACCTGCTACGAGGTGCCGCACCCCCTGGAGCCCGCCATGAACCCCCAGCTTTTCCTCGCCTTCCTGGTTCTCGCCGTCGCCCTGGCGTGCACGCCCGGCGTCGACTGGGCCTATTCGATCGCGGCCGGGCTGAGGCAGCGCAGCTTCGCGCCCGCCGTCGCCGGGCTCTGCGGCGGCTACGCCCTCCACACGGCGCTGCTGGTGCTGGGGCTGGCGGCACTGCTGGCCGGGATGCCCGGCGTGCTCGGCTGGCTGACGGCCGCGGGCGCCCTCTACCTGCTCTGGCTGGGCTTCAGCACCCTACGGTCCTGGCGCGGGGCCAGCTTCAGCACCGGCGCGGCTGCCCCAGGAGCGGCCGCGCCGCCGAGCCAGTTCCGGATCTTCCTCCAGGGCATGGGCATCAGCGGGATCAACCCCAAGGGCCTGCTGTTCTTCGTGGCACTGGTGCCGCAGTTCGTCAGCCCTGACGCCGCGCTGCCGGTCCCGGTCCAGTCGGGACTGCTGGGCCTGACTTTCGTCCTGCTCGTGGGCGTCATCTACAGCTGCGTGGCACTCCTGGCGCGGAAACTGCTGCAGGCCAGGCCGGGCGCAGCGCGCCAGGTGACGCTGGCCAGCGGGATCATCATGCTGGTCCTGGGCGCCCTGCTGCTCGCCGAACAGCTCGCTCCCGCCGTCAACGCAGCTCTGAACCGCGGGTGAGGGCGGGAATCCCGGCTACTTGCGCTGCATGTACCACTCGGTGAAGGACGACGCGCGGCCATCCGCGGTCAATTGGATGACCCACAGGTTGTCATAGCTTCGGCTGTTGCCCCGGTAGGTCGTCAGGCCCTGTACAAAGGCCCGGCCGCCGTCGACCCCCAGCAGCTTCCACTCAAACGTCCAGTCATCCGGCTCATCGCGCCCCGCCAGCCAGTGCTCGACGATATCGTCCCGTCCCTGCCACGGTTCGGCTTCCTGCGGGCTGGTGGCATAGATGGCGTCCTCGGTAAACAGGGCCCGGATGTCCTCCGGATCGTTCGTTGTCCACGCCGTGATGTAGTGCTGCATCCAGCGCTCCACCGCATCTCTCATGCCTCGGTTGTACTCCCCGCCACAGGGGCCCGCAAGAGTAGTCGATACGTGTATTTGGCCGCGATCGGGCGCAGAAGACTGTCAGTTGTCGTCGGCGCGCCCGTATTCGCGGTCCCAGAGTTCGTGCATTTCCGCGTCCTTCCGGATGGCCTTCACGGCCTCCAGCTGTGCCGGTTTGTGGCGCTGCCATTCCCGGGCTCCAAGGGTTTTGCGGCCCGCGTCCAGGAGGAGCAGGGCAGTGTCCGTGAGCGCGTCGCTGCGGAGGGTGAAGTCTGTCTTCCTGCGCCGCAGGACTTCCTGCAGGGCTGATCGGGAAGCGGTGTACGCTCCGAGCCTGCGCAGGGACCGGGCACGGACCAGCAACAGCGCGGCGGCCAGATCGTCCGCGTTCAGCAGCCCCTCGGTCTCCGCCACCACGTCAACGTCTCGTCCCAGCTCGGCCTCAAGCGAACAGCGGGCCAGGGCCAACGGCAGCGACGGCGGCAGGCCGGCAAGCGCCGCGAGCGCCGCCTCCGTCTGGCCGGTCTCGCGCAGGGAATGGGACAGGGCCAGGAACACGGCCTCCTCGCTGAAGAGCACCGGAACCTCGATCCGCTCCGCTACCTCAACCCTCGTGACGACCCCGGCCAGGTACACGGCGGCGTAGCGGTTGGCGTCCTGGTCGTTCCGCAGGCTCAGGCCATGCTGCAGGAGCTCGGACGCGCGCAGATGACCGCCGTGGGAGTACGCCAGCAGCCCGGCCATGAGGTAGCAGACGCCGGCCCAGCCGGGGTAGGCGCGGGCCAGGGTGATCAGGCGGTCCGGATCCGTGCTGCCGAAGACGGCGGAGTGCACGGCTTTCATCCTCTTGGCGGACGCCCGGCCTCCCACCCTGCCTAGCCGTGGCATCCCGCCCTCGGCGGCCAGCGTGCCGGGGGCCCGGCCTGCAATGAGTCCGGTCACTACGGAGCCCACGTTGCCGGCCAGGCCGCGGACCGGTGTCCGGACCACAGGCTTGCGGAAGGGCGTCAGGTCGCGGGTGTCCGTGTACGGTCTGCGGGGCTCGTCCAGCATTGGGTCGTCCGGGATTGGGTCGACGGGAATTCGGCCGTCGGAGATCCGGCCCATGGGAATGCGGCCGTCGGGAATGCGGGGGGCGGATTCGCCAGGTCCGGCGCTCATGCCCCCATGGTAGTAGCCACCGGCAGGCCGCTGCTAGGCGGCTGCGGCCACCCAGAGGCCGATCACCCAGGTGCTCGCGGCGAGGCAGGCGAGGCCGAATTCCACGATCATGCCAAAGCCCGTGGCCTTCAGGGCGGCCCAGCTCGAGGCCACCGCCGTGCCGAGAACGCGGGTGCGCTGCAGTTCGCTGAGCAAGAGCCCGGCGGCGAAGCCGACGAAGAGCCCCACCACGGGAATGATGAACATGCCGGCCACGCCCAGCACCAGGCCCACCACCACGGAACGGCTCGGGATGCTGTGCTCCTTGAGCTTCCGGCCGGTCAGGACGGCGCTGGCGGCCATGCCGGCCAGGACGAACACGAGTCCGATCCCAAAGACCACCCAGCCGGTGGTTCCGGCGCCGCCCCACAGGGCCCAGGCAAGCAGGCTCGCCCCGATCAGGATGCTGCCGGGCAGGACGGGAATGATGGTTCCGGCCACGCCCACCAGGATGGCGAGGCCGCAGAGCACAGTCACCAGAGTCTCGGGGTTCATGGGCCCAGTCTAGGCGGCGGGCAGTCCAGTCGGAGGACGGGCTCCATTGGGCCGGCCAACGGCGGCGCTCCCCCCAAGGCAGCGCCGCCGTCACTGTGTGGGCCGGAGTGTGTCGCGGAACTACTCGGCTTCCACCGCCGCGGCCACGGCAGCGGAGACGGCCGGGGCCACGCGCGGATCCAGCGGGCTGGGCACGATGTAGTCCGCGGAAAGATCGTCCTCTGCCAGTTCTGCGATGGCCCGGGCCGCGGCGAGCTTCATGGCCGGCGTGATCCGGCGGGCGCCGGCGTCGAGGGCGCCGCGGAAGATGCCGGGGAAGGCCAGGACGTTGTTGATCTGGTTCGGGAAGTCGCTGCGTCCGGTGGCGACCACGGCCGCGTACTTGCTTGCGACCTCCGGCAGGACTTCCGGGTCCGGGTTGGACAGGGCGAACACGATCGAGCTGTGGTTCATCAGCTTCAAGTGCTCCTCGTCCAGCTTGGCGGAGGAGACACCGACGAACACGTCGGCGCCGAGCAGCGCCTCTCCCGGGCCGCCGGCCACGCCGCGCGGGTTGCTGCGGGCGGCGAGCTGGGCCTTCTTGCTAGCCGGATCGGCGGCGATGTCCGCGCGGTCCTTGCTGATCGTGCCGCGCGAGTCCAGGAGGACGACGTCGCCGATTCCCGCCGTCAGCAGGATTTCGGCGACGGCGATCCCGGCCGCCCCTGCCCCGGAAACCACCACGCGCAGGCTGTCGAGCGTCCGGCCGGTCACCTTGGCGGCATTGGTCAGGGCGGCGAGGACCACGACGGCGGTGCCGTGCTGGTCATCGTGCATGACCGGGCAGTCCAGTGCCTCGATGAGTTTCTCCTCGAGGTCGAAGCAGCGGGGCGCGGCGATGTCCTCCAGGTTGACGGCGCCGAAGCTGGGGCGGAGCCTGACAAGTGTCTCCACGATTTCGTCGACGTCGGTGGTGTTGAGGACCAGCGGGATGGAGTCGAGCTCTCCGAAAGCCTTGAAGAGCGCGGACTTGCCCTCCATCACGGGCAGCGAGGCGCTGGCGCCGATGTCGCCCAGGCCCAGCACGGCCGTGCCGTCGCTGACCACCACCACGAGGCGCTGGGCCCACGTGAGCGTCTTGGCGAGCTCCGGGTTGGCGTGGATTGCACGGCTGACCTGGGCGACGCCGGGCGTGTAGGCGATGGAGAGGTCGCGCTTGCTGGCGAGCGGGACGGTGCTGGAAATCGAAAGCTTGCCGCCCTCGTGGGATGCGAAGATTTCCTCGTCGCTGAGCACGGCTACTGCCTCTGCCGGGGAGGTGGAATCGGCGGGAATGATCGTTTCAGTGGACACGTCGTTGTCTCCTGGGACTCACCGTGGGCGCACGGCTCATGGAAGCTCAAGCAAGGCTGCTTGAGTTGGTCTGGTGGGGGCTGCGGCGACCAGTGGTGGCGGTCGCCGGCGGTGCCCCCGGTTTTGCTGGCATCAGCAGTGTTCCGGTCCAGCAATGGTAAACAAGGCGTCCCGCCGGTTACGCCGCGGACGAGGGATGATGCGCACTGGTGAAACGTTTCCCCAAGACGTTAAGTGACCCGGATCACGCGCGGAAGGGTCATTTCCGAGCCGCTGGTCTAGACCGGTTACGCGGCCTGCGGGTCTCGCTGCAGGAGCGAGCAGGCCTTCTTCAGGTCCTCCTCCGCCTCGAAGAGGGACAGCCGGCGGCAGCGCACGGCCTGGACCAGTCCCGTAACCGTCAGCAGGAGTACCCGGGCAACTGCGGCGTCGCCGCACGCTGCCGTCACTGCCTTCTCGGCGGTCGCATCGATCTCGCGGAGCAGCCGCGTGGTGTCGGTGTCCTTGACGTAGACCGCGCGGTTGAGGGCCTGCTCCACGGCGGGCTGCATCAGGCGCATATGGAAAATCTCCATCACCACTCCCGCGAGGGCCTGGGCCACGACCTTTCCCGCCTCGGGCGAGCTCCCCGCGAGCAGCTCGCCCAGCTGCTTGCGGTACAGAGCCAGGACCAGTTGGGTGGAGGACGGGAAATAGCGGTACAGCGTCCCCAGCGGCACATCCGCCTTGGCCGCCACCTCGGAAAGGACCACGGAGTCCAAGCCCTTGCGGGCAAACCCCGCGGCAACGTCAAGGATCCGCACGTAGCGGAGCCGCTGCCGGGGCAGAGTGGGGGGAGGGGCCATCGGTGGAAGATCTGAGTGAAAATCAGGCATCAGCAGCGTTCCGGGGGTCGTTTTTCTCGGCAGCCGGGCGCCATTCGCCCACCGCGCTGCCGCGGCAATTGCCGTCCACTATACGCCACGAAACTCGGCGCCCGGCCAGTCAACCGGGACACCGGAAGCCGCCCGAACGGAACGCGCGCGGCTCAGTCCACGCCCTTGATCTTCACCACGAACACGGCGCCAAGAAGCCCAATCACGGCGGCCGCCACATACAGCGAAACGTACCCTCCCCAGAGCGTCACGAACGGAAAGGCAATGAGCGGGGCGAGCACTTGCGGCAGCGAGTTGGCGACGTTAATGACGCCCAGATCCTTGCCCCGGTTCAGGGCCGTGGGCAGCACCTGGGTGATGAGGGCGAAGTCCACCGCCAGATAGCAGCCGAAGCCGATGCCCAGCACCGACGCGCCGATCAGCGCGCCGGGCCAGGTGGGCGCAAACGCAAGAATGAGGGAGGCCGCGGCGATCACCGCGGAAGAGATGATGACCAGCGGCTTCCGGCGGCCCATCCGGTCGCTCAGCCGGCCGCCGATCACGCTGGTGATGATCACCATGACCGCATACAGGCCCGTGAGGATCAGGACACCAAACTCGGGCTCGATGCCTTGGGTTTCGCGAACCCGGACGGCGTCGTGGAGGAAGAACAGCAGGTAGAGGGTGACCATGTGGTTGCCGATGTTCACCAGAAGCCGCGTCAGCCAGGCCCAGGCAAAATCCGGGTGGCGGGCTGGGGAAATCCAAAAACCCCGCACAAAGCCGGTCAGGCTGAACGGCGGACGGGCCTGCGCTGGCAGCGGAACGTCGTCGTTCTTGAAGTAATAGAGCACGACGCCGGCCAGCAGCGCCACGGCGCACACCAGGTATCCGGCGGCGAAGTTTCCCGTGACGGCGGCGGCGATCACCGCGCCGAGGAGGATCCCGACCGTCTGGCCCATGGCGGCCAGTCCGCCCACCGTGCCGCGCTGCGGGACCGGCACGCGGTCCGGGATGGCGGCGGTGATGGCGGCGTAGGCGCCGTTGCAGCCGGCCTGCACGAGGCACCAGAGCAGCGTCATGACGGCGACGTTGGGCGCTCCGGCCAGCGCGATAAGGGCTGCGGCGCCGAGGACCGCCCCGAACAGCACCCACGGCACGCGGCGGCCCAGCCGGGACGTGGTGCGGTCGCTAAAGGCGCCGAACAGGGGGTTGGCGACGAGGGACACAGCCGCGCCTGCCCCGGTCACGAGGGCGAGGATGGCTTCCTTGTCCCCTTCACTGAACGCCGCCGCCTGTTGTCCGAGCAGCACCTGGATCGGGCCGAAGAACGCCGCATTGATGCCGAGGTTGACCAGGACCACGCCCGCGGTCCAGACCGGACGGACTCGCTGCTCCGGTTCGGCGAGCGCCGCCGACGTCGGAGCTGGGCTCGGTAGGTCGGACAAGCTCATGTGGTTCCCCCCGGAACTGGCGACGCAGGCTGATGATCTGTGTGGGGCCAGACTATCGTGGGGATCGAGATCCGCAGTCTACTTTTCAGCACGCCTACTTTTCAGCACGGGAGAACCAGTGGCCGCATCCGCCGTCAACACAGCCGACCTTTACGATGAGCGCGGCGAGGAGCTCAGCTCCCTGGCCGTGCAGTTCCAGTCCCTCGGCGGACAGTCGCACTTCAGCGGGCCGGTCCGGACCATTCGGTGCTTCGAGGACAACGCGCTGGTCAAGACCGTGTTGGCCACTCCCGGCAACGGCTCCGTGCTGGTGGTCGACGGCGCAGGCTCCCTCCGCACGGCACTGATGGGGGACATGATCGCCGCGAGCGCCGTCGCGAACGGCTGGGCCGGCGTCGTGATCAACGGCGCCATCCGAGACCGGCTCGCTATCGCTCGGCTGCCGCTGGGGGTCAAGGCGCTGGGCAGCAACCCGCGCAAGAGCGCCAAGGAAGGCGCCGGGGCCATCGACGTGCCGCTGGAGATCGACGGCGTGGCCATCCGCCCCGGTGCGATGATCTGGTGCGATCCGGACGGAATCCTGGTCGAACGCATAGGACTTTCTTCTCCCCGAGGTAGTGGCGGGAACATTTGAGCCAGTAACATAGTTACTGAAAGCAACTATCCGCTTGATCCCCACACTTCACCTTGGAGCAGTCATGTCCAAAACCACCTCCGCGCGCGCCGCAGGAGAGGTCCTGACCCACCGTCAGACCAACACCGTCATGGTGGGACTCATGCTCGGCATGTTCCTGTCCTCGCTGGACCAGACGATCGTGTCCACCTCGATCTACACGATCGCCAACGACCTCGACGGCCTTTCCCTGCAGGCCTGGGCCACCACCGCGTACCTCATCACCTCCACGGTGAGCACCCCGCTCTACGGCAAGCTCAGCGACATCTTCGGTCGCCGCCCGCTGTACCTCATCGCCATCCTGATCTTCCTCGTCGGCTCGCTCTACGCCGGCTCGGTCCACTCCATGACCGAGCTCGCCATTGCCCGCGGCATCCAGGGCATGGGCGCCGGCGGCCTCCTGGCCCTCGCCCTGACGATCATCGGCGACATCGTGGCGCTCAAGGACCGCGCCAAGTACCAGGGCTACTTCATGTCGGTCTTCGGCATCTCCTCGGTCCTGGGCCCGGTTATCGGCGGCGCCTTCGCCGGCACCGAGACCATCCTCGGAATCGACGGCTGGCGCTGGGTCTTCCTCATTAACCTGCCGATCGGCCTCGCCGCCCTCGCGGTGGTGTTCATGTACCTGCACCTCCCGGCCAAGCACGTGAAGCAGAAGATCGACTACTGGGGCGCGGCCGCCATCACGCTGGCGATCGTTCCGCTCCTCCTCGTCGCCGAACAGGGCCGCAGCTGGGGTTGGAGCTCCGCCAACTCCTACCTCTGCTACGGACTGGGCGTTGCAGGCATCATCGCGTTCCTGCTGGCCGAACGGCATGCGGCCGACTACGCGCTGATCCCGCTCCGGCTGTTCCAGAACATCACGTTCGGCCTGTCCTCGCTGCTGAACTTCATCATCGGCATCGGCATGTTCGGCGCCATCGCGATGCTGCCGATGTACCTGCAGCTGGTCAAGGGCCTGACGCCCACAGAGGCCGGCCTCATGATGATCACCTTCACGGTGGGCATCCTCACCGGCTCCATCACGGCCGGCCGGACCATCTCGGCTTCGGGCACGTACCGGATCTTCCCGATCCTCGGCACGGCCGTCCTGACCGTTGCCGCCGTCGTGATGGGCCTTTCCCTCGGTGCCGACACGCCGCTGTGGGTCCCGGGCGCCATCGCCGTGTTCTTCGGTTTGGGCCTGGGCTTCTGCATGCAGCCGCTGACGCTGGCCATGCAGGTCTCCGTTCCGTCGAAGGACATGGGCGTGGGCACCTCCTCCGCCGCGTTCTTCCGCTCCATGGGCGGCGCGGTGGGCACGGCCGTGTTCATCTCGATGCTCTTCAGCCTCGCGGCGGACAAGATTGCCACGGGCATGAAGGACGCCGCGCAGGATGCGGCTTACCTCAAGGTGCTCAAGGATCCGGCCGTGGCTGCCGATCCCGCCAACGCCAAGCTCTACGAGTTCTTCAAAAACGGGGCCAGCAACGATTCTCTGAACGACACCAGCTGGCTGCACACCGCCAACTCGACGCTGACCCGCCCCATCACGGAGGGCTTCGCGCAGTCGATCGACGCCGTCATGCTCACGGCCGCGGTGCTCACCGGCATCGCCTTCCTGATCACCTTCGCCCTGCCGAACAAGAAACTCACGGACCCGAAGGCGGCTGCCAAAGAGGCAGTTGCGGCTGCCGCCCACTAGGGGGTTCCTCCGGCTGGTTCCATTTCACGGCAGTTTCACGTCATGGCAGGCAGTCTTTTGGACTGCCTGCCGTGTCGTCTGCCGTAAAACCGGACTCCGGTAGGAGGCCCGACGCCGGAAGCCTGCTGTGCGTGACGCCTTCGGTTTCCGGCCCGGCCGGCACAGCCGACGGCACGCGCAAAGTGTATGTTTCGTCTCACTTTCCGGCGGTTGTGACAGGCGGCACGCCGGCTCGGGTGTAAGACTGGGTAGCTGCGGCGAAGGCCGTGGAACGCGAACTGCCGAGGGAGCCGTATGACCATCACCCAGGACCAGACCGCCGCCAAGATCCCGAAACGGGTCATTTGGCTGGCCGTGGCGGGCGCCGTCGGCGGCTTCCTCTTCGGCTTTGATTCGTCCGTCGTCAACGGCGCCGTCGACGCCATCAAGGACGAGTTCGCCCTCAGCGAGGCCGTGACCGGCTTCGCCGTCGCCGTGGCCCTCCTCGGCTGCGCGGCGGGCGCCTACCTGGCCGGCAAGGTCGCCGACCGCTACGGCCGGATCCCGGCCATGAAGCTGGGCGCGCTGCTGTTCCTCGTCAGCGCCATCGGCACCGGGTTCGCGTTCGGCGTCTGGGACCTGATCTTCTGGCGCCTGGTGGGCGGGCTCGGCATCGGCCTGGCCTCGGTGATCGCTCCGGCCTACATTTCCGAGATTTCCCCCCGCCACGTCCGTGGCCGCCTGGCCTCGCTGCAGCAGCTGGCGATCACCACCGGCATCTTCGCCGCCCTTCTCTCCGACGCCGTGTTCGCGACGTCGGCCGGCGGCGCGGACCAGGCCTTGTGGTTCGGCTTGGAAGCGTGGCGCTGGATGTTCATGGCCGCCGCCGTCCCCGCAGTGGTCTACGGCTGGATCGCCTTTACCCTGCCCGAATCGCCGCGGTTCCTGGTCTTCCAGGGCAAGAACGAGGAAGCCCTCAAGGTCTTCAAGACGATCGCCCCAAACGAGGACTCGGACCGGCACCTGCGCGACATCAAGAAGGCCATCGACGAGGACAAGCTGGCCGGCCAGAAGGGATCCCTGCGCGGCAAGGCCCTGGGCCTGCAGCCGGTGGTCTGGATCGGCATCATCCTGTCCGTGCTGCAGCAGTTCGTCGGCATCAACGTGATCTTCTACTACTCCACCACCCTGTGGAAGGCCGTGGGCTTCCAGGAAAAGGATTCGCTCACCATCTCCGTGGCCACCGCCATCACCAACATCCTGGTGACGCTCGTGGCGATCGCCCTCGTGGACCGGATCGGGCGCCGTCCCATCATGCTGGCCGGCTCCATCGGCATGGCACTCTCGCTCGGCACCATGGCCCTGGCCTTCAGCTCGGCCACCGGGTCCGGGGACGCGATCTCGCTGCCCGGCGCGTGGGGTCCGGCCGCGCTGGTCGCCGCCAACGTCTTCGTCATCAGCTTCGGCGCCTCTTGGGGCCCGCTGGTGTGGGTACTGCTGGGCGAGATCTTCCCGTCCCGCATCCGTGCCCGCGCCCTGGGCCTGGCCGCGGCCGCGCAGTGGATCGCCAACTTCGCCATCACCCTGAGCTTCCCCGTCATGGCCGCTGCCTCGCTGCCGTTGACGTACGCCATGTACGCGCTGTTCGCGGCGGCGTCGTTCTTCTTCGTCATGTTCAAGGTGCCGGAGACCAACGGCATGTCCTTGGAACAGGCCGAAACCCTGTTCGTGCCCAAGGGTTCCGCGAAGGAGTCCGCGAAAGAGTCCGTGAAGGACCCCGTCAAGGCCTGAGCCGGCGCCGTGTGAGGCCGCCGCTGCAACCAGCGACACGACAAAGAACGCCCAGGCTTCCTCGGAAGCATGGGCGTTCTTTGTCACCTCAGAGGCTTCTGCACGAAGCCAGGCGGTGCTACACCACGCGCGGCTCGTGCGCAGTGAGGTAGCGGCGCCCGCCGAAGACCACGGCAATCGCGGCCACCATGGCCAGCGCGCCGGCGAAGAAAGGCACCTGCGGGCCGAAGTGCTCGCCCAGCTGCGCGGCGGCAAAGGGTGCCAGGGCTCCGCCCATCCAGCGCACGAAGTTGTAGCCGGCGGAGGCCACCGGCCGCGGCGAATTCGAAACGCCCATGGCCAACTCCGTGTAGATGGTGGTGTTGACGCCCAGGAGCGCCCCGGAAATGACCACGAGGACCACGACGGCGGGCACCGAGTGCCCGGCGGCCAGGCCCAGTCCCACAAGGTCCAGCATCAGCAGGACCAGGGTGCCGATGAGGACCCGGACGGCACCGAAGCGGTTCTGCAGCACGGGGGCGGCAAACACCGAGAAGACGGCGACCGCGACGCCCCAGCCGAAGAACACCCCGCCGATCCCGTAGGCGTCCATGCCGAGGATGAAGGGCGTGAAGGCGAGGACCGTGAAGAAGCCGTAGTTGTAGAACAGGCCGCTGGCCGCCGTCGTCCGCAGTCCCTTGTGCCCGAGGGCAAGCAGCGGATCACGGAGCCGGACTTTCCGCGCGGGCAGCGGGGTCTTGGGCAACAGGGCAATGAGGGCGATGAAGGCGGAGGCCATCAGCACGGCCGTGCCGAAGAACGGGGCACGCCACTGCCAGCCGCCAAGCAGCGCACCCAGGAGCGGGCCGAGGGAAATCCCCAGGCCGAGGGCGGCCTCGTACAGGATGATCGCCGTGCCGGCCCCGCCGCTTGCGACGCCGACAATCACCGCCAGCGCCGTGGCCACGAACAGGGCGTTGCCCAGTCCCCAGCCGGCCCGGAAGCCGATGAGCTCAGCCACGCTGCCCGAGGTGCCAGACAGCGAGGCGAAGACAACGATCACCGCCAGTCCGATCAGCAGCGTCCGCTTCCCGCCGATCCGGGAGGAGACGTAGCCGGTGATCAGCATGGCGACCGCGGTCACCAGGAAATAGCTCGTAAAGAGCAGCGACACCTGGCTCGGGGAGGCGTCCAGGTTCTTGGCGATCGCCGGCAGGATGGGGTCCACCAGCCCGATGCCCATGAAGGCGAACACCGCCGCGAGGGCCGTCGCCCACACCGCCTTGGGCTGTTTGAGTAGCGAGGCCTTCTCGGCCTCGAGGGTAACTTCGGCTGCCGGGAGGGTGTCGGCGGGGTGGCCGTGCATGGGGGGAACTCCTAAATGATGGGAATTTCGGTTGAGAATCAGGCCTGGAGCGTCGCGTTGATCCGGCCGATGACCGGAAGGGCGGCGGCGAGGGCGGCGCGGTCATCGTCCGAGAGGGAGGAGAGGATGCCGGCCATGACGGCGTTGCGGCGCTCGTTGGCGGATGCGACGGCGGCGAGGCCGGCTTCAGTGAGGGTCACGCGGACGGCGCGGGAGTCGCTGGGGTCCGGTTCCCGGCGGGCGAGGCCGGCCCGCTCGAGCTTGATGATCTGCTCGGTGGCGCTGGGCACCTTGACGCCGAGGTTCCGGGCGATTTCGCCCACGCGCACTCCGCTGGCGGAGGAAGCACTGTCCGCGGTTGCGGGTGCGGCGTCCATCAGCATCTTGAGCATGCTGAGCTGGGCGGCGCTGAGTTCGCCGTCGGCGTCGAGACGGCGGACGAGATAGATGCTGTGGCGGAGGGCCTCGCGGAAGTCCCGGGCGAGGGCGAGAAGGCCCGGGTCAGACGGTTCGTTGACGATCATAGTTAGGTAGCCTAACAGTTAGGCAACCTAATAGTCAATGAGGACGAGTTGACCTATCACTCTGGGTGGCTAAAACCGGGGCAGAGTCATATGGTCGCAGCAACGCTCTGATTGATGGAGCGTTAGATGGCCAGAGTGTTTTCCCTCGATGCGCGCACTGAGTTCTTCGATTT
>NZ_JAQFIF010000027.1 GCF_029504395.1 Arthrobacter sp. ES3-54
TGGGAGAGTAGGTCACCGCCGGAACACCATTCACGGTCGAGGACCCCCAACCAAGGTTGGGGGTCCTCCCGCATTTAACCCCCACAACACAAAACGGGACCGCCAACCACGTTGAGGTCCTGCCGCCAAAGCCCCAAATACCCCGCAGGTCCCTGGCCGCATCGGGGGTAATTGGCCTCTAGCCCACACCACATAACGCCCCGTCAGGACCGATAACGCCCCGTCAGGACCGCCGGCCTGGGCCCTGGGCCACGCCGAGGCCATCGTAGATTCAGACCTCAAGACATCCACCAGAAGCCCGGTCCCTGCCTCTCACGAGGCCGCTCCGGCTCGCTATCCAGGCGGCGCAAAGACCGCCGGCGAGGACCGCGGAGGATCTCGCTGGATCGGCGCCGGCGAAGGGGCGTCCGCTCTCGGCGCAATTTGGCCGCGATCGGCGTCGATTCCAGTGATTTTCCCCAAAAAACGCCGAAAACACGCGGAATTTGCCACCTCTGAGGCGCCAAGCTGGTAAGTTTTCGAACAGTGGTTTGTACGCATGCCGTGTGCAGGCTCCAAAAATCATGACCGTCCAGGAGGACATAAATGGCTAAGAACCGTAGTGAACTTGTTGCAGAGGTCGCAGGCAAGGCCGGCACCAGCCAGGCAGCAGTCAACTCCGTGCTCGACGCACTGTTCGAGGTCTTCGAGACCTCTGTCGCCGCGGGCGAAAAGATCACCATCCCGGGCTGGCTCGCAGTCGAGCGCACCGACCGTGCAGCTCGCACCGGCCGCAACCCGCAGACCGGCGAGACCATCCAGATTGCCGCTGGCCACAGCGTCAAGCTGACCGCCGGCTCCAAGCTGAAGGCTGCAGTCGCCAAGAAGAAGTAGTCTTCTTCGCAGGCTTGAAAGGAGCGGCAACCCTCGGGTTGCCGCTCCTTTTGCGTTCCCCGCCGGTTCCCTGCCCGATCCCCGCCCGTCCCCCATATTGTTCGCTTGGGCCGATCCCCACGGCCGAACCATTGTGACCGATTCGCTGAGCAGGGCGGCGTAGCGGACAATGGAGGTGTGCCTTCCGCAGCAAATCCCACGCCCACAACCGCAGCGCCCGTTCCCCCAGGGGACCCACGCGGCCCTGGCCAAGGTCCCGGTGGGATTTCCCGGCCGTGGCTGATCGCCGGCCTTGGCGCGTTGTTTGTGGGCCTGATCGCGGCACTCATCTTTTCCGGCGCGGCAGCCGCCCGCGAAGTTTCCGATCCGGGCGCACTGGTGCGCTGGGGGCTGCCGGTGAGCAAAGCGGTCCACAACATCGCCGTGGCCACCGTGATCGGCGGCCTTATCTTCGCCGTCGGGATCCTCCCGCGGAACAGGAACGGGTCCCGGTCCAAGGATCAGGACGCCCCGGAACATCCGGCCTTCACCCGGGCACTGGCCGTGGCCGCGGCGGCGGGCGCCGTCTGGACGCTCTCCGCGATCTCCGTGCTGGTCCTGGGCTACGCGGACATTGCAGGGCAGGGCATCTCCGGCGATGCGGAATTCACCCGTTCCCTCGTGTACTTCATGACGGACATCGAAACCGGACGCGCCTGGCTGGCTGTCGTGATCATTGCGGCCGTGGTCACCACCGCCCTGTTCGGGGTGCGCTCCCGCGGCGGGCTGGCACTGACGCTGGTCCTTTCGCTGATCGGACTGGTCCCCGCCGCCCTAATCGGGCACTCCTCAAGCTCCAGCGACCACGAGGGCGCCATCAACTCCCTCGGCCTTCACCTGGTGGGCGTATCGGCCTGGGTAGGCGGCATCATCATGCTGGCGGTCCTTTCCGGAGTCCTGGGCGGCACCGGCGCCGGCGGACGCACCTCGGGTGCATCCCCGCGGACCGCAGACATCACCGAGCCAACCCTCCGGCGGTTCTCATCCCTTGCGGGCTTTGCCTTCGTTCTGGTCTTCGCCTCAGGCGTGATCAACGCCAGCATCCGCCTCACCACATGGGCAGACCTCTTCGGGTCGGCCTACGGGCAACTGATCCTCGCTAAGACGGCGGCGGTCCTTGTGCTGGGCGGCATCGGGCTCATGCACCGCCGCTGGGTCATCCCGCAGCTGGGCAACCGCGGCATGGGCAGGTCGGCGCGCCAAGTGCTGTGGCAGCTGGTGATCGTGGAGCTGCTCATCATGGGAGCGACGTCCGGGATCGCTGTGGCGCTGGGGCGCTCTGCCCCGCCGCAGCCCACCACCTTCGCCCCCGACGCGTCACCGGCCTTCATCCTCTCCGGCTACGAGCTGCCGCCGGAACTGACCCCAGAACGATGGCTCACGGAGTGGCGGCTCGACTGGCTCTGGGTCGCCGTCGCACTCTTTGCCCTGGTGTCCTACGTCCTCGGTGTCCGGAAGGTGCTGCACCGCGGCGACTCGTGGTCCTGGTTCCGGACCGTCAACTGGGTGATCGGGCTCATGGTCCTCACCTACGTGACCTCGGGGCCGCCGTCGGTCTACGGCAGGGTGTTGTTTTCCGCGCACATGGTGGACCACATGGCCCTGACCATGGTGGCCCCCATCTTCCTGGTCCTCGGCGCCCCCGTGACGCTGGCGCTCCGGGCGCTCACGCCGCGGCGCGACAGCTCGCGTGGACCGCGTGAGTGGCTGATGATCTTCATCCACTCCAAGTTCTCGCAACTAGTGACCCACCCGCTGTTCGCGGCCGCCAACTTCGCCGGCTCCATCGTGCTCTTCTACTACTCCGACGCGTTCGGCTACGCGATGCGGGACCACGTGGGCCACGAGCTCATGAACCTGCACTTCGCCCTCACCGGCTACATCTTCGTACTCACCATGATCGGCACCGATCCGCTGCCGCGCCGCGCCCCGTACCCCATGCGGCTGCTGCTGCTGCTGGCCACCATGGGCTTCCACGCGTTCTTCGGCGTCGCCATCATGGGCGGCACGGGGCTGCTGGCCGCGGACTACTTCGGCAACCTGGGGCGGACGTGGGGCCCCTCGGCCCTGCTGGACCAGCAGATGGGCGGCGCCGTGGCCTGGGGCATCGGCGAAGTGCCAACCCTGCTGGTGGCGATCGGCGTCGCCGTTATGTGGTCCCGCTCCGACGCGCGCGAGTCCAAACGCACCGACCGGGCGGCGGACAGGAATAACGACGCCGATCTCACCGCTTACAACGATATGTTTGCCAAGCTGGCCGAGCGCGACGCCAGGCTTGCCGAACGCAATTCAAAGCTGGAAGGACGCTCATGACCGAAACCGTACGCACCCACCTCCGGGTCCGCGCCTCCGAACTCGTGGGCCGCAACTGGCTGAACACCGGCGGCAAGTCCCTAGACCTCGAATCCCTGCGCGGCAAGATCGTACTGCTGGACTTCTGGACGTTCTGCTGCATCAACTGCCTGCACGTCCTGGACGAACTCCGTCCGCTCGAGCAGCAGTATTCGGATGTCCTCGTGACGGTCGGCGTGCATTCGCCCAAGTTCGAGCACGAGGCCGATCCCGTGGCACTGGCGGCCGCCGTCGAACGCTACGAGATCCGCCACCCGGTCCTCGACGACCCCGAACTGGACACCTGGAAGGCCTACACGGCCCGGGCGTGGCCGACCCTGGTGGTCATCGATCCCGAGGGCTACATCGTGGCGCACCTCTCCGGTGAGGGCCACGCGGACGGCCTCGCCGTCCTCATCCCCGAACTGATTGCCGAGCATGAGGCCAGGGGCACCCTGCACCGCGGCGACGGCCCCTATGTGGCGCCGGAACCGACGTCGGGCACGCTGCGCTTCCCCGGCAAGGCCCTGTTCCTGCCCGCCGGCCGCGGAGTCGGAAGCGCCGGCGGCGGCTCGTGGCTGGTGACCGACACCGGCCATCACCGGCTCGTGGAACTCTCCACCAACTTTGAGACGGTGCTGGGCACGTACGGCTCCGGCGAAAAGGGCCACGCCGACGGCAACGCCGCCACAGCCCGGTTCAACGAACCGCAGGGCCTGGTGCTGCTGCCCGAGGACGTCGCCGCGGACGCCGGTTACGACGTCGTCATTGCCGACACGGTGAACCACCGGCTCCGCGGGCTGTCCCTCGCGGACGGAACCGTCAGGACCCTGGCCGGCAACGGCGTGCAGCGGCTGCTGGAAACCGGGCCGGCCCGCGTGGACGAGGAAGGCGCCGCCTACGGCACCCGGCTCGAGGCGGATCCGCTTGCCGTGTCCCTGAGTTCACCGTGGGATGTCGTCTGGTCCACCAAACTCAACGCCGCGGTGGTGGCGATGGCTGGAGTGCACCAGATCTTCAGTTTCGAGCCGACCTCCGGCGCCGTAAAGATCATCGCCGGCAACGGCCTGGAAGGACTCCTGGACGGCACCGCCGCCGAAGCCTGGTTCGCCCAGTCCTCCGGCCTCGCCGAGGACGCCGACGGCAACATCTGGGTGGCTGACTCCGAGACCTCCGCCCTGCGCAAACTCGTCATTGGCGACGCCGGCAGCATCACCGTCGAGTCGGCCGTGGGCAAGGGCCTGTTCGACTTCGGCTTCCGCGACGGCCCCGCCGCAGAGGCCCGGCTGCAGCACCCGCTCGGCGTGACGGTGCTCCCCGACGGCTCGGTGGCCATCGCGGACACGTACAACGGCGCGGTCCGCCGCTACGACCCCGCAACGGGCACGGTCTCCACGCTGGCCCGCGGACTGTCCGAGCCCTCCGACGTGATTGTGGACCACACCCAAGTCGCCGGAGCCGAGCCGTTGCTGGTGGTGGTCGAGGCCAACAAGCACCAGCTGGTGTACGTGCCCATCCCGAAGGAAGCCCAGCAGGTGGATGAGGGCGCTGTGCAGACCCACCGGCCCAAGAGCCCCGTGGCGCCTGGGCCGCTCGAACTGGCGGTGCGCTTCACGGCGCCCACCGGGCAGAAGCTGGACGACCGCTGGGGCGATCCCACCCAGTTGAAGATCTCGTCCACACCGCCCGAACTGCTGGTGTCCGGCGGCGGAACGTCCGTGGGACTCCTGCGCACCCTGGTGCTTTCCTCCGACGTTCCCGAAGGCGTCCTGCACATCACCGCCCGCGCGGCGGCGTGCGACGGACCCGAAGACGCCGACGGCGAGATCCCGGACCACGCGGCCTGCCACCTCTACCAGCAGGACTGGGGAATCCCCGTGCTCCTGCAGGCCGACGGCGACACCGAGCTGGTCCTGGACCTGCGCGGAATGGACTGAGCCGCTCCTGATCAAAAGGCTGCTGTCCGTGACCTCGCGTCACGGGCCGCAGCCTTTTGGCATTCCCCGGACCCGGTAGCCGCGGAATCCCGCCGCCCGTCGACTCCCGGGGCCTGGATAAGTTGCCCGGCGTGACGCGGCATTATCCACATACGGCAGCCCGCCTGTGCCGCGCCTGGTGGGCGGGGCGGGTCATGAGCCCATGGATGTTCTCACGGCTTTGACGAGTGTGAGCGCTGCGCCCTTCTACGGGCTGTGGGCGTTGGAACAGACCGGGCCCAAATCCGCGGGATTCCCGAGGAGCCGGGCTTTCGTTCGCATGGCTCAAAGTCTGCGCTGCGTGACGGGAAGGGACTCTGCGGCAGGCGGGGCGCGGCGCGCTCGGCCCCGGGTCTAGTCGTTACCGGGGTCTAGTAGTTAGCCAGGGTCTAGTAGTTGAGCTGCGGCGTGAGCTTGACCGTGTCGCCGTCGATGTCCAGGCGGGTCGTAAAGCTGAAATCGTGGACGGAGTTGATGTCGGTCGCGGCTCCGGTGAACAGGTCCACCTGGCGGGCCTTGATCCGGGCCTTGCCGTCCAGGGGCGCTACTACCCAGCGGCCGCCGAACGGCTCGATGCTGACGGTGGGGTAGTCCGTGATGCTCCAGTCGATGGTCCCGTCCATCACGCGGTTGTTGGTGGCGTGGTAGAAGGGGCAGTCGGGCTGTAGCTTCTGCTGCTTGTCGGCCTCGGCGGCGCAGGAGTCCAGGAAGTCCTTGACCTTGCCGCTCACGGCCTCCTTCAGGGCGCCTGTGGCCTCGGTCAGCAGGTTCAGCGAGGCCGGGCGCGCGTCCCCGCCCGTCACGGTTGCCCGGGTGGCCGGGGCGGAGAAGTACTGGCCGTTCAGTGCGGCCTCGTACTCGCCGGGGTAGAAGACAGCCAAGGAGTTGCGGCCGTTGGGCATGTTTACCGGTACACCGTTGACGGTGGCCTCGCTGGAGTTGACCACGGTGACGTCCAGGACGGGCAGCGCAGCCGGGACGAAGGACCATTTGTGGAAGAACAGCCACTCGGTGCCGGAGCGCTCCAGCAGGAACTCTGTCCGCAAGTGGCTGCCGTCGATCGTGTAGTCCATGGGTACCATGACTTGGTTCGCGCCGCGATCTTCAGCGTCACCTAGCTTGACGTCGGTGATGCGGGCGGCCGCGGTTTGCAGTGCGGTTCCGTCGAGCATCGCCGGGTTGCTTTGTGGCACGGAGGCGCGCAAGAGCCCCAACGCCTTTTCGCCCTCGCCCTTTTGCAGGGCGCTGAGATATTCGCGGACTGGCTGCTGGGGACCGGCAACAGAGTTGTTCACCAGGTTGATGGACACGATGGCCCCGGCCACGGCAAGCATCAGTCCGAGCAGCCACACTGCTGCGATTTTGACCAACGACTGACTCATCTGCACGATTCTTACGTTACCTGCACCCCACAGGAATCTCCGCGTCGCGGTCCGCATCTGTGACGCGGAGCATGGCTGACCGCCGTCGGGCTAGCGGGCCAAGACCATCCCGTTGGACGCCGCCGTGCTTGTCCCTAGCGTCGGCGGCGCCTCGAAGAAGTGCCGAAGACGCCGCGGAGTAGCTCCCGGCCAAGTTGGGTCCCCAGCGATCGGGCCATGCTCTTGAGGCCTCCGCCGAGGGCTCCCGCGAGGTCACCGCCGATCCCGCCGCCGTCCGCCGGCTGCGCCGGTCGGGGGGCCCGCGGCTGGGGCGCTTTACCGTGTTCGGGCGTCCCCGGCGCCGGCGCGGGACGGCTGCTGGGACGGCCAAGGATTTCTTCCTCAATCCGTCGGGCTTCGGCGTCGATGGCGTTGGGGTTCAAGCCGCCGCCCTGGCCCGCACCGCCCTGGTGTGCGGTCCCGGCGGCCGGCCCGGTGGGGGCAGCGCCCGTGCCGGTGATCTTCTCGTAGGCCGAGATGTTGTCGACGGCGGTGCCGTATTTGGGCAGGAGAGCGGAGGAGGCAACGGAACTGGAGATCAGGGCATCGGTGCTGGGCCCCATCACGGATTCCGGGGCGCGGAGCCGGGTGAGTGCCACAGGGGTCGGGGCGCCCTTCTCATTCAGCACGGTGATGACGGCCTCGCCGATGCCGGCAGTGGTGAGGGTTTCCTCGAGATCGTAGTCGCTGGTCGGGAACGTGGACACGGTGGCCCTGAGGGCCTTGGCGTCCTCCGGGGTATAGGCGCGGAGGGCGTGCTGCACCCGGTTGGCCAGCTGGCCGAGGACATCGGCGGGGACATCCTTGGGGGTCTGCGTCACGAAGAAGATGCCGACGCCCTTGGACCGGATCAGCCGGACGGTGGTGGTGATGGCGTCGAGGAAGGCCTTTGAAGCGCCGTTGAACAGCAGGTGCGCCTCGTCCAGGAAGAACACGAGCTTGGGCTTGTCGAGGTCCCCGGCCTCTGGCAGGTCCTCGAAAAGGTCGGCCAGCAGCCACATGAGGAACGTCGAGAAGAGCATGGGCTTGGTCTGCAGCGTCGGCAGCTCCAGGCAGCTGACCACGCCGCGGCCGTCCGGCGCCGTACGCAGCAGTTCGGCGGTGTCGAACTCGGGTTCGCCGAAGAACTTCTCCATGCCCTGCGCCTCGAGCGTGATCAGTTCGCGCAGGATCACGCCCGCGGTTGCCTTGGAGAGGCCGCCGAGTTCCTCGAGCTCGTCCTTGCCCTCGGCCGAGGTCAGGAACTGGATCACGGCCCGCAGGTCCTTGAGGTCGATCAGCTCCAGGTTGTTCTTGTCCGCGAAATGGAAGACGAGCTGCAGGCTGGATTCCTGGGTCTCGTTTAGGTCCATGACCCGGGAGAGCAGGATAGGGCCGAAGGACGTAATGGTGGCGCGGACCGGGATGCCGTTGCCGTCGCCGCCGAGGGCCAGGAATTCCACGGGGAAGGTCTTTCCGGACCACGCCTGACCGATGCTCTCCGTACGGGCCAGGAGCTTGTCGCTGCCCGTGGCCGCGGTGGCCAGCCCGGAGAGGTCGCCTTTGATGTCGGCAAGGAACACGGGCACGCCCGCTGTGGAGAGCTGCTCGGCCATCATGTGCAACGTGACGGTCTTGCCGGTGCCTGTCGCCCCGGCCACGAGGCCATGCCGGTTCATCATCGCGAGCGGCAGCCGGACGGGGGCGTCCATGTGGAGTTCGCCATCGACGATCGCCGCCCCGAGCTCGATCGTGGGTCCGTCCAGGGTGTAGCCCTTCTGGATCGTGGCGACTTTATCTGCGGTGGATTTGATGGCCATGCGGTTAGCTTAGCCGGGTCCGGTGCTCCCGGACCCGGCTAAGACCCGCCTATTCGGCGAGGGCGGCCCTGAAGACTTCCTTGGCCACGACCTCGCTGGCCGCGGGTTCTGTCCGGTGATGCGGTTCCGTCCCGCACCACATGCCACGGCCAGGCCGCGCCGTTTCCGGGGCTGTCCGCGCGGTCCTGTGGACGCTTCGAAGGCAAATCGGCAGCTGCCGAATTACGCCACCGATTAGCGATTCTGCCTTAGACTGTGGCATGCCCAACTCGTTCCCGCGCATCGTACTGGCCTTTGTAGTGACCCTCGGCCTTGTCCTCCTGGGTGGAAGCGCTGCGTCGGCCGCTACGGCCCTCTCCTCGGGACCCGGAATCGATGTGTCCTGGCCGCAGTGCGGTGAAACCCCGGCAAAGCAGCGCGCCTTCGCAATCGTCGGCGTCAATTACGGACTGGCCAACACCACGAACCCCTGCCTGGCAAGCCAGTTGGCCTGGGCGAAGGCGGCAAAGTCCCTTGCAGGGACGGCGCAGCCGAAGGTAGCCCTGTACGTCAACACCGCGAACCCCGGCCGGCAGGGATCCTGGTGGCCCACCTCGAACATCTACGACGGGGTAAAGGTCACCAACCCCTACGGCAACTGCGCCTTGGGGTCGTTCAAAGCCTGTTCCTACATGTACGGGTGGGCCAAGGCGTCCGACGACGCCAAGCGCCGCGGGGTCAGCAACCCGGACTCCTACCTCTGGTGGCTGGATGTGGAAACGGAAAACACCTGGCAGGCAGACAAGGCCGCCAACGTCGCCGTCCTGGAAGGCATGACCGCCTCTTTCAAGAAGATCGGCGCCCGCGTGGGCCTCTACTCCACCGCCTACCAGTGGCGGAAGATCGCCGGAGCCGTGAAGTTCACCAGCCCGCTGGCAGGATTGCCGAGCTGGCTCGCTGGAGCGCGATCGGCAGCCGGCGCCAAAGCGAGCTGCGCCCTCCCGGCGCTCACCGCGCGCGGCCGCGTCTCGATGACGCAGTACATCTCCGGTGGCCTCGACTACAACCACTCGTGCAGCTGATCCCGCTGAAGTAGTAGCAGGCAACAGAAGCCAGCAGGCAGCAGGCAGCAGCCGGCCGGGCTGGCCGGGCTGGCGTGGGCCGTTGGCACAGTGCATATAGCAGTGCAGATATATAGCAGTGCAGATATAGCGATGCAGAAATATGGGCAGAAATATCCCGGGCTCCGCCGTCGTTGACCCCAGTGTGCCCGCGCCGGAAACCCGGTGCCGCCCAGGACCGCAGTTCCAAACTCCGGCCCGTACACTGCTCCGCTACGAAAGGCCGGCTTTCCGTGACTGTTCCGCTTTCCATTCTTGATCTCGCAACCATCGGCCCGGGCCAGACGGCGGCGGAGAGCTTCGCCGGGAGCGTGGCCATGGCGCAGCTCGCCGAGGACCGGGGGTACAGGCGGATCTGGTACGCCGAGCACCACAACATGTCCTCGATCGCCTCCTCCGCCACGAGCGTGCTGATTGCCCACGTCGCGGCCCACACCTCCAGCATTCGGCTCGGCGCCGGTGGCGTGATGCTGCCCAACCACTCTACGCTGACCATCGCGGAACAGTTCGGCACGCTCGAAACCCTTCACCCCGGGAGGATCGACCTGGGGTTGGGCCGGGCGCCGGGCAGTGACCAGAACACCATGCGCGCCCTGCGCCGCGATCCGATGTCGGCAGACAGCTTCCCGCAAGATGTCCTGGAGCTCCAGGGCTACCTGACCGGCCCCACCCGGATCCAGGGCGTGGAAGCCACCCCGGGCAAGGGCACCAATGTGCCGCTGTATATCCTGGGTTCGTCCCTGTTCGGCGCCAGGCTGGCCGCCCAGCTGGGCCTGCCGTATGCCTTCGCCTCGCACTTCGCGCCCAACGCGCTGCAGGACGCCGTGGCTGTCTACCGCCGCGAATTCCGGCCCTCCGCGCAGCTCGACGCCCCGCACGTGATTGCCGGCGTCAACGTCATTGCCGCGGATTCGGCCGCGGAGGCCCAAGCGATGTTCCAGGCCACCAAGCGCGCCAGGGTCTCCTTGTTCTTCGGCAACGGCCGCGTGTTCAGCGACGACGAGGCGGACATGATCCTGGACTCGCCGCAGGGCCAGCACCTGGCGCAGATGATGAAGTACTCCGCCGTCGGCACTCCCGATGCCGTCCTGGCGTACCTCGAGGAATTCACGGCGCACGCCGACGCCGACGAACTGATCGTGGCGCACCAGAGCACCGGCACCGAGGCCCGGCTCCGTTCCGTGGAACTTCTGGCCGACGCCGCCCGGCTGGTCCGGGCCTAGGAACGCGCCGACCTAACGGCGTCCCAGGCTACAGTTCCCGCCGGGCGCCCTCGGACGCGGTGACGGGGAAGATGTGCGGGGCCGTGTACCTGGCACGGGCGAAGTCGCGGGTAATGCCCGCGGCCACCTTGCGGGCGTCGTCGTTCCGGACCAGGGCCAGGGCGGCCCCGCCGAAGCCGCCACCGGTCATCCGCGCGCCGAGGGCGCCCAATTCCTGCGCGCTGGCCACGGCGAGGTCGAGCTCGGGGGTGGAGATCTCGAAGTCGTCCCGCATCGAGAGGTGCGATTCATCAAGGAACGGCCCGATGGCACCGGGGCCGGAGGTCCGCAGGGCCGCGACGGTGTCGAGCACCCGCTGGTTCTCCGTGATGATGTGGCGGACCCGGCGGTACGTCTGTCCGTCGAGCTGTGCTGCGGCGCGGGGCAGGTCGTCCGGGCGCAGTGCCCGCAGGCTTCCGACGCCGAGACGGCGGGCGCCGTCCTCGCAGGACCGGCGGCGGCTGGCATAGCCGCCGTCGGCATGGGAATGGCTGGTGCGGGTGTCGATCACCAGGAGCCCAACCCCGGCGCCGGCGAAGCCGAGGGCAACGGTCTCGGTCAACAGGCTCTGGCAGTCGAGCAGGATGCCATGATCCGTTTCGCCCAGGAGCGAGGCCGACTGGTCCATGATGCCGGTGGGTGCGCCGACCACCCTGTTCTCGGCCAGCTGGCCGATCCGCGCCAGTTCCTGCCGGTCCAGCCCCAACTCCCAGAGATCGTTCAAGGCCAGGGCCACGGCGCATTCGACGGCGGCAGAGGAGGACAGCCCGGCACCGGCCGGGACATCCGAGGTCAGCGCCAGGTCCACGCCGGACATTCGGGACGCGGCGCTGCCGGACGCACCGCCAGCGATCGCCCAGGCCACGCCCAGCGGGTAGGCCGCCCAGCCGGCGAGGGCATCTGGGTCCAAGTCGTCCAAGCTCACCTCCACCACGCCGGGGAAGGAACTGCTTGCGACCCTGAGCAGGCGGTCTGCACGGGCGCGGGCCGCTACTGTGGTCCGCTTGTCGATCGCGATCGGAAACGCGAAGCCGCCGTTGTAATCCGTGTGCTCGCCGATCAGGTTGACCCGTCCGGGCGCCGACCACAAACCGTCCGGCGCGCCGCCGAACTGGCTGGAAAAGTACTCACTTCCCAGTTGCAGGACCTTGTTCATGGCTGGGCGGCTTCCTGTTCTGTTGCTGGCAGTTCGGGGCAATATGGTTCGAGCCCGGCCCTCTCCATGGCCTCGCGGAGTCGGGCGGCTGCCGTTTCCGGCGGGATGTCCGCGATGAATGCACCCATCGCGGCCTCCGACCCCGCCAGATATTTGAGCTTGTCCTCCTCCCGGCGTGGTGAGGTCAGCTGCAGCATGAGCCGGATGTCGTCCCGGTGGGCGTGGACGGGAGCTTGGTGCCACGCCGAAATGTACGGAGTGGGGGTGTCGTAGAGGGCATCCACGCCGCGCAGGAGCCGGCTGTACAGCCGGGAGAACTCATCGCGTTCCTCGTCCGTCGTGGCGGCGAGGTCCGGGACGTGCCGGTGCGGGAGGATGTGCACTTCCAGCGGCCAGCGCGCGGCAAACGGGACAAACGCCGTCCAGTGCTCGCCCTGGAGCAGCACCCGTTCGGATTTCTGCTCGAAGCTGAGGATGTCCTCGAACAGCGAGCCGCCGTAGCTCTCGATCGTGCGGACCAGCTGAGCCGTGCGGGGCGTGATGTACGGGTAGGCGTAGATCTGTCCGTGCGGGTGGTGCAGCGTCACGCCGATCGCTTCGCCGCGGTTTTCGAACGGGAAAACCTGTTCGACGCCGGGCAGCGCGGACAGCGCGGCCGTCCGGTCCGCCCAGGCTTCCACCACCGTGCGCATCCGGGACAGCGGCAGCCCCGCCAGGGAACCGGTGTGTTCGGGGGAGAAGCACACCACTTCGCACCGGCCCACGGACTGCCGGCTACGCCCCAGCCCCACCAGGGCGAGGTCATCCCGGCCCTCCGGTGCTGCGGCCGCTGCCAGCTCAGGTCCGAAGGAAGGGGACTTGTTTTCGAAGACGGCGACGTCGTAGAGGCTCGGAATTTCCGAGGGATTCTCTGGCGACGCCGGGGCCAGCGGGTCCAGGTGCGAGGGAGGCAGGACCACCCGGTTCTGCCGGGCGGCCGCGATCGAAATCCACTCCCCGGTCAGGACGTCCTGGCGCATGGTGGCCGTGGGCGGACGGAGCGCCGGCGCGCGCAGGTCCTCCCCGCGGTCCGGGGGCAGCAGGGTATCGGCATCATCGAAATAGATGATGTCCCGGCCGTCGGAGAGCTTATGGGAGCGTTTCGTAATCTGGCCCATGGTCAGGAGTTCCTCACGGGGTGGCTGCCGGTTGCGGCTGGAGCGGCAGCAGTGACGCGGCGGACGGCCAGGAGCAGCCCGTGCTCCGGGTTCAGGACAGGCATGGGGAGGCCGGACTCCGCCAGGAACCGTCCGGTCGCCTCGACGCCGCCCGCAAGCCACGCCGGAGGCACTGCCTGCAGGAACGCCCGCTTGTCATCCGCCGCGGGGTAGACCGCTTCCACCCGGTAGGCGGCGTCCGGCGGCAGTCCCGGCAGGCAGACCCGCCCCGGGACTTCGGCGAACGACGTCGCCAGGGACACCAGGGCGTAGAGGGCCTCGCCGCCGTCGTGGGCCACGACGCCGTGGAGCCGGAGGGTCGGATCGGGCTCGTCGGCCCGTACCATGCGCCCGCGGTGCAGCAGGGGACGGTACTGCTTGAACAGCGCGATCGCCCTGGCGAGCTCGGTGCGCTCTGAATCGGCGAGGTGCCGGACATCCCATTCGAGGCCGAAGTGGCCGAACATCGCAGTGATCGCCCGGAAGGAGAGATCGTGCGTTCGCGCGGTGGTGTGGCTCGTGGTGGGGCCGATGTGCGATCCGACCAGCTCCGGCGGCACCACCATGCCGGTCCAGCGCTGGATGGTCTGCCGTTCCAGGGCATCGTTGCAGTCCGAGGCCCAGACCCTGTCGGTGCGTTCCAGGATTCCGAGATCCACGCGGGCGCCCCCCGAGGAACAACTTTCAATCTCGACGTCCGGGTGGGCCAGGCGGAGCTCGTCGAGGAGCCGGTAAACGGCTCTTGTTTGGGCGTGCACGGAGGGGCGGCCGTCATGGCCCATTTCGGTCAGGTCGCGGTTCTGGTCCCATTTGAGATAGCTGATCCGGTGTTCGCTCAGCAGGGCATCGAGCCTATCGTAGATGTACTGCCAGGCCTCCGGATTGACGAGATCGAGGACCTGCTGGTGCCGCCACTGTTCCGGCAGCCGGCCGGCCGGGCTGCCCCCGGCGGACGGGCTGCCCCCGGCGGTCCGGGGTACCGGACCGGCGATCCAGTCCGGGTGGGCGCGGGCCAGATCGGAGTCCTCGTTGACCATTTCGGGTTCGATCCAGAGCCCGAATTCCATGCCGTGGCCGGTAACCGCGTCGATCAGTGGGGTCAGGCCGCCGGGCCAGAGGTCCCCGTCGACGTACCAGTCGCCGAGGCCGGCCTGGTCGTTGCGCCGGCCGCGGAACCAGCCGTCGTCGAGGACGTAGCGTTCCACGCCCAGCCGGGCGGCGGATTCGGCGAGATCGAGCAGTACCGGCATCCGGTGGTCGAAGTACACAGCCTCCCAGACGTTGAGAACCACGGGACGGGCTTTGCCGGAC
This sequence comes from Arthrobacter sp. ES3-54, assembly GCF_029504395.1. Taxonomy (GTDB): domain Bacteria; phylum Actinomycetota; class Actinomycetes; order Actinomycetales; family Micrococcaceae; genus Arthrobacter. Next base: position 14,465 of record NZ_JAQFIF010000027.1, read on the forward strand.
CGCACGCCCGGGTGGTGGGGGCGGCCGCGGAACCATTTGTAGAATGCATCGCTGATGCCGTCCAGGCCCGCGGCGGAGTACGCCGCGAACAGCCAAGGGGTCTCGTAGCTGGCGTTCGGGGCCACGCTGATCTCGCCGGCGCCGAGCAGTTCCGAAGCGCCAATGACGGTCCGGCCATCCGCGGTGGCGTCTACGAAGCTCTCGTGGTTGCCGCTCCAGCCCAGGTGCACGGCCCACACCTGCCCTTGGCGATTGCCAAATCCGGGGGTGCCGGCTGCCAGGAGGAGTGAGGCGTCATGGCCGGTGCGGCCGTGACGGCCCGAACGGACCCATGTGCCTTGGTGCAGCGGCAGGCGTTGGGGGTGGGACTCCCGGCACCAGCGCCCGGTCAGGTCCAGGATCTCTGTGCCGGCGCGGCCCACCGGCAGCACGGCCGCGAGTTCGTCAAGGCTGTACGGGCCGGCGCCGTCGTTGTCGAGCCGGTGCCGGATCTGGAGCAGGCCGCCGTCGTTGATCCTGATCTCCGTGCGGACGCTGACACCGGCGTCGGGGTCGGCCTGGGTGATGGCGGCAGAGCAGTCCGCCGCGCCGGAACCATCCCCGCCGGAACGCTCGACGCTGACAACGCGCAGCCGGGCCGAGAACGCCTGGCCGTTCCGGTGGCCGCGGAGGCCGGGCCGCCCGCGCCAGCCGGAGGACGCCTGCGGGATCAGCCCCAGGGTGACCGGGATGTCGAGGGCCGAGCGCGGGACGGCGTCGCTGAGCAGCGAAAGGTCCGGCAGGTCCGGGCCGAGGTCGGCGCCGAAGTGCACCATGGCGGCCTCGCCGGTGCTGAAGTCGATGAGCAGGGACGTTCCGGAGCGACGCAGGTACAACGGCTCCAGATCCGACGACAACAGGCCCGGGACGCCCTGGGAGCGGGTCTCGGCGGCAAGGGTGAGGTCCGGGTTGTTCACGGTAGCTCCAGGAGTAGTGGTTGGGGTGGGCGGGGCAGTGCGGTCAGCCTGCGGCTGCTGTGGGGCTCGCTGCGCTGGTGCGCCGGGCGTCGCCAGTGCTGGCCAGGCGGAGCCGGCCGACGCGCTCGCCGAGGATGCGCCGGGCCTCACCGCCCAGGAGGTCGTCGCTGATGAGTTCGTCAGCGTCCTCCAGGCCGGCGATGGTGCTGATGCCGAGGGTGCCCCACTTCGTGTGGTCGGCCAGCACCACCACCCGGCGGGCCGCGGTGACAAAGGCCCGGTCGGTTTCGGCTTCCAGGACGTTGGGGGTGGTGAACCCGGCGTCGGCGTCGACCCCGTGGACGCCGAGGAACAGCACGTCCAGGTGCAGCTGTTTGAGGGCGGACGTGGCCAGCGGACCGACGAGGGCATCGGAGGGGGTGCGCTCGCCACCGGTCAGGATCACCGTGGACGCGGACGAGCTTTGGTGGAAGACGTCGGCGATCCGCACCGAGTTGGTGACCACCGTGATCCGCGGGCCGCTGGACAGCAGCTGGGCCAGCGCCCACGTGGTGGTGCCGGCGCTGAGCCCCACCGCCATACCCTCGCGCACCTGTGCGGCCGCCTCCTGCGCAATCGCCATTTTCTCGTCCTTGAGCTGGGTCACCTTCAAGTCGAAACCTGGCTCGTGGGTGCCGGCTCCGCCGGGCAGCTTGGCCCCGCCATGAATCTTCTCCAGGGCGCCCGCCGCGTCGAGGGCCTCGATATCCCGCCGCACGGTCATCAGCGAGACGCCGAGCATCTTGGCGAGGTCCGCGACACGGACGATCCGCTCACGCTGGACCTCTGCGAGGATGGCGGAGTGGCGGGCTGCGGCTAGCATGTGGAGTCCTTACTGGCTTGACTGGGTTGAGTGGCTGGCGGATGTGCCGACCAGTTGGGCGGCACGGGAACGGACGACGGCGACACCTCCGGCCGCAAGGCCGAGCCCGCCGTCGAGCTCAGCGCCGGTGAGCAGGTCAACGCCTTCCAGCGGCAGCCGGACGTCGTGGGCCCCGTGGTTAATGTAGAACGTCCAGTCGGTCCCGTCCTTGCTGCGCCGGGCAACTTCCACATTGTCCGGCAGGTCCGGAACGAGCGGCTGCACCCCGGCATCGGCGCAGACGACGCCGAGCAGTTCGCCCAGGCCCTCCGGCGCGAGTGTCGTGGCGACATAGTAGGAGCGGCCGCTACCGGCGCGGTTGCGGGTCACGGCGGGAGAGCCGGCTGCCGGTCCCTCTTCCACGGCCGCGAGGACCTCGGCGGTGGTGGCCCGCCCCAGTTCGTTCCAGCAACTGCCCGCCCCGAAGCCGCTGAGCCGGACGCTTTCGCCGCCGTGCAGCGGAAAGAATTCTTCCATCCGGACGCCCAGCAGTCCGCTGAACGCGCCGGGGTAGCTGCCGAGCCTGATGTGGTCATTTTCGTCCACGATACCGGAGAAGTAGGTCACCACGAGGTGGCCGCCGGCGCGCACGTACGCGTCCAGGTTCGCGGCCCCGGCATCGCCCACAAGGTACTGCATTGGCGCGACCACGAGCCGGTAGCCGGAGAGGTCATCGGTGCTCTGGCGGAAGTCGGTGGGGATCCCGGCGCGGTAGAAGGCATCATGCCAGCGCCGGGTTTCCGCGATGTTGGAGGCATCCACGCTCGGGTGCGAGTCCAGTTCCGAGGCCCAGCGGGCGTCAGTGTCATGGAGGATCGCGACGTCCACCCGGCCGGATGCCCCCGTGACCACCGAGCCGCTGACTTCAGCGAGGCTGCGCAGCGTCTGGCCCAGCTGGACCACTTCGCGCCAAACCTTGGTGTCCGTGCCGGCATGCGGCAGCAGCCCGGAGTGGAACTTTTCGGCGCCCGCGCGCGAGGCCCTCCACTGGAAGAAGAGCGCCCCGTCGGCGCCGCGGGCAACGTGCTGCAGGGAATTGCGCAGCATCTCGCCGGGAGCTTTGGCGATGTTGCGGGGCTGCCAGTTCACGGCGGAGGTGGAATGCTCCATGAGCAGCCACGGCTTGCCCTTGGCCCAGCCGCGGGTGAGGTCCGCGGTTGCCGCCAGTTCCTGGAAGTTCCGCGGGTCCTCGGCGATTAGGTAGTGGTCGTTGGAGACCACGTCCATCTCCTCGGACCAGCGCCAGTAGTCCACAGGCTGGTGCAGGCCCATGCTGAACCCCATGAAGTTGGTGGTCACCGGATGCCCTGAGTGCGAGCGGATGATCGCGGCCTCGGCCTTGTAGCACTCGAGCAGTTCATCGGAGGAGTAGCGGGCGAAGTCCAGTTGCTGGGTCGGGTTGACCCAGGTCCCGGAGGTGCGCGGCGGCAGGATCTGCTCCCAGGCCGAGTAGCGCTGGGACCAAAAGGCGGTGCCCCACGCGGCGTTGAGGGCTTCGAGGCTGCCGTACCGGAGTTCGAGCCAGCGCCGGAAGCCGGCGGCCGCGCCGTCGGAGAAATCCGGCTGGTTGTGGCAGCCGTACTCGTTGTGGACGTGCCACATCACGACGGCGGGGTGGTCCTTGTACCGGACGGCGATCTGCTCGGTCAGTGCCGCGGCGGCTCGGCGGTATTCGGCGCTTGAGGCCGCGAAAGCCTGCCGGGAACCGTAACTGTGCCGCACGCCGTCGGCCGTTACCGGCAGTGACTCGGGGTACTTGTGGCTGAACCAGGGCGGCGGCGATGCCGTGGCGTTCGCCAGGTCCACCCTGATACCGTTCGCGTGCAGCAGGTCCAGGACCCGGTCCAGCCAGCCGAACTCGTAGGCGCCCTCGGACGGCTCAAGCAGGGACCAGCTGAAGATGCCCACGCTGACCAGGTTGACGCCGGCCTCGCGCATCAGCCGGACGTCCTCGTCCCAGGTCTCCTCGGGCCACTGCTCCGGGTTGTAGTCTCCGCCGAATGCCAGCATCGGGGAGCCCTCGGAGCCGAGGCGGGCGGTGATGTAGTCCATGGAGTGGTTGGTGCTGTTGTCCACGTTTATCCTTTGCTGGAGCCGAGGGTCAGGCCCGCCACGAAGTGGCGCTGCAGGAGCAGGTAGATGATCAGGGCCGGAATGGCGGTGATCATGGCGCCGGCGGCGATCAGGTTGTAGTTGGAGAGGAACTGGCCCTGGAGGTTGTTGATCGCGGTGGTCACCGGAAGGCGGTCGCCGCTTTGGATGAAGAGCAGGGGCCAGAAGAAGTCGTTGTAAATGAAGATCACCTCGAGCGTGCCCATGGCGGCCAGCGCCGGGCGGCACAGCGGCAGGATGATGTCCCAGTACTGGCGCCAGACGCCGGCCCCGTCGACCAGCGCGGCCTCGGTCAGTTCGGGGGACAGGGCCTTCATGTAGTTCGAGAGGACGAAGGTCACGAAGCCGATCTGGAAGGCGGTGTCCACGGCAATCACGCTGATGTACGTGTTGAGCAGGTTCCCGGAATCACTGACGGCGTAGGGCAGCTCGAAGTGCTTGAACATTTCAAAGAGCGGCGCCGCGAGCACCTGCGGGGGCAGCAGGTTCCCGGCGGTGAACATGATCAGCAGGGTGATGTTGAACTTCCAGCTCACCCGGCTGACGGCGAACGCCATCATGGAGGCGAAGAACAGGATCAGGAACACGGACGGGACCGTGATGAGCACCGAGTTCCAGAACAGCTGGGCAAAGCCGCCCTGCGTCCAGGCCTGGATGAAGTTGTCGAAGTTGAAGGCCCCGCCGGTGCTGAAGTAGCCGTACTTGTCCGTGTCCGCCTTGGGCCGCAGGGCAGTGAAAATGGCCCAGCCCAGCGGTACCAGCCAGATCGCCGCCATGACGATGAGGAACACGTGGGTGCCGTAGTGCCGCTTGCCCTGCTTGTTGTTGGCCGGCCGGGCCGGCCGGGGGCCGGTCCTGCCCGGCCCGAAACTGCGCTGCCGGGCGTCTGCCGGGGTGCCAGCCGCGGCGGCATCGGTTGGCTGGACGATGCTCATGCCTCTTTGTCCTTTCCGAACGCGCGGGACAGGTAGAACGTGATGGGGATCAGCGAGATGACGAGCAGGATGACCGCCAGCGCCGAGCCGATGCCGATCACTTGCCCCTCGCCCACCAGGTTCTGGATGACCAGGGCGCTGATGAGTTCCAGGCCGTTGGTGCCGCGGTTGATCACGTAGACGATGTCGAAGGCCCGGAGGGATTCGATGACGGTGATGACGATGATGATGACGTTGACAGGGCGCATGGCCGGGAAGATCACGCGGAAGAAGGTCTGGACCGCGTTGGCGCCGTCAATCTGGGCCGCCTCGCGCAGGGTGGGATCCACTCCCTTGAGCCCGGCCAGGTACAGGATCATGACGTATCCGGCGTGCCGCCAGGTGGCCGCGAAGAGGGCAGCCCAGATGTTGACGCTGGAATCGCCAAACCAGTCGACGGCCTGGGGCGTGCCCGCCGTGCCGAGGATGAAGTTCAACAGGCCGCTGTCACGGTTGTAGAACAGCTGCCAGATGATCCCGATCAGGGCCAGGGACAGCATCACCGGGGCGAAGAAGATGCTCTGGTAGATCCGCGTGCCGCGGATGTTTTGGTCCAGGAGCACAGCCAGCAGCAGCCCCAGCGGGGTGGCGACGAGTGCCAGGAATGCCAGCCACAGCACGTTGTGCTGCATGGCCGGCCAAAACGGCGGGTAATCCTGGGCGATGAACTGGTAGTTCTCGACGCCGGCGGGCTTGATGTCGGTCAGTTCCAGCCCGTTCCAGCGGGTGAAGGACAGCCCGACCGACATGAGCGTGGGGATCCAGACCAATACGAGCTGGATCAGCGTGGGGACGCCCACCATCATGCCGAGCACCACTTTGTCGCGGCCGGACAGCCGCCGAACCCGCCGCGCGGGGGCGGCGACTGCCTTGCGCCCCCGCGCCGACGGGTTGGTAGAGACACTCATGGAGATTCCTTGCCTTGAGACACGCCGCTACTGGGCGGCGTAGAGGGACTTGGCCTGGGCTTCCAGGTTCTTCACATCGACGTTGCCGTCCTTGATGAAGGACTGCAGGGCCGGGATCATCACGTTGTTGGCCATGGCGGGCAGGGCATCGCGGTCGAAGAACTGGCTGATGTTCTTGGCGCCGCTGATGGCCTCGGCCAGCTTCTTGTTGAGCGGAGTGAACTTGGACGTATCAGCGCCCTTGGCCGTGGCGATGTTGGACGAGTCGACCGAGGCGTACACATCCTGTCCCTCCGGGGTGCCGACGTAGGCCAGGAAGTCCCGGGCCGCCTGGTTCTGGCCGCCCTTCTTGGAGAGCAGGAGGCCGTCGATGGGTGCCTCGATGGCGTCACGGCCCTCCACCGCGACCTCGGGGAACGGGAAGAAATCGATGTCGTCGGCGATTGCCTTGTCCGTGTACTGCTGGGTGAGGAAGGAACCGAGCAGGTACATGCCGGATTTCTTGTCGGCGAGGGACTTCGCGGAGTCCTGCCAGGTCATGCCGAGGGCGTTCGGGTTCTGGTACGGCAGCAGGGCCTTCCAGGTGTCGAAGACATCGCTGACCTTCTTCTGGTCCCAGCTTTCCCTGTGGGCGGTGAGGTCCATGTGGAACTGGTAGCCGTTCAGGCGCATGTTCAGGTAGTCGAAGGTGCCCATGGCGGGCCAGCCGTCCTTGTCCGCGAATTCAATCGGGATCAGGCCGTCGGCCTTCATCTTGGCGGCGAGGGTCTTCAGCTCATCGAACGTGGTGGGGACGGTGTAGCCCTTTTGCGTCCAGAGGCTCTTCCGGTAGAAGAAGCCCCAGGGGTAGTTGTAGTTCGGGATCAGGTACATCTTGCCGTCGGCGCCCGTCGAGGCCTTCTTCAGGGCGTCGGAGTAGTTTGCGCCGACCTTCTCCCAGACATCGTCGATCGGGGCGAGCAGTCCCTTGCCGGCGTAGTACTGCATGCGGTAACCGGCGAACCAGGTGAAGGAATCGTCCGGGCTGCCCTGCAGGTAGGTGTTGATCTTGTTCTGGAAGTCATTGTGCGCCACCACGTTGGTGGCGACCGCGATGCCGGACTTCTTTTGGAAAGCGTCGGTCACAGCCTTGTAGGCGGCCTTGGGGACCTCGTCCGATGAGCCGGAACCGAAGGTGGCCGTGTTCGCGCCGCTGCTGGCAGGTGCGCTGCCGCCCGTGCAAGCCGTGAGCAGGGGAATGCCGGCCATCGCGACTGCTCCGGCGCCAAATGTCTTCAGCAGCGTCCTCCGGTCCCACCCGCCTCGGCTGGAGGCCCGGAGCAGTGCGTCTTCATGCATTGTCATAATTTCTCCTTTGAAATAACGCGGGTGGCGTGAAGCAGCTCACATAATTAGCTATCATAATCGCACAATAAAGAACGTCAAGTAGCAAAAAAGAACATTACGGCTCCTTGTCTGTTGACCTCCTTGTCCGTTGACTTAGTACCGGTCCGCTCATAGCGTTAAGCCCCTCAGGGTGCCGATGTGGTCCGCCGGCCGGCGGTGGCGCCCGGATCCGCGGATACATGGCGAAAACCCAGGTGCACCCATGAAGATCAAGTCCACAGCCGCCGCCACGCTGCTCGTCCTGCTGTTCCTGGGCGGATTGCTCGGCGGTGCATCCGCACCGGCCTCGACCGAGGGTGCCACGTATTACGTGAGCGCGGACGGCAGTGACTCCAGTGACGGAACATCGCCACAATCGGCCTGGGCGACCCTCGATAAGGTCAACGTCACGGCGTTGCGGCCCGGAGACTCCGTCAGCTTTAGGCGCGGAGACATCTTCTCCGGAGGCCTGGTGGTCGGCCGGGGCGGCACCAGCCGGCTCAAGATCACCCTGAATGGCTACGGAACCGGCAATCTGCCCGTCATTACGGGGGGACTGACGGGCACCTGCGTCAGGCTCGACGGCGACTACGTCACCGTGGACGGCCTGCGGGCGGAATCGTGCGGCTATGCAGGCTTCAGCATCTACGGTGACCACAGCTCCGTGCGGCACTCCGCCGCGGCGAACAATGCCGCGGGTATCAAGGTGAGCGAGGGCTCCGATTTTGGCAGCTATTCCAACAACACGCTCGCTGACAACAACATCATGAACGTCAACACCCCGGGGGAGCGGTGCGGCACGGCGACAGCCGTGCAGTGCACCGATGATTCGGGTGCCTTCGGCTTCCTGATCAACGGCAGCGACAACGAGTTCGCCGGCAACACCATCACCGGTTCCACCGCGGTGTCCTACGACTTTGGCCACGACGGCAGCGCGTTTGAAATTTTCAACGGCAACCGGAACCGGATCCACCACAATGTGGCCGTGGACAACAACGTCTTCTCCGAATTGGGGCGCGGAAGGGGCGGAACCGCGGACGGCAACACGTACAGCTACAACCTCGTCCGGTCCACCTGCGGCCCTAATTGTTCCCAGGCCATGGGGCTGATCGCGCGCGGCAGGACGTCGTCCTTCGGTCCGACCAACGGCACCACGTTCGAATACAACACCGTATGGCTGGACGGTCCGGACTCCCAGGCCCTCGTGTGCCACGCCTCATGCCCGGCCTCCACCGTCATCCGGGGCAACATCCTGGTGGCGGCCCGCAACGCCCTGTGGATGGATAGCGCCGGCTGGACGGAGCAGGGGAATGTCCTCAACGGCCCCGTCAACATCGCTCCGAGCGCCACCTCCACCACCGAGCCCGCCGACTTTGTGAATGCGCCCGCGGATCTCCACCTCTCCGGGGCGAGTCCGGCCATTGATCGGGCCGGCATCAGTCCGTTTCCCATGGATCTGGACGGGCGGCCGGCCAACCAGGAGGGCGACTGCCGCGGCGATGGCGCGGCCGATGCGGGAGCCTACGAATACAGGCCGGTCAACTGCTGAAACGCCGCGGCGGGGCGCTGCTCCGTTGCCGCCGGGCCGGCGACTAACCCTGCAATATCTACCCGATCGTCAGACAGGGGATTGCCGCAGCTGCCCGCTCCGGCCGGGTGAGCATTGCGCCGGCTGCTTCACCCTCGTGAGCCTTGTGGCCGGCTGACCCCACGGCAACGTCCGGCGCTTGTAGACGTTACATACCTGCAACCGCCGGGACACCCGGGCGAAACTGTGCCAGGAGGATACTGGAACTACGCCCTCCCGGGGACGATTCTCATGCAGCATTGGGGACTATTCGAAGGACTCCGCGCATGCCCACTCCGCTCAATCAGTCCTTGGCTGACTCTGCCCTCCTGACAAAATCCCTCCCGTTGGGCCTGCTCCGCGCTTTCGTGCAAACCAACGCCGCCGACGACGGGCTGACGCCGCAGTTGCTTGCGGACCTCAAAATCCTGGCCCGCACCCCTGGTCTGCTGGTGGCCTGCAATTACGGCGGAACCCTGTGCGCGGCGGAAGGCATCTCCACCGAAACCCTGCCGCTGGGCAGCGCGGCGATTGCGCTGCGTGCGCTGGCTGCCCTGCCCAACACCCACGCCGCCGTCATCTCGGGGCGTTCCCTGCGGGATCTGGCCGCGGTCTCACGGCTCCCTGCAGAGGTGCACCTTGTCGGCTCGCACGGCGCGGAGTTCGACATGGGCTACGCCCACGGGTTGTCCCTCGCTACCGAATCAGTGCTGCAGCAGGCCAGCCAGGCCCTCGCCGAAACCGTGGGCGCCTGCCGTGGCATCAGCATCGAGCGGAAGCCGGTCGCCGTGTCCGTGCACACCCGCCCGGCTGCACCCGACATCGTTGCGCTGGCCACCAAGCAGGCAGAAGAGATCGCCCAGGCGCACGGGCTGTCCTTTATTGTGGACGGCTCAGTCCTGGACCTGTCTGTGGTGGAACCGTCCAAGGCCTCCGCCTTGGAGCACCTGCGCTCCATGCTCGGCGTCAGTGCCGCCCTCTACGCCGGCGACGCGTCCAGCGATGAGCTGGCCATGGCAACGCTGCGCGGGCCGGACATGGCGCTGCGCGTGGGGGAGGGGCCCAGCGTGGCGAACCACAGGCTCCGGGACCCGGAGTCGTTCGCCCGGGTCCTGGCGATCCTGTTCGAACTGCGGCGGGCGTGGCTTTTCGGCGAGGACGCCGTGGGCCTGGAACGGCACTCCATGATCGGCAACGGCTCCTCCACCGCCCTGATCACACCGGACGCGAAGATCTGTTGGATGAGCCACCCGCTGCCGGACTCGGGGTCGCTGTTCGCCCATCTCCTCGGCGGCGATGCGGCCGGCCACTTCTCCGTGGAACCGGTGAAATCCGAGCAGGTCCTGGGCCAGCGCTACGTGGACAGCACCATGATCGTCGAAACCCGCTGGGCCGACGTCACCGTGACGGACTACTTGGAGCCGGCCCCGGAGGGCATCACCAGCTTGGTCCGGGTGTTATCCGGCACCGGCATGGCGAGAATCGTCTTCGCTCCGCGGCCGGACTACGCGAATGCGCCGTTCAGCATGGAGGCGCGCGGGACGGAGCTGCACGTCGTGGGGACCGCGGATCCGATCACTCTTCTGGCGCCCGGCGTGGCCTTTTCCATCACCTCGGACGGCCGGCACGCCACCGCCACGGGCGAGGTCGACTTGCGGGACGGGCCCGTGGTCCTCAACCTGCGCTGCGGCGATACGGAACCGCAGCCCGCGGTGCCCGAAGACGAGACCGGGCGTCGCACCGCCGTCGTCCATCATTCCCGGCGCTGGGTCCACGAGCTGCAACTGCCGGGCGTGAAGCCGTCGCTGGTCCGCCGGTCCGCGCTGGTGCTGCGGGCCCTGGTCCACGAACCCACCGGCGCGGTGCTGGCCGCGCCTACCACCTCACTGCCGGAGGGAATCGGCGGCACGCGGAACTGGGACTACCGGTACTGCTGGCTGCGGGACGGGTCCATGACCGTCAACGCCCTCGTGGACCTGGGCTCCACCGCCGAGGCCGAGGGCTTCCTGGCTTGGCTGGGCCGGATCCTGGCCCACGCCCCGGGCCCGGAGTGGCTCCATCCGCTCTACTCGGTGACCGGGGCGCCATTGTCCACCGAGGCCATCATCGAGAGCCTGCCCGGCTACGCGGGATCGCGCCCGGTCCGGATCGGGAATGCTGCCGACCACCAGGTGCAGCTGGACGTGTTTGGCCCGATTGCCGAGCTGATTCACGCCCTCAGCGCCCGCCAGGGCGTGCTCTCCGACGACCACTGGGAACTGCTGGTCCAGATGGCCGCGGCCGTGCTGGCCCGCTGGCATGAAGCGGACCACGGCATCTGGGAGGCCAGGCGGGCGCCGCGGCACCATGTCTACACGAAGGTGATGTGCTGGGTGGCGCTCGACCGGGCGCTGCGCACGGCCGCCCGGCATGGTCGCGAACCGCTGCCGGCCTGGGAGCCCACAGCGGCGAGAATCCGGCAGGAAGTCCTGCGCGAAGGCTGGGACGAGACGGCGTACTCCTACACAGTGGCGTACGACAGCCCGGACCTGGATGCAGCCGTGCTGCACATCGGTCTCTCCGGACTGCTGGACGTCAACGACCCCCGCTTCCTGGCCACCGTCACGGCGGTGGAACGGGAACTGCGGGTGGGGCCCACCGTTTTCCGCTACAGGTACGACGACGGCCTGCCGGGCTTGGAGGGCGGTTTCCACATCTGCACCACGTGGCTGATCGAGGCCTACATCGCAGTCGGCCGGATCGAGGAGGCCTGGGACCTCTTTGACCAGCTGGTGAACCTGTTCGGACCTACGGGGCTGCTGCCCGAGGAATACGATCCTGGCACGGAAACCCACCTGGGCAACCATCCCCAGGCGTATTCGCACCTGGGCTTCATCCGCTGCGCCAGGCTCCTGCACGAGCACCAGAAGAACTGATCACCACCGGAATTGACCGGAAGCAGGGCCGGCCGCTACTCGCAGCCGACGCCGTCCCCGTCGCGGTCCAGCTGCCGGCTGTACCCCGGCTGGCCGACGTGGATGGGCGCCGCGCCGGCTGCGCGGACGGCGGTGCAGTTCGCGTAGGTTCTTGCCGCGGGTGCAGGGGCAGGCGCGGGGGCGGGGGCCATCTGGACCTGGGCCGGGGCTGGCGCGGGCACGGCCGCAGGCGCCGTGGCGGGCTGCCGTGCGGGTGGTGCCTGCGCGGCCTGCGCTGGAGCGGATGCCGGCCGGGTGGTCGGGGCCAGGGCGTCCGGGCAGTCCGAGAGGACCCGGGCCATGGCATCGTGCTCGGCCTGGGTCACCCAGAGCCCGTAGCTGGACTTCACTGATATTTGGCGGGCGACGTAGTTGCAGCGGTAGGACTTGTTCGGCGGCAGCCAGGTGGCGGCGTCTCCGTCGCTCTTGCTTTGGTTGGCGGGGCCGTCCACCGCCAGCAGGTTCAGGGGATCGTTGGCGAAGGACAGACGCTGCGCCGGACTGAGCTTTTGCGCGCCCTTCTGCCAGGCGTCGCTGAGGGCCACGACGTGATCGATCTGGACCGCGGTGCTGGTGGCGTTGCCGCGCCGGAAGTTGATGGCGATGGCCGTGTAGGGGTCGGCCAGGACGCCGGAGAGCACCACGCAGGCCCGCGTCCCCGGCTTGAGCGCGAGGGCCGTGAGGTCGCGGCGGAGCACGTCATTGCGGGTATCGCAGCCGTTGTGGTCAACGTCGGACCAGGCCGGGCCGAACTGCTCGCGCGAGTAGCCCGTCTTTGGTGCGCGGCCCTTGACGGGCAGGGTCGCCAGCACCTGGCGGGCTTTGCTCGCAAAAGCTGGCTGCTGGTGCGGGGCGCCGACGCCGGGAACTTCCCCACTGGGAACATCGACACTAGGTGCCGTGTCCGGATCCAGCGGGGCGCTGTCCGTGCCGGCTGACGCGGTGGCGGGGGAGCTCGCGACGGCGGTCGGAGCGGCGGCCGGGGCCGTCCCGGGGCTAGCGCAGGCCGTGGCAGATACCAGCAGCAGCCCTGCCAGCCCGGCCGCGATCCAGTCCACCACGCCGATGTTCCGGCTGCGGGAGCTTTCCGACGGCGTGCTGTCTGACTGGGTGCTGTTGGATTGGGCGCTGCCTGATGTGACCCTGCCTGCTGTGACGCTGTGCAATTCTTCCCCGCTTCGTGCGCTGTTGCCCCTGCTATCCGCGGGGCGGCTTAAGACCGGTCCCAGCCTACCGGCGCACCCAGCCACGCGATGGGACGCCGCGTCGCTCCGGACGGAACCGGACGGCCGAACAGAATGCAGGCGCCCCTGCGGGAGTCAGCGGACCCCCGGCCGGGATGCCGAGAAGATGGCGGGCGCCCCGCCGTCGCCGGTTGCGAGATCGGCCAGGATCCTGCCCACCACCGGCGTGAACTTGAATCCGTGCCCGGAGAAGCCGGCACCGATGACCACCGGGCCGATCCGGTCCAGGACAAAATTCTCATCCGCCGTGGTTGTGTAGGTGCAGCTGATGTCGGTGAGCGAGTCGGCGTCCACCCCGGGCAGCCAGTCCAGGGCGTAGCGCTGCAGGGCCGCCCGCTGTTCGGGCTCCGCGGCGAAGGTCCGCCGGTCCGGGTCCACCGCCGGACCCACCCCGTGCCATCCGGCCTTGATCCCCTCGCCCGGCGTCTGCATGCCGTAAACGGGCGAGCGCCAGTAGGCGTACGCCTCCCCGTGGCCGGGCATGTGGTTGAACCCCGGCCACTGGGCGCCGGGGTCCGTGATGGCGAAGTGTGCGGGCTGTTCCTGGGTGACAGTCAGCCGGGGCAGCGGCGCCGCGCCGGCCAGCAGCTTCGTGGTCCAGCCGCCGGCGGTGACCACGGCCTGCCTGGCGGAGAGCATCTCGGTGCGGCCGCCGGACTCAAGCGTGAGCCGGACGCCGTCGTCGAGCACTTTCAGCTCAAGAACCTTCACGTGATGGCGGATCTCGGCACCGAGGCCGGCGGCCAGGCGCTGCAGGGCCGGCAGTGCGGCGTCCGGATTCAATTGGCCGCCGTCCGCCATGTGCAGCACGCGCTGGTCGAACCGGATGCCCCGCCAGCGCTCGGCAGCCTCCTCGGCGGAGAGGAACTCGGCCCGGAGCCCCGCGGCAAGCAGCGCGTTGCGGACCTCGGGCAGCCGCGGGTCGGTGCCGTGGTTCACGACGCCGGTGCGCGCCAGCAGCCGCTCGCCGGAGTCCGTTTCCAGCTCACTCCACAGCCGGGCCGCCTCGGCCAGCATGGCAACGTAGTCCGGATCCGCGTAGCCGGGGTTGAAGTTCCGGGTTGTGCCGTGGGAGGCACCGTTGCGGTGGCCTGGCCCGAATTGCTCCAGCAGGGTCACCTCCCGCCCGCGCCGGGCCAGCGCCCAGGCGGTTGCGGAGCCCATCGCGCCGCCGCCGATGACGACTGTGTCCAGGGTTGATTTCAAGGGTCCTCCTCCGGGGTTTGGTGCGGCCCCGCCGCGGATACGGTCAGGCCAGCAGCAGGGCTACACCGATCATGGCAGGGACAGCTACCACCGTCGTGATCAGCACGGTGTCCTTGGCTACTGTGACGCCGGTGCGGTAGCGGCTGGCCGCGACGAACACGTTTTGGGCGGTGGGCAGGGCAGCCGTGACGACGGCGGCGAACAGCGCCTGCTCCTGCATGCCGAGGACAAAGCGGGCAAACAGGTAGGCCACCAGTGGATGGACGATCAGTTTGAAGAAGCTCGCCAGCAGGGTGTCCAGCCGGCGTCCGGCGGCCGCCTGCAGCGGCGCGGAGTTGTTCAGGCTCATGCCGAAGGCGATCAGCATGGCCGGGATGGCCGCTCCGCCGATCAGGTGGATGGGCTCCATGATCAGCGGCGGTACCTGCCAGCCGGTTCCGGCCACCACCAGACCCAGCCCGGTGCCGACGATCATCGGGTTCCGCAGGATCATGAGCACGAACCTCAGCGGCGTGGTGCGGTGCGAGCTGGTGGTGGCATCCAGGGCCATGAGGAACAGGGGAGTGAAGAAGGCCAGCTGGAAGATCAGCAGGGGTGCAACGTAGCTGGCATCGCCGAGCACGAAGACGGCGATGGGGATGCCGAGGTTGGCTGAGTTGGCCAGGGACGCGCTCATGGAGGAAATGAGGGCCTCCGGTACGGGCCGCTTGAGCGCGAACCGCACGATACCAAAGAACAGGACCGCGGTTATGACGGCTCCCACCGCCGTCACGAGCAACGGCGCGGCAAAGACGCTATGCAGATTGGCCTTGCTGAGCGTCTCGAAGAGCAGGGCGGGGCTCGCGACGAAGAACGTCAGGGCGCTGAGGACGGAGCGGGCGTTCTCGCCCAGAATGTTGCGCCGGCCCACGAACATGCCGACCAGGATGATGACCCAGACGACGAAGAAGCCTGCCAGTACCCCTAACACGCTGTTCTCTGCATCGGGGCGGGAGGGCGGCGGGTAAAGGACACCGCTCCAGAGTAATCAGCTTTATTCCCCAGACCGTCCTATTACGCCCGACGGCGTGGGGCCGCGTCCCCTGCGCAGCCTGCTGCTGGACTCGGCAGGCGGGGCTGGGGCTGGGGCCGCTAGTTCAGCGCGGCGTTATTCAGCGAGTGCGGGGGGCGCATGAGGCCAGGCGTCATGCCCTCCGCGGGGTCGTTGCCAATCTGGACAATCTTGTTGTCCTGATCAACGTGGACCACCTTGGGGTTGTACGCCTTCGCCTCCTCCGTGGTCATCTGGGCGTAGGTAATGAGGATGACGATGTCGTTCTCGTGCATCAGGTGGGCGGCGGCGCCGTTGATGCCGATCACGCCGGAACCGCGCTCGCCGGCAATCGTGTAAGTCTCGAGCCGGGCGCCGTTCGTGACGTCGACAATCGCCACCAGTTCCCCGGGAAGGATGTCGGCCGCCTCCAACAGATCCAGGTCCACGGTGACGGATCCGACATAGTGAAGGTCCGCGTGCGTGACCGTCGCGCGGTGGATCTTGGATTTGAATATTGTGCGATTCATAACGCCACCAGTCTAGCGCGGGGCCACCGCGCGCGCTGTGGCCCACCGCACACGCAGCAGGCCTGCCGCGCAGGCCGGTCCGCAGAGGGCTGCAGTCACGCGGGCCGGTCCACAGGGGCCGGATCAAGGGCGCCGGCCGCAGCCGCGGGCACGATTGATGCCGCCGTCAACGCCAGGATTTCGCGGGCTGCCAGCAGGGCCGGCCGCCTGGCACTGGACCGCCGCACCGAGGTGAACACTGTCCGGTGCGGATCCCCGGGCAGGTCCAGGAGCTGCGCGCTGGTGCCGCGGCCGGTCCACACGAGGTCGGGCATCAGGGCCACAGCATTTCCCGATTCGATCAGCCGGATCTGGGCCTGCAGGTCGGCGGTTTCAAAGCGGACGTCGGGCTCAAAGCCGGCGCTCCGGCAGGCCTGCTCGGCCCAGTGCCGGGAGGCCGCTCCGCGTGGTTCCATCACCCAGGGCAGCCCCGCGGTATCGGTCAGCGTCCTGATGGCGTCGCGCCCGGGCGAAGCGGGTGGAACGGCGAGCCGGATGGCGTCGCGGGTCAGGGCCACGCGGTCCAGTTCGGCGTAATGCGGGGCGGCATGGCCAGGGTACTGCTCGGCGATCACGAGGTCGAAGTCCCGGGCCCAGGTCTCGTGAAGGGCCGTCTCCGGTTCCCGCTGGGTCATTTCCACCCGGACTTCCGGGTAGCTGTCTGACATCCTGGTCAGGGCGTCCGGCATGAGTGCCAGCGCGGCGGACTGGAAGACCGCAATCCGCACGGTACCGGTAACCGTGGTCAGCGACGCGGCCAGGTCCGCCTCCGCCTGCTCCAGGGTCTCCAGGAGCTGGGAGGTGTGGGCCACCAGGACCTCGGCCTGCGGGGTCAGCTGCACGCGGCGCCCGGTCTTGCGCAGGAGCTCCACTCCGGCCTCCTTCTCAAGGAGGGCCAACTGCTGCGAGACTGACGACGGGCTGTACTGGAGCGCCTCGGCCACTTCGGCCAAGGTGCCCCGGATCTTCAGTTCGCGCAACAGTCGCAAACGCCGGACGTCGAGCATCGCTTTTCCTTTGTGAATTCTGATGATTATTCATTAAGAGAATTCACTTTATCTAATGCAATCGGGCTTGCATACTGTTGTCACTCGGTAACGCCCATCACAGGGTGGATTGATGGGCATCACACCTAAGCAGGAGGCCCTGATGGCTACACAGGATTCGTCACAGTCGATCATGCGGCGCAAGCCCATCGACGACATTGAAGAAGAAAACAAACACAGCGGACTGCACAAGAGCCTGGGGCTCTGGCAGCTGACGGCCATCGGCGTTGGCGGCATTATCGGCGTCGGCATCTTTTCTTTGGCGGGCCTTGTGGCCCACGGCAGCGAGACCGAGCCTGGAGTCGGTCCCGCCGTGCTCGTCTCGTTCCTGATCGCTGGCCTGGCATCCGCCGCCGCGGCGCTGTCCTACGCCGAGTTCGCCGGCATGATCCCGCGGGCAGGCTCGGCTTACACCTACGGCTACGTTGCCCTCGGCGAGATCATCGGCTGGTTTATCGGCTGGGACTTGCTGCTGGAGTACATCGCCATCGTGGCCGTGGTGGCCATCGGCATCTCGGGCTACTTCGACGCTGCCCTCTCCGGCGTCGGTATCCATATGCCCGTCTGGATGACTTCGACGCCGGATGAGGGCACGGGCGGTATCATCAACCTTCCCGCGATCCTCGTCTGCCTGCTGGTGACCTGGATCCTCTCCCGCGGCACCAAGACCTTTGGACGCTTCGAGCTGATTGCCGTCGGCATCAAGGTGGTGCTGATCCTGTTCATCATCGGCCTGGGCGTCTTCTACATCAACACCAACAACTACAACCCGTTCTTCCCCAGCGGCTTCGGTCCCGTGGTGGCCGGCTCCGCGACGGTGTTCTTCGCGGTGTTCGGCTACGACGCCATGAGTACCGCGGCGGAGGAGGCCACCGACGGCAAGAAGCACATGCCGAAGGCGATCATCCTCTCCCTAATCATCGCCATGCTGCTCTATGTCGCCGCCACCCTGGTGCTCACCGGCATGCAGAACTTCACTGAGATCGACCCCAAGGCCGGCTTCGCCTCCGCCTTCAATAGCGTCGGGCTGCCGGTGATCGCGACGATCATCTCTGTGTTCGCCGTCCTGTCCATCCTCACGGTGATGCTGACCTTCCTCCTCGGCGTCACCCGCGTCTGGTTCTCGATGAGCCGCGACGGCCTGCTGCCCGGCTGGTTCTCGAAGACGGACCAGCACGGCACGCCGCAGCGCGTGACCTGGATCGCCGGCGCCGGGGCCGCAGTCCTGGCCGGCATCCTCCCGATCAAGGCCGTCGCGGACCTGACCAACATCGGCATCCTGGCCGCGTTCGTCGTCGTCTGCTTGTCGGTGATCGTGTTCCGCTACAAGAAGCCCGACGCCCCGCGGACCTTCCGCCTGCCGCTGATGCCGCTGGTGCCGGCGTTCGGTGTGCTTTCCTCGCTGTTCCTGATGTTCCAGCTGCACTGGGAGACCTGGCTGCGGTTCGTCATCTGGCTTGTGGTCGGCCTGATCATCTACTTCACCTACGGCCGCAAACACTCGCTGATGAACCCGGACAGCCCGCGGCACGAAGAGATCGTGGAGATGCACCGCCCCCTGACGTAACCACCCCACTTCCCCGTTGCGCTATCACTCCTGGCTCCCATTCACAGCCCAAAGTCAACTGGTGGGAGCAACGCCGGGGATTAGGCTGCGTGCAGCAGCTGGTTCAGCCGGCTGGCTGGGGTTTCGAGGTTGAGGGTGGGC
>NZ_JAQFIF010000028.1 GCF_029504395.1 Arthrobacter sp. ES3-54
GGCCCACCCTCAACCTCGAAACCCCAGCCAGCCGGCTGAACCAGCTGCTGCACGCAGCCTAATCCCCGGCGTTGCTCCCACCAGTTGACTTTGGGGCACCCAGAGGGACCAGAACTGATAGCTCAACGGCATTGGAGGGCAACGGGGCGGGGAGGTGTCCTAGGCTGGTGGCATGGCTCCCCTCTACGCATTCGCCGGCACGACGCCGGCCGTCCATGACTCCGCCTTCATCGCGCCCACGGCGTCCGTGATCGGCAACGCCACCCTGGCCGAGAACTCGAGCGCCTTCTACGGCGTTTCCGTCCGCGCCGACACCGCCGCCATCACCGTGGGCGCCGGCAGCAACCTGCAGGACAACGTGGTGCTGCACGCGGACCCCGGCTTCCCCTGCACGGTCGGCGCGCGGGTCAGCGTGGGCCACAGCGCGGTGGTCCACGGCTGCACGGTTGAGGATGATTGCCTGATCGGCATGAGCGCCACCATCCTCAACGGAGCCGTGATCGGTGCCGGGTCCCTCATCGCCGCCGGGGCCGTCGTGCTGGAGGGCACTGTCATCCCGCCCCGCTCGCTCGTCGCCGGGGTTCCGGCCAAGGTCCGGCGCGAGCTCAGCGACGAAGAGTTCGCGGGCGTCCAGCACAACGCCGCCCACTACCAGGAACTGGCACGCGCGCACCGCGAACTCCACAACGCCTGAGGAACACGGCCCCTAAGAAGCATCGCGACCAGTGCAGGCCGCCCGGTCCGGAGGGCAGCCCACACTGTCCGCTCCGGCCGCTCAGTCCAGGGCGATCGGACCCAACTCGGGCAGCAGCTCGCCTGGGCCGGGGTTCCCCGCCGGGGTCCGGCCGCCGAGGTGGTTGACCACACCCCAGACCGCGTTCAGGCCGGTGGTGACGGCGCCTTCGGCCCAGCCGGCGGTGAATGAGACGTCGTCGCCGGCGAGGAAGATTCCGCGCTGTTCCGCCGGGAGTCCGTCCTGCTTGAAGTGGGTGAAGAGGCGCTGCTGGTAGCGGTAGTGCCCCGGCAGGTTGGCCTTGAAGGCACCCATGAAGTTGGGGTCGGCCTCCCAGGAGACCGTGATCGGCTGGCCCACGATGTGGCTGGCGATGTCGACGCCGGGGTAGATCTGCTCCAGCGAGTGCAGCATGAGCTCCACCCGTTCTTCCGCGTCAAGCGCCAGCCATTTCAGCGCGTCGTCGTTCCAGGTATAGGACAGCAGGATCACTGCGGGCTGGTCCGGGCCGTTGTCCAGCAGGTACGTGGCCCGGTTCAGCCGGTCGGTCAGCGTCATGGACAGGACCTCGCGGGCGGTCTCCGGGTCGATGTCCTTCCAGAACGGCCGGTCCACCATGACGAAGGTCTTCGAGGACTGCATGTAGTGGGAGCGTTCGATCGCCGTCCACAGCTCCGCGGGGAACAGGGATTCGTCGGCGTGGATCCGCGTCGACAGCAGCCAGGACTGGCACGTCGTCACCACCGCCGGGTACGCGGATTCGCGTCCCCAGCGTTCACGGATCCGGAAGTTGCCGCCGCCGTCGCGGGCGATGCGGTTCACGGCGCCCCGCGGGGCACCCGCGTGCAGCGACGCTAGGGAAGTGCCGTCCGGCCAGTGGGCCATGCCCGACGGCGCGTGCTCCCACAGCGCTTCGGGAAGCCGTTGCGCGCCGCCGGCGATGAGCCGGTGCTGGTCATCGGCGTCGGTGTAGACGACCCGGAGGATTTCGAGGATGGAGTTGGGGAAGTCAGTGTCCCAGCCGCCGGTGCCGAATCCCACCTGCCCAAACGCCTCGCGGTGGGCGAAGCCGGCTTCCTTGAAGGAGTCGCTGCCGGCGATGAAGCCGTAGAAGGTCTGCTCATCCAGTTCCGGGAGCAGCGCGTTCCACAGTTCCTTAATCCGGGCGGTGTCCCGGGCCCGGATCGCGTCCTGCATCTCGGCGAACCGGGCGCCGTCGTTCACGGCCGCCTTCCACGCGTCCGCCACCTCGAGGAAGAACGGGGGCAGATCTGCGGCGGTCTCGGCGTAGTACTTCTGGCCTGCGAGCTCGATCACCGTGCTGGAGGTTGCCGGCGCCAGCGGATTGGGGAACTCCTCGGTCTCCAGTCCGAGCAGGTCCACATAGTGGTAGAAGGCCTTACCGGAAACCGGGAACCGCATGCCGCCGAGGTCCGCCACGATGCCCGGGGCAGATGGGAAGCTGGCGGTCCTCAGCCGGCCGCCGATCCTGTCGGCCTCATAGATCACCGGCCGCAGGCCCAGCTTCATGAGTTCATAGGCGGTGACCAGCCCCGACAGGCCGGCACCGACGACGGCGACCTCTGTCCCGTACAGCTCGGGCGGCACCGAGCCCAGGCCGTCGGGGTGGGCAAGGTAGTGGTCGTAGCTGAACGGGAAATCCGGATTCAGCATGGTGATGGGCGCCTCGGCCGGACGGACGCCGGCCGGGATGGAAGCCGGTTTGGGGGCCGGCAGTTCGGTGGCGGTGGTCATGAGATCTCTGCCTTCAGTTCCTGGGTTGTGGTGGTGTTGGCGGGTTGGCGGTTTGAAAGTTCACGGTATTCCTCGTGGCTCAGGGCGGCCACCCTGGAGTTCTTCCGGCCGTAGCCGAAGTACGCGGCCAGGCCCACGAGCATCCAGACACCGAAGACCGCCCAGGTCTCGGCGCCGAGGTTGGCCATGAGGTAGGCGCACATGAGGGCGCCGAGAATCGGTGTCAGCGGAAAGAGCGGGACGCGGAAGCTGCGCGTGAGCTCCGGCCGGGTCCGCCGCAAGTAGATGACTGCCACGTTGACCAGGGCAAACGCGAACAGCGTGCCGATGCTGGTGGCGTCCGCGAGGGCGCCCAGCGGCACCAGGCCGGCCGTCAGTGCGACGGCGGTGCCCACGATCAGGGTCCCGGCAACCGGTGTGCCGGTGCGGGCCGAGACCCGGCCGAACACCTGGGGAACCAAGCCGTCGCGCGACATCGAGAGCAGGATCCGGGTCTGCCCGTAGAGGACGGTCAGCACGATGCTGGCGATGGCGAGCACGGCGCCGACGGCGAACACCAGGCCAACCCACGGCTGGCCGGTGATTTCCTCGAGGATTTTCACGAGGGCGGCCTCGGTGCCGTCGAACCAGCCCCACGGGCGGGCGCCGATGGCGGCGACGGCCACGAGCACGTAGATGCTGGTGACGATCAGCATGGAGAGCAGGATGGCGCGCGGGAGGTCGCGCTTGGGGTTGCGGGCTTCCTCACCGGCCGTGGAGGCGGCGTCGAAGCCGATGTAGGAGAAGAACACCCGGGAGGCTGCGGCCGAGACGCCGGCGGCGCCCATCGGCATGAGGGGTTCGAAGTGTCCGCCGTTGAAGGCGGTGAAGGCCACGGCGCAGAAGAACAGCAGGATGCCGACCTTGACCAGGACGATCGCCGTGTTGATCCAGGCGCTCTCCTTCGCACCGCGGACCAACAGCACCATGGCCAGGACCACAATGACGATGGCTGGCACATTCAGCAACCCGCCGGCTCCCGGCGGCTGCGACATGGCGTCCGGAAGGGACAGGCCGAAGACCGTCAGGGCCTCGTTGACGTACTGGCCCGCGCCGACCGCGACGGCGGCCACTGAGACGGCGTATTCAAGCACCAGGCACCAGCCGCAGATCCAGGCCATGCCCTCGCCCATGGTGGCGTACGTGTAGGAGTAACTGGAACCCGCGGCCGGGACCAGTCCGGCCATTTCCGCATAGGACACGGCAGAGAGCAAGGCTGCGAGTCCGGCAATGGCAAAGGAGATCCAGATGGCCGGGCCCGCGAGCGGCACCGATTCGCCCAGGACCACCAGGATGCCGGTGCCGAGCGTGGCGCCGACGCTAATCATGGTCAGCTGGAGCACGCCGAAGCTGCGCACCAGCCGGGTGCCGCCGTGCCCGGTTTCGGCCTCGCTGACCAGTTGCTGGATCGGCTTGCGGCGCAGGAGCTGGGCGGCGAGCCCGGGCCGGCCGGCGGCGGCCGGCGGGCGTTCCCCGATCAGAGTTGGCACAGTCATCGTTGACGTCCTTAGCTTCAGTAGTGGTCGGTTTCCCCTGACCACCCTAGGCGTGTGAGCCACCTCTCACGGTTGTGCAAAATGACCTATAGTCTTCAGTCATGAGACTTAATGCACCGCAGGTCCGACGTCGGGCCCGGCTGGGCAGGGGCCGCGGCCGTGGCTGCTGAGGACTCCGAGCGGCTCGGTTTCGTCACGCTGTCGCAGTTCCTGCGCCAGCGGCCGGAGCTCGGCGTCCTGCACGACGGCGGCAACGGGGACGAGCGCCTGCGCTGGGTAGAGCCAAGCGAGCTGGAGGACCCGACACCGTACCTGCTCGACGGCGAGTTCCTGCTCACCGCCGGCCTGCCGTTCGTAGGTGACGGTGGCAGCGAGGAGACCGTGGATGCCTACGTGCGGCGCCTGGTCGAGGCCCGCGTCGGCGCCCTCGGCTTCGGCCTGGAACCCTACTTCGAGGCCGTGCCGGATACCGTGGTCCGGGCCTGCCGGCGGCACAATCTCACCCTGGTGTCCATTCCGGGGTCCATCCCGTTCGCCGCGCTGGGACTCGAATTCTCCCGGCTCCTTGAGTCAGACAACGCCAAGACCTTCCGCCAGCTGGCCGATACCAACCGGCAGCTCATGCGGGCGGTCTTGTCTGCACGCCCCGAGCACGAGCTCCTCGCGGCCCTGGTCCAGCGCGTCCCGGTCTGGGCGGTGCTGGTCGGGGCCGACGGGCGGGTGCGGGCCCGGGGCTCGGGCAGCTCCCCCGGCCCGCACGCCGCCGGCACGCACGCCGCCGGCGGTGGCACTGCAGGCACCGCTGCCGGCGCCGTGCCGGGAGTTGATTCCGCCGCTTTGCAGCCGCTGCTGTCCCGGCTGCTCGCCGGCAGCGGCCCCCGGGTGGAGATGGATTCATTCGACGCCGCGGGCTCATCGCTGGTCTTCGGATATCCGCTGCGCAGCACCCGGGACGCCAACCTTGGCGCGCTTGTCCTGGGCACGGACGCCCCGCTGACCCCGGCCCAGAACAGCGTGGTCTCCACCGCCGTCGGACTGCTGGAACTGCTGGTCCGGCAGCGCACGAGCGGTTCCCTGGCTCCCAGCCAGCTTGCCACGGCGCTGCTGTTGCATCCGGAAAGCGTGGCCTCGGGAACGGCACGGCAGGTCAACGGTTTGAAGGACCTGCTGGCCCAAAGCATTTCCTCCACCCGGTCCGGGCAGTTACGGGTCGTGCAGGGCGTCCGGGTGGACGCCGCCGCGGGCAGCGACCGGGCGGCGGGCGGACCGCGCCACACGGGCGAGGGCCCGGTCCGGGAGCTGCTGGAATGGCGCAGGCTGTTCGACACCAAGCTGGTGGAGCACACCGACTACGGCTTTGCCGCCATTACCCGGCTCAAGGTCGATGACTCCCTGCTCGCCGAGGTGGAGCGGCTCGGCTGGCGTCTCGTGATCGGCAGTGGCGGCGAATTCGCGGGCCTGGCGGACGCGTACCAACTCGCGTCCTCGCTGCGCAACCGGGTGCTGACCAGCCGCCGGAGCGTCCGTGCGGACGAGGTCACGTGGTCCGTGACGGGTCTGCTGGGCTCCGAGGCCGGCACCATGCTGGCGGACCGGCTGCTGGCACCCGTGCTCGCGCTCGAGCCGGAGCGCCGCGACTCACTGCTGGGCATCCTGCGGGCCTGGCTTGGTGAAAACGGCAGCTGGGACGCCACGGCGAAGTCCACGGGGCTGCATCGCAACAGCATCCGCCGGCAGATCGGCGTCATCGCCGAACTGCTGGGCCTGGATCTCAATCAGGCCCAGGCCCGCGCGGAGCTGTGGATCGCCCTCCAATACATCGCCCATCAGGACCAGAACGGGCCTGAGTTGCCCGACGCCGCTGCCGCCGTCGCTGCAGCTGCCGCTTCACCCGATACCGGCCCTCGCGCGGGTCAGATGCCCCAGGACCGGTAAAGGTCCGGGCGGCGGTCGCGCAGATAGGCAACCGCGTCGTCCGCATCATGCGGCCTGTCTGCGACGGCGTGCACATCGGCTCCCAGCTCGGCAAAGAGCAGTTCCGTCCCGTGGCCGGCCACGGCCAGGACCGTGCCGTCCGGGCCCGCAACGATGCTGCCGCCGCGGAAGTCGCAGCCTTCCTCCGCGCCGGTGTGGTTGGCGTACGCCACCGTCAGCTGGTTCTCCATCGCCCTGGCCCGGACCAGCACCTGCGGCACGGCCTCGAACCCGCCGGCGAGTGCCGTCGGCACCAGCAGCAGTTCGGCACCGCGCACGGCGGCGGCCCGCGCGGGCTCGGGAAACTCGATGTCGTAGCAAATGGCCAGGGCCGTCTTGAGCCCTTGGAACTCCACGACGCGGGGGGCTGCCGCGGCCGGGGCAAACGCTGCGCGCTCTTCGGGGCCGAACAGGTGGACCTTGTCGTAACTGAGCAGCTCGTGGCCGGACGCGTCAACCAGGGTTGCGGAAATGTGCCACTCCCCCGCCGGCGTTACAACAGGAAGGCTGTAGACCAGGGCGATGCTGTGGCGCCGGGCGATGCCGGCCAGGACCTCCCGGAGGGCAGGCAGTGTGGCTGGATCGAAGGCTGACCGCAGCCGGAGCGGCGCGTAGCCCACCGGGAAGAGTTCCGGCGTCAGCAGCAGCTGCGCACCGGCGGCGGACGCCTCGCGCGCCGCATCCCCCACCGCGGCACAGTTCGCCTTCACATCCAGCACGGCGGCGTTCGCCTGCATCAGGGCCAGCAGCACCATTACCACCTCACGACTCTCCGGGTACCTCCGCAGGAGCGCGGCGGACTCTCTGGTCCCAGAGTAGCCGCGGGCCGGGAAGCCGCATTTGGTGCATTTCCGCCCGACTGCACGACGAACAGGGCGGAACGTCCCGTCGGCGGAGGGAGGGCAGGTCGGCGGCCCACCGCGTCCTCGGAAACCCAGGCGGCCGTTACCATTGCGTTAACTTCTTGACTACAAGCCGTTGATGCGTCACGCTTCATAGCATGCCCTCACCAACGCGCTCAACGAGGAGCCGAACCAAGAACCCCGGATCGCAGTCCGCACTCCGGCATCTGAACCAGCAGCGGATCATCGAATGCCTCCTCGCGGGCCCTTCCACGCAGGCCGAACTGGCCCGCCAGACCGGCCTCTCGACGGCCACCGTCTCCAACATCGTCAAGATCATGCAGGACGCCGGGCTGGCCTCCACTGAACCCATCACCAGCTCCGGCCGGCGCGCCCTAAACGTCCGGCTCAACAGCAACGGTGCCGTCGCCGTCGGGATCGACTTCGGCCGGCGCCACCTGCGCGTCGTGCTGGCCTCGCTCAGCTACCACGTGATCGCCGAAGAGTCGGTGCTGCTGCCCCTGGGCCACCACGCCGAGGAGGGCATCCAGGCAGCCGTCGGCGTGCTGGACCGGCTGCTCGCGGACAGCGGGGTCGAGCGCAGCGCCCTGGTGGGTGCCGGCGTCGGAATTCCCGGCCCCATCGACCGGCGCACCGGCACCGTCGCGCAGGGCGCGATCCTGCCCGAATGGGTGGGCATCAATATCCTTAGACGCCTCGAAGAAGCGCTGGAACTGCCTGTATTCGTGGACAACGACGCCAACCTGGGCGCCCTCTCCGAGGTCACGTGGGGGCCACACAGCGGCATCAGCAACCTGATGTTCCTCAAGATCGGCTCGGGCATCGGCGCGGGGCTGATCCTCAACGGCATCCCCTACTACGGCAACGTCGGCATCACCGGCGAAATCGGCCATGCCACAATCCACGAGCACGGGCTGATCTGCCGCTGCGGGAACCGTGGCTGCCTGGAAACCATCGCCTCCACCACCACCATGATCGAGCTCCTGAGCCGCGGCGAGGACCGGCCGCTCGCGCCCGGGGACATCGTGCGCAAGGCCCTGGAACGGGACTCCGCCACGCTCCGGGTGGTGGACGACGCCGGGCTCGCCGTCGGACGCGCCCTGGGCAACGTGGCGAACCTGATCAACCCGGAAGTGATCGTGGTGGGCGGCCCGCTGGCAGGACTCGGCGATCTTCTTTTGGACCCGATCCGGCGCGGCCTGATCCGCCATGCGGTCCCTGTCGTCGGCGAGACGACCACCCTCACGATGTCGTCCCTGGGCGACCGGGCGGAGGCCCTCGGGGCCACGGCTTTGGTCTTCCAGCACGCCGGAATCCGGCGAAACTGACCATTTCGTTATCCGCCCGTTGCGTTAAAGACTTGACGACAAGGGCGTGATCCAGTTTACTTTTCCATCAGACGGCCCTGCGGTTTGCAGGGGCGGACAACGAAGTCATGCATTGGAGGCGTAAGGGCACATGACGTCCCTCAACACGCACAGTGATCCGCTAATCCTCGAGATGCGCTCCATCACCAAGGAATTCCCCGGCGTTAAAGCTTTGGCCGATGTGAGCCTGCGGGTGAAGGCCGGCGAGATCCACGCCATCTGCGGTGAGAACGGCGCCGGGAAGTCGACCCTGATGAAGGTGCTCTCGGGGGTCTACCCCTTCGGCACCTACACCGGCGACATCGTGTACCAGAACGAGGTCCAGGAGTTCAAGGACATCCGGGCCAGCGAGCACGCCGGGATCGTGATCATCCATCAGGAACTCGCGCTCATCCCCGAGCTGTCGATCATGGAGAACATCTTCCTCGGCAACGAGCCCACCAAGCGCGGCGTGATCGACTGGGCCGAGGCCCGGCTGCGATCCACCGAACTGCTGGCCCGGGTGGGGCTGCGCGAGGACCCGGACACCCCGATCAAGGAAATCGGCGTCGGCAAGCAGCAGCTCGTCGAGATCGCCAAGGCCCTGAACAAGTCGGTGAAGCTCCTGATCCTGGACGAGCCCACGGCGGCGCTGAACGAGTCCGATTCCCAGCACCTGCTGGACCTCATGCTGGGTCTGAAGGGCCGCGGCATCACCTCGATCATCATTTCGCACAAGCTCAACGAGATCGAACAGATCGCGGATGAGATCACGATCATCCGCGACGGCAAGTCGATCGAGACCCTGAACATCAAGGCCGACGGCGTCGACGAGGACCGCATCATCAAGGGCATGGTGGGCCGGACGCTGGAATCCCGGTTCCCGGACCACGAGCCGAAGATCGGAGAGGTCCTCTTCGAGGTGAAGAACTGGAACGTCGGGCACCCGCAGATCCAGGACCGCCTGGTCTGCAAGAACTCCAGCTTCTTCGTCCGCCGGGGCGAGATCGTCGGGTTCGCCGGGCTGATGGGAGCCGGGCGCACCGAACTGGCCCGGTCCGTGTTTGGCCGCTCCTACGGCCGCTTCATCTCGGGCCATGTCTACAAAGAAGGCAAGGAGCTGCAGCTCAAAAGCGTCCGCCAGGCGATCGACGCCGGGCTGGGCTACGTCACGGAGGACCGCAAGTCCCTGGGGCTGAACCTGCTCGACGACATCAAGGCCACCACGGTCTCGGCCAACCTGCGCAAGATCAGCAAGAACTTCGTGGTGGACGCGAACAAGGAATACGCCGTCGCGGAGGAATACCGGAAGGCGCTGCGGACCAAGACGCCCTCCGTGGAGGAAGGCGTCGCGAAGCTCTCTGGCGGCAACCAGCAGAAGGTCGTGCTGGCGAAGTGGATGTTTACCGATCCGGACGTGCTGATCCTGGACGAGCCCACCCGCGGGATCGACGTCGGGGCCAAGTACGAGATCTACGGCATCATCCAGAAGCTGGCCAACGAGGGCAAGGCCGTGATCGTCATTTCCTCGGAACTGCCCGAGCTGCTGGGCCTCTCGGACCGGATCTACACGATTTTCGAAGGCGCCATCACCGGTGTGCTGGACAAGGACCAAGCCAGCCAGGAAAGCCTCATGAAACTCATGACATCCGCCCGCAAAACCGCCTGACCCTTTGGGACCAACCAGAACAATCCGAACACCCCGGACACAAGGACTGAAACAATGAACGCGCTCAAGAAGCTCTTTGGCGGCAACACCCGCCAATTCGGCATGATCTTCGCCCTGGTTGCGCTGATCGTGTTCTTCGAGATTTTCACGGAGGGCCGCACGCTCACGTCGGGCAACGTCATCAACCTCTTCAACGGCAACTCCTACATCCTGATCCTCGCCATCGGCATGGTGCTGGTCATCATCGCCGGCCACATCGATCTCTCCGTCGGCTCCGTCGCGGCCTTCGTGGGTGTCTGCGTGGCCCTCTTCATCCGCGACTGGGGACTGCCCTGGTACATCGGCGTCCTGATGGGTCTGGGGCTGGGTGTCCTGATCGGGGCCTGGCAGGGATTCTGGGTGGCCTACGTCGGCATTCCAGCGTTCATCGTGACGCTGTCCGGCATGCTGATCTTCCGCGGCGCCAACCAGTTTGTCGGCAAGTCGAACACCATCCCGGTCCCGGGCGACTTCCAGTACATCGGCTCCGGCTACCTGCCCGAGTTCGGCCCGAATACCGGCTACAACAACCCCACCATGCTGATTGGCCTGCTCGCCGTCGCGTTCGTGATCTTCAGCGAGATCCGCTCCCGCCGCAACGCAAAGAAGCTCGGCGCCGAGGTCCCCGAAACCTGGGTCATGATCCTCAAACTGGTCCTGGTCTGCGGCGCCATCCTCTACGCCACGTACCTCTTCGCCACCGGCCGGCCGGGCACGTCCTTCCCGGTTCCGGGCCTGATCCTGGCCGTCCTGATCATCGTGTACGGCTTCATCTCCTCCAAGACCGTCATCGGCCGCCACATCTACGCCGTTGGCGGCAACCGGCACGCCGCCGAGCTCTCCGGCGTTCGGTCCAAGAAGGTCAACTTCCTGGTCATGATGAACATGTCGTTCCTGGCCGGCCTCGCCGGCATGATCTTCGTCGGCCGCTCCACCGCCTCGGGCCCGTTCGACGGTGTCGGCTGGGAGCTGGACGCCATCGCGGCTGTGTTCATTGGCGGCGCCGCGGTCACCGGCGGCGTGGGCACCGTGATCGGTTCGATCATCGGTGGTCTGGTCATGGCCGTCCTGAACAACGGCCTGCAGCTGCTCGGCGTCGGCGCCGACCTCACCCAGATCATCAAGGGCCTCGTGCTCCTGATCGCCGTCGCGTTCGACGTCTACAACAAGACCCAGGGCAAGACGTCGATCGTCGGCCTGATGATGAAGAACTTCAGCCGCAGCAACGAGATCAAGGCCGACGAGACCACGTCCACCAAAGAGGTCATCTCCAAGGGAGCCTGAGCGGCTGCCCTGGTCCACTTTTCCCCGATTTCTCCGCACACCACCAAAAGAAAGCGAACCAAGCAATGCGAATGATTGGTAAAGCAGGAAAGGCAGCAGCAATCGCTGCTATTGCGGCACTGGCGCTGACAGCCTGCGGCCGTTCCGACACCGGGACTACCGGCGGTTCAACCACCGGGGGCGAAGCATTCCCGAAGGGCTCCTCGATCGGCGTCGCACTCCCGCAGAAGACCTCCGAAAACTGGGTCCTGGCCGAGCAGCTGTTCAACGACGGCCTCACCAAGGCCGGCTACAAGCCGGACGTGCAGTTCGCCAACGGCGGCGTTTCGGAACAGCAGAACCAGATCAGTGCCATGATCACCAAGGGCGACAAGGTCATCGTCGTCGGCGCCATCGACGGTGCGCAGCTGGGCACCCAGCTCAAGCAGGCCAAGGACGCCGGCGCCACGATCATCGCCTACGACCGCCTGCTCCTGAACACCCCGGATGTGGACTACTACGTGGCCTACGACAACTTCAAGGTCGGTGAACTCCAGGGCAAGGCGCTGCTGGACGGCATGAAGGCCAAGAAGCCGGAAGGCCCGTACAACATCGAGCTCTTCGCAGGATCCCCTGATGACGCCAACGCGAAGGTCTTCTTCGACGGCGCCATGAGCGTCCTGAAGCCGAAGATCGATGACGGCACCCTGAAGGTGGTCTCGGGCCAGTCGACCTTCGAGCAGGCCGTGACCCAGGGCTGGAAGGCCGAGAACGCCCAGAAGCGCATGGACACCCTGCTCGCCGGAACCTACGGCAGCGCACCGCTCGACGGCGTGCTGTCCCCGAATGACACTCTGGCCCGCGCAATCATCACCTCCGTCAAGGCCGCCGGCAAGCCGATCCCGATTGTCACGGGCCAGGACTCCGAGGTTGAGTCCGTCAAGTCCATCATGGCGGGCGAGCAGTACTCCACCATCAACAAGGACACCCGCGCGCTCGTTGAGCACTCGATCGTCATGGTCAACGACATCCAGGCAGGCAAGAAGCCGGAGATCAACGACGACAAGTCCTACAACAACAAGGTCAAGACTGTTCCGGCGTACCTGCTGGAGCCGGTCATCGTGACCAAGGAAAACGTCAAGACGGCGTACGAGAACGATCCGGTACTCGGACCGATCACCAAGTAGTAGTACCCGCCCCGGCACACGCCAGTCGCGCGCCAGGCAACAGAGCCCCGGCTCCCCCGCAAGGGAGGGCCGGGGCTCTTGCGTTGGTCGGGGCTCGTGCGTTGGCCGGGAGGCGCTGGCTCTCACCTTAGCGGTGGCGCTGCCTGCCACAATCCGCTTCACAGCGGAGACATAGCTTCGCCGGGAGGTTCGCACAGCGGGCCGTACCACTGTGGGACCAGCGCCGGGCATCGGGTCCGGCAAGAGGCACCCAAGAAAAATTAGGAGTACCGTGAGCGTTCTTGCCCGGAGTGTAGGCAACGCCTTTCGAAACAAGGTCAGGACCGCCGCTGTGGTGGCCGTGCTGGCCGTAGCCATCGGACTTGCCCTGGCCATGCTCGTGGCCAACCAGGCCGTCACCGGCAAGGTGGCGGAGCTGAACGCCTCGGTGGGCACGGTCCTGACCGTGAACCCCGCCGGCGGCCAGGGTTTCGAAGGCGGCGGCGAGCCGCTGACCTCGGCGCAGGCGACCACAGCGGCGGCCGTCCCCAACGTCAGCAGCGTGGTGGGCACCAAGGCACTGCGCCTTCGCAACGCCGCTGAGATTGCCGCCGAGGCGGCGTCCGGGCGGACAGGCCAAGGCGGCCCTGGCGGGCAGTCGGCCACCTCCGTCACCACGAGCCTCACGGCCGCCGTCGACGCCGGCACGCTCGGCAACCGTAACCAAGCTAGTACCGGCACCACCGGAAGCACCGCATCCGGAACCGGCACTACCGCGGCCGCCCCCGCATTCTCGCTGCCCATCACCGCAACGGGCATCGGCGCCGAGGTGGACTCCACCGGCAAGGCCCTGCAGCTGACGCAGGGTACCGGCCTGGGCAACTACACCGCCGCGTCCACCGGCGCCCTGCTTGGCACCACCCTGGCGGAGAAGAACGGCCTCAAAGTGGGCTCGACCTTCACCATCCAGGAAAAGACCTTCACCGTCCAGGGCCTGTTCGACGCCGGCACCGCCTTCGGCAACAACGCCCTCTACGTGACGCTTCCGACCGCCCAGACCCTCGCCGCGCTGCCAGACGAACTCTCCACCATGATCGTCACGGTCAACAGCATGGAAAACGTCGATGCCGCCAAGACCGCCCTGCAGGCGGCGCTCGGCTCCGGCAAGGCCGACGTCACCCAGGGCCAGCGGAACCTTGAGACCGCCGTCAGCTCGCTGGACAGCGTCAAGAATATTTCCTTCATCGCCTTCGTCGCTGCCCTTGGCACCGCCGGCCTGATCATCCTCCTGATCATGGTCATGCTGGTTCGCGAACGCCGCCGCGAGATCGGCGTGCTGAAGGCCATCGGCGCCCCTAACCGCACCATCGGCCTGCAGTTTGTACTGGAGGCCCTCGTGTTGGTTGCCCTGGGCAGCGTGGTGGGCGCCGCCGTCGCCTCCCTCGCCAGCGGCGGCATTGCCAGCGCCCTCATCAGCTCAAGTAGTAGCACGACGGCGGCGACCGGGCAGCGCGGCGGCCCCGGCGGCTTCCCCGGCGGCCAGGGTGGACCGCTCGGCGGGGCCAGCCAGCTGCTGACCTCCGTGACGGCGAGCGCCTCCCCCGGCGTCATTGCCGCGGGCATTGCCGCGGTGTTCGGCGTCGCCATCATCGGCGCCCTCGTCCCGGCCCTGCTCACCGCCCGCATCCGTCCCATCGAAGTCCTCCGAGGAGAGTAGCCATGATCGAAGTCAAGAACCTGGTCCGCACGTTCAAGTCCGGCGACCGGACCATCAAGCCGGTGAACGACGTCAGCTTCGAGCTCGAACAGGGCACGCTGGCCTCGATCGTGGGCAAGAGCGGTAGCGGCAAGAGCACCCTGCTCTCCTTGCTCGGTGCGCTGGACAAGCCCACCAGCGGCGATGTGGTGGTCAACGGCGTGAGCCTGGCCAGCATGCCGGACGGGAAGCTGACCAACTACCGGCGCCGGGACATCGGGTTCGTGTTCCAGCAGTTCAACCTGATCCCGAATCTCTCGGCCGTGGACAACGTGATGCTGCCGATGGAGTTTTCCGGGATGCGCAAGGCTGCCCGGGCCGAGCGGGCGCGGCAGCTGCTCGAACAGGTCCAGCTCGATCCGGACAAGCACGTGCGGCGCATCAACCGGCTCTCCGGCGGCGAGCAGCAGCGGGTGGCGATTGCCCGGGCGCTGGCGAACGAACCCAAGCTGATCCTGGCCGATGAACCCACCGGCAACCTGGACGAGCAGACCGGCGAGCACATCATCGAGCTGCTCAGCACGCTCAGCCGGGACCACAACACCACCATCCTGGTGGTCACCCACGACCGCGCCCTGGCCAACAAAACGGACCGGCGCTTCCGGCTCCAGCAGGGCCGGCTCACGGAGGAACCGGTGCGGACCCGTGCGACGGCGGCCCTCACCGGCTGATCCCGCCCGGCGTAGCTCTGGCGTCCGAACTGCGTCGCCGCTGCGGCGTCGGGGGCTGCGGCGCCGGAACTGCGGGCGGGCCTTGGGGGTCCGCCCGCAGCTCCGGCGTCAAACCGCCTGACCCCAAACTCCTTCGTTGAAACTCCGGCGTGCGTTGAACCTCCGGCGTGACCCCGGCGTCCAACCACCTGGCCCCAAACTCCTTCGTTGAACCTCCGGCGTTGAACCGCCGGCGTCGAACCGCCGACGTGCCAGGGCCGACAACACCGCGGCCCGTCCGCCCCCGGGTGAGAAGATGGCACCATGTCTGACCTCATCGCGAAACCGTGGCTGTTCAGCCAGCCGGACCAGGATCCCCGCACAGCCACCGGCGCCAGGCTGCGCTGGGGCATCATCGCCACCGGCGGGATCGCCGCCGCAGTCACCCGCGACCTGGAACTTCTGGCGGATGCGGAACTCTACGCAGTCAGCTCCCGCACCCAGGCGGCGGCCGACGCGTTCGCGGCCGACTACGGCTTTGTGCGCGCCTACGGTGACCGGGACGGCGTGAGCGGTTATGCCCGTCTGCTCGCCGACGACGGCGTCGACGTCGTCTACGTCGCCACGCCACACGCCCACCACCACGAGATCGCCCTTGCGGCCCTCAACTCCGGCAAGCATGTGCTGTGCGAGAAGGCCCTCACCGTCAACGCCCGGGAAGCCGCCGAGCTGATTGCAGCGGCCCGGGCAAACGGCCTGTTCCTGATGGAGGCGGTGTGGAGCCGGTTCCTGCCCAGCATGCAGCGGGCGTTCGAGATCGCTGCCTCGGGCGAGATCGGCGCGGTCAAGTGGGTAGGCGCGGATCTCGGCTTCCCTGCACCGTACTCGCCCGCCTCCCGGCTCTGGGCGCCCAAGGATGGCGGCGGCGCCCTGCTGGATCTTACGGTCTACCCGCTGCTCTGGGCACTCGGCACCCTGGGGTTCCCGCAAACTGTCAGCGCCACAGGCTGGCTCAATGATGAAGGCGTGGACGCGCAGAATGCCTTGACGCTTGGCTACCACCACGGCGCGCAGGCCCAGCTGACGTCCTCGTTGCTGGCGCATGGGCCCCGCACAGCCACCGTCGCCGGCAGCAAAGGCTTCCTCCAGACGTCCGGCTCCATCAACAACCCCAAGGAACTGCAGGTCAGGATCGGCTTCGACGATCCCCGAACCGAGCAGTTCGCGGTGGTCGGGCGGGGCTACACCTACGAACTGCGCGAGGTCACGCGGTGCATCCAGCATGGACTCACCGAGAGTCCGGTCATGCCGCTGGAGGACTCCTTGAACACCATGCGGCTTTTCGACGGTGTGCGCGCGCAACTCGGGGTGACCTACCCGAACGACGTCCACTGACCACGTCCCGCTGGCACCGGCCCCGGCGCATTCCGCGGGTCTCGGTATGCCTACAGTTTCGGTTCCGCTCTGGACTCTCCCGTTGGGGCCGACTTACCCTGTAGGCAATCGTCCAGTCTTCGGGGAGCGGGGGTGCGCGCATGGATCCAGCAGCAGCGTCCTCCCGCGCGGGCCGCACCCTGCGCCGCGTGCCCCCGATGCGTCCCTTGCGCCGCGTGCTCTTTGCCGCCGTCGCCGGTGCCGCGTGGCTGACCTTCTCCGGCACGGCCGCACAGGCTGATGACACGTGCACGTTAGCCGGGACGGCCGACGACGCCGGCGACAGAGCAGCGGCCGCCGAGTGCAGGAACGCCGACGACCTCCCTGTTCCCTCCCTCGACGGCCTGTCCTCCGTGGACATCGCTCCGGCCCCGGCGGGCACGTGGTCCGCTGGTGCCGTTCCGGGCCCGAGACCGGATGTCTCGGACGTGACTCCCGCCGACGCTCACGAGCCCGCGCAGGCGGACCCGGGCTCCGCGGCTCCGGTTCCGGGCTCGCTACCGCCCGCCCCGGGGCCAGCGGCACCCGACCCGGTTCCGGCGGCAGTCGACCCGACACTCCCCGTTCCTGCAGTAACCCCACCCGTAGTGGACCCCGGCGTCCCCGGCGTGGACCCTGTTGTTGTCCCACCGGTCGTGGACCCACCGGTCGTTGTCCCACCGGTGGTTGCCCCGCCGGTCGTTGTCCCACCGGTCGTGGACCCCGCGGCACCGGATCCCGGCGTTGTTCCGCCCGTTATAGACCCCGCGCTTCCGGTTCCTGATCCGGCCGGCCCGCGGCCCGGTGGCCCCGCGGCCGTACCGCCAGGGGGCGTCGTTCCGGGCGAGGTCGTTCCGGGCGGCGTCCCAGTGGGTACGCCGGCAGCCGTCGACGGCGCCTCGACGACGGATGGCACTCCCGCCTCGGGTACGGGAAAAGCAGGCAACGCCAAGGCAGGCACCGCCAAGGCCACCGCACCGCAGCAGCCGCCGCCCGCTTCCTCCGGTCCCGATGCGGCCCGTCCCCTCGAGGCATACCAGCCCCAGATTGCTCCGGTCGCCTATGCCTCCTGGCTGATGCCTGAACCCCGGGCGGCAGCACCTGTCCGGCTTGGCGCAGCCCCTCCGGCTGAACCCCCTGCAGGGACTGGCACACAGCCGGTTCCCTCCGGCAACCCGGGCCCGAGCCCGTGGCATGGCGGCACGAGCCTGCCAGTGCCGGAAGCACTCCCGCCTGCTCCGGGCTCGGGGTCCGGCAGCGGGAACTCCCCCAACGGGCCTGCCGGAACGGCTGCGTGGATGCCCAGCCTGTTCTTTTACCTGCCCACCATCGGGGCCGACCCCATCGGCGGTCCGCTCCAGCACGAGTACGCAGCCGTTTGCGCTGATCCCGGTTCTTCTCCTGACTAGTCGGGCCGTCTCTGCCTCCACAGAGCACGGCCCGTCGGGCTGCCTTGGCCGCCCGCTAACAGTCACCCAGGAGAATCCCCCATGGACACGACCGTCCACCCCCCGGTTTCCGGTACCCCATTTCCCGCCGGCCTGACCCGGTCAGCGCCGCCACCGTCCACGGCCTCCCCGTCGGGCCAACCACCGCCCCCGCCCTCCCTGTCCACCTCAGTGCGGGCACGAGTAGGACGGGCCCGGGGACGACGGGTACCCGCGTACCCTGAGCGCTCCGGTCCCCAGCCGCGCCCCGGCTGCAAGCCCCGCCCGCCGTAACGCAAGCCACTGCTCCCGTCGATTCGCGTGACCGCCGGAGCGAGGTCGTTGGGTCCGCTGGGGGACCCAACGGCATGCTCTGGCTCCGGCGGAAGGGCGCCTGCGCGTGAGCGGCCGGCCCGGCAATGCGTTTCATTGCCGGGCCCGGCGCGTCTGCCACACTGAACGGTCTGCCGCACTGAACAGACCGGCCGCACCGAACAGATCTGCTGCACTGAACATAAGCGGATACTAATTACCCTTATCATTCTTTAGGAGCGCCGCCGGTGCGCACACGGAAGGTATGGGACATCGTGGACAGTTCGCCCAACAGCGTCACGGCCGAGCCCTTGGGCGGCCGCTATCAGCTGGGGGACGTGATTGGCCGGGGTGGCATGGCATCGGTCTACACTGCCAAGGACCTGAACCTTGGCCGGGACGTTGCCCTGAAACTCTTCGCACCTCAGTCGGCCGATCCTGACGAGCTTCGCCGGCAGGAAGCAGAGATCCAACTGCTGGCGACCCTGAACCATCCAAGCCTGGTGACGCTGTTCGACGCCGGGACAGACACCCGGGTTCCCGCAGAGCCCCGGCCCTTCCTGACCATGGAGCTCGTGGACGGGCAGGATCTGCGGACCCGGATCCGCCACAGCCCCCTGCCGCTGGACGAGTTGGCCGTGGTCGGCGCCGGGATCGCCGACGCCCTCGCCTACGTCCACGGCCTCGGCATCGTCCACCGGGACATCAAACCCGCCAACATCCTCCTGGTGCCGGTCCGGCCGGGCGAGCCGGTTCGGCCCAAGCTCACAGACTTCGGCATCGCCCGAATCATCGACGGGACCCGGCTTACAGCCACGGGAACCATGGTGGGAACCGCCGCCTACCTCAGTCCGGAACAGGCCCGCGGCGCCGACCTCGGACCGGCGAGTGACATCTACTCTCTGGGCCTGGTCCTGCTCGAATGCCTCAAGGGCGAAGTGGAGTACCCGGGCGGTGCCGTCGAATCCGCCGTGGCCCGCCTGCACCGAGCGCCCGTCATTCCGGACGCCGTGCCCGGGGAATGGGCCCGCCTTATCCAGGCCATGACAGTCCTCGATCCGTTGGACCGCCCCTCAGCAGCCGAACTTGAGGCAGCCTTCCGGATGGCGCTCGTTTCCCCAGGGTCCCTGCCGGGGCCCGTCAGTGCGGAAACCACCCGGATGCTCCCAGCCCCGCCGGCAAGGCGGCCACGCCGGCCCCGGCCCGAAGCCGCGCATGCGGCAGCGGCAGCGGGGACGCGCCCCCTGAACTGGCTGGACCCAGATGCTTTGCCGCCCCGGCCGCGCCACCGTCCCTCGCTTAACCGCGGAGCCGCATGGTTCCTCCGGGCCCGGCTCCGCACTCGCGTGGCCCTGCTGCTTGGCGTGGTGGCAGTTCTTGCTGTCGGGGCAACGCTTGCGCTCACCCTGTCCGCCCCTGCCGCACCCGACGTCGTCCCCTACCCCACCGTCACGGGGCCGCTCGGCGATCATCTGAAGGATCTGCAGAAGGGCGTGGAACCGTGAACCATTCGCGAACAGCCAGGCAGGACCGCAGCCGTTCCAGGCACCGGATGCCCGCAGCTCTCCTCGCAGGACTGCTGACGGCCGGGGCGCTGGCCGGCTGCGGTCCTGCCCCCGAGCTGGGCCACGGCGCGGCCAGCCAACTGCAAACCCAGGTCCTGGCCGTCAGCCAGGCTGCAGCCGCCAATGACCGCGCCGGCGCCCTGAAGCACCTTGACGAACTGCTGACCCGTTTGGATGCCGCCGCCGCAAGCGGCGAAGTGTCGTTCAGACGGCACCAGAGCATCAAGTCGTCGATTGACGCCGTCCGGGCAGACCTGGTCGCGCAGCAGGCGGCGGCCGAGGCAGCCCGAAAGGCGGCGGAAACAGCTTCGGCTAAACAAGCTGCCGCGGCTCAGGCGGCCGCGCAAGCGGCGGCGGCGGCGGCCCAGGCTGCCCCGGCCGCCGTCGCCCCGGCTCCGGCCCCGGCTCCAGCCGCCAACGGCACCGGGAGCGCGAAGGGCAAATCGAAGGACAAGGGGAAGGGCAAGGGCTGAGGCGCCGTGTAGCCTGCTGCCGCACCGGACTCCAGGACCCTCGGGGCCGCGACACGCGTCGGCATGGCCGCGGACCGGCCGTGACGCCTCCGCCGTCGCAATCCTCAGCCTGCTTACTATTTCGGCGGAAGCCCGCTAGCGTGGTGGAACGGCTTTATGCCGGTCAACGACAAGAATCGCGGACTGCCGTCCGCCAATCGAAGGAGTGACGCCTGCATGGCAACTGTTCAGGAATCCATCGAAGTCAATGTTCCGCTGAGCCAGGCCTACAACCAGTGGACGCAATTCGAGGAATTTCCGCACTTCATGAGCGGCGTGGAATCCGTTAGTCAGCTGGACGACACCACTGTCCATTTCAAGACCAGCATCGGTGGCGTCCGGCGGGAGTACGACGCGCGGATCACCACGCAGGAACCGGACCAGCGTGTGTCGTGGGAAAGCATTGATGAACCACGGAACGCTGGCACCGTGTGGTTCGAGGCCCTCGGCGACGCCGAAACGAAAGTGAACGTCGAGCTGACCTGGGAGCCGGACTCGGCTGCGGAAAAGATCGGCGCGGCCATAGGCCTTGATTCCCGTCAGGTTGCTGCCGACCTGAAGAAATTCAAGCAGTTTATTGAAGTGCGCGGCGCCGAGACGGGCGGATGGCGCGGACGCGTGGACCCCGTCGCGCCGGGTGCCACTACCGCCGTGCCGCTCCAGGAAGAAGTGGACTACGGCACGGAACCTGCCTTCCAGCGCGTGGACGCCGATCCAGACCTTGCCCCCGAGCCGCCCTTCGGCCAAGACCAGCAGCGCTGACCGGACGATCACGCTGATCTGGCTGGTCTGCGCTGATCTGCCTGGTTTGCACTGATCTGTCTAGTTTGCACTTTGCGGACTGGCAGCAAAACGCCCCGCCTCCCTTTCGGGAGACGGGGCGTTTTACGTGGCGACCAACCGGGCGATGCCGGAATGTTGCCTGCGCTGCGGCGGGGACTACTTGGTCAGCGTCGCTAGCACTTCGCTGAACTTCGCCGAGGGGCGCATGACCGCTGAGGCCTTGGCCGCGTCCGGACGGTAGTATCCACCGATGTCCACCGGGGAGCCCTGCACGGCCAGGAGTTCGCCGGTGATGGTGTCTTCGTTCGAGTTCAGCGCGTCGGAAACGGCGGCGAAAGCCGCGGCGAGCTCGGCGTCGTCGTTCTGGCGGGCCAGTTCCTGGGCCCAGAACTTGGCCAGGTAGAAGTGGCTGCCGCGGTTGTCGAGCTCGCCGGCCTTGCGCTTCGGGGACTTGTCCTCCAGCAGGAACGTGCCGGTGGCGCGGTCCAGGGTGTCGGCCAGGACCTGGGCGCGGGCGTTGCCGGTGCTGGTGGCGAGGTGCTCGAAGCTGACTGCCAGCGCGAGGAATTCTCCCAGGCTGTCCCAGCGCAGGTGGTTTTCCTTGAGCAGCTGCTGGACGTGCTTCGGGGCGGAGCCACCGGCGCCGGTCTCGAACAGGCCGCCGCCGTTGATCAGCGGCACCACGGAGAGCATCTTGGCGCTGGTGCCCAGTTCCAGGATCGGGAAGAGGTCCGTGAGGTAGTCACGGAGCACGTTGCCGGTCACCGAGATGGTGTCCTCGCCCTTGCGGAGGCGTTCCACCGTGAAGGCGGTGGCCTCGTCCGGGGACATGATGGCGATTTCCAGGCCCTCGGTGTCGTGGTCCTTGAGGTATTCCTCCACCTTGGCAATCATCCGGGCGTCGTGCGCACGGCCCTTGTCCAGCCAGAAGACGGCGGGTGTGGCGGAGGCGCGGGCACGGGTAACGGCCAGCTTGACCCAGTCACGGATCGGCACGTCCTTGGTCTGGCAGGCGCGCCAAATGTCGCCCGGGGCGACCTGGTGCTCGATCAGCACGGTGCCGGCGTCGTCGACGATCTGGACCGTGCCGGCTGACTGGATCTCGAACGTCTTGTCGTGGCTGCCGTATTCCTCGGCGGCCTGGGCCATGAGGCCGACGTTCGGGACAGTGCCCATAGTGGTGGGATCGAAGGCACCGTGGGCGCGGCAGTCGTCGACGACGACCTGGTAGATGCCGGCGTAGCTGCTGTCCGGGAGGACGGCGAGGGTGTCGGCTTCCTGGCCGTCGCGGCCCCACATGTGGCCGGAGCTGCGGATCATGGCCGGCATTGAGGCGTCGACGATCACGTCGGAGGGCACATGCAGGTTGGTGATGCCCTTGTCGGAGTCGACCATGGCGAGTTCGGGGCCATCGTTGAGGCCCTTTTCGATTGCTGCCTGGACGTCGCCGCGGATCTCCTCCGGGAGGCCCTCGAGGCCGTTGAGGATGGAGGCCAGGCCGTTGTTGGGGCTCAGCCCGGCGGCGGCGATCTGCTCGCCGTAGGTGGCGAAGAGGTCAGCGAAGTAGGCCTTGACGACGTGGCCGAAGATGATGGGGTCCGAAACCTTCATCATGGTGGCCTTCAGGTGGGCGGAGAACAGCACGCCCTCCTCCTTGGCCCGGACCACCTGGGCGGCGAGGAACGCATCCAGGGCCGCCGCGCGCATCACGGTGCCGTCGATGACCTCGCCGGCCAGGACCGGGAAGGCACGCTTGAGGACCTTGACCGTGCCGTCTTCCTTGACGAGCTGGATCTTGATGTTGGTGTCCGCATCGATCACCACAGACTTCTCGTTGGAGCGGAAGTCATCGGCCTCCATGTGGGCCACGTTGGTCTTGGACTCCGGAGTCCACGCGCCCATGCTGTGCGGGTTCTGGCGGGCGTAGTTCTTGACCGAGAGCGGGGCACGGCGGTCCGAGTTGCCTTCGCGCAGGACCGGGTTCACGGCGGAGCCCTTGATCTTGTCGTAGCGGGACCGGATGTCCGTCTCCTCATCCGAGGAGGGGTTGTCCGGGTAGTCCGGCAGCGCGTAGCCGTGGCCCTGGAGCTCGGCGACTGCGGCCTTCAGCTGGGGCACGGAGGCGCTGATGTTGGGCAGCTTGATGATGTTGGCTTCGGGCGTCTTGGCCAGGGCCCCAAGCTCGGCCAGGGCGTCGCTGAGGCGCTGCTCTTGGGTGAGGTAGTCGCCGAACGCGGCGATGATGCGGCCGGCCAGCGAGATGTCGCGGGTCTCCACTTCCACACCGGCCGTCGAGGCGAACGCCTCAATGATCGGCAAGAACGAATAGGTGGCCAGCATCGGCGCTTCGTCGGTGTGGGTATAGATAATCTTTGCCATTGCTCGGGCGTCTCCCTGAAGGTCTGGGTATTTCCGGAATCTTGTGTTATCTCAACACCCCTAACTTACCCGAGGTGCCCCCGTTGGTGCCTACCGGCGTCGTGCGCGGGCGGATGCGTGACCCCCCCACACGCCATAACAAGAATTGACAAGCGGCTTTACAGATTAGTCAAATTGCCGTAGTTTCGTTCCATCCAGCGGCCGCCAACCAGCGGCCGCCCCGCATTTCCACCGGTTAGGACACCATGAGAACACCCAAGACTCTGGCCACCAGCCTGCTGACACTGTCGGCCGCCGCACTGCTGGCCCTGAGTGCCGCGGGGGCGGCCACCGCCTCCCCCGCACCGGCCAAGGCGCCGGTTTCCGCCTCCGATGTTGCAAGCCACACCGTCACCGAAACGGGCACGGCCGGCTACTGGACCGCGGAACGCATGCGCAACGCCGTTCCCGGCGACGTCCTGGCCGACAAGGCCATGAAGCGCAATGGCAAAGCCGCGAAGCCCGCGACGGCACTGCTGGAGGGTGCCGCCCCGAGCACGGTCGAGGCCGCCGCTCCGAAGCAGCAGTCCCAGACGCTGCAGACCAAGGCCAATGCGAGCGAGACCCCCGTCAAGCACATCGGCAAGGTCTTCTTCACCCTCGGCGGGACCAACTACGTCTGCTCCGGCAACTCGGTCTCCTCCGCCAACAAGAGCACGGTCTCCACGGCGGGACACTGCGTGAATGAGGGCCCGGGCGCCTTCGCCACCAAGTTCACGTTCGTCCCGGCGTACCTCAATGGCGCGGCCCCGTACGGCATGTGGACGGCCAAGGCCCTCTACGCCCCCACCCAGTGGAGCTCCTCGGGCGACATGACCTACGACACCGGCTTCGCCGTCATGTCCACGCTCGACGGCCAGTACCTGAGCGACGTCGTCGGCGGCTCCGGGCTGCAGTTCAACGCCGCCCGCGGCCTGAGCTACAAGTCATTCGGCTACCCCGCCGCGGCGCCCTTCAATGGCGAATCCCTCAAGAGCTGCTCCGGGACCGCCACCAACGATCCCTACAACCCGCAGTTCAACACCCAGGGGATCCCCTGCAACATGACCGGCGGTTCCTCGGGAGGTCCGTGGTTCATCGGCACCAGCGCTACCGGCTACCAGAACTCCATCAACAGCTACGGCTACGGCAGCAACTCCACCAAGATGTACGGCCCGTACTGGGGCACAGTCATCCAGCAGGCCTACACCACCGCGGCCGCCTCCTAGCCTGAGGGCACGGGCCCCGTTCACGCGGGGCCCGTGCACCCGGCGTTGTTACCCAGCGTGCGTAAATGCCCAGCTTGTTACCCCAAGCGCGGGCACCCCGGCCTTGATAACCAGCCATGTTTGTTCAACCTTGTTTACCGCAGCCTTGTTTACCCCAGTCCTTGTTTCCCCAGCCTTGTTTACCCCAGTCCTTGTTTCCCCAGCCTCGTTACCCAACCCTTGTTACCCCAGCGTGGGGTCATTGCGGCCCCTCTTCAGCAGTGGGGAGGACGTGGTGGCCCCGCGCTGGCATCAATGGGCGACGGCGGATCACCGCTGGACATGCCCTCCCCACTCGCCAAGGCCCGGACATATACCCCCTGTGTCCGGGCCTTGGCGTGAATAATGAGCATGTCCCCCCGGCTGGTCCACCGCGCTCCGCGATGAATGAGCATGTCCCGCGGCAAGAATGACCATGTACCTGGCAAGAACGAGCATGTCCCCCGGTCGGCCCTGCCAGGCTCAGAGCTCACGGGACATGCCCTCCGCACACCCCTAGGCCTGGACGTATCCCCATATGCCCACTCCTTGCCGCGAAAATTGAGGCTGTCCCGCGGCCCTGGTCCTTTTCGCTCCACAATGAATGACCACGCCCCGGCAAGAATGAGCATGTCCCCCGGTCGGCCCTGCCCGGGTCAGAGCTCACGGGACAGGCCCTCCGCACACCCCGAGGCCTGGACATATCCCCTATATGCCCACTCCTTGCCGCGAAAATTGAGCATGTCCCAAGGCTCTGCAGCAGCTGCCTCTAGGCCTTCCAGCAAGAATGAGCATGTCCCCCGGGTTGGCGCCGCCAGGGTCAGAGCTCACGGGACATGCCCTCCGCACACCCCGAGACCTGGACATATCCCCTATATGCCCACGCCTTGCCGCGAAAATTGAGCATGTCCCGCGGAAAGAATGGGCATGTGCCGTGGTCCGGCCACCAACCCACTCTTTGGCACAAAAAATGGACATGTCCTCCGGATAAGGGAGGGCATGTCCATTCTTTGTGCGGCTTAATCGTGCCCGGCGGGCCCAGCCAGACCTCAGCGCACCGGACCGAAGCCTAGTGGAAGAAGTGGCGGGCTCCCGTGAAGTACATGGTGATGCCTGCGGCGTTGGCCGCGGCGATGACTTCCTCGTCCCGGACGGAGCCGCCGGGCTGGACCACGGCGCGGACGCCGGCATCGATCAGGATCTGCAGTCCGTCGGCGAACGGGAAGAACGCGTCCGAGGCTGCCACCGCGCCGCGGGCACGCTCGGGTGCTTCGCTGGCGTCGGCGCCGGCCGCGCCGCCGGCAGCGTCGACGTCGGACTCCACGGTG
Source organism: Arthrobacter sp. ES3-54 (assembly GCF_029504395.1). Classification (GTDB taxonomy): domain Bacteria; phylum Actinomycetota; class Actinomycetes; order Actinomycetales; family Micrococcaceae; genus Arthrobacter. The sequence goes on from NZ_JAQFIF010000028.1 coordinate 25,734, forward strand.
ACGCCGAGGGTGTTGGCGCGCTCGACCGCAAGCTTGCAGGAATCGAGCCGGTTGACCTGGCCCATGCCGATGCCGACGGCGGCGCCGTTGTCCGCGAGCAGGATTGCGTTGGACTTCGCTGCGCGGCAGGCGGTCCAGGCGAACGCGAGGTCGGCCAGGGTGGCGGCGTCGGCGGCGTCGCCCGCGGCAAGGGTCCAGTTCGCGGGGGTGTCGCCGTCGGCGTCGACCTTGTCCGTCGCCTGGACCAGCATGCCGCCGGAGACCTGGCGGAACTCGGTCGGGTAGCGGCCGTATCCGTCGGGGAGGGCCAGGAGGCGGATGTTCTTCTTCTTGGACAGGATCTCCACGGCCTCCTCATCGAAGCCCGGCGCGATGACGACCTCCGTGAAGATTCCGGCGACGGTGCGCGCCATGCCGGCGGTGACCGTGCGGTTCGCGGCGATGACGCCACCGAACGCGGACACCGGATCGCAGGCGTGGGCCTTGGCGTGGGCGTCGGCGATGGCGTCCGGCGCGGAAGCTGAACCCACGGCCACGCCGCAGGGGTTGGCGTGCTTGATGATGGCGACGGCGGGCTCGGCGAAGTCGAAGGCGGCGCGCAGGGCAGCGTCGGCGTCGACAAAGTTGTTGTAGCTCATGGCCTTGCCGTGCAGCTGGTCGGCCTGCGCGATCCCGGCCGGGGCGGCCTTGTCCACGTACAGCGCGGCCTGCTGGTGCGGGTTTTCGCCGTAGCGGAGCACCTCGGAGCGTTCCAGGGCCAGGCCGGCGTAGGCGGGCCAGTCGATCACGCCGTCGCCGTCCTCGTCGCGGAACTGGCTGGCGGTCCAGGTGGCCACGGCGGTGTCGTAGGCCGCGGTATGCGCGAACGCCTTGGCCGCGAGCCGGCGCCGGGTCTTCAGGTCAAATCCGCCCGAGGCGGCCGCCTCCACCACGGCACCGTAAGACGACGGGTCCACCACGATGGCGACGGCGGCGTGGTTCTTCGCGGCGGAGCGCACCATCGCGGGGCCACCGATGTCGATCTGTTCGACGACGTCGTCCGGCGCGGCACCGGACTTCACGGTCTCCACGAAGGGGTAGAGGTTGACGACGACGAGGTCGAAGGGCTCGATCTCCATGTCCGCCAGCGTCTGCATGTGGGCCGGGACGCGGCGGTCCGCGAGGATGCCGCCGTGCACGCGCGGGTGCAGGGTCTTGACCCGGCCGTCCAGCATTTCCGGGGAGCCGGTGACTTCCTCGACTTCCTGCACGGGGATGCCCGCGGCGGCGATCTTCTTGGCCGTGGAGCCCGTGGAGACGATCTTGACGCCGGCGGCGTGTAGGCCTTGAGCGAGCTCCTCCAGACCGGTCTTGTCGTAGACCGAAATCAGTGCCCGGCGGATGGGAACTCGGTCGATGGATACACGGTCAAGCTGCGTGAAGCTCACAAAAGTCTCCGTCTTATATCGCGGCGGGGGCCGCGGGTGGTGGGGATGCGGCCAGTTTATCGCGTCCCGGCGCCGCGCCCTCCCGCGCGCCGGAGTGTGAAGCACACCCGGGCCGCGGCCGGGCCACGTAGAGTTTTCACAGGAGGCCAAGATGAACACGTACACCACTGTGCCCAGCGGCGAACAGGTGGTCCAGGAGTTGCCGTGGCGGTGGAAGGTCCAAGGCCGGATCTTCCTGATCGGCGGCCTGGGCTTCATGTTCGATGCCTGGGACGTCACCCTCAACGGCATCCTCATTCCGTTGCTGTCCAAACACTGGTCGCTGAGCCCGGGCGATGCCGCCTGGATCGGCACGGCGAACCTGATTGGCATGGCCCTGGGCGCCTTTGTCTGGGGCACCATCGCGGACACCATCGGCCGCAAGAAGGCCTTCACCGCGACGCTGCTGATCTTTTCGATCTTCACCGTGCTCGGCGCGTTCTCCCCCGATTTCATGTGGTTTGTCGTGTTCCGGTTCCTGGCCGGGTTTGGCCTGGGCGGCTGCATCCCGGTGGACTATGCGCTGGTGGGCGAGTTCACCCCGCGCAAACAGCGCGGCCGGGTACTCACCGCGATGGACGGCTGGTGGCCAATCGGAGCGGCCCTTTGCGGTTTCGTCTCCGCCGGGCTGGTCGCGGCCTTCGCGGACTGGCGGCTGACCATGCTGGTCATGGTCCTCCCGGCGCTGCTTGTGTTCTGGATCCGCCGCAGCGTGCCGGAATCCCCGCTGTTCCTGATCCGCAAGGGCCGCCGCGAGGAAGCCGCGAAGGTGATCGACGGCCTGGTCGAGGCCACCGGCGCCGAGGCCCGGGTCTACAGCCTGCCCGCACCGCAGGACGCGCCCCGCCTCTCGGCCGGAAGCGCGTGGACGCAATTGCGCGCACTGTGGCAGTTCAACTGGAAGATCACGACGGCGGCGTGGGCCCTGTTCTTCAGCATCCTGCTGGTCTACTACCTGTCGCTGACGTGGATGCCGCGGATCCTGATCGGCGCCGGCTTCGAGGAGTACAAGGCGTTCCTGACCACGGCGTCGATGGCCGCCGTCGGGCTCCTCGGCGTGGTGGTGGCCGCACTGCTGGTGGAGCGCGTGGGCCGCAAGTGGATACTGGCGATCACCGGCCCCCTGTCAGCGCTGACGCTGGTGATTGTGGCGATCGTGGTGGACATCCCCACGGCCGCGGTGTTCTGGCTCCTGGTGTTCGGCTTCGTGGTGCAGGTGGCCATCCCGGTGCTCTATGCCTATGTCTCCGAGCTGTACCCCACGGAGCTGCGCGGCTCCGGCTTCGGCTGGGCCTCGACGTTCTCCCGGCTCGGCGCCGGGTTCGGCCCGCTGGTCTTCGCGGCCTTCCTGTGGCCGGAACTGGGCCTCGCGACGTCGTTCGCGCTGGCCGGCGGCCTGGTTCTGATCTCCGTGCTGTGGATGGCGTTCTTCGCCCCCGAAACCAAGCAGCGCCGGCTCGAATAACGCCCCCCACCACCCGATGTGCTATCACTTCGGGCGGTTCTGAGCGCCCAAAGTCAACTGGTGGGAGCAACGCCGGGGATTAGGCTGCGTGCAGCAGCTGGTTCAGCCGGCTGGCTGGGGTTTCGAGGTTGAGGGTG
>NZ_JAQFIF010000029.1 GCF_029504395.1 Arthrobacter sp. ES3-54
TGTTTCTGAGGTTCCGATGAACCATCCATTAAACGAGGCACGGTCGTTGCAACTCCCAAAACTTCGGGTGTTGCAACGACCGTTAGAACCCAAGCTTTCCAGGGTGGCCCGCCGCCGTCGTTCGCCAGCTTGTCTAGCGCCAGTGAGTGAAGCGTCAGTCGTTGATGAGGTCGTTGACCACGATCGTCTGGTCGCGGTCCGGGCCGACGCCGATCGCGGAGAACCGGGTGCCGGAGAGCTTCTCCAGGGCCAGGACGTAGTTCCGGGCGTTTTCCGGCAGGTCCTCCAGTGTGCGGGCGCCCGTAATGTCCTCGGTCCAGCCTTCGAAGTACTCGAAGATCGGCTTGGCGTGGTGGAACTCGGTCTGGGTCATGGGCATTTCGTCGTGCCGCACGCCGTCGACGTCGTAGGCCACGCAGACCGGGATCTGCTCGATGCCCGTGAGGACGTCCAGCTTGGTGACGAAGTAGTCCGTGAAGCCGTTGACGCGGGACGCGTGGCGCGCCAGCACGGCGTCGTACCAGCCGCAGCGGCGGGGACGGCCGGTGTTGACGCCGAACTCGCCACCGGTCTTCTGCAGGTACATGCCCATCTCGTCGAACAGCTCGGTGGGGAACGGTCCTGCGCCCACGCGGGTGGTGTAGGCCTTGATGATACCGATGGAACGCGAGATCCGGGTGGGGCCGATGCCCGAGCCCACGGAGGCGCCGCCCGCAGTCGGGTTCGAGGACGTCACGAAGGGGTACGTGCCGTGGTCAACGTCCAGGAACGTGGCCTGGCCGCCCTCCATGAGGACCACCTTGCCCTCGTCCAGGGCGGTGTTCAGGACATAGGTGCTGTCGATGACCAGCGGGCGCAGGCGCTCGGCGAAGGACAGGAAGTACTCCACGATCTCGTCCACCTCGATGTCGCGGCGGTTGTAGACCTTGACCAGGAGCTCGTTCTTCTGGCGCAGCGAGCCTTCGACCTTCTGGCGCAGGATAGAGGCGTCAAAGACGTCCTGGACGCGGATGCCGAGGCGGGCCACCTTGTCCATGTAGGCCGGGCCGATGCCGCGGCCGGTGGTGCCGATGGCGCGGCTGCCGAGGAATCGCTCGGTGACCTTGTCCAGCACCTGGTGATAGGGCGCCACGAGGTGCGCGTTGGCGGAGACACGCAGCTTGGAGGTGTCCGCGCCGCGGGCCTCCAGTCCGTCGATCTCCTGGAACAGGGCTTCCAGGTTCACCACGCAGCCGTTGCCGATGATCGGAATCGCGTTCGGGCTCAGGATGCCGGCCGGAAGGAGCTTGAGCTCATACTTCTCACCGCCTACGACGACGGTGTGCCCGGCGTTGTTGCCGCCGTTGGGCTTGACGACGTAGTCGACGCGGCCACCAAGCAGGTCAGTGGCCTTACCTTTGCCTTCGTCGCCCCATTGGGCTCCGACGATCACGATTGCTGGCATGGGATCCTCCCCCATTCGTTCGGGCCGAACTGTGGGATTGACCAGATGGTCCCCGCAGCTCAGCGCCGTTCATGAGAATGCCCCGAATCTACCGCTGTGCTCTCACCCAACGCCAGAGTTCCGGGGCTCTTACCACCCAAGTTTAGCCGAAATCGGTGACCGGCATCGCTTTGGGTCCCTGCTTGGACGTGGCAGCTAGCTTGAGGTGAACGCCAGGGCGGCTTCCGCGAGTGAGGGCCACGCGTCCGCGGAGGTCGTAGGCACTTCCACCCAGTCCTTGAACGGGCGCCCCATCCCGGACGGATCAAAGAGCTGCGCGCCGGGGAGTTCGAGGGCGCGGGAGTGGTGGGGCGAATCCCGGCCCAGCTTGAAGGCCATCGCCTCACCGTTGAGGCAGGCCATCGCCTTGCTGTTGACCATCAGGGCCCGGGAGCCAAAGGTCTGGCCCAGCGCGACGCCCGCGCCGGAAAGATCTGCGGCCACCCCTTCGAAGGCGTCGACGGCGGCAGCGGACGATTCTTTCTTCTTCATGGCGTTCGTCATAGCTGCATCATCCATCAGGTCAGGCTCGACACATAGCGGGCACCACTTGCGGGACCACCCGGAGTGGAATTGAGTGGGAGTGAGGATCCCGAACGGCTTACCGCGGCCGCCGTGGCCGGCCAGGCTGCCACCGCCAGGACCGATGGAAAGGAAACCGCGCCATGTCGCAGAACACCGACCACATCCGCGTGACCCACGCCGGCTCATTGCCGCGCACACTCGAGCTGATTGCCGCGAACGAGGCCAAGGAAACTGACGGCATCACGCCCGAGTTCCTCGACCTGCTCGAAACTTCTGTAGTGGACGTCGTTCAGCGCCAGAAAGAGCTGGGCATAGACATCCCCAACGACGGCGAGTACGGGCACACGATGTCCAGCTCCGTGGACTACGGCGCCTGGTGGAATTACTCCTTCTCCCGGCTCGGCGGACTGGAGCCGACCGACGTGGACCGCTGGGCCGACGCCAAGGTGCACCGTTCCTCCCCGGGCCACATCGTCCTGACCTCCTTCCCCGACCGCCGGGACCGGCTGGCGTTCGACGAAGCCTACAACGACCCCTCCTCCGGGATCCTGGCCCACCGCAAGGCGGTCACGCAGCCGAAGATCGCCGGGCCGCTGACCTACACGGGCCAGGATCTCGTGGCCTCGGACATTGCCAATTTGAAGACCGGCCTGGCCGCGGCCGGCCTCACCGAAGGATTTGTCGCCTCCCTGTCCCCCGGGTCGTGCGCCCGTGTGGCCAACGAGTACTACCGGAGCGATGAGGAACTCCTCTACGCCTGCGCCGACGCGATGCGCGAGGAATACAAGGCCATCATCGACGCCGGCCTGACGGTCCAGCTCGACGACCCCTCCCTGGCCGAGAGCTGGGACCAGATCAACCCCGAGCCGAGCCTGGCGGACTACCTGAAGTTCATCCAGCTCCGGGTCGAGGCAACGAACTGGGCGCTGCGCGATCTTCCCCAGGAGCAGATCCGGCTGCATGTCTGCTGGGGTTCCTGGCACGGCCCGCACACCACGGACATCCCCTTCGCGGACATCGTCGACTCAGTGCTGCAGATCAATGCCGGCGGCTACTCGTTCGAGGCGGCCAACGTCCGGCACGAGCACGAATGGCGGGTCTGGGAGGGCGCGTTGCTGCCCGAGGGGAAGGTCATCATCCCCGGGGTCGTCTCGCACGCCACCAACGTCGTCGAGCACCCGGACCTCATCGCCGACCGGATCGTGCGCTTCGCGGACCTCGTGGGGCGTCACAACGTGATTGCATCCACAGATTGCGGGCTGGGCGGCCGGGTACATCCGCAAATTGCCTACGCCAAGCTGGAGGCACTCGGGGAAGGGGCACGCCGCGCCACCAAGCGGCTCTGGTAGCAGCACCGGACGGCAGAGCCGGTGGCCGGCGCTGCATTTCGCGGGGCTTGATAGACTGATAAGGATCGACCAGGAATCGGTCCACACCACATTTTCACACCACACCATTGCTCCGCATGCCCAATATTCGGCATGCTCGCATCCGGTGTGGCAGCTTTGCCAATCCCGCAGGAGACCCAGCAACATATGACAGCCCTGGCCACCGAAAATTTCCGCGAAGAGCTCCTGAGCCGCCGGTACGAACCTAGCGTCGCCCCCGTCAACGAGCTCCTTGACACCCTCCAGGCAACCAAGGCTGGCACCGCTGTTCCCTACGTGGACCCCATGCACGACGTCGATGAGTGCCGCATCATCAGCCTGTACTCCAACATCGGCACGGCGGATGCGTCCGGCTTCATCACCGCCGGCGATGACGAGGCAGCCACCCGCATGCTGGGCATCCAGTGGAAGCTGGGCCTGCGTCCCGAATTCGTTATGCCGTGGAACGTCCACCCGTGGCACGTGGGCGACGAGCCCAACGGCAAGTTCACCCCGGACCAGATCTCGGCCGGACTCAAGCCGCTGCTGAAGTTCCTCGCCCTGGTCCCCCGAGCGTCCGTGATCGTGGCGCACGGCACCGAGGCCAACCGCCTGGCCAACCTGCTGCTCAAGACCGAGGTGCCCATGATCTGGCGCCGCGGCCTGAAGACCTACAAGGTCCGCTCGCTGAGCGGCAGGGCGTTCGCCGGCACCCCGGCCCGGCAGGAAGAGTACCTGGCCGAGATGCACACCGCGTACGCCGATGCCATGGCCCGCACGGGCCTGGCAAAAGCCAGCTAGTCCCCACCCGCACCCTAACCTCGCAAGCTCGGTCAAGGAACCCGGCGGGCGTGGGCCCACCCACCCGCACCCTAACCTCGCAAGCTCGGTCAAGGAACCCGGCGGGCGTGGGCTCACCCACCCGCATGCACGCATGCACGCATGCTGAATAATTAACGACGTCGGGCTCCCACCTCAAGGTGGGAGCCCGACGTCGTTGGTTTAGCCCTGGTCAGCCCTCGGACTCGATCGCGGCCCTGGCGCCGGGATCGGAATCCTTGAGGAACTTTTCGATCCGATCCGGCTCCTCGGCCTCGCCGATCGCCGCGGACGCACGGCCGAGCGAGTAGAGCGAGCGCAGGAAGCCGCGGTTGGGCTCGTGTTCCCACGGGATCGGCCCGACGCCGCGCCAGCCGTTGCGGCGCAGCGAATCCAGGCCGCGATGGTAGCCCACCCGCGAGTACGCGTAGGAATCGATGGTGCGGCCTTCGTTCCACGCCTCCTCGGCCAGGATGGCCCACAGGAGCGAGGAAGTGGGGTGCTTCGCCACGAGGTCCAGGGCTTCCTGGCCGAGCGCGAGGTGCTGGTAGATCTCAGTCTCGGCAGGCAGGAGCGTGGGCTCGGGACCCATCAGGTTCTTGCGGAACTCGTCGGACATGACTAGAAGGTCTTGCCGGTGGAGCCGAGCTGCTGGGCGGCCTCGACCACGCGGGCGGCCAGGCCGGCCTCGGCGGAGGCGCCCCAGACGCGGGGATCGTAGAGCTTCTTGCTGCCGACCTCGCCGTCGACCTTCAGCACGCCGTCGTAGTTGCGGAACATGTGGTCCACCACTGGGCGGGTGTAGGCGTACTGCGTGTCGGTGTCGATGTTCATCTTGATGACGCCGTAGGAGACGGCGTCCGCGATTTCCTTGTCCGAGGAGCCGGAGCCGCCGTGGAACACCAGGTCGAACGGGTTGGACTTGCCGATCTTGGCGCCCACCTGCTCCTGGATGTCCTTGAGGATCTCCGGGCGGAGCTTGACGCCGCCCGGCTTGTACACGCCGTGTACGTTGCCGAAGGTCAGCGCCGTGATGTAGCGGCCGTTTTCGCCGGAACCGAGCGCGTCGATCGTGGCCAGCGCGTCCTCGACCGTGGTGTAGAGCTTGTCGTTGATGGCGTTCTCGACGCCGTCTTCCTCGCCGCCAACGGTGCCGATCTCAACTTCGAGGATCATCTTGGCGGCCGCGGTGCGCTCGAGCAGTTCCCGGGCGATCCGCAGGTTTTCCTGCAAGGTCTCTGCGGAGCCGTCCCACATGTGCGAGTTGAAGAAGGGGTTGCGGCCTGCCTTGACCTCGGCCTCGGAAGCGGCGAGCAGCGGGAGCACGAAGCCGTCCAGCTTGTCCTTGGGGCAGTGGTCCGTGTGCAGGGCGATGTTGACGCCGTAGTTCTTGGCCACCTCGCGGGCGAAGGCCGCGAAGCCCAGGGAGCCGGCAACCATGTCCTTGGTGGAGGCACCGGACCAGTAAGCCGCGCCGCCGGTGGAGACCTGGACGATGCCGTCGGACTCAGCCTCGGCGAAGCCGCGCATGGCGGCGTTCAGGGTCTGGGAGGACGTGACGTTGACAGCGGGGAAGGCGAAGCCACCCGTCTTTGCGCGGTCGATCATCTCGGAGTAGATCTCTGGGGTTGCAAGGGGCATGCTGACTCCTAAAGTGAATTTCGTCTACGGGCTGGTGATTCTGGAAGGAACCTCGTCGGCTAGGAACCATCCTAGTCATTCCTGCGCCGGGGCAGTGTCTCCGGTCACTGTGCCCGTGTAACACTCGCACCCCGGCGGCCGGCCCACCCCTCCCCCGCCCGTAGCCCCGCCCAGATGGCACTTGGCGGCAGTGTTGGGCGAAAACATTGCCGCGAAGTGTCATCTCGCGCGCCAGCCCCGGCTCTCCAGCGCGGCCCGGACTTTACGCACGACGGCGGGACGGTCCGCTGCGAGGTCGTCTTTGGACACGCGCACCTCCAGCCAGCAGTGATTCGCGGCGGATGTCCCTCAGGTACTGCCCGGTGCCGCCATGGCCGGCGCCGTCGTACTGGATCGAGATTCGCCACTCCGCGTATGCTGCATCCGGCCACAACACCGGACCGCCGTGCACTCCCCACAGCACGTGGTTCAGTTCGGGCTCAGGCAGGCCTGCCCGGACCAAGGCCAGACGCATTACGGTTTCGGGCTGGGAGTCGGCGCCCACCCGGATCAGCTCCAACGCCGCCCTGGCCGCCCATACTCCTCTTGCCCCGGGGTGATTTGCGACCATGCTGCGAAGATCCGCCACAGTGCACAGCGGTTCGCGTGGTGCGGGGAACTCGGGGCCATGGGAGCACACCAGGGAGTCACCGGCTATGACAAGTGGATCTACGCCCGCCATGGACGCCAGATCCAGCCAGGTCCGGGCAGGGGAGGTGAGCCGGACGCCGTCGTACTCCACCAGCTCGCCGGGAAGGAACGTCAAAAGGTGTCCCACGACGTTGAGTCGGCGGGGGATGCTGAAACCGGAGCGACGGGAAACGTGGACGCGCCAGTCATCCTCAAGCCTCCACACTAGGGCAGCGCGCCAGAGCCGGGCAGCAGAAACGTGGGTCAGGGCCGAAGTGTCGTCCAGTTCCGTGTAGGCCCGCAATGCCGCTGCACCTTTTGCATCGGATCCCAGGTAGACACGGATTCCTCGCGACACCGTGGCCAGGTCCTGGGCCTCCGTTCGCGTCCTGCTGACGCCGGCTTTGTCGGACATGCGAAGCGAGAACGAACCGGCCGTCAGGTGTTCGGGGAGCGGAGCCCTGTGCATGCCCAAATTCTTCCCGACGCGGACCCGCTGTGGAGGGTTATCCACAGGCTGCGGTCGTGCCGGCGCATCGACATGGCATTTGACGGCAGTGTTGGCCGCAAACACTGCCGCGAAGTGTTATCTCGGCGGCAGTTAGACGTGCTGGTCGAACACGTGGCGACGGATCCAGGCGTGCATCGCGATCGCGGCGGCGGAGGCTGCGTTGATGGAGCGGGTGGAGCCGAACTGCTCGATCGATAAGGTGTCCAGCGCAGCGTCGTGGACCTCAGGGGTCAGGCCCGGGCCCTCCTGCCCGAAGACCAGGACGCAGTCCTTGGGCAGTTCGTAGGTTTCCAGCGGGACGGAGTCAGGGAAGATGTCGATCCCGATGATCGCCAGCCCCTCCCCCTGCGCCCAGGCCACGAAGTCCTCAACGGTGGGGTGGTGGCGGACGTGCTGGTAGCGGTCGGTGACCATGGCCCCGCGGCGGTTCCACCGGCGTCGTCCGATGATGTGGACTTCCTTGGCGAGGAATGCGTTGGCGGTCCGGACCACGGTGCCGATGTTGAGGTCGTGCTGCCAGTTCTCGATCGCGATGTGGAAATTGTGGCGTTTGGAGTCCAGGTCCGCCACGATCGCCTCGTGCTTCCAGTAGCGGTATTTGTCCACCACATTGCGCCGGTCGCCGTCCGCCAGGAGGTCCGGGTCCCAGTGCTCGCCCTGTGGAAGGTCGCCTTCCCAGGGACCGACGCCGACCTCCGCCTTCGGTTCCAGCCCTTCCTCTGTGGCGGAGAGGGACGGGGCGGGGCTTTCGGGCTGTTCAGTCACCCCTCAACATTAGACTGGGACCCAGTAAGCAGCACATCACCACCGGCGGAGGTCCCCATGGCAGAGTCAGACGAAGTACGTTCATCGGCATCGGTGTACCGCAGCGGCCAGGAAATCGAGTGCTGGCTTACGGACATGGACGGCGTGCTGGTCCACGAGAACCAGCCCATCCCGGGCGCATCGGAGCTGATCCAGCGCTGGGTGGATACCTCCAAGCGGTTCCTCGTGCTCACCAACAACTCGATCTTCACGCCCCGGGACCTCGCGGCCAGGCTGAGTTCCTCCGGACTGGAAATCCCGGAGGAGAACATCTGGACCTCGGCCCTGGCCACTGCCCAGTTCCTCAAGGACCAGGTCCGCGGCTCGGAGTCGGGGAACCGCGCCTACACGATCGGCGAAGCAGGACTCACGACGGCGCTCCACGAGGCAGGCTTCATCCTCACCGACCAGAACCCCGACTTCGTGGTGCTCGGCGAGACCCGCACCTACTCGTTTGAAGCCATCACCATGGCCATCCGCCTGATCCTGGCCGGCGCGCGCTTCATCGCCACCAACCCGGACGCCACCGGGCCCTCGAAGGACGGGCCCATGCCTGCCACCGGCGCCATCGCTGCCCTCATCACCAAGGCCACGGGCCGCGAACCGTACATTGTGGGCAAGCCCAACCCGATGATGTTCCGTTCGGCCATGAACCAGATCGACGCGCACTCGGAAACCACGGCCATGATCGGCGACCGCATGGACACCGACATCATCGCCGGCATGGAAGCGGGCCTGCACACGGTGCTGGTGCTCAGCGGCATCACCCACCGGGACGACATCGCCGCGTACCCGTTCCGGCCGAACCAGATCCTGAACTCCGTCGCGGACCTCAAGAACCAGATCTGAGGAACCGCTCAGAACGCGGTCATCTTCCCGCCGCCGCCCGGCAGGGGGAAGAGGTCGTCCTGGAGCTTGTCGATGATGGGCCGGTAGATGAACGGGCTCCAGCCCGGGCTCGCGTGCTCCGGCCTCGCCCCGTCAGTGCGCAGGTCATCCGAGGCCATATTCGCTTTGAAGGTCAGTGACCAGGTATCCCGGGCGGTCTCGTAGTCCACGGTCTTGTCCCCGGGGTTGCCGATGAACGCCATCTTTGTTTCGCCGAGCTTCCCGACGAAACGGCTGGGCTCAAAGTGGTAGATGTAGGCGGATTCGGACTGGATGAGCACGCTGGACGGCGCGATCGGGGAGAGCTGTTCCAGGGTCTGGTCCACCACTTGCCCCCAACTGCGCTCGTTCTTGTGCAGCATCCTCTCGCCGAGCTCGTAGCCGCCGCGCAGCACTGTGGGGAAGCGGAAACCGCTTTCGTAGAGCAGCACCACGCCCTCAAACCAGCTCTGGTCCAGCACGTCGTGCCGGCTCGCGGGACTGGAGTCGAGGAGGATGAATGCCACTTCGACGCCGTGCAGCTCGCGCAGCCGGGCGGCCACCTGGGTTGCCACCATGCCGCCGAAACTGTGGCCGTAGAAGTAGAGGGTGGTGAGATTGTGGGCGCGGACGTGTTCGATCACCGCAATGACCACCTCGTCGATGTCCAGCCCCTCGTTGGAATACCCGACGGCGGCGAGCCGGCCCCTCTTGTTCAGGGATCCGCGCAGGACGTTCAGGATCCACAGGGCTTCTTCCCAGCCCGTTTTGTAGCCGGGGAACAGGAACCAGCTGGCGTGGGGGTAATACAGTTCGGCGACGTCATCGGGCACTTCGAGGATCCGGGTGACACGCCGATCGTCCTGCACGCGCCGCGTGAACAGCATGTCCGCCGCCAGCACTGACGCGGACCCGGCGCCGATTAGGAAAGTGCGCCGGGAAACCCGTTTAAGCTCGACGGCGCGGCGGAGCATGCGGGCCTCGGCAGTACCGGGGCCTCGCGGATGGTTCGGTTCCATCTCGGCCGGCACATGACTACCGTATCCACGGTCTGGCGGGGATGAGAAACCGGACTAATCCGGAAGACGGAAGGGCAACCGGGAGCGCCGTCGGCCGCTGGCCGGCTATACAGGCTCGGGCTCGCGGCCATCCTCCCGACGGCTGATCTCCATGCCGATCTCGTCATAGGTCGCCAGCAGTTCCGAGCGGGCCATGTCAGCCGGGTCATCGAGCAGGCCGAACACGGAATCGGACGCGGCGAAGAGTTCGTCGTCAGAGAACCGGGTCAGCTGACGGGTGCCCGAGGGATCGACGGAGGCCACGAACTCCCCGGACATGTCCAGTGTGGGCAACGCGGCGGAATCGTCGCGGTGCGGGGTCAGCTCCAGGGAGACGCCGCCGGGGGCGGGCATGCCGGCGGTCTCCGAGCCGGCGCTCCCGCCGTCGATCGCGTTGAGGTCGTTGCGCAGGCCGGCCAGCGCCGATGATTCCACGAATGCGGCCAGGCCGAGGTCGACGCGGATGTGCGAGGTGAACCCCATGCGGCGAACGCGCTGGATAATCTGCACCAGAGAGGGGCGGGAGGCTTGCGTGAGGCTCCCCCGGACACTAATCCGGACGACGTCGGAAACAACATCGAGTTTGACGTGGGCTTGCAGTGTTTGGTCCATAGGTACTCCAAAGAAGGCATCTATGGCCGACGGCTCAACCTCATTCAGCGTATCCGCGCTTTTGGTTGCACACAAGTCATAGGCGGCTGCCGGTTTAGCCTGCCTGTCGCCTCTCCGGCTCCTCGTAGTGCGTCCGGGTTGCCGTTCCGCCGACAGACTGCACCAGGGATTTGGCGATGTCGCGCAGCTTGACGTTGCCGTTGCTGGAGGCGTCGGTGAGGATCCGGACCGCGGTTTCCTGGTCGCAACGGTTCTGCGCCATGACGATCCCGATGGCCATGTCGATCACGGTCCGGGATTCAAGCGTGGCGCGCAGGTTCGTGGCACTGTCCGTGTGCAGCGAGAACCGGACTGCCAGCCGCAGCGCCTGGGAGATTTCGCGGGTGTAGCCGCGGGCCCGGACCGCGACGTCGCCGTCGAACTTGTGCGGGACATCGGAGTAGAGATTCAGGGCCGCCTGGGCTTCGCCCTGGAGGTGGAAAGGCACCGACAACACCGAGCGCAGGCCGTGCGAGGCGACGGCGGAGGCGTAATCAGGGCCCCAGCGGTCCTCGTCGAAGAGGTCCGGGACGTAGACTTCCCGTTCCTCCTTGGCAGCGGTCAGGCATGGGCCCTGGGACAGCGAGTACTGGATCTCGTCCACTTCGCGGGCGGAGTCACTGCTCCACCCGATCGTGGCGGCCTTGCGGTCCCGGAGCAGGGTAATTCCGCACAGCGCGTCGTCGCCGGAGCCCGCCACCTGGTGCGCGGAAAAACGCGCGAGTTCGTTCAGGAACGCTTCGAAGTCCGCGCTGTCCAGGATCAGGTTCTGGATCTGGTCGACCGTGCCCACCGAGATGTCGGCGTCCTGGCCTTCAGAGCCAGGATTCACCCCGCTGTTCAGGGAGTTTTCGGACGGGAGCATGGCGCGTGTTCTCCAGATGGAAATAAGGGACGGGTATGGGACAAATGATAGGTCACGGCCCATAACCCGTCCACCCGCGCCGGCCGAAGGGGAACGCCTAGTTGAGGCCCAGTTCGTCCTTGCCGAAGGCGAAGAGGTACGGAACACCGGCTTCGGCCTCGATCTTTTCCTTGGCTCCCGTGTCGCGGTCCACGATCACAGCGACGGCCACCACGTTGCCGCCGGCCTTGCGGACACCTTCGACGGCGGTGAGCGCGGAACCGCCGGTGGTTGAGGTGTCCTCCAAGACCAGGACCTTGCGGCCCTCGACCGAGGGACCTTCCACCTGGCGGCCCATGCCGTAGGACTTCTGCGCCTTGCGGACGACAAACGCGTCCACCGGGCGGCCGGCATCGACGGCGGCATGCATGACGGCGGTGCCCACCGGGTCGGCCCCCATGGTGAGCCCGCCGGCGCACTCGAAATCGATCCCAGCGTCCTCCATCAGGGAGAGCATGACCTGACCCACCAGTTTGGACGCCTCGTGGTGCAGGGTGATGCGGCGCAGGTCGATGTAGTAGTCGGCTTCCGCGCCGCTGGAGAGGATGACCTTGCCGCGGACGACGGCCAGTTCCTTGATCAGTTCCAGGAGTCGGGCACGGGCAGCGGCAGCGTCGGCTGCGAAGTCACGGGTGGCAGTCATGGGTCCCAGTTTAGTGGGCGGGCCGCCGCGGATTCCCAGCCGGCGTCCTGTATGTCGGCGGGCGCACTGATGTCAGCGATGGCCTCGATGTCCTACGCGCGAGACCTACCGGCCCGCACTAACGGCGTATTCGAGCTCGATCAGCCCGGCGTCGTACGTCTTCGCGCTCAGCAGCCTCAACAAGGTCGGGTCCTGGCCGGCCGGAAACACCCCGCGCCCCGCGCCGGTCGCAACCGGCATGACAACGAGGCGCACGGCGTCCACTTCGCCGGCCGCGAAGAACGCCTCGCTCAGGGTCAGGCTGCCCCAGAGCACGATCGTGCCCGCGACCTCGCTTTTGATCCGGCGGATCGCCGCGACCGCATCGCCCGATTCAATGGTCGCCGCGGGGAATCCACCCCACGGCGCGCTCCGGAGCTGCCGGGAAAACACGTGGCAGCGCAGCGCGTTAATCGCTGGCGCAATGATCTCCCCCTCGGATGCGGGAGTCGGCCAGAATTCAACGAACATCCGGTAGGTGGTTGCCCCGAGGACCATCGCGTCGACGGTCTCGAGCCACGCGAGCTGACTCTGGTCGAGCTCGGCGGTGCCGCCTTCGATCAGTTCATAGGCCGTGAACTCATTGTTGGTGTTGGCGGCGAACCCGTCGGCCGTGACGAATTCCTGGACTACCAGTTGGCCCATGATCGGGTCCTCGCTTCTGCTAGCTGTGTTGCGGGGCGCGCCGCGCGAAGGCCGGTGCGTGCTCGGGGCGCGGACCAAAGGCGATGAAGCGGGGAATGATGGTGCGGATCGCCGGAACGTGCCGGGCGAGGAAAAGTGCCGCGGCCGGAAACTTTGTCCTCTTCCCGGTCATGATTGGAACGAAGACCGCGCGTTGCATGATCCGTTGGACGCTCTGCACAATGACGGTGGGCAGTCGCCGCCGTCGTTCGACTTTCTCCAGGTCTGCCGTGGTCACCCGGCCCCGGAGCAGTGCGGGGGCCAGGTACTCGGCGGCGGCCGCCGCGTCCTGGATGGCGAGGTTGATTCCGACGCCGCCGGCCGGGGACATCGCATGCGCCGCGTCCCCGATGCACAGCAGCCCGTTGATGTGCCACGTGTGCAGCCGGTTCAGGCGCACGTCCAGCCAGTGGAGGTCTTCGAGGGACTCGATGGCGTCAACGCGGTCTGCAAGGTCCGGGCGGAGCGCCGCGACCCGCCGTCGGAAACCCTCCACGCCTTCCGCGCGGATCCGGGCGTCGGTGCCCTTGGCGGCGAGGTAGCCCATCTGGTAGTAGTCGTTGCGGAACAGGGCCAGCAGCGCCTCGCCGGGGCCGAACGCCGGCACGAGCCCGGCCACCTCACCCGTTTCGGAGGGATAGCGGGGCAGCCGGAACCACCAGGTGTCGAACGGCACCGGGAACTCTTTTGGCGCCAGCCCGGCCGCCGTGCGCAGCGCGGAATGGCGGCCGTCTGTGGCAACCACGAGGTCCGCAAGCAGTTCATCCTGCATGCCGTCGGGGGTCCGGAAGCGGACTCCGCGGACGCGACCTCCGTTGCGGACCAGAGATGTGGCGGTATGGCTCATGAGCAGCGTGAAGCCCGGTTCCTGGGCTGCGGCGCCGGCGAGGAAGCTCAGGAAATCCCATTGCGGCATCATGGCGACGTAGTTGTACGGCGGCGGCAGGGCGTTAAAATCGCCCATGGTCACCGGTGGCCCGCCCGGGACCGGGAAAACGACATTCTTCAGGCGGCTCTGCGGCAGCCGGCGGAATTCCTGGCCGAGTCCGAGTTCGTCAATGAGCCGGATGGTGGACGGGTGCACGGTGTCGCCGCGGAAGTCGCGCAGGAAATCCGCGTGCTTCTCTAACACCGTCACCCGCACCCCGGCCCGCGCCAGGAGCAATCCGAGCATCATCCCCGCAGGTCCACCGCCCACCACCGCACATCCGGTCTTCTCCATGGCCCCACGCTACGCCTGCACGCGGTGGCGCGGGAGGGGGTAATTCGCGGCGCATTCTGGTTGGCGCTACGCAAAATATCCTGCGCTACGGCAATTCCCGTAGCGCAGGATATTTTGCGCAGCTGCCGGTAGGAAACGCCGCGTCAGAGCCGGGTGTCGAAGGAGTCGCAGAAGACGTTCTCGTTGAACGTGCCCTGGAACTCCGACTTGCCCTGGATCTTCTCAATCGCAGCCCGGATGGCCTCCGGCGTGCCCGCGTGGGCGTGGATGGCCGTCTTCACCATCGGCACGTCAATGAGGTGGTTGGGCTGGTTGAGCGAGACAAACACTGTCGGGACTTCGGTGGCGTACCAGGGAATCTCGGCCGCCATGGGCGTTGACCACTTGATCCGGATCGCCGCCTCCTGGGC
Source organism: Arthrobacter sp. ES3-54 (assembly GCF_029504395.1). Lineage (GTDB taxonomy): Bacteria > Actinomycetota > Actinomycetes > Actinomycetales > Micrococcaceae > Arthrobacter. Next base: position 14,298 of record NZ_JAQFIF010000029.1, read on the forward strand.
GAAGCCTTTTACGTTGGCGAACACGAACGCAGCGTCGTACTTCTGCGCGTAGTCCGCCGTGGCTTCCTCGGAGATGACGGACATGAAGTTCACCCCGATCTCGCCGGCGGCCTCGCGCTGCCCGGCCGTCTTGAAGACATGGACTTCAAAGCCGGCCTTTTCGAGCTCGTCCCGGACAACGTCCAGGTAGGCCAGCGGGTCCGCCCGGGTGAAGTCCGCGCCGCCCGAGATGCCGTAGAGGCGGATGCGCTTGTGCGTCGCCGGCGTGATGGGCAGGTTGCCGGCCGTGTCCTTGACCAGGGTGACGGTCTTGTCGGCGATCTGCGCGGCAACTTCACGGTGGGCCGCGCTCCCGATCAGCTGCAGCGCTTCGGCCGGCGGGACGAGGGATTCCCGCGCGGCCTTGTGCAGTCCGAGCGAGGCCTTCAGGCCCAGGATCCGGCGCAGGGCGTCCTGCAGCCGTGCCTCCGTGATGACCCCGGTTTTGTAGCCATCCAGCATGTACCCGAAGTCCTCGGCCGGGTTCCGGAAGAACAGGAACATGTCGCAACCGGCCGCAATGGTGGCCGGGACCAGCTCGCTGCGCTTCATGGCCTGGGTGAGGCCGATCATCTGCGACGCGTCGGTGAGGATCAGCCCGTTGAACCCGAGCTCGCCGCGGAGCAGGTCCTGGAGGAGTTCCGGCGCCAGGGTCGCGGGCAGGATGTCCTTTGCCGCCAGTCCGGGTCGGAAGTGCCGTGACAAGTCCGGCGCACCGATGTGCCCGGCCATGATGGACTGCACGCCGTGGCCGATCATCTCCCGGTACACATGCCCGTAGGTCTTGGTCCATTCCTCGTAGCCGAACGTGTTGTACGACGTGACCACGTGCTGGTCGCGTTCGTCCACGCCGTCCCCCGGGAAATGCTTCATGGCGCACACGGTTGGTGATTCGCTGATGCCGTCGAAGTACTCCTTGGCCCGTTCCACCACGATTTCCGGGGTGTTGCCGAAGGCCCGGGTGGAGATGACGGTGTTGCGCCAGTTGTAGTGGATGTCCACGATCGGCGCGAAGGCCCAGTTGCAGCCCAGCGCGGCGGTCTCCACCCCGGCAACGCGCCCCATCTGGCGGGCGATGTCCTTGTCCGGGTGCGAGCCGGCCTGCAGGTGGGTCGAGACGAACGTCCCGTCGTCGCAACTGCCGGCGCCGCCCATTTCGGGGTTCGACGCGATCAGCAGCGGCACCCGCGTCTTGGACTGCGCGTAGCGGATGTGTTCCTGCACCTCCGCCGACGGTCCCGGCCGGTACCGCATGCCGCCCACGTGATACTGCTCCAGGACACCGTCGAGGTATTCCGGGGAGTAGTCGTTGTTGTGGTTGATGAACAGCTGCCCGATCTTTTCCTCGAGGGACATGGAGTCGATGGTGGACTGCACCCAGGCGATGGCGTCGCCGTCGAGGTTGAAAGGCGCCGCCTGAAGGTCGACGGCGAACGGTGCGGCGGCGTCTGCCGCACCAGCTCCCGACACACGGGCGTCCGGCGTTGTCGCCGCAGGCCGGCCGGCGACGGCGGCGAGGGCGGCCGCGACGACCTGCTCCACTGGGGCGGCGATGTCCACCACGGTCCCGGCTTCGTCCGCTTCGAGCGGCTCGAGCGTGGCGAGCTGGGAGTCAAGCAGCGTGGACGGCATGAAGTGGCCGGAGCGGCCTTCGATCCTGCCGCCGAGCACCTCCCTGCTGCCGTGCAGGTGCAGGAAGACGGTCTCCGGCGCCTGGGCGCGGATGGCGTCGCGGTAGCTGCGCTTGAGCGCGGAGCAGGCCAGCACCAGGCCTGCAGACCCGGCGGCGGCGAGTTCGGCGCCCACGGTGGCGAGCCACGGCCAGCGGTCCTCATCCGTCAGAGGCGTTCCGGACGCCATTTTGGCGACGTTCTCCACCGGGTGGAGGGAGTCGCCGTCGAGGAAGCGGACGCCGAGTTCGCGGGCCACGAGGTCGCCGATGGTGGTCTTGCCGCAGCCGGAGACACCCATCACCACGATGTGGCGGCCAGGAGCAGCGGCCTTCTGATTACCGGTCAGGGTCTGGTTACCGGTCATGGTCTGGTTACCAGTCATGGACGGTTCCGTCCACGAGGCGGTTGTAGGGCAGGTAGGCCTGCTGGTAGGGGAACGCGGCGGCG
>NZ_JAQFIF010000030.1 GCF_029504395.1 Arthrobacter sp. ES3-54
CGGCGGCGGACCTTGAGCCCGCCGGGCAGCAGCCCGGTGCGTTTGAGGCTGACCTCGACGCAGCCTTCCATCACCGAGTAGATGTGCAGCAGGCCCGCCCGGATCTCGGCCTCGGTGCGGGAGGCGCGCTCGTTGACCAGCATGATCTCGCCGATCGAGAGGCCCTTGGACTGGCAGCGGCCCAGGAGTTCGGCGGCCGTGCGGAAGGGCAGGGGAAGTTCCTTCTTCGACTCCGCGAGTTCCTTCAGCGCCGCGAGGGGGTCACGCTTCCGATCCTGGCCGGGGTTGCCGGCGCCGTACAAAGAACCAGGCTGATTACACTGGCAACGAAAATCGGCGTCGGAACGTCCCTGCGGTTCCTGAGCCGCAGAGGACCACTCGCCCGCCGCCTCCTGAGCGGCGAACGCTACTCGCCCGACACTCTCATCACCGAGCTGACCGCCCAGCCCGTCATCGACGGCATCCATCTCTACAGCTTCAATTGCTTTGAAGCGCTACCCTCCTAGGTGGCCGGCCGCCGTCGCCACGTCCACCTGAGTGACCGGATGAACGCCATCTCCGACAGCTGGCCGGCGGCCAATAGGTCAGGAGCTGATGCGGTGTAGCCCGGCCACGATGCCGCCAAAACATGAAAAACCCCTCCTCCCCGGCAAAATCACCGGGAAGGAGGGGTTCGTGGGGCCCCCTGTCGGATTCGAACCGACGACCCCCGCTTTACAAGAGCGGTGCTCTGGCCAACTGAGCTAAGGAGGCATTCCTGCACCCTGATTCAAACACTGGATTTCAAACCACCGGATTCAAAACACCAGACCCAAATGGTGCAGATATCAGGACGCTAGACAAGGTTAGCCCACCCACGCCCGCTGAGAAAAACGCGCAATGCCCCGGCCGCGAAGCGAGGGCGAAATGAAAGGCCCGGCCCCGGAGCGATCCGGGGCCGGGCCATCAACTGCGGGCCTTCAACGGCAGTGCCGTGGACGGTTACTTCTTGGCGTCGACCGCAGCCTGCAGGTACTGGTCGAACGGGGTCTGGGCGCTGTCGCCTGTGCCCCACTGCTTGCCGTCGACAAACACGGTGGGCGTGCCGGTCACGCCGATCACCGCGGCCTCCTGGGTGGTGTGCTTAACCCACGGGCGGTACGTCTTACCATCCACGCACTGGTCGATGTTCTTGGCCCCGACGTCGCTGGCCAGCTTCTTCAGCTCGTTGTCGGACAGACCCGCACCACCTTCGGCCGGCTGCTTCGCGAACAGCAGGTCGACGAAGTCCGAGTACTTCTCCGGGGATTCATTCACCACGCAGGCTGCGGCGTTCGCCGCGCGCGAGGAGTAGTTGGTGGTGGACCGGCTGTCCAGGAAGCCGAGCGGGCGGTATTCCACCGTGATCTTGCCGTCATTGCGCAGCTTGGTGAGGGTCTCGTTGTACTTCGCTTCGAAGTCCTTGCAGACGGGGCAGATGAAGTCGATATAGAGGACCACCTTGACCGGCTTGCCGGCCTCAGCCTCTGCGCCCGGTGCCGTGACCGTAGCCGGCGCCGTGGCCGGCGCGGCCGGCAGGTCCGACAGCTTCACGGTCGCGGGATCGGTCTTGGCAACTTCAGTGTTCGCCAGCAAGGTGACGCCGCCGTGGATGTTGCCGTTGGCCGGGGTGGGCCCCTCGTCAGCCACCGGGGCATTGTTCTTGATGTTGGAAGTGACAACGAGCGCAACGATCACGATGATGGCGACGACGGCGGCAACAATGCCCCAGCCGATCAGCAGCTTGTTGCGCTTCTCCTTCTTCAGCTGCGCCTCGCGGATCTCACGCGCTTTATCGCGCGCCGCGGCAGTACGCTCTGCCTTAGACTGTCGGGGTTCGTTTGCGGGGCTCATTGGTTCCTCGGGTCGTTCGGCCAGGGACGGTCCACTCAGTGGCAACTTCATCATTTTAGGGGAGAAACCCGAGAACTTGCGCTTTCAAGTTTCCCCTTCCGCCTGCCCAACGGACGAATAGCCCGGAAGATTCCATGCGGCTAGGGTTGACGGAGAGCCACGACCGGACCCCAGGGGGCACCAATGGAAGCAACGGACAGCGCCGGACACGGCGGGCAAGACACCACTGAAGCAACGCGGACAGCCACCGACGGCGCGGCCTCGGGTGCCGGGGCAGGGGATCAGTTCGACTTCATGGTGGTGTCCAACCGGCTGCCGGTTGACCGCTGTTCAGCCGACGAGGCCGGCTGCGAGGACGGCTGGCGCCGCTCCCCCGGCGGACTCGTGACGGCACTGGCCCCGATGATGACCAAGACCGACGGCGCCTGGGTGGGCTGGCACGGCGCCCCCGATGAGACCGTCAAGCCTTTCAGCCACGGCGGCATTGACCTGATCCCGGTCCAGCTGAGCACGGACGACATCGAGCTTTTCTACGAGGGCTTTTCCAACGCCACCCTGTGGCCGCTCTACCACGACGTGATCGCCCCGCCGGAGTTTCACCGCACCTGGTGGGACTCCTACCGGAAGGTCAACCGGAGGTTCGCCGACGCCGTCATCCGCCATGCGGCCGAGGGCGCCACGGTCTGGGTGCAGGACTACCAGCTCCAGCTGGTGCCGAAGCTGCTCCGGGAGGCCCGGCCGGACCTGAAGATCGGGTTCTTCAACCACATCCCGTTCCCGCCGCCGGAGATCTTCGCCCAGCTCCCGTGGCGCCGCGCGATCATCGACGGCCTGCTGGGCGCGGACCTGGTGGGCTTCCAGCGCAGCAGCGACGCCGGGAACTTTATGCGCTCCGCCCGGCGCTTCCTGGGCGCCAGCGTCAAGCAGCAGCAGGTGCACGTCAGGGGCGCCGACGGCGAGACCACCCATATCGCCAGGGCCCAGGCATTCCCTATCTCCATTGACGTCAAGCAAATCAGTGAGCTGGCGCAGAGTCCGGAAGTCATTGAGCGCGCGCAGCAGATCCGCCGGGACCTCGGCAACCCCAAGACCATCCTGCTCGGCGTCGACCGGCTCGACTACACCAAGGGCATCCGGCACCGGCTCAAGGCGTATGAGGAACTGCTGCAGGACGGCAAGGTCACCGTGGAGGACGCGACCCTGATTCAGGTCGCCAGCCCCAGCCGGGAACGCGTGGAACAGTACCGACTGCTCCGCGAGGAGGTCGAGGGCACGGTGGGCCACATCAACGGCACCTTCGACACCATGCAGAACACGGCCGTCCGCTACCTGCACCACAGTTACCCCATTGAGGAGATGGTGTCGCTGTATCTGGCCGCGGACGTCATGCTGGTCACCGCCTTGCGCGACGGCATGAACCTCGTGGCCAAGGAATACGTCACCGCCCGGACGAAAAACGACGGCGCGCTGGTACTGAGTGAGTTTGCCGGCGCCGCGGACCAGCTCAAGCAGGCCCTGCTGATGAACCCGCACGACATTGACGGCCTCAAGGACACCATCATGCGGGCGGTCAATATGCAGCCGGCCGAGGCATCACGCCGCATGCGGGCCATGCGCAAGCAAATCCTGGACCACGACGTCGACCTCTGGTCCTCCGACTTCCTGAACGCCCTGGCCGAAAAGGTTGTACGCGATGAGTCCTGACGCCACCGGCACTGACAACTCGGGCACCGCCCCGCTCTCGCTCTCCCCTGAACTGCTGGCGGCGGTGCGCCGCGTCGCCGGCACCGAGCACCTGCTGGTGGCGATGGACTTCGACGGCACCATGGCGCCGCTCGTGGATCACGCGGCCGACTCCCGCGCGCTCCCGCGCTCGGCGGCCGCCTTCGCGGGACTGGCGGAACTTCCCCGGACGACGACGGCGCTCATCTCCGGCCGCGCGCTGGACAGCCTGCGTGCCGTCGCCTTCCCGCCGGAGAACACGCTGCTGATCGGCAGCCACGGCGCCGAGGTCTGGATGGGGCCCGGATCCTCGCAGCTGATGCTCGACGACGACCAGCGGGAACTCTTGGCCGACGTCCGCAAGGAGCTTGAGGAAATCGCGGAGCAGGCACCCGGGACCCTCCTGGAGGACAAGCCGGCCGGCGTCGTCCTGCACACGCGTCTCGCGTCCGCCGACGTCGCCGAGGACGCCGTCGCCGCGGCCCGGTCAGTCCTGCAGGACCGTAGCGGCGTGTTCTTGAAAACCGGACACCGGGTCCTGGAGACCTCCGTGGTCAACGCCTCCAAGGGAGAGGGCATTGCCTTCTTGCGGCAGGCCGCCGGAGCCACAGCCGTGGTCTTCGCCGGCGACGACACCACCGACGAGGACGCCCTGGGCAGTCTCGTCCCGGGGGATCTCGGCGTAAAAGTGGGGCTCGATTTCACCCAGGCCGAGTTCCGGGTGGAGGCACCGGTCCACATCTGCGAACTGCTCGAAGCCCTCCTGAGGGAGCGGACACGCGCAGTCGCGCACTAACAGGCCGGCACGGGAAACGCCGGAAACTCAGCCGCCACGCCGCCCGAGTGGGCACCATCACCTGTGACATCTGTAACATTTTGGCCCAAATGCCATTAATCTGACATACTCTGTATGTGATGTGGCGCACAACTACCGTGCGGCGTCATTGGATACTCCTCGGCTTCGGCCGAGGAGTATGCGCATGAGGACCCAAAACTGAATTAACAACTGAATAAAATGACCATTCACTACGGATCGTCCGGCACGTACCTGCCGGTGAAGGGATTGATAACTGTGGCTACAGTTACTTTTGACAACGCAACACGCCTATACCCGGGCACCGATAAGCCCGCCGTTGACAAGCTCAACATTGATATCGCCGACGGCGAATTCCTGGTCCTCGTTGGACCCTCCGGCTGCGGAAAGTCGACTTCCCTGCGCATGCTCGCAGGTCTTGAGGACGTCAACTCCGGCCGCATCCTCATTGGCGACCGTGACGTCACGGACGTTCCGCCGAAGGATCGCGACATCGCCATGGTGTTCCAGAACTACGCCCTGTACCCGCACATGACCGTGGCGGACAACATGGGCTTCGCGCTGAAGATCGCCGGCGTCAGCAAGGAAGAGCGCGCCGAGCGCGTCCGTGAGGCCGCCAAGCTGCTCGACCTCGAACCGTACCTGGACCGCAAGCCGAAGGCCCTCTCCGGCGGCCAGCGCCAGCGCGTTGCCATGGGCCGCGCCATCGTGCGTAACCCGCAGGTCTTCCTCATGGATGAGCCGCTGTCCAACCTTGATGCCAAGCTGCGCGTGCAGACCCGCACCCAGATCGCGTCCCTGACCCGCCGCCTCGGCGTCACCACGGTCTACGTGACCCACGACCAGGTCGAGGCCATGACCATGGGTGACCGCGTCGCCGTGCTGAAGGACGGCCTGCTGATGCAGGTCGACACCCCGCGCAACCTCTACGACAAGCCGAAGAACGTCTTCGTGGCTGGTTTCATCGGCTCCCCCGCCATGAACCTGCTCGAGCTCCCCGTCGTCGACGGCGGCGTGCAGTTCGGCGGGACCGTCTACCCGGTACCGCGCGACGTCCTCGAAGAGGCCCACGGCCAGACCGTCACCCTCGGTTCCCGCCCGGAGGACCTTGAGACGGTTGCCGAGGGCGATGGTCTCCAGGTTGAGGTCGACGTCGTCGAAGAACTCGGCGCCGACGCCTACGTCTACGGCCACACCACGCTGGACGGCCAGAGCCACGACATCGTGGCCCGCGTCGACGGCCGCCGCCCCCCGATGAAGGGTGAGTCCATCTGGGTCCGCCCGCAGTCAGGCCACGTACACCTGTTCGACACCAAGACCGGCCTGCGCCTCGGCGACTAGCACGGCTCTACTGACGGCGGTCCTCCCCTGTGGAGGGCCGCCGTCGGGCGTTAACTGCTCCGCTTTAGGCGGGACCTGCAAAATACGGAAGAATTGACTCATGACCGAGGAAACCCCATGACCGAGGAATACAGCGCCCAGTGGCACGACGAGCCCACTGACTACGGTCAGATTGGAAAATTGCCCCGGTACGAAGCCGCCAGCGCCAATGACGAAAAGGCGTCGATGGCGTCCAGTTCGCTGAGCATCACGGCCGCCGCCACCGAGCCTGAGCTCCTGGACCTGCCCTGGCACATTGCCCTCGAGGACTGGCCGGCAGAGTATTTGGCAGCGCTCCCCCGCGGCATCTCGCGGCACATCGTGCGCTTCGCCCACCTCGGCGGCTCCGTCATCGCCATCAAGGAAACCTCGGAGCACGTGGCCCGCCACGAGTACCACATGCTCCGCAAGCTCGCCCGGCTGGACGTTCCCGGCGTGGAGCCCGTGGCCGTCATCACCGGGCGCACCACCCCGGAGGGCCGGCCGCTGAACCCTGTGCTTGTCACCCGGCACCTGAAGTTCTCCATGCCCTACCGCGCGCTCTTCTCCCAGATGCTGCGCAAGGACACCCTGACCCGGCTCATCGACGCCCAGGCGCTGCTGCTGGTCCGGCTGCACCTGATCGGCTTCTACTGGGGCGACGTCTCGCTCTCCAACACCCTGTTCCGCCGCGACGCCGGCGCGTTCGCCGCCTACCTCGTAGACGCCGAGACCGGCGAGCTGTACCCGGATTTGTCCACCGGCCAGCGCGAGTACGACCTCGAAATCGCCCGGGTCAACATCGCCGGGGAACTCATGGACCTGCTCGACGGCGGCCTGATCGAGGAGAAGGTGGACCCCGTGGCCACCAGCGAGCTCATCATGGACAGCTACCGGCGGTTGTGGACCGAGCTGACGGCGAAGGAGTCGTTTGAGATCGGCGAACGCTGGCGCGTGGCCGCCCGCATCCGGCGGCTCAACGAGCTGGGGTTCGACGTCGAGGAATACGCGATCAAGACCACGCAGAACGGCTCCACCATCCAGCTCCAGCCCAAGGTCGTCGACGCCGGGCACCACCAGCGTCGGCTGTTGCGCCTGACCGGCCTGGACGCCCAGGAAAACCAGGCCCGCCGGCTCCTGAACGACATGGACTCCTTCCGGGCGGACAACAACCCGGGCATGGACGAGGAATACAGCGCCCACCTCTGGGTCAGCCAGATCTTCGAACCGATCGTGCGGGCCATCCCCCGCGATCTCTCCGGCAAGCTCGAGCCGGCCGAGGCGGTGCACGAGGTCCTGGAGCACCGCTGGTACATGTCCGAGAAGGAGAACCGGCACATCCCCCTGGCTGAGGCGGTCCAGTCCTACATTGACAACGAGCTCCGCCACCGGCGGGACGAGGCCGCCATCATGCTCAACCCGGATACGGGGCTGCTCAAGATCCTCGAGGTGGAGACCGAGGAATCACGCTACGGCGCCGACGAATCGATCGAGGAATACCCCGACTCCGACGACTAGGCTTCGCGCCGGGCGCAATGTGGCACGCCCGGGCTAAATCCTCAGCTAAGTCGCTTCAGCTAAATCGCCTTGCCGGGGTTCAGGATCCCGGCGGGGTCGAACAGCTCCTTGATCCGGCGCTGCAGTTCGCGCACGGGCTCCTTCTGCTCCAGGCCCAGCCAGCGCAGCTTGTACTGGCCGATCCCGTGCTCGCCCGTGATGGTGCCGCCCATGGCCAGCGCCACGGCAATGGACCTGTCCAGAGCGGCGCCGAGCCGGGCCATGGCATCGGGATCCACGGTATTGTCCGCCCGGTCGATCCAGAAGGTGGGGTGCAGGTTTCCGTCGCCGGCATGGGCCACGACTTTGAGCTGGACCCGGTGCTCCACCGCCATGGCCTCGAGCTCGGCCACGTAGTCCACCAGGCGGGAGCGGGGTACAGCCACGTCCTCGCCCACCCGGTATTCGTCGTCCACCTCGGTGCCGCGGCTGTTGCGGCGCAGCTCGACCAGCTGCTCCGCCTCCGCATTGGCCTCCATGGTCACCACAGCTCCCCCCGCCGCCAGGACCGGGCGGATGGCCGCGGCTTCCGCCGCCGCGCCGAAGCCGTCGGTCTGGATCAGCAGCAGGGACGCCCCGCGCGCGGCCAGGTCGGAGCCGTGGATGTCATCGAGCTGGGCCAGCGAGCCGCCGTCGAGCAGTTCCATGATGGCCGGCTGAACGCGGGCCCTGCCCACAGCGAGGACGCCGGCCGCGGCGCTGCGGAAGTCCGGGTAGAAGGCGGCGATGGTGTGCACTTCGCGCGGCAGGTACTTCAGCCGCACGGTGACACCGACCACGATCCCCAGGGTCCCCTCCGAGCCGACGAACAGCCCGGTGAGGTCGTAACCGGCGACGCCCTTGAACGTCTGGTGGCCGGTGTGGATCAGGGATCCGTCCGCGAGCACGACGTCGAGGGCCAGGACCGAGTCCCGGGTCACCCCGTACTTCGCGCAGCGCAGCCCGCCCGCATTCGTGGCCACATTGCCGCCGATGGTGGACATCTTGAAGCTCGCAGGATCCGGGGCGAACATCAGCCCGTGCAGGGCCGCGGCCGCGTTGAGGTCAGCGTTGATGACGCCGGGTTCCACGACGGCGGTCTCGTCATCCGGATTGAGGTCCAGGATGCGGTTCATCCCCTCAAGCGTAAGCACCACGCAGCCCTCGCTCGCGTGGGCACCACCGGAGACTCCGGTGCCGGCGCCGCGCGCCACGAGCGCGACGCCGCGGGCGGCGCAGGCACGCACCGTTGCCTGCACGTCGGCCACCGATTCGGCCCGGACCACGGCCAGCGGGAGCTGATAGTCCAGCACGGGAGCCTGGTCCACGGCATAGGCGGCCAGGGTTGTGTCATCCACGGCAATTTTCGCCGCGCCGAGGGAAGAGGTCAGCTCATCGATGATGCTGCGCATGCGGTCTCCAGTTCGATCGAATCCGAATCCCAGTCTAAGGCTGTGCATTGTCGGTGATGTGACTCACAGTTGCAAGCGCTTCCAAACGCGCGGCGGAAAGTCTAGTTAGTAGTCGAAAGTACCAGCAGAAAAATGACTGGAAGCGTTTTCACATTTTGACCTCGAACCCTTACGATTGCCGTCATGTCCGTTGATTCAGTACTTTTCTCCCCCGCAGCGCTGGCCAGCCCCCTGACGGGGCCGCTGACCCCGGTGCATCCCGCAGACCACATTCCCGGCTGGTGGCGCTCTGCCGTGATCTACCAGGTCTACCCGCGCTCTTTCCGGGACCTGAACGGCGACGGCATCGGCGATCTCGCCGGCATTACCGCCGAGCTGCCCCGCCTTGCGGAACTGGACATCGACGCCGTCTGGCTGTCCCCGTTCTACCGCTCTCCGCAGCGGGACGCCGGCTACGACGTCAGCGACTACTGCGACGTCGACCCCTTGTTCGGCTCGCTGGGCGATTTCGACGCCATGATGGCCGAGGCCACCCGGCTGGGGATGCGGGTGATCGTGGACCTCGTGCCCAACCACTGCTCGGACCAGCACCCGGCCTTCCAGGCTGCCCTGACCGCACCCGCCGGCAGCCCGGAACGGGACATGTTCATCTTCCGCGACGGCCGCGGAGCATTCGGCGAGGAACCGCCGAACAACTGGCAGTCCCACTTTGGCGGGTCAGCCTGGACCCGAATCACCGAACCGGACGGCGCCCCGGGCCAGTGGTACCTGCACCTCTTCGACTCCTCCCAGCCGGACTTCAACTGGGACAGCCGCGCCGTCCACGACGAATTCGAGCGGGTCCTGCGCTTCTGGCTGGACCGCGGCGTCTCCGGCTTCCGGGTGGACGTGGCGCACGCCCTCGTGAAGGCCCCCGGCCTGCCGGAGTGGGGCGGCCGCGCCGACGGCAGCAGCTCCGACGGCTTCCCCGGACGCGACGCCCCGATGTTTGGCCAGCCGGCCCTCCATGACATCTACCGCCAGTGGCGGCGGATTCTCGCCGAGTACGGCCCCGACCGGATCCTCTGCGCCGAGGCAAACGTTGACCCGCTCCCGCGGCTCGCCGACTGGGTGCGCCCGGACGAAATGCACCAGGCCTTCAACTTCCCATACCTCCACGCGGGCCTGGACGTGCACCGCATGCGCCACGTCATCACCGAGTCACTCACGTCGTTGGACGCCGTCGCCGCTCCCAGCACCTGGGTGCTCTCCAACCACGACGTCGTCCGCCACGCCACCCGCTTCGGGTACCACGGGCATGCGCCGCGCGACGGCGACGGAATCGGCACCTGGGATCCGCAGCCGGACGAGGACCTCGGACGGTCCCGGGCGGCAGCGGCATCCCTGTTCATGCTGGGTCTGCCCGGCGGAGCCTACCTCTACCAGGGTGAAGAGCTCGGCCTCCCGGACGGGATCGACATCCCGGACACCCAGCGCCAGGACCCCACCTTCGCCCGCACCGGCGGCGCACGGCTGGGCCGCGACGGCTGCCGCATTCCGCTACCCTGGCGGGCCGGGGAACCCAACGCCGGATTCGGCCACGGGCAGGACCCCTGGCTGCCGCAGCCGGAAAGTTTCGCGCGGCTGGCGCGGGATGTGCAGGCCGCCTCGTCGTCGTCGCATCTGAGCCTCTACAAGCGCATGCTGGAGCTGCGCCGCCGGCTGGATCTTGGCCGCGGCTCACTGTCCTGGTACGAGGACCTCTGCACGGACACCAGCCTTGCCTTCCTTAACGGTTCCACGCTGGTGCTGCTGAATGTGGGGTCCGAGCCCCTGGAACTGCCCGCCGGTCGAATGCTGCTGCGCAGTTCAACGCCTCCGGAGGCCGGATACGACGCCGGGGACATGGCCGGCGCCGGCGATCCGTTAGGCTCAGGTGAAACTGTTTGGCTGGAAATCTACATCGAGGACACGGAGGGCTAGGCATGCCCGGCATCAAGGACGTCGCGGAACGGGCCGGCCTCTCCATCGCCACCGTTTCGCGGGCCTTGAGCGGCAAGGGAAACGTCTCCCCTCGGAGCAGGGAGCGTGCCCGGACCGCCGCCGCCGAACTTGGTTTCGTCGCGTCATACCAGGCGTCCAGCCTGGCCTCCGGGCGGAACCACAATGTTGGCCTTGTTGTCCCTTCGGTCCACCGGTGGTTCTTTTCCTCGGTGGTCGAAGGTGTCTCGGCCACCCTGCTGGATGCCGGCTTCGACCTCACGCTGTACAACGTCAGCGAAGGCCGGGAGCGCCGCCACAGCGTGCTGAACGACTTCCTGCTGCGCAAACGCGTGGATGCCGTGATCGCTGTGTCCCTGGAGCTCTCCGAGGCCGAGATCGACCAGCTGCTGGCCATCCACCGTCCGATCGTGGGGATCGGCGGCCCGCTGCCTGGGGCATCGACCATCCGCATCGATGACTCCGGTATCGCGGAGGCCGCAGCACGCCACCTCATCCAGCTTGGCCACAGCAAAATCGCCCATATGACCGGCGATGCCGCCTATGATCAGGATTTCCGGCTTCCCGGGACGCGCCAGGCGGGCTTCAAGAAGGCCATGCGCGACGCCGGGCTGGCCGTCCGGCCGGAGTGGCAGGTCTCCGCGGATTTCACCATCCAGGGCGCCTACGCCAACGCCCGGCAACTGCTGGGCAGCTCACTTGAGCGCCCCACGGCCGTCTTTGCCGCCTCCGATGAGATGGCAATTGGCACGATCCTCGCTGCCCGGGACTTCGGCCTGCGGGTGCCGCAGGACCTCTCCGTCATCGGCATCGACGGCCATGAGCTTGGTGAGGTTTTCGGGCTGACCACCTTCGATCAGGACGCACGGGGCCAGGGCGCGCTGGCCGTGCGGCGCTTGTTGGCCAGGCTCGACGGCGCGGCAGACACAGCGTCCGCGCACACCGAATACCCCACGCGCTTTGTCATCCGGTCCAGCACGGCTGTTCCGCCCGTGGACCAAGTACCGATCCGCTAGTTGCCGGCAATTTTCTCCGTGGCGGCGTTCCTGCCCAGTTCCTCGCTCCATTCCCGGCCGTCTGCCCAGAACGGCCCGGAAAGCCGGGGAGGCCCCGCGGGTTCCGCGCCCCGGTCCTCCAAGCAACTGGGAAGCAACGCCTCGTTGCGGCCCAGAGGCCAAGCAAGCTCAGGCGCCGGTGCCGCCCATGAACCTGACAAAGCGGTCCAGGACGCCGGGCCAGCCGGCCGCGTAATCGGCCCTGGTTGCCGTAGGGTCTTCGGCGCCTTCCCAGCCGCTGTGAACCAGGCGGAGCTCAGTTCCCTCGTCTACTGCCCTGAAAGCCACCCGGAGCTCGGTGGACCACATGGCGGTAGTCCCGGGGTGCCAGCTGGCATGGAAGGACAGTGGAGGCTGCCAGTCGTCAATGGATCCCCACACGGCCGTCCGGCCATCATCAGCGGTCTCCATGATCAGGTTTTCCTCGAACTCCACGTAGGAGCCGACGCCATAGACGCTGTGATCCTCAAGCGGCCACCAGAGGTGCGTATGCTCGGTGAATCCCACAAAGGCCCGGGCGACGGGGCCGGGAACCACCACCGTGTAGATAACCGGCTCCAGGCCGTCTGCTGCCTCCGGTTCGGGACCATCAGGCGGTTCAACGGGCGCGTGGCTGAAGAGGTTATCCATGGGCATTTACTCTACCCGCGCCTCTTAGTCGGGCCGGCACCGGTTTTGCGGTTGTCGGTTAAGTGAGGGCCCCAGCGTCGTGGGGGCCTGGCGGGTTTTGTGTTGTGGGGGTTAAATGCGGGAGGACCCCCAACCTTGGTTGGGGGTCCTCGACCGTGAATGGTGTTCCGGCGGTGACCTACTCTCC
>NZ_JAQFIF010000031.1 GCF_029504395.1 Arthrobacter sp. ES3-54
TTGTGGGTTTGTTTGTTTCTGGTTTCCTGGCTGCACCGATCATGCATGTATCGGCTCCTTTTTGGGGGTTGTGTGTGTGGGGTGTGTGGTACGGGGTTGTTGTTTGAGAACTACATAGTGGACGCGAGCATCTTTTATAAGAAGCAATTTCCAAGAATATGAACCTGGATCTGTGCCGTTGCCCTGGTTGTGCCCTTTGGGTGTGGCTGGTGTGCGGTGTGGTTTTCATGGTTCTCTCGAAAATTACTCCTTGATCTTTTGTGGTCAAGTTTTTAAGAGCACACGGTGGATGCCTTGGCATTAGGAGCCGAAGAAGGACGTAGGAATCTGCGATAAGCCTGGGGGAGTCGATAACCGGACTGTGATCCCAGGGTGTCCGAATGGGGAAACCCCGCCAGGGGCGCGAGCTGCCTGGTGACCCGCATCTGAACACATAGGGTGCGTGGAGGGAACGCGGGGAAGTGAAACATCTCAGTACCCGCAGGAAGAGAAAACAATAGTGATTCCGTCAGTAGTGGCGAGCGAACGCGGATCAGGCTAAACCGTTCCATGTGTGATAGCCGGCGGGCGTTGCATGGTCGGGGTTGTGGGACTTCCCATTCTGTCTCTGCCGGGACAGTGGGGTGAGTAGTGCAGGCATAGGTGAACGGTCTTGAAAGGCCGGCCGTAGAGGGTGTGAGCCCCGTAACCGAAATGTTGTGCACCGCCTGGTGAAGTATCCCAAGTAGCACGGGGCCCGAGAAATCCCGTGCGAATCTGTCAGGACCACCTGATAAGCCTAAATACTCCCTAATGACCGATAGCGGACCAGTACCGTGAGGGAAAGGTGAAAAGTACCCCGGGAGGGGAGTGAAACAGTACCTGAAACCGTGTGCTTACAATCCGTCGGAGCCTCCGCGAGCGATCGTGTAGGGGTGACGGCGTGCCTTTTGAAGAATGAGCCTGCGAGTTAGTGTTACGTCGCGAGGTTAACCCGTGTGGGGAAGCCGTAGCGAAAGCGAGTCTGAATAGGGCGTTGCAGTGGCGTGATCTAGACCCGAAGCGAAGTGATCTACCCATGGCCAGGTTGAAGCGACGGTAAGACGTCGTGGAGGACCGAACCCACTTCAGTTGAAAATGGAGGGGATGAGCTGTGGGTAGGGGTGAAAGGCCAATCAAACTTCGTGATAGCTGGTTCTCCCCGAAATGCATTTAGGTGCAGCGTTGCGTGTTTCTTACCGGAGGTAGAGCTACTGGATGGCTAATGGGCCCTACAAGGTTACTGACGTCAGCCAAACTCCGAATGCCGGTAAGTGAGAGCGCAGCAGTGAGACTGTGGGGGATAAGCTTCATAGTCGAGAGGGAAACAGCCCAGACCACCAACTAAGGCCCCTAAGCGTGTGCTAAGTGGGAAAGGATGTGGAGTTGCGAAGACAACCAGGAGGTTGGCTTAGAAGCAGCCATCCTTAAAAGAGTGCGTAATAGCTCACTGGTCAAGTGATTCCGCGCCGACAATGTAGCGGGGCTCAAGTACACCGCCGAAGTTGTGGATTTCAGATATTAGCTAAGCCGCCCCTCGTGGGTTGGTTCAGGCGTCTGGAGTGGTAGGGGAGCGTCGTGTGGGCAGTGAAGTCGCGGTGGAAACCAGCGGTGGAGCCTACACGAGTGAGAATGCAGGCATGAGTAGCGAAAGACGGGTGAGAAACCCGTCCGCCGGATGATCAAGGGTTCCAGGGTCAAGCTAATCTGCCCTGGGTAAGTCGGGACCTAAGGCGAGGCCGACAGGCGTAGTCGATGGACAACGGGTTGATATTCCCGTACCGGCGAAAAACCGCCCATGCTGAACAGGGGACACTAACCGCCCGAGACCTGCCTGACCGTCCTTCGGGATGGAAGGGTTTTGGTGGAGCGCGGGACCTGATCCTGGGAGGCAAGCGTATTAACAGGTGTGACGCAGGAAGGTAGCCGAGCCGGGCGATGGTTGTCCCGGTCTAAGGATGTAGGGCGAACGGTAGGCAAATCCGCCGTTCATGATGCCTGAGATCTGACGGGACCCCCGTATGGGGGGATTCGGTGATCCTATGCTGCCGAGAAAAGCATCGACGCGAGGTTTTAGCCGCCCGTACCCCAAACCGACACAGGTGATCAGGTAGAGAATACTAAGGCGATCGAGAGAATTATGGTTAAGGAACTCGGCAAAATGCCCCCGTAACTTCGGGAGAAGGGGGGCCCCAACCTTGAACACCACTTGCTGGTGGGAGGGGATCGGGGCCGCAGAGACCAGGGGGAAGCGACTGTTTACTAAAAACACAGGTCCGTGCGAAGTCGCAAGACGATGTATACGGACTGACTCCTGCCCGGTGCTGGAAGGTTAAGAGGACCGGTTAGCCGCAAGGCGAAGCTGAGAATTTAAGCCCCAGTAAACGGCGGTGGTAACTATAACCATCCTAAGGTAGCGAAATTCCTTGTCGGGTAAGTTCCGACCTGCACGAATGGAGTAACGACTTCCCCGCTGTCTCAACCATAAACTCGGCGAAATTGCAGTACGAGTAAAGATGCTCGTTACGCGCAGCAGGACGGAAAGACCCCGAGACCTTTACTATAGTTTGGTATTGGTGTTCGGAGTGGCTTGTGTAGGATAGGTGGGAGACGTTGAAGCCCGGACGCCAGTTCGGGTGGAGTCATCGTTGAAATACCACTCTGGTCACTTTGGACATCTAACTTCGGCCCGTAATCCGGGTCAGGGACAGTGCCTGATGGGTAGTTTAACTGGGGCGGTTGCCTCCTAAAAAGTAACGGAGGCGCCCAAAGGTTCCCTCAGCCTGGTTGGCAATCAGGTGTCGAGTGTAAGTGCACAAGGGAGCTTGACTGTGAGAGAGACATCTCGAGCAGGGACGAAAGTCGGGACTAGTGATCCGGCGGTACATTGTGGAATGGCCGTCGCTCAACGGATAAAAGGTACCTCGGGGATAACAGGCTGATCTTGCCCAAGAGTCCATATCGACGGCATGGTTTGGCACCTCGATGTCGGCTCGTCGCATCCTGGGGCTGGAGTAGGTCCCAAGGGTTGGGCTGTTCGCCCATTAAAGCGGTACGCGAGCTGGGTTTAGAACGTCGTGAGACAGTTCGGTCCCTATCCGCTGCGCGCGCAGGAAATTTGAGAAGGGCTGTCCTTAGTACGAGAGGACCGGGACGGACGAACCTCTGGTGTGTCAGTTGTACTGCCAAGTGCACCGCTGATTAGCTACGTTCGGATGGGATAACCGCTGAAAGCATCTAAGCGGGAAGCTCGCTTCGAGATGAGATTTCCATACACCTTGCGTGTGAGAGGCCCCCAGCCAGACCACTGGGTTGATAGGCCGGATGTGGAAGCGAGGACTAACGACTCGTGAAGCTGACCGGTACTAATAGGCCGATAACTTACACCACACAC
>NZ_JAQFIF010000032.1 GCF_029504395.1 Arthrobacter sp. ES3-54
CCCGGGAGGGTGTGGGAGAGTAGGTCACCGCCGGAACACCATTCACGGTCGAGGACCCCCAACCAAGGTTGGGGGTCCTCCCGCATTTAACCCCCCAACGCTTTCCTGGACGGCCACACCGAAGCGTTCGCAGCTTTGTGTGATGTTCCGACAGGATCCGCACCATCGGCCAGGACTTCGCCGCCGAGCAGCCGTTCCTGGCAGATCAGCGAATCGTTGCCAACACGGGCAGGCGGTACAGCTGGCTCACTATCGGGAGGTCCTCGAGACGACGAACCCCCGCAGGAATCGCGTCGAAGGAGAGCATCGCATGCAGGCTTCCAGGTATTGGGTCCCGTGTTCGTGGACCAGGAATACGATCGCGCCCGGGCACGGGGCTTGATTCAAGGTGCACTTGCGTTCGGCCTCGTCTGACTATGTCAACCCTTCCTGGCCCCGGCTGGACGGAGGTACCTGGCTTCTCCGCCCGCGAGGAAGATGTTTCCGCCGATTACAAATGGCGCCCCCCAACGGCCGCCCGTACGGGTTCTGGTAACGCATGCCCATATCCTTGAGGTCATGACCGAATGCGTCCTCACGGGCAAGGGAACCGCCTAGTGCAATGGGGCCCAGACGAAATGAGAACCCGGGTGTCCACCAAGGGATTCGTTCGGCTGCCGCTGAAAGGCGACATCTTTATCGATCACGAGCAACATAGAGATGCGGACTTTTCCGGACCGGAAATCAAGCACTTCAGTTCGTACGGGTCGCGCTTCGAGAACTGCAACTTTGAAAGCCTTCGCCCCGAATCTTGGTCGTTCAGCTCGGGCGAAGTCCTCTCGGAATACGTGAACTGCAGTTTCGACGGAGGACGCTTCCCGAACACGATCGTCGGACGGGCGCGCTTCATCGGGTGCTCGTTCCGCAGGGTGCGCATGAAGAGCTTCGCTCTGAGCGCGGGTGACCTCATCGACTCCACATTCAGCGGGGGAATTGATCTGTTGCAGCTCTGGGGAACCACCGGAGCTGACGCTGACATCTACGGTGATCGGACCAATGTCGTGAAGGGCAACGACTTCAGTGAAGCAGACATCGCTGATCCCGACTTTCGCTTCGGTGTTGATCTCCGTCAGCAGAAACTTCCAATCGGTCAGGACTACTTATTCGTTCCCGATGCTGCACAGGTCCTGGCACGCGCCTACCGGGCTGCTGTGGCGCTTGAGGATTTGGAGCAAAGAAGAAAGCTGCTGTCCATGATCCAGACCTCGCAACGGAGCGTGGAAAGTGGCCAAAGGGACGACTTCCTCTCCAAACGACGACTCCCCCGGAGCCTGCGGGAAACGTACGAGCTCTACTTCGGCTTCCTTTCGGGGCATTTAACCCGGAAAGGAAGTGCGTAGCAGTGAACGTCCCGATTGATTCCGCCCAGGCGGCTGTATGTGCGAGATTCGGCGCAGTCCCGCTGCTTCCGGGTGGCAGCATGAAAGTCGGTATTTCGCAGAATGCGCGGGGCGGTTCTCTTCCGGTGAATGGGCTCCGCCATGCACCTTCCGGCCACACGACGGGCCGGTACATATGGGCAGGCGAAGAGCTCTCTGAGGATGCAGGCTTTTTCCAGCCGCTGCATGTCGCCTCGAGGGGGAAATGAACCGTAGCGAACTCCGAGCAAGCAGTTCTGGAGTCTGACGGGTGCAGAACAGCTGCCTATTGACCTCGAGGTGGCACGCGTAACGATACTTGCTGACGATTACCGGGCAATCAGAACATCCCTAATTCCCAGCGCTTGACCGCGCGTACCGGGCTCTGCTCTGCGGGACACAAGGCAGCGCCCCCATGGTAAGGCCTCCGCGAAGTACGAAGGATCTGGACTACTGGCGCCACGGAGTTCAAAATAGACATTCCCGGCAGTGCCCTTTGGCAGTCCGCGCTGACCACGCTGTCAGCCGGCAGGATCAGTACCACGGAGTGGATGGCGGTGCTGATCCTTCTTTTTCGGACCTCCTCCACGGTTCCCTGGACCATCCCCGGCTCGGGCGGGTGCCAGCGCCGCAGCGGAGTGAAGAGCATGTAGCCGTAGGTAATGCGGCCAAAGGCAGGCAGGGTGGCTTCAGCCGTGGAGGAGGGGCGGTTCAAGAGGCCGGGGCATGCCTCCTGCGGGGTGGATTGCTGGCCGCCTTAGGAGCACGGCAACCCGGCTGCGCCCGCCGGCACGCCTGCCAGGGCGACCGGTGCCGACCAATGCCCGCTCCTTGAGATAGAGCCGGATGGACTTTGCGGCCGCAGCTCGAGGAAGGACCTCACTGTACGGCCCGGGCCCGCATTCTAAGTTCCGCATGCCCCGTGTTGTCCGGGACCCCAAAATGCTTGCACAAGAGCAGGAGGTCCCTGCAGAAATCTCAAACCCTCCGGGGTATCACGAAGTCTTCTTGGTAATTCAGTAGTCCTGAAGCCAGTGGCTTGAAAAAGGGCCGGCAACCGTTTGGTTGCCGGCCCTTTTTGCGTT
>NZ_JAQFIF010000033.1 GCF_029504395.1 Arthrobacter sp. ES3-54
TGTGTCTGTTGTTTGAGAACTCAATAGTGTGCCAAGTTTGTTGATACCAATTTATTGTATTGAATTGGTTGAATTGACCAGGTTGCGCCACCCCGTGGTGTGGTCTGGTTTTTACAGCTGGTTTCAAATTTTGTGCATTGTGTGCATCCCGTTTTCCCGGGGGCGCATGGTGTGTCTGTTTTACTTCAACGGAGAGTTTGATCCTGGCTCAGGATGAACGCTGGCGGCGTGCTTAACACATGCAAGTCGAACGATGACCCGGTGCTTGCACCGGTGATTAGTGGCGAACGGGTGAGTAACACGTGAGTAACCTGCCCTTAACTCTGGGATAAGCCTGGGAAACTGGGTCTAATACCGGATATGACTCCTCATCGCATGGTGGGGGGTGGAAAGCTTTATTGTGGTTTTGGATGGACTCGCGGCCTATCAGCTTGTTGGTGAGGTAATGGCTCACCAAGGCGACGACGGGTAGCCGGCCTGAGAGGGTGACCGGCCACACTGGGACTGAGACACGGCCCAGACTCCTACGGGAGGCAGCAGTGGGGAATATTGCACAATGGGCGCAAGCCTGATGCAGCGACGCCGCGTGAGGGATGACGGCCTTCGGGTTGTAAACCTCTTTCAGTAGGGAAGAAGCGAAAGTGACGGTACCTGCAGAAGAAGCGCCGGCTAACTACGTGCCAGCAGCCGCGGTAATACGTAGGGCGCAAGCGTTATCCGGAATTATTGGGCGTAAAGAGCTCGTAGGCGGTTTGTCGCGTCTGCCGTGAAAGTCCGGGGCTCAACTCCGGATCTGCGGTGGGTACGGGCAGACTAGAGTGATGTAGGGGAGACTGGAATTCCTGGTGTAGCGGTGAAATGCGCAGATATCAGGAGGAACACCGATGGCGAAGGCAGGTCTCTGGGCATTAACTGACGCTGAGGAGCGAAAGCATGGGGAGCGAACAGGATTAGATACCCTGGTAGTCCATGCCGTAAACGTTGGGCACTAGGTGTGGGGGACATTCCACGTTTTCCGCGCCGTAGCTAACGCATTAAGTGCCCCGCCTGGGGAGTACGGCCGCAAGGCTAAAACTCAAAGGAATTGACGGGGGCCCGCACAAGCGGCGGAGCATGCGGATTAATTCGATGCAACGCGAAGAACCTTACCAAGGCTTGACATGGGCCGGACCGGGCTGGAAACAGTCCTTCCCCTTTGGGGCCGGTTCACAGGTGGTGCATGGTTGTCGTCAGCTCGTGTCGTGAGATGTTGGGTTAAGTCCCGCAACGAGCGCAACCCTCGTTCCATGTTGCCAGCGCGTAATGGCGGGGACTCATGGGAGACTGCCGGGGTCAACTCGGAGGAAGGTGGGGACGACGTCAAATCATCATGCCCCTTATGTCTTGGGCTTCACGCATGCTACAATGGCCGGTACAAAGGGTTGCGATACTGTGAGGTGGAGCTAATCCCAAAAAGCCGGTCTCAGTTCGGATTGGGGTCTGCAACTCGACCCCATGAAGTCGGAGTCGCTAGTAATCGCAGATCAGCAACGCTGCGGTGAATACGTTCCCGGGCCTTGTACACACCGCCCGTCAAGTCACGAAAGTTGGTAACACCCGAAGCCGGTGGCCTAACCCCTTGTGGGAGGGAGCTGTCGAAGGTGGGACTGGCGATTGGGACTAAGTCGTAACAAGGTAGCCGTACCGGAAGGTGCGGCTGGATCACCTCCTTTCTAAGGAGCACCTACAACCACCCTGCCAGGCGTTATGCCTGTGTGGTGGGGTTGTCAGGAGTAGGCCCGTTGCGCAGACGCTAGTTCTGCGGCGGGTGCTCACGGGTGGAATATCAGCAAATAGGTGCCTGGCGGCACAGGCCGGCAGCAAGTACGGAACGGTTCCCCTCGGGGTCCCGGTCCTGGAACGCTCGCCGGAATGAACCGCCGGGTGGTGTTTGGCACACTGTTGGGTCCTGAGGCAACAGGACCATGGCGCGGCCGCGTTCCCCGTTTGTGGGGTGCGGGGTTGG
>NZ_JAQFIF010000034.1 GCF_029504395.1 Arthrobacter sp. ES3-54
GCGACGGTAATGATGGAATTGGTTGTGTTGCGGCGTGACTCTGGGTGCGACTGACGCCCGAGAAGGGTTTGTCTTCATATTGATCTGTCCGCCGCGACACAACTGCAGTGAACGCGGCGGCCAGGTGGACATGACTTCATAGGAGCCTGTCGAGGAGTCCCATTACCGTCTTGTCTGCCCACCCGGCCGGCGTGCCCCTCTTGTGTCCCACCGCACGCAACGGAAGGTCAGGGCAGTTTCATCATGGCAAACGAACACCTGAAAGTCATCGCCGGGATCGACACCCACGCCGACACCCATCACGTCGCCATCATCACCGGAACCGGCGCCCACGTCGCCGACAAGGAATTCCTGGCTGTCAGCTCCGGCTATCGAAAGATCATCGACTTCATCACCGGTTTCGGTCCGGTCCTCGCCGCCGGAGTCGAGGGCACCGGCAGCTACGGTGCCGAGCTCGCACGTGTCCTGACGAAGGAAGGTATCCAGGTCCTGGAGGTCATGCGCCCGAACCGGCAGGGACGCCGGCTGAAAGGAAAATCAGACCCGCTGGACGCCTACCAGGCCGCAGAGTCCGCGTTGGCCGGCCGAGGCACTGCCACCCCGAAAGCCCGGGACGGGGCCGTGGAGTCACTGCGCGTCCTGCGGGCCGAGCGGACGACCGCGATGCGGGCACGGGTCGCCGTCATGAACCAGGTCCAGAGCATCCTGGTCGCCGCCCCCGACACTCTCCGCGCCAGATACCGCGGCCTGACGAGCGCGGCGTTGATGGCCGCGCTCGAGAAGACCCGGCCGGCCGGGACCATGTCAGAACCTTCAAACGCCACCGCCACCGTGCTGAAACGCCTCGCGCTCCGCTACCGGGCACTGCACCAGGAACTGGCCCTGATCGACGCCGAACTCGACGCGATCATCACCATCCAGGCACCCATGATCCGGGACCTGCACGGGGTCGGCACCGACGTTGCAAGCCAACTGCTGGTCACCGTGGGAGACAACCCCGAACGGATCGGCACGGAAGCCCAATTCGCAGCCCTCGCTGGTGTCGCGCCGGTTCCCGCGTCCTCCGGGAAGACGACCCGGCACCGGCTCAGCCGCGGCGGCGACCGGCAGGCCAATAAAGCCATCCACCACGTCGCCCTCGTCCGGATGATGAGCGACACCCGCACCCGAACCTACGTCGCCAAACGCCGACAGGAAGGCAAAAGCACCAAGGAAATCATGCGGTGCCTGAAACGCTACATCGCCCGCGAAATCTACGACCAGCTCCTCCACCCACAGCCGGGCCCCGACGCCGGAGCCCTCCGGTCCCTGCGGAAAACCAAGAAAATCACCCTGCAGGCCGCCGCGGACAATCTCCACGTCTGGCCCACCGCGCTGTCCCGGCTTGAACGCGGGCTCAGCCGGGACGATGTCTTCCACCAACGCTACGAAAACTGGCTCAACGAACATTGACGCCTATAGGAGCATCA
>NZ_JAQFIF010000035.1 GCF_029504395.1 Arthrobacter sp. ES3-54
CCCAAAGTCAACTGGTGGGAGCAACGCCGGGGATTAGGCTGCGTGCAGCAGCTGGTTCAGCCGGCTGGCTGGGGTTTCGAGGTTGAGGGTGGGCCTGGGCCGGCGGTTGAGTTTCGCGGCGACCAGACGAAGGTCCTCGGGGGTGTGGACGGAGAGGTCAGAGCCTTTCTCGAACCAGAACCTGAGGAGCCGGTTGGTGTTCTCGTTGGACCCGCGCTGCCAGGGCGAGTGCGGGTCGCAGAAGTAGAGCGTGGTGTCCAGGGCGGTCTGGATCCGGGCATACTCCGCGAGTTCCGAGCCCCGGTCCCAGGTGATCGACCGCCGCAGGTGATCCGGGAGCTGGCCCATCTCCCGGATCATCGCGGCCGCAACGGTGTCGGCGGCGTGGTTCCCGGAGAGGTGGAGGAGGATCGTGAACCGGGTCGAGCGTTCGACAAGAGTGCCGATCGCTGTCCCGTCGGCGCCGATGATGAGGTCCCCCTCCCAGTGCCCGGGGACCGCCCGGTCTTGGGCCTCGGCGGGGCGCTCACTGATCTTGAACGCTTCCTTGTAGGGGCTGTTCGCGTGCCGGTCCGCGCTGTGGGGCAAGCGCTTCCTCCGTTTCAGGCTGAGCTTTTCCGCCAGGTCCGCCCGCAGACTTCCGCGGGTTTGAACGTATAGCGCCTGGTAGATCGTCTCGTGGCTCACCTGCATAGTCTGATCATCGCCGAAGTGAAACGCCAACATCGAGGAGATCAGTTTCGGGCTCCACCCGTCATCCATCCACACCCCGATCAGCCCGCAGAGCGGCTCGTTCAGCAGGAGTTTCAACGGCTTGGGCCGGCGCCTGGCCTGGTGGGCCCTCGCATGGGCCACCGAGGCGTAATACTCCCCGTCCGGGCCCGTGTTGCGGTTCACCTCACGCCAGACCACGGACTTGTTGCGGCCGATCGCCTTGGCAATCCCGGCATAACTGAGCCCGCTCCGACGGCCCATCTGGATCATGCCCCGCTCCTCCGCGCTCAAGGCCCGCCCTCCCGGCCCTTCCCGGGCGGGAACCGGATCCGCGAGACCGCCGCCGGGACCCATAACTATCGTCATCTGACCAGACTCGGCCCACCAATTCGTCCCGGTGCCGCCCGATGCACCGACACGCCGGGCGGCACCCAGGATCGACAT